>NZ_CP110680.1:0-2400000 GCF_028583725.1 Cellulomonas fimi | reverse complement strand
AGATGTTCCTCATGGGCGCACGCGGCGTCCGCGTCGACGACCTCCAGGTCGGGGACCTGCCGCAGTGGCTCGAGCGCTGGACGTCGAAGCGGCCCGTCGAGGCGGGCGGCGTCAACAACGAGCGTGCCGCCATCGACGAGGTGCTCCGCTACGTCGCCACCCAGTCGTCGGACGTGCCCACGCTCGTGCTGTTCTTCCACGACGGCGGCGTCACCGACAACCGCGGTACCGAGGCCGCGATCCGCGCCGCCGTCCCGGCCGCGGTGTTCTGGCAGTTCATCGGCCTCGGCCGCTCGAGCTACGGGATCCTCGCGCGGCTCGACGACCTCCGGGGCCGCGCGGTCGACAACACCGGGTTCTTCGCGCTCGACGACATCGACGCCGTCGCGGACAGCGAGCTGTACGACCGCCTGGTGCACGAGTTCCCCGACTGGGTCCGGGCCTACTACCCGGCCGGGCACCCGGCGCTCGTGGGCACCCGCTGACGCACCACCCGGGACCTCCGGACCACGGCAGGCGGCCCCCGACCGGGGACGATGGAGTCATCGCCAGGCGCCTCCACCCCGGCGGCGCCCCGCCGACGGAGAGGAGCAGGCCATGTCGCACCCCTGGGAAGTAACCGTCTACCTGGTCGAGACGCCCGACGACGCCCGCGGTCCCCTCACGAGGGCCCACGCCGTGCTGGCCGCCGCCGACGGCACGACCGTCGACGGCTACGGCCGCTCGCGCGCACCGGAGACCGACGACGACCCGACGTCCACGCGGCACGCGCTCGCGGTCGCCGGAGCGCTGCGCGACCTCGCGCGCCGGCTCGTGCTGGAGGCCGGCGAGGTGTCCGGGCTCGAGCGTGACGAGCTGCTCACCGCCTGCTGACGGACCACCCCGCTCGGGCGGGTGGGCGCACGCGTGCCGGCCGGACACGCACGCGGGAGGACCCGGGGCCGTTCGCGGTCCCGGGTCCTCGCGTGCCGGCGACCGGCGGGCCGTGGCGATCGTCCACGGACCTGTCGGTCGCCGCGGGGAGCGGCCGGTCACCTGCAGCCCACCGGCACCGGCCGCCCCGTACTCGCTCGTCAGCCGTCGTCGTGCACGACGACCACCGGCACCGTCGCCTCGCGGAGCACCGCGCTGCTGACGGAGCCCAGCAGCATCCCGCGGAAGCTGCCCAACCCTCGCGACCCGACGACGAGCAGCGCGGCGCCGGTGCCGAGGTTCACGAGCGCGTCGGCCGGGTCGTCGTCGACGAGCGCCAGGTCGACCGCCAGTCCGTCGTTCTCCGCGCGCAGCGTGTCGGTCACGGCCGCCGCCGCGCGGTGCGTCGGGTGGTCCTCGTCGTCCGTCGCGACGGGCGGGACGCTGCCGCGGCCGAACGGGTCGGGGATCGTCGGGCGCGCGTGCACGACCCGCAGCGGCCGCCCCCGCAGCACCGCCTCGCGGGCCGCGAGCCGCGCCGCGACGAGCGACGCCGGCGACCCGTCGACGCCGACGACGACCGCGGCGTCGGGTGCGGTCGGGCGCTGCGGGTCCGAGCGGACCACCGCCACCGGGCACCGGGCGTGCGCGGCGACGTGCACGCCCGTCGACCCGGTGCGCGCGCCGCCCGAGCGCACGCGCGCCCCGACGACGAGCAGCACGGCGTCGTCGCTGACGTCACGCAGGCACGGGACGACCCGCCCGTGCAGCGCCCGCGTCTCGACCGTGAGGTCCGGGTGGCGCTCCTCGACGAGGTGCGCCTGCACGTCGAGGTACTCCTTGACCTCGGTCGCGAGGTCCCCGAGGTCGACGACCGGGTACCAGCTCCACGCCATCGTCTGCCACGTGTCGTCGAGCACGCGCACCAGCAGGAGCGCGGCACGGCGCCGCTCGGCCTCGTGGGCCGCCCAGTCCAGGGTCAGTGCACTGTGGGGTGAGCCGTCCAGGGCGACGACCACCGGTCCGTCGGCACGCATCGCTGCCTCCTCCGCTCCGGCGGCGGCGGGGCCGGCTGTCCGTCGGCCTCGGTGCCGCGTCCCTCCCAGCGTGCGCCGGTCGGGAGCGCGCCGGTTGGGACCTGGGTCCCGGATGTGGTGGTCCGGGCGGTTCCGCACCCGGTGCGGGCGGGCTCAGCCCGTCACGGCGTGCGCCGTCAAGCGGCCCGTCGTGCGGACCTCGACCGGCACGCCGTCGACCACGGCGGGCACGTGCACCCCCGGGTGCACCACGTTCACGCGCAGCGCGTAGCCGTCGCCCCGCCGCGTCAGCCCGACACCGCACACTCCGCGCCGCCCGCGCAGGGCGGCGCAGAGCCGTGCCTGCGCGCGACGCGCGGTCACGAGCGCGTCGTGCGCCGCGACGAACGCCGCCTCGTCCCGTCCGTGTGCCGCCATGGTCCTCTCCGTCCTCCCGCCACCAGCACACCGCACCGGCGCGTGCGCGGCGAGGGGCGAAGGTCCCCGCCACCGACCGCTCACCAGCCCGTCGGGGGGCGCAGCAGGTCGTCGCACCACCCCACCGCACCCTCCGCGTCCGTCCACGTCACCCGCGCGTCCCCGGACGCGAGGTCCACGTCGAGCGTCGCGACCGCGCCGCCCGAGCGCCGCGCCAGGGTGAGCCGCGACCCGTCGAGCCCGGCCTCGACGTCGCCGTCGAACGCGGGGTGCGTGTTGCGGAACCGGCACAGCGCGAGCTGCGCCCGCACCACCGGGCGCGCCAGCGCCTCGGCGACCTCGTCCGGCGCGTAGTGGTGCCGGTTCACGTCCCGGCCGACCCCCGTGCGCGCCAGCAGGTCCACGTCGTTGCCGCCCGCCAGCGCACCCACGTAGTAGACCTGCGGGACCCCCGGCGTGAACAGCTGCAGCGCCCGCGCCGCCAGGTACCGCCGGTCGTCACGGCCCAGCGCGTCGTAGAAGGTCGAGTTCACCTGGTACAGGTCGAGGTTCGACGCCGCCGCACCCGTCGCCCGCGCCGACGCGCCCCCCGTGCGCGCGTGGATCCCCTCGACGAGCTCGTCGACCTGCGCGGGCGTCAGCAGCCCCGGACGCTCCGGGTCGCCCGGCTCGACGGTCTGGTCACGACCGACGTCGATCACCCCGATCCCGTCGTGCGTGTCCAGCACCGTCACCGCGTTCGCCGGCCGCATCCCCAGCCACCGCACGAGCGCGGTCCCGTCGCCCGTGTACAGCGCGTGCAGCACCAGCGGCGGCAGCGCGAAGTCGTACACCAGGTCCACCGACCGCCCGATCTGCACCTGCCGCTCGTAGTACGCATGCACCTCGACCAGCACGTCCACGCCGCGCTCGCGCGCCTGCGCCGTGAAGTCCTCGATGAACGCGAACGTCTCCGGCGTCATGAAGCACGTGGTCCCCGGCGTCTTCACCGCGTACCCGACCGCGTCCAGCCGCACCAGCCGCACGCCGGCCCCGGCCACCGCGTCCAGGATCGAGGTCAGGTACGCGCGCCCCGCCTCCGCGTGCACGTCGACGTCCACCTGCTGCGGCGTGAACGTCGTCCACACGTACCGCAGCCGGTCGCCCAGCCGCACCGGGGTGAAGGGCAGGCCGGGCCGCGGCCGGTAGATCCGCGTCAGGTCGTCCTCCGTCGCGCCCGCGGGGAACACCGACGACATCGTGAGGAACATCGACGCGTACGGGGACGCGTCACCGCGCTCGCGGACGTCGCGGAACGCGGGGGAGTCGGCCGAGACGTGGTTGACGATGAGGTCGACGACGACGTCGTGCGTCGTCGCGAGGTCGCGCACGTCGTCCCAGGTGCCGAGCCGCGGGTCGACCTGCGTGTGGTCCACGGGGTCGAAGCCCGCGTCGGCGCCGTCGAACGGCGTGAAGAACGGCAGCACGTGCACGCCGCCGAAGACGCCGTCGAGCGCGGGGGAGCGCAGCAGGCGCGCGAGCCCGGGCAGGTCGCCCGCGAGCCGGTCGGCGTAGGTGATGAGCTGGACCTGGTTGCGCAGTGCCATGTCGTCCTCCTGAACGCGCGTCGTGCTCAGCGGCCGCCGAGGACGCTGAGCACGGCGACGAGCACGCCGATGCCGACGAGCAGCGCCGCCGCCGGTACCCACTGACGCCGTGCCACGGCCGGCGCCGCCGCGTCGAGGCGTGCCACCACCGGCTCGTCCCGGTCGGTCACGCGCCAGGTGGTCGCCACGCGCGGCCGTGGCGCGTCCGTGACCACGTCCAGCGGCGCGACGAGCCCGGTCCGCGCGAGGTCCACGTCCAGCGAGCCCGGCGGCTCCGCGGGGAGCTGCGCGAACATCCGGCGCGCGACGGCTGCGTCGGCCGGCTCCACCGGCTCCGGCACCGGCGGGGCGTCCCGCGGGCCGACGTCCGGGCTCCGGGACGCCCGCGCAGCGGCGGGGGCACGCGTCCGCCCTCCCACGCCGACCGCTCCGCCGAGGCACACCGCGTGCTTGGGATGGACGTCGACCAGCGTCGGGGCGCCCAGCTCCGCGGCGATCGTGCGCGCGACCAGCGGGATCCGGCTGCTCCCGCCCACGAGCAGCACACCGTCGAGCTCCGCGGGCCGCACACCCGCACCGTCGAGCGTCCGTGCCAGGCACTCGACCGTCCGCCGGACCGGCTCGCGCACATCCTCGAGGTCCTCCAGCTCCGCGCGCGTCACCCGGACCCGACGGTCCGTCCCCGGTAGCACGACGTGCACGTCGGCGACCACGTCGGACGACAACGCCTCCTTCGCCGCGACGCACGCGGCCCGCAGCTCCGCGACGGCGGCGCGCACGTCCGGGTCCTCGAGGTCGATCGACGCGAGGTCCACGCCCGCGACGGCCGCGACGTGACGCAGCAGCGCGACGTCGAAGTCCACACCGCCGACCTCGTCGTCGCCGCCGGGCTCGCCGCACCTCTCGAACCCGTCGCCCGTCTTGCGCAGGACCGCCGCGTCGAACGTCCCGCCCCCGAAGTCGTACACCGCGACGAGCGCACCGGCGTCGACGCGGCGCAGCGTCGCGTAGTAGGCGGCCGCCGCGGTGGGCTCGTCGAGCAGACCCACCCGAGCCAGCCCCGCGCGCCCTGCGGCCCGGACCAGCTCGTCCCTGCGGAAGGAGCCCCACGATGCCGGGCACGTGAGCACGGTGTGCGCCGGTGCCTCGCCCTCGCGCTCGCTGACCTGGTCCAGCACCCAGTGCACGAGGGTGCCGGTGAGGTCGGCCGCCGAGAACGACCGGTCGCCGAGGCGGTACCCGACGTCGTCGCCGAGCCGCCGCTTGAACTCGCGCGCGACCCGTGTCGGGTCGCCGGCCGCGCGGCGCTCGGCCGCCTCCCCGACGAGCATCACGTCGTCGTCCCGCAGGAACAGGACCGACGGGACGGCGTCGGACCGGGCGCCGAGCGTGACCGTCGTCGCGCGCCCGTCCCGCCAGGTCGCCGCCGACGTGAACGTCGTGCCCGCGTCGATGCTCAGCGAGTAGCTCATCCGCCGCCGCCGGCCGGCGACGCCTCGTCCGCCGGCAACGGCTCGACGGGCTCGCACATCGCGACCGCGTCCGCGAGCAGCGCGCAGTACGCGTCGGCCTGGGCGCGGTCTGCGAAGCCGCCGTGGTACAGCACGTACGACGGCTCACCCCGCGCCGCGAGGGCCGGGACCTCGGCGCTCCTGGCGATCTCCACCGTGACGCCAGCGTCGGCGAGCAGCGTGGCCTGCTCACGCGTGCGGTCGTACGCGCCCACGTCGGCGATGGGCGCCACGTAGTGCACCACGACGACGCCCGACACGGGCTCGGCGGCGGCGACGGTCGCGCACAGCGGGTCGCTCGGGTCGCTCGCCTCGCCCCCGGTCACGGCCACGACGGTGAGGCAGTGCTCGCCGGCAGGCAGGTCCGGCCACACGTCGGCCGTCTGTGCCGCGTCCACGTCGCGCGTGCCCTCGACGGCCCCACCGTCCCCGACGGTCCGGCGGAGCTGGTAGCCCTCGACGCCGGGCACGGCCTGCCACTCGGCCCGCACCCCGCCCGGCACCGCGTCCGCGGAGATCAGCACCGGGGCGGGCGCGGCCACCGGTGCGGGGTCGGGAGCGGGCTGCCACGCGCGGTACCCGGCGAGGGCCGCGACGGCCACCACCGCGATCGCCGCACCCGTCACCACCGGACGCCGCGGGACGACGGGACGCTGCGTGAACGCCCCCTCGACGACGCCCTCGGCCGTCGGCGGGTCCAGGCGCCACGCCACCGAGAACGCGTGCCGGCGTACCGGGCCGCCCGGGCGGCGTGGACGCACGACGAGGTAGGCGCTCGCCGTCGCGCCGGGCCGGACCTCGAGCGTGGCGTCGCGGAGCGCGAACGCCAGCTCGTCCTCGGGCTGCGTCACCTCGAGCTGCACCTGCGCGGGGACCGAGCCGGTGTTGGTCACGTCGACGCGGTAGCGGCCCCGCCAGCGTCCCGTCCCCGACACGGTCAGGAGACGCACGGACGCGCCGTGCTGGGCCGTCACGACGACGTCGGCCTCCGCGACGGCGGACACGGCAGGGTCGACCGTGGACCGGCACCGGAGGCCGAACGCGAGCTCGCCGACGGGCGCGGACCAGCCGGTCCCGGGCCGCAGGACCACCGTCACGTCGCGCTGCTCGTCGGGCATCAGCGCGACCAGGGGTGGCGCGACGCTCGACCAGGCACCGGGCACACCGACGACGGAGAGCTCGTAGTCCTCGACCGTCGTGGAGGGGTTGTGCACCGAGGCGGCCACCTCGACGACCTCGCCGGGGGCGACCTCGACGCGCGTGTCGCGGACGACGACGTCTGGCCGCACCATGGGCCACCCCCTGAGCCCCCGAAGGTCCTGGCTCTCGGATCATAGGGCGCGGCTGCACGAAAGGGACGAGTCGTGCACGGGTGATTCCCGCCGCCGAACGCCGCGGGTATCGTCACGAACTCGACATTCGTGACGTGGTCGTGGGGGAACGGTGGCAGGGGACACCAGCGAAGCAGGTCGCGTCGAGTGGTTCGCCGAGCGCTTCGAGGCGCTGGTCGGCAACGTGACCTCGTTCATCCGAGGCAAGGACGACGTCGTCCGCAAGGCGGTCCTGTGCCTGTGCTCCGAGGGGCACCTGCTCATCGAGGACGTGCCCGGCGTCGGCAAGACGTCGCTCGCGCGGGCGCTGTCCAGCTCGTTCGAGGGCAGCATGCGCCGCATCCAGTTCACGCCCGACCTGCTGCCGTCGGACGTCCTCGGCGTCCAGGTCTACGACACGGCGCGTGGGGAGTTCACGTTCCATCCCGGCGCGGTGTTCGCGAACATCGTCATCGGCGACGAGATCAACCGCGCCTCGCCCAAGACGCAGTCCGCGCTCCTCGAGTGCATGGAGGAGCGTCAGGTGACGGTCGACGGCGTGCCCTACGCGGTGCCCCGCCCGTTCATCGTCCTCGCCACGCTCAACCCCCTCGGGGACGGCGGCACCTACGCACTGCCGCAGGCGCAGGTCGACCGGTTCCAGATGCGCGTGACGATGGGGTACCCGGGGCACGAGGCGGAGCGCGACGTCCTCATCAGCCGGGCGAGCGGCGAGACCCCGGAGCACCTGCAGCCCGTGCTGTCCGCCGCCGACCTCGTGCAGATGATCGAGATCGCGTCGCGGGTCGTCTACGCGGCGCCCGCCGTCGTCGACTACGTCGTCACCCTCGTGTCCGCGACGCGCACCATGTCCGAGCTCGTGCTCGGCGTGAGCCCACGTGGCGCCGTCGGGTTGCTGATGGTGGCACGCGCGCAGGCCGCCTCGCAGGGCCGGGCGTTCGTGACCGCGCAGGACGTCAAGGCGGCCGCCCCGGCCGTGCTCGCGCACCGCATGGTCCTGCAACCGGACGCGGAGCTGCAGGGCCACACCGCCGACGAGCTGGTCCGCACGCTCCTCGCGTCCATCCCGGTACCGCAGCAGCGCGTCGAGGCGTGACACGTGCTGACCTCGTCAGGGCGGGTGCTCGGCGTAGTCGCGGTGCTGCTCCTCGTCGCCGGCGCACTGCTCGACTACCCCGAGGTGGTCGCGCTCGGGCTCGCCTGCGCGGCCGCGCTCGCCGTCGCCGCGGCGTGCATCCTCGTCCGCCCGAGCGTCGAGGCGGTGCGGACGCTGGAGCCCACCCGCGTCGCCGAGGGCGAGGGTGCACGGAGCGTGATCGCCCTCACGAACATCGGCAGCCGTCGCAGCCTCCCGGTGCTCGCCGTCGAGCACGTCGGCGACCGCACCGTGGTCGTGCCGCTCCCCAGCCTGCCCGCGGGGGCCACCCACCGGTCGGCCTACCCCCTGCCCACCGACCGTCGCGGGGTCTACCGCGTCGGCCCCCTGACGCTGGGGGTGTCCGACCCGTTCCGGCTCATGCACACGTCGCGCGACTTCGCGACCCGCTCGGTCCTCACGGTGCACCCGCGGACCCACCGCGTCGCCCCTGTCCCCACGGGGCGCTCGCGCGACCAGGACGGCGCGACGACCGCGGGCGCGCCACGAGGCGGCGTCGCGTTCCACGCGCTGCGCCCCTACGAGCCGGGTGACGACCCGCGGCAGGTGCACTGGCGCTCGACCGCACGCGTGGGCCAGCTCATGGTGCGCGACAACGTCGTGCCGAACGAGCCGCAGCTGATGGTCGTGCTGGACACCAGCGCCGCCGCGTACGACGAGGAGTCGTTCGAGGACGCCGTCCGGGTCGCGGCGTCGCTCGCGGTGTCCGGGTGCGAGGCCGGCTTCCCGTTCACGCTCCGCACCACCGGGGGCGACACGGCGGTCGCCGACGGGCGGTCGCCGACCGCCCTGCTCGACCTGCTGGCGGCCGTGCAGCCGTCCGCGCAGGACCCGGGCCTGCGCGCACTCGCGGGGATGAGGCCCGACCACGAGGGCGTGTCGCTCGGCGTCGTCACCGGACAGCCCGAGGACGGGCACCGGGCCGTCGTCGGCGTCGTGCGGCCGCGTTTCACGATGGCGAGCATGGTGCAGGTCGGAGAGCGGCTCGGTCGGCCCGCAGCACCGGTGCGCGGCGTGTTCTGCCTGAACGTGAGGACCAGCGAGCAGTTCGCGAGCGCATGGAACGCCAAGGTCCGCAGATGAGCGGACCGGCCGCCGACCCCGCCCGGACGCGCTCGCCCTCCTGGGCGTGGGCGGCCGCGGACCTCGCGCTGTGCGTCGCGGCGACGGCTGTCGCGCTGTGGTCGTTCGCCCCGTTCTACAGCGACGACGGCTGGGTGCTCACGGTCGCGATCGCGCTCGTGGTCGGCACGGCCGTCGGCGTCGGCACCGGCCTGCTGCGGTGGTCCGCGGGCGTCGCCACGCTCGCCGCGACCGTCCTCTTCGTCCCGCTCGCGGTGTACCTGCTCGTGCCCGGCCTGACGCAGGTCGGCCTTCCCGGGGTGCCGGCCCTCAGCGGCGCCGCGGACACGATCGCCGGCGGCCTCAAGCGGATGCTCACCGTCGTGCCGCCCGTCGAGCCGGACGGCCGGGTCGTGGCGCTCCCCGTGCTGCTCGCCTACGCCGGAGGGTTCGCGACGGCCCTGCTCGTGCGCAGGCCCGCGGCGCTCGCGCCGTTGCTGCCGTCCCTCGTCACGCTGCTGACCGGCCTGCTCCTCACCGCGGACGTCCTCACGCCCCGCTGGCCCGTGACGCTCGCCTACCTGGCGGCGGCGCTCACCGTCCTCCTGCTGCGAGCCGACCGCAGCGATCCCGCGCTGCCTCCGGGCGCCACCGTGGCGGGCGCCGCCGACGCGCAACCCGGCACGCACGCCGAACGGGTCTGGACCCACAGCCGCGCGGGCAGGCTCGTCCTCGGTCTGCCCGTCACCGCGGCCGTCGGTGCCGTCGCGGTCGTCGGTGCTGCGCTCGCGCCGGTCGCGAACGGGGCCGCGCGGTTCGACCCCCGGGACCACTACACCGGCCCGGTCGAGCTCGACGCGCGCATCAGCCCGCTCTCCGACGTCCGGCGTCAGCAGGACGGTCGACGCCACTCGCCGTACGACGTGTTCACGGTCGAGGTGCGGCCCCGCGGGACCGGGGTCGACCGGCTCCGGGTCGCCGCGCTCGACCGCTACGACGGGGCGCTGTGGACGAGCTCGGCGCGCTTCGTCCGCACCGGACCCGTCCTGCCCGCCCGGAACGTCGTCGGTGACGTCGTCCATCTCGACGTCACGATCACCGGGCTCGAGCCGCCCTACCTGCCCCATGTGGGCGCCCCGTTCGCGGTCGACGGGGACGACGTCGCGGTCGACGCCGGCTCGGGGCTCCTGGTGACCACCGCGGAGCCGTTCCGTGGCTACACCTACACGGTCGACGCGACCGTCCCGGCGCCGTCGACCCTCGCCGCGCTCGCGACCACGGGCCCCGCGCGCGTCCCTCCGGGCGACCCCCTCCTGCTCGTCCCCGCACCACCCGACCTGCCTCCCGCGGACGACGGGACCCCCGCGCCCACGCTGGCGGGCCTCGCGACCGAGCTCACCGCCGCCGTCCCCGAGCCGTGGGCCCAGCTGGAGGCGCTCGCCACGTACCTGCGCACGCTGCCCGCGGACCTCAACGCCCTGCCCGGCCACTCCTACGCGGCGCTGCAACGTGTCGCCACGGGCGTCGGGCGCGTCACCGACGAGCAGACCGCCGCCGCCTTCGTCGTCATGGCCCGCTCGCTCGGGTACCCCGCCCGGGTCGCCACCGGGTACATGCTCGACGAGTCGGAGCGGGACGGCGACGTCTACACGGTCACGACCCTGCGGGCCGCCGCGTGGCCCGAGGTCGCGACCGACGACGCCGGCTGGGTCCACTTCGACGTCACGGGCGAGCGCGCCACCGCCCCGGAGGAGCCGGAGCCGGAGACGGGCGACCAGGAGGAGACGACCGCGGACGAGACCGCCCCCCGGGTCGACGCCCAACCCGGGGACGAGGGCCCACGCGGGCTGCTGGGCGGTCTCGTCGAACGCGTCCTGCCGTGGGCGCTCGGGCTTCTCGCCCTCGTCCCTGCCGTCCTCGCGGGCGTCGTCGTGGCGAAGTGGTGGCGCCGCCGGCGCCGCCGCCTGTCGGGCGCGCCCGCCGACCGCGTCGTCGCCGCGTGGCACGAGACCACGGACCGGTTCCGCGAACGCGGCCTGGACGTGTCACCCGTCCGCACGACCGAGGAGGTCGCCGCCGACGCAGCCGACCGCTTCGGCGGACCGGCAGGGACCGCCGTCGCGGTCCTCGCACCGCTCGTGTCGACCGCCGTGTTCGCGCAGGACGAGCCCGAGGACGCCGCCGCCGAGCAGGCGTGGGACCTGGAGGCCGAGCTCCGGCAGCTGCTCGACGCCGACCGGTCCTGGTGGCACCGCGCCCGGGCGTGGCTCGACCCGCGGCCCCTGCTCCCGCACCGGGTCCCGCGGTACGGCGACCGCGACTGGCACCGGGACCGGGGTGGGCCCTCGTGAGCCGGCGTGCGGCGAGATGGTTCCGGCGGCACGTCGTCGGGCTCATCGCCGCGGTGCTGGCGCTCGGCGCGCTCGGCGTCGTCGCGCGCGACGAGGGGTATCCGACCGACGTCGTGGACGTCGGCGGGGGCTCGGTGTGGGTCGCGTCGGCCAAGGTCGGGCAGCTCGCGCTGCTCAGCGGCCCGTCGGGCGCGCTCGCGGCGCAGGTGAAGGTCGCCGACGCCGACCAGGACCTCACCGCGGTCCAGGCCGGCGAGACCGGCTACGCGGTGAACCGGACGACCGGCACCGTGACCCGCGTCGACCCCGTCTCGTGGCAGACGCTCACGGCGAGCCCCCTCGACGGCGCCGCGCAAGGCCTGACCGTCGCCGCGGGTCGGCAGGCGGTGTTCGCGGTCGACGGGCGCTCCGGCGTCGTCGTCGAGGCCGACCCCGACACACTGCGCCCCCGGGACCGGCCCGCCAGCCTGGTCGGGTCCGTCGCCGACGGGGCGTCGGTCGTCGACGACGACGGCACGCTGTGGCTGCTCGACAGCACCACCGGCGACCTCGTGCGCTTCGCCGACGGCAGCACCGACGAGTGGCCCGCCGTCGCCGAGCCCGGGGCGGGCACCCTCGTCCTCGTCGGCGGCACCGCCGCCGTCGCCGACCCGAGCCGGGACCGCGTCCGGCTCCTCGGCGACCGCGGCACGTCACGCGTCACCTGCCTGGCCGTGGACCGTGCCGACGACACCCTGCGCGTCGGCCGCTCCACCTCCGGGACCGTCGTCCTCACGGCGTCCGGCGCCCGCGGCGTGCTGCACCTCACGGACGTCGCCGACCGCAGCGACGGGTGCGACGGCGTCGTGCCCGGCGTCGCCGAACCTGGGCAGGACCTCGGCGCGCCCGTCGAGGTGCACGGTCGTGCGTTCGTGCCCAACTACTCGACGGGTGAGGTCGTCGTGGTCGACGTGGCGTCGCGGGCCGTCGTCGGACGCGCCGACGTGCTCGACCCGAACATGCCGTTCCAGCTCGCGGCGAGGGACGGGTTCGCGTTCTACAACGACCCGTCGAGCGAGCGGGCCGGCGTGATCGACCTCGACGGAGACGCCACCGAGATCGCCAAGTACGACGTCGCCGCGCCCGACGAAGGGCTCTTCGAGCCCGGCGCCACCGACGAGCCCGGCCGGCTCCCGGCGCCCGGGCCACCCGTCGAGCCCCCCACGAACGCGCCGCCGCCGACACCCGCACCGACCGCCGAGTCCACGCCGACACCACGCGCCGGCCCGGCTCCTCAGGGCGGCCCGACGACGGCGAGCCCGCGCGCAGCACCGCGGACGGACCCTCCGGCTCTGCCGCAGGAGCCGCCGTCGGCACCCCCGGTGGAGGGCGGTCTCGTGACGGTCACCGTCGTCGTCGTGGGCCCGGGGACCGTCACGGTCGGCGACGTCGAGAACGTCGCGCCGCGTTCCGGTCCGCCGACGTGCGACGCGGCCGCACCCTGCCGGTACACCGTCGCGCGCGCCAGCACCCTGCTGGTCGCCTGGCGCTCGACGGACACGGTCGAGCTCCTCGGCTGGGACGGCTGCGACGGCCTCACCACCGCGGACGGGACGACCACGTGCGCGGTCGTCGCGTCCGACCGCACCGTGCGCGCGACGTTCCGGGCCGTGGTCAGCGACGTGACGACCGTGGCGGCACAGTTCAGCCCTCCGAACGTCGCGGTGGGGGAGAGCACGACGCTGACGGTGAGCGCCGACACGCTGGCCGAGTCGGGCGACTTCGTGCTCTACCTGGTTGCGCTCGTCCCGCTCGGGATCGCCGAGATGCCGCCGTCGTGCGGTCCCGGTGGAGGCAGCGGTGAGTTCGCCTGTCCGTTCACCGCGGCGGACCGGGCCGACCTGACGATCACCTTCGTCGCAGTGGGCGCCGGCAGCGGCGCCGTGACGGTGAGCGTCGACTACCGCCAGGACGCGGGGGCCTCGGCGGCCTCGGTCGAGGCGCCGATCACGGTGGTCCGCGGCACCCCGGCCGTCGTCACGTCGACGCTCACCATCAACGGCTCGACCGAGACCGCGATGCCGCTGCTGAGCAGCACGGCACACGTCACCGTCTCCGTCACGGGGGCCGGTCAGCTCGGGTACCGCATCGTGGTGCCGTTCCCGGACGCCTTCCGGATCGTCGCGCCGGGGGACTGCACGGTCCACACCAACCAGACCGGGGGGTGGTCGCTCGTCTGCTGGTACGACGTCCGGACCGGCGACACCGTCCTGGAGTTCGACGTCGACGTCCTCTCGTACTACCGCGGCACCCTCCTCGCCACGGTGCACGTGGACGACGGCCAGGTCCTGCCCTCCAACGGGGTCGCCGTCGACGTCTTCGCGTGACGGCGGGCGGTCCGCCCGCGCGTCGCACCGTGACGCGTGCGGGCCTCACCGCCGCGCCGCGGCCAGCCCCTCGCACGTCCGCCGCAGGACCTGCGCAGCCCGACGCACGTCCGGCCGGACGAACGGGTGCTCGGCGACGCGGCGCCATCGCTGCAGCTGCTCCCAGAGCGCGGCGTCGACCTCCTCGTCACCTGCGTCAGGCGCGAGCCCGAGCCGGCTGCGGACCTCCGTGCCGCGACCGCCGAGGACGGTGTCGGCACAGGCGAGCGTGCCGTCGTCGGCGGCACCGAGCGTCCCCGTCCGGATCGCCTCCAGGAGGCGCAGCTCGGCGAACTCGTGCGCGGACACCGTGATCTGCTCGGCGCGCAGCCGCACCCGTTCGACGTCGCCCGGAGCGAGCCCGTCGAGCGCTCCCGCGACGAGGTCGAGCGCCGTGGCCGCCCGCAGCACCTCCGCGCGGCCGGCGAACTGGTCCACGACGACGGACCGCAGCGCGTCGATCCCGCTGCGCCGCACCAGCTCGGCCGCCAGGGCGGCCGCGTCCGGGCACACGCCGGAACCGACGAGCACCACGCACAGCCGCAGCCCTCCGAGGCCGAACCGGTCGAGCAGCGCGGACCGGACCGCGACCGGGTCGACGTCCGGGTCGCCCACCGGTCGCGGCACGAGCAGGTCGTCGACGGACCGCAGCAGCCGGTCCGCGTCGTCCACGTCGAGCGCAGCCAGCCGGGCCACCGCGGCGAACTCGTCCTCACGGACGGTGGCACCCGTCTCGGCGAGCAGCCCGGACACCGGCAGGACTCCCGACACACGCGCCCGCAGCGCGGGGTGGTCCCGGTGCCGCGCGGCGACG
The DNA here is from genome assembly GCF_028583725.1 of Cellulomonas fimi. Classification (NCBI taxonomy): domain Bacteria; kingdom Bacillati; phylum Actinomycetota; class Actinomycetes; order Micrococcales; family Cellulomonadaceae; genus Cellulomonas; species Cellulomonas fimi. The sequence continues at coordinate 2,385,418 of NZ_CP110680.1, read as the reverse complement.
GCCTCCGCGACCGACGACGAGTCCGTACGACCCGGCGCCAGCTCGTCGGCACGCGACAGCACCCCCACGGCGTTCACGGCGCTCGCGGGCGTCGCCGCCGCGTCGTGGAACGGGTCGAGGAAGCCGACGTCGGCGTCGTCGAGGTGCCGCAGCAGGACGACGACCGCATCGGGACGGTCGGTGTCCGTCCCGGCGACGTAGTCGAGCGTGCGCTGCGACGTGCCGGCGGACAGCGACCCGACACCCGGGGTGTCGACCAGCGTCACCACCTGCAGCGCGGCGCTCGGCACGGTCACCGCGATGCTGCGCAGCCCGGTCGCGTCGGCGCCGCCCAGGTCGAGCGTCGTCCGGCCCTCCTCGTGCCGGAAGGGGACCTGGAACGCGGACCCGACGAGCGGGTGCGCCCACGCCTGCGCGGCACGACCGTGCTCGTACGTCGTGACGACCCGGGTGCACTCCGCCGCGTCCGTGGCCGCGACACGCTCGCCGACGAGGGCGTTGACGAGGGTCGACTTGCCGGCCTTCGTCGCGCCGACCAGCGCCACCCGCAACGGCTCGTCGAGCCGCGCGGCCTGCGCGAGCAGCCTCGCCGAGGTGCTCGTCCCGGCGCACGCCGCCGCCGCGTCGAGGACCAGCGCCCGGACCCGGTCGGTCAGCGTGACGGGGGAGGAGGTCACGTCCCCGCCACCGTGGCTCCGGCGGTCGCGGCGAGCAGCCCGTCGGCGGCCGCCACGAGCGGGCGCAGCCGCCGCAGGTCGTCGTCGAGACGTCGCAGCTCGCCGGCCCGTTCGGTGCGCGCGCCGCGGACCGCCCGCTCGACGGCACGGAGCGACCGGTCCGCGGAGCGGACCATCTCGCCCGCGACGTCCGTGAAGTGGTCCCGCACCTCCTGCTGCACGCGGCGGACGGTGTCGCGCGTCGCCCGCCGCGCCGCCACCTCGACCTCGTCGAGGTAGGCCGTGACAGCGCGCTGCGCCTCGGTGCGACGCGCCCTGCGCTGCGCCTCGCGGGCGGAGCGCAGCATGCGCCCGCCGACGAGGACCGCCGCGACGCCGGCGGTCACGGGGAGCAGGGGTCCGGAGATCGCCGCGCCCGCGAGGAGCGTCGCCCCGTGCGCCAGCGCCACCCCGAGCGACGCCCCGAGCGAGACGCCGCGCACGGCGTGCAGTCCCAGGTCGGCGCGCTCGCCACGCCGCGCCGCCGGCGCACGCAGCAGCGCGGACGACACCGGCTGGGCGCTGACAGCGAGGTCGAGGGTGCGCGAGAGCTCCACGACCTGCGCGTCGAAGAGCGCCGCGACGTCGGCGACCACCCGGTCGGCGAGCGCCCGCACGTGCGTCGCATGCCCCAGCAGCTCGTCGTTCGTCCGTTCGTACAGCCACGGCTCGAACTCGCGCCACCCCGCCGTCGGGTCGCCCGACTCGAGGCGCCGGGCCGACTCGTGCCGGACGTCGACGAGTCTCGCGGTGAGGTCGGCGTCCGCCTGCGCGGCCAGCTCGGCGACCTGGTCGGCGAGGGTCTGCTGCCACCGCGCCGACCGCGTCCGCAGGCGTTCCGCCTCCTCGCGTGCGGCGCGCCACCGTGCGACGAGCGTGGGGTCCCCGGGGCCCGCGAGTGCCTCGCGGCGCGTGCGCGCCTCGGCGAGCAGGTGGCGCAGCGCGTGCTGGACGAGGCGTGCGGCCTGCCGGTCCCGCGCGGCGGCCCTGGTCCCGAGGACGCGTCGTCGCAGGTGGTCGGCGAGCTGCGGGAAGCCGGACGCACGGAGCGCGTCGTCGTCCGCCGTGGCGAGGCCGTGCACGCGCAGCGGTGCGGACGTCGCCAGCACCTGGACCGGCAGACCCGCCTCGCCCAGGTGCAACGAGTCGAGCGCCTGGATGCGCCGCCACTCGCGGTAGGCGTCGGTCTTCGTCAGGACGACGACGACCTCCGGGCAGAGGTCGACGACGGCCCGCAGCAGTCCGACGTCCTGCTCGCCGAGCTCGCGGGCCGGGTCGACGGCGTACACGACCGCGTCCGCGTCGGCCGCGGCACGCAGCACCGCCGCGGCTCTCGGCCCGGCGATCCCACCGCCGCTGCCGGGCGTGTCGACGAGGACGAGGCCCGCGGCGAGCAGCGCTCGCGGGAGCTCGACCTCGACGGACGCCACGCCGGCCGGCGGCGCCCCGGCCGCGGTCGCGACCGCGTCCGGCGGCACCCGCGGCAGGACGGGCCGGGGGCCGACCTGCGAGGTGCCGTCCGCCGGGACGAACCGTGCGGACGGGCGTGCCCCCCAGCCGACGACGACCGGCACGGCCGTGGGCACCACCGGGTCGCCCGCGAGCAGACGGACCCCCAGCAGCGCGTCGACCAGCGAGCTCTTCCCGCTGCGCGGCGGCCCGACCACGAGCACCACGGCGGGGTCGTCGCCACGGCGACGGGCCGCACGGCGCAGGTCGTCGGCGAGGTCGGTCAGTCCCCACCGGGACAGCTCGCGGGCCGCCTCGCCCAGGAGCTCGGCGGCCGCCGCGGCGGTGACCTCGGCGTCGCTCACGTCGCCGGGTCGGCGTCGAGGTCGACGTCCACGTCCGTGCCGACGACGGTGCTCGCCGACCCCGCGGACCGCGACTCGTCCAGGTCCGGGCCCGGCGCCTGCGCGAGAGGGGAGCTCGTGGCGTCGACGGGGTCGGTACCGGCGCTCTGCTCCTGCCAGTCGACGAAGCCGTCGCCGTCACTGTCCCCCGTCGCTCCCGGTGCCTGCATCAGCGCGTCCAGCTCCGCGCTCAGGGACCCGGCCCCACCGGCTCCGGCCGGCGCCCGCGGGTCCGTGCCGAGGAGCAGCTCCACGGCGTCGGGGACGTCGTCGTCGTCCATGTCGCCCGACAACGGGTCGGTCCCGCTCCGGGTCATCTCGAACCCGTCCGACAGCCCGTCGCCGTCCGTGTCGGCGTCGGCGGGGTCGGTGCGGAGCATCATCTCGAGCTCGGTCGTGAGACCGTCACCCTCGGGGTCGACCGGCTCGCCCGACGGCGGGTCCGTCCCCGCCTCCGGCGACAGGCCCGCGTCCGGCGACGCGCCGTCGGGCACCGCGAGCCCGAGTCCCGGGATCACCGCGGCGTACTGGAACCGGCCGGCCGCGTCCCACGAGCCGACACCCCACCGGGGTCCGCGCGCCTCGATCGTCTGCCCGTTCCCGAGACTGATGGCGACGTGTGCCTGGTCGGGTCGACCGCTCGTCGGGGTCGGCTTGGACGAGAACGAGAAGAGCAGCGCGCCGGGCGTCTGCAGCGCCTCCTCCACGCTGATCTCCCCACCCTGCTCGGACAGCGAGAGGTACTGCAGCCACGACCCGTCGGGGACGGTGACACCGGCCCGGCGGGCCGCCCAGCGCACGAGCTCGGAGCAGTCGAAGACCTCCGGGTCGGGGTCGTCCGGCGCGGTGTTGGTCGCGAACACGTACGTGTCGCCGGTCTGCGCGACGGCAGCGTCGAGGAAGGCCCGTGCGGCACCCGATGCCGGGCCGTGCGTCGCCGTCATGCTGCGATCCCCCCGCGTGCGGCCGTGTGAGCCAGGCCACACCGTGATGCTACCTGCGCCGGTGAGGTCGGGACGAAGGGGGCAATTGACGCGGGCCTGCCGCTCGCGGTGCACTGGTGAGGGAGGCGCTCATGGGGGAGAGTCGCACGCCGGGGCGCGGCCCCGAGGCAGCAGGGACGGTCGTCGCGCCGATGCACCACGTCGTGCCCGTCGACGGGCCGGCCAGCCCGCCGGACGCCCACCTCGCCGCGCGACCCGGCACGCGCGTGCACGCCGTCGTCGCGGGCGTCCTGCGCACCGACGAGGCGCTCGCCCGCTGCGAGCTGCGTGCCGCCGACGGCACCACGTGGTCGTACCGAGCGCTGGCACCCGACCCCGGGCTCGACGGGGAGCAGGTCGCTGCCGGAGATGTCGTCGGACGCGTCACGGACGGCCCGGGGCCGCGCATCCTGACGCTCGCGGCGGTCGACGAGGGCGGGCTGCCCGTCGACGTCCGCTCGGCGCTCCTGCGCGCGGTCACGCCGACGGTTCCCGACCGCGCCTCCGGTCAGGCCCCGGGCACCGACCCCGACGACGGGGACCGTGCCCTCGCGCTCTCCGAGGGGCGGGTCCCGTGAGCACCGCCCGGTGCCCCGCGTGCGGTGCGGAGTACCAGGTGGGAGAGCGGTTCTGCGGCACCTGCGGGGACTACCTCGAGTGGTCGGCGACCGAGGAGCCCACCCCCGTCCACCGGGCGACCGGCAGCGCCGGCACCGGTGGTGCGGTCCCCTTGCGGCCGAACCCGCCGGCGGGGCGAGCCTCGAACCTCGCCGACCATCCCCAGGGGCGGCCCGTGACGCCGGGAGACCGCGTCGACCGCACGCCGGTGACGGGGGCGGGCGGGGATGCCCCGGTCCCGCCGGGGAGCAGCGCGCGGACGTCGGGTCCCGCCGCGGCGGCGTCCGCACCGGCCGGCGTCCCGATCGTGCGACCGGTGCTCCCGGCGACGGACCAGCCTGCGCGCGGGCGGCCCGTCGCCGCACCCGTGCACCGCATCCCGACGTCGGTGCGCGACCTCGGCCCGGCCAGGCTCACCCCCCGACCCCCCTCGCGCCGCGATGCCGCGTCGCCGGCGACCGACGCCCGTGTCGAGCCCGTGCTCCCGGCCCGCGCACGGTCCCCGGTGCACGCGACGCCCGCCCGTCGCACCGCGGCGGTCACGGCCGTCGAGGGCGGGTGCGTCGTCTGCGGGCGTCTTCCCGTGGCGGGGCGTCGGTTCTGCGACTGCGGTGCCCGGCTGGGCGCCGTCGAGCGCACGACACCCGTCGGGCGACCGCCCGCCGCACCACCGCGTCCCACCTCGCGCGCCGCGTTCCGGCGGGCCGCGCGCACCGTCGGCGGGCGTCGTCGGGTGCGCTTCGACCGCCCCGTGTCCGGCCGCACGACCGCGACGCGCGTGCTGGGCGTCGCGCTCGTGGCGGTGGTGCTCGGCGCCCTCACGCAGGCACCGGGCGCGTGGCTCTGGCGCGAGGGCGGCAAGCTCGTGCTCGGACCGCTCGTCGCCGTCCCGGTCACGTCCGCGGTGACCGACCCGGTGCCCGCACCGCCGGCGCAGGACACCGCACCGTGGGCCGTCGACGGGCAGGAGACTCGCGCGTGGTCGGCGCCGTGGCAGGCCGACCCGGCGGCAGCGCTGCCCGACGAGTGCGGGGCGTCGCCCGCGCCCGCGCTCGTGGTCGAGTTCGACGGGCCCGTGCGGCTCGACGCCGTCCGCGTCTACGCGGGTCTGACCCGGGACTCGTCCGCGTGGTCCACGCAGCACGTCCCGCGGGTCGTCGACCTGCAGCTGTCGAACGGTGACTGCGAGCGGCTGACGCTGGACGGGACGGAGCCGGTGCACGAGGTCCCGCTCGAGGTCGACGGCGTCACGACGGCCCGCCTGACGGTGGTCGACGTCGCGGCGCCCGTGACGGGGGACGGCGGGACGGTCTCGATCGCCGAGCTCACGTTCCTGCGGCGCTGACCCGCAGCACGCGGCGGGATGCGCGGCGCCGGCGCGCCGGTCGGCGAGCCAGGTGAGCTCCACCGAGAAGCGACACCCTTCCAGCGTCGTCCGTGCGCCTACCGCGGGGTCGCGGTGAAGCCCTCGGGCGTGCCGGCGTGGATGTCCCAGGTGCGGATGTCCTTGCCGACGCCGTCCTCGCCCTTCTCGTAGAGGCGCACGGCCCCGCCCGCGTGGGTGCTGACGCCGTGGATGACGTGCGCTCCCGTGACTCCTTCGACGGCGACGGCGACGAGCCCGTCGAAGTCGCCGATGCTCGACGGGGACCGGTCGTTGACGGTGCGGACGGCGTAGGGGACGCCGGAGGCGACCAGCTGGGGAGTCGGGTACGTCATCGAGGGACCTCCACCTCGGCTTGGTGGGCCGCCGCCGGTCCGGCGCTACGTCGATGGTGCGGCACCCGGGGGCGGGAGTCGAGGGGTGCGGCGGTGCGGTCCCACCTGCCGGTCGGTCACGGGGCCGGAGCGTCCCCGGGTGGGGGTGCGAGGACCGCGGCGAGCTGCTCGGACCCGCGCGCGAGGAGCTGGACGTCGGCGCCGACCGCGACGAACGACGCCCCGGCGTCGGCGTAGGCGCGCGCGAGCGTGAGGTCGAACGCGTTGACGCCGACGGGGACGCCGGCCGCCCGGACGGCCGCGAAGGTGCGGTGCACGGCGTCGACGACGTCGGGGTGGTCCTGGCGACCGAGCAGGCCCATCGACGCGGCGAGGTCGGACGGCCCGACGAAAACGCCGTCGACGCCGTCGACGGCCGCGATCTCGCCGGCGGCGTCGACGCCCTCGACGGTCTCGACCTGCACGACGACGGACACGTGCCGGTCGGCGTCCTGCGCGTAGTCGTCGACGCGGCTCCACCGGGTCGAGCGCGCGAGACCCCCGCCGACGCCGCGCCGCCCGCGCGGCGGGTAGCGCACGGCCTCGACGACGGCCCGCGCCTCGTCCGCGGAGGACACCATGGGCACGAGGAGGTTCTGCGCGCCGAGGTCGAGGACCTGCTTGATCGTCACGACGTCGCCGACGGGCACACGCACGACGGGCGTGACGGGGTAGGCGGCGACGGCCTGCAGCTGCGCGAGCACCGACTCGAGCCCGTTGGGGGAGTGCTCCATGTCGACGAGCAGCCAGTCGTGCCCCGCGCCCGCGCAGATCTCGGCGACGAGCGGGCTGCCGGAGCACACCCACATGCCGACGAGCGGCCGGGCGGCCTCGCCGCGGGCGCGCTCGGTCGCGAGGGCGTCACGGAACGTGGGGCTCAGTCGAAGCGGCACGAGATCGTCCCCAGGTCGTGGAAGTCGGCCAGGACGGTGTCGCCCCGGTGCACCCACATCGGGCGCGTGAAGGACCCGGCGAGGACGAGCTCGCCGGCGTCGAGACGCTCGCCGTGCTGCGCGAGCTTGTTGGCGAGCCACGCGACGCCGCGCGCGGGGTGCCCGAGCACGGCGCCGGCGACGCCGGACTCCTCGATCGTGCCGTTGCGGTGCAGCAGCGCCGCGACCCAGCGCAGGTCGACGTCGTCGGGCCGCACGGGCGTGCCGCCGTGCACCATCGCGCCCATCGCCGCGTTGTCGCTGATCGTGTCGACGATGGTGCGGCCCTCGAGCGCGATGCGCGACGACAGGATCTCGAGCGCGGGCACGACGTACTCGGTCGCGCGCAGCACGTCGAAGACCGTCGCGTCGGGGCCGTCGACCGGCTCGGCGAGCAGGAACGCGAGCTCGACCTCGACGCGCACGTTCGAGAACCGGCCGTGCTCGAGGACGGCACCGTCCTCGTGGACCATGTCGGCGAGGATCGCGCCGTAGTCGGGCTCGTCGATGCCGGTCGCCGCCTGCATGACCTTCGACGTCAGGCCGATCTTGCGGCCGACGTGCCGGCGACCCGCGGCGAGCGCGCGGCGCCGCCACTCGCCCTGCACCGCGTACGCGTCGTCGACCGTCATGCCGGGGTGGCGGGCCGTCAGCAGGGGGACGGTCGTGCGGTCGCGCTCGGCGTCCGCGAGCTCGTCGGCGATCGCGGCGACCGTCTCGCGCGTCAGCACGGCAGCGTCCCGTCGCCCGGGCCGCGGGGCTGGTCCGCGCTCACAGCTGGTGCCCCAGCTTGTACTCGCCCTGCTTCCACTCGGGCAGGTCGTCGGTGGAGTCGCCCGGCCGCGTGTAGGAGAACCCGTCGGCGCCGATCGTCACCGCCATCTCGCTGGAGTCGGTGCGCACGACGACGGGCTGCGGCTCGCCGTCGAGGTCGAGCACGAGCGACGCCTCGGTGTACCAGGACGGGACGACGGGGTTGCCCCACCAGTCGCGGCGCTGGTTGTCGTGCACGTCCCACGTGACGACCGGGTTGTCGGGGTCGCCCGTGTAGTAGTCCTGCGTGTAGATCTCGACGCGGTGCCCGTCGGGGTCGCGCAGGTACAGGTAGAACGCGTTCGACACCCCGTGCCGGCCCGGGCCGCGCTCGATCCGGTCGGACAGGCGCAGCGCGCCGAGCCGGTCGCAGATCGCGAGGACGTCGTGCTTCTCGTGCGTCGCGAACGCGACGTGGTGCAGGCGCGGCCCGTCACCGCCGGTCATCGCGGTGTCGTGCACGGTCGACTTGCGGCGCATCCACGCCGCGTACGTCGTCCCCTCGGCGTCCTGGATGTCCTCGGTCACGCGGAAGCCGAGGTCCTCCATGTACCGCACCGCGCGCGGCACGTCGGGCGTGACCTGGTTGAAGTGGTCCAGCCGGACGAGCGGGCCGGGCGGCTGCAGGTCGTACCGCCACGACAGCCGGTCGACGTGCGCGACGTCGTGGAAGAACTCGTACGGGAAGCCCAGCGGGTCCTGCACGCGCACGGAGTCGCCCACGCCCGCCGTGAAGCCGTCGGTGCGGCGCTCGACGCGGCAGCCGAGCTCGGCGTAGAACGCGGCCGCGCGGTCGAGGTCCTGCGGTGCGCGCACCCGGTAGGAGAACGCGGCGGCCGCCGCGACGGGGCCCTGCCGCAGGACGAGGTTGTGGTGGATGAACTCGTCGAACGCGCGCAGGTGCACGGTCCCGGCGTCCTCCGCCGTCACGACGAGCCCGAGGACGTCGACGTAGAAGTGCCGCGACGCCGCGAGGTCGGTGACGACGAGCTCGAGGTAGGCGCAGCGCAGCACGTCCGGCGGGGGCACGGTCGGCGTCGGGATGAAGCGGGCCGGGTGACCGGCCGGCGGCTGGGGGCTGGCGTTCACGTGCTCCACCTCTCGGCGTCGTCAGCGCGGGTCGGGGTCGTCGAGGTCGCTCGGCCGGTGCGTCGCGACCTTGCCGAACGTGGGGTTGTGCACCGGGCCGAGCGTCACGTGCACGGCCTGCTGGTGCGTGTAGAAGTCGATCGACCGGTACCCGCCCTCGTGGCCGAGCCCGGACGCCTTGACGCCGCCGAACGGGGTGCGCAGGTCCCGCACGTTGTTGCTGTTGAGCCAGACCATGCCCGCGTCGACGGCCTGCGCGAAGGTGTGCGCGCGCCGCAGGTCGTTCGTCCACACGTAGGCCGCGAGCCCGTACCGGACGCCGTTCGCCAGCGCGAGCGCCTCGGCGTCGGTGTCGAACGGGGTGATCGCGACGACCGGCCCGAAGATCTCCTCCTGGAAGATCCGCGCGTCGGGCGGGACGTCCGCGAACACGGTGGGCGCGACGTAGTTGCCCGTCGGGAAGCCCTCGGGCCGCCCGCCGCCGGCGACCAGCCGGCCCTCGCCCTTCCCGATCTCGACGTACCGCATGACCTTGGCGAAGTGGTCGGGGTGCACGAGCGCCCCGACCTCGGTCGCCGGGTCGTGCGGCGGCCCCACGACGACGCGGGACGCCTGCGCCGCGAACCGCTCGACGAACTCGTCGTACACGGACCGCTCGACGAGGATCCGGCTGCCCGCGGTGCACCGCTCGCCGTTGAGGGAGAACACCCCGAAGATCGTCGCGTCGACGGCCGCCTCCAGGTCCGTGTCCGCGAAGACCACCGCGGGCGACTTCCCGCCGAGCTCCATCGACAGGCCCTTGAGGTGCGGGGCCGCGTTCGCGAAGATCAGCTCGCCCGTCCGGCTCTCGCCGGTGAACGAGATGAGCGGCACGTCGGGGTGCCGCACGAGCGCGTCGCCGGCCTCCTCGCCGATCCCGTGCACGAGGTTGAACACGCCGGGCGGCACGCCCGCCTCGGTGAAGATCCCGGCCCACAGCGACGCGGACAGCGGCGTGAGCTCGGCGGGCTTGAGCACGACCGTGTTGCCCGTCGCGAGCGCCGGGCCGAGCTTCCACGACTCGAGCATGAACGGCGTGTTCCACGGGGTGATGAGGCCCGCCACCCCGATGGGCTTGCGGTTGACGTAGTTCAGCTGCCGGCCCGGCACCTTGAACGCGTCGTCGGCCTGCGCGACCACGAGGTCCGCGAAGAACCGGAAGTTCTCCGCCGCCCGCCGTGCCTGCCCGAGCGCCTGCGTGATCGGCAGGCCCGAGTCGAAGCTCTCCAGCTCGGCGAGACGTGCGTCGCGCGACTCGACCACGTCCGCGACGCGGTGCAGGACGCGCGAGCGCTCGCGCGGCACCATGCGCGGCCAGGGCCCGTGCTCGAAGGCGTGGCGCGCGGCGGCGACCGCGCGGTCCACGTCGGCGGCGGTGCCGCGCGCGGCGCGCAGGTAGGTGCGGTTGGAGACGGGATCGAGGACGTCGAACGTCGCGCCGTCGACCGAGTCGACGTCGTCGCCGCCGATGTGGTGCCGGACCTGCGCGGGCAGGTCCGCGGGGACGTGGGGTGCGGCCGGCGGGCCGGTGCGGTCGTCCGTGGGGGCCATCGCTCACCTCTCCGGGGGCGTCGCGCCGGTCGCGGCCGGTGCGGGGTCGGGGTGCTCGCGGTCCAGGTAGGCGGCGAGGGTCGCGGACCGGTGGCCGCGCGCGGCGCGCTCGACGTCGGCCGGCGGGGCACCGGACGCGATCAGGTCGAGCAGCGCGTCGTGCTCCCGGACCGACTCGCGCGCACGGTCCGGCACGAACGCGAACGTGGAGTGCCGCAGGTGGCCGAGGCGGGCCCACTCGGCGTCGACGAGCGCGAGCAGGCGCGCGTTGGGGCACGCGGCGAACAGGACGGCGTGGAACCGGTGGTTGAGCGCGGTGAACCGGCGGGGGTCGAAGTCGTCGAGCTGCTCGACGAGCCGCCGGTTGACACGCCGCGCCTGCGCGAGGTGCTCGGGTGTGAGGTGCGGTGCGGCGAGCGCCGTCGCGGTGCCCTCCAGCACGGCGAGCGTCTCCATGCTCTGCCGGTACTGCGAGTCGTCGATCATCGACACGCGCGCGCCCACGTGCCGCTCGAACGTGACGAGGCCCTCCGCCTCGAGCCGGCGGATCGCCTCGCGCACGGGCACGACGCTCATGTCCAGCTCGCCCGCGATCGTCGCGAGGACCAGCCGGTAGCCGGGCGTGAAGTCCTCGCCGGCGATGCGCTCCCGCAGCCACAGGTACGCCTGCTCGGACTTGCCCGCGGCGACCGCCTGACCGGCCGGGTCCGGCGCAGACGGGACCCCCGACCCGGCGGGCTCGACGGGGGACAGGCTCACCGGGTGCGGCGCCACGCGTCGAACCTCGCTCTCCACGCGGCGTCCATCGGGAACAACCCGTCGACCGGGTGCCCGGCGGCCACCTGCTCGGCGACCCAGGCGTCCTCCTCCTCCTGCGCGAGCGCGGCGTCGACGACCTCCGCGACGAGCGCGGGCGGGATCACGACGACGCCGTCCGCGTCCCCGACGAGCACGTCGCCCGGCTCGACCGTCGTCCCGCCGCACGCGACCGCGACGTCGGTGTCCCACGGCACGTGCAGACGCCCGAGCACCGCGGGGTGCGCGCCCGCCGCGTACACGGGGATCCCGACCGCGGCGACCGCGTCGTGGTCCCGCACGGCGCCGTCGGTGACGATCCCCGCGGCACCGCGCGCGTGCGCCCGCAGCGCCAGGACGTCGCCGAACGTCCCCGCATCGGCCCGACCACGCGCCTCGATGACGAGCACCTCGCCCGGGCCGAGCGCGTCGAACGCGCGCTTCTGCGCGTTCTGACCGCCGCCGTGCCGCGCGAACAGGTCCTCGCGGCCGGGCACGAGCCGCAGCGTGCGCGCCGTGCCCACGAGCCTCGTCGCGGGGTGCAGCGGCCGGACGCCGTCGATCGACACCCCGTCCAGGCCCCGCCGGCGCAGCTGGCCGCTGAGCGCGGCGACGGGGACGCGCAGCAGCTTCTCGCGCAGCTCGGGCGTCAGGCCGGTCGCCCCGGGCTCGGCGTCGTCGAGGCCGGCGGCCTCGCGCGAGCCCCACGCCTCGGCGCGCTGGTGGTCGTCGACCGCCGGCGTCGACCCGAGCGCCGCGTCGAACGGGTGCGTGCCCTCCACGACCGTCGTCACCAAACGGCCCGTCGTCGGGGCACCCGGCGCGTCGGGCGCGTCGACCTCGACCTCCACCACCTCGCCCGGTCGCAGCACCGACGAGCCCGCCGGGGTACCCGTGAGGACCACGTCACCGCGCTCGAGCGTGAGGTGCTGGGACAGGTCCGCGACGAGCCGCGCGAGCGGGAACAGCAGCCCCGCGGTCGTGTCGTCCTGCCGGAGCTCGCCGTCGACCCACGTCCGCACCCGCAGCGCCGCCGGGTCGAGCGCGCGCGCGTCGAGCAGCCGCGGCCCCAGCGGCGTGAACCCGTCGCCACCCTTCGAGCGCAGGTTCGATCCCCGGTCCGCGGCGCGCAGGTCGTACAGACCCAGGTCGTTCGCCGCCGTCACCCAGCCGACGTGCCGCCACGCGTCCTCGACACGCACCCGCCGCGCGTCCGTCCCGATCACGAGCGCGACCTCGCCCTCGAACGCCAGCAGCTCCGTCCCCGCCGGACGCTCGACCGTCCCGCCCGACGCCGCGACCGAGCTCGACGGCTTGAGGAAGTACGACGGCTGCGCCGGCCGGCGACCCCGCTGATCCGCACGCGACGCGTAGCTCAGGTGCACCGCGACGACCTTCCCCGGACGGCACGGCAGCGCCGCGAACCTCGGGTCCGCCGCGTCGACCCCGACCTGCTCGACCATCCGCTCCCTCGCGTCCTCGTCGTCCCGCACACCGTCGGCGGTCCACGGGCGTCGGCGCTCGCGGACCGGTGCTGCTCAGCTGTTCGCCCGCACGATCTCCTCCTGGTACGGCGCCACGACGCCCGGCGACACGATCAGGTCGAGCAGCAGGAACGGGCGCTCGGCGGCGGGCCGCGCCGCCCACGCGGCGAGCGCGTCCAGGTCGTCGACCGTCCGCACCGTGACACCGTGCGCACCCACCGCGGTCGCGAGGCCCGCGAAGTCGACCGCGGGGATGAGCATGGGCTCGCGCACGAGGCCCTTGCGCCCGTACACGTGCACCTCGGCGCCGTACGCGGCGTCGTTCCAGACGACGGCCATCCCGCGCCCCCCGGCGACGCGCACGGCCGACTCGAGGTCGGCCAGCGCCATGAGCCCGCCGCCGTCACCCGTCGTCAGCACGACCGTCGCCCCCGGCCGGGCGAGCGCCGCGCCGACCACGCTGGGGAAGCCCAGGCCGATCGACTGGAACGCGGTGCCGACCATGATCATCCGGTCGGGCGACGCGACCGGCCAGTACATGTTCGCCCACGCGATGAAGTGGCCCCCGTCGGAGACGACGACCCGGTCCGCCGGCAACAGCTCGGCGATGCGCGCGGCCGCGGAGCGCGGGTCGAGCCGCCCGTCGGGCGCGGTGCCCGTGCCGGGCTCGTGCCGGCGCGCGGCAGCCACGTCGACCGACTCGCGCCACCCGCTCGGCGACAGGTCGGGGTGCGCGTGCAGCTCGTCCAGCACGGCGCCCGCGACCGTCGCGGCGTCCCCGCGCACGTACCCGCCGACGTGCGGGTGCGTCGCGGCCGGAGCGACGTCGACCTGGAGCACGCGCGTGCCGGGCGCGAACAGCTCACCGAACCGCATCGTGAACTGGTTGAGCGACGCCCCCACGACCCACACCACGTCCGCGCGGCGCACGAGCTCCATCGCGCCACGCGCGCCGAAGCCGCCCGCCACGCCCAGGTCGAACTCGGGCCGGGGGAACACGCCCTGGCCGAGCGCGGTCGTCACCGTGAGCGCCCCCGTCACGTCGGCGATCTTCCCGAGCGTCTCCCCGGCCCCCGCGAGCCACGCACCCCGACCCGCGAGCAGCAGCGGCCGGCGCGCCGTCGCGAGCGCGTGCGCCGTCTCCCGCACGCCCGCCTCCGCGAACGGCCCGCGCGGCGCGAGCGGACCCGGCAGACGCGGCGGCGGCGCGTCCGGCACCGGACCGGCGTCGAGCGTCGCGACGTCGTAGGGGATCGCCAGCACCGTCGGGACGCGGTACGTCAGCGCGTGCTCGACCGCGATGAGCGTCGTCGCCGCCGCGTCCGCCCGGCCGACCGTGTACGTGCGCGCCCCCACCGCCGACGCCATCGCGATCTGGTCCACGTCCCACGGCCGCGGCCCCGACGTCGGCTCGTCGCCCACCACCAGCACGAGCGGTACGTGCGCCTGCACCGCCTCCGCCAGCGCCGTCAGCGTGTTCGTGAACCCCGCGCCGTACGTCGTCGTCGCCGCAGCGAGGCGCCCCGACGACCGGTGGTGCGCGTCCGCCGCGACCACCGCCCCCGACTCGTGCCGCACGGGCGTGAACGACGCGGACGTCTGCCGCGCGAGCGCGTCCAGGAAGTGCGCGTTGCCGTTGCCCATCACGCCGAACACGTGGTCGACGTGCGCGGCCAGGGTGACCGCGGCGTGCGCGGAGACCGAGGGCATCGCTGACCTCCTCGTCGAGCGTCGGACCTGCGGCGTGGTGCGACGGGCGACCCGCACCCCGCGGACCGGGACCCGGGCGACGCTGCCCGGCCGGCACCCGCGACGGACCGTCCGCTCGGCACTCTATCCGCCGCCGTATACGATCCGCACGAGGGAGGTCGACGTGGCCGACCGGCACACGACGCACCACCCACCACCTCGACAACGACGTCCGGGGGAGTCGCGCCATGCAGTTCCACCACCACGGCTACGTCTCGGGAGACCCCCGCGTCCAGCCCGCCGCCGGGGTCGGGCTCGACCGCCCCGACGACCTCCCCGACGAGGTCGACGTCCTCGTCGTCGGCACCGGCCCCGCCGGGATGATCGCCGCCGCCCAGCTCTCCCAGTTCCCCGACGTCACCACCCGCATCGTCGACCGCCGCCCCGGACGCCTCGCCATCGGCCAGGCCGACGGCATCCAGGCCCGCAGCGTCGAGACCTTCCAGGCCTTCGGGTTCGCCGGACGCATCGCCGAGGAGGCCTACCGCATCACCGAGATGTGCTTCTGGCACCCCGACCCCGCCGACCCCACCCGCATCGTCCGCGGCGAACGCCCGCCCGACGACCCCTCCGGCATCAGCGAGTTCCCGCACCTCATCGTCAACCAGGCCCGCGTCCTCGACCACTTCGCCGAGTACATGGCGAACGCCCCCACCCGCATGCGCCCCGACTACGGCTACGACTTCCGCGACCTGCACGTCGCCGACCACGGCGACCACCCCGTCACCGTCCGCCTCGTCCGCACCGCCGGACCCGACACCGGCACCGAGAAGACCGTCCGCGCCCGCTACGTCCTCGGCGCCGACGGCGCCCACAGCGAGGTCCGCCGCGCCATCGGCTGCGTCCCCCGCGGCGACTCCGCCTTCCACGCCTGGGGCGTCATGGACGTCCTCGCTGTCACCGACTTCCCCGACATCCGCCTCAAGTGCGCCATCCAGTCCGGCACCGGCGGCAGCATCCTGCTCATCCCCCGCGAGGGCGGCCACCTCTTCCGCATGTACGTCGACCTCGGCGAGGTCCACCCCGACACCCGCGACGCCGTCCGCGCCACCACGATCGACCAGATCGTCGAGCACGCCAACACCATCCTGCGG
The DNA here is from genome assembly GCF_028583725.1 of Cellulomonas fimi. Taxonomy (NCBI): domain Bacteria; kingdom Bacillati; phylum Actinomycetota; class Actinomycetes; order Micrococcales; family Cellulomonadaceae; genus Cellulomonas; species Cellulomonas fimi. The sequence goes on along the minus strand of NZ_CP110680.1, from coordinate 2,369,944 downwards.
CCCTACACCCTCGACGTCCGCTCCGTCGCCTGGCACAGCGTCTACGAGGTCGGTCACCGCGTCACCGACCGCTTCGACGACGTCCCCCTCGACCAGCGCGGCACCCGCACCCCCCGCGTCTTCATCGCCGGAGACGCCTGCCACACCCACAGCGCCAAAGCCGGGCAAGGCATGAACGTCTCCATGCAGGACGGCTTCAACCTCGCCTGGAAGCTCGGCCACGTCCTGTCCGGCCGCAGCCCCGACACCCTCCTCGCGACCTACTCCGCCGAACGCCAGGTCATCGCCCAGAACCTCATCGACTTCGACCGCGAATGGTCCTCCCTCATGGCCCGCCGCCCCGAGGAGCTCGACCCCGGCGAGCTCGCCGACTTCTACGTCCGCACCACCGAGTTCCTCTTCGGCTTCATGACCCAGTACCCGCCGTCCATGCTCGTCACCGAGCCCACCCACCAGCACCTCGCCACCGGGTTCCCCCTCGGCAAGCGGTTCAAGTCCGCCCCCGTCGTCCGCGTCGCCGACGCCAACCCCCTGCACCTCGGCCACCAGCACCGCGCCGACGGCCGCTGGCGCGTCTACGCCTTCGCCGACCGGCCCGCCGCGGGGGAGGAGTCCGCGCTCGCGGCCTGGGCCACCTGGATGACGGAGTCGCCCGACTCACCGGTCCAGGCGCACCGGCGCGACGGCGACGCGCTCGACGCCGTGCTCGACGTCAAGGTCGTCTACCAGCAGCGCCACGTCGACGTCGACATCACCCGCGTCCCGACGCTGTTCCTGCCCCGCACCGGGCCGTTCGACCTGGTCGACTACGAGAAGGTGTTCGCGGTCCACCCCGACGACGACGTGTTCGACCTGCGCGGCGTCGACCGGGACGGGTGCGTCGTCGTCGTCCGCCCCGACCAGTACGTCGCCGCCGTCCTCCCGCTCCACGCGACCGCCGACCTCGCGGCGTTCTTCCGGCAGCACCTGCTCGTCCAGGCACGCCGACCCGTCGCCTGACCCGGACCGCCCGTCACACCCGGGCGGCCTCGCGCGCGAGCCGCGCCGGCGTCTCGTCGTCGAACTCCGCGAAGAACCCCGCCACCCGGTCCGTCAGCTCGCCCATGCCGTCGCACGCGAACAGGACCGGCTGGTAGTGGCTGATGTCGTACGCGAGCGTCGCCATCTGGTGGAAGTCCACCGGCCGCACGTCCGCACCGCGGAACTCCTCGATCTCCCCGTACGACGACAGCAGCCCCGCGCCGTACGCGCGCAGCTCGCCGCCCTCGTACATCACCCCGAACTCGATCGTGAACCAGAAGACGTCCGCCACGTACTGCAGCCCCTCCGGCGTCTCACACCGCCGCGCCGCCTCGCCCGCCCGCCGCTTGACCTCCGCGATCGCCGGGTTCGCCAGGAGATTGCAGTGGCCCACCACCTCGTGGAGGATGTCGGGCTCCGGCGTGTAGAGCGGCTGCGACGCGTGCCGCAGGTACTGCGTCGAGTGGAACACCCCGTCCGCGAGCGACCCGTAGAACACGTCGAGCGGCACGAGCCCCGCCGCCGGGTGCAGCCGGAACCCGCTCAACGGCATCAGCCCCGCGCTCACCTCGTCGAGCTGCGGCACGTGGTCCGTCGGCAGCGCGAGAGCCTCCTTGCCCTCCAGGTAGCCCCGGATCGCGAGCCGCTCGTGCTTCGGCGCGAGCTCCCGGCACACCGTCGCCCAGATCGCGTTCTCGGTGTCCGTGTACTCGACGCGCGGCACCGGCTCGCCCGGCCGCCACGCGAGCGCCGGCGCCGCGATCTCGTCGCGCCGTCGCCGGTACTCCTCGTCCTGCGCACCCGGATGGTCGTCCGCGAGATGCACCCTGGCCTTGCCGTCCTCGTCCGCGGTGACGGGGGCGTACAGCTGGCCCTCTTCGAACATGCGACCCGTTCTACGCCCGATGCCCCGACGGCGCATCCCCCTCGACGCGCACCCACCGCCGAAGCCACCGCACCGACCACCCGGACGCCGACGTGGCGCCCCCGGGCAGCGCCGTCGCCGCGAGGCAGAATGGAGACCCGCACGCACCACCAGGAAGGCCGTCGATGGCAGCAGCGGCGCTGTACCTCGGAGCCGCCCTCGCCGGTGGGCTCGTCGCCGTGCTGCTGCGCCTCCCACCCCTCGTCGGGTTCCTCGCCGCAGGCTTCGCCCTCGGCGCCGCCGGCGCGCCCGAGCTGCCCTACCTCGAACCCGTCGCCGAGCTCGGCGTCGTCCTCCTGCTCTTCGCCATCGGCCTCAAGCTCGACGTCCGCACCCTCCTGCGCCGCGAGATCTGGCTCACGACCGCCGTGCACATGGTCGTCAGCGTCGCCCTCGCCGTCGGGTTCCTCGGCCTGCTCGCCGTCCTCGGCACCGGGCTCGTCGCGGGCGAGTCCTTCCGTGCCCTCGCGCTCGTCGGCTTCGCGCTGTCGTTCTCCTCGACCGTGTTCGTCGTCAAGGTCCTCGACGACCGCTCCGACACCACGTCCCTCTACGGACGCATCGCCGTCGGCGTCCTCGTCATGCAGGACGTCGCCGCCGTCGTCTTCCTCTCCCTGTCCAGCGGCGACGCCCCCAGCCCCTGGGCCTTCGCCCTGCTCCTGCTCCTGCCCGGCCGATGGGTCCTGCACCGGATCTGGGACCGCGTCGGCCACGGCGAGCTCCAGGCCCTGTTCGGCGTCGTCGTCGCCGTCGTCCTCGGCTACGGGCTCTTCGAGTGGGTCGGCATCGACGGCGACGTCGGCGCGCTCGTCGTCGGCGTCCTCCTCGCGTCACACCCGCAAGCCGGCGAGCTGTCCCGATCCCTCATGACGTTCAAGGACCTCATGCTCGTCGCGTTCTTCGTGCAGATCGGCCTGCACGGCACCCCGCACGCGCTCGAAGCCGGCCTCGCCCTCCTCCTCCTGCTCCTGCTGCCGTTCCAGGTCGCCGCCTACGCCGTCATGCTCTGGCTCATGCGCCTGCGCCGGCGCACGTCCTTCCTCGCCGGCCTCGTCCTGTCGAACTACTCCGAGTTCGGCATCATCGTCGTCGCCGTCGGCGCGTCCACCGGACTCCTCGACGACCAGTGGGTCGTCGTCGTCTCGCTCGCCGTCGCGTTCAGCTTCGGCCTCTCCGCGATCGTCAACCGCCGCGGCGTCGAGCTCGCGTCCCGCCTCTCCCGCCTCCTGCCCGCACGCGACAGCGACCGCCTGCACCCCGACGACCGCCTCGTCGACATCGGCGCCGCCGACGCCCTCGTCCTCGGGCTCGGCCGCGTCGGCGCCGCCACCTACGCACGCCTCCGCGACGAGTACGGCCTCAACGTCGTCGGCGTCGAGCACGACCGCACCCGCGTCGCCGCCCTCGAGGACGAAGGCTTCGACGTCGTCCGCGCCGACGCCACCGACCTCGAGTTCTGGAACCGCGTGCAACGCGCCGGACGCGTCAAGGTCGCCGTCCTCGCGATGCCCTTCCACAACGCCAACCTCATCGCCCTCGCCCGCCTCCAGGCCGCCGGCTTCACCGGCCGCGTCGCCGCCGTCGCGCGCTACGACGACGACGTCAGCGAGCTCCAGCGCCACGGCGCCGACGCCGTCTTCCACCTCTACGGGTCCGCCGGCTTCGCGCTCGCGGACCACGCGGCCGACGTGCTGCTGCGCGAGCACGACGGGGCCCACAAGCGTCACCGCCCGGCCGCGCCGGGGGAGGACCTGGACGTGCTCCAGCCGCTCGACCGCCGCACCGAACCGGCCTGACCGGGCCGGACGGGCACGCGCACTGCCCGAAGGGTTGGCCGCGGGTCCGTGCTCCCCACGTCGCGGGTCGGTCTCGTGGGGAGGTCGAGGCCGAGCACCGTCGTGAGCGTGAGATGGACGCGTGAGAGCAAGCACCCGGGTGCGAGCGGGCGCCGGTGACGAGTCACGGACCCGTCACGCGCCCTCCGCCGTGCCCCGTGCGCGGGCCGACCGGGCGGCGCCCGCAACCGCCGGTCTCGCACCGGCCGCGGTCGTGCACCTCCAGCGCGCCGCGGGCAACGCGGCGGTCGCCGACCTGCTGGCCGTCCAGCGCACCCCGGGTGGCGGCTCGGGCGGCGGCGCACCCCCGACGGTGGTGCAGGAGACCCCGGAAGCCCTCGGCGCGCGGCTGGGGGCGGCGTCCAAGGGCATGCCGTCACGCTTCGACTTCATCGTCGCCGGGATCAACAACGCCCGGCTCTCGGCGCCCGACGCGCTGCGGGCGGCCGCGTCCGCGACCCGCGAGATCGGCCTGCGCCTGTTCAGCGAGACGGTCGGTGCGGACGTCGTCCTCTGCTCCGTCCAGCCCGGCACGGGCAAGCCCGTGCTCATCGTCCGGCCCGACGGCATGGTCGTCCGCGGGACTGCCGACATCGCCCTCGCGAGCCCGCCGTCGCTCGAGCACCCGATGTCGGTGACCAACGTCCGGGCGAACGCTGCGCCGACCGCCGCCGCCCCACCACCGGCGGCACCGCCCGCGCCCGCGGAGCGTCCGGCTGCGAAGCCCCCCGCACCGGAGGGGCCGGTGGCACCGCCGACCCCGGGGACGGCGCCGAAGGCGGAGACCGTGCCGTCCGGCGGTGCGGGTACCGGGCCGACGGCGACGGGCGTCGGTGTCGAGGTGTCGCGCCTGAGGACCGCCGGGCGCTTCCTGGCCAGGGCGGCGCCGGGACTGCTGCTGCAGGCGCTCCTGATGGCGGTGTTCCCGCCGCGGGTGCACGTCCACAACGACGGCTACGACACGCTCAGCAGCCAGAAGATCGCCCCTGCCCTGCAACGGGCGCTCACGCAGCAGGCGGCCGCCGTCGACGCGCTGGCGGCCGGCGGGCCCGGACGGTCGGTCTGGGCGACGGTGACCGTCGAGTCGGAGTACCGCGTCCAGGCGACGTCCGGGGGAGACCTCCACCTGTCCCTGCGCGACCTGCGGTTCGTCGACATGACCGTGACGGACGAGTACGTCCTGGTCGAGGGGCCGAAGTTCCAGGTGGGCGCGGGGGCGAGCGCGTCGAAGCGCGTGACCTTCTCGGTCCCGCTCCTCGGGCCCGCGACGCGCGCGGACCAGACGGCGATCCAGTCCTTCCGGACGGTGCGCACGGGGCTGACGAGCTCGGCGTACAAGGTGCGCCTGTCGGCGATGCTCGCCATCGCCCGGCTCGCCGACGCCGAGCCGTCGCTCAGGAACCAGCTGGTGCGCGACCTGCGGCCGCTGCTGGCCGACGACGAGTCCGTCGTGCGGAAGGTCGCCGCGCGCCTGCTGGACCGGCTCGGCGCGGGTCGCTGACGACGGGACGAGACGGTGCCCCGAGTGGGATTCGAACCCACACTGGATCGGGTTTGAGCCGAACGCCTCTGCCGGTTGGGCTATCGGGGCCAGGCGGCCAGGATAGACGCGAACCGGACCCGCCCGACCCCGCGCCACCAGCACGCGGACACCGTCCGCGCCACGCTCCGCCCGCGGGCGCGGCGTCCCGGCGGTGGTGCCGGCGACGCTCCCGCTCGCCGAGCGGCGCACGTCACAGCACGTGTTGCCCGCAACCCGCCCACCCGCGGCGACTACGCTGTGCACCGTGACCACGGACGAGACCCCCGAGCCCACCGAGGCGACCCCCCTCGACCTGCCGAGCGCGGCCCCCGCGGCCGAGCCCGCGCCGGAGCCTGCGAGCACCGGCTCCGCGCGTCCCGCCCGCCGCGCGGTGGTGGCCGAGGACGAGGCCCTCATCCGCATGGACGTCGTCGAGACGCTCCGCGACGCGGGCTTCGACGTCGTGGGCGAGGCGGGCGACGGCGAGCAGGCCGTGGCCCTCGCGACCGAGCTCAAGCCCGACGTCGTCGTGATGGACGTCAAGATGCCCGTCCTCGACGGCATCTCGGCGGCCGAGCGGATCGGCAAGGCGCACCTGGCGCCGGTCGTCCTGCTGACGGCGTTCTCGCAGACGGAGCTCGTCGAGCGCGCGCGCGACGCCGGCGCCATGGCGTACGTCGTCAAGCCGTTCAGCCCGGCGGACCTGCTGCCCGCGGTCGAGATCGCGATCTCGCGCTACGCGCAGATCAGCGCGCTCGAGTCCGAGGTCGCCGACCTGGCCGAGCGGTTCGAGACCCGCAAGCGCGTGGACCGCGCGAAGGGCCTGCTCATGACCAAGATGGGCCTCACCGAGCCCGAGTCGTTCCGGTGGATCCAGAAGACGTCGATGGACCGCCGCCTCACCATGCGCGAGGTCGCGGACGCCGTCATCGAGCAGGTCGGCGGCGGCGCGTCCTGACGCCCCTCCCGCGGTCACGAGGCCGGTCGAGCACGCTGCTCGACCGGCCTCGCTTTTGTCACAACTCTGCAACAAACAGGTACTGAGACAGAGACATTCACATCCCGGATACAAAGACTGGTTACCTTCGCGCCACACTGCACCGATCCTCACCAGGGATCGGCGGGACGCAGTACTCGACAAGAGGGGTACCACGCATGATTCGTTCGACACACGCAGTCAGGGCCGCAGCCCTGGCGGGCGCTGCCGCGCTGATCCTCGCCGCGTGCAGCGGCGGGGGCGACAGCGGCGACGACGAGACCGACGGCGGCACCGCGGACGCGGCCCCGCTCAAGGTCGGCACGCTCCTGCCGCAGACCGGCTCGCTCGCGCAGCTCGGCCCGCCCGAGATCGCCGGCGTCGACCTCGCGGTCAAGGACATCAACGAAGCAGGCGGGGTCCTCGGCTCGGACGTCGAGGCCGTCCACACCGACTCCTCCGACGCCGAGCACGCCGAGGTCGCCACCCAGTCGGTCCAGGACCTCATCAGCCAGGACGTCTCGGTCATCGTCGGTGCCGCGTCCTCCTCGGTGACCCGCAACGTCATCGACGACATCACCGGCGCCAAGATCGTCCAGATCTCGCCCGCCAACACCGCCACGGACCTGTCGGGCGCGAGCGACTTCTACTTCCGCACCGCCCCGCCGGACACCGTCCAGGGCTCCGCGCTCGCCAACCTCATCCTCGGTGACGGCGCGGTCAACCCCGGAATCCTCGTGTTCAACGACGACTACGGCACCTCGCTGCGCGACGTCGTCGAGAAGGTCGTCACCGACTCGGGCGCCACCCTCGCCTACGGCTCCGCCGGCCAGGAGTTCGACCCGAACGAGACGAACTACACCTCGATCGTCAGCAACGCGCTGGCGGCGCAGCCCGACGCGATCGCGATCATCGCGTTCACCACGCAGACGCCGCTCATCGTGTCGGAGCTCGCCGCCCAGGGCTACGACATGTCGAAGGTCTACTTCGTCGACGGCAACCTCACGCAGTTCGGCGAGGAGTTCCAGGCCGGCCTGCTCGAGGGCGCCCAGGGCACCCTGCCCGGCGCGTTCCCGAGCGAGGAGTTCCAGGCCCGGCTCGCCGAGGTCAACGACTCGCTCAGCGACTACTCGTACGCCGCCGAGGCGTACGACGCCACGATCCTCGCCGCGCTCGCCGCGGTGAAGGGCGGCGGCACCGACGGCGAGACCATCCAGGCCAACATGGCCGCGGTCTCGGGTGCCGACGGTGGCGAGAAGTGCGACACGTTCGCCGACTGCGTCGCCCTGCTCGACGACGGCAAGGACATCGACTACGAGGCCCAGTCGGGTGTCGGTCCGTTCAACGCGGACAACGACCCGTCGTCCGCGTACATCGGGGTCTACACGTTCGGCGCGGACAACAAGTACGTCTTCACGAAGTCGGAGTTCGGCGAGGTCGGCTGAACCGACGAGTGACGGGCCTCCGGCCCGCCTGACGTCACCGAGGGGCCGGTGCGGCACGAGCCGCACCGGCCCTCGGCCGCCCCCGGAGGGCGGCGTCGTGCCGCTCAGGCGGGCACCTCGACGTCGAGCACGATCGCGCGGTGGTCGGACAGCCCGGTGTCCACGGCGACGGCGGGCGTGGCGGCGCGGATCGGGCCGTCGCCGAGCACGTGGTCGAGCTGGCGCTCCGGGGTCCCGACGGGGTAGGTCGGGACGGACGCGAGCGGGCGCATGCCGGTGGCACGCTGCGGTCGGTCCGGCTCGAGGTTGAGGTCGCCGAGCAGCACCAGGGGGCGGGGGAGCGGCTGTACCTGGCCGACGAGGTGCCGCAGCTGCCGGACGTTCCAGCCGGGGATGAACGTCAGGTGCGTGGCGACGACGGTGACCGTGAACTCCGGCCCGTCGACGACGGCGGCGAGGGCCGCGCGGGGCTCGTCGCGCACGAGGGTCGGCCAGCGCTCGCCGGGCCAGCGCACCGCCGCCCGTCGGCGCAGCGTCGGGAGCGTCAGCACGCGCCACTCACGGACCGGGTAACGGCTCAGGAGCGCGATCCCGTACCGGGCGGTCGCCGGCTCGTGGTCGCCCGTGGCGGCCGTCCAGAGGCCCGGCTCGCCGTGCAGCGTCGCCACGAACCGGTGGTGCGGGGCGTCCATGGCGTCGGCGGCGACGACGGTCAGGTCGGCGCCGTGCGAGCGGGGCTGGTCGCGGTCGACCTCCTGGAGGGCGAGCACGTCGGCGTCGAGGCCGCGCACCGCGGCGGCGAACCGGTCGAGATCCACCTCGCCGTCCACCGTGGACCGTCCGTGCAGGATGTTGAAGGTCGCGAGTCGCACCCTCGCGATTGTCGTCGTCGACCTGCGGGTCTGCTCGGCGGGATGAAGGATGGCCGGATGACGGTGCAGGGAGCCCTCGAGAACCCGCCGGACGACCGGACGGCGCTGCAGGACGGCCTGCGACTCGTCGCGGTGGCGCTGACCGACGCCCAGATCCCGTTCGCGCTCGTGGGCGGGTACGCGTCGTGGGCGCGCGGGGCACCCGAGCCGAGCCACGACGCGGACTTCGCCGTGACCGAGGAGGACGTCGACCGGGCCAAGGCGGCGATCGCGGCGGCGGGGCTGGTCGTCGAGCAGCCGGCGGAGAACTGGCTGTTCAAGGCGTTCCACCACGGGCAGCTGGTCGACGTGCTGTTCCGGATGGTCGGGCAGCCGGTGACGCGCGAGCTCCTGGCGCGCAGCGACGAGCTCGAGGTGCTCGCGGTCCGGATGCCGGTGCTCGGTGCCACGGACATCGTGTCGGCGAAGATGCGGGTGCTGGGCGAGCACGCGTGCGACTTCGGCCGCCTGCTGGCGATCGTCCGCGCCCTGCGGGAGCAGATCGACTGGGACCGGGTGCGGCACGACGTGCGCGACCACCCGTACGGCAAGGCGTTTCTGTTCCTCGCCGACGAGCTGGGCATCACCGGGCTGCCGCACCGCGACGTCGATGTCGAGCCCGGACGCACGGACGCGGCGGGGGCGCCGGGACCCGGGTGACACGCGGGGCACGCCGACGAAACGAGGCCTGAAAGGGTTCAGGCCGCAGACGGAAGCGCTTCGACGTCACTAGCGTGCCGCCCCTGCACCCGCTGCGACCGCACGCGAGACGCCGGTCGCCCGACGTCTGGAGCGCCCATGCCGCACGTGAGACCCACCCGCCGACGGGCCACAGCCCGTGCCGTCACCGCCGGGGCCGTCGCCCTGCTCGCCGCGGCGGGCGCCGCGGTGCCCGGGACCGCCGCCGCGGCCGCCGCGGGCTGCACCGCCCGCTACGCGGTCGTGTCGTCGTGGAGCACCGGCTTCACCGGCAACCTCGCCGTCACCGTCGACCAGCCCGTCGACGGCTGGCAGCTCACCTGGACGTTCACCGCCGGGGAGAACCTCGTGCAGGGGTGGAACGCCGACCTCACGACGAGCGGCACGGCGGTCACCGCCCGCGCCCCTGCGTGGAAGCAGCACCTCACGGCGGGCGAGACGTGGACGGTCGGCTTCAACGCGACGCACAACGGCCGCACGCCCTCACCGGCGGACGTCCGGCTGAACGGGGTCGCGTGCACGGTGGCCGGCCAGCCGACCCCGACCACGTCGCCCACCCCGACGCGCACCCCGACGCCCACGCCGACGGCCACCCGCACCCCGACGCCGACCGTCACGCCCACCCCCACGCCCACGCCGACGCCGACGCCGACCCCGACGGCCGCGCCGACCGCCTGGAACCCGCCCGCCGCCCTCGTCGCGCCGCTCGACGAGGTGTGGCGGCACCAGGAGCAGACCTACAACAACGGCAACCTCTACGGCTTCCGCAACTACGGCTGGGACCAGGTGGTCGCCAACGGCGGGTACCTGAACATCTGCGTGCGGTGGGACTCCACGAAGACGGTCACGGCGGCGCAGCGCGACCGCATCCACGCGCAGTACGAGGCGCAGTACCGGAAGTGGTTCGCGACGCTCCTGAACGCCGACGGGACGCGCTGGAACGGCTGGCCGTACCCGGAGGTCGACATCCGGGTCGTCGGTTGGGCGGTGCGGGACCGGTCGCTGCTGCAGTGGACCGACGCGTCGGTCGACGTGTACGTCGGTGACATCCGCGAGAACGCGCCGCAGTGCCCGGAGTCGCTCGGGCGGTTCTTCCACCAGGACGGCCGGTACCCGGGCGGGGCGGAGCGGCACTACGACCAGTCGTTCTGGCTGAGCGACGGGTTCGGCGGTGGCGCGGGCGGGGACTGGGGGCAGCGGATGGGCACCGAGTACTTCCTCGGCGCGCTCGACAGCCCGGACGTGACGATCCTGCAGCACGAGATCGGGCACACGTTCGGCCTGGACGACTTCTACGACTGGACCCCGACGGGCGTGCAGCGGTTCGTGATGCGCGCGGGGTCGGCCGCCGCCATCACGGAGTTCGACGCCTGGATGTTCCGGGACTGGTGGCGGCACCTGAAGCCGCGCTACGGGCTGTGACGCGCCGCGGCCCGCGGGGGAGGAGGTCCTGCCCCGCGGGCCGCAGCACGGCGGGACCGGGTCAGGCGGGCGTCGCGGTTCCCGTGTCGTCGGTGCGGCGCGCCGCGCTCTCGACGTCCGTCGCGAGCGTGCCCAGGTACAGCTGGATCACCTTCGGGTCGTGCATGAGGTCCCGGCCCGGCCCGGAGTAGGCGTTCCGGCCCTGGTCGAGCACGTAGCCGCGGTCGCAGATCTGCAGCGCGCGCCGGGCGTTCTGCTCGACGATGACCACCGACACGCCCGCCTTGTTGATGCGCCGCGTCCGCAGGAACGTCTCGTCCTGCTTGACCGGGGACAGGCCCGCGGACGGCTCGTCGAGCAGCAGGACGGTCGGTTCCATCATGAGCGCGCGCGCCATCGCGACCATCTGCCGCTCGCCGCCCGACAGGGACCCTGCCCGCTGCTTGCGGCGCTCGCCGAGCGTCGGGAACAGGTCCGCGACGAACGCGAACCTCTCGTTGAACTTCCGGGGCGCCTGGTAGGCCCCCATCTGGAGGTTCTCCTCGATCGTGAGCGAGGGGAACACGTTGTTCGTCTGCGGCACGAACCCGACGCCGCGCCGCACGAGGTGGTCGGCGCGCAGGTTCGTGATGGCCTCGCCGCCGAGCGTGACCGACCCGGAGCGGACGGGGACGAGCCCGAACAGCGACTTCAGCAGGGTCGACTTGCCCGCCCCGTTCGGCCCGATGATGCCGACGAGCTCGCCGGGGTGCAGCACGAGGTTGCACCCGTTGAGGATGTCGACGCCGGGCAGGTAGCCGGCGACCAGGTCGGTCGCGGCCAGGAGCGGCTCGCCGGGAGGCGCTCCGCGGTGCAGCGCGGCGCGGTCGCCGACGGCGACCGCCGTGTCGGCCGGGGCGGCGTCGTGGTCGTCCCGGGTGACGGCGTCCATCGCGTCGCTCATCGCGACCCCTCCTCGTCCTCGGCCCGGAGCTGCTCGAGCACGGCGTCGTCGAGGAGCGCGTCGTCCCCGAGGTCGGTGTCGTGGTGCGCGCCGAGGTAGGCGTCGATCACGGCAGGGTTCTGCATGACGGACTCCGGCGGCCCCTCGGCGACGATGCGGCCCTCGGTCATGACGATCACCCAGTCGGAGATGTGCCGCACCATGTGCATGTCGTGCTCGACGAACAGCACGGTCGTGCCGTCGTCGCGCAGCGCCTGGATGTGCCCGAGCAGCGACTGGGTGAGCGCGGGGTTCACGCCGGCCATCGGCTCGTCGAGCATGATCATCCGCGGCTTCGCCATGAGTGCGCGCGCCATCTCGAGCAGCTTGCGCTGACCGCCCGACAGGGAGCCGGCGAAGTCGTCGCGCTTGGTGTCGAGCTTGAACCGGGCGAGGAGCTCCTCGGCCTGCGCCGTGATCTCCTGCTCGCGTCCGCGCCACAGCGGCGCGACGAGCGCGGCGAACAGGTTCTCGCCGGGCTGCTGCGTGGCGCCCAGCCGCATGTTCTCGATGACGGTCATGCGGTTGAGGGCCTTGGTCAGCTGGAACGTGCGGACCATGCCGGCCCGCGCGACGCGTGCGGCGGGGACGCCGCCGAGCGACTTCCCGTCGAACGTCCAGCGCCCGCTGTTCGGCTTGTCGAAGCCGGTGAGCAGGTTGAACAGGGTCGTCTTGCCGGCACCGTTCGGGCCGATGAGGGCCGTGATGGCGCCGCGCTGGATCTCGACGTGGTCGACGTCGACGGCGTTGACGCCACCGAAGTGCCGGCGGACGTCGTCGGCGACGAGGATCGGGTCGGGCTTGCGGGCGCCGGGCTCGTGCGGCACGTCGCGCAGCGCCGCGATCGCGGCGTCGCGAGCAGCGGTCGACGGCGTGGCGGTGGAGGGCACGGCGGCAGGAGGCTCAGTGGGCATTGATCGCGAGCTCCTTCTTGTCGCCGAGGATGCCTTGTGGTCGGAAGATGATCAGCAGCATCAGGGTGACGCCGACGATGATCCATCCGAACTGCTCGATCTGCTCGTTGCGCAGGACCGTCGTCGGGACGACCTCGCGCATCGTGATCTTGATGAACGCGAGCACGGCCCAGAAGATGATCGAGCCGAGCACGGGCCCGAACACGGTCGCGGCGCCGCCGAGCAGCAGGATCGTCCAGACGAAGAACGTCATGGAACGGCCCATCGAGTCGGGTTGGACGGCGCGTGGCAGCACGTACAGGATGCCCGCGACCGCACCGATCACGCCGCCGAGCACGAGCGACTGCATCTTGTAGCTGTAGACGTTCTTGCCGAGCGAGCGCACGGCGTCCTCGTCCTCGCGGATGCCCTTGAGCACGCGACCCCACGGCGAGCGGATGAGCAGCCACACCAGCAGGCAGGCGAGCAGGACGACGGCCCAGCCGACGATGCGCAGCCACCAGCTGTTCGACGCGTTGACCGCGTACTCGAACGGCCCGATCGCCCAGTTCCCGTCGGGGAACGGTGACGCGTCCTGGAACGTGTGCTTGTACTGGTTGCCGCGCAGGCCGCTCGACGCGCCCGTGAGGTCCGTCAGGGCCGTGGAGCGCCCGACGAGGCGCACGATCTCGGCGGCCGCGATCGTGACGATCGCGAGGTAGTCGCCGCGCAGCTTCAGCGTGGGGATGCCGAGGATGAGCGCGAACACGGTCGCGGCGGCGATGGCGACGAGCACGGCGGCCCACAGCGGCCAGCCCGCGATCGTGGCGATCGCGAAGCCGTACGCGCCGAGGAGCATGAAGCCCGCCTGGCCCATGTTGAGCAGGCCGGTGAGGCCGAAGTGGATGTTGAGGCCGATCGCGGCGAGCGCGTACGCGGCGGTCGTCGGCGCGAAGAACTCGCCGAGGACGATCGGGAGGATGCGTGACCAGTCCATGGTGTGTCTCCGTTATCCGACGCGCGTCGCGCGGCCGAGGATGCCCTGCGGCCGGACCAGCAGGACGAGGATGAGGATCACGAGCGCCGACGCGTAGCGCATGTCGGTCGGGATCCAGAGGCTCGACAGCTCGACGACGAGGCCGATGACGATCGATCCGGCGAGCGCCCCGAACGCGGCACCGAGGCCGCCCAGGGTGACGGCCGCGAACATGAGCAGCAGCATCGCGCCGCCCGAGTACCACGACGTCGCGCCGAAGTAGAGGCCGACGAGCACGCCGCCGAGCGCCGCGAGCCCCGCGCCGATGACCCACACGAGGCGGATCGTGCGGTTGACGGAGATGCCGGACGCCGCGGACAGGGCCGGGTTGTCGGAGACGGCGCGCGTGGCACGACCGGCCCGGGTCCGCAGCAGGAAGTACGCGACCCCGGCCAGCGCGATCACCGCGATGAGCATCGACCAGAGCGTCGTGACGGTCAGGCGCACCGGCCCGAGCGACACGGACGTCGGGGTCTCGGTGACGATGCGCAGCGGACCGGCCCCGAAGAAGAACTGGTACACGTACGAGATCGCCATCGACAGGCCGATCGTCACGATCATCTGCTGGATCATGCCGACGCCGCGGCGGCGCAGCGGCCGCCAGAGGATCGCGTCCTGCAGCCACCCGGACGCCGCACCGAGGAGCACCGCGATGATCGCCGAGGGGATGAGCGGGAGCCCGACGAGCTGCGTGCCGACGTACGCGAGGATGCCGCCGAGCGACACCTGCTCGCCGTGCGCGAAGTTGCTCAGGCCCGTCGTGCCGTAGATGAGCGAGAGGCCGACGCTCGCGAGCGCGAGCAGCGTGCCGAACACCAGACCGTTGACGGTGAGCTGCGCGACGCGCGACGCGGTGATGCCGCCGCCTCCCGTCGAGGACGACTGCGTGCCGCCGTCGTCGGTGCCCGGGGTCGGCGTCGGGCCGTCGCTCGGCTCGTCACCGCCGCCGGCCCCGCCCGCGGCGGGCTCACCGAGCGGGAACAGGGCCGCCGCGGAGGCGCCGAGGCCCACCTGCACGGTGCGCGGGTTGTTGCCGGGGTCGCGCAGCACCTCGCCCGCGGGGATCGTGGCGACGTCGAGCGTCACGACGTACTCGCCGGGCTCCGTGACCGGGATCGACCAGCGTCCCGTGGCGTCCGACGTCGCGGTGAGCTCGCCGGCGGGGCCGACGGCCTTCACGACGGCACCCGTGACGGGGTCGCCCGTCGACGTGCGCAGCGTGCCGACGATGCATCCGGTCGCCGCGTCGGCCACGCAGGCCTGCGCCGCGGCCGCGACGGGCGCGCCGGCCCGGGCGGGCGGGGCGACCAGGAGCATCGCCGCGGCGACGAGGAGCAGGAGCAGGGGGGCGGCGGTTCGCCGGGCTTGCAGCAAGGGGGCGCTGCGGTCCAGTGCGCGTGATCGCACCTGGGACCTCCGTCCAGTTCGGGTCGTGCGCGAGCAGTGGCTCGGCGGCGCTGTCGAGCGTGCGTCGTCCAGCCGGGTGGCAGGACGATAGGGAGGGATTGTGTCTTGTTCATTACGCGAACGCGAGAGCCGGTGCCGATCGAGTGATCCGTGTCGCCGTCGTCCTGGGCGTCCGTCCAGGTCCGCGTGACCCGGGACCTCCGGGGACTAGGCAGGCGGCGACCCGCTGCGCCATGATCGGTTCCGGTGCCGCCTGGGCAGGACGGCACCGCCCGACCGGATCCCCTCGTCCCGTCTGGAGGCTCGCTGCCGTGCGCCCAGGAACCGACGTCCGTGCCGCGTGCCCGGACGACCTCGAAGACCTCGTCGCCGTCTGCCTGGCGGCACGACGCGAGGCCGCCGTGGGCGCCCAGCTGTGCACCGACGACGCCGACCGTCTGCGCGACCAGCTGGGAGCGCTCCGAGGCGCACCCGGCGGGCTCGTCCTCATCGGCAGCGTCGACGGCGTCGCGAGCGGGCTGCTCCTCGCGCGCGTCGTGGGCCCCGGGCCGTTCACGGACGTCGTCAGCATGAACCTCGAGGCCGTCTACGTCCTGCCCGACGCCCGCCGCCGCGGCCTCGGCCACGCGCTTCTCGCCGAGGCCGTCGCGCACGCCGAGCAGGTCGGCGCGACCGAGCTTTACGCGCTCCCGCTGCCCGGCGCCCGCGGCATGCAGCGGTTCCTCGCCCGCCTCGGCTTCGCGCCCGCCGCCGCGCACCGCGTCGTGACCACCTCGGCGCTGCAGCGCCGCCTCGCGCACGACCTCGCACCCGCCGCCCACACCGGCGTGCCGCGCCGCACGGGCTCGCGCGGGATCGAGGACCTCATCGCCCGCCGCCGCCAGGGACGCATCCGCGCGACCGGGTTCGTCGAGCCCGTGCCCTCCGTCCCGACGCCCCGCGTCGACGCCGCGGCTCAGCGCCGCGCGTCGATCAGCATGCAGGTCACCCGCGCCGTACAGAGCCGCCGCCCGTCGGCGTCGACGACCACGACCTCGTAGCTCGCGAGGCTCGACCCGAGGTGCAGCGCGGTCGCCGTCCCGGTGACCAGGCCCGACCGCGCCGACCGGTGGTGCGTCGCGTTGATCTCGATGCCCACCGCCGCACGCCCGGCCCCCGCGTGCACCTGCGCCGCGTACGACGCCAGGGTCTCGGCCAGCACCGCGGACGCACCCCCGTGCAGCAACCCGTACGGCTGCGTGTTCCCCTCCACGGGCATCGCACCGACCGTGCGGTCCGCGGACAGCTCGAGGATCTCGATCCCCATCCGCTCCAGCAGGGTCCCGGTGACGGGCGGCATCGCGGCGAGCGCGTCGGTGGTGTCGGACATGGCAGATAGGTTGGCACCCGTGAGCGACGCACAGCCAGCCGCCCTGACCACGACCACCCCGGCCGCCCCCGCCGGGCCCGCGCGGCTCCTGCTGATCGACGGGCACTCGATGGCCTACCGCGCGTTCTTCGCGCTCCCCGTCGACAAGTTCGCGACCTCCACGGGCGACCCGACCAACGCCGTCTTCGGGTTCACCTCGATGCTCGCCAACCTCCTGCGCGACGAGGAGCCCACCCACGTCGCCGTCGCGTTCGACCTCGGCCGCACAACCTTCCGCACCCAGCAGTACGAGGCCTACAAGGGCAACCGCGACGCCACCCCCGAACCCTTTCGCGGCCAGGTCGACGTCATCCGCCGCGTGCTCGACACGATGCACATCCCCGTCATCACCAAGCCCGACTACGAGGCCGACGACGTCCTCGCCACGCTCGCGCGCCAGGCCCGCGCCCAGGGCATGCAGGTCCTCGTCATCACCGGCGACCGCGACGCCTTCCAGCTCGTCAACGACGACGTCACCGTGCTGTACCCGGTCAAGGGCGTCTCCGAGCTCGCACGCATGACCCCCGCCGCCGTCGAGGCGAAGTACGGCGTCCCGCCCGAGCGCTACCCCGACCTCGCGGCCCTCGTCGGCGAGTCCAGCGACAACCTCCCCGGCATCCCCGGCGTCGGCCCCAAGACCGCCGCCAAGTGGATCGGCCAGTTCGACGGCCTCGAGGGCATCCTCGACAACGCCGACAAGGTCACCGGCAAGGCCGGCGAGGCCCTGCGCGACAACCTCGACCAGGTCCGCCTCAACCGGCAGCTCAACCGCCTCGTCGACGACCTCGAGCTCCCGCTCGGCCCCGAGGACCTCGCCGCCCGCCCCTGGGACCGCCATGCGCTCCACACCATCCTCGACGAGCTCGAGTTCCGCACCCTGCGCGACCGGCTCTTCGCGATGCTCCCCGACGAGAGCGAGAAGCCCGCCGGGGTCGCCGCCGCAGCCCTCGACCTCGCCGTCCTCGGCGCCGGCGACCTCGCCGAGTGGCTCGCGGGACGCGCCGACCGGATGCTCGGCCTCGACGTCCGCGGCTCCGGCGCACCCGCCGGTGGCGACGCGTGGGGCGTCGCGCTCGCGGACGACGCGGGCCAGGCCGCCGCGTTCGACCTCGCCGAGATCGACCCGGCCGACGAGGCCGCGCTCGCCGCGTGGCTCGCGGACGCCGACCGGCCCAAGGTCGTGCACGCCGCGAAGGAGGCGTGGCACGCGCTGCGGGGTCGTGGCCTGACGCTCGCGGGCGTCACGTTCGACACCGAGCTCGCCGCGTACCTGTGCCAGCCGGACCGGCGCGCGTACGACCTCGCGGACCTCGCGATCGGGTACCTGCGGCGCGAGCTCGGCGCGCAGGAGGCCGAGGTCGGCGGCCAGGGCGCGCTGGACCTCGAGCTCGACGGCACCGACGAGGGCCGCCGTGCCGCGGTGCGCGCGTCCGCGGTGCGCGACCTCGCCGACGTGCTCGCGGGCGACCTCGGAGACCGCGGCGCGGAGCGGCTGCTGCACGAGCTCGAGCTCCCGCTCGTCGACGTCCTGGCGCGCATGGAGCGCACGGGCATCGCGACCGACCAGACGTACCTGTCGTCGCTCGAGAAGTCGTTCGACGGCCAGGTGCAGGGCGCGGCGGCCGACGCGTACGCGGTCATCGGCCGCGAGGTGAACCTCGGCTCGCCGAAGCAGCTCCAGGAGGTGCTGTTCGACCAGCTGGGCATGCCGAAGACCAAGCGGATCAAGACGGGCTACACGACCGACGCCGCGTCGCTCACCGACCTGTTCGCGCGCACGCAGCACCCGTTCCTCGAGCACCTGCTCGCGCACCGTGACGCGATCCGTCTGCGCCAGACGGTCGAGGGCCTGCTGCGGTCGGTCGCGACGGACGGTCGCATCCACACGACGTTCCAGCAGACCATCGCGGCGACGGGACGGCTGTCGTCGGCGGACCCGAACCTGCAGAACATCCCGATCCGCACCGAGGCGGGCCGGCAGATCCGCCGGGCGTTCGTCGTCGGCGAGGGCTACGAGACGCTGCTGACGGCGGACTACTCGCAGATCGAGATGCGGATCATGGCGCACCTCTCGGGCGACGAGGGCCTCATCGAGGCGTTCCGGTCGGGGGAGGACCTGCACTCGTACGTCGGGTCGCGCGTCTTCGGCGTGCCGACCGACGAGGTCACGCCGGCCATGCGGTCGAAGATCAAGGCGATGAGCTACGGCCTGGCGTACGGGCTGTCGTCGTACGGGCTGTCGCAGCAGCTGTCGATCGAGGTGTCCGAGGCCGCGGGCCTCATGCAGGACTACTTCGCGCGGTTCGGCGGCGTGCGCGACTACCTCACGGGCGTCGTCGACGTCGCCCGGACGACGGGCTACACCGAGACGATCCTGGGCCGGCGCCGGTACCTGCCCGACCTCACGAGCGACAACCGGCAGCGTCGCGAGGCCGCGGAGCGGATGGCGCTCAACGCGCCGATCCAGGGCAGCGCGGCGGACCTCATCAAGGTGTCGATGCTGGGCGTCGACCGCGAGCTGACGCGGCGCGGGCTCGCGTCGCGGATGCTGCTCCAGGTGCACGACGAGCTCGTGCTCGAGGTCGCGGCGGGGGAGCGCGACGAGGTCGAGGCGCTCGTGCGCGAGCAGATGGCGGCCGCGGGCGACGCCGCGAAGGACGGACCGCTCGACGTCCCGCTCGACGTGAGCGTCGGCGTGGGCGCCAGCTGGCACGACGCGGGCCACTGACACCACCCGCACGACCGACCACGCAGGGCCCGTGACGCACTCGTCGCGGGCCCTGCGTCGTGCCACGGACGGGGGTTTCGGCAGACTTTCGACGATCCAGACGAAAGCACCGCTAGTGGACGAGCGTGATCTGGGCCACAGTGGGCGCCTGTGGCAACGCCGCCACGTCCGACGTCCCCCGGGAGGCGCGCATGACCGACACGTTCAGCGACACCCCAGAGACCGACTACCAACGCGTCCAGCGCAGCGCCGAGTTCCAGGCGCTGCGTCGTCGCTTTCGGAACTTCGTGTTCCCGATGACTGCCCTGTTCCTCGTCTGGTACTTCCTCTACGTCCTGCTGTCCACGTACGCGCACGACTTCATGGGCACGCGCGTGTGGGGCAACATCACCGTCGGCCTGCTCTTCGGGCTCGGCCAGTTCGTCTCGACGTTCGCGATCACGATGATCTACGCGCGGTGGGCGAACAACCGTCAGGACGCCGTCGCCGAGCGCCTGCGCCGGCACATCGAGGAAGGCACGCTCGACAGCGGTGAGGTCGCGTGAGCGCCGTCGTCCGTACCGCGACCGAGCAGGTCGGCGAGCCGCTCGTCAACATCGCGATCTTCGGCGCGTTCGTGCTGGTCACACTGATCATCGTGTTCCGCGCGTCGCGCAACAACCGCACCGCCGCCGACTACTACGCGGCCGGACGGTCGTTCACCGGTCCGCAGAACGGCACGGCGATCGCGGGCGACTACCTGTCCGCGGCGTCGTTCCTCGGCATCTGCGGCGCGATCGCGATCAACGGCTACGACGGGTTCCTCTACTCGATCGGGTTCCTCGTCGCGTGGCTCGTCGCGCTCCTGCTGGTCGCGGAGCTGCTGCGCAACACGGGCCGGTTCACGATGGCCGACGTCCTGTCGTTCCGGCTGCGGCAGCGGCCCGTCCGGATGGCGGCGGCGCTGTCGACCCTCGCGGTCGTGTTCTTCTACCTGCTCGCGCAGATGGCCGGTGCGGGCGGGCTCGTCGCGCTCCTGCTCGGGATCGACGACCGCGCCGCGCAGGGCGTCGTCATCGCCGTCGTGGGCGCGCTGATGATCCTGTACGTGCTCGTCGGCGGCATGAAGGGCACCACGTGGGTGCAGATCATCAAGGCGGTGCTGCTCATCGCCGGCGCCGGCGTGATGACGCTGTGGGTGCTGTCGAAGTACGGGTTCAACCTGTCCGACCTGCTGCAGGGCGCGATCGACCAGGCGGGCGAGGGCGGTGAGGCGCTCATCGAGCCGGGCAAGCAGTACGGCGCGAGCGCGATGAGCCAGCTGAACTTCGTGTCCCTGGCGCTCGCGCTGGTGCTGGGCACGGCGGGTCTTCCGCACGTGCTCATGCGGTTCTACACGGTGCCGTCCGCCAAGGAGGCGCGGCGGTCGGTCGTGTGGGCGATCTGGCTCATCGGCATCTTCTACCTGTTCACGCTCGTGCTCGGGTACGGCGCGGGGGCGCTGGTCGGCCCGGAGGAGATCACGTCGGCACCGGGCGGCGTGAACTCGGCGGCACCGCTGCTCGCGTACGAGCTCGGCGGCACGATCCTGCTCGGCATCATCTCGGCGGTCGCGTTCGCGACGATCCTCGCCGTCGTCGCCGGGCTCACGATCACCGCCGCCGCGTCGTTCGCGCACGACATCTACGCGAACTGGCTCAAGCGGGGCGAGGTCAAGCCGGACGGGGAGGTGCGCGTCGCGCGCATCACCGTCGTCGCGATCGGTGTCCTCGCGATCATCGGCGGCGTGTTCGCCAACGGCCAGAACGTCGCGTTCCTCGTCGCGCTCGCGTTCGCGGTCGCGGCCAGCGCGAACCTGCCGACGATCCTCTACTCGCTGTTCTGGAAGAGGTTCAACACGTCGGGCGCGCTGTGGAGCATGTACGGCGGCCTGATCTCGTGCATCGTGCTCATCGCGATCTCGCCGGTCGTGTCGGGCAAGGTCGACCCGAACACGGGCGCGAGCCTGTCGATGATCCGCGACACGAGCATCGACTTCCACCTCATCCCGCTGGAGAACCCGGGGATCATCTCGATCCCGCTCGCGTTCCTCCTCGGGATCCTCGGGACGCTGCTGAGCAAGGAGAAGCCGCACCCCGAGAAGTTCGCCGAGATGGAGGTCCGCTCGCTCACGGGCGCGGGCGCCGAGAAGGCGACGGTGCACTGACGCGACGTCGGCCCGGGGCCGCGGAGCACGTCCGCCGCCCCGGGCCGACGCGCGCCCGCCCCGCGCCCGTCCCGCGCTCCGGCGCGCCGCGACGTGCGGGCTCGCGCCCGGGCATGGCGGGTCAGCGCAGGGTCGTGACGAAGATCGCCGTCCCGGGCAGCCGCGCGCCGCGGACGGGTCCCCAGCCGCCCCAGACGCGCTCGTGCCCGGCGGGCCACTCCGGCTCGACGAGGCGGTCGAGCCCGAAGCCCGCGGCGGTGAGCTCCTCGACGTGGTCGCCGAGCGTCCGGTGGTACTCGGCGTACAGCACCCGGCCCGACTCGCCGGTCTCGACGTACGGCCGGCGGTCGAAGTAGGACCGCGTCGCCGTGAGCCCGTGCTCGGACGGGTCGTCGGGGAACGCCCACCGCAGCGGGTGCGTCACCGCGAACACCCACCGCCCGCCGGGCCGCAGCACGCGCGCGACCTCGGCGTGCACGCGGTCCGCGTCGGGCACGAACGGGATCGCGCCGAACGCGGTGAACGCCACGTCGAACGTGTCGGCCGCGAAGGGCAGCGCCCGGGCGTCGGCCTGCACGAGCGCGGTCCGCGTGCCCTGCGCCGCGTCGTACCGCAGGCCGCCCGCGAGCATCCCGTGCGAGACGTCCGTCGCGACGACGTGCGCCCCGCGCGTGGCCAGCCAGCGCGCGCACTGCGCGGCACCCGCGCCGACCTCCAGCACGCGGCGACCGCCGACGTCGCCCAGCAGCCGGGCGTCCTCCTCGCGCACCCCCTCGGGGCACCACACGAAGTCCGCGGGACCGAGGAACTCGCCGTGCTCCTCGAGGTACTCGTCGGCGTTCGCGTCCCACCAGCCCCGCCCGGCGGCGCCGCCCTCCGCGTCCGGCACGGCACGGTAGCCCGCGTCGGCGAGCGGGTCGGGCGCGGTGGGCTTGTCATTTCCGGACATGTCGCTAGTGTCGCCCGAGACCAGTGAACGTACTGGCACGTAACGAGCAGGTACTCCCGCGTAACAACGTGGTCACGTGGGACGCCTAGCCTCTGGGCCGTTCCGGCGCCCGGCGTGCCGGTACCCCGTAGACGAAGGGTGGTCGTGGTGAAGTCCTGGAAGCTGGTGGCCGTCTCCACGGTCGGTGCGCTCGCCCTCACGGCGTGCGCCGCGAGCGATCGTGACTCCGACGGAGGCTCGACCGACGACGCGAGCGGCGGTGGACGCGACACGTTCATCTTCGCCGCCTCGTCCGACCCGGCGGGGCTCGACCCCGCCTTCGCGAACGACGGCGAGTCGTTCCGCGTCGCCCGGCAGATCTTCGAGGGTCTCGTCGGCACCGAACCCGGCACGGCCGACCCGGCGCCGCTGCTCGCCGAGTCCTGGGACGTCAGCGAGGACGGCCTGGAGTACACGTTCGACCTCAAGAAGGACGTGAAGTTCCAGGACGGCACGGACTTCGACGGCGAGGCGGTCTGCTTCAACTTCGACCGGTGGAACAACTTCACCGGTGTCCTGCAGTCCGAGTCGCTGTCGTACTACTGGCAGAAGGTCAACGGCGGTTTCGCGACGAGCGACGTCGAGAGCCTCAACGGCACCGGCAAGTACGAGAGCTGCGAGGCCCCCGACGCGAACACCGCCGTCGTCCACCTCAAGAGCCCGCTCCCGGAGCTCATCTCGGCGCTGTCGCTCCCGTCGTTCTCCATGCAGTCGCCCACGGCGCTCGAGGAGTACGACGCGGACAACGTCACCGGCGAGGGCGACGCGCCCGTCCTGCCCGAGTACGCGAACGCGCACCCGACGGGCACGGGCCCCTACAAGTTCGACTCGTGGAGCCCGGGCGAGGAGGTCGTGCTCGTCGCGAACGAGGACTACTGGGGCGAGCAGGGCCAGATCAAGCGGATCGTCTTCCCGATCATCTCGGACGCCACCGCACGTCGGCAGGCGCTGCAGGCGGGCGACATCGACGGGTACGACCTCGTCGGGCCCGCGGACGTCGAGGCGCTCGAGTCCGACGGCTTCCAGATCGTCAACCGCGAGCCGTTCAACATCCTGTACCTCGCGATGAACCAGGCGAAGCCCGAGCTCGCGGACCTGCGCGTCCGGCAGGCGATCGCGCACGCGATCAACAAGGAGGCGCTCGTCGCGCAGACGCTCCCGGAGGGCACCGAGGTCGCGACGAACTTCGTCCCGCCGTCGGTCTCCGGCTGGAACGCCGACGTCGAGACGTACGACTACGACCCGGACAAGGCGAAGGCGCTGCTCGCCGAGGCCGGCCAGTCGAACCTGACGCTCGACTTCAACTACCCGACCAACGTCTCGCGGCCGTACATGCCGACGCCCGAGCAGGTCTTCACGGCGATCAAGGCGGACCTCGAGGCCGTCGGCATCACCGTCAACGCCGTGCCGGACCCGTGGAACCCCGAGTACCTGGACAAGATCCAGGGCACCCCGGACCACGGCCTGCACCTGCTCGGCTGGACCGGCGACTACAACGACACCTACAACTTCATCGGGGTCTTCTTCGGCGGACCCTCGAACGAGTGGGGCTTCGACAACCCCGCGATCTTCCAGGCGATCAACGACGCCCGGTACGTCGCGGACATCGACGAGCAGAAGACCGCCTACGAGGCGGCCAACGCCGAGCTCCTGGAGTTCCTGCCCGGCGTCCCGCTCGCGCACCCCGTGCCGTCCCTCGCGTTCAAGGACGACGTCCAGGGCTACCCGGCCTCGCCGGTCCAGGACGAGGTCTACAACGTGATCACGCTCGGCGACTGAGAGAGACCGCACCACTCGATGACCCGACTGATCCTGCGGCGCCTCGCGCTGCTCGTCCCCACCCTGCTCGGGTTGTCGGTCCTGCTGTTCCTGTGGGTGCGCGCTCTCCCGGGAGGTCCTGCCACGGCCCTCCTGGGGGAGCGCGCCACCCCGGAGGCGGTCACGCGGCTCAACGAGCTCTACGGCTTCGACAAGCCGCTCGTCCAGCAGTACGTCACCTGGCTCGGCCAGCTCCTCCAGGGCAACTTCGGCGTCTCCACCCGGACCGGCCGGCCGGTCCTCGAGGAGTTCACCAACCGGTTCCCCGCCACGATCGAGCTCACCGTCGTCGCGCTGATCGTCGCCGTCGGCGTCGCGATCCCGCTCGGCTACGTCGCGGCCCGCCGGCAGGGACGCCCGCTCGACCACCTCACGGTCGTCGCGTCGCTCGTCGGCGTGACCATCCCCGTGTTCTTCCTCGCGTTCCTGCTCAAGTGGGCGTTCGCGGTCAACCTCGGCTGGTTCCCCTCCACCGGGCGCCAGGACCCGACGATGATCGCGACCCACCCCACCGGGTTCTACGTCCTCGACGGGATCCTGACGCGCGAGTGGGACGCGAGCTGGGACGCCCTCATGCACCTCGTGCTCCCCGCGATCGCCCTCGGGTCCATCCCGCTCGCGATCATCGCCCGCATCACCCGGTCGTCCGTCATCGAGGTGCAGGACGCGGACTACGTCCGCACCGCCCGCGCCAAGGGTCTCGGACCCGACCGCCTGCGACGACGCGTCATCCTGCGCAACGCGATGCTGCCCGTCGCCACGACCATCGGCCTGCAGGTCGGCCTCCTGCTGTCGGGGGCCGTCCTCACCGAGACCGTGTTCGCCTTTCCGGGCATCGGGAGCTTCCTCGCGAACGCGATCTTCAACCTGGACTACGCCGTCCTGCAGGGCTTCATCCTCATCATCGCGGTGGTGTACGCACTCGTGAACCTCGTCGTCGACGTCTCCTACGGCTTCATCGACCCGCGCACCCGGGCGACGCGATGAGCGCGCCCGAGGTCTACGAGGTCCCCAACGCGCCCCTCGGCCAGGGCCGCCCGACCGACGAGGCACGCCTCGCCGGCGCCTCGCACTGGCGGCTCGCCGCCCGACGCCTGCGCCGCAACCCCGGTGCGATCGTGGGCGCCGCGATCGTCGTGGTGTTCGTCCTCGTCGCGATCTTCGCGCCGCTCATCGCGCCGTACGACGCCGGCGAGCTCCCCGGGCGCGCCGAGGTCCGCCCCACGTACATCCCCGGCCCGTCCGACCAGTACCTCCTGGGGCTCGACCGGTACGGCGCCGACCTGTTCTCCCAGCTCGTCTGGGGCGCGCGCGCCTCCCTGCTCATCGGCGTGCTGTCGACGCTCCTCGGCCTGCTCGGCGGCCTCGTGCTCGGCGCACTGTCCGGCGGGCTCGGCGGCGCCACCGACAACGTCATCATGCGGTTCGTCGACCTGCTGCTCGCGGTGCCGAGCCTGCTGCTCGCCGTGTCGATCGCCGCGATCGCGGGCCAGACGCCCGCGGCCGTCGTCATCGCCATCGGCGTCGTCCAGGTCCCGATCTTCGCGCGCCTCCTGCGCGGCTCGATGTTCGCCCAACGCGGGCAGGACTACGTGCTGGCCGCACGCTCGCTGGGCCTGAGCAAGCGCACGGTCACGATGAGCCACGTCCTGCCCAACAGCGTCTCGCCCGTCATCGTGCAGGCGACGCTGCTGCTCGCGACCGCCGTGATCGAGGCGGCCGCACTGTCCTACCTGGGCCTGGGCGGCGGCTCGCCGACCACCGCGGAGTGGGGGCGCATGCTCACCTCCGCGCAGAACGAGCTCGAGATCGCCCCGCGGCTGGCCCTGTGGCCGGGCGCGTGCATCGCGATCACCGCGCTCGGGTTCACGTTGTTCGGCGAGGCGCTGCGCGAGGCGCTGGACCCCCGGTCGAGGAAGCGGTGAGCGGCATGACCGGTCTGTTCGGCGGCGAGCCGCTGCTCTCGGTGCGCGACCTCGAGGTGCGGTTCCGCACCGACGCGGGGGAGACCACCGCACTGCGCGGCGTCAACCTCGACGTCCACCCCGGCGAGACGGTCGCCGTCGTCGGGGAGTCCGGCTCCGGGAAGTCCACGACGGCCGCCGCCGTGCTCGGCCTGCTCGCGGCCAACGGCTCGGTGACCGGCGGCGAGATCCTGTTCGACGGTCAGGACGTCGTGCGGCTGAGCCCCTCGGAGATGGGCCGGCTGCGCGGCGCGCAGATCGGCCTCGTGCCGCAGGACCCGATGTCCAACCTCAACCCCGTGCGTCGCGTCGGCTCGCAGATCGTCGAGGCGCTCGAGGACAACGGCGTCGCCCGTGGCGCCGACGCGCAGGCGCGCACCGTCGAGCTGCTCGAGGAGGCCGGCCTGCCCGACGCCGCCCGGCGCGCGCAGCAGTACCCGCACGAGTTCTCCGGCGGCATGCGCCAGCGCGCGCTCATCGCGATGGGCCTGTCCGCGCGGCCGCGCCTGCTCGTCGCCGACGAGCCGACCTCCGCGCTCGACGTCACCGTGCAGCGCACGATCCTCGACGGCCTCACGTCCCTCACCGCCCGCCTCGGCGTCGCCGTCCTGCTCATCACGCACGACCTCGGCCTCGCCGCCGAGCGGGCCGACACCGTCGTCGTCATGTACCGCGGCGAGGTCGTCGAGAAGGGCCCCGCCCGGCAGATCCTCCAGCACCCCCAGCACGAGTACACGCGTCGCCTCATCGCCGCGGCACCGTCGCTCGCGTCACGCCGCATCGCGATCGCCAAGGAGACCGGCGACACCGAGGTCGCGGCCGACGACCTGCTCGCACCGTCGCTCGGCGAGGGCGCCACGACCACGTCCGTCGACGCGCCCGCCGCGGTCGACGCCGGCCCCCGACCCGACGCCATCGTCGAGGTCGAGCACGTGACCAAGGTCTTCAAGCTCCGCGGTCGCGGCCTGTTCAGCCGCTCCACCGACTTCACGGCCGTCGACGACGTGAGCTTCACCGTCCCGCGCGGACGGACCGTCGCGCTCGTGGGGGAGTCCGGCTCCGGCAAGTCGACCGTCGCGCGCATGATGCTCGGCCTCACCGAGCCGACGTCCGGCACCATCCGGTTCGACGGCGTCGACGTCGGCTCCGGACGCGACCGCGCCGCCGAGGTCGCGTTCCGCCGCCGCGTACAGCCGATCTTCCAGGACCCCTACGCGTCGCTCGACCCGCTGTTCACCATCTACCGGACCATCGAGGAGCCGCTGCGCGCCCACCGCACCGGCACGCCCGCCGAACGCCGCGACCGCGTCCACGCGCTCATGGAGGACGTCGCCCTCCCCGCCGAGCTCCTGCGCCGCTACCCCGGCGAGCTCTCCGGCGGCCAGCGGCAGCGCGTCGCGATCGCACGCGCCCTCGCGCTCGAACCCGAGCTCGTCGTGTGCGACGAGGCCGTCTCCGCGCTCGACGTCGTCGTCCAGGCGCAGATCCTGCACCTGCTCGCCGACCTCCAGCACCGGCTCGGGCTGTCCTACCTCTTCATCAGCCACGACCTCGCCGTCGTCCGGCAGATCGCCGACGTCGTGTGCGTCATGGAGAAGGGGCGCATCGTCGAGCAGGGCACCGCCGACGACGTCTTCGACTCCCCGCAGACCGACTACACCCGCACCCTCCTCGACGCGATCCCCGGCCGCACCCTCGAGCTCGGCGTCTGACCCCCCGCCCGGCAGGCCCCGACACGCCCGCCGCCCGACGCGGCGTGCCACACTCCGCGCCATGCCCCTCTTCCGTCGCCGCCGGACGACCGGCCCCACCGACGAACCCGACCCCGTCGACACCCTCCCGCTCAGCGACCTGCTCCTCCAGGGCGAGGACATGATCGAACGCCTCGCCACCGCGCACCGGGACCGCTGGGGCCTCGGGTCGGGCGCCACCTGGGCCGTCGACCAGACCACCGCCACGATCACGTGGACCTTCCCCGACACGCGCGTGCACGCACCCGTCCAGATCCTCGCGACGTACGCACCCGGACCCGGGTCCTGGCGGTGGGCGTGGGCCAACCCGTCCATCACCCCGGCACTCCGCAGCGCCGCCGAGCAGCTGCGCGACTGGGGTCTGCGACGCGGGCACGACGCCTTCACCACGCCCGACCTCTCGGTCGACGAGACGACCGCGGCGACGCTCGTCGCGCTCGCGGTGCGCGTCACCCGGGCGACGGGCTTCTACCGGGGGTCGGGCGGGACCGTCCCGTACCTGAC
Source organism: Cellulomonas fimi (assembly GCF_028583725.1). Lineage (NCBI taxonomy): Bacteria > Bacillati > Actinomycetota > Actinomycetes > Micrococcales > Cellulomonadaceae > Cellulomonas > Cellulomonas fimi. Next base: position 2,341,525 of record NZ_CP110680.1, on the reverse strand, counting down.
CTTCGGTGACGTGACGATCGAGCACGCCGACGGCCGGGTCGAGCCGTTCCGGGTCTCGGTGGGGACCTAGCGTCGGCGCGCGAGGCGGGCGTGGGACCGAAGGCGCAGGTCGTCGCGCTGGTCACGGCTAGGCTGGCTGCGCGTCAACCCGACGGAGCGCTGACGTCGTCCCCCACCCCCGTCGTGCTGTTAGGAGTTCTGCGTGCGAGTCGGTCTGCTCACCGGAGGCGGCGACGTCCCCGGGCTCAACGCGGCGATCCGCGCCGTCGTCAAGCACGGCGAGGGTCAGTACGGGCACTCGATCATCGGGTTTCGCAACGGCTGGAAGGGCGTGGTCGACGGTCTGTCGATCCCGCTGACCCGCAGCCACATCCGCAACGTCCTGCCCGTCGGCGGCACGCTGCTCGGCACCGCCCGGTTCCACCCGCACCGCAACGGCGGCGGGATGGACGCGGTGCTCGCGACGCTCGAGGCCGAGCGCATCGAGGCCCTCATCTGCATCGGCGGCGACGGGACGCTGCACGCCGCGAGCAAGATCGCCGAGGCCGGCGTGAAGATCGTCGGCGTCCCCAAGACGATCGACAACGACGTGTGGGCGACCGACCGCTCGATCGGCTTCGACACGGCCGTGAACATCGCGACCGAGGCGGTCGACCGGATCCACACCACCGCGGAGTCGCACAACCGCGTGATGATCGTCGAGGTCATGGGCCGCGACGCGGGCTGGATCGCGACGACCGCGGGCATCGCCGGCGGCGCCGAGATCGTGCTCGCGCCCGAGGCACCGTTCGACATCGACAAGATCGAGCGCTTCCTCAAGCACCGCCACCGCGCGCACGCGAGCTTCTCGATCATCGTCGTCGCCGAGGGCGCGGTGCCCGCGGAAGGCACGTCGATGAGCTACGAGACCCAGGTGGGCAAGTTCGGCGAGATCGTCGCCGGCGCGATCGGCGAGCGGCTCAAGGTCGAGATCGAGCAGCGCACCGGGTTCGACACGCGCGTCACCGTCCTGGGGCACGTGCAGCGCGGCGGCACGCCGTCGCCGACCGACCGGATCCTCGGGTCGCGCTTCGGCGTCGCGGCGATCGACGCGATCTCGCAGGGGAAGACGGACGTGATGACCGCGCTGCACGGGGAGTGCGTCGAGCTCGTGCCGCTGAGCGAGGTCGCCGGCAAGGTCAAGCGCGTGCCCGACGAGCTGCTGGCGGTCGCGCGGGCGCTCGCCTGACGGTCACGGGGCCGGCCCGCGACGCCCTGGTCGTGGGCCCGGACCCGCTTTGACCTGCCCGCAGACACCCCGATAGGGTGGACGGCGGTGCCGCGCGCCTTCCTCCAGGTCCGACCTCCTGCCCCGGGATCCCGTCCCGGCGGTGGAGATCGCCCCTCGCGGGGCCGGTGACCAGCACCGACATCCTGTCCGCACAACTTCCTGTCCGCAACGGAGCCCATCCCTACATGAGCATCTCCACCCCCGCGAAGCCCGCCACCCCGCAGGTCGCGGTCAACGACATCGGTTCGGCCGAGGACTTCCTCGCCGCCATCGACGCCACCATCAAGTACTTCAACGATGGCGACATCGTCGAGGGCACCATCGTCAAGGTCGACCGCGACGAGGTCCTGCTCGACATCGGCTACAAGACCGAGGGCGTCATCCCCTCCCGCGAGCTGTCCATCAAGCACGACGTGGACCCCGGTGAGGTCGTCAAGGTCGGCGACGAGGTCGAGGCCCTGGTCCTCCAGAAGGAGGACAAGGAAGGCCGGCTGATCCTGTCCAAGAAGCGGGCGCAGTACGAGCGCGCGTGGGGCACGATCGAGAAGATCAAGGAGGAGGACGGCGTCGTCACCGGCACCGTCATCGAGGTCGTCAAGGGTGGCCTCATCCTCGACATCGGTCTGCGCGGCTTCCTCCCCGCCTCGCTCGTCGAGATGCGTCGTGTCCGCGACCTCCAGCCGTACGTCGGCAAGGAGATCGAGGCCAAGATCATCGAGCTCGACAAGAACCGCAACAACGTCGTCCTGTCGCGCCGTGCCTGGCTCGAGCAGACGCAGTCCGAGGTCCGCTCCACCTTCCTGCAGACGCTGCAGAAGGGCCAGGTGCGCCCCGGCGTCGTCTCCTCGATCGTCAACTTCGGTGCGTTCGTGGACCTCGGCGGCGTCGACGGGCTCGTGCACGTCTCCGAGCTGTCCTGGAAGCACATCGACCACCCGTCCGAGGTCGTCGAGGTCGGCCAGGAGGTCACGGTCGAGGTCCTGGACGTCGACTTCGACCGCGAGCGGGTCTCGCTGTCGCTCAAGGCGACGCAGGAGGACCCGTGGCAGGCGTTCGCCCGGACGCACGCCATCGGCCAGGTCGTCCCCGGCAAGGTCACGAAGCTCGTCCCGTTCGGTGCGTTCGTGCGCGTCGAGGACGGCATCGAGGGCCTGGTCCACATCTCGGAGCTGGCCGTGCGCCACGTCGAGATCCCGGAGCAGGTCGTCCAGGTCGGCGACGACGTCTTCGTGAAGGTCATCGACATCGACCTCGAGCGTCGCCGCATCTCGCTGTCGCTCAAGCAGGCCAACGAGGGCTTCGACCCGGCCTCGGAGGACTTCGACCCCGCGCTGTACGGCATGGCGGCCGAGTACGACGAGCAGGGCAACTACAAGTACCCCGAGGGCTTCGACCCGACCACCAACGAGTGGCTCGAGGGCTTCGAGTCGCAGCGCGAGACGTGGGAGGCCCAGTACGCGGCCGCGCACGAGCGCTGGGAGGCGCACCGCAAGCAGGTCGCCGAGGCCGCGAAGGCCGACGCGGAGGCTGCGACGTCGGGCGAGAGCACGGGCGGCGGCGCGGTCCCGTCGACGTACTCGTCGTCCACCGAGGAGGCCACCGGCACCCTCGCGTCCGACGAGGCGCTCGCCGCGCTGCGCGAGAAGCTCACGGGCAACTGATCTCGGCCGGGGCGCGTCCCCGGTGAGTCCTTCGACGGGCCGGTCACCTGCGGGTGGCCGGCCCGTCGGCGTACCCGGGGCCCGTCCGGCAGGATGGGGCGCATGCAACGCATCGGGTTGACCGGAGGCATCGCGGCCGGCAAGTCCGTGGCCGCACGACGGCTGCGCGAGCTCGGCGCGGTGGTGATCGACTCCGACGAGCTGGCACGCGAGGCCGTCGCGCCCGGGAGCGTCGGCCTCGACGCGGTGGTCGCGGAGTTCGGCGACGGGGTCCTGGCCGCCGACGGTTCGCTCGACCGGCCCGCGCTCGCGTCGATCGTGTTCGCCGACGCGGACGCGCGCCGGCGCCTCGACGGGATCGTGCACCCGGTCGTGCGGCGGCTCGCCGCCGAGCGGGAGGCCGCCGCCGCCGTGGTCGACCACGGGGCCGTCGTCGTGCACGACATCCCGCTGCTCGTCGAGACGGGCCAGGCGGACGCGTTCCACGTCCTCGTCGTCGTGCACGCCCCGGCCGTGCTGCGGGTCGAGCGGCTCGTCCGGCTGCGGGGTATGTCGCGCGACGACGCCGAGAAGCGCGTCGCCGCCCAGGCGAGCGACGACGAGCGCCTCGCCGTGGCCGACGTCGTGCTCGACGGCACGGGCAGCGACGACGACCTGCGGACGCAGGTCGACGACCTGTGGGACCGGCTCGCCGTCGAGCGCGCCGACGAGATCGCGGCCGAGACACCGTGACGCGGGTCCTCCTCACGGGGTTCGAGCCGTTCGACGGCCACCCCGTCAACGCGTCGTGGGACGCGGTCGCGCTCGTGCGGGACACGTGGGACGAGGCCGACGTGGAGCTCGTGGTGCGCCGCCTGCCCGTGTCGTTCCGCCGCGCCCGCCAGGAGCTGCGCGCCGCGGTCGCGGAGCTGTCGCCGGACGTGGTGGTGTGCGTCGGCGAGGCCGGCGGCCGCGGTGCGGTCGGGCTCGAGCGCGTCGCGGTCAACGTCATCGACGCGCGGATCCCCGACGCCGACGGCTCCGCGCCGGTGGACGTGCCCGTGATCGCCGGGGCGCCGGCGGCGTTCTTCTCGTCGCTGCCCGTCAAGGCGTGCGCCGCCGCCGTCGCCGGGATCGGCGTGCCGGTGGAGGTGTCGAACACCGCGGGCACGTACGTGTGCAACGCGACCTTCTACGCGCTCGCGCACCTGCTCGCCGGCCGCGACGGCGTGCGCGGTGGCTTCGTGCACGTGCCGCGCGACCCCCGTGAGACGGGTGACGGCGCGGGCCTGCCGGTCGAGGAGTCGGCACGCGCGGTCGCGGCCGTGGTGAGCACCGCGGCCCGGGTCGCCCACGACGTGCGGGTGACGGCGGGCGCGGAGGCCTGACGCCGGGCCACGTCCCGGGCGGCTGTTCGCCCGTGGAGGAGGGGCGCGGCGAGTGTCGGTGGTGGCCCGTACCGTGGAGGCATGCGTCCCGTCACCGAGCTCCAGCGGACCGTCGCGCCCTTCCGCGTGGTGTCCGAGTTCCAGCCGTCGGGCGACCAGCCGCAGGCGATCGCCGAGCTCGCCCAGCGTGTCAACGCGGGCGAGAAGGACGTCGTGCTGCTCGGCGCGACCGGCACCGGCAAGTCGGCGACGACGGCCTGGCTCATCGAGCAGGTGCAGCGGCCCACGCTCGTGATGGCGCCGAACAAGACGCTCGCCGCGCAGCTCGCGACCGAGTTCCGCGAGCTGCTGCCGAACAACGCCGTCGAGTACTTCGTCTCGTACTACGACTACTACCAGCCCGAGGCGTACATCGCGCAGACGGACACCTACATCGAGAAGGACTCGTCGATCAACGACGAGGTCGAGCGCCTGCGGCACTCGGCGACGAGCTCGCTGCTCACCCGCCGGGACGTCGTGGTGGTCGCCTCGGTGTCGTGCATCTACGGCCTGGGCACGCCGCAGGAGTACGTCGACCGCATGGTCACGTTGCAGGTCGGGCAGCAGATCGACCGCGACCAGCTGCTCCGGCAGTTCGTCCAGATGCAGTACACGCGCAACGACCTCGCGTTCACGCGCGGCACGTTCCGGGTGCGTGGCGACACCGTCGAGATCATCCCCATGTACGAGGAGCTCGCGGTCCGCATCGAGTTCTTCGGCGACGAGATCGAGGCGATCGCGACGCTGCACCCGCTCACCGGCGACGTGGTCCGCGGCGAGGACCAGATGATGATCTTCCCGGCCACCCACTACGTCGCCGGGCCGGAGCGCATGGAGCGCGCGATCCGCGGGATCGAGCTCGAGCTCGAGCAGCGCCTCGCGGAGCTGGAGAGCCAGAACAAGCTGCTCGAGGCCCAGCGGCTGCGCATGCGCACGACGTACGACATCGAGATGATGCGCCAGATCGGCTCGTGCTCGGGCATCGAGAACTACTCGCGGCACATCGACGGACGGTCCGCCGGCACGGCGCCGAACACGCTCCTCGACTTCTTCCCCGAGGACTTCCTGCTCGTCATCGACGAGTCGCACGTCACCGTCCCGCAGATCGGGGCGATGTTCGAGGGCGACATGTCCCGCAAGCGCGCGCTCGTCGAGCACGGCTTCCGGCTGCCGAGCGCGACGGACAACCGGCCGCTGCGGTGGGAGGAGTTCGTCGAGCGGATCGGTCAGACGGTGTACCTGTCCGCGACGCCCGGCGACTACGAGCTGTCGATGTCCGACGGCGTCGTCGAGCAGATCATCCGGCCGACCGGGCTCGTCGACCCCGAGGTCGTCATCAAGCCCACGAAGGGCCAGATCGACGACCTGCTGGGCGAGATCCACGACCGCGTCGAGAAGGACGAGCGCGTCCTCGTCACGACGCTCACCAAGAAGATGGCCGAGGACCTCACCGACTACTTCCTCGAGAAGGGGGTGCGGGTCCGCTACCTGCACTCGGAGGTCGACACCCTGCGGCGTGTCGAGCTGTTGCGCGAGCTGCGGCTCGGCGAGTACGACGTGCTCGTCGGCATCAACCTGCTGCGCGAGGGTCTCGACCTGCCCGAGGTGTCGCTCGTCGCGATCCTCGACGCCGACAAGGAGGGCTTCCTGCGGTCCGGGAAGTCGCTCATCCAGACGATCGGCCGCGCGGCCCGCAACGTGTCCGGCCAGGTGCACATGTACGCGGACAAGATGACGCCTGCGATGACGCTCGCGATCGACGAGACGAACCGTCGACGCGAGAAGCAGATCGCGTACAACACCGAGCGCGGCATCGACCCGCAGCCGCTGCGCAAGAAGATCGGCGACATCACCGACCTGCTCGCGCGCGAGGACGCCGACACCGCCGAGCTGCTGGGCGGTGCGGGCCGTCAGGCGAGCCGCGGCAAGGCGCCGGTCCCGGGCTTCGGGTCGAAGGGTGCGCCGCGCGACGAGCGCACGCGCCTCACGGGTGCGGCGGCCGGCGAGCTCGCGGGCCTCATCCAGGAGCTGACCGAGCAGATGCACGCGGCCGCGGGGGAGCTGCAGTTCGAGCTCGCGGCGCGGCTGCGCGACGAGATCTCGGGCCTGAAGAAGGAGCTGCGGCAGATGCAGGCGGCGACGGCCTGACGGCCGGCGTCACGGCGGCCGGTGGGCGTGCCTGGTCCATGCGTACGCATGTGACGCTGGGCACATCCGGCCTCCCGTGATGACCGTAGGACTTTCGTCACCTACGCTGACAGCCTGAAGGGGAGTACCCCACGAGCGAGCGTGTCGTCAGCACGGGACCCGATGGTCCCCGGGGCGCTCGGCCCGGAGCAACGGGTGGGGGAGACCTTCGGTACCCGACGTCGTTCCCGTACCGGAGGTTGTCCTGATGGACGTTGCTGGCTGGGTGTGGGCTGTCACCGCTGTCGCCGTGGTGGGCCTCATCATCTTCGACTTCTTCGCGCACGTGCGGACCCCGCACGCCCCCTCTTTCCAAGAGTCGGTGCGCTGGTCGGTCTTCTACATCGTGCTCGCGATCCTGTTCGGGATCGGGCTCGGCATCGTCTGGGGCTGGGACCACGGCTCCGAGTACTTCGCCGGCTACATCACCGAGAAGAGCCTGTCGGTCGACAACCTCTTCGTCTTCCTCATCATCATGACGAAGTTCGCGGTGCCCCGTGAGTACCAGCAGAAGGTGCTGCTGGTCGGCGTCGCGATCGCGCTCGTCCTGCGCACGCTCTTCATCCTGGCCGGTGCCGCCGCGATCGAGCAGTTCTCCTGGGTCTTCTACATCTTCGGCGCGTTCCTCGTGTACACCGCGGTGAAGCTGGCCCGCGAGCACCACGACCCGGACCACCCGGAGGACGAGAAGGTCGGCGACGGCCTCGCGGTCCGTTGGTTCAAGCGCGTCGTCCCGACGACGGACGAGTACCACGGCGACCGGCTCACCACGCGGATCGACGGCAAGCGGTTCTTCACGCCGATGCTCGTCGTCATGGTCGCGATCGGCTCGACCGACATCCTGTTCGCGCTCGACTCGATCCCCGCGATCTACGGCCTGACGCAGGAGCCGTACATCGTCTTCACGGCCAACGCGTTCGCGCTGCTCGGCCTGCGCCAGCTCTACTTCCTCATCGGCGGCCTGCTCGAGCGGCTCGTCTACCTGTCGCAGGGCCTCGCGGTGATCCTCGGCTTCATCGGCGTGAAGCTCGTCCTGCACGCGCTGCACGTGAACGAGCTGCCGTTCATCAACGGCGGCGAGCCCGTCGAGTGGGCGCCGGAGATCCCGATCTGGTTGTCGCTCACCGTGATCCTCGGCACCCTCGCCGTCGCGACCGTCGCGAGCCTGATCAAGACGCGCAAGGACGCCCGCGCCGTTACCGGCGCCTGAGTCCCACGCCGACGCCCCGGCCCCCCACGGTGGGGACCGGGGCGTCGTGCGCGCGGCGACGCGCGTGCGTCACGACGCGCTCCACGGTCCGATGACGACGTCCCACGTCCGCACGGCCGTCGCCGCGACGATCCCCTCGCGGGCGAACGGGTCGGCGTCGAGCAGCGCGTCGAGCGCGGCCCGGTCGTCGGCCCGGAACACGAGCAGCGCACCCGGCTCGCCCTCCGTGAACGGCCCCGAGCCGAGGAGGAGGCCGTCGTCGGCGAGGGACCGCAGGTAGTCGCGGTGCTCGGGGCGGACGCGGTCGCGCACGTCGGTGCGCTCGTCGTAGGTGTAGGTCACGGCGTAGGTCGGCATGCGCTCATCCTGCCCGACCGGCCGCCGCGCGACCGGTGCACGGGCGGCACGGTGGCAGAGTGGCCGCATGCCTCGCACGCTGCGCACGCTCCTCACCGACGACCTGCTCGACCGGATCCGGGAGCGGGCCCCCGGGCACGACCGCGACAACACGTTCCCGCACGACGACCTCGACGACCTCCGCGCCGCGGGCTACCTCCGGGCGTTCGTGCCCGAGCGGCTCGGCGGCGCCGGGCTCACGCTGGAGGAGGTCGCCCGGGAGCAGGCACGTCTCGCGGGCGCGGCCCCCGCGACAGCCCTCGCGGTCAACATGCACCTCGTCGTGACCGGGCTCGCCGCCCTCCTCGTCGAGCGCGGCGACACGGCCTTCGAGTTCGTGCTGACCGACGCGGCAGCGGGGGAGGTGTTCGCGTTCGGCAACTCGGAGGCGGGCAACGACCTCGTGATGTTCGGCTCCCGGACGCGGGCCGAGCGTGATCCGGACGGCGGCTACCGGTTCTTCGGCACCAAGATCTTCACGTCGCTGTCCCCGGTGTGGACGCGGCTGGCGACCTTCGGGCGCGACGACACCGACCCCGACGACCCGCGTCTGGTGCACGGCGTCGTGGCGCGCGAGGAGGGCGGGGCGACCGCGAAGGACGACTGGGACACGCTCGGCATGCGCGCCACGCAGTCGGCGACCACGGTGCTCGACGGGGCGTACGCGCCGGCCGACCGCGTCTACCGGCGGCTGCCGCCGGGACCCAGCGCCGACCCGTTCATCTTCGCGCTGTTCGCGGTGTTCGAGGTCCTGCTCGCCGCCGTGTACACGGGGATCGGCCGTCGCGCGCTCGAGCTCGGCGTCGCGGCGACCCGCCGACGCACGTCGATGAAGTTCGAGGGTCGCGCGTACTCGCAGGACCCGGACATCCGGTGGAAGGTCGCCGACGCGGCGCTCGCGCAGGACGGTGCGGAGCTCCAGGTGTTCGCGCTCGCGCGCGACGTCGACGAGCAGGTCGACCACGGCGCGCGGTGGTTCGCGCAGCTCGTCGGGCTCAAGGTCCGGGCCACCGAGACCGCGCGCGCGGTCGTCGACCTCGCGATCCGTGTGTCCGGAGGCGGCTCCTACTTCACGGGCAGCGAGCTCGCGCGTCTCTACCGGGACGTGCTCGCCGGGATCTTCCACCCCTCCGACGACGAGTCGGCGCACGCGACCGTCGCGACCTCGGTGCTCGGGCCGCTGGACGGATGAGCCGGTCGACTCCCGCCCGCGCCGTCGCCGTGCGGTAGCGCGTCACCAGCCGCGTGCGCGCCACTCGTCGACGTGCGGCCGTTCGGCGCCCAGCGTCGTGTCGCGGCCGTGGCCGGGGTAGACCCACGTGTCGTCGCCGAACCGGTCGAAGAGCCGCTCGACGACGTCAGTCAGCAGCCGGTCGAACCGCACCGCGTCGCCGCCCGTGCTGCCGACGCCGCCGGGGAACAGCGAGTCGCCCGTGAAGACGTGCGCGCGGCCGGCCACCGCGCCCGGCTCGCCGACGTGCTCGGGCTCGCGGTAGACGAGCGCGACCGACCCGTCGGTGTGCCCGCGCAGCGCGACGACCTCGAGCGTGACGTGGCCGACGAGGACGACGTCGCCGTCCCGCAGCGCGCGGTCGACCGGGACTCCGGTGGCGTCGGTGACCGCAGCGGCGTCGTCGGCGCCCGCGGCGACCGTGGCGCCCGTCACGGCGACGACGGACGCGAGGGCCCGGTGGTGGTCCGGGTGCCCGTGCGTCGTCACGACCGTGTCGAGCCGCGCGGCGCCCGATCCCTCCCGGACGAGGGCGAGCAGGCGGTCCGGCTCGTCGGCCGCGTCGACCAGCAGCTGGGCGTGCTGACGGCGGCAGGTGACCAGGTAGGCGGCGTTGTCCATGGGGCCGACGCTGACCTTGCGGATCTCGACCTCGTCGAGGACGCGGACGTCGCTCGGGCCGCCGGGGCGCACGTCGCCGGTGTACGTCATGGGCTCATCGTGCCCGCCGCCGGGGGCCTGCGCGTGTTCGCCGGGGTCGAACACGTGTGCGACGTGTCGGTGGTCCGACGTAGACTGCCCGCCGTGAACGATCGTCTGGTGGTGCAGGGCGCCCGCGAGCACAACCTCCGTAACGTCGACCTCGACCTCCCGCGCGACAAGCTCATCGTGTTCACGGGTCTGTCGGGCTCGGGGAAGTCCTCGCTGGCCTTCGACACCATCTTCGCGGAGGGGCAGCGGCGCTACGTCGAGTCGCTGTCCGCGTACGCGCGGCAGTTCCTCGGGCAGATGGACAAGCCCGACGTCGACTTCATCGAGGGCCTGTCGCCCGCGGTGTCGATCGACCAGAAGTCGACCAACCGCAACCCGCGGTCGACGGTCGGCACGATCACCGAGGTGTACGACTACCTGCGCCTGCTGTTCGCGCGCGCGGGCACGCAGTACTGCCCGGAGTGCGGCGAGCGCGTGACCGCGCAGACGCCCCAGCAGATCGTCGACCGGCTGCTCGAGCTCCCCGAGGGCACGCGCTACCAGGTGCTCGCGCCGGTCGTCCGCGGTCGCAAGGGCGAGTACGCCGACCTGTTCAAGGAGCTGCAGGGCAAGGGCTTCGCGCGTGCGCGTGTCGACGGCGAGGTCGTCCAGCTGACCGACCCGCCGACGCTCGAGAAGAAGCTCAAGCACGACATCGAGGTCGTCGTCGACCGTCTCGTCTCGCGCGAGGGCGTGCAGCGACGGCTGACGGACTCCGTCGAGACCGCGCTCGGCCTGGCCGGCGGCCTCCTGGTCGTCGAGCTGGTCGACGCCGACGCGGACGACCCGCACCGCGAGCGGCGGTTCTCCGAGAACCGTGCCTGCCCGAACGACCACGTGCTCGCGCTCGACGAGATCGAGCCGCGGACCTTCTCGTTCAACGCGCCCTACGGCGCGTGCCCCGAGTGCACCGGGATCGGCTCCCGGCTCGAGGTCGACCCGGAGCTCATCGTCCCGGACGAGGACCTGTCGCTCGACGAGGGCGCGGTCGCGCCGTGGGCGCAGATCTCGAGCGAGTACTTCGCGCGTGTGCTGGGCGCGCTCGCGCAGGACATGGGCTTCTCGACGAGCGTGCCGTGGCGCGCGCTGCCGAAGCGCGCCAAGGACGCGGTCCTGTACGGCCAGAACCACGAGGTGAAGGTCCGCTACAAGAACCGCTGGGGTCGCGAGCGGTCGTACTCGACGGGCTTCGAGGGCGTCGTGACGTTCCTCGAGCGGCGCCACTCCGAGACCGAGTCGGACTGGAGCAAGGAGAAGTACGAGGCCTTCATGCGCGAGGTCCCGTGCCCGGTCTGCAAGGGTGCGCGCCTCAAGCCCGAGGTGCTGGCTGTCCGCGTGGGCGGCAAGTCGATCGCCGACGTCTGCTCCCTGCCGATCCGGGAGGCGCGGACCTTCCTCGACGGCCTGGAGCTGGGCGAGCGTGAGCGCGCCATCGCCGCGCAGGTCCTCAAGGAGATCCAGGCGCGGCTCGGCTTCCTCCTCGACGTCGGGCTCGACTACCTGTCGCTGACCCGTCCCGCCGCGACGCTGTCCGGCGGCGAGGCCCAGCGCATCCGGCTCGCGACGCAGATCGGCTCCGGCCTCGTGGGCGTGCTCTACGTCCTCGACGAGCCGAGCATCGGGCTGCACCAGCGCGACAACCGGCGGCTGATCGACACGCTCACGCGCCTGCGTGACCTGGGGAACACGCTGATCGTCGTCGAGCACGACGAGGACACGATCCGCACGGCCGACTGGATCGTCGACATCGGCCCCGGGGCGGGCGAGCACGGCGGTCGCGTCGTGCACTCGGGCGACTTCACCGGCCTGCTCAAGGCCAAGGAGTCCGTGACCGGCGCGTACCTCGCGGGCCGGCGGTCGATCCCCATGCCCGTCGAGCGGCGCAAGGTCGACCGTGACCGCCAGCTCACCGTGGTCGGCGCCCGTGAGCACAACCTGCAGGGGATCGACGTGTCCTTCCCCCTGGGCACGCTGACGGCCGTCACGGGCGTGTCCGGCTCGGGCAAGTCGACGCTCGTGAACTCGATCCTCTACACCGTGCTCGCGAACGAGCTCAACGGCGCGCGTCAGGTCGCGGGTCGCCACAAGCGGGTGACGGGCCTCGAGCACCTCGACAAGGTCGTGCACGTCGACCAGGGGCCGATCGGTCGCACGCCGCGCTCCAACCCTGCGACGTACACGGGGGTGTGGGACCACGTGCGGCGGCTGTTCGCCGAGACGACCGAGGCCAAGGTGCGCGGTTACACGCCCGGCCGCTTCTCGTTCAACGTCAAGGGCGGGCGCTGCGAGGCGTGCTCCGGCGACGGCACGCTGAAGATCGAGATGAACTTCCTGCCGGACGTCTACGTCCCCTGCGAGGTCTGCCACGGCGCCCGCTACAACCGCGAGACGCTCGAGGTGCACTTCAAGGGCAAGACCGTCGCCGACGTGCTCGCCATGCCGATCGAGGAGGCCGCGGAGTTCTTCGCCGCCGTGCCGGCGATCTCCCGCCATCTGCGAACGCTCGTGGACGTCGGTCTCGGGTACGTGCGGCTCGGCCAGCCGGCGCCCACGCTCTCGGGTGGTGAGGCGCAGCGCGTCAAGCTCGCCGCCGAGCTCCAGCGCCGGTCGACGGGCCGGACGATCTACGTGCTCGACGAGCCGACCACCGGTCTGCACTTCGAGGACATCCGCAAGCTCCTCGGCGTCCTGCAGTCGCTCGTCGACAAGGGCAACAGCGTGATCGTCATCGAGCACAACCTCGACGTCATCAAGAACGCCGACTGGATCGTCGACATGGGTCCGGAGGGCGGCAGCGGCGGCGGGACCGTCGTGGCGGAGGGCACGCCCGAGCACGTCGCGGGTGTCGCGGCGAGCCACACGGGACGCTTCCTCGCCGAGGTGCTCGAGGCGGAGGTGGACCCGGAGCGCGAGCGCGCCAGCGCGTGACCGACTGCGCCGACGCCTGACGTGCCCGGGAGTCCCGACGGGTGACCGGCGGCCGCGCTCAGGTCGCGGGTGTCGGCGCCGGGGCCGGGGCCTGGCTGCCCGGGGCGAACCGGACCGTCGTGGGCTCGTGGCGGACCGGGAAGTTCACCGAGCGCGCGATGAAGCAGTGCTCGCGCGTCGCGTGGTGGAGGCGCCCCAGCACGTCGTCGGTCACCGGTGAGCCGTCGGGGAGGTGGCGGCCGTGGGCGACCGTCACGCGCGGTCGCAGGACAACCTCGGTGAACTGGCCGTGCCCGGCGGCCTCGACGCGCATGGTGCCGACCGCCTCGTCGCGGTAGGCGACGACGACGACGCCCGCGACCGCGGCCAGGTGGAGGAACCAGAGCATGTGGCACTGCGCGATCGACGCGACGAAGAGCTCCTCCGGCGAGTACCGCGCAGGGTCGCCGCGGAAGGCCGGGTCGGACGACCCGGGGAGCGGCGGCTTCGAGCCGATCTGGACCTCGTGGTCGCGGCTGTAGGACGTGTAGCTCGCGGTGCCGCGCGTCCCGGCACCGGTCCAGGTCACGTCGATCGCGTACGTGTGCAGGGGGCCCATGCGGTCACGGTAGCCGTCCCGGCTCGCGCGCGCCGTGGCCCTGGCGGCCGGCGGGAGCGCGGCGGGGCGGATCGGGCGGCGGCGCCTGGCGTCGTCGGTCATGACGTCCTCGGCGGGAGGGTGACGGGATGCCCGTCAGCCCGGCTCCGGGCCGTCGGGCGGCACCTCTCGCGCAGGCCCGTGGCCGGCCGCGAGGAGGGACCGGCGGAGCAGCTCGAGCGAGGGCGGGAGGTCGAGCGGCGGCACCGTGCCGGGCGGCGCGTGCTCGGGCAGGAGCGAGTGCGGCACACGCTCCGGGTACGCCGCGAGGTGACGGCGCAGGGCGCGCACGCCACGGGCGTAGGCGCGCTCGATCCCGCGCGTCCGCAGCGGGAGCCCGGGCGGTCGCGCGGTGCCGTCGGCGTCGCGCAGGCCGTGCGCCGACACCCACAGGGCGTGCACGGCGCCGCCGTCGAGGTGGGCGACCAGCTCCTCACGGACCGACAGCCACGCGCGCAGCGCCGCGGTGCCGGCGGGGCTCAGGGCGAGCGGACGGCCGTCGCTCGGCGCGCGCAGCGTCGTGACGTCGGGCGACAGGTCACGCACGTCCATTGCGGCGAGAGCGGTCGGGCCGACGGGGTCGAGGTCCATGACGGCGAGCATCGCGAGCAGGCGGGCGCGCGTCGCGGTCGGCCGCGGGCGGTGGCCTGCGAAGGCGCGCAGCAGGTCCTCGACGGGTCGCCGCGCGATGACGGTGCGGAGCTCGGGTGTGCCGTGGGTGTGGCCGGGTGCCGGGAGGTCGAGGTCGGCGGCGAGCGCGCGGAGGGCGGCGACACGGGCCCGGGCAGCGGCGGGGGACCGGCCGGCCGACGGGCGGGCGGGGTCGGTGAGCGCGCCGTCCGCGGCCCAGGGGAGGTACCACGCGAGGAACGCGGGGTCCACGAGGTCGCCGGCCGCGACGCCGTGCATGGCACGGTCGAGGTCGTCCTGCTCCGTGGCGGCGACGTCCTGGGGGAGCGGGGCGGGGCCGTGCAGCCGTGCGAGCGCGGCGGCGGTCAGCGCGTGGCGCAGCGCCCACCGGCGCTGGCGGAGCAAGGAGCGCGAGGCCGGCGCTCCGGGGTCGGCGAGCCGGGCGAGATGACGCTCCAGGGCTTCCGACGCGCGCATGGTCCATGATAACAGGCCATTGCGTCTCAACGCCGCCTCAACCCGCGCGGTCGCCTCGCAGAAAGACGTCACCACACGCGTCGGCGAAGCCCTGACCGACCGGGCGCCCGGCGGAGGGTGTCGGAACGAGCGCCTAGGCTCGACGGCATGGCTGATCCCGCCACGTACCGCCCCGCACCGGGGGAGCTGCCGGACTCCCCGGGCGTCTACCGCTTCCGCGACGAGCACGGCCGCGTCATCTACGTCGGGAAGGCCAAGAGCCTGCGTTCCCGGCTGTCGAGCTACTTCCAGGACGTGCACAACTTGCACCCGCGGACGCAGCAGATGGTCACCACGGCCGCGTCGGTGGAGTGGACGGTCGTACCGACCGAGGTCGCCGCGCTCGCGCTCGAGTACACGTGGATCAAGGAGTTCGACCCGCGGTTCAACGTGAAGTACCGGGACGACAAGTCGTACCCGTACCTCGCGGTCACGATGGCCGACGAGTTCCCGCGCGTGCAGGTCATGCGCGGTGCCAAGCGCAAGGGGACGCGCTACTTCGGCCCGTACGCGCACGCGTGGGCGATCCGCGAGACCGTCGACCTCCTCCTCCGCGTCTTCCCCGTCCGGACGTGCTCCGCGGGCGTCTTCAAGCGCGCGCACCAGCAGGGGCGACCGTGCCTGCTCGGGTACATCGACAAGTGCTCCGCGCCGTGCGTCGGCCGGATCTCGCCCGACGACCACCACGCGCTCGCGCAGGACTTCTGCGACTTCATGGCGGGCGACACCGCCAAGTTCACGCGACGCCTGACCGCCCGCATGAAGGAGGCCGCGGCAGAGCTCGACTACGAGCAGGCGGCCCGCCTGCGCGACGACATCGCCACGCTGGAGAAGGCGACCGAGCGGAACGCCGTCGTCCTTAAGGACGGCACGGACGCCGACATCTTCGCGCTGGCGGGCGACGAGCTCGAGGCCGCGGTGCAGGTGTTCCACGTCCGCGACGGGCGCATCCGTGGTCAGCGCGGCTGGGTCGTCGAGAAGGTCGAGGACGTCACGGACGCCGAGCTCGTCGAGCACCTGCTGCAGCAGGTGTACGGCACCGAGGAGGACTCCGGGACGGCGTCGGTGCCGCGCGAGGTCCTCGTCCCCGTCCCGCCGCCCGACGTCGAGCAGGTGCAGGACTGGCTGACCGGGTTGCGCGGGTCGCGCGTGCAGGTCCGGGTGCCGCAGCGCGGCGACAAGCGTGAGCTCGCGGCCACCGTGCACCGCAACGCGGAGCACGCGCTGATGCTGCACCGCACGCGCCGGGCCGGCGACCTGACGACCCGCAGCCAGGCGCTGCGCGAGATCCAGGAGGCGCTCGACCTCGCGTCGGCGCCGCTGCGGATCGAGTGCTTCGACGTCTCCCACAACCAGGGGACGTTCCAGTCGGCGTCGATGGTCGTCTTCGAGGACGGGCTCGCACGCAAGAGCGAGTACCGGCTGTTCAACCTGCGCGGGCCGGACGGCGACGGCGCGCGCGACGACACCGCCGCGATGCACGAGGTCATCACGCGCCGGTTCCGCCGGTACCTCGCGGAGCGGTCCAACGCGGGCGACGTCGAGCTCGGGCTCGGGGAGGACGACGACGAGCCGCGTCGCTCGGGCCCCGTCGACGAGTCGACCGGGCGCCCGCAGAGATTCGCGTACCCGCCGAACCTCGTCGTCGTCGACGGCGGCCAGCCGCAGGTCGCGGCCGCGGCCGCGGCGATGGCGGAGCTCGGCATCGACGACGTCGCACTGTGCGGACTCGCCAAGCGCCTCGAGGAGGTGTGGCTGCCCGGCGAGGACTACCCGGTGATCCTGCAGCGGTCGTCCGAGGGGCTGTACCTGCTCCAGCGGCTCCGCGACGAGGCACACCGGTTCGCGATCACCGCGCACCGGCGCCGCCGCTCCAAGGGCATGACGGTCTCCGTGCTCGACGACGTGCCCGGCCTGGGTCCCGCCCGGCGCGCGGCGCTGCTCCGGCACTTCGGCAGCGTCAAGCGGCTGCGGGCGGCGTCGGTCGAGGAGATCGCCAGCGTCCCGGGCATGGGAGAGCGCACGGCCGCGGCCGTGGTCGCGGCCCTCGCCGGGGACGCGCCCGCCGCGGCGGAGACCGTCGTGCCCGCGACGTCCGACGGCGACGCGCCGACGGACGCCACGGCCGCGTCGGTCGAGGACGGGTTTGGCATGCTGAGGTCATGACCGACGAGCCGTCGCCGATCACCGTCCCTTCCGGCATCCCGGCGCTCGAGGCCGCGGCGGAGGGCCCGCGCCTCGCGGCACCGCAGCTGCTCATCATCACCGGCATGTCCGGCGCGGGTCGGACCCGTGCCGCCGCCGTGCTCGAGGACCTCGACTGGTACGTCGTCGACAACCTCCCCGCGCAGATGCTCACCCACCTCGTCGGCATGCTCACGAGCGGCCCGACGGGGGAGCGCGCGCAGCGGCTCGCGGCCGTCCTCGACGTCCGCGGGCGCGAGTTCTTCGCCGACGTGCTGCAGGTCCTCGACGGGCTGCGCGCCGCGGGCGTCGACCACCGGATCCTCTTCCTCGACGCGTCCGACGAGGTCCTCGTCCGCCGCTACGAGCAGGTGCGCCGCCCGCACCCGCTCCAGGGCGAGGGACGCATCCTCGACGGCATCGCGGCCGAGCGGGCCGTCCTCAGCGACCTGCGCGAGCGGGCGGACACCGTGGTCGACACGTCGGACCTCAACGTGCACGACCTCGCCCGGGAGATCCGCTCGATCGTCGCGGGCGCGACCGCCGACGTCCTGCGGGTCTCGGTCCTGTCGTTCGGCTTCAAGTACGGCATCCCGCTGGACGCCGACCACGTGGTCGACGTGCGGTTCCTCGCGAACCCGTACTGGGTGACCGAGCTGCGGCACCTCACGGGACGGGACGCGCCCGTGCGCGACTACGTCCTCGGCCTGCCGGGGGCCGTGCAGTTCGTCGACCGGTACGTCGACGCGCTCGAACCCGTGCTCGCGGGCTACCTCAACGAGGAGAAGCGCTACGTGACCATCGCCGTCGGCTGCACGGGCGGCAAGCACCGGTCCGTGGCGATCAGCGAGGCGATCGCGGCGCGGCTGCGCGAGCGTGGCCACCAGGTCGCCGTGTCGGCGCGGGACCTCGGCAAGGAATGAGCGTCCCGCCGTCCCAGCGTGCTCCCCGCGGCTCCGGACCGGCCGTCGTCGCCCTGGGCGGCGGGCACGGTCTGTCCGCGACCCTGTCGGCGCTGCGGCTCATGACGGACCGCATCACGGCCGTCGTGACCGTCGCCGACGACGGCGGGTCGTCGGGCCGGCTCCGGCACGAGCTCGGCGTCCTGCCGCCCGGTGACCTGCGGATGGCGCTCGCCGCGCTGTGCGACGACTCCGAGTGGGGCCGGACGTGGCGCGACGTGCTGCAGCACCGGTTCGCGTCCGACGGGCCGCTGGACCGGCACGCGGTCGGCAACCTGCTGATCGTGGCGCTGTGGGAGCTCCTCGACGACACCGTGGAGGGCCTGGACTGGGTCGGGCGCCTGCTCGGCGCGCGCGGGCGGGTGCTGCCGATGGCGGCGGTGCCGCTGCAGATCGAGGCCGACGTCGTGCACGCGGACGGGACACCGGAGCGCGTCCGGGGCCAGGTCTCGGTCGCGACGACGACGGGCCGCATCGACCACCTGCGTCTCGAGCCGACCGACCCGCCGGCGTGCCCGGAGGCGGTCGCGGCGATCGAGGAGGCCGACTGGGTGATCCTCGGACCGGGCTCCTGGTACACGTCCGTCATGCCGCACCTGCTCGTGCCGGGACTGCGTGACGCGTTGCAGCGGACGAGGGCGCGCACGATCGTCACGCTCAATCTCTCGCCCGAGTCGGGGGAGACGGAGGGCATGCGCGCCGAGGAGCACCTCGAGGCGCTGCACGCCCACGCACCCGACCTGCGGGTCGACGCGGTCGTCGCGGACCCGGGCGCGGTCGACGACGTGGACGTGCTCAGCGCGACGACCGACCGCCTCGGCGCGCAGCTCCTGCTGCGTCAGGTCGGCCGGGGCGACGGGACGCCCCTGCACGACCCGCTGCGCCTGGCAGCCGCCTTCCGCGACGTGGTCGAGGGCTTCCTGGGCGACGTGGGCACCCGGGCCGACGGCCAGCGCTGACCCCTCGGACCGGACCCGGACGCTCGTCCCAGATGGCAGGATGACGCCATGGCGTTGACGGCACAGGTCAAGGACGAGCTCGCGCGTCTGAAGGTGGACCGCACGTCCGTCCGCAAGGCCGAGGTCTCGGCGACGCTGCGGTTCGCGGGCGGGCTGCACATCATCTCGGGGCGGATCGTCATCGAGGCGGAGCTCGACACGGGCATCGCCGCACGCCGGCTGCGGCAGGCGATCTCCGAGGTGTACGGGCACGAGAGCGACATCATCGTCGTCTCCGGGGGCGGCCTGCGGCGGGGGAGCCGGTACGTGGTCCGCGTGGTCAAGGACGGCGAGTCGCTGGCCCGGCAGACGGGTCTGCTCGACAACCGCGGCCGCCCGGTGCGCGGCCTGCCCCCGCAGGTGGTGTCGGCCGGCGTCGCCGAGGCGGAGGCCGCGTGGCGCGGTGCGTTCCTCGCGCACGGCTCGCTCACGGAGCCCGGCCGGTCGTCGGCGCTCGAGGTGACGTGCCCCGGTCCGGAGGCCGCGCTCGCGCTCGTCGGTGCGGCCCGTCGTCTCAGCGTGGCGGCCAAGGCCCGCGAGGTGCGCGGCGTCGACAGGGTCGTGATCCGCGACGGCGACGCGATCTCCGCGATGCTCGCCCGCCTCGGCGCGCACGAGACGATGCTCGTCTGGGAGGAACGGCGCGTGCGCCGTGAGGTCCGCGGCACCGCGAACCGGCTCGCGAACTTCGACGACGCCAACCTGCGCCGCTCGGCCCGGGCGGCCGTGGCGGCGGGCGCACGCGTCGAGCGGGCCTTCGAGATCCTCGGCGACGACCTGCCCGAGCACCTGCGCGAGGCCGGCGAGCTGCGGCTCGCGCACAAGGAGGCGTCGCTCGAGGAGCTCGGCAAGCTCGCGGAGCCCGCGCTCACGAAGGACGCCGTCGCGGGTCGCATCCGCCGGCTCCTCGCGACGGCCGACAAGAAGGCCGCGGAGCTCGGGATCCCCGACACCGAGGCGAGCCTGAGCCCCGACCTCCTCGACCTCTGACACCGTCCCGGGGCTGACCTGGGAGGACCTCCGCGTAGGCACCCGGACGGGTGTCCACCCTGGGACCTCCGGCCCGCGTGGCCTCCGTCACGGGTATAGGGTTGCGTCATCCGATCGTCACACGACCGTCACGTGCTGCGCATGAGTCGGTCGAGGGCGAGCGGAACGCACATCGGCGTGCGTTGACCCCAACACCCATTGTGTGCGCCGACCTCGTCGGCGCTGCCGAGGAGGGCAAGTGACCATCAAGGTCGGCATCAACGGCTTCGGTCGTATCGGTCGCAACTTCTACCGGGCCATCGTCGCGTCGGGCGCGGACATCGAGATCGTCGGTGTCAACGACCTGACGGACAACAAGACGCTGGCGCACCTGCTCAAGTACGACACGGTCCTCGGCCGCTTCCCGCTGAGCGTGGAGTTCGACGACGAGAACATCATCGTCGACGGCAAGAAGATCCGCGCCCTCGAGGAGCGCGACCCGGCGAACCTCCCCTGGGCGGAGCTCGGCGCGGACATCGTCATCGAGTCGACGGGCTTCTTCACGGACGCCACCAAGGCCAAGGCGCACATCGACGCCGGCGCCAAGAAGGTCATCATCTCGGCGCCCGCCAAGAACGAGGACGGCACGTTCGTCGTCGGCGTGAACCACGAGCAGTACGACCCGGCGACGCAGCACATCATCTCGAACGCGTCGTGCACCACGAACTGCCTCGCCCCGGTCGCCAAGGCCCTCAACGACGCCATCGGCATCGAGCGCGGCCTCATGACGACGATCCACGCCTACACGGGCGACCAGAACCTGCAGGACGGCCCGCACCGCGACCTCCGTCGCGCCCGCGCCGCGGCGCAGAACATCGTCCCGACCTCGACCGGTGCGGCCAAGGCCGTCGCCCTCGTGCTCCCCGAGCTCAAGGGCAAGCTCGACGGCTTCGCGCTCCGCGTGCCGACGATCACCGGCTCCGCCACGGACCTGACCTTCACCGCCTCGCGCGAGGTCACGGTCGACGAGGTCAACGCCGCGGTCAAGGCCGCCGCCGAGGGCCCGCTCAAGGGTGTCCTGGAGTACGTCGAGGACGAGATCGTGTCGAGCGACATCGTCACGAACCCGCACCAGAGCATCTTCGACTCGAAGCTCACGAAGGTGATCGGCGACCAGGTCAAGATCATCGCCTGGTACGACAACGAGTGGGGTTACTCCAACTCGCTCGTCACCCTCACGCAGTACGTGGGCGACCGTCTCTGACGCACCCCCGCAGCACACGTCATGCGTCCGCGTGCGCCCCGGCCACCGGCCTCGGCGCACGCGGACGCTGTCGTGTGAGCACCCCTCGGACCCCCGACCGACGTGAGCCGGCCGGTTCTGCAAGGTAGGAGACCATGAAGACCATCGAGGACCTCGGCGACCTGCGCGGCAAGCGCGTGCTCGTCCGCTCCGACTTCAACGTGCCGCTCGACGGCACGACGATCACCGACGACGGCCGTGTCCGCGCCGCCCTCCCGACGCTGCAGGCGCTGCTCGGCGCCGGCGCGCGCGTGATCGTGACCGCGCACCTCGGCCGCCCGAAGGGCGCCCCGGAGGACAAGTACTCGCTCGCGCCCGTCGCCGCGCGCCTCGGCGAGCTGCTCGGCCAGCCCGTCGCGCTCGCGAAGGACACGGTCGGCGAGTCCGCCCGCGAGACCGTCGCCGCGCTCGAGGACGGCCAGATCGCGCTGCTCGAGAACATCCGCTTCGACGCGCGCGAGACGTCCAAGGTCGAGGAGGAGCGCGCGTCGCTCGCCGACGACCTGGCGGCCCTCGCGGACGTGTACGTCTCCGACGGCTTCGGCGTCGTGCACCGCAAGCAGGCGTCGGTCTACGACGTCGCGCTCAAGCTGCCCCACGCGGTCGGCAAGCTCGTGCTCAACGAGGTCGAGTCGCTCAAGAAGGCGACCGAGAACCCCGAGCGGCCGTACGTCGTCGTGCTCGGCGGCTCCAAGGTGTCCGACAAGCTCGGCGTCATCTCCAACCTGCTGACCAAGGCGGACCGCCTGGTCATCGGCGGCGGGATGCTCTTCACGTTCCTCGCGGCCAAGGGCTACTCGGTCGGCAGCTCGCTGCTCGAGGCCGACCAGATCGACACGGTCAAGGGCTACCTCGCGCAGGCGGAGGAGTCCGGCGTCGAGATCGTGCTGCCGGTCGACATCCGCGTCGCCGACGAGTTCAAGGCGGACTCGCCGTCGTCGGTCGTCGCCGCGGACGCGATCCCGGACGGCAAGATCGGCCTCGACATCGGCCCCGAGTCGGAGCAGCTGTTCGCGTCGAAGATCGTCGACGCCAAGACCGTGGTCTGGAACGGCCCCGCGGGCGTGTTCGAGTTCGAGGCGTTCGCGGGTGGCACGCGTGCCGTCGCGCAGGCGCTCGTCGACGCGGGCGCCAACGGTGCGTTCACCATCGTCGGCGGCGGCGACTCGGCTGCGGCCGTGCGCACGCTCGGCTTCGACGAGGCCGGCTTCGGCCACATCTCCACGGGCGGCGGCGCCAGCCTGGAGTTCCTCGAGGGCAAGACCCTCCCCGGCATCGCTGTCCTGGAGGACTGAGCATGACGCAGCGCACCCCGCTCATGGCGGGCAACTGGAAGATGAACCTGGACCACCACCAGGCGACGCACACGCTGCAGAAGCTCGCGTGGACGCTCAAGGACGCCAAGCACGACTACGCCACGGTCGAGGTCGCGGTCATCCCGCCGTTCACCGACCTGCGCAGCGTGCAGACGCTCGTCGACGCCGACAAGCTGCAGATCGCCTACGGCGCGCAGGACCTGTCGGCGCACGAGTCCGGTGCGTACACCGGTGAGATCTCGCCGCTGTTCCTCACCAAGCTCGGCGTGACCTACGCGCTGGTCGGTCACTCGGAGCGGCGCGAGTACCACGCCGAGTCGGACGAGCTGATCAACACCAAGGTGCACTCCGCGCTGAAGGCCGGTCTGGTGCCGATCCTGTGCATCGGCGAGCTGCTCGAGACCCGCAAGGCGGGCGAGCACGTCGCGCACACGCTCGCGCAGCTCGACGCGGCCCTGCAGGGCGTGACCGCCGAGCAGGTCCGCACGCTCGTCATCGCGTACGAGCCCGTGTGGGCGATCGGCACGGGGGAGACGGCGACCCCCGAGGACGCACAGGAGATGTCCGAGGCGATCCGCGGCCGCGTCGCGGAGCTGTACGACGCCGAGACGGCGCAGGCCGTGCGCGTCCTCTACGGCGGCTCGGTGAAGTCGTCCAACGTCGCGTCGATCATGGCCAAGCCCGACGTCGACGGCGCGCTCGTCGGTGGGGCGAGCCTCGACCCCGAGGAGTTCGCCAAGATCGTGCGCTTCCAGTCGCACGAGGTCGGTCTCTGACCTGACAGGCACCGGGGCCCCGCGCACGCGCTCGTCGCGGCGCGGGGCCCCACGCCTGTGGGCGGTGGTGGCTTTTCCCGCCACGAGTCGCCTACCCTGTACCGCGGTCCACCGCAGCGTCGCCGCCATCCGGCCGGCCGACGCGCCCGTCCAGTGAGGAACGACTCCGCCGTGAACGCCCTGCGCATCACCCTCCAGGTGCTGCTGGTCCTGTCCAGCCTCCTGCTCATCCCGCTGGTGCTCCTGCACAAGGGCAAGGGCGGCGGCCTGTCCGACATGTTCGGCGGCGGCATCTCCAGCAGCGCGGGCAGCTCGGGCGTCGCGGAGCGCAACCTCAACCGGATCACCATCGGTGTGGCCCTGTTCTGGACCGTCGTGATCGTGCTGCTCGGCCTCATCGAGCGCACGGCGAGCTGAAAGGGCTGTCGATGGCGAGCGGGAGCGCGATCAGGGGGTCGCGAGTCGGAGCCGGCCCGATGGGCGAGGCCGAGAGGGGCGACGCCGCACCGCGGATCTGGATCTCCTACTGGTGCGCGAACGGCCACGAGACGCGGCCGAGCTTCGCGGAGGAGGCCGCCGAGGAGGCGCCCGCGACGTGGGACTGCCCGCGCTGCGGCTTCCCGGCCGGTCAGGACCAGGAGAACCCTCCGTCCCCCAGCAAGAACGAGCCGTACAAGACGCACCTCGCGTACGTGAAGGAGCGGCGGTCCGACGAGGACGGTGCCGCGATCCTCGACGAGGCACTCGCCGCGCTCCGCGCGCGCCGCGGCAGCCGGACGACCGGCTGAGACCACGCACCACGACGAAGGGCCCCTGCCGCTGAGCGGCGGGGGCCCTTCGTCATGCAGGGCGCGTGCTAGCGGTCCGTGCGGCGCAGCAGAGCGAAGCCGTCGTACCCCTTCGACCCGACGGTCTGGAGCACCGTGGCGTCCCAGCGGGCGTCCTGCGCGACGCTCGCGACGAAGCGCTGCACGCCCTGCACCCGCTCGTCGGGGTGCCGCGGGTCGACGACCGCGCCGCCGCGCACGACGTTGTCCACGACGACGAGCGCGCCCGGTCGGACGAGGTCCGCGATGGTGTCCACGTACTCGGCGAGCGTCTGCTTGTCGGCGTCGACGAACACCAGGTCGAACGGCTCGACGCCGTCGGCCGTGAGGCGGGCGAGCGTCTCCGTCGCCGGCCCGACGAGCACGTCGACACGCTCGTCGACGCCCGCGCGGGCGAAGGTCTCCGACGCCACCCGTGCGTGCTCGGGCGAGATCTCCAGCGTGACGACGCGCCCGTCCTCCGGCAGCGCACGCGCGAGCCACAGCGTGCTGTACCCGCCGAGCGTGCCGAGCTCGAGGACGCGCCGCGCACCCACACCGTGCGCGAGCAGGTGCAGCAGCTTCCCCTGAAGCGCCGACACGGCGATGTCGGGCAGACCCGCCTCGCGGGCGCTGTGCGCGGCGTCGACCAGCGCGACGTCCTGCGGGGCGAGCTGCTCGAACCAGGTGTCGACAGCCGTCCAGCGGGCGAGCGGGTCGACGCCCTCGTCGCTCGCCGGTGCGGCGGTGGGTGCGCCGGGCGCCGCGTCCTGGGTCGCGGCGGCATCCACCAGCCAGAGGGTGCGCTCGGTGCCGAGGGCACCCGCGGCGGGCGTCTCCGCGACCGGGGACCCGGCCAGCGCCGAGGCGACCGCGGGGGCCTTCTCCGCACCCGCCGCGACGACCCACACCTCGCGCGACGCGCGGATGGCGTCGAACGTCAGCGACACGCGCAGCGGCGGCGGCTTGGGGGAGTCGTGCACCGCGACCGTCGCCACCCCGGTGACGGACACGGTGTCGTGCCCCGGGAAGAGCGACGCGACGTGACCGTCCGGGCCCATCCCGAACAGCGTGACGTCGAACCGCGGGGCGACGAGCCCGGGCGGGGCGTGCTCCGCCAGCGTGCGGGCATAGGCCGCGGCGGACGCCTCGGGCGTCGGCACGTCGTCGGACAGCGCCGGCATCGGGTGGACGTTCTCCGGCGGGAGGGCGTCGAGACCGTCGAGCAGCGCCTCGCGGGCCTGCGTCTCGTTGCGGTCGGCGTCCCCGGCCGGCAGGAACCGCTCGTCGCCCCACCACACGTGCACGCCCGACCAGTCGACCGCGTCGCGCAGCGGGCTGCGCCCGACCGCGGCCAGTGACGCGATCCCGACCGTGCCGCCCGTGAGGACGACGTGGACGGGGGAGCGGTGCGACTGCAGGTCGAGCAGCCGGGTCAGCAGCCGTGCGGCGACGGCCTCCGCGAGGACCGTGGCGTCCGGGTGGACGACGACGTCGCGGCGGCTCACGTGTCGATCCTCGCGAGGCCCTTCTGCAGGACGTCGCCGTAGACCTCGTCGGGATCGAGCCGGCGCAGTTCCTCCGCGAGGCACTCGCGCAGCTGACGGATCGGCAGCGCGATGCGGTGCTCGGGCTGGTCGGGCTGGCGCAGGGCCGCTGTCTTGCCGTCGGGACGGTCGAGCACGATGTCGCCCGACGCGCGCTCGAGACGCACCTGCGTGATCGCCGGTGCGTCGGCCAGGCGCTCGATCTCGACCGGGCAGCGCAGCGACTCCGCGAGCCACGCCGCCATGAGGTCGACCGACGGGTGCGTGCTCTCGCCCGTGACGACGGCCTTGCGGACCGGCTCGTACGGCGGCTGGTCGAGCGTGGCCGCGATGAGCCCGCGCCACAGGGTGGCCCGGGTCCACGCGAGGTCGGTGTCGCCGTCGGCGTAGACCTTCGACAGCTTGCGGAGCTCGGCGCTGGGCTTGCGGCACTGTGTCGAGTCCGTGATCCGGCGCTGCGCCATGCGGCCGAGGGGGTGCTCGGACGGCACGTCGGGGATCTCGTACGGCCACCACGTGACGATCGGCGCGTCGGGCAGCAGCAGCGGCATGACGAGCGTGTCGAGGTGCCGGTCGATGGCCCCGGACGGGCGCAGCACGATGACCTCGCTCGCGCCCGCGTCGCCGCCGAGGCGGATCTGCGCGTCCAGGCTCGACGTGCGGTCGTGCGAGTCCTTGGCCAGCACGATGACGCGGCACGGGTGCTCGCGGCTCGCGTCGTTGGCCGCGTCGATCGCGTCCTCGGGGTCGTGCGTGCCCGCGTCGATCAGCAGCGTGAGCACGCGACCGAGCGCCACGGCGCCGCCCTCGTCGCGCTCCTTGAGCAGGCGCTTGTTGATGTCGCGTGTGGTGGTGTCCGGCAGGTTGATGATCACGGTCGCCTCCACGCGCGTCCGTCACGCGCCATCATCTCGTCGGCCGACGCCGGCCCCCATGTGCCCGCCCGGTACTCGTCGGGCTTGCCGCCCTTCGAGGCCCAGTGGTCGATGATCGGGTCGAGGATCTTCCAGGACAGCTCGACCTCCTGGTGCTGCGGGAACAGCGGCGGGTCGCCGAGCAGGACGTCGAGGATGAGCCGCTCGTACGCCTCGGGGGAGGACTCGGTGAAGGCGTGCCCGTAGCCGAAGTCCATCGTGACGTCGCGGACCTCCATCGCCGTGCCGGGCACCTTCGCGCCGAACCGCAGCGTCACGCCCTCGTCGGGCTGCACGCGGATGACGAGCGCGTTGTTGCCGAGCTCGGAGGTCGCGGTCGACTCGAACGGCAGGTGCGGTGCGCGCTTGAACACGACGGCGATCTCGGTGACGCGGCGGCCCAGGCGCTTGCCGGTCCGCAGGTAGAACGGCACGCCGGCCCAGCGGCGCGTGTCGATGTCGACGCGGATCGCGGCGTACGTCTCGGTCGTGGAATTCGGGTTGAAGCCCTCCTCCTCGGCGTAGCCGACGACCTTCTCGCCGCCCTGGTAGCCCGCGGTGTACTGGCCGCGCGCCGTGTGCTTGCCGATGTCGCGGGGGTTGCGCACGGCCGACAGCACCTTGATCTTCTCGGCGCGGAGGCCCTCGGCGTCGAACGACACGGGCTCCTCCATCGCGGTGAGCGCGAGGAGCTGCAGCAGGTGGTTCTGGATGACGTCGCGCGCGGCGCCGATGCCGTCGTAGTACCCGGCGCGGCCGCCGATGCCGATGTCCTCGGCCATGGTGATCTGCACGTGGTCGACGTAGTTGGCGTTCCAGATCGGCTCGAACAGCTGGTTCGCGAACCGCAGCGCCAGCAGGTTCTGGACCGTCTCCTTGCCGAGGTAGTGGTCGATCCGGAAGATGTCGTCCGGCCGGAACACGCTCGACACGATGTCCTGCAGCTCGCGCGCGCTCGCCAGGTCGTGGCCGAACGGCTTCTCGATGACGACGCGTCGCCACGTGCCGTCCTTCGGCTGCGAGAGGCCCGAGCGCGCGAGCTGCTTGCAGACGACGGGGAACGAGCTCGGCGGGATCGACAGGTAGAACGCGTGGTTGCCGCCCGTGCCGCGCGAGACGTCGAGCTCCTCGACGGTCTGGCTCAGCCGGTCGAACGCGTCGTCGTCGTCGAACGTGCCCTGCACGAAGCGGATGCCCTCGGACAGCTGGCGCCACGTCGCCTCACGGAACGGCGTGCGCGCGTGCTCCTTCACGGAGTCGTGCACGATCTGGGCGAAGTCCTGCGTCGCCCAGTCGCGCCGGGCGAACCCGGTGAGCGCGAAGCCCGGGGGCAGGAGCCCGCGGTTCGTCAGGTCGTACACGGCCGGCATGAGCTTCTTGCGGGCGAGGTCACCCGTCACGCCGAAGATGACGAGACCGCACGGACCGGCGATGCGGGGCAGCCGCCGGTCGCGCGGGTCGCGCAGCGGGTTCTGGCCCTCGGCGACCTTCGCGCTCACCGGGCCTCACCGGCCGCGACCTGCGCCTGCGCCTCGGACAGGCCGGTGCGCACGGTCGACAGCAGCTGCTCCCAGCTCGCCTCGAACTTCGACACGCCCTCCTCCTCGAGCTGGACGGTGACCTCGTCGAGGTCCACGCCCTGCTCGGCGAGCCGGTCGATGACCTCGGCCGACGCGGCGCCGGTGCCCGTGACGGTGTCGTGCGCGTCGCCGCCGTGGTCCGCGACCGCGCGCAGCGTGGCCTCGGGCATGGTGTTGACGACGCCCGCGACGACGAGCTCGTCGACGTAGAGCGTGTCCGGGTACGCCTTGTCCTTGACGCCGGTCGACGCCCACAGCGGCCGCTGGGGGTGCGCACCGGCGGCCGCGAGGGCCTTCCACCGGTCGCCGCCGACGACCTCCTCGTAGACCCCGTACGCGAGGCGCGCGTTGGCGATCGCCGCCTTGCCGCGCAGCTCCGCGGCCTCGGGGGTCGCCAGCTCGTCGAGCTTCGGGTCGATCGCCGCGTCGACGCGCGACACGAAGAACGACGCGACCGAGGCGATCGGGGCGAGGTCGTGCCCGTTCTCGCGTGCCTGCTCGAGTCCCGCGAGGAACGCGTCGAGCACGGCGCGGTAGCGGTCGAGGGAGAAGATCAGCGTCACGTTGACGCTGATCCCCTCCGCCAGGACAGCCGTGATGGCCGGCAGCCCCTCGACCGTCGCGGGGATCTTGATGAACACGTTGGGCCGGTCCACGGTCGACCAGAGCGCCTTCGCGGACGCGATCGTGCCGTCGGTGTCCCGCGCGAGCCGCGGGTCCACCTCGATCGACACGCGACCGTCGACGCCCGCGGTCCGGTCGTAGACCGGTCGCAGGACGTCGGCGGCCGCGCGCACGTCGTCCGTCGTGATGCGGAAGACCGCCTCGTCGACGTCGACGCCCTCGGCGGTGAGCTCACGGAGCTGCTCGTCGTAGGCGTCGCCCTTCGACAGGGCCGACGCGAAGATCGTCGGGTTGGTCGTCACGCCCACCACGCCGAGGTTCTCGACGAGGTCGGCGAGGTCTCCGGTACGGAGGCGCTCACGGGACAGGTCGTCCAGCCAGATCGCCACCCCCGCCTCCGTGAGTCGTGCGACCGGGGTGCTGCTCGGTGCCATCGTGCTTCCCCTTCTTCCCACTGACGGCCCCGGGTGCGCGGGACCGGTCGTCCGATCGGACCCGCGTGCTCAGGCCGGGAGGTCGCCCGTCCCGCTCTGCGTCGGCGCCGCCGAGGCGGCGGACGGTGCCGCGTCGCCACGGGCCGCGGCGAGCGACTCGTGGGCGGCCGCGACGACCGCGTCCGCGGTGATCCCGAACTCCTCGTAGAGCTTCTCGAAGGCCGCCGAGGCGCCGTAGTGCTCGAGCGACACGGAGCGGCCGGCGTCGCCGACGATCTTGTGCCACGACAGCGCGATGCCGGCCTCGACCGAGACGCGGGCCCGCACCGAGGACGGCAGCACCGACTCGCGGTAGGTCTCGTCCTGCTCGGCGAACCACTCGAGCGACGGCGCCGAGACGACGCGCGTCGGGACGCCCGCGGCCTCGAGGGTCTCGCGCGCCGCGACGGCGAGCTGCACCTCGGAGCCCGTGCCGATGAGGATGACCTCGGGGGAGCCGTTGCTCGCGTCGACGAGCACGTAGGCGCCGCGCGCGACGCCCTCGGCACCGGCGAAGCCGTCCTCGCCGCGCGGGAACGTCGGGACGTTCTGGCGCGTGAGGATGAGGCCGACGGGCCCCTCGGTGCGCTCCAGGATCGCCTTCCACGCCTGCGCCGTCTCGTTGGCGTCGGCCGGGCGGACCACGGACAGGCCCGGGATCGCGCGCAGCGCGGTGAGGTGCTCGACCGGCTGGTGCGTGGGGCCGTCCTCGCCGAGGCCGATCGAGTCGTGCGTCCACACGTAGATCGACGGCACGCCCATGAGCGAGGCGAGGCGGACCGACCCGCGCATGTAGTCGGCGAACTGCAGGAACGTGCCGCCGTAGGGACGCGTGAGGCCGTGCAGCGTGATGCCGGACAGGATCGCGCCCATGCCGTGCTCACGGATGCCGAAGTGCAGCGTGCGGCCGAACTCGTCGCCCGCGAACTCGTGCGTCGAGCGCTTGGCGGGGATGAACGACGACGCGCCCTTCATCGTGGTGTTGTTCGAGCCCGCGAGGTCGGCCGAGCCGCCCCACAGCTCCGGGAGCTCCGGGCCGATCGCGGAGAGCACCTCGCCGGACGCGGCACGCGTCGCGACGGCCTTGCCCGCGGGGAACGTCGGCAGCGCCGACTCCCAGCCCTCGGGAAGGCGACGCTCGACGAGCCGGTCGAGCAGCGCGGCGTTCTCGGGGTTCGCCTCGCGCCACGCGTCGAACGACTTCTGCCAGACGGCGCGGTCGGCTGCGGCACGGTCCGCGAGCGAGCGGGTGTGGGCGATCACCTCGGGCTCGACCGGGAAGCTCACGTCCGGGTCGAAGTCCAGGAGCTCCTTGAGTCCTCGCACCGAGTCGGTGCCGAGCTTCGAGCCGTGCGACGAGTGGTCGTTCGTCTTGTTCGGCGTGGGCCACGCGATGAGCGTGCGGATGCCGATGAACGACGGCTTGTCGGTGACGGCCTTCGCCGCCTCGATCGCGGCGTGCAGCGCGTCGACGTCCTCGCGGTACTCGCCGCCCGCGGTCCAGTCGACGAACTGGACGTGCCAGCCGTACGCCTCGTAGCGCTTGAGCACGTCCTCGGTGAACGCGATCTCGGTGTCGCCCTCGATCGAGATGTGGTTGTCGTCCCACAGCACGACGAGGTTGCCGAGCTCCTGCGTGCCGGCGATCGACGACGCCTCGCTCGTCACGCCCTCCTGCAGGTCGCCGTCGGACGCGATGACGTACGTGTAGTGGTCGAACGGGCTGGTCCCGGGCGCGGCGTCGGGGTCGAGCAGGTTGCGCTCGCGCCGCTGCGCCATCGCGAAGCCGACGGCGGACGCGAGGCCCTGGCCGAGCGGCCCGGTCGTGATCTCGACGCCGGCGGTGTGCCGGTACTCGGGGTGGCCGGGCGTCTTGGAGCCCCAGGTGCGCAGCGCCTGGAGGTCCTCGATCTCGAGACCGAACCCGCCGAGGTAGAGCTGGATGTACTGCGTGAGCGCCGAGTGGCCGGCCGACAGGACGAAGCGGTCGCGGCCGAGCCAGTGCGGGTCGGTCGGGTCGTGCCGGAGCACGTTCTGGTACAGCAGGTAGGCCGCGGGCGCGAGGCTGATCGCGGTGCCGGGGTGGCCGTTGCCGACCTTCTCGACGGCGTCCGCGGCCAGGACGCGGACCGTGTCGACGGCTCGCAGGTCCAGGTCGGTCCAGCCGACAGTCTCCGCCAGGGGGGCCTTCGCGTTCACCGCACCTCATTCCCACCCGCACCGGCGGCCGGGTGTCGTCTCCGACGTACTGGTTGCGCACCCTCTGCCGGGGTGCCGCCGGACCACGACCCGTCCCGGGGGAGACGGTCGTCGGTCCCTGCGCGTCGAGCCTATATCTCACGCGGCCCTCGGACGTCACGGTGCCCACGGCACGGGAAAGCGCAATCCGCCGGTTGCCGCAGCGACCGATCTCACACCACGCGCACCCCCGTCCCGGGCGCTGCCGCCACCCGGGACCTTGGTCCAGGCCGTAGCATGGCAGCGCGACAACCCCAGCTGGACCAGGAACGGAACCGCAGCGCGTGCGCCTCAGCAGCCCACTGTCAGTCGACGACGCCGGAGCGTCGGCCTCGCCGACCCCGCGTGCGCACCTGACGGCGGCGCCCACGGCCACCGCGTCGACGACGCCCACGACCCGCACCGCTCGCGTCCGCCGCGTGCTCGCCGCGTACCTCGCGCTCACCAAGCCGCGCGTGATCGAGCTCCTGCTCGTCACCACGCTGCCGACGATGATCCTGGCGCAGGGCGGCTTCCCGAGCCTCGGGCTCGTGCTCGCGACGCTCGTCGGCGGTGCCGCGGCGGCCGGCTCGGCCAACGTCCTCAACTGCTACCTGGACCGTGACATCGACCAGGTGATGAACCGCACGAAGCGCCGCCCGACGGCGACGGGGGAGATCAGCCCGCGCGCGGCGCTGATCTTCGGGCTCGCGCTCGGGGTCGGGTCGCTCACGTGGCTCTGGTTCGTCGTGAACCCGGCGTCCGCGTGGCTCACGGCCGCGGCGATCCTCATCTACGTCGTCGGCTACACGATGATCCTCAAGCGCCGCACCCCGCAGAACATCGTGTGGGGCGGCGCCGCGGGCTGCATGCCCGTGCTCATCGGCTGGTCCGCCGTCACCGGCGGCGTCTCGTGGACGCCCCTCGTGCTGTTCGGCGTCATCTTCTTCTGGACGCCGCCGCACTACTGGCCGCTGTCGATGAAGTTCCGCAACGACTACGCCGCGGCCGGCGTGCCCATGCTCCCGGTGGTCGCGAAGGACGCGAAGGTCGCGCGCGAGATGATCGCGTACACGATCGCGATGATCGCGTGCACGCTGGTCCTCGTGCCGGTCGCCGGCATGACGTGGGTGTACGCCGTCGTCGCCGCGGGGCTGGGTGCCTGGTTCCTCTGGTCCTGCGTCACGCTCCTGCGCCGCGCGAACGACCCGGCCCGCGGCAAGCTGCGCGCGATGACCGTGTTCCACGGCTCCATCACCTACCTGACGCTGCTGTCCGTCGCGATCGCGGTGGACGTCTTCCTGCCGTTCTGACCTCCGGTGACGGACGACGCGCAGCCCGCCCCGGCGACCGAGCTCGACGCCTCCCTCGAGCGCTACCTGGACCACCTGGCCGAGCGCGGGCTGTCCGACAACACGCTCGAGGCGTACCGCCGCGACCTGGAGCGGTACGTGAGCTTCCTCGCGTCGATCAGCCGGACGGCGCCGGGCGAGATCGCGGGCAACGACGTCGAGGCGTTCGTCGACGCGGCGCGCAGCGGGGCCGACGGGCGGCGGCCGCTGTCCGAGTCGTCGGCCGCCCGCCTCGTGGCCGCGGTCCGTGGCTGGCACCGGTTCCTCGCGCGGCACGGCGTCGCGGTCGACGACGCGACGTGGTCGGTCCGGGCGCCCGCCCAGCCGCGGAGGCTCCCCAAGGCCATCTCGATCGAGGAGGTCGACCGCCTGCTCGACGCGGCCGGACAGGGCGGCGGGCCGCTCCCGGCTCGCGACCGGGCGCTGCTCGAGCTGCTCTACTCGACGGGCGCGCGGATCTCCGAGGTCGTCGGGCTGGACCTGCGTGACCTCGACCGTGCCGATCGGCGCGCTGCCGTGCGGCTCGCGACGGGCAGCGCGAAGCAGCGCGTGGCACCGCTGGGACGCCGGGCGGTCCGCGCGCTCGACGAGTACCTGACGGACTCCCGGCCTCTGCTGAGCGTCGGGGGACCGGGCACCGACCGGCTGGCGCTCTTCCTCAACACGCGTGGCGCGCGACTCAGCCGCCAGAGCGCATGGGCGGTCCTGCGCAGCGCGGCCCACCGGGCCGGTCTGATCGGCGCCGACGGCATCTCCCCGCACACGCTGCGTCACTCGTTCGCCACGCACATGCTCGCCCGAGGGGCTGACGTGCGCGTCGTGCAGGAGCTCCTCGGCCACGCCTCGGTCACCACGACACAGCTGTACGCGACCCCGCAGGACGACGCGCTCCGCGAGGCGTACGCCGCCGCGCACCCGCACGCCCGGTGACGGGCCGTCCGAATCGTGTCGGCACGGTCTGTCCTCCGGTGAACGCACGCCCCGCTCGGGTAGGTTGTCCCGCGTGGTGAGCCAGGAGACGACCGAACCGCAGCTCGACGCAGTCGGACGACCGCTGCCCGTCTTCCCCGACCCCGCACTGCTCGCGGCGCACGGCCCCGCCCGCGTCATCGCGATGTGCAACCAGAAGGGCGGCGTCGGCAAGACGACCACGACGATCAACCTCGCGGCCGCGCTCGCCGAGTACGGACGCCGGGTCCTGGTCGTC
Source organism: Cellulomonas fimi (assembly GCF_028583725.1). Lineage (NCBI taxonomy): Bacteria > Bacillati > Actinomycetota > Actinomycetes > Micrococcales > Cellulomonadaceae > Cellulomonas > Cellulomonas fimi. The sequence goes on along the minus strand of NZ_CP110680.1, from coordinate 2,307,475 downwards.
GACTTCGACCCGCAGGGTGCCGCCTCGGTGGGCCTCGGCGTCAACCCGCACGAGCTCGACCGCACGGTCTACAACCTGCTGATGGAGCGTGACGCGCACGTCCACGACGTCCTGCGCACGACCGCGACCCCCGGGCTTGACCTGCTGCCCGCGAACATCGACCTGTCGGCGGCCGAGGTCCAGCTCGTCGGCGAGGTCGCCCGCGAGTCCGTCCTGGCACGCGTGCTGCGGCCCGTCCTCGACGACTACGACGTCGTGCTCGTGGACTGCCAGCCGTCCCTCGGCCTGCTCACCGTGAACGCGCTGACCGCGTCGCACGGCGTGATCATCCCGCTCGAGTGCGAGTTCTTCGCGCTGCGCGGTGTCGCCCTGCTCATCGAGACGATCGAGAAGGTGCGGGACCGCCTCAACCCGCGCCTCGAGGTCGACGGCATCCTCGCGACGATGTACGACGCCCGCACGCTCCACGCGCGTGAGGTCGTGGCCCGCGTGCACGAGGCGTTCGGCGACACGCTGCTGCACACGGTCATCGGCCGCACCGTCAAGTTCCCGGACGCGACCGTCGCCGCCGAGCCGATCACCACCTACGCCCCGACGCACGCCGGTGCGGCGGCCTACCGGCAGCTCGCACGTGAGCTCGTCGCCCGTGGCGACGCCGCCTGACGAGCGCGCGGTCCCGCCCGAGCAGACGTCCGCCGGCCCGGCGCCGGCGGGGACGCACGGCTTCGAGGTGCACCTCGACAACTTCAGCGGGCCGTTCGACGTCCTGCTGGGCCTCATCGCCAAGCACAAGCTCGACATCACCGAGGTCGCGCTCGGGCGCGTGACCGACGAGTTCGTCGCGTACATCCGCGCCCGCGAGCGCGACTGGGACCTGAGCCAGGCGAGCGAGTTCCTCGTGGTCGCCGCGACGCTGCTCGACCTCAAGGCCGCGCGGCTGCTGCCGAGCGCCGAGGTCGAGGACGCGGAGGACCTCGAGCTGCTGGAGGCGCGCGACCTGCTGTTCGCGCGGCTGCTGCAGTACCGCGCGTACAAGCAGGTCGCCGGCTACCTCGCGGAGCGGTTCGCGACCGAGGGGCGGCGCCACCCGCGCCTGGTGACGCTCGAGCCGCACCTCGCCGCGCTGCTGCCGGAGCTCGTGTGGCAGGTCGGCCCGGAGGAGCTCGCGCGGCTCGCGGCGCGGGCGCTCGCACCCCGGCCCGGTCCGCCGGCGGTCGACATCAGCCACCTGCACGCGCCCGCGGTGAGCGTGCGGGAGCAGGCCGCCGTGCTCGTCGACCGGTTGCGGCACGCGGGCGCGGCGTCGTTCCGCGCGCTCACGGCGGACGCGGACGCGACGGTGGTCGTCGTCGCGCGGTTCCTCGCGCTGCTGGAGCTCTTCCGGGAGGGCGCGGTCGCGTTCGACCAGGTCGAGGCGCTGGGTGAGCTGACGGTGCGGTGGACCGGCGCCGCCGAGGGCGACGTGCAGGTGTCCGACGACTTCGACCAGCTCGACACGACCGCGGGCACCGGCGGGCCGGACGGTGCGGTGACGCACGGCGCGCCGGGCGCGGACGCGGCACGGGACGACGTGGTGACGGGGGCGGACAGCCCGACGGACGAGGGGAGCTCCGCATGAGCGACGACCGGATCGACGACGAGCCGCAGGAGGCGGACGCGACCGACGACGCCGCTGCCGCCGACGAGCTCGCGTTCGACGTCGGGGACCTCCCGGGCGGTGCGCTCGCGACGCTGGAGGCGGTCCTCATGGTCGCGGACGAGCCGATCCCCGCGGTCCGGCTCGCGTCGGTGCTGGCCCTGCCGGTCGCGGAGGTCGAGGCGCTGCTCGTCGAGCTCGCGGCGGACTACCGCGGGGAGCGTGGCGGGCGGCCGCGCGGCTTCGACCTGCGTGCGGTCGCGGACGGCTGGCGGATCTACTCCGCGCCGGCGTACGCCGACGTCGTCGGGCGGTTCGTGCTCGACGGCCAGACCGCGCGGCTCACGCAGGCCGCGCTGGAGACGCTCGCGGTCGTCGCGTACCGGCAGCCGGTGACGCGCGGGCAGGTGTCGGCGGTGCGCGGGGTGAACGTCGACGGCGTCGTGCGCACCCTCACGGCGCGCGGGCTGGTCGCCGAGGTCGGCACCGAGCCGACGACCGGCGCGGTGCTGTACGGGACCACGGGATACTTCTTGGAGCGCATGGGGGTGTCCAGCCTGGACGAGCTGCCCCCGCTCGCCCCCTACCTGCCGGACCTCGACGCGCTCGAAGGTGTCGACCAGGCGATCGGAGAGACCAGATGAGCCCGCAGGATCGGCGCGGCGACAAGCCCGGCAAGGCGTCCGGAGGGCGTGGCGGCGGAGCAGGTGGCGGCCGGCCGTCGCGCGCCGGAGGTGCCGGGAAGCCGTCCCGGACGGGCGGCACAGGACGCGGCGGGGCCGGCGGACGGCCGACGCAGCGCCCGTCCCGGCCGTCCCGTGCGCGCCCGGCACGCGAGCCCGAGGTGACGATCGACGTGCACGACCCCGACGGCGTGCGCCTGCAGAAGGTGCTCGCGTCGGCGGGGCTCGGGTCGCGCCGGGCGTGCGAGGAGCTCATCGCGACGGGCCGGGTCACGGTCGACGGCGCGACCGTGCGTGAGCTCGGGGTGCGGGTGGACCCGCTGCGCGCGGTGATCCACGTCGACGGGCTCCGGGTGCAGCTCGACTCGTCGATGGTGACGCTCGCGCTCAACAAGCCGAAGGGTGTCGTGTCGACGATGCACGACCCGGAGGGGCGCCCGTCGATCGCGCAGTTCGTCGCCGACCGCACGGAGCGGCTGTTCCACGTCGGGCGGCTCGACGCGGAGACCGAGGGTCTGCTGCTGCTGACGAACGACGGCGAGCTCGCGAACCGGCTGTCGCACCCGTCGCACGGAGTCGCCAAGACCTACCTCGCGCACGTCGAAGGGCGCGTCGCCGGCTCGCTCGGCGGGCGGCTCACGCGGGGGATCGAGCTCGAGGACGGCCTGGTGAAGGTCGACAGGTTCCAGGTGGTCCAGACGACGCCGCAGGCGAGCCTCGTCGAGATCGTCCTGCACGAGGGCCGCAACCGCGTCGTGCGCCGCCTGCTCGAGGAGGTGGGTCACCCGGTCACGCGACTGGTCCGCACGCAGGTCGGGCCGATCCGGCTCGGGGACCTCAAGCCGGGGCGGACGCGCGTGCTGTCGAAGACGGAGGTCGGCTCGCTCATGACCCAGGTCGGTCTGTGAACGTCGCCACGGCGGGACCGGTCCGGGTCGTCGGCACGGGTCTGCTCGGGACGTCGGTCGGGCTCGGGCTCGCGACGCGCGGCGTCGAGGTGCTCCTGCACGACCCGTCGCGCACCGCCGTCGCCCTCGCCCGCGACGTCGGTGCCGGCCGGCCCGCGTCGGCCGACGACCCCGAGCCGGCACTCGTCGTGGTGGCCGCACCACCCGACGTGACGTCCGACGTGGTGCTCGCCGAGCTCGAGGCGCACCCCGGCGCGGTCGTGACGGACGTCGCGAGCGTCAAGGGGTACGTGCTGGCCGAGCTGCGCGCGTCGGGCGCCGACCTGTCGCGCTACGTCGGGTCGCACCCGATGGCCGGCCGCGAGCGGTCCGGGCCGGTCGCCGCCGTGCCCGACCTGTTCCTCGGTCGCCCGTGGGTCATCGCGGACTCGGGCTCGTCGCGACCGGACGCGCTGCTCGCGGTGCGGTCGCTCGCGGTGGACCTGGGCGCGGTGCCGGTGACCATGGACGCCGACGCGCACGACGCGGCGGTCGCGGCGGTGTCGCACGTGCCGCAGGTCGTGGCGAGCCTCGTCGCGTCGCGGCTGCGGGACGTCGACGAGGCGGCGCTCGGTCTCGCGGGCCAGGGCCTGCGGGACGTCACGCGGATCGCGGGGTCGGACCCGGCGCTCTGGACGTCCATCCTCGCGGCGAACGCGGCGGCGGTCCGCGACGTGCTCGTGGACCTGCGCGCGGACCTCGACGGCGTCATCCACGCGCTCGGCGGCGCCGCGGCCGCGACGGGACCGGAGGACGTCGCGCGGGGCGCGCTGTCGACGATCGCGCAGGCGATCTCCGACGGCAACGCGGGCGTCGCGCGCGTCCCCGGCAAGCACGGCGGCGTGCGTCGCGACTACAGCGTCGTGACGGTGCTCGTGCCGGACGCCCCCGGCGAGCTCGCGCGGCTGCTGACCGACGTCGGCGAGGCCGGCGTCAACCTGGAGGACCTGCACCTGGAGCACGCGGCGGGCCGTCCCGTCGGCATGGCGGCGATCTCGGTGCTGCCCAGCGCCGTGCCGCACCTCGAGGCGGAGCTGACGCTCCGCGGATGGAGACTGGTGAGTTGAGCACGATCCCGGCGCCATTCGTGGTCGCGATCGACGGCCCGTCCGGGTCGGGGAAGTCCAGCGTGTCTCGTGCCGTCGCGCGCGCGCTCGGGCTCGCGTACGTCGACACGGGCGCCACGTACCGGGCCGCGACGTGGTGGTGCCTGCAGCAGGCGATCCCGCTGCACGACACCGACGCGGTCGCCGCTGCCGTGCGGACCCTGCCGCTCGACCTCGGCGTCGACCCGGACGCGCCGACGGTCGTCGTCGACGGCACCGACGTGTCGGCCGACATCCGGGAGACGTCCATCTCGGCGGCGGTGAGCGCGGTCGCGACGAACCTCGAGGCGCGCGCGGCGCTGGGCCGCCTCCAGCGCACCCTGATCGACGCCGAGCGCGAGCCGGGGTCGTTCTCGGGCGGGCGCGGGGTGGTCGCGGAGGGGCGTGACATCACGACGGTCATCGCGCCCGACGCCGACGTCCGGGTGCTGCTGACCGCGAGCGAGGAGGCGCGGCTCGCGCGCCGCGCGCTCGACGTGCACGGGTCCGCCGACGCGCAGGCGGTCGAGGCGACGCGCGACCAGGTGCTGCGCCGCGACGCGGACGACTCGACGGTCGTGCAGTTCCACACCGCGGCGGACGGCGTCGTGACGGTCGACTCGTCGCACCTGGACTTCGAGCAGACGGTCGAGGCGGTGCTGGCGGTCGTGGCGGCCGCGACCCGGGCGTGACGGAGCAGCGCGTACCGTCGCCCGCCGGTCCGGCGTGGTCGCGGTGGATCGGCTGGTTCCTCGCGCGCGGGGTCTGGGCGACCGACGTCGTCGGTGCGCACCACGTGCCGCGCACCGGTCCGGTGCTGCTGGCGGCCAACCACACGGGCGTCGTCGACGGGCCGATCCTCGCGGGTGTCTCCCCGCGGCCGACGCACATCCTCGTCAAGGAGGAGATGTTCCACGGGCCGGTCGGGCTGGTGCTGCGCGCGGCGGGCCAGATCCCCGTCGACCGGCAGGGCGGCCGGACCGCGCTGACGACCGCGCTCGGCGTGCTCCGCCGGGGCGGTGTCGTCGGCATCTTCCCCGAGGGCAACCGCGGTCGCGGCGACGCGACGAGCGCCCGCGCCGGGATCGCGTGGCTCGCGCTCAACGGACAGGCTCCCGTCGTGCCCGTCGCGATCCTGGGGACCCGGCGCACGGGGGAGTCCGTCGGGCACGTCCCCGGGTTCCGGCGCCGGCTCGTGGTCGAGTTCGGCGAGCCCGTCGTCGTCGAGCGTGCGCCGGGCGTGTCCGGACGCGCCGCGCTCGTCGCCGCCAACGAGGCGGTGCGCGTCGCGCTGTCGGACCTCGTGACCCGGGCGAGCGCCCGGTCGGGGCTCGTCCTGCCGACGGACGGCCCGGACCGCGAGCCCGCCTGACCTCCGCCCCGCGCCCCGGGGTCACGGCTGCCTGCGCGACAGGGGAGAATGGTCGGCATGACGGACACCGACCCCGCCCTGGAGCTGCCCGACGAGGCCGGCGACGCCCTGGAGCTGCCCGACGAGGCCGGCGACGCGGATCGCGAGCGTGCGCTGCGCGCGGGGCTCGCCGAGTACGCGCTCGAGGACGACGACCTCGCGCTGATCGACGGGCTCGACGAGGACGAGATCGGGGGTGCGGCGGCGACCGCGCTGCCGGTGCTCGCGGTCGTCGGGCGGCCGAACGTCGGGAAGTCGACCCTCGTGAACCGCATCCTGGGCCGCCGGGAGGCGGTCGTGGAGGACCAGCCGGGCGTGACGCGTGACCGCGTGAGCTACCCGGCGGAGTGGGCCGGGCGCCGGTTCACGGTCGTGGACACGGGCGGCTGGGAGGTCGACGTCGCGGGCATCGACGCGCGCGTGGCCGAGCAGGCTGAGGTCGCGATCGCCCTGGCCGACGCGGTGCTGTTCGTCGTGGACGCCACGGTGGGCGCCACGGACACGGACGAGCAGGTCGTCCGGCTGCTGCGCCGCTCGGGCAAGCCGGTCGTGCTCTGCGCCAACAAGGTGGACGGCCCGGCGGTCGAGGCGGACGCGGCGGCGCTGTGGGCACTGGGGCTGGGGGAGCCGTACCCGGTGTCGGCGCTGCACGGCCGTGGCACGGGTGACCTGCTGGAGGCGGCGGTCGACGCGCTGCCCGAGGTGTCGGCGCACGCGACGCCGGTGCCGGACGGTCCGCGCCGCGTGGCGCTCGTCGGGCGGCCGAACGTCGGCAAGTCGTCGCTGCTGAACAAGGTGCTCGGCACGGAGCGCGTGGTCGTCGACGCGACGGCCGGCACGACGCGTGACCCGGTGGACGAGCTCGTGCTGCTCAAGGGCGAGCCGTGGGTGTTCGTCGACACCGCGGGCATCCGGCGGCGCGTGCACCAGACGTCCGGGCCGGACTTCTACGCGTCGCTGCGCACGCAGGCGGCGATCGAGAAGGCCGAGGTCGCGGTCGTGCTGATCGACGCGTCCTCGACGATGACCGAGCAGGACACGCGCGTGATCTCGCAGGTCGTCGACGCGGGCCGGGCGCTCGTGATCGCGTACAACAAGTGGGACCTCATGGACGAGGACCGTCGCCCGTACCTGGAGCGCGAGATCGAGAAGGACCTCGTGCAGGTGCAGTGGGCGCCGCGCGTGAACATCTCGGCACGCACGGGTTGGCACACGGACCGCCTGGTGCCCGCGCTCAAGCGGTCGCTGGAGTCGTGGGACACGCGCATCTCGACGGGACGTCTCAACGCGTTCCTGGGCGAGCTCGTCGCGGCGCACCCGCACCCGCTGCGTGGCGGCAAGCAGCCGCGCATCCTGTTCGCGACGCAGGCGTCGACGCGTCCGCCGCGGTTCGTCATCTTCACGACGGGCTTCCTGGACCCTGGCTACCGCCGGTACATCGAGCGTCGCCTGCGCGAGACGTTCGGGTTCGAGGGCACGCCGATCTCGATCTCGGTGCGGGTGCGCGAGAAGCGCCGGCGCTGAGCGTGACGTGACGAGAGGCCGGCCCCCGTGCAGGGGCCGGCCTCTCGTGCGTCGTGCCGCGCGGCGGCAAGGTCGTCAGGGCGTCGTGGGTGTCAGCGCCTCGTACTCCTCGACGGTCCCGTCGGCGAGGACGGTCTCGATGATGCGGCGGCCGAGCGGGTCGAGGTCGGGCGTGAGGAACTGCCGCAGCTCGGAGCGGAAGAACGCGGTGAGCACGGCGGCGCCCTGGTCGTACGCCTCCTCACCGACCTGCGACTGCAGCTCGGGCGCGAGGTAGGACGGGCGGATCGTCTGGCCGTCGATGCGCAGCTCGCGGGGCGTCCAGCCGAACAGCGGGCAGCGTGCGGGCTGGAGCTGCTCGCGCCGGATGCGGGACGTGCCGCGCCGGGCGAGGTACTCGCGCGTGAGCCACTCGGCGGCGAACCCGACGTGGTACGACCCGATGTGCTGGTTGGGCGTCAGCACGTACCGGGTGCGGGGCGCGGCGACGATCTGCCGGAGCAGCAGGTTGGCCGCCCCGACCTTCGTGCCCGTGGAGAACGGCCAGTACGAGCCGACCCCCTCGGCGACGAGGCCGCCGTGCGCGAGCTTCTCGGTGTCGGCCGCGGACTCGCCGATCGACGGGTTCTTGTCGCCACGCGGTGCGACGAGCCGCCACACCCACGCGAGCGACGGCGGCACGAGATGCATGAGGCCCATCACGCCGTAGGTCGGTGCGGTGCGCGTGCAGGCCGGCATGCGGACCCCGAAGGTCCGCACGTCCACCGGCTCGGCCTCGTCGACGACGTGCCGGAACTGCGAGCGCGCGACGACGACGCGGGGGTTGGGGCACCGCTTCCCGTTGGAGTCGAGGGTGTGCTCCCACGGCAGCAGGGTCGCGTCGGGCAGCCCGCGCATGTTGTAGAAGACGAGGGGCCGGTCGGGGTGGATGACGGCGCGTTCGAGGGTCGCGTCCTGGCCGTACTCGGTGAGGTTGTCGACGCGGACGAACCAGCCGGCCTCGGCGTCGGCGACGACGAGTCGGCCGTCGGTGCCCTGGATCGCGGGAGGGCACAGGGTCATGTCGTCGGTGACGGGGGCGAGCGCGGACGACTCGGCGAGCGTGATGGTGTCGGTGGTGCCGGTGACGACGTTGGTGCCGAGCAGGATGCGGCCGTCGTCGAGGCGGCGGAACTCCTGGCACATCTCGGACTTGCCGCCGCCGGACGCGCCCTCGTGCATGACGACGAACTCGTTCTCGTACGGGGTGGTGACGCGCACGGAGGACGCGTGCGCAGTGAGCCAGCCCTCCTGCTCGCCGATGTCGAGGAGCACCGAGAAGATGCCCTTCTTCGCCGACGGGCCGGGGTAGAGGTTGTAGGCGAAGACCTCGTGCAGCGACGTGGACCGGTCGTGCACGACGACCTGGCGGCCCGCGAAGTGCGTGTGCCGGAACGGGGGAGCGACGTACACGATCGAGCGCGGCGTGAAGGGTCCGAGCTCGTCGAACGTGACCCAGCCCTGCAGGTCGGCGAGGGTGAGCGCGAAGAACGCGGCGTTGACGGGCACGATCGCGAGCGACGGGTAGCCGTGCACCGGGCCGCCGGCGCGGAACGGCAGGACGACGAGGCGCTGCCCGGCGAGCCAGTCGAGGGTCTCCGCCTTGACGGGCGCGAAGTCGGCGCCGTAGACGTCGCGGTAGCGCGGCTTGTCCGTGGGGAGGTCGTCGGCGATCCGCATGCAGTCGGGGTCGCGGCGCCGCATGTAGTCCTCGGGGTAGTTGACCGCGAGGCCGTTGGCGCAGCGGACGACGTCCGCCTCCTTCACGGGCTCGCCGTGCACGTCGTAGACCACGTCGAAGCGGGGCCCGCCGTCGGGTCCGAGCGCGAGCGCGTAGAGCTCCTCGCGCGTCGCGGGGACGATGACGTCGGCCGTGTCGAGGACGTCGCGCACGGCGGCCGGGAGGCCGAGGGTCCGCAGGGCGTCCGGGGTGGTGACGTCGACTGTCATGGGAGCTCCCGTCAGGCGCGCGCGGGCCGTATTGCCCACTCTTGACGCCGAGACTAGGAACGCACGACGAACAGCAGTAGGACCATTGGTCCTGGTCGGGCGTCACGCGTCGCGCGTGTGGTACTCCCCGGGGAAGCTCACCGGCTCTCCCTGACGAACCGTGAAGGGCGTGCCGCGGTGCCGTCCCGTCACCGGTTCGCCGCTGCGCACCGTGTACGTCACGAGGTCCTCGCGGACGTCGACCTCGAGCACCGAGCCGCGGATCTGCAGCGGGAACCGCATGCGCCGCGCACGCGTCGGGAGCATGGGGGAGAACTGCGTGCCGCGCCAGCGGTAGCCCGCGAACCCTTGCACGAGCGCCATCCACATGCCGCCTGCCGAGGCCGCGTGCACGCCGTCGCGCAGGTTGCCCGCGCGGTCGGTGAGGTCGATCGACGTCGCGTCGACCAGGTACTCCTCGGCCGTGCGGAACTTGCCTACGTCGGCGGCGGCGATCGCCTGCATGCACTCCGACAGCGAGGAGTCGCCCGTCGTCAGCGGGTCGTAGTACTCGAAGATGCGCCGGCGCTCGTCGGGCGTGAACCGCTCCGGGAGCATCACGGTCGCGAGCACGACGTCGGCCTGCTTGATGACCTGGTGGCGGTAGATGACGAGCGGGTGGAAGTGCAGCAGGAGGGGGTACATCTCCTGCGGGGTGCCCGCGAAGTCCCACCGCTCGAGCCGCGTGAACGCGTCGTCCTGCAGGTGCACGCCGAACGTCTCGTCGAACGGCACGTACATCGCCTCCGCGGCGCGCCGCCACGTCGCGACCTCGCTGTCGAGCACGCGCAGGCCGTCGACGAGCACGGCGTGCTCCTTCGGGTGCTCGCGCGCGAGCCAGTCCAGCGTGTCGGCCGCGGCGCGCAGGTTCTCCGCCGCCATGAGGTTCGTGTAGAGGTTGTTGTCGACGACCGTCGAGTACTCGTCCGGGCCCGTGACCCGCATGATGACGAACCGCCCGTCGTGCCGGTCCGAGAAGTACCCCAGTCCGGCCCACATCCGTGCCGTCTCGACGAGCAGCTCGGCGCCGTGCTGCACCATGAGGTCGGTGTCGCCCGTGACCGTGACGTACTGCTCGAGCGCGTACGCCACGTCGGCGTCGATGTGGTACTGCGCGGTGCCGGCCGCGTAGTAGGCGGACGCCTCCTGGCCGTTGATGGTGCGCCACGGGAACAGCGCGCCGTCGCAGCCCACCTCTCGCGCGCGCGCCCGTGCCGCGGGCAGCATGCGCACACGGTGCATGAGCAGGCTGCGCGCGATCCGCGGCGAGGTGTGGATGAGGAACGGGAGCAGGTACGCCTCGGTGTCCCAGAAGTAGTGCCCCTCGTACCCGGTGCCCGTGAGTCCCTTGGACGGCACCCCGTGGCCTTCGCTGCGCCACGTCGCCTGCAGGAGCGTGAACTGGTTGTAGTGGACGGCCTGCTGCCCCTGGGACGTGCCCGCGAGCGCGACCTCGCTGCGTTCCCAGAACACGTCGGCCTCGCGCTCGTGCGCCGCGCGCACCGCCTCGTAGCCCGCGTCGCGGGCGCGGTGGATGGTCATGCCGGCGCGGTTGAGGAGCTCGCCGGCGTCGTCGTCGCCGTGGTGGTAGGCGAGCCACTTCGTGATCCCGACGGGGACGCCGACCTGGGTCTCGACGTCGAAGACGACGCGGGCCCGGGCGGGTTCGACGCGGGTCCCGACGTGGGTGACGCCGTCGTCGACCTCGTGGTCCATGGCGGCGGCGACGGTGAGCCCGGACCGGGCGGTCGAGTAGGCGCGCACGACGCGCAGGCCGTCGGTGCGGTCAGGTCCGGGGCGCAGGGAGCCGGTGACCTGGCGCGACTGGCGGGGGTCGAGGGTGACGTCCTGGCCGACGGGGTCGGTGGGGGCGACGAGCTCGGACGACAGGACGACGCGCCCGGGTGCGTCGAGTGCGGTGATCTCGTAGCGCAGGACGGCGAGGTGGCGTTGTGCGAGGGAGACGAGGCGTTCGCTGTGGAGGCGGAAGCGGCGGCCGTCGGAGAGCTGCAGCACGACGGTGCGGGTGAGGACCGCGTGGCGCATGTCGAGGGTGCGTTCGAAGTGGCGGACCTCGGTGTTCTCGCATGTGACGGGCTCCTCGTCGACGAGGAGGCGGACGGCGGTGCCGTCGGGGACGGGGAGGATCGTCTGCCCGGTCGTGGCGAACCCGTGGGCGGCCTCGGGGTAGACGATGGGCCACGTCTCGTGGAACCCGTTGAGGAGGGTTGCGGGGGACCGGGCGGGTGCGCCTTCCTCGAAGGCGCCGCGGATGCCGAGGTAGCCGTTGGAGAGCGCGAAGAGCGTCTCGGTCTGCTCGGTGCGCTCGGGGGTGAACGCGTGCTCGACCATGCGCCACGGGTCGGGCGGGACGTCGGTGGAGGTCGCGACGATGCGGCGGGCGGCGTCGCGCAGGCGGTGGGTCCGGGGGCCGGCGCGGTGCACGTCCTCGTCGGGGTCGGCGAGCAGCTCGGCGAGGTCCTGGACGACGACGTCGGCGCCGTGCGCGGCGAGGGCTTCGGCGTGTCCGTCGCGGTCGACGCCGACGACGAGCCCGAAGCCGCCGGCGCGTCCCGCCTCGACGCCGGCGAGCGCGTCCTCGACGACGACGGCGCGGCGGGGGTCGACGCCGACGCGGCGTGCGCCCTCGAGGAACCCGTCGGGTGCGGGTTTGCCGGGCAGGCCGAGCTCGAGGATGGTCTCGCCGTCGACGCGGGCGTCGAAGAGCTTGGCGATGCCGGCGTGCTGGAGGACGGCGGCGCAGTTGCGGCTGGAGGAGACGACGGCGGTGCGCAGGCCGGCCTCGCGGATCTCGCGGACCCAGGCGACCGAGCCGGGGAACGCCTCGACTCCGGAGCGTTCGAGCTCCTCCTCGACGAGGAGCTGCTTGCGGTTGCCGAGGCCCCACCAGGAGTCCTCCTCGGGTGGGGAGTCGGGCCCGCCGGGCGGGAGGGTGATGCCGCGGGACGCGAGGAAGTCGCGGACGCCTTCCTCGCGGGTCTTGCCGTCGACGTGGGCGGCGTAGTCGACGCGGTCGTCGAAGCGGGGGGTGTGGGTCCCGTGCGCGCGGTCCCAGCCGTCGAGGAAGTCGTCGAAGGCGCGCTTCCAGGCGGCGGCGTGGACGGTGCGGGTGGTGGTGAGGACGCCGTCGAGGTCGAAGAGGACCGCGTCGAAGTCCTGCAGGGCGACGGGCGACGGCATCTCGGACCTCCCGTGCGAGGCCGTCCGCCGTCGTCGGCGGCGCGCACTTGACCTCGACTGTCCCGATCCTTGGGCGGTTCGGGGGCGGTGGCAACCGGACGGCGGGTGACCTGCGAGCTCGTGCCGCAGCCGAACATCATGTGTCGGATCTGTAGCCTGGCAGGCTACAATGACGACATGACACGAGAGCGTCCGCGACTCGCCACGTGGCCCCTGCGCGCCGTCACGCCGGCGGACCTCACGGACCACTACGTGAACCCGCGCGCGGTCCTCGCGCAGAAGGCCCGTCGGGGCGAGGTGCACAAGGTCGCGCACGGCGTGTACGTCGCGGTGCCAGACGACGCCTACGACCCGCACCGGTGGCGACCGGCGCTGGAGGCGGCGGGCGCTGCGGTCGCCACCACCGCGACCCGTGCGCGCCCGGTGGCGGTGGGGCTGACGGCGGCGCGGCTGCTGCGCGCGCTGCCGCGGGCGCACGCGCGTACGACCTACGCCGTCCCGGCGCGGCACGCGGACGTGCGCCTCGTCGACCGCCCGCACGGCGTCGTGGGCTTCGTGCGGCGTGACGTGGCGGCGCTGCCGACGACGACGGTGCGCACCGAGCTCGGCGAGGTCCTCGTCACGACGCCCGAGCAGACGGTGCTCGACCTCGCGCTCAACCGCACGAAGGCGGATCCCGGCGCGGTCGCCGAGGCCATCACGAACCTCGCGCCCCGGGTCGACTGGGCGGTCGTCGCGGAGCTCGCGCGCACGCAGCGAGGCGGTCCGACGGCCCTGGCCCGGCTGCGTCGTGCGGTGCCGGACGCCGTGGCCGCATGAGGCTCGACCCGGGCGAGCTGTACGACGTCGCCGACGCGTTCGGCGTCGACCTCGACCAGGTGCGGCGCGACCACGTGATCTCGCACGTGCTGGCGTCGATCGCGCACCGCGAGCGCGACCGGTTCGTGTTCTACGGCGGCACGGCGCTGTCGCGCACGTGGACGCCGGACGCGCGGCTGAGCGAGGACGTGGATCTGCTGGTGCGGGGGTCGCGGGCGGAGGCCGGGCGCGCGCTGGCCGCGGCGCGCTGGCGGCGGACGTCGGCCCGCACGTGGCGTCGTTGTCGTGGTCGCGGCCGCCGGGTGAGGCGCGCGACGCCGAGGCGGTGTTCCTGTCGGTGGGGGACGACGTGACGATCAAGTTCCAGCTCGTGGGTGCGGCGGGCCGGCCGGCGTGGCCGACGCAGCTCGTCGACGTGGTGCAGCGGTACGGGGACGCACGGCCCGCGCGGCTGCACGTGCCGACCCGCCCGGCGGCGGCTGCGATGAAGCTCGCGGCGTGGGCCGACCGGCGGGCGGCGCGCGACCTGTACGACCTGTGGGAGCTCCAGCGCCGCGGGCTGGTCGACGCGGACGCGGTCGAGGTGTGGACGCGGTTCGGGCCGTCGGCTCGACCGCCGGGGTCGTGGATCTTCGCGTCGGTGCCGAGCGAGCGCGACTGGCAGGACCAGCTCGGGCACCAGACGAGGTTGGGCGTGACGGCGCGGGACGCGGCGCACGCGGTCGAGCGGGCGTGGGCGGAGGCGTCCGCGGCCTAGCGGGCACGCCGGGAGGTCGCGTCGGGTGTGGTGCACGTCACGTCACGAACGGTGACGCGGCGCGGTCGACCTACCGAGAGCGATCGGAGGTTGCTGTGCGACGGATCCTCATCGTCGGAGGCGGTTACGCGGGCTTCTACGCGGCGTGGCGCCTGGAGAAGCGGCTGCGGCGGGGCGAGGCGGAGGTCACGCTCGTCGACCCGCGCGGCTTCATGACGTACCAGCCGTTCCTGCCCGAGGTGGCCGCCGGGTCGGTCGAGGCGCGGCACGTGGCGGTCTCGCTGCGCGCGCACCTGCGGCGGACCCGGGTGGTCACCGGGCACGTGACGGCGGTCGACCACGCGCACCGGACGGCGACCGTCCGGACGGGTGACGGCCACGAGCGCGCCGTCCGGTACGACGTGCTCGTCGTGACCGCCGGTGCGGTCACGCGCACGTTCCCCGTACCGGGGCTGCGCGACGAGGGGATCGGCCTCAAGCACGTCGAGGAGGCCGTCGCCGTGCGCGACCGGGTGCTCACGTCGTTCGACGCGGCGGCGAGCCTGCCGCCGGGTCCCGAGCGGGAGCGGCACCTGACCGTGACGGTCGTCGGTGGGGGGTTCACGGGCGTCGAGCTGTTCGGCGAGCTCCTGGCCCTGTCGCGGGACCTGCTGCGCCACTACCCGGAGCTCCGCGGCGACGAGCCGCGGTTCCACCTCGTCGAGGCCCGTGACCGGGTCCTGCCCGAGGTCACCGACCGCCCGGGCCGCGCAGTGGTGCGTGAGCTGACCCGTCGCGGGGGCCGGGTGCACCTCGACGCGCAGGTGCTGTCCGCGACCGGCGGGCACGTCGTGCTGTCGACCGGCGAGGAGTGGGACACCGGGCTGCTCGTGTGGACGGCGGGCAACGGCTCGCACCCGGTCGTCGCGAACCACACCGACCTGCCGGTCGGCGAGCGCGGCCTCGTGGTCGTGCGCGGCGACCTGCGGGTCGGCACCGACGACGCACCCGTGCCCGACGCGTGGGCCGCGGGCGACAACGCAGCCGTGCCCGACCTGACGTCGGACGTGCCCGGCGCACGGACCGTCCCGAACGCGCAGCACGCCGTGCGGCAGGGGCGGCTGCTCGCGGACAACGTGCTCGCCGACCTGCGCGGGCGTCGAGTCCGGCGGTACCGGCACCGCAGCCTCGGCGTCGTCGCGACGCTCGGCCGGCACCACGGCGTCTTCCAGTACCGGCGCGTCGTGCTCACCGGGTGGCTCGCGTGGGCGTTCCACCGGGGGTACCACGTGCTCGCGGTGCCCACGTGGGAGCGCAAGGTCCGCGTCGCGCTGCTGTGGGCGTCCGCCGGGCTGTTCGGGCGGGACGTCGTCTCGCTGCCCGGCGTCGGGCACCCGCGCGCCGCGTTCGTCGCCGGCGGCGACCCGGACGCGCTCGTGCCGCCGCGACCCGGCGGCGACCGGTCCCGGTCGACGCTCGTCGCGACGTGCGGGCGGCCGTCGTCGCGCGTCGCCGCCCGCTCGACCGCACCACAGACCGCATCACCCACCGCACCACCCAGCCACAGGAGGTCAGCATGAAGATCGTCGTCATCGGCGGCACCGGCCGGATCGGCTCGCAGGTCGTCGCGCAGCTGCGCGAGCGCGGCCACGACACCGTGCCCGCCGCGCCCAGCACCGGCGTCGACACCCTCACGGGCGCGGGCGTCGCCGAGGCCGTCGCCGGCGCGGACGTCGTCGTCGACGTGTCGAACTCGCCGTCGTTCGCACCCGACGACGTGCTCGCGTTCTTCACCACGTCGACCCGCACGCTGCTCGCGGCGGAGCAGGCCGCGGGCGTGCGGCACCACGTCGTCCTGTCGATCGTCGGCGCGGACCGCGCGCCCGACAGCGGCTACCTGCGGGCGAAGGTCGCGCAGGAGGCGCTCGTCTCGGCGTCGCCCGTGCCGTTCACGATCCTGCGCGCCACGCAGTTCTTCGAGTTCCTCGCCGCGATCGCGGACGGCGCGACGCAGGACGGTGTCGTGCACGCGACGACAGGGGCGATCCAGCCGATCGCCGCGCAGGACGTCGTCGCGGCCGTCGTCGACGTGACGCTCGCCGAGCCGGTGGGCGGGGTCGTCGAGGTCGCCGGGCCCGAGCGGTTCCGGATGGACGAGCTGCTGCGCGCCGAGCTGGCCGCGGCGGGCGACCCGCGCGAGGTCGTGTCGGACCCCGAGGCCCGCTACTTCGGCACGCTGCTGGACGGCACGACGATCGTGCCGCTCGGCGACGACGCGCGGCTCGGCAGCACGACGCTCGCCGCGTGGAGGACCGCGCAGGCGGTGGCCCGCTGACCGCCGGGGGTCCCGGTCCTAGGGTGAGGGTCGTGACGCACGACGCCGCGCCGCCGCGCCCGCAGCCGGGACCCCCGTCCGTCGCGGACGACGACGTCACCGACTTCCTCCAGGTCAGGCCACAGCTGTTCGGCATCGCGTACCGGATGCTCGGTTCCGTCGAGGAGGCCGAGGACGTCGTGCAGGACGCGTGGATCCGGTGGCAGAACACCGACCGGCGCGGCGTGCAGAACCCGGCCGCGTTCCTCACGACCACCACGACCCGGCTCGCGATCAACGCCGCGACCTCCGCGCGGGCACGCCGCGAGACCTACGTCGGCCCGTGGCTCCCGGAGCCGGTCGACACGAGCGCCGACCCGCTGCTCGGTGCGGTGCGGGCCGAGGCGCTCGACGCGGCCGTCCTCGTGCTGCTCGAGCGGCTCACCCCCACCGAGCGCGCCGCGTACGTGCTGCGGGAGGCGTTCGACTACTCCTACCGGCGCGTCGGGGAGGTGCTCGACGTGACCGAGGCGCACGCGCGGCAGCTGGTCCGCCGGGCGCGCACCGCGCTGGGGTCCGGACGGCGCGCACCCGCCGACCCGGTGCGCCAGCGCGAGCTCGTCGCCGCGTTCCTCGCCGCCGCCCGTGCCGGGAGCGTCGCGGACCTCGAGCGGCTCCTCGCCGACGACGTGCACGCGCGCTCCGACGGCGGCGGCGTCGTGCACGCGGCGAAGGTCGAGCTGGTCGGGCACGATCGCGTCGTCACGCTGCTCGACAACGTGCTGCGCAAGTACTGGCGCGACGTGCTGTTCTCGGTCGTCGACGTCAACGGCGGCGCCGGCGTGCTGGTGCACCGCGCCGGCGGCGAGGTCGGTGCGGTCGTCCTGCTCGAGACGTCCGACCGCGGCATCGAGCAGGTCATGCTCGTGCTCAACCCCGACAAGCTCCGCCGCTACGGTCGCGCCGACGTCACGCCGTGAGTGCCGCGTCGCCGTCGAGGACCGTGACGGTCGCGCCGCCGACCCACACCTGACCGTCCGCGTCCCGCTCGACGTGCACGCGGCCCGCCCGGCCCAGCACCGTGCCCTGCGCGGCGACGTACCGCTCCGGCGCCCGGCCCGTGCGCGTCAGCCACTGCCCGACGGACGCGTTGAGGCTGCCCGTCACCGGGTCCTCCGGCACGCCGATGCCCGGCGCGAACCCGCGCACCTCGAACGCCGCCGCCGCGCCTTCCGGGTACGGGCCGACCAGGCCGAGCTTCCCGACGGGCGAGCCCGCGAAGTCGGGCCGTGCGCCGAGCACACGGTCCGCCGAGTCGACGAGCAGCACCGCCCACGCGGGCCCGTTGTCGAGCAGCCGGTGGTCGACGACGGCCTCCCGCGGGACGCCCGCCGCTGCGACGCACGCCGCGAGCTCGGTGTCGTCGAGCGGCCGGTCCTCGCGCGGCGGCGGTGCCGCGAACGCGAGCGACCCGGCCGCGCGCCGGATCGTGACCAGCCCGACGCCGCACTCCTGCACGACGCGGTCGCCGCCCGCGGGAGCACCCGACGCGGCGAGCCATGCGTGACACGTGCCGAGCGTCGGGTGCCCCGCGAACGGCAGCTCGCCGCCCGGCGTGAAGATCCGCACCCGGTAGTCCGCGCCGCGCGTCGTCGGCCGCAGCAGGAACGTCGTCTCGGACAGGTTGGTCCAGCGTGCGAAGGCCGCCATCCGGTCGTCGGTCAGGGCGTCGGCGTCATGGACCACCGCGACCGGGTTGCCGCGCAGCGGCTCCGTCGTGAACACGTCGACCTGCGAGAACCGGAGTGAGCGGGCGGCCATGGCCGTCAGGCTACGACGGCCGGGTTAACGTGCAGGGATGGTCCCCGCGCAGCCGTCCCCGTCGCCCGCCCCACCTGCACCGACCGCCCGGCAGGTCGCCGACCGGTGGGTCGACACGCTCGCCGACCTCGACCCGTCCGTCGGCACCGCGCTCGGGACCCGGCCCGACGACCGCCGCATGCCCGACCTGTCACCGGACGGCGCGCAGGAGCGTGCGGACGCGGCCCGCCGCGTGCTGGCCGACCTCGACGTCGCACAGGTCCTCGACGACGACGACCGGCGCTGCGCCACGCTGCTGCGCGAACGCCTCACGGCACGCCTCGCCGAGCACGACACCGGCGAGGACCTCGCCGCGCTGCGCCCGATCGCGTCCCCCGTGCACACGCTCCAGTCGATCTTCCTGCTCATGCCCACCACGACCGCGCACGACTGGGAGGTCGTCGCGGCCCGCCTCGCGCAGGTGCCGGCCGCCGCCGACGGGTTCCGCGCGACCCTCGAGGAGGGACTGCGGCGCGACGTGCGCAGCGCACCCCGCCAGGCGGAGGCCGTGGCCGGGCAGCTCGCCGAGTGGCTGGCGGCCGACGACGGGCGCGGGTGGCACGCGGGCTTCGTCGCGCGGGCCGACGCGAGCGGTGTGCCCGCGTCGCTGCGTGCCGAGCTCGACGCGGCCGCCCGCGCCGCCGCCGAGGGGGTCGACCGGCTGCGCCGGTGGATCGCCGACGCGTACCGCCCCGCCGTCGACGACGTCCCCGACGCGGTCGGCCGCGAGCGCTACCTGCTGTCCGCGCGCCTGCACACGGGTGCCGACCTCGACCCGCAGGAGGCGTACGCGTGGGGCTGGGAGGAGCTCGCGCGGATCGAGGCGGACATGGCGGAGGAGGCGGGCCGGGTGCTGCCGGGGGCGTCCGCGCAGGAGGCGCTCGCGCACCTCGACGAGCACGGCGAGGCGGTCGAGGGCGTCGAGGAGGTGCGGGCGTGGCTCCAGCGGATGATGGACGACGCGATCGCCGAGCTCGACGGCACGGTCGTCGACGTCGCGGAGCCGGTGCGCCGGGTCGAGGCGATGATCGCGCCGCCCGGTGCGGCGGCCGCGCCGTACTACACGCGTCCGTCGCTGGACTTCTCGCGCCCGGGACGCACGTGGCTGCCGACGCTGGGCCGTGACCGGTTCCCGACGTGGGACCTGATCAGCACCTGGTACCACGAGGGTGTCCCGGGGCACCACCTGCAGCTCGGGCAGTGGGCGTACCGCGCGGGGGACCTGTCGGTGTTCCAGACGTCGGTCGGGTCGGTGCCGGCGACGACCGAGGGGTGGGCGCTGTACGCGGAGCGGCTGATGGACGAGCTCGGCTACCTGCGCACGCCAGGTGCGCGGCTCGGCTACCTCGACGGGCAGCGGATGCGGGCGGTCCGGGTGGTGATGGACATCGGCATGCACCTGGGGCTGCCGATCCCGTCGTCGCACGTGTTCCACCCGGGGGAGCGGTGGACAGCCGACCTGGCGGAGGAGTTCTTCGGGCAGCGCAGCGGGTCGCCCGCCGCGTTCGTGCACAGCGAGATCGAGCGGTACCTCGGCTGGCCGGGGCAGGCGATCAGCTACAAGCTCGGCGAGCGTGCCTGGCTGTCCGGGCGCGCCCGCGCACGCGAGCGTCGTGAGGCGGCGGGGCAGACATTCGACCTGCGGGCGTGGCACACCGCGGCGCTCGGGCTGGGCTCGCTCGGGCTGGACGACCTCGAGCGGGAGCTCGCGGCACTGTGAGCGCCGCCTCGCGGCCGAGCGGGTCGCCGGTGCACCTGATGCTGCGGCTCGGGCTGCCGCGCGACCCCCTCGCGACGCGGCACCTCGGCACGTTCCTCGTCGTGACGGCGGTGACGGTGCTCGTCACCCGCGCGCTGCTGGCCGCGGCGGGGTACCCGCAGCTCGGCGGCGGCGGGCTGCACGTGGCTCACGTGCTGTGGGGTGGGCTGCTGATGGCACTCGCCTTCGTGCTGCTGCTGTCGTTCCTCGGGCCGGTCCTGCGCCCGTTCGGGGCGATCATCGGTGGGATCGGCTTCGGCCTGTTCGTCGACGAGGTCGGCAAGTTCGTCACGTCCGACAACGACTACTTCTACGAGCCGACGGCGGCGATCATCTACGCCACCGTCGTGGCGCTCGGCCTCGTCGCCGAGGCGCTGCACGGGCGGCGGCCGCGCGACCCGCGCGAGGCGCTCGCCGCCGCGGTCGACGAGGCCGTCGCGGGTGTGGTCGGCGGTTTCTCCCGACCGGCGCGCGCGCGTGCGGAGGCACGGCTCGCCGAGGCGGGTGACGTCGCGGGCGCAGCCGAGACGGCGGCGCTGCTGCGGACCGTGGTGGACGACCACGACGAGCTGCCCGACCTCGTCGACGTGCTCGCGCGGCGCACCGTGCGGGTCCTCCACGTGCTGGTGCGGGCACGGTTCGTGCCGTGGCTCGCCGTGGCGGTGCTCGTGACCACCGCGGCCGTCACCGTGACGCGCGGGCTGCTCGCCTGGGGCGACCTCGGCGGGCTGTGGTGGGTCGCGGCGGGCGTCGTGCTGAGCGGAGCGGTGAGCGCGGCGTTCGCCGTGGTCGGGCTCGTGCGCGTCCGCCGGGACGCGATCGAGGGGTATCGGTGGTTCCAGCGGGCCGTCCTCGTCAGTCTGCTCGTCACGCAGTTCTTCCTGTTCCGGCTCTCCGAGTGGGACGCGAGCTGGGGGCTGCTGGTCGACCTGCTCGTGCTCGGCGTCGTGAGCGCCGAGCTCGAGGTGCTGCGTCGCGCCGCCGAGCGGTGACGCGCCCGCATCGCAGCGCCGGTGGGGTCGCATCCCGGGTTGCACGAAAGGGAGGAAAGGGACGCGCGCCCGTTCCGGCGGCGTACGTCCGCGCGTATCGTCGCAAGCCAGGGGAGACCGACCTTCGGGATCGTGCATGGCGTCGCGTCCGCACCATGGCGCCATGGCGTGGCGTACCGCGGTGGGGGCTCGGGCACGAGCGCTGGCCGGCTGGAACCGCCGACACGTCGTGGCTGTGCTCGCGGGCGCCCTCGTCCTGGTCGGGCTGACGGCTGTCGCCCGCGACGAGGGCTTCCCGACGGCCGCGGTCGACGTCGGTGGCGGCACCGTGTGGGTGGCGTCGCCGACCGTGGGCCAGCTCGCGCTGCTCAGCGGGCCGTCCGGGGCGCTGGCGGTGCGGGTCAAGGTGGCCGACGCGAGGCAGGACCTCCTCGCCGTCCAGGCGGGCGAGACCGGGTACGCGCTCAACAGGACCACCGGCACCGTCGTGCGCGTGGACCCCGTGTCGTGGCAGAAGACCGAGAAGCGGCCGCTCGAGGGCGCGGGCGAAGGCCTCGGGCTCACGGCCGGACGTGACGCCGTCTTCGCGGTCGACGGGCGTGGGGGCACCGTCGTCGAGGCGGACCCCGCGACGCTCGAACCTCGCGGGCGGCCCATCGGTCTCGTCGGCTCGGTCACCGAGGGGGCGTCGGTCGTCGACGACGACGGAGCGCTGTGGCTGCTCGACGAGACGACGGGGGACCTCGTCCGGTACACCGACGGCGAGCCGCGCTCGTGGGACGGCGTCGCACGCCCCGGGACGGGCCGGCTCGTGCTCGTCGACGGTGCGGCCGCGGTCGTCGACCGGGTCACCGACACCGTGCGCGTGCTACGGCGCGGCGGACCGTCCCGACCGGTCTGCCTCGGTGTGGACACGGATGACGACACCGTGCAGGTCGGCGGGTCCGGGACCAGCGCGGTGGTCCTCGCGGCCTCGGGGCGCCGCGGCGTGCTGCGGATCGCCGACGTGGAGGACGGGCGTTGCGTCGACGTGGTCCCGGGCGTCGGTGCACCCGGTCAGCGCCTCGGTGCGCCCGTCGAGGTGTTCGGGCGCGCGTTCGTCCCGAACTACTCCACGGGCGAGGTCGTGGTCGTCGACCTGGGCACCGGCGCGATCGTCGCCCGCCCCGAGGTGCTCGACCCCGAGACGCAGTTCGAGCTGGCCGGACGCGACGGGTTCGCGTTCTACAACGACCCCGCGAGCGAGCACGCGGGTGTCATCGACCTCGACGGCGAGGTCCGGCGCGTCGCGAAGTACTCGACGGACGCACCCGACGAAGGCCTCTTCGAGCCCGGCAGGGACGTCCCGCCGGCGGTGACGCCCGAAGGGCAGGAGGCGGTCGCACCTCCCCTCAGCGCACCGCCCCCGACCGCGACCCCCTCGCCCACCCCGGGCGCCCCGGAGAAGGAGCAGGACGACCAGCCCGGCCCTCGGGCGGACCGCGTCCCGCGCGGACCCGTCACCGACGGCAACCCTCGCACCGCCCCGCAGAGCCCGACCGAGAGCCCTCCGCCGGTGCCGGTCGTGGTGACGGTCGTCGTCCGCGGGCCCGGGGTCGTGACGCTCGCCTCGCCGGCCCTCCCGGGCGCCACGACCTGCGGCCCGGACGCCACCTGCCCCGTCACGGTGCCCACCGGGGCGCCCGTGCAGCTCGTCGCGTCGCAGGACGCCGGTGAACCGGAGCTGCTGGCGTGGGAAGGGTGCGACGAGCAGTCGTCCGGGGCGGACGGGTCGACGTGCGCCGTCGTCGCCGGCACCCGCACGGTGGCCGCTACCTTCGCGTCCCCTCCGGCTCCCCGGGCGGCAACGCTCGCCGCGCAGTTCACCACGAGCGACGTGCTGCTGCAGGACGTCGCGCACCTGCTCGTCACCGTCGACTTCGACGCCTCCGCACTCCCGGGCCGAGTGGTGGCCACCGTCCCCCCGGGCCTGCGTCCGCTGCTCCCGCTACCCGCCGGATGCGCCCAGAACACGACGGTCGTCTGCGACGTCGAGGTGCCGCACGCGGACCTCGACCTGCCCTTCACCGCCGTCGCCGCCGGGCAGGCCACCGTGCAGGTCGACCTCCGCCTCGGCCCTGACAACGAGCTGTCGACGACGAAGCCCGCGGCGATCACCGTCGTCGCCCCGCCGACCCTCAGCAGGGTCGATCTTCGGGTCGTCCCGGCCGTCGTGTCGCCGGGGGCCTCAGTCACGGTCACCGTCGACGTGCAGATGAACGTGGCGATGTCCTACACGATGGAGCTCAGCCTGCCCAACGCCTTGGCGATCGACCAGCCGTTCGACCGCTGCAGCTGGGAGGGCGACGACGTGCAGGGCGTCATCACCTGCCAGCGGGACGGGATCGTCGGCAGCACCTCGGTCCCCTTGCAGTTCAAGGCGGCGTACGAGGTCTACGCGCCCCTGAGGGCGACCGTTCGCGCGGCCGACGGATCAGTCCTGTCGAGCAACGAGGAGTGGATCGACGTCGGGCCGTGAGACGCGCGCACTTGCGGCGAGGACGACCGTGCCCGATCGGATGCCCGAGAGACGCTTGCCGCGCCCGGCACCGCCTCGCCACCGTGGCCGTACACCGGCACGGGGGGGAGTCCGAGATGGCCACGGCAAGCAGCTTTCTCGCCGACATCGTCGTCCGCGCAAGGACCAACGCGCCGAGCGTCACGACCGCGACCCTGCAGCGCAGCTCGCAGCGAGAGGGTGTCCGTCGCTGGAGCCCGGGCCTGAGCGGCTTCGGCTGGGGCATCAACGGCACCATCGTGACGAGCTCGAACAACGACCCGATCGGGATCAAGATCGGGGTGCTCCAGTGGTTCAGCGACCGGATCACCAACCGGTCCGCGTCACCGCCGGACTACCAGCAGTTCTCTGCCCGGGACCGGGACCGGGCGACGCTCACGTTCACCCGCGACGGCAGCGACCAGGTGAAGCTGCGGGTCGACCTGCTCACGTGGAACTCGAACTTCGAGGTCAGGAGCTTCCTGTTCGACGAGGAGACTCAGCAGCTCCTGTTCCACGTCCCCGGCGCGGGCGCCGGATCCCCGCGCGCCATCATGATCGTGACGTTCCACCCGACGGGCTCCTTCGGGTTCCTGCGCCCACCGTTCACGATCCCGTTCCCGATCCCCCCGTTCCGAGGGGTGCGCCGAGCCCCGCACTGACGTCCTGGTCTTCCGGCCCGGTCAGCACGAGCTCGCCCCGCGACGCGACGACGGTGCGTCCTGCTCAGCGCACGCGCAGCACCTGGCCGAGGCGTTCACGACGCCGGGTCGACGACTCGACCGCCACGACCGCCAGGACGGTCGCGGCGAGCAGCGCGACCGGCACGGCCGCCCACCACGCCGGTGCGACGTCGGGGTCGGTCGCCTGCCCGGTGACGAGGCGCAGCGCGAGCGGACCGACCAGCGCGCCGACGAGCAGGACGCCGAGCACCGCGCCGCCGAGCGCGCCGACCAGCGTGGACGGCAGCAGCTCCCCGGCCGCGACGCGCGCGGCCGACCGGCCCCGCAGGCCCAGGACACGGGCGGTGGCGAGCGACCGGGCCCGGGCGGGTGCGGTCGCGGCGGCGTCGAGGACGACGACCGTCGACGCGAGGCCGGCGCCCACGACGGCCACGAGCACGACGAGCGCCAGGAGCCCGCCGGTGAGCGGGTCCGACCGCCGGTCGGCGAGCCACTGCGCGCGCGTGAGCGTGTCCGCACCGGCGGTCGTCGCGGCCGTACGAGCGGCGGTCGCTGCGCCCGGTCCGACGGCCCACACGGTGTCGGGGTCGGCGGCCACGAGGACGGCGTCGACCTGCCGGGAGCCGGTCCGCTCCGACCGCACGTGCGCGAGGGCCTCGGCGACCGCGGCGAGCGCCGCACGGTCGACCACGACGGTGAGGTCGGTGCTCCCGGCGTCCCGGGCCGGGAGCGCGGGGGTCTCGCCGACCGGGTCGAGGTCGAGGGTGACGTCGCCCCACCGGAGCGAGGCGTCGGTGCCGAGCAGCGCGGCCGGGACGAGCGCCGGCAGCGGGCCGGGGGTCGTGCGGGTCCGCGCCGCGGCGGACGCGTCGTCGAGGAGCGCGAGGGAGGGAGCGGCGCCGAACGGGGTGCGCGCGAGCAGGTCCCCGTAGGGGCCGGGGTCGACCGCGAGCACGCGCACCGTGTCGACGCCACGCACCCCGAAGACCTGGCTGTCGTCCTGGGCGCGGCCGACGGCGACCGCGTCGACCCCGTCGGCGGAGGCGAGCGTCCCGGCGACGTCCTCCAGGGACGCGTCCGGTGCCGTCGTGCGCACCACGACGTCGGCGCCGACGGCGTCCCACGCGCCGTCGTCCTGACCCGAGCGCGCGGTGCCGGCCAGCGCGGCGCACAGCGCGACGAGCGAGGTGAGGACGACGAGCGCGACGAACGGCAGGACGGCGTCGGAGGTGCGGGCGCGCGCCATCGCGAGCAGCGGGCCCGCCGTGCGGGACCGTCGTGCGACGCCCAGGGCCGCGCCGACGAGCGGCGGGACCGCGCGCCACAGCAGCAGCCCGACCGCGGCCGCGACCAGCACGGGCGCGGCGGCGAGCAGCAGGTCCGCCGCGCCGGACGACGAGGCCACCCCGCGTCGCAGCAGCGCGGCCGTCGCGCCGGCCGCGACGAGGAGCAGCGCCGCCTCGAGCGACACCCTCCGCACGGTGCGGACGCGCTGGGCGAGGCGGCGCCGGTGACGGTCGGTCGGGACGCGGCGCGGGTCGCCGCCGCGGGCCGTGACGATCGCGGACACGGGCGGTGCGAGCACGCCGACCACGACGACGGCGACGACCCAGGGCCACGTCACGGGGCCGGGCACGACGAGGGCGCCGGCCGTCAGGCCCTCCGCGGCCCCGACGGCCACGACGACCGCGGACTCGGCCGCCGCCGTGGCGCCGACGCCGGCGAGCGACGTGCCGCGCGCGCGGACCGTCCGCAGGGCCGTGGTGCGCCGACGGGCGAGCAGGTCGGCGCCGACGAGCAGCACCAGCGCGGCACCGCACGCGAGGCCGGTGAGCACGACGACGGCCTGCGCCCACGTCGCCGAGACGCGTTCGCCGACCTGCGTGAGCAGGAGGTCGAGCCGGGAGGTCACCCGGACGTCGGACCCCGGCACGACGAGGACCTCGGGCGACGCCTCGAGCGCGGCGACGAGCCGCTGCACGTCCGTGACCCCGGCGTGGTCGAGGGCCTGCGGGTCGACCGGCAGCCGGAACGTGCGGGTCACGCCGTCGGGCTCGAGGGCGGCGCGTGCCGCGGGGAGCGACGCGGCCGAGAGCAGACCGCCCACGACCGTCGTCCGGTCGCGGCTCGGGCCGTAGACGCGCGGCTGCAGGAGCTCCGGCCGTCCTGTCCACGCCGGGTCCAGGGGGTCCGTCGCGACGAACACGCCGGTGACGCGCACGGGGACGGTGCCACCGTCGGCCGTGCGCACCTCGACCGGGTCGCCGGCACCGATCGCCAGGGTGCGCGCGACGGCGTCGGAGAGCGCGACCTGCACCGCGCCGTCCGGCCCGGGTCGCCCGGGCGCGACGCCGTCGAGCCACCGGACGTCCGGCTCGCCCCCGGCCCACACGTAGGTCATCGCGAGGAGCCCGCCGGTCGGCACACCCGGGGTGCTGACCCGCAGCTGGGCGCTGCCGGACGTCGCGACCGGGGGCCCGAGCACCGCGTCGAGCGCGGGCGGGAGCGCGTCGTCGATCTGGCGTGCGACGTCGTCGACGCCGACCGTCGTGTCCGTGGGTCCGGCCGAGGCGTCCGACGCGCCCGCGCCGTACCGGCTGGTGACGACGAGGTCGGCGGCCGGGTCGGCCTGCGCCACGGCGGTCCGCACGGCGGTGTCGGCCTGCCGCGCGAGCAGCCGCGGCACGGCGTCCGTGAGGCCGACCATGAGCGCGACGACGAACGCCGTCACGAGCAGGGGCCAGAGGTCGGCGCGGGCCCGGCGCCAGGCGGCGCTCACGTGAGCGCGTCCGTCCGCAGGCGCGCGATCGTGGACCGGCGGACCGCGCGGGCCGCGAGCGGGACGACGATCACCGCACAGCCCAGCAGCAGCACCGCGAGCGCCGCCGCCTGGGCCGGCCACGGCCAGTGCGGGACGGCGGCGGGCACCGGCGGGAGACCCTGGGGGGACACCGCGAGGAGCGGCCCGACGGCCCAGCACGCGAGCGCCCCCAGCAGGCCGCCGAGGAGCACGGGCGCGGTGACGAGGATCCCCTGCTCGGCGAGCACGGTCGTGAGCACCGACCGTCGGGGTGCCCCGAGGCCGCGCAGGCGGGCGACGTCGAGCTCGCGCGCCTCCAGAGCGGAGGTGGCGTGCAGGGCGGTCCCGGCGAGGGCGAGCACGACGGCCGCGACCACGAGCAGCGCGGCGGCCGCGCGCTGCGCGGCGCGCAGCGGCCCGTCGACGGCCTCGTGTGCGACGGCGGTGCGCGTGGTGACGGGCCCGACGCCGGTGGCCTCCAACGTGGGGGCGGCGTCGGCACGGACCTGCCCGCTCGCCCACCACGCGTCCGTGAGGGGTGCGAGGTCGCCCGCGGTCAGGGTCGCGCGGGACAGGGTGTCCACGTCCGTGACCACTGCGGGTCCGCGGGGCTGGGACGGGACGTAGGGGACGACGCGCAGCACCGTCGCCTCCACGCGGGTCAGCCCGAGCGAGAGCTGCACGCTGTCGCCGGGGTCGAGGCCCAGCTCGTCGGCGAGCGGTGCCGACACCACGACGGGGACCAGTTCCACCGGGTCGAACGCGAGCGCGGTGAGCGGGCCCTCCGTCCAGAACAGTGCCGGGAGCTCGACGTCCCCCCGGAGCTCGAGGCGCACGCCGCCGGGCACGTCGCGTGCCGTGACGTCGTCGAGCGTGGCGACGACGACGTCGTCGCGTCGCGGGCTCGCGACGGACCACGCACCGGCCTGCGCCGCGGTCGCGCCGTCGAGGGTCACGTCGAGGGCGAAGTCGGGCGAGCCCTGCTGGTCGGGGTCGGCGCCCGTCGCGGACAGCCGGGCGTCGACCGCGACGACCCGGGCGCCCGGCGGCACCGTCACCGTGAGGTCCGTCGTGGTGCCGTCGAGGGCGACGGTGCCGACCGGGAGCGCGGTCCGGGCGCCGTCGCCGTCCTGCACGACGAGGCTCACGACAGCGTCGACGCCCACGCCGTCCTCGACGCGACCGGTCACCGTGAGGTCCGTGCGCTCGTCCGGCAGCAGGACGCCGTCGACCGGTGCGGCGGGTGCGAGCCCGGCGGTGGCGTCGTCCCAGCCGCCCGACCGCAGCCGGCCGCGCAGCAGGCCGTCGGCGTCCCGCGTGTCGACCGCGACGAGCTGCACGGGCGCGTCGCCGCTGCTCGCGCGCGAGCCGAGCACCGTGGGGCGCGTCGTGACCGGGCTGACGCGGGCACCCGTCGCGGCCCGCACGTGTGCGCCGGCTGCCAGTGCGTCCGCGGGTGCGGGGACCGACAGGTCCGCGCCGACGAGCGCGGCCGCCTGGTCCCGCTGGGACTGCGTCCAGGTCGCGGCGAAGCCGACCCCGAACGTCGCCGACGCGGTCGCGAGGACGAGCAGGAACGCCGCGGCGCCGCCCTGCCGCCGTCGGGCCACGGACCAGGCGGCGAGGGGCAGCGTCAGGGTGCGCGTCGACGCGGCACGTGCGTCCAGCCGTGTCGCGAGCAGGGTGAGCGGACGCAGCACGAGGACGGCCCCGGCCAGCAGGCACACGACGGGCGCCGAGACGAGGACCGGGTCGACGAGGTCGCCGGTCGACACGCGGTGCGCGCGCAGCTGCAGGTACGCGAGCGCAGCGAGCACGAGGAGCAGCAGGTCGGCGCCCGACCGCGCCACGACACCGAGCCGGTCGTCGCGCGCACCCCGGGGCGCCGCGGGCCGCAGCCAGGGCAGCACGAGCAGGACGCTCAGCACGAGCGTCACGGCGGCGACGGCCCCCCCGACAGGGGCGAGCCCGCCCGGGACGTCGGCGGCCGGTCCGAGCCCGACGGCGTCGGCCAGCGCGCGGTACAGCCCGACGGCGAGCGCGGTCGCGGGGACGACGCTCAGCAGCGCGAGCGCCCCGGCCTCGACGGCCGCCTGCCCGACGAGGCGTCCACGCCCCATCCCGCGCGCGCCGAGCAGCGCGGCCTCGGGGGAACGCCTGCCGGCGACGAGCCGGGCGGCCAGGGCGACCGTGGTCGCCGCGAGCGCGCCGCCGAGCAGTGCGACGGCGAGCACCCCGGAGCCCGTGACGCGCGTCTGCTCGCGGGCCGCGTCGAGCGTCGCCGCGAACGGTCGGTCGACGACGACGTTCTGGGCGTGGTCCTGGAGCGCGGCGTCGAGGTCGCCGCGGAGGGCGTCGACGGCGGCGCCGGCGCGTGCGAGGTCGGCGGGGGAGGCGTGCGTGAGGTCGGGCCGCACGACGAGCGTGACCCGTCGCACGGGCACGTCGGCGGCGGCCACGCCCCCGGGCGGTACGACGAACGGGCCGTACCCGGCGATGTGGCCGCGGACGTCGGGGGCGACGCCGGCGCCGCGCAGCGGGTCCTCCTGCCACACGGCGCCGGCCCGCGGCGCGAACGTCCCGACGACGGTGAGACCGACGCCCGGACCGCCCACGTCGGCGGAGAGGGTGGTCGTGCTGCCGACGTCGAGCCCCAGCGCCCCGGCGGCGGTCGTGGGGAGCGCGACCTCGTCGGTCGCGGCCGGCCAGCGGCCCGTGACGAGCGTCGCGCGGGCGTCGGGGTCGTCGAGCTCGGCGAGGTACCCGAGGCGGACGGGCCCGCCGTCGCTCGGCAGGTACCGCAGGACGCTCGACGTCCAGATGGTCCGCGTCGTGGGGAGGTCGCCGAACGGCGCGGTCAGCAGGCTGGTCGCGGCGGCGACGGCGTCGGACGGGTCTTGTGCGGTCGCGGCGACGAGCGGGTCGACGTCGGGGTCGTCCGGGTTCTCGGGGAAGCCGAGCGCGGCACGGACCTCGACGTCGGCGGCGGGTGCGTCCGCGAGCGCGAGCTGCAGGGCGCGCTGCGGCGCAGCGGTCGTGAGCAGCACGCACACCCCGACGAGCGCCGACCCGACGACCATGACGGCGAGGACGGCGGCGAGCACCCCCGCCTGCGCGCGGCCCCGGCGCCAGACGTGCTCACCCACGGGCGACCGTCTCGACCACCCGGCCGTCCACGAGGTGCAGCGCGCGGTCCGCGAGCGCGATCATCACGGGGTCGTGCGTGGAGACGACGGCCGTCATGCCCTCGGCCTCGACGACGCCGCGGATGAGGGCCATGACGGCGAGCCCTGTCTCGCTGTCGAGCTGTCCCGTCGGCTCGTCGGCGACGAGGAGCCGCGGCGACGACGCGAGCGCGCGGGCGATGGCGACGCGCTGCTGCTGACCGCCCGACAGCGCGTCCGGGCGCTGCTGGGCGTGGGGCGTGAGGCCGACGAGCTCGAGGAGCGTCTCGACCCGGCGCTCGCGCACGTCGACGGGGGCCTCGTGGAGGCGCAGGGGGACGCCGACGTTCTCGGCCGCGGTGAGCGCGGGCATGAGGCCGAACGTCTGGAAGACGAACGCGACGCGGTCGCGGCGCAGGGTCGCCTGGCCGTCGTCGTCGAGCGCGGCGACGTCGACGCCGTCGACGTGCACGGTGCCCTCGTCGGGCCGGTCGAGGCCGCCGACGAGGTTGAGCAGCGTGGTCTTGCCGGAGCCGGACCGACCGACGAGCGCGAGGAGCTCGCCGGGGGCGACGTCGAGGTCGACGCCGCGCAGCGCGTGCACGGCGGCCCGGCCGGTGCCGAACGTGCGGTGCACGCCGCGGACGCGGACCGCGGCGCCGGGCTCGCGGCTCACCGGGGCCCGCCGTCGCGCCAGACGGCGAGGTGGTCGGCCTCGAGGACGAGCCGGACGCGGCTGGTGAGGGCGAGCGCCTCCCGGTACTCGCGGGGGACCTGGAGCCGGCCCGCGCGGTCCATCACGGCGTACTCCTCGTGCACGACGTCGCCGTCGGTCTCGCGGCGCAGCACCTCGCTGCTGGTGCGTCCGTCGCGGATCGCGACGGTGCGCTCGACGAGGGAGCTGACGGCCGGGTCGTGCGTGACGACGACGACGGTCGTGCCGGCGTCGCGGTTGACGGTGCGCAGCGTCTCGAAGACCTCCTGCGTCGTGGTGGTGTCGAGCTCGCCGGTGGGTTCGTCGGCGAGGAGCAACCGGGGGCCGTTGGCGAGCGCGGTCGCGATGGCGACGCGCTGCTGCTCGCCGCCGGACATCTCGTGGGGCTGCCGGTCGGCGACGTGCGCGACGCCGACGAGGTCGAGCAGCTCGTCGGCGCGCCGGCGTCGCTGCCGGCGGGGGACCGTGGTGACGGGCAGCGCGACGTTCTGCCGCGCGGTGAGGTAGGGGAGCAGGTTGCGGGACGTCTGCTGCCACACGAACCCGACCATGCGTCGGCGGTACGTGACGCGGTCCCGGGCCGGCATGGCCATCAGGTCCCAGCCGCCCACGCGGACGCGGCCGGCGGTCGGCGCGTCCATCCCGGACAGGACGCCGAGCAGCGTCGACTTGCCGGACCCGCTCGCGCCGACGACGGCGACCATCTCGCCCTCGTGCACCAGCAGGTCGAGCCCCTGCAGCGCCTGCACCTCGACGCTGCCGGACTGGTAGATCCGCACGAGGTTGTCGCAGACGACGAGCGCGTCGTGCCCGTACTGCGCGGGGCGTGCGGCGTTGCCGCCCAGCGCGTCGAGCGTGCTCTGGGACACGGGCGGCTCCCTCCGTCGCGCGAACGTCCACCGCGCAGACTAGGCGTCCGGGGCGTCGCCACGGGGAGGTGGTGCCGTGGTGCCGGCTGTCGTGCGGGGGTGACGGCGCGGTTCCGCCCTCCCGAGGGCCTCGACCTCGGTGTGCGCACCTCGTGCCCACCGCCAGCCGGGCGCCGGTGCGCACCGTCGCGCCTGACGATCCCGACGCCGTGCGGCCGCGCCGGACGCTCAGGTCCGCACGTCCAGCAGCCTGTCGAGCCAACGGTCGACCCCGGTGCGGTAGTACTCCTTCATCGCCGCGGCCCCGGGTAGCCGGCGGCACGACTCCCACACCAGCGCACGACCGACGGCCGCGGTCCGGCACGCGAGGTGCACGACGTCGAGCGCCTCCTGGTCGAGGTGCTCCTCGCGGCCCGCGAGATAGGCCCGGATGAGGTCCCGGCGGTCGGCGTCCCCGGCCGAACGGAGGTCGACGGCGCCCCGGTCCGCGAGATCCAGCGGGTAGAGCAGGCTGGCCCAGGGGTGCGCGACCGACGCGTCCGCCCAGTCGATGATGCGACGGCGCCCGTCCGCGCCGCGGACGACGTTGCCCGGGTGCAGGTCGTCGTGCTGCACCGAGGGCGCGGCGTGGTGGCTCGCGAGGACGGCGGCCCAGCGCGCGACCTGACCCTGGCGTGCACGCAGCCGGGTCGCCGTGTCGCCGTCCACCGCCCGGTCCGCCTCGGCGCGGTCGACGACGCCGCGGAACTCGCGCTCCAGGGCCGCGGGACGGAGGTCGGGGACGCCGCGTGCGACGAGCGCGTCCACGTGCGGCTCGACGAGGCGCTGCAGCCGCCCGTACTGCTCGAGCACCGAGCACCAGTCCTGGTGGCCGAGCGGGAGGACGGCACCGGCGTCCCGCACCAACAACGCCGAGAGCGTCCTCTCCGCGGCGAGCAGCTGCGGGACGTGACCGGGGGCGAGCGGCACGAGCGCGTCGAGCAGCGGCGCCTCGACACCACGGCGCGTCAGGTCGAGCTTGAGCCACCCGGTGCCGGACGCCGTGCGGACCCGCCAGACGCGCGCCCACGGTCGGTCGTGCACGAGCTCGAGGGCGGGGCCGGGCCACGACAGCTCGTCGCAGACGCCCCGGATCCAGGCGTCGACCGCCGTCGGCGGGGCGGTCAGGTCCGTGAGATCGGTGGTCGGCAAGCAGCGGGCTCCCGTTCGTGCGGCGTCCGGCGGCTGTGCGTCCGGGCCGGCGCCCCCGACGCCCGGGACGCGAGGACGCTAGTGAGGCACGGCCGCGACCGTCAACGGACCGGGTCCGTTCTGTCCGGTGAGGGCGGGCTCGTCCCGAGGTGTCCGCGTTGCGCTACGATCCGCGAGCCCTTTGGAGACGATCGCAGGCAGCGCGGCTGTCATGCCCGGCGAGCAGGCAGGTGATGGCGTGGACGGCGGTGCCCGGGGCCTGCTGTCGCACGCGACGCAGCGGCGGCTCCTGCTCGACGGCGCGGCCGTCGACGCGGCGCGCCTGGTCGACCTGATGTCGACGAACCTGGGTCACTCCACGGCGATGCAGGTCCGGGGGAGCTCCGTCCAAGGGCTCGATCTGCACCTCGCACGGCTGGTCTCAGGGTCCCGCAGGATCCTGTCGCACGAGCTGGATCCCGCGCTCGTCCTGCGCCGTGTCGTCGAGGCGCTCGCCGACACCGAGGACGCGACCGTCAAGGTGTACGTGATGGCGTCGCCCGAGCCTCTCGAGCCTGCGCTCCTGGTCGTGGTGGAGCCTCCGGCGCCCGCCGGTGACGTGCCCCGGCGCCTGCGCACGGTGCGGTACCAGCGTCCGTTCGCGGACCTCAAGCACACGGGCACGTTCGTGAAGCGCTGGCACGAGCGACAGGCTCGACAGGCGGGATACGACACGGCGCTCCTCGTGAGCCCCGCGGGCGACGTCCTGGAGACGGCGACGGCCAACGTCGCGCTCGTGCGGGACGACGCTCTGGTATGGCCGGCCGGGGAGCTGCTCGAGGGCGTGACGATGCAGCTGCTCGAGCGGCGTCTCGCCGCCGTCGGCCTGGGTTCCCTGCGCGAGCGCCTCCCGCTCGCGTCGATCGACGGCGCCTCGTCGGTGGTCGTCGTCAACTCCCGGGGCGTGGCGCCGGTCGGCCAGGTCGACGACACCGCGATCGCGGTGGACCTCGCCCTCCTCGCACGTGTGCGCGAGGCGCTCGCGCACGAGCCGTGGCAGCCGCTGCACGTCGGCGTCCACCATCCGACCGAACCTGAAGGAGCACGATGAGCCTGGTCAGCGTCCACAACGAGTGGGACCCCCTCGAGGAGGTCATCGTCGGGACGACCGTCGGCGCCCGCGTGCCCGTGGGGGACAGGTCGATGATGTCGATCGAGTTCCCGGACGTCGAGGGACCGCAGGACATCCCGTCGGGCCCGTACGACCGGAGGGCCGTCGAGGAAGCCCAGGTCGAGCTCGACGCTCTCGCCGACAGCCTGCGGGCCCTCGGGATCACGGTGCGGCGACCCCAGCCGCGCGACCACGCCGTCGTCGCGTCCTCGCCGCACTGGTCGACCGACTCGTTCCCCGACGTGTGCCCGCGCGACGGCTTCCTCACGGTGGGCGACACGGTGATCGAGACGCCGATGTCCCTGCGCTCCCGCTTCTTCGAGTACCTCGCGTACAAGGACCTGTTCATCGAGTACCTCCGCAGCGGCAGCCGGTGGATCAGCGCACCGAAGCCGCGGCTCGCGGACGACCTGTTCGACCCGACGGCACCCGTCGGTCGGCGGGTGCTCGACGACGAGCCGACGTTCGACGCCGCCAACGTCCTGCGGATCGGCACGGACCTGCTGTACCTCGTCTCCGACAGCGGGACGGAGCTCGGCCTCCGGTGGCTCCAGTCGACGCTGGGCTCCCAGTACAAGGTCCACCCCGTGCGCGACGTGTACGCCTCCACTCACATCGACACGACCTTCGTCCCGCTGCGCCCGGGGCTCGTGCTCCTGAACTCGGCACGCGTCACGGAGGACAACCTTCCCGAGATCTTCCGCGGGTGGGACCTGATCTGGGCCGAGGAGCCCGTCGACACCCACCCGCCGGACCGCCGGCCCAACGGCTCGGTCTGGGTCGGGATGAACCTGCTGAGCGTCAGCCCTGACCTGGTCGTCGCCGACGAGCGCCAGACGTCGCTCGTCAAGCAGCTGGAGTCGCACGGGATCGACGTGCTGCCGGCGCGTCTGACCCACTCGCGCACCTTCGGCGGCGGCTTCCACT
Source organism: Cellulomonas fimi (assembly GCF_028583725.1). Taxonomy (NCBI): domain Bacteria; kingdom Bacillati; phylum Actinomycetota; class Actinomycetes; order Micrococcales; family Cellulomonadaceae; genus Cellulomonas; species Cellulomonas fimi. The sequence continues at coordinate 2,272,445 of NZ_CP110680.1, read as the reverse complement.
GCGTGACGCTCGACGTGCGCCGTCGCGGCACGCTCGAGACGTACGCCTGACCGGCACCGAGGCGGACGCATGGCGACAGCGGAGACGCTCGACGGGGCGGCGGACGCGTGGGTCTCGGGTCCGTGGGTCGCCCACGCACGTGCGTGGCTCGCCGACCTGCCCGTGGTGCGCGCCCACGGCGGCGACGTCCGGATCGCACCCGAACGCGCACGACCGTGGGGCGCGGTGTGGAAGGTCGGCACGGGACCCGACCTCCTGTGGTTCAAGGCCGAGGACCCGGCCGGCTTCGAAGGGCGCCTGACCTCGTGGCTGAGCGGCGTCGGCGTCGGCGATCCCGCCGTGCCCCGCGTCGTCGCGAGCCGCCCGGAACGCGGCTGGTGGGTCATGCAGCACGCCGGGTCCCCGTTGCGTCCGGCCCGCGGAGAGGAGGCGGCAGCCTGGGGTGGCGCGCTGGAGAGGTATGCAGCGGTGCAGCGCGCTGTCGAGCAGCGGACGGACGAGCTCGTCGCGATGGGTGTGCCGCACCTGCCACCACGGGCGCTGCCGGAGCGGCTCGACGAGCTCCTGCGCGACCCGCGGCTCCTCGTCGACGACCCCCGTGGCCTGTCGCGCGCCGAGCTGCGGGACGTGGCGGCGCTGCTCCCGCGGTACAGCCGATGGTGCGAGGAGCTCGCCTCGTTCGGCATCCCGGACACGCTCCAGCACGACGACCTGTCGGGCGGGAACGTGTGCCGGCGAGCGGACGGCCGCGTCGTCGTCATCGACTGGGCCGACGCCCACGTCGGGCACCCGTTCGGGAGCCTGCTGTTCCCGCTGCGCGAGCTCGACGAGCTCGGCGCGTCCCCCGAGGCGGTGGAGCGTGTGGTCGATGCCTACTGCGGAGCGTGGGCACGCGACGTCGACGCCGATGCGCTGCGTCGGGCCCAGGTGCTCGCGCTGCGCGTCGCGTGCGTCTCGAAGGCGCTGTCGTGGAGCCGTGCGCTCGGCGCCTGTGAGCGCACGGCTCTGAACGACTACTACGCCTCACCCGAGGCGCGGTGGCTCCGCCGTCTCCTGCACGCCGCGCGAGGCTGACCGGTCGTCGCCGCCGGCGGCGGCGATCACGTCGTCGAGACCGACCTCGAGCCCGATCTGCGGCTCGAAGCCGAGCACCTCGCGGGCGGCGCTGATGTCCGGCGAGCGTTCGACGACGTCGTCGCTGCCGGGCACGGTGACGATGCGCGAGCGCGAGCCCGACCTGCGCACGACGAGCTCCGCGAGCGCGCGCACGGACAGCGGCTCGGCCGGGTTCCCGATGTTGAACGTGCGGCCCCGGGCCGCGGGGGTGTCGAGCACGGCCGCGACTCCCGCGCAGAAGTCGCGCACGTGGCACCACGAGCGGACGTGCTCACCGGACCCGTGGACGATCAGGTCCTCCCCGGCGAGCGCGCGACGGACGAACTCGCCGACAGCGTACGAGCCGCGCCGGCCCGGGCCGTAGACGTTGAAAGGACGGACGACCGTCACGGGCGTCGCGGCGGCCCGGGCATACGCATGCGCGTACTGCTCGGCCGCGATCTTGCTCGCCGCGTAGGACCAACGGCCGGCCCCGGCGGGCACGACGGCAGCCGCCCGCTCGTCCACGGCCACGGCGTGCGTCCCGTAGACCTCGCTCGTGCTGAGGAGGACGAGATGGGTACCCGGTCGCCGAGAGGCGAAGCGCGCCACCTCGCGGCTGCCGAGGATGTTGACGTCGAGCGTGCGCAACGGGTCGTCCGTGACCGCCTGGACCCCGAGGAAACCCGCGGCGTGGACGACGGCGTCGACCGACCCCACCCGGTCGTACACGCTGGGGTCCGTGACGTCACCCTCGACGACCTCGACCCCCTCGTGGTCGAGAAGGCCGGCGTCGTCAGCGATCGTCCCGGAGGTCCGCGCGTCGAGGAGGACCACGCGCCAGCCCGACGCGAGTGCCGTCTGCGCCTGAGCGGTGCCGATGAAGCCGCACCCGCCTGTCAGCAGGAGCCGCCCGCGGTGCGTGCCGGCCATCACGCGTGCACCGCCTCGGCGCCCGTGACCGCGTTCTCGACGGCTTCCCGCACCCGCGGTGCACCCACCGCACGCAGCCTCGTCAGGTAGGGGTTCTGCACGGGTCCGTCGATGGGCGGCTCGGCTAGCGGCAGCGTGTAGCAGGCGAACTTGCAGAACACCGCGGTCATCCACAGCAGGAACGTGTCCGTGTCGGTCGCGACCGGGCGCCGTGACGTCCGGCTGTAACCGGCGAGGAAGGCGTCGAGCCGGTCACCGTGCAGGTGGTCCTGCTCGTCGTACGCGAACTCCGTCGCGGCGAGCGCGAGGTCGAGCCCGAGGTCGCCGACGTAGCAGTCGTCGAAGTCGATCACGCCCGTGAGCACCGGCCCGGAAGGGGTGTCCTCGGCCAGCACGTTCGCGCACCAGAAGTCGCCGTGCACCACTGCCGTTCCCGACGGTGCGCGCTGCGCGAGACCTCGTCGAGCGTGGTCCCAGGCGTGGCGCAGGCTCTCCGCGGCGTCGGCGTCCTGCGGCACCAGCGCGGCGTGCGTCTGCGCCACGAGCTCGTCGAGCGCCGCGCCGTCCGTGGCGCCCTTGGTGCCGACCGGACGCGCGTCCCGCAGAGCGTCCTGCATCTGCGCGTACAGCGCGCCCGCCTGCGCGGCGACCGAGGTCGAGAGCTCGTCGGGACGGACCGTGCGACCGGGGAGGTACTCGAGCACGGCGACCTGACGTCCGTCCCACGTCGCGCGCACCGGTGCGTCGGACGGCAGCGGGCCCGGGACCGGGACGTCCGCGGCACGCAGGTGCTGGAGGACCGACAGCTCGAAGGTCACCTCGTCGGGGTCACGTGACGGCGGGTACACGCGCACGACGACGTCTCTCGTGCCGTCGGAGACGCGGAAGTTCGTCGTGACGAGTCCGCCCTCCAGGCGGGTGACCGTCGCGTTCTCTCCGAGACCGGCGCGACGAGCGAGCGCGGTCACGGCTGAGGTGTCGGGAGTGGCCCACGACTCCAGGCGGTTCATTCGTGCTCCGATCGGGTTGCGGACGGCGTGATGGCCAGGTGGTGCTCCAGGCGTGGTGACCACTGCGCCTTGTGCCGCGCGAGCGACGCGGACGGCGAGTGACCGAGGTCGAGCCAGCGGCACCCGGAGGCGGCGAGGCGGGTCGCCGCCTCCCAGACGGTGAGGTACGTGGGCGACGGCTTGCCGGGCACCGCGGTGTACCCGTTGACGAGATACGTCGCGTGCGGGCCGTGCCGGAGGAAGAACGAGGCGCACACGAGCCGGCCCTCGTGCCGGATGCCGACGGCGCACGCGTGCGGAGCGTCCTCGAGAAGCCGTTCGAGGAGCACGGGGGGCGTGCGGTAGGCCGCACCGACCCGCTCCTGGGTCGCGTGCACGAGCGCGATCGCGTCCGGAAGGTCCGACACCGTGAGGTCGACGACCGCCAGGCCGCGACGGCGGCTCGCACGGACCGCGGTGCGCACGTTGCCGGCGACCGTGTCCCACGTGTCACCGGTCCCGTTGTCGAGCTCCATCACGGTGCACGAGCGCAGCGCGCCGACGGCAGCATCGGGAGGCGCTGGGTCGACCGGTCCGGTCACGAGGCGCAGGCACCGCATCCCGAGATGACGCTCGAGCACGGGGACCGCGTCGACCTGCCGGAGCAGGCTCAGCGGACGCGGGTCGTCCACCGCGTGCAGCGCACCGTGCCCGATGCCGCCGAGCACGAAGCCGCCGGGCGCGAGCGCGCCCCCGGCGAGGACGAGCGCGGCGAGCGGCCCGGCGCCGTCCGTGACCTCGACCTCGAGCACGGTGCCGCCGAACGCGGCGACCGTGTGCGCCCCCCACCACCGCGTCGACGTCGGCCGCACGTGCTCGCGTGCCTCCAAGGCGTCCCAGTCGAGTGCCCGGCGGGCGGGCCCGCGCGTCACGGGAGCCGCCGGAGTGCGGTCGCGACACGGTCGAGCTGGCGTGCCGTCAGGCCGGGGCGGCACGGCACGAGGAGAGTACGGCGCCACACGTCGTCCGCGTACGCCGGCCACGGGCCGGCCGACGCCCAGCGGCCGTACCGCGACGTGCGGTGCAGGGGGTAGTAGAGCCAGCTCGTCTCCACGCCCGCGGCCGCGAGCTCGGCCGCCACGCGGGGGCGGTCGTCCGTGAGCAGCACGCAGTATCCGTGCCGCAGGTGCTGGGCGGAGCGTGCGTGCAGACGAGTGGTCGTGGACCCGCTGAGCGCGTCCGCGAAGCGGGCGTGGACGAGCGCGCGCTCCTCGGTGGCGACGCTCGACGTGGCCGCGAGCGCACGCGCGACGACAGGGTCGGCCGCACGGGGCAGCAGGGTGCAGGCGCGCGAGTAGTCCGCGCGCTCGATCGCGTCGGGCACGCGGTCGAGCAGTGCCGGCGCGAGACGCACGGCGGCGGGCCCACGGGCCCACACCCGGCGGACGCCACGCACGGCGGCGTCGCGGACCCGCGTGGACCGCCAGTCCCCGACGGGGACGTGCGACGCGACGGTCGCACCTTCCCCGAGGACGAGCGCCCCACCGACGCCCGCAGGCACGGGCTTCTGCGGCCCGAAGCTGAGCACGGTGGATGCCGCACCGGTGCGGACGGTGGGGAGCGACTGCGCGGCGTCGTCGACGACGGCGAGCCCTGCCTCCCGACAGTGCCCGAGCACGTCGGGTGCGACGCCGAACGCGCGGACGGCGACGACTGCCCGCGTGCGCCGCGTCGTCGCCCGAGCGACCGACGAGACCGTGAGGCACAGGTCGTCGCCGACGTCCGCGAGCACCGGTCGCAGGCCCTCGTCCAGCACCGCCTGCACGACCTGCCCGCACGCGAACGTCGGGACGACGACCTCGCCACCGCTGCCGCCGTCCTCACCCAGCCCTCGCAACGCGAGCCGGAGCGCCGCCGTCCCGCTGCTCGTGACGACGACACGGCGCGGGTCGACGTCGAGGACGCGTGCGAGCACGTCGCGCGCGGTGTTCCCGGGCGTCGCGCGCAGCCGCGGCGCCGCCGGGTGCAACGGCACCCTGATCGCGCGTGGGAGCGGGTTGTAGCGCTCGAGCTCGGCCGTGGTCATGATCACCGGGGCGCTCGCCGGGTGAGGGTGTCCACGAGGAAGGCGGCGAGCGCCCGGGCGTGGCGGTCGACCTCCGCGCGCTCGACGAACTCGTCGGTTCCGTGCGCTCTGCCGAGGTCGCCCGGGCCCGTCACCAGGGTGGGAATGCCGCGCAGGCTGAGCAGCCGCGCGTCGCACGCGCTCGGGAACTCGCCAGGCCGTGACCGGACGCCGACGCGCGCTGCACTCGCGACGAACCGCTCGGCCCACGCGTCAGCACCCCGGACCTCGCCCCCGGCGGGGATCCGGATGCCGCTCCGGGAGAGCGCCGGTCGCCATGGCGAGAGCCGCTCGGCGAGCCGCGCCTCGAGCCGTCGCTGGACGTCGTCGGACGACACACCGGCGGGCAGCGCCAGCGTCACCTCGCAGACGGCGCGGGCAGCGGGCAACGAGGCGTCCTCGCCTGCCTCGACCCGGCCCGGCAGGACGACGGCGTGCCCCGTGCCACCGCGCAGCTCCGCGTCCAGACCGCCGAGCACGTCGAGCAGCACGGGCAGCCCGTTCACCGCGTTGTCCTCGAACGAGCTCGCGACCATGTGCCGGGGTCGGCCGTGGAGGACGACCGTGAGCTGCTCGAACCCACGGGTCGTCGTCCCCACCACGCCGCCGCTCGGCTCGACGACGACCGCGACGTCCGGCGGGACGCCGAGGCCGTCGAGCAGGCTCACGGTGCCGTTCCCGCCGATCTCCTCGTCGAGGACGAGCTGGACGAGAAGGCGACCGTGGCCGGCGTCGCGCAGCGCGGGCAGCGCGATCTCGAGCGCCGCGACGACGGACGCGACACCGCCGAGCGCGTCGCTGGTCCCGCGCCCGTACATCCGCCCGTCGACCTCGTACGGTGTCCGCCACGACCCCGGTCGGGCCCAGCCCGCCGGGTCGGAGACCACATCCACGTCGAGGTGTGCGTTGATCAGGACGGTCGGCCCGCCGTCACCGAACGTCTCTTCGGCCACGACGCTCTCGAGCGGGCCACGACGCCAGTAGTCCTCGAACGGCGCGCCGAAGGCGGCGACGTCGACGTGGTCGGGGTGGAGGCGGAGCGCGGCACGGCTGCGGCTCACGCGCGCGGCCCGGGCGCCCGCGGCGCGGAGAGCCGCCTCGGCGTGCCGCAGCGCGTCCCGCTGCCCCGGCGCGCCCGCGACGGGGTGCGTCGAGACGAGGTCCGCGAGAAGTCGCCAGCAGCGGTCGACCGCCCGGCTGTGCTCGACCGCTCCCGTCCAGGTCCCGGTCACCGAGCCGCCCCCAGGACCGAGCGACACCACGCGACCATCTCGGGTGCGCGCCTGCGCCGCGTGTAGTCCACCTCCTGGACTTCGAGCGTGACCGCGCGGACGCCGGCCGCCCTCAGCGCGAGGAGCGCGTCGGCGTAGCGCTGTTCGCCGACGGGACCGGCCCCCGGCAGCTCACCCTCGGTGCACGTCGTGCGCCGGCGACGATCCGCGATCCCGGTGAAGGCGGACAGGTGCGCGTGGCGCAGCTGCCCGTGCAGCGTGGACGGCACGAGCTGCGTCGCACCGGTGGCACGGACCGGGAGGCGCAGGTGCGGGTAGTCGTCCGCGTGGTCGAGGCTGCCCGCGGCGATCGACTCGCCGACGTACGTGGTGTACGCGTAGTGGCAGACGTCCCACGTGACGCCCACGGGCCCCCCGCAGAGACCCGCGAAGTCCTCCGGGTACACGAGGAGCGGGTCGAGGTCCACCGCGTCGTTACCCGTGACGGGCATGTTCTCGAGGCCGACCCACAGCGATGACGACTCGACCCGGCGGGCCAGCGCAGCGAGCGCGCCGCCGAGAGCGTCCCGTTCCCGCTCGAGGTCCCGTGCACGCCACACCTCGTGGGAGGCGATGCGGTTGCTGTGCAGCACGACCCCGTGGAATCCGAGCTCGCCCACGACGTCGAGCGCCTCCAGCAGGCGGTCGCGCACCGCGGCATCCGCCACCCAGTCGGCGTCCTCGACGGGGAAGTGGAACGTCAGGGACGGCGGTGACAGCGCGGCCACGGCTCGCAGGTTCCGGCGCACGAGGGCCCAACGGTCGTCGTCCATGACGTCCTCGCCACGGAAGAGCGTGGCCTCGACACCGTGGCCCTCGGCCAGCAGGCCCCGGTCGAGCTGCGCCACGTCCGTGGCGAGAAACGGGATCGACAGGATCATCGGGCGAGCGGTGCCGAGGCGAGGGCGTCGCGCACGCGGTCCTGGCGTTCACGGCCCATGCCCGCGTAGAGGGGCAGGCTCACGAGCCGCTCGGCCAGCGAGTCGAGCACCGGGAAGCGCGCGTCACGGACGCGGGGCAGCCGTGCGCACAGCGGCTGCCGGTGCAGGGGCTGGTAGTGCACCTGCAGCGTCACGCCGCGCCGCGCGCAGTGGTCGACGAGCGCGGAGCGGGTGAGGCCTGACGCCACGGTGTCCAGGAGCACGGGATAGAGGTGGTGGCTCGACTCCGACGCGGGGTGGGGTAGCGGGCGCAGCCACGGCAGAGGTGCCAGGAGCTCGTCGTACCGGTCCGCGCGTCGTGCACGCTCGTCGGACCGTTCGGGGGCGGCGGCCAGCTGCACGCGGGCGACGGCGGCGGCGAGCTCCGACAGTCGCAGGTTGAGACCGGGCTGGTGCACCTCGTACGAGCAGGGGTCGTCGCCGCGCACGATGTTGTGGTTCCTGAACCGTCGCACCCGTTCCGCGAGCTCGTCGTCCGACGTGACGACGGCGCCGCCCTCGCCCGCGGCCACGGGCTTGTTGGGGTGGAAGCTGAAGGCCGCCGCTGCGGAGTCGGGCCACGCGCCGACGACCACGTCGGACGAGCGGTAGTGCGACCCCATGACGTGGGCCGCGTCCTCCGCGACCGTCGCCCCGTGCCGGGACGCCACCGCGCCGAGCGCGGCCATGTCGGCCGCCCGCCCGGCATAGTGCACGGGGACCACGATCGCCCGTGTCCCCGATGCCGCCGTCAGGACCTGGTCGAGGGAGTCGGGGCACATCGCCAGCGACTCCGGGTCGACGTCCGTGAGCGCGAGATCGGCGCCGAGCTGCAGCGCGGCAGCGGCGACGGCGACGAAGTTCAGCGAGCTGGTCACGACGAGGGTCGTGGAGTCGCACCCGAGCGCGACGAGGATCGCGTGCAACGCCGCGGTGCCGCTGGAGACGGCCACGGCGTGGCGCGCGCCGGTCACGTCGGCGAGGTCGCGCTCGAGGGCCGCGACCGTGGAACCACCCGTCCACCAGCCGGAGTCCAGGACCCGCCGGACGGCGTCCGCCTCACCGCCCGCGGGCGTGGGGCGGCTCACCGGGACGACGTCGGTGTGCGGAGTCGGACGCTGGACGGGGGTGAGCTCGCGCCCGGGTACGAGGTCGAGGGCTGCCCCGGTCCCGTCCGGCACGTCGCCGGCGACCGCGGTACGGAGCAGCATCTCGCGGTGCCCGAGCGCCCCGACGCGCTCCCACCACGCGTCGGTGCCGGGGTGGTTGATGAGGTTGTCGGCGTCCGCGCCTGCGGTCATCGGACGGCGGGGCGGCTCGGTCTCGAGGATCCGCCAGGCGTCGGCCTCCTCCGGGGGCAGGCCGAGCGCCTCGACCGCGGCGTCGAGGCTCGCCGCTGCACGCGCGTCCTGGCGGAGGGCGGCGCGGGAGACCTCCGCGCGGACGTCCTCCGGTCGCGCGGGCGGCGCGACGACGGCCTCCGCGAACGCACGCGGCGACAGGAGCAGGGAGCCGTCGCGGACCGCGTCCACGGGCTCGTCGGCGGTGTGCAGGAACGACAGCAGGCGATGCGGGCTGCCGAGCGCGCTCCGCAGCTCCCACCCGGCACGCGCGTCGGGGTCGGCCTCGCCCTTGGCGTCGGCGAGCACCGCGCTGCCCGGGACGGGCCAGAAACCGTCCGGGTCGTCGAACAGGACGACGACGCTGTCCCCCTGGCTGAACAGGAGGTCCATGAGCCGCAGACGCGCGAGCGACGCGGCGTTGAGCTGGTACCGCCACACCTCGCGGACGTGGTGCCTCCCGACGGTCGTCCGGGTCGCCCAGACCGGGCGGAGCCGCAGCCGCTCGAGGTAGTCGAGGACCTGCTGCCCCTTGTCGGCCCAGACGGCGTCCGGCCGCACGACCGCGAGACCGCGAGCGCGCAGGGCGGTGCCGAGCGTCGACCAGTCCGTCGCGGCCGTCCGGACGGCCGCCTCGTGCAGCGCCTCCCGGAACGTGGGCTCCCGCGCGTAGAAGTCCGCCTTGGCGGGGTACGTCGTGAGCTCTTGCAGCGCGAACGCCCGTGCGGCCTCCCAGTCGAGAAGGTCGTCGCAGACGGGGCTCGTCGCTCCCGCGAGCGCGACGGCGCCCGCCGTCATCGCGTCAGGTGGAGGGGGAGGACGACTCCGCCTGCCACCTCGCCCCACGGGCGCCTCTGGACACGGCCCCGGAACAGCAGCCGCGTCGCGTCCTGGCCTGACGGCTGCCCACCAGCGAGCGACGCCCACGGCAGGCGGACGGCGATCTCCACCCCCTCCGGCCCGGAGCGGCAGCTGCGGACGGTCGGGCGCTGTCCCTCGGGCGCGGGCACGGCCGAGTAGTCCTCGAGCTCGTGCGTGCCCCCAGCCGGGCGGAAGAACACCTCGTAGCGGTAGTCGCCCGAGGCCCAGCCCACGGCCACCATCTGGTCGTCGTCGACCGGTGGGAACGTGGCCACGGCATCGACGCCGTCGCCGTCCTCGCACAGCGTCACCCGTACGCCCGCGAGACCGCCGTGGTACGCGTGGTGCACGTAGCGAGGGGCGGCGTCCGCCGCGTCGGCTTCCAGCATGCTCACCGTCACCGCGCCGCCGTCCGCGGGGACCCGCACGACCGAGGGTCCGAGCACGTCGACGAGGTCGGGGTGGGTCGCCGGGCAGAGCACCAGGTCGTGCGCGTTCCACGGGATCTGCAGGGGGAAGCCGGCACCGCTGCCGTCCCACCACAGGTTGGACGGGAACCATGCCGGCACCTCGGCGTCGACGATCGGCGCGAAGGGGTCGACGTCGAGCAGGTCGAGCATGAGCCTGCGCGCGAAGCCTGTGACGAGCCACGCGTCGTGGCGCTCGTACAGCTCGAGGAAGCGAGCCGCGTCGAACGACGGCAGCGCGAGGTAGTCGCGGAGCTGGGCGAGCTCCTCGAGGCGGATGGTCGCGACCGGTAGGGGCTGCGGACTCATCGCGTAGCCGACGTAGAGGTGCGCGAGGCGCACGAGGACGGCCATCTCCGGGGCGAGGACCTCGAGCCCGGCGGCCGCGCCGACGCCCGCCCGCGTGTGCTGGAGCATCTCGTCGTGCGTGATGAGGGAGACGGAGAACGGGGTCCGCACCTCGAACACGCCCGTCGTGGCGACCACGTCCACGTCCTCGGCGCGCAACCCGCGGTCGATGGACGTCACCACGTAGTGCATGTGCACCTCGAGGTCGTCCATGTGCGCGAAGACGTACGGGTGCTCCTCGCCGTGGAAGTGGTATCCCGAGCCGTCCGTCTCCTCGACGGCCGCCGCGACCGCACGAGGGTCCGCGCCGATGACGTCGACGTCCCAGCTGAACGGGGCGTGCTCCCGGTCACCTGTGAGGGCGTACAGGCCGAAGCCCTTCATCGGCAGGAGCCTCACCCGGGGGTCGGCCTGGTCGAGACGTCCGCGAACCGCCCGGAAGAGTGCGATCTGCTCGTGGACCCGGTCCAGGTTGTCTGCGTCGCGCGCGACGACCGCCGCCTCGAGCGAGGGTGCGAGCCGGATGCCGTCGCGCCGCGCGCGCCCGATGAGCCGCGCGTCGAGTCGGTGCTCGGCGAGCGCCTCCAGCAGGAGCGGCTCGTCGCCGTCCTCGACCACGAGCTCACCCGGAGCGCCGGTCGCCCAGAGCAGGGCGTGAAGGACGCGCTCGGTCCGGGTCACAGGGGCCTCATCTCTCTCGGGTCACGGGTGCGTACGCGGCGGCCTTGCCGGGCGCCGTACGGATCGACGACGGCGTCGGACCGCGACGTGCGGGCGGCACACTAGCGACATATCCGCACAGACCGCCAGGCGTCTCGCGCCGTCCCGGGAGGCCCGGCGGACGTCCGCCGCTGTGGCAGCATGCACGCCATGGTCCGCCCGTCGTCGTCCCCGCACGCCCACTCGTCCGCCCTGGTCAGGGCGCGACTCGTCCCCGCGGGCACGACCGAACCGGCGTGGTCGCCGTGGCACGTGTGGGTCCGCGGCGGCACCGTCCGGGTGCACGACGTCGCGGCCTCGGCGGTCGTCGAGGCCGACGTGCCCGGCGGGTCCGACGTGACCGCGCTGGCGCTGCGCGAGGTCGCCCGGGACGTGCCGTGGTGGGAGGTCGCACTCGGTCGACCTGCGCCCGTCGCACTCCGGGAGATCCTGGCCCGACGCGAGGAGCGCCCTGTCGTGGGCGCTGTCGCGGTCGACGGCGAGCAGTGGACGGTCGCCGTCAACCATGCGACCGACTCGGGGCCGTGCCGCCTCGTGTCGGGTCGCGGGCCGGACGTCGTGGGGGTCACCGTCCTCGACATGGACGTGGTGCGGTGCGTCGACGGCGTCGTCGCGGTCCCCGGCGGCTGGGTCCTCGTCGACGCGTACTTCCACGTGGCCCGGCGGCTGACCTCGGACGGCACGCCGGTGTGGAGCTTCGGCGTCGACCGGTCCCCGGGGGACGCCGACGACCGGCTGTCCTCGCCCGCGGCGTGCACCGTGCTGGGCGACGACGTGCTCGTGGTGAGCGAGATGTCGGGTCGGCTCACCGTGCTCGGTCTCGACGGAGCTCTCCGTGCCGTCCACGGGGGACCGGGCGCAGGCCCGGGGTGGCCCCGCACGCCGACCTCGGTGTCAGCGGTCGGGGAGGACCGCGTCGTGGTCGCCGACCCGCACGGCGGCTCCGTGCACCTGCTGACCCGGACCACCGACGGGTGGCGTGCGCGCGAGCTCGCGACAGGTCGCACCGCCAGCACGCGTGGCCCGCTCGCCTTCCCCCGTGCGCTGCTGCCCCTGGGTGACGGGTTCGCCGTCGCGGACACCGCGAACGGACGGGTCGTCGCCGTCGAGCACGGCGCGGGCCGCATCACCGGGGAGGTGCGCGTCGGCGGCTGGCCGCGTGCGCTCGCGACGTGCCCCGGCGGGCTGCTGGTGGCGGACGGCCTCGGGAGCCGCGTGCTCCGGCTGACGTTCGGCGACGACGGCCTCGAGGACGCCGACGTCGTCGAGCAGCGCGTGACCACCGCCGACGGCGAGCCGGTCGACCTGGACGATCCTCACCACCTCGAGTCGGACGGTGCGGGCGGGTTCTGGCTCGTCGACAGCGAGCTCGACGACGTCCTGCACGTCGGTCCCGACGGGTGCGTCACGGCCAGGTGGACGACGTCGCCGGCCGGCGCGACCCGGCTGCGCGACCCGCATCAGGTCGTGCAGCAGCACGACGGGTCACTGGTGGTCCTGGACACGAACAACGACCGGGTCCTCGTGGCGTCGGCCGGCCTCGACGCGGTCGAGGTCGTCGTCGACGACGTCCGGCGCCCGCGGTGCGCGGTGCGGACGTCGGGCGGCTGGCTCGTGGCCGAGCACTCAGGACACATCGTCGCGTTCGACGAGGGATGGCAGAGGCTCGGCGCGTACGTGCTCCGGCCGGAGGGGCAGGCCGAGCACGTCGACATGGGTGACCCGCCGCGGTCGATGGTCGCCCACGCGGGACGGGTGCTCGTCGCCGACTGGCAGCGAGGCGTGGTCTACGACGTGTCCCCACCGGAGGGCGGAGGCGGGAGCGGGAAGGGGCACCGCCACGCATCCGTGACCTCCCGCCCCGAGTACTGACGGGCCTCGGACGCCTCGCCGAACTCCGCGAGCATGGGGTTCGTCGAACCCTGCAGGCGCAGCTCGAGGGCACGGATGCGCTCCTGGAGGCCCGCGTAGACGCCGGTCCTCTTCATCCGTGTGAACTGCGCGTGCGGGTTGAACGCGATCGCCGGCACGGTGAACCTGCGCGCCGTGCGGGATGCTCGTGGGTGCATGCCGACGAGGAAGAACGCCTCGCCCGCGACGGAGTAGGCGAACGACGGCGCGGAGGGGTCGGGGCTCGCGTCGGGTGACCAGCCGTACGACGTGCCGTCCACCGCGTGCAGCTCGCGGAGCAGCCGCCACATCGACTCCTCGAACTCGAGCTCGGTCGCGTGGTCGGGGCCGTCGAACAGCGCGACGAACGTCACGAAGTCCTGGTCGCGCGTGTCGAGCACGAACTGCTCCAGCTCCGCGTGCAGACGTGACGCGGTGGCCGGCGCGTGCATGTCGCCCAGTGCGACCGTGCGCAGCCCACCGCGTCGCGCGGCAGCACGGCCGCCGAGGCAGGTGAAGGCAGGACCCGCGATCCAGGCGCGCAGCTCGTCCTCGCGCCGTGGGCCCGCCGCGTCCGGCGCAGAGCCCGACGGTGCGCCCATGTCAGAGTCGCTCCACGTTGGCGCCCCGCTGCTGCCCTCGCGCATCGAGGACCGGGACGCCGAGACCGCAGAGCGCGTCGATGTCGACGCTGCTGTGGTGCTGGAGCAGGATCACGAGGTCGAACCCGGCGGTCGCGATCTCGTCCGCGTGCGCGCGTGGCACGCGTCGACCGCCGACGTCGAGCGCCTCCACCAGGGGGTCGAGGTACGCGACGTCGGCTCCGGCGGCACGCAGCTCGGCCGCGAGCGGTTCGGCGGGGGTCTCGCGCGTGTCGTGCACGTCCGCCTTGTAGGCCACGCCGACGAGCAGCACGCTGCGGCCGGCCACGTCCCCGCCGAGCATCTTCGCGGCGCGGGCGGCGAGATGCAGGGGCATCGACCGGTTGATCCGCGTCGCGGTCTCCACCATCGCGACCGGGCGCCCGAGCTCGGTCTCGGTGAGGTGCGACAGGTAGAGCGGGTCGATGGGGATGCAGTGGCCGCCCACACCCGGTCCGGGTCTGAACGGGGCGTAGCCGAACGGCTTCGTCGCCGCGCACTCGAGCGCGTCCCAGACGTCGATCTGCAGCTCGTGGCACGCGACCGCGATCTCGTTGACCAGGGCGACGTTCACGAGCCGGTAGGTGTTCTCGATGAGCTTCGCGAGCTCCGCCTCGCGCGTCCCCGCGGCGGCCACCACCCGACCGACGAAGCGCTCGTAGAACGCGACGGCCTGCCGGGTGCACGCGGGCGTCACGCCCCCGACCACCTTGGGGGTGTTCGCGATGCCGAAGTCGACGTTGCCCGGGTCCACGCGCTCGGGGGAGTAGGCGAGGTGGAAGTCGACCCCGGCGCGCAGGCCGGAGCCCTCCTCGAGGGCACGCGCGAAGACGCCTTCGGTCGTCCCCGGGTACGTGGTCGACTCGAGGACCACGAGCGTGCCGGGCTGCAGCCCCCTCGCGATCTCGGACGCCGCGGAGAGGACCGCTCGCAGGTCGGGCGCCCGGACCTCGTGGTCCCACGGCGTCGGCACGCACACGACGACGACGTCGGCGTGCGCACCCACGTTCCCGGCGTCCCCCGCGAGCGTCAGCCGCCGCTCGCGAACCGCCGACTCCAGCACCGGCTCCTGCGCGACGTGCCGCAGGCGAGCGGGGTCGACGTCGACACCTCGCACCACGAACCCGGCGGCGAGGAGGTCGACCACGAGCGGCAGGCCGACGTAGCCCAACCCGACCACCGCGACCCGTCGCGCCCCGGCCCGCCCTGACGCCGCCGTGTGCTCGCCGGACGAGCGTGCGACGGCGGGCGGCGACGGAGTGACGTCGACGACCTCTGAGCCCGTCGTTCGCGTGCTGAGCATGACGCCTTCTTTCTCCGGGGTCGTCGGGTGGGTCTGTCGGACGGCCGCGCCGGACGGAGGGCGACGTCGACGACCCGAGCCGGACACCGGAGCACGAGTGCACGCGCTCCCACGACGGAGGGCGGCGTGCCAGCAGGCGAGCCCGGGGTCGTGGGCGGAACGGGACGATAGCGACATCCGGACCGGTTCGCCAGACCGGCTACGGGGACCGGCACCAGCGCCGGGATGCACCGAGCTGTCCCTGCTCCGGAGGTGCGACATGCCGCGATCGACACCTTTGACCGGTTTGAGCGCCCCGTGTACCGTCGCAGCCGCGCTCGCCCCGGGCTCTCGCCAGGTGCGCCGCTGACCAGGCACCTTGTCGATGGAGACCCCGTGAAGCAGCTCGACGCCCTGCAGCGCCGGCAGGTCGACGGTCTCGACCGCGCCTGCTGGCCGACGTCGGACCGCTCGGCGGCTGTCGTCAGCAGCGTCGTCCTCAGCGCAGACCCTCTCCTGCAGGAAGCGGCGGTCGACTACTGGGACATGTCGTCGGCCCTGCACCGGGAGGTCGTCGCCCGAGCGCGTGCCGCAGCGTCGGCCGAGACGCGCGACGCGCTCGAGGCACTCTGCCGGAGGCCCGACGACGCACGGGCCGCAGGGACGCTGCGCCACGCGGTGGAGTCGCTCCTGGACTCCGGCGACCCGCGGTGGGTCGCCGCGGCCGACTGCGCGCTCGCTGCCGACGCCCTGGGCCGACTGGCCGCGCACGTCGGTGACGGCCACGACGCGGACGTCGAGCCCGTCACGGTCGACGACCTGGTGCCCGAGCACACCGCGGCCTCCGACCGACCTGTGGGCGCGGGCCGAGCCTGCATCGTGGTGCCCTTCCGGGACCGCACCGCGGACCGCGGCCGCCTGCGCAACCTGCTGGCATGCCTCCGGGCGCTCGACGACCAGGACGTGCCCCGCGGCGACTACCGCGTGGTGGTGGTCGAGGCCGACGAGGAGCCCCGCTGGGCGGGCGTCCTCGAGCACGCGGCCGACGACTACGTGCACGTGCGGTCCGGCGGCCACTTCAACAAGGCATGGGCCGTGAACGTCGGCGTCGTGCAGCGCGGTGCGGGTGCCGAGCTCGTGTGCGTCCTCGACGCCGACGTCCTGGTCGACCGGGGCTTCGTCAGGCGCAACGTCGGCCGGTTCCGTGCGCGCGGCGCGCAGGCGCACCTGCCCTTCCGGGACGCGTTGTGCCTCGACGCCGCCTCGTCGCACCGCGCGGCACGTGAGCGGGTCGTCCTCGGCCGCCCGGGGGTGCCGCTCGACGTCCTGCGCGGCGCGGTGCTGCGTCGCCCGCCCGGGCACTGCGTCTGGGTCCGCCGTGGCCTGTTCGACCGCGTCGGCGGCTTCGACGAGCGATTCGAGGGCTGGGGGGGCGAGGACCTCGACTTCGTGTTCCGGCTCGACGTCGTCGGCTCGGTCGACCGGTACGACGACCCCTTGCTGCACCTCTACCACGAGCGGCCGCTGACCCAGGTCGACGGGCGTCGGTTCTACGCGGGGCGCCGCCTCCTCTCGTGGAGCCCCCAGGGTCCCGTCGGGCAGCTCGCCGGACCCGCGACGTCGAGCGACGACGACCTGGCCGGGCTCATCGAGCGCGTGGACGAGACTCCCGAGGGCTCGTGAGAGCGCTCTACTGCCTCGACCCGGATGTCGCCCCGCATCACGTCGAGGAGGTCGTGCGCCGCTGCGGCCTGGACGCGGTCGTCGTCGGCGACCGCGCACAGGAGAACGAGGAGCTGCTCTCGTGGCTGCGGGACGGCGACCTCGGAGTGGCGCTCAACTTCCCCCTCTTCTTCGATCCCGTCCTCCTGGCGCAGATGCCGGACACCTACGCCGTGACCAGTGCGGGCCGACGCGCCGTGGACCGCTGGCTGCACATGGCATGTCCCCGCTCCGACGAGTTCTGGGACGCACGCCGACGCGCGCTGGCCGGTGCGCTCGAGGTGCTGCAGCCCGACCTGGTGTGCCTCGACTTCGCACGCACCTTCGTGATGTGGGAGCGCGTTCCCGCCGACGCGTCCGCCGCCGACATCGAGCACGGCTGCTGGTGCGCTCGGTGCGTCGACGGCCTCCCGACGCCGGTCGACCGCGAGCAGCTGGGCCGGAACGCCGTCGAGGCGGTGACGGCACGCGTCCGCGACGCCGTGGACGTCGTGCGGGCGACGTCCACGGACACGACCGTGGGCGTGAAGGTCGTGCCGTGGCTCGCCGACGACTACGCGGGCGCGCGCCGCTGGGCCTGCGGGCAGGACCTCGAAGCGCTCGCCTCCTGCGTCGACGTGCTCATGCCCATGTCGTACAGCGCCATGATCGGCCGCCCGGCCCACCACGTGCGGAAGCTGCACGACGAGATCCGGCGCTCCACGGGGCGCCCGGTCGTGCCGTGGGTCCAGGCCGCCTCGGCGGACGACGACGCGGCTCTCGACGTGGACGAGCTGCGGCGGATGCTCGACGCCGCGGCGCCCGAGACGTCCGACGGGGTGTGCGTCTTCCACCTCGACGGCGTGGCCGACCGACCCGAGGTGACGGAGCTCCTGCACGCCATGTTGTCGAACCCGATGAGAAGGAGCGCCCGTGCCTGACGCCGACCTGGACCCGTTCGGACCTGAGCCGTGGCTGCGGCTCGGAGAGCTGACGTTCCGCTCGCGACTGCTCCTGGGCGTGGAGCAGTACACCGACCCCGCGGTCGTGCGTGACGTGCTCGACGCCAGCGGTGCCGACGTCTTCATCACGACGTACGACCTCGAGCGGACGCGGAGCAGCCTCCTGCTCTCGGACCTCGACCGGGAGGTCGATCTCGCGCGGTTCGCGTGGATCGGCACGACGTCGTTCGCGCACTCCGCGAACGACGCGGTCGAGACGTCCCGCCGGCTGCGCGACTCGCTCGGCCTCGACGTCATCAAGCTCGACGTGCGCGACGACTCCAACATGCCGGACGCGGCCGCCACGGTCGTCGCCGCGAAGGAGCTGCTCAACGACGGCTTCAGCCTCCTGCCGTTCATCCTGCCCGACCCCGCGACAGCGCGGGTCCTGGAAGGCATGGGCTGCTCCGCGCTCCGCCTCATGGCCAGCCCGGTCGCGAGCTACCGCGGTCTCGTCGACGAAGCGGCGCTTCGCTCCTGCATCGACGCCGTCGGCGTCCCGACCGTCGTCGAGGGCGGGCTCGGCAGCACCGCACACGTCTCACGTGCCTTCGAGATCGGCGCGGACGCGGTCCTCGTCAACACGATGGTCGCGCGCGCGCCGGACCCCGGACGCATGGCCCGCGCGGTCCGGCACGCCGCCCTCGCCGGCGGCTTCGCCGCGGGACAGCTGGACACGCCCGCATGAGGTACGCGGCCGCACTCGTCGACGTCGACGGAGTCCTCGTCGACACCGACGAGGCCGTGGTCGCGCTGTGGGCCGACGTGTGCGAGCACTTCGGGTCGTCGCGACCCGGCGTCGAGGCACGTCGGCACGTCATCGGCTGCAGCGTGGAGCACACCAGCCGGCACCTGCTGCCGGACGTCGACCCGCGGGTCGTCGCCGCGCGCGTCGCCGAGTCGGAGCCGTCGCTCCCGGTCGTCGCCGTGCCCGGTGGCGCGGATCTCGTCCGGGGCCTCGCGGGTGCAGGCGTCCCCGTCGCACTCGTGACGGGCGCCTCGAGCCGACGGCTGACACGCGTCGTCGACGAGCTCGGGCTGCGCGACTCGGTCGCCGCGACCGTCACCTGGGGCGAGGCGGCAGGAAAGCCCGATCCCGCGCCCTACCTGCTCGCCGCCGCGCGGCTCGCCGTCCCGGCCGACAGCTGCGTCGTGGTCGAGGACTCGACGCACGGTGTCCGGTCAGCCGTCGCGGCCGGCGCGCGGTGCCTCGGGCTCGCGCGCGGGGGCCCCGACGCGGCGCGAGCGTTGCGCGACGCGGGCGCCGACGAGACCTACCCGCACCTCCATGACATCGCTGCCGCGCTGGGCGTGGCGGCGACCGCCACCCGGCGGGAGACGACGACGAGAGGAACGACGTGACCGCAACCATCGTCCTGCCCGCGGTGCTCG
Organism: Cellulomonas fimi; assembly: GCF_028583725.1. Classification (NCBI taxonomy): domain Bacteria; kingdom Bacillati; phylum Actinomycetota; class Actinomycetes; order Micrococcales; family Cellulomonadaceae; genus Cellulomonas; species Cellulomonas fimi. The sequence continues at coordinate 2,253,469 of NZ_CP110680.1, read as the reverse complement.
CAGCGCGCGCGGGAGGCGCCCGCACGCTGCACGCAACGGGAGGAACGCTCCGGGAGGTGCTCGCCGACGCGGCACAGGCGCAGCCCGCCGTCGTGGACGTGATCCAGGGGCACGGGGAGCTGTCCCGGTTCGTCAACGTCTACGTCGACGCCGTCGACGTGCGCGTCACCGGAGGGCTGGACACGCCGGTGACCGACGGCGCCGAGATCACCGTGATCCCCGCGGTGGCCGGAGGATGAGCGCGGCAGGCGTGGGCGGCAGCCTCCCCGGGCCGCTCGTGGAGCCACGGCACGACCTCACGGCGGACGAGGTGGCGCGCTACAGCCGGCACCTTCTCCTGCCCGAGGTCGGTCTCGACGGTCAACGGCGGCTGGCAGGCGCGAAGGTGTTCGTGGTCGGCGCGGGAGGGCTGGGCGCCCCGGTCCTCACGTACCTCGCCGCCGCCGGTGTCGGGACCATCGCGGTGGTCGACGACGACGTGGTCGACCACTCCAACCTCCACCGGCAGGTGCTCTTCGGCACGGACGACGTCGGCCGCGCCAAGGTCGACGTCACCGCCGAGCGCCTGCGCCGGATCAACCCGCACGTCCGGGTGCTGACCCACCGGACCAGGGTGTCGCCCGAGAACGCGCTCGACCTGTTCCGCGGGTACGACCTGGTGATCGACGGGACGGACAACTTCGCGACCCGGTACCTCGTGAACGACGCGTGCGTCATCCTCGACCTGCCGTACGTCTGGGGTTCGGTCTTCCGCTTCGAGGGTCAGGTCAGCATCTTCTGGGCCCGGTACGGTCCGCAGTACCGCGACCTCTACAGCGAGCCACCGCCGCCGGGGCTGGTCCCGTCGTGTGCCGAGGGCGGAGTGCTCGGGGCGCTCTGCGCGGTCGTCGGCGCCACGATGGCGACCGAGGCCGTCAAGCTCGTGCTCGGCATCGGTGAGTCGCTCGTCGGCCGTCTGCTGACGCTCGACGCCCTCTCGATGCGGTGGCGCAGCTTCGCGATCCCGGTCCAGGAGGACACGCTGCGCGTGCGGACCTTGCAGGAGTGGCCGTACGAGGAGCGGTGTGCCCTGCCGTCGGCCGTCCCCGGCGGCGCCGCGATCAGCGTCGCGGAGCTCCGTGACCTGGTGGCGCGCGGCGAGGTGGGCCGCACCGTCCACGTCGTCGACGTCCGCGAGCCGTTCGAGCACGCCCTGGGCTCGGTTCCCGGCAGCGTGCTCGTCCCGAGCGGACGGTTCGCGGCGGCCGAGACCCGGGCACGGCTGCTCGAGCACGAGCGCGTCGTGCTCTACTGCAAGTCCGGCGCACGCTCGAGCACGTGCCTCGACCTCCTGCGCCGCGACGGCCATCCGGACGTCCGCCATCTCACCGGCGGGTTCGACGCCTTCGACCGCGCCCGGGACGTCGTCGGGGCGGCACCGGGGGACGTGCGGTGATACGCCGCTGGCGAACCGCCGCGGTGGCGCCGCGCATCGCGGCCGCGCGGCTGCTGCCCGGTGCCGGGCTGCCGCTCCTCGCCGGGCTCACGGTGCTCAACCTCGTGCTCGGGCTGCTCCCCGTCGCATTCGTGGTCGCCACGAGCGTGCTGGTCGGGCGCGTCCCCACGGCTGTGGCGGACGGCGTCGACTCGGCGGCGTGGGACGAGCTCGTGGTGGGCTTCGCGCTCGCGGCGCTCGCGTTCTGCAGCCTCCAGGTGCTGACTCCCGTGCAGGCGGCGCTGGGCGTGGTCCTGAAGCGGCGGGTCGACGAGCGGCTGCGCGACCGGATCATGGAGGGTGCGTTCCGCTCTCCGGGGATCGGTCCGATGGAGGACCACGCGACGCTCGAGGCGCTGAGCGAGGCGACGCGTGAGATCGACTCGGACGACCTCACGCCGGGCGACGCGTGCGCCGGCCTGCTCGCGCTGATCGCCCGGTACACCGCCCTCACCGGCTACGCGGTCGTCGTCACGGTGGTGTCCTCGTGGTGGACGGGCCTCGCGGTCGTCGCGGCGACCCTGGTGTTCCGCTACGGCCAGCGCGGCGGTCTGCGGAAGTACTCGACTGCGTGGTCGGAGGTCGTCGGCTTCCGTCGTCTCTCGGAGTACCTGCGTGAGGTGGCGATGGGAAGCGCGGCCGCCAAGGAGCTACGCGTCTTCGGGCTCGCGGAGTGGTTCGCCGACCGGTACGAAGACGCGACACGACGGATGCTCGCGCCGGTCACGGCGCGCCGTCGGCTGATCTTCCTCAAGCCGTTCCTGGTGTTCACCTCGGTCGGCCTCGTCATCGCGGCCGGGGTCCTGGTGCACCTGGGGCGCGCCTCGGCGTCCGGCGACCTCGACCTCACGTCGCTCGCCCTGGGCGTGCAGTCCGTGGTGGCCGCCCTCATGCTCGGCGTCTTCTATCCCGAGGCGGACGTAGCGACGCAGTACGGCATGCAGGCGATGACGGCGCTCGAGGAGTTCGAGGAGCGCGTCGGCGCGACCACCGAGCAGGCCGGGCCGGGAGCACCCGTGCCTGCCCACGTGCCGTCCGTCGCGCTCCGGTTCGCGGACGTGCACTTCGCCTACCCCGGTTCGGTCCCGGTCCTCGACGGTCTCGACCTCGACATCCCGGCCGGTCTCTGCACCGCGGTCGTCGGTGTGAACGGCGCGGGCAAGACGACTCTCGTCAAGCTGCTGACCCGGCTGCACGAGCCCGACGAGGGACGCATCACCGCGGACGGCACGGACATCGGCACGTTCGACGTCGCCGCATGGCGGCGGCAGGTCTCGGTGATCTTCCAGGACTTCGTGCGGTTCGAGCTGTCCGCGGCCGACAACATCGCGCTGGGTGCCGTGCACGCGCCGCGCGACGGCACCGCGGTCCGCGAGGCCGCACGGCGCGCCGGGATCCTCGACGTCCTGGAGCAGCTGCCGCTGGGTCTGGACTCGCCGCTCTCGCGCGCGTACCCGGGTGGTGCCGACCTGTCGGGCGGGCAGTGGCAGCGTGTCGCGATCGCTCGCTCGCTCTACGCCCTCCAGGCGGGGGCGACGGTCCTCGTGCTCGACGAGCCCACGTCCGCGCTCGACGTCCGGGCGGAGGTGGCGTTCTTCGACCAGTTCGTCGAGCTCACGCGCGGCGTCACGTCGATCCTCGTCTCGCACCGCTTCTCGAGCGTCCGCCGGGCCGACCACATCGTCGTGCTGGACGCGGGGCGGGTCGTCGAGCGCGGGACGCACGACGAGCTCGTGGCCGCCGGCGGGGAGTACGCCCGGATGTTCCGGCTGCAGGCAGACCGTTTCGTCGATGTGGACGCCACCGCAGGCGGACCGACCACCTCGTCCACAGGAGGCCCGGCGTGAGGCAGACCATCGCAGGTGCGTACCAGCTCCTCCGGCTCGCGTACCGCGTCGACCGGAAGCGGCTGCTGGTCGCCCTCGCCCTGATGCTCCTGCAGTCGGTGTCGATGCCGCTCGCGGCGCCGGCGCTCGGTGCGCTCACCGACGCCGCGGTCGCGGGGGACGTCGCGGGTGCCACGGTGGCGGCTACGGTCGCGGCGCTCATGCTGATCGCGTCCCTGACCGCCGGGCACTTCGCGCACGTGTACTACTTCGAGCTCGGCGACCTCGCCGTCATGACGCTGGAACGTGAGCTCGTGGAGCTCGCGAACGCGTCGCCCGGCATCGCGCACCACGAGCGGCAGGACTACGCCGACAAGCTCCAGGTGCTCCGGACCCAGCTGCACCGGTCGGGTTGGGAGTCGATGCAAGCGCTGCTCTCGGCGCTCGGGCTGACGCTCGCCATCGCGGTGACGGCGTTCCTCTTGGCCGGCCTGAGTCCGTGGCTCCTCGCGCTCCCCGTCGCGGCCGTGCCGCCGTTGATCCTGGGCCGGCTGGCGGAGGAAGGTGCGGGCAAGGCGCGCGACCTCGCGGCGACGGACGGTCGGCGGGCTCGACACCTGTTCTCGATCGCGACCGACCCAGGACCTGCCAAGGAGCTGCGTGTCGTCGGGCTCGGGGACGAGCTGCGCGCACGCCACGCGATGGCGTGGTCCGCGGCGACGAAGCAGCTGGTCCGGGGCGAGCTCCGAGCGAGCGGCCTCCGGGTCGTAGGGCAGCTCGTCTTCGCCGTCGCGTACGTCGCGGCGACGCTGCTCGTCGTGCGGGCCGCGGTCTCGGGGGAGAGGACCGTCGGCGACGTCATCCTGGTCATCACCCTGGCTGCGCAGGTCAACGCGCAGGTGGCGTCTGCGGTGACGATCCACCAGCAGCTGCAGCGCACAGGGCGCACGCTCGCCGATCTCCGGTGGATCGGGACGGTCGTGCGCGCTCCGGAGGCAGGGACGACGCCGGCGCCGGATCGGCTCCGCACCGGCATCAGCTTCGTCGACGTCGGATTCGCCTACCCCGGCACCGACCGGTTCGTGCTGGAGGGGGTCGATCTCGAGCTCCGCGCGGGCACGACCGTCGCGGTGGTCGGCGAGAACGGCGCCGGGAAGTCGAGCCTCGTGAAGCTCCTCTGCCGGTTCTACGACCCGACGAGCGGGACGGTGCTCGTCGACGGCGTCGACCTCACGACGCTGGACGTGGCGAGCTGGCGTGCGCATGTGTCAGCCGGCTTCCAGGACTTCTGCCGGTTCGAGCTCGTCGCGCGCGAGTCCGTGGGCGTGGGCAACCTGCCCGACGTCTCGTCGGACGACGCGGTCCTGGCCGCGCTCGACCGGGCGCGGGCGTCCGTGGTGCTGGATCGCCTGGAGCGCGGGCTCGACACGCTGCTCGGGATCCAGCACGGAGACGGTGCACAGCTGTCGGGTGGTCAGTGGCAGAAGCTCGCTCTCGGGCGGGCGATGATGCGAGAGTCGCCGCTCCTGCTCGTGCTCGACGAGCCGACGTCGGCTCTTGACGCGCAGGCCGAGCACGACCTGTTCGAGCAGTACGCGCACAACGCCCGTCGGGTGGCGGCGACGTCCGGCGCGATCACCGTCCTGGTGTCGCACCGGTTCTCGACCGTACGGATGGCCGACGTCATCCTGGTGGTTGCCGACGGCCGGGTGGCCGAGCAGGGGAGTCACACCGAGCTCATGGAGCGAGGCGGCCTGTACGCCGAGCTGTTCGAGCTGCAGGCGGCGGCCTACCGCTGACCGGGCGCCGGTGTCGACCTCGTCCGCATCCGGCTGCGCGGGGCGTGCGGCGTCGCCCCCGACGCATCGAGCGTGCTCTGGTCCGGGGTCGGTCGGTCATGCCACGCAGAACTCGTTGCCCTCGGGGTCCAGCATCACGACGTGCCCCAGCACGGTGCGCCCGGTGTCGTCCGCGTACCGCTCCTCGCGCACCGACGTCGCACCGGCGGCGACGAGCTCCGCGACCTTGGCCCGGATGGCCGTCTCGCGCTCGTGCCAGTCCCACGGCGGCTCGCCGAGCACGCGGATGTCGATGTGCAGCCGGTTCTTCGCGGTCTTCGGCTCGGGCACCCGCAGCCAGCCGATCGCCGGCCCGACGCCGTCGGGGTCGACGATCGAGGCGCCGTCCGGCTCGTCGTACCCGGGCTCGGGAACGTAGCCGAGCGCGAGCGCCCAGAACGCGGCGAGACGGTGCGGGTCGGCGGCGTCGCCGCCGAGGGTCCAGTGAGTGGCCACCTCGGCACCCTAGGGCCCCGGAGCAGGCCCGTCGTGGCGGGCCTGCTCCGGCCCCTGGTCGGGTTGCGGGGCCGCCGCTAGCGTGACCACGCAGGTGCACGCCGACCGGGAGGGCCCGCCATGCGATCCGTGGTCGTGACCGGCGCGTCGACCGGCATCGGACGCGCCACCACGGCGGCGCTCGTCGCCGCCCGCTTCCACGTCTGGGCGACGGTGCGGAGGCCCGACGACGCCGCGAGCCTGCAGGCCGAGCACGGCGACGCCGTCACCACGCTCCTCCTGGACATCACCGACGACGCGGCCGTGCGCGCCGCGGGGGAGCAGGTGCTCGCGGCAGGACCGTTGTCGGCGTTGGTCAACAACGCGGGCGCCGCCCTGCCGGGACCGCTCGAGCACCTGCCGCTCGACGTGCTCCGCCGCCAGCTCGAGGTGAACCTGGTCGCTCAGCTCGCCGTCACGCAGGCGATGCTGCCCGCCCTGCGCGCGAGCCGGGACGCCGGCCGGGACGCGCGGATCGTGATGATCGGGTCGATCGGCGGCCGGATCGCGGGGCCCGTGCTCGGCGCGTACAGCGCGGCGAAGTTCGGCCTCGTCGGCCTCACGGGGTCGCTGCGGGCGGAGCTCGCACCGTCGGGCATCCGCGTGCTGCTGGTCGAGCCGGGTGCGATCGCGACGCCGATCTGGTCGCGCGGCGCGGCCGCGGGGCAGGTCGTCGCGGACGCGATGCCGCCCGAGGCGCTCGTGCGCTACCGCGACCAGATCGACCGTGCCCTGGCGAACGCGCGTCGGAGCGCGGTGCGCGGCGCGCCGCCCGAGCGCGTGGCGGACGCCGTCGTGCGCGCGCTCCTCGACCGCAACCCGGCGCCACGCCGCGTCGTCGGACGCGACGCCCGCGTCGCGGCGGCGATGGTCCGCGCGCTGCCGCACCGGGTGGTGTACCGCATCACGGCCGCCCGCCGCTGAGCACCCGACCGGCGACGCGCCCTGCAACGGTCGCTGCTGCAGACTGCGCTCACGACGCCCACGACGCGCCGCGTGCCGCAGCACGAAGACGAGCTGGTCGGAACCGGTCGGCATGGCCCCTCCAGCGGCGCCGGTCAGCGAGAGATGTCCGCCGCGCAGCCGTCACCCGGGCGCCGGTCGTGCCCGCTCGGGCAGCATCCGTGCGCGATCCGCTGCGCGTGCGGCGTGGACGTCCGGGCTGTCGCGCGCCGTGATGGTGCTCGAGGACCCAGGAGGACGAGTGCCGGTCCACGAGCGCCGTGACCAGGGCGCGAAGCGCACAGGTGGCGCGACGGCGAAGCGCGCGCCGCGACGCCCGCGAGCGCCGTCGAAGGCGCTGTCGTTGCTGCGCCCCGAGGACGTCATCGACCTCCAGCAGGACGCAGGCAACCGCGCCGTCGCGACGTACCTCCAGCGGGAGCCCGACCCCGAGTCGCTCGCCGGCGTGCACGCGCGTGAGCCGATCCCGAAGGGCGGACCGGACATCCGCCCCGCGCTGCAGGCCAGGTACCCGGCCCTGCTCGGCGCCCTGACGGGCGAGCAGCTCGAGCAGTGGCAGAAGGTCGTCGACCACTACACGATCGCGTGGCACGTCGACGCGCGGCTGCGGCGGTTGTGGGACGACTTCGCCTACTACGGGACGGTGCGTGCGCAGCACCCGGACTACCTGAAGGAGCGGCGCCGGCTGATGCGTGCCGTGCCGCCGAAGCCCGACGAGCGCCTCGCGGTCGACGTGCGGCTGCTGTTCGCCGACGACGTGCGGCAGCCGCCCGAGTGGGACGTCAAGGCGGAGACCGAGTTCCGGCAGTGGGCCGTCGAGCAGATCACGAAGCAGCCGCTCAGCCTGAACCTGCGCCCGACGCCCGGTGAGGCGCTGGGGCAGCACCCGATGCCGGGGATCGTCTACAAGACGAAGGGCTTCGTGACGGCGGACGACCTGCGCAACGACTACCCGGAGGAGTACGCGAGGCGCGTCTCGGACCGGGAGGAGCTCGCGAAGCTGCGGGAGGCGCTCAAGGAGACGACCGAGGTGTGGCACGAGCTGCAGCCGATGCACGTCGAGCGCAGCGCCATCAACGCGCGGAGGATCGGGTTCGGGGCCGTCCGGCACATCTCCGAGGCGCTCGGGGAGGGCAGCCAGGCGTACCCGTCGCTGCGCATCTGGGACCAGCCGCGTCAGCTCATCGAGCGGGCGTGGCCGCTGCTGCGTGAGCGCAAGTACGAGCTCGTCGTGCCGCTCATCGCCATGGCCGAGCAGTCGACCGCCGACGCGGCCACGCGGTTCTCGGCGTACGAGAACCGCGTCATGACCGGCGCGGGCACAGCCGTGAAGTGGCTCAACCGGCTCAAGACGACCGGGACGATCGCCGCGGGGATCGCCTCCGGCGGGCTCGGTCTGACGGGGTCGGCCCTCGTCGCCGGCGGTTACACCCTCACGCAGGAGGGGCTGGGCCGGGCCGCGGAGATGCACTACGGCCAGCGCAAGGACCTCGGGCTCGCGAGCCTCGTGCAGGCCGCAGGCGTCAGCGCCGTCATGACCTACCTCGGTGGAGCGCTGCAGGCCCGGTTCCAGGTCGCGATCAAGGCACGCATCGACCGGATCCCCGACCTCGCCGGCACGAAGCTCGCTGAGCTCACCGCGAGCGCGATGGCGGCCGGCACCTCGTCGGTCTACATGACGGCGACCGAGGCTGCACTGAAGGCCGTCGTCGAGGGCAAGGCCCTGCCGAAGAACGCGAGCCAGCTCGCCGACCTCATCGTCGACGGCGTCGTCGAGAACGTCGCCATGGACCTCGGCCTGGCCCGCGTGAACAGCCGCGTCGCGAAGGAGTACGAGGCCTGGCGGGGCGGCGCGCGCGGGCCCGCGGTCACGGTGCCCGCGCCGACCGGCCGGGGCGCCGCGGGCGACGCCGCGCACGCCACGCCCCGGGTCGACGTCCCCGGCACGGCCGGCACGGGGGACGGGAAGGTCCCGGCCGGCAGGCTCTCCGACGTCGCCGTGCGCTCACTCCTGACCGAGGCCGGCGGGTGGCAGCGGCTGCACGCCGAGCTGCGGGGCGGGACGGGCCTCGGTGCGACCCTGCCGCTCCCGGAACGGCAGGCGCTCATCGCACGGTTCGAGGCGCATCGCGAGGGCCTCGCGCGCAACGCGGGCACGGTGTTCGACGGCACGGTCATGATCGTCGAGACCGGCGCCGGTCGCCAGGTCGAGGTGCACTTCGCGGGCGACGACGCCGCGCAGCACGTGCGGGACGCGACCGAGTACCTCGACGCGAAGTCGCCGGGGTGGGCGCAGCAGACCGACGTGCGGCTCGTGGCCGACCCGGCGTCGACCAAGGCGCCCACGGCCACGACGAGCGGGCCGGGTGCCAAGGACAGCGCGCAGATCGTCGAGCGGCTCAGCCCGGAGGCGCGAGCGCTCGCCGCGGAGTTCGTCGCCGTCTACGACCGCTACCTCACGATGGATGCCCATGCGCGGTTCGACGTCCTGCTCGAGATCGCGAACCGGCAGCTCGTGGCGGCGGGTGCGCCGCCTCTCATCCCGAGCCACATCCACAACCCGAGGCCCGAGCAGCACGGCCGGCAGCCCGCCAGGGTGTGGGAGCTGCAGATCAACCTCAACCTCGTCTCGCAGAAGCGCCCGACGCCGCTGGAGTTCGCGGCCGCGTGCGACACGATCGCGCATGAGACGCGGCACGCGCTCCAGTGGTTCCGCATGGCCCGGCTGCACATCGAGCGCACGCTGCCGGGAGCGACGTACGCCCAGGTGCAGCACGCGTCCGCCCAGGGGGACCCGGTGCTCAGCAGGTTCGACCCGCAGACCGTGAAGGCCGCGTGGGAGGCGCAGACCGGCGGCCGGGCAGCCGAGCCGTTCACGGCGGGGCAGCTGCACCACCAGGAGGCGTCGGCGTTCTACGACAGCGTGTTCGGCCACAACCGGGCGCACCGCGACGACGTCTACGCGATGCTCGACACGCGTGTGAACGAGGTCGACGTCGCTCTGCGGCGCCTGCGGCTCATCGAGCAGCTGCGCCTGCCGGAGAACGACCAGCGCTTCGTCGACGCACGGGACCGCTACCGGGAGGCCGTGGCGGCGCAGAGCAAGGCGCACGACGACTACGAGATGCTCATCGAGGAGATCGACGCCCGCACGCACGGCCAGGACGTCGCCGCCGCCGTGCTCCTCGACGCCCGCATGCTCCCGCACCTGCGCGAGGCCACACGCACCGCCTACCGCGCCTTCCAGGACGCCGACCGCGCGTCCCTCAACGTCTCCCGCGTCGGACGAGGCACCCGCGCGGACGCGCGGGCGACGGCGTTCCGCCGTTACGAGCAGGCCGTGGAGGCGCTGCACCGGCTCGAGAAGCGCATCGAGGCGGACGCAGCCGCGGCTGCGCGTGCCGGCGGTGGGAAAGGTCCCGGCGGGACGTCCGGGGGTGGGCCGGGCTCCACGCCACCGTGATCGCCGACGTGGCGGAGCGGCGGGCTTCTCCGGAGACGACTCAGGCCTGGTGAGACACCGTCTCACCAGGCCTGATCTGTCGGGCTGACAGGATTTGAACCTGCGACCCCTTGACCCCCAGTCAAGTGCGCTACCAAGCTGCGCCACAGCCCGATGGCCCCCGCAGGGGCCTCGGAAACTCTACCTCACCGGGGCGGGGTGCCCGTCCACCCGTTTCGGGGCAGCGCGTCGGTGCGCCTCAGCCCTCGAACGGCCAGAACGGCCGCACCTCGACGCGCCCGAAGCGGGCCATGGGGTGCCCGGCGGCGATCCGCAGCGCATCGTCGAGGGACTCGCTCTCGACGACGTCGTACCCGGCGATGTGCTCGGCGGTCTCGGCGAAGGGTCCGTCGGTCACGAGCGTCTCGGAGCCGCGGACGCGGACGGTGCGGGCGTCGGACACGGGGCGGAGGCGGTCGCCGTGCAGGCGGGCGGACCCGGTCTCGGCGAGCCAGGTCTCGATCGTGTCGCCCTCGGGCGTGTAGGGCTCGCCGGTCGGGTCGGTGCAGATGAGCAGCATGTAGCGCATGGTGGTTCTCCGTCGCTCGCAGGTACCGGGCGGCGGTGGCCCGGCGGACGACCTCGTGACGGGCGAGACGTGCCGGGATCGACAACGTGCACGTCCGTGCAGGGCGATTGACCCTGTCACGGCCCGGTCCTAGCGTCGAGCCGCCGGCCAGCCGAGGGTCGTCTGGCCCGCCCAGGAGGCCGTCATGCTCTCCGACTTCGACGCCATCCCCGTCCTCGCGGTCACGGACCTCGACAAGGCGCGCGCGTTCTACGAGACCACGTTGGGGTTCTCCAGCGTCGGTGACGCCGCGGAGGGCGTGATGTACCGCTCGGGCAGCGGCTCGTTCCTCGTGTACCCGTCGGGGTACGCGGGCACGAACCAGGCGACCGCGATCTCCTTCCAGGTGTCGGCCGACCGGTTCGACGCCGAGGTCGCGGACCTGCGCGGCCGCGGCGTCGACTTCCAGACGTTCGAGGTGCCCGAGGGCACGTGGCAGGACGGCGTGCTGGTCTCCGGCGAGATGAAGGCCGCGTGGTTCGCCGACCCGGACGGCAACATCCTCAACGTGGAGACCGGCGCGGAGGGCTGAGCGTCACGGGCCGACCTGCGACCCGTCGGGCGCGACGGCGTACCAGACGTCGTTGACGCCCTGCCCGTTGACGTCCCCGGCGGCCGTGTCCTGCGCGAACAGGTACACGGGGCGCCCGTCGATCGTGACCTGGTACTCGCCGTCGGGCGTCTCGATCGTGCCGACCTCGCCGGTCACGCCGTCGACGACGACGTCCTCGGACTCGGCGTAGACGGGTGGCCACGCGGTGAGGCAGTCGCCCGTGCACGCGCTCGTCCCGGACCCGGGCGTGTCCTTGAGGAAGTAGTAGACGGTCATGCCGTCCTTGTCGACGACGACGGAGCCGAGCGACGTGTCGGCCGTCATGAGGTCGGCCGCGACCGCGGAGCCCTCGTCGGCGGGCGTCGGCTCGGTCATCTCGTCGGTCGTGGCCTCGGTCTGCGCGCCGGAGTCGTCGTCGCCCGAGCCCGAGCAGCCGACCAGCGTGGCGGTCGCGACGAGGCCGAGCGTGGTGAGCAGGATGGTGCGTCGCACGGTGGTCCCCTTTCCCCCGGGGGAGCGGGCCCGCGCCGGGCGGTGCGGCGTCACGGGCTCCCCCTGGGTCCACGGGCGGGTGAGGTTGGCGGTTCACCTGAACCCGGAGCCGGTGCGGTCCGTGGTGTGGGTGACAGGACAGGAGGTGGGGCGCGCGTGGACGACGACGCGGACGAGCTCCTGCGCGCCCTGCACGCGACGTACGCGCGGCCGCTGCACCACTACGTCGTGCGGCTCACGGGCGACCACGAGCTCGCGCAGGACGTGGTGCAGGAGGCGATGGTGCGCGCGTGGCGGCACCCCGAGGTCATGGCCCGCGACGACGACGCGGCACGTGCCTGGCTGTACCGCGTCACACGCAACCTCGTGATCGACGACCGTCGCAGCGCCCGGCACGTCCGCGAGCACGTCACGGACCAGGCGCCGGACGTCCCGACGCCCGACGGGACGCAGGCGGTCCTGGACGCGTGGCTCGTCGCCGACGCGCTGACGGGCCTGTCGGCCGAGCACCGGGCCGTCGTCGTGGGGGCGTACTACGGGGGGCGGTCGGTCGCGGAGCTCGCCCGCGAGAACCAGATCCCGGAGGGCACCGTGAAGTCGCGGCTGCACTACGGGCTGCGCGCGCTGCGGCTCGCGCTGCAGGAGAGAGGGGTGACGTCATGACCGGCCGCGACAGCGCCGACCGGCCCGACCTGCCCGCGGACGAGTTCCGGGAGTGGGACGCGGCGTACGTGCTGGGGGCGCTCGGACCGTCGGACCGTCGGAGGTTCGAGGAACACCTCGCAGGCTGCGAGGCGTGCCAGGACCGGGTGTCGGAGCTCGCCGGGATGCCCGGGCTGCTGCGCGCGCTGCCCGCGGACCAGGCGGCCGCGCTCCTCGCGCCCGAGCCGGCCGAGCCTCCGGAGGCGGAGGTCGTCGACCTCGCGACGGTCGCGGGGCGAGCGCGTGCCACGCGCCGTCGCCGCCGGCTCGCGACGCTCGTCTCCGCGGCCGCCGTGGCGCTCGTCGCGGCCGTCGGGGGCGCGTGGGTGGCGCGCACGGTCGCGCCGGCTCCGGTGACCGCGCAGGCGGCGCACCTCGCGCTGCGGCCGGTCGGCGGCGTCGACGTCACTGCCGACCTCACGCTGCAGCAGAAGAACTGGGGCACGCGGCTCGACTGGTCGTGCGAGTACCCGGCCCCGCCGGTCGACTACCCGCTCGTGTACGAGCTCGTGCTGGTCGAGGCCGACGGGACGGCGACGGTCGTCGCGACCTGGGCGTCGCACAGCGGCGAGGCACGCGGGCTCGGGGCGTCGTCGAGCATCCCGGCGGACGACATCGCGCGCGTCGAGATCCGCCTGCAGGGCGCCGACGACGCGCTGGCCGCCGCGATGACCTGACGCGCGCCGGACGCCACCGGGCGGCGGCCCGGCGTCGGTGCGCGGGTCAGCCGGCGGCGACCTCGTCGTCGGCGACGACGTGCGGCGTGCCGCCGGTGATCGTGACGAGCTCGTCGAACGTCGTCGGGAAGACGGAGTGCGGCGTGCCGCCCGCGGCCCACACCTGCGCGTGCTCGGCGAGCGCGACGTCGACGACCGTCTCGACCGGCTCCGGGTGGCCGACGGGCGCGACGCCCCCGATCGCCTGGCCGGTCGCGGCGCGCACCTGCTCGGGCGTCGCACGCGTGATCCGCTCGCGCCCGAGACGGCGGGCGAGTCCGACGGTGTCGACGCGGTGCCGGCCGCTGGTCAGCACGAGCAGCGGCGCGCCGTCCGCGAGGAACACCAGGCTGTTCGCGATCGCGCCGACCGGGCAGCCGAGCGCGGCGGCCGCCTCGGCGGCGGTCCGTGCCGAGTCCGGCAGCACGGTCACCTGGCCGGTGACGCCGGCGGCGTGCAGGGCGTCGGCGACGCGTCGGGCGGACGGGGGCAGGGTCTCGGTCACGGGCGCTCCGGTCGGGGTCGGCGACGGCGCGGCTGCAGCCGCACGTTCGGCAGGGCGGGGGCGGGGATGCGTTCCGGGCCGTGCCCGACGACCGAGCCGAACCGGTCGGCGGCGTCGGGCGACTCCCACGCGGCGCGTGCCGCGGCGACGTCGGCGTGCGTGCGGCCGACGAAGTTCCACCACATGACGAGGTCGTGCGCGAACGGCTCGCCCCCGAGCAGCATGAGGCGCGCGCCGTCGGCTCCGGCCCGCACGGCGACCTCGTCGCGACCGTCGCCCAGGTAGAGCAGGGGACCCGGTGCGACGTCCACGCCCGCGACGGCGGCCCGGCCGCCGAGCATCAGGACGGCGTGCTCGAACCCGCGCTCGAGCGGCAGCACGACGTCGTGGCCGGGATCGACGACGACGTCGGCCCCGAGCAGCGGCGTGTGCACGCGGGCACGTGACCGCGCACCGTCGATCCCGCCGACGAAGACCGTGGCGCGCGTGCCGGGCGCCTCCCACACGGGCAGGTCCGTGACCTGCTCGAACGACCGCGCACCGTCGGCGACGGCGTCGGGGAGCGCGACCCACAGCTGGACGCCGTGCAGCGGTGCCGCGTCGCCGAGCGTGAACTCGGAGTGCGCGACGCCGTGGCCCGCGGTCATGAGGTTGAGCTGGCCGGGCCGGACGACGGCCTCGGACCCGACCGAGTCCCGGTGCAGGATGTCGCCGACGAGCGGCCACGTCACGGTCTGCAGCGCGGTGTGCGGGTGCGGCAGCACGCGCATGTCGACGTCCTGCGGGCCCATCTCGTCGAGGAAGCACCACGCGCCGACCATCGGGAGCGCGCGCTGCGGGAGCGTCCGGCGCACCTGCATGGCCCGCACGCCGCCGAGCGGGACCTCCCGGGCCTCGTGCAGCTCGGCGACGGGTCCGCGCATGCCGAGCGCCTCGCACAGCGCCTCCTCCGGGCGCACCTCGAGGTTCGTCATGACCCCACTGTGCCTGACACGCTGACCTGCCGGGGACACCTCACACCCGCGACCGCCCGTGCGTCTGCACACTGTGGGCGTGAAGCAACCGTTCGAGCGGGTCGTCGTCGAGCACGGCGCGACGGTGCTGCGCGTGTGCCGGGCGGTGCTCGGCACCGTCGACGCGGACGACGCGTGGTCCGAGACGTTCCTGTCGGCGCTGCGCGCCTACCCGGACCTGCCGGCGGACGCGAACGTCGAGGCCTGGCTGGTGACGATCGCGCGGCGGCGCTCGATCGACGTCGTGCGGCGCACCGCCCGTCAGGCCGTGCCGGTCGCGGACCTGCCCGAGCACGCGGCGCCCGACGGCGGCCGTGACCTCGACCTGTGGGCGGCGCTGGCGGCGCTTCCCGACAAGCAGCGCCGGTCGGTGACCTACCACCACCTCGGCGGCCTGCCCTACGAGGAGGTCGCCGCCGTCCTCGGCGGGACGGCCGCCGCGGCACGACGCGCGGCCGCCGACGGGGTGGCGACCCTGCGCCGGACGTACCCGCGCTTCGCGGAGGAGGGAGAGTCGTGATGACGCACGCACGGGGGACGGCGACGGGGGAGGACCTGTCGCGGCTGCACGACGTGCTCGTGGCCCGGGCGGCCGCGGACGGCCTGCTCGACGTCGCCTACCGGACGGTCGACAGCCCGGTCGGCCCGCTGCTGCTGGCACGCACGCCCGCGGGCGTCGTCCGGGTGGCGTTCGCCGTGCAGGACCACGACGCGGTGCTGCAGGACCTCGCCGCACGGGTCAGCCCGCGCGTCCTGGAGGCGCCGGGCGCGCTCGACGACGTCGCGCGCGAGCTCGACGAGTACTTCACGGGCGCCCGGCACACGTTCGACGTCCCGGTCGACCTGCGGCTCACCGCCGGGTTCCGGCGGTCCGTCGTCGAGCACCTGCCCGACATCCCGTACGGCCGGACCGCGTCGTACGCGCAGGTCGCCGCGTCGGCGGGCAGCCCTCGCGCGGTCCGGGCGGTCGGCACGGCGTGCGCACTCAACCCCGTCCCGCTCGTCGTGCCGTGCCACCGGGTCGTCCGGTCCGACGGGAGCCCCGGCCGGTACGCGGGCGGGGACGCGGCGAAGCAGGCGCTGCTCGACCTCGAGGCGCGCGTCGGACGCGCGGCGTAGCGTCGGGCGCATGTGCCGGAACATCACGACGCTGCGCGGGCTCGAGCCGCCCGCGACCACCGAGGAGATCGAGGCGGCCGCCCGCCAGTACGTGCGGAAGGTCACGGGCGTCCAGACGGTCAGCGACGCGACGCGCGACCCGTTCGAGGCGGCCGTGGCCGAGATCGCGGCGATCACCGCGCGGCTGCTCGACGAGCTGCCCGCACGCCGTCAGCCGCCCGCGACCGTGCCGCCGCTGCGCCGGCCCGAGGTGCAGGCGCGCATCGCGGCCCGGATCGCGGCGCGCGAGGAGCACGAGCGGGCGCACGAGCTCGGCCTGCCGCACGTGCACGAGCACGACGACCTGCACGAGGACGACGACCTCGACGAGGTCGCCACCGCGCGCTGAGCCGCGCCGACGCGGCGGCGGAACACGGTGGCCCCGCGGTCGTCGCGCTCCGCGCGGCCGGTCAGTCGACGGGTCCGGACGCCTCGCCGGCGACGACGTGCGCCGACACCAGCCGGGGGATGCCGGGGGGAGCGACCGCGGAGAGCGCGAGGAAGCGCGCCTCGGCGCGGTGCAGGCGGATGTGCTCGTCGAGCGTCCAGGTCGGGCCGTTGGTGAGCTGCATGCCGCACGCGCACGCGATGGTCACGCGCCCGTCCGGCGTGGTGTCGACGAGCCCGACGGTGGTGTGGTCGGTCGCGGCGCGCACCTTGGCGCGGCGCATCTCGGCGCTCACCGGCACGACCGGCGTCGCCGCGTCGTGGACGGTCATGGCGTTCCTCAGTGGTCGGTGGCGACCCGCTCGTCGACGAGCTGGTCGAGCTCGAACGACTCGTCCCACTGGGCGCCGCCGAGCGACGGCATCATCGCACGCAGCTGCGGGCGCCAGCCCTCGACGCGCTCCGGGAAGCACCGGTCGAGCAGGTCGAGCATCGTCGCGACGGCCGTCGACGCCCCGGGCGAGGCGCCGAGCAGGCCGGCGATGGAGCCGTCGGCCGAGGTGACGAGCTCGGTGCCGAACTCGAGCACGCCGCCCTTCTTCCGGTCGCGCTTGATGACCTGCACGCGCTGACCGGCGGTGATGAGCTCCCAGTCGCGCGGGTGCGCGGTCGGCATGAACGCGCGCAGCGTGCGCAGGCGGTCCAGGTCGGTCGCGGTGACCTCGCCGATGAGGTACTTCAGCAGGTCGAGGTTGCGCACGCCGACGGCGAGCATCGGGACCAGGTTGTCCGGGCGGATCGACTTCAGCAGGTCGAGCCACGAGCCGTGCTTGAGGAACTTCATGCTCCAGCCCGCGTAGGGGCCGAACATCAGCGCGGTGCCGCCGTCGACGACGCGCGTGTCGAGGTGCGGGACCGACATGGGCGGGGCGCCGATGTCGGCCTTGCCGTACACCTTCGCCTGGTGCTGCGCGACGATCTCGGGGTTGGTCGTGCGCAGGAACTGGCCGCTGATCGGGAAGCCCGCGAAGCCCTTGGCCTCGGGGATGCCCGACTTCTGCAGCAGCGGCAGCGCGCCGCCGCCCGCGCCGATGAACACGAAGCGCGCACGCACGCGACGGGCGTTGCGGTTGCCGTTCCAGCGCCGGTCCTTCACGCGCAGTGTCCAGGCGCCGTCGCGTCCCTGGCGCAGGCGCGTGACCTCGCTCTCGACGTGCAGCCGGACGCCGCGCCGCCGGGCGTCGTCGAGCATCGCGCGCGTCAGCGCGCCGAAGTCGACGTCCGTGCCCGAGGACGCGCGGGTCGCAGCGACGGGCTCGGCCGGGTCGCGATCGGCGACGAGCAGGGGCGCCCAGGCGGCGATCGTCGCGGGGTCCGCGCTGAACTCCAGGTCGGAGAACAGGGGGTGCGCCCGCAGGGTCTCCCAGCGGCGGCGCAGGTACTCGACGTTCGCCTCGCCGCGCACGAAGGTCATGTGCGGGGTCGAGGAGAGGAAGCCGGTGCCCTCGGGGAGGCGGCCGTGGGTCGCGAGGTGGTGCCACAGCTCGCGCGAGAGCTCGAACTGCTCGTTGATCGCGACGGCCTTGGTGATGTCGATCGTGCCGTCGGCGCGCTGCGGCGTGTAGTTGAGCTCGCAGAGGGCGGCGTGGCCGGTGCCCGCGTTGTTCCAGGGGTTCGACGACTCCTGCGCGACCTCGGCGCGGCGCTCGTGGATCTCGACGGTCCACGTCGGCTCGAGCGTCGTGATGAGCGCGGCCAGCGTCGCGCTCATGATCCCGCCGCCGACGAGGACGACGTCCACTGTGTCTTCGCGATGCGCCACGATTCGAGCGTATGTCGACGTCGAGAATCTCTACAGCGAGGGACGTGTGACGTTCGTCTCTCTCGTCCCATGACTTCGCGGAGTCGTCCGATGACCGACGGGGTGGCGGACCGCCGCGAGGAGCGGTCCGCCACCCCGTCGGGGTGACCCGGCTGCCGGCCTCAGCCGGCCGAGCAGGCCGTGCCGTTGAGCGTGAACACCGACGGCTTCGGGTTGCTCCCGGCGTGCGAGCCGTTGAACCCGATGTCGACGCTGCCCTTCGCCGCGATCGTGCCGTTCCACGGTGCGTTGGTCACGACGACCGACTGCCCGGTCTGCGTGAACGAGCCCGACCACCCGTTCGTCACCTGCTGCGACGACGGGAACGTGAACGCGAGCGTCCAGCCGTTCATCGCCGCGGCACCGTTGTTGCTGATCCGGACCGAGGCGGTGAAACCGGTGTTCCAGTCGTTCGTCGTGTAGCGCACCGAGCAGCCCGTCGGCTGGACTGTCGGCGTGACCGTGGGCGTCGGCGCCACCGTCGGCGTGACCGTCGGCGTAGGTGTGACGGTCGGGGTCACCGTCGGCGTGGGCGTCGTCGTGGGCTCGTTGCCGGCGGTGTTCCCGACCACGATGCCGCGCCCGTTGGTGCCGACGTACACACGCCCGAAGACGTCCGGGTCGCCCGTGATGACCGAACCCGTCCACGCGTACTGGTGCTCGTCGTCGTTGATCCGCACCCACGTCGCGCCCGCGTCGGTCGAGCGGAAGAACCCGCGGACCCCGTTGAGCTTCGACGTCGTGTAGATCGCCGGGTAGGACGCACCGGGTGCGGCCTTGCCGAAGCCGACCGCGCCGCCGTCCTCGAAGCCGGCGAGCTTCGTGAACGTCGCGCCCGCGTCGGTCGAGCGCCACAGGCCGGTCTCGCCCGCGAGCCAGACGTGACCCGCGTGGCCGGGCACCGCACCGAACCGGACGTTCCCGGTCGTCGGGAAGCCGGTCGCGGCGGACGCCGTGAACGAAGCCCCACCGTCCGTCGAGCGGTAGAACGTACCGTCGCCGAACGCGTAGAACGTCGACGCGTTCACGCGGTCGGCCTCGACGCGAGCACCGGCGGGGACCCCCGTCGACGCGGTCCACGACGAGCCGAGCGTCGTCGACCGGTGCACGCCCGTGCCGGCCGGGCTCCACACGATCGTGCCGCCGTCGGCGGACATCGCGACGGTCCCGCCGCCGGTCACGCCGGCGGGCTGCTGGCCGGCCCACCACGACGACCCGGACGACGTCGAGACGCCGATGTGCGACTCGACGGTGCCGTCGACGGCCTGCCCGACGCGGACCATCGTCGCGGGCTTCGCCTCCGCGAAGTCCACGCCCGTGACGGAGCCGTGGTACGGCTGCGTGTACATCTGCGACGGCACCTTCGTGATGTCGGTGTGCACGAAGCCGCCGATGTCGCCGAGCCCGGAGACCAGCTGCACGGCTCCCGGGGGAGCGGCGAGGTCGAGCACGGCGGTCTCCTCGATGCCCTGTGCCTTGACGCCGATCTTGACCTTCCCGCCCGTGTCCCACGCGGTGAGGTTGCTGCCGCCGTACACCGTCGCGCCGGTGCCGTAGAGGAACGTGTCGGAGTCGAACGGGTCGATCTCGAAGGACTCCGTCATCCAGCCGAGCTTGACGAGCGGCTCGCCGACGGGCGCGGACGTCTTGCCGAACGTGAGCCACGGCGCGCCCGAGTAGTCGAGGTCGTAGCGCAGGTCGCGGTTCGGGTAGCCCGCCCAGTCCCAGATGCGGCTCCACGTCGCGCCGCGGTCCGTGCTGCGGAACACGATGATGTCCGGCCACCAGGAGATCTGCGTGACGACCATGAGCGTGTCCGGGTCCTGCCGGTCGATCGTGAGGCCCGAGTAGCCGAAGTACTGGTCGCTGCTCGACGACGGCACGGGGGAGATGCTCGTCCACGTGCCGGTCGTGGCGTCGAGGCGCCACACGTCGCCGTGCCCGCCGTCGTACGGGCCGCCCGTGTCGCTGGTCGCGATGTAGAGCTGCTTGCCCTTCGCGTCGTAGACGCCCTTGTGCGCGATGTAGCCCGTGGGCTGACCGGGGATCCGCTGCCACGTCGCGCCCGCGTCGGTCGACCGGTAGACGGTGTTCTCCTTGTCGGCGACCCCGACGTAGATGGTCTTCGTCGGCGATCCCTTCGTGCCGCTCGACGGGTCGAACGTGACCCACACGACGCCCTGGTTGCTGGTCAGGTAGTCGTTGGTCGACGTCGGGTCCTGCACGTAGTTGCCGGGGTTGGTGAACGAGCTGACCTTGGACCACGTGACGCCGGAGTCGGTGCTGCGCCACAGCCCGTTGCCGCTCTCGGTCCCCAGGTAGAGGACGCGGTTGTCGTTGGGGTCGACCTGGAGACGCTCGCCCATGCCTCGGCCGGGCATGTTGCCGCCGACCTTGAACGGCAGCATGGTCTTCTGCCACGTCTCGCCGCGGTCGCTCGAGCGCAGGATCGCACCGTTCTGCGGGTCCCAGCTGTTCGTGTACGTGCCGACGGCCGCGTAGACCTTGTCGGGGTCCACCGGGTCGGTCGCGAGACTGAGCACGCCGCTGTGGCTCCACTCGTCCCAGCCGACGTGGTCGAGCAGCGGGACCCAGCGCTGGGTGCGCTGGTCGAGGCGGTAGGCGCCGCCGATGTCGGTGCGGGCGTAGACGAGGCCCTTCTCCGACTGGTTGTAGATGATCCCGGGGACGAAGCCGCCCCCGACGACCTCGACGTTGCCCCACGTGTACGAGGGCGCTGCCGCGGTGGCGGGGGAGCCGAGGGCGACGGCCGTGCCGGCGCCGGCGGCCAGCGCGGCCGCGAGGACGGCGCCCGCGAGGCGTCGTGACCGGCGGCCGGGTCTGCCGGGAGAGGTCTGAGCAGGGACGCGCATCCGCTGCACTCCTTCGTGAAGGCGGTGGTGTGTGCCCGCCGGGCGAGGGTTGCCCGGCCGGTCGTCCCGTCGCGGGGGCTCGCGAGGCGGCCCCGGGGCGTCGGGTGGCCGCACGGTATCGAAGCGCTTCGAATGCCGGTGAGAGGGCGAATCGTTTAGCCCTGACGGCGCACCGCCGCGTCCTGGACCGCTGTCCGACGGGTGGCGTTGACCGGGTCACGGGCTGGTCCGCGGGTGCACCCGGGCGGACGTGGCGGTAGAAACCTCCCATGAGCCGCGACCGCGACCTGACGTCCGACCCCGCCGCCGAGCACCTCGCCGAGCCCACCCTGCCCGAGGCCGAGCTCGCCGCCGCCGACGCACGGTCGGGCGGGGACCCGAGCCGGGCACCGCGGTCGCTGCACGCGGTCGAGCTCGAGGCCGACGACGAGGCGATCGCGAGCAGCGAGGACTGGGACGACCCCCAGCGCCTGTGACGCGCCGACGGCCCGCGCCTCCGCCGTGACGGACGGGAGCGCGGGCCGTCGAGCGTCCCGCTCCTGTCAGCGCGCCAGCCGCGCCTCGGAGTGCACCGCCTGCCGCAGCGCATACCCGTCCGCGCCCTGCAGGACCGGGATGCCCTCGTTCTCCGCCGCCCGCTCCGCGGTGCGCTGCTCCGGCGTCGGCGCGGGGAGCCCGTGGGCGAGCACGTGCTCGCTGAACGTCAGCTGCCGCAGCAGGATCGCCTCGACGTGGTCGGGGTGGTGCTCGGCCGCGCCGGCGTAGATCTCCGGGTCCCGCTGGCCGTCGTCGCCCACGAGCACCCAGCGGACGTCGGGCAGCTCGCGGAACAGGCGCCGCAGCCGCGCGACCTTGTGCGCCCGGCCGGAGCGGAACCAGCCGGTGTTCGTGGGCCCCCAGTCCGTGAGCAGCAGGGGTCCCGGCGGGTACCCGTGCCGCCGCAGGAACCGCGCGATCGCCGGCGCGGCGTTCCACGCCCCCGTCGACAGGTAGACGACCGGCATCCCCGGATTGCGCTGCCGCAGCTCCGCGTAGAGGGCGTTCATGCCCGGCACGGGCTCGCGGGCGTTCTCGTGCCGGACGAGCACGTTCCAGGCCGCGACCAGCGGACGTGGCAGGCGGGTCACCATCACGGTGTCGTCGATGTCGCTGACTAGACCCACGCGGACCGCGGGGTCGACGACCATCACGGGCGCCTGCGCGGTCGCACCGTCCTGCGACGTGAGGGTCACGTGGTGCCAACCGGGGGACAGGTCCGCGTCGAGCACGACGTCCAGGTAGCCGCCGCGATCCGTGACGACCTCGTGCTCGCGGTCCCCGACGCGCACGCGCAGCGGCGCACCCGCGACCTCGGCGGTCGCGAACGACCGCCACCCGCGCACGGGGGCGGCGGGGCGTGCCTCGACGTGCGCCTCGGCGCCCGCGCCCGGCAGGTCCGACGCCCGCACCTGGGGCGGGGCGAGCAGCGTCCGCGCCATGACGCGCACCCACCCGGGCGCCCCGTACCCCGCGAACGCCTCGATGCGGACCGTCCAGCCCCGGCGTGCCAGCACCCCGGCCACGGCCCGGTCGAACGAGTCCTCGAGGCGCGCGGCGACGTGCATGCGGCGGGTCGGGCTCGGGGGCTGCGCGGACCCCGTCGTGCGGCTGCCCGGTCGTGCGGCACGGAGCACCGCGCGACCGACCGCCCGGTGCTCCGTGCCTGCGCTCACGCCGATGCCTTGTCCTTCGCCCGGGCGGCGTCGGCGGACGCCTTCTCGCCGTCCGCCGAGGACGTGCTCAGGGCACCGCCGGCCGACTCGAGGTGCGCGCGCACGAACCAGTGGAACAGGCTCGAGCTCGTGCAGGTGGCCGATGAGCAGGTCGTTCGTGACGTCGTCGAGCTCCTCGGTGTCCTTCGCCGCCTGGCGGTGGTCCGTGATGACGCCGACGTAGACCTCGTCGAGCGCGCCGAGGTGCGCGATCGCGCTGTCCCGCCCGATGGCGTAGTCGTCCCACGTGCGCGCCTTCACCAGCGCACCGGGCGTGCCGACCGGCGCGACGCCGAGGGTCGCGATGCGCTCGGCGATCGCGTCGACCATGAGGCGCACCGCGTCGACCTGCGGGTCGATCATCTCGTGCACCGCGATGAAGTGCGGGCCGACGACGTTCCAGTGGATGTGCTTGAGCGTCAGCGCGAGGTCGTTGAGCGCGTTGAGCCGCTGCTGGAGGATCTCGGCGACCTTCGCGCCGTCCTGCGGCGTGAGCGACGGGACGGTGTACTTCGGCAGCGTGCGTGCCATGAGGGGGCTCCTCCTTCAGCTCGTGAACCGGGGCGAGACCTGCCCGGGCGTGCGTCCACGCTGCCCCACACGAGGGTCGCTCGCCAGCGGAGCGGGCGGTCAGTCGAACGGGTCGCCGTCGCGCTCGAGCCGGTCCGCGACCTCGTCGGGACCGAGCTGCGCCAGCCCCGGTCCGATCTCGTCCCACCACCGCGGCGCCGCCACGCGCGGCACGTCGCGGCCGCGCAGCGAGTAGGGCGTGATCGTCGTCTTCGCCGGGTGGTTCTGCGACCAGTCGATGAGCACCTTGCCGCCGCGCACGTCCTTGCGCATGACGGCGACGACGAGCGACGGGTGCTGCTTCGCGACCGCGAACGCGAGGTCCCGCGCGTACTGCCGGACCACGGGCGCGGTCCGCCGTCCGGGCAGTCGCGCGTAGAGCTGCATGCCCTTGCTGCCCGACGTCACCGGGACGGTCTCGTCGAGCCCGTCCTCGCGCAGCCGGTCCGCGACGAGGTGCGCCACGCGCGCACACTCGTCCAGGCCCGCCGGCGCGCCGGGGTCGAGGTCGATCACGAGCCGGTCCGGGTGGCGGACGCCCCCGCGCGGTCCGACCGTCCACTGCGGCGTGTGCAGCTCGAGCGCGCCCTGGTTCGCGCACCACACGAGCCCGGCGAGGTCGTCGACGAACGGCAGCTCGAGCATCGTGCCCTCGTCGTCGTCGTTGTTCGGCGCCGCGGGCAGCGTCTGCCGGCGGAGCCACTCGGGTGCACCACGCGGCACGTTCTTCTCGAAGAACTTCTCGCCCCCGACGCCGTCGGGCCAGCGGATCCGCGTCACGGGCCGCTCGCGGAGCTGCGGCAGCAGGGCGGGCGCGACGCGCAGGAGGTAGTGCATGACCTCCGCCTTGGTCGTGCCCGTCTCGGGGTACATGACCTTCTCGAGGTGCGTGACACGGACCTGCCGCCCGTCCACCTCGACCATCTGCCGCTCCGGCGTCACTGCTGCTCCCAGGGGTCGGGGTCGGTGTCCGTCCGCACGCCCCGGACGACGGGCTGACGCAGCCGCCCGGTCGGGGTGCGGTTGAGGTAGCGCGCGTCGACCACGACGACCGGCGCGCACCAGCGCGTGCCGCGCGCGTCGAGCGGTGGCACCTCGTCGTCGAAGGGGCACGCGTCGAGCGGCTGCGCGGCGACCGAGCGCTGGAGCGCCGTCGCGAGCGCGCCCGTCAGCCCGCTGCCCGCGCGGCCCAGGTAGCGCAGCCGGCCGTCCGCGTCGTGCGCGCCGAGCAGCACCGCGCCCAGCCGCCCGTTGCCCGACGTCTCCTCCCGCCAGCCCGCGACGAGCGCCGTGCGGTGGTGCTGGTGCGCGGACTTCACCCAGTCGGCCGAGCGGACGCCTGCGCGGTACACCGAGGACCGCCGCTTGGCGACGACGCCCTCGAGCCCGTGCTCGGCGGTGACGGCCCACAGCTCGTCGCCGTCCGGGTAGACCGGCGACAGCTGGACCCGGTCGGGCAGCGGCAGACCGTCGAGCAGCGCACGGCGCTCGTCGTACGTGCGCGCCGTGACGTCGGTGCCACCGAGGCGCAGCACGTCGAACACGAGGAACGTGACGGGGCGGGACCGTGCGAGGGCGGCGGCGCGGCGGGCGTCGCGCACGTGCATGCGCTCCGCGAGCGCCGCGAACGACGGCCGGCCGTCGGCCAGCAGGACCACCTCGCCGTCCAGCACGGTGTCGGGCAGCGCGGCCAGACCCGCGAGCTCGGGGTACGCGGGCGTGACCTCGCGGCCGCCGCGGCTCCACATCCGCAGGTCACCGGTCCTGGTGTCCGCGAGCGCCCGGACGCCGTCCCACTTCACCTCGAAGGCCCACTGCGGTCCGCGCGGCAGTGCGCCCGTCCGGGCTGCTGGGGTGGCGAGCATGGGCTCCACGGGTCCATCCTGCCCAGGTGGTCCGCGTCCGTCGCGGGCTCGCCGGGGCGTGCCCGGCAGGCGGTGCCGCCGAACCGACGGAGGTGGTCGACGATGCGAGCGATCTGGAAGGGTGCGGTCGCCTTCGGGCTGGTCAACGTGCCCGTGCGGCTGTACGCGGCCACGGGTGAGCACGAGGTGACGCTGCACCAGGTGCACAAGGCCGACGGCGGGCGGATCCGCTACCGCAAGGTGTGCAGCATCGACGGCGAGGAGGTCGAGTACCGGGAGATCGCCAAGGGGTTCGAGACGGACGACGGCGAGCTCGTGGTGCTGACGGACGAGGACTTCTCGCGGTTGCCGTTGTCGACGGAGCGCGAGATCGAGGTCATGGAGTTCGTCCCGGCCGAGCAGGTGGACCCGATCCTGCTGGGCAAGACGTACTACCTGGAGCCGGAGAAGACGGCGGCGAAGCCGTACGCGCTGCTGCGCGGTGCGCTCGAGCAGGCGGACCGGATGGCGGTCGTGAAGGTCGCGATCCGGCAGCGCGAGTCGATGGCGGTGCTGCGGGTGCGGGACAACGTGATCTGCATGCAGATCCTGCTGTGGCCCGACGAGGTGCGGGCGGCGGACTTCCCGATCCTCGACGCGGACGTGGCGGTCAAGCCGCAGGAGCTGGCGATGGCGGCGTCGCTGGTGGACTCGCTCGCGGCGGACTTCGACCCGTCGCAGTACGAGGACCGGTACTCGGCGGCGCTCGAGACGTTGATCGAGACGAAGATCCAGACGGGCGACACGCGTGCGGTCCCCGCCCCGGCGGGCGAGGAGGGGGAGAGCGGCGGCGGCGAGGTCGTCGACCTGCTGGCGGCGCTGCAGCGCAGCGTGGAGAAGGCGCGCGGCACGCGTGGCGGTGCCGAGGAGCCGGCGGCGCAGGAGAAGCCGCGGTCGCGGGCGCGCACGGGGACGGATGACGTCGACGAGGGTGACGACGACGCGTCGGGCGGCGGGGCCACGCGGTCGAGCGGCTCGCGGTCGAGCTCGTCGCGGTCCTCGGGCACGAAGTCGTCGGCGTCGAGCAGCGCGAAGGCGTCCGGCGGCGCGAAGGCGTCCGGCAGCGCGAAGGCGTCCGGCGGCTCGAAGGCGAGCGGTGCGAAGACGTCGAGCGGCACGAAGGCGAAGCCTGCGGCGAAGCGCGCGTCGTCGGACGCCGAGGGCGACGAGCCGACGCCGCGTCGGACGCGCCGCAAGGCGTCGTGACGGCTGCGGGACTGCGGGACGACGCGGTCGCGGCGCTGCGCCGGATCGCGTTCCTGCTGGAGCGGGCGCAGGCGAGCGGGTACCGGAGCGAGGCGTTCCGGGCGGCGGCGACGTCGGTGGAGCGGACCCCCGCGGACCGGGTGGTGGCGCTCGCGAAGGCGGGCGCGCTGACGGACCTGCCGTCGGTCGGGGCGCGCACGGCGGAGGTCGTGTCGCTCGTGGTGCGGGGGAAGCCCGTCGAGTACCTGGACCGGTTGGAGGCCGAGGCGGCCGCGGCGGACCCGCCCGACCCGGCGGTCGCGGCGCTGCGGGCGCGGCTGCGCGGCGACCTGCACGCGCACAGCGAGGCGAGCGACGGGAAGACGCCGATCCAGGAGATGGTGCTGGCGGCGCTCGACCTGGGGCACGAGTACCTCGCGATCACGGACCACTCGCCGCGGCTGACGGTCGCGAACGGCCTGTCGGCGCCGCGCCTGCGCGCGCAGCTGCAGCAGGTCGCGGCGCTCAACCGTGCGGTCGCCCCGTTCACGGTGCTGACGGGCATCGAGTGCGACATCCTCGACGACGGCGCGCTGGACCAGGACCCGGACCTGCTCGACGAGCTCGACGTGGTGGTCGCGTCGGTGCACTCGAAGCTGCGGATGGACTCGCGGGCCATGACGGAGCGGATGGTCGCGGCGGTGCGCGACCCGCGCACGGACGTGCTCGGCCACTGCACGGGACGCCGCCTGACGGGCCGGCAGCGGCCGCAGAGCGAGTTCGACGCGCGCCGGGTGTTCGAGGAGTGCGCGGCGCACGGCGTGGCGGTCGAGATCAACTGCCGGCCGGACCGGCTCGACCCGCCGCACGACCTGCTGGCGGTCGCGGTCGAGGTCGGCTGCCTGTTCAGCATCGACACGGACGCGCACGCGCCGGGCCAGCTCGACTGGCTGACGGCCGGTTGCGAGCGGGCGGCGCAGCACGCGATCGACCCGGAGCGCGTGATCACGACGTGGCCCGTCGAGCGCCTGCGTGAGCGGTCGCACCGCTGACACGCCCGCTCGGTCGTGCGGGAACGGTCGGGTGGACGCGTTAGGGTCTGCGCAGCCCCCGGTCACGCGGTGTCGCCGCGCGCCCGACGGGTCCAGGCCCGTCCAGGGTCCGCACGAACCGAGTCAACAAGGAGCACACATCTCGTGAGCGTCAACCGCACCGAGCTCGTCCAGGCCGTGGCCGCGAAGGCGGGCACCGCCAACGCCGAGGCCGACAAGGTCCTCAAGGCCTTCCAGGAGGTCCTCGTGGAGCAGCTCGCCGCTGGGGAGTCCGTGACGATCCCCGGCTTCCTCGCCGTCGCGCGCGCCGAGCGCTCGGCCCGCACGGGCATCAACCCGCAGACGGGCGAGAAGCTCGAGATCCCCGCGGGCTACCGCGTGAAGCTCACGGCGGGCAGCGCCCTCAAGCGCGCCGTCCAGGGCTGACACCCGACTCAGGGCCGGGTCCGACCGTCGGGTCGGGCCCGGCCCTGTCGCGTACGCGTCGACTATCATGCGAACGAGTCTCATGAAGGAGCGGCACGTGATGGCGGTGGTACGGCAGACGCGGCAGCGCGCCGAGATCCTCGACCTGCTCGAGGGCCTGGACGAGTTCCGCAGCGCCCAGCAGCTGCACGAGCTGCTGCGCTCGCGCGGCTCGTCCGTCGGGCTCGCGACCGTCTACCGCGCGGTGCAGAGCCTGACGGAGACGGGCGAGGTCGACGTGCTGCGCACCGAGGACGGCGAGTCGGTGTACCGGCGCTGCGAGCAGCGCACGCACCACCACCACCTCGTGTGCCGGTCGTGCGGGCGCACGGTCGAGATCGACGCCGCGCAGGCCGAGGCGTGGGCGGCCCAGGTCGCCGCCGCGCACGGGTTCGCGGACGTGGACCACACCATCGAGCTCGTCGGCACGTGCGCGACGTGCCGCGCGGCCGCCGCGACGTGACCGTCGCGCGCGGGACTCAGTCCGCGGCGCGCCGGATGAGGTGCGGCACCAGCCACCACGCCGCGGCGAGCACGGCGAGCGAGACGCCACCGACGACCCACCCCGCCTGACGCCCGAGCACGACGTCGAACAGCAGCATGGCTGCGCCGGCGAGCACGAGGCCGAGGACGACGAGCCCGAGCCGCGCGAAGATGTTCGCGGCCGCGACGAGCTCGGGCTTGAGCCGCTTGCGGAACAGCACCCGGTGCAGGCTCACGGGCGCCACGATGAGCGCCGTCGCGAGCACCGCGAGCACGACGAGGACGAGGTACAGGTCCTTCTGGTAGGCGTCGAGGTCCCCGAACCGCTGCTGGAACGGGATCGTGAACAGGAAGCCCGTGAGGATCTGCGTGCCGGTCTGGGTCACGCGCAGCTCCTGCAGGAGCTCGTTCCAGTTCCGGTCCATCCGCTCCGTGAACGTCTCGTTGCGATCCTCGTCGTGCAGCTGGTCCTGCGGGGGCACGATGCCTCCTTCTCGTCGTGTCGCACGGATCATGCCGCAGGCGCGGGTGGAGCGCAGGGCAGGTGTCCAGGGCATCTGTCGGCGCAGGGGAGACTGGGGGAGTGACACGACTCCACGACGCCGACCACCGCGACTTCGCGTCCGACAACTACGCGGGCGCGCACCCCGAGGTCCTCGCCGCGCTCGTCGACGCGAACGGCGGCCACCAGACCGCGTACGGCGCGGACGCGTACACGGCACGGCTCCAGGAGGTCGTGGCCGCGCACTTCGGCGACGGCGCGACGACGTACCCGGTGTTCAACGGGACCGGCGCGAACGTGCTCTCGCTGCAGGCGCTCCTCCCGCGCTGGGGTGCGGTCGTGTGCGCCGAGTCCGCGCACATCCAGACGGACGAGAACGGCGCGCCGGAGCGCGTCGGCGGCCTCAAGCTCCTCACCGTCCCGACGCCCGACGGCAAGCTCACGCCCGACCTGGTGGCGCGGCAGGCGTGGGGCTTCGGCGACGAGCACCGCGCGCAGCCCGGCGTCGTGTCGATCACGCAGAGCACCGAGCTCGGCACGCTCTACACGCCCGACGAGATCCGCGCGCTGGCCGACCAGGCGCACGGGCTCGGCCTGCGGCTGCACGTCGACGGGGCGCGGATCGCGAACGCGGCCGCGGCGCTCGGCCTGCCGCTGCGCGCGTTCACGACCGACGTCGGCGTCGACGTGGTGTCGCTCGGCGGCACCAAGAACGGCCTGCTGTTCGGGGAGGCCGTCGTCGTCCTCGACGAGGCCGCCGCGGACGGGCTGCCGTACCTGCGCAAGATGAACATGCAGCTCGCCTCGAAGATGCGGTTCGTGTCGGCGCAGCTCGTCGCGATGTTCGAGGGCGACCTGTGGCTGCGGTCCGCGCAGCACGCGAACGCGATGGCGGCCCGCCTGCGCGCCGGGCTCGACGCGCTCGGCGACCGCGTGCACGTGATGCTGCCGACGCAGGCCAACGGCGTGTTCGTGACGCTCCCGCACGCGGTGTCCGCGGAGCTGCGGCGCACGTGGAAGTTCTACGACTGGCACCCGGACAGCGGTGAGGTGCGGCTCATGTGCGCGTTCGACACGACCGAGGCCGACGTCGACGCGTTCCTCGCCGAGCTGCGCCGGCTGCTCGACGCGCAGGTCTGACACGACGGCGCCGGTGGCACGGGGTCTGCCCGTCCCACCGGCGCCGGGGGTGGGTGCGCCGGCCTCCACGTCCGACGCACCCACCGGAGAGGTCAGCGGGTGCAGCTCGCCCCGTTGACCGTGAACGCGGTCGGTGCGGCGTACGAGCCGGTGTGCGTGCCGCTGAACCCGATCTCGACGCTCGCGCCGGGCGCGAGGACGCCGTTCCACGCCGCGTTGGTCGCCGTGACCTTCGCGCCGCTCTGCGCCCACGTGGCGCTCCAGCCCTGCGTGAGGGCCTGCCCCGCGGGCAGGTCGAACGCGAGCGTCCAGCCGTTGAGCGCGGTCGTGCCGGTGTTCGTCACCTTGACCGCGGCGGTGAAGCCCGTGCTCCAGCCGTTCGGGGTGTAGGCGACCGAGCACGAGCCCGTCGCGACGTCCGGAGCGGTCGACGCCGTGAGCGCGGACGACGCGGCCGAGACGTTGCCGGCGCCGTCCTTCGCCCGGACGGTGAACGAGTAGGACGTGCCCGCGGTCAGACCCGACACGGTGTACGACGGGGTCGTCGTCGACCCGACGAGCGTCGTCCCGCGGTAGACGTCGTAGCCCGCGACGCCCGAGCCGCCGGTGTCCGTCGACGCGGTCCACGTCAGCGGGATCGACGTCGTCGTGACCGTGCCTGCCGCGAGGCCCACCGGCACGCTCGGCGCGGTCGTGTCACCCGTCCCGGCCCCCGTGCGCACCGAGACCGCGGTCGACGCCGCCGACACGTTGCCGGCGCCGTCCTTGGCGCGCACCGAGAACGAGTACGCGGTGTCGGCGGTCAGCCCGGTGACCGTGTACGACGTCGAGGTCGTCGTCCCGACGAGCGTCGAGCCGCGGTACACCTCGTAGCCGGCCAGCCCGGAGCCGCCGGTGTCCGTCGACGCCGTCCACGACAGCGGGACCGACGACGCCGTCGGCGTACCCGCCCGCACGCCGCTCGGGACGCTGGGCGCCGTCGTGTCGGACGTGCCGCCGCCCACCTGCGAGATCGAGATCCCGGTGGTCGACCCCACGCCGCCGAGCGGCACCTCGTGGTCCAGGCCCACGAACTTGCCGCCGTGCTGGAACAGCGTCGGCTTGAGCATGGTCGAGTACTTGACCTCGTCCCACGTCTTCCAGTCGTCGAGCAGCAGGCCACCCGTGTCACCCGAGTTCGGGTTGAGCACCCAGAACGTCTGGCTGAGCTTCCGCTCGGCGATGAGGTCACGCAGCGCGGCCATCCACTTGTCCTGCCGCGGGTCCTGGCCGAGCCGGCCGCCCCACTCGCCGATCAGCAGCGGCGCGATGTCCTCGTCGTGGATGAACAGCCAGTTCGGGCCCCACACGTCGGCCGTCAGCGACGCCTTGTCGAAGTCCTTCTGGAACCACTTCTGGTCGAACACGAGCGGCCCGTAGTCGTGCGGCGAGTACACGAGCTGGTCCTGGTGCGCACCGAGGTCGATCGGGAAGTCACGCACGCCCCGCAGGTTCCCGCCCCACCACGTGCCGTAGTAGTCGGTGAGCCCGGTGGACGTCCACGAGACGCCCTCCTTGGGGTAGATCTCGACACCCTCGACGAACACGAGCCAGTTCGGGTTGATCGCGAGGATCTTCTTCGACGCCGTCTCGGCGAAGTGCTTGAAGTTGTCCTTGTCGGTCGTGCCGTCCCACTTCGCGCGCTCGGTCGAGCCCTGGGTGCCGTGCGGCTCGTTCTTGATGTCGGCGCCGATGATGGTGTCGTCGTTCTTCCAGCGCGTCGCCGCCCACTCCCACCCGGCGTAGACGTCCTCCGTCGTGATCGAGCCCTTCCACCACATGTTGTAGACGTGCCCGGAGTTGTCGGCCTCGGCCGAGTGCACGTCGAGGAACACCTTGATCCCGTACTTCTGGCACAGCGTGAGGAAGTACTCGAAGATCTGCAGGCTGTTCTTGCCCTCGAGCTCGGGGTTCGCGTAGGTGTTGACGTTCGGCTTGAGGAACGTGCCGGCCTTCCACTCGAGCAGCAGCTGCGTCGAGATCGGCACGCGGACCGTGTTGATGCCGCGGTCGGCCATCTGCTTCGTGATCTCGGTGATGTTGCCCGACCACAGCCCGTGGAAGACGCGCTCGCTCGCGTTGAAGCCGAACCAGTTCACGCCGGAGAGCACGACCTCCTTCCCGGACGCGTCGACGATCGTGTTGCCCTGGACGTGGAGCCAGTCGTCGCCGGCCGCGGCCTGCGCGGGTGCGGCCACCAGGGCGAGCGGCGCGGTCAGCGCGGTCGCGGCCAGCAGGCCCGTGACCGCCGCGCGCACGCGGGTACGGAGGGGGGAGTGCACGTGGTTCTCCTCGGGTCGTTGCCGTCCCGGCCGGTGGGCCCGGTCGGGCGTCCCCGGTGGTGCAGCCGGGTGGGCACGCGGGGCGGGGGTCCTCCGGGACTTTCCGGAGGACCCCCGCCCGTCATGCGGTCAGTGCGAGCACGTCAGGTCACGCGACGGTGCAGGTCACGCCGTTCAGCGTGAAGGCCGTCGGCGCGTTGTTCGTGCCGCTGTGCGAGCCGTTGAAGCCGATGTCGACCGAGGACTTCGCGGCGAGCGTGGTGTTCCACGCCGCGTTCTTGGCCGTCACGGCCGAGCCCGACTGGGACCAGTCGGCGCTCCAGCCCTGCGTCACCTTCTGGCCGTTCGCGAACGAGAACCCGAGCGTCCAGCCGTTGAGGGCGCTGGAGCTGTCGTTCGTCACGCGGACGGAGGCGGTGAAGCCGTTGTTCCACGAGCTGGCCGTGTACTTCACGGTGCAGCCGCCGGTCGGGTTGCTCGGCAGCGTCGAGGCCGACAGGGCCGCCGACGACGTCGAGACGTTGCCCGCGGCGTCCTTCGCCTTGACCGTGAACGAGTACGTGGTGCCGGCGGTGAGGCCGGACGCCGTGTAGCTCGTCGTGGCGGTCGTGCCGAGGAGCGTCGTGCCGCTGTACACGTCGTAGCCCGTGACGCCGACGTTGTCGGTCGACGCGGCCCACGTCAGCGGGATCGTCGTGCTGGTAGCGGCGCCCGCGGCCAGACCCGTCGGCGCGGTGGGCGCCTGCGTGTCGACCACGGTGTCCGTCTTCGTCGTCGCGGAGACCGCGGTGGAGGCGGCGGACGTGTTGCCCGCGGCGTCCTTGGCGCGCACCGAGAACGAGTACGTGGTGCCGGCGGTGAGGCCGGTGACCGTGTAGCTCGTCGTGGTGGACGTGCCGACGACGGTCGAGCCGCGCAGGATCTCGTAGCCCGCGACGCCGACGTTGTCGGTCGAGGCGGTCCACGACAGCGGGACCGACGTGGTGGTCGTCGTGCCGGCGGTCAGACCCGACGGCACCGAGGGCGCCTGCGTGTCGGTGACGGTGCCGGACTGCGTGGTCGCGGCGACCGCGGCCGACGCCGACGAGACGTTGCCCGCCGCGTCCTTGGCGCGGACCGTGAACGAGTACGCCGTGGCGGGCGTGAGGCCCGTGACCGTGTAGCTCGTGGTGGTGGACGTGCCCACGAGCGTCGTGCCGCGGTACACGTCGTAGCCCGTGACGGCGACGTTGTCGGTCGACGCGGTCCACGACAGCGGGACCGAGGTCGACGTCGTCGTGCCGGCGGTCAGGCCCGTCGGGGCCGTCGGCGCCTGGGTGTCGTTGCCCGGGTCCGTCTGGCCGATGACCGGGTACGCGTTCTTGACGAGCGTGACGAACTGCTCCTCGAACCACTGGCCGGCGAGCGGCGCGTTCGGGGTGGCGCCGGTGAGCTGGTTGTTCAGCTTCGGCGAGACGAACGTCGGGTCGCACATGCGGTCGAACCGCTTGCCCTGGTCGTTCGGGATCTCGGTCGACGCACCGTCGGACTCACCCGGGGGCTTGATCCAGACGAACGCGTCGAGGTGCGACGAGGCGTAGCCCGAGGGCGACGCCTCCGGGAAGCGGCCGATGCCCGCGCCCAGCGGGTTGCACCACGCGCCGCGGTGCGCACGACGGTCGACCCGGTTGGCGTCGACGTACGCGTTGACGTCGGTGGCCGCGGTGAGGGTCGTCGGACGGTTCGGGCCGCCCCAGCCGTTGCGCGACGTGTCGATGAGCATGCCGATCGTCGACGGGAAGCCCGCCGCGACCAGGAGCCGGTGCATGTGCGCGGTGTAGTCGATCTCGTCGAAGTCGAAGTTCCACTCGTAGAACTTCGACGACCGGATCGGGTTGTTGTTGATCGTGAGCGACGAGTCGGTGAGCAGCGGCTCCTCGAGCGGCGTCGTGTTCGCGACGTCGGAGACGAAGCCGTCGATCGACGCGAAGCCTGCGGTCGTCGTCTTGGCGACCTCGGCGAACAGCGTCGCGGACGGGCCCGCGTTGCTGTCCCAGCCGAGCCAGCCGGAGTGGCCGATGTCGATGTAGTTGTAGACGTTCGGGATCGCGTGCAGCTTGTCGAGCGCGTACTTGACGCCCTGGCGGTAGTACGGCGCGGCCTGCTGGCAGGCGGGCTCCGAGATGTTCGTCACCAGGTTCGGCAGCGAGTCGGGCTCGATCGTCGCGGCGATCCGGATGTTCTCGTACTCCGGGTTGTCGAGCAGGTCCGCGATCGGGTCGATGTACTCGGTCTTGTACCGCGCGAGGCCGGCGTCGGTGGCCGGGAGCTCGCCGTTGGACGCGAGCGCGAAGCAGTCGCGGCCGGGCAGGTCGTAGATGACGAGGTTGAAGACGAGCGGCTTGCCCGCGGCCTGCTGCTGCGCGACGGCGTTGTCCAGGTGGAACTTCAGGCCGTTGCCGTCGGCGTTGCCGGTGATCGCGGAGATCCGGTCCATCCAGACGGCGGTGGGCTGTCCAGCGACCGTCCGCATCTTCGCGGCGAGCGTCGGGTCGGCGCTCTGCCGGCCGGCAGCGGCGGTGACCGAGGCGGACCACGTGGGGTTCACGTACTGCACCGCGCCCGAGTAGGGGTTGTCGACGTGGGTCGGCGCCGCGCTCGCGCTCGTCGCCAGGGTCGTGAGGGGGACGGCGGCGAGTGCCGTCGCCGTGGCGACGGTCGCTGCGGCACGTAGCCGCCGCCTCACCGTCGCTCGCTTGCCGTGTGTGGACACGTGGTCCTCCGGGTGTCGATCGGCACACCCGAAGCGGTCCGTCCCGCTCGGGCGCGAGTCGCCCGGGGGGAGTCCACGGCGACTGGCGGCTACCTCAGCACGCAGGGTGATCGGGACGGCATGGGGCAAATCGTTTAAGCAACTCGCGTTACCCATTCGTTACCGGCCGGACGCCGGTTGTCGCCGGCAAACGGGCTGGTCAGCGGCTCCGCGGGCCCGTGCTGCCCCGCACCGCGAGACCGCCGACCTGCAGCTCCCGGCGCGCACGGGCGTCGCCGTCGAGCACCGCGAGCACTGCCTCGCCGGTCGCGAGCCCCAGGTCGCGCTCCGCCGACGGCAGCGTCGTGACCGACGGTGTGGCGAGCCGGCACAGCGCCGAGTCGGAGCCCGCGACGACCGACAGGTCCCACGGGACCGCGAGCCCGGTGCGGCGTGCCACGTCGAGCGCCGCGATCGCCATCTGGTCCGAGTCGAAGACGATCGCGGTCGGCGGTCGGGCCGCGGTCAGCAGCCGCCGCGTCGCGACCGCCGCCTCCTCGGCGGTGCCGGACGTCGCCTCGTGCTGCAGGTGCCCACCCGCCGGGTCGAGCACCCGACCCAGCGCGCCCACCCGCGACCGCGTGCGCGCAAGCCCTGCGGGCGCGGTCACCGCCGCGACGTTCCGGTGCCCGAGCTCGAGCAGGTAGCGGGCGACGCGCGCGTACGCGTCGGCCTCGTCGACCCGCACGCTCGCGAGGTCGTGGTCCTCGGGCGAGCCCCCGACCACGACCGCGGGAGCGCGCAGCCGGCGCAGCGCGTCGATCCGCGGGTCCTCGACGAGCACGTCGGTGACGACCATCACGTCGAACCGGCGTTCCGCCCACCACTCGCCGTACAGCGCGACCGCGGCCTCGGGCCCGTCGACGATCTGGAGCACGAGCGCGAGGTTGCGCGTCGCGAGGACCTCCTGGATCGCCGTGACGAACTCGAGCACGCCGGTCGCCTGGGCGGCGGGACCCGCACCGGCGCGGTCGACCACGAGCCCGACCGCGCGGGGACCGGTGCGCATCGAGCGCGCAGCCGCGCTCGGCCGCCAGTTGAACTCGTCGGCGACGCGCAGCACGCGTTCCCGGGTGGCGGCCGAGACGCCGGGGCGACCGTTGAGGGCGTACGAGACGACCGCGATCGAGACGCCGGCCGCGCGGGCGACGTCGGTGATCGTCGGGCGCCTCGGAGGCGGGGACGAAGGTGGAAGCGGTCCCGGTGCGGAGGGCGTCGGAGTGCTTCCATCGGTGGACGAGTCATATGCAGGTGTGACCACGATCACCTAGTGTGTCGCCCGATGCGGCACAATTGCACCATCTCGACTCCGACGACGTAGGCGAGGAGCAACCATGGGGACTGTCCGGCGCGGTCCGGTGTCGCCGACGGCGCGGCGCACCATCGGTGTGTTGTCGCCGGTCGTCGGGGGTTTCTACTTCGGCGCGCTCATCGCCGGCGTGGCGCGCGCGGCCCGTGCGGCGGGTCACCGCGTCGTCGCCGTCCAGACCTACCCGGCGGGCCTCGACCGGGAGCGCTACCCCGACGAGTCGATCCTGGACGCGCCCGTCGGGCTCGGCGCCGTCGACGGCCTCGTGGTCGTCGGCAAGGCGCTGCGCGCGGACCGGCTCGCCGCGGTCCAGCAGTGGGGTGTGCCGCTCGTCCTCGTCTCCGAGGAGCCGACGTCGGCGGACGACCCGGTCGTCGTCCCGGACAACACCGCGGGCATCCGCGCGGCCGTCGACCACCTCGTCGGCCACGGCCACACGCGCATCGGGTTCGTCGGCTGCCTCACGCAGCGCGACATGCGGGAGCGCTTCGCCGCCTACCGCGCGACGCTCGCCGACCACGGCATCGAGCCCGCCGAGTCGTGGTGGTACGACGCGACGGACAACCACGAGCAGGGCGGTGCGGACGCGGCTGCGCGGATGCTGGCACTCGGCCGGCAGACCACCGCGGTCGTCGCGGCGACCGACCGGAACGCGATCGGCTTCCAGCGCGCGCTGCGGGCCGCCGGGCTGGTGCTGCCGCGGGACCAGGCGGTCATCGGCTTCGACCACGCGGACTCGGGCGCCCGGGTGACGCCCCGGCTCTCGACGGTCGACGCGCACTACGACCGCGTCGGGGAAACGGCCGTGTCGCTCCTGCTCGCCCGGATGCGCGGCGAGGAGATCGTCGGCGGCGAGTACCGCACGCCGTCGACGCTCGTGCTGCGCGAGTCGTGCGGGTGCACGGAGGTCGGTCCCGCCTCGACGACGGACCAGCCCGCGGGCGTCGCGGGTGGGCACCAGGTGCTGCGCGCGCTGGCCGAGACGGCGTTCGTCGGGCCGGTCGGTGCAGGCGCCGGCCGGCGCGCCGGAAGCGCGCCCCGCGACACGTGGTGGCACGCCGTCGTCGAGCCGCTCGAGGCGGCCGCGGAGCGCGGCGCCGTACCGGCCCCCGCGACGCTGGCACGCCTCGCGGACCTCACGGCCGCCATGCAGCCGCACCCCGAGGCGCTCGAGCAGCTCGTGACGTGCCTGCGGGGGATCGAGAACGCGACGCTCGAGGCGTTGGCGCGTCCCGAGCACGCGTCGGCGGTGCGGCGCGTGGTCACCGAGGTCCTGCTCGCGCTGACCAAGGGCTGCACGCGCGCGATGCTGGCGCGCAGCGGCCAGCTCGAGCGCACGATCGTCGACCAGTACGAGGTCGACATGGACCTCCTGCGCGGCGACGGTGCGAGCCCGCGCGCGCTGGGCTGGCTGCCGCGCGGGGTCCGTGGCCACGCGTGCCTCGGACTGTGGCTCGGCGCCGACCGGGGCCCGGGCGACCGGGAGATGGAGATCGTCGGCGTGCACGACACGTCGGGCACGCTCTCGCGGCTCGTCGGCATGCGCACGACCGCGAGCCAGTTCCCGCCCGCCGCGCTCACCCGGGCCGGGACGGTCGGCAGCAACGAGCTCACGTTCGTCGTGCCCGTGACCTTCGGGGGCTCCGACTGGGGCCTGCTCG
The DNA here is from genome assembly GCF_028583725.1 of Cellulomonas fimi. NCBI lineage: Bacteria > Bacillati > Actinomycetota > Actinomycetes > Micrococcales > Cellulomonadaceae > Cellulomonas > Cellulomonas fimi. The sequence continues at coordinate 2,215,409 of NZ_CP110680.1, read as the reverse complement.
CGATCGACGGCACCGCGGAGACCCGCGCGACGAGCGCCCGGGACCGGTTCAACCACTGGGCCGCCCTGCTCGCGGTCGCGCTCGACCAGGAACGCCTGCTGACGTCGCTGCGCGAGCAGCGTCGCGCGCTCGAGCAGGCCGCCGCGCGGGAACGCTCCCTCGCCGACACCGTGCGGGCCAGCGAGGAGCGCTACGCGCTCGCGTCGATGGCGGCGCACGACGGCACCTGGGACTGGGACGTCTCCGCGGGGACGGTCTACTACTCGCCGCGGTGGAAGCAGACCCTCGGGTACGACGACGACGTGATCGGCGACTCGCCCGCCGAGTGGCTCGAGCGCGTCCACCCGGCCGACCGCGACGACCTGTCGGCGGCCATCGCCTCGCAGCTCGCCGGCGCGGGCACGCCGCTGGAGCTCGAGCACCGCGTCCGCACGTCCTCGGGCGACTACCGCTGGATGCTGTGCCGCGCGGTCACCGTGCTCGACGACGCCGGCTGCCCGGCGCGGTTGGTCGGCGCGCTCGTCGACGTGACCGAGCGCAAGGAGGCCGAGATCGCCCTCCAGCGCGACGCGCTGCACGACCCCGAGACGGGCCTGGTCAACCGGCTGCTGTTCCTCGACCGGCTCGCGTCGGCGGTGCTGCGCACCCGCCGGTCGCCGTCGTACGACTGCGCGGTCGTGCTCGTGCGGGTCGCGGACGACCACGCGATCCCCACGCAGGGACGTCACGAGGACGGCGACGTGCACCTCGACCTGCACCGCGAGCTCGTGCGTCGGCTCCGGCGCCCGCTCCGCGAGGGCGACACCCCCGCACGCATCGCCGAGGACGACTTCGCGGTGCTGCTCGACGACGTCGGCCCCGGCGGGGTCCCGGGCCGCGTCGGCCAGCTGCTCGACCAGCTGCGGCACGAGCTCGGCTCCCGCATCCGCGTCGGCGCGCTGGGCAGCATCCGCGGGTTCCGCGACGTGTCGGAGGTGCTGCGCGAGGTCGACATCGCGCTCCTGCGCGGTGGCTCCACCACGACGTGGCGGAACGAGGCGCGCCCCGGCACCGTCCTGCGCTGACGCACCCCGGCCCGGCTCCGGGTACGCCGACGCCCCGCGGCTGCGTGGGCCACGGGGCGTCGTGAGGGGTCCGCGCGCCGGTGGACGGCGAGCGGACGGCGGGTCAGGAGCGGCCGCGGTGCGGGCCGTGCGACGGCCGCGAGGCGCCGTGACCCGGGCGGGGACCCGTGTCGAGGCGGATGCGCAGCGGGCGACCCGCGACGCGCGCTCGGGCGAGCCGGTCCACCACGTCTGCCGTGAGCCCGCCGGGGATGTCGACGAGCGCGAAGCTGCCGAAGATGTCGATCTTGCCGACGTCCTTGCCGTTCAGGCCGCCCTCGCCCGTGAGCGCACCGACCAGGGCGCCCGGCTGCAGGCCGTCGCGGTGGCCGACCGCCACGCGCCAGCGCGGGGGACCACCGGCGATGTGGGTGTCGCTGCGGCGACGCTCGCGCGGCGGCCGGTCGTCGTGGCCCGCGGTGCGCTCGTGCCGCCCGGGCGCGAGGTGTGCGCGCTCGAGCGCGTCGTCCAGGTCGTCGCCCGTGCGCGACGTCGGGCCCTCGTCGCCCACGGCGAGCGCGGCGACGGCCGCCAGGAGCTCGACCGTGTCGGTGTCGGGCCGCGCGGCGAGGTGCGCGGCGATCGCGTCGCGGTAGACGTCGAGGCGCCCGAGCGCGGCACGCTCAGGAGCGCGCTCGAGCAACCGCGTCACGCGGTGCGCGCTGACCTCGGCGGGCGACGGGATCGTGACCTGCTCGAGCGGCACGCGGGTGGTGCGCTCGATCGTGCGCAGGCGCGACTGCTCGGACGGGGTGACGAACGCGAGCGCCTCGCCCTGCCGACCGGCGCGGCCGGTCCGACCGATGCGGTGCACGTAGGTCTCGGCCTCGCGGGGCACGTCGAAGTTCACGACGAGCCCGATGCGCTCGACGTCGAGGCCGCGCGCGGCGACGTCGGTCGCGACGAGCACGTCGAGCGCGCCGGTACGCAGGCGGTCGACGATCTTCTCGCGGTCCGACTGGGCGACGTCGCCGGAGATGTGCGCCGCGGAGATGCCGCGCTCGACGAGCGCGCTGCCGACCTCCTCCGCGGCACCGCGCGTCCGGACGAACACGATGGTGGCGTCGGCGTCCGTGACGGACAGGACCCGGCCGAGCGCGCCGATCTTGTGGCGGTGCGGCACGACGGCGTAGGTCTGCCGGACCGTCGTGACGGTCGACGACTGCCGCGCGACGGTGATCTCGACGGGCTCGTGCAGGTGCTGCTCGGCGACGCGCCGGATCGGCGCGGGCATCGTCGCCGAGAAGAGCGCGACCTGACGGCGGTCGGGCGTGGACGCGAGGACGCGGTCGACGTCCTCGGCGAAGCCCATCCGGAGCATCTCGTCGGCCTCGTCGAGCACCAGGTAGCGCACCTGGTCCATGACGAGCGTGCGCCGGTCGAGGTGGTCGAGGACGCGGCCGGGCGTGCCGACGACGACCTGCGCACCGCGTGCGAGCGCACGCTGCTGCGGGAGGAACGGCGCGCCGCCGTAGACGGCGACGACGCCGAGCCCGGGCACGTGCTGCGCGAACGACGAGATCGCGTCGGCGACCTGCATCGCGAGCTCGCGGGTCGGCGTGAGGACGACGGCCTGCACGCCGGCGGTCGCGGCGTCGACCGACGCGAGCAGCGGGAGGCCGAACGCGGCGGTCTTGCCGGTGCCGGTCTGCGCGACGCCGACGATGTCACGGCCTGCGAGCAGCGCGGGGATGGCCTGGGCCTGGATGGCGGAGGGGGTGACGAAGCCGAGGTCGGCGACCGCGCGCTCGAGCGCGACGGGCAGTCCGAGGTCGTCGAAGCGAGGGCTGGGCGTCTCGACGTCGTCGGTCGTGGGGGCAGGGGGCACGAGGGTGCTCATGGGGAACCGTTCGGTGAAGCGGGGGAGCCCTGAACCGTGCGCCAGGACGGCGGACGGCGGGTCGCTGCTGCCCCGCACACCCGACGGCACCAGGACGGTGCCCAGACTTCACGACACGAGCCCGCACACGTGTGCAGGCTCGACGGGGGACGCGCGACGAACTCCGGTAGTCGCCGTCCAGTCTACGGGCGGACGGCCGCCGACGGACCCGCAGCAGCAGGTGAGTTCGGGCACACGTGGTCGGCGACGTCGTGCCGGCGTCAGCCCAGGCCGAGCCGGCGCGCCTCGATGATCGGGCAGGTGTCCATCACGACGTCCAGGCCCGCGGCCGCCGCACGCTCGGCCGCGTCCTCGTCCACGACGCCGAGCTGCAGCCAGACGGCGCGCGCGCCGACCGCGATCGCCTCGTCGACGACCGCGCCCGCCAGCGCGCTGTTGACGAACACGTCGACGACGTCGACGTCACCCGGCACCTCGGCGAGCGTCGCGTAGCCCGTCGCGCCGTGCACCGTGGGGGCGCTCGGGTGGACCGGGACGATCTCGTGCCCCCGGTCCTGCACGAACTCGGCGACGCCGTACGCCGCGCGCGCCGTGTTGGTCGACAGCCCCACGACGGCCCACCGGCCGGGCGTCGTCAGCAGGCGGCGGATCACGTCGGGGTCGTTGCGGTGCGTCACGCTCGCAGCCTCGCACGACAGGCCCGTGCCGCGCGCGCGAGAGACTCGGCGGGCGCGGCGGAACGGACGAACCGCCGCGCGGGGGACGCGACCGACGCGCGGGCGCGGACGGGGGAGCAGGTCGCACGGGAGGAGCGCCGTAGGATCGTCGCCGCAAGCACCGAGAGCGACGGGGGAGGCAGTGAGCCAGAACGAGCTCGTCACACCCCGCGTGCTGACGGTGCCCAACCTCGTGAGCCTGATCCGCCTCCTGCTGGTGCCGGTGTTCGGCTGGCTCATCGCGACCGGCCACGACGGCTGGGCCGTCGTGGTGCTCGCGGTGTCGGGGGCGTCCGACTGGCTCGACGGCGTGCTCGCACGGCGCCTGCACCAGGTGTCGCGGCTCGGCCAGCTGCTCGATCCCGCCGCGGACCGCCTCTTCATCCTCGTGACGCTCGTCGGGCTCGTCTGGCGCGGCGCCGTGCCGTGGTGGCTGCTCGCCGTCCTCGTGGCGCGCGACGTGCTGCTCGCGGGCGTCCTCGTCCGGCTCGCGCGGGCCGGGTGGGGCCCGCTGCCCGTGCACATGGCGGGCAAGGCCGGCACGTTCGCCCTGCTCTACGCGTTCCCGCTCCTGCTGCTCGGGCAGTGGGCCGCGCCCCTCGGCCCGGTGGCGTCCGTGCTCGGCTGGGCCTGCGCGCTGTGGGGTGTCGGCCTGTACTGGTTCGCCGGCGCGCTGTACCTCGTCCAGGCGCGCGAGCTGCTGCACGACGGGACGGCGACGGCATGACCGCGCGCCACGGCGACGCCCCGCAGCGCCCCGCGCCCGACGCGTCGATGACGCTCCTCAACGAGGTGTACCGGCGGCCGCTCGACCCGGGCTACGCCGCCGCGGCGGAAGGCCGGCGCACGGGGACCCGCCCGCCGCGCACCCGGCGCGGCGCCGCGCTGCTCCTCGTGCTCGGCGTCCTGCTCGGGCTCGGCACCGTCACCGCCGCCGTCTCGCTGCGCACCCCGCCGCCGTCCGTCGTCGCCGCCCGCACGCTGCTCCAGAACCAGATCGAGCAGCACGACGCCGAGGCGGCGGCGCTCGAGAGCGAGCTCGCGTCCCTCAGCGAGGAGGTGCGGCGGCTCCAGGAGGCCGCGCTCGACGACGTCGACCCGGCGCTGGCCGCCGAGCTCGAGGCGAGCCAGGTCGCGTCCGGCGTCGTGCCGGTCACCGGCCCGGGACTGCGGATCGTCCTCACGGACGCCACGGTCGACACCGAGGCCGGCGAGGAGGTCGACCCCTCGTCCCGCGTCCAGGACTTCGACCTGCAGGTGGTCGTCAACGGGCTGTGGGCGTCGGGCGCCGAGGCGATCGCGATCAACGGCGAACGGCTCACCGCGACCTCCGCGATCCGCAGCTCGGGTCCCGTCGTGCGCGTCGACCTCGTCCCGCTGGTCAGCCCGTACGTGGTGGAGGCCGTCGGCGACCCCGTCGCGATGCAGCCCGAGCTCGCGCGCAGCTCCGCGGGTCAGCTGCTCGCGACGCTGCGCAGCACCTGGGACATCGGCGTCGACCTGTCCTCGCAGACCGCGCTCGAGCTGCCCGGCACCGGCCAGGTCAAGCTGCACGACGCGACCGTGCCCGAGGAGGCGCGTCTCACGCCCCCGAGCCCGACGACGACCACCGACCAGGCGCCGAGCACGCTGGACGAGGGCGCGCAACCGCAGGGTGCGGACGGGGCTTCCGGTGTGGCAGGGTCGGCACGTCATCCGGGGAGGGAACGTACGTGATCGCAGTGATCGGGCTCGTCGTCGGGGTCGTCGTCGGCCTCGTCCTCCAGCCGACCGTCCCGCCGGAGCTGCAGCCCTACCTCCCGATCGCCGTCGTCGCGGCCCTCGACGCGCTCTTCGGCGGGCTCCGGGCGATGCTCGACGGGATCTTCGACGACCGCGTGTTCCTGACGTCCTTCCTGTCGAACGTCGTCGTCGCGGCGCTCATCGTCTTCCTCGGCGACCAGCTCGGTGTCGGCTCGCAGCTGTCGACCGCCGTCGTCGTCGTCCTCGGCATCCGGATCTTCTCCAACGCCGCCTCCATCCGCCGGCACCTCTTCAAGGCATGAGCGACCAGCGCCCCGACCGCCCCACCGACCCGCTCGCTGCCCCGGACGACGCACCGCGCACGGGCGGCGACGAGGCCGTCACGGCGACCGACCTCGCGTCGGAGGACCCGGTGGAGCCCGAGCCCACGACGGACCCGGGGTCGACCGCCCCGGTCGACGACACGCCCGTCGACCCGGCCGACCTCGAGGAGCCGGTCGACGAGGCGCACGACCGCGCCGTCCGCGAACCCGTCGAGAACGCACCCGAGATCCTCGGTCCCGGGGCCGTCGAGCAACCGGACGAGCGTGCGGACGACCTCCTCGTCGCCGGCTCCGGGCAGGTGGACGCCGCCCTTCCCGTGACGGTGGACGCCGGCCACATCACCCCGACCGCGCCGCCGGACGACAGCGACGACGTCGCGTTCGAGGGGGCCGACGACGCCGCGTTCGCGCCTGCCGACGACCCCGTCGCCGAGCCCGCGTGGACGAGCGGACTGGACGAGCGTGCGCCCGTGTGGTCGGACACGCCGGACGACGACCCCGCAGCGGAACCCGCGCACGGCCGGCCCGAGGACGACGCCGTCGTCCGACCGCTCGACGCCCCGCTCTCGACCGTGCTCGGCGAGGACGCCGACCACGTCGCGGCGCTCGGTCTGCCCCCCGATGCGACGACCCGCACCGACGCCACGACCCGCACCGGCGACGCGGTCCCCGCCGACCTCCCGGACCACGACGACACCGTCGCCCCCGAGAGCACGTGGGCTCCGGCCGGGGGCAGCGCCCCCGCACCGGGCGAGGACACCGACGACGTCGAGCCGGACGCGCACGTCGACGACGTGGCAGCCACCCCGCCGGCGGACACGCCCGTCGAGCCTGCGCCGGCCGTCGCGACGCCGGCCGTCGCGACGCCGGCCGTCGCGACGACTGCTGCCGCGACGACCGCTGCCGCGTCGGAGAGCGGCTGGAGCGTCCTCGGGCGCGCGCTGCGCCCGCGCGTCAACCGCGCGCAGGTGCTCGCCGGCGTGCTCTGCGCGCTGCTGGGGTTCGCCCTGGCCGTGCAGATCCGGCAGACGAGCGACCTGAGCCTGTCGGGCATGCGGCAGGCCGACCTGGTGCGGATCCTCGACGAGGCGACCACACGCGGCGACGCTCTGGAGCGCGAGCGCGCGGACCTGGTCGCCGAGCGCGACGAGCTCCTCTCGGGCTCCGACACCCGGCAGGCGGCGCTCGACGCGCTGCGCCGCAGCGCCGAGACACAGGGCATCCTGGCGGGCCGGCTGCCTGCCGAGGGGCGCGGCGTCGTGGTGACCGTCAGCGACGGCGGCGCACAGGTCAAGCCCGTGACGATGCTCAACATGCTCGAGGAGCTGCGGAACGCCGGCGCGGAGGCGATGCAGCTCAACGACCTGCGGATCACGGCCAGCAGCGCGTTCACGGGCGTCGCGGGGGCGATCCAGCTCGACGGCACGACGCTGACCGCGCCGTACGTGTGGAAGGCGATCGGCGACCCGGACACGATCGCGACCGCGCTGCAGATGCCCGGCGGCGCGTTCGCCGAGGTGCGCAACAACGGCGGCAACGCGTCGGTCGAGCCGCAGGACCTCGTCGAGGTCGACGCGATCCGTGTCGTCCCCGACCCCGTGCACGCGACACCGGTACCGCCTGCGGGCGGCTGACCCGCGCGTCCAGGCGATCCGTGCTGCGACGACGCGCCGGGTCCGCATAGGGTGTGCGTGACCCCACCGAGGACGGTGCCGGGTGATCGGACGAGCAGGGCGCGCGGGAGGCGGAATGAGCGGCGACGAGCAGGCCCCTGGGGTCCCTGGACCGCAGACGGGTCGGCCCGCGTACGGACCGGACACGACGATGTCGTTCGGCGCGCTCGAGCCCGTCGAGATCGAGGCCGCCGCGCCCGTCGGGCTGACGCCCGACGAGGTCGTCGCGGTGAACGCGCTCCCGCCCACGTCGGCCCTCCTGGTGATGCAGCGCGGGCCGAGCGCGGGTGCGCGGTTCCTCCTCGACGCCGACCGCACGGTCGCGGGTCGCTCGACGGAGGCGGACATCTTCCTCGACGACGTGACGGTGTCCCGCAAGCACGCGGAGTTCGTGCGCGACGGGCAGCAGTTCGTCGTGCGGGACATCGGCTCGCTCAACGGCACCTACGTGAACCGGTCGCGCATCGACCAGGCGGTGCTGCGTGCGGGCGACGAGGTCCAGATCGGCAAGTACCGCATGACGTTCCACCCGAGCCCGCACCGCGAGGTCGCTCGCGGGTGAGCACCGTCCTGGTCATCACGGGCCCGCGGGGGAGGGGCGCATGAGCGGCGCACAGGCGCAGCGCGCGGAGCAGGACGACGCGGCCGTCGGTCGGCCGTCAGCGGTCGAGCCGTGGCCGCGGGGCATCTCCCGGCGCGCCTCGATGCGCATCTCCGACGTGCTCGCCGCGCTGCGGATCGAGTTCCCGGCCGTGACGACGTCCAAGCTGCGCTTCCTGGAGGAGCAGGGGCTCGTGGAGCCCGTGCGGACGCCCGCCGGGTACCGCCAGTACTCGCCCGCGGACATCGAGCGGCTGCGGTTCGTCCTGCGCCAGCAGCGGGACAAGTACATGCCGCTCAAGGTCATCGGCGAGCGGCTCGCCGCGCTCGACGCGGGCGAGGAGGAGGAGCAGGCGCCTCGTGCGCGGCTCGCCACCCGCGACGGCGTCGTCCAGTCGGGCGAGGTCCGCTGGACGGTCGAGGCGCTGGCCGCCGAGGCGCACGTCGAGGTCGCGTTCGTCGAGGAGCTCGTCGCCTCCGGCGTGCTGCGCCCGCGTGGCCGGTCGTCGTTCGACCCGTGGGCACGGGACGTCGTCGTGGCGGCCGCGGCCCTCGCGGAGCACGGGATCGACGCGCGTCACCTGCGCCAGTTCCGCACCGCGGCGGACCGGCAGGCCGACCTCGTCGAGCAGGTGGTGGCGCCCTGGCGCGGCCGTCGTGGCGCGTCTGCCGCGGCACGCGCCGGCACGGTCGCCGCCGAGGTCGGCGAGCTCTGCACGCAGATGCACACGGCGCTCGTCCGGGCCGCCGTCGCCGACCTGACCCCCTGAGAGCACGTCTCCACGGAGACGCGCCGATTGGCCGCCGACGTCGTACGTTGGACGCGTGGGGGAGGACGGCGGCATGGTGCGGGTGGAGGTCGTCGGCGTGCGTCAGCACCTGGCCGACGACGAGATCGTCGTGCTCCTGCTCGACCCGGAGTCCGAGCTCCTGGTGCCGATCCTCATCGGCCCGACGGAGGCCAGCGCGATCGCGTCTGCGCAGGCGGGCATCGTCCCGCCACGACCCATGACGCACGACCTGCTGCGCGACGTGATCGTCGCGACGGGGTCGAGCCTCGCGCACGTGGAGATCACACGGCTCGACGAGGGCGTCTTCCACGCCGAGCTCGTGCTCGCGACCGGTCCGCGGGTGGACTCCCGCGCCTCGGACGCGATCGCGCTCGCGCTGCGGTTCGGCTGCCCCGTGATGTGCGCCGCGGAGGTGGTCGCGGTGGCGGGCGTCGAGGTCCGCACGACGAGCACCGAGCAGGACCTGGAGCGGTTCCGCCGCTTCCTCGACGTGGTGACGCCCGACGACTTCTCGACGGGCGACGAGCCGGGCGAGGCGGGCCGCTGAACGTCCGTGAGGTGCGCGAACGGGTGAACCTTCGACCTCAGGTCGAAGGTGAGACTCGCCGGGCGCGACACGCCAGGGCGGGGCGTCGTTGCATCGGGGTGGCGGCGGGCCTAGCGTTGCAGGAAGTCGAGGACCAGCGCGCCGTCGGGCGGGCGAAAGTGGAGGACCCGTGAGCAGCAACGAGAGCGCCGAGCAGCACCCCACCGCGGTGCCGCAGCGCGCGCAGGGCCTGCTGTTCGACGACGACCTCCCCGACCTCGACACGTACTCCGGCTACCGCGGGCCCACGGCCTGCCGCGCGGCCGGCATCACGTACCGGCAGCTCGACTACTGGGCCCGCACCGGTCTGGTCGAGCCGTCGATCCGCCCCGCGACCGGTTCCGGCACGCAGCGGCTCTACAGCTTCCGCGACATCCTCGTGCTCAAGGTCGTCAAGCGTCTGCTCGACACCGGTGTCTCGCTGCAGCAGATCCGGACCGCGGTCGGCCACCTGCGTGAGCGCGGCGTCGACGACCTCGCGCAGATCACGCTCATGTCGGACGGCGCCTCGGTGTACGAGTGCACGTCGGCCGACGAGGTCATCGACCTGGTCCAGGGCGGTCAGGGTGTGTTCGGCATCGCCGTGGGTCGTGTCTGGCGCGAGGTCGAGGGGACGCTCGCCGAGCTGCCGACGGAGCGCGCCGAGGACGAGGCACCCGACGCCGACGTGCCGGCGCCCCAGGACGAGCTCGCGCTGCGCCGCCAGGCCCGCTCCGCGGGCTGACGACCGCTCTCGTACGCCCCCTCCCGGACGGGAGGGGGCGTCGTCGTTCCTCGCGGCCGACGCCCGGCGCCCGCCGCCGCAGGGCTCGGCGATGCAGAGCTCAGCGGCGCGGTGCGCGCATCGCGCGGTCCAACAGCTGCTCGAACGTCGTCGCGAGCTCGGCGGCCGCCGCCCCCGGCCAGGCGTGCACAGGCTGTGCCGCCCCCTGGGCCTGCTGGAGCGCCGCGCGCTCCGGGACGAACGGCGAGAGCACGAGCGGCCCGTAGAGGGTCCGGAGCTCCTCCAGGCGGAACGCCTGCTCGACCGAGCGGGCGCGGACACGGTTCACGGCGATCCCGAGGGGCTGCAGCTGCGCGGCGGGGCCGCGCCGCAGCTCGTCGATCGTGCGCATCGCCCGGCCCACCGCCATGACCGCGAACAGCCCCGGCTCGGTCACGACGATCGCTCGGTCGCACGCCGTGAGGCCCGTCCGCGTGAGGGCGCCGAGCGAGGGCGGGCAGTCGATCAGGACGAGGTCGTACCCGGACACCCACGACAGGGCGAACCGCAGCCGGTCGACGTCGCTCTCGTCGAGGCGGTCGTGCACCGCCGACCGCTCGGACCCGGCCAGGACGTCGAGACCGTCGTCGGCCCACGTGCTCAGGACCGTCGCCGCCGCGACCGACTCCGCGCCGGGCTCGCTCAGCACACCGGCGACGTCGCCGGTACCGGCCGCGCGCGCGCCGAGCGCCATCGTGGCGTCGCCCTGCGGGTCGAGGTCGATGACGAGCGTGCGCACGCCGCGTTCGAGCGCCGCCGACGCGAGGCCGAGCGTCACCGACGTCTTGCCCACGCCACCCTTGAGACTGCACACCCCGAGCACCAGCACGGCGACCACGGTACGGGCACCGAACGGCTCCGACGAAACCGGCGCCGCCTCGGCTCCGGGTGATCTGGCGTCCCGTGTCGCGCCGGTCGTCCGCGACGGCTCGTCGGCGCCGGCACATCGGGTGCCTCTCGGGTCACCGTCGGGCCGACGGTGGGCTGACCTGCGGCGACGGTCGTGCATGGGCAGACTGGGCTCATGACCACCCGACTGACCCGATGGGGACACTCCTGCGTGCGACTGGAGCGCGACGGCACGGCACTCGTGATCGACCCGGGCGCGTTCTCCGACCTCGACGCGGCACTCGACGGCAGTCCCGCGGTCCTGGTGACCCACGAGCACGTCGATCACCTCGCGGCGGACCGGGTGGCGACGGCCGTGCGGGAGGGCGTCGACGTCTGGGGCCCGCAGCCGGCGCTCGACGCGCTGGCCGCCGCCGGGGCGCCCGCCGAACGGCTGCACGCGGTGCGCGCCGGCGACACCGTGACCGTCGGCGCGTTCGAGGTCGACGTGCTGGGGGAGTGGCACGCGGTGATCCACCCCGACGTGCCGAGGATCGCGAACGTCGCCTATCTCGTCGACGGCGTCCTGCACCCCGGGGACGCGTTCGTCGACCCCGAGGGCCGCACCGTGTCGCTGCTGCTCGCACCGCTCGGCGCACCGTGGCTCAAGCTCGCCGAGGTCGTCGACTGGGTCCGGGCCGTGCAGCCCGCGCGCGTCGCCGTGATCCATGACGCGCCGCTCAGCGAGGTCGGTCGCGGACTGGCGCGCACGCTGCTCGGTCGGCTCGGGGGTGCCGGAGAGCCGCTCGACCTCGCGAACGGCGAGATGACCTACGTCTGACGCCCTTCCCGACGCACCACCGCCCGCCGTACGGTGGGCGTCCACCTCGACCCGGCCGAGCCGGGACCACGAAGGAGGCAGCGTGACGCAACCCACGGGGCACGAGGTGCCCGAGCTCGAGTTCGACGAGACCGTCCCGCCGCGGCCTGAGGAGGAGATCGCCGACGTCGCGCGGTCCGTCCCGGACCCGGAGGGGCACGGCGGCACGCTGCCGGCTCCCTGAGCGCCCGCGCACCGGCGAGGACTGTTCCGACGGGACCGCGGCGCGAACGCCGCACGGGAGGCCCTGGCGTGCAGACGCGCCGCCGTGAGGCATGCTGGTCGCGTGCTGATCCACCGCGCCACCGAAGACGACTGGGCCCTCGTGCGGGACGTGCGTCTGCGGGCGCTGCGGGAGAGTCCCGAGGTGTTCGGCTCGTCGCTGGCGCGTGAGGAGTCCTTCCGCGAGTCGCACTGGCGCATACGCGTCCGGACCGGTCCCACGTGGGTCGCGGTCGACGACGAGAAGGTCGGCCGCGGACTCGTGTCGATGATCCAGGAGCCCGGCTCGCCGGTCGACGACCGGCACGTGGTCGCGCTGTGGGTCGCGCCGGAGGTCCGCCGGCAGGGGGTCGGGTGGGCGCTGCTCGACGCCGTGCGGGCGACGGCTGCCGCGGACGGCGCTCACACGCTGTCGCTGTGGATCGTCGACGGGAACAACGCGGCGGGGGACCTGTACGTCCGCGCCGGGTTCGCCCGGACGGGGGAGCGGCAGCCGCTCCCGCGGGACCCGTCGCGCGTCGAGGAGCGCTGGGTGCGCGAGCTCGACGACGCCCCGCTGCGCTGACCGTCGTACGCTCACGGCCGACCCGACGGGAGTCCCGCGGGGTCGGGGATGGCTCGGAGGCATGGCTCGGTGGGCACACCATCCTCGAGCGTTTTCTGCCATAGTGTCCGACGCGCAGGCTGACCGGACCCAGGGGATCGAACGGCTGTTCGACGCCTCGTCGGCGGCTCGATGGTGGTCAGGGCGTCTCTGCGGGCTCGGCGCCGGGAAGGCCGCGCCGAGTCGGCAACGGGCGCTGGCGGGCGTCGACGGTACGACCGCTCGTGCGCGCACGCCGCGTGGTGCACACCGTCAGCACGATGGGTCGTCGACGTGCCGGCCGACGCACACAGACGCATGCGCCACCGAGCGGCGCGCACCGTGAGCGCACGGCGCGCGCCGGACGGCATTCGGCGAGCTCGCGGCGCGCGTGAGGCACGCAGGACGGCGCTGAGCGAACTCAGCGACGACGGCGCTGAGCGAAGTCAGCGGCGCGAGCCCGACGGTGCGCGTGAGCGCGTGACGCACGCAGGACGACGCTGGGCGAACTCAGCGGGCTCGGCGACGCGTTCCCACGCGATCACGAGCACGCGGGACGTCTCTCCAATGCGCAGCGGGAACCTCACGAGGTGCCGGACTGGCGGACCGGATGCTCGGAGGCACGCGTCCGGGACGACCGAGCCCCATCCGACGAGGTTTCGACCATAGCCGGAACTTTGGCAGAACTAAGGAGAGGTGCTGGTCAGCCTCTCGGACGGCCGTCGCGTCTCCCCGTCCTTCGCAAGACCGCCAGTGCCCCGTCGTCGTCGACGCCTTGCTCGTCATCCCCGTCCGTTCCGGTGCGACTCCGAACGTCACCGCGCTGCGCGACCCGGGTTGCTCCGTCCTGCGCGACGCCGTCCTGCGCGACGCCGGGCTGCGCTGGCTCCGCGGCGGCGAGGTCGTCATCGCGCCCCCTTGGGCGTGACGGCGTCGCCTCGACGTCCGACAACGCCCGGAACCCCTCCTGCTGCGACGCGGGCCGTGGACCTCCGGCCGCGGACTTTGGCAGAACTCCGGCGCGTCCCCCGACAGATCGCCGACGCGCTCCTTACGGTGCGGGCATGGCCGTCCCCCTCTCCGCCGTCGTCGAGCCGTTCCTCACCGACCGCGCCACGCTCACGCGTCGCGGGCTGACCGACGGCTCACGTGCGGGCTACCGGCAGGACGTCGCCACGTGGGCACGTCAGATCGCACAGGACGTCGGCCGGCTCACGGGCGACGAGGGCGAGGATCCCCTGGCGCTGCTCACGTCCGACGACCTGACCGAGCTCAACGTCAAGAACGCGTACCGCGCGATCCGTGGGCGCGAGGCCGCGTCGACGGTGCAGCGCCGCGTCGGCACGTTGCGCCTGTTCGTCCGGTGGCTGCAGATGGAGGGACACCTCGCGGTCGACCCGACGCTGCGCATCGAGGCGCCGGAGCGCCCGGTCCGGCTGCCGGCGGGCTGGGACGACGCGGAGCTGCTGCGGCTCGCGAAGGTCGCGTGGGACGTCTCCCCCGGCGACAGCCGCCGCTGGCCGGCGCGCGACCGCGCGGCGTTCGCGCTCCTGTCGACGACCGGCGTGCGCGCGTCGGAGCTGTGCGGGCTGACCGACCGGTCGTTGCGCGTCGAGGAGGACGGCGAGGCCGTGCTGACGGTCATCGGCAAGGGCAACCGTCAGCGGAACGTGCCGGTGCCGCCGGAGGCGCTGCGCGTCGTGCAGGAGTACGTGGCGGAGCGGGACGAGAAGTTCGGCCCGCCCGAGCACGGTGCTCCCCTGCTGCGCCTGTCGTCGGGGCGCCCCTTGCAGCGCGGTGCGCTCAACCACCTCGTGGACGGCTGGATCCGCCGCTCGGGCGTCGCGAAGCAGGAGGGCGAGGCGGCGCACGGGTTCCGGCACACGTTCGCCAAGGGCCTCATCCGCTCGGGCGTCCCGGCGCCGGCCGTGCAGGCGCTGCTCGGCCACGAGGACCTCAAGACGACCGGCATCTACGTGAAGGCGACGGCCGCGGACGTCCGGGACGCGGTGCTGGTGTCGCCGTCGCGCCGGGTGCTGCGCGAGGTCGGGTCGGTCGGGTCGGGCTCGGTCGACCCGGTCCGGTGACACGGGCGGTGCGCGTGCCGCCGCGTGAGCGGCGGCGACGTGCGCGACGATGGCCGCATGAGTACCGATGACGTCCGGACCACGATCGCCGAGGTGGAGCAGCAGGAGCGTGAGCTCGTGCTGCCGTCGTTCACGAACGACGAGGCGTGGCGGCTGGGCTGCCTGATCGTCGAGCTGGCCGAGGAGCGGGACCTCGCGGTGACGATCGACATCCGCCGCGGCGGTCAGCAGCTCTTCCACGCGGCCCGCGAGGGCACGACGCCGGACAACGACTCGTGGGTCGAGCGGAAGGTGCGGGTCGTCGAGCGGTTCGGCGCGTCGTCGTTCCTGGTCGGCCTGCGGGCGAAGGAGCGTGGCACGACGTTCGCGGAGCAGCACGACCTGCCGCTGCAGCAGTACGCCGCGCACGGCGGCGCGTTCCCCGTGCGGGTGCACGGGGTCGGCGTCGTCGGGGTCGTGACGGTGTCGGGGCTGCCGCAGGCCGACGACCACGCCCTCGTCGTCGAGGCCTTGCGGGCGTTCCTCGCCTGACGAGCCGTCCACAGCCCGGGATCGGACGCTCCTCTCCCCCGGTCCGCCCGTCCGACCGTCGGTGAAGGGACCGCGCCCACGACGCTGACGGGCATGACCGACGACCCGCACGAGCTGATCTGGGACGACGACCGCGACGCCGGCCCGCCACCGCCTGCTCCGCCGCGCTCCTCCTCCAGCACGCCGACGGGCGGCCCCTCTCACCTGCAAGGCCACGACGGCGGCGGCCGCCACAGCCGACGGCAGCGCGACCGCGCGGGTACCGGAGCGGGCGGCGGTGACGTGGACGGCGGCGGTGCCGACGACCGGCCGGACGTGCCGTCGCTGGACGACTGGTCGGACGTGCCGTGGTTGCTCGACCCGCCCCTCCCGGGCGACGCGGGTCTCCCACGCGTGCCGACAGGACCGCTGCGCGCCCACGATGACCTCCTCGACCTCCTGCTGGGGCTCGTCGGGCCGGAGCGTGCGGGGCCACCCGCGCTGTGGTTCGTGCTGCTCGACGCGGCCGACCGGTGCCTGCCCGTCGTGCTCCCCCTCGCCGACGTCCCCCTCACCGCGTCGCCGGGCGTCGCCGCCCACGTGATGCACGTGCTGGCGTCGGTGCTCGACCGCGACGGCCCCGGCGGCGCCGTGCTGATCGGGCTCGTCCGCGCGGCGGGCGGAGACCGTGGGACGTTCGAGACCTCGTGGGCGCCCGTGCTGCGCGACGCGGCCGACGAGCACGGCGTCCGTGTCCGCGCCGTCGCCGCGATCGGCGCGAGCCGCGCGCGCATCATCGAGTGGTGACGCGTCACCGGCGCGAACCTCGACCCGCCGACACGCGTACTGCCCAGGCAGACCCTGCCGACGCAGACCTTGCCGACGCGGACCGTGCCGACGCGGACGCGCCGATCCGACCCTGCCGATACGCGTACTGCCGACGCGGACCGTGCCGATGCGGACCGTGCCGATGCGGACCCTGCCGATGCGGGCCCCGTCGCGGGGCTGGACGCCTCGGGGCCCGACGCCGGAGGTCTCGGCCGCCGCGCGGCCTGCCGACCCGAGTCGTGCTCGCGGGAGTCGTGCTGGCGTGAGTGCAGCCACGCGAACGCTGCGCAGCGCGCAGCACCCGGCGCGAGGGCGCGTCAGACGGGGCCGGGTGCGACCTCGTCGATCGCGGCGAGCTGCTCCAGGGTGGGCTCCCACAGGATGCTCGCGACGTTCGCGCGGAGCTGCTCGGCCGTGCGCGCGCCGGCGATCACGCTCGTCACGGCCGGCTGGGCGGCGAGGCCGCCGAGCGCCAGCGTCGGCAGGTCGATCCCCCACTCCGTGGCCAGGTCGGCGAGGGCTTCGATGCGGTCGAAGTCGGCGGCCGCGAGCCGCTGCGGCATGCGCGTCAGGCGGCTGCCCTCGGGCGCCTGCGCGCCGCGCCGGTACTTGCCGGTGAGCAGCCCGGACGCGAGCGGGACGTACGGGATCAGCCCCACGCCGGTGCGCTCCAGGGCGGGGACGAGCTCGGCCTCGGCGGAGCGGTCGAGGAGGTTGTACCGGTTCTGCGCCGACACGAACGGCGTGCGGTGCGCCGTGCGAGCGGTCCAGTCCGCGTCGAGGACCTGCCATGCGGCGAAGTTCGACGACCCGACGAACAGCACCTTGCCCTCGGCAACGAGCTCGTCGAGCGCGGCGAGCGTCTCGGCGATCGGAGTCACCGGGTCGGGCGCGTGCAGCTGGTACAGGTCGATCCGGTCGGTGCCGAGCCGCCGCAGCGACCCCTCCACGGCACGCCGCACGTACCGGCGCGACCCACGCGCGCCCCAGTCGGTGCCGTTGAGCCCGCCGAGGTCCATGCCGAACTTCGTCGCGACGACGACGTCGTCCCGCCGTCCGCGCAGCGCCGCGCCGAGCAGCTCCTCGCTCTGACCGGGGCTGCCGCCGTACACGTCGGCGGTGTCGAAGAAGGTGATCCCGGCGTCGAGCGCGGCGTCGACGAGCGGCCCCACCCCGTCCGGCGGTAGCGTCGCTCCGAAGGTGTTGCAGCCGAGGCCGGCGACCGACACGGTCAGCCCGCTGGTCCCGAGCCGGCGGAAGGACATGGGCGGCACAGGGGTCGTCGTCACCCGCAGCACTCTACGTCCCGGTCAGGCAGCGGCCACTCACGAGAACCGGGCCGCTCACGCGGACCCTCTCCCCGGTCGGCGGCGGCCGTTCACCAGACCTTCACGCCCACCTGGAACACTGAGAGGTCGACCGCCGTTGACAACGGTGGAAGTTCTCACTCGACGGCCGGAACCCGGCACGGAGGTCCCCTGATGGCAAACCGGTCCCTGCGCGGCATGCGCATCGGGTCCCACAGCATGGAGACGGACGAGGGCGTCGACTTCGCCCCCCGCCTCCAGGCGCACTACGACTGCCCCAACGGGCACACCATCATCCTGCCGTTCTCGGTCGAGGCCGACGTGCCGGTGGTGTGGGAGTGCCGTTGCGGCGCCGAGGCGCTGCTGCGGGACGCGTCCAAGCCCGAGGCGAAGGCGGGCAAGCCCGCCCGCACCCACTGGGACATGCTGCTCGAGCGCCGCACGATCGGCGAGCTCGAGGAGCTGCTCGACGAGCGCCTGGGTCTCCTGCGCGCCGGGAAGCTGCGCCGCAGCGCCTGACGCCCCGCCGAGGCACGCCCCCGCCTCAGCGAACCCCTGCGCTCCGCGCCCTGCCGAACGCTCCCGCCAACCGGCGGGAGCGTTCGCGTATCCCCCACCGGGTGACGTTGAGCAGGGCCTCGGCGACGATCGCGCGGCTCATCTTCGACCGCCCGACCTCGCGCTCGACGAACGTGATCGGCACCTCGACGACCCGGGCGCCCGCGCGGACCGCCCGCCACGCCATGTCGACCTGGAAGCAGTAGCCCTGCGACGCGACCTCGGTGAGCGGCAGCGACCGCAGCAGGTCGGCGCGGTACGCCCGGAAGCCGCCGGTCGCGTCGCGCAGCGGGATGCCCAGGACCAGTCGGGTGTAGGTGTTGCCACCCAGCGACAGCACCTTGCGGTGAGCGGGCCAGTTCACGACGCTCCCGCCGGGCACCCACCGGCTCCCGAGCACGAGGTCGGCGTCCGCGGTCGCCGCGAGCAGCAGCGGAAGGTCCTGTGCGCGGTGCGAGCCGTCGGCGTCCATCTCGACGACGAGGTCGTAGTCCCGCGCGAGCGCCCACCCGAAGCCCGCGACGTAGGCGGTGCCGAGGCCGAGCTTGCCCGAGCGGTGCAGCACGGCGATGGTCCGCGTCGCGGCGGTGGAGGCGGCCTCGTCGGCGGCGATCTTCTCCGCGAGCTCCCCCGTGCCGTCGGGGGACCCGTCGTCGACGACGAGCACGTCGGCCGTCGGGACGTGCTCCCGCAGCCGTTCGAGGGCGACGGGGATGTTCTCACGCTCGTCGTACGTCGGGATCACGACGAGCACACGTGTCGCGCTGGGGTTCATGCCGCGCTCTCTGTTCGGTCCGGACGGGGCACGCGACGAGCGCCGAAGGCTCCGGCGACCACCATGCACACCGCGAGGGCGTCGACGACGAGCCCGGGCCAGGGGCCCAGCGCCGTCGCCGGTGTCCAGGTGGTGCGCAGGGGCAGGTCCGCGACCATCTGCTCGGCGGTGAACAGGCCGGTCTGCTGGCTGACGGTCCCGTCGGGACCGATCACCGCGCTCACGCCGACGGTCGAGATCTGCACCGTCGCGCGGCCGTGCTCGACGGCCCGCAGCCGCGACATCGCGAGCTGCTGGGTCGACTCGTCGCTCCGGCCGAAGGAGGCGTTGTTCGTCTGGACGACGAGCACCTCTCCCCCGGCGCGCACCGCGTCCCGGACCAGCGAATCGTAGGCGACCTCGAAGCAGATGACGTCCCCTATGCCCACAGTTCGGCCGAGACGGTCGGATTCGAGCGGGACGTACCCCGGGCGGTCGCCGGGCAGCATGTCGCGGGTCACGGTGTCGACGGCCGACGAGAAGTGCCGCACGAACGACCGCATGGGGATGTACTCGGCGAACGGCGCCGGGTGCTGCTTGGTGTAGGTCGAGACGACGCCCTCACCGGGCACCCACAGCACGGCGGTGTTGTACCGACCGCCCTCGGGCGGGTACTCGACGGTCCCGACGAGCATCGGGGCGTCCACCGCGCTCGCGGCGGAGTCGATGAGGTCCGCGGCGCGCTCGTCGACCTGCGGGTCGATGTCGGTGCCGTTCTCGGGCCACAGCACGACGTCGAGCTCCCCGGGCTGCACGTGGTCGAGGAGCGCGAGCGTGCCGGTGACGTGGTTGCCGAGCACCGCGGAGCGTTGACCGAACGCGTCGAGCCCGGTCCCGGGGACGTTGCCCTGGACCGCGCCGACCCGCAGGACGCCCGCCTGCTCGGCCGTCGCGAGCGGGACGAGGACCCCGCCGACGGCGACGGCCGCGGCCAGGGCGACGGCGCCGGCCGCGCGCAGCACGGCCCCGCGGGCGACGGTGACGACCGCGCGTCCGATGAGCACGCCCACGACGACGACGAGCCCGGAGACGAGCGGCGTGCCCGCCCAGGACGCGAACGCGACGAGCGGCGAGTCGGCCTGCGAGAACGCGAGGCGCCCCCACGGGAAGCCACCGAACGGCCACGTCGACCGGAGGTCCTCGGCCGCGACCCACAGCACCGCGAACACGACGACCTGGAGCCCACCGTTGCGCCACACCGCCTCGCCGCGCCGCGCCCAGGCCCAGGCAGCGCCGAACAGCGCCACGTACGACGCCTCGAGGACGGTGAGCGCGAGCCACGGCACGAGGCCGACCGCGTCGTTCGCCCACGTGATCAGCGGGCCGAAGAACGCGATGCCCCACACGAACCCGACGAGCGCGTTCCAGCGGGCGCTGTCGCGGCGCATCGCGAGGTACAGGAGCGCCATCCCGAGGAACGCGGCCGGCCACCAGCCGGGTGCGGGGAACGCCGCGCGCGTGACCAGGCCGCTGATCAGGGCGAGACCGACGGCCCACCAGCGGGAGGGTTCACGGACAGGCACCGCGCAAGGGTACGACAGCGGCGTGTGAAGGCCGTCGGGAGGTGTGGTCCCGCTCCCCTACCGACCGGCCCGCGTGTCCTTCGTACCGGAGGGCGCGCGCGGCGCCGACCGTTGTCTGTTGAACACGCGGGCCCGGTCGGAGCCCTGGGATCCGTTCACCGGGCCTCGTCGGGGTCCGCCTGCCGCCGACCGCTGCGTCGGCCTCTCGACGGTGTCGCCCGACCGGTCCCCCCCGGTCACGAATACCCTCAGGAACCTACCGAGATCAGCGGAGGTGTCAAGGCGCCGTCGCCGCAGGTGGAGGGCCTTCTCGCAGGTCATCAGCGCCCGCCTCGGGTGACCGGGTGGGCGTGTCCCGGCGTGTCGTCTGGCGTGTCGCAGGAATCGGACACGCGTCCATGTCCGGGCCTCCGCGCGCGCCCGGCAAGATTCACCCGCCCGGGGCACCGGCCGTCGGCCCGGCTCCCGGCGTCGACGCGGGGCGGACTGCCCGAGCCGCCGTCAGCCGAGCGCGTCGAACAGGACGACGCCGTCGCGGACCGTCCGCAGGCACCGCGGCGACTCCTCGTCGGGCCCGAGGTACGGCAGCAGCGGCGTGCCCGCCCGGGCGTCGGTGCTCCACGACGCGAGCCGTCCGTCGGGCGCCTGCACGACCAGGTGCTCGGCCCGCCACACCGCCAGGTGCGCGGGGGCGCCGACGCGCAGCTCGCCCGCACCGGTGTGGTCCAGCCCCGCGAGACGCCACCCGCCGCGTGTCGACGCACGGAACGCGGCCCGCGCCGAGATGCGCTGCTCGGGCGCCGTGTGCTGGACGGCAGCCCGCACGCCCGCCCACGGGTCGACGGGCGTCACGGGCGCGTCCGAGCCGAACGCGAGCGGGATGCCCGCCCCGGCGAGGTCCGCCAGCGGGTTCAGCGCCGCCGCCCGACCGGCGCCCAGCCGCGTGGCGTACATCCCCTTCTCCCCGCCCCAGGCGGCGTCGAACGCGGGCTGCACGCTCAGCCGCACACCGAGCAGGATCAGCGACGCGAGGGTCGGGGCGTCGACCATCTCGGCATGCTCCAGGCGGTGCCCCGCCCCGCCGATCGCCTCGACACCCTCGACGTCGGCGGCCGCCCGCAGGCCCAGGGCGACCTCGTCCATCGCGCGGTCACCGATCACGTGGAACCCGCCCTGCACGCCGGCACGCGTCACCGCGGTGACGTGGTTCGCGATCTGCTCCGCGGACAGGTACAGCGCGCCAGCGCCCTCGGCGTCCGCGTAGGGCGTGCGCAGGGCCGCGGTGTGCGAGCCGAGCGACCCGTCGACGTTGAGGTCGCCGCCGATGCCCGTGAGGCCGGGGACCGCCGCCAGGATCTCGCGCGCGTCGTCCACGGTCACGCACAGCTCACCGCGGTAGCCGACGACGAACGGCAACGCGCTCGCGGCGTCCGCCGTCGTCGTGAGCAGCTCGACCAGGCCCTCACGGGTGTCGATGAACGGCGCGCTCAGCTCGTGCACCGACACGACACCCTGCGCGGCCGCGTGCGCGAGCGCCCGCCGGTACACCGCGGAACGGCGCTCGGGCGAGAGGCGGCGGGCGGCCTCGCGGGCGGCGTGGTGCGCGTCGCGCTCCACGCGGCCGTCGTCGGACCACCCGGCCAGGCCCTCCAGACCCGCCGCGCGGGCGAGGGCGGTCGACACGACCGCGGAGTGCACGTCGACGCGGGCGAGGTACACGGGTGCTCCCCCGGCGGCGGCGTCGAGCTCGGCGCGCGTCGGCGGTCGCCCCTCGGGCCACTCGAGCTCGTCCCACCCGAACCCGAGCAGCGGGGTGTCGGCGTCGCCCGCAGGGCGCTCGCGGGCCGCTCGGGCGACGGCGTCGAGCGCGTCGGCGAGGGACCGGACGCCGGCGTCGGCGGACAGCGGGACGCTCTCGAGGGCGAGACCGGTCTCGAGGACGTGCACGTGCGCGTCGACGAAGCCGGGGGCGACGAGCGCGCCGTCCAGGTCGACGACCTCGTCGGCGCGGGCCGCCAGCCCGTCGGCCGTGTCGTCGTCGCCGAGCCAGGCCACGACGCCGTCGTCGACGAGCAGCGCCTGCGCGAACGGGTCGGCCGGGGAGTGGATGACGCCGTTGCGGTAGAGGGTCGCGCTCACATCGGCTCACGATAGGGCAGGTCAGCGGGTTGCACCCGGGCGAAATCGGGACGGATCGGCACGGGCGGGACCGTCAGGCGGGTCACACGTCCCCGGTCAGACCGACGAGTACGCCACGACACCTCGCCGGACGGCGTCGACGGCGCGGCGCGCGGTGGTCCGGGTGCGCTCGTGCGGGGCCGCCTGTGCGACCTGGTCGAGCACGTCGATGACCTGCTTGCACCACCGCACGAAGTCGCCTGCGGACAGCTCGCCGCCGCGCAGCACGGCGTCGAGGCTGCGTCCCGCGGCCCACCGGTGCACGGCCTCGACGAGGCCGAGGTCGAGCGGCACGGTCGTCTCCAGGCGGTGCTCCGCCTCGAGGTCCTCGAGCTCGGACCAGGCGCGCAGCGTGCCGTCGAGGGCGACGCCGAGCCGGCTGGCGGGCCCGCCGGGCACGCGGGGCTCGCCCTGGTCCTCGCGGCGCGAACGGAAGACGAGCGTGGAGACGGCGGCGGCGAGGCCGGGCGGGTCGAGCTCGTCGAACGTGCCGCGCCGCAGGCACTCGGCGAGCAGCAGGTCGTTCTCGGCGTAGAGGCGGCGCAGCCAGCGGCCGTCGTCCGTGACGTGCAGGGTGCCGTCGGCGCGGTCGAGGTACCCGAGCCGGACGAGCACGTCGCAGATGCGGTCGAACACCGCCGCGATCGAGCCGGTGCGGCCCTCGATGCGGCGGACCAGCGCGTCGTGCTCGCCGCGCAGCCGGTCCCAGCGCTCGGCCCAGCGGGCGTGCTCGTCGCGGTCGGGGCACGCGTGGCAGGGGTGGGCCCGCAGCCGGCGGCGCAGCTCGGCGATCTGCGCGTCGTCCTGCGCGGCGGTGTGCCGGGGCGGTCGTCCGCGTCGCGCACCGGGGCGGTGGTCGCCCCGGGGGTCGCCGTCACCGACCGCGCCGGACGACAGCGACGACCGCAGCGCGGCGGCGAGCTCGCGTCGGGCGGCGGGCACACGGGCGCTGAAGCCCTTGGGGACCCGGAGGTGGCCGACGGTGCGGGCGCCGGTGCCGACGTCGGCGACGGTGAGGCGCCGCACCTGCCGGTCGGTCGTGAGGACGGTCGGGCGCGGGCCGTCGAACCCGCCGGCGCCGCCCGGGTCGATGACGACGGCGTGGCCGGAGCGCCGCCCCACGGGGATCTCGAGCACGTCGCCGACGCGCAGCCCCTCGAGCGAGCGCGCGACGTCGGCGCGGCGCGCGGCGGCGGCGGCACGCGACTGGTCGCGTTCCAGGCGGGTGATGTCGCGGCGGATGCGCGCGTACTCCGCGAAGTCGCCGAGGTGGCAGCGCATCGCCTCGGCGTATCCGTCGAGCGCCTCGGCGTGGGACTGCGCCTGCCGGGCGAGCCCGACGACGCCGCGGTCCGCCTGGAACTGCGCGAACGACGTCTCGAGCACCTCGCGGGCGCGGTCGCGGCCGACCTGGGCGACGAGGTTGACGGCCATGTTGTACGTGGGCCGGAAGCTCGACCGCAGGGGGTACAGGCGCTTCGACGCGAGCCCGGCGAGCTGCACCGGGTCGAGGCCGGAGTGCGCGACGACGACGGCGTGCCCCTCGGTGTCGATCCCGCGGCGTCCCGCGCGGCCCGTGAGCTGCGTGTACTCGCCGGGGGTCACGTCGACGTGGCTGGACCCGTCCCACTTGACGAGCTTCTCGAGCACCACGGAGCGGGCGGGCATGTTGATGCCGAGCGCGAGCGTCTCGGTCGCGAACACGACCTTCACCAGCCCGCGCGAGAACAGGTCCTCGACGGTCTCCTTGAACAGCGGCAGCATGCCCGCGTGGTGTGCGGCGACACCGCGGCTGAGCGCGTCGAGGAGGTCCCAGTACCCGAGGACGTCGAGGTCCTCGGGCGGCACGGCGGCGCAACGCTCCTCGACGATCTGCCGGATCGTCGCCTGCTCCGCGGGCCCGGTGAGGCGCACCCCCGCGGCGAGGCACTGCTGCACCGCCGCCTCGCACCCGGCGCGCGAGAAGATGAACACGATCGCGGGCAGCAGGTCGTCCTTGTCGAGCGCGTCGACGACCGCGAACCGGGGCGTCGGGCGGCCGAGCACGGACCCGCCGCCCGGGCGGTGCCCGCCGCGCCCCCGGTAGCCGCGGTCGCCCGGCCCGCGGCGGCCCGGACCCTCGGAGCGCTCGCCGCGCCGCAGCAGCTGGACGAGGTCCGGGTTGATCGGCGGGTCGACGCCGGGGTCCGTCGGGTCGACGTGGCCCGCGTAGAGGTCGAGCAGGTCGCCGCGCACGAGGACGTGCTGCCCGAGCGGCACGGGACGGTGCTCGCTCACGACCACCGTCGTGTCGCCGCGGACGGTCGCGAGCCAGTCGCCGAACTCCTCCGCGTTCGAGACCGTCGCCGACAGCGAGACGAGCTGCACGTCGTCGGGCAGGTGGATGATGACCTCCTCCCAGACCGGCCCGCGGAACCGGTCGGCGAGGTAGTGCACCTCGTCCATCACGACGAAGCCCAGCCCTGCGAGGGTCTGCGACCCGGCGTACAGCATGTTGCGCAGCACCTCGGTCGTCATGACGACGACGGGCGCCTCCCCGTTGATGGTCGTGTCGCCCGTGAGCAGGCCGACACGCTCGGGCCCGTACCGCCGCACGAGGTCGCCGTACTTCTGGTTCGACAGCGCCTTGATCGGCGTCGTGTAGAACGCCTTCCGGCCGGCCGCGAGGGCGAGGTGGACGGCGAACTCCCCCACGACCGTCTTGCCCGCGCCCGTCGGCGCCGCGACGAGGACGCCGCTGCCGCGCTCCAGGGCCGCGCACGCCTCGGCCTGGAAGTCGTCGAGGGGGAAGCTCAGCAGCTCGCGGAACTGCGCGAGCTCACCGCGCTCCGTCTCCGCGCGACGCCGGGCCGCCGCGTACCGCTCGGCGGGCGACGGCTCGGCCGACACCGTCGACGGGCCGGGACCGGAGGACGGACGACGCCTGCGTGACACCACACGCACACCCTAGGCACGCGCGGTCACGACGCACGTCCCGGACCGTGGGCGCGCCGCCCGTGCCACGGCCCGGTCAGGCGAGGACGGACAGCGCGCCCGGGTCGACCTGCACGCGCAGCGGCAGCGGCCCGACGCGCTCGCCGTCCGCGAACGCGGGCGGAGGGGTCGCCCCGACGTCGACCAGCGGCTCGACGACGACCGACCGGCTGCGCACCACGGTGACCGCCGGGTGGTCGACGTGCCGGCCCTGGTAGATGCCGGGGAAGATGCGCGTCACCGCGGCGCGGGACAACGGCCCGGCGACCACGACGTCGAGCAGGCCGTCGTCGACGCGCGCGTCGGGGGCGATCTTCAGCCCGCCGCCGAACCACGGGACGTTCGCGATCGCGACGAGCGTGCCGGCCGACTCCCACGTGCGGTCGTCGAGCGTCACCCGGTACCCGTAGGGCCGGAACGACGCGAGCTCGGCGGCGAGCGCACGGACGTACCGGGCAGAGCCGCGCGGCCACGTCATGGTGTTGGCGCGCGCGTTCACCGCGGCGTCGATGCCGCACGACAGCACGCCCACGTACCACTCGTGCGCGGAGTGCTCGGGGGTGCCGACCCGGACCGCGTCGACGCGGCGCGGACCGGTGTCCAGCGCCCGCTCGACCACACCCACCGCCGCCTCGACGTCCCCGCGCGGGAGACCGAGGGTGCGGGCGATGTCGTTGCCCGTGCCGGCCGCGACGATGCCGAGCGGCAGCGCCGTGCCCGCCACGACGTTCGCCCCCAGATGGACCATGCCGTCGCCGCCGACCACGACCAGCGCGTCGAGCCCCTGCACGGCCGCCGCCCGGGCCCGGTCCGTCGCCTGCGCGAGCGTCGGGGCCGACAGGTCCTCGACCTTCATGCCGCGGGCCACGAGGAGCTCGTGCACGCGTCGGCCGGCCTCGACGCCGCGACCCCGGCCGGCCGTGGGGTTCACGACGACGCCGACGTGCCTCACGTGGCGGCGGCCTCGGCGTCGTCGGGGAACGTGCCGTCGAGCCTCGGCAGCCCGGCCGCGAGACGCCGACGGTCGACACGCCGGTCGTGCACCGTGCAGATGACCAGCGCACCCGCGTACAGCAGGCAGATCGGGATCGCGACCGCGATCATCGTGATCGCGTCCGGCGTCGGCGTCATGATCGCGCTGAACGTGAACGCGATCATCACCGCCCACCGCCAGCCCTTGCGCCACGTCGCCGCCGTACCCAGGCCCGCGAAGTTCAGCGCGACCATGACCACGGGCAGCAGGAACGCCAGCCCGAACACGAGCATCACGCGCATGACGAACCCGAGGTACGTCTGCGCGTCCACCAGGTTCGTCGCACCCGACGGCGTGAACTCGATGAGCAGCTGCACCGCGTGCGGCAGCACGTACCAGGCCAGCAGGGCGCCGCCCAGGAACAGCGGCACGGCCGCGCCGAGGAACCCGAACGCGTACCCGCGCTCACGGCGCGTCAGGCCCGGGGTGATGAACGCCCACAACTGGTAGAGCCACCACGGGCTGGACAGGATCACGCCGAGGAACACCGTGATCTTCACGCGCATGTCGAAGGGCGCGGCGACACCCGCGAAGTTCAGGGAGACGAGCCCGTCACGCGTCGAGCCGGCGGCCTCCAGCGGCTGCTGGATGGCCTCGAAGACGGGGTCGTAGAAGATCCAGGCGAGCACGGCGCCGAGGACGACACCGATGGACGCGAGGACGAGGCGCTTCCTCAGCTCGAGGAGGTGGGCCCGCAGCGGCATCCGGCCGCCGGGGTCGCGCCCGCGGCGGGAGCTGCTCACGCGGTCAGACCTTCGGAGGCGTGGTGCCCTCGGTCGGCTCGTCAGGACGCTTGTCGTCGTCCCGCAGGTCCTTCACCTCGGACTTGAAGATCTTCATCGACTGGCCGACGCTCTTGGCGAGCCCCGGGAGGCGGTTCGCCCCGAACAGCAGCAGGACGACCAGCACCAGCACGATGATGTGCCAGGCGCTCAGGTTTCGGATCACGGGGCTACCTCCGTCGCGGTGCGAGTCCCGCGCATCCTAACCCCGCCGGACCTGTCCGGATGCTCCCTCAGCCCCAGTACGCACGCCACGACTGCCGGGTCCGCCAGTGCCGCTCCGCACGGGCCGCCCGACGCGCGACCCGCTCCTCACGCAGCGCCGCCCGACGCTCCCGCAACGGGCCGCGAGGCGCCAGCACGGTCGGCCCCGTGTCGACCCGGTTCTCCGCCGCCAGCGCCTGCAGCTCGGCCAGCCGGTCCGCAAGCTGCCCCCACGTCTCCGCAGCCGCCGCCAGCGCGCGACCGAGCTCCAGCCCCGACCGCCACAACCGGCGCCCCAGGAAGAACGCGCCGACGAGCGTGCCCACCACCAGCACCGCCCACACCGAGAACCACAGCACGGCGTCAGCCTTCCTCGTCCGCGAGCGGACCGTACGCAGCCAGAGCCGCGCGCGCCGCCGCCGCGACCTCCGTCGCGACCCGCACCGGGCGCACGCCGAGCACGTCGTCAGCCACCTGGAGCACCAGATGACGCAGCCACGCGGGCCGCAGGACCCGCAGGTCGACCTCGAACGAGCCGTCGTCGAGGTTCCGCACCGCCTCCACCGGCGTGCTCTCCGCGACCCAGCGCGCCGGGCTGCGCAGGTGCAGCGTCACCAGCTCACCGTCCGGGCCCGGCTGGAACTCGCCCGCGTCCGGCGCCACCGTGTGGTCCGCCACCGGCAGGTCGAGCACCGCCGCCGCCAGGATCCGGTCCACCCGGAACAACCGCTCCCCGTCGACCAGTCGGCACCACGCGAGCAGGTACGACCGCTCGTCGTCCGTGACCAGCCGCAGCGGGTCCACGTCCCGCTCCGTCGTCACGTCCGACGCGTCCACGTAGCGCAGGTGCAGACGACGACCGCCGCGCAGCGCCGTCGCGACCGCCGTCGCGACCTCCGGGGCCGCGTCGAGCCCCAGCCGCACGTCGAGCGCCGCCGCCGCGTCACCCGCCGCCGTCGTCAGCTTGTCCAGCGCGGACGACAGCACCGCGGCCTGCTCCGGGTCGAGCGCCGGCCGCAACGACGAGTCCAGCGCCCGCAGCGCCGCCAGCAGCGCCACCGCCTCCCGCGCACCCAGCCGCAACGGGCGCGTCATCCCCCGCGACTCCGTCAGCCGCACCACACCCTGCTCGTACGACGCCGCGTCGAAGTCGATCAGGTCGTGCGGGAAGTACCCCGGCGTACCCGTGACCCACAGCGTGTCGATGTCCGACAGCACCTGGTCCGCCGTCACCCCGAACTGCTCCGCGATCTCCTCCACCGGGACACCCGCGTGCCGGTCCAGGTACGTGATCATCCCGAGCATGCGCAGCAGCCGGTCGCTCGCGCGCTCAGCCATGCACCCCACCCCCCGCGGTCGTCGACGCGTCGAGCGTCGCAGCCGTCCGCAGCAGGCGCAGCACCGCGTGCCGCACGCTCGGCGGGTCCAGCACCACCACCGCGTCGCCGTACCCCACGAGCTCCTCCGCGAGCTCCCAGTCCGACCGGAACGGCACGTGCACCACGTCCCGGTGCGCCAGCACCGCAGCCGTGCGCGGGTCCGCCCGCACGTCCGGCGCGCCCTCGGGAGCCGGCACCGCCCGCGCCCGCGCCGCGCCCGCCCGCTCCGGCAGCACCGCGAGCGTCGCGACCCGCTCCGGCCGCTCCTCCCACGGGTGCAACGCCGCGGACAGCTCCTCCGCCGACGGCGGCTCGAACGCGCCCGGCGCACCGACGACACGCACGGCACCCTCCACGCGGCTCAACCGGAACGACCGGGGCGCGTCGCGCTCGCGGTCACGCCCCACCAGCAGCCAACCCCCACGACGCGCCAGCAGCTTCCACGGCTCGACCGTGCGCTCGCGGACCTCTCCCGTGTTCGCCGCGCGGTAGACGAACCGCACCACCTGACGCGCCTGCACGGCGTCCAGCAGCGGGCCGATCGCCCCGCCGCCCGACCGCACGCGCGGAGCGAGGCCCGCGACGAGGTCCGTCGACTGCGGGGCGGCGCCCACGGCACGCAGCTTCGTCAGCGCGCGCGACGTGTCCGCCCGCAGCGACTGGTCCTGCCACAGCTGCGCCGCCATCGCCAGCACGCCCAGCTCCCCCGCGGTCAGGTCGAGCGGCGCCAGCGCGTACTGCTCGGCGTCGATCCGGTACCCGATGTCGTCGCCGTGGCCGGCGTCCGTGACCGTGAGCACCGGGATCCCGAGCTCGCGCAACGTGTCCTTGTCGCGCTCGAACATCCGCTCGAACGCGTCGTCGGACGGCGCGTCCTGGTAACCGGCGACGCTCGCGCGCACCTGCTCCTTGGTCATGCGGCCGGACGTGTTCACGAGGGCGATGACGAGGTTGAGCAGGCGCTCTGCGGGCGGGATCGCGGGGGGCATCGGGGACCACGGTAGCCGCACCGGTACGGTGGGGCGGTGATCACGTGGCGTTCGGGTGTCGTCGTCGCGAGCGGGACGGCCTGGCCGGGCGCGCACGAGCTCACGGTGGCCCTCGACGACCCGGGCACCGGCACGCTGCCGGACACCGTCCGGGCGCTCGCCTACCCCGACCTCGTCGGCTCCCCCGCCGTCGGCGACCGGGTCCTGCTCAACGTCTCCGCGCTGGCCCGCGGGCTCGGCACGGGCGGGTACGCGCTGGTCGCGGCCCCGGGCGG
The DNA here is from genome assembly GCF_028583725.1 of Cellulomonas fimi. Taxonomy (NCBI): domain Bacteria; kingdom Bacillati; phylum Actinomycetota; class Actinomycetes; order Micrococcales; family Cellulomonadaceae; genus Cellulomonas; species Cellulomonas fimi. The sequence goes on along the minus strand of NZ_CP110680.1, from coordinate 2,185,318 downwards.
CGACCTGCCCGCCGACCCGCCACCCGGCCCCGGGCACCTCGTCAAGGCCCGCTACACCCCACTCCAGGCGATGGTTCTCGGCGTCGACGACCAGGAGTCACCGCACCACGAGACGCTCCGCGACGCGGACGACCTCGACGGCCTCCCCGTCGTCGTCGCCGACCTGCACTCGGCGCTCCCCGCGATCGTCGCCGGCGCCCGGTACGCCGCCGCCCGGGCCGGCCGCGTCGCGCCCACGGTCGCCTACGTCATGACCGACGGGGGCGCGCTCCCCGCCTGGTTCTCCCGCACCGTCGCCGGCCTCCGCGACGCCGGCTGGATCGACGCCTGCGTCACGACGGGGCAGGCCTTCGGCGGCGACCACGAGGCCGTCACCGTCCACACCGGCCTCCTCGCCGCCCGGCACGTCGTCGGCGCCGACCTCGTCGTCGTCGCGCAGGGACCCGGCAACCTCGGCACCGGCACCCGGTGGGGCTTCTCCGGCGTCGCGGCGGGCGAGGCCGTGAACGCCGCCGCCACGCTCCGGGGCCGACCCGTCGCGTCGCTGCGCGTCAGCGGCGCCGACCCGCGCGAACGCCACCTCGGCGTCTCGCACCACTCGCTCACCGCGTACGGGCGCGTCGCGCTCGCGCCCGCCGACGTGCCGGTGCCCGTGTTCGACCCCGATCCCGAGGGTGGGCTCGACGCGCTCGGGCGGCGCGTGCGCCACCAGGTCGCCGCGCTCACCGCGCCGCACGGGCGCCACCGTCTCGTCGACGTCGACGCCGGGCCCGACCTCCTGAGCGCGCTCACGGGCACGCCCGTCCGGCTGTCGACGATGGGCCGGGGGCTGGACGACGACCCGGCAGCCTTCCTCGCGGCGGCCGTCGCCGGGGTGCACGCGGTGGACCTGCTCGGTCCCACGGACTGACGCGAACCGGCTGAACGCCGGGCCGAGTCGGGACCGTGGCGGCGTCTTCGTGCGCGCCGTGCTCCCGCGCGCACCTGCGGGGCTCAGTCGTCGCGGTGCGTGCGGGTGTGCTCCGCGACGAGCGTCGCGAGGCGCCGCGCCTCCGCCTCCGCGAGCTCGCCGTCGGCCCGCTGGATGCCCATGACGGCGAGCGTGTCACCGTCCGCGAGGTCGAGCTGCACCCACGGCCGCCCGTGGCCGAACCGCACGGAGACGATCTCGGACCACTCGAGCCGGCGCGTGAGCATGAGGTTGCGCACCGTCAGGCCGTCGTCGTCAGCGCGGGCGCTCACGGTCGCCTGCCGCCAGCAGAACCACGCGATGAGCATGCCGACGACCGCGAAGCCGGCCCGGTCGAGCGGCCCGGCGTTGGGGAGCGCCACGATGATCGCGGCCGTCAGCACCAGCACCGCCACGGCCAGCGCGAGCGTCACCAGCCGCGCGAGCCGCGGCCGGAACACCGTCGGGGCAGCCACCGCGACCGTCACAGGCGGCACGCGTGGATCGACGTGACGAGGATCGCGCGCGCACCGAGGTCGTAGAGGGCGTCCATGACGCGGTTCGTCTGCGACCGCTGCACCATCGCGCGGACCGCGGCCCACTCGCGGTTGTGCAGCGGCGAGACGGTGGGCGACTCGAGGCCGGGCGTGATGGCGACGGCCTGCTCGACGAGCGAGAGCGGCACGTCGTAGTCGATGAGCACGTACTCGCGGGCCGTGAGCACGCCCTGCAGGCGACGCGTGAGGACGTCGAGCCCCGCGGGCTCGTCGGTGCCCGAGCGGCGCACGAGGACGGCCTCGGAGCGCAGGATCGGCTCGCCGAAGATCTCGAGCCCGGCGGCCTTGAGGGTCGTGCCGGTCTCGACGACGTCGGCGATGACGTCGGCGACCCCGAGGCGGGTCGCGGTCTCCACCGCGCCGTCCAGGCGCACGATCCCGGCGGCGCTGACGCCGCGCTCCGCGAGGTACGCGGCCACCAGTCCGGGGTACGAGGTGGCGACGCGGCGGCCCTCGACGTGCGACACGTCGCTCATCTCGCCGACGGGCGCGGCCCAGCGGAACGTCGACCGGCCGAAGCCCAGCGCGAGGTGCTCGACCGCGGCGGACTCGGAGTCGAGCAGCAGGTCGCGGCCGGTGACGCCGACGTCGACCGTCCCCGCCCCGACGTACACCGCGATGTCGCGGGGACGCAGGAAGAAGAACTCGACGCCGTTGTCCGGGTCGGGCAGCACCAGCTCGCGGGAGTCGCGGCGCTGGCGGTACCCGGCCTCCCGGAGCATCTCGGTGGCGGGCTCGGAGAGCGAGCCCTTGTTGGGGACGGCGATCCTCAGCACGGGGGTCCTATCGGGGGTGTCGGCGCGGGCGGGGCGGGAGGCTCAGAGGTGCGTGTACACGTCGTCGAGCGTGAGCCCGCGGGCCAGCATGAGCACCTGCAGGTGGTAGAGCAGCTGGGAGATCTCCTCGGCGGTGCGCTCGTCGCTCTCGTGCTCGGCGGCCATCCAGACCTCGGCGGCCTCCTCGACGATCTTCTTGCCGATGGCGTGGACGCCGGCGTCGAGCTCGGTGATCGTGCGGGAGCCGGCGGGGCGCGTGGCCGCCTTCTCGGCGAGCTCGGCGAACAGGGCGTCGAAGGTCTTCACGTCGGACAAGCCTAGACGCGCGTCCGGGGTGACCCGTCCCCCGTCCGCCTGTCAGGCGTCCTCCCCTCGTCCGGGCATCGCGACGACCGTGGTGAGACATCGGAGGCGCGAGGGAGTGCGGGCATCTCGGGCGTCGTGGACGCATTGGCCTGTTATCACGCAATCCGGACGCGCCGGAGGCCGTGCTGGCCGTCTGTGCCGAGCTGTGCCGCGCTGTGCCGCCCTGCCCCCTTACGCCGCCCTACCCCGCCCACGGCGAGTGCAGGGGGTACGGCGAGGGAGTGTGGCGGACGCGGGACGTGCGACCGCTCCCCCGGCCGACCGACATGCGGAGGGCCGCGGCCCGCGCACACGGGTCGAAATCAGGCGGTGACCTCGCGCCGCTCCCCCGCCTCGACCACCTGCTCCTCGCCCCGGGCGCGCAGCCACACCGTGAAGCCGTAGACCACGACCCCCGCGTACACGACGTAGAGCACGGCCGACGGGTAGTAGCCGGCCGAGACCAGCAGCGGCACCCCGACCACGTCGACCGCGATCCAGATGAGCCAGAACTCGATCCAGCCGCGCGCCATGCCGTACGTCGCGAGCAGCGACCCGACGAAGATCCAGGCGTCCGCCCACGGACCCCACGAGCCGAGCGCGGAGAACAGGGCGGCGAACCCGACGGTCCCCACGACGGCGACGCTCCCGATGAGCACCCACCCCCGCGGTCCGGCCCAGCGCGGGACGACCGCGGGCGTGTCGGCGGGTGCGCCGTGCTCCAGCGCGACGCGCTGCGACTGCCGCCACCGCACCCACCCGTAGACGGACACGACGACGAAGAACACCTGTCGGCCGGCCTGCCCGTACAGGTCGGTCTGCTGAGGCGTGTGGAACACGCCGCCGAGGAAGACCGTGAACAGCAGGACGTTGCCGACGATGCCGACGGGCCACGCCCACACGCGGCGACGCAGCCCGCCGACGGCGGACGCGAGGCCGAACAGGTTGCCCACGATCTCCCGCCACAGGATGTCGTGGCCGGCGATCGTCAGCGTGGCGTCGAACAGCCAGCCGAGCGGTCCCACGTCACAGGCCCCGCAGCGCGACGACCGTCGCGACGGCGGCCTCCGCGGCCTCGGCACCCTTGTCCTCGTGCGAGCCCTCCAGGCCGGCGCGGTCGAGGGCCTGCTGCTCGTCGTCGCACGTGAGGACACCGAAGCCGACGGGCACGCCGGTGCGGACGGCGACGTCGGTCAGGCCGAGCGTCGCGCCCTGGCAGACGTACTCGAAGTGCGGCGTCCCGCCCCGGATCACGACGCCGAGCGCGACGACCGCGTCGGAGGTCCGCGCGGCGACCGCGGCGGCGACCGGCAGCTCGAACGTGCCCGGCACGCGCACCACGCGGACGTCGGTCACGTTGGCCCGTTCGAGCGCGCGGCGGGCGCCGGCGAGCAACCCGTCCATGATGGTCGTGTGCCAGCTCGCGGCGACGACCGTGACGTGCAGGCCGGTCCCGTCGACGGTCAGGGTGGGTGCTCCCGCACCGCTCATGCCAGGTCCTCCAGGTTCTCGAACGCGTGGTCGGTGGTGTCGGCGCCCGGCGTCGCGGGGGCCGCGAGCACGGGCCGGACGGTGATCGGGTCGCGCTGGGCGCCGGTGGGCAGGTGCAGCAGGTGCCCCATCGACGTGGCCTTGGTGCGCAGGTACGCCTCGTTCTGCGGTGTGCGGCCGACCTCCAGACCGCGGACCTCCGCGACCTCGATGCCGTGCGCGCGCAGGCCGGCGACCTTCGCGGGGTTGTTCGTCAGCAGACTCACCCGGCGTACCCCGAGGTCCGCGAGGATCGCAGCCGCGGCGCCGTACTCGCGCCGGTCGGCGGGCCAGCCGAGGTCGAGGTTCGCCTCGACGGTGTCCCGGCCCTCGTCCTGGAGCGCGTACGCGGCGACCTTCGCGAGCAGGCCGATCCCCCGGCCCTCGTGCCCGCGCAGGTAGACGACGGCGCCGCCCTGCTCCGCGGCGAGCTCGAGCGCGGCGTCGAGCTGCGGACCGCAGTCGCACCGCGCCGAGCCGAACGCGTCACCCGTGAGGCACTCGGAGTGCACCCGCACGACGGGGGTCGCGGCCAGCCCGCTCGTCGGCACCAGCGCGACGTGCTCGTCGCCGGTGCGCAGGTCGCGGTACCCGTGGATGCGGAAGTCGCCGTGCCGGGTGGGCAGGTAGGCCGTGTGGGTCGCGTGCACCCGGTCGCGCAGGGGTCGGACGTCCGTGACGGGGGGCTCGACGTCGTCGTGCGCGGTGCGCCACGCGACGATGTCCCCGATCGTCAGCAGGACGAGCCCCTCGGCCTCGGCGAGCGCGGACGCGTCCGGGAGGCGGGTCATCGAGCCGTCGTCGTTCACGAGCTCGGCGATCGCGCCGACGGGCTCCAGACCGGCGAGGCGGCAGAGGTCGACGGCGGCCTCGGTGTGACCGGCACGGTGCAGCACGCCGCCCGGCACCGCACGCAGGGGCAGGACGTGGCCGGGGCGGATGAGGTCCTCGTGCCCCGACGCGGGGTCGGCGAGGACGCGCAGCGTGCGGGCGCGGTCGGCGGCCGAGATGCCGGTCGTCACGCCGGTGGCGGCGTCGACCGTGACCGTGTACGCGGTGCGGCGCGGGTCCTGGCTGTGCGGGACCATGAGCGGCAGGTCCAGGGCGTCGGCGCGGGCGGCGGGCATGGGCGCGCACAGGTACCCGGACGAGTGCCGGATGGTCCACGCGACCCACTCGGGGGTCGCGGACTGCGCGGCGAGGATGACGTCGGCCTCGTTCTCCCGGTCCGGGGAGTCGGCGACGAGCACGGGCCGGCCGGCGCGCAGCGCGTCGAGCGCGTCCTCGACGGTGCCGAGCCGCACGTCGCTCACCGGGCGGCCCCCGCGGTGGCGAGCAGGCGCTCGGTGTACTTCGCGAGCACGTCGACCTCGAGGTTGACGCGTGCACCGGGTGCGAGGGCGCCGAGCGTCGTGACCGCGAGCGTGGTGGGGATGAGCGAGACGCCGAACGAGTCGTCGCCGACGTGCGTCACCGTGAGCGAGACGCCGGAGACCGTGATCGAGCCCTTCTCGGCGACGTACCGCGCGAGCGCGGGGTCGAGCCCGATCTCGACGTCGTCCCAGCGCGGACCCGGCGTCCTGGACAGCACGGTGCCGACGCCGTCGACGTGCCCCTGCACCACGTGGCCGCCGTAGCGGCCACCGACCGCGAGCGCGCGCTCGAGGTTCACGGTGGTGCCGGTGGTGAGGTCGCCGAGGGCGGTGCGGCGCAGGGTCTCGGGCATGACGTCGGCGGTGAAGGTCCCGTCGCCGGGGAGGTCGGTGACGGTGAGGCAGACGCCGCTGACGGCGATGGAGTCGCCGGGGCGCGCGTCGGAGGTGACGAGCGGGCCGCGGACGCGCAGGCGGGCGTCGGTGACGACGCCGTCGGTGTCGGTGCCGGGCTCGACGGCTTCGACGGTGCCGAGCTCCTCGACGATGCCGGTGAACATCTCAGGCCTCCTGGGTGGGCTGGGGGGTCGGGGTGGGCGGGGGCTCGGGGGTGGCGACGACGAGGACGTCGGGGCCGAGCGGCAGCACGCTGCGGGTGGTGAGGCGGACGGCGTCGCCGAGGGTGGTGACGCCGAGGTCGGCGATCGCGGCGGGTCCGGCGCCGAGCAGGACGGGGGCGACGTAGGCGTGGACCTCGTCGACGAGCCCGGCGCGGAGGAACGCGGCGGCGAGGATCGGGCCGCCCTCGACGAGGAGGTGGCGGACCTCGCGCTCGCCGAGGACGCGCAGGACCTCGGCGGGGTCGTGGGTGCGGACGTGGAGGAGCTCGCCGCCGGGGCCGTGCAGGCGTGCACCGGCGGGGATGTCGCGGTGACCGACGACGACGCGCAGGGGCTGGTCGGTGTGGAGCTCGCCGGCGGCGTTGCGTGCGGTGAGGGCGGGGTCGTCGGTGCGGACGGTGCCGGTGCCGACGGCGATGGCGTCGACCTCGGCGCGCAGGTCGTGGGCGTGGTGGCGGGCGACGTCGGACGTGATCCAGCGGCTGGTGCCGTCGGCGGCGGCGACGCGCCCGTCGAGCGTGGTGGCGAGCTTGAGGGTGACGAAGGGGCGCCCGCGCTCGACGGACCGCAGCCAGGTGCCGAGGAGGGTGCGGCCCTCGTCCTGCAGGACGCCGGTGACGACGTCGACACCGGCCTGACGGAGGCGGTCGGCGCCTCCGGCGGCGACGGGGTTGGGGTCGGGGACGGCGACGACGACGCGCCGGACGCCGGCGGCGAGGAGCGCCTCGGTGCAGGGTCCGGTGCGACCGGTGTGGTTGCAGGGCTCGAGGGTGACGACGGCGGTGGCGCCGGTGGTGTCGAGCCCGCGGCGGGCGGCGTCGGCGAGTGCCGCGACCTCGGCGTGGGGGGTGCCGGCGCCGGCGTGCCAGCCCTCGCCGACGACGGCGCCGCCGGCGCCGAGCAGGACGCAGCCGACGCGGGGGTTGGGCCCGTGCCGGGGGCCGCGGCGGGCGACGAGGAGCGCCTGCCGCAGGGCGGCGGTCTCGGCGGGGGTGACGGTGTCCTCGGGGGCCGCGCTCGTGGGGGCCGCTCCGGGGACGGCGGGCGGGGTGGGCGCACCGGTCGCCGTGCTCGTCATGGTTCACCTCCGGGCGCCGTCGAGCCCCGGGGTCGCGCAGGAGGGTGAGTCCTGCCACGGGACGACGCCGAGCGTCGCCCCGCCACGTACTTCCTCCCATCCGGACTTTCACCGTCGGTCCTGGAGTTCCACCAGGTCAACCGCCCGGTCCCTGAGGACCGTGCGGGTCGCGGACTGTCACCGCCGGCTCGGAATTACACCGACCCCGGAGCACGTGTTCGTGTTCTGCACTGCGCCAACGATCATGCCACACGGGGAATTCCCGACCGAGGCGCGTCCTGCCTGTCTCAGGTGCCGGACCGGCCGTCCGTCCGCGGTGCCGGTCGGGGCGGCGATGTGCTGCGCGGCGGCTCAGGCGCCGTCGGCGAGGGAGCGCAGGGCGGCGATCTCGGCCGCGACGTCGTCCGCGCCGTAGACGGCCGAGCCGGCGACGAAGACGTTCGCGCCGGCCTGGGCGATGCGCTCGATCGTGTCGCGTGCCACTCCCCCGTCGACCTGCACCCAGGTGTCGAGCCCGGCGGCGTCGATCGCGGCGCGGGTGCGGCGGATCTTGGGCAGGGTGCCCTCGATGAAGGACTGGCCGCCGAAGCCGGGCTCGACGGTCATGACGAGGACCATGTCGACCTCGGCGAGCAGGTCGAGGAACGGCTCGACGGGGCTCGCGGGCCGCAGGGCGACGGCGGCGCGCACGCCGCCGGACCGCAGCTCGCGGGCGAGCCGGACGGGGGCCTGGGCGGCCTCGGCGTGGAACGTCACGGAGGCCGCGCCCGCCTCGGCGTACTGGGGGGCCCACCGGTCGGCGTCCTCGATCATGAGGTGGACGTCGAGCGGGACGGGCGAGACCTCGGCGATGCGCCGCACCACGGGGAGCCCGAGCGTGAGGTTCGGGACGAAGTGGTTGTCCATGACGTCGACGTGCGCGTAGTCCGCCGTGGCGATGGCCGCGAGGTCGCGCTCGAGGTTGGCGAAGTCGGCGGACAGGATGCTCGGGTTGATGAGGGCGGGCACGCGGTCAGCGTAGCCAGCCGGGGCGCCGCCCGCCGGGGCGGTCCGCGGGTGCCGTGGGGTCAGGACGTGCGTCGCAGGAGCGTCAGGTGCATCGCGTCCGTGCCGTGCACGTGGGGCCACAGCTGCACGTGCGACCGGTCGGTGAGGTCGACGTCGCGCCGTGCGACGTCCCGCACGACGGCGGCGGTGTCGAGTCGCTCGACGTCGATGCCGGCCTTCGCGGCCGCCCGCAGCGCGTCCTTGACCACGAGGCGGGTCTCCGCGAGGTGGGGCGAGCAGGTCACGTAGGCGACGACGCCGCCCACACGCACGGCGCGCAGCGCCGACCCCAGGAGGTCGCGCTGCAGTCCGGTGAGCGCCGCGAGGTCGGCGGGGGTGCGCCGCCACCGCGCCTCGGGGCGACGACGCAGGGCCCCGAGACCGGTGCACGGCGCGTCGACCATCACGCGGTCGAACGCGGCGGGGTCGTCGTCGCCGAGGACGCGGCCGTCGCCGGTGCGGACCACCTCGACGGCCTCCGGGGGGACCGCGCGCAGCGACTGCCGCACGAGCCGTGCGCGGTGCGGCTGCACCTCGTTCGCGACGAGCCGCGCCCCGCGCCGCGCGGCCTCGGCGGCGAGGAGCGCCGCCTTGCCGCCGGGCCCGGCGCACAGGTCGAGCCACCGCTCGTCGCGGCCCTCCAGCGGTGCGGCCGCGAGCGCGAGCGCGACGAGCTGGCTGCCGTCGTCCTGCACGCCGGCGCGTCCCTCCCGCACGGCGGGCACGGACGCGGGGTCGCCGCCCGCCAGGACGACGGCCGTCGGGGACAGTGGTGCGGGACCGTCGGCGGGTGCGCCGAGCTCGTCGACGTCGGCGAGGCCGGGCCGTGCGACGAGGGTCACGAGGGGTGCGGTGTTGTCCGCGTCGAGGAGCGTGCCGAGCTCGTCGACGGGCCGGCCGTCGCCCGCGAGCGCCTCGCGCAGGGCGCGGGCGACCCACAGGGGGTGGCTGCCGACGACGGCGAGGCGGGCGACGGGGTCCTCGCCCGCGGCGTCGGCGATGCGCTGCTCCCACGCGTCTGCGGGCTCGCGGGACACGTGGCGCAGGACGGCGTTGACGAACTGCGCGGGGCCGGCGCCGAGGGCGTCGCGTGCTAGGCCGACGGTCTCGGAGACGGCGGCGTGCGGGGGGACGCGCATGCCGAGGAGCTGGTGCGCGCCGAGCCGCAGGACGTCGAGCACGGGCGGGTCGATCGTGTCGGTGGTGCGGGCGGCGGCGAGCTCGAGGACGGCGTCGTAGCGGCCGCGCAGCCGCAGGGTGCCGTATGCGAGCTCGGTCGCGAAGGCGGCGTCGCGGCCGGTGATCCGGCGCTCGCGCAGGAGGGGCGGCAGGACGAGGTTGGCGTAGGCGTCGCCCTCGGCGACGGTGCGCAGCACGTCGTACGCGACGCGGCGGGCGGGGTCGGTGCTGCGGCGGCGCTGGGACGGCGCGGACGTGGTGCGCGTCGAGCGGCCCTCGCGGCGGGCGGCGCCGCGCTGGCGGCCCTGGGCGTCGCGGCCTTCCGCGGCGTCGGGGCGCTGACGTGCGCCGCGGCTGCGGTCGCCGTCTCGGGCGGGCCGGTCGCCGTCTCGGGCGGGCCGGTCGCCGTCTCGGGCGGGCCGGTCGCGGTCGGGGCGGTCGGCCGGGCTCATGCGGCGGCCTCCGCTCCGAGGACGGTGCCGTCGGCGGGTCGCGCGCCGCGCGCCCAGTCGGCGGCCGGCATGGGGCGCTTGCCGGGCGGGGTGACGAGCCCGAGGCGGACGGCGCCCCCGCCTGTGCCGACGAGCACGTCGCGCTTGGTCACGCGCAGCTCGCCGGGCCGCAGGTCGTGCACGTCGGGTGCGGGGGTGACGGGTCCGAGGCCGAGGCGGGCGCCGTCGGGCAGCGTCGTCCAGGCGCCGGGTGCGGGGGTGCAGCCGCGGATGCGGCGGTCGACGGCGTGCACGGGGTGGGTCCAGCGGACGCGGGCGTCGTCGACCTCGATCTTCGGGGCGTGGCTGACGCCGTCGGCGGGCTGCGGGACGGGGCTGAGGATGCCGTCCTCGATGGCGTCGAGGGTGCTGACGAGCAGGCCGGCGCCCGCGTGGGAGAGCCGCTCGAGCAGGTCGCCCGCGGTGTCGCGGGGACGCACGGTCTCGGTGAGCGTGCCGAACACGGGGCCGGTGTCGAGGCCCTGCTCGATGCGGAACGTGGTCGCGCCGGTCACCTCGTCGCCGGCGATGAGGGCGTGCTGCACGGGTGCGGCACCGCGCCACGCGGGCAGGACGGAGAAGTGCAGGTTGACCCACCCGTGGGTGGGGACGTCGAGGACGCTCGCGGGCAGGATCGCGCCGTACGCGACGACGGGTGCGGCGTCGACGGCGAGCTCCTTCAGGCGGGCGACGAACTCCTCGTCGCGGGGCCGCTGGGGGGTGAGGACCTCGACGCCGGCGTCGAGCGCGCGCTCCTTGACGGGGCTGGGGTGCAGCGTACGACCGCGGCCCGAGCGGGCGTCGGGGCGGGTGAGGACGGCGACGACCTCGTGCCGGGAGGCGAGGAGCGCCTCGAGCGACGGCACCGCGGCCGCGGGGGTTCCGGCGAAGAGCAGTCGCATGCCGACGATCCTAGGTGGCGTCGGCGGCGGTCCCCGCGTCGAGGGGGCCGCGGCCGAGGAGCCCGCGGGCGGTGAGGTCGCGGCGCAGCGCGGCCGCGTCGGTGAAGACGATCCCGTGGAACCCGACCTCGCGCGCGGCGGCGACGTTCGCGGGCGAGTCGTCGACGAAGACGGCGTCGGCGGGGTCGACGTCGAACTGTGCGGCGAGCAGCCGGAAGATCGCGGGGTCGGGCTTCGCGAGCCCGACCTCACCCGACACGAGCACGGCCTCGAGCCGTCCGATCGCGGGTGCGGCGGGCGCGGCGTGGTGGAACGTCTCCGCGGACCAGTTCGTCAGCCCGAGGAGCCGCACGCCCGCGGCGGCGAGGTCGTCGACGACCTCGGCGCTGCCCGGCACAGGGCCCGGGAGCGTGTCGGCGAAGTGCCGGACGTACAGGTCGAGGGCGTCGACGTGCTGCGGGTGCGTCGCGAGCACCTCGGCGCGGGCGTCGGCCCACGGGCGACCGGCGTCCTGCCGGTGGTTGAGCGTCGCGAAGTCGACGTCGGCGAAGAACCGGTCGACGTCGGCGCGCGACATCCGGCCCGCGTACGCGCGGTACGGGTCCCAGCGCACGAGGACGTTGCCGAGGTCGAGCACGACGACGCTCACTGCAGGTCCGCCGGGTCGAGCTGGACGCGCAGCGTGCCACCCTCGCGCCGCGCGCTGCGGGTCGCGAGGGACGCCGCGACCGCGCGGGCGAGCGCCGCGCCGCGCGTGCGGGGCACCCGGACGAGCGCGCGCACGTCGGGCTCGAGCGCCGTCGACGGCCCCTTGCCGGGGGTCGCCGGCACGGGGACGGGACCGAGCACGTCGACGTCGTCGAGCTCGATCCGGCCGACGAGGGCCTCGACCGCGTCGCGTGGTCCGGTGACGGCGGCGACGCGGACCGCGGGCGGCAGCCCGAGCTCGGCGCGCTCGGCGGACTCCCGCTCGGCGAGTCCGGCGGGGTCCCACCGGACGAGGGCCTGCGTGGGCCGCTCCGGCGCGTCACCGACGAGCAGCACGGTCCCCCCGTCGCCCGCCGGCCGCACGAGCGCGGCGGCGGTGAGCCAGCGCCGCAGGGCCGACACGGCGCTCCCGAGACCGGCCCCCGAGGTGCCGACGGCGGCGTCGAGCAGGACCGCGGCCGCGTAGCCCGCGGGCGCGACGGGCTCGGCGCCGGGCGTCGCGACGACGACGGCGGGCGCGTCGGGCACACGGTCGAGCACGCCGCCCGACGCGCGCGCGCCCGAGACCCGCACGGCGACGCCCGGGAACGCGCGGCCGAGCTCCTCGGCGGTGCGCTCCGACCCGACGCGCACCGAGCGCAGCGCGGTCGCCCCGCACGTGTCGCAGCGCCACGCGGTCGCGAGCCGCCCGCACCACCGGCACGTCGGCACGCCGTCCTGCCCGGTGATCCCGAGCGGGCCGTGGCACGTGCCGCAGCGCGCGTCCGCGCGGCACCGCCCGCATGCGAGGACCGGCACGTAGCCCGCGCGCGGCACCTGGACGAGCACCGGTCCCGCGGCGAGCCGGTCGCGGATGGTCCGCCACGCCGGGGACGGCAGGCGCGCGGCGGCGGCGGGCCCCTCCCGGGCGAGCTCGACGGACGTCAGCGCCTGGACCCGGGGGGTGCGGGCGCGCGTCGTCGCACGGTCGGCCGCGACCTCGCGCGCCCACCCGGACGCGACGAGCGCCTGCGCCTCGACGGTCCGGCCGTGCCCGCCGACGAGCAGCGCGCACCCGGCGAGGTCGGAGCGCAGCGCGAGCACCTCGCGCACGTGCGGGTAGGGCGCGCGCGGCTCGGCGTGCAGCGGGTCGCCGTCGTCCCAGCAGACCGCGAGGCCGAGGTCGCGCACGGGTGCGAACGCCGACGCGCGTGTCCCGACGACCACGTCGGCGGCGCCGCGCAGCGCGGCCAGGAACGACCGGTACCGCGGCGCGGGCCCGTCGTCCGCGGTGAGCCGCACCGCACCGCCGGTCCGCTCGGGCGACCAGGCGGGCACCCCCGCGCTCTCGAGCGCGGCGAGGACCCGCACGACGTCGCGCGCGTCGGGCACCACGACCAGGGCGCCGCGGCCGCCGAGCACGCACGCGGCGACGGCCTGCGCGACCGCGTCCTCCCACCGCTCCCCCGGCGCACCCGGCAGCGCCGTCCACACCGCGCGCGGGGCACCGCCGGCAAGGACGTGCTGCACGAACGCCGGTCCGCCCCGGTAGGCCGACCAGGCGGACGCGTCGGCGCCCGCGGCCGGGGCCGTCGGGGTGCCGTCGGGCACGGCGAACGTCTCCGCCTCGACGCGCGCGTGCCGCGTCGGCACGGCGAGGCGCAGCACGTCGGACAGCGTCCCGGCCCACCGGTCCGCGACCGCGCGCGCGAGCGCCAGCACGGCGGGCGTCAGCACGGGCTCCGCCGAGACGACCCGGCGCAGCGGGACGAGCCGGCCCGTGTGCTCGGCCGTCTCCGCGCGGTCCAGCACGTACCCGTCGACGTCCTGCCCGCCGAACCGGACCTTGACCCGCACGCCGGGGACCGTCTGCGCGTCGAACCGGGCGGGCACCAGGTACTCGAACGTGCGGTCCAGGTGCGGCGGCGACAGGTCGACGGCCACCCGCGCGACGGGCAGCCGCTCGGCGGGCTCGAGGTCGGCGGCGCCCAGACGTGGGCGAGCGCGACGGCGCGGTCCGGGCACCCCGTCGAGGACGAGCTGCTCGCCCGCCGTCACGTCCACGGCCCCGTCACCCGGGGCGGCTCCGGCTCGCGGCACGCGGGCCGGCTCAGCCGACGGCGGCCAGCAGGTCGGCCGCGCGGTCGGTGCGCTCCCAGGTGAACTCGGGGAGCTCGCGACCGAAGTGGCCGTACGCGGCGGTCTTGCGGTAGATCGGGCGCAGCAGGTCGAGGTCGCGGATGATCGCGGCCGGGCGCAGATCGAACACCTCGCGGATCGCCGCGGTCAGCCGCTCGACGGGCACGACACCCGTGCCGAACGTCTCGACGTACAGGCCGACGGGGTGCGACTTGCCGATCGCGTACGCGACCTGCACCTCGCAGCGCTTCGCCAGGCCCGCCGCGACGACGTTCTTCGCGACCCAGCGCATCGCGTACGCGGCCGACCGGTCGACCTTCGACGGGTCCTTGCCGGAGAACGCGCCGCCGCCGTGCCGCGCGTAACCGCCGTAGGTGTCGACGATGATCTTGCGGCCCGTGAGGCCCGCGTCACCCTTGGGCCCGCCGACGACGAACGTGCCGGTCGGGTTCACGAGCAGGCGGTGGTCGCTCGTGTCGAGCTCGAGCTGCGCGAGGACAGGCGCGACGACGTGCTCGGCGATCGCGGGGCGCAGGTAGGTGTCGAGATTGACGTCCGGGTCGTGCTGGGTCGAGAGCACCACGGTGTCGAGCGACACCGCCCGGTCGCCCTCGTAGCCGATCGTGACCTGCGTCTTGCCGTCGGGCCGCAGACCGGGCACCAGGTCCTGGCGCCGCACCTCGGCGAGCCGCTCCGCGAGCCGGTGCGCGACCCAGATGGGCAGCGGCAGCAGCGTCGGGGTGTCGTCGGACGCGTAGCCGAACATGAGGCCCTGGTCGCCCGCGCCCTGCAGGTCGAGCGGGTCGATGTCGGCGGAGTCCTGACGGACCTCGAGGGACTTGTCGACGCCCTGCGCGATGTCGGGCGACTGCTGGCCGATCGAGACCGAGACGCCGCAGGACTCACCGTCGAAGCCGATGTGCGACGACGTGTACCCGATGCCCTGCACGACCTCGCGGACGACCTGCGGGATCTCGACGTACGCGCTCGTCGTCACCTCGCCGGCGACGTGCACGAGGCCCGTCGTCACCATCGTCTCGACGGCGACGCGCGCGGCCGGGTCCTGGTCGAGGATCGCGTCGAGGATCGCGTCGGAGATCTGGTCGCACACCTTGTCGGGGTGGCCTTCCGTCACCGACTCGGACGTGAACAGGCGCGCGGAAGCCTCAGTCATGGCGCACAGCCTAACGGGACGGAAACGACCCTCTCACCGGCCGTTCACCAGCGGGCGAGCACCGCGTCCCACACGGCGTGCGCGACGTCGTCCTTGCTGCCGGCGGCGGCGGAGACGACCTCGCCGCGGGCGTCGAGCACGACCACGTCGTTGACGTCCGTCCCGAACCCGCGGCCGTCCCCGACCGCGTTCACGACGAGCAGGTCGGCCTTCTTGCGCAGCGCCTTGGCGCGGCCGTGCTCGAGGACCGACCCGTCGGCGTCGCCCGTCTCGGCGGCGAAACCGACGACGACCTGGCCGTCGCGCAGCCGGTCGGCGGCGAGCTCGACGAGCACGTCGGGGTTCTCGACGAGGTGCACCGCGGGGGCCGACCCGTCGCGGCGCTTCTTGATCTTGGCGTCGGCCGGCGTCGCGGGCCGGTAGTCCGCGACCGCGGCGGCCATGACGACGGCGTCGGCGTCCTTCGCGGCGGCGCGCACCGCGTCGCGCAGCTGCGCGGCGGTCTCGACGGGCACCGCGTCCACGCCGGGCGGCACGGACACGGCCAGGTTCGCGGCGACGAGGGTGACGTGCGCACCCCGTGCGGCGGCCGCCCGGGCCAGCGCGACGCCCTGCCGGCCGGAGCTGCGGTTGCCGAGGAACCGGACGGGGTCGAGCGGCTCGCGCGTCCCGCCCGCGGACACGACCACCCGCCGACCGGCCAGGTCGCGGGGACCGACGAGCGCGAGGGCCGCCGCGGCGATCTCCTCGGGCTCGGGCAGCCGGCCCGGCCCGGTGTCCGTGCCGGTCAGCCGGCCGCTCGCGGGGTCGAGCACGTGCACGCCGCGCCGGCGGAGCGTCTCGACGTTCGCGACCGTCGCGGGGTGCTCCCACATCTCGGTGTGCATCGCCGGCGCCATGAGCACCGGGCAGCGCGCGACGAGCAGGGTCGCAGTGAGCAGGTCGTCGGCGCGGCCGGTCGCCGCGCGGGCGAGCAGGTCCGCGGTGGCCGGAGCCACCACGACGAGGTCGGCCGTCTTGCCGACGGCGACGTGCGCGACCTGGTCGACGTCCTCGAAGACGTCCGTCGTCACGGGCTGCCCGGACAGGGCCTCCCACGTCGTGCGCCCGACGAACTCGAGCGCCGCGACGGTCGGCACGACGCGCACGTCGTGCCCCGCCTCACGCAGGAGGCGCAGCAGCAGCACCGCCTTGTACGCGGCGATGCCGCCCGCGACGCCCAGGACGATCCGCATGGGCGCTGCCTCAGCCCTCCGTGGCCTCGGAGGTCAGCAGGCCGGCGTCGATCTCGCGCATGGCGATCGAGAGCGGCTTCTCCTGCGGGCGCGTGTCGACGAGCGGGCCGACGTACTCGAGCAGGCCCTCGTTGAGCTGCGAGTAGTACGCGTTGATCTGGCGGGCGCGCTGCGCCGAGTACAGCACCAGGGCGTACTTGGAGTCGGCGCGCTCGAGGAGCTGGTCGATCGGCGGGTCGGTGATGCCCGTGGGGGCGGCGACGGTTCCGGACACGATGGTCTCCCGTGAGGTCGGTGGGGGGTGCGGCACGGTGGCCGCGGGGCGGAGCCTGCCGACGATCCTACCTGGTCGCGATCCCCATCACCCGGACCAGCTCGTCCGTGGCCCGGTGCACGTCGTCGTTGACGATCACCGTGTCGAACTCGGACTCGGCCGCGAGCTCGACGCGCGCGGTCGCGAGCCGCCGCTCGCGCTCCTCCGCGTCCTCGGTCCCCCGCCCCACGAGCCGCCGCTCGAGCTCGGCGAAGGAGGGCGGGGCGAGGAACACGAAGTGCGCGTCCGGCATGGACGCCCGCACCTGGCGGGCGCCCTGCAGGTCGATCTCGAGGAGCGCCGGCTCACCGGCGGCGAGCCGACGCTCGACGGGCTCACGAGGAGTGCCGTACCGGTTGCGGCCGTGGACGACCGCCCACTCCAGCAGGTCGCCGTTCTCGACCATGCGGTCGAACTCGTCGACGCTGACGAAGTGGTAGTGCACCCCCTCGATCTCGCCGGGTCGCGGCGGCCGCGTCGTCGCGGACACCGACAGCCAGACCTCGGGGTAGCGCGTGCGGACGTCGGCGGACACCGTGCCCTTGCCGACGGCGGTGGGTCCGGCGAGAACGGTCAGCCGGGCGGGCGTCGTCGTCATGGGTGGTGCGGTACTCCTCGTGCGCAGCGGTGACGGGCGACCGTCACCCGAAGCGGTCGACGAGCGCCTTCACCTGGTGGGGTCCGAGGCCGCGGACGCGCCGCGTCTCCGAGATGCCGATCTCGGAGATGATCGCACGAGCCTTGACCTTGCCCACACCGGGCAGGGACTCGAGGAGCGCGAGCACCTTGAGCTTGCCGATCGTCTCGTCCTTCTGGCCCTGCTCGATCACCTCGGACAGGGTGCCCTGGGAGTACTTGAGGCGGTTCTTGACCTCGGCACGGGCCTGCCGGGCGGCGGCGGCCTTCTGGAGCGCTGCGGCTCGTTGTTCGGGAGTCAGCGGAGGAAGAGCCACGCGCGTCACCTTCTCGTCAGTGGGCCAGCGATCTCGACGGATGCGCAGGATCGTGACAACGAAACTAGCGAGGCCCACCGTGGTCGGCAACGCGGACGCGCCGGAGCGACCTGCGAGGACGCCTCTTCGGGCAACCATCCCACGAGTGCCCGGGGCGCCTCTGCACGCGCGCTCGCGCACCGGCACCCGGGGTGTGCGGATACCGGTGCGCGAGCGGCGTGGCTCAGGCGAGCGCGGCGGCGGCCTCGTCGGCGGCGCGGCGGGCGGCCGACCGCAACCTCTCGACGTCCGGTCCGGCGGCCAGGACGCCCCGCGACGACGACGCGAGGACCTGCCGACGCGCGACGCCGAAGACCGCGCTCAGCTCGCGCGGGCCAGCGCCCTGCACGCCGACCCCCGGTGCGAGCAGGGGCCCGTTGACCGCGGCCAGGTCGGTGCCCGTCCGGGCGGCCGCGTCACCGACCGTCGCGCCCACGACCAGGCCGATCGAGCCCATCGGGTCGACGCCGGCGTTGAGCGCCGCCGCACGCGCCGCGATCGTCGCCGCCACGGTCGAACCGTCCGCGGTGCGCGCGTGCTGGACCTCGTGGCCCTCCTTGTTGGACGTCAGGCACAGCACGAACAGGCCTCGCCCCGTCGCGAGCGCGGCGTCGACCGCCGGGTCGAGCGACCCGAAGCCCAGGTACGGCGAGACCGTGAGGGCGTCGCCGGCCAGCGGAGAACCGTCGCGCAGGTACGCGTCGGCGTAGCCCTCCATGGTGGAGCCGATGTCGCCGCGCTTGGCGTCGACCACGACGAGCGTGCCCGTGCGGCGCCCCTCGGCGACGACCTCCTCGAGCACCGCGACACCCGCCGAGCCGTGCCGCTCGAAGAGCGCCGCCTGCGGCTTGACCGCCGCGACCCGCCCGCCGACCGCGGACATCACGGCCGACGCGAACGCGCGCAGGCCGTCGGCGTCGTCGGTCAGGCCCCAGTCCGCGAGCAGCACGGGGTGCGGGTCGATGCCGACGCACAGCGGGCCGTGCGCGGCCATGGCGGCGGCGAGGCGGGCACCGAACGGCTCGCGCACCGCCGCACCGCCGTCGCCGGCGTGCGTGCCGGCCGGGGCCGTCACGCGGTCACCTCCGCTGCCTGCGCGCGGCGCCGGTCGGCCGCCGCGTCGTGCTCCTGCAGGCTCGTCACCGCGAACGGCCCGGCCTGGGCCGCCTCGATGGCCTGCACGGCGGCGCCGAGCTGCTGGACCGTCGTGACGATCGCCTTGTCGGCGGCCGTCGTCGCGGCGCGGATCTCGTAGCCGTCGGCGCGCGCGCCCTGGCCCGAGGGGGTGTTGACGACGATGTCGACGTCGCCCGCCGTGATGAGGTCGACGATCGTCGGCTCACCGTCGGCGCCCCGGCCCGACGAGTACTTGCGCACGACGCGCGACCGGATGCCGCTGCGGTGCAGGACCGCCGCGGTGCCCTCGGTCGCGAGGATCTCGAAGCCGAGCTCCGCGAGCCGCTTCACGGGGAAGACGATCGAGCGCTTGTCCCGGTCCGCGACCGAGATGAACGCCGTCCCGCCCGTGGGCAGCCCGCCGAACGCCGCGTCCTGCGACTTCGCGAACGCCGTCGGGAAGTCGACGTCGAAGCCCATGACCTCACCCGTCGAGCGCATCTCCGGCCCGAGCACGGTGTCGACGACCACGCCCTCGGCGGTGCGGAACCGCTTGAAGGGCAGCACGGCCTCCTTGACGGCGACCGGCGAGTCGAGGTCGAGCACGCTCGCGTCCTGCGCGGGCAGCAGGCCGGCCGCGCGCAGGTCGGCGATCGAGCGGCCCGCCATGACGAGCGCCGCGGCCTTGGCGAGCGACACGCCCGTCGCCTTCGACACGAACGGCACCGTGCGCGACGCCCGCGGGTTGGCCTCGAGGACGTAGAGCACGTCGGAGACGAGCGCGAACTGGATGTTGAGCAGCCCGCGGACGCCGACGCCGCGCGCGATCGCCTCGGTGGACAGGCGGATGCGCTCGAGCTCCGAGGTCGACAGCGTCACGGGCGGCAGGGCGCACGCCGAGTCGCCGGAGTGGATGCCGGCCTCCTCGATGTGCTCCATGACGCCGCCGAGGAACAGCTCCTCGCCGTCGAACAGCGCGTCGACGTCGATCTCGATCGCGTCGTCGAGGAACCGGTCGATGAGCAGCGGCGGGAGCGTCCCCGCGCGGCCGCCGTCGGCGGCGTTGTCGAGCGCACGCTGCACGTACTCGGCGAGCTGGTGCTCGTCGTAGACGATCTCCATGCCGCGGCCGCCCAGGACGTACGACGGGCGCACGAGCACCGGGAACCCGATGCGGCGCGCGGTCTCGCGCGCACCGGCGAGCGTCGTCGCGGTGCCGAACGCCGGCGCGGGCAGGCCCGCGGCCTCGAGCACCTTGCCGAACTCGCCGCGGTCCTCCGCGGCGTCGATCGCCGCCGGGGGCGTGCCGAGGATCGGCAGACCGGCGTCCGCGAGGCGCTGCGCGAGCGACAGCGGGGTCTGGCCGCCGAGCGTCACGATGAGACCCGCGACCGGGCCGGCGGCGAGCTCCGCGTGGTAGACCTCGAGGACGTCCTCGAACGTGAGCGGCTCGAAGTAGAGACGGTCGGACGTGTCGTAGTCCGTCGAGACGGTCTCGGGGTTGCAGTTGACCATGACGGTCTCGAACTCGCCCTTGAGGGCGAGCGCCGCGTGCACGCACGAGTAGTCGAACTCGATGCCCTGGCCGATGCGGTTCGGGCCCGAGCCGAGGATGAGGATCGCGGGACGCTCGCGCGGCCGGACCTCGGTCTCCTCGTCGTAGGCCGAGTAGTGGTACGGCGTGAGGGCCGCGAACTCCGCGGCGCACGTGTCGACCGTCTTGTAGACGGGCCGCAGGCCGACCGCGTGCCGGGCGCCGCGCACGGCGTCCTCGGTCGTGCCGCGCAGCTGCGCGATCTGCGCGTCCGACAGGCCGTGGCGCTTGGCGTGCGCGAGGACCTCGCGGGTCAGCGCCGGGGCGGCGGCGGTCTCGGCGGCGACCTCGTTGATCAGCTGGACCTGGTCGAGGAACCACGGGTCGATGCCCGTGCGGGCGTACACCTCGTCCACGTCGACACCGGCACGCAGCACCTGCTGCACGTCGATCAGGCGCCCCTCGGTGGGCCGGCCGATCGTCCCCAGCAGGGCGTCGAGCTCCTCCCCCACGGACGGCCGGCCCTCCCAGTGGAAGACCGAGCCCTTCTTGTCGATGGACCGCATCGCCTTGCCGAGCGCCTCGGTGAAGTTGCGGCCGAGCGCCATGGCCTCGCCGACGGACTTCATGGTCGTCGTGAGCGTCGGGTCGGCGGCCGGGAACTTCTCGAACGCGAACCGCGGCACCTTGACGACGACGTAGTCGAGCGTCGGCTCGAACGACGCGGGCGTCGAGCCCGTGATGTCGTTCGGGATCTCGTCGAGCGTGTAGCCGACCGCGAGCTTCGCGGCGATCTTCGCGATCGGGAAGCCCGTGGCCTTCGACGCGAGCGCCGACGACCGCGACACACGCGGGTTCATCTCGATGACGACGACGCGGCCCGTCGTGGGCTCGACGGCGAACTGGATGTTGCAGCCGCCGGTGTCGACGCCGACCTCGCGGATGACCGCGATGCCGATGTCGCGCAGCTTCTGGTACTCGCGGTCGGTCAGCGTGAGCGCGGGCGCGACCGTCACCGAGTCGCCGGTGTGCACGCCGACCGGGTCGACGTTCTCGATCGAGCAGACGACCACGACGTTGTCGTGCTTGTCGCGCATGAGCTCGAGCTCGTACTCCTTCCAGCCGAGGATCGACTCCTCCAGGAGCACCTCGGTGGTCGGCGAGTAGTGCAGGCCCTGGCCGACGATGCGGCGCAGGTCGTCCTCGTCGTACGCGATGCCCGAGCCGAGGCCGCCCATCGTGAACGACGGCCGCACGACGACCGGGTAGCCCAGGTCCTCGACCGCGGTCAGCGCGTCCTCGATCGTGTGCACGATCGCGGACCGCGCGGACTCCCCGCCGCAGACCTCGACGACCTGCTTGAACTGCTCGCGGTCCTCGCCCTTCTGGATCGCGGGGATGTTCGCGCCGATGAGCTCGACGTCGTACTTCTCGAGCACGCCGGCCTCGTCGAGCGCGATCGCCGCGTTGAGGGCCGTCTGGCCGCCCAGCGTCGGCAGGATCGCGTCGGGACGCTCCTTGGCGATGATGCTCGTGAGGACCTCGGTCGTGATCGGCTCGACGTAGGTCGCGTCGGCGAACTCGGGGTCCGTCATGATCGTGGCGGGGTTCGAGTTGACCAGGACGACCCGCAGGCCCTCCTCCTTGAGCACGCGGCACGCCTGCGTCCCCGAGTAGTCGAACTCGCACGCCTGGCCGATGACGATCGGGCCGGACCCGATGACCAGGACGCTGGAGATGTCGGTGCGGCGGGGCATCAGGCGGCACCCTTCGTGGTCGGGTCGTCGGTGCCCGTCATGAGCGCGACGAAGCGGTCGAACAGGTAGGCGGCGTCGTGGGGACCCGCCGCCGCCTCCGGGTGGTACTGGACGGAGAACGCCGGCAGGTCGAGCGCGCGCAGGCCCTCGACCACGTCGTCGTTGAGGTCGACGTGGCTGACCACGACCCGGCCGTAGCGGCCGCCGTCGTGCGGTGCGGTGGACTCGCCGTCGAGCGGGGCGTCCACGGCGAACCCGTGGTTGTGCGCGGTGATCTCGACCTTGCCGGTCGCCCGGTCGACGACCGGCTGGTTCACGCCGCGGTGGCCGTAGCCGAGCTTGTAGGTGCCGTAGCCGAGCGCGCGGCCGAGCAGCTGGTTGCCGTAGCAGATGCCGAAGAACGGGATCCTGCGGTCCAGCACGTCGCGCAGGAGCTCGACCTCGTGCGTCGCCGCCGACGGGTCGCCGGGGCCGTTGGAGAAGAACACGCCGTCGGGCTGCGTCGCGAGGACCTCGTCGATCGTCGCCGTCGCGGGCAGCACGTGCACGCGCACGCCGCGCTCGGCGAGCCGCTGCGGCGTCATGGCCTTGATGCCGAGGTCGACCGCGGCGACCGTCGCGACGGGCGTGTCGAGCGGGGCGCCGTCGGGGCCGAGCGCCTCGACGACGTACGCCGCGTCGGTCGACACCTCGCCCGCGAGATCGGCGCCGGCCATCGCGGGGGCGGCGAGCACCTCGTCGAGCAGCTCGTCGACCGGGCGGCGCTCGCCGTCGGGACCCGTCAGGACCTCGCCCGAGAACACGCCCGCACGCATGACGCCCCGCTCGCGCAGGTGCCGCGTGAGGGCGCGGGTGTCGACGCCGCTGATGCCGACGATCCCCTGCGCGTCGAGCTCCTCGTCGAGCGTGCGGCGCGCGCGCCAGCTCGACGACCGGCGCGCGGGGTCGCGCACGACGTACCCGGCGACCCAGATGCGGCCGGACTCGGGGTCCTCGTCGTTGACGCCGGTGTTGCCGATGTGCGGCGCCGTCATGACGACGATCTGCCGGTGGTACGACGGGTCGGTCAGGGTCTCCTGGTAGCCGGTCATCCCGGTGTTGAAGACGATCTCGCCGAGGGTCCGGCCGGTGGCGCCGTACGCCTGCCCGGCGAACGTCCTGCCGTCCTCGAGGACGAGCACTGCGTCGGTCATGACTTCTCCTCCTGCCCGGTCGTGGCACCGGGCGTGTGGTCGATCAGGGCGGCGACGGCGGCGACCAGCGCGGGGCGGTCGGCGGCGTGCCGGGGGCGCAGGCCGGTGTCGAGGCCGCGCGGGTCGTCGGGGTCGGGCTGCCAGGTGAGGACGACGAGCCCGTCGCCGCCGACGACCTTGCCCGCGATGCCGGGGGCGGTGCCGGCCGCGCGCAGGGTGTCCGTCGGCACGAAGACGTCGGTCGCGCCGGTCCGGGTGATCCGGACGCCCGCGTCGTGGACCTCCACGACGGCCGGGCTGCGGACGCCGAGGTCGTGCGCGACGACGCGGTCGAGCCAGTCGCCGGCCCGCGTCGAGGACACGTAGAGCGCCTCCACGGGACCGAACCGGGTCTCCCCCAGGTCGGCGGGCTCGACCGGCAGCGACGTGACGACCTCCTCGGTGCGTCGTCGTCGGGCGAGCCAGCCCGAGCGCATGCCCCACAGCGCGAGCAGCGCGAGCGCGACGCACCCGGCGACGGCGAGCGCGGTGCGCATCAGCGGACCACGTCCTCGTCGCACGGGGCACCGTCGAGCACGGTCGCGCGGCCGCGCAGGAACGTCGCGACGGTGCAGCCGGGCAGCTCGCGCCCGCGGAACGGCGAGTTGACGGCCTTGGTGGCCTGCTCCCCCGGGTCGACCGTGCGGCGCGCCGCGGGGTCCCACAGGACGAGGTTGGCGGGCTCGCCGACCTCGATCGGGCGTCCGTGGTCGGTGACGCGGCCGATCCGGGCGGGCGCGGTCGACAGCACGCGCGCGACGTCGGCCCAGGTCAGGCGACCGGTGTCGACCATCGTCTGCTGCACGACCGACAGCGCGGTCTCCAGGCCGGTCATGCCGAACGCGGCGGCGGCCCACTCGCAGTCCTTGTCCTCGCGCGTGTGCGGCGCGTGGTCGGTCGCGACGATGTCGATCGTCCCGTCGGCCAGGCCCGCGCGGACGGCCTCGACGTCCGCCTCGGTCCGCAGCGGCGGGTTGACCTTGAACACCGGGTCGTAGCCGCGGGCCAGGTCGTCGGTGAGCACGAGGTGGTGCGGGGTGACCTCGGCCGTCACGTCGATGCCGCGCGACTTGGCCCAGCGCACGATCTCGACGGACCCGGCCGTCGACAGGTGGCAGACGTGCAGGCGCGACCCGACGTGCTCGGCGAGCAGCACGTCGCGGGCGATGATCGCCTCCTCGGCCACGGACGGCCAGCCGGTCAGGCCGAGCTCGGCCGACACGACGCCCTCGTTCATCTGCGCGTTCTCGGTGAGCCGCGGCTCCTGCGCGTGCTGCGCGACGACGCCGTCGAACGCCTTGACGTACTCGAGCGCGCGGCGCATCAGCACGGGGTCGTGCACGCACTTGCCGTCGTCGGAGAACACGCGCACGGCGGCCTCGGACTGGGCCATCGCGCCGAGCTCGGCGAGCTGCTCCCCCGCCAGTCCGACGGTCACGGCGCCGACGGGGTGCACGTCGACCCAGCCGGCCTCGCGGCCGAGCCGCCACACCTGCTCGACGACGCCCGCGGTGTCCTGCGTCGGGGACGTGTTGGCCATCGCGTGCACGGCCGTGAAGCCGCCGAGCGCCGCGGCGCGCGTGCCGGTGCGGATCGTCTCGGCGTCCTCGCGGCCGGGCTCGCGCAGGTGCGTGTGCAGGTCGACGAGGCCGGGCAGCAGGACGAGGCCGGCGCCGTCGATCTCGACCGCGTCGTCGCCGGCCTGCGCGCGGGCGTCCGCACCGATCGCGGCGACGACGCCGTCCGCGAGCAGGACGTCGACGGGGTCCGCGCCCAGCGGGGCGACGGACGTCAGCAGGTACCGGGGGTTCACGCGTCCACCTTCGTCGTCGGCGCGGGCGACTCGCCCGCGAGCAGCAGGTACAGCACGGCCATGCGCACGGCGACCCCGTTGGCGACCTGCTCGACGATCACCGCACGCGGCGAGTCAGCGGCGTCGGCGGAGATCTCCAGCCCGCGGTTCATCGGTCCGGGGTGCATGACGATCGCGTGCTCCGGGAGCGCGGCGATGCGGCGTGCG
Organism: Cellulomonas fimi; assembly: GCF_028583725.1. Lineage (NCBI taxonomy): Bacteria > Bacillati > Actinomycetota > Actinomycetes > Micrococcales > Cellulomonadaceae > Cellulomonas > Cellulomonas fimi. Next base: position 2,160,272 of record NZ_CP110680.1, on the reverse strand, counting down.
TCGAGCCCGTACCCGCGGGTGTACTCGAGCGGGCTCGGGAAGAACCCGCCGCCCGCGCTCGACATCCGCTCGCGCTGGACGCGCAGCATCATGACCGCGTCCGGCTTGTCGTCGGCGATGACCTCGTCCAGGTGGTACGAGACCCGCGCGGGCCACGCCTCGACGCCGACCGGCACGAGCGTGGGCGGTGCGACGAGCGTGACGTGCGCGCCGAGCGTGTGGAGCAGCTGCACGTTCGACCGCGCGACGCGGCTGTGCAGCACGTCGCCCACGATCGCGACGCGCAGGCCCGCGAGGTCCTGGCCGGACGCGTCCGAGCGGCCGCCGTCGCCGACCAGGTGGCGGCGCAGCGTGTACGCGTCGAGCAGCGCCTGCGTCGGGTGCTGGTGCGTGCCGTCGCCCGCGTTGACGACGGCCCCCGACGTCCAGCCCGCGTGCGCGAGCGTGTGCGGCGCACCCGACGCCTGGTGCCGGATGACGACCGCGTCGGCGCCCATCGCCTGCAGCGTCAGCGCGGTGTCCTTGAGCGACTCGCCCTTGGAGACGCTCGACCCCTTGGCGGAGAAGTTGATGACGTCGGCGCTCAGCCGCTTCGCGGCCGTCTCGAACGAGATGCGCGTGCGCGTCGAGTCCTCGAAGAACAGGTTGACGACCGTGCGGCCGCGCAGCGTCGGGAGCTTCTTGATCTCGCGCGCCTGCGTCGCGGCCATCTGCCCGGCCGTGTCGAGGATGCGCACCGCGTCGCGGACGTCGAGGTCCGACGCGGACAGCAGGTGCCTCATCGGGTCCCCCCGTCGATGACGACGGCGTCGCGGCCGTCGGTCTCCTCGAGCAGCACGCGCACGCGCTCGGTCGTGGACGTCGGCAGGTTCTTGCCGACGTAGTCCGCCCGGATCGGCAGCTCGCGGTGCCCGCGGTCGACCAGCGCGGCGAGCTGCACCGCGCGCGGGCGGCCGAGGTCGCTGATCGCGTCGAGCGCCGCGCGGATCGTGCGCCCCGAGTAGAGGACGTCGTCGACGAGGACCACGACGCGCCCGTCGAGGCCGCCGCCCGGGATGTCGGTCGCGCCGATCGTCCGGGTCGGCTGGTGGGCCAGGTCGTCGCGGTACATCGTCACGTCGAGGCTGCCCGCGAGTGCGGCCGGGTCGAGGCCGGGCTCGACGTCGGCGAGGCGCTGGGCGAGGCGGCGCGCGAGCGGGAGGCCGCGGGTCGGGATGCCGAGGAGGACGACGTCGTCGCCGCCCTTGTTGCGCTCGAGGATCTCGTGGGCGATGCGGGTGAGCGCCCTGCCGATCTCGGGGGCGCCGAGCACGACGTTCGCGTGCTCGAGGCTGCCGCTGGACGCGGGCGTGCCTGTGCTCATGCGGACTCCTTCCCCGCCTCACGGGACGGGTCTTAAAGGACGCTGTCGGCCGATCCTAACCCTGAGGTCGGGGCGGGGTGGGGTGGTGTCTCACGCGCGCGGCGGGCGCGTGACGCGCGTCATAGGCGGGGTGCGACGGCGCGGGCGAGGACCTCGACGAGCAGCGGCCGGACGACGTCGGGCGGGAGCGCCTCGAGGGTGGCCATGACGCCGGCGAGGTCCGGCGGGAGGCCGTCGGTGAGGACGCGCTGCGCGAGGGCGGGGTCGGGGGTGGCGGGGGCGCGTCCGCGGACGGCGGTGGCGGCGTCGTCGAGGGCGGCGGCGAGGTCGTCGGCGACGTGCTGGGTCACGGGGGTGATCGTGAGGTGCGCGGTGCGGGGCAGGACGGTGCCGTCGGGCTGGGTGAGGGCGGGCTGGGCCTGGGCGAGCCAGCCGCGGTGGCGCAGGGCGTCGACGAGGTGGAACGGGTCGACGCGGTCGGCGGCGGGCGCGGTGTCGTCGGTGGCGAGCGCGAGCAGCGGGCCGGTGGGGCGGCCGACGACGCGCAGCCCGCGCGTGGCGGTGGCGGCGTCGTGCAGGTGTGCGGTGGCGTCCCGGGTGCGCGCGACGAGCGTGGCGATGCCGTCGTGGCCGAGGGTCTCGAGGACGGCCCAGGCGGCGGCGAGCCCGCCGGCGGAGCGGGACCCGAGGACGGTGGGGTTGACGACGGGGTACCCGGGCCACGCGGTGGTCGCGAAGTGCTGCGCGCGGTGGCGTGCGGGGTCGCGGTAGAGGACGACGGAGGCGCCCTTGGGGGCGAAGCCGTACTTGTGGAGGTCGGCGGAGATCGAGGTGACGCCGTCGACGGCGAGGTCCCACGCGGGGACGTCGTGGCCCCACCAGGGCAGCACCCAGCCGCCGATGCAGGCGTCGACGTGGCACGCGACGCCGCGGGCGGCGGCTCCGGCGGCGACCTCGGCGACCGGGTCGACGACGCCGAAGGGGTAGCTGGGGGCGCTGACGACGACGAGGGCGGTGCGCTCGTCGAGGGCGGCGAGGACGGCGGCGGCGTCGGGGGTGCCGCGGTCGGGGTCGACGGGCACGGCGACCACGTCGAGGTCGAGGTAGGCGGCGGCCTTGTGGAACGCGGGGTGGGCGGTCGTGGGCAGCACGAGGGTGGGGCGGGCGTGCGCGCGGGACGGGTCGGCGGCGCGCCAGGTGTCGCGCGCGGACTTCACGGCGAGCAGGCAGGACTCGGTGCCGCCGGTGGTGACCGAGCCGACGGTGTCCGGGCCGCCGTGCAGGACGTCGCGCGCGCGGGCGACCAGGCGGCTCTCGAGGGCGGCGACGGACGTGAAGGTCGTGGGGTCGAGGCCGTTGACCGGGAGGAAGAGCGTGACGGCGCGCGCGGCGACGTCGTCGAGGTCGGCGCGGCCGGAGTCGTAGACGTACGACAGGACGCGCCCGCCGTGCGTGGGCGGGTCGGCGCGGCGGAGGTCGGCGAGGTCGGCGAGGACGTCGTCGCCCGGGCGGGCGGCCCAGGGCGCGCTCACGCGACGGCCCCGCTGGTCGGGGCGTCGACGTCGGCCTCGGTGAGCCGGTACCTGCCGAGGGTGACGACGCTCGCGGCGGTGAGGGCGGCGGGCAGCAGGCTGAACGCGAGCGCGATGCCGGTCACCGCGGCCGCGGGCTGGTCGACGAGCGCACCGCCCTCGCGGGACACGAACCCGGTGAGCGCGAGCACGGCCAGCACGAGCGTGGGCCCGAGCGCGAGGCCGGCCGTCTCGGCGGCCGTCCAGACGCCGCCGAGGACGCCCGCGCGGTCGGTGCCGCGCTCGCGGGCGTCGACCGCGGCGACGTCGGGCAGCATCGCGAGGGGGAACAGCTGCATGCCGGCGTAGGCGACGCCGGCGACGGCGACCAGGGCGTAGACCCACGGCCCGGGTGCCCACCGCATCGGCAGCAGCGCGAGGGTCGCGAGCACGAACAGCGCGGACGCGGCGGCGTACCCGCCGCGTTTGCCGAGCCGCCGCGCGACGCGGGTCGCGAACGGCATGACGAGCAGCGCCGGGGCGACGAGCGCGGCGAACAGGACGGTGACGGCGCCCTCGGACCCGAGGACGTAGGTCGCGACGTACGGCGCGCACGCGAGCATGGCCCCGGTGGCGAGCGCCTGGAGCACGAACGTCGCGAGCAGCCACCGGAAGGCGGGCACCTCCCGCAGGGCACCGAGCCCGAGGCGGAGGGCGTCGCCGCGGACGCGGGGCCGCGGGGCGACGGGGAGGCCGCCGTCGGGTGCGGCGACGGCGGCGCGGCGGGGTGCGCCCCACCACGCGCCGAGCATGCCGAGCCCGAGCACGGCGCCGCACACGACGCCCATGACGAGGTAGCCGGTGCGCCCGCCGCCCGCGGCGTCGCGGACCAGCGGGCCGCCCGCGCCGAAGGCGAGGATCGCGACGGCGAGCACCGCGATCCGGGGGGCGAGGAGGCGCGTGCGCTCGGCCGAGGTGGACGCGATCTCGGCCGGCAGCGCGATGTACGGGACCTGGAACAGGCTGAACGCCGTCGCCGCTGCGACGAACCACACCACGACCCACGCCGCCGCCGGGACGCCCGCGAGCGCCGCGGGTGCGGCGAACACGGCCGCGAACAGCGGCGGCAGGGTCAGCGCGCCCGCGCACAGGTAGCGCCTCCGGCTGCCGTGCCGGGCGGCGGACGCGTCGGAGCGGGCGCCGACGAACGGGTCGATCACGACGTCCCACAGCTTCGGGACGGTGACGACGAGGGACGCGAGCCCGGCCGCGACGCCGAGCGTGTCGGTCAGGTAGTAGGCCAGCACGAGACCGGGCAGGGTGCCGAACCCGCCGGTGCCGACGGAGCCCGCGGCGTAGCCCACCACGGTGCGCCGCGGCACGTGCGCGGCGGGTGACGTCGTCGTCATGGGCGCCGATGATGCCAGGGCACGGGGCGGGTGGGGCGGCGGCGCGCGACGCTCAGACGGGGCGGAGGGCGAGCTCGACGTCGTCGGTGCCGTCGAGGCGCACGGGGACGGCCGTGACGGAGACGAGGTCACCGGGGCCGAACGCACGCGCGTCGGCGTCGGCTCCCGCGCGGGCACGGACGACGAACCGGCGGCGCGGGTCGGGACCGGTCGTCGTGGGGACGTCGACGTCGAGCGCCGTCCCGGCCGGCGGGACGTCCACGTCGCGCAGCAGCCGCTCGCCGACGCGTTCGGCTCGGGCGTCGGCGCGTGTCACGTCCTCGACCGTGACGAGCACCGAGGGGATCGACGTCGCCTGGCCGGTGCCGGGCAGCGTGACGCGGACCCGCACGCGCGCTCCCCCGTCGCGCGCGGTCGCCGGTCCGCCGTCGCCCGCCGTCACCGGCCCACCGTAGCGCTGTGACGTATCTCACAGCGCTTCGCCCGGCTCCTGGTCCGCAGAGGCGCGGGCCGCCCGGGCCCGTGCGCCAGGGGAAGGCACCGACCATGGCCACGAAGAGCAGCTCCGGATCGGGAGGCGGCGGCCGCCGTCGCAGCGAGCCCACCGCGGGTACGCCCGACCGCCCCGAGGAGCGGTCGTCGGTCGACACCGGCACGACCGTCATCAGCGGTGTCGGGTTCGCCGAGAAGGAGGTCACCTACGCGAAGGTCGGCGACCTCGCGATCTTCGAGGGGGACATCGTGCTCGGCCGGCACGCCGACCTCGACGCCGCCCGCGCCCGCGGCGACGACGTGTCGTTCGGCGTCGCCATCACCGGCAGCCGCTACCGCTGGCCGAACGCGACCGTGCCGTACGAGATCGACCCCGCACTGCCGGACCAGCACCGCGTCACCGACGCGATCGCGCACTGGGAGCAGCACACACCTCTCCGGTTCGTGGAGCGCACCGCCGCGAACGCGGGCACCTACCCGAACTACGTCCGCTTCCTCGACGGCGGCGGCTGCTGGTCGGCCGTCGGCATGGTCGGCGGGCGCCAGGACCTGTCGCTGGGCAGCGGCTGCACCACCGGCAACGCGATCCACGAGATCGGGCACGCGATCGGCCTGTGGCACGAGCAGAGCCGCGAGGACCGCGACAGCTTCGTCACCGTCGTGCTCGCGAACGTCGACCCCGGCTACGTGCACAACTTCGACCAGCACATCACCGACGGCGACGACATCGGCGACTACGACTACGGCTCGATCATGCACTACCCCGCCACGGCGTTCTCGACCAACGGGCAGCCCACGATCGTGCCCGTGCAGGCCGGCGTCGCGATCGGTCAGCGCCTGCGGCTGTCGGACGGCGACATCGCCGCCGCCCGCACCCTGTACCCGCCCGCACCGCAGCCGAACGTCAAGAAGCTCACCGACGACCCGGTCGGGTTCAAGAAGCCGCTCGACGACCAGTCGGGCTTCAAGAAGCTCCGGGACGACCACAAGCCGTTCGTCGACCCGCCCAAGCACCTGCTCGACCCCAAGCAGCTCCTCGACCCCAAGCACGTGTTCGACCCGCCCAAGCAGGTCGTCGACCCGCCCAAGCAGCTCACGGACCCGCCGAAGCAGCTCGTGGACCCGCCCAAGAACGCGTTCGACCCGCCCGGCGGCCTCGGCGGCGGCATCCCGCCGGTCGTGCCGCCGGGAGGCGGCCTGCCGTTCGCGCTCGCGACGCCCCACCACGCCGCGTCGGCCGCCGCGTACGAGCCGGCGGCACCGGCCGACCCGACGGCCGCGCTGCTCGCCGCGGCCGCGCAGGCCGCCGAGGTCGCGTCGCAGGCGCTCGCGCAGGTCGCGGCCGCGCTGCGGGCGCTCGGCGGCGGGCAGCCGGGTCCCGGCGCATGATCCTCGTCGAGTCGCACGAGGGCGACGACCACCTCGCCCCCGTCCGCACGGAGCTCGAGCGCCGCGGTCACGACGTCGTGGTGCTCGACTCCGGGCGCTACCCGCTCACCACCGGCGTGACCGTCGCGTACGACGACGGCGACGAGCCCGGGCTCGCGGTCACCGTCGACGGCAAGGAGCACGACCTCACCGGCTGCCGCGCCGCGTGGTGGCGTCGCCCGCTCCCCTACACGCTCGACCCGGTCGTGACCGACCCGGCCGCACAGGCCTTCGCGCTCACCGAGTGCGACGAGGGTCTGCGCGGCCTGCGCGCACTCCTGCCCGCCGTGTGGGTCAACGACCCCGACGCCGACACGCGCGCCTCCCACAAGGCGTACCAGCTGCGCGAGGCGCGACGTGCGGGGCTCGCGACGCCCCGCACGGTCATGACGAACGACCCCGACCGGGCGCGCGCGTTCGTCACCGCGCACGGCCCCGGGCGCACCGTCTACAAGTCGTTCCTCGCGCAGGCGTCCGCATGGCGGGAGACCCGGGTGCTGCGGCCGGCCGAGGTCGACCTCCTCGACGCGGTGCGGCACGCACCCGTGATCTTCCAGGAGTACGTGCCCGGCGACGTCGACCTGCGCGTCACCGTCGTCGGCGACACCGTGCACGCCGCCGCGATCCACTCGGCCCGCACGGCGTACGCGCTGGACTTCCGGCTCGAGCTCGACACCGTCCCGATGGAGCCGTACACGCTCCCCACGCCCGTGCAGGACGCGCTGCTGCGCCTGATGCGCCGGCTCGGTCTCGTCTACGGGGCGATCGACCTGCGCGTGCGACCCGACGGCGAGCACGTGTTCTTCGAGGTCAACCCGTCCGGCCAGTGGCTGTTCGTCGAGGAGCGCACCGGCCTGCCCCTCACCCGCACGTTCGTGGACGTCCTCGCCGGGCTGGACCGCGCACCCGACGGCTGCGTCACGTGCGAGCAGAACCGGACGTCCCCGCCGGGCGGCTGACGGCCCCGGCCGCCGGACCGTGTCACCCGGACGTGCGGCGGCCACCCGGGGCCGACGTCACCCGGATGCCCCTCATGACCCGTGACCTGGGCGCCGATGTCTAGGACGTGCTGGGTCCCGTACCGGTGTGGGTCACCGTGCTGCAGCTGCTCGTCGCCGGTCTCGTGGCGGGCTTCTGCGTGCTGCACTGGCTCTGGCGGCGCGGCGAAGCCCACCACCCGGGGGCCGCGTGGACGCTGCTGTGGTCCGCGGACGTCGCCCTCCTGCTCCTCGTCGGCGGTCTCTACCCGCTCGTGCCGGCGGGTCTGCCCCGCGACGCCGTCGAGGTCACCCACGGCGTCCTCGTCGCGGGCTTCCTGCTCATCGCGCTGCCCGCAGCACGCGCCATCGGGCACGGGACCCCGGTGCGCTGGTGGGTCGCCGTCGCGACCGTCCTGCTCGTCGCGCGCACGGTGTCCTGGTTCGTGCCCGGCGCGCACACCCCGCTCGTCGACGCGGGCGGTCTGCTGGGCACGATCCTGGTGGTCGTCGTCTACGTGCTCGTCGCGTTCGGCCGGACACCGATCGGGCGGCTCGGCACGCTGCTCGTGATCGCCGGTGTCGAGTCGGTCGCGCTCCTCCTGGCCAGCGTGCTGCTGCCCGAGCAGCCGGTGAGCGCGATCCTCGCCGCGCTGTGGGCGGTGCCGCTCGCCGTCGGCCTCGAGGTGCTCGCGCTGCGCCGGCTCGTCGGCGCGCAGGACACCGCCGCCCGGCAGCACCGCATGCGCGACGCCGTCGCCAGCCTGTCCAACGCCGCGTGGTTCGCCAAGGACCCCGAACGACTGCTCCTCACCGCACGCGACGCCGCGCGCGCCGTGCTCCGCGACGACACCATCGAGGGCTCGCTGCGCCCCATCGCGCGCGGCCGGTTCGTCGCGGAGCTCTACCCCGCCGAGGGCACCGACCTCGACCCGCACGCCCGCAGCTTCCTCGTCGACCTCGCGCAGATCGTCGCCGCCGCCGGGGAGCGTTACCACCTCAACGACCGGCTGCACGCGACCGCGTTCTCCGACCCGCTCACCGCGCTGCCCAACCGGCGCGCGGTCGAGCAGCACCTGACCGACGTCCTCGACCGCGCGAACGTCGAACGGACACGTGTCGCCGTCGTCTACTGCGACGTCGACGGCTTCAAGCGCGTCAACGACGAGCTCGGCCACGCGCGCGGCGACGCGCTGCTGGCCCGGGTCGCCGACCACCTGCGCACCGTGGTGACCGGGGAGGACGTGCTCGTGGGCCGCCTCGGCGGGGACGAGTTCGTCGCCGTCGTCGCCCGTGCGCCCGAGGACGCCGCGCTCGTCGCGCTCGCCCGCTCGCTGCGCGAGGGCTTCGAGGACCGCTCGCACGGCGGCCGCGCGACGCGCCTCACCGTCGGCGTCGCGACCTGGGTGCCCGGCGACGTCGTCGACCCCGACGCCCTCGTCCGGCACGCCGACACCGCGATGCTCGAGGCGAAGCGGTCACGCAGCGGGTTCCGCGTCTTCGACCGGGCCCTGCGCCGCCGCGTCGAGGCGGAGCGGCTGCAGCGCGTCGCGCTCGAGGAGGCCGTCGCGCTCGGTCAGTTCACCGCGCACTTCCAGCCCGTCGTCGACACCGCGACGCTCGAGGTGCTGCAGGTCGAGGCGCTGGCACGGTGGAACCACCACGGGCACCTCGTGCTGCCCGCGGACTGGCTCGACCTCGCCGAGGAGTCCGGGCTGATCGTGCCGATCGGGCTCGCGGTGCTGCGCGAGAGCCGGCGCGCGCTCGACCGCTTCCAGATGCCCGTGGCGGTCAACGTCGCCTCGCGCCAGCTCACCGAGCCCGACGCGCTCGAGCAGTTCGAGACCGCGTGGGGCGACTCCTACTGGGAGCACCTCACGCTCGAGATCACCGAGAGCGCGCTCGTGCAGACCACCCAGGCCGTGCCCGTGCTGTCCGAGCTGCGCGCACGCGGGGCGCGCGTCGCCGTCGACGACTTCGGCACCGGCTACAGCTCGATCTCCCGCCTCGGACGGCTGCCCGTCGACGTGCTCAAGGTCGACCGCTCGTTCATCCGCGAGATCGACACCGAGCGCGGACGCGGCGCCGTGCGCGCGATCCTCGCGCTCGCCGAGAACCACGGCCTCGACGTCGTCGCCGAGGGCGTCGAGACGGCCGCGCAGCTCACGACGCTCGTCGACCTCGGGGTGCGGCGCGTGCAGGGCAACTTCCTCGGCCGCGCGACGCCGTCGCTGCCCGTGCGCGGGCCGCGCCCCGTGACCGAGGCGATCCCCGTCGTGCCGCCCGCGCGGACGCTCCGCAGCGTGCCGACGGCCCGCGTCGGTCGGTAGACGCGGGCCGTCGGGACAGGCTGTCGGGAGGGGCGGCTCAGGCGAGCAGCGTCGGCTTCAGGTCGACGATGCGGCCGAGCAGGCCGTTGACGAACGACGGCGAGTCGTCCGTGGACAACGACCGGGCGAGCTCCACGGCCTCGTCCACCGCGACCGCGTCGGGCACGTCGTCGTTGTAGAGCACCTCCCACGTGCCGAGCCGCAGCAGCGCACGGTCGACCGCGGGCATCCGGTCGATCGTCCAGCCGTGCGCGTGCGTCGCGAGCAGCTCGTCGATCCGCTCGCGGTGGGCGACGACCCCCTCGACGAGCTCGACCGCGTACTGCGGCAGCGCCGCCTCCGTGCCCGGCTCGGCGATGCGCTGCGCGAGCAGCGTCACCGGGTCGAGCCCGCGCTGGTCGGCCTCGAAGAGGACGTCGAGGGCCCGCTTGCGGGCCTTGGTGCGTGCTCCCACGTCAGTCGTTCACGCGGCCCAGGTAGCTGCCGTCGCGGGTGTCGACCTTGACCTTGGTGTTCGCCTCGAGGAACAGCGGCACCTGGATCTCGTAGCCCGTCTCGAGCGTCGCGGGCTTCGTGCCCGCCGACGAGCGGTCGCCCTGCAGGCCCGGCTCGGTGTACGTGACCTCGAGGACGACGGACGGCGGGAGCTCGACGTACAGCGGGACGCCCTCGTTGGTCGCGACGAGCGCGCTCTGGTTCTCCAGCATGAAGTTCGCGGCGTCACCCACGGTCGCGGCCGGCACGTGCAGCTGGTCGTACGTGTCCGTGTCCATGAACACGAAGTCGTCGCCGTCCTTGTACAGGTACTGGTAGTCGCGCTTGTCGACGTTCGCCGTCTCGACCTTGATGCCGGCGTTGAACGTCTTGTCGACGACCTTGCCCGAGAGGACGTTCTTCAGCTTGGTGCGGACGAACGCGCCGCCCTTGCCGGGCTTGACGTGCTGGAACTCGACGACGGTCCACAGCTGCCCGTCGATCCGCAGCACGGTGCCGTTCTTGAGGTCGTTCGTGGTCGCCACAGTCGTCGCTTCCTGTCGTGGGTTCGGGAGGATTCGCGGTGCCGCCGGGACGCGCACGCCGGCCGGCGCGAGATGCGCCTGGGCTGTCGCGTGGCCCCGGGCAGGCCGCAGACCGCCGACCATCCTACCGTGCGCGCACGTCCCGGCCCGTCGCGGCACCGGTGCGCGCGGCGGGCCCGATCAGAGCGTGAGGAGCCACGCGGCGCCGAACCCGACCGCCGCCGACCACAGCAGCGAGGCGAGCGTGCCGATGACGAACCGCTCCGACGCCCCCGGGTTCTCGCGCAGCTCGGGGTAGCGACCCAGGCCCTTGACCGCGACGACGACGGCGATCCCGCCGGCCTCGCCCACGAGGAAGCACCCGGTGACCGCGAGCCGTTCGAGGATCCCGACCCACGTCCCGCCGCGCAGCACGGCCTGCGCGCCCTCGCCCTGGGGGCCGTCGGACACCGCGAGCGGCGACGGGTGGGGCCCGGTCGAGGCGGCCTGGGCCTCGGCGGTCTGCGGCGCGGCGCTGGCGGGGCCGCCCGCCGCACCGGCGGGGGCGCCCGCCGTGGCCGGCGCGGTCTCGGCGGACAGCACGTGCGCGCCCGCGTGCCCCGGCCGGCCGGCGTCGCGCGAGCGCGACGCGAGCCGCAGCACGAGCGAGACGACCGGCCACCCGCCCGCGGCGGACAGCGCGAGCGCGGCGACGACGACGACCGCGACGAGCGGTGCGGGCATGGGACCTCCGAGGACGTCAGGGACGAGCCGGACGATCCTCCCCCACTCCCTGCGCCCAGGCCAGCAGCCGCGCGGCGGCGGGGCGGGCGGCGCGCTCCTCGGCCCACAGCGCGGCGCGCAGCCGCTGGCTGACCGCCTGCTGCGAGACGCCGAGACGCTCGGCGAGGTCCTCCTGCCGGGGCGCCTCGACGCTCATCGCGTCGGCGACGACCCAGCCCGCCTCCGACCGGCGGGCGGCGACGGCCGCGACGAGGACGAGGACCGCCTCGGCGTCGCGGCCAGCCCCGTCGTCGCGGCCGCGGACCGCGAGCGGGACGGTGCGGCTGCGGCTCTTCGCGGCCTCGACCGCGGTGCGGGCGAGCACGAACGCGGACCCGCTGCCCGCGCGTGGCGAGTCCGGCAGGGGCTCGTCGACGGGACCGGCGCCGATGCCGACCGTCCAGCCGCCGAGCCGGAGCACGTGCAGCGCGACGTCGACCGCGGCGTCCGCGTCCTCGTAGACGCCCTGCACCTCGTCGCCGACGGTGCGCTCGAAGCCGCGCAGCGGCGTGCTGCCCGCGCGCGCGTGGTGCGAGGCGAGGTCGGCGAGGAGCTGCTCGACACGGTCGCCGTGGCGACGGCTCCCCCGCTGGTCGATCGTGAGGACGAACATGCGACAAGTCTGCACGCTTGTTGCTGCCACTACAAGGCGGGGAACTTGTCGCCACCCGGGCGGGTCAGACCCGCAGCGCGACCGCGGTCAGCGCCAGCCGGTACGAGTCGAACCCGAACCCGGCGACCGTCCCCGTCGACACGGCTCCGACGACCGACGTGTGCCGGAACGCCTCACGCGCGTACGGGTTGGTGATGTGCACCTCGACCAGGACCAGGCCCGCCGACGTCACCTGCGCCGCCGCGTCGCGCAGCGCGTACGAGTAGTGCGTGAACGCAGCCGGGTTGAGGACGACGTGCGCGCGCGTGTCCACGGCCTCGTGCAGCCAGCCGACCAGCTGCGACTCGTCGTCGGTCTGCCGCACGTCGGCGTCGATGCCGAGGTCCACGCACCACTTCTCGACGGACGCCGCGAGGTCGTCGAGCGACGCCGAGCCGTACACGTCCGGCTCCCGCGAGCCCAGCCGAGCGAGGTTGGGACCGTTGAGCACCAGCGCGCGCGTCATCGCCCCAGCCTAGGCGACACGCCGGTGCGCGACGCGCCGTGCACCAGCCCGCGGACGCGTCACAGCGACACCGCGCGCGACGGCGCCGCGGCGCCCTCGCTGACCTCGGCGTACGCGGCGGCGAGCAGCGTCGGGTCGGGTCCCTCCAGCCGCGTCGGGCGTCCGACGTCCTCCAGGACGACGAACCGCAGCACATCCCCGCGCGTCTTCTTGTCCCGGCGCATCGCGGCCAGCAGCCGCTCCCAGCGGTCCCCGCGGTACGCGACCGGCAGCCCCAGCGACGTGAGCACCGACCGGTGCCGCTCGACCACCTCGTCCGAGAGCCGGCCCGCGAGCCGGGCGAGCTCCGCCGCGAACACCATGCCGACCGACACCGCGGCACCGTGCCGCCACTGGAAGCGCTCGACCTGCTCCACCGCGTGCCCGAACGTGTGCCCGTAGTTGAGGATCTCGCGCAGGTCCGACTCCTTGAGGTCCTCGCCCACGACGCGCGCCTTCACCGCGACCGCGCGCTCGACCAGCTCCGCGAGCACGGGCGACGACGCCGCCGCGACCGGGTCGCGCAGCAGGTCGACGTTCTGCTCGACGAGCTCGAGGATCCGCGGGTCCGCGATGAAGCCGCACTTGACGACCTCGGCGAGGCCCGCGACGAAGTCGTGCGGCGGGAGCGACTCGAGCGCCGCGAGGTCGCACAGCACGCCCGCCGGCGGGTGGAACGCCCCGACGAGGTTCTTGCCCTCGGCGGTGTTGATGCCCGTCTTCCCGCCGACGGCCGCGTCGACCATCGCGAGCAGCGTCGTCGGGACCTGGACGACCGTGATGCCGCGCAGCCACGTCGCCGCGACGAAACCGCCGAGGTCCGTCGTCGCGCCGCCGCCGAGGGCGACCACCGCGTCCGAGCGCGTGAAGTCCGCCTGGCCCAGGACGCCCCAGAGGAACGCCGCGACCTGTGCCGTCTTCGCGGCCTCCGCGTCCGGCACCTCGGCCGCGAACGCCTCGTACCCGTGCGCCAGCAGGTCCTCGCGGACCGCCTCGGCCGACGTCGCGAGCGCCGCCGGGTGCACGACGAGCACGCGGCGCACGCCCTCACCCAGGAGCCCCGACAGCTCGCCCAGCAGGTGCCGCCCGATCACCACGTCGTAGGGCTGCTCCCCCGCCACCCGGACCGTCGTGCTCATCGCTCCTCCTCCGTGACAGCGGCGGGGCCGTCGCCCACCCGCAGGGCCGTCAGGCCGTCCTCCACCGCGACCGCGACGTCCGCCGGCCGCAGGCCGTCGGTCAGCACGCGCAGCGTCGCGACCTCCTCGTACACCGGCCGCCGCTCCTCCATGAGCGCCTGCCAGCGCGCCCGCGGGTTGCCGAGCAGCAGCGGCCGCGACTGGTTGAACCCGACCCTCGGCGCCGCGTGCGCGAGCGTCACGTCGAGGAACACGACCGCACCGCCCCGCGCCCGGTACGCCGCCAGTGCCGCCCGGGTGTCGGCGTGCAGCACGGCACCGCCGCCGAGCGCCAGCACCCCGTCGTGGTCGCCGAGGGCCGCGGCCACCGCGTCCCGCTCCAGCGCGCGGAAGTGCGGCTCGCCGTCGTCGACGAAGATCTCGGCGATCGGCTTGCCCGCCGTCCGCTCGACGTCCGCGTCCGTGTCCCGCACCGCCAGCTGCCACCGCTCGCCGAGCGCGTGCGCGACGGTGGACTTGCCCGAGCCGGGCGGACCGACGAGGACGACGCGCGGGCCCGCGCCCGCCGCCTGCGTCACGAGAGCAGCGACGGGATCGAGGCGACGTAGGCGTCGAGGTTGCGCCGCACCTCCGCCACGGAGTCGCCACCCGTCTTCTCCAGCAGCGCGTCCGCGACGACGAGCGCGACCATCGCCTCGGCCACCACGGCCGCCGGCGGAACCGCGCACACGTCGGAGCGCTGGTGCTGCGCCTTCGCGGCCTCGCCCGTCGCGGTGTCGACCGTGGCGAGCGCGCGCGGCACGGTCGAGATCGGCTTCATGGCGGCCCGGACCCGCAGGATCTCCCCGTTCGTCATGCCGCCCTCGACGCCGCCCGCGCGGTTCGTGCGCCGCACGATCCGCCCCGACGCGTCGCGCTCGATCTCGTCGTGCGCCGCGGACCCCCGGCGGGCGGCCGTGCGGAAGCCGTCGCCGACCTCCACGCCCTTGATGGCCTGGATGCCCATGAGCGCGCCCGCGAGGCGCGCGTCGAGACGCCGGTCCGCGTGCACGTAGGAGCCGAGCCCCGACGGCAGGCCGTAGACGAGCACCTCGACGACGCCGCCGAGCGTGTCGCCGTCCTTGTGGCACTGGTCGATCTCGGCGACCATCGCGGCCGACGTCGAGGCGTCGAAGCAGCGCACCGGGTCGGCGTCGAGCGCCGCGACGTCGTCGGGCGTGGGGAGCGCCGCGTCCTCGGGCGTCGCGACCGGCCCGATGCCCACGACGTGCGAGACCAGCCGCACGCCGGCGGCCTGGTCGAGCAGCCGGGCCGCGACCGTCCCCAGCGCGACGCGCGTCGCCGTCTCGCGGGCGCTCGCGCGCTCGAGCACGGGACGCGCGTCGTCGAAGCCGTACTTGCGCATCCCGACGAGGTCCGCGTGGCCGGGGCGCGGGCGCGTGAGCGGCGCGTTGCGGGCGCGGTTCAGCACCTCGGGGTCGTCGACCGGGTCCGACGACATCACGTCGACCCACTTGGGCCACTCGGTGTTGCCGATCTCGATCGCCACCGGCCCGCCCTGGGTGCGCCCGTGGCGCACGCCGCCCAGCAGCCGCACCTCGTCCTGCTCGAACTTCATCCGGGCGCCGCGCCCGTACCCGAGCCGACGGCGCGCGAGCGCCTCCTGGATGTCGGACGAGCGCACCTCGACGTCCGCCGGGACTCCCTCGAGGATCCCGACGAGCGCCGGGCCGTGGGACTCACCGGACGTCAACCAACGCAGCATGGGCGGCATCCTCTCACTCGGGGGGCACGGCGAAGGGCCAGGTCCGCCGAGTGGGCAGGACCTGGCCCTTCGCGGGTCGGGTCAGCGACCGGGGATCGGGACCACCGGGTTCTTGCCGGGGATCGCACCCGGCAGGGTCGGGGCCGGAGCCGCCGGGTCGACCGGCGCGGGCGTCGCGAACAGGTCGGGCAGCACGTACGTGTAGCCCGTGACGATCAGCTCCTGGTCGCCGACGTGCGTCGCCGGCTTCCCGCCGCTCGCGGCGGCCTCGTCCTGCGCGGTGCCCGTGAAGCCGGACACCAGGAAGAGCTGCGGCATCGTGCGCTGCAGGTCGTGCAGGAACGCGACCGTCCCGTCGTACGGGCCGAGGACGGTGACCGAGATCGGGATCGCGACCATGCCGTCGGGCACGGTGCTGACGACCGGCGCCGGGACACCGGTGCCGTCGGCGGTGGCCGTGCCGTCCGTCGCGGCGCCGTCCGTGGCCGTGCCGTCGGTGGCCGTGCCGTCCGTCGCGGGCGGCGCGGCCGGGGCGACCGCCTCGGCGGGCACGACCGCCTGCGGGGCCGACGGCGTGAGGGCCGTGACGACCACGCCGTGCGCCGTCGCGATCTGGTCCAGCTGGCGCATCCAGTCGGCCAGGCGGGCGTCGGTGGGCACCTGCACGCGCAGCTGCTCGAGCTCCGCGCGGTACTCCGGGAGCTTCTCGAAGTCCGCCTTCAGCTTGACGACCTGCAACGACAGGATCTCGTTCTGCGCGCGCGTGTCCTCGGCCGCGGCCCGGACCTCCGCGGCCGCGGCGAACGTCGGGGAGATCAGCAGGAACCACGCGGCCGCCGCGAGGACCACGCCGACGAAGACCGTGCCACCGATCCAGGTGCTCTTCTTCGCGCCGCCCATGTCAGCCCTCCTCGCCGAACGTGTCGAACTTGTGCGAGAGCGCCGTGTCGAGCACCTGCACCGTGCCGGCGACCGTGAAGTACGCGCCGCCCTCGTCCTCGGTGACCGTCGCCGACGAGACCCAGCTGTCGGCGAAGCCCGGCACCGAGTTCAGCGCGTCGACCCACGCGGCCGTGTCGGGCATCTGGGCGCTGCGCACCGTGAACTGGATCTGCCCCACGCCCGCCGTCTGCAGCGGGTCGCTCGCGGGGGCGGCCGCCGTCATGGGCGTCGCGAACGTGAGCATGAGCGAGTCGATGCTGACGTTGGGCGGCAGGACCGCCGCGACCGCGTCGACGTAGGGCTTCCACTCGACGTCCGTGCTCATGCCGAACGTGATGCCCTGCTCGGTGCGCTCGAGCGCCCCGAGCACCTGCGGGACCTCGGCGTACTTCGCCTGCTCGTTCTGCAGGCGCAGCGTCTCGTCCTGCGCCTCGACGAGCTCGCCCGCCGCGGACGCGGCGGACAGCAGCGACATGCCGTAGACGCCGACGCACGCCACGACGACGAGCACCAGGCTGATCCCGAGCCACCGCTTGGTGGTGCGCAGCCCGCGGGCGACGCGGACCTCGGGCGGCAGCAGGTTGACCTGCGGGAGCGTTGCGCCGAGGGTGGTGCCACCGCTCTTGGTGGCACGGGGCTTGACGAGGAGCGTGCTCATGCGGCGACTCCGTACGCGAGACCGACGGGGAGGGCGACGACGCTCTCGTGCCCGTTCAGCGCCTCGCGCTGCACGGTCTTCGCGGACCGCAGCCCGGCGAGCGGGTCACCGAGGGTGACGGGGAGCCGGCTGGCGCTCGACAGGTACTGGCCCAGGCCCGGCAGGTGCGAGCCGCCGCCGGTGAGGACGACGACGTCGATCGGCGCGCCGGCGTTGTTGCCGGCGTAGTAGACGAACGTGTTGCGGACCGACTCGACGAGCGCGCGGACGACCGCGCTGACCGCCTCGGACGCCGACGTCCGGTCGGGGCCGACCGCGAAGCCGATCCCGACCTCGCGCTTGATGGCCTCGGCCTCGGGCAGCGGGACGCCGAGGGCGCTCGCGACCGCGGCGGTGACGTTGTGGCCGCCGGACGGCAGCGAGCGGACGAGCCGCGGGGTCCCGTGCGACGAGATGACGACCGTGGTGATGGACGCGCCGATGTCGACGAACGCGGCCGTCGCGCCGGCGAGCTCGCCACGCGTGAGCGCCCGGACGAGCGCGAACGCGTTGAGGTCGACCATGCGGGGTCGCAGGCCCGCGCTCTCGACCGCCATGACGTTGGCGTTGACGGTGTCCCGCTGCGCGGCGACGAGCATGCCCTGGACGCTGCGCCCCTGCGGGCCGTCGAACTCGGCCGTCGGGTAGTAGTCGAGGAGCGCGTCGTCGGTCGACATCGGCAGCGAGTCGCCCACCTGGTAGGGCAGCGACGCCTTCAGCTGCGCGAGGGGCATCCACGGCAGGTCGAGCTCGCGGACGATGACGCGCTGGTTGCCGACGCCGATGACGACGTCCTTGGACTCGAACTTCGCCTGCGCCCAGAGCTGGCGGAGCGCGGACGCGACCGTCTCGGGCTGCACGACCTCGCCGTCCCGCACGGCCCCGATGGGCAGCGGGACCTGGCCGAGGCGCACGAGCGTCGGAGGTGTCTTGCCCGTCGGGCCGCCGCTGCCGAACTCGAGCTCGGCGGCCCGGACGCTCGAGGAGCCGATGTCCAGCCCGATGACACGTGTGGTTGCCACGAGTGTCCTTCCCAGTGGTGAGGAGTCACCCGTCTCATCGGGCGATCCGCGCACGGACTTGAGCGAACAGGACGGACGCGTCGAAGCCGGTGCGGTGTGGTCAGAGGGCGCCGAGGTAGGCGCCCCACACGGCCTCGCCGGCGACGATGCCGACGAGCGTGCCGAGCAGCAGCCACGGGCCGAACGGGATGCTCGACTTGCGGCCCGCGCGCCGCACGACGATCAGCGCCAGGCCGAAGACGCCGCCGAGCACGAACGCCGCGAACCAGCCGATCAGCAGCGCGCCCCAGCCGACCCAGCCGAGGTACAGGCCCATGACACCGGCGAGCTTGACGTCGCCCCACCCCATGCCGCGCGGGTACGCCAGGACCATGAGCAGGTAGGCCACGAACATCGCGGCGCCGCCGACGGCGGCGCGCAGCAGCGCGGCCCAGTCGGCCTCGCCGCCGGGGTTCGCCGACGCGAGCGCGAGCAGCGCGAGGGACACCGGGTAGGCGGGCTTCACGATCGCGTCCGGCAGGCGCCGGGTGTCGATGTCGATGAGCGCGAGCGCGACGGAGATCGCGAGCAGGTACAGCAGCGCCGGCAGGAACCACGACGGCCCGGTCCACCACGCCGCGAGGGCGAACAGCACGCCCGTGCCCGCCTCGACGAGCGGGTACCGGACCGCGATCGGCTCGCCGCAGTCGCGGCACCGGCCCCGCAGGACGAGCCACGACACGACGGGCACGTTGTCGTACGGGCGGATCGCCCGGCCGCAGCGCGGGCACGCGCTGGGCGGGTGCACGACGGACTCGCCGCGCGGGACGCGCCAGATGACGACGTTGAGGAACGAGCCGACGGCCAGCCCGACGAGCAGCGCGCCGACGACGAGGAGCGGCGTCACGGCGAGGCGACCTCGCGCTTGTAGACGACGTCGACCCGGAAGCCCGAGGAGGCCGTCGGGTTGGTGCTCGGGAACTCGACGCCCGGGATGCCGATGGGCACGTACCGCATGGTCATCGAGTTCCGCAGCACCACGTTGCCACCGTACAGCTGCCCGTAGAACGTCATGGTGTTGTTCGTCTCGAGCGTGCACGGCGTGTAGCCGAAGAACGTGATCGGTGCGACAGCGAGGCTCCCCGAGTCGAACTTGATGTTCTTCGACGTGTTGCCGGAGACCGTCTTGCCGCACTCGGCGATGCCGTTCGGCGTCGTGTCGGGGTCGGGCACGATGATCCACGCCTGGTGCTGCGCACCGTCCGCCGACGTGATCTGGAAGTTGCCCGTCGCGTAGAAGTCGTTCGCGAAGATCACCATGTCGGCGCGCAGCTTGATGTTGAGGTTGCCCTGGAACATCGTCTGGGTGCAGAACCGGGTGTCGAACACGGTCGGCACGGTCGGGCCGAGGAGCGGGCCGTTGAGGCCGTAGCTCTCCCCCGCGAGCGTGCACTTGTTGCCGGCGGGCTTGTAGGCCTCCGACCACGTCGGCGCGTTGTTCGCGACGGCGTTCTGCGTGACCCAGTCCTTGTACGCCTGCGCGCGGTTGCCGGTGTTGGCGAACCCGGTCCAGTCGGCCGGCCGGTAGTTGACCTCGGGCAGGCCGACCTTCACGTACTGCGGCACGCCGCCCGCGCCGACGCCCGTCCGGGTCGAGCCGGCGACGCTCGGGCCCGCGCCCCACGAGGTCAGGGCGCCGGCGACGACCAGGTCGCGACCGTACTTCGAGCCGCCCGCGAGGGTCGCGTCCGCCGCGGCGAACGTGTCCTGGCCGACGGTCGTGAGTCCCGCGCTCTGCACCGTGTGGACCGTGAGCTTCTTCTTGCTCCACAGGTTCTGCGTGATGCGGCAGCCGCCGGAGATGTCGGTCGTGCCGTTGACGACGATGAGGTTGCCGTCGATCTTCACGTTCGAGTTGCAGTTGACGTTGCCGGTGTCGACCCAGATGTCGACGGCGGTGTCGGGCAGCGACGTCTCGAGGGTGAAGCCGTTGGTCGTCATGATCTGGTTCGCCGCGAAGATCGCGGCGCCGCGGCCCGGGACCGAGGTCGGCGTGAGGTTCACCTTGGACTGCACCGTGCGCTCGGTCGTGCGGCCCGCGGTCGTCGCGCTCGACGTCGACGTGATGACGGCCTGCGCCGCGTCCCCGGCGACGGCGCCGTTGGTGCAGGTCAGCGCGACGCCGTTCTTGTCGAAGTACTGCACGGTCGCGCGCACCGCGGTCGCGCTCGGCGCGGACCCGCTCGCGTGCGTGCCCGCCGCGGGCCAGGTGCACGGCGTGCCCTCCTCGAGCTCCGCGTACACCGCGTCGACCCCGCCCTCCGCGCTGTGCACCTCGCTGGTGCGCGCGCGGTCCTGGCCCGAGTCGTTGGTCACGGCGACCGCGTTCGCGACGACGACCGCCGCGAGCACGACCCCGACCAGGGCGACGCCGACGGCCGCGACGAGGGCGCTGCCCTCCTCGGGCTCCTGCGTGCCGATCCGGTGACGAAGGCGGGTGAGCATGCGGGCTCCTCGGGGGGCGTTCACGGGTTCGGGATCGCGGCGCAGCTGTCCGCGGGGTAGCCGTAGATGGTGTTGCGGCCGGTCAGCACGGACGTGAGCGCGACGGGCTTCGACTGCTCGCGCTGCTCCGGGTCCTTGACGCGGAGCGTGACGCGGATCGTCTGCGCCTGGCTCGACGCCTCGGCGTCGGAGGCCTCGACGAAGAACGGCGGCCACGTGCTCGAGTCGGCCGGCACGACGGCGCCGGTCGGCGTGACGATGTTCCGCGCGACGACGCGCCACGGCTCGACGCCGCCGGTGGACTGCCAGCTGGGCTTCCACGAGCGGTACTCGAGCACGCCGCGGTCCGACCCGGACGGGACCCGGACGCGCCACTGCACGCACTGGTACACGCCGTCGGTCTGGGTGTAGACGCGCAGCGAGTAGTACGTCGGGACGCCCGAGCCGGTCGGCGTCTCGAGCGCGGGGTCCGAGATCACGTTGCCCGACCGCACCTGACGGTCGATCTGCATGAGACCGAGCCGCGCGTCGTCGACGGTGCGGGTCCGCGCGAGGTTGTCCTTCGTCTGGAAGCTGATCGTCACGAGCACCGCGAAGGCGATCGTGAGCAGCCCGATGAAGAGGGACATCGCGACGATGAGCTCGATGAGCGTCCACCCGCGCTCACGCTCGTCCCGCGCCACGTCCAGACGGCGGCGCACCCACGCCGTCGCGTCACGCACTCGGGGCCGCCTTGAACGCGGCGCTCGCGCGCGTGCCGCCGAGCACGGTGGCGGCGGTGAACGCCGAGGCCACGCCGCCGTCGGTGACGGTCCACGTGACCGCCACGGTGATCGAGCCCGTGTCGGCGTCGATGGTGCAGCCCTCCCCCGAGCACGCGGTCGGGTCGGGGTTGGACGCGATCGACATGGCGGGCGTGACGGTGACGGTCGCGGTCGCGGTGACCGCTCCCCCGGGCCCGGACCAGGACGTCGCGGGCACGACGATCGTCTGCGACGTCAGCCGGTCGACGGTCAGGGTCGTGTAGCCGGTGCCGTTCCAGTAGACGAGGCCCGCGGTCCGGCTCGTGGTGGCTGCGGTGGTCCGCTGGGACAGCCCGCGCTCGACCCGGGCCGCGTCGCTGTACCCGGTGACGCGGACCAGCCCGTTCGGGGCGGCGCCGGCCGCCCAGGGACCCGTGCCGAACACCGCCGCGCCGACGGACCGGGTCGTCCCGGCGGCGATGCAGCCGGGACCGCTGAGGATCGTGCAGCCGGTGGTCGCCGTGCCGACCGCGGACGTGAACCGGGCCGCGGACGTCGTCGCGGTGCCGCCGCCGGCGACCGACGCGACACCGAAGGCGGTGCCGGCCACGGAGAGCCCGACCGAGCCGGACGACCCGCCCGACGTCGTCGACGCGCCGCACGGCTGGCCCGCGGGGACGCCGCCGGAGCACGACGCGACGGTCGACGCCTTCGCGACGCCGCTCGTGCCGGACGGTCCGCTGAGCGTGAGGACCGTGGCGCCGGAGCTGAGGGTGCCGCTCGACGACGACCCGAGCGACGACACGTCGGCCGGGTTGGGCGGCGCCGCACCGGTCGAGCCGACGTCGTTCGACGCCGCGTTGGTGATCTTCGACAGCCCGGAGGTCACGGCGGCCGCGGTGACGTCCGGGGTCGCGAGCGTCACGCCCGCGTGCAGGATCGACGCGTCGACCGTGCTGGCCTGCTGCGACGACACGCCGACGCCCGCCTGGCCCGCCGAGACGGTCGCGATCGAGTACGGGGAGCCGGGCAGCAGCGTCGCGCCGGCGGGCGCGGGCGTGACCGGCGCGGACGGGTCGGTGACCGGGGACGCCGGGCTGAGCGTCGTCGTCCAGCCGGTCGCGCCGGCGCTCGCCGACAGCAGCGCCTGGCACGCACCCAGGAACGGCTGGTTCCCGGCGTCGCCGCACCCGCCCGCGGGCGCGTACGCCTCGGACCGGACGACGACCGAGCCGGTGGTGTCGCGCTGGTTCACGACCCACGACGTGACGACCGTGAGCGAGACGACGCCGTCGGCCGTCGACGCGGAGCGCGAGACGTA
Source organism: Cellulomonas fimi (assembly GCF_028583725.1). NCBI lineage: Bacteria > Bacillati > Actinomycetota > Actinomycetes > Micrococcales > Cellulomonadaceae > Cellulomonas > Cellulomonas fimi. Next base: position 2,137,711 of record NZ_CP110680.1, on the reverse strand, counting down.
GGCGCGCGAGGTGAACGTGACGCCCGGCAGCTGCGGGTCGGTCGTCACGACCTTGTTGGTCCCGCCGGGGCCCGACAGCGGCGCCTTGTCGGTGGCCTGCGAGCTCGACGTGACGAGGACGTCGTCCACGCCGGGGCTCGCGACGGGCCGCAGCCGGCCGCCGGACACGTTCGGGTCCCCGCCGGCCGCGGACAGGAAGCTGGTGTGCAGGCCGTTGCTCAGGACCAGCCACGGCAGGGCCCGCAGCTGCTCCATCGTCTGGTTGGCCACCGCGGTCGCCTGGGTGCGCTGGCGCGCGTGCGTCGTGGTGACGAGCGCCGAGGTCTGCACCGCGATGAGCGTGACCAGCACCCCCGTGATGACGACCATCGCGACCACGAGCTCGATGAGCGTGAACCCATCGTCCCCGCGAACGGCGTCGCCGCGCACGGCGCACCTCGTGGGGTCTGGCATGCCAACCTCCCGTAGGCTCTTGCCGGAGGCGGGCACGAGGTGGCGTGCCCGCGTTCCCCCACGCCCGACATCGACACGACACGGTGTCGACATGAGCGCGGGGGCCGGGTGAGAGTCGACTCTCACGCAACTCTCACGCGCGGACGGCGGACGATCGGGAGGGAGCGGGAGCAAACGGGTCCGACGTTCACCCGCGCAGCGCAGCGGGCGTCTTGACCTCCCCGAAGTAGCGCTGCGACCACTGGGCGTTGACCCAGCGCGGGAAGTACGGCGGCGCCGAGTACTTGAGGCGCGTGTCGTAGACGTAGTTCTTGAAGTAGCCCGTGGTGCCGTTGCCGGTACCGACGATGCCGCGCCACCGCTGGGCGATCGAGCCGTTCACCTGCAGGAGGCCCTGGGCAGCGCCGACGTTGTACTGCTGGACGTAGAACGAGTGCTGCAGCGTCTGGATGGAGCCCATGATCTGCACGCCGCCCACCGACGTCGCGCCGGTCGGGTCGGCGTAGTGGCGCGGCCAGGCCGTCGTGCCGCTCGTGCTGTTGCTGGTCGTGGCGTTCGAGTTCCACGTGCACGACCACCAGGAGCACGAGGCGCCCACGGTGGCGATCCACGGGTGGAAGACCTCGACCGCGTTGGTCGCCACGAGACCGAGCATGTCGGAGCCGTTGAGGCCGCCGGCGAGCACGAGGTCACCGGTCACGACGACCGACTGCTCGGACGCGAGCGTCACGCGCCCGCGCACGATGCCCTCGACGTAGAGGTTCCCCTCCTGGCAGTACTTGGTGCTCTCGCGCATCGTCGTGTCGTACGTGTACGTCGACGACCCGTTGGCCGGGGCGGAGGCCGCCAGCGCCTTCGTGTACGTGCCGAGCGGCAGCGTCTGGCCGGACGGACCGCCGAGCTGGCCCGCGTCGCACCGGGACCGCGTGAGGCCCGTGGTGTCGCCCGCGGCGTACACGACCATGTTGTCCGGGACGGGCACGACGGCGCCGCTGGACGAGTCGAGCGCACTGAGCGTGCCGCACGTGGGCGCACCGGCCGTCGGGGACGCGATCGCCGTCGGGACCTGGCCGCCGTTGTTGGCCGTCTTGTTCCAGACGGTCATGGTGCCGTCGGCGTTGAACTTGATGCGCGTGGAGCCGTAGTAGTGGCAGCCCGGGTGCGACGCGAACGCGGCCGACGTGTCGTCGAGGTAGAGCGCCGTCGAGTACTGCGGACGGACGCCGTTGAAGTTCGCGGTGCTGTACGAGCCGTCGTTCGCCCGGCGCAGGCACTTGCGCCAGCCCGAGCTCGGCGTCGACGCCGTGACGTCGCGGCACTCGGGGTTGGCGGTCGTGAAGCCGTCGGTGAAGGTCGGGCCGTCGGCGAGCACCGAGTCGTTGGAGAACACGGAGCCGACGAGGGTGTCGCCCGAGACGAAGGTGATCTCCTGGCAGCTGCGGGTGTTGCGCCCCTCCCACCAGTACTGCGCGTTGTCGTAGCCGGTGCCGCCGCACGCCGCGTGGGGCGTCGAGGAGTACGCCTGCACGTTGGAGGGGTCGGCCGACTCGAAGTCGGTGTAGTAGACGTAGTCCGTCGAGCCGCCCTTGCCGACCGCGGCCTCGACGGTCCGGTACTCGCCGTTGACCTTGCCCGTCGACGTCACCGTGATCGTGCCCTCGGTGCCGGCGCGGCTCGCGTCGAACGAGTAGTGGAAGTAGCCGGCCTTGGGGTCGGTCGCCCCCGGGACGACGGGCGACCAACCGACGGCCGTCGCGCCCGACCACCCGCACGTGTTGCCGGCGACGGCGGGGCCGCGGAGCGCGTCGTTCGCGCAGTCGATGCCGAGGTAGTAGCCGTCGTCGCGGTTGAGGTGCGAGATGAAGTCGTCGATCCCGGACTGCGCGGCCGACATCGCCGCGGTGACGTCCTGGTCGTACCGCGCGAACTGCTGGCTGGACAACGTGTACGCGAGCGCGGTCATCGCGAGCGACGCCAGCACCATCATGGACACGACGACGAACACGAGCGCCGCGCCCTCGTCACCGCGGTCCCGGAGCCACCGGGCCATGTCAGTCCTCCTCGCTCTGTCGCAGCACGGCCTGGGCGTTCGGGAGCGTGATGCGCTGGATGTACGTGGTCGGGTCGGCACGCGTCGCGTTCGGCGCCTGCACGGAGACGACGAGCTCGACCGCGAGGACGCGCGCGAGCTCGGCCGCGGTGAGGGTCCCGCCGGCCGTCGTGGGCGACATCCGGTTGCCCGACCGGTCGTAGTACTTGAAGACGGGTGTGCCCGCCTGCACGCCGCGCGCGAGGACGCGGGTCGTCAGCCGTGCCCGGCACGCCGCCGACGCCCCCGTCACCTCGGCGTCGCAGTACTGGTACCCGCTCGCGGTCGGGACGTTCGAGTCGGGTCGCTGGACCTTCTCGACGAGATTGCCCGCGTCGGCACCGCTCGTCGCGATGGAGTAGGTCACCCGGCTCGGCCCGACCGAGTTCCCGGGGTTGTCGAGGTTGGCGTAGAACTGCACGGCGTAGTCCCGCCCGACGACGAACGCGTCCTGCGTGCAGGACACGCAGGTGCTCGTCAGCTGGCTGGGCATGACCGCGGTCCGCAGCGCGCGGCTCATGGACTGGACCGACGCGCGTGCGGAGTCGATCTGGTCCTGGCGGCTGATGTTCTCCGCGTTGGTGCGTGCGAAGCCGACCGCCATCGTGATCGTCGCGGCGACGACCATCGAGAAGATGAGCAGCGTGACCAGGAGCTCGGTGAGCGTCGTCCCGCGGTCACCCTCCAGCCCGCGGGTGCGCAGCGCCGCCCGGACGGCCGTCCCGAGGCGCCTCACGGTCCCACCGGCCCGGACGACGACTGCGTCTTGGACAGCGTGCCCGACGACGGTCCGACGACGAACGTGCCGATCGAGCTGCACCGGTTGCCCGACCCCGAGCTCTTGTTCCAGATGTAGGCGTTGTAGACGGTCGTGCCGCTGGTCGGCCGGGGAGCCTGTACCTGGAGCGTCTGGTTGTTCGACGTCGTCGGTCCCTGGACCGGGAGCGTCGGGACGGGTGTCGCCGTCGTCGCGGAGCAGGTCGTGGTCGACGTGCTCACGACGAGGAAGCGGTTGCTGCTGATCCCGGTGACGCGCAGCGTCGCGTAGGTCGGCGTGCTGGCCCAGCTCTTCGTCGTGGTCGTCCCGTAGGCGACCGCGAGCGGGTTGATGAGGTCGGGGAAGCTCTGGCACGCGGCGGTGACCGCACCCGCGGTCTGCCAGACGTACCAGTCGCCCGCCGGCAGGTCGATCGCCCCGCTGCGCGCACCGTCGACGTTGCGCGCGATCGCCGCGACCGTCGTGGGGCACGTCGTGGGCGACGAGAGGCCCGAGAGCCGGCGGTCGACCGCCCAGACGGTGCCGCCGCTCGGGACGCCCTGCAGCCGCAGCTGCGTCGTCCCCCAGAGCACCGGGCTGTTCTCCCCGGAGCCGAGCGCGAGCGCGGCCGGTCCGGGCGAGCACGCGAAGGTCGCGCCGACGACGTACAGGTCGTACGTGCCCGGCACGAGCGACAGCGTCCCCGTGGGACCGGCGACGGTGGCGCTCGTCCCGGACCCCGCGGCGCACGTGGTCGCCGTGCCGGCGGGGACCGCCACGATCCGCGTCGCGCCCGCGGGCAGGTTGCCGACGACGACGGACGCCATCGTGAACTCGACGTCGAGCTGCACGTTCGAGCCCGGTGCGAGGTCGACGACCGGGTACCCGCCGACGGGCGGGGCGTCGCCGAAGTAGGCGCCGTAGGTCGTGGGCCACATGCCGGTGAAGGTCGTCGTCACGCCCGTGACGGTGCGCTGCGTCGCGCCGCTCGCGCCGGAGAACTCGGACGCCACGAGCGTCACCTTCGAGCCGGCGACGTCCGCGTTGCTCAGCGGCTGCCCGTCGGCGCGCACCAGGCGCACCGTGACGGAGCCGGGCTGCGCAACGGAGAAGCTCGCGCCGGTGTAGATCGAGCCGCGGTTGAGGACGCCGGTGCTCTTGCTGGGCGACGGGGTGCCCGAGATGTCGACGTACGAGGCGTCGCCCACCGAGACGGTGTACGAGGTCCCGGTCGTGGCCGGGCTGACCCGGATGACGGCGCAGCCGGTCGCGTCGGTGAAGCCGGTGACGGTGCTGCCGCTGGTCGCGCGGACGGGGATGCCGGTGAGGGGGGCCGCGTCCTGGTCGGTGACCTTCGCGGCGATGAACGAGTCCGTGGTGGGGATGCCGGTGTCCTTGTCCGGCGCGAGCGCGGCGGTGCTGACGACCGGCTGGACCGAGCCCATGTGGGGCCAGGTGACGCTGACCGTGACGCCGAGCGTCGGGTAGGCGACGAGCGAGCCGCCCTCGCACGCGGACGCCCCGGTGCCGGTGATGTTCCACTGGGCGCTGCGGGTGACGGTGTAGGGCATGCCGTCGACGACGAGCGGCTGGCCCGCCGTGCCGCCGTCGAGCGGGTGGGGGTTGGTGACCAGGCCCGCGTCCGCGAGGGTCGCCGGGCCTGCGTCGGTGGCGCCGAACTCCTGGCGGACCAGGTCGATCTCGCGCGCCGCGAGGTTGGCTGCGGCGATGCGCGCCCGGTTCGTGACACCCGCCTTCTGGGTGTTCATGAGGATCCCGACGACCGCGGCCGCCATCGCCCCCAGGACCACCATCGCGACGACGAGCTCGATGAGCGTGAAGCCGCCCTCGTCCGTCGTCCGCCTCCTCGGTGCCACGGAGCACCCCCCTTGTCGTCTCGCCGGTGTTGACGCAGGAAAACGCTGGGAACGCCCGAAGGCGGGACGAGAGCGTCGCCCTCGCCCCGCCTTCGGCGAGCCGTCAACCGTGGATCACGGGACTTCCTGCAGGCCGTTGGCGGCCGAGTAGGAGTACGTCTTCGTGTTGCCCGAGAAGGAGTTCGTGGCGACGACCTCCCACGTGGTCGCCGTCGCGCCGGCGGTCAGGGCGACCGACACGTTCTCCGAGCGGTTGCTGATCTTCTGGCCGTCGATCTGGTACTCGGTGGCGGTCTGCGTGAACGGCACCGCGGTGGCGGCCGGGTTGTCGACGTACCAGGTGGCGATCTCCTTGCCGACCGTGGAGACGTCGGCCTTGGTCGCCGCGTCCTGCGCCTTGTTGCGCTGGTTGAGGAACACCGGGATCGCGATCGCCGCGAGGATGCCGATGATGATGATGACGACGAGGAGCTCGATCAGGGTGAAGCCCTGGTCCTTCTGCTCCATGGACTTGCGGATACGAGCGATCACTTCTGCTCCCGAGGGTCTCGAGCGAGTTCTTGTTCAGTGCCATCCCGGTCGGTGACCGGTCCGAGGTGCTACATCCGAGCCATCGGCGGTGGTCCCGCCGGACTTGAGCCGCGATGTCGTACGTCGGGCGGATATCACTCGGACGGACCAGATGCGGTCATTCGATGAGGTTGAACACGCTGAAGATCGGCATGTACAGGGCGATCACCATCGAGCCGATGATGGTGCCGATCACGACGATCATGAGCGGCTCGATGAGGCTCGTGAGCTGGTCCGTGGTCGCCTCGACCTCCTGGTCGTAGAAGTCCGCGACCTTGCCGAGCATGGTGTCGAGCGCACCGGTGTCCTCGCCGACGGCCATCATCTGCACGACCATCGGCGGGAAGACGGGGTGCTGCGACAGCGGTCCGGTGAGCGACTCACCGCGGCGCACGGACTCCTGGACGGCCTTGGCGGCGCGCTCGATCACGAGGTTGCCGCTCGTCTCGCCGACGATGTCGAGCGCCTGCAGGATCGGCACGCCGGACTTGATCATGGTGCCGAAGTTGCGCGTGAACCGGGCCACGGCGATCTTGCGGAACAGCGGCCCGAACACGGGGACGCGCAGCTTCCACGGGTCCATCCGCTCGCGGATCCCCCGGTCGTTCTTGTGCTTGCCCCACCACACCGCGAACACGACGATCGCGACGACCGTCGGGATCGCCGTCCACTTCACGATGTTGGACAGCGTCACGAGGATCTTCGTCGCCCACGGGAGCTCGCCGCCGAGGCTCTCGAACATGCCGGCGAACACCGGCACGATGAACAGGAGCATGCCGGTCGTCGCGAGGATCGCGACGATGAACACGATGACCGGGTACGTCATCGCGGACTTGATCTTGCCGCGCAGCGCGACCTCCGCCTCGAAGTTCGACGCGACCGACAGCAGCACCTCGTCGAGGAAGCCGCCGACCTCGCCCGCCTTGACCATGTTGATCATGAGCGGCGGGAACACCGCGGGGTGCTTGCCGAGCGCCACGGAGAACGCGACACCCACCTCGACGTCGTTGCGGACCTGACCGAGCACCTTCGCGAGCGGCTTCGACTCCGTCTGGTCGGTGAGGATCGCGAGCGCCCGCAGCAGCGACAGGCCGGCGTTGATCATCGTCGCGAGCTGGCGCGCCATGATCGCGAGGTCCTTGAGCGAGATCTTGTTGTTGCCGAAGCCGGGGATGTTGATCTCGGAGTTGAGGCCGCTGGTCGAGACCTCGGAGATCGAGACCGCGGCCATGCCCATCTCGCGCAGGCGGTTGGCCACCGCCGCCTGGGTCGGCGCCTCGACGCGACCCTTGACGATCTTCCCGGACTTGTCCCGGACCGCGTACTCGAACGTCTTCGCGGCGGCCATCAGAAGGCCTGCCCGAACGCGCCGGCGCCCATGGTCGCCTCGTCACCCAACCCCGCGGCGCCCTGGCTGGAGCCCGAGAACCGGCCCGTGAGCCGGTTGTAGTCCTCGACGTGGTGGCACTTCTCGAGGCCCATCTCGTACGAGATCTTGCCCGTCTTCACGAGGTCGGCGAGGTGCTGGTCCATGGTGTGCATCCCCTGCTTCGCCCCGGCCTGCATGGCCGAGTAGATCTGGTGGGTCTTGCCCTCACGGATGAGGTTGCGGATGGCGGGCGTCGCGACCATGACCTCGGTCGCGACGGCACGTCCGGGCGCGTCCGACCGCTTGCACAGCGTCTGGCAGACGACGCCCTGGATCGCGCCCGCGAGCTGCGTGCGGACCTGCGCCTGCTGGTGCGACGGGAAGACGTCGATGACGCGGTCGATCGTCTGGGCGGCGTCCTGCGTGTGCAGCGTCGCGAAGACGAGGTGGCCGGTCTCGGCGGCGGTGAGCGCGACGGAGATCGTCTCGAGGTCGCGCATCTCGCCGACGAGGATGATGTCCGGGTCCTGCCGCAGCACGTGCTTGAGCGCGTTCGCGAACGAGTGCGTGTCCTCGCCGACCTCGCGCTGGTTGATCAGCGACTTCTTGTGCCGGTGGAGGAACTCGATCGGGTCCTCGACCGTCATGATGTGGTCCTCGCGCGTGCGGTTCGCGAGGTCGATGATCGCCGCGAGCGTCGTCGACTTGCCCGAGCCGGTCGGCCCGGTGACCAGGACGAGGCCACGCGGCAGACCCGCGAACGTGCCGACCACGGCCGGGACGCCGAGCGCCTCGAGCGGCTTGATCTCGTAGGGGATCACGCGGAACGCGGCGCCGACGGACTCGCGCTGCTGGTAGATGTTCACGCGGAAGCGGGCCAGGCCACGCACCGCGTACGAGAAGTCGAGCTCGAGGTTCGTCTCGAACGTCTCGCGCTGCTTCTGCGTGAGGATCGCGTACAGCACGCGCCGCAGCGGCTCGGGCATGAGCGCCGGCAGACCCTCGATCGGGCGCAGCGAGCCGGAGATGCGCACCGTGGGCGGTGCGCCCGTCGTCAGGTGCACGTCCGAGGCACCGAGCCGCACCATCTCGGCGAGGATGTCGTCGATCTGGAGGTCGTCCTCCTGACGCTCCTGCCCCATGCCGGAGCGCGCCGACCGGTCGCGCGCACCGCGCGGCACGACGTCGGCCGTCGCGGGCTTCGCCGTCGGGACCGCGGGCCCGGGCACGTGCCCGGGCGCTCCCGGCAGAGCGGGCGCCGGCTCGGGGCTCGGCTGCGGCACGAACGTGCGGCCGGAGCCGGGAGCGCCGGGGACCGCCGTCATGAGCGGGCGCGTGGGCGCCGGGACGCCCGCGGGCGTGAACTCCGGCTCGACGGGCCCGTGCTGGTACGCCGCGCCCGGCGCCTGGTACGTCGCGGGGGCCGGCGGCTGGACGGGGACCGGCAGGCCGGTCGGCGGCGCGGCCGGGAGGCCCGGCGCCGGGTGGGCCGCCTGCGGCGTGGGCGCGCTGCGTCCCGGGCTCTGCGACGGTATCGGCGAGTACGTCGGCTGGCCCGACGGCACCGATCCCGGGGGCCCCGCCTGCGGCCCGGCGGCGCGGTAGGGCGGCAGCGGCCGCGTCGGCTCCCCTGCGGGCGGGCGGTAGGACTCGCTCACGTCATTGCCTCCACATGGTCACCGCGTCGCGCACGGCACCGTCACGCGGGCGCACTCTCGGCGCCTGGTCGGTTCATCGGCGCACGTACCGCCCGACTTGAGCGGTCCGCGCCGGTCGGGACGCGCGCGTCACGCGACGACGCGCAGGATCTCCTCGATCGACGTCAGGCCCATCGCGACCTTCTGCCAGCCGTCGTCGCGGAGCATGAGCATCCCCTGCTTGGTCGCGGTCGCGTTGATCTCCGCCGACGACGAGTGCGCGACCGCGTGGCGCTCGATCTCCTCGGTCACCCGCATGACCTCGTGCAGCGCGATGCGGCCCTTGTACCCCGTCTTCGAGCACGTCACGCAGCCCACCGGGCGCATGAGCTCGGGGATCGGCTCGCCCGGCACCCACGGGAACCGCGCCGCCTCGAGCTCGCCCGGCGTCGGCATGTAGGGCGCCTTGCACTTGCTGCAGAGCTTGCGCGCGAGGCGCTGCGCGACCACGCAGTCGAGCGCAGAGCCCACGAGGAACGGCTCGATGCCCATCTCCGTCAGACGCGTGATCGCCGACGGCGCGTCGTTCGTGTGCAGGGTCGACAGCACCAGGTGACCGGTGAGGGCCGCCTCGATCGCGATCTGCGCGGTCTCGTGGTCGCGGATCTCACCGAGCAGCACGACGTCCGGGTCGGACCGCAGGATCGAGCGCAGCGCGGACGCGAACGTCAGGCCGGCCTTGGGGTTGACCTGCACCTGGTTGATCCCGGAGAGCCGGTACTCGACCGGGTCCTCGACGGTGATGACGTTGATCTCCGGCTTCGACACCGCGTTGAGCGTCGCGTACAGCGTCGTCGACTTGCCGGACCCCGTCGGGCCGGTGACGAGGATCATCCCGTACGGCTTGGTGTACGACTCCTGGTACGTCGCGTAGTTGTGCTCGAGGAACGACAGGTCGCGCAGGTCGAGGCTCGCCGTCGAGTTGTCGAGGACACGCATGACGATCTTCTCGCCCCACACCGTCGGCAGCGTCGCCACGCGGAGGTCGATCTTGCGGCCGTTGTGCACGACGGACATGCGGCCGTCCTGCGGCTTCCGCTTCTCCGCGATGTCGATGTCGCTCATGATCTTCACGCGGCTGATGACGCCGCCCTGGATCTGCTTGGGCGAGCGCTGCACCTCGTGCAGCACCCCGTCGATCCGGTACCGGACCCGCAGGTCGTGCTCGGTGGGCTCGATGTGGATGTCGGACGCCCGGTCCGTGATCCCCTGCGTCACCAGCAGGTTGACGTAGCGGACGATGGGCGCGTCGTCGTCGACGAAGTCGCCCATCTTCGACAGGTCGGTCTCGGTCGGGGCGGCCTCTTCCTCGAACGCCGAGGACAGGTCCTCCATCTCGTCGTCGGCGCGGCAGAACCGGTCGATCGCGCGGGAGAGGTTGTCGTACGTCGCGATCACCGGGACGACGGGCATGCCCGCCACGGTCCGCACGTCGTCGACGGCCATGACGTTGCCCGGGTCCGCCGTGGCGAGCACGATCGCCCCGTTCTGGATCGCGACGGGCAGCACCACGTACCGCCGGCACAGCGTGCCGGGCACGAGCGACACCGCGGCACGGTCCACGGGGTACTCGTCGAGGTCCACGTACTCCATGCCGACCTGCGACGCGAGGGCCTTGACGAGCTGGCCCTCGGTGAGGACGCCGAGCTCGACGAGCGTCCGGCCGAGCGACTGGCCGCGCGTCATCGTCTCGTCCAGCGCGGCCAGGAGCTGCGCCTCGGTGACCAGGCCCTCGTCGAGCAGGATCTCGCCCAGCTGCTTCACGCGCGCACCTCCAGGTCAGGCCTGCCTCGCGCAGGACCTCTGACCGTTCATCGGCACACCGGGGCGCGGTCCTGAGGAGTCGTGACGACTGTGACAGAACGTCGCAGGTCGCCGTGCACCGGACGCGGTCAGGCCGGGAGGGTCCCCTCCAGCCGCTCCTCGAGCGCGCGCGCCATCGCGTCGACCGGCCCGGGACGCCCCGTCATCAGACGCACCTGCTCGACGGCCTGGTGCAGCAGCATCCGCTCCCCCGGCACCGCGGCGCCCCCGGCCCGCGCCCACGCGACCGACAGCGCGGTCGGGCGCGGGTCGTACGCGGCGTCCAGCAGCACGCCCGTGACGGACGCGCCGGCGAGCGCCGCGGCGAGCGGGTCGGCCGCGCGGGGCGGCAGCGTCGAGACGACCGCGTCCGCACGTCCCAGCAGCGCGGGGGCGTCGTCGAGCGACCGGAACACCGGCTCGACGCCCATCCGGTGCGCGGCCCGCATGAGCCCGCCGGCGCGCGCGAGCGAGCGCACGTGCACGACCGGCGTGGTGCAGCCGAGCTGGGCGAGCGCGGCGAGCGTCGACGCGGCCGTCGCACCCGCACCGAGCACGGCGGCGGAGGCGACCTTCTCGCCCGCGCCGAGCCCCTCGCCGAGCGCGGTGACCAGGCCGTAGACGTCGGTGTTCGCGCCCACCAGCGTGCGAGCCGTCCCCGACCCCTGGAGCAGGACCGTGTTGACCGCGCCGACCACCTGCGCGAGCGGCTCGACGTGGTCGAGCAGCGGGATGACGGTCTGCTTGAGCGGCATCGTGAGGCTCAGGCCGGCCCACGTCGCGTCGAGCCCCGCGACGAACGCGGGCAGCTGCTCCTCCGTGACGTCGAACGCGTCGTACGCCCACCCGTCCAGCCCGAGCGCCGCGTAGGCGGCCCGGTGCAGGGCAGGCGAGAGCGAGTGACCGACCGGGTGCCCCAGGACCGCCGCACGCCGCAGCGGCCCGTCACTCACTCCCGTGCTCCTCCAGCCACGCGTTGAGCTGCGCGATGTTGGCCTGGTGCTCCGCGAAGTCGTCGGTGAACAGCGTCTCGCCGGTCTCCGGGTTGACGGTCACCCAGAAGATCCACGGGCCGTCGGCCGGGTGCAGCACGGCGTCGATGGACACCTCGCCGGGCGACGCGATCGGACCGGGCGGGAGGCCGATGCGCACGTACGTCGAGTACGCGTTGTTCGGGTCGTTGTTCTCCGCCGGGGTGGGGGCGCGCACCACGCCGAGACCGTAGGAGGTCGTGGCGTCGACCTGGAGACGCATCTGCCGGTCGAGCCGGTTCTCGATGCCGCGGGCGACCTTCGCGCGGTCGTCGGGCAGCTTGCCCTCGCGCTCGACGATCGACGCCTTGGTCAGGAGCTCCTGCCGCTGCTCCACCGGCACGGCGCGCTCGTCGAGCTCGGCGACCATCTTCGCGACCATCATCTGCAGCACGCTCGCGGCGGTCGCGTCCGGCGGCAGGTCGTAGGTCGTCGGGAACAGCCAGCCCTCGACCTTGCCGCCGGCCTCGGCGGGCAGCCCGATCGCGGCGGGGTCGGCGGCCGCGGCGCGCAGCTGGTCGACGCTCACGTTCGGGAGCTTCTCGTTGATCTTGGTGTAGATCTGCTCGGCGTTGAGCCCCTCGGGGATCGTGATGCGGAAGCTCGCCCGGCTCGCGGGGTCGAGCAGCGCCGCGATCGCCTGCGTCGCGGGCAGCTCCATGCGCAGCTTGTAGGTCCCCGGCTGGATGCTGCCGGCGTTCGGCTCGAGCGCCCACGCCTTGTTGAATGCCTTCACGCTGGCGACGACCTTCGCGTCGACGAGCTTCTGGCCGATCACCGCGCCCGAGTCGCCCGACGCGATGGTCACCTCGGTCGAGCCCACGCCCGGCCCCGGGTAGTCCTCGAGCGCCTGCTCCTGGCCGCTGCCCTGGAACAGGCCGCCCATGAGCTCGGAGACGACGTAGACGGCGCCGCCCACGAGCACGAGCGCGACGACGAGCACCGAGAACGACCGGCGCCGACGACGCTTGCGCTCCCGCTCGGCCTTCGCCTTGCCCCGCTGACGGCTGCGGCGCGACTCCGACGACTGCTGCCGCGCGGCGGGGTCACCACCGAACAGCTCGGCCGCCTGGTCGCCGCGTTCCACGGGCGCCCACCACTCGGTCTGGCTGTTGCTCACGTACGCGTCACTCCACCGTCGCTCGTCCGTCGCCCACAGGCCCCCCGTGCGCCGTGCGGCCGTGCTGGGATCGGTCGTCGTCGACCGGTTCCCCGGGACGACGTCCCGTCGCACGCTCCGCGTCCAACGCGTACTGCAGGATCACCACCGCGGCCGCCTGGTCGACGACCTGCCGCTGGCGGCGCCCGGATCGGCCGGACGCCTGCAGCGCCTGATGGGCGGTCACCGTGCTCATCCGCTCATCGACCAGCCGCACCGGTACGGGTGCGACGGCCTGCGCCAACCCCACAGCGTACGCGCGCGCGGCGGCCGATGCGGCACCTTCGGCACCCGAGAGGTGCCGGGGATGTCCGACATACACGACGGCTGCACCACGTTCGTGCACCTCGTGCACGATCCGCGCCACGTCCGCGGGCGTCCGCCGTTCCTTGCGTCCGGGCACGTCACGGGCCAGTGTGTCGACCGGCGTGGCGATCAGGCCGTCCGGGTCGCTGGCCGCCAGACCCACACGGACCGAGCCGACGTCCACCGCGAGCCGGGGCCCGCGGGGGACGCCGGTGTCGGGGCCCACGTCAGGCCCGCAGCCCGTCGACGACCGACGCCAGGGCGTCGCCGAGGCGCGCCGCGTCGGTGCCGCCACCCTGCGCGAGGTCGTCCTTGCCGCCACCGCCGCCGCCGAGCACGCCCGACGCGGTCCGCACGAGCGCACCGGCCCGCACACCGGCCGCGCGCGCCGCCGCGTTGGTCGCGACGACCACGACGGGACGGCCCTTGGCGACCGCGCCGACCGCGACGACCGCGGGCGCCGACTCGCCGAGCCGCGACCGCACGTCGAGCACGAGCGTGCGCACGTCGTCGGCCGACGCCTCGCCGGCGTCGTACGTCACGACCCGCGTGCCGTCGACCGTCTGCGCGCCGTCCGCGATCGACCCGGCGGCCGCGAGGACCTGCGCCTGGCGCAGCGTCGCGAGCTCCTTCTCGGAGTCCTTGAGCTTGCCGAGCAGCGCCGAGACGCGCTCGGTCAGCTCGTCGGGACGCGCGCCGAGCAGGCCCGAGAGCTGCCCGACGAGCGCGCGCTCCTTGGCCTGGTACCCGTACGCCCCGGCGCCGACGAGCGCGTCGACGCGCCGTACGCCCGAGCCGATCGCCGACTCGGACAGCAGCGTGACGAGGCCGAGCTCGCCGGACCGCTTGACGTGCGTGCCGGCGCACAGCTCGAGGGACCAGCCGTCGCCGATGTCGACGACGCGCACCTCGTTGCCGTACTTCTCGCCGAACAGCGCCATCGCGCCGCGGCCGCGCGCCTCGTCGATCGCCATCACCGAGTCGGTGACCTCGAGGTCGTCCTGGAGGCGCTCGTTGACGCGCGCCTCGACCTCGGCGACCACCTCGGACGGGGTCGCGGACGGCGAGCGGAAGTCGAACCGCAGCCGGCTCGGCGCGTTGAGCGAGCCCGCCTGCGTGGCGCCCTCGCCGATCGACTCGTGCAGCGCCTTGTGCACGAGGTGCGTCGCCGTGTGGGCGCGCGCGATCGCGCGGCGGCGCGCCAGGTCGATGCGCGCCGTCCCCGTCTCGCCGAACGCGACCGTGCCGTCGACGAGCCGGCCGTGGTGCACCGACAGGCCCTTCACGGGCGCCTGCACGTCGTCGACCTCGATGCGCGCGCCGCCGTCGAGCTGGATGACGCCCGTGTCGGCCTGCTGACCGCCCGCCTCGGCGTAGAACGGCGTCACGTCGAGCACGACCTCGACGTCCGCGGGCGCGGTCGCCGCGGGCGCGGGCACACCGTCGACGAGCAGCCCGACGACCTTCGCGCGCGCCTCGGCGTCGGTGTAGCCGACGAACTGCACGGGCTTGGCGGCGGTCTCGCTCAGCGTGGAGTGCAGCTCCTGGTACGCCGCGGTGTCCGCACGTCCCGCGCGCTTGGCGAGCGCGTCGGCACGCGCACGCTCGCGCTGCGCCTGCATGAGGGTGCGGAACGCCGTCTCGTCGACCGCGACGCCCTGCTCCGCCGCCATCTCGAGCGTGAGGTCGATCGGGAAGCCGTACGTGTCGTGCAGCTGGAACGCCTGGTCGCCCGACAGGACGGTCGCGCCGGACCCCTTCGCGGCCTGCACCGCGGTGTCGAGGATCGTCGTTCCCGCCGCGAGCGTGCGCCGGAACGTCTCCTCCTCCGCGTACGCGACCTGCGCGATGCGGTCGAAGTCGCGCGCGAGCTCGGGGTAGGACGCGCTCATCGCGTCGCGGCTCATCGGCAGCAGCACGGGCAGCGCGGGGTCGTCGACGCCGAGCAGGCGCATCGCGCGGATCGAGCGGCGCAGCAGACGGCGCAGCACGTAGCCGCGGCCCTCGTTCGACGGCGTCACGCCGTCGCCCACGAGCATGAGACCGGATCGGACGTGGTCGGCCACGACGCGCATGCGCACGTCGTCGTCGTGGTTCGCGCCGTAGCGGCGGCCCGACATCTCGACCGCGCCGTCGATGACGGGGCGCACCTCGTCGATCTCGTACATGTTGCCGACGCCCTGCAGCAGGTACGCGACCCGCTCCAGGCCCATGCCGGTGTCGATGTTCTTCTGCTTGAGGTCGCCGAGGATCGGGAAGTCCTCCTTGCCGCCCCCGTCGCCGCGCTCGTACTGCATGAACACGAGGTTCCAGATCTCGACGTACCGGTCCTCGTCGACGACCGGACCGCCCTCGGCGCCGAACTCGGGGCCGCGGTCGACGTAGATCTCGGAGCACGGACCCGCCGGGCCGCGCGCACCCGTCGACCAGAAGTTGTCCTTCATGCCGCGACGCTGGATGCGCTCGTCGGGCAGCCCCGCGATCTTCTTCCAGAGCGCGGCCGCCTCGTCGTCGTCGTGGAAGACCGTGACCCAGATCTTGTCGGGGTCGAACCCGTACCCGCCGTCCGCCTGCGACCCGGTGACGAGCTCCCACGCGTAGGTGATCGCCCCCTCCTTGAAGTAGTCGCCGAAGGAGAAGTTGCCGTTCATCTGGAAGAACGTGCCGTGCCGGGTGGTCTTGCCGACCTCCTCGATGTCGAGGGTCCGCACGCACTTCTGGACGCTCGTCGCGCGCGGCCACGGCGGCGTCTGCTCGCCCAGCATGTATGGGATGAACGGCACCATGCCCGCGATGACGAACAGCGTCGACGGGTCGGGCGAGATCAGGGGTGCGGACGGCACCACGGCGTGACCTCGGCCCTCGAAGTAGTCGAGCCAACGCTGGCGGATCTCGGCGGTGCGCATGGTGTCCTCGTGAGTCGCGTCGTGCCCGTCCCGGACGGGACGGAGTGGTGGGTGCAGCGCCCGGGGCGCCGCGCGTGTTCCCGCTGCCGGGAACCAGTGTGCGTCAGAAGAAGGCGTAGCCGTCGTCGTCGTCCGGGTCCTCGGTCGGACCCTCGGCCCAGCGCTTGCGCACGGCCTCCTGCGACGCCGCGTCGCGTGCCGCGGTGCCGCGCGACGACCACGCCTCGCGCAGAGCCTCGACGCGCTCCGGACGCTCGGCGCGCAACCGCTCGACGTCGACGTCCCCGACGAGGTCCTGACGCAGCTGCTCCTCGCGCTCGGCGAGGCCGGCCGCGAACTCGCGTCGAGCCGTCGCCCACGCCCCCCGGACCCGGCTCACGCCGTCGACGACCTCGGTCGCGCCCGCGGGCACGTACGCGTCGACGAGCCGCTTGCCCTGCCGGAGCACGACGACGGTCACGACGACGCCGACGCCGACCCAGACCAGCCGGCGCATCAGCGGCCCTTGCGGGCGCCCGCGGACAGCCCCGCGAGCGCGCGTCGGACGCCGTAGGAGAAGGCCGCAGCCTTGATCATCGGCCCGCCGACGGTCGCGGCGAACAGCGACGTGAGGGCGGAGACGTTCTCGGAGACCTGCGCGGCGGCGGTCGTCACGGTGTCGATGTGCTCGAGCTGCACGTTCGACGACGCGACCAGCGTGGCCGTCTCGTCCAGCACCGGAACCGTGTGGTCCGTCAGCTCCTTGATCGACTCCGTCGCGCTGTCGAACGTCCGCCCGAGCTTGACGAGCGGCACCGCCAGGAACGCGACGAGCCCCACGAACGCGGCGGCCGCGATGAGCCCCGCGACGTCACCAGCCGACATGCCACCCCTCCCAGTCCGGGGCCCGGACGGACCCCGCGGAAACCCTACCCACGAACGCGCCCCGCACCCGCACCGGGACGCGCCGCGACCGCAGGCTCGACGCCCCGGGCCCGGAGACGCGAACGCCCCGCGTGCGCGGTGGGCGCAGCGGGGCGTTCGGCGTGGCGTGGGTCAGCGCGCGTAGTACTCGACGACGAGCTGGACCTCGCAGGTCACCGGGACCTCGGCGCGCTTGGGGGCGCGGACGAGGACGGCGCTCAGCTTCTCGAGCTGGACGTCGAGGTAGCCCGGGACGGCCGGCAGGACGTCGCGGTGCGCACCGGCGGCGGCGACCTGGAACGGCGTCGTGGCCTGGCTCTTCGGCTTGACCTGGAGGGTCTGGCCGGGCTTCACGCGGAAGGACGGGCGGTCGACGATCTTGCCGTCCACGAGGATGTGGCGGTGCACCACGACCTGGCGGGCCTGGAGGATCGTGCGCGCGAAGCCCGAGCGCAGGACGAGCGCGTCGAGACGCGTCTCGAGGTTCTCGACGAGGGCCTCACCGGTCAGGCCCGGGGCCTTGCGGGCGTCCTCGTAGGCGCGGGCGAGCTGCTTCTCGCGCAGCGCGTACTGGGCGCGCAGACGCTGCTTCTCGCGCAGACGCACCGCGTAGTCCGACTCGGTGCGGCGACGCGCGCGGCCGTGCTCACCGGGCGGGTAGGGGCGCTTCTCGAAGTGCTTGACGGCCTTCGGCGTGAGGGCCAGGCCGAGGGCGCGGCTCAGGCGGACCTGGCGGCGCGAACGGGTCACACTGCTCACAGAGTTACTTCCTGTCGTCGTCTCGATCACACCCGCGAGCGGAAGGTCTTCCGGCGGGGTGGGGCCGACCTGTGGTGGTCACGCGAGGTGACCGGCGGCTGAGGCCCCAGGATGGTCACCGTCCGGATGACGCGGACCAGGTCCGCGTCAGCACTGCCCGGTGACGAGCCTGACAAGACTACCGGCCCGCGCGCGTCGCCCCAAATCCCCGCCGGCGGACGAGCGGCGTCACGCCTCGTCGAGGATCGCGCGGATGCGGTCGAGGCGCTCGGTCACCTGCCGCTCGAAGCCGCGGTCCGTCGGGCGGTAGTAGCGCGACCCCTCGAGCTCCTCGGGCAGGTACCGCTGCGCCGCGACGCCGTGCGGCTCGTCGTGCGAGTACACGTACCCCTTGCCGTGCCCGAGACCCTTCGCACCCGCGTAGTGCGCGTCGCGCAGGTGCGGCGGCACCGACCCGATGCGCCCCGCGCGCACGTCCGCGAGCGCCGCGTTGATGCCGTTGTAGGACGCGTTCGACTTGGGCGCGGTCGCGACGTGCACGACGGCCTCGGCGAGCACGATGCGCCCCTCGGGCATGCCGATCATCTGGACGGCCTGCGCGGCGGCGACCGCGGTCTGCAGGGCGCTGGGGTCGGCCATGCCGACGTCCTCGGCGGCGGCGATGACGATGCGCCGGGCGATGAACCGGGGGTCCTCCCCCGCGGCGACCATGCGCGCGAGGTAGTGCAGGGCGGCGTCGACGTCGGAGCCGCGCATCGACTTGATGAACGCGGAGATGACGTCGTAGTGCTGGTCGCCGTCGCGGTCGTACCGGACGGCGGCGGTGTCGATGGCGCGCTCGACGGTCGCGAGGTCGACGAGCGCGGGGCCGTCGTCCTCGTCCGGGACGGTCCCGGACAGCGCGGCGCCGGCGGCGGCCTCGAGGATCGTGAGGGCCTTGCGCGCGTCGCCGCCGGCGAGGCGCAGCAGGTGCTCCTCGGCGTCCTCGACGAGGAGCACCGCGGCGTCGAGGCCGCGCTCGTCCTCGACGGCCCGGCGGACGAGCCGGCGCACGTCCTCGGTGCTCAGCGGCTGCAGCGTGAGCAGCAGCGAGCGGGACAGCAGCGGGGAGTTGACGGAGAACGACGGGTTCTCGGTCGTGGCGGCGACGAGCGTGACCCAGCGGTTCTCGACGCTGGGCAGCAGCGCGTCCTGCTGGGCCTTGGTGAAGCGGTGGACCTCGTCGATGAACAGGACGGTCTCGCCGCCGTCGGTCGCGAGGCGGCGGCGGGCGTCGTCGATGACGGCGCGCACGTCCTTGACGCCCGCGGTCACGGCGGACAGCTCGACGAACCGACGGCCGGACGTGGTGGCGACGAGGTACGCGAGCGTCGTCTTGCCGGTGCCGGGGGGACCCCACAGCACGACCGACGACGGCGCGGCGCGCCGGGCGGCGTCGTTGGCCGGCTCGACGAGCCGCCGCAGCGGCGACCCCGCGACGAGCAGGTGCTCCTGGCCCGCGACCTCGTCGAGCGTGCGCGGGCGCATCCGCACGGCGAGGGGCGCGCCCGGGGCGACGGCGGGCACGCCCGCCGTGGTCGCCGTCGCGGTGTCGAACAGGTCCATGCGGGCAGGGTACGCACGCGCGCCGACGTCACCCGAACCGTGCGTGCGCGAGCCCGGGTGCACCTGCGACGATGACCCGCGTGTTCGCCCGTCTCGGCCGCGCCGTCGCCCACCACCCGCGCCTGACCGTCGTCGTCTGGCTGGTCCTCGCGATCGCCGGGTACGCGCTCGCGGTGCTGGGCGTCCACGGGGAGAACCTCTTCGACCGGCTGTCGACGGGTGCGCCGAGTGTGCCGGGGTCGGAGAGCGTCGCGGCGCAGGACATCCTCGACGAGGCGTCGACGACGGGCCCGTCGGTGACGCTCGCGGTGAGCGGCGTCGACCCGGCGGACCCCGCGGTCGCCGAGGCGTTCGCGCCGCTGCGCGAGGACCTGGCCGGGATCGACGGCGTCGCGAGCGTGATCGACCCGCTCGCGCTGCCGGGCGGCGTGCAGAACCCGGCGGCGGCGCCGCTGGTCGCGCGCGACGGCGACGGGTTCCTCGTCGTGGTGGAGCTCGCGCCCGACCTCACGGGCGAGCAGGAGCGGGCGGCGCACGACGAAGCCGTCGACGCGCTGCGCGCCGTGCCCGGCGAGCTCGCCGACGTCGCGCCCGACGCGAGCGGCATGGTCGGCGGGACGACGCTCATCGTGCGCGCGATCACGGACCAGGTCGAGACGGACCTGCGCACGGGCGAGGCGATCGCGCTGCCGGTCGCGCTGCTCGTCATGGTGCTCGTGTTCGGCGGGTTCCTCGCCGCCGGGTTGCCGATGGCCGGGGCGGTCGCGTCGATCGCGGGCGCGCTCGCGTCGCTGCTCGCGTTCTCCTACGTGCTCGACCTGGACTCGTCGGTCGTCAACGTCGTCACCGTGCTCGGGCTGGGCCTCTCGATCGACTACGGCCTGCTCATGGTGTCGCGCTTCCGGGAGGAGCTGCACCACCTCGTCGACGTGGACGACGGTGCGGGCAGCCGGCGGCGGCGCGGCGACGGCGCCGTCCTCGCGGCGGTCGAGCGCACGATGTCGACCGCCGGGCGGACCGTGACGTTCTCGGCGCTCATCGTCGCGATCGCGATCTCCGGGCTGCTGGTGTTCCGGCCGCCGATCCTGCGCGCGTTCGGCGCGGCCGGCGTGACCGTCGTCCTCATCTCGGTGCTCACGGCGCTCACGCTCGTGCCCGCGCTGCTCACGCTGCTCGGCCGCCGGATCGTGCGCCCCAGCATCCTGTCCCGGATCCCGGGGCTGCGCGGCATCCTGCGGCGCACCGCCGACGTCGAGACCGAGGACGGCGCCTTCTCGCGGCTCGCAGCACGCGTCCAGCGGCACCCGTGGTGGGTCATGCTCGGCTCGCTCGCCGTGCTCGGCCTGCTCGCCCTCCCCCTCGCGCACATCGAGCTCCGCAACTCCACGACCGAGCTGCTGCCCATCGGGTCCGCGCAGCGCGAGTACGTCGAGACGCTCCGCGAGAGCTACCCCGCCGCGACGACGCCGGGCATCACGGT
Organism: Cellulomonas fimi; assembly: GCF_028583725.1. Taxonomy (NCBI): domain Bacteria; kingdom Bacillati; phylum Actinomycetota; class Actinomycetes; order Micrococcales; family Cellulomonadaceae; genus Cellulomonas; species Cellulomonas fimi. Next base: position 2,116,947 of record NZ_CP110680.1, on the reverse strand, counting down.
CGTCGCGGAGACGACGCTCGAGGACGCGACCGCCTGGGCGCAGGAGCTCGCCGACGTCGACGGCGTCGCGAGCGTCGACCCGCCCACGACCGTCGGCTCCTACGTCGTCGTCGGGGTCCGTCCGGACACCGACGACCCGGGTGACGCGACCGCGCGCCAGGCGGTCGAGGAGATCCGCGACCTCGACCCCGGCTTCCCGACCTGGGTCACAGGCCAGGCCGCCGGGCAGATCGACTTCACCGCCGCCGTCGCGGAGCGTGCGCTCGTCGCCGCGGGCGTCGTCGCGGTCGCGACGCTGCTCCTGCTCTTCCTCATGACCGGGTCGGTCGTCGTCCCGGTCAAGGCGCTGCTCACCAACACGCTGTCGCTCGCCGCGTCCCTCGGCGTGCTCGTGTGGGTGTTCCAGGACGGGCACCTCACCGGCGTGCTCGACTTCGTGCCGACCGGCGGGATCGAGACGTACGTCGTCGCGCTCGTCGTCGCGTTCGCGTTCGGCCTCGCGATGGACTACGAGGTCTTCCTGCTGTCCCGGATCAAGGAGCTCGTCGACGAGGGCCGCCCCAACGACGAGGCCGTGCGGGTCGGCCTGCAGCGGTCCGGGCGGATCATCACGTCCGCGGCGGCGATCGTCATCGTCGTGTTCGCCGGCTTCGTCGCGGGCAAGCTGCTCGTCATCAAGGAGGTCGGCTTCGCGCTCGCGGTCGCCGTGCTCGTCGACGCGACGCTCGTCCGCCTCTTCCTGGTGCCGGCGACCATGACGATCCTCGGCCGCGCCAACTGGTGGGCGCCGCGCTTCCTGCGCCGGGTGCACGAGCGGCTGCCGCTGCACCACTGAACCGTCGCCCGGGCGCACCGCCCGGTGGTGCGTACCCCGTGGCGCCCGACGGTCGGCGGCCGGGGTCGGTGGCCGGAACCCCGGCTCAGGGCGCGGGACGGTCCGCGCCGTGCGGCCCGTACGACGCGCACTCGAGCTCGGTGCGGAACCCGAGCCGCTCGTACACCCGCCGCGCCCGCACGTTGTCGGCGTACATGCCGAGCGACACGAACGCGCACCCGGCCGCCAGGCCCTCCACGAGGACCGCCGCCGCGAGCGCGGTCCCGATCCCGGCGCCGCGTGCGTCCGGCAGGACCCCGAGCCCGTGCAGGTGCCACGACGCCGGTCGTCCGCCGTCCCCGCCGCGGGCGGACGCGCCGACGACTCCGAGGAGACCCTCCGGTCCGGTCACACCCCACCAGCCGGCCTCGCCAGGGCGAGTCGGGTCCGCGGACGTGGCGGGGTTCGCCGTCGCCAGGCACGCGCGGATCGCGTCCGCGTCACCGGTCGGGTCCAGGCGGACCACGCGCGGGTCCACGGCCGCGCTGGCGGGCGCGGCGTCGGCCGCGAGCCAGTCCCACGTCGAGAAGGGTGCGAGGCGCAGCACCGCGAGCGCGTCGGGCGGGATCGTGGTCCCCCGCGGGACGGTCAGCCAGCGTGCGCGCTCGACGAGCCCCGCACGGTCCAGCAGCGACCCGGACCCGAGGGCGACGACCTCGCGCGTGAGCAGGGCGCCGACACGCCCGGCCTCGCCGAGCCCGAACAGGCTCGGGCCCGTGCCCGACGGCGTCGCGAGCAGCACAGCCTCGTCGTCACCGACGACGTGCGCCTCGTCCCAGCGGCCGTCGCCGCCCAGCAGCGCGCGGTGCGCGCGCCACCGGGCGGGCAGCCGCGCGAGCAGCGCGCTCACGCCTCCGGCTGGTCGGGCTTGGCCTTCGGCTGCGCGTCCACGCCGGCCTCACGCCGCTGCTCGGGCGTGATCGGCGCGGGCGCGGCCGTGAGCGGGTCGTAGCCCCCGCCGGACTTCGGGAACGCGATGACCTCGCGGATCGACTCGCTGCCGGTGAGCAGCGCGACGATCCGGTCCCAGCCGAACGCGATCCCGCCGTGCGGCGGCGCACCGAACTGGAAGGCGTCGAGCAGGAAGCCGAACTTCTCCTGCGCCTCCTCCTGCCCGATGCCCATGACCTCGAACACGCGCTCCTGCACGTCGCGGCGGTGGATACGGATCGAGCCGCCGCCGATCTCGTTGCCGTTGCAGACGATGTCGTACGCGTACGCGAGCGCGTTGCCCGGGTCCTGCTCGAACCGGTCCAGCCACTCGGGCGTGGGAGAGGTGAAGGCGTGGTGCACGGCCGTCCACGCGCCGCCGCCGACCGCGACGTCGTCGTCCTCGCCCGTGGGCTTGAACAAGGGCGCGTCGACGACCCAGACGAGCTCCCACGCCTTCTCGTCGATCAGGCCGCCGCGGCGACCGATCTCGAGCCGGGCGGCGCCGAGCAGGGCGCGCGCCTCGGACGGCTTGCCCGCGGCGAAGAAGATCGCGTCGCCGGGCGACGCGCCGGTCGCCGCGACCAGCCCGGCACGCTCGTCGTCGGTGATGTTCTTGGCGACCGGGCCGCCGAGCTCGCCATCCTCGCCGACCGTGACGTACGCGAGACCCTTGGCGCCGCGCTGCTTGGCCCACTCCTGCCACGCGTCGAAGCCGCGCCGGGGCGTGGCGGCCCCGCCGGGCTGCACGACGGCGCCGACGTAGGGCGCCTGGAAGACGCGGAACGGGGTGCTCGCGAAGTACTCGGTGAGCTCGACGAGCTCGAGGCCGAACCGCAGGTCCGGCTTGTCGGAGCCGTACCGGGCCATCGCGTCCGCGAACGTCATGCGGCGGATCGGCGTGGGCAGCTCGACGTCGATGAGGCGCCACAGCGCGACGAGGATCTGCTCCGCGAGCGCGATGACGTCGTCCTGCTCGACGAAGCTCATCTCGACGTCGAGCTGCGTGAACTCCGGCTGCCGGTCGGCGCGGAAGTCCTCGTCGCGGTAGCAGCGGGCGATCTGGTAGTAGCGCTCGAGGCCCGCGACCATGAGCAGCTGCTTGAAGAGCTGCGGCGACTGCGGCAGGGCGTACCAGGAGCCGGGCGCGAGGCGCGCGGGCACGAGGAAGTCGCGGGCACCTTCAGGGGTGGAGCGCGTGAGGGTCGGGGTCTCGACCTCGACGAAGTCCTGCGCGTCGAGGACCGCACGGGCGGCCTGGTTGACCTTGGCGCGCAGGCGGATCGCCCGCGACGGCGCCGGGCGGCGCAGGTCGAGGTAGCGGTGCTTGAGGCGCGCCTCCTCGCCGACGGTCTCGTCGAGCGACGACGAGACCTGGAACGGCAGCGGCGCGGCCTCGTTGAGGACGACCACGTCGTGCGCGACCAGCTCGATGTCGCCGGTCGCGAGGTGCGGGTTCTCGTTGCCCTCGGGCCGGCGACCGACCTCGCCCGTCACCTGGAGCACGTACTCGGCGCGCAGGCCGTGCGCGACCGCCTCGTCACGGATGACGACCTGGGCGATGCCCGACGCGTCCCGCAGGTCGACGAACGCCACGCCGCCGTGATCCCGGCGCCGGTCCACCCAGCCCGTGAGGGTGACGGTGGTGCCGACGTGCTCGGCTCGCAGCGAGCCGGCCTGGTGGGTGCGGAGCACGGGTGTTCCTTCGCTCGACGACGGGTGGGAGCGCCGGACGGGCGCCCGCTCGATCCTAGTGGGCGCGGCACGTCCCGCGGCTCCGGCATTCCCGGCGCCCGCGACCGCCGCACCGGCCGGGAGGCGACGACGAGGACGCCCGCTCTGCCGGGACGAGCGCACCGTCGCGGTCAGAAGAGCGTCGGCTGGGCGACCCCGGGGACGGCGACCTCGGGCGTCACGCGGGGCAGGGAGCCCACCGGGTACGCGCCGTCGCGCATCGCGGCGCGTCCCGCGCGGTGACCCGACGGGTCCCCGAAGCCGTGCCGCACGAGCAGCGGCGCCACGCGGTCGCGTAGCCACTGGCCGTACCCGTCGGGCGTGTAGGCGCCCGCGCCGTAGAGCTCGTCGTACCGCCGGACGAGCTCCGGGCGGTACCGGCCGAGCCAGGCCATGAAGAGCGGCTTGACGGAGCCGCGCAGGTGCAGCGGCAGGATCGTGACTCCCGACGCGCCGGCGTCCGCGAGCGCCGCCAGGAGCGCGTCGAGGTGCTCGGTCGAGTCGGTGAGCCAGGGCAGGACCGGGGCGACCATGACCCCGCAGGGCAGGCCGGCGTCGCGGACCGCGCGGATCAGCTCGAGGCGGGCCCGCGGCGTCGGGGTGCCCGGTTCGAGCTCGGCCTGGAGCTGCTCGTCGAGGACCGCGAGCGAGACACCGATCCCCACCTGCACGTGGCGCGCGGCGTCGGCGAGCAGCGGCAGGTCGCGCCGCAGCAGCGTGCCCTTGGTGAGCACCGAGAGCGGCGTGCCGTGGTGGACGAGCGCGTCGACGATGCCGGGCATGAACCGGTAGCGGCCCTCGACGCGCTGGTACGGGTCGGTGTTGGTGCCCATCGCGACGTGCTCGCGCCGCCACGACGGGCGCGCGAGCTCGGCGCGGAGCACGTCGACGACGTTCGTCTTGACGACGATCTGCGTCTCGAAGTCGCGGCCCGCGCCGAGCTCGAGGTACTCGTGCGTCGGGCGGGCGAAGCAGTACGTGCACGCGTGCAGGCACCCGCGCACCGCGTTGACGGTCCAGCGGAACGGCATCTGCGACGCGGCCGGCACCTTGTTGAGCGCGCTGCGGCAGTGGACCTCGTGGAACGTCACGCCCGCGAACTCCGGAGTACGGACGGTGCGGACGAGGTTGGCGAGCGCGAGGCCGGGCAGGGTGGACGTGTCCTCCCCCGGCGCCACCCGCTGCCCGTCCCATCGCACGACGCCAGTCGAACACGTGTTCGAGGCCGCGTCAACCGGCGCGCCCCGGCGCGAGCGATCCGCGCGGCGCGCGGCGTCCGACGAGGATCGCCCGCACGCCTGCCGGCGCACGTCTGGACGTCGGGCTCGCGCCACGTCGTGTCTGTACCGGAAAAGCCTGGTCTGCCCCTTGACCGGGCGCACGGCTCGTCGGAAGACTTCCCGCGGGGCGCCGTGGAAGCGCTCTCAGATCACTGTCGCTCCCGAGCACCGTGCTGACCGAGAGCCGGTACGTCGACGCGTGCCGGCCGGGACGGTGACACGAGTCACCGCCCCTTGTCCGCTCGCAACCTGCCTCCCGGCACCGAAGCCGTCCGCGCGGCGCACCCGTCGACGCGGTCGGCTCCGGCGTCCCGTCGCGCCGCCACCGCCGCCCACGCCATGCCCGTGACGTCTCGAGAAACGGAAGCACTCCCATGCGCCAGCACCGGGCCAGCGCCACCCTCCGCACCGGACGACCGTCAGGCCGCCGTCGTGACGCGGCACGCCTCCGCACCGCTCTCGCGTCAGCGGGCATCCTCGCGTTCCTCGTCGTCGCCCCCGTCGCCCCGCCCGCCACGGCCGCCACGACGGACGACGGACGTCTCACCGGCACCTACGAACGCCTGCACGCCGACCCGCCGCTGCCCTCACCCGTCGACCCGGCTCTCGCCGGGCCCGCGGGCGCGGCGACCCCACCCGCCGACCGCGCCGCGTCCGGCGCCGCGACGGGAGCGGGCGTGCCCGACGACACCCACGACCTCGTCCGGCTCGCCGACGGCACCGGCGTGCAGGTCGACGGCGACGCGGGCCTCTTCGACGGCGTCGCACCAGGCCAGCGCGTGCGCGTGACCGGAACGCCGTCGGCGGACGCACCCGACGTCGGCGAGGCGAGCGCGACCTTCGAGGGCACGGCCGTGCGCACGCTCTCCGCCGCACCCGCCACGGCCGCCGACGCCCCCCGCACGGTCGCCGTGGTCCTGCTCCGCCTCGGGCCCACCGGCACGGAGCCCGTGACCGCCGACGACGCCCGCCACGCCTTCTTCACCGCGCCGGACTCGGTCGCGGCGTACTTCCGCGAGAGCTCGTGGTCGCAGCTCGAGCTGCGCGGCCGCGACCGCCCCGACGGCGACGTCTTCGGCTACCTCGAGATCCCCGCCGACACCGGCTGCTGGGGCGAGGCGTCGGCCGGGACGGACGCGGCGCAGGCGGCCGGCCTCGACCTGACCGGCTACGACCATGTCGCGTTCGTGCTCGACTCCCCCGACCGCGGCTGCTGGTACGGCGGGTGGGCCTCCATCGGTGGGCAGGCGTCGGTGAACCTCTGGGCGGGCGACAGCGGGACGCGCGCGGTCGCGCAGCACGAGCTCGGCCACAACCTCGGGCTCAACCACGCGAACGCGCTCGTCTGCACCGCCGCCGACGGCCGTCCGACACCCGTCGAGGAGCCCGGCGGCTCGTGCGCGGTGCAGGAGTACGGCGACCCGTTCGACGCCATGGGCGACACCTGGAACCAGATGCAGTTCTCCGCCAACTACAAGGCCCGCCTCGGCTGGATCCCCCCGTCGCGCGTCACGACCGTCACCGCGTCCGGGACGTACACGCTCGCGCCGTCCGAGACGCCGACGGACCAGGCGCAGGACCTGCGCGTCCCGCTGCCGTCCGGCGAGTACTACGACCTCGACCTGCGGCAGCCGTACGGCGAGGCCTGGGACGCCAAGGTCAGCCGCTACCCGGCGCTCATGAACGGCGTCGAGATCCGCCGGGCCACCGACGCCGGCACCTCGCTCGTCGACACGACGCCCGGCGACGGGCACGACGACGCAGCGCTCCAGGTCGGCCGGACGTTCACGGACGCCGCCGCCGGGGTGTCCGTCCGGACGGAGTCGGTCGGGCCCGCGGGTGCGGTCGTGCGCGTCGAGCTCGGCACGGTCGTCGGCGGCGCCTACGCGAGCACCTACCCGACGATGACGTTGCGCGGCACGAGCACCGGGTGGGCCCCCGTGCCGATGGTGCTGGTCGCCGACCACACGTGGCGGCTCACCATGCCGTTCGGCGCGCACCCCGACGAGGCGCTGCTGTTCGACACCGACGGCACGGGCACCGTCACGTTCGGCGACGCGGGCGGCGACGGGACGGCCGAGCCCGCTGGCCCGCGCACGCCCATGTCGCAGGGCCCCGCGGTCTACGAGGTGACGTTCCGCGACGACACGCTCGCCTACGCGGTCGAGCGCGTCTGGTGACGAGGACGGGCCGCCGCGCACGACGACGCCGCGGTCCGTGCCCACCCCGGCGCGGTCCGTGCGCCACGACGACGCGCGGACCGCGCCGGGCGCGTCAGGCCTCGGCCGGCACCACGCGGGGCCACAGGTCGTCCGTCGGCGGCGCCCACGACGCGGCGTCGGCGGGCACCTGCTCGCCCGAGCGGATGTCCTTGACCTGGTCCCCCTCGTCACCACCGGGCTGCCCGAGGAACCACACGAACGGGATGCCGCGGCGGTCGGCGTGCCGGATCTGCTTGCCGAACTTCGCCGCCGACGGTGCCACCTCGACCGGGATGCCCCGCGAGCGGAGCGCGGCGGCGACGGCGTCGGACCGCGACCGGTCCGCCTCGTCCGTCACGGCGACCAAGACCGCCGACGGCACCGACCGGGTCGCACGGACGAGGCCGCCACCGAGCAGGCGCGAGACGAGCCGCGACACGCCGATCGAGAGGCCGACTCCCGGGTACGTCGTCGACCCGTCGGACGCGAGCGTGTCGTACCGGCCGCCCGAGCAGATCGAACCGAGCTGCTCGTGGCCGACGAGGACCGTCTCGTAGACGGAACCCGTGTAGTAGTCGAGGCCGCGCGCGATCTTGAGGTCGGCGACGACGACGCCGGGTGCCCGCTGCGCGGCCGCCCGCACCAGCGCGCCGAGCTCGGCGAGGCCCTCGTCGAGCAGCGGGTGCTCCGCACCGTGCCGGGCGGCGACCGCCCGCACCGCGTCGACGACCGACTCGTCCTCGCCCTGGACGCCCGCGAGCTCCAGGCAGGCCTGCGCCTGCTCCGGGGTCGCGCCCGCCTCCGCGACGAGCAGCTCCGCGACGGCCGGTCCGCCGATCTTGTCGAGCTTGTCGATGCCGCGCAGCACCGCCTCGACGTCGTCGAGCCCGAGCCCGCGGTAGAAACCCTCCGCGACCTTGCGGTTGTTCACGAGGATGCGCACCGGCGGCAGTCCGACCTCACGCAGCGCCGCGAGCGCGTCCGCCATCACGAGCGGCAGCTCGACCTCGTAGTGGTACGGCAGCTCACCCGCCGCGACGACGTCGATGTCCGCCTGGACGAACTCGCGGAACCGGCCGTCCTGAGGGCGCTCGCCGCGCCACACCTTCTGGATCTGGTAGCGGCGGAACGGGAACGCGAGGTGCCCGGCGTTCTCCAGCACGTACCGCGCGAACGGCACCGTGAGGTCGAAGTGCAGCCCGAGCCGGCCCCCACGGTCCGGGCTCTCGGGGTCCTCCTGGAGCCGCGACAGGACGTAGACCTCCTTCGAGGTCTCCCCCTTGCGCAGCAGCTGGTCGAGCGGCTCGACCGCGCGCGTCTCGATGCCCGCGAACCCGTGCAGCTCGAACGTGCGGCGCAGGACGTCGAGCACGTGCTGCTCGACGATGCGCCCGTCGGGCAGCCACTCGGGGAATCCGGACAGGGGTGTGGGTCGCGCCATGGTGCGGAAGTCTTCCAGACCCTCCGACCGGGACGCGCCCGCGTTCCGCCCGGACGCGGGCAGCCGGGTCAGCGGGGCGCCAGGAACGGGTTGGTCGCGAGCTCCGTCGCGACGTCGCTCGCCGGACCGTGCCCGGGCACGACGACCGCGCGGGGGTCGAGCCGGGCGACGACCTCGCGCAGCGTCCGGGCCATCGTCGGACCGTCCCCGCCGGGCAGGTCGGTCCGTCCGATCGTCCCCGCGAACAGCACGTCGCCCGTCAGCACGACCGGCCGCCCGTCGCCGTCGTCGAGCAGGTACAGCGTCGAGCCCTCCGTGTGCCCCGGCGCGTGCCGCGCCACCACCGACACGTCGCCGACCTGCCACGTCACGTCGGCGCTGCGGCCGTCGCCGGCCTCGTCGCCGAAGGTCTCGACGCGCGCCGGGCGGTGGTGGCCGTGGAGGTCGACGCCCGCGGCCGTGAGCGCCTGCCCGAGCGGGCCGGACGGGTCGTGCGCGGCGCCGCCCAGGGGGCCGAGCGTGCCGAACGGGTCCTCCAGCCGGTACGCGTCCGCGGCGTGCACCCGCACGGGCACGTCGAGCGCGTCCGCGAGGGCACCCGCGTCCCAGGTGTGATCGGCGTGGCCGTGCGTGACGAGCACGGCCACGGGCCGCAGGCCACGCGCGGCGATCTCCCCGGCGACCGTGGCCGCGACGCCCGCACCCGGGTCGACGACGACGCACGCGCCGTCCGCGGCCACGACGACGGTGCACCGGGCCGCGAACACGGGGGCGAGGAACGTCAGCAGATCCATGCCCCGCACGGTAGCCCGCAGGGCCCGCTGGGCGTCCGCGCGTCGGTCGTTGCCTCGACCAGGGCGCGGGCTGCCTAGACTGTCCGGGGTTCCTTCGTGCGGTGCGGCAGGTCGACGCCTGCGGTGCCGCACCGTCGACGCGAGGAGTGTGCGTGTCCAGCAAGCGCGAGCGCGAGTACGAGCGCCGCCGGTACGAGAAGTGGCAGGAGCGTCAGGTGCAGGCGCGGGCGCGCCATCGTCGCCAGCGCGTGATCGCGGGTTCCGTCGTGGGGGTGCTCGTCCTCGGCCTCGGCATCGGTGCCGCGGTCGCCCTGACCCGCGACGACGCGCCGCCCGCCGCCGACGCCACGACCCCGCCGGCCGCGACGCCGGACCCGGGCGCGACGGCGCGCACGGGCAACGGCGGCGTCGTGCCCGACCCGGCAGCGGCCGAGGGGCGCACGTGGAACGGTGAGCTCGCCCTGACCCAGGGCACTATCGGCTTCGAGCTCGACGGCTCCGCCGCGCCGCAGGCTGTCGCGAACTTCGTCACGCTCGCGGGCGAGGGCTACTTCGACGGCACCGACTGCCACCGCCTCACGACCCAGGGCATCTACGTCCTGCAGTGCGGGGACCCGACGGCCACCGGCACGGGCGGCCCGGGCTACTCGTGGGGGCCGATCGAGAACGCGCCCTCCGACGACGTCTACCCCGCGGGCACGATCGCCATGGCCCGCCAGGGCGGCAACGGCGAGTCCATGGGCAGCCAGTTCTTCCTCGTGTACGAGGATTCGCAGATCCCGTCGGACTCGGCGGGTGGTTACACCGTGTTCGGCCGCATCACGTCCGGGTTGGACGTGCTGCAGGCCATCGCTGACGCGGGCACCGTGGAGGGGTCCGAGACCCCGGTGTCCACCGTCACCATCGAGGGAGTGGAGACCCAGTGACCGAGACCCCCGCATCGACGTCCTCGCCGCAGGACCCGACGCCCACTCCCCCGCCCTCCGCCCCGACGGCCGCCCCGGTCGAGCCGCAGACGCCCGAGGCCACCGACGACGACACGACGACCGACGACTCCGCAGCGGACGGGACGATCGCGCCGGCCGACGCCGTGACGCCGGACGAGACGGCTCACGCCGCCGACGAGGCACCGGCTGCCGACGTCGCCGCTGCCGAGACGTCCGCGGACACCGAGACGGCACCGGCCGACGAGTCCGGACCCGCCGACGAGGTCGCCCCCACCGACGCGACGGCACCCACCGACGCGACTGCCGACGAGGCGGCACCCGCCGACGACACGTCGGCGACCGAGACCACCGCCGCCGACGACACGGCTGTGGCCGAGACGGTGCCCGAGCCGACGGCCGAGACCGACGAGACGCCGACGCCGTCGACCGACGACGCGGCGTCCGAGGCGGGCGACGAGCCGACGACCCAGGCGGGCGACGAGCCGACGTCCGAGGCCCCCGCGGTCCCGACCCCGCGCCCGACGCCCGCGTCGGCGCGCCCGGGTCCGCGGCCGCGTCCGATCCCGCATCCGCCCACCGCGGCGGCAGCGGCCGCCCCGACGCCCGCGGCCGCACCGGTCCCCGCCCCTGACGACAGCGCGGAGGCCGCGCACGCCGCGACGTTCGGCTCGGTCGACGCCGACGGCACGGTGTCGGTGCGCGAGGCCGCGGGCGAGCGCGTCGTCGGGCAGTTCCCGGGCGCGTCGAGCGAGGAGGCGCTGGCGCTGTACGTCCGCCGCTTCCTCGACCTCCAGGCGAAGGTCACGCTCTTCGAGGCCCGCCTGCAGGCGACGGACCTCTCGGTCAAGGAGATCGACCAGACGCTGACGCGCCTGACGGAGGAGCTCAAGGAGCCCGCGGCGGTCGGTGACCTCGACGCGCTGCGCGAGCGGCTGGAGTCGCTGCGCTCGGTCGCGGCCGAGCGTCGCGCCGCCGCGGAGGCGGAGCGGCAGGCGGCGCGGCAGGTCGCGCTCGAGGCGCGCACGGCGATCGTCGAGCAGGCCGAGAAGATCGCGGCGACCGACCCCGCGCGGATCCAGTGGCGTCCGGCGGGCGAGCAGCTGCGCACGCTGCTCGAGGAGTGGAAGACCGCGCAGCGCAGCGGGCCGCGCCTGGACCGGCCGACGGAGGAGTCGCTGTGGAAGCGGTTCAGCCACGCCCGGACGACGTTCGACCGTGAGCGGCGGCACTTCTTCGCCGAGCTGGAGGCGCGCAACGCGGGCGCCAAGGCCGCGAAGGAGGAGCTGGTCGCCGAGGCCGAGCGCCTGCAGGACAGCTCGGACTGGGGCCCGACGGCGGGTGCGTTCCGCGACCTCATGACGCGGTGGAAGGCTGCGGGCCGCGCGAGCCGCGCGGACGACGACGCGCTGTGGGCCAGGTTCCGGGCCGCGCAGGACGCGTTCTTCGCGGCGCGTGACGCGCACTCGGCCGCGACGGACACGGAGTTCCGCGCCAACCTCGAGGTCAAGGAGGCGCTGCTCACGGAGGCGGAGGCGCTGCTCCCGGTGCGCGACCTCAACGCGGCGAAGCAGGCCATCCGCTCGATCCAGGACCGGTGGGAGGCGGCGGGCAAGGTGCCGCGCGCCGACATCCAGCGGGTCGAGGGCCGCCTGCGGGCGGTCGAGTCGGCGATCCGCGACGCGGAGCAGGCGCAGTGGCGCCGGACCAACCCGGAGACGCGCGCCCGCGCCGAGGGGGCGGCCGCGCAGCTCGAGCAGGCGATCGCCGGTCTCGAGGCGGACCTGGAGCGTGCGAAGTCGGCGGGTGACGCCCGCAGGATCGCCGACGCGCAGGCCGCGCTCGACGCCCGCCGGTCGTGGCTGGAGCAGGTGCAGCGCGCCGCGGAGGACGCACGCGGCTGATCGGCACGACGCGCCGTCGTCCACAGCCGGAGCCGGGCCACCCCACGGGTGTGCCCGGCTCCGTCATGCTGGCGCGCGTGACGAACCTCGACGAGCTGCGGCCGCGCACCCCCGTGCTCCCGACGGTGGTGCGCCGACGCGACGTGGGGGACGCGGCGTTCTTCGCGCTCGTCCGCGACGGCGTGCTGCGGCGCGTGTGGGGCGACGTCGCGGTCGTCGCCGACCTCCCCTCGTCGCCCGAGCTCCGCGGCGCGGCGCTGCTCGACGAGGTGCCGCGCGGCGGCGTCGTCGGGCGGAGCAGCGCGGCGTGGGTGCACACGGGCGGCGCGGCGCCCGACCGGGTCGAGGTGCTCGTCGGCAGCGGCCGGCACCCCGTCGCGCCGAGTGCGTGGCGGACATCCGCGGAGGCGTCGCTGTCGGCGTCCGACGTGCAGCTCGTCGGCCGGCTGCGGGTCACGACGGTGCACCGCACGGGCACGGACGTGGCGCGGTTCCTGCCGCCCGTGCGCGCCCGCCGGCTGCTCCTCGACCTGATGGCCGCGGGGTTCGACCCGTCCGCCGCGCTGCGCGCGCTCGACGACCTGCGCGGCCAGCGGGGCGTCCGGCAGGCACGCGACGTGCTGCGCAGCCTCCGCATGCCGTCAGGCGCGGATGACGGGCTCCCCCGCGGCCTTGGCGCCGGTGATCCGGTACACGTCGAAGACGCCCTCGACCTTGCGCACGGCGGCCAGCACGGACGCGAGGTGCGACGGCTCGGCCATCTCGAACACGAAGCGCGACAGCGCGACCCGGTCGCGTGACGTCGAGACGGACGCCGACAGGATGTTGACGTGGTGGTCCGACAGGACGCGCGTGACGTCGGACAGCAGGCGGCTGCGGTCGAGCGCCTCGACCTGGATCTGCACGAGGAACAGCGTGGAGCTCGTGTGGCTCCACTCGACGTCGACCATACGCTCGGGCTGCGACCGCAGGGCGTCGACGTTCACGCAGTCGGAGCGGTGCACGCTGACGCCGGCGCCGCGCGTGACGAAGCCGACGATGTCGTCGCCCGGGACGGGCGTGCAGCACTTGGCGAGCTTGACCCAGATGTCGTCGACGCCCTTGACCACGACGCCGGTGTCGCCGGTCCGGACCCGCCGGGCCGTCGGGCCGGGACGCGCCGTCTCGGCGAGGTCCTCCTCCGCCGCGGGCTCCCCGCCGAGCGAGTGGACGAGCCGCTGCACGACGGTCGCCGCGGACACCTGGCCCTCGCCGATCGCCGCGTACAGCGCCGACACGTCCTGGTAGCGCATCTCGTTCGCGAGCGCGACGAGGGACTCGTGCGACAGCAGCCGCTGAATCGGCAGGTTCTGCTTGCGCATCGCCTTCGCGATCGCGTCCTTGCCGTGCTCGATCGCCTCCTCGCGGCGCTCCTTCGAGAACCACTGGCGGATCTTGTTGCGGGCGCGCGGGCTCTTGACGAAGCCGAGCCAGTCGCGCGACGGGCCCGCCGTCTCGGACTTGGACGTGAAGACGTCGACCACGTCACCGTTCTCGAGCGCCGAGTCGAGCGGCACGAGCCGACCGTTGACGCGCGCGCCCATGGTCCGGTGGCCGACCTCGGTGTGCACCGCGTACGCGAAGTCCACGGGGGTCGAGCCGGAGGGCAGCGCGATGACGTCGCCCTTGGGCGTGAAGACGTAGACCTCGGACCCGGCGATCTCGAACCGCAGCGAGTCGAGGAACTCGGTGGGGTCGGCGGTCTCCTTCTGCCAGTCGACGAGCTGGCGCAGCCAGACCATGTCGTTGCCGGCGGCGTCCGTCTGGCCGTTCGCCGCGTTCTTCGCGGTCTCCTTGTACTTCCAGTGCGCCGCGACGCCGTACTCCGCGCGCCGGTGCATGTCGTGCGTGCGGATCTGGATCTCGACCGGCTTGCCACCGGGCCCGATCACGGTCGTGTGCAACGACTGGTAGAGGTTGAACTTCGGCATCGCGATGTAGTCCTTGAACCGGCCCGGGACCGGGTTCCACCGCGCGTGCAGGGCGCCGAGCGCCGCGTAGCAGTCCCGCACCGTGTCGACCAGGACGCGCACGCCGACCAGGTCGTAGATGTCGGCGAAGTCGCGGCCGCGCACGATCATCTTCTGGTAGATCGAGTAGTAGTGCTTCGGCCGGCCCGTGACCGTGGCCTTGATCTTCGCGGACCGCAGGTCGGCGCCGACCTGCTCGCGGACCACGGCCAGGTACTCCTCGCGCGCCGGCGCGCGCTCCGCCACGAGGTGCACGATCTCGTCGTAGAGCTTCGGGTACAGCGTCGCGAACGACAGGTCCTCGAGCTCCCACTTGATCGTGTTCATGCCGAGGCGGTGGGCCAGCGGCGCGTAGATCTCGAGCGTCTCGCGCGCCTTCTTCTCCGCCGACGACGACGCGACGAACTTCCACGTGCGCGCGTTGTGCAGCCGGTCGGCGAGCTTGATGACGAGCACGCGGATGTCGCGCGACATCGCGACGACCATCTTGCGGACCGTCTCGGCCTGCGCCGCGTCGCCGTACGTGACCTTGTCGAGCTTCGTGACGCCGTCGACGAGCATCGCGACCTCGGGCCCGAACTCGCGGCGCAGCTGGTCGAGCGAGTACTCGGTGTCCTCGACCGTGTCGTGCAGGAGCGCGGCGGCGAGCGTGGACGGCGTCATGCCGAGCTCGGCGAGGATCGTCGCGACGGCGACGGGGTGCGTGATGTACGGGTCGCCGCTCTTGCGCAGCTGCCCGCGGTGCGCCTTCTCCGCGACGACGTACGCCTGCTCGACCACGGTCAGGTCGGCCTTCGGGTGGTTGGTGCGCGCCGCCTGCAGCACGGGCTCGAGGGCCGGGAAGGCCGGACCCGACCGCTGGCCGAACCGCTGGAGGCGGGACCGGACGCGGCTGGACGCGCTCGCGCCGTTGTCGGTCGCGACGTCCGGGACGGCGGTCTCGGGCGCTCGGACGTCGTCGCTCATGCCACCCCTCCCGCGGTCGTCGCCCCCGGGGACGTCACGGCGGCCTGTGGCGGGACGCCCGACCCGCGGGGACCGGATCGCAGCAGTCTACGTCCGCGCGCAGGCCACCACCGACACGCGTCCGCCCGCGTCACCGCGTCGGACGAGGTCAGGGCACCTGCACGAGCGCGTCGACGGGCAGGTCGCCGAGCCGCGCGCGGCCGTCGAGGCCGAGCAGCTCGACGAGGAACGACAGGCCGACGACGTCGGCACCGCACCGCTGCAGCAGCGCGACGGTCGCGGCGGCGGTCCCTCCCGTGGCCAGCACGTCGTCGATCACGAGCACGCGCGCGCCCGCGGGCACCGTGAACGGGTGGATCTCGACCGATGCGTGGCCGTACTCGAGCTCGTAGTGCTCGATCGCGGTCGGTCCCGGCAGCTTGCCCGCCTTGCGGACCGGCAGCACACCGGCGCCGAGCGCCGTCGCGACGGGGGCCGCGAGCAGGAACCCGCGGGCCTCCATCCCGGCGACGAGGTCCACGCCCGCGGGGGCGTCGGCCGCGATCGCGTCGACCACGCCCGCGAACGCGGGGCCGTCGGCCAGGAGCGGGGTGATGTCGCGGAACAGCACGCCGGGCTGCGGGTAGTCGGGCACCCGCCGGACGAGCTCGTCGACGCGCGCGAGCAGCGCCGCACGGCCCGCGGGGGCGCCGCCCGAGAGCGCCCCCGCGGTCGATCCGTCGATGGAGGTCATCACCGGCGCCGCTTCGGCTGCGCGGCGACACCCTGGTGCGCGCCCGGTCGGAGCTGGCCCGCCGAGTGGATCGTCGCAGCCGCAAGCGCCTCGGGGTCCTCGTCGTCCGACCCGCCCGTGCGCCGCTGCGCGCGTGCCGCGAGCACCTTGCGCGTGTGCTCGCGGATCGCGGGCTCACGCTCGCGCAGCGACACCTCGACCGGGGTGGCGAGGAAGATCGACGAGAACGTGCCGACGAGCATGCCGACGAACAGCGCGAGCGCGATGTCGCGCAGCGTGCCCGCACCCAGGACGAACGCGCCGACGAACAGGATCGACGCGACGGGCAGGAGCGCCACGACCGAGGTGTTGATCGACCGCACGAGCGTCTGGTTGACCGCGAGGTTCGCCTTCTCCGCGTAGGTGAAACGGGTCTGGTCGAGCGTGTCGGCCGTGTTCTCGCGCACCTTGTCGAACACGACCACGGTGTCGTAGATCGAGTACCCGAGGATCGTGAGGAAGCCGATGACCGTCGCCGGCGTGACCTCCCAGCCGACCCCGGCGTACACGCCCGCGGTGATGATCAGGTCGTGGAACAGCGCGACGAGCGCGGCGATCGCCATCCGCCAGTTGCGGAAGTAGATCGTCATCACGATCGTCACGAACAGCAGGAAGACGAGGATGCCGGTGATCGCCTTGCGCGAGATGTCGGCGCCCCACGAGGGGCCGATGAACGACGTCGTCACCTGCTCCTTGGGGACGTCGAACGCCTCGGCGAGCGCGCCCTGGACCTCCTCGACGTCCGCGTTGCTCAGCTCGGCCGTCTGGATGCGCAGGCTCTGCCCACCGACGGTCGTCACCTTCGGCGACTCACCGGGTGCGACGCCCTGCACGGTGTCGATCGCGAGCTGCTGGTCGAGGCTCTCGACGTTCGAGACGACGAACTCGGAGCCGCCGCGGAACTCGATGCCCGGGTTCAGGCCGGGCTTGATGAGCAGCACCGCGGAGACCGCCACGAGGATCGCGGAGATCGTGTACCAGACGCGACGGCGGCCGACGATGTCGTACGACCGGCGCCCCGTGTAGAGGTCGTTGCCCCACTGGGCGAATCCCTGGGCCATCAGTGCTCGCTCCCCTCGGTGCGCCCGGTCCGGGGCTCGTCCTGCGCGGCTGCGTCAGGCGTCGGTTCGGGCGCCTCGGGCGGCGGTGCCGACCCGTCGCCGGCAGCCGCGCGGGCCGCCGCGCGGCGCTCCGCGATGGTCGGGCCGGACGTGGCGGCGGCGCTGCTCGTGCCGACGCCGACCGGGACGCGGTCGCCGTCCTTCTTCGCCGACTTGCCGGTGGTGGACGGGGAGACGACGCGACCCCGACCGGCGTAGCGCACCGTGTCGACGCCGAGGCGGCGCGGGTCGAGGCCGGACGCCGGGTGACCGTCGCCGAAGAACTTGGTGCGGGCGATCAGCGTCATCATCGGGTGCGTGAAGAGGAACACCACGATCACGTCGATGATCGTCGTGAGTCCCAGGGTGAAGGCGAAGCCGCGGACGCCGCCGACGGTCAGCGCGTAGAGCACGATCGCCGCGATGAAGTTGACCGCGTCGGACGCCAGGATCGTGCGACGCGCCCGTTCCCAGCCGCGCTCGACGGCGGCCTGGAGCGTCCGGCCCTCGCGCAGCTCGTCACGGATGCGCTCGAAGTACACGATGAACGAGTCCGCGGTGATACCGATCGCGACGATCAGACCCGCGACGCCGGGCAGCGACAGGCGGTAGCCCTGCGTCCACGACAGCAGCGTGATGACGCCGTAGGTGAGGACCGCGGCCACGATCAGGGACGCCACCGTGAGGAGGCCGAGGGCGCGGTACTGGAAGAGCGAGTAGATGACGACGAGGATCAGTCCGATGAGGCCGGCGATGAGGCCCTTCTGGAGCTGCTCCGACCCGAGCGTCGCGGAGATCTGCTCCTCGCTCATGACCTCGAAGGTCAGCGGCAGCGACCCGAAGTTCAGCTGGTTCGCCAGCGTCGCGGCCGACTCCTGCGTGAAGCTCCCCGAGATCTCGGGCTTGCCGTTGGAGATGATCGTGCCGGGCGAGAGGCTCGGCGCCGAGATGACGAGCCCGTCGAGCACGAAGGCGAACTGGTTCTGCGGCGCCGACAGGCCCTGCAGACGCGTCGTGACCTCCGTGAACGTCGTCGTGCCCTTGGGGCTGAACTCGAGGTTGACGACCCACTCACCCGTGGTCGCGCCGGACTGCGTGGTCCGCAGGCCCGAGCTCGCGCTGTCGATCTCCTTGCCCTCGATCTCGACCGGACCCAGGATGAACTTCCCCTGACCCTCCGGGTCGCAGGTCACGAGCGCCTCGTCCGGGTCACCCGAGGCGCCACCCGTGAGGTTCTTCGGGTCCGTGCAGTCGAGCGCCTCGTACTCCGCCTGGACCGCGGGCGTCACGTAGTAGGCGATGTCGCTCGCATTGTCCGGCGACGCCTTGGACGGCGTGTCCGACGGCGCCTCCGACGCGGCGGGCGTCGGCTCGGGCGTCGCTGCGGCGTCCGCGGACGCGTCACCGGCAGCGGCGTCGCCCTCCTCGCCCGCCTGGGCGGCCGCCGACTCGGTCGGCGCGGGGGTCGCGGCCTCGTCCGTCGTGGTGGGCGTGGGCGCCCCGGCGACGAGGACGGGACGGAGCTCCATCTGCGCCGACGTCCGGACGAGCTCGAGCGTCTCCTCGCTCGGCGTGCCTGGCAGCGCGACCACGATGTTGTTGCCCTGGCTCGTGATCTCCGCCTCCGCCACTCCCGAGGAGTCCACGCGCTGACGGATGACCGCGATCGCCTGGTTGATCGTCTCGGGTGTGATGTCGCTCGCGTCCTCGGCGACCGGCGTGAGGATGATCTGCGTGCCACCCTCGAGGTCGAGCGCGAGGTTGGGCGTCCACGTGGCGTCGGACGTCTTGGTGCCGGCGAAGATCGTGCCGAAGATGGCGACGATCAGGAGCCCGAGCCACAGGAGCGTGCGGACCGGCCGGTGACGGCGGGTAGGAGGGGCCAACGGAGTCTTCTCTCGTGCGCGCACCGGTCACGCAGGTGACCGGTGGGGTCCAGGCCCGGGCGTCGTCACCCGGGCCGTGCGGTTACTTGGTGTCCGGCTCGTCGTCCTTCTTGCGCAGGACGGGCGGCAGCGTCGACAGGTCGTCGGGGACGTCGATGACCTCGTCGTTGGCGCGCGCGATGCGGTCGGCATCGGTCACGGCCTCGTCGTCGGTCGTCTCGTCGTCGGCCTCGTCCGTGTACTCGTCCTCCTCCACGGGCGGGTCGACCTTCTTGGCGATCGCGGCGCGGATCCAGCGCGTGCGGTTGCCCGGGGTCGACTCGACGGTGATGACGTCGCCGTCGACCTCCACCACGGTGCCGAACAGGCCGGAGCCGGTCATGATCTCGTCCCCGGGGGCGAGGTTGTTCCGGAACTCCTGCGCCGTGCGCTGCTGCTTGCGGCTGCGGCTCGTCATGAGCCAGAGCAGGCCGAAGGCGACGGCGACGAAGAGGAGGAAGCTGAGGTCCGGCACGAGTACGGCTCCGATCGAGTGGTGTGACTGCGGCAGTCTAGGCGCAGCGGCCCGCCGCTCCAACGTCCCGTGCCACCCCCCAGTTCCAAGGAGGGGTAAGCCTCCTGCATTTCACGCCTCCATCGCCAGCACCTCATCACGGCGCGCGGAACGAGCCGACGGGCGCGACAGTTCTTTGCTCCGCGCGACCCTTCGCGTCGTGCACTCCGCCGCCCCAGCAGGCGAGGCCCGGAGTGATGCTCCTCGCCGAGATGACGCTCGAGCATCTGACCGCGCGGCCGCCAGCAACAGCCGCACCAGAGTGGTGGCTGTGCTGGCGTGAAGAGCTCGTTGCGTCCGGAAGCACCGGGCAGCGCACCAGTCGTCCGTGGCACCGGGTCGACGGGCCGAATGGTCGGAACACGCACGCCGACTGGCGCTCGGCGCGGTTCAGGCCGTGGCGTGAAGCCTAAGCCGTCGCATACCTGGTCGCTCGACCCGCACCGGGCCGGGCCACCCAGCCGGTGCGTGGCGCCGCAATGGGCACCCCACGGCTCGGGTGGCTTGCTTCGAGCAGCAACAGCGGGGATCAGGGTCCATCACAGCACCCTGCCCTCGGGTCGGAGACGGGACGGACGCTCGCGAGCCGTCGGCGCGATGGCCATCTCGGCGCGTCCAGGCGTACGCGGTCGGGCTAGCTCAGGCCGCCTAACCTGAAAGTCACAGAGGCGGCGACGCGAAGGTAATCGACCTCGTCGGCCGGGCCCCCCGCTCGCTCCTTTTTCCTATTGTCACGGGCCCGCTAGTCCGAAGGTGCGCACCCCGGTCGTGTCCTTCGACTACCGCGTGTGATAGAAGTCTCCCGTCAGCATCGCGCAGGGCCGAAGGGGGCACTCTGATCATGAAGACACCGCTCATATCGCAATTGAATCCACTAGTCAAGGCCATCGCAGTTGGGCTGGCTGCAACTCTGACAGTGGGGGCACTGGCGACGCCGGTGGCCGCTGAGAAGAGCCCCGGGGCGCGGGACCCGCGGGCTACATCTCCGATCGCTGAAGCTAACCCCGCTGTGCCTGCCGCCGTGATCGCATTCCTACCCGACGTGGTGAAGCAGTCACGCGTTACCATCGATCCTACGTTTAGACCGGGATCCCCAATCACGTATCCCGATGGCACACCAGTCCCCGGACAATCTGAACAGGCGATCGCGGCGATTCACGCCTCTGATGCCCCCACCGGCACTGACGTGCTCTTGCTGGCGAGCGCCTACGCGTGCATGGACAAGCAGGTTTCTGGGCTTCCGGGAAACGCGTGGGGCCCAGAGTCGATCTGCGGCGTCGCCGTCTTTGGCTCCAACGGGTATTCCCGGTACTACACCTGGGGTAAGGCTCAATGGGCTGACACGTCCGGCTGCGTCCAGGGAAGAGGCTTCAGTAACGGGACACCCACCTGGTATTCGCTCTCATGCGGCACGTCCGGATCTGGATTCGTCCCCTGGGGGAACGTCCTGGGTAATCCGAAGGCCCGAGCGAAGTCGCTGGCGCCGCTGCTCGGATTCACCGGTTACTGGAGCTCTTGAGCCACGGTCGTTGGTGCGACGCGAGACGGCACACCAACGACCGTGACGAGCGGCGGAGCCGTCCGCATTCTTTCTGGTCCGCGTACGGCCCCGCCGCGTCTCCACTCCTCGCTGTTCGGGCAGCTATCGACCGTCGATCGATCCGCCGCCGAGCCTTCGCTCAACACGTCTCCCTCTGGCTGAAGCGCAGCTCGAACATGGCCCTGCGTCTCGTGTCAGATCGGAAGTGTGCGCTGTTGGGGCGACAGCCCGAGGTGCTCCCAGGCGCCGGGCAGGGCGACCCGTCCGCGCGGGGTCCGGCCGATCAACCCCTCGCGCACGAGGAACGGCTCGGCGACCGTCTCGACCGTCTCCGGCTCCTCGCCGACCGCCACCGCGAGCGTCGTCAGGCCGACCGGTCCCCCGCCGAACCGGGTGCACAGCGCCGACAGCACGGCGCGGTCCAGGCGGTCGAGACCGCGCTCGTCGACCTCGTACACCTCGAGCGCGGCGCGCGCGGCGCCGAGGTCCAGCGAGCCGTCGCCGCGCACCTCCGCCCAGTCGCGCACGCGGCGCAGCAGGCGGTTGGCGATGCGCGGGGTGCCGCGCGATCGCGACGCGATCTCCGCGGCGGCGTCCGCGGCCAGCGGGGCGCCGAGCAGGCCGGCCGAGCGCAGCAGCACGCGCTCGAGCTCGTGGGTCTCGTAGAAGTCGAGGTGGCCGGTGAAGCCGAACCGGTCGCGCAGCGGGGCGGGCAGGAGGCCCGCGCGGGTCGTCGCGCCCACGACCGTGAACGGCGGCAGGGCCAGTGGGATCGCGCTCGCGCCCGCACCCTTGCCGACGACGACGTCGACCCGGAAGTCCTCCATCGCCACGTACAGCAGCTCCTCGGCGGGCCGCGCGAGGCGGTGGATCTCGTCGAGGAACAGCACCTCGCCCTCCTCGAGGGAGGACAGGACGGCCGCGAGGTCCCCCGCGTGCTGGATCGCAGGACCGCTGGTGACGCGCAGCGACGTGCCGAGCTCGGCCGCGATGATCATGGCGAGCGTCGTCTTGCCCAGGCCGGGCGGGCCGGACAGCAGCACGTGGTCGGGTGCGCGGCCGCGGCGACGCGCGGCCTGCAGGACGAGCGACAGCTGGTCGCGCACGACACGCTGACCGACGAACTCGTCGAGCGAGCGGGGGCGCAGCGCGGCCTCGGCGGCACGTTCGAGGTCGTCGGCACCGGACCGGACCAGCGACTCGGCGGGCAGCCGTTCGGTCGCGAGCTCCTCGTCGTCAGCCATGCCCGCCGCCGAGCGTCCGCAGCGCGGCGCGCAGCACGCCCGCGACCTCGTCGGCGGCGACCGGCCCGGGGGCATCCGCGAGCACGCGCTCGACCGCGTCGCCCGCCGTCCGCGCGTTCCAACCGAGCCCCACGAGCGCCTCGACCACCTGGTCGCGCCGGTCGTCGGACGCCGACGCGGCCGCCGGGGCACCTCCCGCGGCGGGCACGGGGGCGCCGAGACGGTCGCCGAGCTCCAGGACGATCCGCTGCGCACCCTTGCGCCCGATGCCCGGGACGCGCATGAGAGCGGCGAGGTCCTCCCCCGCGACCGCACGGCGCAGACCGTCGGGCGTGTGCACGGCGAGCATCGCGAGGGCCAGCCGCGGGCCGACGCCGGACACGGTCTGGAGCACCTCGAAGACCTCGCGCTCGTCGGCGTCGGCGAACCCGAACAGCGTGAGCGAGTCCTCGCGGACGACGAGCGACGTCGACAGCGTGGCCTGCGCGCCGACCCGGAGCCCAGCGAGCGTCGCGGGCGTGGCCTGCACGAGCATCCCGACGCCGCCGACCTCGACCACCGCCGCGTCGAGCCGCACCGCCAGGACCGTCCCCCGCACCGACGCGATCACCGCGGCGTCCTCTCCGTCGTCGTCACGGCGCTACTCTCGCACATCGACCGAACACCTGTACGACAGGACACGCGCGTCACGCGCGCCGCTTGGCTGCCTGCTCCGCCGCCGCCCACGCGCGCTGCGCCGCCGTCATGGACCCGGGCGCCCGCTGCGGTGAGCCGAGCGCTCCGGCCGGTCGCCACAGGTGGCAGATCGCGAGCGCGAGCGCGTCCGCCGCGTCGGCGGGCTTCGGGATCTCGTCGAGGCTGAGCAGCCGCGCGACCATCGTCTGGACCTGCGGCTTGTCGGCACGCCCGTTGCCCGTGACCGCGGCCTTGACCTCGCTGGGCGTGTGCAGCGCGACGGGGATGCGCCGGCGGGCGGCGGCGACCATGGCGATCCCGGCGACCTGGGCCGTGCCCATCACGGTGCGCACGTTGTGCTGCGCGAACACGCGCTCCACGGCGACCGCGTCGGGCGCGTGCTCCTCGAGCCACTCCTCGATGCGCGCCTCGATGGCCAGCAGCCGCTGGTCGACCTCGTGGTCGACGGGCGACGTCGCGACGCCCACGGCGACCAGCCGTGCGCGCCGGCCGGGGAGGCCGTCGACGACGCCGAGACCGCACCGGGTCAGGCCGGGATCGACTCCGAGGACGCGCACGCTCGTATGGTCGCAGCCTCCCGGGTCGATCCCCGGGAGGCCGCGCGCCTGTCGTCAGTCGTCCTCGAGCTCCGCCATGACCTCGTCGGAGGCGTCGAAGTTCGCGTAGACGTTCTGCACGTCGTCGGAGTCCTCGAGCGCGTCGATGAGGCGCAGGATCTTGCGGGCGCCCTCGGCGTCCACCTCGATCTGGGTCGACGGCCAGAACACCACGTCGGCGGAGTCGTACTCGATGCCGGCGTCCTGCAGGGACGTGCGGACGGGCACCAGGTCGGTCGCCTCGCTCAGCACCTCGAAGGACTCGCCGAGGTCGTTGACCTCCTCGCCGCCCGCGTCGAGGACCGCCTCCATGACGGCGTCCTCGTCGGTGCCCTCCTTGGGGACGATGACGACGCCCTTGCGGCTGAAGATGTACGACACCGAGCCCGGGTCGGCCATCTGGCCGCCGTTGCGGGTGAACGCGACGCGCACGTCGGACGCGGCACGGTTGCGGTTGTCGGTGAGGCACTCGACCAGCACCGCGATGCCGCCGGGGCCGTAGCCCTCGTACATGATCGTCTGGTAGTCGGCACCGCCGGCCTCCTGGCCGGACCCGCGCTTGAGCGCGCGGTCGATGTTGTCGTTCGGGACCGACGACTTCTTCGCCTTCTGGATGGCGTCGAACAGCGTCGGGTTGCCCGCGGGGTCACCACCGCCCGTGCGGGCGGCCACCTCGATGTTCTTGACCAGCTTCGCGAAGAGCTTGCCGCGCTTCGCGTCGACGACGGCCTTCTTGTGCTTGGTGGTGGCCCACTTGGAATGACCCGACATCGGCTCTGCCTACCCCTGGCTCTCGCGGACGATCTCGACGAACAGACGGTGCACCCGGGTGTCGCCCGTGACCTCCGGGTGGAAGGAGGTGACGAGGACAGGCCCCTGGCGGACCGCGACGATCCTACCGGCGGCGGGACCCGACTCGACGCGCCCGACGACCTGGGCGGCCGGGCCGACCTCCTCGACCCACGGTGCGCGGATGAACACCGCGTGCAGCGGGCCGTCCTCGACGCCGTCGATCGTGAGGTCGGTCTCGAACGAGTCGACCTGCCGGCCGAACGCGTTGCGGCGCACCGTGACGTCGACGCCGCCGAGCGTCCGCTGCCCCTCGATGCCGCCGAGGACCCGGTCGGCGAGCAGGATCATCCCCGCGCACGACCCGTAGGCGGGCATCCCGTCGCGCAGGCGGCGCTGCACCGGCTCGAAGAGGTCGAACGCACGCAGCAGCTTGTCGATCGTCGTCGACTCCCCGCCCGGGATCACGAGCGCGTCCACCGCGTCGAGCTCGCGCTCACGACGGACGGGCACGGCGTGCGCGCCCTCGGTCGTGAGGGCGGCGACGTGCTCGCGCACGTCGCCCTGCAGGGCGAGGACTCCGACGGTCACGGTCACGACGGGCGATCCTAGTTCGCGGCCGCGAACCGTCCCGACGACGCCCGGCTGCCGGTCGCGTCCTGCGCCGCGTCCTCCGCGACGGCGGCGACGAGGTGCGCGAGGCCCGCGTGCAGGACCTCGGGCGCCGCCGCGAGGCTGATGCGCACCTGACCGTGCGCGGACGGCCCGAACGTCGAACCCGGTGCGACGGCGACGTGCCGCTCGGCGAGCAGGCGGAGCGCGAACGCGTCGGTGTCCGCGGTGCCGACGTCGACCATGAGGTAGAACGCGCCTTCGGGCCGCACGTACCCCAGGCCGGCGGCGTCCAGGATCGCGACCGCGGCGTCGCGGCGCACCCGGTACTGCGCGACGGCGTCCGTGACGACGTCCTGCGGGCCGGTGAGCGCGGCCAGTGCGGCGTGCTGCCCGGGCGCCGACGGGCACGCGATCGTCGCCTCGGCGACGTGCCCGATCGTCTCGACCAGGTCGTGCCGCGGCGTCGCGAGGAAGCCGGTGCGCCACCCCGTCATCGCGTACGTCTTCGACAGGCTGTGCTGCACGACGACACGGCCGTCGGTGTCGAACGCGGCCGGGCTGACGTGCGGCGCCCCGAACGTCACGGCCTCGTAGCACTCGTCGGACAGCACCCACAGGTCGTGCCGCCGCGCGACGCCGACGAGCCCCGCGACGACGTCCGCCGGGTACACGGCGCCGGTCGGGTTGTTCGGGCTGCACACGACGATCGCCCGCGTGCGGGGGGTCACGGCCGCGTCCACGTCGGCGAGGTCGGGGACGAACCCGTTCGCGGCGGACGTCGGGTAGGTCCGCACGACGGCGCCGACCGAGATCGCGGCCATCGCCCAGTTCGGGAACATCGGGTCGGGCAGCAGGATCTCGTCGCCCGGGCCGAGCAGCGCGGCCATCGTCATGGTCAGCCCGTGCATCGCGCCGTGCGTGACGACCACGTGGTCGGCGGACGTCGCCCGGCCGCTCACGCGCGTGACGCGCTCGGCGGCGACCTCGCGCAGCTCGGCGAGGCCCGTGCTGGCGGTGTAGCCCGCGCGCCCGTCGTGCGCGGCCCGGGCTGCGGCCTCGACGGCGTGCGCGGGCGGCGCCGTGTCGGGCTCGCCGATCTCGAGGTGGAGCGCCTCCGGGTCGCGGTGCGCGAGCTCCATCAGGGTGCGGATGCCGCTGCGGGGGATGTGCAGCGTGGGGGACGTGGGGGCCAGGGTGGGCATGCACTCGACCGTACACAGTCGACGTTACTGGTCAGTACCCCCGGGCGCCTGAACCGTCGGTCGGCCCCTGCCGCCGTCGTGCGGCTCAGTGCTCGTGCGCGAGCCCCAGGTGCCGCACCGTGCCGTCCCACCCCCGCACGAGGTCGCGCACGAGGTCGGCCAGGCCGACGGGGAAGACCTCGATCTCCACCGCGGCGAGCTCGTCGAGCGGCCACCAGCGCAGCTCGTCGAGCACGCCCGCCTCGAGCTCCGTCCAGCCCGCGCGGCTCAGCTCGCCGACCCGCGTCGAGTGCACGCGTGCCAGGTAGAGGTCCTCGTCCTGGCGGCAGTGCTGCGCGAAGAAGTCGAAGATCGCGGACCGGGTGAGCACGGGACCCTGCAGCGCGTCCGGGTCGAGGACGATCCCCGTCTCCTCGCGGAGCTCGCGCAGCGCCGCCGTCCGGGAGTCCTCGCCGTCGTCGATGCCGCCGCCGACGGTGAACCACCAGCTGCGCTCGGGCTGGTCGACGTCGTGCCCGCGCATGAGCAGCAGGCGGTCGTCCTCGTCGAGCAGGATCACCCGCGCCGCGCGGCGGAACAGCAGACCGTCCGGTCCAGGACGCCACTCCGGGCCCAGACCGTGCACCGGTCCCCCGCCGTCGGCGTGCCCGCGGGCGGCGACGGTGCTCTCACCGGCCGCCGTGAGTCCCGGCCCGGGCTCTCCGGGCAGGCCGAGGGCCGCGGACGACCTCGTGCCGTCCGCGGCCCCGGGACCGTGCAGGTCGGAGGTCACCAGCCCCGCTCGGCGAGACGGTGCGGCACCGGCACGTCGTCGACGTTGATGCCGACCATGGCCTCGCCGAGGCCGCGGGAGACCTTCGCGACGACGTCCGGGTCGTCGAAGAAGGTCGTCGCCTTGACGATCGCGGCGGCGCGCTCGGCCGGGTTGCCGGACTTGAAGATGCCGGAGCCCACGAACACGCCCTCGGCACCGAGCTGCATCATCATCGCGGCGTCGGCCGGGGTCGCGATGCCGCCCGCGGTGAACAGGACGACGGGCAGCTTGCCGGCGGTCGCGACCTCCTTGACGAGGTCGAACGGCGCCTGCAGCTCCTTGGCGGCGAGGTACAGCTCGTCCTCGGGCAGCGACGTCAGGCGGCGGATCTCGTCGCGCAGCGTGCGCATGTGCGTCGTCGCGTTCGAGACGTCACCCGTGCCCGCCTCGCCCTTGGAGCGGATCATCGCCGCACCCTCGGTGATGCGGCGCAGCGCCTCGCCCAGGTTGGTCGCGCCGCAGACGAACGGCACGGTGAACGCCCACTTGTCGATGTGGTGCGCGTAGTCGGCGGGGGTCAGCACCTCGGACTCGTCGACGTAGTCGACACCGAGCGACTGGAGCACCTGCGCCTCGACGAAGTGGCCGATACGGGCCTTCGCCATGACCGGGATGGAGACGGCCTCGATGATGCCGTCGATCAGGTCGGGGTCGCTCATGCGCGCGACGCCGCCCTGCGCACGGATGTCGGCCGGCACGCGCTCGAGGGCCATGACGGCCACGGCGCCCGCGTCCTCGGCGATCTTCGCCTGCTCCGCGGTGACGACGTCCATGATCACGCCGCCCTTGAGCATCTCCGCCATGCCGCGCTTGACGCGCGCGGTGCCGACGGCCGGCTCCTGCGTCGTGGTGGTCGGCTGGGTGTTCTCGCTGGTCACGTCGAGCCTCACATGATGTGGTGCGGGTGGAGGGCCGGGCGTCGCCCGTCCGGCCATCGTAGTCGCTCGACCGTGCGGCTCTCGGCGCGCGTCCACGCCCCGAACCGGGGCGTGGCGCACGTCTCAGACGGTTCCCGCGGTCCCGTCCACGGCCGACCCCGACACCCCGCCGACCGGCCCGTCCGACGCCCGTGCGCCCGGGCGTCCGAGCGCACCGGGCCACTCGTCGTCGAGCTCGAGCGTGCGCGGGGCCGGCGCGTGCCCCGCCAGGCGGAAGAGGCGTACGAGCGGTCCGCGACGGGCGCGCAGCGTCTGCGCGACGGCCTCGTTGTGGAACCGTCGGGCGAGCTGCACGCGGTACCAGGCCGAGCCGAGGCTGCCGAGGAGCTCGTCACCGTCCGGGTCGGCCCGCAGCGCGGCGACGTCGTCCGGGTCACCGAGCGCCTCGCGCAGGGTCGCCGACAGCTCGCTCTCGACGCGACCGCGGGCGTCCGCGTCGTTCCGCGACGGCGTCGGCTCCTCCGAGAGCATCTCGCGCATCCCCGGGGGCAGCGCGGCGACGTCCGACGTCGAGGTGCCCGTCGAGAGCGACGCCCACGCGGCCTCTGCGACCAGCACCGAGCTCACCGGGTCGAGCTGTCCCGACGTCGCGAGCCCGGCCGCGACCGTCGCGCGCCGCAGGAGCTGCGCCTCGACGACCGCCCGGGACGCCGCGACCTTGCGGTGCAGCCGGTCGAGGCGCGACGCGGCGACCCACGCCCACCACAGACCGAGCGCCACGACCAGGACGACGACGACCGTGACCTCGGACCAGCTCACCGCTCACCCCACGACCGGCGCAGCTCGAGCAGCCGCGCGCCCCGCACCGACGACGGGTCCTCGCCGACCGGCGCGTCCCGTCCGGCGACCACCATCTCGTACACCGCGTGCACCTGGTCGGTCACGACCGACCAGTCGTACCGCCGCACCGACGTGCTCGCCGTCTCGACGACGCGGGCGCGCAGGTCCGCGTCCCGCAGCACGCGCACGAGCGTGCGTGCGAGGTCCTCGCTGTCGCCCGTGCGGAACAGGACGCCCGCGGCGCCGTCGTCGAGCACGCGCGAGAACGCACCGAGGTCGCTCGCGACCACTGCCGTGCCCGCGCTCATCGCCTCGACGAGCACGATGCCGAAGCTCTCGCCCCCGGTCTGGGGCGCGCAGTAGACGTCGACCGACGCGAGCAGACGCGCTTTGTCCTCGTCCGAGACCCCGCCGAGGAACTCGACGGCGCCCGCCCGGTCGCCGAGGACCTCGCGGGCCTGGTCGGCCCCCGTCTCGCCGCGACCGGCGACGAGGAACCGGGCGCCGGGCACCTCGTCGAGCACGCGTCCCACGGCGCCGAGCAGCACGGGCAGCCCCTTGCGCGACTCGTCGAGCCGGCCCAGGAACGCGACCGTGGGCGCGGACGGCGTCCCCGTCCAGCGCGCGTCGGGGCGCGCCTGCGCGAACGCGTCGACGTAGACCCCGTTCGGGATCACGACCGCGTCACCGCCGAGGTGCTCGACGAGCGTGCGCCGCGCGTCCTCGGACACCGCGATGCGCGCGGAGATCTTCTCGAGCGACTGCCGGACCAGCGGGTACGCGACCTGCATCGAGCGCGACCGCACCTGCGACGTGTGGAACGTCGCGACGACGGGCCCGTCGGCGATCCACAGCGCGAGCATGCTGAGGCTCGGCGTCACGGGCTCGTGCAGGTGCAGCACGTCGAACTGCCCCGCGGCCAACCACTTGCGCACGCGCGCGGCCGTCATCGGCCCGAACGTCAGGCGTGCGACCGAGCCGTTGTAGCGCACCGGCACGGCCTTGCCGGCGGCCGTGAGGTACGGCGGGACGGGCGTGTCGTCATCGGCGGGCGCGAGCACCGAGACCTCGTGGCCGCGCGCGAGGAGCGCCTCGGCGAGGTCGCGCACGTGGAACTGCACGCCACCGGGCACGTCGAACGAGTACGGGCAGACGATCCCGACGCGCAGCCGGCGTCCGTCGCCGCGCGCCCGTCCGAGCCTCACGGCTCGCTCCTCGCGGCCTCGACGGTCGCCGCGTACCGGGCCGGGTCGAGGTCGTCGACGAACACCCGCTGCAGCATGTGCCAGTCCTGCGGGTACTGCCGGATGCCGTCGGCCAGGGCGTCGACCCACGCCTGCGTCATGACGCGGATCTGCTCGGCGCGCGGCAGCCCTTCCGGCACGGGCACCACCGGGCTGAACTCGATCGTGACGCCCCACGGCGAGCCTGCGGCCCGGCGGCGGGCGCCGCGCAGCCGCTCGTAGCGGACCAGCACGGGGAACAGCGGTGCGCCGGTCGACACCGCGAGCGCCGCCGGCCCCGCCGCGACGCGCGCGCGGTGTCCGAACAGGTCGACCTCGACGCCCTTCGCGGTGAGGTCGCGGTCCGCCAGCAGCGGGATCACGGCGGCGCTGCCGCGTGCGGCGCGGATGAGGTCGCGGAACACGTCGCCGCCTCCGGACAGCGGGATGATCCGCAGCCCGATGCTCTCGCGGAACGCGACGAACTCCTGGAACAGCTCCTCGGGCTCGAGGCGCTCGGCCACCGTCGTGACGGGTGCGAGGTGTCGGGTCGCCCACGCGCCCGCGAGGTCCCAGTTCCCGACGTGACCGAGCGCCATGAGGATCGGGCCGTCGGCGTCGAGGTACGGCTGCGCGCGCTCGCGGTGCACGGCGCGCACCCGGGCGTCGACCTGCTCCTGCGAGACGCCGACCAGCGCGAACGCCTCGGTGAAATATCGCATGTAGGAGCGCATGCCGGCACGGCTCAGGCGCCGCAGGGCACGCGCGTCGAGGTCGGGCCGCGCCCGGCCGAGGTTCTTCTCGAGACGCCGGACCCCGCCGCCGCGGCGCAGCCAGGTCACGTCGGCGGCGAGCCGTGCGGCGCCCCGCAGGACGGGGCCGGGCAGCTTGCCGGCGTACCGCCACGCGAGCCGGTAGAGACGGGCGACGTCGAGGTTCACTCGGTCACCCCGACGGCCTGGCGGTGGACCTTGGCCATCCGCTGCATGACGGTCACCGCCGACGCCACGGCCAGCAGGCCGAGGACGACGGTGAGCACGACGGGCGGCGCACCGAGGCCGACGGCACCGGTCGCGACGAGCACGACCACGAGTCGGTCAGCGCGCTCCGCGATGCCACCCGACGCCGTCATGCCGAGCCCCTCGGCGCGGGCGCGGGCGTACGGCACCACGGACCCGAGGACGAGGCACGCGAGCGCAAGGACGGCGGCCACGTCGTCGTCGCCCCGCCCGAAGAACCACAGGACGAGCCCGCCGAAGATCGCGCCGTCGCCGAACCGGTCCAGGGTCGAGTCGAGGAACGCGCCCCACGGCCCGGACCGCCCGGACTGCCGGGCCATGACGCCGTCGAGCGAGTCGGTGAGCGCGAACAGCCCGATGACGAGCGCCCCGAGGAACAGGTGACCCGTCGGGAAGGCCCACAGCGCGGTCACGACCACGACGAGCGTGCCCGCGATCGTCACCGCGTCGGGCGACACCCCCAGGCGGAGCAGCGCCGAGGCGAGCGGCGTGAGGACGCGCTGCATCGCGCCCCGCAGTCGGTTCAGCACGTGCCCGTCATCCCTTCACGTCGGCGTCGTCGTCGGTCCCGGCCGCGCCGGACCCGGGCCACGCCGCCGCGAGGCGCGCCCGGGTGTCGCCGAGCAGCTCGGGCAGCGCACGGCTGCGCCCGACGATCGGGAGGAAGTTCGAGTCGCCGCCCCAGCGCGGGACGACGTGCTGGTGCAGGTGCGCCGCGATCCCCGCGCCTGCGACGTCGCCCTGGTTCATCCCGAGGTTGAAGCCGTGCGGCCCGGACACGGCCCGCAGCACGCGCATGGCGGTCTGCGTGAGCGTCGCGACGTCGGCGACCTCGTCGTCCGTCAGGTCGGTGTAGTCGGCGACGTGCCGGTACGGGCAGACCAGGACGTGCCCCGAGTTGTAGGGGTAGAGGTTCATGACGACGTAGGCGGTCTCGCCGCGCGCGACGACGAGACCGTCCTCGTCCGACAGCGACGGGATGCGGCAGAAGGGGCAGCCGGGGCCCGCGTCCGCGTCGGTCGGCTTGTCCTGCCCGCCGATGTACGCCATGCGGTGCGGCGTCCAGAGCCGCTCGAAGGCGTCCGGCACGCCCGCGAGGTCGTCCGGCCGGTCGGTCGCCCCGGAGCCGGGGCGCGGCACGACGTCGTCGTGCGCGGCCCCGGCGCCGGGGTCGGTGGTGCTCACGGGTCAGACCTGCGCGCGCTCGCGCACGGCCGTGACGATGCGCTCGACCGCCTCGGCGACGGGCACCCCGTTGTCCTGGCGGCCGTCGCGGTACCGGAACGACACCGCACCGGCATCCGCGTCCTCGCCACCGGCGATGAGCACGAACGGGATCTTCTGCGTCGAGGCGTTGCGGATCTTCTTGCCGAACCGGTCGTCGGACCGGTCGAGCTCGGCACGGATGCCCTGCGCCCGGAGCTGCGCGACGACGTCCTCGAGGTAGGGCTCGAACGGCTCGGCGACGGGGACGGCGAGGACCTGGACGGGCGCGAGCCAGGCCGGGAAGGCGCCCGCGTAGTGCTCGGTGAGGACCGCGAAGAACCGCTCGATCGACCCGAACAGCGCGCGGTGGATCATGACGGGCCGCTGGCGCGAGCCGTCCGGCGCGGTGTACTCGAGCTCGAACAGCTCGGGCAGGTTGAAGTCGAGCTGGATCGTCGACATCTGCCAGGTGCGCCCGATGGCGTCCTTGGCCTGCACGGAGATCTTCGGGCCGTAGAACGCGGCTCCGCCCGGGTCGGGCACGAGGTCGAGGCCGGACGCCTCGGCGACCTGGCGCAGCGTCTCGGTCGCCTCCTCCCAGACGTCGTCCGAACCCACGAACTTGTCGGGGTTCTTGGTCGACAGCTCGAGGTAGAAGTCGTCGAGGCCGTAGTCCTTGAGCAGGTCGAGCACGAAGGTGAGCAGGCTCGTCAGCTCGTCCTTCATCTGCTCCTTGGTGCAGTAGATGTGGGCGTCGTCCTGCGTGAACCCGCGCGCCCGGGTCATGCCGTGGATGACCCCGGACTTCTCGTACCGGTAGACGGTGCCGAACTCGAAGAGCCGCAGCGGCAGCTCGCGGTACGAGCGACCGCGCGAGCGGTAGACGAGGTTGTGCATCGGGCAGTTCATCGGCTTGAGGTAGTAGTTCTGCCCCTGCCGCTTGACGTTGCCCTCGTCGTCGAGCTCCTCGTCGAGGTGCATCGGGGGGTACATGCCGTCGGAGTACCAGTCGAGGTGCCCGGAGAGCTGGAACAGCCGCTCCTTGGTGATGTGCGGGGTGTTGACGAAGGAGTACCCCGACTCGACGTGCCGCTTGCGCGAGTACGCCTCCATCTCCATGCGGATGAGCCCACCCTTGGGGTGGAACACCGCGAGGCCCGACCCGATCTCGTCCGGGAAGGAGAACAGGTCGAGCTCGTTGCCGAGCCGGCGGTGGTCGCGGCGCTCCGCCTCGGCGACACGGTCCAGGTACGCCTTGAGCTCGTCCTTGGTCGGCCACGCGGTGCCGTACACGCGCTGCAGCTGCGGGTTCTTCTCGCTGCCGCGCCAGTACGCGGCCGCGGACCGGGTGAGCTGGAAGCCGTTGCCGAGCGCGCGCGTCGACGGCACGTGCGGGCCGCGGCAGAGGTCCTGCCAGACGACCTGCTCGCTCTCGCGGCCGGCGCCGCGCACGTTCTGGTAGATGCTCAGGCCGCCGAGGCCGACCTCGACCGACGCGCCGTCGGCCGCGGCCGGGTCGCCCTTGAGGCCGATGAGCTCGAGCTTGTACGGCTCGTCCTTCAGCTCCTCGCGCGCCTGAGCCTCCGTGACGTCCCACCGGCGGAAGGTCTGGCCCTCCTTGACGATGCGCCCCATGACCTTCTCGATCGCGCGCAGGTCCTCGGGGGTGAACGGGGTGTCGACGTCGAAGTCGTAGTAGAAGCCGTCGGTCACGGGCGGGCCGATGCCGAGCTTCGCCTTCGGGTTGATCTCCTGGACCGCCTGCGCGAGGACGTGCGCCGCCGAGTGCCGCAGGACCGCGAGGCCCTCGGGGTCGGCCGCGGTGACGCCCTCGACGACCGCGCCGTCGGGCACCGGGAGGTGCAGGTCGCGGAGTTCGCCGTCGACCCGGGCGACGAGGACGTCGCGGCGGTCGGCGAAGAGCTGCGTGCCCGTGGTCCCCGGCTCGGCGGTCGTGGCGGTGCCGTCGACGGTGAGGTGGATGAGCTCGGGCACGGGTGCTGCCTCCTTGGGTGGGTGCCGGCCGGGCGGCGGGCCCCTCGATGCTACCGGCGAGCGGCGACGCGACCGGCCGTGATTCCCCAGGGCAGGGACCGGGGCCGGCGCCCCGCCACGGTCCGCGCGACCCCCCGGCGGGTGGGCCGAACGGGTGAACCTCACGGGCCCGCGGCGAGGACGGGCACGCCGGGCGGCGTCCTTGCACGACGAAGGCCCTGACCGGCAGGTTCGCCGGTCAGGGCCTTCGATGGTGGGCGATACTGGGTTCGAACCAGTGACCTCCTCGGTGTGAACGAGGCGCTCTACCACTGAGCCAATCGCCCGCGACGGCCACCCGGGGGCGACGTCGAAGAGGATGCTACCCAACCTGCGGCCAGATTCCGAACCGGGACCGGTACCGCCGACGGCCCCGCGCCCGATACCGTTATCGACGCGGGAGGGTCGACCGGCCGGTCTCGCCGTCGAGGGTGATGGCACAGGTCCCTCCGGGTGAACTCGCGCGGAGGACCGGTCCAATCGGGCATGCGTCCTGCCATGATGGGACCTCCAGCCCTAGCGAGACACGAGACAGGAGGACCCGATGACGCAGTCGTCGTACGACGTCGTCGAGGTCGTCGCCATGCAGCTGATCGGCTCCGACGCGAGCGTGATCCCGGTCAGCGCCGAGCTCTCCTTCCGCACGTCGGACCCGTACACGGTGCGCGCGGTCTTCACGGGACCTCACACCATGTCGACGTGGCTCCTCGGCCGCGAGCTGCTGTCCCTAGGGATGCTCGCCTCCGCCGACGCGCCTGCCGGGACCGGTGACGTGCAGGTGTGGCGCGACGAAGACCCGGACTACACGCTCGTGTCGCTCAACGGCGTCGAGGGCAGCGCGCTGCTCGCCGCGCCGACCGAGCCGATCACGCGTTTCCTCGCCGAGACCGAGGCGCTCGTCCCGCTGGGAGCCGAGAGCGCCCGCATGGAGAGCGAGATCACGGCCCTGATCGCCGCGCTGCTCACGGCCTGATCGCAGCACCCACCGGCCGGTTCCGCCTCCACGGGCGGGGCCGGTCGTCGTGTGTCCGGGGTCGGCGCGCGTCGCGTGCGTCGACGGCCGCGCCCGGGACGCGCCGGCGTCCCGGGACCCCCGCACGGAGCGTCACGGGTCCAGGTCGTGCCCCACGTGCTCCTGGAACAGCCGCTGCGCGGCGAGCGACAGCGGCCCGGCCACGACGTCGGTGGCGTCGACCCGCACGGTGGGCGCGACGTTGCGGATCGACCCGCTCAGCAGCAGGTGCGACTCCCCCGCGACGACCTCGTCCAGCACGTCGTAGGACAGCTCGCCCGGCTCCGCCTCGCGGACGGGCAGGCCGTCGGCCGCCCCCCACTCCAGGAGCAGCTCGCGCGTGATGCCCGCGAGGCAGCCGCTCGACAGCGGCGGCGTCACGAGCTCGCCGCCGCGCTCGACGAACACGTTCGACCCGGTGCCCTCGCAGAGCTCGCCGACGGTGTTCGCGAGGACCGCCTCGTCGGCACCCTGCCGGTAAGCCTCGGCCAGCGCGACGACGTTCTCCGCGTACGACGTCGTCTTGAGCCCCGCGACCGCCGACCGCTCGTTGCGGACCCACGGGACGCGCACGACGCGGGAGTCCTGCGCCCGCGCGGCCGGACCGGCGAGCACGACGAGCGTCTGCCGCTGCGCCTCCGGCTCGAAGCGGTGCGAGCCGAGCGGGCCGGGGCCGCCGGTCAGCGTGATGCGCAGCCGGCCCGCGTCGCCCGCGGCCGCAAGCACCTTCTCGACCGCCGTCCGGACCTCGTCCAGGTCCGGCTCGCCCAGACCCAGGCCGAGCGCGGAACGGCGCAGCCTGCGCAGGTGCCGGGTCAGCGCGAACGCCTGACCCTCGTACACGGCGCACGTCTCGAAGACGCCGTCGCCGACCGTCAGGCCGTGGTCGACGCCGGTGACGAGCGGGTCGGTGGGCTCGCGCAGCGCGCCGTCGGACCAGATCACGACACTCATCGCGCCAGTCTCCCACCCGGACACGTCACGGGCGCGCAGCCGGCGCGGACGCGAGCCCCACGAGCCGCTCGGCCTTGAGCGCCGTCTCCGCCCACTCCGCGTCGGGGTCGCTCCCCCACGTGATCCCGGCGCCCGTGCCGAACCGGAGCGCGCCGTCACGCCACCAGAAGGTCCGGATGCCGACCGCGAGCTCGGCCCGCACCGACCCGTCCTGCGCGACCTCCACCCAGCCGACCGCGCCGCAGTACGGGCCGCGCGGTGCCGTCTCGAGCGCGGCGATGAGGTCGAGCGCCGCGAGCTTCGGCGCGCCCGACACGGAGCCCGGCGGGTAGGTCGCGTCGAGCACGCGCGCCCACAGGTCGGGCGCGCCGGCGACGACCGGGTCGAGCGTGCCCTGGACCGTCGAGACGAGGTGCACCAGGCCGGGGTGCTGCTCCTCGCCCAGCAGCGTCGTCACCTCGACCGTGCCGGGCAGGCACACGCGCTGCAGGTCGTTGCGCACCAGGTCCGTGATCATGACGTTCTCGGCGCGGTCCTTCGCGGTGAGGCCGTCGACCGTCACCGCGGTCCCCTTGATGGGGGCGGACGTCACGACCCCGCCCTCGACGCGGAGGAACAGCTCGGGCGAGGCGCTGACGACCCACACGGGATCGACGACGCCGCCGTGCGGCACGTGCACGCCGCCCGCGAAGGGCGCCGGGTTGCCCGCGGCCAGGACGGCGGCCAGCGCACGCGCGTCCGGCTCGTGACCGTCGCCGTCGGCCGGCAGCGGCGCCGACAGCACCCGGCAGAGGTTCGCCTGGTAGACCTCCCCCTCCGCCACCGCCGCACGGACCCGCTCCACCGCCGCGCGGTACGCGTCCTCCCCCGTCGACGACACCCAGTCGGACGCCTGTGGCCCACGCCACGCCGACGCGTCACCCCGCGGACGACGGCGAGCCACCTCCGCGAACCGCCACGCGCGCACCGGGCCCTCGAACTCGCCCACGACCGCCCACCAGCCGGGCTCGCGCAGGCGTCCGGGCTGGTCACGCACGTCGACGCACTCCACGACACCCGACGCCTCGACGTCGCCGAACCACGCGGTCCCAGGGCTCACGGAGGGCTGCTCGTGCACCCGCACACGGTAGCGACGCACCCGTCCGACCTCGCAGATCCGCGTGATCATCGGCCTCGGGGAGCCAGTTGGACTCTTGCCGGAAGACTCGGTTAGAGTCTGGGACGCACACGGAACGCCGGTGAGAACCGGGGGACGTGCAGTGCGGACGTGGCTCAGTGGTAGAGCATCACCTTGCCAAGGTGAGGGTCGCGGGTTCGAATCCCGTCGTCCGCTCGGAGGCAGACACTCCTGATCGACTGTTCCTCAGTCGCTGAGGACTGCGGTCTCAGGGTGGAGTGGCCGAGAGGCGAGGCAGCGGCCTGCAAAGCCGTATACGTGGGTTCGAATCCCATCTCCACCTCGCAGCATGTCCCCCACGGGCGATTGGCGCAGCGGTAGCGCGCTTCCCTGACACGGAAGAGGTCACTGGTTCGATCCCAGTATCGCCCACCAGCATCACAGCACGTCAGAGGGCCGTCACCGGGTAACCGGGGCGGCCCTCGGTCGTCCACGCACGCGCGGGACACGCCCGGACGCAGCAGGGGCGCCGTCCCGGGCGGCGGCGCCTCAGACGTGCGCACGCTGGAGATGGACGACAGGGTCACCGAGCACGACGAACCCGTCCCACCGCAGCGCGTCGCGCAGCGTGTCGGGAACGTGCGGGACCGGTGGTGCGGCGACGCCGGCCGGCGCGCCGAACTCCCGGCCCCCGCGCACCGGGGCGTGGTCCGCGGTCGACGTGCCGGACACCGCGACGACGGCCGTGCGCAGGAGGTCTCGCAGGTCGACCGAGGCGTCGCCTGCCGCCCTGCGCCCGGCCAGCTCACGGTGGAGCGCCGTCATCACGGCGGACGCGGCGTCGTCGGCGACCGGCCAGAGGCTCGCCAGCACCGTCGTCGCTCCCGCCTCTGCGGCGGCCTGCGCGACGCCGTAGAGACCGACGCCGTCGCGCGGCCCGCCGACCGCCGTGCTGCACCCGGACAGGACGATCACCTGCGCTCGCCACGGCAGGCGCGCCAGCTCGTCGAAAGGCGTCCAGGCGACATGCTCGTCGCCGTCGGCGAGCAAGAGGCTGCCCCGGCCGCCGCGGCGCACGTCGGCGCGTCCGTGGACGGCCAGGTGCACGACGTCGAGGTCCCGCTGCAGTCGTCGGCTGAGCCGGTCGAGCGAGCACGCGGGGCCGACCACCGGCTCGGTGCCGAGCAGGGCGGCGATCTCGGCGCACTCCGCCGCGGCGCCGGGCAGGTCGCCCCGGGAGTCGCCGGCAACGAGGGAGACGCCCTGCCACACGCGCGGTGCCGGCGAGTGCGCCAGCACACCCGCGGCGGCGACCCGGCCGTACGAGCGACGACGGCCCCACGTGCTCCCGTCCACCGGGACGAGGTGGAGCGGAAGGTTCGCCATGGCGTTGTCGGTCACGACCAGCACGCCGGCGCCCCGAGGCAGGACGGTCTCGACACCGGCCACGAGGTCCGCCAGGAGCGGCGAGCCGCGGACGACGCCGGCCACGTCGGCAGCGCGCACCTCGGCGTCGCCCCACTGCGCGACGGCTAGCGCGTCGAGGCTGCCGGTCACGTGCACCGGGTGGACCGCGTCGGCGGTGACGACGAGCGCGAGCAGGCCGTCGTGCACGGCCGTGATCTCGACGAGCGCCTGGTCCGCACCCAGTCGGGCGACGAGGCGGCGAACGGTCTCGGCGTCCGGCGGCTCGGCGGACCCGCCCGAGCGCTCGCCGAGCACGTCCAGCAGCCGACGCGCGCGACCGCGCTGGAGCGCGGTGAGGATCTGGTCGGCGGGAGCGTCCTGGGCCACGAGCGCCGAGACGAGCGCGGGGATGACCTGGTGCGACCGCTCCAGTCCCTCGCGCCGGTCCGGGTCCTGCTGCCCGCGCCGCAACCTCTCGTGCGCGTCGGCGGCGGCCCGCAGGTGCGGGAGCGAGGCGGCGTCACCCGGACCGAGGAACGCAGCGAGAGCCCGGTGACCGACCAGCCGACCCTGGTCGGGCAGACCGGAGGCGGAGAGCAGCCGCAGAAGATCGGCCGCCACGGCCTCCGCCTCCGAGCGGCGGGAGACGTCGCCCCGGATGACGTCGAGCAGACCGGCCGTGCGATTGAGCCGCTCGAAGGGCGCGTCGAGACCGTCGAGCGCCGCGAGCGCGGCGCGGAGGTACGTCTCGGCCAGGCGGTCCGCTCCCGCGTCGTGGGCGATCGAGGCGATGGCCATCTCGAGCTTGCCGACGGAGTGGGCGGCGTGCCGCTCGAAGTGGTCGGGCGGGACGCCGACCTCGTCCATCACCGCGCGGTTCACCTGGTCGAGCCGCTCCGACTCCGCGAACAGCCGCACGGGCGCGATGTCGCCCTCCGAGGCACCCGAACGCAGCACCGCCATCGTCCCGGTGACCATGGCCGCCGGTGCCGCGAGCCCGCGGCTGAGGGCGTCACCGCGGACCTGGCGGCACAGGGCCGTGGCGGCCCCGGCTTCGCCGAAGTCGGCGTACATCGCCGCGACGTTCGCGGCGCAGCGCAGGAACATGAGGCTGTCACCGACGTCCTGCGCGATCGCAGCGGCCCGCGAGAACGCGGCCTCGGCGTCCTGCCTGCGCTCCTCGGCGCGGGCGCCCAGGGCCGCGACGAACCACGCCACGCTGTCCGGGTGCGGCTGCGGGCAGGTGTGGAGCGCCTGCCGCAGTCCCGCGCGGAAGTGCGCCGGTTCGAGCTCCGCCCGCGCGGCCTCACGGGCCAGGTCGAACGCCTCGACGAATGCGGCCGCCGCCTCGTCGGTCCGGCCGAGCTGGCTCAGCACCTGCTGCCGGGCCATCGCGTTGGTGCTCCGGTGCGCCAGCTCGTCGTGCGGGAAGATGCCCGCGGCCTCGACGAGCGGCGCCAGCGCGCGCTCCAGCTCCCCCGCGCTCTGCAGGGCGAGCGCCCAGTTGTCGAGCGCGACGGCGATCCTGACCGGAGGCATGCCGAGGTCGCGCCAGACGCGCACGACGGCCTCCCGCTCGGCGACCGCGAGGTCGAAGTACCCCAGGGCGGTGAGCGCGTCCGCGCGGTTCGACCGCACCGCGGTCCGGTCGGCCGGGGTGTCGGCGAGAGCGAGCGCGAGGGTGAAGTGCTCGACCGCCCGGTCGAGGTCGTCGTCCCCGCCCCGTTGGGTCAGGGCGAGCGCGAGGTTGTCGTGGACGGCGCACCGCACGGACCGCGACGCGTCCTCGACACCGAGGGCCAGCTCGTAGTGGGCGATCGTGGAGTCGAG
This sequence comes from Cellulomonas fimi, assembly GCF_028583725.1. Classification (NCBI taxonomy): domain Bacteria; kingdom Bacillati; phylum Actinomycetota; class Actinomycetes; order Micrococcales; family Cellulomonadaceae; genus Cellulomonas; species Cellulomonas fimi. The sequence continues at coordinate 2,076,543 of NZ_CP110680.1, read as the reverse complement.
GTCGCGCATCGCGAACGCGGCGCGTGCGGCCACGACCCGTGCCGTGACGACGGTCTCGTGGTCTCCGACCATCGTGGCCAGGGCGACGACCACAGGGGCGTCGCGTGCGGCATCGCCGTATGACCTCGATTGCAGGCTGGACCGCAGGTCCGCGTCGACGTCGGGGAGGATGCTCCGCACCGAGGCCGTCACGGCGGTCCACGCGCGCCTGGCCCCCGGCTCTCCCGCGATGACGGCGTCGCGGAAGCGGGCGAGGAGGTCAGGCTCGACGCCCGGCAGCGCGACGACCGCCGCGACACGCTCGGGCGCCGGGTCGGAGCCGTCAGCCTCCTCCCCGGGGAGCTCGTGGCCGTCGCCCCAGGCGAGGATCGGAAAGCTCGGGAGCACGCAACGCATCGCGAGCCTCGACACCGGAAGGTCGCCGAGCGCGGGGCCCTGGTACTCGTCCATGGGGCACCCTTTCTGCTGGTGACCCTTCTGTCATAGTATGTCCGACCTGAGTTGTCCATCCCCGTGCACCGGGCGCGCCCCGGACGTGAGGTGAGCCGGATGCTGCGGGCACTGCTGGTCGGGATCGACACCTACCCGGTGGGCACCGCGTCGCTCCACGGCTGCGTCGCCGACGTCGATGCGGTCGAGCGACTCCTCACCGCGTCGGGGACGACGACGTCGGAGTCGGTCCGTGTCCTGCGCGACGAGGAGGCGACGCGCCAGGCCGTCGTCGACGCCTTCCGCGAGCACCTGGGCGCCGCGGGTCCCGACGACGTGGCAGTGTTCTGGTACTGCGGCCACGGCTCGCGGCAACCGAGCGCCGACCCGGGCGAGATCGACGGCAAGGACGAGACCCTGGTCCTCGTCGACAGCCGGACGCCGGGTGGTCGGGACCTGGTCGACACGGAGCTGGGCGCCCTCGTCGCCGAGGTCGCGCACGGCGGCGCCCACGTCGCCGTCGTCCTGGACTGCTGCCACTCCGGCAGCGGCACCCGCGACCTCGACGAGGCCGCAGGCGTGCGCCAGGCACAGCCCCGCGAGGACGCTCCCCCGGTCGGCCTGGACGGGACACACCTCGCGTCGCCGTCCGCACCTCACCCCGACGGTTCGAGCGCGTCGACAGGCAGCGGCTGGCACGCGCCGCGCGGCCGCCACGTGCTTCTCGCTGCCTGCCGAGCCGACCAGACCGCCAAAGAGCGCACTGTCGCCGGCAGCCGCCGTGGCGTGTTCACGGCCGCTCTCGAGCTGGCGCTGAGCACGGCACGGGAGGGCGTCACCTACGACGACCTCGTCCGCTCCGCCGCGGCGACCGTCCGCGACTGGGCCGAGCAGCAAGACCCCCAGCTCGAGGTGACCGACGACCGCGACGCGCGGGCACGGGTGCTCTCGGGAGCGCTCGACGACCGCCCGCGGCACCACCTCGTGACCCACGAGGCTGCCGGCTGGACGCTGGACGCCGGGCTGATCCACCAGGTCCCCGTCCCGACGACGGCCGGGACCACCGTCCTCGACGTCTTCCCCCCGGGCACCGACCCCGGGACGACGGCCCCGGTCGCGGTCGCTCGCGTCGTCTCGGTCGGCCCGGCGTCGAGCATCGTGTCGCTCGAGCCGACCCTGGACGAGTCGCGGAGCTACCCGGCGATCGTCACCGCCTGGCCGGCGCCCCGCACACTGGTGCGGACGTCCGACGCCACCGACGTCACCGAGGGGCTCGCGGGCTCGCTGGACCTCGTGGTCGGAGAGCCGGCGCAGCTGACGATCGAACGGCACGACACCGGGTACCGGGTCACCGACCTGAGCCGCACGACTACAGCACCGGCCGCGTCCGTCACACGAGCCGTCGACCTCGCGACCCACATGTCGCGCTGGCACCGGCTGCGCTCGCTGGACAACCCGGGCACGCGGATCGACGTCGGTTCGGTGCGCCTGGAGCTCACCGTCCGCGGACCGCACGACGAGCGACAGGTCCCCGCCCGCGGCGAGGTCCTGATGCCGTACGTCGGCGACCAGCCGCAGGAGTTCGTCCTCCGGGTGACGAACGGGACGCCGTCACGCCTCTACGGCGCGATACTCGGTCTCACGGAGAGCTACGCCGTCGACGGCTCCCCGACGCCCGGGCACGTCGCGACCGCGATCGACCCGGGCCGGACCCTCGCCAGCTTCGGCGGGCAGCCGGTGCCGGAGATCGTCCCCGACGAGCTCTGGCACGCCGGCCACTCCCGACGGTCGGACGACGTGGTCGTGCTGCTCAGCACCGCGCCGTTCGACCTCGCCTCCCTGACCCAGCCCCCGCTGGACTTCTCGAGCACGCGCACCGACGCGGAGCGGCTCGCGGACGCCGCGCACGGCGAGGCGTTCCACGGGCTCGTCTCGACCGTCCGGGATCGCGAGTGGGGCCGCCCGACGCACGCTCCCGTCGCGGACTGGGCCGTACTGCGGTTCGCGCTGGTCGCCGAGCGTCCGCTCGCCGGGCGCACCGTCGGCCCCGTAGCCGCCGAGCTGGCGCCGGGCGTGCTCGTCGAGCCGCATCCGCTGCTCCGCGCGGACGCCAGTCTGAGCTCGCAAGGCTTCGCCACCCGGGACGGCGACCGCAGCGTCACGCCACCCGGGCTGCGCGACGACCCCGAGTCGGTCCGGCCGTTCTCCTTCGTGACCGACCGGGACGGCGCGGAGCCCGTCGACGTGCTGACGCTGACGAACGTGGTCCGTCCCGAGTCCGTCTCGCCCGAGCAACCGCTGCTGCTCACGCTCGACGGCCCGCCCCGGGAGGACAGCCTCCTGGTCGTCGGGATGTTCGGAGACGTCTACCTACCCGTGGGCTGGGGGCAGGGCAACCGGTTGGTCGTCTCGCACCTTCCGCCCGAGGAACCCGTCCGGAGCCTGGGGAGCGCGATCCGGCTGCTCGTGACCCGCATCGTGCGTCGGGCGACGCGTCGGTCCGCGACCGTCGTCCGGCTCGCGCTCGCGACGACCGACGGCGACCGCATCCCGCGCACCGACGACCGGGGCGAGATCCGCAGAGCGCTCGCGGCGCGTCCCGACGGGGACGTGCTCGTCCTCGTGCACGGCATCATCGGCGACACCCGCGGGATGGCCGAGGCGTTCCTCCGACCACCCGGCGGCAGGAGCATGCGCGAGCCCGCGTACGACGTCGTGCTGACGTTCGACTACGAGAACCTCGACACCCCGATCCCCGAGACGGCGGCCGCGCTCCGCGGCGCGCTGCTCGACGTCGGGCTGGGCACCGGCACCCACGCGATCACCGTGGTCGCGCACTCGATGGGTGGGCTGGTCTCCCGGTGGATGGTCGAGGTCCTCGGGCCGACGACGCCCGCGGGCGAGCCCACCGTCGCCGTGCACCGGCTCGTCACGGCCGGCGCACCCGCGGGCGGTTCGCCGTGGTCGACGATCGAGGATCTCGCCATCGTCGGCATCACCTTCGCACTGAACCGGGTGGGTCCTGCTTTCTGGCCGGCGCAGGTCCTGTCGCTGCTCGTCGGCGCGCTCGAGAAGGCCGACACGGCCCTGGACCAGATGAAGCCCGGCTCCGACGTGCTGGACGCGCTCTTCACCGCGGGCGACCCGCACGTGCCCTGCACCGCGCTCGTCGGCAACACGTCCTTGATCGCGCGAGCACAGCCGGACGGGTGGGCCGCGGTCGTCGTCGCCAGGCTGAAGGACCTGCTCGGGCACGCCGTCGACCTCGCCTTCCTCGGGCAGGAACACGACATCGCCGTCGCGACGACGAGCGGGGCGCACGTCCCGCCGGGGCGCGTGCCCGCCGTCCAGGTGGTCCCGGTCGCCTGCAACCACTTCGGCTACTTCGCCACGCCCGCCGGGGTCGACGCGCTTCGCGCCGCTCTGACCGACGGGGCTCCGACCTCGGCGCCGGCCCACGACCCGACCGTGCCGGAGGGCGTCGCCACCTCCGACCGAGGGTCCGCGGGCCGCTCCTGAGAGGACGGTCGCGTCAGCCGACCGCCGCGGGCTCGCCGCCGAGCAAATGCTCCACCTGCTGCGTCAGGTAGAGCGAGCGCAGGAGCAGGACGGCGACGTCCTCGTCCCGGTCGGGCTCGACGAACACCGTGAGGCCGACGCCCCGCAACGACGCGTGTGCCGCGCCGAGCGCCCGCCGCACGTCGTCGCCGGGCACGCCCGAGCAGCCGCGCTGGGCCTGTCGCTCGACGAGCGAACGCAGCGCGACGATCGGTGCCGGCAGCGCCACGGGAGAGTCGTGGTCGTCCACAGGGCCGTCCGCGTCGTCGGCGCCGGCGGCGAGCAGCGACCGCACGAGGGTGGACGGTCGACCGGCGCCGGAGGGGTCGTCGAAGTGCAGGCAGTCGACTGCCCGCCCGTCGGTGTCCGGGGGCACCAGGGCGACGGGTTCGCCGACGAGCGCGCCGTGGCGCCGGCGGACGCGTGCCACCACGAGGGTGCCGGGTGCCGGCGGCTGGGTCAGGCCTTCGAGGCGACCGATCGCGTGCGCGTGCAGCCGCGACCACGGCACCTCGAGCGCGACGACGTCGCCGGACGCGTCGAGCAGCGGCCAGCGCAGCGTCTGCGCGGTCGGGTCCCACGCCACCGGCGCTGCGCCGGCGGGCGCGAGGACCACCCAGGTCGCCGGATCGGCGGGGTCGGTGAGCGACAGCGGACGGAGGGGGGCCACGTCGCGCCACGACGTGGTCACGGGCAGCAGCGCGCGTAGCGACGGCCCGTCGAGGCGCGTGACGGCGGCGGTGCACGACTCGACGCCCGAGAGCCGGCCGTCGGCGCTGAGCTGCGGGTGGGTGAGGGTGAGCCGGGCACCGGCCGCGGCCGCGGGCGTCGGCAGGCCCGGCCACGGCGCGGGCTGGCGCCAGCGCGCCCGCGGGTCGAACCCGGCGAGCGTGTCGGGACGCGCGTCGGTCCAGGTGAGCATGCGGGCGCGGGACGGGCACCAGAACACCGACGTGAGGCCGTGGTAGCCGGAGCCGGTGCGCCACGGCACCCCGCCCAGCCCGACGACGTCGAGCGTGCGCGCGAGGTCGTACGTCGAGCGTGCGCGCCCGACCAGGCCGACGGGTTCCTTCCCGGCGGCCGCGGCCGCGTCGAGCGCGCGCACCAGGGCGTACGCCCGGGCGAGCTCGTCGAGCAGGGCGAGGTCGTCGGCGTGCGCCGACCGGACGAGGAGCAGGTCGACCTGGTCGGCCAGGCGCCGCAGCACGCGTGCGAGCCGGTGGTACTCGACGCCCTGCGCCCAGACCCCGGCCGTCACGAGCCGGTCGTGCAGCGCCGGGGACAGGTGGGACACCCCGACCGCGACCGCGTCCCGCAGCAGGGTCGCCGCGGCGGCGCGCAGCCGCGCCCGTGACTCGTGCTGGGACAGCGACGACTCCGTCACGGGACGCTCCGTCGCGCGCGGGGGCGGTGGCGGGAGCACCCGGCCGTGCGCGCGCTGCCAGGCGAGCACCGCGGCGACCTGGTAGCGCTCGACGGCCGGCACGCGCTGGTCGACGACGAGACCCGCCGGGCCACCGCCGAGGTAGCGCACCGTGACGCCCTGCGGGAACGTCACCGCGAGGTACGAGCCGCGCGTCAGCTCGGGGGGCTGGTCGGCGTCGTCGAGGTGGTGGTGCGCCCAGCGGTAGCCGGCGAGCCCGGCGTGCGCGGTGAGGGTGGCGGCGTCCCACGCCATCAGCTCGTCGTGCAGCGGGTCGGCGGGGTCGGTGGGGTGCGCGCTCCCTGCGCCGTCTGCTGGCGCGGCCACCCGGGCCGGCTCGTCGGGTGCGCGTGGCGACCGCTCCACCGACGGGCGGTCGACCGCGGGCAGCGCGTCCCCGCCGGCACCGCCGCCCGTCGCGAGCCAGAGCCCCGCGGCGACGACGTGCTGGCACGTCACAGGGCTCGAGCACGTGCACGTCGCGTCGGCCGGCCCGGTCGCGCCGAACCGCACGACGCGGTCCCCGACGGCGACCTCGACCGCGTCGACTGTGGCGCCCGCGTCGGCAGGACCGACGACCACCGGATGCACGGTCTCGAGGTCCTTGCGCGCCCGGCGCAGCAGCCCGCGGTTGGCGATCGCGACCCACGCGTCGTCGTCGTACCGCGCCAGCAGCGCGACGAGGTCGTCGAGCGTCATCGGGCCGTCACCTCGGCGAGCCACTCCGCGAGCCGGGCGGGTGTCAGCGCGGCCACGGGCATGCCGACGTCCGCGAGCTGCTCGGCCATGCGCCGGTCGTAGAACGGGTGCGCCTCGCCGTCGAGCGACGCGAGCCCGAGCGTCCTGACCCGGGCCTCCACGAGGCGCCGCACGGCCGCGACGAGCGCCGACGGCGGACCGCCCTCGCAGAAGTCGCTCACCAGGACCACGACGGCGCGTGACGGGTTCTCCACGAGCTGCCCCGCGTAGGTGACGGCCTGGGCGATGTCGGTCCCGCCGCCCAGCTGGACCGACATCAGCAGCTCGACGGGATCGCCCGCCACCTCGGTGAGGTCGACGACGCTCGTGTCGAACGCGACGAGGCGCAACCGGTACGCGGGCAGGCCCGCGAGGATCCCCGCCATGACCGCGCTGTGGATCACCGACCCGACCATCGAGCCGCTCTGGTCGACGAGCAGCACGACCTCCCAGGGGATGCGGCGCGTGTTCCGCTCGAAGAACAGCGGCCGCTCCACGACGAGCCGCCGGCCGTCCGCGTCCCAGTGCCGCAGGTTCGCGCGGACCGTGCCGCGCGCGTCGAAGCTCGTCCCGCGCGCGAGCGGGCTGTGCCGGTGCCGGTTCGTCCGCCCGGTGAACGCCGCACGGACCTCGCTCTCCAGCCGACGGCGCAGGTCGTCGACGACGACGCGCACGATCCGCCGCACCTCGGCCATGACCCGCGGGTCGAGGTGGCCCTTGAGCAGCAGCAGCGTGCGCAGCAGGTGCTCGTCGGGCTCGATCCGGGCCAGCACCTCGGGGTCGCTCACGAGCTCGGTCAGCCCGTACCGGTCGAGCGCGTGCCGCTGCACCACCTCGACCGTCTCGCGCGGGAAGAGCTCGCGGACCTCGCCGAGCCAGTCGACGACGGACGGTGCGGACGGGTCGAGAGTCCCCGGTCCCCCGGCCCCGGACCCGTCGCCGTCCGGCCGCCCGCCGCGACCGGCGTACTCGCGCCCGTAGAGGTAGTCGAGCGCGGCCTCCGCGCGCAGCGCCGCCGCATCGGTCGGGGCGGGCAGGTGCCGGTCGGCGTACCGGCCGAGCACGAGCCGCCAGCGGTCGGACGTCGTCACGCGGCCCCTCCCGCGTCGACCCAGGCGCCGAGGCCGTCGTCCACGAGCGCGGTCGCGAGCAGCGCGGACACCTCCGCGTGACGCTGCACGGTCGCGGCGTCGACGTCGCGCCGCACCGTCAGGTCGGGTCGGGCCCCACCGTGCAGCCCCGCGACGATCCCTGCGACCCGGTCGGTCTCACGCGGCGTGAGGTCGGTGAACGCGAGCCGCAGGTCGGGCAGCGCGGCGAGAAACGTCGCGTCGTCCCACGCGGACAGGCGTGCGTCCAGCCCGGCGACGAGCCCCGACTCCTGCCACGTCGACTCGCGGGACGTCGCGAGCAGCCCGCGGACGAACGCGACCGACTCGGCGACCGGGACCGAGCCGTCGAGGTGCCCGACGACGTCCCGCGCGAGGTCGTCGACACCGAGCCGGCCGACGGTCGCCGCGATCCCCGCGCTCGCGCCGCGCACCAGGGCGTGCTCGTGCTCGCGCCGCAGCCCGTCGACGAGCCCCCAGAACGGTTCCTCGTCGAGCGCCGCACCCGCCGGCGACGCGACCAGCTCGCGCAGCCGGGTCAGCGCGGTCGCGACGGCCTCCCCCGGCTCCTCCGCGCCCCGCAGCCCGGCGCCCAGGAACAGTGCGCGCGCGTACGCGGTCGCGACGAGCGTCGGGAGAGCCGTCAGACGTGCCGCCTCCAACGGCTCCCGCCCGCCCTCGAGGAGCGCGAGGGCACCGGCCGCCTCGACGGCCGCTGCGAACGACGTCTCCGCGGCGAGCGCGGCCTGCACGACCGCCGACACGTGCACCGCGCGGTCGTGCAGCCCGACGACGGCGGCCTGCGCGAGCAGCGCCGCCGCCTCGACGCTCGTCGGGACGCGACCGTCGGCCGTCGCCGAGTCGAGGAGCCGGCCGAACCGCACGTCGACGGCCTCGGGCAGGGTCGACCCGAGCATGGACTGCTCGGCGAGGAGCCCTTCGGTCGCGGGGGTCCAGAGGGTCGTCCAGCGCTCCTGCAGGCGTGCGAGCCCGGTGCCCCGCACGAAGTCCGGCCCGGCGACGTGCTCCGCGAACGGCACGGCGAGCAGGCGCAGGCCGTGCAGCGCGCGGCTCGTGCGCCGGTGCGCGGGGTTGCGGTACAGGTCGAGCGAGACGGTCCGCGGCTCGATCCCGTCGACGTCGAGGCGCAGGGCACGGAGGCGTTCGAGCGTGTCGCGCACGAGCGGCGGCGTGCCCGCGCCCGGAGGGACCCGCCCCACGGCGTGCCCCGTGAGGACGCCGCGCGTGACCCGGCGCACGAGCTGTCCGTCGGCGTCCGCGTCCCCCTGCACGAGGCAGCTCGTCACCGCGTCGAGCAGGTCGCTGCGCAAGGGCGCCGGGCGGTCCCGCAGGTCGGCGAGGAGCAGGGCCTGGCGGTGCGCCGCGGCGAGCGTCGGGGTCGCGACGGGTGCGTGGTGGCGGGTCCGCAGCTCGTCGGCGACGTCCAGCAGCACCGTGAGGACGGCGGACGCGCGGGCGTCGACCGCCGGCTCGCCGCGGCCGCGGGCGTCCCAGATGCGCTGGTGCCAGGCGGGCGACGTCATGCCGCTCGCGTACCCCGAGAGCCGGTCGAGCCGGTCGAACCCGTACCGCACGAGCGCGGACCCCTGCTCGACGTGGCGCGTGTCGACCTGCGGCCGCGGAGGCGGCGCAATCAGCAGGTCGGGCACGACGACCGCGTGGAACCCGCCCAGGACCAGCAGCACGGGTCCGTCGCCCGGCGCCCGGGCCGCGAGGGCCTCGCGCACGTGCCACACCATCTCGGCCTCGCGCGCCCGGGTCGCGTCCGCGTCGAGGTCGGCGTCGGTGTGGTCCGCGCGGGCGAGGAGGCAGTAGGCCGTCAGCCGCGCGAGGTGCTCGTCGGGCCCGCCCGCGTCGGGGTCCGCCTCGACGAGCAGCTCCCACAGATCCTCCTCGTCCCGACAGCCGAGCCGTTCGACGAGCGCGGCGAGCGCGCGGCTGTGGCGGTACGCGTCCTCCCGCAGCAGCGACCCGTCGCCCGGCAGGACCGTGCCTTCCGCGGCGGCGGCCTGCTCCGCGACCTCGAGGTCGCAGAACGCGACGGGCAGACCCGCTGCCCGGCCGAGGCGCGCCGCGACGAGCTCGGGCGAGTAGTCGCAGAACGGGTAGTAGCCGCCGTGCCGCCCGTCGGTGCCCGCACCGCTCCCCGTGGGACGCGACCACGCGTACACCGCGAGCGGCATCTGCGCGTCGGGGTGGCACAGGAGGTCGACGAGGTCGGTGAAGCTGCGCGGACCCTCGATGAGGACGCGCGAGGGACGGTGCCGCGCGAACGCGTCCGCGACCGCGCGCGCACACGCCGGGCTGTGGTGCCGCACCGGGACGACCACGAGCTCGTCCGACACGAGCCGGGCCGCGAGGTCCCGGACGTCGCCGGTCGTGGGGAGCGCTGCCGTCACCGGTCCAGCTCGGCGCGCGTCTCCAGCACCGCCTTCCACCGCCGGTCGCGCCGGGCGCGCGGCCCGACGACGACGTCGTAGTAGTGCCGCAGCTTCGTGCCGTCCTCGGGGTTGTCCTTCAGCACCGTCCCGATGAGCTGCCGCGCGACGTGCTCGCCCCCGACGCGCCCGTCGCCGAAGTAGTGCGCGTCGAGGGCCGCCGCGTACCCCACGGCGACGGCCTCGGCGGAGCTCATGACGGCCGACGGGCGCTCGACGACGACACCGTCCTGCGTCACGCCGTCGCGCAGGTCGTGGAACGCCGTGACCAGCAGGTCGACGACGTCCGGGTCGAGGCGGGTGCTCACGTCGGCCCGCTCCAGCAGACCGGTCGTCTGCTCGACGATGAGCCGCCGCTCGAGGTCGCGGTCGCGGATCGGGCGGACGGTCTCGAAATTGAACCGGCGCTTCAAGGCGCTCGACATCTCGTGCACGCCGCGGTCGCGCAGGTTCGCGGTCGCGACCACGTTGAAGCCGCGCGCCGCGAACACGACGCCGTCCGGACCGTCGAGCTCGGGGACGTGCAGCACCTTGTCCGACATGATCCCGATGAGCACGTCCTGGATCTCGGGCTGGACGCGGGTGACCTCCTCGAAGCGGCACACCGTGCCGTGGGCGAGCGCCCGGTGCAGCGGCCCGCGGACGAGCGCGCGCGGGGTCGGCCCCTCCGCGAGGAGCAGCGCGTAGTTCCACGAGTAGGTGATCTGGTCGTCGGTCGTGCCGGAGCTGCCCTGGACCGTGCACGTCGAGTCGCCCGACACCGCCGCGGCGAGCAGCTCCGAGAGCATCGACTTCGCCGTGCCGGGCTCCCCCACGAGCAGCAGCCCGCGGTTGCTCATGAGGGTCACGACGCACCGGTCGACGAGCGCGTCGTCGCCGTAGAACTTGCGTGTGACGCCGAGCCGCGGGTCGCCGACGACGAACGCCCGCACGGCGCGGGGCGTGAGGCGCCACCCCGCCGGCCGGTCGCCGCCGTCCGCCGCCGCGAGCGCGGCGAGCTCGTCAGCGTAGGCCACCTCCGCGGGTGCGCGCAGGATCTCGCCGGTCACGTCCGTCATCGTCAGTACCCCGCCGTCCGCTTCTCCCAGTCGGGGTCGAACCCCGTGCCCTCCGCCGCGATCGCCCGCAGGTCGTGCCAGCACTCGGACACGAGCACCGCGGGCACCTCGCCGACGGTGAGCCCCACCTCACCCTGCCCGTCGGGGCCGCTCCGGTGGAAGGACAGCGTGCGCAGCGCCACGGTCCGGTTCTCCTCCGGGAGCGAGTTCCCGGTGAACTCGATGCGCGCGACGACGCCGAGCGTCGGGAACCTCTTGTCGTACGTGAGGAACCACCCGCCGTCGACCGTCTCGCCGCGCGTCCACCCGAGGCGCAGCGCACGCCCGCGCAGCGCGAACGCCTCCAGCACGTGCCCGGTGAAGTCGTCCAGCTCCCGCCGGCCTGCGGTGTCCGCCGGCAGCGCGTGCACGCCGCGTCCGAGCTGCGGGAACAGCGGCGTCACCTCGTAGTCCGCGAGGTGCTCGACCCAGCGGGCGACCGCGGCCGGGTCCAGCACGCTGTCGTGGGCGAGGCGGACACGGGCGCCCTCGGGCAGCTCGACGGGCTCGTCGTCGACGTCGGTGAGGCTCCCGTCGTCGAGCGGGCGGAACACCACCGGCTCCTGGTCGTCGACCGTCGCGACCCACACGAGCCGCCGGACGGCGAGCCCGAGGACCGGGTGCCGCAGCAGGTACCGGTCCCAGTCGTCCGCGGACCACGACCGCTCGGTGCACAGCGCCTCGTACAGCCGCCGCTGCTGGAGCGTCGCGATCGCCTTGACGTCCTTGCGGGCCGCCGCGAACGCCTTCTTCGCGTCCGCGGCGAGGTCGGCGTCGTCCGTGCGGCGCGGTGCCGGCAGCGCCTTGACCACCGTGCCGTCCGGGTCCCGCAGCTCCACCGTGAGGTCGGGCAGCAGCCGGGCGGTGAACGTGCGCGGCCCGTACGACAGGGTGAGGACGCCGTCGTCGCCGAACCCCGCGGTGGGCACGGTCCGGTCGGCGAGCTCGTCGACGGTCCACCCCTTGCGGTCCGCGAGCGCCTGCGCCTGCCGGACCGCCTCCTCCTGGAAGCTCTTGGTCCGGAACCGCGACCCGACGGAGAGCACGAGCTGCACCGCCGCGGGGTCGTCCACCCACGCGAGCATCGCGATGAGCGCCTTGCCCTGCGCGGCCCGCTGCCCGAACCACTCGCGCAGGAAGCGCTCCGTGGGGGCGACGACCTCCCGTCCGCCGCACGCGGCGACCACCGCGAGCAGCCCCTTGCTCGCGATCGCCGACCCCGCCGGCGCGCGCAGGGCGGCGGGCAGGAGGCGTGCGTAGAGCTCGTCGACCGACAGTCCCTCGTACTGGCTGCCGGGTGCGGTGAGCCAGCGGTGGCTCCCCGCGGCGGTCTGCCGGGCCGACCGTTCCGCCTCGTCGGCCGGGACGGGCCGCACGTCCTCGGTCAGCCAGGTCTGGAGCAGGTGGTGCGCGAGCCTCCGTCGGCTCTCGGGCTCGAACGCGACGGCGTAGTGCCGGAGGATCGCGTTCGGCTCGGGCGACCGCGCCTTCACCGCCGTGCCGCACAGCCACTGCACGACCGCCCGCGGGACGCTCTCCCCCGACGACGCCCACCGCACCTCGGGCACGGTGTCCCACGCCACCCAGGCGAGCGGTGCGGGCAGGCCCTTCGCGACGTACGCCTCGGCGGTCGCGGTCGTGGCGGCGGGGTCGAGGTAGGTCTCGGCGTCCTCCCCGGCGGCGAGGAGCGCGTCGAGGAGCGCACCGCGCACGACGTCCTGCTTCTCCTTGTCCCACGCCGCCCGCAGCGCGGGAACAGCGGCCGGGTCCGCGATCTCGACGAGCCACTGCGCCGCGACCAGTCGCGACTCGGAGCGACCGTCGAGGAGCGCCGCCGCCGCCCGCTGCGCGCGCTGCGGGTCCCCGGCGAGCGCGCGCTGCGCGGGCTCCCGGTCGGTCTTGCGGCCCCGCAGCGCCAGGTCGTACAGGTGCTCGACGAGGCGCGCCGGGGGCGTCGGCAGCGTCGCGAGCATGCGGAAGTACGTCGTCGTCTGCACGTACCACCCGTCCCTGCGGCCCTGCTCGAGCACCCAGCCGAGGTTGCGCGCGACGAAGGGCCACACGTGCTCGTCGGGCCAGCCGCGCGCGAGACCGCTGATCCAGCCGGTGACGCACGCGGTCCAGACGAGCGTCCGGCCGTCGAGACCCGCCTCGTCGAGCATCTGCTGCAGCCCGAGGAGGTCCGGCTCGCCGGACCGCGCGTGCACGGCCTGCAGGACCATGACGAGCGCCGACTGCTGGTCCGCGAGGCCCGCCGCGACGAGCAGCGCGACGGCGCTGGTCGCGTCGACGTCCCCGCGCGACGCCGCCGTCGTGAGCGCCCGCGCGAGCGCCCACCGGTCGTCCGGGCGCGCCCGTGCGCTCCCCGGGACCGGCGGGCGCGTGGACGCCAGCACCTTCGTCAGTGCCGCGACCTCGGTCGCGCCCGGGACGGGCTCCTGACGCGGGGAGCCGCCCTGCGCGCGTGCGTACGCCGCGCGGCGCCGGTTCGCCTCCGCCACGTCGGTGGCGAGCGCCCCGACGACCGCCCGGGCGACGGCCTCGGCGTCCGCGCGCGGCAGGCCCCACCGGGTCGGTGGCGGGGCGTCGGGCAGGGCCTCGGGGACGTGCGCCGCCTCCGCGGCGCGTTCCGCCTCCCAGCGCGCGGGCATCGACCGGACGCTCTCGGCACGGTCGGCCCCGGCCGTCGCGACCGCCCAGTCGTACTCGTCCGGGCGCTCGGCGAGGAGGTCCAGGGCGCGTGCGCGCGCGTCCGGCCGTCCGCTCACGGCGAGCGCGCGCAGCGGCGGCACGGCGGCGGGTCCGGTCCGGTCGAGCACCGCCTGCGCGGCGCCGCGCACCTGCGCGCTCGACGCCGTCGCCCCGACCGCGAGCGGCTCGACGAAGTCGACCAGGGCGTCGTCGGTGAGGGTCAGGCCCACGACGTCCAGCGCGGCCAGGCGCCCGTCGACGTCGCGCACGGTGAGCGCCGCCGTGACGAGGTCGCGGTGTGCCGTCAGCGCGTCCGCGAGACCCGGCATCCGCACGAGCGCCGCGCGGGACCCGCCGTGCACGTGCCCCTGGTAGCCCTGGACGGTGAACACCGCGGTCAGCAGGTCCGCGGGCGTCGCACCGTCCACGGCGGCGACGCGTGCGAGGTCGTCGAACGTGAGCGGCAACGGCTCGCTCGCGCGCGTCGACGCGCCCGCCTGCCCGATCATGAGCTCGGGCCAGCGGCACCCGGCGACGGGGCCCAGCACGAGCCCCCACGAGGCGGCGCCGTGCACCCGGTCGAGGACGTGCCCCCAGCGGCGCAGCACCGCGGCGTCGACGTCGCGGGCACCGGCGTAGAGCGTGCGCAGGGCCGCGGCCTTCGGGTGCAGCTCGCGCGTGCTCACGCTGTACCAGCTCTGCACGGGGACCCGTGCGAGCACCGCCGGGTCCCGGCCGGTCAGCACGTGGTCGACGACGCCCTCGTCACCGCCGACGTGCTGGACGGCCGTGCGCAGCGCGGCGACCCACTCCCGGCCCGGCCCGCCACCCTGCTCCCGCCGCACCCATCCGAACAGGGCCACGCGCACGCTCCTCACCGTCGACGACGCGGCGAGACTAGCCGTCGACGCCGACACCAGGAGGGGCCGCGTCGGGCGGTCCCCCGTTCGCGTCGTCTCCGCGCCGCGGGACGCGGGGGCCCGGCGACCGGGTGGCCTCCGCGTCGGCCGGTCGCCGCGGCGGCCGCACGGGACTCAGCGCGAGTAGACCCAGTGCCACGGCTCGCGCGGGGTGTCCTCGACGAAGCCGTAGGTGCCGGCGTTCGCGCGCATCCACGCCTGCGCGCGGGCGTCGAGGTCGAGGTCGAGCGCGAGCCCCCAGCCGTGCGGACTGGTCCCGGGCTCGGCGGCGAGGCCGCCCTGCGAGTAGAGGCCCTTGCGTGCGGCGACGTCGACCTGCGCGTCGTAGGAGCGGTAGGAGTCGGTGACGCCGATCCGCACGCCGTCACGGGCGGCCGCGGCGGTCAGGTCGCCGAACGCCTGCGCGGCAGGGGCCCACAGGCGGTGCCCGGTCGTGCCGACGGGCGCGAGCGCGTGGGGCGGGATGCGGCCGTTGCCGTACCGCGCGAGGTCCACGGGGACGCCGGACGCGTCGCGCGCGGTCGACGTGCCGCGCGTCTCGGTCACCGCGGTCTCGAGCGCGGCCGCGAACGTCGCCGCCGTCGCCGAGGTGGGCCCGGAGCTGCGCGGCGTCGCCGGTGCGGGCGCGACGGCCTGCAGGCTGCTGCGGATCTCCGCCATGCGCTGGGCGATGCCCACGATCCCGTCCATGGACCTCCTTCTCCCCGATCCGATCGGCCGACGTGCCGCACGGATGAGGGCTCCGACGGGCGAAGCTCGCGCCGGGCCGTCGGAGGCGGTCGCGGTGTCCGGGCCGACCGGATGAGGTTCGGGGGTCCCCGGGCGCGCCGCCGCCGCGGAGCGTCCGACGCCACCTACCGTCGCCCGGTGCTCCCTCCGACCGCGGCGCCGTCCGTCGACCGGCGCCGACCGCCCCACGCGCGCCGCGGCGTCGCGGTGCTCGTCGCGGCCGCGCTGCTGCTCCCGCTGCCCGCCTCGGTGGGCGCGGCGGACGACCTGGACGACCGGCGGCGCTCCGCCCAGGAGCAGGCCGAGGGGGCGCGGCAGCGGACCGACGACCTCCGCGCGTCGGTCGAGGGGCTGTCGGCCGACCTCGCGCAGGCCGTCGCGGAGCTCGCCGAGACGGAGTCACGGCTGCCCGTCGCGCAGGAGCAGCTGCGTGCGGCGCAGGCGACGCTCGACGGCGCGGAACGTCGCGCGGAGATCCTGGCGGCACGGCTGGTCGACGCGCGTGACCAGCAGGCGACGCTGCGCGACGGCCTCGCACGCACCAGCGCCCGCGACGACGAGGTGCGTGCGGCGATCGGGCAGCTCGCCCGGCAGGCGCAGCGCGGCGGCGCCGGGGCGTCGGGCCTCGCGGTCGTGCTCGACGCCGAGGACCTCGACGAGTTCAGCGCCCGCATGCAGGCGCTGGAGACGGCGCAGCGCAGCCAGGACCGGCTGCTCGAGGAGCTGACCGCGCTCGCGGCCGCCACCCGCAACCACGAGGCGCGGCTCGCCGCCGTCGCGGACCGCATCGGTGAGCTGCGGGCCGAGGCCGACGCGGAGGTCGTGCGCGCGGACCAGGCCCGCGCGGACGCGGCGGCCCGCGAGGCGGAGATCACCCGGCTGCTCGCCGCGCAGGAGGCCACGCGGCAGCGCCTGGGCGACATGAAGGCGCAGGCCGAGGCCGAGGCCGCCGCGGCGGACCGCGAGCGCGCCGCGATCGAGGCGGAGCTCGCGGGGATCATCGCCGAGCAGCAGCGGGTCGCCGCCGAGCAGGAGCGCGCCCGGGTCGAGCAGGAGCGGATCCGCGCCGAGCAGGAGCGGGCGCGGGCCGAGGAGGCGGCGAAGGCCGGCCAGCAGCCGCCTCCGCCGGCGCCGCCGCCCGCGCAGCCCGCCCCGCCGCCGGCATCGGGCTCGTCGGGCCCGGTGTTCTCGAACCCCACGTCGATCACGCCGATGTACGTGACGTCGAGCTACGGCATGCGTCTGCACCCGATCCTCGGCTACACGCGCCTGCACGCGGGGATCGACCTGCGCACGTACTGCAACACGCCGCTGTACGCGCCGCGCGACGCGGTCGTGCGCTGGGCGCAGTGGCGCAACGGGTTCGGCAACCAGGTGATGCTCGACCACGGGTCGGTCGACGGGCAGTCGCTCATGAGCAGCCTGAACCACCTGACGCGCGACACGGTCTCCGCAGGGCAGCGCGTGCAGCGGGGCGATCTCGTCGGCTATGCGGGCAACACCGGTCTGTCCGGCGCGTGCCACCTGCACTTCGAGGTGTACCGCAACGGGTCGACGGTGAACCCGGCGCCGCTGCTCGAGCGGTAGTCGCGCCGGAGCGCGTCGAGGAGGTGCCGTCGTGCGTCACCAGGTGGCGTCGCCGCGGATCACCGCGTCGGAGCCGCCGTCGACGAACACGACCTGCCCGCACAGGTGGGTGTTCTCCTCGCTCACGAGCCACGCGATCAGACGCGCCGGGACGTCGGCGTCCATGAAGCCGTTGAGGGGCATCGGGACCTGGGCCGCGAGCGCGGCACGCTGCTCGTCGGTCGCGAGGAACGGCGCGACCATGGGCGTCTCGACGACTCCCGGCGCGATCGCGTTGAGCGGGATCGCGGCGCCGGCCCACGGCGTGAGCGGGGCGTTGCGGCGCAGCCAGCGGCACAGCGCGGCCTTCGTGCTGGCGTAGACGAGGTGGGAGAGCTCGGCCTCGACGAGCTTCGCCGCGCGCGCGAGCGCGCCGGGCTCGTCGCCCGTCAGGCAGAGGTCGACGAGCTCGGCGTCGGTCGCCATGAGGCTCGCCATCGAGGCGGTCGCGACGGCGCGCGGTGCGGCCGAGCCGGCGAGCAGGGGCCGCAGGCCCTCGAGGGTGGCGACGGTGCCGAAGTAGTTGACGGCGACGTCCGCGGGAGACTGCGTGGCGAGCCCGGCGTTGGCGACGACCGCGTCGAGGCGGCCGTCGGTGAGGGCGCGCACGTGCTCGACGAGCGCGAGCCGACCGGCGGGCCCGGCCAGGTCGACGGCGACGTCGGCGTCACGGAGGTCGACGCCGACCACCCGCTCCCCGCGCTGCTCCAGCAGGTCGGCGGCCGCCCGCCCGATGCCCGAGGCGGACCCGGTGACGACGATCGTGCGCATGACGCCCTCCCAGGTGCGAGAGCCCGGCACCGTCGCCGGGCCTTCTTCCACGCTAGGCGGCGGACCCGCCGACGGGCCCCGGACCTTGGTCACGACGTGGGCCGGGCGGAGCGCCCCGCGGGCGCGGTGCTCAGGCACCCCGCGGTGCGCGATATGATGGATTCATCAGATCGTCAAGAGACGGGACGCCCGTGCCTTCCTCGCCGCCGCTCAACGAGGTCAAGGCGAACCTCTTCAAGGGCCTGGCCCATCCCGTCCGCATCCGGGTGCTCGAGCTCCTCGCTCCCGGCACCGACGTCCCCGTCTCGACGCTCATCGCCGAGACCGGGCTCGAGGCGTCGCACCTCTCGCAGCACCTCGCGGTCCTGCGCCGGTACCACCTCGTCGAGTCCTCCCGGCGGGGCAGCGCGGTGTACTACCGCCTCGCGTCCGTCCACGTCGCCGAGCTGCTGCGGGTCGCCCGGGACCTGCTCGGCGAGATCCTGCGTGCGACGCACGACCAGCTCGCGGCGGCGGCCGACGAGCCGGCGCCGACCACGGTCGCGCGGTGAGGCCCGGCTCCGCCCTGCGGGGGCTGCTGCCCGGCCGGGACGACTACGCCGCCCTGCGCACCTCGTGGCGGACCGACCTGCTCGCGGGCGTCACGGTCGGCGTCGTCGCGCTGCCGCTCGCGCTCGCGTTCGGCGTGAGCTCCGGCGCCGGAGCGGCCGCGGGGCTCGTCACGGCCATCGTCGCGGGCGTCGTGGCCGCGGTGCTCGGCGGGTCGCACGTCCAGGTGTCCGGGCCCACCGGCGCGATGGTGGTCGTCCTCGCGCCGATCGTGGCGACGCACGGGACCCCCGCGGTCGCGGTCGTGTGCCTGCTGGCGGGCGCGCTCGTCGTCGCGGCGGGCGTGCTCCGCCTCGGGCGCCTGGTCGGGATGGTCCCGTGGCCGGTCATCGAGGGGTTCACGCTCGGCATCGCGGTCATCATCCTGCTGCAGCAGGTCCCGGCCGCGGTCGGCGTCCCCGCAGCGGGCCACGACGCGAACGCCGCGGTCGCGGCCGTCCAGGCGCTCGGGGAGACGACCGCGCGCGACGCCCTGTGGTCCGTCGGGGTCGTCGCGGTCGTCGTCGCCGTGATGCTGCTCGCCCCCCGGGTGCACCGCGCGGTGCCCGGGTCGCTCGTCGCGATCGCGCTCGTCACGGTGGTCACCGCCGTGGCGCACCTGCCCGTCGCCACGATCGGCGCGCTCCCCGCCGGGCTCCCGGCGCCGGCCTGGCCCGACGTGGACCTGACGACGCTCGCGCAGCTCGGGGGCCCGGCGGTGACGGTCGCCGCGCTCGCGGCGATCGAGTCGCTGCTGTCGGCGCGTGTCGCCGCGTCGCACTCGGACACCGGCCCGTACGACGCCGACCGCGAGCTCGTCGGCCAGGGGCTCGCCTCGGTCGCGTCGGGGCTGTTCGGCGGCATGCCCGCGACCGGCGCGATCGCCCGGACGGCGGTCAACGTCAGCTCCGGTGCCCGCACGCGCGTCGCGGCCGTCGTGCACGCGTGCGTCCTGCTCGTGGTGGTGGGCAGCCTGGGCGGCGTCGTCGCGCACGTGCCGCTCGCCGGGCTCGCCGGCGTCCTCATGGTCACGGCGGTGCGCATGGTCTCGGTGCGCGGCGTCCGGCTCGTCGTCCGGTCGACGCGCGCGGCGGCGGCCCTGTTCACGCTCACGGCGCTGATCACGATCTCCGTCGACCTGGTGTACGCCGTGGGCATCGGCATCGCGGTCGCCGCCGCGCTCAGCCTGCGCACGATGGTCCGCGCCGCGGGCGTGCACCGGGAGGAGCTGCCCGGGCCGCGCGCCGCCGGGGACGAGCGGATCGCGCTGTTCCGCGTGGAGGGCGCGCTGTTCTTCGCCGCCGCCGAGCGCGTGCTGGACCGGGTGGCCTCGATCGAGGGCGTGAGCGTCGTGGTGCTCCGCCTGTCGCAGGTGCAGATCCTGGACGCCACCGGCGCCCAGGTGCTCGGCGAGCTCGTGACCGGGCTGCACCGCCGCGGGATCGCCGTGCTCATCAAGGGCATCCAGCCCGACCACCTCGGGCTGGCCCGTCGCGTGGGGGCGCTCGAGGCGCTGGGAGACGACCACCTCTTCGCGGGTCTCGACGACGCCGTCGCGCACGCGCGCGCGATCGCGGCACCCGCCGCCCGCCCGGCCGCCACCGTCGGCTCCCCCACCGCCTGACGCGTCGCCCGCTCCCCTTCACGACCGCACGGGCCCCTCGGGGACCCTTGCGGTACTCACTGTTGCCAAGTACCGGTACCTAGCGTTACTGTCTTCCAGTACCCAGTGACGCTGAGTACACGGACGACGGAGGTGGCCGACATGGGCAACCAGATGACCGAGATGCTCAAGGGCACCCTCGAGGGGATCGTGCTGACCGTCCTCGCGGACCGGCCGGCGTACGGCTACGAGATCACGACGCAGCTGCGGGACATGGGGTTCTCCGACCTCGTCGAGGGCACGGTCTACGCGCTCCTCGTCCGCGTCGAGCAGCGGGGGTTCGTGGACGTCGAGAAGGTCCCCTCGGAGAAGGGCCCGCCCCGCAAGGTCTACTCGCTCAACGACGACGGGCGAGCACAGCTCGACGAGTTCTGGAGGACGTGGTCCTTCCTCGCCGGGCGCATCGAACAGCTCCGCACCCAGCACGGCGGGACGCCGCGCACCGCAGACCAGCCCGTGGACGGGGAGAACTGACATGGCCGCCAAGTGGATCGAGACCCTCACCGGCTCGCTCGAGCAGAAGAAGCAGTACAAGCAGGACATGGCCCGCATCAACGGGCTCCCGGAGCCGCACCGGACGGCCGCCAAGGCCGTGCACCGCTACCTCATGTACTCGGGCGGCATCACCGACGGCGACACGCTCACCACCATGTTCACCGACCTCGCCGACCTGTGGGAGCGCGCCGCGACCGACGGCACCCCAGTGCGCGACATCGTCGGCGACGACCCCGTCGAGTTCGCCGAGACCTTCGCGCAGGCCTACACGGGCGAGAAGTGGATCGACAAGGAGCGCGCGCGGCTCGCCAAGGCCATCGACGACGCCGAGCACCAGGAGGAGAAGTGACCACGCAACCCGCCATCCGCGTGCGAGGCGTCGAGAAGTCGTTCGGCGACCTGCACGTGCTCCGCGGCGTCGACCTCGACGTCGCACCCGGCACGATCCACGCGCTGCTGGGGTCCAACGGCGCCGGCAAGACGACGCTCGTCCGGATCCTGTCGACGCTGCTCGCACCCGACGCCGGCACCGTCACCGTCCACGGCTTCGACGTCGTCACGCAGGCCGGCGACGTCCGCGAGTCGATCAGCCTCACGGGCCAGTTCGCGGCGGTCGACGAGATCCTCACCGGACGCGAGAACCTCGTGCTGGTCGCGAAGCTCCGGCACCTGACGGACCCCGGTGCCGTCGCCGACGACCTGCTCGCGCGGTTCTCGCTCACCGACGCGGGCGGTCGACGGGCCGGCACCTACTCCGGCGGCATGCGCCGCCGGCTGGACATCGCGATGAGCCTCATCGGCGACCCGCCCGTGATCTTCCTCGACGAGCCGACGACGGGCCTGGACCCGCAGGCGCGCCTCGAGGTGTGGGCGACCGTCAAGGAGCTCGCCACGGGCGGCACGACCGTGCTGCTCACCACGCAGTACCTCGACGAGGCCGAGCAGCTCGCCGACCGGATCGCGATCCTCCACGAGGGCACGATCATCCAGGACGGCACCCTCGCCGAGCTCAAGCGCCTGCTCCCGCCCGCGACCGTCGAGTACGTCGAGAAGCAGCCCTCGCTGGAGGACGTCTTCCTCGCGCTCGTCGGCGCGGGACCCACCGAGCCCACCGCCGACGCCGGCACGACACCCGCAGGGAGGAGCTGACATGAGCACCACGCACGTCGTCGGCGACACCGTCACACTCACCGACCGGTCGCTGCGCCACATCCTGCGCAGCCCCGACACGATCATCACGACCGCGGTGACGCCGGTCGCGCTGATGCTGCTGTTCACCTACGTGTTCGGCGGCGCGATCGACCTCGGCGGACCCGAGTCGTACATCGACTACATGCTGCCGGGCATCCTGCTCATCACGGTCGCGTCCGGCATCGCCTACACCGCGTACCGACTGTTCCAGGACATGCAGGGCGGGATCGTCGAGCGGTTCCAGTCGATGCCGATCGCGCGGTCGAGCGTCCTGTGGGCGCACGTGCTGACGTCGCTCGCGGCGAACCTCGCGTCGGTCGCGATCGTCGTGGGGGTCGCGCTCCTCATGGGGTTCCGCACGGGGGCGTCCGTCGCGGCGTGGCTCGCGGTCGTCGGCATCCTCGTGCTGTTCACGCTCGCGCTCACGTGGGTCGCGGTCATCGCGGGCCTGTCGGCCAAGACCGTGGACGGTGCGAGCGCGTTCAGCTACCCGCTGATCTTCCTGCCGTTCATCAGCTCGGCGTTCGTGCCGACGGACACCATGCCCGCGCCGGTCGCCTGGTTCGCCGAGAACCAGCCGGTCACGGCGATCGTCGACACCCTCCGGGCCCTGTTCGCGCAGGAGCCGGTCGGCACCGACATCTGGGTCGCGCTCGCATGGCTCGTCGGCATCCTCGTCGTCGCGTACGCGTTCTCGGTCCGCGTCTACCGCCGCCGGGCCCGCTGACCGGCACGCACGAGACCGCGCAGGCGGGTGGGACGGATCCTCGTCCCACCCGCCTGCGTCGTCGTCGGCGGTGCGTCGGGCGGCGTCACACGCGCGACGCGGGCTCGACGACCGGACCCGCGCCGCCCGCCGCGAGCGCGTCGCGCGTCTTCGGCCGCGCGAAGCGCGCGGGCAGCTCCGGACCGTCCCACACCTGCACCGCCCGCCAGATCGAGGCCGCGATCGGGACGGCCAGGACAGCGCCCGTGAGGCCCGCGAGCACCGTGCCCGCGGTCAGGGCGAACAGGATGACGAGCGGGTGCAGCTGCAGCGTGCGGCCCATGACGATCGGCTGGAGGAAGTCGCCCTCGACCTGGTTGACGACCACGACGATCGCGACGACGACCAGCGCCTCGACCGGCCCCACCGCGACGAGAGCCACGAGCGCGGACAGGATGCCCGCGAGCGTCGCACCGACGAGCGGGATGAACGCGAGCAGGAACACGAGCACCGACAGCGGGACGACGAGCGGGACGCCGACGATCGCGAGGCCGATACCGATCGCGACGGCGTCGACCGCCGCGACGATAGCGGTCCCCCGCACGTAGCCGCCGAGCGTCGCGATCGTCGTGACGCCGACGCGCCGGCCACGTGCGTAGCGGTGGCCGTCGAACGGGCGCAGCAGGAACTCCCAGATCTGCGGGCCGTCCTTCAGGAAGAAGAACAGCACGACGACCATGATGAAGAAGCCCGCCACGAAGTCGACGGTCTGCGAGACGCCCGCGATCGCGCCCGCGCCGAACGCGTCGGACTGCAGCAGTCCCGAGAGCGACTCGCGCACCGACCGGACCTGCTCCTCGGTGATGTCGAACGGCAGGCCCTCGACGTAGGCCTGGAGCTCGTCGAAGCCCTCGAGCGCCTGGTCGCGCAGCTCGTCCCACTGGCGGACGACGGCGCGCACGACGAGCCACAGGACGAGCGCCAGCAGCGCCACGAGCGCGACCAGCGCGATCCACGTCGCCGCGAGCGACGGCAGCCCCTTGCGCCGCAGGAACCCGACGAGCGGCGAGATCGCCGCCGCGAGCACGAGCGCGATGAGCACCGGGATCACGACGAGCGTCAGCTGCGTCACCGCGAAGACCAGCACGGCCACGAGCGCGAGCACCGCGAGCAGCTGGAGCGACCGGGTCCCCGCGCGACCGAAGCCGTCGGCCCACAGCGCCGACGCCCCGCGCAGGGGGCGTCGCGGCGGCTCGTCATCCCGGACGGGGTCGCGGGAGCCGGTCTGCTCCCGCGATCGGCGACCGAACGGAGCCATGGACGTCCCCCTCGTGCGTCAGCGGTCCGGAGCCCCCGACGCTACGTCGCCGCCCGCCGCGGCGCGCGGCGGGCGGTCGTCGCACCCGGGGCGTGCGGGTCCCCCGGCGCGCCCGTGCGTGCTACCACGCACGCCGGTCCGGCCGAGCTCCCCGGGGGCGGTCGGATGGGTCGCGTCCGCCCCGGACCCGCCGGCGGACGCGGGGACGCCGTCACGAGCGGTGCCGCCCGAAGCCCCCGACCGACCTGCGGAGACCACCCATGACCACGACCGCCACGCGACCGGAGACGGCGCCGCCGGCCCCGGACACCGGCCCCTCCCCGTCCCGGACCGCGACGCTGAGCCTGCCCGCCCTCACCGCGATGGTGGTCGGGTCGATGGTCGGCGCCGGCGTCTTCCAGCTGCCCGCACGGTTCGCCGCGCAGACCGGGGTGCTGGGCGCGCTCGTCGCGTGGACCATCGCGGGCCTCGGCATGCTGTCGCTCGCGTTCGTCTTCCAGAAGCTCGCCGTCCGCAAGCCGCGCCTGGACAACGGCGTCTACGTGTACGCCCGCGAGGGGTTCGGCGCGTACCCGGGCTTCCTGTCCGGGTTCGGCTTCTGGGCGTCCGCGTGCGCCGGGAACGCCTTCTACTGGGTGCTCATCATGACGACGCTGTCCCAGCTGTTCCCGGGGCTCGCGCCGTACCTGGGCGAGGGGAACGCCTGGCTCGCGTTCGGCCTGTCGACGGCCGCGATCTGGGGCTTCTTCCTGCTCATCCGCCGCGGCGTGCAGCAGGCGGCCGGCATCAACGCGGTCGTCACCGTCGCGAAGATCGTGCCGCTCGCGCTGTTCGTCGTGCTCGCGGTGTTCTTCTTCGACGCGGGCGTGTTCGCCGGCAACCTCACCGGCGGCTACGACGTGCCCGGTGGTGCGACGCTCTTCGCCCAGGTGCAGGGGACGATGCTCATCACCGTCTTCGTGTTCCTCGGTATCGAGGGCGCGAGCGTCTACTCGCGCTACGCGGCGAAGCGCTCGCACGTGGGGCGCGCGACCGTGCTCGGCTTCTCGTCGGTGCTGGCGCTGTTCGCGAGCATCTCGATCCTCGCCTACGGCATCCTCCCGCGCGCCGAGATCGCGGCGCTCGCGCAGCCGTCGATCGGCGGCGTCCTCGAGGCGGCCGTCGGGCCCTGGGGCGGCACGTTCATCCGGCTCGCCCTCATCGTCTCGGTGCTCGGCGCCTACCTCGCGTGGCAGCTGCTCGCGGCCGACGTGCTCTACGCGGCCGCGAAGGACCGCGACCTGCCGCGCGCGCTGGCGCGGACGAACCGTCACGGCGTCCCGACGACCGCCGTGCTCGCGACCTCGGTCATGGTCACCGCGATCCTCTTCGCGGTGCAGTTCGTCGACGACGCGCTCGACTTCAGCCTCGACCTCACCGCCGCGCTCGCGCTGGCCCCGCTCGCCCTCGCGAGCGCCTACGCGCTGCGGATCGCGCTGCGCCGCGACGGCTACGCGGGCGTCCCGCGCCGGACCCGGAACGTCGAGGTCGCGGTCGCCGCGGTCTCGACCGCCTACACGCTCTTCCTGCTCTGGGCCGCCGGCTACGTGTTCGCGCTCCTCGCGTGCCTGCTCCTCGCCCCCGCGACCGTCCTGTACGTCCGGGCACGGCGCGAGCGCGGCGCCCCGACGTTCACGCGCTCCGGCCTCGTCACGTTCCTCGCGGTGGCCGCGGCCGCCGTCGTCGGGGCGGTCCTGCTCGCCACCGGGACGGTCCGGCTGTGACCCCCGTCGACGCCCGCCCCGGGCGCACCGGGCCCGCCGGCGTGCCCGACCTCCGTCCCACGCCCTGCCCGTCCACCCTCGAAGGAGCCACCATGTCGACCACCACGACCCGTCCCCGCACCGCGACCCGCCACCACGGCCCCGACGCCCGGGCGCTGCACCCGTCGAACCCCGCGCCGCTGCCGTCCGCGGCCTACGGCGTGCACTCGGAGGTCGGGCGCCTGCGCAAGGTCCTGGTGTGCCGCCCGGGGCTCGCGCACCACCGGCTCACGCCGTCCAACTCCGACGAGCTCCTGTTCGACGACGTCCTGTGGGTCGACCGGGCCATCGAGGACCACGCGGCGTTCACGGCCGAGCTCACCGCCCGCGGCGTCGACGTCGTCGAGCTGCACGACGTCCTCGCGCAGACGATGGCGATCTCGTGCACTCCGTGCCCGGCGTGACCGAGGCGCGCCTCGTGTTCACGCCGGGCTCGTGCGACGTCGCGCTGCTCGACGTCAACCTGCCCGACGGCAACGGGGTCGCGCTCGGGCTCGCGCTCCAGCGGGTCGATCCCGGGCTCGCGGTCATGCTGCTGTCGAGCGAGGACGTTATGGGCCTGTTCACGACGGTCCAGGACGAGGCCGCGCGGCCGTGGAGCTACCTGTCGAAGCGGTCGAGCTTCGCGCGCGACGTGCTCGTGCGCGCGGTCGTCGCGACCGCGCAGGGCCAGGTCGTGCTCGACCCGTACCTGGTGCAGCGCTCGACGCCGCGGGCCGGGTCGGCCGTCTCCGAGCTCACGCCCGCGCAGTTCGGCGTCCTGCGGCTCGTCGCCGAGGGCCTGTCGAACCAGGCCGCGGGCGAGCGGCTCGGCATCAACGAGCGGTCGGTCGAGAGCCACCTCAAGGCGATCTACCAGCGCCTCGGGATCAGCGGCGACGGGCACAACCGACGCGTCGCCGCCGTCCTGGCGTTCCTCGAGCAGACGGGACGGTCCTGGCGCGCCTGAGCGCGCACCCCGTGCGTCGCGTGGCGGCGCGGTCGCGTCGTCGCGTTGTGGCCCGCCCGACGTGTGACCGTCACCCGGTCGGAGTACGGTGCGCCGCGGCACCGACCGGTGCGTACCGCCACACCCCAGGAGGTCTCCGGCATGCGTTCCCCCACCCCACGACGCACCCGCCGTCGCCTCGGCGTCGCCACCGCGACCGCCGCGCTCGCCCTCGCGCTCACCACGCCCGCCACGCCCGCCACCGCGGGCGACTCCCCCGACCACGGCCGCGGCGACCGCACGTACTCGTTCACCGTCATGGGCACGAGCGACCTGCACGGCAACGTCCTCAACTGGGACTACTTCAAGGACGCCGAGTACGACGACAGCGCGCACAACGACGTGGGCCTGGCGAAGATCTCGACGCTGGTCGACCAGGTGCGCGCCGACCGCGGCGCCCGGAACACCCTGCTCGTCGACGCGGGCGACACGATCCAGGGCACGTCGCTCGCCTACTACTACGCCAAGGTCGAGCCCATCACGTCAGGCGGCGAGCATCCGATGGCCGCCGCGATGAACGCGATCGGCTACGACGCCGCCGCGCTCGGCAACCACGAGTTCAACTACGGCATCCCGCTGCTGCGCACGTTCCAGCGCCAGCTCGACTTCCCGCTGCTGGGCGCCAACGCGACGTCGGCACGCACCGGGAAGCCGGCGTTCGCGCCGTACGTCATCGAGACCCTGCACCCGCGCGGCGCGAAGCCGGTGCGTGTCGGGATCCTCGGGCTCACGAACCCGGGCATCGCGATCTGGGACAAGGCGAACGTCGAGGGGCAGATGCAGTTCGGCGGGCTCGTCGAGGCCGCGCGGCGCTACGTGCCGGAGATGCGCCGCAAGGGTGCCGACGTCGTCATCGTCTCCGCGCACTCCGGCGCGGACACGTCGTCGTCGTACGGCGACACGCTGCCGTTCCCCGAGAACGCGGCGACGCTGGTCGCCCAGCAGGTGCCGGGCATCGACGCGATCCTCGTCGGGCACGCGCACCAGGAGATCCCGGAGCGCGTCGTCACCAACACCGCCACCGGCAGGCCCGTCGTGCTGTCCGAGCCGCTGCGCTGGGGCATGCGCCTGTCGGTCTTCGACGTGGACCTCACCCTCCACCGCGGGAAGTGGGGCGTCGACGGCGTCGACGCGCAGGTGCTGAACGCGAACGCGGTCCCCGAGGACCCGGAGATCGTCAACCTGCTCGCGGACGAGCACGCGACGGTCGTCGACTACGTCAACAGCGTGATCGGCTCGTCGACCGAGGCGATGTCCGCCGCGACCGCCCGGTACGAGGACACCGCGGCCCTCGACTTCATCAACCACGTGCAGGCGCAGGCGGTGCGGGCCGAGCTCACCGGCGCCGACGCCGACCTCCCCGTGCTGTCGATCGCCGCGCCGTTCAACCGCGAGGCCGCGATCCCGGCCGGTGACGTGTCGGTGCGCGACGTCGCGGGGCTGTACATCTACGACAACACGCTGCTGGGCATCAGGCTGACGGGCGCACAGGTCAAGGCCTACCTGGAGAAGTCGGCGGAGTACTTCAAGCCCGTGACCGCCGCGGGCACCTACCCGTCGACCGCCCTGACGAACGCCCCGACGGCGACCGCCCCCAACGGCACGCCCGACTACAACTACGACGTGATGCGCGGGCTCGACGCGCCGCTCACGTACGACATCGACCTCGGGCAGCCCGTCGGCAGCCGGATCACCGATCTCGCGTACGACGGCGCGCCCGTCGCGGACACCCAGCAGTTCGTGATCGCGATCAACAACTACCGGCAGTCCGGCGGCGGCAGCTTCCCCGGCGTGACGACCGCCCCGGTGCTCGTGAACCGGCAGGTGGAGATCCGCCAGCTGCTCATCGACTGGGTCACCGAGCAGCAGGTCATCGACCCGGCGACGTTCACCGCGACCAACCCCGACTGGCGGCTCACCTACGCCGGCGAGCCGCTCACCGTCACGCCGTGACCCCGGCGGGTGCGGTCGCGCGCCGTGCGTGACCGCACCCGCCCGCCCCCACGGCCGCGCTCCTCGGTACAGTGCCGGGAGGGTGCCGTCCGGAGGGAGGCGACCGTGCGAGCCCACGGCGCCGCGACGCCGAGGGACGACCGGGTGCGCGCACCGCACGCACCGCGTCGTCGGGAGGCGGTTGCGCCCGCACCGGGGCTCGGGTCGCCCGACGCGCTCGTCGCCCTGCAACGCACGGCGGGCAACCGCGCGGCCCGCCAGGCGGTGCAGGGCCGGGGGTCCACCCACCCGGCGCGGCCCGTCGTGCAGCGCGCCGCCTACGGCCTGGACCTGCAGCCGAGCCAGGACAGGTACGTCGACCAGGCCGCGCGGCTGTACCGGTCGAACAAGCGGATGCCGATCGACGACTTCGTGAAAGCCGTCATGACGACGATCGCCGGCGAGCTCAAGGCCGCGGGGGTGCCGCACTTCGCGTGGGCGCTGGTGTCGGGCGACGGTGCTGCCGGCGCGTTCGACTCGGAGCACTGGAAGGTGCTGGTCAACACCGCGAAGTTCCGGGAGGGCGACGTGCCGCCGACCGTGCTGGGCGACCTCACGCCGCAGCAGGTCACCGAGGTCGTCGGGACGCTGTACCACGAGTCGCGGCACGCGGACCAGGACGTCGTGATCATCCGGTCGCTCCTCGACCAGCGGCAGAGCCCGGCGCAGATCCACGCGACCACGAAGATGCCGCTCACGGTCGTCGAGGCCGTGAAGGCCACCACCTACCCGACGCCGCTCGATCCCGACCAGGTGGCGCACGCCGGCCGCATGTTCGACGTGATGTACGGCGCGCATCGGGAGCTCCTCCAGCTGCTCATGCAGAGCTCGGCCGCGTTCGGCGGGCTCGACGAGCTCGCCCAGCCGGACTCCGTGCTCGCGGACGGCGCACCGCACGTCGCGGTGTTCACGACCTGGCAGCGGAACGTCCTCCAGCCGAAGCTCACGCGGATGGCGGCGGCGAGGAACCCGAGCGCGGTCGAGAAGGCGCTGCGTGAGCGGCTGACGACCGTCGGCACCGCGATCACCGGGCTGGCCGCGGCGTGGGCGAAGGTCGCCCGCGCCAAGCGCCCGAGCACGGCGGACCAGGCGGCGGTGCGCACGAAGGCGGGGGCCGTCCGGGACGCGGTGCTCGCCGCCTACAACAGCCTGGAGGGCGAGGTCGACGCGTTCCGGGTGGAGGCGAAGGTGAAGGCGGCGTTCGGCGCGAAGATCGCGAAGCCGTAGTCGCCGCGGCTCGGGTCACCCGGCAGCCGCCGGCCGTCGGGAGACGCGGCTGTCCGGCATGCGAGCACGCTTGACAGCATGCGGACACCCTTCTCACACTCGAACCATGTCCGTCGTCCTGCCCCTGTCCGAGAACCCGCGCCTCGCGGGTGCCTCCGACGTGCAGCCGACGATCCGGTGTCTGTGTCGAATGTGTCGCTGACGACCCCGTAGTCAGCCGGTCCGCCCCGCCCCGCAGGCGTCACGCCTGGTTCGCAGGCTCAGGACCCTCGCGTCGACCGACGCACGCGCCCCGCCGCCCGGGCTCGACGCCCGCCCGCGGGAGCGCGCCGACACACCGCCCCACCGGACACCCGGAGCCTTCCGTGCCTCAGCCCACCCGCGTCGACGTCCTGCCCATCCAGGAGGTCGTCGCCACCGCCTCCCCGACCGCCTGGCGCGACGGCATCGTCGTCGCGCAGGGCGACGCGCTCGTGACGGTCGCCCTGCTCGACGGCGACACCCGCACGGTCACGACGCGCGCGACGCCTGACCCGGGTGAGCCGGTCGCCGTGCACCCGGTCGCCGAGCTGCTCGCCGTCGGCGGCGTGTGGTTCGCGGCCCGGCCGGCGCGCGACCACCGCTCCTGACGGGGCCGCCGGCCGGCCTCGTCGTCAGGCGCTCGTCGACGTCATCACGCGCTCGTCGACGTCATCACGGTCCGGCACGCGTCGACCATGGCGCGGCACGCCGCCGCGCAGATGCGGCAGTGCTCCGACATCTCGGCGTGCATGTCGCACTCGGCGGCGCACGCCTCCCCCATGGCGACGCAGGCGGCCATCATCGCCGTCATCGCACCCGCGTCGTAGCCCGCGGGGCGCATCATCATGCGCATCGTGGTGGTCGCGACGTCGCACGTGCTGGTGCACATCGAGGCACATCGCCCCATGCCCTCGCCGGCGTCCGCGTCGGCGCACATCGTCGCGGCCATGGCCGCCGCGG
Organism: Cellulomonas fimi; assembly: GCF_028583725.1. Lineage (NCBI taxonomy): Bacteria > Bacillati > Actinomycetota > Actinomycetes > Micrococcales > Cellulomonadaceae > Cellulomonas > Cellulomonas fimi. Next base: position 2,046,042 of record NZ_CP110680.1, on the reverse strand, counting down.
CGCACGCCTCGATGCACGGCTGCATCGCCGTCATGTCCATGCCCGCCGTCGCCGGCATCGACCTCATCATGTCCGCCATCATGCTCATCGTCCGCCCGCCCTTCGCGTCGTGTGCCGCTGACCTCCGCGACGCTACGCCGGGCGGCCACGCCCGACCAGACGTCACGACCGGGCCGGACGTCCCGCCTGCGCCCGCTCCGGTGACGTACGTTGCGTCCAGGACCGACGGGACGGGACGGGGATGACGACGGAGACCGCCGAGTACGCTCGCTTCGGCCCGTGGGTCGACGAGGTGACCACACCCGACGACGTGCCGCGCCTCTACCGGGACCACCCGCTCGACCTCGCCGCGGCGACGCTCGTCCTCAAGGTTCCCCGCAACATCGCGCGCCGGGATGCACGTCCCGACATGGACCTCTACGACCACCTGCTCGTGCTGGACGCCGAGCGGCTCACGGTGCTGAGCCGCACCGGGACGCCGGACGGCCGCGCGGCACCGACGCCGCGCGCGCCCTACGACGTGCGCGTGGTCGCCGTCGACGACGTCGCGGCGGTGCACGACGCGGTCAGCCTGCTCGACGGCCGGCTCACGATCCACCCCCGGCACGGTGCCCCCCTCGCCGTCCGGTACAACGGCTCGTCGCGCCAGACCGTCGACCGGCTGGTCGAGGCGCTGCGCGGGACGTTCGCCGACCCGTCGTCCGGGACCCTCGGGCGGGCGCTGCGGGAGGCCGCGCACCCGTCGGCCGCTCCCCCGTCGGCCGTGCACCTCGGCAACGACGACCTCGCGCTGCGCGCCGACGTCCTCGCGGTGAGCCGCGCGCACGCCGACCTGCGGGCGTGGGCGTGGCACGACCGTCGGGTCGTCCGACGGCACGGCGACGGTGCCCGGGCCGCGCTGCACCACGCGACGCACGCCTTCTCCCCGATGACGCTGCACGGCGCCGTCCTCGCCGGTGACGACCGCGTGCTCGAGGTCGTCGGGCGACGCGCGTCCCTCGTCCGCGGGCGGGCGCCCGAGCACTCCGCGTCCCGGCTCGCGATCGCGCTCGCGGCGATCGACGCGCTCACCGCGCCACCGCACCCGGACTACCGCGACGTCGCCTCCGTCACGGTCACCGCCGGTGACTGCGCGCTCCGGCTGGACGTCCCCGAGAAGTCGGCGGCGCACGCGCTCCTCGCGAGCGTCGCGCACGGGCTGCACGGCGACGCAGGCCCCTGACCCGGTGTGACGTACCGTGAGCCCGGTGAACGCGTACCGGTCCGCCCAGGGCGACGAGGTCACGGACGGCGCGCCGGTCGCCGCGGCCGAGCCCGTCGGGCTCGCACCGCTGCTCGCCCGGGTCACCGCCGAGCTCGCGTCGACGATGGTCGCCGAGGTCGCCGCCGAGCGGCTCGCGCACCTGCTCGTCCCCGCGCTCGCGGACTGGTGCGTCGTCACGCTCGTCGACGACGACGAGCCCCGGCCGGGCCGTCGGCACCTCCGCGACATCTCGAGCTGGCACACCGACCCCGCGCTGCGCCCGGTCGTCGCCGCGTACGCGTCCGAGCGCATCGCCGCACTGTCCGACCGGTCCTTCCTCTCGCGCTCGATCGAGCACGGCGACCTGGTCGAGGTCCGCGCCGACGCCGCGGACGCGCTCAAGGGCGTGCTGCGGCCCGGACCGGTGCACGACCTCGTCGACGCGCTCGCGCCGACGTGGCTCGCGGTCCTGCCCCTGGTCCGCGCCGGCCGCACGATCGGCGCGCTGTCGCTGTTCGGTGCCGCGCGGCGCGCACTGACCCGGGACGAGCTCACCACGCTGCGCCAGGTCACGGACGCTGCGGCGCTCGCCCTCGACAACGCACGGCGGTACCGGCAGCAGCGCGACGTGGCCGAGGCGCTGCAGCGCGCCCTCCTCACGGGACCCGTTCAGCCCGACGACCTCGAGGTCGTCGTCCGGTACCGGCCCGCCGGCGAGTCCACGCAGGTGGGCGGCGACTGGTACGACGCGTTCCTCCAGCCCGACGGGGCGACGATGGTCGTCATCGGCGATGTCGCCGGGCACGACATCGAGGCCGCGTCCGTCATGGGGCAGCTGCGCTCGATGCTGCGGGCGATCGCCGTCACGACCGGCGAGGGACCCGCCGACGTGCTGGGGAAGCTCGACGCGGCCATGCGCACGCTCCGGATCGGCACCCCGGCGACGGCCGCCGTCGCGCGGCTCGAGCAGACGCCCGCGGAACGGGAGCGTGGCGTCACACGCGTCCGGTGGTCCTGCGCCGGCCACCTCCCGCCGATGGTCGTCACGCCCGCGGGCGACGTCGTGACGCTCGGAGGTCACCGGCACGGGCCGCTGCTGGGCATCCTCGCCGATGCTCCGCGCGCCGAGAGCGTCACGACGCTCGAGCGCGGCTCGACGCTCCTGCTCTACACGGACGGCCTCGTCGAGCGCCGTGACCGCGACCTGCCCGACGGCCTCGCGGCGCTCCGCCGGATGCTCGAGCAGACCGGCGGCCTCGACCTCGACCCGCTGGTCGACGCGCTCGTGACCGAGCTCCCCGCCGGCGTCGGCGAGGACGACGTGGCCCTCGTCGCGGTCCGGCTCCACCCGCAGTCCCCAGCCTGACGCCACGGCCGCGCGACGGCACGACGGTCGGGACGCGCGACCCGCGTGACGCTCCTAGGCTGGGGCCGGGTCCAGCACCGGTGCCGCACGACGGCGGTACGGGGGCAGGACCGATGGCTGAGCGTGCGGACGACTCGACGACGCGGACCGGACCGCGGGGGAACCCGGGCGGCCGCTCGACTGTCCCCGACCCGCACGACGGCGTCCTGCTCGACGCCGAGTACGTGCTCCCGCTGCGCTGGGAGCACGACGACGACCTCGCGGACCTCACCACCTACCTGCGCGACCTCGCCCGGCACGTGCCGGTGACCGTCGTCGACGGGTCGCCGCCCGCACGGTTCGCGGCGCACGCCGCCGCCTGGGGCGCGACCGTCCGCCACCTGCGGCCGGAGCCGTGGTGGGGGGCGAACGGGAAGGTCGCCGGCGTGATGACCGGTGTGCGCGCCGCCCGCACCGACGCGGTCGTGCTCGCCGACGACGACGTGCGGTGGACGCCCGGGCAGCTGCGGACGGCGCTCGCCCTGCTCGGCGACGCCGACGTCGTGCGCGTGCAGAACGTCTTCCGCCCGATGTCCTGGCACGCCCGCTGGGACACCGCCCGCAGCCTCGTGAACCGCGGGCTCGGCGAGGACTTCCCGGGCACGCTCGTCGTGCGCCGCTCGACCCTGCTGCGCGCCGGCGGGTACGCGGGCGACGTCCTGTTCGAGAACCTCGAGCTGCTGCGGACGATCCGCGCGACCGGCGGGACCGAGCGGTGCGCGTCCGGCCTGTTCGTCGCGCGCCGCCCGCCGTCGGCCCGGTACTTCTGGTCGCAGCGGGTCCGGCAGGCGTACGACAGCCTCGCGCAGCCCCCGCGGCTCGTCGCCGAGGCGGCCGTGCTGCCCGTGCTCGCGTGGTCCGTCGTGCGTGGACGGCCCGCGCCGGTCGTCGCTCTCGGCGTCGCCGCCGTGCTGGTCGCCTGGCGCGGGCGCGCGCGGTCCGGCGGCGCCGCCGTCTTCCCGGCGACGTCGGCCGTCCTCGCGCCCGTCTGGGTGCTCGAGCGTGCGGTGTGCACGTGGGTCGCGCTCGCCCGACGGGCCACGGGCGGCGTGCCGTACCGCGGCCGCCGGCTCGTGCGGGCCGCGTCGAGCACGCGTGCGCTGCGGCGTCGCTGCACGCTCTGAGCGTCCGTCGTCCGCGCGCGGTGCGGTCGTCCCGTCGCCCGAATGGCGAGGCTCCCCAGGCTGGCCTAGCGTCGAACCGTCGGGCGGAGCAGACCGCCCGGCAGACCGTCGCCCCGGGGCAGGACACGCGCCCGGGCCGCGGCACGGACCCCCTCGTCGACGCCTCCAGCGCCGGCCTCCCCGTGCCCGTCGGCGGTCGACCCGCGGCAAGAAGGTTCGCACTCCGTCGACTCCTCGACACCGGTGCGCGCCACAGCGCCCGCGTCGAGGTCGCACCCACCGATCCCGAGACGAGGCGCATCATGGCTGACCCGTACACCAGCACCACCCCGGGCGGGAGCACCGTCCCCACCGGCGGGAGCACGACGTCCGGCACCGCCGCGACCGGCGGCTCGCCCGCCTACCCGAGCGGCACGACGTCGGGCACGACCTCCGGCACGACCGGGGGATTCACGTCCGGCACGTCCGGCACGACCGGCGCGACCGGCGGGACGACCTCCGGCACGACGGGCGGCTCCGGCTCGAGCACCGCCGACACCGCGCGCGAGCAGGCGCAGCACCTCAAGGAGTCCGCGACCGAGGCCGGCGGACAGCTGCTCGGCGAGGCGAAGGACGAGGCCCGCGCCGTCGGGCAGGAGGCGCGCCGCCAGCTCGGCGACCTGTGGTCGCAGGCGCGCGGCGAGGTCGCCGACCAGGCCAGCACGCAGCAGCGCCGCCTCGCGGGCGGGCTGTCCACGACCGGCCGTCAGCTCTCCGACATGGCGTCGTCGTCGCAGGAGCAGTCCCTCGCGACCGACGTCGTCCGCAACGTCGGCGAGCGGCTCGGGGACATCGGCGACTGGCTCGACGGGCACGGCCCCGACGAGCTGCTCGACGAGGTCCGACGCTTCGCGCGGCGCCGTCCCGGCACGTTCCTGCTCGTCGCCGCGGGCGCGGGGATCGTCCTCGGCCGCCTGACGCGCGGGCTCAAGGACGCGTCGTCCGACGACGCGTCGCAGGCGTCGGCGCGCCCGTCCGGCACGTACCCGACCCGGGTGAGCGCGCGTACCGAGCCGCCCACGGCGGTCGCCTACGACACCCCGACGGTGGTGACGACACCGCCCACGACGGCGACCACGAGCACGACGCCGAGCCCGCTGACGGGTGAGCTGCGATGAGCGAGACCGGCGCCGCTCCCCCGCAGCCGTCGGTCGGCGAGCTCGTCGGCGAGATCTCGCGTGACCTGTCGACGCTGATGCGGCAGGAGGTCGAGCTCGCGAAGGCCGAGGCCCGTCAGGCCGTGCAGCACGCCGCCAAGAGCGGGTCGATGTTCGCCGGTGCCGGCGTCGCCGGGCACTTCGTGCTGCTGTTCCTGTCGATCGCGCTCTGGTGGGCGCTGGGCGACGCGATCGGCCACGGCTGGTCCGCGGTCGTCGTCGCCGTCCTGTGGGCGATCGTCGGTGCCGTGCTCTTCGCACGCGCACGTGCGGAGTCGAGGCGCGTCGAGGGCATGCCGCGCACGGCCGACACCGTCAGCAAGATCCCGAACGCTTTGCGAGGCCAGGAGGAGAAGAACGCATGAGCACCGACCCGGAGCAGATCCGTGAGGACATCGAGCGCACGCGTGCGGAGCTGAGCTCCGACGTCGACGCGCTGACCGACAAGGTGAGCCCGAGCCAGGTCGTCCACCGGCAGACCGAGAAGGTCCGTTCGGCGGTCGGCGGCGTGAAGGACCGCGTCATGGGCTCCGCCTCCGACGCGGCCGGCTCGGCGAGCCAGACCGCGCACGACGTGAAGGACCGCGCGTCGGGCGTGGTCTCGTCGGTCGGCGACACCGCGAGCCACCTCCCCCAGGCCGCGAAGGAGAAGGCGCAGGGCAACCCGCTCGCCGCGGGCCTGGTCGCCTTCGGCATCGGGTGGCTCGTCTCGTCCCTGATGCCCGCGAGCCGCAAGGAGCAGGAGCTCGCCAGCGCCGCCAAGGAGCAGGCCGCCCCGCTCGTCGAGGGTGCCAAGGGCGTCGCGCAGGACGTCGCGGGCAACCTCAAGGAGACCGCGCAGGAGGCCGCGACCGCGGTCAAGGACCGTGCGGCCGAGGCCGGCCAGACGCTGCGGCAGGACGGCCAGGACGCGGCGGCGGACCTGAGGTCCCAGGCCGGCGGTGCGACCGACGAGGTGCGCGGCGCGCACGCCGAGGGGTCGCCGACGCCCGGTTCCGGCGTCTGACGGACGCGGGCGGCGGGTGCTCCCCCGGCCCCGCCGCCCGTCGCCGGCCCGGCGCCGATCGCCGGGTGGGCCGAGCTGAGCAACGCCCGTGGGCCGGGACCGGTCCGCGCCGACGAGGGAGGTCGACCGTGTACCTGCACGTCCAGAGGCTCATCAACGAGATCGAGGCCGACGAGCCCGACCCGGCCGCCGCGAACGCGCTCCAGGAGGGTCTGGGCGGTCAGTTCGGCGAGATGCGGACGATGATGCAGTACCTGTTCCAGAGCATCAACTTCCGTGGTCCCGCCGGGAAGCCCTACCGCGACCTCCTGCAGGGCATCGGGACGGAGGAGATCAGCCACGTCGAGCTCATCGGCACGACGATCGCCCGGCTGCTCGACGGCTCTCCCCGGTACAACGGCAAGAAGACCGACCCGCTCGACACGCCGGGCAGCGGTGGCGACATCCCGCTGCGGCTCGCGCTCGACGAGAGCAACATCCACCACTACCTCGTCGCGGCGCAGGGTGCGCTGCCCGTCGACGCCGCGGGCAACCCGTGGAGCGGGTCCTACGTCTACAACTCGGGCAACCTCGTGCTCGACCTGCTCTACAACCTCATGCTCGAGTCGACGGGCCGGCTGCAGAAGTGCCGGATCTACGAGATGACGGCGAACAAGACCGCGCGCTCGACGATCGCGTACCTCATCGTGCGCGACCAGGCGCACGAGAACGCGTACGCGCGTGCGCTCGAGACGCTCGGCGTCGACTGGGCGAAGGTGCTGCCGATCCCGAAGACGAACGCGGAGAGGTTCCCCGAGGTCAAGAAGCTGCTCGACCTGGGCCTCCAGAGCAAGCAGTACTCGTTCGACCTGACCGCCGCCTCGGAGGCGGGCCGCATCTTCCAGGGCATGTCGCCGTCGAAGGACGGCACGACGCTCGACGCGAGCGAGCAGGCGCCCGCGGGCGTCCCGTCGACGATCGCCGAGGAGCGGTTCGAGGAGTTCGCGCCCGGTCTCGACCCGGAGCTGCTCGCGCTCATCCAGGCGACCGCGGACCTCGAGATGGCCGAGGTGCAGCCGCTGTACGGGCCGGTCCCGCCGACGGGCGGCTGACCCGGGTCAGGCCACGTCCGTCGTGCGCGCCCGCACCGGGCTGACCGCCTCCTGGGGCGTCAGCGGTGCGGGCGTCGCACGGCGGCGCCGCATGAACGCCTTGTCGACCTCCGCGACCACGGGCAGCAGGAGCGCGAGACCGATCGCGGCGAACCACTGGGGGCTCGTGAGCGACTGCGTGGTCAGCCAGCCCTGCAGGAAGTCCAGCTCGGTCGCGAGGACCACGAGCAGCACGGGCACGGTCAGCACCTTGACCGCGGACAGCACGGGCGGCAGCAGGCCGGACTCGGGCTCGCGCCGCAGGATCAGGCCGGACAGGGTGGACCCGAGGCCCATGACGACGAACGCCATGGTCATCGACGCGCTCGGCGCGTCCGTCGACAGCTCGTCCGGGCCGGCGACGAGCGGCACGGCCGTCGCGAGGCACAGGACGACGCCGTAGAGCACCCAGCGGCTGATCGCGTGCCGGTTGCCGATGCCCTGCTTCGGGTCCCGCGGCGGGCGGCTCATGATCTCCGGCCCGACGGGGTCCAGCATGATCGCGATGACCGGCGCGACGCAGACGAAGAAGTTGAGGAACAGCACCATCATCGGCGTGAGCGCGACGCCGCCGTTGACGTCGGCGATCGTCGCGAGCAGGAACAGCAGGACCAGCCCGATGAGCTGGCTCATCTGGAACCGGATGTACGCGGTGATCTTCTGGTAGATGCTGCGGCCGAGCTCGACGGCGTGCACGAGGGTGGAGAAGTTGTCGTCGGTGAGGACGAGGCGCGCGGCCTGCTTGGTGACCTCGCTGCCGGATCCCATCGCGACGCCGATGTCGGCCTGCTTGATCGCGGCGGCGTCGTTGACGGCGTCTCCGGTCATCGCGACGACGAGCCCCTGGCGCTGCATGAGCTGCACGAGCCGGAGCTTGTCCTCGGGGGTGACGCGGCCGAAGACGTGCAGGTCGGGCAGCCGGGCGAGCAGCTCGTCGTCGGTCATCCGGGCGAGCTCGGCGCCGCTGATCGCGCCGGGAGGCAGCCCCAGGTCGGAGCCGATCGCGGATGCGGTGACGGCGTGGTCGCCGGTGATCATGCGGACGTCGATGCCCGCGCGGTGCGCGATCTCGACGGACACCTTCGCCGACGGCCGCAGCGGGTCCATGATCCCGACCATCCCGACGAACACGAGCTGCTGCACGTACGCCATCGGGTCGGCCACGAGGCCGGCCTCGTCGGCGGGCGTGAGGATGCGGACGGCGAACGCGAGCGTGCGCAGCCCGGACTGCGCGAGCCGGTCCTGCTCGGCGTCGATCGCGGGCCGCAGCTCGGCGATGTCGACGAACCGTCCGGGGGCCGCGAGCGCGTGCGTGCATCGCTGCAGCACGACGTCCGGCCCGCCCTTGACGACCTCGATCAGCACGCGTGGCTGGTCGCGCCACGGCATCCAGTGCGCGGTGGCCATGAACTTGTAGGCGGAGTCGAACGGCACCTCGGCGACGCGCGGGTAGGTGCGGCGGCTCTCCTCGGCGTCGACCCCGAGCTTCGCGGCGAGCACGACGAGCGCGGCCTCGGTGGGGTCGCCGACGACGTCCCCCGCGTCGGACACGAGCGCGTCGCTCGCGAGGCACAGCCCGTAGGCGAGCGGCGTCAGGTCGGGGACCTCGGCGCCCGCGGGCGACAGGATGCGACCGGTCTTCGCGTACCCGGCCCCTTCGACGGTGTAGTGCCGGCCGCCGAGCCACAGCGCCGTCACGGTCATCTCGTTGAGCGTGAGCGTCCCCGTCTTGTCGGAGTTGATCGCGCTCGTCGCGCCGAGCGTCTCGACGTCCGCGAGGTTCGCGACGATCGCCTTCGCGGCCGCGAGCTGCTTCGCACCGTACGCGAGCATCGCCTGCACGAACGTGGGCAGGCCGGTCGGGATCGCGGAGATGGCGACCGCGGTCGCGAGGAACAGCAGGTCGCCGATCGGGTCGCCGCGCAGCACGCCGATGACGACGATGAGCGCGACGGCGGACCACGCGATCGCGCCGAGCACCTTGGTGAGCGCGTCGAGCTCGCGCTGCAGCGGCGACTTGGTCTTCTCGACCGACGACAGCAGCGTCGCGATGTGGCCGATCTGCGTCGTCATGCCGGTCGCGGTGACCAGCAGGGTGCCCGTGCCGCGCGTGACCGCGGTGTTCTGGAACGCCATGTTGGCGCGGTCGCCGAGCGGTACGTCCTCGTCCGCGAGCGGGTCCGTCGCCTTGCCGATCGGGGCGCTCTCCCCGGTGAGCGCCGCCTCCTGCGTCTCCATCGTCGCGGTGCGGACCAGCCGCCCGTCGGCGGGCACGATGTCGCCCGCCTCGAGCTCGACGACGTCGCCCGGCACGAGCTCGTGCGCCGGCACGAGCGCGACCGCGCCCTCGCGGCGCACCTTCGACATCGGCTCCTGCATCGTCGCGAGCGCGTCGACGCTCTTGCGCGCCTGCATCTCCTGGCGCGTCCCGATGACGACGTTGAGGAGCACGAGGAACCCGACGATCGCGGCGGTCGAGAACTGCCCGATCACCAGGCTGACGACCGCGACGGCGACGAGCATGAGGTTCATCGGGTCGCGCAGCTGCCCCAGCAGCACGGACCAGACCGATGGCGGCGCCTGCGCGGTCAGCGTGTTCGGGCCGTACTGCCGCTGGCGCATCCCGACCTCGCCGCCGGACAGGCCTGTGCGCGGGTCGGTGCCGAGCGCGCGCGCGACCTCGTCCGCGCTGAGCGCCCACCAGCGCGTGTCGTTGCCGGACGTACCGGGCGCTGCCGGCGCCTGAGTCGACTGGGTCACGACCACCCTCCCTCGGTCGACCCGGCGCGAACCGGGCCCGCGGTGCCTCGTCCTTCCGGCCGACGCTAGGACGAGGTGCGGGTCCGTCGCCTCACTCGTCGCAGGTGAGGCCGCGCCACCGGGACGCCTCCGGACGCCGGGTGCAGACTGCCCCTGTGACGACCGACAGCACCCGACCCGAGCAGGCCGTCCGCGCGCTGTCGCACGCGCAGCAGCACCGGCGACGCGCGTCGCACCTGTACGGCCTCGTGATCACGGGCTCCGTCCTCGCGGCCGCGCCCGACGAGTTCGGGCTCGCGCGCCTGGCGATCGCCCTCGTCGGCACGCTGCTCGTGTACTGGGCCGCGGAGACGTACGCGCACTGGGTCGCGCTCCGGTCGCTGCTCGGCCGGCCGCTGCACGGGCACGAGCGCACCGAGGTCGTCCAGGACGGTCTCCCGCTCGTCGCGGCGTGCCTCGTGCCCGTCGTGGTGCTGCTCGTGGAGGCCGTGATCGGGGTGGAGACGTCGCGCGGCGTGGAGATCGCGCTCGTCATCAACGTCGCGCTGCTCGGGTTCGTCGGCTGGAACATGGCCGGCGCCGGCGGCATCACGGGCTGGCGGCGGTTCCTCGCGAGCCTCCTCACCGCCTTCCTGGGCCTCGCGATGGTCGCGCTCAAGCTCTCGCTCCACCACTGACGACCGCCCGCCACAGCCCTACCACCCGCAGCGGGTGATGTGCGCGCGTGGGCGCCCGACGAGAGTGACGAACCCGGGACCCGTCGAGGCGTCCACGGGCACGCGCGCAGCGGGCACGACACGAGGAGGACGACGTGAGCGACGTGGAGGACACGACCGAGGAGCTCGGGCCGATCGACTACCTGGTCGTCGAGTTCCCGAGGAACAAGCTCGACGGGACGGCGTTCCCGCTGCTGGTGGACCTGGTCGACCGCGGGATCATCCGCGTGCTCGACCTCGTCTTCGTGGAGAAGGACGAGGACGGCGAGGTGCACGCGCTCGAGCTGCACGAGGCCGCGTCCGGCGAGGTCGACCTGTCGTTCTTCGAGGGCGCCGCGTCGGGCCTCATCGGCGACGACGACGTCGCCGAGGCCGCGCAGGCCCTCCAGAACGGCTCGGCGGCGGGGATCCTCGTCTTCGAGAACCGGTGGGCGGCGCCGTTCGCGGCGGCGCTGCGGCGCGGCGGCGGGCAGCTCGTCGCGAGCGGCCGCATCCCGGTGCAGGCGATCCTCGCGGCGCTCGACGACCTCGACGCCGCCTGACGGACCCACGGCGAACGACCCGGAGGAGGAAGACCATGCCAGGACTGATCCGCGGGGTGGCCCGCACGGCCGTCGTCGCGGGCACGGCGAGCGCCGTGTCCGGACGCGTGCACCACCGCCAGCAGCAGCGCTGGGCCGACCAGGCCCAGCCCCAGGCCTACGCCGAGCCGCAGGCCTACGCGCAGCCGACGTACGCGCAGCCCGTGTACGTCGCGGCGCCGGCGCCCACGCCCGAGACCGAGAGCCCGGACATGGACACCAAGATCGCCCACCTCAAGCAGCTGGCCGAGCTGCGCGACCAGGGCGTCCTGACCCCGGCCGAGTTCGAGGCGCAGAAGGCGCAGATCCTCGCCTCCTGACGGTCAGGCGGAGCCCCCGGCGACGGTGCCGGGGGCTCCGTCGTGCGTGCCCCGGGCGGTCGTGCGTGCCTCGGGCGACGGCGCCGGGGCGATGAGCCGCGAGCGGCGGTCAGCCGAACGCGGCGCCCTCGACGGCGCTGTTCGGGGCGGGGTCCGGCAGGCGACGCATCCGCAGCGCGTTGACGAACCCGAGCAGCCCGGCGGCGAGCGGCAGCAGCAGCGCGACCTGCAGCGCGCGCGGACGCACCTCGTCGTTGATGCGGACGATCTCGTCCTGCACGGCCTGCGGCTCGTCGGCGAGGAGCTCGGTCAGCTGCGTCGTGCTCATGAGCTGCGCGTCCTCGTCGAGCGCGCGCGCGACCTGCTCCTGCTGCGCGCTGTCGAGGACGGTGCTCGCGTCGGACTGCGCGGTGAAGCCGACCGCCAGCGCACCCAGCATGAGCGCGCCCGCGAACGCGAGGCCGAACGACAGGCCGAACGACCCCGCGGCGGAGTTCACGCCCGCGGCCTCGCTCACGCGCTCCTCGGAGATCGGCGACAGCGTGTAGTTGTTGAGCTGCGACACGAGCAGGCCGAGGCCCGACCCGACGACGAGGAGCGGCACGACCAACCACCAGCCGGTGGAGGCGCGCGGGACGACGGGGATCAGCGCGCCGACCCCCACGACCCCGAGCCCGAACCCCGCCAGCACCAGGTCGGCGGGGCGCCGCGCGCCCGCACGCTTCCCGGCGAGCAGCGCGACCGCGAACATGCTCAGCGACAGCGGCGCGAGCGACAGGCCCGCAGCCATCGCGTCGTACTCGAGCACCATCTGCAGGAAGATCGGCAGCGAGATCATGAGCCCGCCGAGCGCGATCTGCTGGAGCATCTGCTGCGACACCCCGACGCGGAACAGCGGTGACCGGAACAGGTCCGGGTCGAGCAGGACGGGGCGACCCGCGCGCTTGCGGCGCAGCAGCCACCGGACCAGCACGACGAGCGCGACGGCGCCGACGCCGATGAGCGCGCCGACGGCCTCGCCGCCCTCCTGCCAGACGAGCACGCCGAGCACGATGCCGCCCATCGCGAGCGCGGACAGCACGGCGCCGACGACGTCGACGGAACGGTCGCCCGTGTACGGGACGTCCTTGACGAGCCGGATGCCCGAGAGGACGACGGCGATGACGACGGCCTCGAGCGCGAACGCGACGCGCCACGACAGGTAGGTCGTGATGAACCCGCCGAGCAGCGGGCCGACCGCGGCGGCGATCGAGGCGGACGCGCCGACGAGCGCGTACACCTTCTTCTGCGCGGGCCCGCTGAAGTTGCCGTGGATGAGCGACTGCATCGACGGCAGCAGCAGCGACGCACCGAGCCCGCCGACGACCGCCCAGAACACGATGATCGCGGTGAGCCCCTGCGCGAGCGTCATCGCGACCGCGCCGGTCGCGTAGCCGAGCAGGCCCAGCACGTACGCGCGCTTGCGCCCGACGAGGTCGCCGACCTTGCTCCCGATGAGGATGAACGCCGCGGACACGAGCGCCTCGAGCGCGATCGCGGACTGCACGCCGCTCACGGTGGTGTCGAGGTCGCGCACGACCGCGGAGATCGACACGTTCATCAGGGACGTGTCGACCACGAGGACGAACATCGCCATCGCGAGCAGGACCGCGAGCCGGCGGTCGAGCGGCGCGGCCGCAGGACCCGGTGCTGCGCTCATGGTTCGCCCTCCCGTCGTCGGGACGTCCGGACCCTCGCAGCGTCCCGCCGCGGTGCCGGGCGCGGCGTCACCCGTGACGGGTGGTCCTCGGGCCGCCGGGCCGGGACAGCGGGCGCGGACAGACGTGACCTGCCAGGATCGGGCCGTGGTCGACCTGGCTGCGGGGTGGACGGAGCGCACGGTCCGCGTGGACGGGCGCCGCGTGCTCGTGCGGTGCGGGCCGCACGTCGAGGGCGCGGTGCCGATCCTGCACGTGCACGGGTTCGCGATCTCCGGGACGTCCCTCATGCCGACCGCCGCACGGCTCGCGCAGCGCGCGTGGAACGTCGTGCCGGACCTGCCGGGCTACGGGCGCAGCGAGAGCCCGCCGGCGACGCTCGGCATCCCCGCGCTCGCCGAGGCCGTCCTGGAGATCCTCGACGCGCTCGCCCTCGAGCAGGTCGTGCTGGTCGGCAACTCGATGGGCTGCCCGGTCGTGCTGGAGGTCGCGCACGAGGCGCCCGAGCGGGTGCACCGCGTCGTGCTCGCGTCGCCCGCGGGCGGCATGTACAACCAGCCGTTCGTCCGCGGGCTGTGGCAGCTGGTCAAGGACGCGACGCGCGAGAGCCCGGCGATGGCCCGCACCGCCGTGCCCGACTACCTGCGGTTCGGCCCGGTCAACACGCTGCGGCTGTTCGACGAGCTGGTCCGGTTCCCCTCGCAGGAGCGGATGCTGCGCCTCGGCGTCCCGGCGCTCGCGGTCATCGGCAGCCGCGACCCGATGATGCCGCCGCCGTGGCGCGTGCTCGAGGTCGCGCGGCTCGCGCCGGACCACGTGACGCTCGCGGTGATCGTCGGCGCCGCGCACGCGATGAACTTCAGCCACCCGGGCGAGCTGTCGCACGTCGTCGGGTCCTGGCTCGACGGTGTGCCGATCGTCGACGACCCGGACGAGCCGGGCGAGTCGCGCGTGCTCCAGGTGCCGCGCGGCTGACCCGGACCCGCGGAGGGTCTCAGGGCGCCTCGAAGCCGATCGCCTTGTGGCTCCCGTCGCACCACGGCTTGATCGCCGACGCCCCGCACCGGCACAGCGCGACCGTCGCGCGGTGCTTGGCGACGGGTTCGCCGCGGTCGTCGACGACCGGCACGTCGCCGCGCACGAGCAGGGGCCCGTCGGGGCACGCGACGATCGAGCCGCGCACGGGCGCCGGGGTGCGCTCGTCGGCGGCGCTCACGCGGCGCCCCGCAGGGACGACACGCCGCGCTCCCACGCCCCGACGAGGTGGGCGGCGACGAGGTCGTCGAGGAACAGGCACGCGCACGCACCGAACAGGATGTCGTCGACGAGCTCGGGCTCCTGCTCGGCGAGCCCGCCGGCGAGGTCACGGCCCGCGATCTGCTCGTGCACCGCATCGGCCTCGACGTGCTCGTCGAAGTACTCGGTGACGTCCGCGCCGTAGCCGTGCCGTCGGAAGCCGTCGCCGTACAGCCGGTTGGGCAGGGACGACGTCATCTCGAACGCCGCGAGGTGGCCGGCGACCGCGCCGCGCAGCCGGCGGTGCAGGCCGAGCAGCGACATCGCGTTGACCGCGGCCAGCGTCACGGCGGGCACGTCCTCGACGTACCGACCGAACGCCGTCTCGAGCCCGACGCCCTGCATCGTGCGCGCGAAGAGCGCGCTGTGCATGCGGTCGGGCGCTCCCCCGCCGTACTCGTCGGCCTGGATCTCGACGAGCGCGGCCTTCGCGGCGCCGCCCAGCCGCGGCACTGCCCACGTGTGCGGGTCGGCCTCCTTGAGCTGGTAGACGGACCGGTGCACGAGCAGCTCGTGCAGCTGCTCGTCGGTCGCGTGCCGGCCGACGTAGCGCGACAGGCTCGGGCCGGGTGTCGGGGCCGTCAGCGCGAACAGCGTGTCCGCGACGGCCCGCCGGTCCGCGGGCACACCCTCCGGGACCGTGACCCGGGCGCGGAGCTCGCGCTCGAACGCCTCCTCGAGCACGGCCCGCGCGCGCAGCAGGTCGGGCGCCCACTCCCACGCGTCGTCGACACCCTCGACCCCCGCGTAGTGCAGCTCGTACAGGACGAACAGCGTGAGCTGCACGTCCTCGTCGGTCAGCAGGTCGGTGCCCTGCTCGACGGCCCGCCGGGCGGCGTGCCCGAGCCGGTCGTCCGGCGGCGCGTCCGCGCGAGGGGCCGCCGACGCGAGCGCGTCGAGGACGACGGCACCGAGAGGGCCGCGGGGCTGGGGCGACTTCATCGGGTCTCCGGGGTGGCGGGAGCACGGCCACGCCTCCGAAGCCGTCGAGCACGACCAGCCTCACACGCCGCGACGCCGCCCGCACGGCGAGCCGCTCACCCGGGACGAGTGCCCTGACCAGCGACGATCACCCACGACGGGTGAGGAAACTGCACCACGGGTGGCGACATCGTGGACCTAGCCGGGGAGCCCGCCGGTGAGGACCGAGGAGGCACGCGATGGACACGTTCTGGGACTGGTTCTGGCTGCTCGTGTGGTGGTTCGTCTTCTTCATGTACCTGGTGCTGCTGTTCCAGATCATCGGTGACCTGTTCCGCGACCGGTCGATGGGCGGCTGGGGCAAGGCGCTGTGGGTCATCGGCCTGATCTTCCTGCCGTTCCTGACGGCGCTCATCTACATCATCGCCCGCGGCCGCGGCATGGCGGAGCGTCAGATGGCGCAGCTCCAGGAGACGCAGGCCGCGACCGACGAGTACATCCGGAAGACCGCACAGGCATCACCGGCGAGCGCGATCGCCGAGGCGAAGAAGCTGCACGACCAGGGCGTCATCGACGCCGACGAGTTCGCGCAGCTGAAGGCCAAGGCGCTCGCCTGACCCGCCGAGCGATGGACGGGAGGGGCCCGTCGCCCGGCGGGCCCGCGGGCCGCACCCGACGCGTGGTGCGGCCCGCGGCTGCGCCCCCGGACGACTTCGGGGTCGTGCTCGCGCTGCTGTGCGTCGTCTACCTGGTCTTCGTGCTCACCGCGGAGCCGTGGACCAACTGGTTCGTCGTGCTCGGCTACCTCGGTGCGCTGTTCTTCGCGGTCCGGACGTCGCGCCCTGGTCCGCGGCTGCGACGCGTGGTCCGCGTGACGCTCGCGGTCGCGGCGGGCGGGACGGTCGCCGCGCTCGCGCTGCTGCCCGAGGACACCGCGGTCGGCGTGGTCAACGGCGTCTTCTGCGCCCTGCTCGGACTGACGCTCGTGACCGTCCTGGGCCGGATCCTCACGCGCCGCGCGGTCACGCTCAGCATGATCGCCGGCGCCGTGAGCGCCTACCTCATCATCGGCCTGTTCTTCGCCAACCTGTTCGGCGTCCTCGCGTGGCTCCTGCCCGAGCCGTTCTTCGCCGACGGGCAGACCGCGGACCAGCAGTCGCTCCAGTACTTCTCGTTCACGACGCTCACGACCGTCGGGTACGGCGACTACACGGCCGCGAGCTTCGCCGGCCGAGGCGTCGCGACCTTCGAGGCGCTCATGGCCCAGATCTTCCTCGCGACGCTGGTCGCGCGGCTCGTCGCCTCGTACCGGCGGCAGGTGGACACCGACGAGGACCGGGCCTGAGCGGCCGCTCGCCGCGCGCCGCGCGGGCCGCTCCCCCACACTTGCGGCGTGCGAACCATGGGTGTCGAGGAGGAGTTCCTGCTGGTCACGCCCGAGGGCGTGCCGTACGCGGTGGCGCCGACGGTGCTGCGGCTCGCGGCCGACGAGCCGTCGGACCCGCGCCCCGGCGGGGACCTGGAGAAGGAGTTCAAGCAGGAGCAGGTCGAGGTGTCGACGCACCCCTGCACCGACCTCGACGACCTGCTCGCGCAGGTGCGCGACGGCCGCGCCCGCACGGACACGCTCGCACGGCGCGCCGGCGCACGGATCGCCGCGCTCGGGACCGCGCCGCACGTCGTCGAGTCCACCGTCATCCCCGACCGCCGCGCCCACGAGATCCGCGCGCGGTTCGGGCAGACGGCGCGCGAGCAGCTCACGTGCGGGTGCCACGTGCACGTCGCGGTCGCCGACGACGACGAGGGCGTGCACGTCATCGACCACCTGCGCGCCTGGAACGCGGTGCTCCTCGCGCTCAGCGCCAACAGCCCGTCGTGGCTCGGCGCGGCCACCGGGTACGCGAGCTACCGCTCGCAGGTGTGGGGGCGCTGGCCCACGGCCGGCGCGACGGCGCCGTTCGGCGACGCCGCCACGTACCGCGCGGTCATCGCCGAGCTGCTGCGCTCGGGGACCGCGCTCGACGACGGGATGATCTACTTCGACGCCCGCCTGTCCGCCCGGTACCCGACGGTCGAGGTCCGGGTCGCCGACGTGTGCCTCGACCCGCAGGACGCCGTGCTGCAGGCCGTGCTCGTCCGCGCGCTCGCGGAGACCGCGGTCCGCACCGACCCCGACCCGGCGCCTGTGCGCGCGGAGATCCTCCGGTCCTGGACGTGGCGCGCGGCGCGCTCCGGCACGACCGGCGAGCTCGTCAGCCCGTCGACCGGCGAGCCGCGTCCGGCGGCCGACGTCGTCGCCGAGCTCGTCGACCACGTGCACGACGCGCTGGTCGAGTCGGGCGAGCTCGACTGGGTGCAGGCCCGCGTCGCCGACGTCCTGCGCCGCGGGAACGGCGCGGTCCAGCAGCTCGCCTGGCGAGCCGAGGGCGCCGACGACGACGCGGTCGTGCGCCGCGCCGCGGAGGTCACGCTCGGCTGACGGCGGTCGGTCCGCCGCGCCGGTCAGCCCGGGGTGCCGCGCGCGTCGTCGTCCGCGGGCTCGCTCGCGTCGTCCGTCAGCGGCTCGGTCGTCGGCGCCTGGCTCTCGTGACCCGGCGGCAGCGGGTCGGGGTCCGCGCCCAGCGTGGGCAGGTCGGGCTGCTGCGGGTCGAAGCTGTCGGGCAGGTTCTCGCTCATCGCCTCACCGTGACACCGCGCACGACGTCGCGCACCCGCACGCCCCGGGCTGTCCGGGGCGCGACCGACCCGCCCGGCACCGCCGCCCGGCGCTCCCCCGGTCGCGGCCCGCCGTGCCCGGGCCGACGATGGACACCGGGTGAAGCATGCGCCCGCGGGCGGTCCGGCCGCCCACCCACGGACGCCCCGGCGCGCCGGGGCCGCGGAGGTGCTGACGATGAGCTTCGAGCAGGAGTCCGGCCACCTGACCGGCACCAAGGACAAGGACTACAACATCCTGTGGTTCACCCAGGCGTGCCTCGACAACGTGCTGCGCCTGGAGACCTACGCGCAGGACGCCGAGCGCGACGGCGACACCGAGCTCGCCGAGTTCTTCCGCCGCGCGCAGGGCGAGAGCCGCAAGGGCGCCGAGCAGGGCAAGCAGCTCCTCGCGTCGCGGTTGCGCTGACGTGGGGCCGAGCACCACACCGCCGGTCGACCTCCGCCTGGTGCGGACATACCTGAGCGACCACCTCACGGGGGCGTCCGGCGTCATCTCGCGCGTCGGGTGGATGGTCGAGCGGTACGCGGGCACGTCAGCCGAGCCGGTCCTCCAGCGGCTCCTCGACGAGCTGCGCCAGGAGCGGCGCGTCGTGCGGGGGCTCGCGGACCACCTGGGCGTCCGTCTGTCGTCGTGGAAACCGGCGGCCGCGGTCGCGGCCGAGCACGCGGGCCGGCTCAAGCCGAACGGCCGGCTCGTGCAGCGGTCGCCGCTGTCGCTGCACCTCGAGCTCGAGGCGCTGCGCTCGGGCATCGCCGGGAAGCGGTCGCTGTGGGCGACGCTGGAGGTCTGGTCGGAGACGTTGCGCCTGGACCGCGAGCGCCTCGCCGGGCTCCGCCGCCAGGCGGACGACCAGGTGCGCGCGGTCGACGGGCTCGCGGAACGCGTGCGGACGGTGGCGTTCGCGACCGAGGCGGCCGTGCCGGACGTCACGGCCGACGCGTCGCCGGTGTGACGACGCCGCCCGCAGCGCGAGCGCACGGACGCCCGTCGGGGACGGGGTGCGGTCCCGGCGGGCGTCCGCGCGCCCGGCGAGGTCAGCCCGCGAGCGCGGCCCGCAGGAACGCGATGTCCTCCGCCTGACGCTCGGCGGGCGTCTCGACGACGGCGTCGCAGCCGGCCTCGCGCACGACGTGCGCGATGAGCTCGGGCGGGATGGTGCCCGTCGCGAAGCTCGCGTGCCGGTCGCGGCTGGACCCGGCCTCGTCGCGCGAGCTGTTGGCGTGCACGAGGTCGATGCGGCCCGTGATGGCACGCAGCCGGTCGACGATCGTCTCCAGGTCCTCGCCCGCGGCCCACGCGTGGCACGTGTCGAGGCACACGCCGACGTCGTAGCCGCCGATCGCGTCCCAGAGCATCGCCCACCGGTCGAGCGTCCGGGCGCACGCGTTCTCGCCGCCCGCGGTGTTCTCCACGAGGACGCGCACGGGGTAGGTCGCGCGCTCGAACGTCTTGCGCCAGTTGTCGATGCCGACCGCGACGTCGTCACCGTCCCCGACGTGCCCGCCGTGCACGACCAGCCCGCGCGCGCCGAGCCCGGCGGCGGCCGCCGCGTGCTGGGCGATCATGTTCCGGCTCGGGATCCGGATGCGGTTGTTGGTCGACGCGACGTTCACCAGGTAGGGCGCGTGCGCGTAGAGGCCGAGGCCGCTCGCGACGAGCGCGTCGGCGTCGTCGCGAGGCACGGGCTTCTTCCACCCCTGCGGGTCGGCCAGGAAGATCTGGACGGCCTGGGCGTCGACCTCGGCGGCGGCGGCCACCGGGTCGGCGTCGCGGACGTGGGCGCCGATGAGCACCACGGTCGTCTCCTTCGGTGGGGGGCGTCGGGCAGGGGTCAGGCTAGCCGCCGCCTCCGACGCCGGCGGTCACGCGCCGGTGAGCGAGCCGAGCGGCACGTCCGGGTCGGCGAGCCGTTCACGGTCGACGACCGCGCCCGACCGGATGAGCGCCTGCACGTCGTCGACCACGTCCCAGACGTTGACGTTCATGCCGGCGACGACCCGTCCGTCGCGCCGCCAGAACGCGACCAGCTCGCGCGCGACGAGGTCCCCGCGGACGACGACCTCGTCGTACCCACCCCCGGTGTGCCCGACGTACTCCATGCCGAGGTCGTACTGGTCGGTGAAGAAGTAGGGCAGCCGGTCGTACGGCTCGTCGCGACCGAGGATCGTCGCGGCCGCCGTCGCGGGCTGGTTCAGGGCGTTGGCCCAGTGCTCGACGCGCACGTGCGTGCCGAGCAGCGGGTGCGCGGCGCGCGCGATGTCGCCGACCGCCAGCACGCGCGGGTGCGACGAGCGCAGGTGCTGGTCGACGACGACGCCGTCCTCGACGTGCAGCCGCGCGTGCTCCGCGAGTGCCGTCCGCGGCGCCGCCCCGATGCCGACCACGACGAGGTCCGCGGGGACGACCGTGCCGTCCTCGAGCGCCACGCCGCCGACCGACGTGCCGTCCCCGGCGGCGACGATCTCGACCACGTCCGCGCGCGTGCGCAGGTCGACGCCGTGCTCGCGGTGCAGGTCGGCGAACAGCGCCGCGAGCTCGGGGCCGAGGACGCCGACGAGCGGGAGCACGTCGCGGACCAGCACGGTGACGTGCGCGCCGGCGGCGCGGCCGGCGGCGGCGACCTCGAGCCCGATCCACCCGCCGCCCACGACGACCACGCGCCGGTCCGCCGTGAGCGCGGCGCGCAGGCGGTCGCTGTCGCCGAGGGTGCGCAGGTACACGACACCGTCGAGGCCGGCCCCGGGGACGTCGAGCCGTCGCGGCTCGGAACCGGTCGCGAGGACGAGGTGGTCGAAGGCGGTGCGACCGCCCGACTCGTCGACGACGTCGCGCGCACCGAGGTCGAGCGCGGTGACGGTCGTCCCGGTGCGCAGGTCGACGTCGTGCGCCGCGTACCAGCCGGCGTCGTGCACGAACGCGGCGTCGCGCGCGTCGTTCCCGAGGAGGTACCCCTTGGACAGGGGCGGTCGCTCGTAGGGCCGGTCGGTCTCGGCCCCCAGGAGCACGACGTCCCCGTCGAAGCCGCCCTCCCGCAGCGCCTCGACGGTCTTGGCGCCGGCGAGGCCGGCTCCCACCACGACGACCCGACCGGACACGACGACCTCCTGCAAGGACGAGCGGGCGGCGCCGGCGGAGCGGGCACCCAGCCCAGCGCAGCAGGTCAGGAGCGTTCCCGCAACGGCTCACGGTGTGCCGAACTCCACCCTGCTCCCCCGCGCCGGATCGGCGCGCGGCTGGCACATTGGGCGGATGCTGATGTGGCCGGGACGCCCCTATCCCCTGGGCGCCACCTACGACGGGACCGGGACCAACTTCGCGCTGTTCTCCGAGGTCGCCGAACGGGTCGAGCTGTGCCTGTTCGACGCCGACGGTTCGGAGACGCGCGTCGACCTGACGGAGGTGGACGCGTTCGTCTGGCACGGCTACCTGCCCGCGGTCGGACCGGGCCAGCGGTACGGCTACCGCGTGCACGGGCCGTACGACCCGGCGCGCGGACTGCGCTGCCACCCGTCGAAGCTGCTGCTCGACCCGTACGCGAAGGCGATCGACGGGCAGGTCGACAACGACCCGTCGCTCTACACGTACCGGTTCGACGACCCGACGGCGACGAACGACGACGACTCCGCGCCGCACACGATGAAGTCCGTCGTGGTGAACCCGTACTTCGACTGGGGCCACGACCGCCCGCCGCAGCACCAGTACCACGAGTCCGTGATCTACGAGGCGCACGTGCGCGGCCTCACGCAGCAGCACCCCGCGGTGCCGGAGGAGCTGCGCGGCACGTACTCGGGCCTCGCGCACCCGGCGGTGATCGAGCACCTGTCGTCGCTCGGGGTGACGGCGGTCGAGCTCATGCCGGTGCACCAGTTCGTCAACGACCCGGTGCTGCAGGACAAGGGCCTGTCGAACTACTGGGGCTACAACACGATCGGGTTCTTCGCGCCGCACAACGAGTACTCGGCGTACGGCGGGACGGGTCAGCAGGTGCAGGAGTTCAAGGCCATGGTCAAGGCCCTGCACGAGGCCGACATCGAGGTCATCCTCGACGTCGTCTACAACCACACGGCCGAGGGCAACCACCTGGGCCCGACGCTGAGCTTCCGCGGCATCGACAACGCGAACTACTACCGGCTCGTCGACGACGACCCCGCGCACTACTTCGACACCACGGGCACGGGCAACTCGCTGCTCATGCGGTCGCCCAACGTGCTGCAGCTCATCATGGACTCGCTGCGCTACTGGGTGACCGAGATGCACGTGGACGGCTTCCGGTTCGACCTCGCGGCGACCCTGGCCCGGCAGTTCCACGAGGTCGACCGACTGTCGGCGTTCTTCGACCTGGTCCACCAGGACCCGGTGATCTCGCAGGTCAAGCTCATCGCCGAGCCGTGGGACGTCGGCGAGGGCGGCTACCAGGTCGGCGGGTTCCCCCCGCTGTGGTCGGAGTGGAACGGCAAGTACCGCGACACGGTGCGCGACTTCTGGCGCTCGGAGCCGTCGACGCTCGGCGAGTTCGCGAGCCGCATCTCGGGGTCGTCCGACCTCTACGAGCACACGGGCCGCCGGCCGATCGCGTCGGTCAACTTCGTGACCGCGCACGACGGCTTCACGCTGGCCGACCTGACGTCGTACAACGAGAAGCACAACGAGGCGAACGGCGAGGGCAACGCCGACGGCGAGAGCCACAACCGGTCGTGGAACTGCGGCGCCGAGGGCCCGACGGACGACGAGCACGTCCTCAACCTGCGCGACCGCCAGCGGCGCAACTTCCTCGCGACGCTCCTGCTGTCGCAGGGCATCCCGATGATCCTGCACGGCGACGAGCTGGGCCGGACGCAGCAGGGCAACAACAACGTGTACTGCCAGGACGGCCCGATCTCGTGGGTCGACTGGGACCTCGACGAGCGGCAGACGAACCTGCTGGAGTTCACGCGGCGCGTCGTGCGCCTGCGGCAGGACCACCCGGTGTTCCGCCGCCGCCGGTTCTTCGCGGGCAAGCCCGACGAGGCCGACCCGTCGGACCTCAAGGACATCGAGTGGCTCGCCCCAAACGGGGAGCACATGAGCCCGGAGACCTGGAACAGCGACCTCGCACGCGCGGTCATGGTGTTCCTCAACGGCGACGCGATCGCCGAGCCGGACATGCGCGGCGAGGAGATCGTCGACGACTCGTTCCTCGTGCTGTTCAACGGCGAGCCCGAGGCGGAGACGTTCGTCGTGCCGTCGCACCGGTACGGCGACTCGTGGACCGTCGTGTTCGACACGGACTCGCAGGTCGCACCGGGTGCGTCTCTCGACGCGGGCGAGGACGTCGCGCTCGCGCACCACTCGGTCGTCGTCCTGACGCGCCCGCCGCTGCAGACCAAGCCGTCCCCGTCGGGCATCGGCGTGGTCGCGGACGTGGCGCACGAGGCGTCCCGCATGCGCCGGCAGGGCGCGGGCGGTCGGGCCGCGGGCAGCGACGAGCCGCGCCGCCGCTCGCGGAAGACGCCGGGCGCGTGACCGAGCAGCGCACCGCCGGCTCCCGGCCGACGCCCGCACGGCGGCTCACGGGTCCGGGCCGGCCGGTGCCGGTGTCCACCTACCGGGTGCAGCTCGGCGCCGACCTCACGCTCGACGACGTCGCGGCCCGCGTGCCGTACCTGGCGTCGCTGGGGGTGACGCACGTCTACCTGTCGCCCGTCCTGACCGCCGCGCCGGGCTCGACGCACGGCTACGACGTGGTCGCGCACGACGAGGTGTCGCCCGTCCTCGGCGGGCTCGCAGCGCTGCGCCGGCTGTCCGCGGTCGCGCACGAGGCGGGCCTCGGGCTGGTGCTCGACATCGTGCCGAACCACATGGCCGTACCGACCCCGGTGTGGCACAACCGTCCGCTGTGGTCGGTGCTCGACAAGGGCGCGGACTCCCCGTTCGCGCCGTGGTTCGACGTCGACTGGTCCGCGGGCGGCGGCGACGTGCTCATGCCCGTGCTCGGCGACCGGATCGGTGCGGTGCTCGCGCGCGGCGAGATCCGGCTCGACGAGGCCGACATCCCGGACGAGGGCGTGCGACCGGTGCTGCGCTACTACGACCACGTCTTCCCCGTCCGGGCCGGCACCGAGGCGCTGCCGCTCGCCGAGCTGCTCGAACGCCAGCACTACCGGCTCGCGTACTGGCGGGTGGCGGACGAGGAGCTCAACTACCGGCGCTTCTTCGACGTCGGGACGCTCGTCGCGATCCGCGTCGAGGACCCCGCGGTGTTCGACGCGACGCACCGGCTCGTGCTCGACCTGATCGCCGACGGCACGCTCGACGGCCTGCGCATCGACCATCCGGACGGCCTCGCCGACCCGGCGGGCTACCTCGCGCGGCTGCGCGAGGCGAGCGGCGAGGCGTGGGTCGTCGTCGAGAAGATCCTGCAGGGCGACGAGCGGCTGCCCGGTGACTGGGACACCGCGGGCACGACCGGCTACGACGCGCTGTGGCGGATCCAGCAGACGTTCGTCGACCCCGGCGGTGCGGCGATCCTGGGCGGCACGATGCACCGGCTCACGGGCGACACGTCGGACGCGTTCCCGGAGATCGCGGCGCAGGCCAAGCGCGAGATCGTCGACGGGCCGCTGTACGCGGAGGTGCACCGGCTGACAGCGCTCGCGGCCGACATCTGCACCGAGGACCTGCGGCTGCGGGACCACACGTGGCGCGCGCTCGAAGAGTGCCTCGTCGAGCTGCTCGTCGCGTTCGACCGCTACCGCGCATACGTCGTGCCGGGTGAGCACGTGCCGGCGGAGTCCGTCGAGGTCGTCGAGGCAGCGGCCCGCGAGGCCCGCGCGCGCCTGTCCCCCGAGCGTGGCGAGACGATGGACGTGCTCGTCGACCTGCTGCTCGGGCGCGAGGTCGGCAGCGCGGGCCTGACGCGGGGCCGGCGTCGCGACGAGCTGGTCGTGCGGTTCCAGCAGACGTGCGGCGCGGTCACGGCGAAGGGCGTCGAGGACACGGCGTTCTACCGCTGGACGCACCTGGTGGGGCTGTGCGAGGTCGGCGGCGAGCCCGAGCGGTTCGCGCTCACGCCCACCGACCTCGCGGCGTGGGCCGCGGACCTGCAGGTGTCGTCGCCGCTCGGCATGACGACGCTCTCGACGCACGACACCAAGCGCGGCGAGGACACTCGCGCGCGGCTCGGCGTGCTGTCCGAGCTGCCGCTGGAGTGGTCGGCTCTCGTCGACGCGCTGCGCGCGGCGTCCGCCCCCTTCCGCGGCACGCTGCTCGACGGACGCACCGAGTACCTGCTGTGGCAGACGCTCGCCGGGACGTGGACGCAGGACGGCCCGATCGCGGCCGACCGGCTCACCGAGTACCTCACGAAGGCGATCCGCGAGGCCAAGTCCCGCACGACGTGGACGGCACCCGACGAGGCGTACGAGCGCGCGGTGCTCGACACCGCTCGCGCCGCGCTCGCCGACCCGACCGTGCACGACCTCCTGACCGCGTGGGAGGCGCGCACCCGCCCCGCGGTGCGCTCCGCGACGCTCGGCACCAAGCTCGTGCAGCTCACGCTGCCCGGCGTGCCCGACGTCTACCAGGGCACCGAGGTCCCCGAGCCGACCCTCGTCGACCCCGACAACCGGCGACCCGTCGACCACGACGCGCTCGCCGCCCGGCTCGCGCGCCTCGACGACGGCGCCGGACCGCGCGACCTCGCGGACGAGAAGCTCCTCGTCACGTCGCGCGCGCTGCGCCTGCGCCGGGACCTGCCCGAGGCGTTCGTCGGCCCCGAGGCCGGCTACGTGCCGCTCGCGCACTCGTCCGGTCACAGCCTCACCTACGCCCGGACCGTGGCGGGCGAGCCGCGCGTCGCGGTCGTCGCGACCCGGCTGCAGGCGTCCGTCGACCGCCTCGGCGGCTGGGGCGAGCACACCGTCGCGCTGCCGGAGGGCGAGTGGCACGACGTGCTCACCGACCGCCCGGTGACGGGCGGCGTGTGCGAGGTCGGCCCGCTCCTCGACCGCCTCCCCGTCGCGCTGCTCGTCCGGACGGAGGGCTGACGCCGTGCGCCCGCACGTGTGGGCCCCGGACGCCCGCAGCGTCGACCTCGTGCTGCCCGCGACGCGCGAGCGGGTCGGCCTGACGCCGGACGGGGACGGCTGGTGGACGGTCAAGCGCGACCTGTCCCACGGCACCGACTACGCGTACGCGCTCGACGGCGGCGACCCGCTGCCCGACCCGCGCAGCGCGTGGCAGCCCGACGGGGTGCACGGGCCGAGCCGTGTCTTCCACGCGGGCCGGTTCACGTGGACCGACGACGGGTGGAGCGGGCTCGACGTGCGCGGCCGGGTCGTCTACGAGCTGCACGTCGGGACCTTCACGCCCGGAGGGACCCTCGACAGCGCCGCGGACGCGCTGCCTGAGCTCGTCTCGCTCGGGGTCGACCTCGTCGAGCTCATGCCGGTCGCCCCGTTCGACGGCCCGCGCGGCTGGGGCTACGACGGTGTCGGCCTCTACGCCGTGCACGAGGCGTACGGCGGTCCGGAGGCGCTGCAGCGGTTCGTCGACGCCGCGCACGGCCTCGGCCTCGCGGTGTGCCTCGACGTCGTGCACAACCACCTCGGCCCGTCCGGCAACTACACGGGACTGTTCGGCCCGTACGCGACGGACGCGCACCACACGCCGTGGGGCTCGGCCATCAACCTCGACCAGCCGGGATCGCACGTCGTGCGCCGGTGGATCGTCGACAGCGCGCTGCGCTGGCTGCGCGACTTCCACGTCGACGCGCTGCGCCTCGACGCGGTCCACGAGCTGCGCGACGACTCCGAGCAGCACCTGCTCGCGCAGCTGTCCGACGAGGTCACCGCGCTGTCCGAGCGCGTCGGCCGGCCCCTGTCACTGATCGCCGAGACGGACCTCAACGACGTCGTGAGCGTCGCCCCGACCGCAGCCGGCGGCTGGGGCATGACCGCGCAGTGGGCCGACGACGTGCACCACGCCCTGCACGCGCTGCTGACGGGCGAGCGGCACGGCTACTACGTCGACTTCGGCACGCCCGCGACGCTCCGGCACGCGATGACGCGCGTGTTCGTGCACGACGGCGGCTTCTCGACGTTCCGCGACCGGGAGTGGGGCCGACCCGTCCCGAGCGGGACCGACGGCCACCGGTTCGTCGTGAGCACGCAGACGCACGACCAGGTCGGCAACCGCGCCGTCGGTGATCGCCCCGCCGACCGGCTCGACGCGGGCACGCTCGCCGGGTCCGCCGCGCTGCTCCTGCTCTCGCCGTTCACGCCCATGCTGTTCCAGGGCGAGGAGTGGGGCACCCGCACCCCGTTCCAGTTCTTCACGTCGTTCCCCGACCCCGAGCTCGGCCGGCTCGTGAGCGAGGGACGCCGGTCCGAGTTCGGCGGCCACGGCTGGGCGGACCTGTACGGCGGCGCCGTCGAGGTGCCCGACCCGCAGGACGAGGCGACCTTCCACCGGTCGGTGCTCGACCGCGCTGAGCGCTCCCGGCCGCCGCACGACCGGCTGCTCGACTGGTACCGCGAGCTCGTCGCGCTGCGCCGCTCCGTCCCCGAGCTCGCGTCGGGCGACCTCGCCGCGACCGACCTCACGTGGGACGGCCCGGACTCCTCTGACGGTCCGTGGCGGGGCGTGCTCGTCCTGCACCGCGGCGCCGCGCGCGTGGTCGTCAACCTCACCGACGACGAGGCCCGTGTCCCGCTCCCCGCGGACGCTCCGCTCGACGTCGCCGCCGCGTGGGAGCCGTGCGCGCTCAGGTCCGGCGCCGAGCCGCACGTCGTCGTCCCGGCCCTCTCGGTCGCCGTGCTCGTCCCCGCCCGCGCGGACTGACGCGACCCGACGCGGGACGGTCAGGCGGTGACGCGGGCCGCGCCGTCGGCCGCGAGCGCGCCGAGGCGGGACAGCGCGCGGTAGTACTTCTTGCGGTAGCCGCCGCGCAGCATCTCGGCGGAGAACAGGTCGTGCTCTCCCCCGCCGCCGAGCAGCACGGGCACGTCGCGGTCGTACAGGCGGTCGACGAGCACGACGAGGCGCAGCGCGACGTCCTGCGTCGGCACGGGCGCGACGCCGGTGAGGCCGACGAGCTCGACGCCGTCGAGCAGTGCGCCGTACCGGCTCGGGTGGACGCGCGCGAGGTGGTCGAGCAGCGCGGGGAACGCGTCGAGCGTCGCGCCGGGCACACCGGTGACCGCCCGGCGCACGGCGTCGTCGGCGAGCCCGTCGGCGTCGGTCACGACGGACCGGTGCCGGTAGTCCTGCCCGTCGACGCGCAGCACCTCGAACCGGGCGGCGAGCGCCTGGATCTCGCGCAGGAAGTCGTCGGCGGCGAAGCGGCCCTCGCCGAGCGACTCGGGCAGCGTGTTCGACGTGGCCGCGAGCGCGACGCCGCGGTCGGCGAGCTCGCGCAGCAGGCGGGACATGAGGACGGTGTCGCCGGGGTCGTCGAGCTCGAACTCGTCGATGCACACGAGCTTCGTGGCGGCGAGCGCCTCGACGGTCGGCAGGAAGCCGAGCGCGCCGACGAGGTTGGTGTACTCGACGAACGTGCCGAACGCGGCGTCGTGCGTGCCGACGGCGTGCGCGAGCGACGCGAGCAGGTGGGTCTTGCCGACGCCGAAGCCGCCGTCGAGGTAGACGGCCGGCGGGGTGCGGCGGGACGCGCGGCGGAACAGACCGCCCCCGCGACCGGAGCCGTCGGTGATCGTGCGCGCCACGGCGCGGAGCCTGTCGACGGCCTCGCGCTGCGACGGGTGCGCGGCGTCGGGCACGTAGGTGTCGAACGACTCGCCCGCGAAGTGGCGGGGCGGGACGAGCTCGGCGAGCAGCCGCTCGGGCGGGACGACGGGCGTGCGCGCGGTGAGCGAGGCCGGTCCCGGGTGCGCGCCGCCGGGGCGGGCGGCGGGGTCGACGGCTGTCACGACGGACAAGCCTACGTCCGGCATCCGGGACGTACGTCCCGGGGTGAGCGGCATCACTCCAGGACGCGACGCGCGCGGGCGCGGAGCGGCCTCTACACCGGGACTGGACACCTGTCCCACATACCGGTGCGCTCGTCTCACCATACGGAAGCCTTCTCCCGTGTCACTCGTTCGTCTGACAGCCTCGTCGGGTGATCGCGACCGGGTCCCCCGCCATGTGTCGGTGCTGCTGCGCCGCCGCGGGCCCGGCCATGTCGATGTGCTGCTGTCCGCGGAGAGACTGACCCCGCCCCACGTCCCCCAACGCCCGGGCGCGCGGTCTGCGCCCCGAGCCCCGTCCCCCGGCGGTGGGTGCAGCACGCACGTCCACGATCCCCCGGAGGTAGCGCCCGATGGCGCAGACCAGGATCGCCCCGCCCGCAGCCCGCCACGAGGGCCAGTGGGCGTTCGACGAGCAGCGCGAGCCGCTCAACGGCAACGAGAAGCTCAAGCAGGAGGACGACGGCCTCAACGTCCGCCACCGCATCGAGACGATCTACGCCCAGCAGGGCTTCGACTCGATCCCCGGTGACGACCTGCGCGGCCGGATGCGCTGGTGGGGCCTGTACACCCAGCGCAAGCCCGGGATCGACGGCGGCAAGACCGCCACGCTCGAGCCGCACGAGCTCGAGGACTCGTACTTCATGCTCCGCGTCCGCTGCGACGGCGGGACGCTGACGCTCGACCAGCTCCGCACGGTCGCCGGCATCTCGCGCGAGTTCGGCCGCGGCACCGCGGACATCACCGACCGGCAGAACATCCAGCTGCACTGGGTGCGCATCGAGGACGTCCCGGAGATCTGGCGCCGCCTGGAGTCCGTCGGGCTGACCACGCAGGAGGCGTGCGGCGACGTCCCGCGCGTCATCATCGGCTCGCCCGTCGCGGGCGTCGCGGCCGACGAGATCGTCGACGGCACCCCGGCGATCGAGGAGATCCACCGCCGCTACATCGGCGACCCGGCGTTCTCGAACCTGCCGCGCAAGTTCAAGACCGCGATCAGCGGCTCGCCGCACCAGGACGTCGCGCACGAGATCAACGACGTCGCGTTCGTCGGCGTCGTGCACCCCGAGCTCGGCCCCGGCTTCGACGTGTGGGTCGGCGGCGCGCTGTCGACCAACCCGATGCTCGGCAAGCGGCTCGGCGCGTTCGTCACGCTCGACCAGATCCCCGACGTGTGGGTCGGCGTCACGAGCATCTTCCGCGACTACGGCTACCGGCGGCTGCGGACGCGCGCCCGCCTCAAGTTCCTGCTCGCCGACTGGGGCCCCGAGCTGTTCCGGCAGGTGCTGGAGGAGGAGTACCTCGGCTGGACGATGGCCGACGGGCCCGCGCCTCCCCCGCCGCCCACGGGCCGCCGCGACCACGTCGGCGTGCACCCCCAGAAGGACGGCCGCTTCTACGTCGGCGCCGCCCCGACGGTCGGGCGCGTGTCGGGCCCGCTGCTCGATGCCGTCGCCGACCTCGTCGAGGCCGCCGGCTCGGACCGCGTGCAGCTCACCACCGAGCAGAAGCTCGTCGTCCTCGACGTCGCCGCCGACCGCGTCGACGCGCTCGTCGAGGGCCTGGAGGCGCTCGGGCTACAGGTGCGCCACGCGTCCACGTTCCGACGCGGGACCATCGCGTGCACGGGCATCGAGTTCTGCAAGCTCGCGATCGTCGAGACCAAGGCGCGCGCGGCGCTCATCATCGGCGAGCTCGAGCAGCGCCTGCCGACGTTCGACCAGCCCATCACGATCAACGTCAATGGCTGCCCCAACTCGTGCGCACGCATCCAGACCGCCGACATCGGCCTCAAGGGCGCACTCGCGGGCGGCGAGGAGGGCTACCAGGTCCACCTCGGCGGCGGCCTCGGCCTCACGAGCGGCCTCGGCAAGACGCTGCGCGGCCTGCGCGTGCCGTCGTCGGAGCTGCCGGACTACCTGGAGCGGGTCACGCGGAAGTTCGACGAGCAGCGCCTCGAGGGCGAGCTGTTCGCCGAGTGGGTGCAGCGCGCGGCCGAGGAGGACCTGCGATGAGCGACTCCGGACAGCGGGCGGTCCCCTACTACTGCCCGTTCTGCGCGAGCGAGGACCTGTGGCCCGCGGGCGAGACGCACGGGCAGTGGGAGTGCCGCTCGTGCGCCCGCGCGTTCGCGCTGCGGTTCGTCGGGCTGGCGTCGGCCGCGACGGCCACCCCCGCCCGGCCGGCGGGAGGGGACCGATGAGCACCGCGACCCCCGCGGTCGCCGACCTCACACCGGACGAGCTGCGCGCGTTCGCCGAGCAGGCGGGCCGCGACCTTGAGGGCGCGCACCCGAGCGAGATCCTCGCGTGGGCGGGCCGGACGTTCGGCGACGACCTCGTCGTCGCGTCGTCGATGGGCGACGAGGTGCTCGTCGACCTCGTCGCGAAGGCGATCCCCGGCGCGAACGTCATCTTCCTCGACACCGGCTACCACTTCGCCGAGACGATCGGCACGCGCGACTACTACGCCGACTTCACGGACATCCGGCTCCGCACGATCCTGCCGCTGCGCACCGTCGCGGAGCAGGACGCCGAGCACGGTCCGCGCCTGCACGACCGTGACCCGAACCTGTGCTGCGCGCTGCGCAAGGTCGAGCCGCTCGAGCGGGGCCTCGCGCCGTACACCGCGTGGGTCACCGGGATGCGCCGCGAGGACGCCCCGACCCGCACCGACATCACGATCGTCGGCTGGGACGCGAAGCGCGCCAAGGTGAAGCTCAACCCGATCGCGGCGTGGAGCCAGGCCGACGTCGACGCGTACGTCGCCGAGCACCACGTCGTGCTCAACCCGCTGCGGCAGGCCGGCTACACGTCGATCGGCTGCGCCCCCTGCACGCGTGCGACGGCCCCGGGCGAGGACCCGCGGGCCGGACGCTGGTCCGGTACCTCCAAGACGGAATGCGGTCTGCACACATGACGACTGAGGCCACGGCTCCCCCCACCGCGGCGGCACCCACCCCACGGCTGACCCAGCTCGACACGCTCGAGTCCGAGGCGATCCACGTCATGCGCGAGGTCGCCGGCGAGTTCGAGCGACCCGTGCTGCTGTTCTCGGGCGGCAAGGACTCAATCGTCATGCTGCACCTGGCGCGCAAGGCGTTCTGGCCGGCGCCCGTGCCGTTCGCGGTCATGCACGTCGACACCGGGCACAACTTCCCCGAGGTCATCGACTACCGCGACGCGACGGTCGAGCAGTACGGCCTGCGGCTGGTCGTGGCGAGCGTGCAGGACGCCATCGACGACGGCCGGGTCGTCGAGCGTCCCGACGGCTCGCGCAACCCGCTGCAGACCGTCCCGCTGCTCGACGGCATCACCGCGCACCGCTTCGACGCGGTGTTCGGCGGCGGCCGCCGCGACGAGGAGAAGGCGCGCGCCAAGGAGCGGATGTTCTCGCTGCGCGACGAGTTCGGGCAGTGGGACCCGCGCCGGCAGCGTCCCGAGCTGTGGGACCTGTACAACGGCCGGCACAAGCCCGGTGAGCACGTGCGCGTCTTCCCGCTGTCGAACTGGACCGAGCTCGACGTGTGGCGGTACATCGAGCGCGAGCGCATCGAGCTGCCGTCGATCTACTACGCGCACGAGCGCGAGGTGTTCCTCCGCGACGGCATGTGGCTCGCGCCCGGCGAGTGGGGCGGCCCGCGCGCCGGCGAGACGCTCGAGACCCGCACGGTCCGCTACCGGACCGTCGGCGACATGAGCTGCACCGGTGCCGTCGAGTCGACGGCCGCGACCGTCGCCGACGTCATCGAGGAGGTGGCCGTGAGCCGCCTCACCGAGCGCGGGGCGACCCGCGCCGACGACCGGGCCTCGGAGGCCGCCATGGAGGACCGCAAGCGCGAGGGCTACTTCTGATGACGACGACCACCGACCTCGCTCCTGCGGACCCGACCGTGCACGCGCAGCGCGACCTGCTGCGCCTGGCCACCGCCGGATCCGTCGACGACGGCAAGAGCACGCTCATCGGGCGCCTGCTCTACGACACGAAGTCCGTCCTCGCCGACCAGCTCAGCGCCGTCGAGCGCGCGACCGCCGCCCGCGGCGGGTCCGAGGCCGGAGCGGTCGACCTCGCGCTGCTCACCGACGGCCTGCGCGCCGAGCGTGAGCAGGGCATCACGATCGACGTCGCGTACCGGTACTTCTCGACGGCCCGGCGCGCGTTCGTGCTCGCCGACACCCCCGGCCACGTGCAGTACACGCGCAACATGGTCACCGGCGCGTCGACCGCGGAGCTCGCGATCGTGCTCGTCGACGCGCGCAAGGGCGTCCTGGAGCAGACCCGGCGGCACGCGACCATCACCGCGCTGCTGGGCGTCCCGCACGTCGTGCTCGCCGTCAACAAGATGGACCTCGTCGACTTCGACGAGGCGACGTTCCGCGCGATCGCCGACGAGTTCACGCGGTACGCCGACGCGATCGGCCTGACCGACGTGCACGCCGTGCCGCTGTCGGCCCTCGCCGGCGACAACGTCGTCGACCGCTCCGACCGCACGCCCTGGTACGACGGCCCGACGCTGCTCGAGCACCTCGAGTCCGTCCCGGTCGGGCGCGACGCGCACGCCGAGGCGTTCCGGTTCCCCGTGCAGGTCGTCATCCGGCCGCGCACCGCCGAGCACCCCGACTACCGCGGGTACGCAGGACGCGTCGCGTCGGGCGTCGTGCGCGTCGGCGACGACGTCACCGTCCTGCCGTCGGGCAAGACGAGCACCGTCACCGGGATCGACACGTTCGACGGCCCGCTCGACGAGGCGCACGCGCCGCAGTCCGTCACGCTGCGCCTCGCCGACGACGTCGACGTGGCCCGCGGCGACGTGCTCGTCCCCACGGGCGAGACCGTCACGGTCGGCGCCGATCTGGAGGGCACCGTCTGCTGGCTGGCCGAGCGACGCAGCGTCCTCGGTGCGCGCGTGCTCGTGCGCGTCGGCACGCGGACCGTCCGGGCGCTGCTGCGCGAGGTCAACGCGCGGCTCGACATCGACACCCAGACCGTCGAGGTGTGGGACGGCGTCGACACCCAGTACACGGTCGACGCGACCGACACGTCGTCCGACACCGCGCCGCGCGCGCTCACGCTCAACGCGATCGGCCGCGTGCGGCTGCGGCTCGCCGAGCCGGTCGTCCTCGACGACTACGCGACGCACCGCAGCACGGGCGGCTTCCTGGTCGTCGACCCCGCCGACGGCACGACGCTCGCCGCCGGGATGGTGGGCCCCACGCTGCTCGACCGCCTCACCCCGACACCGCCCCCGAGCGCGGCGGACGACGACTGGCTCGCCGGGGCCGGCATATGACGGACGCGCCGCCCGCGACCGGCAGACTGGACGACATGCCTCGTCATCCCCTCCTGCTGGACGTCGCCGGGCGGCGCGTGGTCGTCGTCGGAGGCGGGCCGGTCGCCGCGCGCCGTGTCACGCGGCTGGTGGACGACGGCGCCGACGTCCTCGTCGTCGCGCCGCGGCTGTGCGAGGACCTCGCCGACCTCGTCGCGCGCGACGCCGTCCGCTGGGCCGGTCGCGCGTACGCGACCGGCGACCTCGACGGTGCCTGGCTCGTGCACACCGCGACGGGCGACCCGGCCGTGGACGACGCGGTCGCCGCCGACGCCGAGGCGTCGCGCACGTGGTGCGTCCGGGCCGACGACGCGACCCGCTCGACCGCCTGGACACCGTCCGTCGCCCGGGTCGACGACGTGACGGTCGCCGTCACCGCGGGCCGCGACCCGCGTCGCGCGGCCGCCCTGCGCTCGGCCGTGCAGCTGCTGCTGGAGACCGGCGAGCTGCCCCTGCGTCGGCACCGCCGCGGTCCCGTCGGCACCGTGACGCTCGTCGGTGGCGGTCCCGGGGACCCAGGGCTGGTCACGACGCGCGGGCGGCGCGCCGTGGCGGAGGCCGACGTCGTCGTCGTGGACCGGCTCGCGCCGCGCGCGCTGCTCGACACGCTCGACCCCGACGTCGAGGTCGTCGAGGCCGGCAAGTCCCCGCACGCGCACACCCTCACGCAGGAGCAGATCAACGAGGTGCTCGTCGAGCGTGCGCTGCGCGGGCTGCGCGTCGTGCGGCTCAAGGGCGGCGACCCGTTCGTGCTGGGCCGCGGCGGCGAGGAGGTCCAGGCGTGCCTGGTCGCCGGTGTCCCGGTCGAGGTCGTCCCCGGCGTCACGAGCGCGATCGCCGTGCCCGGCGTCGCCGGGGTTCCCGTCACGCACCGGGGCGTCTCGCGGCAGGTGACGATCCTGTCGGCGCACGACAGCGCCCCCGACTGGCCGTCCATCGCGGCGCTCGACGGCACGCTCGTCCTGCTCATGGGCGTCGGCCGGCTCGCGGAGCACGCCGCGACGCTCGTCGCGCACGGCAAGGACCCCGCCACCCCGGTCGCGGTCGTCGAGAACGGCACGCTGCCCGGCCAGCGCACGACCGTCGGCACGCTCGCGGACATCGCGCAGCGCGCCGCCGAGCGCGGCGTCGGCAACCCCGCGGTCGTCGTCGTGGGCGAGGTCGCGGCGCTCGCCGACGTGCTCGGCCCGCACGACCCCGCGACCGGTCGCCTGCCGGGCTGACCGGCCCTGACGTGCGGCGACGTGCCGCTCACCACACGGCCCCGACTGTCCCGGACCGCCGACCTGGCCTAGCGTGAACGCGTGCCGGTGACCGACGAACTGCCCCCGCTCGACATCCTGCTGCCCCTCGAACGCGCCGGTGAGCGCCTCGAGCCGCGGACCGACGAGGCCGAGCTGCTCGCGCTGCTGACCGACCGCATGCCCGTGGACCCCCCGCGCGGCGTGCACGTGCGGGCCAACATGATCAGCACCGTCGACGGTGCCGCCACCGGCGCCGACCAGCGCAGCGGCACGATCAACGGCCTCGCGGACTTCCGGGTGTTCCGCGCGCTGCGGGCCCTCGCCGACGTCGTGCTGGTCGGTGCGCAGACCGCCCGCGCGGAGCGCTACCGGGCGCTCGCCGTGCCCGAGGGCCTGGCCGAGACGCGGCGGGCGTTCGGCCGCTCACCCGAGGTCGAGCTCGCCGTCGTGAGCGCGAGCGCCGACCTGCCGCCCGAGCTGCTGGAGGGGACGCGCCCGCCGATCGTCGTCACGACGAGCGCGAGCCCCCGCCTCGACGCGCTGCGCGACCGGATCGGGCAGGACCGGGTCATCGTGACCGAGTCGGATGCCCCCGGGGTCGTCGACCTGCGCGTCGCGCTCGCCGCCCTCGGCGCGCGGGGACTGTCCCACGTCCTCGCGGAGGGCGGTCCCACGCTGCTGGGCGAGCTGATCGAGGCGGACCTGGTGGACGAGCTCTGCGCGACGACGAGCCCGCTGCTCGTCGGCGGCCCCGCACCGCGCATCGTGCGCCACGGCGAGTGGTTCGACCCGGCCCGGCACCTGCGTCCGTTGCACCTCCTGCACGCGGACGGTGTGCTGCTCGGACGGTGGCAGGTCGTTAGGCTCGGCGCGTGACCGACACGATCCTGGTCCTGGTCGAGGACACCCTGACCGCGTCCGACGTCGAGCACCTGCTGTCGCTGCACGACGGCGAGGAGCTCGAGTACCGCGTGCTCGTCCCCGCCGACAGCGACCGCCCGCTGCTCTCGACGATCATCGACAACCTCAGCCTGGGCGAGCTCCGCGAGGCGTTCGACCGTGCACGTGGCAAGGAGCCCAGCGTCCGCGAGGCCCGCGCGACCGCCGCGGAGCAGCTCGCGGGCAGCGTCGCCGCGTTCACCGCCGCCGGCCGCACCGCGACGGGCGAGATCACCGAGGACGATCCGATCCCGGCGGTGCGCGCCGCCGTCGCCGCGGGCGGCGTCCGCGAGGTCGCGGTCGTCACCTATCCGCACGCACTCGAGGACACGTTCCACCGCGACTGGGCGTCCCGTGCGCGCGAGGACCTGCAGGTCCCGGTGCTGCACCTCTACGCGGGTACCAGCGAGCTCGGCTGACTCGCGCGGGCGCGGGCCGACGGGACCCCGCTGCCCTGACACGCGACGGCCCGTCCGCGAGACGTTCGCGGACGGGCCGTCGTGGCGTCGCGTCGGTCGCGCGTCGCGGGACCGACGAGCCGGCTCAGAAACCGGTGTCGGTGACCTCCGGGTAGTACCGCCGGAACTTGCGCACCTGGTTGATCTTCGCGGCCCACACGTACGCCCGACGCCGCGGCGACAGGTCCTTGCCGTAGGCGAGGGGGTGCGCCGTGGCGCGGGACCGCACGAGCCGGCGGACGCGCGCCGCGAGCTGCGGGTCGCGCACGTACCGGAGCAGCAGGCGGTGCGGCACGATCGAGTAGAGGACCTCGCGCTCGACGACGACCGGCTCGACGGCCCGGCCCTCGACGTGGTCCTCGACGACGAACCGCATCGGGTTCGCCCCCGCGGCCGTCACGTAGTAGTTGTTCCGACCGATCCGCGGGTTGACCTCGAAGAACCGGAAGAGGCCCGTGCGCGGGTCCACCTTGACGTCGAAGTTCGCGAAGCCGCGGTAGCCGGTCGACGTGAGGAACCGTCGCGCCTGCTCCAGCATCGCGTCGTCGCGGTAGGTGATCATCGCGGCGGGGTTCCCCAGCCCGGACGGCGTGTGCTCCTCGAGCAGCACGTGGGCGCAGCACAGCAGCGTGATCTCTCCCCGGCTGTCGACGTACGCGGTGATGGACCGCATCTGCGTGTCGTCGCCGGGCACGAGCTCCTGCACGACGAACCGCCCGCGGAACCCGGCGCCGCGCAGCGCACCCCACAGCCAGACCAGCTCGTCGGGCGTCGCGATCTCGAAGACCTTCTTCTTGCCCTCGAACTCGACGTCCTGGTAGTCCGCGCTGCTCGCCGCCTTGGCGATGAGCGGGTAGTCGAGGTCGACCGGCGCGGGCGCCCAGCCGGCCTCGTCGGCCGACGTGAAGTCCTGGACGATCGTGCGCGGCACGGAGATGTCGAGCCGGTCGCAGATCTCCGCGAAGGTCGCCTTGTCGGAGATCTGGTCGAGCAGGTCCTCGGACAGGAACGGCACGACGTAGTACGGCTCGAGCTCGGCGCGGTGCTGGACGACGACCCGCACGAGCCAGTCGGAGTTCGCCATGAGCAGCAGGCGCCGGTCGGACATCCGCCGGGCGACCTCGAGCAGCCGGTCGACGAGCTGCCGGGGGTCGTGCCCGTCGGCGACGATCTCGTGGTCGACGATCCGCGAGTGCGCGACCGGCCCGAGGGCGGCACCGGCGACGACGACCGAGCGGACGCCGTACGCCTCGTGGAACGACCGGGCCATCGCGTAGACGCCGATGTCGGCGCCGAGGATCACGGGCTGGAGCGGACCGCCGCCGCCCCGGGTCGTGCTCGGGGCGGCGGTGGTCGGGACGGGCTCGCTCACGCGTCCTGCTCGGTGCGGTCGGCGGACCACGTGGTGTGGAAGGTGCCGTCCTTGTCGGTGCGGCGGTAGGTGTGGGCGCCGAAGAAGTCGCGCTGGGCCTGGATCAGCGCCGCGGGCAGCCGCTCGGCGCGGACCCCGTCGTAATAGGCCAGGGAGGAGGAGAACGCCGGGGTCGGCACCCCGTGCAGGGCCGCGCCGGACACCACGCGCCGCCAGGCCTGCACGCCGTTGGCCACGGCGCCGGTGAAGTACTCGTCGGCCAGCAGCAGCGGCAGGTTGACGTCGCGCTCGTAGGCCTCGGTGATCCGGTTGAGGAACCGGGCCCGGATGATGCACCCCCCGCGCCAGATCCGCGCCATCGCCCCCCGGTCGATGTCCCACCCGAACTGCGCCGACGCCGCCGCGATCTGGTCGAACCCCTGGGAGTAGGCGACGACCTTCGAGGCGTACAGGGCCAGGCGCACGTCCTCGATGAACGCCTCCCGGTCCTCGACCGCCCACGGGGTCGTGTGCGCG
Source organism: Cellulomonas fimi (assembly GCF_028583725.1). NCBI lineage: Bacteria > Bacillati > Actinomycetota > Actinomycetes > Micrococcales > Cellulomonadaceae > Cellulomonas > Cellulomonas fimi. The sequence goes on along the minus strand of NZ_CP110680.1, from coordinate 2,007,124 downwards.
GGCAGCACACCACGCGCAGCCTCGCGCTGCGGGACCGACCCCGACAGCGCCCGCGCGAACGTCGCCTCGGCGATGCCGGTGATCGGCACCCCCAGGTCCAGGGCGTTCTGCACCGTCCAGCGGCCGGTGCCCTTCTGCTCGGCCTGGTCCAGCACCACGTCCACGAACGCCGACCCGGTGGCGGCGTCCACGTGCTGCAGCACGTCGGCGGTGATCTCGATCAGGAACGACTCCAGGTCCCCGGTGTTCCAGTCCGCGAAGATCTGCCCGATCTCCGCCGCGCTGGCGCCCAGGCCCTGCTTGAGCAGGTCGTACGCCTCGGCGATCAGCTGCATGTCGGCGTACTCGATGCCGTTGTGCACCATCTTCACGAAGTGCCCCGCACCATCCGGCCCGACGTAGGTGCAGCACGGCACCCCGTCGACCTTCGCCGAGATCTTCTCCAGGATCGGACCCAACCACTCATACGACTCGGCGGTCCCGCCGGGCATGATCGACGGGCCCAGCAGCGCACCCTCCTCACCACCGGAGACACCCGAGCCCACGAAGTGCAGACCCTTCTCCCGCAACGCACGCTCACGGCGGATCGTGTCCGGGAAGTGCGCGTTCCCGGCGTCGACCACGATGTCGCCCTCGTCCAGCAACGGCACCAGCTCATCGATCACCGCATCGGTCGCCGCACCGGCCTTGACCATCACCACGATCTTGCGCGGCCGCGCCAACGACGCCACGAAGTCCGCCGTGCTCTCAGAAGCGACGAACGTCCCCTCATCCCCGTGATCGGCCAGCAACGACTGCGTCTTCGCAAACGACCGGTTGTGGATCGCGACGGTGAACCCGTTCCGGGCGAAGTTGCGGGCCAGGTTGCGGCCCATCACCGCCAGACCGGTGACGCCGATCTCGGCCGTGCCGGGTGCCGTGGTGTTCGCGGCCATGCGTGAGGTGCTCCTTGTCGTCGACGGCCGGATCGCGCGGGCAGACCCGTGCGCAGGGCGCGAGACGGGTGCGGCGACGTCCGGTGGGAGTGCGCCGTCAGCCTAGCGGCGTAGCGGTTCGACGGGAGCGGCGTGCCGGACGTCAAGACGGCGACCTCGCCCGTACGCTCCGAGCGTGACTCCCGCAGGTCCCGAGGACGTCCCCGCCGAGTTCGTCCGTGCGCTCCGATCGCTGCGCAACGTGACGGTCCGGTCCGAGGTCGTGCTCGACGAGGTCCCTGGTCCCGCCCGGATCGCCCCGTTCTCCGCCGCGCTCACGGCCGAGGTGCGCAGCGCGCGCCGCTCGGTCGCCGCCGCCGAGCTCGCGTCGGGCCGGTTCGTCGTGCTCTACGACCCCGAGGGCCAGGAGGCGTGGGAGGGCTCGTTCCGCCTGGTGACGCTCGTGCGGGCCACGCTCGAGTCGGAGGTCGGGACCGACCCGCTGCTCGCCGAGGTCGCGTGGACCTGGTTCACCGACGCGCTCGAGTCGGCCGGCCTCGAGCCGCACGCCGCGGGCGGCACCGTGACCCGCGTGCTGTCGCAGAGCTTCGGCGCGCTCGAGCGCCGCGCGGAGCAGACCGAGCTCGAGATCCGCGCGTCCTGGACCGCGGCGGGCGAGGACCTGGGGCCGCACCTGCGGGCGTGGGCGACCCTGCTGTGCACGGCCGCAGGCCTGCCCCCGCTCCCCGAGGGCGTCGTCCCCCTCGGCCCGCGCCGCTGACGCACCTCGACGCACCTGCGACGGGCCGCTGACCGCCCGCTGACGTACCGCTGGGCCGCGCGCCGGCCGGCACACCGCTGCACCCCCAGGGCGTGGACAGGGGCGTCCACGAGCCGAGGCGCGCGCCCGCTCCCTACCGTGCCCACGGCGAACCTGTCGCGGATCCGTGCCCCGCGTTCACTCAAGTGGACCCCTGGCGCGTCCGATGAGAGGGACGTGAGCATCGAGCCCCTCCGCCGCGACGTCGCCCCGCTCCGCCGGGTCGCCGTCCGGACGACCGTGCCGACGACCCGACGCCCGGCGACGCCGCCGCAGCAGATGTGCGTCGTCGTGTCGGAGATCGCCGACGGCGACGGTGTGGCGCTCGTGCAGAACCTGCGCCGCCGCGGAGCCCCGCGGGTCGTGGTCCTCACGCGTCGTGCGAGCCGCACGGAGCTCTCGGTGCTGCTGCAGGGCGGCCTGCGCGGAGCGGTCGCGGGGCAGACCGCGTCGAGCGTGCCGCGCCAGCCGGCGCCGGCTCCGGCGCCCCCGACGCTGCCCGAGCTCACGGCACGCGAGGTCAGCGTCCTGCGCCTGGTCGCGGACGGTCGCTCGAACCGCCTCATCGGTGAGGAGCTCGGCCTGTCCGCGCTCACCGTGAAGAGCCACCTGGCGCGCATCTCCCGCAAGCTCGGCACGGGTGACCGCGCGGAGCTCGTCGCGATCTCGATCCGCGGCGGCGTCCTCGACTGACCCCCGCACGGGTCCGGCGCACTCCCCCCGCCGCCGGCCCGGCGCGGGCGCGCGAGTGACGTGCGGCGCACCACGGCCCGCCTGCGCGGACGCGCCTGCGCCGTCGCATACGGTGGACCACATGCACTCCGAGGTGTCCGACGACCTCCCCACCACGGGGGGCGACACCGCCCACCCGCACGGCGACCTGCCCGCCCCGACCGCCACCGACGACGTCGTCGTCGTCGAGCCGACGGTCGTCCCGCTCACCGAGCCCGCCGACGGCGTCCCGCACGTGGTCGAGACCCCCGAGGAGCTCGCGCGCGTCGTCGCGGCGTTCGGGGCCGGCACCGGTCCGGTCGCGGTCGACGCCGAACGCGCGTCGGGCTACCGCTACGGACAGCGGACCTACCTCGTCCAGCTCCGCCGCGAGGGTGCGGGCACCGCGCTGATCGACCCGATCGCCCTGCCCGACCTGTCGGCACTGTCCGACGCCCTGGTGGGTGTCGAGTGGGTGCTGCACGCCGCGTCGCAGGACCTTCCGGGGCTCGTCGAGCAGGGGATGCGTCCGACGCGCATCTTCGACACCGAGCTCGGCGCTCGCCTGCTGGGCATGGAACGCGTGGGGCTGGCCGCGGTCGTCGCGGACGCGCTCGGGCTGGGGCTCGCGAAGGAGCACTCGGCGGTCGACTGGTCGACACGGCCGCTGCCCCCCGAGTGGCTGCGGTACGCCGCGCTCGACGTCGAGGTCCTCGTCGAGCTGCGCACCGTGCTGGCCGAGCGGCTCGCCGTCGCCGGCAAGGCCGAGTGGGCCGCACAGGAGTTCGAGGCCGTCCGCACCGCCCCGCCGCCGCCCCCGCGCGTCGAGCCGTGGCGCCGTGTGTCGGGCCTGCACCAGATCCGCGACGCGCGCCGGCTGGCCGTCGTCCGGGAGCTGTGGCAGACGCGCGACCAGAACGCCCGCCAGCGCGACATCTCCCCCGGGAGGGTGCTGCCGGACGCCGCGATCGTCGCGGCCGCGCAGGCGCTGCCGCGCTCGGTGCCGCAGCTCACGGCGCTGCCCGCGTTCTCGGGCAAGGGCACCCGGCGCCGCGCGACGCTGTGGCAGCAGGCGATCGACCGCGGTCTCGCGCTCCCCGACTCCGAGCTGCCCTCGGTCCGGGGCCCGAAGAGCGACGCTCCTCCGCCGCCGCGCGCCTGGGCGGACAAGGACCCCGCGGCCGCCGCACGGCTCGCCGCGGCGCGTGACGTCGTGGCGGACCTGTCCGCGACGCACGCCGTGCCGGCCGAGAACCTGCTGCAGCCCGACCTGCTGCGCCGCCTGTGCTGGGCGCCGCCGCGGTCGCTCGAGGCGGCGTCGATCGCGGAGGCGCTCACGGCCGGTGGCGCCCGGGCCTGGCAGGTCGAGCTGCTGGCGGACCGGCTCGCCGCGGCGTTCGCGGCGCTGCCGACGGACTGAGGACCGCCACCAGGCGCGGTGTTACTCTTCGGTAACTTCGGCTGACGTAGGACCTAGGTCCCGGTAGCGTCGGCCCCAGCGGTCCCGTCCCGGCGGGACCCGCACCCGTGACCGGACACCGTCGTCCACGCCTGGAGGCCCGATGCCGACCGCATCCGCCCGACCGCCCGTCGCCCGCCGCGTCGTCTTCGTCGACGGGGTCCGCACCCCGTTCGGCCGCGCGCGCAAGGACGGGCTCTACGCCCACACCCGCGCCGACGACCTCGTCGTCAAGACCGTGCGCGAGCTCCTGCGCCGCCACCCCGAGCTGCCGGCCGAGCGCGTCGACGAGGTCGCGATCGCCGCGACCACCCAGCAGGGCGACCAGGGCCTGACCCTGGGCCGCACCGTCGGCGTCCTCGCCGGACTCCCCCGCACCGTGCCCGGCTACGCGGTCGACCGCATGTGCGCGGGCGCGATGACCGCCGTGACCAACGTCGCCGCGACCATCGGCATCGGGGCGCAGGACGTCGCGATCGCCGGCGGCGTCGAGCACATGGGCCACCACCCCATGGGCTTCGACGCCGACCCCAACCCGCGGTTCCTGTCCGAGAAGCTCGTCGCGCCCGACGCCCTCAACATGGGCGTGACCGCCGAGAACCTGCACGACCGGTTCCCGCAGCTCACGCGCGACCGCGCCGACGCGTACGGCGCCGCGAGCCAGGCCAAGTACGCCGCCGCGCTCGCCGCCGGGCAGATCGACCCGGACCTCGTGCCCGTCGCGCTGCGCGACCCCGAGCGCGGCTGGGGCCTGGCGACCGCCGACGAGCCGCCGCGACCCGGCACGACCGTCGAGGGCATCGCCGCGCTGCCGACGCCGTTCCGCCCGGGCGGCCGCGTCACCGCCGGCACGTCCGCACCCCTCACCGACGGTGCCGCGTCGTGCCTGCTCGCCGCGGAGGACACCGCCGCCGACCTCGGCCTCACCCCGCGCATGCGGCTCGTCTCGTTCGCGTACGCGGGCGTCGAGCCCGAGATCATGGGCGTCGGTCCGGTGCCGGCCACGCGCAAGGCGCTCGACCGGGCGGGCCTCACGATCGACGACATCGGCCTGTTCGAGATCAACGAGGCGTTCGCGGTGCAGGTGCTCGCGTTCCTCGACGCGTTCGGGATCGCCGACGACGACCCGCGCGTCAACCCGTACGGCGGCGCGATCGCCGTCGGCCACCCGCTCGCGTCGTCGGGCGTGCGGCTCATGACGCAGCTCGCGCGCCAGTTCGAGGAGCACCCCGAGGTCCGGTACGGCCTCACGACGATGTGCGTCGGCCTCGGCCAGGGCGGCACCGTCGTCTGGGAGAACCCCCACCACCCCGAGTACGTCGCGACCGACGGAGGCCAGCAGTGAGCACGACCCCCGACGCCCCGCAGCCCCGCGCCGAGCGCGTCTCGCACGCCCTCGTCCGGGACGTGAGCCTGCCCGGCGGTGCCGGCACGCTCGCGCTCGTCACGATCGACAACGGCCTCGACCACACCAAGCCGACGACGCTCGGCCCGCTCGGCATCGCCGAGCTGACCGCGGCCCTCACGACCGTCCGCGAGCGCGTCCGTGCGGGCGAGGTGCAGGCCGTCGCCGTCACGGGCAAGCCGTACTTCCTGGCGGCCGGCGCCGACCTCACGCAGGTCACGACCGTGACCGACCGCGACACGGCGCTCGAGCTCGGCCGGGGCGGTCATGCCGCGTACGGGCTGCTGCACGACATGGGCGTCCCGACGTTCGCGTTCGTCAACGGCGTCGCGCTCGGTGGCGGCCTCGAGCTCGCGCTGAACTGCGACTACCGCACGGTGGCGTCCGACGTGCGCGCGCTCGCGCTTCCCGAGACGGGCCTCGGGCTCGTCCCCGGCTGGGGCGGGGCGTACATCGTGCCCCGCCTGGTCGGCGTCGAGAAGGCGCTCGACGTCATCCTCACGCGACCCGCTGCCAACAAGCCGTTCGCGGCCGGTGAGGCGGCGCAGATCGGGCTCGTCGACGTCGTGCTCGACCCGGCCGACTTCCTCGAGGAGTCGGTCCGGTGGGCGGCGCGCGTGCTGTCGGGCGAGGTCGTCGTCGAGCGTCGCCCGCTCGACCCCGAGCCGCTGTGGGACGGCGTCGTCGCGGCGGCCCGCCAGCGGCTCGACGCCGTCGTGCACGGCTCGCGGCCCGCGCCGTACCGCGCGCTCGACCTCGTCGCCGCCGCGCGGACGGCCAGCCGCGAGGAGGCGTTCGCCGCCGAGGACGACGCGCTCGCCGACCTCATCATGAGCGACGAGATGCGGGCGTGCGTGTACGCGTTCGGCCTGGTCTCGGGCGGCAAGAAGCCCGTCGGCGCACCCGACGCGTCGCTCGCGCAGCCCGTCACGCGCGTCGGCATCGTCGGCGCGGGGCTCATGGCCGCGCAGATCGCGCTGCTGTTCTCGCAGCGGCTCGGCGTGCCGGTCGTCATGCGCGACCTGGACGACGAGCGCGTCGAGAAGGGTCTCGCGGCCGTCCGCAGCACCGTCGAGCGTCTCGTGTCGACCGGGCGGATGAGCGAGTCGGCGGGTGCGCGCGCCCTCGGTGCGATCACCGGCACGACCGACCTGCACGACCTCGCGTCGTGCGACCTCGTGATCGAGGCGGTCACCGAGATCCTCGACCTCAAGAAGCGGGTGTTCGCCGAGCTCGAGGGCGTCGTCGCACCGACGACGATCCTCGCGACCAACACGTCGGCGCTGTCCGTGAGCGCCATGGCGGCCGACCTGCAGCACCCCGAGCGGGTGGTCGGGCTGCACTTCTTCAACCCCGTGGCCGCGATGCCGCTGGTCGAGGTCGTGCAGGCCGAGCACACGTCCGCCGAGGCGCTCGCCACCGGGTTCGCGGTCGTCACGAAGCTCCGCAAGACCGCGGTGCTCGTCGCCGACCGGCCCGGCTTCGTCGTCAACCGACTGCTCGTGCTGCTGCTCGGCGTGATCGTCGACGCGGTCGAGCACGGTACGCCCGTCGAGGTCGCCGACCGCGCGCTGCGGCCGCTCGGCCTGCCGATGCCGCCGTTCGAGCTGTTCGACCTCGTCGGGCCGGCGGTCGGCCTGCACGTGCTGACGTCGCTGCGCGAGGACCTGGGCGACCGGTTCCCGCGCTCGCCGGGCCTCGAGAAGCTCGTCGCGGACGGCACGCGCGTCGTGCTCGACGCACCGGCCAAGGGCCTCCCGAAGCCCGTGAACCCGGCGATCCAGGCGGTCTTCGACGAGGCGCGCGAGATCGAGCCGGCCGCGTCGCCGCTCGACGAGATCGGCGTGCTCGACGCCGTCCTCACGGCGCTCACCGTCGAGGTCGGGCACATGCTCGACGAGGGCGTCGTGGCCACGCCGCAGCAGATCGACCTGTGCATGATCCTCGGCGCCGGCTGGGGGTTCCACCTCGGCGGCATCACGCCGTACCTGGACCGCACCGGCTACAGCGAGAAGGTCCTCGGCCGCCGGCTCCTGCCCGACGGCGTGGCGAACGTCCCGACGCGCTGACGTCCCCGAGGCCCGCGACCGGCTGCTCGTCCCCGACAGCCGGTCGCGGGCCTCCGTCGTGCCCGGACCGGGACGCGCGTTGCACCAGGTCGGCGGCGTGCGCGAGGGTGGGCGACGTGCCGATCACGCTGCCGCCCCTGACCTTCGCCGGTGACCTCGACCGGACCGCCCTCGTTCCCGCGACCCGCCTGCTCGTGGACCTCGTCGCGCGGCCCGAGGTCGCCGCCGCGTGGGACGACGAGTCGTCGTGCGCCGGCATGAGCGTCGGCGCGCTCGCGCGGCACCTCGTCGTCCAGCCGCTGCGGGTGGTCGAGGTGCTCACCGGCCCGGCGGCGGACGTCGAGCCGATCACCGTCGACGAGCACTACGCGCGCGCCGCGTGGATCCAGCAGGACCTCGACGGGCCGGCGAACGTCGGCGTGCGCACGCGCTCCGAGGAGGAGGCGGCGGTCGGCCCCGAGGCGCTGTCCACCGAGGCCGGGGAGATCCTGGGACGCCTCGACGGCGTCCTCGCGGCCGCGCCCGAGGTCGTCCTGCTGCCCTGGACGGGTGCCGCGCTCGCGACCGACGACTTCCTCGTCACGCGGCTCATGGAGATCGTCGTGCACAGCGACGACCTGGCGTCCAGCGTCGGGCTGCCGACGCCGCAGTTCGACGCCGCGACGGTCGTGCCCGTCGTGCGCCTGCTGTCCGACCTCGCGCTGCGCCGGCACGGCCAGGACGCACTGGTCCGGACGCTGTCCCGCCCGCAGCGCGCGCCCGGCACGATCGCGGCGTTCTGACGCCCCGCCGCGCCCCGGCGGGGCGTCAGCCGTTCTGCTGCACGATCCGCGGGCCCTCGCTGGCCTGCACGATGACGAACCCCTGCCCGGAGAACGCGATCTGCAGCGCCTCGCCCGACCCGCGTCCCACGAGCGCTCCCGCCGACATCGACGACTTCGCCGCGGTCTGCAGGGTGGACGACCACGCGATCGCGGACTGCGCGTCGGCGAAGGTGGGCTGGTCGACGTTCAGGATCACGGGCGGGCCGAACGACGTGATCGCGAGCTGGCCGACCCCGGTGAACACGGTGTTGAACAGCCCACCGGCCATCATCGAGGCACCCTCGACACGGCGGATGTCCCACTGCAACGAGGTGTCGAACGCGAGCACGTTGCGCCCGCTGACGGTGATCGAGTCGCCCTCCAGCGTGACGACGTGCACCTCGGACGCGTCGTCGGCGAGGAACAGGTCGCCGCGCCCGGTCACCTTCATGAGCGGGACACCCTCGCCCGTGAAGGCCTTCTTGAGGAACTTCTGCACGCCACCGGACCCCTGGTGGGCGAAGCTCATGTCGCCCTGGTAGGCGACCATCGACCCCTGCCGTGCGAACACCTCGCCGTCGAGGTGCACGCGCAGCATCTTGTCGTTCTGGAGCGCGAACCGGTCGGTGGTCGCGGCCTCGAGGCTGGTGCCGAACATCGCGCTGCGCACGGGGGTCTCCTCACGGCTCGGGAGTGGTCCCGCCAGCCTGCCAGAGCCCGCCCGGGGCCGCCCCGGTCAGAAGGTGGTGAGACCGCGGGCGCGGAACTGGTCGCGCACGCGCTCGACGAGCTCGGGCGACGGCGGCTCGACGTCGTCGAGCTCGTACCTCATGCCGAGCTCGGCCCACTTGTCGCGGCCCATCTGGTGGAACGGCAGGACCTCGACGCGCTCGACGCACTCGCCCAGCGACGCGACGTAGTCGGCGACGGCGTCGACGTTCTCGACCGCGTCGGTGAGGCCCGGGACGAGGACGAACCGGATCCAGGTCCGGGTGCCACGGTCGGCGAGCCGGCGGCCGAACGCCAGGGTCGGAGCCAGGTCCTGACCGGTGACCTTGCGGTAGGTCTCGGGGATGCCCGACTTCACGTCGAGCAGGACGAGGTCGACGTCGTTCAGCATCGCGTCCGACAGGTGCGTGCCGAGGAAGCCGGACGTGTCGATCGCGGTGTGCACGTCCATCGCCTTCGCGCCGCGCAGCAGGCGGCGCACGAACGCGGGCTGCATGAGCGGCTCACCGCCCGAGATCGTGAGGCCGCCGCCGGTCGCCTTCATGACGCCGCGGTAGCGCTGCACGCGCTTGAGCAGGTCGTCGGCGGCGACGTCGGTGCCGCGGCGCATCTCCATCGTGTCGGGGTTGTGGCAGTACAGGCACCGCAGCGGGCACCCGGCGAGGAAGACCGTGAGGCGCGTCCCGGGACCGTCGACCGCCGTGACGAGCTCCCACGAGTGCACGGACCCGACGTCACCGGCCCGCACCGCGGCGAGCCGCGCGGACCGCTCGGCCTCGACCTCGGTGAGACCGGCGGTCCCGGCACCGTGGGCCCGCTCGTGCGACCCGCCGACCAGCGGCGCGCCGAGCGCCACCACGGGGGCGCCGGTGCTCCGCTGCTCGGTCTGGGTCGTCATCGTCGTGCTCCTCGGTGCCGGGACTGCTACGGGTGCGTGCGGGTGCGGCGTCGGTCAGACCGCGCCGTGGAACGTCCGGGACAGGACGTCGAGCTGCTGCTCGCGGGTCAGCCGCACGAAGTTCACGGCGTAGCCCGAGACGCGGATGGTGAGCTGCGGGTAGTTCTCCGGGTGCTCCATCGCGTCGAGCAAGGTCTCGCGGTTCAGGACGTTGACGTTCATGTGGTAGCCGTTCGACAGCGTGTACGCGTCGAGCAGACCGACCAGGTTCGTCACCTGCTCCTCACGCGTGCGGCCGAGGCCCGAGGGCACGACCGACGACGTGAGCGAGATGCCGTCCTGCGACTGCGAGTAGGGCAGCTTCGCGACGGACAGCGCCGAGGCGAGCATGCCGTGCGAGTCGCGCCCGTTCATCGGGTTGGCACCCGGGGCGAACGGCTCGCCCGCGCGGCGGCCGTCGGGGGTCGAGCCGGTGGCCTTGCCGTAGACGACGTTCGACGTGATCGTCAGGACGGACTGCGTGTGCAGCGCCTTCCGGTACGTCGGGTACTGCCGGATCTTCTCCATGAACGTGTTGACGATCCACACCGCGATGTCGTCGGCGCGGTCGTCGTCGTTGCCGTACGTCGGGAAGTCGCCGTCGATCGCGTACTCGGTGACGAGGCCGTCCGTCGTGCGCAGCGCCGTGACCTTGGCGTACTTGATCGCGGACAGCGAGTCGGCGACGACCGACAGGCCGGCGATGCCGCAGGCCAGGGTCCGCAGGATCTCGCGGTCGTGCAGCGCCATCTCGATGCGCTCGTACGCGTACTTGTCGTGCATGTAGTGCACGCAGTTGAGCGCGTCGACGTAGGTCTGGGCCAGCCAGTCCATCGTCTTGTCGAACTTCGCCATGACGTCGTCGTAGTCGAGCACGTCGCCCTCGACGGGCGCGGTGACCGGCGCGACCTGCTTGCCGGAGACCTCGTCGCGGCCGCCGTTGATCGCGTAGAGCAGCGCCTTCGCGAGGTTCACGCGAGCACCAAAGAACTGCATCTGCTTGCCGACGCGCATCGGGGACACGCAGCACGCGATGGCCGCGTCGTCGCCCCAGTCGTTGCGGATGAGCTCGTCGGACTCGTACTGCACGGCGCTCGTGTCGATCGACACCTGCGCGCAGTACGCCTTGAACCCGGCCGGGAGGCTGTCGCTCCAGAACACGGTCATGTTCGGCTCGGGCGCCGGGCCCAGGTTGTAGAGCGTCTGCAGGTAGCGGAACGACGTCTTCGTGACGAGCGTGCGCCCGTCCTCGCCCATGCCGCCGATCGACTCGGTCACCCAGGTGGGGTCGCCCGAGAAGAGCGCGTCGTACTCGGGGGTGCGCAGGAAGCGCACGATCCGCAGCTTCACGACGAAGTCGTCGATGATCTCCTGCGCCTGCTCCTCCGTGAGGATGCCGGCCTCGAGGTCGCGCTGCAGGTAGATGTCGAGGAAGGTCGACGTCCGGCCGAGCGACATCGCGGCGCCGTTCTGCTCCTTCACGGCGGCGAGGTACGCGAAGTACAGCCACTGCACGGCCTCGCGGCCGGTCGTCGCCGGGCCGGAGATGTCGTACCCGTAGGACGCGGCCATCTGCTTGAGCTCGTTGAGCGCGCGGATCTGCTCCGCGTTCTCCTCGCGGTCGCGGATGACGTCCTCGACGGAGCGCTCCATGTCGAGCTCGGCACGCTCGAGCTTCTTGGCGGCGATGAGCGCGTCGACGCCGTACAGGGCGACGCGGCGGTAGTCGCCGATGATCCGGCCGCGGCCGTAGGCGTCGGGCAGGCCCGTGATGATGTGGGACGAGCGCGCGGCGCGCACGGCCGGCGGGTAGACGTCGAAGACGCCGTCGTTGTGCGTCTTGCGGTACTTGCTGAAGATCTCGGAGACGATCGGGTCGGGCTCGTAGCCGTAGGTCTCGAGCGACTTCTCGACCATCCGGTAGCCGCCGTTGGGCATGATCGCGCGCTTGAGCGGGGCGTCGGTCTGGAGGCCGACGATGATCTCGTCGTCCTTCGCGATGTAGCCGGGGGCGTGCGACGTGATCGTGGACGGGGTCTTCGCGTCGACGTCGTAGACGCCCTTCTCGCGCTCGGCCGGGAACATCGCGCTCAGGCGGTCCCAGATGCGCGTCGTGCGGGCGGTCGGGCCCGCGAGGAACGCGCTGTCACCCTCGTAGGGCGTGTAGTTGCGCTGGATGAAGTCCCGCACGTCGACATGGTCGGCCCAGGGGCCGATGACGAAGCCGGTCCACGCGGCCGGGGTGGTGGCCTCGTCGTGGGCGGTGGCGGGGACTGCGGTGGTGGACATCTTCGCTCCTCCGTGCGGGTCGATAACTCGAACCTATGGAGCAAGTGATGGGATGTCTTGGGACCTTCGCCCCGGCCCCCGCGAGGGCCGCTGTGACGTGCGCTACTGCCCCGGTCCGGGCACCCGGCCGAGGGCCGTGAGCACGTCCCGCGCGACGTCGTTCGGCCCCAGCCGCAGCTCGCCGACGAGCTGGTCGCGCGACGCGTGGTCGAGGAACCGGCGCGGGATGCCGACCGCCTGCACGGGCGTGTGCACGCCGACGTCGGTGCAGCGCTGCCCGAGCAGCGCGCCGATCCCACCGTCCACGAGCCCGTCCTCGACCGTCACGACGTGGTCGTGCTCGCCCGCGAGCTTGGTCAGCGCGGTCGGCACCGGCAGCACCCAGCGCGGGTCGACGACGGTCACGCGCAGGCCGTGCGCCGCGAGCAGCTCGCCCGTCGCGACGGCGGTCGCCGCCATCGCCCCGACGCCGACGACGAGCACGGACCGCGCCTCGGCGTCCGCACCGTCGTGGCGCGCGAGCACGTCGATCCCGTCGACGTCGTCGACCGCGGGCAGCGGGTCGCCCATCGCACCCTTGGGGTAGCGGACGACCGTGGGGGCGTCGTCGACGTCGACGGCCGTGCGCAGCGCGTCGCGCAGCGTGGGCTCGTCGCGCGGAGCCGCGAGGCGCAGGCCGGGCACGATGCCGAGCATCGCCATGTCCCACATGCCGTTGTGGCTCGCGCCGTCGTCGCCCGTCAGGCCCGCCCGGTCGAGCACGAACGTCACGCCGGCCTTGTGCAGCGCGACGTCCATGAGCACCTGGTCGAACGCGCGGTTGAGGAACGTCGCGTAGACCGCGACGACCGGGTGCAGCCCGCCGTAGGCCATCCCGGCGGCCGACGTCGCCGCGTGCTGCTCGGCGATGCCCACGTCGAACACGCGGTCGGGGAACTCCGCGGCGAACGGCGCGAGCCCGACCGGCTGGAGCATCGCCGCGGTGATCGCCACGACGTCCTTGCGGCGGCGGCCGATGCGCACGATCTCGTCGGCGAACACGCTCGTCCAGCCGAACCGCGACGGAGCGAGCGGCAGACCCGTCTCCGGGTGGATCTGGCCGACCGCGTGGAACCGGTCGGCGACGTCCTGCTCGGCCGGCGTGTACCCGCGGCCCTTCTCGGTGATGACGTGCACGATCACGGGCCCGCCGAACGCCTTGGCGCGGCGCAGCGCGTGCTCGACGGCCTGCTCGTCGTGCCCGTCGACCGGCCCGACGTACTTGAGCCCGAGGTCCTCGAACATCCCCTGCGGCGCGACGACGTCCTTGATGCCCTTCTTCAGGCCGTGCAGCGCGTCGTACGCGAACCGCCCGGGCGGGCCGGACCGGCGGAGCGTCTGCTTGCCCCACGACAGGACGTTCTCGTAGCCCTGTGTCGTGCGCAGCGTGTCGAGGTGACGGGCGAGGCCGCCGATCGTCGGCGCGTAGGACCGGCCGTTGTCGTTGACGACGACCACGAGGCGACGGTCCTGGCCGGCGGCGATGTTGTTGAGCGCCTCCCAGGCCATGCCGCCGGTGAGCGCGCCGTCGCCGATGACCGCGACGACGTGCCGCTGCCCGCGGCCCTGGAGCTGGTTGGCCTTGGCGATCCCGTCGGCCCACGACAGCGCGGTCGACGCGTGCGAGTTCTCGACGACGTCGTGCTCCGACTCCGTGCGGCTCGGGTAGCCCGAGAGCCCACCACGACGGCGCAGCTGCGAGAAGTCCGTGCGGCCCGTCAGCAGCTTGTGCACGTACGCCTGGTGACCGGTGTCGAACACCATCGTGTCGCGCGGCGAGTCGAAGACGCGGTGCAGCGCGATGGTCAGCTCGACGACGCCGAGGTTCGGGCCCAGGTGGCCGCCCGTCCGCGACACCGACTCGACGAGGAACGTGCGGATCTCGTCCGCGAGCCGCGCGACCTGCGTGCGGGTCAGGCGGCGCACGTCCGCGGGTGACGTGATCGACTCCAGCAGTGCCATGAGGCAGCCTCTCCTCCCGGTGCGGCGACGATGCCGCACGCTGCGGACGCCGAAGGCTTCGCCTGCACACTCTAGGTCCCGCGGGGTGGTCCCCGCCGTCCGGGCCGGTCAGGGGCGTGGTCGGTACCGTGGAGGCGCGGTGAAGATCCCGCGCGACGACGCCGCAGGTCCCGGCCCGCCCCACGGTCCCGCCGAGGCCGCGCGCACCCCACCCGGTACCATCGATCGGAAAGGGGAACTCCCATGCGCTTCCTGCCCGGCCAGACTCCGGCCTCCGACCTCACCTACGGCGACGTCTTCCTCGTCCCGTCGCGTTCCGAGGTCATCTCCCGCTTCGACGTCGACCTCACGCCCGTCGACGGCACCGGCACCACCGTCCCCGTCGTCGTCGCCAACATGACGGCCGTCGCGGGCCGCCGGATGGCCGAGACGGTCGCCCGCCGCGGCGGCATCGCGGTCATCCCGCAGGACATCCCGACCGACGTGGTCGCGGACGTCGTGTCCTCGGTGAAGGCGCGGCACACAGTCGTCGAGAGCGCGGTCGTCGTCTCGCCGCACGACACCGTGCACACCGCCCTCACGCTCATCGGCAAGCGGTCGCACGGCGCGGCGGTCGTCGTGCGGGACGGCCGCCCGGTCGGCGTCGTGACCGAGGCCGACTGCCAGGGCGTCGACCGGTTCACGCAGGTCGAGGACGTCATGTCCCCGCACCCGACGACGGTCGACCTGTCCGTCGTCGAGCAGGGCGGCACGCGCGGCCTGGAGGCCGCGTTCGAGCAGCTGCACGGCTCGCGCCGCCGCTTCTCCCCCGTCGTCCGCGACGGCGTCCTCGTCGGTGTGCTCACGCAGGTCGGCGCGCTGCGCTCGTCGATCTACGCGCCCGCGACCGACGCCGAGGGGCGTCTGCGCGTCGGCGCCGCCGTCGGCATCAACGGCGACGTCAAGGCGAAGACGGCCGAGCTGCTCGAGGCGGGCGTCGACGTGCTCGTCGTCGACACCGCGCACGGCCACCAGCGCAAGATGCTCGAGGCGCTCGGCGCCGTGCGCTCGCTCGACCCGCAGGTGCCGGTCGTCGCGGGCAACGTCGTGACCGCCCAGGGCACGCGCGACCTGATCGAGGCCGGCGCCGACATCGTCAAGGTCGGCGTCGGGCCGGGCGCCATGTGCACGACGCGCATGATGACCGCGGTCGGCCGCCCGCAGTTCTCGGCCGTGCTGGAGTGCGCCGCCGAGGCCCGCCGGCTCGGCCGGCACGTGTGGGCGGACGGCGGCGTGCGGCACCCGCGCGACGTCGCGCTCGCGCTGGCAGCCGGTGCGTCGCAGGTCATGATCGGCTCCTGGTTCGCCGGGACGCACGAGTCGCCCGGCGACCTGCACGAGGACGGCGAGGGCCGCCTGTACAAGGAGAGCTTCGGCATGGCGTCGGCGCGTGCCGTCGCCGCACGCACGCGGGGCGGTTCGGCGTTCGAGCGGGCCCGCAAGGCGCTCTACGAGGAGGGCATCTCGTCCTCGCGCATGTACCTCGACCCGCGCCGTCCCGGTGTGGAGGACCTGCTCGACCACGTCACCGCGGGCGTCCGCTCAGCCGCGACGTACGTCGGCGCGACCTCGCTCGAGGAGCTCTTCGACCGCGCGACGGTCGGCATCCAGTCCGCGGCGGGCTACGAGGAGGGCCGCCCGCTGCCCGACGGCTGGTGACCGGCGTGCGCCCCGTCCTGGTCCTCACGCACGTCCCGCACGAGGGTCCGGGGCTGATCGCGGCCGGGATCGACGGACCGTTGCGGATCCGCACCGTGCTGCACGACGCCGAGCCGCGGCTGCCCGCGCTCGACGAGGTGTCCGGCGTCGTCGTCATGGGCGGGCCGATGGACGCCGACGACGAGCGCTTCCCTGGCCTGGTCGTCGAGCGGCGCCTGCTCGCCGACGCGGTGGACGCCGACGTGCCCGTGCTCGGCGTGTGCCTCGGCATGCAGGTCCTCGCGCTCGCCCTCGGGTCACGGCTGCACCTGCGGCACGGCACGGAGATCGGGTTCGCCCCCGTCGACGTCGTCGCCGAGGACCTCGTGCTGGGCGCGCTCGGCGACCGGCCGACCGTGCTGCACTGGCACTCCGACGCCGTCGACCTGCCCGCGGGCGCGACGCTGCTCGCGTCGACGCCGACCACCCCGGTGCAGGCGTTCCGCGCGGGCAGCGCGCTCGGGCTGCAGTTCCACCCCGAGGTCACCGCGTCGATGCTCGACCTGTGGCTCGGCACGCCCGACATGACGGCGGCGCTCGACCCGGACGAGGTCGACGCGGTCCGCGCGGGCGGTGCCCGGCACCTGCCGACGCTCGTGCCCGCCGCCGAGAAGGCGTTCGCCGCGTTCGGGGAGCTCGTCCGGACGCGCGGATGACGTCGGCCCCCGCGACCCCCGCCGGCGCCCGGGCCGAGCTGCTGGACCTGTGCGCACGCGGGCTGGACTGGCGGGTCGACCCGACGCGCGTGCTGCGCGACGTGTCGGCCGCCCGCCCCGCGGCGGTGCTCGTGCTGTTCGGCGTGCTCGACGCCGCGACCGCCGACGCGGACCGGCCGGCCGTCGCGGGCGACCTCGACGTGCTGCTGCAGCGTCGGGCCGCGACCCTGGGCCATCACGCCGGCCAGGTCGCGTTCCCGGGTGGTCGGACCGAGCCCGACGACGACTCCCCCGCCGCAGCCGCGGTCCGCGAGGCCGTCGAGGAGACCGGGCTCGACCCGACCGGCGTCGAGGTGCTCGGCGAGCTGCCGCCGCTCGCCGTTCCCGTGAGCAACCACGTGGTGACGCCCGTGCCGGCCTGGTGGACGCGGCCGTCGGAGGTGGCTGCCGTCGACCACGGCGAGACGGTCGACGTCTTCCGCGTGCCGGTCGCGGACCTGCTCGACCCGACGCACCGCGCGAGCGTCGTGCACGAGCGCTTCGGGGCCCGCGTGCGCACGCCCGCGTTCGTCGTCGACGACCTCGTCGTGTGGGGCTTCACGGGCATCGTGCTGAGCCGCATGTTCGACGCGCTCGGCTGGGCCGTGCCGTGGGACGTGCGGCGCGAGGTCCGGCCGCACTGACGCCCGTCCGGCGGGTTCGCGCCCGGCGTCGGCCCGGTCAGGCCGTCGCGACCTCGTCGAACGCGACGACGCCGAGGTCGCCGGCCTCGCAGAACGTCCCGAACGCGTGGGCGTACGAGTCGGGGTTCTCCCAGTCCGGCAGTGCGGCGGCGTCGACCAGGAGGCCCTCGCCCACGAGGCGGTCGCCGTCGAGCGCCCGGAACGAGCGGGCGAGCACCACGCCCTCGCCGTCGTGCTCGAAGCCGTCCGGCCAGACGACCCAGCGACGTGAGCCGTCGTCGAGCTCGAGCGTGAAGCAGCCGTTCACCTCGACCCGCAGGACGCCCTCGACCTCGGTCCGCTCGCCCGGGACGCCCCCGACGGCCGTCTGCGTCGGCATCCCGAAGCCGGCCTGGCTGTCGGCTCCGCACGCGGCGACGACGAGGACCACCACCGCGGTCCCGGCGGTCCGCACGACGCCGGTCCGCACGGCCCCGGTCCGCACGGCCCCGGTCCGCACGGCCCCGGTCCGCACGGCCCCGGTCCGCACGGCCCCGGTCCGCGCCTCGCCCGTCCGCACCCGCATCCTCCCGCCGGCCCGGGACGCCCCGACGCGTCCGTCGTCCGCACCGTAGCCTGGCGGACCGTCGCCGCGCGGGCGTTCGCGGTACCACCGGCCCGGACGAGCGGCCCAGCGCGAGAGGAGCACCGTGACCCACCCCGTGCCCGAGATCGACGTCGACGAGACGCTGGTGCGCGGCCTGCTGCGCGCGCAGCATCCCGACCTCGCCGACCTCCCGCTCACGCCCGCCGGGACCGGCTGGGACAACGTCCTGTGGCGTCTCGGCGACGACCTCGCGCTGCGCTTCCCCGTCCGGTCCGTCTCCGCGCCGCTCGTGGCGCACGAGCAGCGGTGGCTGCCGGTCCTCGCACCGCGGCTGCCCGTCGCGACGCCCGTGCCGGTGCGCGTCGGTGTGCCCGGCGACGGTTACCCGTGGGCGTGGAGCGTCGTGCCGTGGTTCCACGCGGAGCCGGCGTGGCGCGCGCCCGTCGCCGACCGCACGGCGTGGGTCGCGGACCTCGCGGACGTGTTCGTGGCGCTGCACCGGCCGGCCCCTGCCGACGCGCCCGTCAACCCGTTCCGCGGCGTACCGCTGTCCCCCGACGCGACGGTGCTGCGCGACCGGCTGGACCGGATCGCGCTCCCCGAGGCCGACCGCGTGCTCGAGCGGCGTGCCGAGCTCGCGGCGGCGCCGGCGTGGGACGGGCCCGCGCTGTGGCTGCACGGCGACCCGCACCCCGCGAACCTGCTCGTGCGAGACGGCCGGCTGCACGCGCTCATCGACTTCGGCGACGTCACCTCGGGTGATCCGGCCTCGGACCTCGCGACCGCGTGGCTCACGTTCGACGCCGACGGCCGGGGCGCGTTCCGCGACCGTCTCGACGCCGCGTGCGGCTGGGACGACGCCATGTGGCGGCGGGCGCACGCGTGGGCGTTGCACTTCGCGGTGATCCTGCTGCAGCACCCGGTCGACCACCCGCACCTGGCGCAGGTCGGACGCCGTGCGCTGGAGGAGGCCCTCGCCGTCTGACGGGTCCGTGTCGGGCCCCGTCCGTACGGTGGCGGGCATGACGCCCGTGCCGCTCGGACTCCTCGGTGTGCCGTCCAGCGCCGCCGCCCACGCGCCGGGACTCGAGCGCGCACCCGCAGCGCTGCGGGCCGCCGGGCTCGTCGCCGCGCTCTCGGCCGCCGGGCGCGACGTCGTCGACCACGGCGACACCCCGGTGGCCCGGTGGCGGCACGACCCGCCGACGACCACCGTGCCGCACGACGTCGACCGCGTCGCCGCAGGGCTGCAGGAGGCGCGCGCGGCCGTGCTGGGGGTGCTCGCCGCGGGCCACGCGCCGCTCGTCGTCGGCGGTGAGTGCACCGTGACCCTCGCGGTGCTGGCGGCCGCGGCCGACGCGGGCCGCGACCTCGGGCTGGTGTACGTGGACGGCGGCCAGGACCTGCACCTGCCGACCGACCATGCCGACGAGCCGATCGCCGACTCCATGGGCGTGGCGCACGCGCTCGACCTGCCGGGCGCGCACGACGCGCTCGCCGGCCTGGGCCCGCGTCGCCCGCTGCTGGCCGCGGACCGGCTCGCGTTCGTCGGGTACGCCGACGAGGAGGAGGACGTGCACGGGCTCGTCCCCGCGACGCGTCTGCCCGCCTCCCGCGTCGTGGCAGCTCCGGAGGCGGTTGCGGCCGCGGCCACGCACGTGTCGGGGCCGGACGGCTTCCTCGTGCACCTCGACGTCGACGTGCTGGACTTCTTCGCGCTCCCCGTGGCCGACGTCCCGACGTACGGCCGCGGCCTCACCCCGCCGGTCCTGGCCCGGCTGCTCGCGGCGCTCGTCCGCGCCGACGGCTTCGCGGGCCTCGTGGTCGTCGAGGCCAACCCCGACCGCGACGACGAGGCGGGCACGCACCTGCGCGCGCTCGTCGCCCTGGTCGCCGGCGCGTTCGCCGTCGACCCGTGACCCGACCGCGACGCGCGGCGATACTGGGCCGATGGCCGACCAGCCGAAGACCGTCCCCACCGACGCCGACGTCCGGGCGTTCGTCGACGCCGTCGAGCACCCCGTACGACGCCGCGACGCCGAGCGGCTGCTCGCGCTGTACGGCCGCGTGACGGGCGAGGAACCCCGCATGTGGGGCCCGTCGATCGTCGGCTACGGCCGGTACCACTACCGGTACGCGTCGGGTCGCGAGGGTGACGCGAGCGCCGCCGGGTTCTCGCCGCGCCGCTCGTCGACGACCGTCTACCTCGCCGACGGCTTCGACGCGCACGCGGACCTGCTGGCGCGCCTGGGCCCGCACACCACGAGCGTGAGCTGCCTCTACCTCAAGGACCTCGACGAGGTCGACCTGACGGTCCTCGAGGAGCTCCTGCGCCGCTCGTGGGCCGTCACGACCGCGCCCGGCTTCGGGCAGGTGTAGGCGCGTCCTCGGACGACGACGGGCCGCCTCCCAGGGGAGACGGCCCGTCGGTCAGGCGCGAGGCGCCCGCCGCGATCAGCTCACGAGCGACCGCAGCACGTACTGCAGGATGCCGCCGTTGCGGTAGTAGTCCGCCTCGCCGGGCGTGTCGATGCGGACGACCGCGTCGAACTCGACGACGCCGCCGTCGGTCTTCGTGGCGGTCACGTGCACCGTGCGGGGCGTGCGGCCCTCGTTGAGCTCGGTGACGCCCGCGATGTCGAACGTCTCCGTGCCGTCCAGGCCGAGCGAGTCGGCGTTCTCGCCCTCGGGGAACTGCAGCGGCAGGACGCCCATCCCGATGAGGTTCGAGCGGTGGATGCGCTCGAACGACTCGGTGATGACCGCGCGGACGCCGAGCAGTCGCGTGCCCTTGGCCGCCCAGTCGCGCGACGAGCCCGAGCCGTACTCCTTGCCGCCGAGGACGACGAGCGGGACGCCCGCCTCCTGGTAGGCGACCGACGCGTCGTAGATCGTCGTGTCCTCGCCCGTGAGCAGGTTCTTCGTGAACCCGCCCTCGGTGCCGGGCACGAGCTGGTTGCGCAGGCGGATGTTCGCGAACGTGCCGCGGATCATGACCTCGTGGTTCCCGCGGCGCGAGCCGTAGGAGTTGAAGTCGCGACGCTCCACGCCGTGCTCGGCCAGGTAGACGCCCGCGGGGCTGTCCGCCTTGATCGAGCCCGCGGGGCTGATGTGGTCGGTGGTGACCGAGTCGCCGAGCTTCGCGAGCACGCGCGCGCCGGTGATGTCGGTGACGGGCTCCGGCGTCGCGCCCATGCCCTCGAAGTACGGGGGCTTGCGGACGTAGGTCGACTCGGCGTCCCACTCGAACGTGTTGCCCTCGGGCGTCGGCAGCGAGCGCCACCGCTCGTCGCCGGTGAACACGTCGGCGTAGTCCTCGGTGAACATCTGACGGTCGATCGACGCGTCGATCGTCGCCTGCACGTCCTGCGGCGACGGCCAGATGTCGCGGAGGAACACCGGCTCGCCGGACTCGGTCGTGCCGAGCGGCTCGTTCTCGAAGTCGAAGTCCATCGTCCCGGCCAGCGCGTACGCGATGACCAGCGGCGGCGACGCGAGGTAGTTCATCTTCACGTCGGGGTTGATGCGCCCCTCGAAGTTGCGGTTGCCCGACAGCACCGAGACGACCGACAGGTCGTGCTCGTTGACGGTCGCCGACACCTCGTCGGGCAGCGGGCCCGAGTTGCCGATGCACGTGGCGCAGCCGTAGCCGACCAGGTGGAAGCCGAGCTTCTCGAGCGACGGCCACAGGCCGGCCTTCTCGTAGTAGTTCGTGACGACCTGCGAGCCGGGCGCCATCGACGTCTTGACCCACGGCTTGGCCGTCAGGCCCTTCTCGACCGCGTTCCGCGCGAGCAGCGCCGCCGCCAGCATGACCGACGGGTTCGACGTGTTGGTGCACGACGTGATCGACGCGATGACGACGTGCCCGTGGTCCAGCTCGGTCCGGGTGCCGTCCGCGAGCGTCACGGGGACGCGCTTGTGCGGGCGGTGGGCCGAGTCGCCGTGCAGCGCGCCCGCGGGTGCGTCGGACGAGTCGGTGTGCGCGCTGGCCGCGATCGGGTCGGACGCCGGGAAGGTCTCCTCGACGGACTCGTCGAGACCGGTGAACGCGGCGGCCTCGTGCGGGTCGACGTAGTCGAGGATCGACGCCGCGAACGACTCCTTGGCCTCGGACAGCTCGATGCGGTCCTGCGGGCGCTTCGGGCCGGCGATCGACGGGACGACCGTCGACAGGTCGAGCTCGAGGTACTCGGAGAAGACCGGCTCCGTGTAGCCCTCGGCCGACGGGTCGTGCCAGAGGCCCTGCTCCTTGGCGTACGCCTCGACGAGCGCCAGCTGCTCCTGCGAGCGGCCGGTGAGGCGCAGGTACTCGATGGTCACGCCGTCGATCGGGAAGATCGCCACCGTCGAGCCGAACTCGGGGCTCATGTTGCCGATCGTGGCGCGGTTCGCGAGCGGCACCGCGGCGACGCCGTCGCCGTAGAACTCGACGAACTTGCCGACGACACCGTGCTGGCGCAGCTGCTGCGTGATGGTGAGCACGACGTCGGTCGCGGTCACGCCCGACGGGATCTGGCCCGTGAGCTTGAACCCGACGACGCGCGGGATGAGCATCGACACCGGCTGGCCGAGCATGGCCGCCTCGGCCTCGATGCCGCCGACGCCCCAGCCCAGGACGCCGAGGCCGTTGACCATCGTCGTGTGCGAGTCGGTGCCGACGCACGTGTCGGGGTAGGCACGACCGTCACGGACCATGACGCCGCGCGCGAGGTACTCGATGTTGACCTGGTGCACGATGCCGGTGCCCGGCGGGACGACCTTGAAGTCGTCGAACGCCGTCTGGCCCCAGCGCAGGAACTGGTAGCGCTCACGGTTGCGCTGGTACTCGAGCTCGACGTTCCGCTCGAACGCGTCGGGGCGTCCCGCGACGTCGATCTGCACGGAGTGGTCGATGACCATCTCGGCGGGCGCGAGCGGGTTGATGCGGGACGGGTCACCGCCGAGCTCCGCGACGGCCTCGCGCATCGTGGCGAGGTCGACGACGCAGGGCACGCCGGTGAAGTCCTGCATGATCACGCGGGCGGGCGTGAACTGGATCTCGGTGTCGGGCTGGGCGTTCGGGTCCCACCCGGCGAGCGCGCGCACGTGGTCGGCGGTGATGTTCGCGCCGTCCTCGGTGCGGAGCAGGTTCTCCGCGAGGATCTTGAGGCTGAACGGCAGGCGATCCAGCCCGGGGACGGCCGCGAGGCGGTACACCTCGTACGAGGCGTCACCGACCTCGAGCGTTCCCTTCGATCCGAAGCTGTCGACGCTGCTCACGTGGTGCTCCTTCGCTGGGCGAGTCTGCCCGGGGATGGGGGTCACCCAGGCGGCAGGACGGTGCGACCTCCCAGCCTACGGCGGCTCGGGTCGCGAATTATCTCGACGTCAAGATACATGCTCGGAACGGCTCGGCGCACCTCCGTCCACGCTCCGGGCGCGTCGCGGAGGACCGGCACGCCGCGGCCCCCGTCGCCCGCCCGGCGACGAGCCGGACCACGACGGGGGCCGACGGGCCGCGCGCGGCCGGTCAGGTCGTCCCGGACGCCTTCTTCTCGGCCTCGAGGGCGTCGAGCGCCTTGCGCTCCGCCTCCACGGCCCGCTCGTGCGCGCGCGGGTCGTAGTCGGGCGTGCCCTGCTTGTGGAGCTCCTGCGTCGCCAGCCGGCTCGCTTCCGCCAGGCGGTGCGCCGCGTCCTTCTCGGTCACGGGGTGCCTCCCTCCGCCGGGCCGCCGCGGTCCGGCTCCCGCCCACGCTAGCGCTGGTCAGCGCGGCCGTCGCGGTGACGAGCGGCGTCAGCGGGACAGGACGGCGACGGCCTCGACGTGGTGCGTCATCGGGAACAGGTCGTAGCCCTGGAGGTCGACGAGCCCGTACCCCGCGCCCCCGAACAGCGCGACGTCGCGCGCGAGCGCGGCCGGGTCGCACGCCACGTAGACGACGCGCTCGGGACGCAGCGCGGTGATCGCGTCGACGACCCGTCGACCCGCGCCCGTGCGCGGCGGGTCGAGCACGACCGCGTCGGCGTGCACCACGTCCGAGTCGGCGTCCTGCGTGCCCACGAGGACACGCGCGACGTCGCCCGCGTGCAGCTCGACGTTCGGTCGGTCGTGCACGTTGCGTCGCGCGTCGCGCACCGCGCGCGCGTCGCCCTCGACGGACACCACCTCACCGTCCGCGACCGCGTCCGCGAGCGGTAGCGTGAACAGGCCCGCGCCCGCGTACAGGTCCAGCACGGTCGCCCCGGTCACGTCGCCCAGGCCGGTCAGCACGGCGTCGACCAGGACGCCCGGAGCCTGACGGTGCACCTGCCAGAAGCCGGCGGCCGCGACGCGGTACGCGTACCCGACGTCGCCGCGACGCACCTCCTCGCGCACCGCCGCACGGGCGTTCGGGCGCGGGTCGACGCGACCGCGGGACAGGTCGAACGGCGCCCCGTCGAGCAGGACCACGGGCGTGTCGCCGCCGGCCGGAGCGACCGCCTCGATCCGTGCACCGGCCGTCCACCGCCGGTCGAACAGCCCGAGCGCCTCGATCCGCTCGGTCGCGAGCGGCATCGCGGTCAGCGCGTGCACCTCGTGCGACCGGTGCCCGCGCATGCCGGCGCGGCCCTCGGCGTCGGCGACGAGGTCGATGCGCGTGCGCCAGTGCAGCCCGCCGCGCTCGTCGTCCCCGGGTGCCGCGTGCATCGGGACGGACCGCTCGTCGCGTGCGAGCCGTCGCAGCTGCTCCTCGAGCACCGCCTGCTTCCACGCACGCTGCGCGGGCAGCGCGACGTGCGCCAGCTCGCCACCGCCCACGCCGCCCGCACCGGCCTGCGGCCACGCGGACGCGACCCGGTCGGCCGACGCGTCGAGCACCTCGACCGCGTCGGCACGCCAGAACTTCGCGGTCTCCCCCGCGTCCGTCAGCCGCGCACGCACGCGCTCGCCGGGCAGCGTGTGCCGCACGAACACGACGCGCCCCTGGTGCCGCGCGACGCAGTGCCCGCCGTGCGCGACCGGCCCGACCTCGAGCTCCACGACCGCGCCCACGGCCTCCGTCGTCTCAGTAACCACGCGGCACCGTACCCCGCACCGGGTCCTCGAGACCTGTCTGCCCCTCCGTCGAGGCGAGCTGCCACGGCACCGACGCCACCACCACGCCCGGGGTGAACAGCAGGCGCCCCTTGAGGCGCAGCGCGCTCTGGTTGTGCAGCAGCTGCTCCCACCAGTGCCCGACGACGTACTCGGGGATGTACACGACGACGAGGTCGCGCGGGCTCTCGCGGCGGATCGACCGCACGTACGTGAGCACCGGCCGCGTGATCTCCCGGAACGGCGAGTCGAGCACGCGCAGCGGCACCGGCAGGTTCATCGACTCCCACTGCGCGCGCAGCGCGTCGACGTCCTCCGGGTCCACGCCCACCGTCACGGCCTCCAGGAGCTGCGGGCGCGACGCGCGCGCGTAGGCCAGCGCCCGCATCGTCGGCCGGTGCAGGTGCGAGACGAGGACGATCGCGTGCACCCGGCTCGGCAGCGCGCGGTGCGCGTCGGCGTCCGTGCCCAGCGCGAGCTCGGCCCGCACGTGCTGGTAGTGCTTGTTGATGCCCTTCATGAGCACGAACACGACGATCATCGCGAGGATCGCGATCCACGCGCCGTGCGTGAACTTCGTGACCAGCACGATGACGAGGACGGTGCCCGTCATCGCGAGGCCGATCGTGTTGATGACCCGCGAGCGCTTCATCCGGCTGCGGACCGACGGGTTCGGCTCGGTGCGCAGCGCGCGCGTCCAGTGCCGCACCATGCCCGTCTGGCTGATGGTGAAGGACACGAAGACGCCGACGATGTAGAGCTGGATGAGGCGCGTGACCTCGGCGTCGAACGCCCAGATCAGCGCGATCGCCGCGGCCGCGAGCGTGACGATGCCGTTGGAGAACGCCAGCCGGTCGCCGCGCGTGTGCAGCTGGCGCGGCAGGTACCCGTCGCGCGCCAGGATCGAGCCGAGCACCGGGAAGCCGTTGAAGGCGGTGTTCGCGGCGAGCACCAGGATCAGGCCCGTCACCACGGAGACCAGCACGAACATCACCGGGATGCCCTGGAACACCGAGTCCGCGAGCTGGCTGATGACCGGGTGCTGCACGTACTCGTCGCCGACCGGCACCCCGTCCTCGAGCAGCTGGATCGCCGGGTCCTCGGCGAACCGCACCTGGGTCGCCTGCGCGAGCAGGAGGATCGACATGATCATGACGATCGAGAGACCACCGAGCAGCGCGAGCGTCGTCGCCGCGTTCTTCGACTTTGGCTTCTTGAACGCCGGGACGCCGTTGCTGATCGCCTCGACACCCGTGAGCGCCGCACAGCCCGACGCGAACGCGCGCAGGATGAGGAAGAAGCCCGCGAGGCCCGCGAGGCCCTGGTCGAAGCCCGCCTCGGGCGCGACGTCGAGACCGGCGCTCTCCGCGAGCGGCAGCGACCCCGTGAAGTAGCGGATCGCACCGAACAGCGCGAGCGAGCCGATCGCGAACATGAACAGGTACACCGGGACCGCGAACGCGCGCCCCGACTCCTTGACGCCGCGCAGGTTCGCGATCGTCAGCAGCACGACCAGCCCGATCGCGAACGCCGCCTCGTGCCCGCGCAGCGGCGGGAACGCCGTCGCCGCGTACTGCGCGCCGGACGAGATCGACACCGCGACGGTGAGGACGTAGTCGACCAGCAGCGCGCTCGCGACGGTCACGCCGGCGCTGGGACCGAGGTTCGTGTTCGCGACCTCGTAGTCGCCGCCGCCCGACGGGTACGCGTGGACGTTCTGCCGGTAGGACGCCACCACCGTGATCATCACGACGACGACCGCGAGGCCGACCCACGGTGAGATGACGAGCGCCGACAGCCCGGCCAGCGACAGGGTCAGCAGGATCTCGTCGGGCGCGTACGCGACCGACGACAGCGCGTCCGAGGCGAACACCGGCAGGGCGATCCGCTTCGGCAGGAGCGTGTGGCCGAGCCGGTCGCTCCGGACGGGGCGTCCGAGGACGAGTCGCTTGGCGGCATCCGCGAGGTCCGACACGATGTCTGATGCTAGGCCCGCCGTGACCCCGCAGCACCATCCGGTGGTCCCGCAGGTCCTCGGCGCACCGGGACGGCCCAGCAGGTATAGCGTGACGCCCTGTGCACTTCGTGATCATGGGCTGCGGCCGCGTCGGCGCGTCGCTCGCGCAGTCGCTCGAGGAGAACGGCCACTCGGTGGCCGTCGTCGACCAGAACCCCGACGCCTTCCGGCGCCTCGACGCCGACTTCGGCGGCAACAAGGTCACCGGCATGGGCTTCGACCGCGACACGCTCACGCAGGCGGGCATCGAGGACGCGTTCGGGTTCGCCGCGGTGTCCGACGGCGACAACTCGAACATCCTGGCGGCGCGCGTCGTGCGCGAGACGTTCGGGATCGACAACGTCGTCGCCCGCATCTACGACCCGCACCGTGCCGAGATCTACCAGCGGCTCGGCATCCCGACGGTCGCGACGGTCCGCTGGACCGCGCACCAGGTGCTGCGCCGGCTGCTGCCGATGGGCGCGACGGACGAGTACCGCGACCCGTCGGGCCAGATCCAGCTCGCGCAGGTCGACGTGCACGAGGGCTGGATCGGGCGCCCGCTGCGCACGCTCGAGGACGCCGCCGGCGTCCGCGTCGCCTACCTCACCCGCTACGGCGACGGCGTGCTGCCGGCGCCGGACACCGTCCTGCAGGAGAACGACATCGTGCACGCGCTGTTCCGGGCCGACGACGCGGCCTTCGTCGAGCGGACCCTCACGCACGCCCCGGCGGTGACCGAGTGAGGGTCGTCATCGCCGGCGCGGGCTCGGTCGGCCGCTCGATCGCGCGCGAGCTGCTCGGTCACGACCACGAGGTCACGCTCATCGACCGGCAGCCGTCCGCGATGCGCGTCGCGCAGGTCGCCGACGCGGACTGGCTGCTCGCCGACGCGTGCGAGCTGCCGACGCTGCGCGAGGTCCGCGCGGACGAGTGCGACGTCGTCGTGGCCGCGACGGGCGACGACAAGGCCAACCTCGTCATCTCGCTGCTCGCGAAGACGGAGTTCGGCGTGCCGCGCACCGTCGCGCGCGTCAACAACCCGAAGAACGAGTGGATGTTCGACGAGGCGTGGGGCGTCGACGTCGCCGTGTCGACGCCGCGCATCATGACGGCGATGGTCGAGGAGGCCGTCACGGTCGGCGACCTGGTGCGGATCTTCACGTTCCACCAGTCGCGTGCGGACATCCTCGAGATCACGCTGCCCGACGACTCGCCGCTCGCGGGCCTGCGCGTCGGTCAGATCGACTGGCCCGCCGACACGGTCCTCGCGTGCATCGTGCGCGACGCGCGACCGATCGCCCCCAGCCCGGACGACACCCTCGAGGGGCGTGACGAGCTGCTGTTCGTCACGGGTCGTGACGCGGACGAGAAGGCGCTCGACCTGCTCCTGACCCGCGGACCAGGAGCCAGGCCTGAACCAGAGGGCGAGCGCGAACAGCGGGACGCCCATGAGCAGCTTCGCGGTGCCCAGCCACGCGACCTCGGCCGACAGGTAGAGCGGCACCTGCACGCCGAGGCGCAGCGCGAAGACGATGATGATGGGCCAGGTCGCGAGCGTGTAGCGCCGCCGCAGCGCGCGGTCCTGCCGCCACGCGACGGCCGCCGACCACGAACCGCCCGCGACGGGTCCGTCCTTCGCGAACAGCCCGGCGACGATCCCGACGAGCGGCCACCCGACCAGCACCGAGACGAGCGTCCCGACGAGGTACGCGACGTTGGTCCACAGGCCGTACGCGAAGTAGTCCTCGGCCTGCCCCGTCCGGACGGCCCAGAAGACGCCGATGCCCACACCGACGACCCCGGCGAACGCCTGCGTGACGGGCGTGCGCTGCACGAGGCGGGCGACGACCGCGACGAGCGCGGCGCCACCGGCTGCGACCAGCGCCGGCCTCATCTGCTGACCCGACACCAGGTAGACGATCACGAACAGCAGCCCGGGCGCGACCGACTCGACGATCCCCCGGACGCCGCCCATCGCGTCGAGCGCGGAGAACTCGTCGGCGGTGACGGCCCGCAGGCCACGCGCCGTCCCGCCCTCCTCGGGCTGGACGACGTCGTCGACGACGTCGAGGGGCCGCTCCGCGGCGGCCGGGTCGGCGGCGTGCCGCGGCTCCTCGGTCACGTCACTCCCCCGGCCGCGGACGCAGCTCGTACTTCGGGTTGAACACCGTGCGACGGCCGTCGACCTGGCAGACCAGGCCCTCGATCCGCAGGCGGCGACCGGGCGCGACGCCGGCGATCTCGCGGCGACCCAGCCAGACGAGGTCGAGCGTGCCGCTGCCGTCGTAGAGCTCGGCCTCGAGCGCGGGCACGCCCTCGCGCGGTCGCAGCACGACCGAGCGGATCACGCCCGACACGCTCGCGCGCGTGCGGTCGGCGAGCTTCTCGACGGGCGTGCAACCGACCGACCGCAGGGCGTCCGCGCGCTCCTCGTCGGCCTCGATCTCGGCCTGCGACGCGACGACCTTGCGCATGCGCTCCCTGAGCGTCATCGGATCTCCGTGATCTCCGGTCCGCGGGTGAGCGGGTCGAACGTCGGCTTCTCGGTCGCCGCCTCGGCCGGAGCTGGGGTCGGACCGGGCAGGCGCAGCGCGAGCAGGTCGCGCGGCGGGCGCGCCTCCGTGCCGCGGACGACGACGATGCGTGCGAACAGCTGCTCGAGCGCCTCGGCGGCTGCGGGCTCGACGGCGCCCTTGCCGGTGATGACGCCCCGCAGGAACCAGCGCGGACCGTCGGCGCCGATGAAGCGCGCGGGGCGGTGACCGGTGCGGCCCTCCGGGGTCTTCACGGGGAGCCGTGCGAGCAGCTCGCGGCCGAACGGGCCGGGGATGTCGTCGACCGACCCGCCCTGGGAGGTCACCGACTCGGCGATCTCCTCGCGGATCTCGTCCCAGATCCCCTCGGACCGCGGCGCGGCGAACGCCTGGACCTGCAGCGAGGACCCGTCGAGCAGCACGGACGCGGCCGACACGACGTTCGTGGCCTTGTCGATCTCCATCCGCAGCTCCATGCCGGGCAGGCCGGGCAGCCGGATCGCACCGAGGTCGACGCGCGGGATGTCGTCGGCGACCTCGTTCGCGTCCCACGGCCCCGTCGTGCGGGCGGGGGCCGCCGGCTCCGCGTCCTCCTGCTCGTCGAGCGGGACGGACTCGGTCTCGACGACCTCGTCGGCGGCGCTGTCCTTGCCGCCGCGTCGGAACAGACCCACGACACTCTCCTCCCGGCGCACCCGTGCGCGCCGTCACTCTCGACAGTAGTCCTGCGCCGGACCGCGACCTAGTCGGTCCCGGCGGCGTCCCGGCACGCCTCAGCCGGTGCGGGCGGCCTTCCAGCCCCCGCTCGACCCGAAGCCGCCGTCGCCGCGGTGCGACCCCGGCAGGTGCTCGACCTCGACGAACCGCGCGTGCTCCACGCGCTGCACGACGAGCTGCGCGACCCGGTCGCCGCGGTGGAGCTCGACCGCGTGCTCGACGTCGGTGTTGAGCAGCGTCACGGAGATCTCGCCGCGGTAGCCCGCGTCGACCGTGCCGGGCGCGTTGACGATCGTCAGCCCGTGCTTGGCCGCGAGGCCCGACCGCGGGTGCACGAACGCCGCGTAGCCGTCGGGGAGCGCGATCGCGACACCGGTGGGCACCGTCACGCGTCCCTGCGGCGGCACGACCACGTCGACGCGCGTCACCAGGTCGGCGCCCGCGTCGCCCGGGTGGGCGTAAGAGGGTGCGGGAAGGTCCGGGTCGAGCCGGAGGAGCAGCACCTCGACGGGCGGTTCGGCGGTCACGGGGCCCGACCCTACCTCGCCGGGATGGGATGCTGGGGGCATGCCTGGCACCGCTCCGCGTCCGTCGTCCGCGCCCGTCCCGGGGCAGGTGTGGTCGGAGCGGCTGTGGCCCGGTCCGTGGGGCTGGACGCTGCTCGTGGCCTTCACCCTGATGCTCGGTGTGGTGCTGCTGCCCGTCGACGCGGTGCTGGCGGTCGTGGTGGGACTGGTGGCCCTCGTCGGCGGCCTCACCGCCGCCGTGCTGCTCACCCCGACGGTGTCGGTGGCCGGCGGCGTGCTGCGTGCGGGCCGTGCGCACATCCCGGTCGCGCTGCTGGGCGAGGTGACGGTGCTCGACGCCGACGCCCTCCGGGCGGAGCTCGGACCGCGCCTCGACGCGCGCGCGCACGTGTGCCTGCGGGCGTGGGTGCGCAGCGGTGTCCGCGTCGAGCTCACGGACCCGGACGACCCGACGCCCTACTGGCTGGTGTCGTCGCGACGCCCCGAGGAGCTCGCGCGGGCGCTCGCGGTGGGCGCGCAGGCGCGCTGACCGCTCCCCCGACCCCCCGGTCGTCGACCGCCCCCTCGACGGTCGTCCCTGCGCGCCTCCCCCTCGGCGGCGGGCAGGGCGTGCCGGCCGGCCACCCGCGGTGCGGGGCGGCCGGCCGAACGGTTCAGGCCAGGCTCACGCGGCGCACTCGGAGCACACCGGTGCCCCGTTGCGCTCGTAGGCGAGCTGGCTGCGGTGGTGCACCAGGAAGCAGCTCGAGCAGGTGAACTCGTCCGCCTGCCGGGGAAGGACGCGGACCGAGAGCTCCTCGCCCGACAGGTCCGCACCCGGCAGCTCGAAGCCTTCGGCGGCTTCGGTCTCGTCCTCGTCCACCACGCCCGAGTTCTTGTCCGAGCGCCGGGCCTGGAGCTCCTGGAGCGAGTCCTCGCTCAGGTCCTCCTCGGTCTTGCGCGGGGCGTCGTAGTCGGTAGCCATGAGTGGCGTCACACTCCGTCGTCAGAAGGATTCTCGTACGCGGGATCAATGCACCGGTGACGGGATTTGTTCCCACGCGCGGAGGATTGTGCACCACATCTGACCCGAGTGCGAACACGGACGCGCGACCACATTCGCGTGAGACATTGCGGGAGCGTTTTCACCCGTCGGTGTCGGCGTCCAGCGACTCCAGGATCGACCGGAGCTCCGCCACCCGCGCGGCCCCGCCGGCGACCGTCATGTCGGTGCCGGCAGGACGCCCGCGCAGTCCCGTGACCTGCAGACCCGCCTCCTGCGCGACGAGCGACGCCGCCGCGAGGTCCCAGGGCGCGAGCCCCCGCTCGTAGTACAGGTCGAGGTGCCCTGCCGCGAGATTGCAGATGTCCAGCGCGGCCGACCCGATGCGACGGATATCACGTACTCGGGGCAACAGCTCCGCGAGGACGCGCGCCTGCGCGCGTCGCCGCGTCGCGAGGTATCCGAAGCCGGTCCCCAGGAGGCACCCCGCGAGCGGCGGCGGCTCCTCGGCCCGCAGGGTCCGGCCGTCGAGCGTCGCGCCCAGCCCGAGGCCCGCGCGGAACGTGCGCCCGTCCGTCGGTGCGTGCACGCACGCCGCCACTACCGTCCACGTCGCCGGGCCGGGCGCGCGGCCGTCGTCCCCGGGCGGACCCACGACCGCGGCGACCGACACCGCGTACGCGGGCAGCCCGTAGAGGTAGTTGACGGTGCCGTCGATCGGGTCGACCACCCACGTGACGCCCGACGTGCCGAGCACGTAGCCCTGCTCCTCGCCGAGGACCCCGTCGTGCGGTCGCAGCTCGGCCAGCCGCCGGCGCAGCAGCTCCTCCGACGCGAGGTCCATCGCCGTCACGACGTCCTCGGGGCTCGTCTTCGTCGCCGCGACCGCGACACGCTCGGGCCGGCCCTGGTGGATCAGGCGGCCCGCCTCGCGGGCGACCCGTTCCGCGACCGTCATGAGCTCGGCGACGACGTCGGGGGTCAGGGGCAGGTCACGGCGGGCGTCCACCTCGCCATCCTGCCGGGTCGGCGGGGTCGCGTGCACCGGACGTCCGTGAGGCGAGGCGCGGCTCACCGCTCCGGATCCACCCGCCGGGCGCCCGGAGGTGGCAGGCTCTTCCCGAGGTACCGGGAGGTCGAATGGGTGAGCTCGAGCTGGAGGGTCTGCACGAGGACGGCGAGCATCTCGTCCTCGTCGGCCCCGGGGGCGAACGGTTCCGTCTGCGCATCGACGAGCCGCTGCGGGCGGCCGTGCGCAGGGACCGGCCGCAGCTCGAACAGCTGCGCGCCGAGAGCGCGGGCACGCTGAGCCCGCGGGAGATCCAGGCGCGGATCCGTGCAGGCGCGACGACGCAGGAGGTCGCCGACGCGTCCGGCCTGGCCGTCGAGCACGTCCGCCGCTACGAGGGGCCGGTGCTCGCCGAGCGCGAGTACGTCGCGGAGCAGGCGCGCGGGACGCGCGTCGGCCGGGACGCCGGCGCACCGACGCTCGGCGACCTGGTGACGGACCGGCTCGCCGCGCGCGGCGTCGACCTCGCGTCCCTCGCGTGGGACTCCGCCCGCGAGCCCTCGGGCCCGTGGACGGTGCTCGCCCGCTTCCGGGTCGGCGACACGGCGCACGAGGCCCGGTGGACCTTCGACGCGGCGCGTCGCACGGTCGTGGCCGACGACGACGAGGCCCGCTGGCTGTCCGAGACCGAGCTGCCCGACGAGCCGGTCGCGCGCCGTCACCTCGCCGCGGTCCGCGACGTGGTGTTCGACTTCCGTGACGACGGCTCGATCGCGGGTGCCGACGCCGTCGCGCCGCCGCCCGAGCCCGAGCCCGACCCGCAGCAGGAGACGCACGACCTCCTGGACGAGCTGCGCACGCGGCGCGGCGTCCGTCAGAACCTCGACCTCGACGTCGACGACGAGGAGTTCGAGGGTTTCGGGCCGCAGCACGCGTTCGACTTCGGCCGCGACGACGCCGACGTCCCGGGGGCGCACCCGGTCGACGCCGACCCGCTCGCGGAGGCCGTCGTCCTGCGCCGGCCGGCGCCCGAGCCCGACCTCGAGCCGGCGCCGCCCGTCGAGGACGAGTCGCCCGCCGAGCCGGCGACCGAGCGCCCGCGGACCCGCAAGGGCCGTGCGAAGGTGCCGAGCTGGGACGAGATCGTCTTCGGCGCGAAGCCCGAGTAGCCCCCGCCAAGGGCGGCGACCGGCGCGGACCGAGGCGCGGTCCCCGCAGGGAGCACCCCGGAGGCGGAGCAGCGCGTCAGGCGCCGACGCCGAGCGTCCCCTGCGCCGACGACAGCGTCGCGACGGACGGTGACGCGGCGCGCGCGGTCGCCGCCGTCATGCGCCGCATGTGGTGCCGACGGCACAGCACCTCGTACGCGACCTCGCCGCTGCCGGCCGCGACGTCACCGACGACGACCTGCGCGCCCTCGACGACCATGACGCCGTCGACCGTGCGCGCGTTGTGCGTCGCGCGCGCCCCGCACCAGCACAACGCCTTGACCTGGAGCACCTCGACACGGTCGGCGAGCTCGACGAGGCGCGCCGACCCCGGGAACAGCCGCGCGCGGAAGTCCGTCGAGATCCCGAACGTGTAGACGTCGACCTCGAGCTCGTCGACGACACGCGCGAGCTGCTCGACCTGCGCGGCGGTGTAGAACTGCGCCTCGTCGGCGATGAGGTAGTCGACCGGCTGCCCCTGCGTGCGCCGCTCGATGACCTCCGACCAGAAGTCGGTGGCGTCCTCGACCTCCGCGGCGTCCACCACCAGGCCCAGGCGTGAGGAGATCGTCGCGGCGCCCGCGCGGTCGTGGCGCGTGAACAGCACCCCGTCACGCCCGCGGGCCGCGTGGTTGTGGTGCATCTGCAGCGCGAGCGTGGACTTGCCGCAGTCCATGGTGCCCGAGAAGAAGACGAGCTCCGCCACGGTCAGGAGCCTTTCTGGACGACGAGGAACGGGACGAGCATCTCGTGCCGGGTGAGCGACCCGTGCACGCCGACGAGATCGAGCGACGCGGGCGTCTGGGTCGCCGAGTCGACCACGGTCGCGCGGCCCGTCATCGCGACGACGACGTCGCCGAGGACCTGCCGCGCACGCTCGCCCACGGGCCCGAACCAGCCGGCGTCGACGGCGTCGTCCCGCGTGACGACGACGGCCGCGTCGCCCAGCCGGCCGCGCCACCGCTCGGCGACCGCGTCGGCGTCCGCGCCGGGGCGCAGGTGCAGGTGGGACGCGCGCGGCTCCCCCGCGACGAGCGCGACGTCGGCGGACAGCACCGGGTCCGTCGCGACGTCCCAGCGCGCACGGCGGTCGACGTCGACCATGCCGTGGTCGGCCGTCACGACCAGGAGCGTGCCGCGCGGCAGGCTGCGCGCCAGGCGGCCCAGCTCCGCGTCGAGGTCGGCGAGCGCGTCCCCCCACTGCCACGAGCCCCACCCGTGGTGGTGCCCCGCCTTGTCGACGTCGCCCCAGTACAGGTACGCGAGGCCGGGGCGCCGCAGCGCGTCGAGCGTCGCGTCGACGCGGTCGGCGAGCGACTCGGCGACGCGGTAGGTCGCGCCGCGCAGCGCCGCCTCCGTGAGCCCCGAGCCCGCGAACCGGGCGGGTCCGACGCTCGTGACGCCGACGCCCGCGGCGACCAGGCGCTCGAAGACCGTCGGCTCGGGCTGCCACTCGCGCGCGGGCGGCAGGTCGGTCCAGGAGACGAGGTTGCCGAGCCGTCCCGTCGCGGGGTCGCGGACGGTGTACCCGAGCATCGCGGTGGCCCCGGGCCCAGCGCCGACGCCGAGGCTCCCGAGCGCGGTCGCGGTGGTCGACGGGAAGGTGCTCGTGAGCGGCTCCGAGGTCCGCACGAGGCCGCGCAGGAACGGTGCGTGCCCCGCGCGCTCGCTCAGGTTCACGTGGCCGAGGCCGTCGACGAGGACGAGGCACACGCGGTCGGCCCGCGGCAGGCCGAGCCGCTCGGCGCACCCGTCGGGCCAGTCCTGGCCCAGCGACCCGGACAGGGCCGGGAGCAAGGACGACAGCGTGGGTCGGTCGACGCCGGGCTCCACGAGGTCGGCGTCGACGGGCAGCCCGACGGTCCGCGTCGGCGACTGCGGCGGGTGCGTCATCGACCGCGGGCGCTGGCGGCCGACAGCCGGCGCGCGAACGCTGCGGCGGCGCGCACCGAGTCGACGCCCTCGGCGGCCGCGCTCACGCGCACGACGACGTCGTCGGGCGTGAGCGTGCCGGTCAGGCCGTGGTCCGCCTCGCAGGCCGGGTCGCCGCAGGTCGCGGGCTCGAGGTCCACGCGCGACACCGCACCCCACCCGATGGCGAGCGTGAGCTCGGTCGGCGGGGTCCCCGCCGCGTGCCGCTCCGGGCGGGGCACGACGTGCGTGAGCGCGACCGACCGCAGCTCCGCGAGCGGGACGGCCTCGGTCGTCGCGGACGCGCTCGGCGAGGGGTTCTCGGAGTCGGCCGCCTGGTCGTCGACGTGCGCGACGACGAGCCGCGTCGGCGTGAGCGCGAGGACCGTCACGTGGCGGCGCACCTCGGACGCGTCGAACGTCGTCTCGGGGTGGACGAGGTGGGCGACCACGGGCTCGTCCGCGAGCGCCACGTCGAGGACGTCGGCCACGAGCTCCGGGTAGTAGCCGGCGCGGTGCAGGTCGTCGCGCAGGTCGTCAGATACTGCTGGCACGGCGCCCATCCTCCCACCGCCGCGGGGGTGCGTGCCGCGGTCACGCACGGGACAGCCGTCGGGTGGAGTCGGCACGGTCCGCGGGCGCGAGCGTCGCCCGCGCGCCGAGCACGACCGCGCCGCGCTCGGAGACCACCACCGGGTTGAGCTCGAGCGAGCGCAGGCCGGGCAGGTCGTCGGCGAGCACGGAGACGCGCGCGATGACGTCCTCGAGCGCCGCGACGTCGACCGGCGGCAGCCCGCGGTACCCGAACAGCCGCGGCGCGGCGCGCGCGGAGCGCACGAGCTCGGCGACGTCGACGTCGGTCAGGGGCGGCACGCCGTACGACACGTCGCCCAGCAGGTCGGACGCGTCGCCGGACAGGCCGAAGCTGATGATCGGGCCGAACAGCGGGTCCTCGGTGGACCGCACGACGCACGCCGAGCCGTGCGGTGCCATCGCCTGGACCTCGAGCGGCGGCCCGTCGCCGTGCGCACGGTGCGCGGCCCCGAGCTCGAGGACCTGGGCCACGTCGGAGCGCAGCTCGGCCTCGTCGGCGACGTCGAGCCGGACACCGCCCAGGTCGGCACGGTGCCGCAGGGCGGGGACGGTCGTCTTGAGCGCGACGGGCCAGCCGATCCGCTCGGCGACCGCGACCGCCTCGTCGGCGTCGTGCACGGGGAACGAGGGCAGCACGTGCACGCCGACGGTCGCGAGCAGCGCGGACGTGCGGGCGACGTCGAGGTCCACCGTCCCCTCGGGCGCGGCACCGGGCGGCCAGCGTGCGGCGTCCAGGTCGTCGGAGATCCCGGACGTGGACCCGGCGAGCCAGCCGGCCACGAGGCGGCGCGCGGCCCGTGTGTCGACGCCGTCGGGGTGCAGCGGGCGGCCGCGGTCGGCGGCCCGCCAGCGCGCGTAGCGCGAGGCGTGCCCGAGCGCGAGGGCCGCGTCCTCGGGCGTGCTGTACGCGGGCACGGTCCACGCGCGGCCGTCGGCGTCGTGCGCCGTGAGCTCGGGAGTCACGCCGTGCAGCCCCAGGACGGACGCGACCGTGGTGCGCCCGGTGCGAGCCGCCGCGGCGGTGACCTCGCGCGGCAGCGCGTCCCCGACCGGGCCGAGCGTGGGGATCCGCACGACCACCACGACGTCGGTACCCGGGTCGTCGTAGACGGCGGCGACCGTCGTGCGGATCTCCTCGTCCGTCGCGTCCTCCGCGAGCAGCGCGACGTGCCCGGACAGCACGAGGCCGCCCGCCGACGCGGCCTCCGCGACGAGCGCCGCAACGGACGCCGAGGACGCGATGACCGCCACCCGGCGCCCGCGCGGCAGCGGCTGGTGCGCGAGCAGCTGCGCGACGTCGAGCATCTGGTGGGTGTTGTCGACCCGGATGACGCCGGACTGCCGCATGACCTCGGCGAGGGTGCGGGGCGGCGCGTACGTGGGCCGCACCGCGTGCCCGGGCGGGACGACGTGGCCGGACCGACCCGCGGTGACGACGACGACCGGCTTGACCGACGACAGCCGGCGCGCGACGCGGGAGAACTTGCGTGGGTTGCCGATCGACTCGAGGTAGAGGCCGACCACGTCCGTGCCGTCGTCGTCGGCCCAGAACTGCATGAGGTCGTTGCCGGACACGTCGGCGCGGTGCCCTGCGGACACGAACTCCGACAGCCCGAGGCCGCGACGCTGCACGGCCCGCAGCAGCGCGACGGCGAGCGGCGCGGACTGGCAGAACAGACCGACGCGCCCGGGCGGCGGCGGGTCGTCGTCGAGCGAGGCGTTGAGCAGCCCGTCGGGCCCGGCCGCCAGCACGCCGTAGGAGGCGGGACCGACCACGCGGATGCCCGCGGCGTGCGCGACGCGCAGGAGGGTCCGCTGCCGCGCGAGCCCGCCCGCGCCGGTCTCGGCGAACCCGGTCGAGAGCAGCACGACACCGCGCACGCCGAGCGGCACCAGGGCGCGCACGACGTCGGTCGCACGCTCGGACGGCACGGCGACCACCGCGAGCGGGACCGGGCCGGGCACGTCCGCGAGCGCGGCGTACGCCTGTGCGCCGGGCACGGCCGGCTCGACGCCCACCGTGTGGACCGTCGCGGCCCCGCCGGCGACGAGGTTGGCCGCGGCGCGCGCGGCCTGTCGTCCCGCGAGCGTGCGCGCGTCGCCCGGGCCGGGGCCGACGACCACGACGCTGCCGGCCTCGAGCAGCTCGCGGACGGAGCGCGCCTCCGCCCGGTGCTCGCGGTCGGCGATGACGGCGAGCGACCGGTCCGTGGGGTCGATGTCGAACCCGACCGACACGACGCCGTCCTCCGTCTGCTGCGTCACCGCGTAGCCCGCCTCGCGGAAGACGGCGATCATCCGGCCGTTCTGCGGCAGCACGTCGGCGACGAACCGGCGCACGCCGCGCTCCCGGGCGGCCGCCGCGAGGTGCTCGAGCAGGACCGACCCGATGCCGCGGCCCTGGTGGGCGTCGGACACGTTGAACGCGACCTCGGCCTCCTCGGGCGCCTCGCCGACGAGCCGGTCGTAGCGTGCGACGCCGATGATGCGCTCGACGTCGTCGGCGTCGGTCGCGACGGCGACGAGCGCGACCCGGTCGACGTGGTCGACGGTGACCAGTCGGTGCAGGTCGCGGTCGGGCAGCCGCTCGAGGTGCGCGAAGAACCGCAGGTAGGTGGACCGCTCGGACTGCGCGACGTGGAACGCCTGCAGCGCGTCGGCGTCGTCCGGCCGGATGGGTCGCACGTGCGTCGTCGACCCGTCGGCCAGCACGACGTCCGCCTCCCACGCGGCGGGATAGCGGGCGGGCGCCGCGTCCTCGTCGACGTCTGCCATGCACGCCAGGCTATCCGGGAGGGGCGTCGCGTCGTGCACGTCCGCGTGCCGTGCCCGCCGCACGCCCCGGACGGGCGACAATGGGCGGCGCACATCCCGCACCGGACCGAGGAGCACTCCCGCATGGCGCGTCGCCCCGCGACCCCGAACCTCCCTCCCGAGGACCTCGTCGAGCGCATCGTCGACATCGACGTCGCCTCCGAGATGGAGGGGTCGTTCCTCGAGTACGCGTACTCGGTGATCTACTCGCGCGCGCTCCCCGACGCCCGGGACGGCCTCAAGCCGGTGCAGCGGCGCATCCTGTTCCAGATGGCCGACATGGGCCTGCGCCCCGACCGCCCGTACGTGAAGTCGGCGCGCGTCGTCGGCGAGGTCATGGGCAAGCTCCACCCGCACGGCGACGCGCCGATCTACGACGCGATGGTCCGCCTCGCGCAGGCGTTCGCGCTGCGGCTGCCGCTCGTCGACGGGCACGGCAACTTCGGCTCGCTCGACGACGGCCCCGCCGCACCGCGGTACACGGAGGCGCGGCTCGCGCCGTCGGCGACGGCGATGACGACGGGTCTCGACGAGGACGTCGTCGACTTCGTACCCAACTACGACAACAAGCTCACGCAGCCCGAGGTCCTGCCGTCGGCGATCCCGAACCTGCTGGTCAACGGCGCGGCGGGCATCGCGGTCGGCATGGCGACGAACATGGCGCCGCACAACCTCGTCGAGGTCGTCGCGGCGGCGCGGCACCTGGTCATGCACCCGGACGCGACGCTCGACGAGCTCATGCGCTTCGTGCCCGGCCCGGACCTGCCGACGGGCGGCAAGATCATCGGCCTCGACGGGGTGCGCGACGCGTACCGGACGGGTCGCGGCGCCTTCAAGACGCGCGCGACCGCGGTCGTCGAGAACGTCACGCCCAAGCGCAAGGGCATCGTCATCACCGAGCTGCCGTACATGGTCGGCCCGGAGAAGGTCATCGAGAAGATCAAGGAGGGCGTGCAGAGCAAGAAGCTCTCCGGCATCTCCGACGCGGTCGACCTCACGGACCGGCAGCACGGCCTGCGCCTGGTCATCGAGGTCAAGACGGGCTTCCACCCCGAGGCCGTGCTCGAGCAGCTCTACCGGTTCACGCCGCTCGAGGACTCGTTCTCGATCAACAACGTCGCGCTCGTCGACGGCCAGCCGCGCACGCTCGGCCTGCGCGAGCTGCTCCAGGTGTGGGTCGACCACCGGATCTCCGTGGTCCGCCGCCGCTCGCAGTTCCGGCTGACGAAGCGGCAGGAGCGGCTGCACCTCGTCGAGGGCCTGCTGATCGCGATCCTCGACATCGACGAGGTCATCCAGGTCATCCGCTCGTCCGACGACGCCGACGCCGCCCGCACGCGCCTCCAGACGGTGTTCGACCTGTCCGAGCCGCAGGCCGAGTACATCCTCGAGCTGCGTCTGCGCCGCCTGACGAAGTTCTCCCGGCTCGAGCTCGAGCGCGAGAAGGAGCAGCTGCTCGCCGAGATCGCCGAGCTCGAGGCGATCCTGCGCGACGAGCAGCGGCTGCGCGTGCTCGTGTCCGACGAGATGGCCGAGGTCGCCGCGACCTACGGCACGCCGCGCCGCACGATCCTCCTGGAGTCCGCCGGCGGCACGTCCGTGTCGGGTGCGCCCGCCGCGCGCGCGTCGGCCACGCCGCTCGAGATCGAGGACTCGCCCTGCTGGGCGCTGCTGTCCGGCACGGGCCTGCTCGCCCGCACCGCCGGGGCCGACGCACCCGTCCGCCCGGCCGACGCCCGGCGCGCGAAGCACGACGTGGTGGCCGCGGGGGTGCCGACCACGGCGCGGGCGGACGTGGGCGTCGTGACGTCGCGCGGCCGCGTGCTGCGCCTGTCGGTGCTCGACCTGCCCGCGCTGCCCCCGACCGACGGTCCCCCGTCGCTGTCGGGCGGCGTCCCGCTCGCCGAGCTCGTCACGCTGCCCGCGGGCGAGCGCGTCGTCGGCCTCGCCTCCCTCGCCGCCGACGCCCCGACGCTCGCGCTCGCGACCGCGCAGGGCACCGTCAAGCGGGTCGCGCAGGGCGACGTGCCGGGCAACAAGGACGAGTGGGTCGTCGTCGCGCTGCGCGACGACGACGAGGTCGTCGGTGCGCACGCCGTCGCGGACGACGACGAGCTCGTCCTGCTGAGCTCCGACTCGTCGCTGCTGCACTTCCCCGCCTCGGCGGTGCGCCCGCAGGGCCGTGCCGCAGGCGGTATGGCGGGCATCAAGCTCGCCGCCGGCCAGCGGGTCGTCGCGTTCGGCGCGGTGCGGCCCGACGAGGTCGCCGACGCGCTCGTCGTCACGGTGTCCGGCTCGTCGAGCGCGCTGCCCGGCACGCAGGCGGGCAGCGCGAAGGTGACCCCGTTCGACGCCTACCCGGGCAAGGGCCGCGCGACGGGCGGCGTCCGCTCGCACCGGTTCCTCAAGGGCGAGGACACGCTCATCGCCGCGTGGGTCGGTGCGGGTCCGGCGTGGGCGGCCGGCTCGGCGGGCCAGCCGCTCGAGCTCCCCGCGCCCGACCACCGCCGTGACGGGTCCGGCACCCCGCTCACCGTGCCGGTGCACGCGATCGGCTGACGGCCCCGCGGTCCCGAC
The DNA here is from genome assembly GCF_028583725.1 of Cellulomonas fimi. Lineage (NCBI taxonomy): Bacteria > Bacillati > Actinomycetota > Actinomycetes > Micrococcales > Cellulomonadaceae > Cellulomonas > Cellulomonas fimi. The sequence continues at coordinate 1,965,396 of NZ_CP110680.1, read as the reverse complement.
CCGGTCGGCGACGGCGCGGTCGGTCGCGACGCGTCAGCCGACGAGCGCGACCACGTTGTCGTGCTTCGGCGACGGCGCGCGGACCACGGGCGCCGGCACGGACCGCGCACGACGTGCGGCGTGGTTGCGTCCGACGACCGCCACCGCGAGCATCCCCTGCGCCGCCAGGTAGGTCACCATGACCCAGACGTCCTGGCCGGGCAGGTGCCACGCCGGCACGAACGCGTCGAGCGCGATGAGCCCGTCGGAGACCACGAACACGGCACCGGCGACGCCCGCGAGCCGGCTCACGCCGGTCGCGAGGACCGCCATCGCGACGAGCACCCCGCCGTACACCGCGACGGGCACGAGCAGCGCGCCCGCGTGCGGGGCGCACGCCCCGACGAGGACGACGAGCACCACGCCGTACGGCACGAGCCCCACGGGCCGCCGGTACGCGACCGACCGGCGTGCGTCGGGGGCGAACGCGACGACGTAGGCGACCTGTGCGAGCAGGAACCCGCCCACCATCAGCAGGAACGCGGTGTCCCCGTCGGACGTGGCGGGCAGGGTGTCACCCAGCCACGAGCAGCCGAGCGCGACGAGCGTCCACGTCACCAACCGTCCGCGCGGCCACCGCGTCGCCGTCGCGACCGCCGCGGCGAGCAGCGGCATCGCGAGCCACTGCGCGACCTCGGCCGGCACGTCCGCACCGGCCGCGCGGCACGCGAGCAGCACGACCGCGTCGACGACGTAGAGGACCGACCAGACGCGGGCGGCGACGGGCAGGGAGCGGAGCACGGCGACCTCCAGGGACCGGACGGCACGCGTCCGGGACGGCACGCGGCCGGACCTCGTCGTCCGGCCGTCGCCGATGCTAACCGGCCCGCACGACCGCGCGGGCCACCTCCCGGCCCGGGTCCCCCGTCGGGGTCAGAGCTCGATCGCGTACATCGTGGAGCTGTCGAACACCTCGTACCCGAGGCTCGTGTACAGGCGGTGCGCACCGGAGCGGTTCGCGGTGTCGACGCCGAGCTCGGCGTACTCGATGCCGTCCGCCCGGTACCGGTCCATCACGGTCGCCAGCAGCGCCGACGCGAGCCCGCGCCCCCGCCACTCGCGCACCACGCCGAGCAGCTCGGTGTAGCCCGACGTGTGGCCCGCGACCTCCCAGTCCGCCTCGTACCGGCCCGACAGCAGGTACCCGACGACGCGGTCGTCCGCGTCGAGCGCGACGAGGCTCCACGTCGGGGCGAACATGCTGCGCCCGTGCGTCCACTGCTCGGGCGTCCGCGGCTCGCTCCCCCAGTGGTCGGCGAACGCCGCGTTGTGCGCGAGACGCGCGCCCTCGTCGTGCTCGGGCGACCACGGCACGATGCGGACGCCCTCCGGGACCGGCGCGTCGGGCAGCGGCACGTCGAGCGGTCGACGCATCTCCGCGTAGTACCGGACGGGTGCCATGCCCGCGCGCGTCAGCAGTCGGGCGGTGTCCTGCGCCTGGTCGGGGACGAAGCCCGCGATGCGCGCGGGCAGCTCCTTGCCGGTCGCGGCGAGGACCTGACGTGCCCGCGCGTGCGACCACGCGACGAGCGCGCGCCCGACGCCCCTGCCGCGCCAGTCCGGGTCGACGCCACCCCCGACGAACGCCCGCACGACGCGCGTGTCGCCCGGTGGCTGGTCGACCTCCGCCCAGGCGCGGGGCACGCCGTCGACGTCGACACCGAGGAGGGTGTCGCGCGCGATGTCCTTCCAGTCGCCGTCGAGCTTCTCCTCGACCTCCTCGGGCGACGTCCGGTACGGCAGCCCGTCCGCGACCTCAGTGCGGGTCACGAGCGCCGACAGCGCTGCGACGTCGTCCCGTGCCACCGGTCGCCATGTGAGGCCGAGGGACGCGTCGGGCAGCGGGACGTGGGCCGGCGCGGCGGCGCGCACGGCGATGGGCGGCAGGTCGGTGGTGGTCACGGGCACCACCCTCGCCGCGCGACCGCGGCGCGGGCAACCGGAATCCCGACCGTCCGGTCGGGACGGCGGAGCCGTCAGGCGTCGATGCGCGACCGGTCGAGCGCCTGGGCCCCCGCGACGATGAAGTCCTTGCGGGGCGCCACGTCCGAGCCCATGAGCAGCTCGAAGATCTGCTCGGAACGGGCCGCCGCCTCGACCGTCACCCGGCGGAGCGTGCGGTGGCGCGGGTCCATCGTCGTCTCCGCGAGCTGGTCGGCGTCCATCTCACCGAGGCCCTTGTACCGCTGGATGTCGTCCTTGTACCGCCTGCCGCTGCGGTCCAGCCGCTTGAGCGTCGCGGTCAGCTCGGCCTCCGAGTACGTGTAGATGTACCGGTCGTCGGGGTCGGCCTTGCGGCTGCCGCCCAGGAGCTCGATCCGGTGCAGCGGCGGGACGGCGGCGTAGACGCGCCCCGCCTCGACCAGCGGGCGCATGTACCGGAAGAACAGCGTGAGCAGCAGCGTGCGGATGTGGGCGCCGTCGACGTCGGCGTCCGTCATCATCACGACCTTGCCGTAGCGCGCGGCGTCGAGGTCGAACGTCCGGCCGGACCCCGCGCCGATGACCTGGATGATCGAGGCGCACTCGGCGTTCTTCAGCATGTCCGTGACGGACGCCTTCTGGACGTTGAGGATCTTGCCGCGGATCGGCAGCAGCGCCTGGAAGTCCGAGCTGCGCGCGAGCTTGGCCGTCCCGAGCGCGCTGTCACCCTCGACGATGAACAGCTCGCTGCGGTCGACGTCGTCGATCCGGCAGTCCGCGAGCTTCGCGGGCAGCGACGACGACTCGAGCGCGTTCTTGCGCCGCGAGATCTCCTTCTGCTTGCGGGCCGACAGGCGCGCCCGCATCTCCCCCACGACCTTGTCGAGCAGCAGCGACGACTGCGCCTTGTGGTCACGCTTGGGCGAGGTGAAGATGCCGCCGAGCTCGGTGTCGAGGACCTTCGCGACGATCGCCCGCACCGGCGCGGTGCCGAGGACCTCCTTCGTCTGCCCCTCGAACTGCGGCTCCGCGAGCCGGACGGTGACGACGGCCGTGAGGCCCGCGAGCACGTCCTCCTTCTCGATGCGCTCGGTCGCCGCGTCCTTCGCGCTGATCTTGAGCCGGCGCGCGTTCGCCTCGACGGCCTTGCGGACCGTGCGCAGCAGGCCCGTCTCGAAGCCCGCGAGGTGCGTGCCGCCCTTGGGCGTCGCGATGATGTTGACGAACGAGCGGACCTCGGTCTCGTAGCCCGTGCCCCAGCGCAGCGCGACGTCGACGTCGCACGTGCGGCTGACCTCCTGCGGCGTCATGTGGCCGCGGTCGTCGAGGACCGGGACGGTCTCGGTGAACGTGCCCGTGCCCGTCAGGTGCCAGGTGTCCGTGACCGCCGGGTCCGGCGACAGGTGGTCGACGAAGTCGACGACGCCGCCGCTGTGGAAGAACGTCTCCTCGTGCGGGCCGTCCGCCCCCGGGGTGCCCGAGATGCCGCGCTCGTCGCGCACCGTCAGCGTGAGACCCGGCACGAGGAAGCTGGTCTGCCGGGCGCGCGTCACGAGCTCGTCGTAGGAGAAGACCGCCGTCTTGGGGAAGATCTGCCGGTCCGCCCAGTAGCGCACGCGCGTCCCCGTGCGGGCGCGGGCCGTCTTGCCGACGACCGCGAGCTCCGACCCGGAGACGAACGGCTCGAACGGCGACTCCGGGCTCACGCCCTGGCGGTCGTCGAACACGCCCGGCTCGCCCCGGTGGAACGTCATGCGGTGCGTGCGGCCGCCGCGGTCGACCTCCACGTCGAGGCGGGCCGACAGCGCGTTGACGACCGACGCGCCGACGCCGTGCAGACCGCCCGACGCACCGTACGAGCCGCCGCCGAACTTGCCGCCCGCGTGCAGCTTGGTGAACACGACCTCGACGCCCGTCAGGCCGGTCTTCGGCTCGACGTCGACCGGGATGCCGCGACCGTTGTCCCGGACCTCGACCGAGCTGTCGGCGTGCAGCACGATCTCGATCCGGTCGCCGTGGCCTGCGAGCGCCTCGTCGACGGAGTTGTCGATGATCTCCCAGAGGCAGTGCATGAGCCCGCGGCTGTCGGTCGTGCCGATGTACATGCCGGGGCGCTTGCGGACGGCCTCCAGGCCCTCGAGCACCGACAGGTGCCGGGCCGTGTAGCCGGACTGCGGGGAAGTCGTCGTCACGGGGGGGATGGTAGCCGGGCGGCCTGACAGCATCGCGGCACCTCGCCGCACGGGACACGCACGGGACACGGCTCGGACACGGTCCGGACACGATCTCGCCCCGACCGGGGGAAACCCGGTACGCCGGGAGCGAACCACCCGCTACCGGTGAGATGGATCCGCGTCGGGGATGGTTGTATGGAGACGTGACAGGGACCATGACCGAGCCGTTGACCGCAGCCGACCGTTGCGACCGCTGCGGTGCCCAGGCCTACGTCCGCGTGGTGCTCCCCGTGGGCGAGCTGCTCTTCTGCGCGCACCACGCGCGTGAGCACGCGCCGAAGTTCGCGGACGTCGCGACGCACGTCCACGACGAGACCGACCGCCTGCTCGCCGAGCACGGCGCCGGCACCGGCGCCGCCCGCTGAGGCACCGCACGACACTCGCACGACGAGGCCCGGACCGTTCGCGGTCCGGGCCTCGTCGCATCTCCCGCGGGCGTCGCCCGTCCCGGACCGCCCGGACGCGGACGAGCCCGCCTCCGCAGACGCGGGGCGGGCTCGTCCGACGGGCGACGCTCAGTCCAGGTAGTCGCGCAGGACCTGCGAGCGCGACGGGTGCCGCAGCTTCGACATCGTCTTCGACTCGATCTGGCGGATGCGCTCACGCGTCACGCCGTAGACCTTGCCGATCTCGTCGAGCGTCTTGGGCTGACCGTCGGTCAGGCCGAACCGCATCGACACGACGCCCGCCTCGCGCTCCGAGAGCGTGTCGAGCACCTGGTGCAGCTGCTCCTGCAGGAGCGTGAAGCTCACCGCGTCGGCCGGGACGACCGCCTCGGAGTCCTCGATCAGGTCACCGAACTCGCTGTCGCCGTCCTCGCCGAGCGGGGTGTGCAGCGAGATCGGCTCGCGGCCGTACTTCTGGACCTCGACGACCTTCTCGGGCGTCATGTCGAGCTCCTTGGCCAGCTCCTCCGGCGTGGGCTCGCGGCCCAGGTCCTGGAGCATCTGGCGCTGGACGCGGGCGAGCTTGTTGATGACCTCGACCATGTGCACCGGGATGCGGATGGTGCGCGCCTGGTCGGCCATCGCGCGGGTGATCGCCTGCCGGATCCACCACGTGGCGTACGTCGAGAACTTGTAGCCCTTGGTGTAGTCGAACTTCTCGACCGCGCGGATCAGACCGAGGTTGCCCTCCTGGATCAGGTCCAGGAAGAGCATGCCGCGGCCGGTGTAGCGCTTGGCGAGCGAGACGACGAGGCGCAGGTTGGCCTCGAGCAGGTGGTTCTTGGCGCGACGGCCGTCGCCGGCGATCCACTCGAGCTCGCGGCGCAGCTTCGGCTCCATCGCGACGCCCGCGTTGAGGCGCTCCTCGGCGAACAGGCCGGCCTCGATGCGCTTGGCGAGCTCGACCTCCTGCTCGGCGTTCAGCAGCGCGACCTTGCCGATCTGCTTGAGGTAGTCCTTGACGGGGTCGGCGGTCGCGCCCGCGGTGACGACCTGCTGGACGGGCGCGTCGTCGTCGTCGGCGTCGGAGTACACGAAGCCGGCGCTGTCCTCCGACTCCTCCTCGGTGCCGGCCGCGGGCTTCGCCTTGGCCGTCTCGTCGTCGTCGCCCTCCTCGGCGTCCGTCGACTCCTCGGTCTCCTCGGCCGCGACGTCGACGTCCTCGAGCGTCTCGGACTCGTCGATCTCGACGTCCTCGAGGTCCTCGACCTCCTCGACGTCCTCGTCGTCGGTCTTGCCCGGCGTCGCGGCCTTGGCCGCGGAGGCCTTGCCCGCGGCCTTGGGGCCGGTGGACTTCGCGGCGGGCTTCGCGGCCGCCTTGGTGGTGCCGGCGGCAGCCTTGGCCGTCGTCTTCTTCGCCGCCGGGCGCGCCGCGGGCTCACCCTCGGCCTCGTCGCGGGCGACGACGGCCTTGGTCGACGTGCGCGCCTTGGCGCTGGTGGCCGCGACCGCCCGCGCGGGGGCCGGTGCGGCGGCGGGCTCCTGCACGCCGATACCCGCCGTGCCGAGGCCGCGCATGACGGCCTTCAGACGCTTCGGGTCCTGGACATCCGCCTGCTCGCAGGCCGTACGCAGCTCCTCGGCGCTGACGGTGCCATGGGTCCGTCCCCGGAGGACCAGCTCCTGGAGGGCGGGGTGCTCGAACTCGCGCGGAAGCGCGGGATGCGGGGTCTGGGACGACACGAATTACCTTTCGGCAGCGAGACACCCGGAGCGGGAGCCGGGAGGTAGACCCATATTGTACCGGCGGACACCGCACGCGGCGGCTGCGCCGGCAGGTGTGGCGCCGTCGTAGGCGCTTGCACACGGGCTGACGTCAGTCCAACGGTCGAGCATCCCCGCGCATTCCCGCGCGCGGCGCCTCACGGCACCGCGCGGCGACGCTCAGGTCGCGGCCGGCTTCACGGTCAGCACGGGGCACGGGGCGTCGAACAGCACACGTTGCGCGTTCGCGCCGAGGATCAGCTTGCCCACGGGGCTGCGCCGCCGCAGGCCGATGACGACGAGCTCGGCGTCGACCTCCTCCGCGGAGCCGATGAGGTCGTCGGCGACGTCACCGCCGTCGAGGAGCCGCACCTCGTGCGGGATCCCGTCCGCCGCGAGCTCCGACTCGACCTGCGCGAGCGCCTCCTCGACCGCGGAGCGCTGCTCGGGCGCCTCGTCCGGTCGCGCGCTGACCACCACGACGACCTTCGAGTCGTGCCGGCGTGCCTCCTCGACCGCCGCCTCGAGAGCCGCCCGGCCCTCGGGGGTCGCCAGGTAACCGACCACGATGCCGCCCATCGGTCCTCCTCGTCCACAACCGTCGCGCCGTGGCCGTGACGCTACCCGAGGTGGGGCCGACGTTCGAGGGCACGCGCGCGGGACCTGCCGGTTCGCCGCTCGGGACGGTCAGCACGCGCGTCGCGCCCAGCCCGGCGGGACCGCGGCGGCGAGCACGTCGGCGAGCAGCACCGCGAGCCGGTGCTCGCGGTCGTCCGCGAGCGCGCGCTCGAGCAGCACCGCGGCCCGCGCACCGTCCCCGCACCACCACGCGAGCATCGCGAGCAGCGTGAGCGCAGGTGCCTGGTGGCCCGCCCGGCCGTGCGCGACGACCCCCTCGAGCACCCGCTCGTGCACGGCGACGTCGACCGGTGGGCGGACCGCACGTGCCGGGTCGACGATCGTCGCGACGGCCGCTCCGACGGCGGCGTCCACGCCGGGGGCGGGCGTCTCGCACGCGACGCTGCGCTCGGCGAGGTCGCCCGTGCCCGGCAGCATGCCGACGAGCACGGCGTCCCGGACCCGCCGGTCGGCGAGCCCGGCCTCGACGCGCCCCCAGGGAGCAGGGCGGGCCGGGTCCGCGGTCGACGCGGGTGCGTCGTCCGTCACCTCGACACGCTCGCCGGCGACCGCCGACCGCCAGGCACGCAGGCAGTCCAGCCGCCACGCCGCCACCGCCTGCGGCCCCTGGGCGACGGCCGCCTCCCGGCGACGCTCCCACCGCCGTCGCGTCCGTGCGGCGCCGCGACGGGCGCCCTCGTCGGCCCGCGGCACGCGCCCGAGGTCGACGCGCGATCCGGCCACGGTCGATCCCGCGAGGACCATCCGCGCGCTCGTCTGGGTGCTGTCGAGCTCGCGCAGCGGTCGCCCGCCCGGCGGGCAGCAGTCGTCGGTGCAGTCGACCGCGAGGTAGCCCGACCCGGTCACCGCCCACGCGGGCACGTCGCCGAGTGGGACGGCGGCCGCCTCGCGGAACGCGGCGACCGCACGCGCCACCCTGGTGTAACCGTCGCGCGGGTCCGCGTCGGTGCACCCGCGCGGGTCCTCGTCGGTGTAGACGACGAGGACCGCCCGGCGCGCACCGTCCTCGTCGAGCAGCCCGACGAGCGCCCGCGCGCACCGTCCGCCGTCGTCGAGGTCGGCGAGCTGCTCGAGGTCGACGCGGACCACCAGGCCGACCTGCCCGCGCGGCGGTCGCAGGCTCACCGCGACGGCGCTGTCGCGGGGGCGGAACCCGAGCCGGTGCGGGATGAGGGCGAGCAGCTCCCGCGGTTCGCTGACGCGCAGTGTGGTGGTCTCCATGGCGTCAGCACACCGCGGTGCCGCCGGTCCGCGGCACGACGCGGGCCGCACCTGTGGGCAGGCCGTCGCCGGACGGGGATGTGGACGGCTGGGTGCCGACTACCCTGGCGCGGTGCCCCGCCGCCCCTGGAGAGTCGCCCTCCTCGCCGTCGCCGTCGCGTGCGCGGCCCCGGCGTGCTCGACGAGCGCTCCCGCAACGGTCGCCCCGACCGGTTCGCCCAGCCACGTGCTGACCCAGGAGCCCGAGCCCACGGAGACCCTCCTGCCCGACGCGGACGCCACCGGGTCCACGGTCGGCGACCTGGCCGACGGCTTCCCGTCCGACCTCCTGCCCGTACCGGCGGGGGCGGAGGTCCTCGTCTCCTCCGCGCACCCCGTCGAGGGGTCCGACCTCGTCGACGTGAGCCTCAACCTGCGGACCGAGCAGGACGCCGCCGGACTTCTCGACACGGTCCGCGGACCCCTCGTCGCGGCCGGGTTCACCGAGTCGGCACCCGCGGCGCCCGAGGGCGGCCTGGCCGCGCAGTCGACCTTCTCCCGCGGCGACGGCAGCGAGCTGCTCGTCGTCGGGATCCTCGACCGCGACGGCGTCCGGACCCTCACCCTCGGCGGACAGGTGCGCCCGACGACCGCCTAGGCTGCGGGCATGACCCCCTCCCCCGCACTCGTCGACCTCGAGGACGTCCGCCCGCAGGTCGACGCGCTGCTCGCGGGGCACGTCACGCGACTCGGCGCGGAGCTCGGCACGCTCGGTGCCGACACCGCTCCCCTCGTCGAGGCGGTCGCACGCATGCTCTCCGGCGGGAAGCGTCTGCGGGCGGCGTTCTGCTGGTGGTCCTGGCGCGCGCACGGCGGCGAGCCCGGCACGCGCGAGGCGGCGGCGGTGCTGCGGGTCGGCGCCGCACTCGAGCTGTTCCAGGCGGCGGCGCTGTTCCACGACGACGTCATGGACGACTCCGACACACGGCGCGGCATGCCCTCGGCGCACCGCGCGTTCGAGCGGCTGCACGCGGAGCGTGCGCTCGTCGGCGACGCGGAGCGGTTCGGCGCGTCCGCCGCGATCCTGCTCGGCGACCTCGCGCTCGTCGCGAGCGAGCAGGAGTTCGCCGGAGCGCTCGCCGACGCACCCGTGTCGCGCGCGACGACCGCCCGGCAGGTGTTCGACCTCATGCGGACCGAGGTGACCGTCGGCCAGTACCTCGACGTGCTCGCCCAGGCGATGCCGTGGGGCGACGACCCGGACGCCGACGAGGCGCGCGCACGCCGCGTCATCCGCGCGAAGGCCGCACGCTACAGCGTGGAGCACCCCGTCGTGCTGGGTGCCGCGCTCGCCGACGCCGACGCGCCCGCGCTCGACGCGTGCCGGGAGCTCGGCCTCCCGCTGGGCGAGGCGTTCCAGCTGCGCGACGACCTCCTCGGCGTCTTCGGCGACCCGTCCACGACCGGCAAGCCCGCCGGTGACGACCTGCGCGAGGGCAAGCGCACCGTGCTGGTCGCGCGCGCCCTCCGGCTGGCCCGCGCACGCGGTGACGAGGCGACCGTCGCCCTGCTGCGCGACCACCTGGGCGACCGGACGATGCCCGACGAGGTCGTCGCACGGCTCGCGAGCGCGATCGAGTCGACCGGCGCGGTCGAGGAGGTCGAGCGCACCATAGAGGAGCTCGCGGGACGCGCGTTCGCGATCATGGCGGCGCGCAGCTGGCCGGAGCCGGCCGCGTCACACCTCGCGGACGTCGCGCACGCGGCGGTCGACCGCCGCGCCTGACGGCGGCAGGACCGCCGAGCGCGTCAGAGCTCGGCCTGCGCCCGCCGCCGCACCTCGGTCTTGCGCCCGGCGCGCAGCGCGTCCACGGGCGTGCCGGGCAGCGAGTCGTCGGGCGTGAACAGCCACGCGACGGCGTCCTCGTCCGAGAACCCGGCGTCGGACAGCAGCGTCAACGTGCCCTGGAGCGACGCCAGGACCGTCCAGGCGTCGTCGGCACGCGGGGTCGTGGGCTGCGCGGGGTTCGCGAGGTGCCCGGGCACGAGGAACGCCGCGGGGATCGACAGCACGCGCGGCTCGCCGCGGCGGACGCCGACGAGGCGGCGCTCCTGCAGCAGACGTCGCACCTTGCCGGCGTCGAGGCCGGTGCGCTCGGCCACGTCGGGGACGGTGAGCCACTCGTCGACGAGTCGGTCGAGGGCGTCGGAGGCATCGTTCACCCGTCAAGAGTACGCATCGCCGAATGACAGCCGCGCAATTCGCCCAGCCGCCTTTCGTTCGCGGAAACCCTCGACTACGTTCACATTCTGTCACTTGTTTCACACCAGCAACACGGGTCACTCCTGACCCACCCGAGGGGGCCGCCATGACGTCGCTCGCCACGACCCGCACCGACGGGCTGCGCCGTGCCGCGACCGGCACCGGTGCCACGCTCGCGCTCGCGGCCGTCGCCGTGACCGCCACCGGCACCGTCGCGCACGCCGACGAGCAGGTCACCGTCCGCTCGGGCGACACCGTCAGCCACATCGCCGCCCGCCACGGGTCGACGGTCGCCGCCGTCCGCCAGGCCAACGGCCTCGACGCCCGGGCGTTCATCCGCGTCGGCCAGGTCCTCACCGTCCCGACCGGCTCGTCCGGCGTCCGCGTCGCCCCGGCCGCGACGACCGCGCCGGTCCCGGCCGCCGCCACCTACACGGTGCGCACCGGCGACACCGTGAGCCGCATCGCGAGCCGGCACGGCACGACCGTCGCCGCGATCGTCGCCGCCAACGGGCTCGACTCGCGCGCGTTCATCCGCGCCGGCCAGACGCTCACCATCCCCGGCGCAGGCGGGGGCACCGCGGTCGCCGCGACGCCCGCCGTCGCCGCCGCACCCGCGTCCGCCACCCACACCGTCGCCCGCGGGGAGACCGTCTCGGCGATCGCGTCGCGGTACGGCACGACGGTCGCCGCGATCGTCGCCGCCAACGGGCTCGACTCGCGTGCCTTCATCAGGATCGGCCAGACGCTCACCGTCCCGGGCGTCGCGCCCGCCGCGGCCACGAGCGTCGGCTCGACGTTCGCCGGGCGCACCTACCCGGCGGCGACCGTCTCCGCGGCCAACGCCAACCTCGCGGCGCTGCGCGCGTCCGCGGTGCCGTCCAAGGCGGACATGAAGGCCAAGATCGTCGCGACGGCCCGCGCGTACGGGGTCGACCCCGCGCTCGCCCTGGCCGTCGCCTACCAGGAGTCGGGCTTCAACCACGCGGTCGTCTCCCCCGCCAACGCGATCGGGACGATGCAGGTCATCCCGTCCTCCGGCCGGTGGGCGTCCGACCTCGTCGGCCGGCCGCTCGACCTGCTCAACCCGGACGACAACGTCATCGCCGGGGTCGCGATCCTGCGCTCGCTCGTCCGCAACGCCCCCGACCTGCCGACCGCGATCGCCGGCTACTACCAGGGCGCCTCGTCCGTGAAGCGCAACGGCATGTTCTCGGACACGAAGCAGTACGTCGCCAACGTCCAGTCGCACATGACGCGCTTCGCCTGAGGGCCCTGCCTGCGACGATCCGGGCGTGGCCGACCGTAGACTCCTGGGCGTGGGAGCCACCGTCACCGATCCGCTCGTCGGCCGCCTGGTCGACGGCCGGTACGAGATCGTGTCCCGCATCGCGCGCGGGGGCATGGCGACCGTCTACCTGGCCGTCGACCGTCGCCTCGACCGCGACGTCGCGCTCAAGGTGATGCACCCGCACCTCGCGGAGGGCACCTCGGGTGCGGACTTCGTCGCCCGGTTCCGTCGCGAGGCGCGGACCGCCGCACGGCTCACGCACCCCGGGCTCGTGGGGGTCTTCGACCAGGGTCTCGACGGCGAGACCAGCTACCTCACGATGGAGTACGTCGACGGCTCGAACCTGCGTCGCCGCATCGCCGAGCAGGGTGCGCTGACGGTCGGCGAGGCGCTGCGCGTCACCGAGTCCGTGCTCGACGCCCTGGCAGCCGCGCACCGCGTCGGGCTCGTGCACCGCGACATCAAGCCCGAGAACGTCCTGCTCTCCACGGACGACCGCGTGAAGCTCGCCGACTTCGGTCTGGCCCGCGCGGTCACCGAGGTGACGTCGACGACCACGGGGACGGTGCTCGGCACCGTCGCCTACCTGGCCCCCGAGCTCGTCGTCCGGGGCGCGAGCGACGCCCGGACCGACGTGTACGCCTGCGGCATCCTGCTGTACGAGATGCTCGTCGGCGCCCAGCCGTTCACCGGCGAGACACCGATCCAGGTCGCGTTCCAGCACGTCAACAACGACATCCCGGCGCCGTCCGACGCCGTCACGTGGCTCCCGGCCGAGATCGACGAGCTCGTCGGCGCGCTCGCGGCGCGCTCCCCCGAGGACCGCCCGCTCGACGCCGCCGCCGCGCTCGCGCTCGTGCGGCGCACCCGCGGCTCGCTCGACACGGAGACGCTCGACCGGCGCGCCGACGTCGAGCCGTCCATCGCGCTCCCCGCGGCGACCGACCCGGACGAGACGGACCTCGACGGCGCCGCGGAGGACGCGGACGAGCCGGTGAGCGACGAGACCACGCGCCTCCCGGTGCCCCGCCCGAGCGGCGCGACGGTCGCGCTGCCGATCGGGCTCGGCGCCGCCCCGCCGTCGATGCCGGTCGCGGTCGTCGAGGCCCCGGTCCGGCCACGTCGCCGGCGCGTGCGCGTCCTCGCGATGGTCCTCGTGCTGCTCCTCGCGCTCGGCGGTCTGGGGACGTGGTGGTACCTGCGCGTCGGTCCCGGCGCGTGGACCACGGTCCCGGACGTCCTGCAGGTCACGGAGGACGCCGCCCGCACGGCCCTCGACGACGTCGGGCTCGACGCGAGCGCGGTCCAGGCGTTCGACCCCACGGCACCGCCGGGCACCGTGGTCGCGACCGACCCCGCGGTCGGCGAGCGGGTGCGCAAGGACGGCACGGTCGAGCTGACGATCTCGAAGGGTCCCGACTACGTCAACGTCCCGCAGGGTGTCGTCAACGAGCTCCAGGCGGACGCCGAGCGCGCGCTGACGGAAGCCGGCCTGAAGGCGACGTACCCGCCCGCCGAGTACCACGACACGGTGCCGAACGGCGTCGTCATCTCCGCGACGCTGCCCGACGGCACCGCCGCGGAGCCGGGAGTGCGCAGCACCCGCGGGACCGAGGTCGCACTGCTCGTGTCGAAGGGCCCGGCGCCGGTGACGGTCGTGAGCGTGGTGAACGAGCCGCTCGACGCCGCGACGGCGACGCTCGACGGTCTCGGCCTCAAGGTGGCGACCGAGGAGGCGTTCAGCGACACCGTCGAGGCGGGGCACGTCATCTCGCAGAACCCGCCGGACAAGACGCAGCTGTTCCGCGGCGACACCGTGACGCTCACCGTGTCCAAGGGGCCCGAGCTGTTGCCCGTCCCGAACGTCTACGGCACCAACGTCAAGGCCGCGACGAAGGCGCTCGAGGACGCGGGCTTCGTCGTGAAGGTCGCGCACCCGCAGGGGATCTCCCCGCTCAACATGGTCTACTCGCAGAACCCCGCCGGCGGCGACGGCAAGACGGCCCCGAAGGGCAGCACCGTCACGATCAACGTCTTCTGACCCGGACGACACGAAGGGCCCCGCCGGTCGCAGCCGGCGGGGCCCTTCGTCGTGTCGGGCGGGTCAGGCCTTGCGGAGCAGCTCCACGACCTGGAACGCCATCTCGAGCGACTGCTGGTGGTTGAGGCGCGGGTCGACGAGCGTCTCGTAGCGCAGCGCGAGACCCTCGTCGTCGATCTCCTCCGAGCCGCCGAGCACCTCGGTGACGTCACCTCCGGTGAGCTCGATGTGCAGGCCGCCCGGCACGGTGCCCAGCGCACGGTGCACCTCGAAGAAGCCCGCGACCTCGTCCATCACGTCGGAGAAGCGGCGCGTCTTGTACCCCGTGGCCGACGTGATGCCGTTGCCGTGCATCGGGTCGCAGACCCACGTGACGGGCCGGCCGTCGGCGGTCACCTTCTCGACGAGCGCGGGCAGCAGGTCGCGGACCTTCCCGGCGCCCATGCGCGTGATGAACGTGATCCGGCCGGGCTCGCCGCTCGGGTTGAGCCGGTCGATGAGCGCGAGCGCGTCGTCACCCGTCGAGGTCGGCCCGAGCTTGATGCCGATCGGGTTCTGCACGCGCGAGAAGTAGTCGACGTGCGCGCCGTCGAGCTGACGCGTGCGCTCCCCGATCCACAGGAAGTGCGCCGAGCAGTCGTACGGCAGTCCGGTCCGCGAGTCGATGCGCGTGAGCGGCCGCTCGTAGTCGAGCAGCAGCCCCTCGTGGGACGAGAAGAAGTCGACCGTGCGCAGCGCGTCGAAGTCCGCGCCGCACGCCGCCATGAACCGGATGGCCCGGTCGATCTCGGCGGCGATCTCCTCGTAGCGCGAGTACGCCGGGTTGGTCGTGAAGCCCCGGTTCCACTCGTGCACGCGCAGCAGCGACGCGAAGCCGCCCGTCGTGAACGCGCGGATCAGGTTCAGCGTCGACGCGGACGTGTGGTACGCCTCGAGCAGCCGCTGCGGGTCGGGGACGCGGGCCTGCGACGTGAAGTCGAAGCCGTTGATGATGTCGCCCCGGAACGCGGGCAGCGTCACGCCGTCGCGCGTCTCGGAGTCCGAGCTGCGCGGCTTGGCGTACTGGCCCGCCATCCGGCCCATCTTGATGACGGGCAGGCTCGCGCCGTAGGTCAGGACGACGGCCATCTGGAGGATCGTCTTGATCTTGTTCCGGATGTTGTCGGCGGTCGCCTCGGCGAACGTCTCGGCGCAGTCCCCGCCCTGGAGCAGGAAGGCCTCGCCCCGGCCCGCGGCCGCGAGCTGGCTGCGCAGCGCGTCGGCCTCGCCGGCGAACACGAGCGGCGGCAGCGCGGCGAGCCGCGACGACACGTGCTCGAGCGCACCCCGGTCCGGCCACTGCGGCTGCTGGCCCGCCGGCAGGTCCCGCCAGGCGTCGAGCCCGGCGAGCACCTGCGGGTCCGGCTCGACGCTCATGAGTGGCTCGCCGCGACGAGCGGCTGGCCGATGTCCGCCAGCAGCTCGCCGAACCAGGGCTGCGAGACGTCGAACGCCTTGCCGCCCGCGATGCGCGGGAACTCGATGGCGCGCAGCACGTCGCCGCGCTCCTCGTCGTGGCCGATGACGCCGGACTCGCCGCGCAGCGCGCACTCCACGGCCAGGTCCGTCATCGACTTGATGAGGCGCAGGTCCTCGGCGTTCGCGGCCGCGGCACGCGAGTAGTAGCCGGACTTCTGGACCATCGTCTTCTCGGCGCCCAGCTTCTCCGCGAACTGCTTCGCGAACCACTGGCCCGGGTTGATGGTGTCGAGCTTGACGTGACCGAACGGGTCGCGCTCCGGGGGCGTGCCCGCCGCCTCGAGCTGCTCGACGATCTCGTGCATGCCCGCCCCCTCGGACAGGAAGATGTTGACGTTGCCCTGCGTGTCCATGACCTTCTTGAGGCGCTCGGCCTCGGCGTCGATGTCGAGCGCGAGCTCGGGCACGAATACGGCGTGGATGTCCCAGCGCTCGCGCGTGAGGCCGATGCCCGGGACCCACTCCTGCTGGTCGAGCCACTTGCGGTACTCGGCGGCGGCGGCGGCCGTCAGCCACCCGCAGTGCCGGCCCATGACCTCGTGCACGATGAGCATGCGCGGGCCCGAGCGGTGCTCGCCGATGACGTTCGCCGCGAAGCCGGCGGCCTCCTCCGCTGCGGTCCACGCGCCGAGCGACTGGCGGATCGGCACGACGTCGTTGTCGATCGTCTTGGGCAGACCGACGACCGTGAGGCCGTAGTCGTTCTCCGCGAGGTACGCGGCGAGGTCGGCGGCGGTCGTGTTGGTGTCGTCGCCGCCGATCGTGTGCAGCACGTCGACGCCGTCGGACTTGAGCTGCTCGGCCGCGACCTGCAGCGGGTCCTGCCCCTCCTGCACCAGGCCGCGCTTCACGCAGTCCTTGGCGTTCGTGAGCTTGACGCGCGAGTTGCCGATCGGCGAGCCGCCGAAGCGGTGCAGGATCCCGGCCTTCTTGCGGGTCTCCGCGTCCACGACGATCTTGTCGCCGCGCAGCAGGCCGTAGTACCCGTGCTCGTAGGCGATGATCTCGACGTCCGGAGCGATCTCGGTGTAGCGCTCGATGAGGCCACCGACGGCGGACGACAGGCACGGAGCGAAGCCACCTGCGGTCAGGAGGGCGACGCGACGAACCGACATGAGACACACCTCTCGTAGAAGAGCACGGCGGACGCGCTGCGGCGTTCCCGCCCTGACGTGCCGGACCCGGTCTCCGGAAGGGGGACCTCGGGCCGTGCACGGTCGGTCGACACCGACCCGCTCATCCTACTGACGCTCGGACCCGTCCTCGGGTGGGACCGGAACCTGGACCTCCGGGACCGGACGACCGCCCGGTGCGGACGGCAGGTGCCCCCCCGCGTCGCCCGTCGCGGCCGGGTGACCTGTGGCGATGCGCGCCTTCTGCGTCGCCGCGTACACGTCGACGTACTCCTGGCCGGACAGGCTCATGATCGCGTACATGATCTCGTCGGTGACGGACCGCAGGATGAAGCGGTCGTTCTCCATGCCCCGGTAGCGGCTGAAGTCGAGCGGCTCGCCGATGACGACACCGATCCGCATGACCTTCGGGATCTTGCGGCCGAGCGGCTGCGCGATCTCCGTGCCGACCATCGCGACCGGGATGACCGGCGCGCCGGACTCGAGCGCGAGCCGCGCCACGCCCGTCTTGCCGCGGTAGAGGCGCCCGTCGGGGCTGCGCGTGCCCTCGGGGTAGATGCCGAACAGGTCGCCCTCCCGCAGGCGGCGCAGGCCCGTGTTGAGGGCCGCCTCGCTCGCCTTGCCGCCGCCGCGGTCCACCGGGATCGTGCCGACGCCGCGCATGAACCCCGCGGTCATCCGGCCCTTGATGCCGCGACCCGTGAAGTACTCCTGCTTGCCGATGAACACGAGCTCACGGTCGAGCACGAGCGGCAGGAAGAACGAGTCGATCACCGCGAGGTGGTTGCTCGCGAGGATCGCGGCGCCACGGGCGGGGACGTGCTGCGCACCCCGCACCCACGGGCGGTACACGAGGTGCAGCAGCGGGCCCACGAACACCCGCTTCATCAACCAGTAGAACAACAGCCCACCTCTCAGCCGACACACCGGCGCGTTCGAGCCCGACCACGGGCTCCCGACGGTCCGGCCCGCGCGGCACGGGTCGACGCCCGTGGCCGATCGACCGGCGCCGGGCGTCCCCGACCGCTGCGTCCGACTCTAGAGTGCTCTCATGGCTGCACGCCCCGACGACCCCGACGACGCGGTCCCCCCTCCGGGGTCCGACGCGCCGGGACCGGCCGACGACGCGCACGCCGAGACCGACGACGAACGCTGGGACGCGATCGTCGCACAGCTGGGGGACCTCGCCGGCTACACCGGCGAGGACGAGGACGACGACGACCCGTCCGGACGAGCGGACGCCGCGACCGACCCGACGCCGGACGTGACCGCCTGGACGGCCGACCCCCGCGTCGTGCGGCCCGCGCGGGACCCGGCCGGCCGCGACTGGTCCGGCACCGACCAGTACGACGACGCCGAGCAGGCGGTCGACGCCGAGGAGCACTTCGTCCCGCCGGACCCCGGCCCGGTGCTCGGCGGCGACCCGCTGCTGACGATGGCGTGGATCGCCGCCGCGGGCATGCCGCTCTTCCTGCTCGTGGTCGTGCTCGCGTGGCGTGACGCCCCCAGCGCGATCGTGCAGGCCGCCGCCGCCGTCTTCGTCATCGGCGTCGCCGTCCTCGTGTGGCGCATGCCGCACCGGCGCGACCCGGAGGACGACGACACGGGCGCCGTCGTCTGACGACGCCCGTCCGCCCGGTCCGTCAGAGGCGCGCGAGGTCCGCGGCGCCGACCATGCCCGCGTCGTTGCCCATCGCCGCGGCGACGAACTTCGCCTCGGGGCGGTGGCCGCGTGCGGAGAGCTGCTCGCCGAAGCCACGGCGCGCCGGGCCGAGCAGCAGCTCGCCCGCCGCCACGACCCCGCCGCCGACGACGATCAGTGCCGGGTCCAGCAGCGCCGTCGCCGATGCCGCGCCCTCGCCCAGCCAGCGGCCCAGCTCCGCGAGCAGCTCGATCGAGAGCGGGTCGCCCTCCTCGGCGGCCTGCGTGATCTGCGGCCCGACGATCTTCTCCGCGTCACCCGCGAGCTCCAGCAGGCGCTGTGTGCGCTCCGGCTCGCGCAGGACGGCCGCCTGGGCGTCCCGCACGAGCGCGCTGCCGGACGCGTACTGCTCCCAGCAGCCCTCGTGCCCGCAGCCGCAGTAGTGGCCGCCCGGCACGACGCGCATGTGGCCGACCTCGGACGCCACGCCCCACGCGCCGCGCACGAGCTCGCCGTTCGACACGATCGCGCCGCCGAGCCCGGTGCCGACCGTCAGCAGCAGCATGTCGTCGACGTCCCGCGCCGCGCCGAACCGGAACTCGGCCCAGCCGGCGGCGTTCGCGTCGTTCTCGACGACGATGGTGATGTCGTCGTCGACCAGCGCCTTGACCTTGTCCCGCAGCGGGTAGTCGCGCCACGCGATGTTCGGCGCGAACAGCACGCCCGAGCGGTCGGCGGCGACGAAGCCCGCCGCCGCGAGACCCATGGCACCGACCTCGTACGACGCCGAGAGCTCGCGGTAGACCTGGGCGATCGCGCGGTCGATCCCGGCGACGTCGTCCGGGGAGGTCTCGACCCGCGTCTGCGCGAGGATCACGCCCTCCTCGTCGACCACGCCCGCCGCGATCTTCGTCCCGCCGATGTCCACACCGATGGCGTGCATGTCCGTGAGTGCTCCTACGCGTCAGTGCCTGGGGTCCGCGACCGAGAGGTCAGCGGGGTCCACGCTAGCGGGCCGCGGACGGGACACGTGCGCCGATCGTCCTGGAGGTCCCGCCGCAGGCGACACGTTCGGGCGACGATGTGGCCCTTGTCACGTCACGTATCCTCGTCGCACACTTCGCCACTGCCACTGGAGCCAGAATGGACGAGTTCCACACTCCCCTGCTCGTCGACGTCGACCCGGCGCACAACCTCAACGACCTCTTCGCCGCGCGCGTCCGCGACACGCCCGACCGCGTCGTCGTCGAGCACAAGTCACAGGCCGACGGCCCGTGGATCCCGCTGACCGCTCGCGAGTTCGACGCGGAGGTGGTCGCCGTCGCGAAGGGGCTCGTCGCACGCGGCGTCCAGCCGGGCGACCGGGTCGGGATCATGTCGCGCACGCGGTACGAGTGGTCGCTCGTCGACTGGGCGGTCTGGCGCGCGGGCGCCGTCCCCGTCCCGCTGTACGAGACGTCGTCGGCCGAGCAGGTCGAGTGGATCCTCACCGACTCCGACGTGACGCTCCTGGTCGTCGAGACGCGCGACCACCTCGCGGTGGTCGACGAGGTCCGCCCCGCCACCTCGCTGCGCGACGTGCTCGTCCTCGACGACGGTGCCGTCGACGACCTCGTCGCCGCCGGTGCGGACGTGCCGGACGAGGAGATCGCCCGCCGCCGGTCGCTCGCGTCGTTGGGGGACGTCGCGACGATCATCTACACGTCGGGCACGACGGGCCGCCCGAAGGGCGTCGAGCTGACGCACGGCAACTTCTACGAGCTCACGGTGAACACCGTCGCCGGGCTCCAGGAGGTGGTCGCGGGCGACGGGGCCCGCACGCTGCTCTTCATGCCGCTCGCGCACGTGTTCGCGCGCTTCATCGAGGTGCTCTGCATCCCCGCCGGTGCGGTGCTCGGCCACACGCCGGACACCAAGACGCTCGTCGCGGACCTCGGCTCGTTCCGGCCGACGTTCATCCTGTCCGTGCCGCGCGTGTTCGAGAAGGTCTACAACTCGGCCGAGCAGAAGGCCGCCGCCGGCGGCAAGGGCCCGATCTTCCAGCGGGCCGCCAAGACGGCCATCGTCTACTCGCGCGCGCTCGACGACCCCAAGGGGCCGAGCCTGTGGCTCAAGCTGCAGCACAAGGTCGCCGACGTGCTCGTGCTGCACAAGCTGCGGGCGGCGCTCGGCGGGCAGGCCGAGTGGGCGATCTCCGGCGGCGCGCCGCTCGGCGAGCGCCTCGGGCACTTCTACCGCGGTGTCGGGCTCAAGGTGCTCGAGGGCTACGGCCTCACCGAGACGACCGCGCCCGCGACCGTCAACCGCCCCGGCAAGACCAAGATCGGCACCGTCGGGCTCCCGCTGCCCGGCACGGCGATCCGCATCGCTGCCGACGGCGAGGTCGAGATCAAGGGCATCCAGGTCTTCACGGGCTACCACGCCAACGAGCAGGCGACGCAGGAGTCGCTCGCCGACGGCTGGTTCCGGACCGGCGACCTGGGCGCGCTCGACGACGACGGGTTCCTCACGATCACCGGCCGCAAGAAGGAGATCATCGTCACGGCGGGCGGCAAGAACGTCGCGCCGACGATCCTCGAGGACCGCCTGCGGGCGCACCCGCTCATCAGCCAGGTCGTCGTCGTCGGCGACCAGCGGCCGTTCATCGGGGCGCTTGTCACGCTCGACCCCGAGGGTGTCCCCGGCTGGCTCGCCGCGCACGGCAAGCCCGCGATGAGCCTCGAGGAGGCCCGCACCGACCCGGACGTCCTCGCGTCGCTCGACAAGGCCGTCGCCAAGACGAACCGCGCGGTCTCGCGTGCCGAGTCGATCCGCAAGTACCGCATCCTCGACCGCGACCTGACGCTGGCCGACGGCTACCTGACGCCGAAGCTCAGCATCCGCCGCGCCGTCGTGATGAAGGACTTCGCGGCCGACGTCGAGGCGCTGTACGCCGACGAGCGGGACTGAGCTCCGGTCCCTCGGGTCCGGACGACCGCAGCGTCGGTCGTCCGGACCCGAGGAGGCCCCGCAGCCGGGAACCTCCCGGCGAGGGCTCAGAGGTGCTGCAGGCGCGCCAGCAGGGTCGCCGACGGGACGACCCACGCCCCCCGGGCCTCCACGTCACGGGCGACCGCCTGGTCGCTCGTGACGACGACGAGCACGCGCCCGGGCGGCTCGGCGGCGACGAGCCGCCGGATGAGGTCGTCGGCGATCTCCCCCACCGAGAACAGCACGCGCACGCCGCGCGCGGGCACCGCGGGCGGCGCCTGGCCGGGCTGACCGTCGAAGCAGCACGTCACCTCCGCCCCCGTGCCGGCCGCGACGCGCGCGAGACCGTCCACGAGCCGGCGACGCTGCTCGACGAGCGTGAGCTCGCCGAACCCCGCCTTGGTGACGTTGTAGCCGTCGACCAGCAGGTGCGCCCAAGGCTGCCGCAGGAGCTCGTCGAGCAGCGCCGGGTCGTCGGTGGACCGGCCGCGCGAGCCGGACCGCGACGCAGGGCGCGTCTGGTCGGGCGCGACGAGGTCCGCAGGCAGGTCGGTCGCGGGCGGCAGCGCGAGCTCGTGCCGCAGACCGCTCGCGCTGTCCACGATCGTGTCCAGCAGCAGCCGCACGCGCGCGTCGGCGAGCTTGCGGGCCGACCGCAGCTCGGCACGCGCGGCGGTGCGCTCGGCCTGCGCCGCGCGCAGGTCGTCGGCCGCGGCCCGTGCGTCCTCGGCGGCCGCCCGCCGCGCCTCCTCGGCCTGCGCGAGCGCGGCCGCCGCCTGCTCCGCCTGGCGTCGCCCCTCGCTGCGCGCCCGGTCCGCGTCCGAGCGCAGCCGGCGCAGCTCGCGCTGCAGGGACGCCAAGGCGTCCCGGGCGTCGGCGGCCTCGGAGCGTGCGGCCGACAGGTCGTCGCGCAGGCGCTCGACGTCGGCCTCGCTGCGCGCGAGGCGCTCCGCGAGCCGGGCCGCCTCCCGCGACGGGCGCGGCTCCGCGGGCGGGACCAGCGCGGCCCAGTCGTGGCCGAGCAGCCACGCGCCCACGGCCGACGACGTGCCCGCCTCGGGCGTCGTGCCCGCGTCCCCGCCGAGCGCACGTGCGAGGTCGGGGTGGTCCGTGGCCCACGCCCGCGCCACGCGCGCCCGGAAGCCGTCGTCCTGCAGCGCGGCCCACACGGGACCCGCCCCCGCGGACGCCCGGCGCCGCGGCGCGAACTGCCGGACAGCGCGCAGGCTCGCGGGCACCTCCGGCGGGTCGAGCGTGCCCAGCACGCCGGCCGCGACGTGGACGATCGCCGCCCGTAGGTCCGGCGGCACCTCCGCCGTGCCGCCGTCGGCTGCGGGGGTCGCCGGCTCCTCGGGTGCCCCGGCGTCGCTCATGGCAGCACCCTAGGTCCCGGCCGGCGCCGCCTCGACCGCCCGACGTCCGACGCGCCGCACCCACCACGGGGTGCGTCCTGGTGTCGGAGGGGCTGGGTACGGTCCGTCGCATGTCGCCCGACCGCCGTCTGCGCCCCGTCTGGGCGGACGCGTCCCCGGCGCCCGGCGCCGCGCCGGTCCAGCTCACGCTCGACGACGTCGGGACGCCGCTGTCCGACGTGACGTTCGTCGTCGTCGATCTCGAGACGACCGGCGGCACGCCCGCGGACTGCGAGATCACCGAGATCGGCGCGGTCAAGGTCCGCGGCGGCGAGGTGATCGGCGAGTTCCAGACGCTCGTCGACCCCGGCGGTCCCGTGCCGCCGTACATCCAGGTGCTCACCGGGATCACGACCGCGATGCTCGTGGGTGCACCGCGGATCGAGACCGTGCTGCCGAGCTTCCTCGAGTTCGCGCGGGACAGCGTGCTCGTCGCGCACAACGCTCCGTTCGACGTCGGCTTCCTCAAGGCGGCGGCCGCACGCACGGGCCACCCCTGGCCCGGGAACACGGTCGTCGACACCGTGCGCCTCGCGCGACGCGCCGTCACGCGCGACGAGGTGCCCAACCACAAGCTGTCGTCGCTCGCCGCGCTCTTCGGCGCGAGCGTGACGCCCAACCACCGCGCGCTGTCCGACGCGCGCGCGACGGTCGACGTCCTGCACGCGCTGCTCGGCCGCCTGGGTCCGCTCGGCGTCACGCACCTGGAGGACCTCGCGACCGCGACGGACCCCGTCCCGGCCGACGTGCGACGCAAGCGCACCCTCGCGGACGGCCTGCCCGACGCGCCCGGTGTCTACCTGTTCCGCGGCCCTAACGACGAGGTGCTGTACGTCGGCACGTCGACCACGTCGCTGCGCACGCGCGTCCGCAGCTACTTCACGTCCGCCGAGAAGCGCCGGCGCATCACCGAGATGGTCCGGATCGCGCACCGCGTCGACCCCGTCGTGTGCGCGACCCCGCTCGAGGCCCGGGTCCGCGAGCTCCGGCTCATCGCCGAGCACTCACCGCGCTACAACCGCCGCTCGCGGTTCCCCGAGCGCATGCCGTGGGTGCGCCTCACGAGCGAGCCGTACCCGCGGCTGTCGGTCGTGCGGGACGTCCGCGACGAGGAGGGGGCGGCCTACCTCGGACCGTTCTCGTCGACCGCGTCCGCACAGCTCGCCCTCGACGCGCTGCACGAGTCGTTCCCCGTCCGCCAGTGCACCCGCCGGCTCCCCCTCGTGGCACCCGCGGGCGCGACGGCGTGCGTGCTGGCCGAGCTCGGCCGGTGCGGCGCCCCCTGCCTCGGGCACCAGACGGTCGACGAGTACGCCGCCGTCGTGGACCGCGTCCGGACCGCGATGTCCTCGGATCCCGCCGACGTGGTCGCCGCCCACGCCGAACGGATCGGCTGGCTCGTCCGGCAGGAGCGGTTCGAGGAGGCCGCGACCGTGCGCGACCGCCTCGCCGCCTACCTGCGAGGTGCCGCGCGCACGCAGCGGATCGCGCCGCTGTCCCGCTGTCCCGAGCTCGTCGCCGCCCGACGCACGGACGACGGCGGCTGGGAGCTCGTGCTCGTCCGGCACGGGCGCCTCGCGGGCACGGCACGCGTCGACCGCCGCACCGACCCCCGCCCCGTCGTGACCGCGCTCCAGGCCAGTGGTGAGCACGTCGCCGCCCCGCCCGCGCCGGCCCCGGCCGCCCACCCCGAGGAGACCGACCTGCTGCTGACGTGGCTCGAGAAGCCCGGCGTGCGGCTGGTCGAGGTGGCCGGCGGCTGGTCGATGCCGACGCGGAGCGCCGTCGCGGTCGTCGACCCCGCCGCCGCAGTGGCCGACGCCGCCCGACGCGCCCACCCCGACCTGGCCGGTGACCAGCAGGGTGGCACGGCGCACCGCCCCCACCTGGCGCTCGTCGTGCCCGCGCCCAGCACGGCATGATGGGCGACATGTTGACCGCCATCGTCCTCATCGACACCGACGCCGCGAAGGTCCCCGAGGTCGCGGCGGCCATCGCCGACCTGCGCGGCGTCAGCGAGGTCTACTCCGTCACCGGCGACGTGGACCTCATCGCGGTCGTGCGCGTCCGGGAGCACGAGGCGCTCGCCGACGTCATCGCGGACAAGGTGGGCAAGGTCGACGGCGTCGTCCGCACGCAGACCTACATCGCCTTCCGCACGTACTCGCAGCACGACCTCGAGACCGCGTTCGCCCTCGGTCTCGAGGACTGACCGCCGGGGCGGCCGCACGCCGCGTCAGGCGCTCGCCGCGCGCCACCGCTCGAGCGCCGCGGCCGCCGCGCCGCTGTCGATGGACTCGCGCGCGATCGCCGTGGCGCGGTCCAGCCGCTCGAGCAGCGTGCCGTCGCCGATGCCGGGCAGGGTGCCGTCGGCGACCAGCGCGGCGGCGCTGTTGAGCACGACGGTGTCGCGCACCGCGCCGGTCTCGCCGGCGAGGAGCCGGCGGGCCACGTCGGCGTTGTGGGCGGCGTCGGCACCGCGCAGGTCCTCGAGGTCGACGTGCACCTGGCCGAGGTCCCGGGCCCAGTCGACGACGTGCTCGTCGATGCGCCCGCCGCGGACCTCCCAGACGCGCGTCGTGCCGGTGGCGGCGATCTCGTCGAGGCCGTCCTCGCCGCGGAACACCACGGCGTCCTTCCCACGGTCGGCGAAGACGCCCGCGATCAGCGGCGCCATGCGCTCGTCGGCGACGCCGATCGCCGACGCCGCGGGCTGCGCGGGGTTCGACAGCGGGCCGAGGAAGTTGAAGACGGTGCCGATGCCGAGCGCGCTGCGGGCGACGGCGGCGTGCCGCATCGCGGGGTGGAAGCGGCCCGCGAAGCAGAACGTGATGCCGGCCTCGGAGGCGATCGCGGCGACGCGCTCGGGCTCGTGGTCGAGACGGATACCGAGCGCCTCGAGGACGTCGGCGGAGCCCGACGACGACGACGCGGCCCGGTTGCCGTGCTTGACGACGCGGAGCCCCGTGCCGGCGACGACGAGGGCCGACATGGTGGAGATGTTGACCGTGTGCGCGCGGTCGCCTCCCGTGCCGACGATGTCGACCGTGCGTCCGGGGACCTCGATCCGGATCGCGTGCTGCAGCATCTGGTCGGCGAGCCCGCGCAGCTCGTCGACCGTCTCACCCTTCGCGCGCAACGCGACCAGGAAGCCGGCGACCCGCGCCGGCTCCGCCTCGCCGCTCATGATCTGGTCCATCGCCCACGACGCCTGCTCGAGGGTCAGGTCGTCGCGACGCACGAGCGTCGTCAGCAGGTCGGACCAGGTGCGCGCGGCGGTCATCCGGCGAGCGTCCGGCCGCCGACGAGCGCCGCGACGGCGTCGTGCAGCTGCTCGGGGTCGAGCGGGCGGCTGACGACCGCGTCCGCGTGCGACCACGAGGCGAGCCACGCGTCCTGCGGGCGGCCGGTGAGGAGCAGGACCGGGGGGCACCGGTAGATCTCGTCCTTGAGCTGGCGTCCGAGGCCCATGCCGCCGACCTTGTCGGCCTCGCCGTCGAGCACGAGCAGGTCGACCCCGCCGGCCTCGGTGGTGGAGATGACGGCGTCGGCCGTCGCGACCTCGACCCAGTCGATGTCCGGCTCGCCGCGACCGAGCCGACGACCGACCGCGAGCCGCACGTCGGCGCGCGTGTCGACGTCGTCGCTGTAGAGGAGGATCCGCGGGCCCGTCTCGGCAGCGGGCTGTGCGTGGTCGGGCTGGGCCGTGCTCATGGTCGTCCCTCACTCGTCGTCGACGTGCGTCCGAGGGGAATCTTGGCACGACCAGGGCTGCCGCCGGGCCACCGCGCGACTCGTGCCGGGACGCGGCAATAGCATGAGCCGAGGCCCGCGCGGCGCGGCGCGACACCCCGCGAGCGGCGCGCACGCCGTCCCGGCGGGGCCCGCGCCGCGACGAGTTCCGCATGTTGACGCGCGAACCACCGTCTCCTGACCACCTGTGACGCCCGCGGGATCGTGACGGTGTGACATATACCGCGCGCCACAGGTAGGCCCAATGACCCATGCGCAGCGCCGATCAGCCATAATGACGACGTGTCGACCGCCATGGCTGCCCCTCGCACCGCCCCTCACGTGAGCGTCAACCGACCCAACCCGGTGTCGGTGGGGACGATCGTGTGGCTGGCCAGCGAGCTCATGTTCTTCGCCGGCCTCTTCGCGATGTACTTCACCCTCCGGGCAGCGGTGCCCGAGGAGTGGGCGACGCAGACCGAGAAGCTGAACCTGACCTTCGCGTTCATCAACACGTCGGTCCTGGTGCTCTCGTCCGTGACGTGCCAGATGGGCGTGTGGGCCGCCGAGCGGTTCCAGCCGGTGCGCACGGGCTCGCTGCTCCAGGTGAACCGCTGGGGCATGAACGAGTGGATGGTGCTCACGTACCTCATGGGCGCCTTCTTCATCGGCGGCCAGGTCTACGAGTACGCCGAGCTCGTCCACGAGGGCCTCACCATCTCGTCGAGCCCCTACGGCTCCGTCTTCTACCTGACGACCGGCTTCCACGGCCTGCACGTCGTGGGCGGCCTCATCGCCTTCCTCTTCCTGCTGGGCCGGTCGTTCTCCGCGAAGCGCTTCGGTCACCACGAGGCGACGACCGCGATCGTGACGTCGTACTACTGGCACTTCGTCGACGTCGTGTGGATCGCTCTGTTCGCGGTCATCTACCTGATCCGCTGACGACCGGCGGCTCGCCCCGCCACCCAGTCCCCCATCCCCCACGTGCGAGACGAGGATCGATCCGTGAAGGCACTCGCAGCCCGCAGGCACGACCGGCGCGCGCCGGTCGTGCTGCTCCTGCTGGCGCTGCTGCTCACCGGCGGGCTGTACGCCGTCCTGGCACCGACGTCCGCGGACGCCGCGCCCAAGACGGCCACGACCGACGACATCGCGACCGGTGAGAAGCTGTTCCAGGCCAACTGCGCCACGTGCCACGGTCCCTCGGCGGGCGGCACCGAGGACGCGCCCTCGCTCATCGGCGTGGGCGCCGCGGCGGTCGACTTCCAGGTCGGCACGGGCCGGATGCCCATGCAGATGAACGGCCCGCAGGCGCAGGCCAAGCCGGTGCAGTTCGACGACGAGCAGATCGCGCAGCTCGCGGCGTACGTCGCGTCGCTGGGCGCCGGACCCGCGATCCCCACGGACGACATGGTCGACCCGGCGAAGGGCGACGTCGCGAACGGCATGGCCCTGTTCCGCACGAACTGCGCCATGTGCCACAACGCGGTCGGCGCGGGCGGTGCGCTCTCGCAGGGCAAGTTCGCCCCGAACCTCTGGGAGACCTCGCCGCGTCACCTCTACGAGGCCATGCAGACGGGTCCGCAGTCGATGCCCGTCTTCAACGACGCCACCATCACGCCCGAGGAGAAGCGCGACATCATCGCCTTCATCGACGAGCAGGGCGACGTGTCCCCCGGTGGGCTCGACCTCGGCTCGCTCGGCCCCGTCAGCGAGGGTCTGTGGGCCTGGGTGGTCGGTCTCGGCCTCCTCATCGGTATCTCGGTCTGGATCGGAGCCAAGTCCTCGTGAGCACGCACGACCCGCACAGCGAGCTGGCCCTGCACGACGACGGGGGCACGCCGGAGAGGTTCGCGGACCCCGGCGTCCACGAGCACGCGCACCGGCAGGCCGACATCGACCCGAAGGTCGCCAAGCGCGTCGAGCGTCAGGTCCTCCTGCTCTTCACGCTGTCGATCCTCGGCACCATCGGCTTCATCTGGGCGTACTTCGCGCTGCCCCCGGGCGAGACCCCGGAGTCCATGCGGACGTCCAACATCGCGCTCGGCCTCGGCCTGGCGGTCTGCCTCCTCGGCATCGGCATCGGTGGGAACCACTACATCAAGGTGCTGATGAGCAACAAGGAGCACGTCGAGGAGCGCCACCCGCAGCGTTCCGACGACGCGACGCGCGAGATCGCGGTCGAGATGCTCAAGGAGGGCGCGGAGGACGCGGGCGTCACGCGCCGTGGCGCCATCGTCGGCGCCGGCCTCACCGCGCTGGCCCTCTTCCCGCTCGCCCTGGTCGTGCCGATCATCGGCAACGTCGGCGAGGACTGGAACGTCAAGAAGTTCAAGCACACGATGTGGCGCAAGGGCACGCGGCTCGCGTACGACCCGACCGGTCGCCCCATCAAGGCCTCGGACCTCACCATCGGCTCGGTCGCGCACGTCCAGCCGGCCGACCTCCACGAGGCCGAGCACCCGCTCGACGAGAAGGCGAAG
The DNA here is from genome assembly GCF_028583725.1 of Cellulomonas fimi. Lineage (NCBI taxonomy): Bacteria > Bacillati > Actinomycetota > Actinomycetes > Micrococcales > Cellulomonadaceae > Cellulomonas > Cellulomonas fimi. The sequence continues at coordinate 1,936,726 of NZ_CP110680.1, read as the reverse complement.
GCCGTCGTCCTCGCGATCCGGCTCGACCCGCGGGACATCGTGTCCGAGCAGGGCGAGGGCTGGTCGTACGACGGCATCGTCGCCTACTCGAAGATCTGCACCCACGTGGGCTGCCCCGTCGCTCTCTACGAGCAGCAGACCCACCACCTGCTGTGCCCGTGCCACCAGTCGACGTTCGACGTCGCTGACAGCGCGAAGGTCGTCTTCGGTCCCGCGAAGCGACCCCTGCCGCAGCTGCCGATCACCGTGGACGACGAGGGCTACCTGATCGCTCAGAGCGACTTCCACGAGCCCGTCGGTCCGAGCTTCTGGGAGCGCCTGACGTGACGACCACGACCCCCTCCAAGGCCACCACCCGTCCGTCGGCCGGTGTCCGCGCCGCCGGCGCGACCGCCGACTACCTGGACCAGCGGACCGGCGTCGGCCACGCGGTGAAGTTCTTCGCCCGCAAGGTCTTCCCCGACCACTGGTCGTTCTTCCTCGGCGAGATCGCGCTCTACAGCTTCGTGACGCTGCTGATCTCGGGCGTCTTCCTCACGCTGTTCTTCGTCCCGAGCATGGGCGAGACGCACTACGAGGGTCCGTGGGCGTCGATGAACGGCGTGGAGATGTCCGAGGCGTTCGCCTCGACGCTGCGCCTGTCGTTCGAGGTGCGCGGCGGTCTGCTCATGCGGCAGATCCACCACTGGGCGGCGCTGATCTTCATGGCCGCGATCGTCACCCACATGATGCGCGTGTTCTTCACGGGCGCGTTCCGCAAGCCGCGCGAGATCAACTGGGTCGTCGGGTTCGTCCTGCTGATCCTCGGCCTCGCGGCCGGCTTCTCGGGCTACTCGCTCCCCGACGACGTCCTGTCGGGCAACGGCCTGCGCATCACGGACGGCGTCATCAAGGCGATCCCGATCATCGGCAGCTACATGTCGTACTTCGTGTTCGGCGGCGAGTTCCCGGGGACCGACCTGATCCCGCGCCTGTTCACCGTGCACGTGCTGCTGGTGCCCGCGCTGATCCTCGCGCTCATCGGCCTGCACCTCGTGCTGATGGTCATGCACAAGCACACGCAGTACCCGGGGTCGGGCCGCACGAACAACAACGTCGTCGGCTACCCGGCGCTCCCGGTGTACGCCGGCAAGCTGCTCTTCAACCTGTTCGTCGTGTTCGGCGTCATCGCCCTCATGGGCGCGACGATGTCGATCAACCCCGTCTGGAACTACGGCCCCTACGACCCGTCACCGGTGTCCGCGGGAGCCCAGCCCGACTGGTACATGCTGTTCCTCGAAGGGTCGCTCCGACTCATGCCGGGGCAGACGGAGTTCGTGATCGGGCAGTACACGGTCAGCCTCAACGTGATCATCCCGGCGATGATCGTGCCGGGGATCCTGTTCACGCTGCTGGCGCTGTACCCCTTCGCCGAGGCGTTCGCGACCGGCGACAAGCGCGAGCACCACGTGCTCGACCGCCCGCGCAACCGCCCGTTCCGCACCGCGTTCGGCGTGTCGCTCCTCGTGGCGTTCTTCATCCTGGTGCTCGCCGGCTCGAACGACCTCATCGCGACGCACTTCCACCTGTCGATCAACGACATCACGTGGACGTTCCGCGTGCTGCTGTTCGTCGGCCCGTGGTTCGCGTTCTGGATCACCAAGCGCATCTGCCTCGGCCTGCAGCGCAAGGACCGCGAGCTGGTGCTGCACGGCCACGAGACGGGTCGCATCGTGCGGTTCGCGAGCGGCGAGTACATCGAGGTGCACAAGCCCCTCGACGCGCACGAGCGCTGGCTCCGCGTGCAGCACGAGGCGATCCGGCCGCTCGAGATCGAGCCCGCCGAGGACTCGCGCGGTGTGCGTCGCAAGGGCTACCGCCTCGACACGATGCGCCAGCGGCTCTCGCAGGTCTTCTACGAGGACCGCGTCGAGCCCGTGACCCCCGCCGAGCTCGAGGCCGCGCACGCGGCTCACGGGCACCACGGCGAGGTCGAGGCGGCACCGGAGGCGCACGGCACGCCCGAGCTCGCCGGGGCGTCCGGCCGGACCGGCGGCGGGCAGCACCTCGTCGATCCGCAGGACGAGACGTCTCCCGAGACGCGGAATCGCTGATCCAGCGCCAGAGTTGACCGTGGAGTCGGGCGGCTCGCCGTAGCGGCGGGCCGCCCGTTCCGTTCGTACCCCGCCCGGCCGTACCAGAACGGCCGTGCACCGACGCAGGAGAGGTACTCACGCATGGCTGACTACTCGCTTCCGGACCTGCCGTACGACTACGCGGCCCTCGAGCCGCACATCTCCGGCCGGATCATGGAGCTGCACCACGACAAGCACCACGCGGCCTACGTGACCGGCGCCAACACGGCCCTCGAGAAGCTCGCCGCTGCCCGGGAGGCGGACGACCTCGCCGCGGTGAACCTGCACGAGAAGAACCTCGCGTTCAACCTCGGCGGTCACGTCAACCACTCCGTCTTCTGGCAGAACCTCTCCCCCGAGGGCGGCGACAAGCCGACCGGTGAGCTGGCCGCCGCGATCGACGAGTTCTTCGGCTCGTTCGAGGCGTTCCAGAAGCACTTCGCCGCGAACGCGATCGGCATCCAGGGATCCGGCTGGTCGATCCTCGCGTGGGACTCGATCGGCGAGAAGCTCGTGATCGTCCAGCTCTACGACCAGCAGAGCAACATCGCCCTCGGCCTGGTCCCGGTGGTCGTGCTCGACATGTGGGAGCACGCGTTCTACCTCGACTACGTCAACGTCAAGGCCGACTACGTCAAGGCGTGGTGGAACATCGTCAGCTGGGCCGACGCGGCCGCGCGCTTCGAGCGCGCCCGCACCCAGACGGCCGGGCTGATCGTCCCCGTCTGACGGCTGCACTCACGTCCGTCGCAGGGCCGCCCGCTCCCGTTCCGGGGAGCGAGCGGCCCTCGTCGTACGGCGAGCCGGCGTCGTGCTGGCCGCGATCGCTCGCCCCGCACCGGACGGGTCCGCGCCTGGACCGTGCACTCACCAGGGGCCGACCAGCTCGGGTGCGGGCCCTCGGCCGATGAGCCACGCGAGCAGCGCCGCGTGCGGGGCTCGGTCGGGCAGCGCCTGGAGGCGTTTGGGCAGCTCGTTCTCGACGAGGATCGCGGGCCAGTCGGACGGGTGGTGGCCGATGTCCAGGTCCACGTGGTGGACCTCGACGTTGCGCAGGTGGTGACCGATGATCTCCACCATCGTCCGTGGTCCGGCGACCATGATCCCCTGCCGGTCCCAGTGCGCGTCGTCCAGAGCGGCCCACGCGGCCTCCAGGCGCAGGAGGGAGTCGGCCAGGTCGGCGCGGAGGACGCCGGCGGGGCGACCCGCGCCCGCGTCCGCCGCCTCGTCGGGGTCGTACCCGTCGGGATGGACCCGGCGGACCTCGCCGAGCGCGGCGCCCTCGAGGATCAGCACGTGCGCGCGGGCCTTGTTCGCGACGTGCGTGACCACGTGGCCCCGTGTGAACCGCGGGAGCAGGCTGGGCGCACGGAACTCGTCGTCGGTGAGCGGCGCGAGAGCGTCGAGCAGGAGCCGATGGCTCGCACGGCACGCCTCGATGGTCGCGGTCGGCCTCATCGGGCGACCGCCGCGACGCCCGCAGCGCGACCGCTCGAAGACGCGACCGCCACACGGGCGGCGCCCCGTGCGGCGGTCATGCCAACGGCCAGTCGCGCCCGGCCGCCACACCGATCCCGTCGGTGAAGAAGCGCGGGTTCGGGACGGAGGTCCACGTCCCCTGCGCGCGGGCGGTCTCCGAGACGACACCGGGCAGCATCATGTCCAGGCCGCGGTACACGTCGAAGGAGGGCGTGGTCCCCCGGGTGATCGCGTCGACGAAGTCGAGCAGCGGTCCGTAGGGCGACTTCCACAGCTTGGCCTCCTCGAACAACGCGGCGTAGCGCCGCGGACGGAACTCGTCCACGTACTGGTCGAGCGGCTCCCACACCCGGCCGGGGGTGCGGCCGTGGAGGTACACGCGGGGTGCGTCCGAGGGACCCCGTCCGGAGTCGTAGGCACCGGCACTGCCCTGGAACGCCACGAACGCCGTCTCCGCGGGACGGTACGACAGGAGGTCCAGGCGCATGGTGACGACGGCGTCCTTCACCGTCTTCCCGACCAGGAGGAGCGTGTCGTCCATCTCGTGCGACGTGGAGTGCCCGGCACCCACGGTCATCACCGAGTCGAGCCGGGTGTCGAGCCACTGGAGGAGCGGCCCCAGGGAGTGCGTCGGATAGGTGATGCCGTTCTTGCCGACGTGCCAGAACGATCGCCAGTTCGGTCGGCCGTGCCCGTCGAGCTGCATGTCGCGCACCTCGTACAGATACTCCCCCTCGGCGAAGTGGATGTCCCCGAACAGTCCCGCGCGCACCATCTCGGTGACGACGAGGTTGGAGGGGATGTAGCAGTGGTTCTCCGCGACCATGAACGTCGCCGAGCTCCCGCGGACCGCACCGACCAGCTCTCGCGCCTGCTCCACGCTGACGACCGGGGGGATCTCGCTGAGCACGTGCACGCCGGCGCCGAGCGCGGCGACCGCCTGCGGACCGTGGTACTGCTGCGGCGAGGCCAGGAAGACCGCGTCGACGCTCCCGTCCAGCAGGTCCTCGAAGTGCTCGACCGTGCGCGTGTCGGGGAACTCCTCGAGGAAGATCGCGCGGCTCTCCGGGTCCGGATCGAGGACGGACACGAGCTCGACCCCCGGCACTCGGCCGACGATGCGCGCGAACTTGGTGCCCCGACCGGTGCCGACGAGACCGAAGCGCACCTTCCCGTGATCGACGGCTGTCATGACGTCCTCTCCGGTGCGGTGCCCCCGCCGAGAGCGGAGAGCTCGAGCTCGTGGTGTGCGGGGGCCGCCGGCGCGCCGGACGCGCGCGCGAGGAGCGACCTCGCGGCGTCCACGACGTCGTCGACGGTCAGCCCGGTCGACCTCAGGAGGTCACCCGCGGGTGCGGATCCGGCGTAGCCCGGCACGGCCACCCAGTCGGCGGGCACGGGTGCCCGTCGGGCCAGCGCGGCGGTGACGGCACCGACGAGCCCGCCCGCGCCCAGGTGCTCGGTGACCACCAGGACGCAGCCGGTGCGACGGGCCGAGGCGGCGAGCGCCGCCTCGTCGAACGGTGACACCCACGGCGCGTTGACGACCTCGACGGAGACACTGTCGGCCTCGAGCCGCTCGGCGGCCTCCAGGACGACCGGGACCATGACGCCGTGGCTCACGATCGTGACGTCCGACCCCGGGCGCAGCACCCGCAGCGAACCGGGGGCCGCGCAGGGCCGCTCGCTGACGGCGACCGGGGTCTTGTGCTTGCTGACCCTCAGGTAGGACGGACCGTCGCCGGTGACCATCGTGCGGAGCATCGACGCCGTCTCGGCGCCGTCCACGGGCACACCGACCGAGAACCCGGGCAGTGCGCTGACCAGGGCGAGGTCCTCGATGGCGTGCGCCGAGATCCCGTCGGGCCCGGCCGTGATGCCCGCGTGCGAGCCGACGAGAGTCACGCGCAGCCCCGGCTGCGCCACCTGCAGCCGGATCTGGTCGAAGGCCCGGTTGATGAGGAAGGCGGCGAAGGAGGCGGCGACCACCGGCACACCGGACCACGCGAGCCCTGCCGCGACGCTCACCATGTTCTGCTCCGAGATGCCGCAGTTCAGGAACCTGTCGGGGTACGCGGCCTCGAAGGGAGCCGTCCGGGCGGCTCCGGAGACGCCACCGTCCACAACGACGAAGTCCAGACCGTCGTCGGCGAGGGCCACGAGCGCCTCGCCGAACGCGTCCCGCGTCGACCTCGTCACGGCACGTCCAGATAGCTCGAGCCGGTGGGGCTCAGCGTCGCGATCGCCTGCCGGAGCGCCTCGTCGGGCAGGGGGTCGGCGTGATATGTCGGGCTCTGCTCGATGATGGACAACCCGTGTCCCTTCCTCGTGGTCGCGATGATGGCGGTCGGCTTCCCGTCGCGTCTGGTGCCCGCCGACCTCAGGGCCTCCTGGACCTCGGGCATGCGGTGGCCGTCGATCTGCTCCACGGCCCAGCCGAACGACCGCCACTTCGCGGCCAGGTCACCGAGCGGGGAGATGGGGCCTCGCGGCCCCTCGACCGCTGCGTCGTTCCTGTCGACGACGACCGTGAGCCTGTCGAGACCCCAGTGCGGGGCGAGGAGCGCCGCTTCCCAGACCTGCCCCTCGTTGCACTCCCCGTCGCCGACGAGCACGAACGTGCGATGGTCGAGCCCCCGGATGCGGGCGGCCTGCGCGACGCCGATCCCGAACGACACCCCCTGCCCCAGGGATCCCGACGACATCTCGATGCCGGGAGTGCGCCGGGAGACGTCCGGGTGTCCGGGGAGCCGGCTGCCCGGACGCCTCAGCGTGCGGAGCTCGTCGAGCGGGAAGTAGCCCGACGCCGCCAGCGCGGCGTAGACGACGGGAACGGCGTGGCCCTTGCTCAGCAGGAACCGGTCGCGGCCCGCCCACCGAGGATCGTCCGGCCGGTGCCGGAGCACGTCGAAGTACAGGGCGGCGACGATGTCGGCGGCCGAGAACGACGCTCCCGGGTGTCCGCTCCCTGCGCACCACACCATCTCGAGGACGAGCGTGCGGAGCTGGGCGGCGCGAGCCTCCAGGTCGTCGACCGGGGTCCACGTCGCGCGGTCGTCCACGCCTGCCTCGACGGCCGAGGTCCGGCCGGTCATGCGGCCGCTCCCCCGTCGATCACGAGCGTCTGGCCGGTGACGTAGCGCGCGCTCGGCGATCCCAGGAAGTACGCGGCCTCGGCGATGTCGTCCGGGGTCCCGAACGAGCCCATGGGGATCCGCGCGAGCATCTCGGCCCGGATGGTCGGGTCACGGAAGGCCTTGCCGGGCGCCTCCGTCTCGATGAAGCCGGGCACGATCACGTTCACACGGACGCCCAGCGGCGCCCACTCGACCGCCAGGCACCGGGCCATCGAGACGAGCGCCCCCTTGGCGGCGCTGTACATCGCCGTGCCCGCCATCCCCCGCATGCCGTTGAGCGAGCCGATGGTCACGATGCTCCCGCCGCCCGTGTCGACCATGCGGCGAGCGGCGGCCTGCGCGGTGAGGAAGGCGGCGGTCGCGTTGACGTGCAGGCCGTCGACGAAGTCCGAGGGGGGCACCGTGAGGCTCGGCTTGCGTCGCGTCGTCGCCGCGGCGTAGACGACGTTGTCGAGGCGGCCATGGGTGTCGACCACGGCGTCGACGACCTGCTCGGGCGCCCCGTCCTCGCTGATGTCGGCGGCGAGGGTGCCCATGGTCAGCCCTGCGGCCGCGGCGTCCTCCGCCAGCGACGCGAGGACCGAGGCCGTGCGGGCGACCGCGACCACACGGGCCCCACGCCGGGCGTAGGCCAGGCCGATGCTTCGACCGATCCCTTGGCTCCCGCCGACGACGAGGACGACCGGCTCGCTCTCGTCACTCGTCCTCGACGTGCGGAGCTGCTCTGACGTTGACTGCATGATCCTCCGTCTGCTGTGCGGAAGCCGGCACCCGGCTGTCGGACCCACCCGCGGCAGCTCGGCAGACCTGTCCGCCGGACTGCCGCGGGAGACGAGCGCCAGGGCGCTCGGTGAACTCATGCACGAGCCGGACTGGGAGTCAGCGACTCCGATCCCAGCACCACGCGTTCCCACGTGGTGAGAGGAATCCCCGTCCGGTCGAGGCACGCGGTGAGCAGGGGGAGGTCGAACGGCTCGCCCTCCTCCATCGCCTCGAGCTCGGCGTACGCGCGGCTCAGGAGTCGGCACTGCTCGTCGACGGCGCTCGCCGGACCCTCGGGTCCCAGGGCGTGCTCCAGCCGGTGCCGCTGTGGGGAGAGCGTCTCCCGATGGCGAGCCAAGGCGGCCAGCGGGGCGAACGGGTCCGACCGCTCGGCCGCCTCGCGTTCACGGTCGACCTCACGGGCCATGTCCTCGACCAGGCCGCCGAGGGCTGGGAGCGCTCCCTGCGCCGAGCGGTCGAGCAGCCGGTCGAGCAGCCGCGCACGGAGACGGACGCCGACGACGAACGCCGCGACCGGTGGAGGCGGGACCTCACCCGGGACGACGGGCCGCATCGAGCGGCCGCCGGACGCGCCGTCACCCAGGGCCCGCCAGACCTCCTCGCGCTCGTCGACGCCGGGGACGAGCACCTCCAGCTCACGGACCAGGTCCTCGGGCGTGTCGGGCGTGTGCACGAGGCTCGTCAGCAGGTTCGGTGCGCCGAGGTGCGTCCGCAGGCTGTGCTCCGGACGCGCCGCGGGGTCGGCCGACCCCTTGAGCGCGCGGAGGCGGGCGGTGGCGGCCGTCGCCGCGCCCGGGTGACGGAACGCCACGAGGAGCGACGGCCCCGCCATCATGGCATCGGCGACGACCTGCACGCGCCTCGGGGCGACGGTCGGGATGAGGCGTTCCCAGAGACCGTCGACGTGCGCACGACCGAGCTGCAGCGTCTGCGTGCACGCCACCTCGAAGCCGCGCTCCTCGAGCCAGGCGAGGGCACGCGGCACCCGGCCGCTCGCGACGCACAGAGGCGAGAACAGCGCGAACGCGGAGCGCGAGAGGAGGCCGGTCGCGGCAGGCGCCGCACCGCGCTCCACGGTGGCGCGGCTCGTGGCCGCCGTCACCCGAGCCCCGGTTCGGTCGGCCTGCCCCCGTCGCGATGGCGCACAGTCGTCTCCCGTTCAGCGAAGGCGACAGTCGGGCTCCGTCGGTCGACCGTGGCCTGCGGATGCTGGTGATCGGACAGCCGCCCCCGGCGACCGCGCTCGATGATGCCGCCTCCGGAAGGTGCGGTCAATGGACGGTTCGGGAGAGTAAACACCGTTCGTCACTGGAAGCCGCGACCGTCTTGCGCGGGTATGTCGCCTGCTGGCAGGCTGCAAGGCTCGTGTCGGGATCGCTCCCACCGGGTCGCCTGACGCTCCGTGCACCGAACGAGCCGCGAGGCGGGCGCTGACGCCCCCCGCGCTGATCGACGGGAGGTCCGACTGTGAGGCACGAGCGCCGAGCCGACCGGGACGCTGCTCACCGTCGTGCTGCTGGTCGCCCGTCGCTCGCCCGCATCGTCGACGGGCGTGCGCCGACGCCGCCGACTGCGCAGCCGCCTGCCACCGCCCCGTCGTGCCCGCCGGCCTTCCCCGCGCCGCCGAGGAGCTGACGCGACCCGTGACTTCCCCCGGCCGATCCGCACACGTGGGCCTGCCTGCGTCGCAGGTCGCCGGCGGGAACGGGGTGGTTGCCCGCCCCGGACCGGGCCGTCCCTCGGTGCCGCGGACCGCGCCACCGACCCACCTCGTCCCGTCCGAGCCGCTCGCCGCCCGACAGGAAGGCCGTCATGTCACCGAACTCCACGCTCCCGAGCCTCGAGCCGACCGCCCCGCCGGACGTCGGCCTGGGTGCGGAACACCTGGACGCGGCGCGTGCGGTGCTCGACTCCGTCTTCGGCGAGCGCTGGCCACGTCTGGTCTTCGTCAGCGGCTCGCTCGCCGCAGGGCTGGGCCACGCGTGGTCGGACGTCGACGTGTACGTCGTCGACGACGCCGGAGACATCGAGAGCCGCGCGTACCGTCGAGGTCCGCACACGGTCCAGATCAACCTGATGACGCCCGCCGCGGCCGCGGCCGCGGTGAGCACCTGCACCGGGTTCGTCGCGCGGTCCGACGACCGCACGCAGCTCGAGCAGACCGAGGACGCCGTGCGTGTCGCGGTGCGCCTCGCGATCGCCGAGATCCTCCACGACGCCGACGGCGTGGTGCCTCCCGTCCAGGAGCGCCGGACCGCGGTCCGCCGGCTCCTGCTGGGCCGGCACGCCCTGATGGTCGGCTCGTACGCCGAGGACGTCCTCGGTGCGCTCACCTCCCGGGACCCGTGGACGGCGCTGCGCTCCTCGGAGCTCGCGCTGGAGCACGGCATCGAGGCGTACCTGACGGCGCACGACGACCTCTACGTCGGACCGAAGTTCCTCTACCGTCGCCTGGCACGCACACCCGGGGTCGGCACGGGCGTGGCAGCGATGTGGGACCTCCTCGCGCGCGGCGACCTGCCCACCTCGCCCGAGGACGTCACGCGCCTAGTGGTCACGCGACTGCGGGCCGCGACGCTCCTCATGGCGGACGGGATCCTCAGCGGGTTCGACGAGCCGTCGTCGTCGACGCTCGGCGGCACGACGACCGACGGGGAGCCCGAGCCGGGGACGCTCGTCACCAGCCCCTGGTTCTGTCCCATCCGCTTCTCCAACGGGTGGGGTCTGGCGGGACCCGATCGCGGCTTCCGTGTCTCCGGCCCCGTCGTCCGCATCTGGTCAGCCTTCGACGGATCGCCCGCGGACGCCGTCCTCGCCCGCCTCGGCGCCGAGGACGAGGCGTTCGCGTCCATGCCGCAGGCCGACTTCCACGCTGCGGTGGAGCACCTGCGTTCCATCCAGGCGCTCACCGTGGACCCCTGCTCGCTGCTCGAGGAGAGGAGGTGATGGGGATGGACCTCGAGATCCAGGTCGACGACGAGATGGCGATGGAGAAGTGCTGACCTGAGCCCGCGGCGTGCCCGGGCGGAGCCGACGCTCCCCCGGGCACGCTCGCGGCGACGTCGCGCCCCCGGCAGCGACCATGCCCCGACGTCACGCCGTCAGGCGCCGTGCGTCACCTCTCGGCCGGACTCCGCTGTGCGCAGGACGTCGGGCAGGCGCGCCCCCAGCGAGCGGGCGTCGGCGAACTCCACCTCGACACGCGGGACGTCCCCGGCGAGACGCGCGAGCGTCGTCGCCGCACCTCGCGCGAGGTCGGTGACGGACCGGGTCCGCAGCCCGAGCCAGTCCGGGTACGCGTCGTCGTCCGGGGTGAAGGCCTGCTCGAGCAGGAGGTCGACGGTCCGGCCCAGGTCCGCTCGCCGCGCCGACACGCCGGTCGCCCGACCGTCACGCCTCGGCATCAGGATCCCGGCGACGGGCCCCCCCGCGGCGGCCCCGCAGCCCATCGTGGCGACGAGCTCCGCGGTGGTGAGCTCGACCTTGGGGCCGTCGCGCGCCGGGATCATCGCGGCGAGGTCCGCGTCGGTGAGGCCGGTCACGGGGTCCCACCCGGTCTGCGGGTACACCGGCTGCGTCGTGGGGCGCAGCCACGGCCTGAGCCGCGCGGAGTCGTGGCAGGTCCCGAGCCCGATCCGTGTCGTCATGGGCCACGCCGTGACCACGTACCCGCCGTCCCGCGCCGAGACGTGGACCCGGTCGTTCGCGACGAAGTCCGCCCCGGCGTGCTCGAGCATCGCGCACACGGTCGTGGTCTTGCCGGCGCCCTTCGCGCCCGGGATGACCCAGACCCGCCCGTCGAGGCGCACCGCTCCGGCGTGGATGGTCACCTCGCCGCGGTGCTCACCCTGGCGGCGCAGCACCTCACGGACGAGGCGCGCGGCCTCGAACCTCGCGTCGGAGACGTCCGGCGTCACGTAGCGCACGCGTCGGCGGGCGAGGTCGACGGCACAGACGCCCGGGCCGTCGACATAGGCGAGCGCGACGTGCGCCGGGCCGAGATCCGTGCGCCACACGCGACGACCCTCGTAGGTCGAGGCGGTCGTCCCCGGGAGTCCGGCCAGGACGCTGCGGAGCCGCCCGTGCAGGTCGTGGTCCACGACGCAGACGACGCCTGTCGCCGCCCGGCTCACGCCCTCCTCGAACGTGCACGCGGGAGCCAGGTACGACACCGGCCAGTCGACGACGCGGTCGTCGTTGCTCGACAGGCCGACCGTCAGCTCGCCACGACGTGCCGTGAGCTCGCGCCGAGCCACGTCGTCCGCCTGGCGGAGCAGGCCGAGGGTCGGCGGCACCACGGTCTCACGCATAGACGACCCGCCCCGACGCCTCCACGGGCGTCACCTCTCCGATGCGCCACGCCGCCAGACCGTGGCCGTGGAGCGCCCGGACGACCCCCTCCACGTCGGAGGACCTCACGACGACGACGTAGCCGATGCCCATGTTGACGCTCCGGCGCAGCTCCGGAAGGGCACAGCCGAGGTGCTGCAGGCGCGACACCCAGTCGGGTACGGGCCATCCTGCGGTGTCGATCCGGACACCGAGGTGCGCGGGCAAGCCGCGCACGACGTTCTCGGTGAGGCCGCCGTCACAGATGTTGGCCAGGGCCCCGACCACGCCCTCCTCGCACAGGTCGGCGACGGCCGTGCTGTAGATCGTCGTGGGCGCCAGGAAGTCGTCCGGCACGACGGCGCCGGCTCGCGCGTGCGCGTGCCTGATGAGCGAGAAGCCGCTCGCGTGCGGTCCCGCCGAGCCGATGCCGACGAGGACGTCCCCCGGCAGGCACCGGTGCCCCGTGACGAGCCGGTCGCGCGTCGTGATCCCGAACGCGAACCCGGCGAGGTCGATCTCCGAGGGCGACTGGATCCCGGGGTGCTCCGCGGTCTCTCCTCCGAGGAGGATGCAGCGCGCGTCGAGGCACGCCGTGACCATGCCCTCCAGCAGGTCCTGGGCCCACTCGAGCCCGAGCGCCCCGCACGACAGGTAGTCGAGGAAGGCCAGGGGCCGCGCACCCAGGGCGGCGACGTCGTTGACGTTGTTCGCGACGAGGTCGCGGCCCAGGTCGCGCATGCGGCCCCGCATGAGGCTGCGTTTGGTGCCGACCCCGTCGGTCGTGGCCACGATCACGCGGTCCCCGATGCTCACGGCGGCCGCGAAGGGCGGCGCGTCGACCACACGGTGCTCGGTGTCGGTCGAGGCCAGCAGGGGCATGACCCGGGAGAGCAGCTCGTCCGCACGTGACCGGCTGACGCCGGCTCCCTCGAGCGTGAGCGCGGCGGTGTCGGGCGTCATCGCGCGACCACGCTCCCCTGCTCGAGCGCCACCAGCTGCTCGGGCGTCAGCGTCACGGACCCCGCGGAGACGTTCTCGAGGATGTGCGCGGGATTGCGCGAGCCGGCGATGACACCCGTCACCCCGGGCTGGGCGAGCAGCCAGGCCAGGCTCGCCTGCGCGGCCGTCAGCCCGAGCTCGGCCGCTCCGGCCTCGACCCGGGACACGGCGAGGCCGACCTCGGCGGTGACGTCGTCGGCGAAGAACCGGTGGAAGTTCTCCTCCACGAAGAAGTCGTCCATGCCGTATCCCCCGGAGCGCCAGTCCGTGTACCCCCCGTCGCGGTGGCCCCCGAGGAGCCCGTACGCCAGCGGTCCGTAGCAGATCACGCCCGTGCCCAGCTCCGCGCACCGCGGGAGCGCCCAGTCGAGCTCCGAGCGGTGCAGCAGCGAACCCTGGATCTGGAGCGAGTCGACGTGCCCGATCCGTGCGCAGGCGTCGAGGTCCTCACGGGTGACGTTCGACAGGCCGACCCACCGGGCGAGCCCACGGTCGACGAGGCCGAGCATGGCCGTCCACGTCTCCTCGATGGGCACCTCGTGGTCGCGCCAGTGGACCTGGTAGAGGTCGAGGACGTCGCGTCCCAGCCGGCGCAGGCTCCCCTCGGCGGCACGCACCACCTCGGCTGCCCGGACGCCGGTGCCGTCCGGCTGCGGACCGACCTTCGTGAAGACGCGCACGTCCGGGTACGGCGCGACGGCGCGACCGACGATCTCCTCCGACCGGCCCTGGGCGTACACCTCCGCCGTGTCGATCCAGTCGGCGCCTGCGTCGAAGCCGGTCCGCAGCGCCGAGACCACCTCGCGGTCGCTCGAGTTCGGCCCCCACGTGCGACCGCCTCCGGCCTGCCAGCCGCCGAGCCCGACCGGCGAGATCGTCGGCCCGTGCGCTCCGAGTGTTCTCACGATGTACCTCCTGGCTAGAGAAGCAGCGGGACCGGGAGCGCACCCGAACGCTCCCACGAGTCGACGGGCGCGAACGCGAGTCCCTGGGAGCCGACGTAGTCGATGTGCGACTGGTACACGTCCCGATGGTCGTCGAGGTGGGTCCGCAGGGCGCGTGACCACTCCGCAGCGGTGGCCGCGCTGACCGGGTCCACCAGCGCGCGCTGCACGAGCCGGCGACCCCATCCGTTGAGGCGGCACTGGTGCTCGCCTCCGTAGGTACCGCGGAACTTGAACGCGACGGGGAACCGGTAGATGAGCTCGAGCGACTGCGCCTCCAGGAGCAGCCGGTCCAGGTGCTCCGCCGACGGCTCGTCGAGCCCGGCGTGCACGTGCAGGCGCGCGACGGCCGTCTCGGACGCGAAGTACACGCGTCCGGTCATCAGCCCTGTCTCGCGGACGAGGTCGTCCCACACGCTCATCAGGCACAGGAGCGCGAAGAGGTCGGGGGCCTGGGTGCGCAGGTGGCCGGCCTGCAGCCACGCCTCGAACGCCGTCGTCACACCACCGACGCCCACGCCCTGCGGGACGCGCAGACGGGTCGTGCGGTCCCACATCACGAGGTAGGGAGGGACGGCCACGCGGGGCTCGACCGGCGCGACGACGCCCAGCCCCTCGAACTCGGTCGGCGTGCCGTCCCGCAGGAGCGGGAGGCACGCGGCGCGCAGGTACGGAGGTTGGCTGTGCAGGCCGATCGTCGCCGACGGCGCAGAGCCGTGCTCCTGCTCGGAGCAGCGATCGTCCGGGGACGGCGCCGCCTCGTCGGACATCGCGGCGCACGCACGCAGCAACGCGGACAGGTCAGCCGTGCCCTCCGACCAGCGGGCGCCGACGATCACCTCCAGCGAGCAGTCGTGCAGGACCCGGACCTCGTCGAGCTGATGGGCCTGCGCCGTGCTCCCCGTCTCGACGCAGTCCACGACGGCGTCGGCGAGGCTGGGCGCGAACGCCTCGGCCGAGCCGTAGACGTGCAGGATCGTGAGGTCGTCGACCAGGGGCCGCAGGTACTCCTCGGCGATCCGGGGGAACTCCGTGGCGACGCACAACCGGTCGACGGTCCCACCGGCCAGGTCCAGCCCGGCACCGGCGGGCACGAGGAGGCTCACGCGCGCCGAGTAGCCGGAGACCGTCGCCACCGCGCGGCAACCTGCCCCCGTCTCCCGGGTCAGCTCCGACGGTGCGACTCCTGCCGTGAGTCGTCCCGACGCCACCAGCGGGGGGATGTCGCGCGCCTTGAGCAGCAGGACGTCGCACCCGGCTGCCCGGAACCGCAGCGGCGAGGAGTCGTCGCCGCTGACGCCGAGGTTCGCCATGAGACGTCGGCTGAGGGCCTCGAAGCGCCCCTTCGGCAGACCGATCCTCATCGTCGTGACCCATCTTCTCGAAGTAGCAGGTCCAGGCGTCGTCCAGGTCGACGTGCCCCGGGCCCGAGCGACGTCCCGTCCGGGACGACCGCGGTCACGCGGAGGCCGCCGGACTCGTGCGCGGCCCGGCGGGCACCGGCACCCACGCGGGGTGCGCCAGCGTCATGCGCCGCACCTCCTCGGCGAGGTCCGTGCGCAGAGCCAGCGGATGGTCCGTGCCGACGTCGATGCGGATCCCGGCGTCGAGCCACCGTCCGACGGGGAGATCACGGACCGGGCGCCCGGACCGTCGCACGAAGGCGGTGGGGCAGACCTCCACCGTCGCGCGCGCGTCCGCCAGCCGGGCGTCCCACTCGGCGCGGTCGATCAGGGGCGACCCGTGACCGATGCGACGGACACCGGCTGCCAGGAGAGGACCGAGGTCGTCCGCGTCGTCGTACCAGCCGAGGTGGGCCGCGGCCTCCAGCCCACGATCGGTCGCCTCGCGCACGAGCCCGAGGAGCCCGCCCGTCAGCGGTGCGGGTACCGGCCGCGAGTTCGAGTCCGTCACGTCGTACGACCGCGAGACGTCGATCCCCCGGAACGTGACCGCCGCGCCGGCGAGAGCCGTCTCGACGTTCTCCCGCAGCTCGCGTTCCCCGGACTCGCGCTTGAGCGTCGCGTACACGTCGAGCCGGACGCCGTGATCCCGCACTGCCTCGTCCGCTGCGCGGCGGAGCACAGCGAGCTGGGCGTCGCGGTCCACACCACGCGACGCCCAGCGGCTGGGGTTGTACCGGAGTCCGACCCGGTCGGCGCCACTCCGAGCCGACTCGGTGAGCAGGTCCGTCAGCAGCGACTGCAGCACCTGCTCACCGACGTCGCTGCCCGTCCGCTCGCGCTGGAGCCGGAGGGACGCCTCGAGATGTACGTGTGCGTCGTCGGTCACAACTCGTTGGCGCGGATGGACACCGCGACCTTCGAGCTGTCGCCCACCGCTTCCTGGATCGCCTTCGCGAGCTTCGCGTTGAAGCCCGAGCAGAGGTCGATCTTGTTCGCACCCTCGAACGCGAGCCGCTTCGCGACCGCGATCGCCTGCTCGAGATTGGGTCCGTCCTCGTCACCGCTCACCGGGCAGACCGTCATCTTGCCGTCGGGCGTGGTGAGGGTCGTGAGGTGGAGCACGGGGTGGATCGTGCTCGAGCACCTGAAGATGAAGGCGTGGTGCCACCAGTACTTCTCGGCGTCCGGCGTGCCGAACTTGTCGTTGTTGATGTGCTCGACGATCGGATCACCCATGGAGACGCACCTTTGCATTGTGAGGGGAAAGTGCATGAGAAAATCGTGAGAAGAGCGCCGCTTCCGCGGACCAGGACAAAGATCGTCCAGGTCGGATTTCGCCTGATTTGGAAGCACCCCGAACCTAGAACCGTCGCCCTCGACGAGTCAACCCTTCTGCGACAGTTTGAGTGATTTCGATGACATCAGGGGCGGCGCTATAGCAAACGGCGTTCGTGGCGCGCAAGGGTCAGGAGCGGACCGCTCCGTCGCGGTCACGAGGAGAAGGCACCGCGGCCGGTCGTCCGGCCCCGTCGGTCCATGGCGTGGTAGGTGAACGCGGCGACCAGCGCCCACCCCGCCGCCACGGCGAGCTCCGCGAGCAGGGAGGCACCCCATGGCTGCCCGTCCATCGCCGCCCGGCTCCCGGCGATCGCGTGGTGGAGCGGCAGGACGCCCCCCAGGGCGTCGAGGACGCCGTGGCGGCCGGTCGGGATGAGCGCCCCCGAGAAGACCACGATCAGCGCGGTCATCGTGTTGTAGGTGAGCGCGTCGTACCGGGTGCCGATCGCCGGGGCGATGACGAACAGCCCGACCGCGCCACCGCTCACGCACGCCGCGACCAGCAGCGGGATGCCGGGCGCCATCGCCACGAGGATGTCCAGGCGGCCGGTGACCGCGCCGACCACGACGCCCGCCACCACCGCGGCGACCGCACCGGCACCGACCACGGGCAGGCTCCGCACCACGAACGTCAGGTACGGCGCGCGACCCGCACGCGAGAGCTGCGGATACGTGCCCTCCATCCGGTCACGCATCGGGACGTCGGAGATCATGGACACGGTGTAGTAGGTGCTCGCGAGGAACACCGCGCCGACGAAGGAGTAGTCGCCGCCCGCCCGTCCGCCCGCCACGACGCCGAGGAGCGTGAACAGCAGGCACTCCGCCACGATGCGGAACTGGCTCGTCAGCACCACCGGTCGCCAGGGGTTCTCACGCCTGAACAGGAGCCATCCCACCTGCAGCGTGGCTCCGAGCCAGTCCGCAGCGGGTGCACGCCGGTCACCTGCCGGGCCGGCGACCCCCGCGACGGGGTCCGCGACTGCCGAGCGCCGGTCAGAAGAGGTCAAGGGTCGCCTCCCTCCGTGCGCGGTCGACCATCGTCGTGAGCAGCCTCCAGCCGAGGACCGCGTACACCGTGGTCGTGACGGCGGCCCCGCCCAACGCCCACCAGGCCACGGGCCCCGTCGCCGCCGAGGCGAGGAAGTCCTGCAGCCACGACAGGCTGATGGTCCGGGAGAGCCACCGGGCCGGCGGCACGAGGAACGTCAGGGGCAGGATCGTGCCGCCCAGCAGCATCACGGGCGTGCTGATGGCGTTCGAGAGCGCGACGCCGTACCGCGTCACCACGAGCAGGGAGCCGACGAGCTGCGCGGCCGCGGTGCCCGAGACCACCGTGGCCGCGAAGCCGAGCAGGAGGGCAGCCGGGTGCTCCACCTCGGGGCGGAGGCCGAGCACCAGGCTTCCTGCGGTGAGGCTCGCGAGGACCACGACGAGGTTGAGGGCGGTCGCGCCGGCGACCTTCCCGAGCAGCACCCAGCGCGCGTCCTGCACCGCGGTCACCGAGCGGTAGAACGTCCCGCTCCAGCGCTCGCGGCGCAGGATCCCGACACCGCCCCAGACGCACGCGGCCCAGAACGTGGCCAGCGTCACCCCGGAGAGCACGGCCGTCACGTCGGCGCCGGACAGACGCTCCTCGCGCGGGACGACCACGATCGCGAGGAACATGAGCGGGTTCAGCACGCCCGCGGCGAACGTCATCGGGTGGACCAGGTTCTGCCGGACCTGCATGACAGCCGACGCGACGACGGCGTCCGGCGCCGACGGCCTCCTCGGCACGAGCTGCGCGCCACTGTCGAGAGCGGTGCCGCTCACCCTGTGACCTCGCTCATCGCCGCGAACGCCTCGTCCAGGCTCGCCTCCCGCACCGTCATGTCCACGAGCTCAGCGCGGCCCAGTGCCGCACCCAGCGCGGTGAGCACGAACGGGTCCCAGCGCTCGACGAGCGCGGTCAGCACCGTCTCCCGGCCGCCGGAGGACGGCTCCCCGGACGCCGCCTTGACCCCGGGCACGGCCGAGACGGCGTCGACGAGCGACGTCGGCAGGTCGCCCGCGACCGTCATGCGCACCGTCGCCGCGTAGCCGACCGACTCGGCGAACTCGCGCACCCCCATGTCATGCGTGACGCGTCCCGCGCGCACCATGAGGACGCGCTCGGCGAGCCGCTCGACGTCCACGAGGTAGTGGCTGGTGAGGAGGATGGTGACGCCGTCGACCCGCAGCGCGGCGATCTGCTCGCGCAGGCGGGCAGCCTCGTTGGGATCGAGACCGACCGTCGGCTCGTCGAGCAGCAGGACGCGCGGCTCGGCGATGAGGCCCGCCGCGATGTGCAGACGCTGCTTCATGCCCTTCGAGTACGTCTCGACCCGGCGGTCCGCCGCCTCGCTCAGCCCGACCTGACGCAGGAGCGCGCGGACCCGTGACCGCCGCTCCTGCCGGCGGACGCCGGCGAGCATCCCGCAGTACGCAAGATTCTCCGCGCCCGTGAGCATCGAGTAGAGCCCGCGGTCACCGCCGAGCACGACGGACACCAGCCCGCGCGCCTCGGCGGTGCGGGCGACGACGTCGTGCCCGTGCACGCGCGCCGTGCCGGACGTCGGGAGGAGCAGTGTCGACAGGATCTTGGCGAGCGTCGTCTTGCCCGCACCGTTGACCCCGAGCACGGCGACGCACTGGCCCGCGGGCACCGAGAACGACACGTGGTCGAGCGCACGCACCGTCCCGCCCGCGACCGTGAAGTCACGTGTCAGATCGACGACCTCAATGGCCGGTATCGCCTGGTCCGCATTCTCGCCCTGCACCCTGCCCCCTTTTTTCGGCTCCGCACGCCCTGATTTCCGGCGGCTATTCTCCGGCCGGTCGTCGCGACCCGGTCACATACGGCTTCAGACGTCCGGGATCGGGCCGGAGAATGGTCCGTGCACCACCATAGAGGCCGCGATACCGGTACGTGCGTGATTCTTTCTCCACCTCACGCACGGCTGCCAGGACGTCGAGAACGGTCGCGGACCACAGGTAGCGCGCCGGCGCCTCGGCACAGTCCGCACCGGTCGTCGTGCCTCTCAGCTCGAACATCGCGGCGTCGGCCGCGACGTCGGCCACCCCGTGCAGCACCGACAGGTCGTCGACGACGAGTCCTCGACCACGCGGGACGACGAGCCGCTCCGTCGTCGGCGACAGCCGGCAGAACGCCGGAGCCGCCGTCAGGTTCTCCCCCCGCACGGCGCTCGACGTCGACTCCTCGCCGACCGGCGACGCGCGGAGCCCGGTGCGGAACACGCCGCCGGACACGAGCTCCACCACTCGTCCGGGGATGCCGAGGTCGTCGAACGCGTGCCCGTTCGGGTGGTCGCTGCTCTGGTCGTCGACGATCGCCAGACCCAGCTCGCCGACACGGGTCCCGGGCGCGACCCCGGCGACCTCGAGCGTCGCGAGGACGGGGACCACCCACGAGAGCAACCGCGCCGCCGCACGGGGGGCGAGGAGCACCCACTCGACCGCCGCCCCCGGGTCCGCGGACGTCGATCCCCCGGACCCGGCCGGCGCGGCGCCACCGGCGGTGCGCCGGCGCCGGGCGTCGTCGAGCGCGTGACGCAGGGCCGCGACGTCGACCTCGGCGAGCGACCTCGTCACGGTCGCGGTCTGCGCACCGGCGGCGGCCCCCGACGTCACCACGAGATGCGTCTGGACCTCCCGCGTGGCGTACGACGCGCCGCCCTGCACCGACAGGGTGCGGCGCACGTGGCGCGACGTCTCGCCCACCGTGACGCGCACGTCGTCGGCGGCGAGCTCGCGTGCGAGCGCGTCGAGGCGCTCGAGCTCGCTGGGCGCGTCGGTGACCGAGACGAAGCCGGGGGCCGCCACGGTCGGTGAGGGCGGCGGAGCGGGCAGGTCGCACGCCGTCCGCGCACGTCGGGCATCGCCGAGCGCCTCCCGGAGCGTTCCGTGGTCCAGGCCGTCCGTCGAAGCGGCCCCCGCACGTCCCTCGGCATGGCTCACGACGTCGACGCTCGCCGTGACGAGCTCCTGGGTCGAGAGTGCCCCCTGCCCCGTCCGCACCACGACGTGCATCGCCACGACGCGTGCGAACGCCTCGATCACCTCGCCGAGCCGGGCGTCGGCGACGAGGCCGTCGAGCGTGTCGAGGGCGGGGGGCCAGGCGAGGAGTCCGTCAGGCATCCGCCTCACCCACCACCGAGAGCGCTCCCAGCCGCAGGGTCGGGGCGCTGTAGGACACAGGGACCCACTGGCCGCCCCGACCGCACATCCCGCGGTCCACGGAGACGTCCGACCCGAGCGCCTCGACGTGCTCGAGGGCCGCGACGGAACCACGCAGGAAGTGCGTCCGCAGCGGCGGACCGAGCACGCCCCGGTCGATGAGCCGCGCGCGCTCGACACGAAGACTGAAGTCTCCGTCGCGCGGGTCCGCCGACGCGTAGTCCACCTCGTCGACGTAGATCCCGGTACGGACGGACGCCATCACCTGATCCGCGTCGTCGGCACCCGGCGCCAGGATGGTGTGGCGCATCCGCGGACGGGCTCCCGACAGGCCCGAACGCCGGGCGTTGCCACCGCGGTGCGCGCCACTCAAGGAGCGTTCGCGCGACACCGTCAGCGTGTCGACGACCGCGCCCTCGGCGACGAGGACCACGGGCCCCGTGGAGGTCCCCTCGTCGTCGTACCGCGCGGGAACCCATGCCTGCGGAGAGCGCGCGTCCTCCACCACCGTGAGCATCGGGTCGAGACGGCGACCGCCGGCCCGCCGTACGGCGTGGCCGGCGCTCGCCCGGGTCCCTTCGAGCGCGTGCCCGATCGCCTCGTGCACCAGGTAGCCCGCGGCGCGCCCGGACAGCACCACGTCGGCGCGGGTCGTCGGCACCGGCACCGCGTGGGCGAGGTCCGAACGTCGCGCGACCGCCGCGGCCCCGAGGCTCTCCGCGGTCGCGACGTCGGGGAGCACGTCTCCGCTCCAGGACTCGACTCCGCTCACGCCGCCCCCGTGGACCGTGACGCGGACCCGGCAGAACGGCGTGGCGACCGTCCTGAAGACACGTCCCTGGCTCGACCACGCGAGTGCCCGGCGCACGCCCACGAGCGTCGTGACGCGGAGCTCGCCGTCGCGCCGTCCGTCCGCGCCCCGCCCGACGGCACCCAGCACGGCTGCGGTCCCCGCGACCCACGCCTCGACGACCTCGGGGACGACCGGCGGTTCCAGATCCTGCGCGGCAGCCGCTGCCCGCACCTCGGTCAGGCCCGGACCTGACGGGAGCAACCCCATGAGCAGGTCGCGCGTCAACGGTCCGGTGCTCGTCCGCTCCGCCGTCCGCCCTGCGTCGACGACCGTGCACAGGGCGCCCCCCGACCGCCTGACGCGCACGCGGCAACCTCGCGCCTCGACGGCGCCCTCGACCACGACGGTCGACTCGCCATACAGGTCGAGCCCTCGCTCGTCTGCGGTCACCTCGGACACCCTGCCAGATCTCACCCGGCCCCGGGGTCGAAGCCGACCTGTGAATCGGCTGCTCCGTCGGGCCGACGTCCGTGCCGAGCCCGTCGACCCCGTGCACGGCGTGCACGCGGTCCGGCCACCGTGCACGAGGACGACCCCGTGGGCCTACGCGGCTCGGGAGAGCCGGCGGCGCAGCAGCTCGGCGGGTCCCCGGCCGCGCCGCGACCCGCAGGAGGGTGCGCCGCGCGGGCGAGGGAACCCATCAGTGGGCGTGCTGCCCCCGGGAGAACTCGAACACCCAGCCGACGAGACCGATGACGCCGAGGATCGCGCCGATGATCGCCACCCAGAAGCCGATCGCGAGGCCGAGGAACATCACCGCGGCCGCGGCACCGATGACCAGCGGCCACCAGCTCCACGGGCTGAACACGCCCTGGTCGCCGGCGCCCTGCTCGATCTCGCCGTACTCGTCGTCCTCGGGGCGCGGGTCGATGCGCCGCGCGAGGAGCGCGAAGTACGCACCGATCATGCCGACGAGGCCGCCGACGAGCGGGATGCCGACGGTGCCGACGGGCTCACCGTCGCTCCAGAGCGCGTAGATCAGCCCGACCGGGACGAAGAACAGCAGCCCGTAGAGGAAGAGCTTGGCCTCGAGCCTCACCGGTCACCCTCCTTGTCGGTGCCGGGACGGTCCTGCGGACGGTCCTCGACGATCGTGGTGGACGACTGCTCGGGCTCGCCCTTGCCCTCGACGACACGGTCGACCGCGACCTCGGTCTCGCCGCGGCGGTCCGCCTCCCAGTCGAGCGGACCGGGGTTCGGCTCGACGTAGTCCATGGCGGCGACCTCGGGGTGGTGCAGGTCGAACGCGGGACGCTCGGAGCGGATGCGCGGGAGCGACGTGAAGTTGTGCCGCGGCGGCGGGCAGGAGGTGGCCCACTCGAGCGAGGCGCCGTAGCCCCACGGGTCGTCGACGGTCACCTTCGGGGCGTTGCGCCACGTGATGTAGACGTTCCACAGGAACGGCAGCGTCGAGGCCGCGAGCACGGCCGCACCGACCGTCGAGAGCTGGTTCATCCACGTGAAGCCGTCGTCGGGCGAGTAGTCCGCGTACCGGCGGGGCATGCCGATGACGCCGAGCCAGTGCTGCACGAGGAACGTCGTGTGGAAGCCGATGAACAGCAGCCAGAAGTGGATCTTGCCGAGGCGCTCGTCGAGCATCCGGCCCGTCATCTTGGGCCACCAGAAGTAGAAGCCCGCGAACATCGCGAACACGACGGTGCCGAACACGACGTAGTGGAAGTGCGCCACGACGAAGTACGAGTCGGAGAGCTGGAAGTCGAGCGCGGGGCTGGACAGGATGATGCCCGTCAGGCCGCCGAACAGGAACGTGACGAGGAAGCCGATCGTCCACAGCATCGGCGTCTCGAACGTGAGCTTGCCGCGCCACATCGTGCCGATCCAGTTGAAGAACTTCACGCCGGTCGGCACCGCGATGAGCATCGTCATGAACGCGAAGAACGGCAGCAGGACCGAGCCGGTGACGTACATGTGGTGCGCCCACACCGTCACGGACAGGGCGGCGATCGCGATGGTCGCGTAGACGAGGCCCTTGTAGCCGAAGATCGGCTTGCGGCTGAAGACCGGGAGGATCTCGGTCACGATGCCGAAGAACGGCAGCGCGATGATGTAGACCTCCGGGTGCCCGAAGAACCAGAACAGGTGCTGCCAGAGGATCGCACCGCCGTTCTCCGGGTTGAAGACCTGCGCGCCGAGGCGGCGGTCGGCACCGAGCGCGAACAGCGCGGCGGCCAGCGGCGGGAACGCCATGAGCACCAGGAGCGACGTCACCAGGGTGTTCCAGGTGAAGATCGGCATCCGGAACATCGTCATGCCGGGCGCGCGCATGGTGACGATCGTGGTGATGAAGTTCACGGCACCGAGGATCGTGCCGAAACCACCGAGCGCGAGGCCGAAGACCCACAGGTCACCGCCGACACCGGGTGAGTACACGGTGTTCGACAGAGGCGCGTAGGCGAACCAGCCGAACGACGCGGCCCCCTGCGGCGTGAGGAAGCCGGCGGCGGCGATGAGGCCGCCGAAGAAGAACAGCCAGTACGCGAACATGTTGAGCCGCGGGAACGCCACGTCGGGCGCGCCGATCTGCAGCGGCATGATCACGTTGGCGAAGCCGGCGAACAGCGGCGTCGCGAACAGCAGCAGCATGATCGTGCCGTGCATCGTGAACGCCTGGTTGTACTGCTCCTTGGAGGAGAACACCTCCATGCCCGGCGTGAACAGCTCGGCGCGGATGAGCAGGGCGAGGATGCCGCCGATCGCGAACCACACGAACGACGTGATCAGGTACATGTACCCGATCGTCTTGTGGTCGGTCGAGGTGATCCACTTGATCACCGTGCGCCCGAGGGTCTGGCGCGAGGGCGCCAGTCCGGGGATCTTCTCCACGGCGGTGGCCATCAGCGGTCGCTCTCTTCCTGCGTGGTGCTGCTGCTGACGCTGTCCACGTCCTGCAGCCGGCTGTACTCGAGCCCCAGCGAGCCCTCCTGGCCCTTGTCCTTGAGCTCCTGGATGTGCGCGTCGTACTCCTCGCGGGAGACGACCTTCACGTTGAACAGCATCGACGAGTGGTACTCGCCGCAGAGCTCGGCGCACTTGCCGAGGTAGGTGCCCTCCTCGGTGGGGGTCACCTGGAACGTGTTGGTCTTCCCCGGGATCATGTCCATCTTGTAGAGGAACGACGGGATCCAGAACGAGTGGATGACGTCGCGCGAGTCGAGCGTGAACTCGACGCGCTCGTCGACCGGCAGGTACAGCGTGACCTGGTCCTCGAGGGCCCCGGTGCTGCCGACGTCCTGCGCGTGCTCGCCGGTCTCGTACGCGCCGTCGTCGAGGTAGTTGAAGTCCCAGCTCCACTGCTTGCCGATCGCCTGCACGTGCAGGTCGGCCTCGGCGGAGGTGTCGTTGATCGCCGACATGTCGCGGTTCGTGTAGTAGAAGAGCACGCCGACCATGAAGATCGGCAGGATCACGTACATGACCTCGAGCGGGACGTGGTAGCGCAGCTGCACGGGCAGCACGTCGTCGTTCTTGCGCTTCCGGTAGACCGCGACGCACCACAGGATCAGGCCCCAGGTGATGAGGCCGACGATGAGTGCGGCGATCCAGGAGCCACGCCACAGGCTGACGATCCGGGCGGTCTGGTCGGTGATCTCGGCGTCCGACGAGCCGGGCAGCCAGCCGCGTTGGACCTCATCGGAGCAACCGCTCAGGGCGACCACGACGACGGCCGCGAGGCCTGCCGTCAGCAGGGCCGGGCGGCGCGTCCGGCGGGGGTGTTCCGGGTGCACGGGGGACCTCTCACTCGCGTCCCGTCAGCGCTCGACCCCGCTGCTGGCGGTCGTCACCCGGGACCTTCGTCCTCGACCCGTGCAGCCTAGCGCGCCGACCACGACGTTTCGTCCTCGCGACACCGGATGACGACACGGTGTCAGCACCGTCACACCACGTCGCCTCCGCAGGTCCCCCACGTGCGCGGGGACCGTCGACCGCGGACGACCGCGCCGGTCAGGGCTACGGTGCACCGGTGAGACCCCGCGACGACGTCCCGGCAGCCGCGCACCCCGCCGACGCCGGTGTGACGCACACCACTGCCGCGTCCGTGCGCCGCGTGGTGCTCGACGCGGGCGGGCGGGCACCGCTGCTCCCGCAGGCACGCGCGGCGTTCGTCGAGGCGCTCGACCAGGGCTGGGCCGACCCCCGCCGGCTGCACGCCGAGGGCCGCCGGGCACGCCTCCTGCTCGACGGCGCACGCGAGGCGATCGCGGCGGTCGTCGGCGCGCGCACGGACGACGTCGACCTCGCGCCGTCGCACACGACGGCGCTGCACACGGCGGTGCTCACGGTCGCGCGCGGCCGGCGGCGGGCCGGGAGCGACGTCGTCGTGCCGGCGGTCGAGCGCGCGGCGGTGCTGCACGCCGCGGACACGGCGGTCGCGTCGTCCGGCGGCCGACGGGTCGAGGTGCCGGTCGACCGGCACGGCCGTGTCGACGTCGAGCGGATGGTCGACGCGGTCACCGCCCCCGGCGTCGCGCTCGCTGCCCTCCAGCACGCCAACGGCGAGGTCGGCACGCGGCAGCCGGTCGCCGAGGTCCACGACGCGGCCCGTCGTGCGGGCGTCCCGCTGCTCGTCGACGCCGGGGCGAGCCTCGGCCACGTCGACGTCGGCGGCGCCTGGGACGTGCTGGCCGCCGACGCGGGCGACTGGGGCGGCCCGTCGGGCATCGGCGTGCTGGTGACGCGTCCGGGCGTGCGCCGCTCCCCCGTCGCGCCCGAGGACGAGGACCGCTGGTTCCCCGGGGGCGTGAGCGTCCCCCCGGCGCTCGCGGCGGCCGTGGCACTGCAGGTGGCCGTCGCCGACCGGGACGCCGCGGACGCCGAGCGGCGCGCGCTCGTCGACCGCGTCCGCCACCGCGTGGCCGCGGAGGTCCCGGACGTCGAGGTGGTCGGGGACCCGGACGACCGCCTGCCGCACGTCGTGACGTTCTCGTTCCTCTACGTCGACGGCGAGGCGCTCGTGACGGCGCTCGACGCGCTCGGCTTCGCGGTCGCGTCCGGCTCGGCGTGCACGTCGAGCTCGCTCGAGCCCAGCCACGTGCTCGCCGCGATGGGCGTGCTCACGCACGGCAACGTGCGACTCGCGCTCCCCCGCGGCACGCGGGGCGACGACGTCGACCGCTTCCTCGACGCGCTGCCCGGCGTGGTCGCCCGGGTCCGCGCAGCCGGCGGGGTGGACGGGCTGTGAGCGACCCCGGCCCCGCCCCCGTCGTCGACGCGCGCGGTCTGCGCTGCCCGGCACCTGTGATCGCGCTCGCGAAGGCCGCGCGCACCGCGGCGCCCGGGACCGAGCTCACCGTGCTCGCGACCGACCCGGCCGCGCGCCACGACGTGCCCGCATGGGCGCGGATGCGCGGTCACGCGATGGTGTCCAGCACCGAGGAGGAGGGCGTCCTGCGCCTGACCGTGCGGCTCGCGCCGACACCCGCGCCGTGACGCACGAGAGCCCGGCACCGAGATCCGGTGCCGGGCCCTCGTCAGGCTGGGTGGGTCAGCTGAACGAGCCGCCGCACGCGCAGGCCGAGCCCGCGTTCGGGTTGTCGATCGTGAAGCCCTGCTTCTCGATCGTGTCGGCGAAGTCGATCGTCGCGCCCTCGAGGTAGGGGACGCTCATGCGGTCGACCACGACCTCGACGCCGTCGTAGTCGCGCGTCACGTCGCCGTCGAGCAGGCGCTCGTCGAAGTACAGCTGGTAGATGAGGCCCGAGCAGCCGCCGGGCTGGACGGCGACGCGCAGACGCAGGTCGTCGCGGCCCTCCTGCTCGAGCAGGCTGCGGACCTTGTCCGCCGCCACGTCCGTGAGCAGGACGCCGTGCGTCTGGGTCTGCGTGGTCTCGCTCATCGTCTCTCCTGGTGCCGGGGAACTCGCGTCAACGGTCGGCAACACCGTTGCGCGCCGCGTTGTTCCCGACCAGGGTACGACTCCGCGGGGGTGCCGTCGTACGCGGCCCGCCCGCGCGCCACCGGCGTCAGCGCGACCAGGTGCGGGCCACCCGCTCGGCGCGTGCGCGCAGCGTCGTGACGGGGTCGGCGAGCGCGGCGCGGACCTCGTCGGGCGTCTCCCCCACGGCGTACGCGGCGGTGATCCCCGCGGCGGACAGCTCGCGCCGCCCGACCTGCACGTCACCGGCCAGGACCACGGTCGGGATCCCGTGCCGCAGCGCGCGCTCGGCGACCTCGGAGGCGACCTTGCCGTGCAGGCTCTGCCAGTCGAACCGGCCCTCGCCGGTGACGACGAGGTCGCTCGCGGCGAGCCGGTCGTCGAGGCCGACGTGCTCCGCGACGAACGCGGCGCCCGGGACGAGCCGCGCGCCGAGCAGCGCGAGGCCGAACCCGAGCCCGCCCGCGGCGCCCGCACCGGGCGCCGCGGTGAGCCGCGCGGCGGCGGACGACGGCCGCGCGCCCGCGAGCAGGTCGGGCCGCAGGTCGTCCGCCAGGACGGTCGTGGCGGCGTGCGCGAGGTCGGCGAGCGCGCGCTCGAGCGCCTGCGCCTGCTCGGGCGAGGCACCCTTCTGGGGGGCGAAGCCCGCGCTCGCGCCCTGGAGACCGAGCAGCGGCACGTCGACGTCCGTCGCGACGACGAGCTCGACGCCGGCCCACGCGGCGCGCAGCGTGCGCAGGCCCGCGAGGTCGGCGGGAACGATCCCGGCGAGCGCGCCCCCGCCGGCACCGAGGCGCTCGCGAGCGCCGTCGAGGCCCGCGCCGAGGAGCATGCCCGCGCCGCCGTCGTTGGTGGCCGAGCCGCCGAGGCCGACGACGACCCGCCGCGCCCCGGCGTCGCGCGCGGCGACCAGCAGGTCACCCACGCCGCGCGTCGTCGTCCGCGTGGGGTCGCGCCGGTCGGGCGGCACCAGCGGCAGGCCGACCGCGTGCGCGGACTCGACGTACGCCGTGCGCCCGCGGGGCCCGTCGACGACCAGCAGCACCGCGGGCGCTGGCTCGCCGAGCGGTCCGGTCACCGTGACGGGCACGGTCTCGCCGCCGAGCGCGGCGTGCAGCGTGTCGACGAAGCCGGGACCGCCGTCGGCGAGCGGGCACTGCTCGACGTCGTCGTGCGGCGCGGCCCGGCGCCAGCCGTCGGCGATCGTGGCCGCGACCTCACGGGCGGTGAGGACGGAGCCGAAGGTGTCGGGGGCGACGAGGACGCGCACGCGGTGCATCGTGGCACGGCCGGCGTGCACGTCCGGCGAGCGCGCGGCCCGCCGGACGTCCCGGGGTCGCGCGCACGCCCGTGTGCGAGGATCGGTCCCGTGACGCTGACGACCTCCGCCGCCTTCACGGAGCCCGCGCCCTCGGCCCTGCTGCTGCTCGGCCGTGGCGTCGACCTCGCCTCGGAGCGCGGGGTCGAGTGCGTCGGGGACCTGCCCGCACCGAGCGACCCGGACCTGGTCGAGCGCGCACGTGCGGCGCGAGCGGCGCTGGGCGACCGCGCGTTCGTGCTGGGGCACCACTACCAGCGCGACGAGGTGATCGCGTTCGCCGACGTGACGGGCGACTCGTTCAAGCTCGCGCGCGAGGCCGCGGCCCGGCCCGACGCCGAGTTCGTCATCTTCTGCGGCGTGCACTTCATGGCGGAGTCCGCCGACATCCTCACGTCCGACAGCCAGCAGGTCGTGCTCCCGGACCTCGCGGCGGGCTGCTCGATGGCCGACATGGCCGCGATCGACCAGGTCGAGGACGCGTGGGACGTGCTGGTCGACGCGGGCGTCGCCGAGGACACCGTCCCCGTCACGTACATGAACTCGACGGCGGCCATCAAGGCGTTCACGGGCCGCCACGGCGGCACGGTGTGCACGTCGTCGAACGCGCACGTCGCGCTGCGCTGGGCGTTCGACAAGGTCGGCGGCGTCGACGGCACCGGCAAGGTCCTGTTCATGCCGGACCAGCACCTCGGGCGGAACACCGCCGTGCTGCAGCTCGGTCTCTCGCTCGACGACTGCGTGGTGTTCGACCCGCGCAAGCCGAACGGCGGCCTCACGACGCAGCAGCTCAAGGACGCGCGCATGATCCTGTGGCGCGGGCACTGCTCGGTGCACGGCCGCTTCTCGGCGCGCAACGTCGAGGACGTCCGCGCGGCCGTCCCGGACGTCACCGTGCTCGTGCACCCCGAGTGCAAGCACGAGGTCGTGACCGCGGCCGACATGGTCGGCTCGACGGAGTACATCATCAAGGCGCTCGACGCGGCCGAGCCGGGGACGTCGTGGGCGATCGGCACGGAGCTCAACCTGGTCCGCCGCCTCGCCAACGCCCACCCCGACAAGCAGGTGCACTACCTCGACTCGACGGTGTGCTTCTGCTCGACGATGAACCGCATCGACCTGCCGCACCTCGTGTGGGCGATGGAGTCGCTCGCCGCGGGCCGCGTGCCGAACCGGATCGTGGTCGACGCGAACGACGCGCACTGGGCCCGCGTGGCCCTCGACCAGATGCTGGCGCTGCCGGGCTACTGAGTCCCGTGAACACCGGTCACCACCTGCGGGTCGGCATCTTCGTCTTCGACGGGGCCGAGGAGCTCGACGTCGTGGGGCCGTACGACGTGCTGTCGTCGTGGGCCGCGCACTCGCCGCTGCGGCCCGAGGTGCTGACGTTCTCCGCGGACGGCGCGGGCGTGCGGTGCGCGAAGGGCCTGTGCCTGGTCCCCGACACCTCGGCCGACGAGGTCGGCCCGCTGCACGTGCTCGTGTACCCCGGCGGCGCGGGGACGCGTGCCCTCGCCGCCGACTCGGCGCACCTCGAGTGGCTGCGCGACGTGCGCTCGACGACGCCGCTGGTGGCGAGCGTGTGCACGGGCGCGCTGGTGCTCGCGGCGGCGGGGCTGCTGGCGGGCCGTCCGGCGACGACGCACTGGGCCGCGTTCGACGAGCTCGCCGCCCTGGACCCGAGCGTGCTGGCCGACACCGAGGCACGGTTCGTCGACGACGGGGACGTCGTGACGTCGGCGGGCGTGTCCGCGGGCATCGACATGGCGCTGCACCTGGTGGCCCGGCTCGACTCGACGGAGGCCGCGCGCGGGGTCCGCCGAGGGATCCAGTACGACCCCGCTCCCCCGGTCTGAGCACGCCGTGCGACGCTCGCGGCGGTTTGCTACCCGTGAGTAACATCGCCCGGTGACCCGGACGCTCCAGCTCGCCTACGCCACGTTCCGCCCCCGGCCCGCGATCGCGGGGCAGACGCTCTTCTCCCCGTCGGTGACGACGATGCGGGTGCACCCCGGCGACCTCGACCTCTACCGGCACGTGAACAACGGTGTCTACCTGCAGATGATGGACGTCGCGCGCGCCAACTTCATCGCCGACCTCGGCGGCTACCGCCTGCTCGCGGAGCACGGCTGGTACCCCGTCGTCGCGGCGTCCACGGTCAAGTACCGCCGGTCCCTCACGCTCGGCGAGCGGTTCACGATCACCACGCGCGTCCTCGGCTGGGACGAGCGCGTCTGCTACCTCGAGCAGGCGTTCGCGCGCGGCGACCAGCACATCGCCCGCGGCGTCGTGGCAGGCCGTTTCCTCGCGCGTGACGGCCGGCGCATCCCCGCCCCCGACGTGGTCGAGCTGCTCGCGGGCACGCACGTCGACGCACCGGAGCTGCCCGAGGACGTCGCCACCTGGGCCGCCGCGGTCGACGTCGCGCACCGCGCCTGAGCCGCCGCTGCGGCGACACCGCGCCCCGGTGACACCCTCGACGGGACGTCGCCGGGCTGGCGGCCGGGCCTCTCAGGACGCGTCGCGGGACAGGTGGTCGAGGAGCAGCGCCTCCGCGAGGACGACCTTCTCGAGCTCGCCGAGGTGCACGGACTCGTTCGCGCCGTGCGCGCGGCTGTCCGGGTCCTCGACGCCCGTGACGAGGATCTGCGCGTCGGGGTAGACCTCGAGCAGGTCGGCGATGAACGGGATCGACCCGCCGATGCCGATGTCGACCGGCTCGGTGCCCCACGACTCCGCGAAGGCCCGCCGGGCGGCGCGCATCCCGGGCGAGTCGGCGGGGGCGAGGAACGGGCGGCCCTTCTCGCCGTCGGTCACGGTGACGCGCGCACCGAACGGCGCGTGCTCCTCCAGGTGCGCGCGCAGCGCGGCCATCGCGGCGACGGGGTCCTGCCCGGGCGCGATGCGCATCGAGAGCTTGGCGGCCGCGCGCGGGGTGATCGTGTTCGAGGCGGTCGCGACCGCCGGGGCGTCGACGCCGATGACGGAGATCGCGGGGCGGGTCCACATCCGCGCGGTGATCGGGCCGGTCCCCGCGAGGCGGACGCCGCCCAGCACACCGGCGTCGGCGCGCAGCTGCTCCTCGTCGAGCTCGACCGCGGGGTCGGGCGCGTGCACCAGCCCGGCGACGGCCACGTCGCCCGCGTCGTCGTGCAGCGTCGCGACGAGGCGCGCCAGCAGCGTCACGGCGTCGAGGACCGGACCGCCGAACATGCCCGAGTGGACCGCGTGCGTGAGCACCTCGACCTCGACCGTGCAGTCGACGAGCCCCCGCAGGGAGGTGGTCAGCCCGGGCACGCCGACCGACCAGTTCGACGAGTCGGCGACGACGATCACGTCGGCGGCCAGCCGGTCGCGGTGCGCGTGCAGGAAGTCGGCGAACGTCGGCGAGCCGATCTCCTCCTCGCCCTCGACGAAGACCGTGACGCCGACGCCGAGCTCGTCGCCCAGGACGCGCAGCGCACCGACGTGCGCGACGACGCCCGCCTTGTCGTCCGCGGCGCCGCGCCCGAACAGGCGACCGTCGCGCTCGGTGGGCTCGAACGGCTCGGTGTGCCACGCGGCGGCGTCGCCGGGCGGCTGGACGTCGTGGTGGGCGTAGAGCAGGACGGTGGGCGCGCCGGCCGGGGCCGGGCGGCGCGCGACGACCGCCGGGGCGCCGGTGCGACCGTCGGCCGTGGTGACGGTGAGGACGTCGACCTCGTCGAGCCCCGCGCCACGCAGCAGGTCGGCGACGGCATCGGCGCTCGCCCGCACGTGCGCCTGGTCGAACGCCGCGTTCGAGACGCTCGGGATGCGGACCAGGGCTTCGAGGTCCGCGCGGATCCCCGCGAACGCGGACGCGGTGCGCGCACGCAGCTCGTCCGGGCGGGCGGTCGGGTCGGTCGGTGTCTCGGCGGCGCGCTGGTCGGTCACGGTCCGCCACCGTACTCGACTACCCTGAGGGGGTGTTCGGACGCAGCAAGGAGCCCGTGAACGAGATCCCCGGCCTCGTGGAGTCGGCTCCGACCCCCGACCTCCCCGGCGGCAAGGGGCGTCCGACGCCCAAGCGCAAGGAGGCGGAGGCCGCCAACAAGCGCCCGCTGGTGCCGCAGGACCGCAAGGCCGCGTCGAGGGCGGCCCGCGCCGCGCAGCGTGAGCAGCGCGACCGCGAGTACCAGGCGATGCAGACGGGCGACGAGCGCTTCATGCCCGCCAAGGACCGCGGCCCCGTCCGACGCTTCGTGCGCGACTGGGTCGACGCGCGCTGGAGCCTCGGCGAGCTGTTCCTCCCGGTCGCCGCCGTCGCGCTCGTCGCGCAGTTCGCGCTCGCGCAGACGGCACCCGTGTTCGCGTTCTACGTCATCGTCGCGCTCTACGTGTACGTCCTCGCGGCGATCGTCGACGGGTGGCTGCTGTGGCGCGGCCTCAAGAAGCGGCTGACCGCCAAGTTCGGCGCGAACGCCGTGATCCGCGGCACCGCGATGTACGCGGTCCTGCGCGCGTTCCAGATCCGCCCGTCGCGCATGCCGAAGCCGCAGGTCAAGCACGGGCAGAAGCCCGCCTGACGCCTCGGGCGGCGGCGTCCCCGCCGCACCGGCCCGTCCGCGCGCGGACGTAGGGTTGATCGCATGGTCAACTACCGCCACCTGGGCCGATCCGGCCTCAAGATCACCGAGATCACCTACGGCAACTGGCTCACCGACGGCTCGCAGGTCGAGAACGACACGGCGACCGCGTGCGTGCGCGCCGCGCTCGACGCAGGCATCACCACGTTCGACACCGCCGACGTCTACGCGAACACGGTCGCGGAGTCCGTCCTCGGCGAGGCGCTGAAGGGCGAGCGCCGCCAGAGCCTGGAGATCTTCACGAAGGTCTGAGACGTGGCTGACCGCGCTGTCTAGATCAACGAATAAGGCACGCACCCCCGAGCGTCACGACTCACTGTCACGGCAACTCGATTGCTCTTGGCCGCAACCTCTTCCATCGCTACTCCGTCGATCTGCAGTGACTTGACCGTGACGAAGTGCACGGCACCTTCGCTCGATCTCAGTAGCAGGGCGCTGCCGCTCTTCAAGGTGACTCCCACCTCCAGCATCGCAATCGTCTCGTCCGAGAGCCTCGGAGGATTTGGATCCAGTTGTCCGATCGGCGCGACGAGCAGGTTCGGATACTCACTCGCCAGATGCCGCTGCAGGGATGCCGCGATCTCACCCACGATGGCTGCTATCTCATCGATCCAGTCGCACATCAGGTCGGCCGTGAGAATTTGAGTCGGCAGCGCACCGTGCGCAATGTCGTTTCTCTCCTCGACGAGCTTTGTAAGCCGAGATGCAGCAGTCTCCGCGCTTGCGCCTATTGGCTGTGACATCCAGCGGAGCTTTTCGCCCGCCAAGCCGATTCGCCCTAGCCACTCTTTTATCGTCTCGGGCCATACATTCCGTTCGAGACGCATTAAGATCGTGGTGTCGGCCCACGACTCACCGTCCACGGAACGCAAGAGATCGGAAAACGAAGCGTCCGCACCTTCGTCCTTGGCGCGCAGGCCAAGGTCTCGCAACATGCGGGTGTAGTGCTCAACCCGGACCGGCGCAGGCAACATGCTCGGGTCTGCCGCCGCTTCTCCTAGGCACTCGATAATCGCGCGGCCGAAGTCGACGACGGCCGCCTCGGTCGCAGCATAAGCAAGCAGCACCCAACTGGAGTAGAGGTGCATCGCGTAGGTGACATCTGTCGGGAAGACACGATTCCCATCGGATGCCTTGACGAAGAATTTGAGGCTCTCGTATCTTGAACGCGAGTCGAGCCAGCTCGTCCACAGCACCGATTGCGCCATCTGCTTATCCGATGAATCCTCGAAGGTAATCCTCCAAGAGAATCTCGCGGGTCATTAGGTCGGCGCGCGTCTGTCCACGAAGGTTAAAAATCCGCGCGTTCTCTTCATAGAACCCCGCCATGCCCTCCAAGATCTCCGAGTTGTGCCGCCTCAGCTCAGCGCCGGAGTCAAGCAGCCTAGAGAGCACGTTCATCAGCGCATCGTAAATCGACACGCTGGGAACATTTCCCCAGTTTCCTCGACGCGCTCGGCGAAACGCTTTATCCCCGAACAGATCTTCGGCAAGCGCGAGCGTATCTTGGAATACGCGCCGAAGCTCTTCGATGGTTGCGTTCTCGTATCCATTCGCCGCTCGGAGATAGTCGTCCAAGTAGTCCCGCAGATTGTCTCGGTAATAGATCATGCGTTGGCGATTGGCGAAGAATCGCAGTACCAGTTCGACATCAACCATCTTGCGCCATGCCAATGGGATTACCGGGTCAGGCACGTCCAGGTCGAGGTCGAATTCTCCCTGCCCGTCTTCCGTCTCGGCACGGTGATCCACGAGCGCCTCGACGTTTAGGGGTATCCCCCACAACCGACGGAGTGCGTCAAGCCCTGCCAGTTCCTTGCACAATTGATTCATCGGGCCGTCATATAAAGCATTGCGAAGCTCTTGGGGCGCGAGTTGTACGCCGCCCGTATTGATACGCCCGAACACAAAACGCTTGAGTAGATCGGGGTCTTCGCCGCCGTGCGATGTCTCCTTCAGAAGGATGATGGACGAGATATAGCGGCGGTCGATGCCTGCCCTTATTCGCGAAGGCAAGGTGTCGTACCGCATACCTTCGAGCTCAGTCCAGTACTCGAGCCCGGTGAGCGCGAAGCCATTTGAGTAGAACTCTCGGACAGCCGTCATTCGCTGTAGGCCGTCCATTACTTCGTATTGGTTGTAGTCCCATTCATACAAAAAGATCGGCGGCACCGGAACGTTCATGATGAACGATTCGATGAGGCGGCTCCGTTGCCCGAGGTCCCAGCGGTGTCGGCGCTGGTAATCGGGATCGAGTTTGTAGTTGCCTCCGCCGAGCATGTCCGTGATTGACGCGAGCGGATAGCGTCCCTGCTCGGTGACAATACGTATTTCGCCGCGGTCGTATTTCTGATTGATCTCCTCGGGCGACGGTTGCGGCCCGTCGGAGACAGGCTGAAGTCCTTCAGCAATGAGTTCCCCTGCGACCAGACCCGAGCGCTGACGCTGCACGAGGGCTCTGCGCTCCTGCTCGTCGGCGTGCTCTGCCATACGTCCTCCAACTGCGCGCAAATGGGTACCAGGAGGCTACCCGGTCGCCGACCGTTCGCGCGGGGCTTCTCCGGCGCCACGACGTAGGGTTGCCGCATGGTCAACTACCGCCACTTGGGCCGATCCGGACTAAAGGTCTCCGAGATTACGTACGGCAACTGGCTCACACACGGCTCGCAGGTCGAGAACGAAACCGCGACGGCGTGCGTTCGAGCCGCACTTGACGCTGGCATCACGACTTTCGACACGGCGGACGTGTATGCCAACACGGCCGCTGAGACCGTACTCGGCAAGGCCTTGAAGGGCGAACGGCGTGCCAGTTTGGAGGTGCTCACGAAGGTCTACTGGCCGACGGGTCCGCGCGGCGCGAACGACTCCGGCCTCTCCCGCAAGCACATCCTGGAGTCGATCGACGGGTCGCTGCAGCGCCTCCAGACCGACTACGTCGACCTCTACCAGGCGCACCGGTACGACCACGAGACGCCGCTCGAGGAGACGATGGAGGCGTTCGCGCACGTCGTCCGCCAGGGCAAGGCGCTCTACGTCGGCGTGAGCGAGTGGACCGCCGACCAGATCCGCGCGGGACAGGCGCTCGCGCAGGACCTCGGGTTCCGGCTCGTGTCGAACCAGCCGCAGTACTCCGCGCTGTGGCGGGTCATCGAGGCCGAGGTCGTCCCGACGTCCGAGGAGCTCGGGCTGTCGCAGATCGTCTGGTCGCCGGTCGCGCAGGGCGTGCTCACCGGCAAGTACAAGCCCGGTCAGCCGGCGCCCGCCGGGTCGCGCGCGACCGACGAGAAGGGCGGCGCGCGCATGATCGGCCGCTTCCTCGAGCAGGAGCAGACGCTCGCGCGTGTGCAGGAGCTGCGGCCCGTCGCCGACGAGCTCGGTCTGACGATGGCGCAGCTCGCCGTCGCGTGGGTGCTGCAGAACCCGAACGTCGCGTCGGCGATCATCGGCGCGTCGCGTCCCGAGCAGGTCGCGGAGAACGTCAAGGCGTCGGGCGTCGAGATCCCCGCCGAGCTGATGGCGCGGATCGACGAGGTGCTGGGCGACTCGGTCGTCACCGACCCGGCCGAGACCGCGAAGTCCTCGCCCGCGTCGCGCTGACGGCGACGGCGCCCGCGCGTCACGGTGCCCCGTCCTGCCCGACCGCCGGGCGGGGCGGGGCACCGTCGTGTCAGGCCGCGACCGGCTCCGCGGTGGGCTCGGGCTCGGGCGCGGGGTCGTCGAGCGGGACGGTGAACAGCCGCAGGAAGACCTGCGCGAGCGGTCCGACGCCCAGGGCGTAGGCGAGCGTGGCCCAGCCGACGGTGCCGCCCAGCAGCCAGCCGACGGACACGACGGCGACCTCGATGGTCGTGCGCACGAGGCGGACGGACCGGCCGGTGCGCGCGACGAGCCCGGTCATGAGGCCGTCGCGCGGTCCCGGGCCCAGCCGTGCCCCGACGTAGAGGCCGGTCGCCACGCCGTTGAGCACGATGCCCAGCGCGGCGGTGGCGATGGCGGCGGGGAGCGGCAGCGGGTCCGACAGGCGGTCGAGCAGCGCGAGCACGGGGTCGACGAGCAGGCCGATGACGAGGACGTTCGCCACGGTGCCGATCCCGGGGCGTTGCCGCAGCGGCCACCAGCACAGCAGCACCACGACGCTGGTGAGCAGCGTGATCGTGCCGAACGAGAGGCCCGTGCGGTGCGCCAGCCCTTGCGTGAGGACGTCCCACGGCATGCTCCCCTGCCCGGCGTGCACGACGAGCGCGATGGACACCGCGTACAGCACGACACCGGCGAGCAGCTGGGCGAGTCGACGGACGGGCCGCTGCGCGAGGTCGCGCCGCAGGGCCGTCACAGGCCGGTCCGCACGCTCGACCGGACCTCGCGCATGCTGCCGGCCGCCCAGTCGGCCCGGCTGGCCGGCGGCGGGCGGTGCCCGTGGCCGTCGCCGCGGACCACGCGGGCGAGCGCGACGACGAGGGCGGCGAGGAGACCGAGACCGACGAGACCCCACACGAGGGCGAGGCCGAGCACGTTCGACATGGCCTCATCCTCCCGAGTCAGTGGCTATCGGGACCATAGCCACTTGTGCGAAAGTGGCTTCATGACGGTCTCCGACCTCCCGACCGACCGCCGCGTCTCCGGCGCCCGGGTCGCGCGCCTGCTCGGCTCGTGGCAGCAGGGTGGCCCCGCGTACGCGGCGCTCGCCGACGCGCTGCGCGCCGCGATCCTCTCCGGCACCCTGCCGCTCAGCACCCGCCTGCCCGGCGAGCGCGAGCTGGCGGACGCGCTCGGCGTCTCGCGGACCACCGCCACGGCCGCCTATGGCCTGCTGCGCGACGAGGGGTACGTCGTCAGCCGCCGCGGCAGCGGCACCGTCACGACGCTCCCGTCCGGCCCCGGCGCGCGGCGCCCCATGCCGGTCCTGGGCGGCGACGACTCGCTCACCGACCTCTCCATCGCCGCACCGTCCGCCCCGTCGGCGCTGCACGGTGCGTACCTCGCGGCCCTCGACGCGCTCCCCCGCCACCTCGCCGGCAGCGGCTACGCACCGCTCGGGCTGCCCGTGCTGCGCGAGGCGGTCGCCCGCTGGTACTGCGAGCGCGGCACGCCCACGTCGCCCGACCAGATCCTCGTCACCACCGGCGCGCAGCAGGCGATCCACCTGCTCGTCGCCGCGCACGCCGGGCCCGGCGACCGGGTCGTCGTCGAGCAGCCCACGTACCCGCACGCGGTCGACGTCGTGCGCGCCGCCGGCGCCCGGCCCGTGCCCGTCCCGTCCGGCGCGGACGGGCTCGACGTCGACCTGCTGGAGTCGACCGTCCGGCAGGTCGCGCCCCGACTCGTCTACCTCATCCCGGACCACCGCAACCCCACCGGCACGAGCCTCGACCCCGACCAGCGGGCGGCCGTCCGGGCCGTCGCGCGACGGCACCGCACGACGGTCGTCGGCGACGAGGTGCTCACCGAGCTGACGATCGACGGCGACGCGCCCGCGTCGTTCCCCGGCGACGGCACCGCGTCGCACGTCGTCGTCGCGATCGGGTCGGCCTCGAAGTCGTTCTGGGGCGGGCTGCGCGTCGGCTGGGTCCGCGCGCACCCGGACCTCGTCGCCCGGCTCGCGTCCGTGCGGGCGCACGTCGACATCGGCACGCCGCCGCTCGAGCAGCTGGTGGTCGCCGAGCTCCTCGCGTGCGCCGCCGACGTCCTCGCGTCCCGGCGTGCGGTGCTCCGGGAGCGGCGCGACCTGCTCGTCGGGCTGCTGCGCGAGCACCTGCCGACGTGGGACGTGCCCGTCCCGTCCGGCGGGCTGTCGCTCTGGGTCGACCTCGGGGCGCCCGTGTCGTCCGCGCTCGCCGCGTCGGCCCTGCGGCACGGCGTCCGCCTGGTCCCGGGTCCCGCGTTCGGCGTCGACGGCGGCCTCGAGGACCACGTGCGCGTGCCGTTCGCGGAGGCGCCGGACGTGCTGCGGCGGGGCGTCGAGGGGCTCGCGGCGGCGTGGGGCGACCTCGGTTCGGTCACCTGGGAGCCGGTCGCGCCGATCCGCGCCGTCGTCTGAGCGGACGCGCGGACGCGCGGTCCGGGACGGTCCTGCCGGGGCCGGTCAGGCCGCCGGGATCGACAACGTCGGCGTCGCCTGCACGCCCTCGTGCACCAGGCGCGCGGCGTGCACACCCTGCGACGCGAGCACGCGCCACGTCTCGCCCAGCCACTGCTCGGCGTCGAACTGGGTCGTGAAGACGGGGCTGACGGGACGGTCGACCGGTGCGCCGTCCGCGCCGTCGAACCGCCACTCCCACTGAGGCCGCACGACCATCACGCCGCCGTCGCCGTCCGGGAGCCGCGGCGACCCGCGTCCGCCGCGAGCGCCCGGCCGATCCGCGCCGCCCAGCCCGGCCCCTGGTAGATGAGGCCCGTGTAGCCCTGGACGAGGGTCGCGCCGACGGCGAGGTACTCGCGCGCGTCCGCGGGCGACGTGATGCCGCCGACGCCGATGATGACGACCTCGTCGCCGAGACGGTCGCGCAGCCGGGCCACGACGTCGAGACCCCGGGCCAGCACGGGCGGGCCGGACAGGCCGCCGGGGCCGAGGTCGTGCCCGATCGTCGTGTTCACGGCGACGACGCCGTCCAGCCCGAGCTCGGCGACGAGCTCCGCGACCGCGTCCACGTCGTCGTCGGACAGGTCCGGGGCGATCTTGACGAGCAGCGGGACCGGACGACGGCCGGCCCGGGCGGTGGCCTCGTCGGCCGCGACCCGCGTCGCCTCGAGGATGGGCCGCAACGACTCGACGGCCTGGAGGTCGCGCAGGCCGGGCGTGTTCGGCGAGGAGACGTTGACGACGAGGTAGTCGGCGTAGGGCGCGAGCCGGGCGGCGCTCGTGGCGTAGTCGACCGGTGCCTGCTCGGCGGGCGTCAGCTTGGTCTTGCCGATGTTGACGCCGACGACGTACCGGCGGCCGGCGGGCGTCGCGCGCAGACGGCGCAGACGTGCGGCGACGGCGGCGGACCCCTCGTTGTTGAAGCCCATCCGGTTCCGCAGCGCGCGCTGGTCCAGCACGCGCCACAGCCGGGGACGCTCGTTGCCGGGCTGCCCCTGGGCCGTCACGGTGCCGACCTCGACGAAGCCGAAGCCGAGCATCGTCATGCCCGGGACGCCGACGGCGTTCTTGTCGAACCCGGCCGCGAGGCCGAACGCCGACGGGAAGCTCCGGCCCCACACGCGGACCGCGCCGGACGCGGGCGGCGCGAACACGCCGCACACGACGTCACGCAGCACGGGGACCGCGGCGACGACGCGGATCAGGCGGAACGCGAGCTCGTGCGCACGCTCCGGGTCGAGCCGGCGCAGCACGAGGTCGAACAGGAGGCGGTACACGACATCACCCTAGGGGCTGGCGGGCGGCCTCACCGGGCCCGTCCACCGGACGCCCGGTCCGCCACAGCCACCACAGGCCCAGCAGCGGCAGGACGAGCGGCACGTACCCGTAGCCCTGGCCGAAGCCCGACCACACGGTCTCGTCCGGGAAGTCGCCGACGTCGACGAGCGACAGCACGCCGACCGTCAGGACGCCGGCGAGCTCGACGCTCACGGTCACCCACGCGAGCGTGCGCCGGCCGGTCGCGAGCGCGAACGTCGCGACGACGTAGACGACGCCCGCCGCGAGCGACAGCAGGTACGCGACGGGAGCCTCGTCGAGCTTGGTCGCGACCTGGTAGACACCGCGCGCCGTCGCGGCGAGCGCGAGCACCCCGTAGACGGCGACGACGAGGCGGCCGGGCCCGGCGCCGGTCGGACGGGGGCCGGCGGCCGCACGCGGACGGGCGGCGTCGGCGGGGCGGTCGGTCACACGGACCCCCAGATCTGCAGCAGGCGGAGCTCGAGGAACGCGACCGTGAGCGCGGCGACGAGCAGGACGACCGAGCTCCACCGCGTCCGCTCGGCGAACGCCCACGCGGCCGCGAGGGGCAGGACGATCGCCTGCGTCACGACGTAGCCCCAGAAGAGGGCCGCGTCGATGTCGGGCGCTCCGGTCACGGCGAGCACACCGGCCACGACGGCCTGGAGGACGAGGAGCCCCTCGACGACGGTCGCGCCCCAGAGCTGGCGCAGGACGACGGCGCGGTCGCGGGCGACGAACCACCCGGCCCATCCGGCGAGGGCGACGCAGAGCCCGACGACGAGCAGGGCGAGGGGCACGATCACGGTGCCCCACCGTACCGGCGACCGGCCTCGTCCCCGACCGCGACCGCGCGCCGGTCGCGCGGGACGCCCGGACCGACGAACTACGATCGAGCGCGTGACCGTCACCCTCACCTCCGCTGACCCCGCCCGTCTCGCCGTCGACGCCGTCGTCGTCGGCGTCGCCCGCAAGGACGGCGAGCCGTCGCTGCTCGGCGCCGCCTGGTTGCCGAAGGACCTGCGGACGGCGCTCAGCCGGGACGCCGTCGCGCTGGGCGTGACGGGTGCGGCCGACGAGGTGCGGCGCGTGCCCGGCATCGGCACGAAGGCCCCCGTGGTCGTGCTGGTGGGCGTGGGCGACGCCGACGCGCTCACCCCGGAGGCGCTGCGGCGCGCGGCCGGTGCGGCGACGCGCGAGCTCGCGGGCACGGCCTCCGTCGCCCTCACGCTGCCCGCCGAGGACGAGGAGCGGCTCGCCGCCGTCACCGAGGGCGCGCTGCTCGGCGCGTACGCGTTCCACCGGTACCGCGCGTCCGACGCGTCGTCGAAGGCCGCGGTCGCCGACGTGCACGTCGTCACGTCGCTCGGCCGCTCGAAGGCCGCCAAGGACGCCGTCGCGCGGGCCGAGGTCGTCGCCGCAGCGGTGCACGGGACGCGCGACCTCGTGAACACCGCGCCCAACGACCTGTACCCCGAGGCGTTCGCCGACGCCGCCAAGGCGGCCGTCAAGGAGGCCGGCGCCAAGGGTCTCAAGGTGTCCGTGCTCGACGAGAAGGCGCTCGTGTCCGGCGGGTACGGCGGTCTCGTGGGTGTCGGTCAGGGCTCGGTCCGCGGCCCGCGCCTGGTGCGCGTCGCGTACTCCCCGTCGCGGCCCAAGGCGACCGTCGCGCTCGTCGGCAAGGGCATCACGTTCGACTCGGGCGGCATCTCGATCAAGCCGGCCGCCGGCATGGAGGCCATGAAGTCCGACATGGCGGGTGCCGCCGCCGTGCTGCACACCGTGATCGCCGCGGCCCGCCTGGGCCTGCCCGTCGCCGTCACGGGCTGGCTGTGCCTCGCGGAGAACATGCCGTCGGGGACCGCGCAGCGGCCGTCGGACGTCATCACGATCCGCGGTGGCAAGACCGTCGAGGTGCTCAACACCGACGCCGAGGGGCGGCTCGTCATGGCCGACGGCCTCGTCGCGGCGGTCGAGGAGAAGCCCGACGTCGTGCTCGACATCGCGACGCTCACGGGCGCGCAGATGGTCGCGCTCGGCCA
The DNA here is from genome assembly GCF_028583725.1 of Cellulomonas fimi. NCBI lineage: Bacteria > Bacillati > Actinomycetota > Actinomycetes > Micrococcales > Cellulomonadaceae > Cellulomonas > Cellulomonas fimi. The sequence goes on along the minus strand of NZ_CP110680.1, from coordinate 1,893,888 downwards.
CCGCGTGTCCGCCGTCATGGGCACGGACGACGTGCGCGGCGAGGTCGTCGCGGCCGCCGGGACCGCGGGCGAGCAGTTCTGGCCCATGCCGTTGCCGGCCGACCTGAAGGCCGGGCTGCGCTCGAAGGTCGCCGACCTCGCGAACATCGGCGACCGGTTCGGCGGCATGCTGACCGCCGGCATCTTCCTGCAGGAGTTCGTCGGCTCGACGCCGTGGGCGCACCTGGACATCGCGGGCCCCGCGTTCAACGAGAAGGCCGCGCACGGCTACACGCCCGTCGGCGGCACCGGCGTCGGCGTGCGGACGCTCCTCGCGCTCGTCGAGGGGCGCGCGACCGCCTGACCCGACCGGTCACGCGTCGCCGCGCCTCGCTACAGGACGCGGCGACGCCGCTCGCGCTCGATGCGCTGGCGCGCGTTCCAGTCGCGGACGCGCTGCGGGTAGCCGGTGCGCTGCACGTCGTACACGGGGATGCCGAGCTCGCGCGCGAGGTCCCAGCCGACCTTCGGGTCGGGGACGCGACGACGGGTCCACTCGCCGTCCGTCGCGACCAGCATCATCGTCGTCTGCGTCACGTTGGTCGGCGGCTCGACGTACGCCTCGACGCCGACCCGTGTCGTCACGAACTCCCGCAGGTGCGCGAGCGTCGCCTCGCGCGCGGCGCGGTCCGACGGCACCGCGTCGGGGGTGCGGTGGCGGCGTCGCGAGAACCAGCCCATCCCGCGAGCGTAACGACGCACCCTGGACGTTCGCTGGGACTCCGCCGAGCGACGCACCGGGGCAGTCATGGGACGACTGTTCCGAGCATCACACGCCACGGCTGCTCGCCGAGGTCGTTCGGACCTTGACGGGATGACAAGATGGTCGGCGAGCTTCGAGACCCACACGCCTGCGCATAGGAGTCTGCACGTGGCCGACACGAACGGCACCGCTTTCGACATCGTCGTCCTGGGAGCGGGGAGCGGCGGCTACGCCGCGGCTCTGCGCGCCGCCCAGCTGGGCAAGAACGTCGCCCTCATCGAGGCCGACAAGGTGGGTGGCACCTGCCTGCACAACGGCTGCATCCCCACCAAGGCCCTGCTGCACGCCGCCGAGCTCGCGGACAACGCGCGCGAGGGTGCGCACTTCGGCGTGCACAGCACGCTCGACCGCATCGACATGGGCGGCGTGAACCAGTACAAGGACACCGTGATCGGCGGCCTCTACAAGGGCCTGCAGGGGCTCATCAAGTCCCGCAAGATCACCGTGATCGAGGGCCACGGCAAGCTCGTCGGCCAGAACGCCGTCCAGGTCGGCGACACGACCTACACGGGCGAGCACGTCATCCTCGCGACCGGCTCCTACGCGCGCTCGCTTCCGGGCCTCGAGATCGGCGGCCGGGTCATCACGTCCGACCAGGCCCTCACGCTCGACTTCGTGCCGAAGTCCGCGATCATCCTCGGCGGCGGTGTCATCGGCTCCGAGTTCGCGAGCGTCTGGAAGTCGTTCGGCGCGGACGTCACGATCATCGAGGCGCTCCCCCACCTGGTCCCCAACGAGGACGTCGCGCTCTCCAAGGCGTTCGAGCGCGCGTTCCGCAAGCGCGGCATCGCGTTCAACCTCGGCGTCCGCTTCCAGGGCGTCACGCAGAACGACAACGGCGTGCACGTCACGCTCGAGGACGGCAAGTCCTTCGACGCGGACCTCCTGCTCGTCGCCGTCGGCCGCGGCCCGCGCACGTCGGGCGTCGGCTACGAGGAGCAGGGCATCACGCTCGACCGCGGCTTCGTCATCACCGACGAGAAGCTGCACACCGGCGTCGGCAACATCTGGGCCGTCGGCGACATCGTCCCCGGCCTGCAGCTCGCGCACCGCGGCTTCGCGCAGGGCATCTTCGTCGCGGAGCAGATCGCCGGGCTCAACCCGCAGCCGATCGTCGAGTCGGGCATCCCCCGCGTCACCTACTCGCACCCCGAGGTCGCCTCGGTCGGTCTCACCGAGGCCGCCGCCAAGGAGGTCCACGGCGAGGACGCCGTCGAGATCCTCGAGTACAACCTCGCGGGCAACGGCAAGAGCAAGATCCTCGACACCCAGGGCTTCATCAAGCTCGTGCGCCGCAAGGACGGGCCCGTCGTCGGCGTGCACATGATCGGCGACCGCGTCGGGGAGCTCATCGGCGAGGGCCAGCTCATCGTGAACTGGGAGGCGTACCCCGAGGACGTCGCCTCGCTCATCCACGCCCACCCGACGCAGAACGAGGCGCTCGGCGAGGCCCACCTGGCGCTCGCCGGCAAGCCGCTGCACGCCCACAACTGACCCCCACGATCGAAGGAGACACGAGCGGTCATGTCCGACAACGTGCAGCTTCCCGCTCTCGGTGAGTCCGTCACCGAGGGCACCGTCACCCGCTGGCTGAAGAACGTGGGCGACCGCGTGGAGGTCGACGAGCCCCTGCTCGAGATCTCGACCGACAAGGTCGACACCGAGATCCCGTCGCCGTTCGCCGGCGTGCTCGAGCAGATCCTCGTCCAGGAGGACGAGACCGTCGAGGTCGGCGCGACGCTGGCCGTCATCGGCACCGGCGAGGGCGGCGGTGCGTCCGCGCCCGCCGAGGAGGCCCCGGCCCAGGAGACGCCCGCGCAGCAGGCGCCCGCCGAGCAGCCCGCCGCCGAGGCGCAGCCCGTGCAGGAGTCCGTCGAGGAGCACGAGGAGCCCGCCGAGGCCCCCGCGCAGCAGGCGCCCGCCGCGCAGGAGCAGTCCTCGGGCGGCCAGGGCGGTGGCGGTGGCCAGGAGGTCACGCTCCCCGCGCTCGGCGAGTCCGTCACCGAGGGCACCGTCACGCGCTGGCTCAAGCAGGTCGGCGACAGCGTCGAGGTCGACGAGCCGCTGCTCGAGATCTCGACCGACAAGGTCGACACCGAGATCCCGTCGCCCGTCGCGGGCACGGTCCAGGAGATCCGCGTCCAGGAGGACGAGACCGTCGAGGTCGGCGCCGTCCTGGCGATCGTGGGCAGCGGCGCCGCCGCGGCCCCGGCTCCCGCCGCTGCTCCCGCACCCGAGGCCGCCCCTGCCGAGCAGGCGCAGCCCGCTCCGGTCCCGGCGTCGGCCCCCGCTCCGCAGGAGCAGGCGCCCGCCCCCGCAGCCCCGCAGGGCGGTGGCTACGAGGCGCCCGCGCCCGAGGCCGAGTCGACGCAGACGACCGGTGCGGCTCCCGCCGCCGAGCAGGCCGCCGCCCAGCAGCCGACGGCGTCCGCCGCGGCGAGCGCCGGCGGGTCCTACCTGACCCCGCTCGTCCGCAAGCTCGCGGCCGAGAAGGGCGTCGACGTCGCGACCCTGACCGGCACGGGCGTCGGTGGCCGCATCCGCAAGGAGGACGTCCTCGAGGCGGCCGCCAAGGCGGAGGCGGCGAAGGCGGCGCAGGCCGCCCCTGCTGCCGCCGCTCCGGCAGCGGCTGCCGCCCCCAAGGCGCCGACCGTCCCGTCGGTGTCGCCGCTGCGCGGCACCACGGAGAAGGCCAGCCGCCTGCGCCAGATCATCGCCGAGCGCATGGTGGAGGCCCTGCACACGCAGGCGCAGCTCACCACGGTCGTCGAGGTCGACGTCACCAAGGTCGCCCGCCTGCGTGCGCGCGCCAAGGACGACTTCAAGGCGCGCGAGGGCGTCAACCTCACGTTCCTGCCGTTCTTCGTGCAGGCCGCGGTCGAGTCGCTCAAGGCGTTCCCGAAGATCAACGGGGTGCTCGAGGGCAACCAGATCACGTACCACGGGCAGGAGAACGTGGCGATCGCCGTCGACACCGAGCGTGGCCTGCTCACGCCGGTGATCCGCGACGCGGGCGACCTCAACCTCGCCGGCATCGCGCGCAAGATCGCCGACCTCGCGGCCCGCACGCGCGCCAACAAGGTCACGCCCGACGAGCTGTCGGGTGCGACCTTCACCGTGACCAACACGGGCTCGGGCGGTGCGCTCATCGACACCCCGATCGTGCCGACCGGCACCTCGGCGATCCTCGGCACCGGCGCGATCGTCAAGCGGCCGGTCGTCGTCAAGGACGCGGACGGCGAGGAGGTCATCGCGATCCGGTCGATGTGCTACCTGTGCCTGTCGTACGACCACCGCCTGGTCGACGGCGCGGACGCGTCGCGGTACCTCTCCGCGGTCAAGGCCCGCATCGAGGAGGGCGCGTTCGAGGCCGAGGTCGGTCTCTGACGCTCGTCACGTGACGACGGCCCGGGTCCCCGCGGACCCGGGCCGTCGTCGTCCCCGGGCGCGCGCGTCGCTCGCCCGGCCGGGTGCCGCCCCTGCGCCTAGGGTGACCGGCATGGACGTGGTCGTCGCAGGTGCCAGCGGGTTCATCGGCAGCGCACTCGTGCCCGCGCTGCGGGCCGACGGGCACCGCGTGCGCGTGCTGGTCCGCCGCGACGCGAGCGGGCCGGACGAGATCCCCTGGGACCCGGCCGCCGGCCGGCTGGACCCGCACGACCTCGAGGGTGCGGACGCGGTCGTCGACCTCGCCGGCGTCAACGCGGGCTCGCGACCGCTGACACCCGCACGCAAGAGGGCGGTCGTGCAGTCGCGCGTCGACACCGCAGGCATCCTCGCCCGCACGCTCGCCGCGCACGACGACGGCCCGCGGGTCCTGCTCCAGGCGTCGGGCATCGGCGCCTACGGTGACCGCGGCGACGAGGTGCTCGACGAGCACGAGCCGCTCGGCACGACGTTCTTCGCCGGCGTCGTGCGGCAGTGGGAGGCCGCGACCGCACCGGCGCAGGAGGCGGGAGTGCGCGTCGCGCTGCTCCGCACCGGGATCGTGCTCGCGCCCCACGGAGGCGCGCTGGGCCGGCTCCTGCCGCTCGTCCGGCTCGGTGTCGGGGGGCGGCTCGGGTCCGGGACGCAGTTCTGGCCGTGGATCACGCTCGTCGACGAGGTGCGGTCGATCGCCCACCTGCTGACCACCGACGTGCGCGGGCCGGTGAACCTCGTCGCGGCGGCCGACCGCAACGTCGACGTCGTCAAGGCCCTCGCGGCCGCCGTGCACCGCCCCGCGGTCGTCCCGGTGCCCGCGTGGGCACTGCGGCTGGCGCTGCAGGACTTCTCGTCCGAGGTGCTCGGGTCGATCCGCGCCACACCGGCCGCGCTCGCGGCGAGCGGGTTCCGGCCCGTGCACGCGGACCTCGCGACCGCCGCGGCGTGGGTGGCGGCGGGCTGACGCTCACGCGTCCGCGACGTCCCACACGCGCCAGCCGTCGTCGGTCCGGCGCAGCGTGAGGACGACCGTCCGCGGGTCGGCTGCGGGCACCGCCGTGGTGGTGCCTGCCGCCTCGACCCGCGTGTAGCCGGACATCGCCGAGGTCACGCGCACCGCGACCTCCGCACCGGGCGCGGAGGGGTCGGGCGCGGACGGGTCGGGCGCGGACGGGCCGGGCGTGCCCGTGGACCCGACCACGGTGACGTCCTGCACCACGACTCCCAGGCCCTCGATCCGCGCACCCGCGAGCGCGTCGACCAGGGCCAGGTCCGCGCGGTGTGCGGGCCCGTCGACGACCTCGACCTCCCGCAGCCTCGTCGCGTCGCCGGAGGCGACGAGCTCCGCGCGCAGCCGGGTCAGGTCCGCGGCGGCTGCCGCGACGTCGCTCGTGAGCGACGCCTCACCCGCCCCGGCGGCGGTCCCGGTCGTCGGGAGCGACGACGAGGTCGCGCCCCCGGCGGGTGACGCCGCGGCCGGCCCGTCCCCGCCGGTCGGCGGGAGCAGCCCGGCGAGCCCGAGGACGAGCACGACCGCGACGAGCGTCCCGGCGGCGGCACCCGCCACGGTCACGGCGCGCGGCACCCGGCGGGCCGGACGGCGCGGGCGCCGCAGGTCGGCGGCGGCCGAGGCGCCGGTGCGCGCGAGGTCGAGGGCGGCGCGGGCACCCGCGTCGGGGAGGCGCACGGGTTCGGGGACGACGACGGCGAAGCACCGGTCGACGAGCTGTCCGGCGGTCACGTCGCCCGCGGTGACGAGCGCCTCGAGCGTGTCGCGCAGCGAGCCGTCGTGCGGGCCGGCGAGGAGGTGCACGTCCGCGTCGGGGACCTGCGCGAGCACGGAGGCCACGAGCCTGCGCACGTCGCCGTCGGGTGTGCCGGTGCCGGTGAGCGCGCCGCGCACGTCCACGAGCGCCGGCCGCCCGTCGGGCCGCACGACGACGGTCGCCGGGCTCACGCCGCCGTGCGCGAGACCGGCGTCGTGCAGCGCGCCGAGCGCGGTCGCGACGGGGATCGCGACCGTCGCCGCCTCGCCGTCGGACAGCGGCGCGCGCTGCGACCGCAGCTCGGCCAGCGTCGGCCCGGGGACGTGCTCGACGACCAGGGCGGTGCGGCCCGGGCCGATCTCGACGACGTCGTGCACGACGGGGAGGTGCTCGTGGCGGAGCCGTCGGAGCCGTTCGGCACGCGCTGCCGTGACGTCGTCGAGCACGGTCGCCACGACGTGCACCTCGATCCGGCGGCCGGAGCCGTCGGTCGCCGACGCCAGCCACCCGGTGCCGTCGGGCCCGGCCGCACCGGCGACCCGGAACGCACCGCCGTCGAGCAGCGCGCGGACGTCGGCGGGCACGAGGAACGTCTCCATGCGCGGCATCGAACCGTGCACGGACCGGCGCCGGCGCGCCCCGTCCACAGGCGACGGGCGCGACCGCGTCGGCACGGGACACGGCAGCGCGCCCCGCGGGTCGCGTCGACGTCAGAGCCGGACGACGACGCCCTCGGCCGCGGAGGTGCGCGCGGCGTCGAGCACGCGTGCGGTGCGCACGGCGTCCGCCGGGTCGACGGGCGGCGGTCCGCCGTCGACGACCCAGCGCACGGCCTCGCGGTAGAGGTCGACGTGACCGCCCGGCGGCATCGGGACGGGCGAGCGTTCGGACCCCCGCACCAGCCACCCCTCGTGCTCGGGCTCGCCGGGGCGGCGACCCTCCTCGTAGGCGTCGTCGAGCACCGCGAACGGCGTCGGCTCACCCTCGAACGACGTCACGAGGTACGCGGCCGCGTCACCGAGCACGCGCGTCCGCGGGCCGGGGGCACCGACGACCGACCCGGCCTGCAGGTGGCTGACGACGCCCGGCCCGCCGCCGTGCTCGTCGTGCACGAGCGCGAGGAAGACGTCGTCGATCGCGGGCGTCGACCGGGCGGCGAGCTCGGCGTAGACGGAGCGCACCGGGCCGAACAGCTGGACGGCGGAGTCCACGAGGTGCGCGCCGAGGTCGAGCAGCAGCCCGCCGGCGTCGCGGTCGTTCTCCTTCCACCGGTCCTGCGGCACGGGCCGGAACCTCTCCCAGCGCCGCTCGAAGCGGTGCACGCGTCCGAGGGTCCCCGCCTCGAGCAGGGATCGCAGCGCGAGCTGCTCGGAGTCCCAGCGTCGGTTCTGGAAGACGGTCAGCCGCCCGCCCGCGTGCAGCGACGCGTCGACGAGACGCTCGGCCTCGGCGGTGGTCGTCGCGAGCGGCTTGTCGACGAGCACGTGCACGCCCGTGCCGAGCGCGGCGAGCACGTGCTCGACGTGGTCGCCGGTGGGGCTCGCGACGACGACGAGGTCGAGCTCGCCGACGTGCTCGAGCAACGCCGGGACGTCGGGGACGACGACCGCCCGGGGCCAGTCCTCCCGCACCTGGGCGGCGCGGTGGCGCGTGACGACGTGCGTCACCCGCTGGTGCGCCTCGCGCAGCAGCCGCGCGTGGATACCCCGCCCCGCTCCCCCGTAGCCGACCAGACCCACGCGCAGCGACTCCATGCGCGCCACTCTACGGTCGCGGCGGCTCCGCGGCCCCGGAGGCCCCGACCGCGGCGACGGGCTCCGGGCCGCCGGCGCCGTGCGTCCCGCCGGCGTGCGGGCGCGACAGCCTCGACGGCCACCACGTGCGGTCGCCGAGGTCGTGCACGAGCGCGGGCACGAGCAGGGACCGCACGACGGTCGTGTCGAGCAGCACGCCGAGCGCGACGATCACCGCGAGCTGCGCGAGGAACAGCAGCGGGATGACGCCGAGGGCCGCGAACGTCACGGCGAGCACGACGCCGGCCGACGTGATGACACCGCCGGTGACGGCGAGCCCGCGCACCACGCCCGGCCGCGTGCCCACGCGCGCCGACTCCTCCCGCACGCGGGTCATGAGGAAGATCGAGTAGTCGACGCCGAGGGCGACGAGGAACACGAACCCGTAGAGCGGCACGGCCGGGTCGGCGGGCGGCAGGTCCAGCACGTGGTTGAACAGGATCGCGGAGACCCCGAGCGTCGCGGCGAACGACAGGACGTTGGCACCGAGCAGCAGACCGGCCGCGACGACGGACCGCAGCAGGAGCGTGAGGATCAGCCCGATCACGAGGAGCACGACGGGCACGATGACCCGCAGGTCGTGCCGGGCGGCGTCCTGGGCGTCGAGCGTCTCGGCCGCGGCGCCGCCGACCAGCGCGTCGGGGTCGACGGCGTGCGCGGCGGTCCGCACGTCGGCGGCGACCGCGACGGCCTCCTGGGAGTCCGACGACGCGGTCGTCACCACGTCGAGCCGGACGTCACCGTCGACGACCACGGGGTCGCCGGTCCCGGCCGGTGCTCCTGCGGCCACGCCGGTGTACGGCGCGACGCTCTCGACGCCGTCGACGTCCTCGATCGCGGCGGCCACGTCGTCGGCGGTGTCCTGCGCGGTGATGACGGTGACGGGCTGGACCGCGCCGGCCGGGAAGTGCTCGACGAGCACCTCCTGCCCGGCGACGGCGTCGACCTCGGTGAGGAACACGTCGGCCTGGTCGGTGCCACCGGCGCGGAACGTCGGCAGGAACGCGGCACCGAGGGCGAGCACGAGCGCGGTCACGACCCACACGGGGCGGGCGCGTCGCGCGACCCAGCGCGCGAGGCGGCCCCAGGCGCCGGGCGCGTCGGCCGGGTCGTCGGTCGGTGCCGCGTGGTGGCCGTGCGCGACCGCGACGGGTGCGGTCGGGCGGGGCACGCGCGGCCAGAACAGGGCCCGCGACCAGCGGCCGAGGACGAGGAGGAACGCGGGCAGGAGCGTGGTGGCGGCGAGGAACGACGACGCGATGCCGATGGCGGCGACCGGACCGAGCGAGCGGTTGGACCCGAGGTCGGACAGCAGGAGGCACAGGACGCCCGCGGCGACGGTCCCGGCGGACGCGCCGATCGGCTCGAGGCACGCGCGCAGCGCGCGGCGCATCGCGGTCGCCGGGTGCTCGGCGTGCCGCAGCTCCTCGCGGTAGCGGGCGACGAGGAGCAGCGCGTAGTCGACGCTCGCGCCGACGACGAGGATCGAGAGGATGCCCTGCGACTGCCCGTTGAGGATCAGCACGTCGTTCGCCGCGAGCTGGTAGACGACGAGGCCCGCGAGGGACAGCGCGAACACGGCCGTGAGGATGACGACGAACGGCAGGAACGGCGAGCGGTAGACGATCACCAGGATGACGAGCACGGCGCCGAGCGCGACGAGCAGGAGCACGCCGTCGATGCCGCCGAACGCCGTGACGAGGTCGGCGACGAAACCGGCGGGCCCGGTGACCCACGCGAGCAGCCCGACGTCGCCGGCCTCGGTCGCGGTCGCGCCGAGGTCCTGCTCGAGCGAGGCGCGCAGGTCGGTCACGAGCACCTCGGTGACGGAGTCCTCGCCGATCTGCTCGTCCGAGGCGTCGGCGTCGACCGAGAAGATCGCGAGCAGCGCGAGTCCGTCCTCGGACGGGACGACGACGGGGTCGCCGACGAGGTAGTCGGCCCACGTCGCGCCGTCGCCCTCGGGGACGTCGCGGTCGGGGACGCCCGTCGCCCAGGCGGATGCCGCCTGCAGCTGCTCCGGGGTGACGTCGCCGCCGCCGTCGGGCTCCATCACGACCAGCGCGGGTAGGGTCGGCGTGTCCACGAACGCGCGGCTCGCCTCGGCGGCCCGCGTGGACTCGGCGGACGACGGCAGGAACGCAGCCGCGTCGTTCTCCTGGACCTGTCCGAGCTTGCCCTGGGCCATGCCCCCGACAGCTCCGACGGCGAGCCAGACGACGAGCGCGACGGCGACGAGGAGGGCACGGACCACGGTCGCCCGACGATTGCTCAGCATGCTGAGTATCATGGGTGGCGAAGCGCCGGACGGCAAACGGAGGGACCAGCAAGGGTGCGCGACGGCCTGGACGACCCCGACCCGGGTGCCGGCGAGACGTTCGACCCCGCGTCGAGCGACCCCGCCCACTGGCCCGTCGGCCGACTGCTGTCCGCCGCCGCGCGGCGCGTCGAGCGCGAGTGGAACGCCCACCTCGGCGGCTGGGACCTCAACCACGCGAGCCTCCCGGTCCTCGTCCACCTCGCCCGCTCCCCCCGGTCGCAGCGCGAGCTCGCGGCCGCCTGCGGCGTGACCGAGCAGACCATGAGCCGCGTCCTCGCCCGCATGGAGCGCACGGGGTACGTCCGACGCTCCCCGCACCAGGACGACCGTCGTCGCCACGTCATCACCGCGACACCCGAGGGCCTCGCGGCGCTCGACGCCGCGGCGGACCGGCGCCGCGCCGAGGAGGTCGTGACGCGCGGCCTGACACCGGCGCAGGTCGAGCAGCTGCGTGCGCTGCTCGTGCTCGTCGCCCGGCCCGACGACGCCCCCGGCGGCGGGACGCCGGCGGCCGGTGAGGCACGCCGGGGTTAGCCTGACCGGCATGCGGTTCGACGCGCTCGACCTCGGCACCCGCCTGCTCCCCTACGAGCCCACGTGGGCGCTGCAGCGCGAGGTGCACGCCGCCGTCTCGGCCGGGGAGCGCGAGGACACCGTGCTGCTCTGCGAGCACGAGGACGTCTACACCGCGGGCCGGCGCACCGCGCGCTGGGACCGCCCGACCGACGGCACCCCCGTCGTGGACGTCGACCGCGGCGGACGCATCACCTGGCACGGACCCGGCCAGCTCGTCGGCTACCCGATCGTCCGCCTCGCACAGCCGATCGACGTCGTGCGCTACGTCCGCGCGCTCGAGGAGGCCCTCATCCGCACGTGCGCCGACCTCGGCCTGCACGCGGTGCGCGTCGAGGGCCGCAGCGGCGTGTGGTTCGCGGCCGACCCCGGCGACGACGCCCGGCCCGCGCGCCGCGAGCGCAAGGTCGCCGCGATCGGCGTGCGCGTCGCGCGCGGCGTCACCATGCACGGCTTCGCGCTCAACTGCGAGCCGGACCTGCACGCGTTCGACCGGATCGTGCCGTGCGGCATCGACGACGCCGACGTGACGTCGCTGTCCGCCGAGACGGGCCGGCGCGTCACGATCGACGAGATCACCCCGCTCGTGCGCGGGCACCTCGTCGCGACGCTCACGCCCCTGCTCGCGGCCACGCTCGACGCGCACGCGCCCGCCGCCGGGTAGCGCGCCGAGCACCCCGCCGACGCCGCCCCCGGCCGGCCGACCGCTTCCCCCGGTCGACCGGCGCGGCGGCTCAGCCCGCGCGCACCGCCGCGAGCTCCGCGACGACCTCGGCCGCCCACGACCGCACGTCGTCGAAGTCCCGGAAGTCCCCGGTCTCGGCGCGGGTCAGCGCGACGAGCGCCCGCTCGTTGAGGTTGAGCTCCGCGCGCTCGATCCGCCCGACGAAGCAGCGCGGCTCGCGCGCACCGGTGTGGCGTGCCACCACGTCGACGTCGTCCGGCGGCGTCGGCGGCAGCGGCGGGTCGCCCACCGGGCCCGACCAGAACAGCCACACGGGCATCGAGCGCAGGTGCGCGCCCTGCCGTTCGACGAGGTCCCGGAGGGAGGCGGCGAGCCGGCCGACGTAGACCGCCGACCCCAGCACCGCGGCGTCGTAGGCGGTGACGTGCTCGACCTCGTCGGGCGCCACCTCGTCGACCTCGTGCCCCGCCTCGCGCAGCACCTCGGCCACCACCGCGCCGATCTCGCGCGTCGCACCGTGCCGCGACGCGACCGTCATGAGGATCTTCATCGTCCCTCCCTCGTCGCGCCGGCGACCGCGCGGGGGTCCCCACCGGTCCCGGTCACCCGGGCGTGCGTCGCCGACGCCCTCAGCGTCGCGCCGCCGCGACCGCCGCCGCACGGGACCGAGGTCCCGACCGGTTGTGACGTGCGACTCCCCCACCACGCGCCGCGCGCGAGCGGGGTTAGTCTGACCGCTGTGACGATCGCTCCCGAGGGCCGCCGCATGCTCCGCGTCGAGGCGCGCAACGCCGCGACGCCGATCGAGAAGAAGCCGGAGTGGATCCGGACCCGCGCGACGATGGGCCCCGAGTACAGCGAGCTCAAGGGCCTCGTGAAGCGCGAGGGGCTGCACACGGTCTGCGAGGAGGCGGGCTGCCCCAACATCTTCGAGTGCTGGGAGGACCGCGAGGCGACGTTCCTCATCGGCGGCGACCAGTGCACCCGGCGGTGCGACTTCTGCCAGATCGACACGGGCAAGCCCGCGGACTTCGACGCCGACGAGCCTCGCCGCGTGGCCGCGTCGGTGCAGGCCATGGGTCTCAAGTACGCGACGGTCACCGGTGTCGCACGCGACGACCTGCCCGACGGCGGCGCGTGGCTCTACGCGGAGACGGTCCGCCAGATCCACGCCGTCAACCCCGGGACGGGCGTCGAGCTGCTCATCCCCGACTTCAACGCGGTGCCCGCGCTGCTCGACGAGGTCAACGAGTCCCGGCCCGAGGTGCTCGCGCACAACGTCGAGACCGTGCCGCGCATCTTCAAGCAGATCCGCCCGGCGTTCCGGTACGACCGCTCGCTGTCGGTCCTGACCCGCGCGCGCGAGGCCGGTCTCGTCACCAAGTCGAACCTGATCCTCGGCATGGGCGAGACGACCGACGAGGTCAAGACGGCGCTCAAGGACCTGGTCGACGCGGGCTGCGACATCGTGACGATCACGCAGTACCTGCGCCCGTCGCTGCGGCACCACCCGGTCGACCGGTGGGTCCGGCCCGAGGAGTTCGTCGAGCTCTCGGAGCACGCGCAGGAGCTCGGGTTCCTCGGCGTCATGTCGGGTCCGCTCGTGCGCTCGTCGTACCGCGCGGGCCGCCTGTGGGGCCAGGCCATGCGTCACCGCGGCATCGAGATCCCCGCGGCGCTCGCGCACCTCGGCGAGCCGACGACCGCCCGTCAGGAGGCCGCGAGCCTGCTCGCGCGGTGACGTCGCCCGGGCACCCGTCCGGTGTCCGGTCCGCACGCCGCGATCGGTAGACTCCGACACCATGGCCCGCGACACGAACGCCACTCCCCCGGCCGCCGGGAAGGTCCGCAAGACCCGCTGGTACCACCAGCTGTGGCAGGCGTACCAGATGACCCGCCAGAGCGACCCGGCGGTGACGTGGCTGCTGCTCGCGGTGTTCGTCGGGATCGTCGCGGTCGGCCTGGTCATCGGCCTGCTGCTCGACTCGATCGTCTACGTGCTGCTCCTGAGCATCCCGTTCGCGCTGCTCGGTGCGATGTTCGTGCTGGCCCGGCGCGCGGAGACCGCGGCCTACACCCGGATCGCCGGCCAGCCCGGGGCGTCGCGTGCCGCGCTCGGCACGATCCGCCGCGGCTGGACGTTCACCGAGGAGCCCGTCAACGTCGACCCGCGCACCAAGGACATGGTGTTCCGCGGGCTCGGTCGCCCCGGCGTCGTCCTCATCGCCGAGGGCGGTCCCGCACCGCGACTGGCACGCCTGCTCGAGGCGGAGCGCAAGCGCACGGCACGCGTCATCTCCGGCGCCCCGATCACGCTGGTCCAGGTCGGCGACGACGAGGGCCAGGTCCCGCTGCGCAAGCTGCCGCGCCACATCCAGCGCCTGCGGCCCTCGCTGACCAAGCAGGAGGTCGCCGAGGTGGGCAAGCGGCTCACCGCGCTCGGTGCCGTCCGCCTGCCGGTGCCGAAGGGTGTCGACCCGATGCGCGCGCGCCCCGACCGCAAGGGCATGCGCGGGCGCTGATCCGCTACGGTCCGTCCGTGCGCGACGACCGCTGGAACCACAACACGCACTACCACCCGCTCGCGCTGCGGCACGCCCCGCACGCGCGCAGCGCGCTGGACGTGGGCTGCGGCGAAGGTCTGCTCGTGCGCCGGCTGCGCGCCGCGGGCGTGCCCCGCGTCACGGGCGTCGACCTCGACGCGGCCCAGGTCGACCTCGCGCGCGCGGCGTCGGCGGGCGACGACGGCGTCACGTACGTCGTCGGCGACGCGCTCGAGGTGCTCGACGGCGAGCGGTTCGACCTCGTCACGTGCTACGCGACGCTGCACCACCTGCCCCTGCGCGACGGGTTGCGACGCCTCGCGGCGCGCACGGCTCCCGGCGGACGGCTCGTCGTCGTCGGGCTCGCGGGCGTCCGCACCCCCGCCGACCTGGCGCTGAGCGCCGCGGCCGTGCCCGTCGCAGCGGTCGTCGACCGCGCGCGCGGCGTCTGGGACCACGGCGCACCCGTGACCGACCCGCGGGAGGGCTACGGCGAGGTCCGGGACGCGGCGCGCGACGTGCTGCCGGGCGTGCGCTGGCGCCGGCACCTGTACTGGCGGTACAGCCTCACCTGGCAGGCGCCCGCCTGACGACGCGGCACGACGGCCGCCCGCCTAGGCGATCGCGACCCGCGCTGGGCGTCAGCGGCGGACGATCGCCGTGCCCGCGGCACGGTCGTGCAGCCCGCGGCCGTCCGAGTCCCACACCACGGCCGGGACCACCAGGCACAGGAGCAGCCCGCGAACGAGCCCCGACAGAAGGCCGGGCGGGCGGCCGGTGTCGGTCAGCGGCGCCGCACCCGCAGGCGGCACCGCGGCACGCCGCACCCGCAGCCCCAGCAGCCGGTGCCCGAGCGTGAAGCCGACGGTCCCGACCAGCAGGACGTTCTCCAGCAGGAAGATCGCGAGCGTCGCCGTCGGCGCACCCCGGGTCAGGTAGAAGCCCGAGCGCTCGACCGGGAAGAACGTGGCCGCGATGAGCAAGCACACCGTCCAGTCGACGGCGAGCGCGAGGACGCGCCGGCCGAGCGGAGCGAGCGCGCCCGAGCCCTCGGGCGGCAGGCCGAGCCGCGCGCCGCGGGCGGACGTCCCCGCCGGGGAGCCACCCTCGAGCCAGGAACCCATGTCGTCGCGTGAGGTCACGCGACAAGGGTAGGCGGCCGGACCGCGTCCCCTCGGCCGTCGCTCGTCCCGGACGTCCGCCCAGGAGTTCGACTGATCGTTACACCCGGGACGTCGACGTAACACGGTGGAAACAACCGCTACACCCCAGAGAAACTCCCCCGCCATAACCTCGGCGGAGCCCGACCCCAGGGTGGACACACAACCGAGGAGCAGCGGATGTTCAGCAAGCCAGAGGAAGTACTGGCGTTCATCAAGAGCGAGGACGTCAAGTTCATCGACGTCCGGTTCTGCGACCTGCCCGGCGTCATGCAGCACTTCAACGTGCCCGCCGCGTCGGTCGACAGCGCCTTCTTCACGGACGGCCAGATGTTCGACGGGTCCTCGATCCGCGGCTTCCAGGCGATCCACGAGTCGGACATGAAGCTCATCCCCGACGTCACGACCGCCTACATCGACCCCTTCCGGGTCGAGAAGACGCTGAACATCAACTTCCACATCGTCGACCCGTACACCGACGAGCCCTACAGCCGCGACCCGCGCCAGGTCGCCGCGAAGGCCGAGGCGTACCTCCGGTCGACCGGCATCGCCGACACCGCCTTCTTCGCCCCCGAGGCCGAGTTCTACGTCTTCGACGACGTGCGGTTCCAGACCCGCCAGGACGCGTCGTTCTACTACATCGACTCGATCGAGGGCGCCTGGAACACGGGCCGCAAGGAGGAGGGCGGCAACCTCGGCCACAAGACGCCCTACAAGGGCGGCTACTTCCCCGTCCCGCCGGTCGACCACTTCGCCGACCTGCGCGACAAGATCTCGCTCCAGCTCGACGCCCTCGGCCTGCAGGTCGAGCGTGCCCACCACGAGGTCGGCACCGCCGGCCAGGCCGAGATCAACTACCGCTTCGACACGCTCGCCAAGTCGGCCGACAAGGTGCAGCTGTTCAAGTACGTCGTGAAGAACGTCGCGCACGAGGCCGGCAAGACCGCGACCTTCATGCCGAAGCCCCTCTTCGGCGACAACGGGTCGGGCATGCACGTGCACCAGTCGCTCTGGAAGGACGGCCAGCCGCTGTTCTTCGACGAGAAGGGCTACGGCGGCCTGTCCGACACCGCCCGCTGGTACATCGGCGGCCTGCTCAAGCACGCGCCCGCGCTGCTCGCCTTCACGAACCCGACGGTGAACTCCTACCACCGCCTGGTTCCGGGCTTCGAGGCGCCGGTCAACCTGGTCTACTCGGCCCGCAACCGCTCCGCGTGCATCCGCATCCCGGTCACCGGTTCGAACCCGAAGGCCAAGCGCATCGAGTTCCGCGTGCCGGACCCGTCGTCGAACCCGTACCTCGCGTTCGCGGCCATGCTCATGGCCGGCCTCGACGGCATCCAGAACCGCATCGAGCCGCCGGAGCCGGTCGACAAGGACCTCTACGAGCTGCCCCCCGAGGAGCACGCCCTCATCCAGCAGGTCCCGGGCTCGCTCGGCGAGGTGCTCGACAACCTCGAGGCCGACCACGACTGGCTGACCGCCGGCAACGTCTTCACGCCGGACCTCATCTCGACGTGGATCGACTACAAGCGCTCCGCCGAGGTGGACCCGATCCGTCTGCGGCCGCACCCGCACGAGTTCGAGCTCTACTTCGACGTGTGATCGTCCCGGCCCCTGGCTGCTCCCAGGGGCCGGTGACTCGCAGTGACCGACACCCCCGTCGCCCTCGTGGCGGCGGGGGTGTCGCTGCGTGGGCCGCTCCCGGACCGGGAGTCGGCTCAGAATGCGTTCGGGTCACCCTCGGCGCCCCAGCTCTCCCGCGGCGCCCACCCGATCGCGGTCGACCCGTCCTCGCTCATCAACGCCAGACCAGCCAGGACCACCACCTCATCCGACCCGGTCGGTACGTAGAACACCAGGTCCCCACGCTTGACGCCCTCGTCGAGGTACCGACCACCAGCCGGCAGCGTCGAGGCGTCCCAGTGGGTCGCGAACGTCCAGGCGTCCCCCAGCCGCTGCGACCACCCGTCCTTGTTCGCCGGGATGTACGCCACCTCACCGAGCGTGTCATCGGGAAGCACGAACGGCGCCTGCCCGGCCGCCGTGAGACCCGACCAGCCGGCGACGTCAGCGCCTGCGACCACGAGCCTGAAGTTCCCGACCCCGATCGACGCATCACCACCGCTGCGGTGGGTCAGCGACGGCTTGACCTTCACCTGCAGCTGACCGTCCGGCCCGCCGCACGCGCACCAGGCAACCACCGACAGGTCCACCGGGAACCCGACCTCCTGCACCCCCACGGCACCACCGTCAGCCGGTGCAGGCGACGTCGCGGCGGGCGGGGGCGGCGCCGAGGTTGTCGTCACCCCGTTCTCCAACGGCAGGTTCACCCGCGTCGGCGTCGGGTCCGCGTCAGCCGGCCCGGTACACCCAGCCAGCGCAAGCGCACCCGTCAGCGCCACCGTCCACCACGGCCGCCTCACGTGACCTCCTCCTCGACCTGGGCGCCCTCCTCCTTGGCCGCCTGCGCCCTGGCGGCATCGCGGGCTCTCTGCAGCTCGACGTACGTCGCCTCGTCGATCACCTGCGACCTGACCACCCAGTCGCCGATCACGGGCACGTGCCACTCGTCCGTCGGGTTCACCAACCCCAGCTCACTGCGCGCGCGCTCCAGGCGACGCTGCAACCACTTGCTGGCATTGGCGCCCTGCGGTGGCAGCTTCAGCGCCTGCACGTCCTCCAGAACCCGGGCCCTGGCACCCGAAGCGCTCTGCGCCGGGCCAGGCAACGCCCCCGTCCGCAGCGCGCACAGCGCAGCAACCTTGCGCCACTCCCCTTCAGGGGTCGGCTGCAGCACTTGATTCCGGGTCCAGCGACCAGCAGTGATCGTCACACCTCGAGCCCGACCTGGCCGGCCCGCTGACACGTCCGGGTTCACCACCCGCACCACCAGGACATGACCGTTGTGCACCCGCACCTCGTGCACACCTGGGCCCAGGTTGAACCGCTCACCGCGGCGGGGAGCAGCCAGGCGCGTCCCATCCTCACGGAACACCTCGACCGACCCGACCGACTGCAAGGACTCGCCGAGCACGTGCCCGGTGTCGTCGAGCATGAACCTGAGTGCGAGCCCGGAGATGCCCGGCTCGTTCACCACGACGTCGCACCCCGGTGCGCGTCCCACCCGCACGACGGTGCGCGCGAGCAGCTCCCGACGTTCGGGATTCCCACCCACAAACACCAGCACGTAGGCCATGCCCCATATGTACATTGACCTGCACCCGGGTGTCCCGCGTACAGGGAACGCCTTCCCCCGGGGGAACGCGTTCCCTGTGGCGTTCCGCCGGCCCCGGCCGTTCGGAACCCTCTGGAGTGTCAGCCCGACACAAGGAGGAACCGATGCGCGACGTCCTCATCCTCGCGATCCCCGCAGCCGCGGTGCTCGCCACCCTGTGGTGGTTGCGGGCACGCTGGCAGGCCGAGTCGCTCCGGCAGGTCGTCTTCGAGCTCTTCGCCCGCCTCCTGCCCGGCCCGCCGCGTACGACCGCCAGCCTGCGGCGCACCCTCGTGCGGCGTGTCCTGGCCACCGCGGTCCACATGCCGTCGAACAAGACCTACGTGCCGTCCAACATCACCATCCGCCTCGCCGTCGAGGACTACGACCGCCTGGTCGCCACCGTCCCCGTGTACGCCCTCGAGCTCGACCTCGCCGGCGTCCTCCGCACCCGAGCGGCCCGCGAGCGCTGGCAGCTGCCAGACGCCGGCATCGGTGTCCACCTCGAACCCGACCCCGCGCTCCACACCGGATGGATCCCGGCCGCCCAAGCGCGCGCCCCGCACACCCACACGTCGCTGGAGGACACCCACGCCTTCCCGCTGGCCTTCGCTCCCGCGCCGGGCCCGACCGAGCGGGCAACCGCGACCGCCACCACCAAGGAGGCCCCCGCGATCGATGAGACGGCGTGGCTGGTCGACGCACGCGGCAACCACCACGAGCTGAGCGCGACCGGCACGACCATCGGACGTGGGCCGACGTGCACCGTGCGCATCGACGACCCGCTCGTGTCCCGCGAGCACGCCCACGTGTCGCGCACAGCACACGGGTGGGTCGTCACCGACACCGGCTCGACGAACGGCACCTGGGTCGTCGGAGCGCTCGTACGCCCCGGTGACACCCAGGCCCTCCTGCCGTCCAACGCGATCCGGTTCGGGTCCGGCGGCCCGGTGCTCACGTTCGTCACCCAGCGCACGCCCGCGGGCGGCCCCACGCTGCCGCCGACCGCCCGACTCGAGCACTCCGGAGACCGCCGTGGCTGACGACCTCGACCCGCGGCCCGACAGCCACGCACCGGTACCCACGCCCTGGGCTGACACCGCCCCCGTTCCTGTCGTGCCCGCACCCGTCGTGCCGACGTCCTCGCCGGCACCACCAGTCGACCCGGCCCCTGCGGCCGAGCGCCCGGCGACCTTCACCACCGCAGCCGGCGGCCTGGAGAACACCCGGGGCACCCCGTGGCAGGACCGGTGGGCCACCGGCCAGAACGCGTCCGGGTGCTGGCTCATCGTCGCCGACGGCATCAGCGGCGGCACCGGAGGCGCATACGCCGCAGAAGCAGCGGCCGCCGTCGCAGCCGCAGCGCTCGCCGGGACCGACCTGTCCGAGAGCGCCATCCTAGGCGCCGTCCTGCTCGCCGGACGGGCCGTCCGACCCTGGTACGCCGGCGGCCGTGAAGGGGGCACCACCTTGTCGATCGCGACGATCACGGCGACCCACGTGATCGCGGCCGCCATCGGCGACTCGCCCATCCTCGTCGCCACGAACGGCGCACCCCTACGCCAGGTCACCCCGACCGCCCCGCCAGGACCACTGCGGGCGTGGCTCGGATCGGGATACACCACCGACCCATGGCTGGGCTCATGGCCGACCGCGACGAGCACGACCGTCGCCGTCGCCTCCGACGGCATCAACGCCGACGCCCTGCCCACCACCAGCCTGACCGACCTGGTCACCACCGCCCTGACGACCCGACGCGTCGGAGCTGACGACTCCACGATCGTCGCCGCCCACGCCTACGTCCCACCACCACCCGCCCAGGACACGACATGGTGAACGAGGAGACCCAGAGCATCCTGTACCGGCTCATCGGATGGCTGCGTGGGCAGATCGGCAAGGAGTTCACGTTCGACCAGGTCGTCGAACGTGTCGACGGCAAGCCCCGACTCGTCGAGGAGCGATGGGTCGTGCGCGTGACCGACGTCGTCGCCAAGCCCGGCGGGCAGGCAGCGGTCGCCAAGGTCCGCGTCGTGGAACCGTCCGACTGGGCACACCGCGCCTACGCGCTGCGGCTCGAACCCGTGAGCCACGACCACCGCTCCCAGCAACGCCGCATCACGATCGACGCCATGGCGGAGCGGTCCCGCAACGGCGACCCGCGATGGCGTGCCCTGATACCCGTGCGTGCCACGTTCCTGTGGGACCTGCACGCCCCCGAGCTGAACCTCGAGCTCGGACGGGCACTGCCCCTGTGGGTCGACCTGCTCCAGTGGGGCACGACGCTACGTGACCATGTCACCCGCAACGGCGGCGCGCTGCCCGTCCAGGACGCCGTCCGCCTGCTGCTGCCCGTCATGGAGGTCATCGCCCTGGCGCACGTCGACGGCACCCTCCACCGAGACCTGGACGAAGGGAACACCTACGTCATCAACAACCGGCGCCTGCACGTCGCCGACTGGGGCGTCGCCAAGGACGTTCAGCCCGGCGCAGAAGCCACCAGCACCTACATCGTCCACAAGGGACGCGCCTACCTCACGCCCCCCGAGTACCTGGGGCCCAGCCCGCTGACCGGCAAGTACACCGACGCGTGGTTCCTCGGCCGGCTCCTGGTGTACACCGCGACCGGCAGCCTGTCCCCGTACGCCGACCCCGAACAAGCACAGCGCTGGAGCATCCACCTCGACGGCCTGCCCCACGCCGTGCGACGCGTCGCCGAAGGGCTGTGCGATCCCGAGCCGTCCGCACGCATGAAGCTGTCCGACGCGATCGACGGCCTCCAGGAGTGGCTCACGACCTCCGCGCGCGAGCCCGAGGCCGCAGCCGTCGCACCCTCGACGCCCTCGGCCGAGAGCATCGCCCCGACCGTCCTCGCACCCCGACCGGGCCCGACTGTCGAGGAGAGGGCCGCCGGCCCGACCGAGAGGTCCCCCACGACGCCGACGGCGACGGTGGCCGAACCCGCCGCGCCCACACCCGTCCACAAGGTCCCCGCCAAGGCCGGCCAGGGCGCACGGCACACCGTGCACGACCGTCCCGCCGGCGCGGCGGCAGTCCGACCGGCCGCGCAGCAGGCCGGCACACCGCAGGCTCAGACGCCACGCACGACAACCACCCCACCGGCCGCACCCCCGACGGCGGGCCCCCCGGCCAGCTCGACGCCACCGACGAAGCCGCGAGCCCAGCCGCCTCACGCCAGGCGCACGGGCCGCCGGTCCGCCGTCGCACTGGCCCTCGTGGTCGCCGTCGCGGCCGTGGTCGTCCAGCTTCAGCTCGTTCCCGGAGTCACCTGGGCCACGATCGCGGACAGGGCCGCCACGCTCACCGACGACGCCCAGCACTCACCCACGCCCACCGTCGACGCCCGAGTGGCCGATCTCGCGCACGTCGCCGCCTGGGGACCAGCCGGCCATCAGACCGACACCACGTCCGTCACCGCCACCCTCGACACCGCCGCCACCCAGCTCACCTGGCACAGCGATGAGCTGCTCATCCTCCACCTCGAGCTCGCTACCCTGACCAACACCACCGGCACCGACCAGACGTTCTCGTGGGCGTGTGACCGCAGCTCCGTCGACAACGCCGACGGCACCCGAGACATGCAGGCCGGTCCGTACGTCGTCGTCAACGCGAGCGGGCAGAAGGCCGCCGCCCTGGTCGCGCGGCCGACGGAATGGCACGCCGAGGACGACACTCGTACCGCGATGCCGGCCGCCTGCGCGACGATCGACGGAACGACCACGCTGGGAACGACCTGGACTTCGGTCACCGTGCCCGCGGGCCAGACCGTGACCGTCCCACCCGAGAACGCCGCGCTCGAGTTCGCCATGCCGACCGACGGCGTCACCCGCGCGACCGACACCACCTACCCACTGGAGATGCCCGGCCTGGTCTTCCTGTCCGACGACTACAGCACCGCCGTCCTCGTCACCACCGACGAGATGGTTCCGCCGAGCACGTCGAGCGGCTGACCCGTCACCTGACCACGCTGCGGCCGCCGCTCGACGGCGGCGGCTCGACCTGGGCGCCGGCACCCACCTGGGCGAGGAACGCGGGGATCTCGACGTAGACGCGGCCCTCGACGATCGCCCCGTCCCGGACGTCGTACACGACGGCGAGCGGGATCCGCACCTGCTTGCCGGTCGCCGCCACGCCCGCGAACTCGCCGGTGTGCCGGCCGACGACGAATCCCTCGAAGACGGCCGTTCCGCCGTCGACGACGAACCGGGTCCGCTCGGCGGTGGCGTCGAACGCCTGGTGGTAGAAGAAGTCGAGCAGACCCTGGACGCCCTGCGGCGTCCGGTACTCGTCCCCCGTCGCCATCAGCCGGAAGACCACGTCGGGCGACATCGCGCTGGTGTCGCCGTGGTCGGAGTCGAGATACCGCTCGACGACCTGCCGCGTCTGCGCGGCGTCCGGGCGCCCGTCCTCGGACATGTCCGCCCCCTTCCCCCGGAGCCGATGTGCAGGACGCTACTCGCGCCTGAAGGCTCGGGAACAGGGCCGCGACGAGTCCTGGGCACCACCGGCACCTGGCCGGTCGCCGCCGTCGACGCCGGAGGGAGCCGACCCGACCACGGATGCGACAGCCCGGGAGTCGGCGATCCGGACCGCCGCCTCCCGGGCCCCGTCGCGCGAGTGGCTCAGGAGCGTGACCACTGCATGCTCGTCGCGGAGCCGCACGTGCGCTGCTCCAGCGCGGCGCCCGCGGTCGTCGAGCCGTTGACCACGTTCAGGCACTTGCCGCTGTTCACGTTCACGAGCTGGCTGTAGCCGTCACCGGTCGAGTGCCAGGTGAAGACCTGGTTGTCCCGGTCGTGGCACGTGTACTGGATGACCGCCGCGCCGTCGGCCGTCGACGCACCGTTGACGTCGAGGCACTTGCCGCTGTGGACGCTCTGGAGGCGCACGTTCCCGCTGCCGGCGTCGACGAAGCGCCACTGCTGCCACGCCGAGCCCGTGCTGGGCCACTGGCCGACGACCGCGAGGTCGGCGAGGCTGCCCTGCTGCACGTCGACCACCTGCCCGCTGTTCCGGTTCGTCACCCGGTACGCCGTCGGGTTCGTCGTGCCTCGGGCGAACTGCCACCAGTCGACGTTGAACAGGTTGCCGCTGCCGCCGGCGAACCGCAGGTACAGGTCGTGCGTCCCGGTCGCGCCGGTGACCGGGCAGGTGGTGGTCGTCCAGCTCTGCCACCCGCCGGTGCCACCGACGGTGCAGGTCGCGACGAGCGGTCCACCCGTGCCGTCCAGCCGCACCTCGATGCGCCCGCCGCTCGTGGCGGACGCGACGCGCGCGGAGAAGGAGGTCGCGCCGGTGCCGAACGCGACGCCCTTCACCTTCACGTAGTCGCCGTTCTCGATCCAGCCGACGTTCATCCCGCCCTCGCTCGACGGTTCCGTCTCGATCCCGGACCCCCAGGCGATCGTCTCGGCCTCCTGCCGGACGTACGGGTCGAGCGTGCCTATCTGGGGTGCACCCGTGCTCGTCATGGTGATCGTCGGGATGCTGCCGTCGGCGTTGTAGGAGAACTTCTCGACCGCGACCGAGCGGGTGTAGCCGCCACCGCCCGGCAGTGCGCCGTTGTGGTAGAAGAAGTACGAGCCGCCGTTGAAGTCGACGATGCCAGGGTGGTTCGTGAAGCTGCTGCCCTGCGTCGGCATGACGGTGCCGCGGTAGGTCCACGGCCCGGTCGGCCCGGGCGCGGTCGAGTAGCCGATGAACTCGGAGCAGCAGCGGGCCGCGAACACGTTGTAGTAGGTCCCGCCGCGCTTGTAGACCCAGGGCCCCTCCTCGTACAGGGTCGGCCGGTTGGGGTCGCCCGTGCGGGTGCCGAAACCTGCGGTCGTGAGCGGGATCTGGGTCGGGCTGCCCGCGTACGAGATCATGTCCGCGTTGAGCCGGACGTACCAGAGGCGGGGGTTGCCCCAGTACAGGTACGCCTGGCCGTCGTCGTCGATCAGCACGGTCGGGTCGATCTCGCCGTTGCCGACGAGCGGGCGGCCGAGCGCGTCGCGGAACGGCCCCGTCGGGCTGTCGGCGACGCCGACCCCGATGACGCGCTGCCCCGTCGAGCGCTGCCGGACCGGGACGTACCAGTAGAACTTCCCGTTCCGCGCGACCACCTGGCCCGCCCACGCGTCGGCGTCGGCCCAGGCGAACGTCGCGAGCGACATCGGCGAGCCGTGGTCCGTCCAGTTGACCATGTCCGTCGAGGAGAAGACGCGCCAGTCGCGCATCGTGAAGTACGTCGAGCCGTCCTCGTCGTGCCCCGTGTAGAGATAGACGCGGCCGTCGTGCACCAGGGGTGCGGGGTCGGCGGTGTAGAGGTGCTGGACGATCGGGTTGTCCGCCTGCGCCGGGGCAGGGAGCACGGTGACGGCGCAGACCGCCGCGGCGAGCAACGCGATGGCCGCCCGGAGCCGCCTCCTGTGCGGGTGTGCTGATGGCTGGTTCACCGTGGCTCCTCGGGTGTCACGAGCGGTGGGCTGTCGGACCGGCGCCGGTCGGCGTCGCTGCGTCCGTCGCCGGCCGGTGGCTCGCGTGGACGAGGTGCGCCACGGGCGTGCGGTCGGTCCTCGGGCGGAGGCCGGTCCCCGCCGGGTTCCCGGCTCGCGGTCGACGCCCTCGTCGCGCACCGGGATGTCCGGGTCAGGGCATCCTCGCCCCGCGCGACGACGGGATGTTATCGCTCACATCTCGCCGCGAATCGATTCGCGGCGCGCACCGCCGGGGAAGGCGTCGAGACCGCGGCGCCACCTGCCCCCGGCCCGCGGCCGGCCTCCGAGCAGGCGCGCGACGCCTGGCGGGGACCTACGATCGGGCCCAGGGCGACGCCCACCGCAGGGGCCGACGTCGCCGCCGCCGTGCAGCGGACGGGGTGGTCGTGGCGCACGTGACGAGATCGGGCGACGCGGGTCTCGAGCCTGCCGACCGGGACCGCCGGCGCATCACGATCGTCGTGGCGGCGACGAACTTCACGTTGTACGCGCTGATGGCGCTCGGCGCGTGGGCCGCGTGGGGCGGGCTGCAGGAGGCCGTCGACCACGAGCGCAGCACGATCGGCGTGATCGCCGACGGCCTCGGCATCCTCGTGATCAACCTCGCGTACGGCGCCGCGGTGCTCGCCGGGACGCTCGCGCTCGGCGTGGTGCGACGGGGGTGGGCGGCACGGGTGCTCGTGAGCGCGGGCGTGGCGGCCGTCGCGTCGCTCCCGCGGATGACGGCGCTCGTCGCCGTGAGCAGCACGCCCGTGTCGACGAGCTACGTGCTCGGGATCGGGTTGCTCGGGTTCTTCTCGGGCGTCGTCGGGATGCTCGCGGCGCTGTTCGCGGCGACGCTCGTCGAGCGGGCCCGGACGGAGACGCGCCGCCGGGAGGTCGAGGCGGGCCGGGCGAGACGCGCGGTGGAGGCGCTCCAGGACGAGGAGCTGCGCGTCCGACGCCTCGTGTTCGACCAGCTGCACGGCACGCTGCAGTACCACCTCGTCTCCGTGACGGCCGGGCTCGACAGGCTCACGGAGCAGCTGGACGCCGAGGGTGCGCGGGCGCGCGCGGCGGACCTCCGCGGGTGGGCCGAGGTGCTCGAGGAGATCCGCGAGCAGGACGTGCGGTCGCTGAGCCACGCCGTCTTCCCGTCCGGCGCGGACCTCGGGACCGAGGAGGCGATCCAGCTCCTGCTGCAGCGGCTGCCGCCGCAGGTGGAGACGTCGATCGAGCTCGGACCGGTGTACCGGCGGCTCGCGGAGGGCGGTGCGACGCCGATGCCGGTGGCCGAGCGGCTCGTCGCGATCTACACGGTCGAGGAGGCGGTGACCAACGCCCTCAAGCACGGCCATGCCCGCGCGGTCCGCGTGCGCGCCGATGCCGAGCCGACGGACGACCCGGCGCAGTGGGTGTTCACGGCGGTCGTCGACGACGACGGGACCGGCCCGGCGCGGCCCGACCCCCCGCTGCACGGCCTGTCCCGGCACCGCGAGCGCATCGAGAACCGCGGCGGCTCGCTCGCGCTCGGGTCGAACCCCGACGGCGGCGGCCGGCTCACGTTCCGGCTCCCGTTCGTGGCCGCCGGGGACCGCTGAGCACGTGCCGCGGATCGGACGATTGGCGCGAAGGGGAGGGAGTCGTGGTGCACTGGGATCGTGCACGCCCCGATAGACCGCACCACCGGAGGACCCGTGAGCCACTCATCACCGGCGACGATGCCGGGAGCGACCCCTGTGATCGACGAGCAGGCGCGCCTGCGCTGCCCGCGCTGCAGCTCACCGTCGATCGCCGTCACCTCGACGGACACGGACCCGAACGTCTCGTGGACCAACCACACCGTCACGTGCGAGAGCTGCCACGGACGCTCCCAGCTCGCGATCGTGTCGACGTTCGGCCAGGTCGTCATCCGCTGGCTGAACGACTGACGCCGGTCCTCACCGGGTGACGACGGGCGTCCCGACGACGGCGAGCGTCTGCGCCGCAGGGCTGCCGCCCTGCACGACCACCTCGACGCGCCGCGCCGCGGGGTCGGCGCCCCGGACGTAGCGCTCGATCGCGCGGACGGCGGCGCTGCCGAGGAACGCGGTCGGCGCGATCTCGACGGTCACCGGCACGATGCCGCCGCGCGAGCGGGACCGGACCTCGGCATCGACGAGGGCCGCGGCGGACTCGGTGTCGAGCACACCCCCGATGCGGATGACGCCGTCGTCGCCGACCGTCACCTCGGGCCCCCCGGTCAGCACGGCCGTGGGCCCGACGACGGGGGACCCGACGGGCGCGCGCCTGCGGGCGTCGATCTCGAACTCGACCCGGGTGCCCGTCTCCCCCGCGTCGACGGACAGGCGCGCGCCGCTCGACGCGACCATGCTCAGGCCGCGGCCCCGGTCGCCGGGGTCGGGCGCGGGCGGACGCCACGCTCCGTCGTCGGCGACCGCGAGCGTGACGGTCGTGCGGCGCAGCCGTCCCTCGACGCGGATCCGCCCGGGGTCCGCGCCCGCGTACGCGTGCTCGATGCTGTTCGTCGCGGCCTCGCTCGCGGCCAGGACGAGCGCGGCCCGCTCGCGCGCCTCGAGCCCGACGGTCCTGGCCCACGCGTCGACCTCCGCACGCACGTCGGCGAGCCGCCCGGCGTCGGCCGGCACCTCCAGGTCCAGGTCGGGCGGCGCGGTGCGACGCGCCGCGGCGAGGACGGTGACGTCGTCGACGAACCCCTCGTCGAGCGCCCACGGGACGTGCAGGCAGAGCCGCTCGCCGACCGTCCGGCCCGCGTAGCGGCCGATGACGGCGCCACGCACGGCGTGCTCGGCGGCGTCGACCACCTGCCGCATGCGGTCGTCGAGCCGACGTCCGACGACCTCGACCAGGCCGTCCGTGAACAGCAGGAGGGCCTCGTCCTCGGCGAGGCGGTCGTGGCCCACCTCGCTGCCGTCCTCGATCCCCAGCGGTCCGCCGCCGGTCGACGGCAGCCAGCGCGAGCAGGTGGGACCGACGACGAGCGGCGCGGGGTGCCCGCGGGTCGCGTAGTCCAGCGCGCCCGTCTCGGGGTCGAGGACGACGACGCAGACGGAGGTCGCGAACGCGTCGGTCGCCACCCGGGCGTACCGGTCGAGCGAGGCGAGGGCGTCCCCGACGGGCGCACCGTCGAGCAGCCGGGACGCGAGGATCGCGCGCATCTGGCTCATGGCCGCGGACGCCGCGACGCCGTGCCCGACCACGTCGCCGACGGTGAGCGAGATCCGCCCGTCGGGCGTGACGGCGGCGTCGAACCAGTCACCGCCCGCCGCCTGCTCGCGGCCCGCGACGAGGTAGGTGGCCGCGACGTCGACGAGCGGCAGGATCGGGACCGACGACGGGAGCAGCGCGCCCTGCAGGGCGATGATGACGTCCCGGGCGACCTCGTAGCTCTCCTCGACGCCCGCGACGCGCGCCTCCTCGGCGAGCCGCTGCTCGACGGCCGCCGTGACGTCCTCGGCCGTGACGATCATGCCCTGGTACTCGTCGGCGTCGTCCAGCCACGGGGCGAGGGACAGGCGTACCCAGACGTCCCGGTGCTCGTCGCCGACCTCGAGCAGCACCTCCTCGGGCGCGAGGCCGCGACGGGTCCGCAGCGCCTCCTCGAGCCGCGGCATCATCCGCCGGCCGACGACGTCCGTGAGCGTGTCGGCCGCCTGCCGCCCGACCACCTGGCCGATGCCCAGCTGCTGAGCGGCGCGGTTGGCGGTCACGACGACGCCGTCCTGCCGGATCGCGGCGACCGCGACGGGGAGGCCGTCGAACGCCTGGAGGGTGGCCTCGACGGCGAGCGGGGGCCGCGACGGGTCCGTCATGGACCCAGCGTGGCACCGATCAGCTCAACGCACCGACCGCGCCGGCCGGGTCGACGACCGCGACCTCGAGGCCGTGACCTGCGGCGAGCAGCAGCGAGCTGTCGGGTGCGACGAGCACGCGCAGCGTGGTGCCGTGGGTGCGGGCGCGCCGGTCGAGCGAGGCGAGCACGGAGACGCCCGCCGAGCCGACGTGCGTGGCCTCGCGCAGGTCGACGACGAGGCGTCCCGACTGCCGGGCGGCACCCGATGCCGCGGCGATCGCCGCGGACAGGACGCCCGCGGTGGCGAGGTCGACGGGCCCGCGCGCGGCGACGACGGGCACGCCGCCGACGACCCGGGAGGACACGGTCAGGCCATGGGTGGGCGCCCCGCCCGACGCGGGCGCGGCCTCCTCGCCGAGCGACTGGAAGAACAGCTCGTCGAGCTTCGCGCGCGAGGTCGGCGCGAGGCCGCCGGCGCTCTCGACGGCCCCGACGAGGCGCTCCGCGAGCGCGAGCAGGCGCACGTTGCGCTGCTGCGAGCTCCACCGCAGCAGCTCGAACGCCGCGTCGCCGTCGATGCCGTAGACGAGCATCAGGACGCCCTTGGCCTGGTCGATGACGGCGTGCGACTCGAGCGCCTGGTGCAGCTGCACGTTGACGGCGTCGGCGACGGTGGCGCGCTGGCTGACGCTCACGTCCACGAGGAAGCCGCTGACGACGGCCCCGTCGGCGCCCTGGTCGCGTCCACCGCTGAGGGTGACCGCCCGCTCGTCGCCGGCGAGGTCGACGAGGACGTAGTGCTCGCCGACCGGGGTCCCGTCGCGCTCGCACGCCTCGAGGGCGGCGGCGACGCGGTCGCGGTGGTCGGCACGGACGTGGCGCAGGAAAAGGTCGCGCGTCGGCACGACCTCGCCGGCCTCCATGCCGTGGATCTCGAACATCTCGTCGGACCAGCGCCACCGGTCGTCGCCGGAGGTGAACCGGTACTGGCCGACCTGAGCCTCTGCCTGGCTGTGCACGGCGCCTCCACGCGGCCGCAGCGGCCGCCGACAAGTGCTCCGAGCTGACTTCCCAACCCGATCCGGCGGACGGTCTGCCGCCCGTCCTACCCGGACGAGGGTAGTGCGGCTGGGCGGGCTCCGCGCGCCGGGACGGGCGGCAGGCTGACCGAGGACCGACACGCAGGCGCGTGGGTGGGTCGTGAAGGCGCTGGTCAGGAACCTCCACGATCGGGCACGGGACGTGCACGGTGCCTCCGCCGGGAACCCGTCCGCGCCTGCGACCTGGGGTCCTAGCGTGACGCACATGACCGGCACAGCCGCCTCCCAGCCTCCCGCCGCTCCGCTCGCGCCGCGCGTCCACCCGGGCCTCGGCCCCCTGCTGGGTCCTCCCCCGCCCCCGGGGCCGTTCGGGCGGGCGTTCGCCGCGTTCCGCTGGGACGGCCGTGGTGCGGCGCCGCTGCCGACGCTCGGGCTGGTCGCCGGTACCGGCGTCGTGACCGCCGTGATGGTCGTCGGCCACGCGCCCGGGCTGGGTGTCGCGCTGGCAGGGCTCGTGGTGTGGGCCGCCGCGGTGCCCGCGCTGCTGCGGCGTCGCTCGACGCTCGACGCCGCGGCGGCGGCCCTCGCGGTCGCGCTCGTCGGGGCGGTCGCGGTGCGCGACGCGGCGTGGGTCGTGGCGCTGTGCCTGCTCACGGCGCTGTGGGCGGCGACGGTCGCGCTCACGGGCGCCCGGTCGACGCCGGCGGTGCTCGCGGCGCCGCTGAGCTGGGCGGCGGGCGCGCTGCGCGCGCTGCCGTGGCTGCGGCACGGTGCGGGCGACGCGGTCGGGAGCCGGCGCCGGCAGGTGCTGCGCGTCGGCCGCGCGGTGGCTCTCGCGGCGGTCGTCGTCCTCGTCTTCGGTGCGCTGTTCGCGAGCGCGGACCGCGTGTTCGCGAGCCTCGTGCCCCGCTTCGACCTGGGTGACCTGCCCGCCCAGGTCGTCGTCGCCCTGATCGTGGCGGTCGTGGCGGCGACGAACGCGCAGCTCGCGACGTACCCGCCCGGCTGGTCGACGCTCCGCGCGGGGCGCGGGCGGCCCGCGGCGCTCGTCGAGTGGGCGATCCCGGTCGTCGCACTCGACCTGGTGGTGGTCGCCTTCGTCGCGGTGCAGGCGACGGCGCTGGCCGGCGGGCACCGGCACGTGCTGGAGACGGCGGGCCTCACCTACGCGCAGTACGCGCGGCAGGGCTTCGCGCAGCTGGTCGTCGCGACCGCGCTCACGCTCGTGGTCGTCGCGGTGGCCGCGCGCCACGCACCGCGGGCGACGGCGCGTGAGCGGGCCGTCGTCGGTGCCGGGCTCGGCGTGCTGTGCGTCGGGACGCTCGGTGTCGTGGCGTCGGCGCTGCTGCGGATGGACCTGTACGTCGAGGCGTTCGGGCTGACGCGGCTGCGCCTATGGGTCGCGCTCGCCGAGGCCGTCATGGGAGTCGTGCTCGTGCTCGTGCTCGTGGCCGGGGCCCGGTGGCGTGCGGGGTGGTTGCCGTCGGCGGTCGTCGTCGTCCTCGGCGTGTCGGTGCTCGCGCTCGCGGCGGCCGACCCGGACGCGCTCATCGTGCGGCACAACACCACCGCCGACCTCGACGTCCCGCTCGACGTGCGCTACCTGCAGGGCCTGTCGGCGGACGCGGTCCCGGCGGTGGACGCGCTCGACGAGCCGCTGCGCTCGTGCGTGCTCGACGGGATGACCGTGCGCGAGGCGGAGGACGGCTTCGGCTGGAACCTGGGTCGCGCGCGGGCCGCCGAGGTGGTCGGCACCATCGCGGCGCCGACGTCGTGGCCGCCCACGTCGTGCGACGGCGTCGACGTGCGGTGGTGACGGGCCGACGCTCCTGACGTGCCGACTCGCGCGACCCGGTCCAGCATCGGTGCATGCTCACCCGACACGCTCCGGCCGGTGCGGCGCTCACGCTCGTCCTCGTCGCCTCGGCGGCCTGCTCGTCACCCGCGCAGGTGCGCGACGACGTCGCCGACGTGGTCCGGCAGTTCTCCGCGGCGGTCGACGCGGGCGACGGTGAGGCGGCCTGCGCACTGCTCGCGCCCGCCGTCGTCGACGCGGTCGAGGACGACGAGGGCGAGCCGTGCGCGCAGGCGCTGACGTCGGGCGACCTGGGCGCGGAGCTCGAGTCGCGCGTCGCGGGCGGCGAGGTCACCGTGCGGCGCGCGGGCGGCCAGGCGCAGGCGCGCACGCCGCAGGACACGCTCTTCCTCGCGGCGTCGAGTGACGGCTGGGTGGTGACGGCCGCGGCGTGCGACCCGCGACCCCCGCGCCCCTACGACTGCGCGCTGGAGGCGTGATGTCGCGCCGGGTGGTGTTCGTCGTGACCCTGGCCGGCATCTACGCCGGGCTGGCCTACTGCGTCGTGCTCGCGATGGTGAACCGGTGAGCGCCCGCCGGACGTTGCGGGACAGCTCGCTCAGCGTGTTCTTCGCGCTGATCTTCGTCGCGGCGGTCGTCGGGCAGGCGCTCAGCGGGGTCGCGCTCTACAACGAGGAGCAGCGCGCGGACGGCCTCGACCCGATCACGGTCGCGCGGTACCTCACGTCGTCGCAGTTCGCCGTGGACATCACGGAGAACTGGCAGTCGGAGTTCCTGCAGTTCCTGCTCTACATCCTCGCGACCGTGTGGCTCGTGCAGGTCGGCTCGCCCGAGTCGAAGAAGCCCGAGGAGGTGGGCCGCGAGAGCGACGAGGACCAGCGCGTCGCCGAGCACGCGACCGAGGACTCCCCGGCCTGGGCGCGCGTGCGCGGGTGGCGGCTGTCGGTCTACTCGCACTCGCTCGGGCTCGTCATGGGCTCGATCTTCCTGCTCAGCTGGTACGCCCAGTCGCTCGCCGGCAGCGTCGCGTACTCCGAGGAGCAGCTGCGCGACCACCTGGACCCCGTGTCGTGGTCGGAGTACCTGACGCTGCCGGACTTCTGGAACCGGACCCTGCAGAACTGGCAGTCCGAGTTCCTCGCGGTGCTGTCGATGGTCGTGCTGTCGATCTACCTGCGCGAGCGCGGCTCGCCCGAGTCGAAGCCGGTGGGCGCGTCGCACGACGCGACGGGCGTCGAGGGCTGACGTCCGCGTCGCCTCACAGCAGGCGACGGCTGTCCGCGCGCACGACGCGCAGCCACCGGTACCCGTACGCGTCGAGCGGGACCGTCGCCCGGCCTCGCTCGTCGCAGGTCCACTCCTGCGCGTGCAGCAGGTCGACGAGCCGCACCGCAGGGCCGCCGTCGTCGTCGGGCACCGCGTCGGGCAGGTCGAGCGGGACCTCGACGGCCTCGTCGCCGAGGTTGTGCAGGGCGACCGTGGAGCCGTCCTGCCACGTGCTGCGGTGCGCGAGGACGGCCGCGTGCGGCTGGTCGAGGATCTCGACGTCGGTGGCCCAGCCGAGCTCGGGGCTCTCGCGGTAGCGGCGCACGAGCGTCTGCACGAACGTGAGCAGCGAACCGGGGTCGCGGCGCTGGTCCGCGACGTTCACGTGCTCGGGCCCGTACCCGCCCTCGACGACCGGCCCGCTGAGCCGGGACGCGCGCGCCCGCGAGAACCCGCCGTTGCGTTCGGAGGTCCACTGCATCGGCGTGCGCACCGCCATGCGTCCCTCGGCGGCGAGGTTCTCCCCCATGCCGATCTCCTCGCCGTAGAACAGCACGGGCGTGCCGGGCAGCGAGAAGAGCAGCGAGTAGACCATCCGCACGCGCCGCGGGTCGCCGTCGAGCATCGTGGGCAGCCGCCGGCGCAGGCCGCGTCCGTACAGCTGCATGTCGGGGTCGGGGCCGAACGCCGCGAACACCTCGGCGCGCTCGTCGTCGCTCAGCTTGTCGAGGGTCAGCTCGTCGTGGTTGCGCACGAACGTCGCCCACTGCGCGTCGCGCGGGATCGGCGGCCGTGCCGCCAGCGTCGTCGCGACCGGCCCAGCGTCGCGGCGTGCGAGCGCGAGGTAGAGCTGCTGCATGAGGACGAAGTCGAACTGCAGCGTCAGCTCGTCGCCGTCGGCGGTGCCGTCGCCGTCGTCGTCGCCGAAGAACAGCCGCTGCTCCTCGTACGGCAGGTTGACCTCGCCCATGAGGATCGCGTCGCCCGTGCGTCGGGTGAGGAACGCGCGCAGCGACTTGAGGTAGTCGTGCGGGCGCTCGATCTCGTCGCCCTTGCCCTTGGCCGCGTCGGCCAGGAAGAACGGCACGGCGTCGACGCGGAACCCCGAGAGGCCGACCTCCGCCCAGTAGCCGACGACCTTGGCGATCGCGTCGCGGACGCGCGGGTTGGCCGTGTTGAGGTCGGGCTGGTGGCGGTAGAAGCGGTGCCGGTAGTACTCGCCCGTCTTCTCGTCGAGCGTCCAGATGCCCGTCTCCTGGTCGGGGAAGACGACCTGGTCCGACGTGTCCGGCGGCTTCGTCGCGCTCCACACGTAGAAGTCGCGGAACGGCGAGTCGACGCTGCTGCGTGCCGAGCGGAACCACGGGTGCCGGTCGCTCGTGTGGTTGACGACGAGGTCCGCGATGACGCGGATCCCCCGGTCTCGCGCGGTGCGGATGAGCTCGACCAGGTCGCCGGCGTCGCCGAGCCGCGGGTCGACGCCGTAGAAGTCGATGATGTCGTAGCCGTCGTCGCGGTCGGCCGTCGGGTAGAACGGCATGAGCCACAGGCACGTCACGCCGAGGTCGGCGAGGTGGTCGATGCGCTGGACGAGCCCCGGCAGGTCGCCGACGCCGTCGTCGTTCCAGTCCATGTACGTCTCGACGTCGAGGCAGTACACGACCGCGTTCTTCCACCACAGGTCGCCGGTGTCGCGGATCCTCATGCCGTCACCTCCCGCAGCTGCGGGACGAGGTGCTCGCCCGCCATGTCGAGGAACGCGCGCAGGTTCCGGTCCGCGGGCGTGGCGGTCGGCTCGGCGACGGGGTGCTTGTCGTGACCGGCCGTCTCGTCCGTCGCGACCTGGTGCAGGTAGACGGCGTCGAAGCCGATCTCCACGAGCGCGGCGATCCGGTCCCGCAACCGCGCGGGGTCGTGCTCGACGAGCACCGAGCGGCGCACGAGGTCGTCGGTGAGGTTCGGGACGAGCGCGTCGAAGGACTCGGGGGTGTCGAGGTCCCACGCGACGGGCGGCCCCACGACGTTCGCGGTCCACTGCTCACGCGCGAGCGCGAACGCGGCGTCCTCGTCGGGTGCCCACGCGACGTGGACCTGGAGCGCGAGCGTGCCGCGGCCCCCGGCGGACCGGTACGACTCGACGACGTCGCGCAGGACGGCCGGGTCCTGGTTGACGGTGACGAGGCCGTCCGCCCAGTCGGCGTGCCGGGCCGCGGTCGCGGGGGTGACCGCCGGGCCGATCAGCAGCGGCTTCTCGGCGGGCAGGGTCCAGAGCCGCGCCCGGTCGACGCGCACGAGGCCGTCGTGCGTGACCTCCTCGCCGTCGAGCAGCGCGCGGATCACGTCGACGCACTCGCGCAGGCGCGCGTCGCGCTCGGCCTTGGACGGCCACCGGTCGCCGGTGATGTGCTCGTTGACGTTCTCGCCCGACCCGAGCGCGACCCAGAACCGGCCCGGGTACATCGCGCCGAGCGTCGCGGCCGCCTGCGCGATCACCGCGGGGTGGTACCGCTGCCCGGGCGCGTTGACGACGCCGAACGGGAGGTCGGTGGTCGCGAGCGCGGCGCCGAGCCACGTCCAGGCGAACCCGGAGTGCCCCTGCGTGGCGCTCCACGGCGCCCAGTGGTCGGAGCACATCCCCGCGTCGAAGCCCACGTCCTGGGCGTGCCGGGCGGCCTCGAGGAGCGCGCGCGGGTGGATCTGCTCGTGCGAGTGGTGGAAGCCGACGACGGTCATGGTGACCGTTCCTACCGGCTCCGGCGGCCGACCGCGCGGCGAGCAGGGCCGGGACACCGGGTTCGCGCCCTCCGGCCGGGCGGGCGACCCCCCGACGTCAGCGCGTGCCGGCTCCGGCGGACGCGACGACGGTCGCGGGGACGGTCTGGTTCTCGCGCACCGCGCGGTTGCGTGCGGCCGTGGGCAGCGGGGCGAGCGTGATGACGGTCGTGGCGGCCGGTGTGTCGACGGTCGGGCGGCGGCGCAGGCGCAGGCCGCGACGCGACGCGCGGGCGGACCGCTCGGTGAGCAGCTCGCCCTCGGTGGCGGCCTGGAGGGCGACGAGGCCCGCGGTCGGGTGGCCGGTGAGACCGGCGCCGACGGCGGCGAGGAAGGTGAGGTTCATGGCGGGTCCTTCCGTGCATGGGAACGCTTCCATCCTAGGGACAGCGCTTGCCGGATTCATGGGACGAAAGACTCGCAGCGGACGACCCGGACGTCGCGCTCGTCACACCTCGGCCGGTGCGCGCCCCTCCGCGGCAGCCGGTCGCGCCAGCACCGTGGTCAGCGCGAGCAGCACGACCGCCGCGATGGCGACACCCACGACGTACCCCGGCGTCAGCGGCATGCCCAGCGCGATCGCGAGCGCCGCACCCGACGCGATGACCACCCGGACGAACGTGCGCTGCTCGTCGAGCCAGACGCCGACCGGGCCCGTCGTCACGCCACGTCGCTCCCCCGCCCCCCGCAGCCACGCGACCGAGCGGGTCCACGACGAGCGCAGGCCCACGGCCGCCGCGCTGCGCCCCGACACGAACGCCACGACGGCCACCACGAGGCCCAGCACGAGCCCCGACCGCAGCGCGACGCGCAGCAGCGACACCACCTGGTCGTACACCACGACGGCCGCGTCGGGCCGCTGCACCGACGGTGGCAGCGCGTTCGCGTACACCGACCGCCCGATCGTCAGCGCGACCCCGAGCAGCAGCATCGCGCCCGCCAGCGTGAGCCCCGCGACGACGAGCGCGCGCGACCGGTTCCGCGCCAGCAGCACGCCGCCCGCGAGCAGCAGCACGACGATCCAGGGCAGCCACGTGCCCAGCAGGTCGAGCCAGCCGTACGCGTTCTGCAGCCGCACCAGGTCCGCGCTCTGCACCAGCGGGAAGCTCGCGTTGATGGTCGGCAGCCGGTCGACGATCGTGAACCCGCGCGCGGACAACGCCGACGTCACCGCCTCGATCACCGTCGTGAGGTCGACCGTCAGCGTGCCCTGCGCGTCGATCGACGCGATCGCGTCCGGGTCGCCCTGCATGACGCCGACCAGCTGCTCGTGCGCGGTGCGGTTCGCCTCCGTCCACGCCGCGTCGAACGCGTCGGACGTCACGAGCCGCTCGACGGCCTGGTGCACGAAGTTCGTCGCCGCGTTCACCAGCGGGCCCTGCAGCGAGTCGACCGCCGTCGCGAGCCGTGGCGGGAGGCCGAGCTCGGCGACCGCCGCCGTCGCGTCGGCGGCGAGCTGCTCGAGGTCGATCGCGTCGACGATCGCGCCCGTCACCCGGTTGGTGACCGCCTGCTGGATCTGCGGCTCGTCGACCAACGGCGCGACCGTCGCGAGGTAGCGGTCCGTGTCGGTCACGAGGCCGCGTGCCCACGTGGCGACGACGGCCACGGGAGCGAGCAGGGCGGCGACCACGACGAGCACGACCGCCGCCGTGACGCGTCCCGGCCGACGCCGCCGCGGCGTGGCGACCGGTGCGACCGGGACGTCCGGCGGGTACGACGGCGGGGCCGCCCGGAGGCGCGCGTTCTCCTCCTCGAGCGCCGCGAGACGGGCCCGGAGCGCCGTCAGCTCGTCCGTGCCGTTGCCGTCCGCGACCTCGCGCGGCGCATCCTGACCGGCCATCGCCCCTCCCCGACATGCCCGAATCGTCCCGCTAGGCTGAGCATGGCAGCGTCGCAGGTCAGCGCGCGACCCCTGGCGCGGTACGGTGCCCCCCGAGCGCTCCACGCGCGATCGTCGGCCGCACGCCACGTGCTCGTCGTCCCTGGAGGGACCGATGCCCAGACCGCCCGTCCCCGCTCACGACGCGGTCGCCCGCGACCCCCGCAAGCCGCCGGCCTGGCTCCCGCGCGCGCTCCTCATGGCCGGGGTCGCCGTCTTCCTCGGGCTGCTCACCTGGCGCGCGCTGTCGCTGCTGGGTTCGGTCATCACGATCGTCGTGATCTCGTGGTTCGTGTCCCTCGCGATGGAGCCGCTGATCCGCTGGCTCGTCGCGCACCGGATCCGGCGGACCCGCGCGACCGGCATCGTGATGGTCGGCGGCATCCTCGTCATCCTCGTCATCACAGCGCTGTTCGGCGGCCTGTTCGTCGCGCAGGTGGTCGAGCTCGTCGAGTCCCTGCCGACCTACTACGAGCAGCTGAAGACCTGGCTCGACACGTCGTTCGGCGTCGAGCTGCCCGAGTCCGACGAGGTCATCGCCAACGTCGGCGACAACTGGCAGTCCCTCGCACCGGGCATCATCGGCGTCGGCGCGTCCATCGTCGGCGGCCTGTTCACGCTCACGTCGATCCTCCTCGTCGTCTACTACATGGCGAGCGCGGGGCCGAAGTTCCGCGCCGCCGTGCTGCGGCTGTTCGCGCCGAACCGCCAGCGCGAGGTGCAGCGGCTGTGGGAGGTCTCGCAGGAGAAGGTCGCCGACTTCATCAACTCGCGGATCGTCCTCGCGGCGCTCTGCACGGCGTTCACCTGGATCTTCCTGGTGATCCTCGGCATCCCGTACTCGCTGCCGCTCGCCGCGTTCACGGGCGTCGTCTCGCAGTTCGTGCCGACCGTCGGCACGTACATCGGCGGTGCGCTCCCCGTGGCCGTCGCGCTCGCCGTCGACCCGATCAAGGGCGTCGCGGTGCTCGCATTCATCATCGCGTACCAGCAGGTGGAGAACCTGATCTTCTCCCCCAAGGTCTCCGCCCGGTCGCTCGAGCTCAACCCCGCCGTGTCGTTCCTCGCCGTCATCGCGTTCGGCGCCGTGTTCGGCCCCATCGGGGCGTTCCTCGCGCTGCCCGTCGCGGCCACGATCCAGGCGGTGTCGTCGACGTACATCCGCCGGCACGAGCTCGTCGACAGCGCGATCCTCGAGGAGGACGCGCAGGCGCTGCGCGCGCGGGGCTGGCACGACGTCGACGAGGAGTCGCCGTCGTCCGTCACGCCGCCCGTCGCCCCGCCCGACGGCGACGCCGACGCGGACGGGGTCGAGGTCCGTCAGCCGTAGAACACGCGCTCGACGACCGCACGCGCACGACGCGCGGTCCGCAGGTAGTCCTCCTCCAGGTCCGCGCCGCCGCCGGCCGGGTACCCCGCGACGCGGGCGACGCCGCCGAGCGCGCGCCGGTCGTGCGGCAGGACGTCGGCGTGCGCGCCCTCGGCACGACCGGTCCACAGCACGTTCGCGTCGCGCAGCCGTGACGCGAGCTCCCACGCGTCGACCAGCACGCGCGTGTCGTCCTCGGTGAGCAGGCCGGCCTCCCGGGCGGCCGCGAGCGCGTCCAGTGTCGACGTCGTGCGCAGCCCCGGCACCTCGTGCGCGTGCTGCAGCTGCAGGAGCTGGGCGGTCCACTCGACGTCGGCGATCCCGCCGCGGCCGAGCTTGAGGTGCCGGGCCGGGTCGACGCCGCGCGGGAGCCTCTCGGCCTCCACGCGCGCCTTGATCCGCCGCACCTCCCGCACGGTCGCGGCGTCGAGTCCTCCCGCCGGGTAGCGCAGCGGCGCGATGAGCGCGACGAAGCGCTCGCCGAGCTCCGTGTCGCCCGCAACCGGCCGCGCGCGCAGCAGCGCCTGGCTCTCCCACGGCGACGACCACCGGCCGTAGTACTCGGCGTAGGCGTCGAACGACCGCACGAGCGGTCCGTTGCGGCCCTCGGGTCGCAGGTCGGCGTCGACCGCGAGCGTCGGCTCGGGCCCCACCGAGCCGAGCAGCGACCGGACCTGCGTGGCGACCGACAGCGCGAACTCCTGCGCCACGGTCGGGTCCGCGCCGGGCAGCGGGTCGTGCACGAACAGCACGTCCGCGTCCGACGAGTAGCCCATCTCGGCGCCGCCGAGCCGGCCCATCGCGACGACCAGCATCCGGGTCGGGTTCTCGTCCAGGCCGAGCGCGACCCGCGCCTCCCACTCCGCGACGCGGAGCGTCCCGGACAGCACGACGTCGGCCGCCAGGGTCAGGCTGCGTGACGCCCGCACGCTCGTGACCACGTCGAGCACGTCGGCCGCGGCCGTGCGCGCGAGCTCGCGCCGGCGCAGCCCGCGCAGGGCGAGGACCGCGGGCACCGGTTCGTGCGCGCGGGTCAGGACCGCGTCCGCCTCGGCCGCGAGCCGTTCGGCCGTGCGGGGCTCGAGCTCGACGTCGTCGGCGAGCCACGTCACCGACTCCGGGGAACGGGACAGCGCGTCCGCGACGTACCGCGACGTCGACAGGACGTGCGCGAGCCGCTGCGCCACCGTGCCCGAGTCCCGCAGCAGGCCTTGAGGTACCAGTGCGTCGTGCCGAGCTCGTCGGACAGCCGGCGGAACGCGAGCAGGCCGCCGTCCGGGTCGGCGCCGTCCGCGAACCAGCCGAGCATGACCGGCAGGAGCTGCCGCTGGATCGCGGCCCGCCGCGAGACGCCCTCCGTGAGCGCGCCGATGTGACGCAGCGCGCCGGCCGGGTCGCGGTACCCGATCGCCGCGAGACGCGCACGGGCCGCGTCGGGGGCGAGGCTCGCCTCCTCCGTGGAGAGCTGCGCCGTCGCGGGCAGCAGCGGCCGGTAGAAGAGCTCCTCGTGCAGGTGGCGCACGTCGCGGCGCACCGACCGCCAGCGCTCCAGCAGACCCTGCGCACCCTCGACCCGCAGACCCACGGACCGCGCGAGCCGCTGGAGGTCGGGGTCGGAGGTCGGCAGCAGGTGCGTGCGGCTCAGCCGGTGCATCTGGATCCGGTGCTCGACCAGCCGCAGCCACCGGTAGCAGACCGCGAGGCGCGCCGCGTGCTCGCGGCCGACGTACCCGCCCGCGGCGAGCGCCGCGAGCGCCGTGAGCGTGCTGGGGCTGCGGATCGAGTCGTCGGCTCGGCCGTGCACGAGCTGCAGGAGCTGCACCGTGAACTCCACGTCGCGCAGCCCGCCGACGCCGAGCTTGAGCTGGCGGTCCGCCTCGGCCGCGGGCACGTGCTGCTCGACGCGGCGGCGCATCGCCTGCGCGTCCTCGACGAAGTTCTCCCGCTGCACGGCGGCCCACACGAACGGCTGCACCATCGCGGCGTACTCGCGGCCCAGCGCCGCGTCGCCCGCGAGCGGCCGCGCCTTGAGCAGCGCCTGGAACTCCCACGTCTTGGCCCACCGCTCGTAGTACGTGCGGTGGCTCGCGAGCGTGCGCACGAGCGGGCCGTCCTTGCCCTCGGGCCGCAGCGCCGCGTCGACCGGCCACAGCGCGGGCTCCCCCGACGGGACCGAGCAGACGCGCGCGAGCCCGGCGGCCAGCCGTGCGCCCGTGGCGAGCGCCTCGGACTCGTCCACGCCCTCGACGGGCTCGGCCACGTAGATGACGTCGACGTCGCTCACGTAGTTGAGCTCGCGCCCGCCCGTCTTGCCCATGCCGATGACGGCGAGCCGCACGCCCGCGCCG
Organism: Cellulomonas fimi; assembly: GCF_028583725.1. Lineage (NCBI taxonomy): Bacteria > Bacillati > Actinomycetota > Actinomycetes > Micrococcales > Cellulomonadaceae > Cellulomonas > Cellulomonas fimi. The sequence continues at coordinate 1,852,823 of NZ_CP110680.1, read as the reverse complement.
TGGTCGTCGAGGTCGGCGCGCGCCACCGCGAGCGCACCCTCCAGCGCGGCGGCCGCGAGGTCCGCGAGCGCGGCGGCGACGCCCGGAAGCCGCGACAGCGGGTCGGTCGCGGTCACGTCGGCGGCGGCGATGCGCAGCAGCCGGGTCCGGTACGCGCGGCGCAGGGCGTCGGTGCCGCCGGACGCGCCCGCGACGGGCACCGCGGCGTCCGGGTCCGCGCCGACCGCGCGCAGCAGCTCGGCGCGCACGTCGCCGACGGGCACGCCCAGCGCGGGCTCGTCGTCGACCAGCACCCGGAGGTTCTCGGGGTGCGCGACGAGCGTGTCCCCGAGCGCCACCGACGCGCCCGCGACCCCGAGGAGCCGGTCGCGGGGCGTCCCGCCGTCGAGCACGACGTCCCGCAGGAGACCGCCGAGCACGGCGTCGCCGCGGACGGCCCCGGCGAGCTTCGCGAGGGTCAGCAGGGCCTGGTCGGGGTCGGCGAGCTCGCGCAGCTCGCCCGCGAGGACGTCCGCCGCACCGGGCACGACCTCCTGCAGCGCGGCGTCCTCGAGCAGCCGCTGCGCGCGCGCCACGTCGCCGACGCCCGCGCGCGTGAGCCGTCCCGCGAGGCTGCCGCCCCGCCCGTCGACCGTCACGACGACCGCCTCGCGTCGGCGCGCACGTCCACGCGCCCCGTCACAGGACCGGCAGGAACCGCCGCAGCTCGTACGGCGTGACCTGTGCCCGGTACTCCTCCCACTCCTGGCGCTTGTTGCGCAGGAAGTAGTCGAAGACGTGCTCGCCGAGCGTCTCGGCGACGAGCTCGGACTTCTCCATCACGGCGATCGCGGCGTCGAGCGACTGCGGCAGCGGGTCGATGCCGAGCGCGCGACGCTCGGCGTCCGTGAGCTCCCACACGTCGTCCTCGGCGCCCTCGGGCAGCTCGTAGCCCTGCTCGATGCCCTTGAGGCCCGCGGCGAGGATGACCGCGAACGCCAGGTAGGGGTTGGTCGCGGAGTCGACCGAGCGGTACTCGATGCGGCTCGAGTTGCCCTTGCCCGGCTTGTAGAGCGGGACGCGCACGAGCGCGGAGCGGTTGTTGTGGCCCCAGCACACGTAGCTCGGCGCCTCGGCACCGCCCCACAGGCGCTTGTAGGAGTTGACGAACTGGTTCGTCACGGCGGTGATCTCGGCGGCGTGCGTGAGCAGGCCCGCGATGAACGAGCGCGCGGTCTTCGACAGCTCGAGGTGGCCGCCCGGCTCGTGGAACGCGTTGCGGTCGCCCTCGAACAGCGACAGGTGCGTGTGCATGCCCGAGCCCGGCTGGTCGGCGAGCGGCTTGGGCATGAACGACGCGAAGACGCCCTGCTCGAGCGCGACCTCCTTGACGACCGTGCGGAACGTCATGATGTTGTCGGCCGTCGTCAGCGCGTCGGCGTAGCGCAGGTCGATCTCGTTCTGGCCCGGGCCGGCCTCGTGGTGCGAGAACTCGACCGAGATGCCCATGGACTCGAGCATCGTGATCGCGGCGCGGCGGAAGTCGTGCGCGGTACCGCGCGGCACGTGGTCGAAGTAGCCGCCCTGGTCCACGGGGACGAGCGCCTGCGCCGGGTCCGCCGGGGCCTCGAACAGGTAGAACTCGACCTCGGGGTGCGTGTAGAAGGTGAACCCCTGGTCGCTCGCGCGGGACAGCGCGCGCTTGAGGACGTGGCGGGAGTCCGCGAGCGACGGGGCGCCGTCGGGCGTCAGCAGGTCGCAGAACATGCGGGCGGTGCCGTGCCGCTCACCGCGCCAGGGCAGCACCTGGAACGTCGACGGGTCGGGGCGCGCGATCATGTCGGCCTCGTACACGCGCGTGAGGCCCTCGATCGCGCTGCCGTCGAAGCCGATCCCCTCGGAGAACGCGTTCTCGAGCTCGGCCGGCGCGACCGCGACGGACTTGAGGATCCCGAGCACGTCGGTGAACCAGAGGCGGATGAAGCGGATGTCCCGCTCCTCGACCGTGCGGAGCACGAACTCCTGCTGCCTGTCCATGGCGTACATCCTGCCCGATGCCGGGCCCGTCCGGCCGCCATCGACCGTGCGACGTGGCGGGCGGTCGTCGTGGCGGTGACTAGGCTCGATGCCATGACGAGGCCGCGTATCGCCCTGGCCCAGATCGACACGTGCGTCGGGGACGTCGACGGCAACGCCGCCGCCGTCGTCACGTGGGCGCGCAAGGCCGCGGACGCGGGTGCGGACCTCGTCGTGTTCCCCGAGATGACCCTCACCGGCTACCCGATCGAGGACCTCGCGCTGCGCGCGTCGTTCCGGCGCGGTGCCGAGGCCGCGCTCGAGCGGACCGCCGCGGACCTCGTCGGCGCGGGGCTCGGCGAGCTCGCGGTGCTCGTGGGCACGGTCGGCGAGCACGGCGCGGGCGACGCGGCCGCCCCGGACGACCGCGGGCTCCCCACCAACCAGGCGGTGCTGCTGCGGCACGGCAAGGTGCAGACGCGGTACGACAAGCACCACCTGCCGAACTACGGCGTGTTCGACGAGTTCCGCATCTTCGCCCCCGGTGACGAGACGTGCGTGGTCGACGTCGCGGACGCGCGCGTCGGCGTCGTCATCTGCGAGGACATCTGGCAGGACGGCGGCCCGGTCGCGCAGATGGACGAGAACGACGTCGACCTGCTCGTCGTGCTGAACGGCTCGCCGTACGAGGAGGGCAAGGGGCACGTCCGCGTCGAGCTCGCCGCCCGGCGCGCGCGCGAGGTCGACGCGCCCGTCGCGTACGTCAACCTCGTCGGGGGTCAGGACGACCTCGTGTTCGACGGGGGCTCGTTCGTGGTCGGCGTCGACGGGACCGTGCTCGCGAGCGCGCCGCAGTTCGTCGAGCACCTGCTGGTCTGGGACCTTCCCGAGCCCGGCGCCGCCCCGGAGGCCGGCGAGCTCGCCGCGCCGCTGGAGCCCGACGAGGAGGTCTACCGGGCGATCGTCACCGGGCTCGCGGGGTACGTCCGCAAGAACGGGTTCCGGTCGGTGCTCCTCGGCGTGTCGGGCGGGATCGACTCGGCGCTGACCGCGGCGATCGCGGCCGACGCGATCGGGGGCGAGCACGTCGTCGGCGTGTCCATGCCGTCGGCGTTCTCCTCGGACCACAGCAAGGACGACGCGGCCGACCTCGCCCGACGGATCGGTGCCGACTACCGCGTGCAGCCCATCGCGTCGGTCGTCGAGGCGTTCCAGGAGCACCTCGCGCTCACCGGCGTCGCGGAGGAGAACCTGCAGGCGCGCGTGCGCGGCGTGCTGCTCATGGCGATCTCGAACCGCGAGGGCCACCTCGTCATCGCGCCCGGCAACAAGTCGGAGCTCGCGACGGGCTACGCGACGATCTACGACGCGGGCAGCATCGGCGGGTTCGCGCCGCTCAAGGACGTCGACAAGTCCCGCGTGTGGGCGCTGGCCCGCTGGCGCAACGCCTACGCCGTCGCGCGCGGCGAGACGCCCCCGATCCCGGAGTCGTCGATCACCAAGCCGCCGTCCGCCGAGCTGCGCCCGGGCCAGCTCGACCAGGACTCGCTGCCGCCGTACGACCTGCTCGACGAGGTGCTCGACGCGTACGTCGAGCACGCCGAGGGCCGTGCCGAGCTGCTGGCCCGCGGGTTCGACCCGGCCGTCGTCGACAAGGTCGTCACGCTCGTCGACCGCGCCGAGTGGAAGCGCCGGCAGTACCCCCTCGGCCCCAAGGTGACGGCGCTCGCGTTCGGGCGCGACCGCCGCCTGCCCGTGACGTCGCGGTGGCGCGAGCCCTGAGGCCTCACCCCACCGCGACCCTCGTGACCCTCGTGACCCGATCGCACCCCAGGAGCACATCCTCATGACCCAGAACGTGAAGCGCGTGCGCGTGCACCACCTGCGCCAGGCGAAGGAGCGCGGCGAGCGGCTGTCGATGCTGACCGCCTACGACGCGGTCACCGCGGCGATCTTCGACGACGCGGGCGTCGACATGCTGCTCGTCGGCGACTCGATCGGGAACACGATGCACGGGCACGCGACGACGCTCCCCGTCACCGTGGACGACCTGATCCCGCCGGCACGGGCCGTCGCGCGGGCTGCGCAGCGCGCGTTCGTCGTCGTCGACTTCCCGTTCGGCTCCTACGAGGCCGGTCCGGAGCAGGCGCTCGCCACGGGCGTGCGGCTCATGAAGGAGACCGGCGTCGACGCGGTCAAGCTCGAGGGCGGCAAGCGCGTCGTGCCGCAGATCCGGGCGCTGACCGACGCGGGCATCCCCGTCGTCGGGCACCTCGGGTACACGCCGCAGTCGGAGAACCTGCTCGGCGGACCGCGCGTGCAGGGCCGCGGCGACGTCGCCGCCGAGAGGCTGTCCGAGGACGCCGTCGCGATCGCCGAGGCGGGCGTCGTCGCACTGGTGCTGGAGATGGTGCCCGCGCCGCTCGCGGCGCGCATCACCGAGATCGTGCCCGTCCCGACCATCGGTATCGGCGCGGGCCCGCAGTGCGACGGCCAGGTGCTCGTGTGGGTCGACATGGCCGGCATGACGGAGTGGTCGCCGCGGTTCGCCAAGCGGTTCGGCGAGGTCGGGGCGGCGCTCAAGGCAGCCGCGACGTCGTACATCGACGAGGTCCGCGGCGGCACGTTCCCCGACGCGGCGCACCAGTTCGACGCGTGACGCCCGCGCGGGTCGCCGCCTGGGTGCTCGCCGGACTCGCGGCCGTCGTGCTCGGCGTCCTCGTCGTGCCCGTGGGCGGCGGGCTGTTCGGCATCGCCCAGCTCGTCGCGTTCCGGGCGGTCGTCGGCCTCGCGACGCTCGCCGGTGCGGTCCTGCTCGTGGCCGTGCCCTGGACGCGCCGCCGGCTGCTGCCCGTCGTCGTGGTGCTGGCCGTGGGCGCCGCGGGACAGCTGGGCGTGCTCGCGTGGCGCTCGGTCCCGCTCCCCGCCGCTGCCACGTCCGCCGCGGCGCCGACTGCGGGGTCCGACGACGCCGTCGTGGTGCTGTCGTTCAACACGCTCGACGTCGTCCGGGCCCCCGCGCTGGCGGACCTCGTCGACCGGCACGACGCCGACGTCGTCGTCCTCCCGGAGACGTCGGAGACGACCGCGCGCGAGGTCGCCGCCCTGCTCGCCGACCGTGGCCGCCCCTACCAGGCGCTCGCCGTCCCCGGCCACGTGAGCACGATCGCCGGGACCGCGCTGCTCGTCTCCCCCGACGTCGGCCGCTACGCCGCCGCGGAGCCGCTGCCGACCCGGCTCGGCTCGTTGCGCGCCGACCCCGCGGGCGACGGTCCGGTGCTCGTGGCCGCGCACCCCCTCGCACCGATCGCGCGGTCGGCCATGCCGACGTGGCGCGACGAGACCGCCCTCGTCGCCCGGACGTGCGCGGGGACGCCGGGCGCGATCGTCGCGGGCGACCTCAACGCGACCCTCGACCACCCCGGGCTACGGTCGCTCGGTCCGTGCGTCGACGCCGCCCGCGCCGCCGGGGCGGGAGCCCGCGGGACGTGGCCGGCCGCCGCGCCGACGCTGCTCGCCGCGCCCATCGACCACGTGCTGGTCGACGGTCACCGCTGGCGCGTGACGAGCTTTGAGGTGCTGCCCGCGACCGGAGGCAGCGACCACCGCCCGGTCGTGGCCCGGCTCGCGCCACGCTGACGCACGTCGTCGCGCCGGACCGCACGGGGCCGCGGCGGCTTGCGCCGAGCACGGTCTCCGGCGTCCGCGTCAGCGGCTCCGCCGGTCCTCCTCGTCCCAGCTCTCGGTCCGCTCGCGCGCCCGCTCGAGCGCGTGCTCGGCCTCCTCGCGCGTCGCGTACGGGCCCATGAGCCTGCTCCAGTCGCTCTGGCGCCCCTCCTCGACCGCGTGGGTCTCGGTGTTGTACCAGTACTCCGTCGCCATCGTCCGCTCCCTCCGCGTCGCCGCCCACGACCTGTCCCGGCCGGGCCGCCCCCTCGTGCTGTCCGTAGACTGCCAGGTATGCCGCCCGTGCACGCGCCACGATCCGCCCTGGTCCCGGGCACGGTGAGCCCTCGCCGCGCCGTTCCCTCGACCATCGCCCGCCCCGAGTACGTCGGCAAGCCGGGCCCCGCGCCGTGGCGTGGGAGCAACGTCCTCGACGACGAGACCGTCGAGCGGGTCCGCGTCGCGGCGCGTCTCGCCGCGCAGGCTCTCGCGGAGGTCGGTCGGCACGTCGAGCCCGGCGTCACGACCGACGCGCTCGACGCGATCGGGCACGAGTTCCTGCTCGACCACGGCGCCTACCCCTCGACGCTGGGCTACCGCGGCTTCCCGAAGTCGCTCTGCACGTCCGTCAACGAGGTCATCTGCCACGGCATCCCCGACTCCACGGTCGTCGAGGACGGCGACCTCGTGAACGTCGACGTCACCGCCTACATCGGTGGCGTGCACGGCGACAACAACGCGACGTTCCTCGCGGGCGACGTCGACGAGGAGTCGCGCCTCCTGGTCGAGCGCACGCGCGAGTCGCTCGAGCGGGCGATCAAGGCCGTGAAGCCGGGCCGCGAGGTCAACGTCATCGGCCGCGTCATCGAGAAGTACGCCGCACGGTTCGGGTACGGCGTCGTGCGCGACTACACCGGCCACGGCGTCGGCCCCGCGTTCCACACCGGCCTCGTCATCCCGCACTACGACGCCGCGCCGCTGTACGACACCGTCATCGAGCCGGGCATGGTCTTCACGATCGAGCCGATGCTCAACCTCGGGACGCCCGACTGGGTCCTGTGGGACGACGACTGGACCGTCGTGACGGCCGACGGCCGCCGCAGCGCGCAGTTCGAGCACACCCTGCTGGTCACCGACACCGGAGCGGAGATCCTGACACTGCCATGAGCCACGACAAGCACAAGAAGAAGCACGACGTCGCGTTCGGCATCGACATCGGCGGCAGCGGCATCAAGGGCGCGCCCGTCGACCTGCACGCGGGCGAGTTCGCCGCGGATCGCGTGCGCATCCCGACGCCGCTGCCCGCGACGCCCGACGCGGTGTCGCAGACCGTCGCGGAGGTCGTCGCGAAGTTCGACCTCGACAAGGACGTCCCGATCGGGGTCACGTTCCCCGCGGTGATCCTGCACGGCGTCGCGCAGTCCGCCGCGAACGTCGACAAGTCGTGGATCGGCACCAACGTCGAGACCGCCGTGGGGGCCGCGACCGGCCGGAAGGTCGTCGCCGTGAACGACGCCGACGCCGCCGGGTTCGCCGAGGTCAAGTACGGCGCCGCGAAGGACGTCGACGGCGTCGTGCTCGTCGTCACGCTCGGCACCGGCATCGGGTCCGCGCTCATCGTCGACGGCCGCCTCGTCCCGAACACCGAGCTCGGGCACCTCGAGATCGACGGGTTCGACGCCGAGTCCCGCGCCGCCGACTCCGCGCGCGACCGCGAGAACCTCGACTGGGCCTCCTGGTCGCAGCGGCTCCAGCGGTACTTCACGGTCGTCGAGAACCTGTTCTGGCCCGACCTCATCGTCGTCGGCGGTGGTGTCAGCAAGCACCACGAGCAGTTCCTGCCGCTGCTGGACATCCGCACCCGGATCATCCCCGCCGAGCTGCGCAACGCGGCGGGCATCGTGGGCGCCGCTGCCCTCGCGGCGAAGGCGCACTGACGACGCGCCCGCGCCCGCTCGTCGAGGTCGCCGCCGGCGTCCACGTGGCGACGAGCGCGGTGTACGCGACGACGTCGAGCCTCGTCGTGGGTGACGACGGCACGACGCTCGTCGTCGACCCCGGCGTCACCGCGGGCGAGGTCGCCGGCCTCGGTGCTGCCGTCGTGCGCCGCGGGTGGCGGCCCGTCGCCGTCTGGTCGACGCACGGGCACTGGGACCACGTGCTCGACGGCCACGGCGTGCGCGGCCTGCCGCGGTGGCGGGCCGGCGGCCCGGTGGCGCACGAGTCGCGCTGGGTCGAGGAACGGTCGCGCGAGCGGGACGACGACGCCGCCCTCGCGGCCGTGCTCGCCGCCCACCCGCAGGACGCCCCGGCCGACGTCGTCCCGGTGCCGCCCGTGCCGTTCCCGCACGCGCCCGGCACCGACCGGCTGGACTGGCCCGGACCGGAGGTCGCCGTCGTGCCGCACGCCGCGCACGCACCGGACCACGGCGCGCTCGTCGTCGTCCACGCGGGCGTCCTGCTCTGCGGCGACATGCTGTCCGACCGCGAGGTGCCGCTCCTCGACGACGCGTCGGCCGACCCCGTGGGCGACTACCGCGACGGTCTCGAACTGCTCGCCGCGGCCGTCGAGCAGTTCGGCGTCTCCGTCGTCGTCCCCGGGCACGGCTCCCCCGGCGACCGCGACGAGCTCGACCGGCGACTCGACGCCGACCGCACCTACCTCGACGACCTGGTCACGGGCCGGTCCGACGACCCGCGCCTCGCGGACCCGTGGGTCGCCGACGCCCACGCCGCGCAGCTCGCCGCCCTGCACCGCTGAGGCGCGTGCGACCATGGCCCGATGGAGTGGCTGTGGGCCGTCGCGGGCGTGGTCGGCGTGCTCGTCGTGGTCGACCGCCTCGTCGCGCGCGGCGTCTTCGACCGTCGCCGTCCCCGCACCCGCGTCCCGTCCGGGTCCGCCGCGTCCGGGATGTTCGGCGGCCTCGTCGACGTCTTCCAGCCCAACCGCGAGTACCTGACACAGGAGCAGGACCGGCAGCGCCTCGACATCCAGCACGCGGAGGATGCGGCACCGCCCGTCGACCTCGACGCGGGCGTCGTCCGCATCGACCCCGGCCGCACGATCTGACGCTGCTCGCGACCCCCGGCCGCTCCTCGACGCGCGACCCCGACCCGATCCCCCTACCGTCGCGGTGTGCCCCTCCACGTGTCCCAGCTCACGATCGACTGCCACGACCCCGTCGCGCTCGCCCGCTGGTGGGCCGACGCGCTCGGCTGGGACGTGCTCGACGAACCCGAGGACGACGACGGCCCGGTCGAGATCGAGATCGCCCCCTCCGACGGGTCTGCGACGAACTGGCTCTTCATCGAGGTCCCCGAGGGCAAGACCGTCAAGAACCGGCTCCACCCGGACGTGCGCCCGCCCGACGGCTCGGACCAGGCCACCGAGCTCGCCCGCCTGCTCGCACTGGGCGCGACGCCCGTCGACGTCGGCCAGGGCGACGTCCCGTGGCACGTCCTCGCCGACCCCGAGGGCAACGAGTTCTGCCTCCTGCGCAGCACCCCGAGCCAGCTCGCGGCGGCTGAGGCGGCAGGCTCTGACGCCTGACACCGCCCAGACCTGCCAACAGGCGGGTGCCACCCGGTGCGCACCGGTGACCGGGGCGACCTGGCGACGGTCCGCTCGACCGACCTGCGCCTTGACGACGACGCGAGGTGTCGAAGAGCGACCCTCGTGCGGTCGTCACCGGTGGGCACGCCTTCGCCCTCGCTTCAGCAGTCGTCGGGCGTGGGAATGTCGGTGCACAGGTCGTCGACGAGGCGGGAGCGACGTTCCTCGACGACGAACGGTGCGCTCGTGGTCGAGGTTGCCGCAGTGCCGACGACGTCGCGCCAGACCGTCGTACCGTCGACCCGGTACTTGCCCTTCCAGGTCGTGGTGAGCGTGACCTGCACCGTGCCGACCATGTCGTAGAGGTGGTACGTGTCGTGGTCCGGCCACTCGTGCCCCGGGCTGGTCGTGACGAGGTCTCGTGACCCGTCGCCGAAGTCGTACCGATAGGAGGCGGGTGCTGCGACGACGTCGATCCCCCGCCCGAGCAGCTCGGTACGGAACGTCTGCTCGGCCGGTCCGTCATCACGATCGTCTCCTTGTTGACCAGCACCCACCCCCGGTCGGGCTGCAGCCGCAGAACCGGCGGCGCGATCGGCAGCCGCCGGAAGTCCGCCTCGGTCAACGTCGGCACCGCGTCTTCCGGGCAGGTGTACCCGAGCGCAAACTCCCACGGGATGCCAAGCCACGACTGGGTCGGCGCCTGACGGGTCTGCGACCACAACGGCAGCAGCGCCGGACCGTCGACACACGTCGGGATCGGCGCCGTCTGGTTCGAGGCACCGCACTCCCGCAACTGTCCCGCGTTCTCAGGTGCACCGTCCGCGGGACGACCGGGCTCGGGATGCCCACCGGTGGGCACGTTGCACATCGGCGCCCGCATGTACCGCACCAACTGCATGCGCGGATCCTCGACGACCGATTCTTGGTACCGCGACTCTCCGGCCGCAGCGTCGAGCACCGCGTTGTCGTCCTGGAACTTGCCGGCGATCCTGGGTTGCACCGTCGTCCACACTGAACGTCAGCGTGCTCAGCACCGCGAGCGCTCCGACAACTGCGATCATGCGCCCCGCCGCTCGTAGGAGACCCCGCGGATCAGCCAACGTCCCTCTTGATGGACCACGATGATCTCGACGTCGTAGTCCGCGGAGCCGGGGTAGTCCTTGATGACGACACCGTTCTTGTCGACGTTCTGGGCCGGGCCCTGATGGAGGACGAGGTCGAGCGAGAACCAGTTGCGCGGGTCGACCGCGGTCCCGCTGACATCTCTGATCGACACGCCCCCGCCGACCCCGTGGCCTCCGATCGACGACAGCTCCCGTACGCCGTCGATCGTGGACGCACAGAAGACGCAGTCCGGGTGACTCAAGGACTCGAGCTCGGCGATGTCGTTGGTGTTCTCGGCGTACGCCATGAGTTGCAGGTAGTACGGCGCGATGGCCTTCGCGGCGTCGAGCGACGGGGGCCCGTCGAGTTCGGCCGGGCGAGTCGGCTTCACCCCGTCCGGCAGCGCCGCGATCGTGCCGGGCGGGACCGGCGTCATCGTCGGCGTCGGGCTCGGCGCCGAGGTCGGCGTCGGCGTCTCCTGGGCGCCAGTGCGGCCGTCGTCGGACGGAGGGTCCTGAGAGCACGCGCTCAGCGTGATCGAGGTCAGTACGGCGGCGAGTGCCGCGACGACCGTCGTGGCGCGGCCGTGCCCCCATGCGCGGTTCGACATGGGGGCGAAGTTAGCCGAAACGGACATCGCGCCGACACGTTCATCCACCGTCCCGCGAGGTCGACGGGCGGACCTCCGGTCGTCACCCCGACCCCGCGATCGAGGCGGCCGCCAGCTCGGCCACGAGCCGAACCTTCCCGCGCGGCGGGAGGGGGTGACCTGCGAGCGGTGACCTAGAAGGCGAGCGGCGACCTGCTCTTCTGCCGCGCGGCGGCCTCCTGCTCCTGCGCGGCGAGGACCCGATGACGGGCAGCACGGCCGAGGTAGTAGTCGCGACGCTCGGTGCCCGCCGCGGCGAGCTCGTCGAAGAAGATGGCCGCACGCTCGTGCACCTCGCACGCCTCGTCATGCAGACGGACCGCTTGTGTGACCGCGTCGGCGGTCGGGAATGTCTCCGAGACGTCTCGGAGCACCGACGCCGAGACGACCGGCGCGCTCGGTGCGGGATCGGGTGAGACGTGGATCGTGGCCATGTGGTCCCCCTCGGCGACTCTGCCGTCCAGGTGACGGGCGTGCGCGACCGCTCCGACTTCTCCGGAGAGGTCTGGTGCTCATCCTCCGATCACCCGCGGCAACCCGCGACCGGAACAGCGCCCAGTTCGCGACCTGCTGACAGCACCGGGCATCCGCCACGGTGCCGGATGCGCACGGTCAGTGATGCTGGAGCCGAGCCGAGACGTCGGGCCCGCTCGTTCGACGGTCTGCGACGCGACCGCCCGGGCTGAACGCACGAGGACGTCTCCACGCCGCCCGGTGCCAGGCTGACGTAGGTGGTCCGGTCCGCACGCCGCACCCTCGACGAGTCGGCCACCCGCCCTCGTCGCGGCGTCTCCCGCGGCCTCGGTACGCTCTCAGCGCGACGGGCTCGGGAAGGGCCGTCCGCTCCGGCGGATGCCAGAGGCGTTCGCGCTGACCGAGCCCAGGGACTTGGGCACCGCTCCGGAAGACAGGCCAGGCCGGGGCCGAGCGAGCCTGTCGCCCCCGCGCCGAGCATCCTGCGGCCAGCGACCGGGATGCGGATGAGTCAGTCGATACGCCGGGTTCTGTCCCCGTGCCCGGTTGCCCCGGCACGGGTGGCGACCATCCCTCTACGACGTACGTTGCCGCACGCCTCCAGCGGTCTACCCGGGAGCTCGGGCGGGCCGCCCTCGAACGCTCCCTGTCTGACCTTGCTCCGGGTGGGGTTTACCGAGCCGCACCGGTCACCCGGTGCGCTGGTGGTCTCTTACACCACCGTTTCACCCTGACCGGCGCCCGCGCCGTATCTCCACGACGCGGTGCCGGCGGTCTGTTCTCTGTGGCACTGTCCCGCGGGTCACCCCGGGTGGGCGTTACCCACCACCCTGCCCTGCGGAGCCCGGACGTTCCTCGGCAGGCCCGAGGGCCTGACGCGGCCGCCTGACTGACTCATCCGCGCGGCCGAGTCTACCCGCTGGTCACACCGCCGAAGCCGCGAGCCGGGGTCAGACGTCCACGCGGTAGGGCAGGTCGAGCTCGTCGCCGCTGCGGCCGCGGATGCCCCAGTTCTCGGGCGGGCTCTCGACGATGACGACCTCGAGGTCGTCGGGGTCGAGGCCCAGTGCGGGCCCGACCGAGTCGAAGAACGCGGCGATCAGCGCGCGGCGAGCGGCGCGGCTGCGGCCGGTGAAGCAGACGATCTCGACGACGAGGTAGGCGGGCGAGCGGGGTGCGACGAGGTCGTCGGCGTCGAGGAGCAGGAAGCGGTGGAACCGCTTGTCCTCGGGGAGGCCCCAGGCGCCGACGAGCGCGGCGTGGATCGCGTCGGACACCTCGTGACGTCGCGTGGACCACACGTCGCGCCGCCCGTACACCTTGACCTGCGCCATCGCCCGACCCCCTCCGGCACACGCCCGGCGCTGATGCGGCCGGGTCGGCTCGCGGAGCCTACAGTCGGGGCGTGCTCGTGCTGCTGCCGCCCTCGGAGGCCAAGACGTCGCCTGCCCGGGGGCCGGCGCTCGACCTCGGCGCCCTGTCGTCGCCGGGGCTCACGCCGGTGCGGGAGAAGGTGCTCGACGCGCTCGCCGAGGTGAGCGCGCGTCCCGACGCGGCGGCCGTGCTCGGCGTGGGCGCGAGCCTCGCGGACGAGGTCGCGCGCAACACGGCGCTGCGCGACGCGCCGACGGCCGCCGCGCGCCAGGTGTACACGGGTGTGCTCTACGGCGCCGCCGGGCTGCACTCGCTCACGCCCGCCGCGCGTCGGCGCGCGCACGAGTCGGTGCGCGTGGTGTCCGGGCTGTGGGGTGCGGTCACGCCCGAGGACCCGATCCCCGCGTACCGGCTCTCGATGGGCACGGACCTGCCGGGCATCGGACCCCTTGCGGCGGCGTGGCGCGGACCGCTCGGTGTGGAGCTGGACGCACGCGCCGCCGGCGAGCTCGTCGTCGACTGCCGGTCGGCGGCGTACCTGGCCGCGTGGCACCCGCCGCGGTCGGCGGACTGGGTCGCGGTGCGCGTCCTGCGCGAGGTCGACGGGGTGCGGTCGGTCGTGTCGCACCACGCGAAGCACACGCGGGGCGTCCTGACGCGGCACCTGCTGACCCGCCGCGCGCGCCCGCCGCGCGACGCGGAGGCCCTGGCGGCAGCGGCGTCCGAGCTGGTGGGCGACGCGCTGCTCGCGGTCGAGCTCGGTCCGCCCGCGCGCGGTGCGCGCATGCTGTCGCTCGTCGTCGCGTGACCGGACCCGCCCGCCGGGGCTTCCCGTGGTGGGCGGTGGCCACCGCGGTCGTGGTGCTGCTGCCGGCGACGGGGTTGTTGCCCGCCGACGACGCACGGACGCTCGCCGAGCGGGTGCTGCCGATCCTGCTGTTCCTCGCGGCGCTGACGGTCGTCGCGGAGACGGGCGCGGGTGCGGGCCTGTTCGACGCGGCCGCGCGGCTCGCCGCTCGCGTGGCGGGAGGCCGGCGCGTCGTGCTGTGGCTGCTCGTCGTCGTGCTCGCGACGCTGTCGACCGCGGTGCTGTCGCTCGACACGACCGCGGTGCTGCTGACGCCCGTCGTGATCGCGCTCGCGCGGCACACCCGCACGTCTCCCCTGCCGTTCGCGCTGGCCGTGCTCGCGCTGGCGAACACCGCGTCGCTCGTGCTGCCCGTCTCGAACCTCACGAACCTGCTGGCCGACCACGCGATCCGGCGCGCTGGCGCTGCGTTCCTGCCGCTCATGTGGGCGCCCGCGCTGGTCGCGATCGTCGTGACCGTCGCGATCCTGGCGGTGCGCGACCGGCGGCACCTCGGCGGCACGTACGAGCCGCAGGAGCCTTCACCGGCCCCCGACCGGCCGCTGCTGCTGCTCGCCGCCGGTGTCACGGGTCTGATGGCCGTGGGCTTCGTCGTCGGGCTTCCTCCGGCCCCGCTCGCACTCGGCGTCGCGGTCGTCCTGCTCGTCGCGACGCGCGTGCGACGACGGCCGTGGCCCGTCCCGCCCTCGCAGCTCGTACCGTGGCGGACGCTCGTCGTGGTGCTCGGGCTGTTCGTCGCCGTCGAGACGGCGCACGCGCACGGCCTCGGCGCGCTGCTGAGCGACCTCGCGGGCGACGGCAACGGGGCCGTCGAGCTGCTGCGCGTCGGGGGCGTCGCCGCGCTCGCGTCGAACGGCGTCAACAACCTGCCCGCGTACCTGGCGCTCGAGCCCGCCGCGACCGGTGACCCGCTGCGGCTGGCGGCGCTGCTCATCGGCACCGGCGCGGGCCCGCTCCTGACCCCGTGGGGATCGCTCGCGACGGTGCTGTGGTGGCACCGGTGCCGTCAGGTCATGCTCGACGTCCCCGTGCGCACGATCGTGACGCAGGGCGCGCTGCTCGCTCCCCCGGTCGTCGTCCTCGCGGTCCTCGCGCTCGCCGCGACGCACTGACGCCGGACGCGTCGCGCCGCGGCGACGGGACCGGGCCTACCAGCCCTCGCTCGGCACCCCGACGACGGCGATCTCGTGCCGCTTGTCCGCGAACAGCCGCACGATGCTGACCGACGCCGGTGCCACACGCAGCTGGCTCCACGACCCGGGCTGCGCACCCATCGCCACACCCAGCGCCGCGCGGATCGCGACCGCGTGGCTCACGACGACGACGGTCCGGCCGCGCCCGTCGGCGAGCAGGTCGTCGAACACCTGCTGCAGTCGCACGCCCACGTCGGCGATCGACTCGCCGCCGGGCGGCCGCACGTCGCCCCGCGTGTGCCACGGCTCGAGCTCGCCCGGCCAGCGCTCCTCGATCTGCTCCGCGGTGAGGCCCTGCCACTCGCCGAAGTCGGCCTCCTTGACGAGGTCGACGGTCTCGACGGGGAGCTTCAGCCGCTCCGCGATGATCGCGGCGGTCTCCTGCGTGCGCACCATCGGGGACGCGATGATCTCCGACGGGTACTCGATGTCGCCCCACAGGTCGTGCCCGATCCGGTCGACAAGCACCGCGGCGGCCCGGGCCTGCTGCTGCCCGTGCTCGTCGAGCGGCGGCCCGGGCTCCGACGAGCCGGAGTACCCGCGGGAGACCGTCATCGCGGTCTGACCGTGCCGCACGAGCACGACGGTGACGGGCTTCTCCTCGTCGAACCGCACGCCCGCACCCGACGGGCGCGGCGCGCGGCCGGACCCCGGGTCCCCCGCGCCGGTCGCCGACTGCGTGCCGGAACCGGCCGGGTCGGTGCTCGGCGGGGTGAGCGGGCCGGTGCTGGCGTCGTCGGTCACCAGCCCACTCTCACGGTCCATCGCGAGGTTCGCCAGCCGGTCGGCGGCGCCGTTCTGCGCGCGCGGCACCCACGTCCAGGTGACGTCCGCGGGGTCGACGAGCGCGTGCACCTCGTCGGCGAGCCGGCGCATGTCGGCGTGCTTGATCTTCCACGTGCCGCGCATCTGCTCGATGACGAGCTGCGAGTCCATCCGCACCTCGATCCGTGCGGACGGGTCGATCGCGAGCGCCGCCCGCAGCCCGGCGACCAGGCCGGAGTACTCGGCGACGTTGTTCGACGCGACCCCGAGGAAGTCCGCCCGCTCGGCGAGCACCTTCCCCGTGCCCGCGTCCCGCACGACGGCGCCGTACCCGGCGGGCCCGGGGTTGCCCCGCGAGCCGCCGTCGGCCTCGACGACGAGCCGACGGGTCATCAGACCGCGGCGGCCGGCTCGGGCAGGCGCACGAGGATGCGCCCGCACTCCTCGCAGCGCACGACCTGGTCCTCGCCCTTCGAGCGGATCGCGTCGAGGTCGAGCGGGTTGAGCTCGAGCCGGCACCCCTCGCAGCGACGACCGCGCAGCGGCGCGGCGCCCAGCCCGCCGAGCTGGCCCCGCAGCCGCTCGTACAGCGTGACGAGCCCGGCGTCGAGGCCCTCGGCCGCCGTCGCGCGCTCGCCGCGGACCCGCTCGGCGTCCGCGTCGATCGTCCGGAACGCGGCGTCGCGGTCGGCCTCGACCGCCTCCTTCTGCGCGACGAGCGCGTCGTACGCCTTCGTCACCTCGGTCAGCGCGCCCTCGTGCGCCTCCAGCCGCTCCATGACCTCGAGCTCGACCTCCTCGAGGTCGCCCTGACGTCGGGCGAGCGACGCGATCTCGCTCGTGAGCGCCTGCAGGTCCTTCGCGCTGCCCTGTCCCGAGTCGAGGCGCTGCTGGTCGCGCCGCGCGCGCGAGCGCACCTGCTCGACGTCGGCCTCCGCCTTGGCGAGCTCACGACGCAGGTCCTCGACCGCGGTGCGCGACGTGACGAGCGCGGTGTGCAGGTCGGCGAGCTGCGCGTCGAGCTCCAGCAGCCGCGCGAGCTCGGGCAGCGTCCGGCGCTTGTGCGCGAGCTGGTCGAGCCGCGTGTCGAGCTCCTGGACGTCGAGCAGGCGGCGCTGGTCCGCCGCGGGGGCAGTCGTCACGGGTGTCCTTCCGGCGGGAGGGGGGCGGGCGCGGCGACGCGGCCCGTCCAGGGGTCGGTGCTGAGGGTGCTGACCCGGGTCTCCACCGTAGTGCCCGCGGCGGCCAGGTCGGTCTCCAGGTCACGGGCCGCGCGCGCGAGCCACGGCCACTCGGACGCGAAGTGCGCGAGGTCGACGAGGTACGGCGGTGCATGCCCGTCGCGCGCCTCGAACGCGGCCCGCTCGCGCAGCTCGGACGCCGGGTGGTGGCGCAGGTCCGCGGTCACGTACGCGTCGACGCCCGCGGCACGGACGGCGTCGACCAGCGAGTCCCCCGAGCCCCCGACGACGGCCACCCGCTCGACCCGCCCGTCGGCGTCGCCCGCGTACCGGACGCCCTGCGCGGTGGCCGGGACCGCGGCGGCGACGTCGGCGGCGAACGCGGCGAGCGTGGTCGGTCGCGCGAGCCGGCCCACCCGGCCGATCCCGGTCGATCCCGGCCACGACGCGAGCTCGAGGACGTCGAACGCCGGCTCCTCGTACGGGTGCGCGGCGCGCAGCGCGGCGACGACCGCGGACCGCAGCCGCCGCGGCGCGACCATCTCGACGCGTGCCTCGACGACCCGCTCGACCTCGCCGACCGCGCCGATCGCCGGGTCCGCACCGTCGAGCGGGGTGAACGTGCCCTCGCCCGTCGTGGTCCACGCGCAGCGCGCGTACCGGCCGATCGCGCCCGCGCCGGCGGCCGCCAGGGCGTCGACGAGCGCCTCCGCGTCGCCGACGGGCACCATCGCGACGACCTTGTCGAGCGGCTCCGCCGTCGCGGCCTGCAGCGGCGTCCGATCGACGAGCCCGAGCGCGTCGGCCAGCGCGTCCGCGACGCCCCCGACCGCGGCGTCCGCGTTGGTGTGCGCGGTGTAGAGCGCGACGCCCGACCGCACGAGCCGGTGCAGCAGCGCACCCTTGAACGTCGTGGCCGCGACCGAGTGCACCGGCCGCAGCAGGAGCGGGTGGTGCGTGACGACGAGGTCCGCGCCCCAGGCGACGGCCTCCTCGACGACGTCCGCGACCGGGTCGACGGCGAGCAGCACCCGCCGGACCTCCTGCGCCGGGTCGCCCGCGACCAGCCCGACCGCGTCCCACGACTCGGCCGTCGCCGGCGGGTAGCGGCGCTCGAGCGTGCGGACGACGTCGGCCAGGCGCGGGGCGGTCACGTCACGCACGCTACCCGCCACGCGGGCGGCCGCCGCCCACGTGCGCGCACCGGGGGCCGCCTCAGCGCAGCGGCGTGACCAGGTCGCCGACCGTCACGCGGCCCGTCCGCACGGGCACCATCCGCACGCCGAACCACGTCTTCCCGTCCTCACGCCGGTGCCGCGCGAGCGTCCGGATCGGCTCCTTCGTCGTGACGAGCGCGTCCAGGTCGATCGTGGTGAGGCTGCACCGGTCGCACCGCTCCGCGAACCGCAGCTCGACGTGACCGACCCGCAGCCCCGCCCACCGGTCCTCCTCGAACGGCTCCAGGTCCCCGCCGACGACGAGGTTCGGCCGGAACCGCTCCATCGGCAGGGGCGCGGGCGGCTGCGGCGACCCCGTCGGGTCCGCCGTCTCCAGCACCCGGTCCGCGATCCACCCGTTCAGCGCCGCCATCGACGCCTCGGTGGTGACCAGCAACGGACCGGCGTCCGCGAGGTTGAGCGCATCGCCGGGGCGCCCCCCGTGGTGGACGCTCACCGACCGCCGCCGCGGGTCGTCGAGCCAGACCAGCCGCACGGAGCGTCCGAGCACGTCGGACAACCACGCGTCGGCCTCCGCCCCGGCCGCGGTCGCCCGGTCGAGGCGTGACAGCCCGACGACGACGTCGGGCTCCGCGTCCACGGGCTCGGTGACGACGAGGTCGCCGGCCCCGGCCGCGGTGAGCCGCAACGACGCGCCGTCCGGCGTCGCGCGGACCCCGAGCATCGCCGGGTGCTCGCGAGCCGTCAGCACGGTGCCGTCGGCGGTCACGACCATCCACCGCCGGTCACCCCGGACGCCCCACGGGTCGACGTCTGCCACCGGGACGCCGACGCCGCGCAGCGACTTCACGGGGAAGACGTGCAGCGACGAGACGCGGGTGGTGGCCACCCGCGGACGGTAGCAAGTGCGCCTCGCGTCCGGCCCGCACGCGGCCGCGTCACGATCGGGTCCCGGTGCGGCACACGCGCGCTCGCCGGCGAGGCGGTGCGCCATCCTCGGCCCATGCCCCCTCGCGCGATCCGCCGGCGCCGCACGACGCCGCTGACGTTCGCCCTGGTCACGCTCGTGCTCGCCGGCTGCACGACGCCCGCTCCCAGCGACGCGGTCGCGCCGACCGCCGCGACGGAGGGTGCCCCGACGACCGCGGACACACCCGGAGGCGCCGCGACGCCGACCGCGTCCACGCCGTGGCCGACGGCGCTGCCCGAGGACGAGGCGATGGCCGCCACCGAGCCCTCCTCGATCGTGTGGCTCGCGATCGCACCCGCCGACGACGACCCGACCCTCGACGAGGCACGAGAACGCGCCGAGTCGCTCGGCTACGGCGCACCGGCGACGCCGGTGATCTGCGTGCCGCCCGCCCCCGCCGGGGTCGCTGCGGAGTCGTGGGACGACGCGTGGGGCGCCCCCGTCTACGTCCGCGAGCCGCAGGACGCGGACCTGTTCGCCGAGCTGTGGGGGTCGCCCGTGGCCGCGGTCGTGCACGGCGTGCACCTGGCGTGCGGCTGGGGATGACGCGACGGGTGCCGACCGTCCCGACGATCAGCGCGGCTGCGCCTCGGGTACGGCGACCGCCGGGCCGCCGTCGCTCGGCGCCGAGGGCAGCACGGGGACGTCGTTGCCCCATCTCCCGGTCGTGGAGGGTTCCGACCCGACGCTGCGGTCGGCCGGGTGCGCTTCCGGTGGCCAGTCACCGAACTGGTCGACGAGCTTCTCGAACCACCCCGCGGTGTCACGCTCGTCCGCCTGCGCGCGCAGGTACGCCTCCTCCTCGGCGTTCGCGTACGTGAGGAAGCCGGGGACGTCGTAGATCCGCGTCAGCGCATGGGCGGCGGGGGCTCTGAAGTCCTCGTCGTCGCGCACGACGCATCGCAGCATCTCGACGGGGAGGACGACGCCCACCTGCATCCAGTAGTCCGGCCCGCGACCCTGGAGCGCCTTGATCGCCATGTTCATCAGGCCGTCTCGCGCACCCGGCGGGAGCGTCGTCGGCCACCTGTCGCGGACGATGTCCGGCCAGTCGTTCCAGTCCTGGTTCTCGCTGTCCCGGGCCGGGAACAGCGTCGTCGCGTTGAGTGCCAGGATCCCCGCCGCCGCCTCCTTGTCGGCGGGCGTCGAGTCCGGCGACTCACGCGCTCGACGATCCAGACCGCGGACGACGTCCCGATCTTGTCCCGCCGCCACAGCTCGTCGAGGATCCTGCAGGCGACCGGCCCTCCACGCAGCTCCATCAGCGTGGCGAGCGCCCCCGCGACCCGCGCCTTCGGGGCGTAGTCGCCCTCGTACGTGATGAGCTCGAGGACTCGCGCCCGGGTGTCCAGCGTCAGACGGGTCGCGGTCTCGTGGTCCTGGGCGATCTGCTGGTCGAGCGCACGCTTCGCCCGCTCCTCCGCCTCCTTCGCGAGGGTCGCCGACCGCCTGCTGTTCTGGTCGGTGAGGAGCGCGCCGATGACGGTGGCAGCGGCACCGAGCGCGACGCCGAGGAACGCCCACAGGCTCTTGATCTTCTCGTCCGTGAGCGGTTCGTCCGCTAAGAGGTCCATCCTGAACAGCAGGAACACCGCGAGGGCGACCAGGGCGACGACGAGGGCGCCGAGACAGCTCCACGCGGCCGGAAGGACCCACCGGGCTCGCGCCTGGGCCGCCCGCACGGCGGGCGCAGCGCCCTGGTCAGCCGCCTCCGTGGCGTCGTCGCCTGCTGCTTCCGGCCTCGCCTCCATGGCGCCCCCACCGTCGGACGAACGGTGAGACCAGTATGTCCGCGAGCGGCGTGACGCCGCCACGTGCCGTCGGTGCGGGGCGGTGCGGTGGGCCCGGCCGGTTTCGAACCGGCGACCTCCGCGGTGTAAGCGCGGCGCTCTGACCAGCTGAGCTACAGGCCCCTCGTCGGCACGCGCGCGGGCGTGCGACGGGCGCACAGCCTACCGGTGCGCACGACGGCGCCGGAGTGGGCCCGTGTGGGTCGGAGGCGGCAGTCGTCAGGCGGCGAGGTCGGCGATCGCCGCGCGGTAGGCGGCGAGGTCACGGGCCTGGCCCGCGGGGTTGACGACGGACCAGCGCAGCACGCCGTCGGCGTCGACGAGGAACGAGCCGCGCAGCGGGCGGCCGGCCTTCTCGTCGAAGACCTCGTAGGCCCGCGCGACGTCGCCGTGCGGCCAGAAGTCGGAGAGCAGGTCGAAGCCGTAGCCCTCCTGCTCCTGCCACGCGCGTAGCGTGAACATCGAGTCGCACGAGACGACGAGCACGCGCACGCCGGCCTGGTCGAAGGCGGCGATGTTGTCCCGGATCTCGCAGAGCTCGCCGCGGCACGTGCCGGAGAAGGCGAACGGGACGAACACCACGACGACCGGGGTGCCGCGCAGCGCCGAGAGCGTCACGGGCGTGCCGTGGGTGTCGACGAGCGTGAAGTCGGGGGCGAGCTCGCCGAGGACCGGCGTCGCGGTCACTTGCCGCGGCCGCGCGTGCCGAGCCGCGTGGCGGACCAGTCGGCGGCGATGGCGAACGTCGTCATCGCGTGCAGGCCGGACGTGGTGGCCGCCTCCTCGATGTCGCTGTGCGACACGTGGCCCGACCGGCCGGACTTCGGGGTGAGCACCCAGATGGGGCTGTTGTCCTCGAGCACGGTCATCGCGTCGACGAGGAAGTCGGTGAGGTCGCCGTCGTCGTCGCGGAACCAGATGAGGGCGCCGTCGGTGACGTCGTCGTAGTCCTCGTCGACCAGCTCGGTGCCGGTGACGGCCTGGAGGGCGTCACGCAGCTCCTCGTCGACGTCGTCGTCGTACCCGAACTCCTGGATCACCTGTCCTGCGGTGAACCCCAGACGCGCTGCCACCTGCGAGGCGGCGTCGTCCGTGCTGGATGACACGTCCCGACCGATCCCTTCGTCGCGTCGCCCCGGGCGGGGCGACCTGCTGATGTCCGCACACCGTAGCCCACCGCACGCGGACGGGCCCTGGCAAGACACCGCGCACGGACGGGCGTGTCCGGCGGCGCGCGGGGGCGCCCGTGACCCGAGTCGTCCTATGACTGTCGCGGACGTCACGTGGCCCGAGTGCCGGGACGGTGTGACTTTGGGCCCGGGTGGGGCCGACAATGGGCCGACTACCCGCACCTGCCGCAGCGCGCCCCACGTGCTCGGACCAGGGTCGGGCCGAGATGCGCGCCGGGGCCACGAGGCCTGTGCGTGCGGACGAGAAGGCAGAAGGAGCACCGGTGGCTTCCATCGACGAGACGGGCCCGCTCATCGGCGGCCTGCTCAGCCAGGTCCCCGACATCGACCCCGCCGAGACCGGCGAGTGGCTCGAGTCGCTCGACGGGCTCATCGACGACAAGGGTGGTCCGCGCGCCCGCTACGTGCTGCTGAGCATGCTGCGCCACGCGCGGCAGCGGAACGTGGCCATCCCGGCCTCGCTGAACACGCCGTACGTCAACACGATCGCGGTGCACGACGAGCCGTACTTCCCCGGCGACGAGGTCATGGAGCGGCGCTACCGCTCGTGGATCCGCTGGAACGCCGCCGTCATGGTGACGCGCGCGCAGCGTCCGGGCATCGCGGTCGGCGGGCACATCTCGTCGTACGCGTCGGTCGCGACGCTGACCGAGGTCGGCCTCAACCACTTCTTCCGCGGCAAGGACCACCCGGGCGGCGGTGACCAGGTCTACTTCCAGGGCCACGCCTCCCCCGGCGTGTACGCCCGCGGGTTCCTCGAGGGCCGCCTGTCCGAGCACCAGCTCGACGGGTTCCGTCAGGAGCTGTCGCACCCGGGCGGCGGCCTGCCGTCGTACCCGCACCCGCGCCTCGCGCCGGACCTGTGGGAGTTCCCGACGGTGTCGATGGGCCTCGGCCCGGCGTCCGCGATCTACCAGGCGTGGACCAACAAGTACCTGCACCTGCGCGGCATCAAGGACACGAGCCAGCAGGACGTCTGGGCGTTCCTCGGCGACGGCGAGATGGACGAGCCCGAGTCGCGCGGCATGCTCCAGCACGCGGCGCAGCAGGGGCTCGACAACCTGACGTTCGTCGTGAACTGCAACCTGCAGCGCCTCGACGGCCCGGTCCGCGGCAACGGCAAGATCATCCAGGAGCTCGAGGCGCAGTTCCGCGGCGCCGGCTGGAACGTCATCAAGGTCATCTGGGGCCGCGAGTGGGACACCCTGCTCAACGCCGACAAGGACCGCGCGCTCGTGCACCTCATGAACACGACGCCCGACGGCGACTTCCAGACGTACCGCGCGGAGAACGGCGCGTTCATCCGCGAGCACTTCTTCGGTCGCGACCCGCGCACCAAGCAGCTCGTCGAGAAGATGACGGACGACGAGATCTGGGCGCTCAAGCGCGGCGGCCACGACTACCGCAAGATCTACGCCGCCTACAAGGCCGCCCGCGAGCACACGGGTCAGCCGACGGTGATCCTCGCGCACACCATCAAGGGCTACGGCCTGGGCTCGGGCTTCGCGGGCCGCAACGCCACGCACCAGATGAAGAAGCTCAAGGCGGACGACCTCAAGACGCTGCGCGACTCGCTGCACATCCCGATCACGGACGAGCAGATCGACGCCAACCCGTACGTGCCGCCGTACTTCCACCCAGGCCCCGACGACGAGGGCATCCGGTACATGCTGGAGCGCCGCCGTCAGCTCGGCGGGTTCGTGCCCGAGCGCCGGTCGACGCACAAGGCGATCACGCTGCCCGAGGCCAAGGTGTACGAGGGGCTCGCGAAGGGCTCGGGGCACCAGGAGGTCGCCTCGACCATGGCGCTCGTGCGCCTGTTCAAGGACCTCGTGAAGGACAAGGAGTTCGGTCACCGCCTGGTGCCGATCATCCCGGACGAGGCCCGCACGTTCGGCCTGGACTCGATCTTCCCGAGCGCGAAGATCTTCAACACGAACGGCCAGAACTACATGGCCGTCGACCGGGAGCTCATGCTCTCGTACAAGGAGTCCGAGTCCGGGCAGATCATGCACACGGGCATCAACGAGGCCGGGTCCGCGGCCGCGTTCCAGGCCGTCGGCACGTCGTACGCGACGCACGGCGAGCCGCTCGTGCCGTTCTACTTCTACTACTCGATGTTCGGGTTCCAGCGGACGGGCGACCAGTTCTGGGCGGCCGGCGACCAGATGGCCCGCGGGTTCCTCATCGGCGCGACGGCCGGTCGCACGACGCTGACGGGCGAGGGCCTGCAGCACGCCGACGGCCACTCGCCGCTGCTCGCGGGCACGATGTCGCACGTCGTGCACTACGACGCGGCGTACGGCTACGAGCTGCGCCACATCGTCAAGGACGGCATCGAGCGCATGTACGGGGAGGGTGACGGCCGCGACAAGGACGTCATCTACTACCTCACCGTCTACAACGAGCCGATGGTCCAGCCGGCCGAGCCGGAGAACCTGGACGTCGAGGGCGTGCTCAAGGGCATCTACCTGCTCTCGCCGGCCGAGGGTGACGGGCCGCGCGCCCAGATCCTCGCGTCGGGCGTCGCGGTGCCGTGGGCGCTCGAGGCGCAGAAGCTGCTCGCGGAGGACTTCGGCGTGCGCGCCGCGGTCTGGTCGGTGACGAGCTGGAACGAGCTGCGCCGCGACGGCCTGGCCGCGGACCAGCACGACTACCTGCACCCCGGCGAGGAGCCGCGGCAGGCGTACCTCACGCAGAAGCTGCAGGGTGCGGAGGGTCCGTTCGTCGCGACGACGGACTACGACCACCTCGTGGCCGACCAGGTGCGCGCGTGGGTGCCCGGCACGTACGCCACGCTCGGTGCGGACGGCTTCGGCTTCTCCGACACCCGCGCGGCCGCCCGCCGGCACTTCAAGATCGACGGCCCGTCGACGGCCGTGCGCGTGCTCCAGCAGCTCGCCCGCACCGGTGCGGTCCCGGCGGACGCGCCCGCGCGGGCGATCGAGCAGTACCGCCTGCACGACGTCACCGCCGGCACGTCCGGCAACACGGGCGGCGACTCCTGACGGTCGGCCCTACCTGACGGACGAGGGCCCGCGGCGGATCACCCGCCGCGGGCCCTCGTGTTCTCCGGCGTCCTGAGGTCGTCGCGTCGTCCGCGCCGTGCAGGGATGGCGTAGGTGCGGCGTCAGGTACCGGGGATCGTCTGCTCGGCGTGCGCGACCGCCCGCGCGAGCTCGTTGCGCAGGTCGGCCACGGCCGCCTGGTCCGGGTAGAGGTCGAGGGACGCGAGGTGCTGCTTGGCCTCGAGCGGGCGGTCGGCCTCGATCGCCGCGAGCACCAGGTGCCGGGCGACCTCGGGGTCGTGCTCGCGCGGCCGCCAGTGGCCGATACCGAGACCGAGAGCGTCGACGGGCTGCCCCGCGCTGCGCAGGAGCGCGAGCGACTCGACCAGCGCGCGGCCGGACGGGTCACGCTCCGACGCCGTGGTGAGGCGGCGCACCGTCCCCTCGTGGTCGTCGCGCACGGAGAGCCGGGCGACCTCGATGAGGGGGTACCACGCGCGGGGGTTGCCGGCGAGCTCCTCGCCGAGCGCCCAGACCGCCAGGTCGGCGGCCCGCTCGCGCTCGGTCTCGTTGCCCGGGGCCGTCAGCGGGTCCTCCTCGGACCCGGACTCCGCGGCGCGGCGGCGCACGATCTCGGCCAGCGCGCGGAAGGCGCGCTCGTTGTTGGGGTCGTCGCTGAGCATCGACCGCAGGGCGTCCTCGTGCAGGGTGTCCCCCCGCCGTGCGGCGGTGGTGGGTCGTCGGGCTCCGACGCGCGAGGCGGAGCTCGGGCGGCGCATCAGCTGTCGCAGTCGGGGCAGGAGAGCCATGTCGTGACCTTAGCCGTTGACCGGGCACGACACCCGGCCCCGTTCCGGACCGCTCGTCGACCTCGGCGCGCGCCTTTGTCGACTTCCCACAAGCGCGCCTCCTATGCTCCCCCTATGCCCGGACCTTCGCACGGCGGACGCCCGCCGACCGGCGCGCAGGCCGTGCGGCCCGCCGACGCCGACCCGCCGCGCACGCGTGCGGCCGACCCCGCGGACGCCGCCGAGACCGCGGCGAACGCCGAGACGCAGCGGCGCGTGCGCGAGGGAGCGGGACTGCTGTCCGCCGCGGCGATGCGGCGGCTCGACGACGACCTGGACTGGTACCGCGCGCTCCCGGCCGAGGACCGGTCCTGGGTGGGGCTCGTCGCGCAGGCCGGCATCACCGCGTTCGTCACGTGGTTCATGGACCCGACGCGCCCGCCGCACGGGGTGGGCGACATCTTCGCGACCGCCCCGCCCGAGCTGACCCGGTCGATCTCGCTGCAGCACACGCTGCAGCTCGTGCGGGTCGTCGTGGACGTCGTCGAGTCGAACAGCGACCGCCTCGCCGCGCCGGGCGACGAGCGCTCGCTGCGGGAGGCCGTCCTCCGCTACTCGCGCGAGGTCGCGTTCTCCGCCGCCGAGGTCTACGCCCGCGCCGCCGAGGTGCGCGGCGCGTGGGACGCCCGGCTGGAGGCGCTGGTCGTCGACGCGATCGTCCGCGGGGACGTCGACGACGCCCTGAGGTCGCGCGTCGCCGCGCTCGGGTGGAGCGGTCGGGGCTCCACGCTGGTCATCGTCGGCACGACCGCGTCGCCGCTGGACGACGTGCGGGCCGCCGACCTGCGCCGCGCGACCCGGCGTGCGGCCGACGACGCGCTCGTGGGCATCCACGGCGACCGGCTGGTCGTGCTGGTCGGGGGCGAGGGCGACCTGCGGGGGGCCGTCACGGCGCTGCTCCCCCGTTTCGGGCCCGGTCCCGTCGTCGTCGGACCCGAGGCGCAGGACCTCGCGGACTGCGCGCGGGCGGCCCGCGCGGCGCTCGCCGGGCTCGCGGCGGCGGCCGCGTGGGCGCAGGCGCCGCGACCGGTGCAGGCCGACGACCTGCTGCCCGAGCGGGTGCTGGTCGGCGACGTCACCGCGCGTCGCGCGCTCGTGCACCGCGCGTTCGAGCCGCTGGCCGCGAGCCAGGGGTCGCTGCTCGAGACGCTGTCGGCGTACCTGGGCACCGGCCGGTCGCTGGAGGCGGCGGCGCGCACGCTGTACGTGCACCCCAACACCGTGCGGTACCGGCTCCGGCGCGTCGCCGACGTCACGGGCTGGGACCCGCTCGACGCGCGCGAGTCGTACGTCCTGCAGACCGCGCTGGCCCTGGGTCGGCTCGACGCCGCCGGCGTGACCTCGATCGTCGAGCGTCCCTGACCGGTCCGCACCGTTTGTAGGGTCCGCACAACACCGTCGGTGAACGTTGGTGTGCGTCACGAGCCCGGACGGGACCGGGGGCACGGCAAGGTGGTCAGGTGCTCGTCGTCGTCTGCCCCGGACAGGGTGCCCAGTCCCCCGGCATGCTCGCCCCCTGGCTCGAGCTGCCCGTCGTCGCGGAGTCGGTCGACCGCTCGTCGCGGACCGCGGGCCTGGACCTGCGCGCGCACGGCACGACCTCGGACGCGGACACGATCCGCGACACCGCGGTCGCCCAGCCGCTGCTCGTCGCGTCCGCGCTCGCGAGCCTGCGCGCGGTCCTCGACGTCGACGCGGGCACCGCTCTCGGCACCGCCGCGGCGGGTGTCGTCGGCGCGACCGCCGGCCACTCGGTGGGTGAGCTCGCCGCCGCGGCCGTCGCGGGCGTGCTGACCGACGACGAGGCCCTCGCGCTCGTCGCGGTGCGCGGTGCCGCGATGGCCCGCGCCGCCGCGGGCACGCCGACCGGCATGAACGCGGTGCTCGGCGGCGACCCGGACGAGGTGCTCGCGGCGCTCGCGTCGCACGGGCTCGTGCCCGCCAACGTCAACGGCGGCGGCCAGGTCGTCGCGGCCGGCCCGCTCGACGCCCTGGCCGCGTTCGCCGCCGCCCCGCCCGCCCGGGCGCGCGTCGTGCCGCTGCAGGTCGCGGGCGCGTTCCACACGCAGGTCATGGAGCCCGCGGTCGACGAGCTGCGCGCCGCGGCCGACGGCGTGACGCCGGCCGACCCCGTCGTCCCCCTGCTGACCAACTCCGACGGCACGGTGGTCCCGGACGGCGCCCGCGCGCTCGCGCTGATCGTCGCGCAGGTCGCGAACCCGGTCCGCTGGGACCTGTGCCAGGAGACCCTGCTCGCGCTCGGCGTCACTGGCCTGCTGGAGGTCGCCCCCGGCGGGGTCCTCACGGGTCTCGCCCGGCGTACGCTGCCGGGGGTCGAGACGGTCGCCGTCAAGACGCCGGCCGACCTCGACGCCGCACGCGACCTCGTACGCCGGCACGGCGGCGCGTCGTCCGCGTCCACGCCCGAGGGCACCACCGCGAACACCCAGGAGCAGCCGTCGTGACCCGACCCACCCTGACGCAGGCCACCGGACCGGCCCACACCCGGATCCTCGGCATCGGGGGGATGCGCGGCGAGCGCGTCGTCCCGAACGACGACCTCGTCGGCCCCATCGACTCCTCGGACGAGTGGATCCGGCAGCGCACCGGCATCGTCACGCGCCGCCGCGCGGGCGACGGCACCGACGTGCTCGACCTCGCCGAGGGCGCCGCGCGCGCCGCGCTCGAGAACGCGGGCCTGACGGGCGCCGACATCGACGCGGTGATCCTGTCGACGGTCACCTACTTCCACCAGACGCCCGCCGGTGCGGCGATCATCGCCGACCGCATCGGGGCGACGCCCGCCGCCGCGTTCGACATCTCCGCCGCGTGCGCCGGCTACTGCTACGGCATCGGCCAGGCGGACGCGCTCGTCCGCGCCGGCACGGCACGGCACGTGCTCGTCATCGGCGCCGAGAAGATGAGCGAGTTCGTCGACCCGACGGACCGCACCATCTCCTTCCTGCTGGGCGACGGCGCGGGCGCGGTCGTGATCGGCCCGTCCGACACGCCGGGCATCGGCCCGACGATCTGGGGCTCGGACGGCGGCCAGGCGCAGGCCATCCGCCAGACGCACTCGTGGCTCGCGACGCGCGACGAGGGCGCGGGCTGGCCGACGCTGCGACAGGAGGGCCAGTCGGTCTTCAAGTGGGCCGTGTGGCAGATGGCGCCGGTCGCGCAGAAGGCGCTCGACGCCGCGGGCGTGACGGCCGACGACATCGAGGCGTTCATCCCCCACCAGGCGAACATGCGGATCATCGACCAGATGATCAAGCAGCTGAAGCTCCCCGAGTCGGTCGTCGTCGGTCGCGACATCGCCGACACGGGCAACACGTCCGCCGCGTCGATCCCGCTCGCGACCGAGCGCCTGCTGCGCGAGGGCCAGGTGTCCAGCGGTGCGCTCGCGCTCCAGATCGGCTTCGGCGCGGGGCTCGTGTACGCCGCGCAGGTCGTCGTCCTGCCCTGACCTCACCGGGGTCCGGCACCCGCCGGACCCGCCCCGCCCCCCGGAGGCCGGTCCACCCGCGGGTTGTACCGTTCGTCCGACCCTTCCAGCAGTCACCAGAGGAGACACCATGGCGTACAGCGAGCAGGAGATCCTGGCCGGTCTGGCCGAGATCGTGAGCGAGGAGACGGGCCTGCCCGCCGACTCGGTCCTGCCGGAGAAGTCCTTCACCGACGACCTCGACATCGACTCGCTGTCGATGATGACGATCGTCACGCTCGCCGAGGAGAAGTTCGACGTGCGCATCCCCGACGACGAGGTCAAGAACCTCACGACCGTGGGCGACGCCGTCTCGTTCATCGCGGGCGCGCAGTCCTGAGCCTGCTGTGACCCGGGCACCGTCCCGGCGCCGCCGCGGCCGCACCGCCGCCGGCGCCGGGACGGGCCACCCCCATCGCCACCAGGAGCACCGATGAGCCACGCAACCGACGTCGTCGTCACCGGACTCGGCGCCACCACGCCGCTCGGCGGGGACGTGCCCTCGACGTGGGCCGCCGCCCTCGCCGGTGAGTCCGGGGCCCGCACCCTCGACAACGACTGGGCCGAGACCTACGGCATCCCCGTCTCGTTCGCCGCGACCATCAAGGTCGCTCCCGCGGACGTGCTGCCGCGTCCCGAGCTCAAGAAGATGGACCCCACCGCGCAGTACGCCGTGATCGCGGCGCGCGAGGCGTGGGCCGACGCGGGCTCCCCCGAGGTCGACGGCGAGCGGCTCGGGGCCGTCGTGTCGTCCGGCATCGGCGGCATCTGGACGATGCTCGACGGCTGGGACACGCTCCGTGAGAAGGGCGCCCGGCGCATGCTGCCGATGACGGTGCCCATGCTCATGCCGAACTCCCCCGTGGCGTTCGTGTCGCTCGACCTGGGCGCCCGGGCCGGTGCGCACGCGCTGGTGTCGGCGTGCGCGTCGGGTGCCGAGGCGATCGGGTACGGCGTCGAGATGATCCGCTCCGGTCGCGCCGACGTGGTCGTCGCGGGCGGCACCGAGGCCCCGATCCACCCCATGCCGATCGGCGCGTTCGCCGCGTCGCGCACGCTCTCGCAGCGCAACGACGACCCGCAGCGAGCCTCGCGCCCGTACGACGTGTCCCGCGACGGCTTCGTCGTCGGCGAGGGCGCCGGAGTCGTCGTGCTGGAGAGCGCGGAGCACGCCGCCGCGCGCGGTGCCCGCGTGTACGCGCGCATCGCGGGTGTCGGCCTGTCGGCCGACGGCTATCACATCACGTCCCCCGAGCCCTCGGGCGACGGGCAGATCCGCGCGATGCGCGCCGCGCTCCAGGAGGCCGGCGTGTCGCACCGCGACGTCGTGCACGTCAACGCGCACGCGACGTCCACGGTCGTCGGCGACCTCATCGAGGCGCGCAGCATCCGCGGCGTCCTCGGCGACGACGCCGACCACGTCGCGCTGTCGGCGACCAAGTCGATGACGGGCCACCTGCTCGGCGGCGCGGGTGCGCTGGAGTCGGTGTTCACGATCCTCGCGCTGCGCGACCGCCAGGCGCCGCCGACGATCAACGTCGAGGAGCCCGACCCGGAGCTCGTGCTCGACCTGGTTCGCGACAAGCCGCGCGCGCTGCCCGAGGGGCAGATCGCCGCGATCAACAACTCCTTCGGCTTTGGCGGCCACAACGTGGCGCTCGTCGTCACGTCGGTCTGACCGACCCGCCACGACGCGACGCCCCCGCGGGCGGAGCGAGGGCGCGCCACCCCTGCCCGGGTGGCGCGCCCTCGGCGTCTGCGGGAGCCCGATCGCGGCGCGTGGCGGCCCGGGGACGTCGTGACACGTCCTGGCACATCGCCACCGCCCGGGCACACCGGGCGGTCCGGAGGGGCCCGTCAGGGTCCGGCAGGTCAGCCCACGCGGTGGAGCCACCGCACGGGCGCACCCGCGCCCGCGTAACGGAAGGGCTCGAGCTCGTCGTCCCATGCCTGGCCGAGCGCCAGGTCGAGCTCCGACCGGAGCCGCGCCGGGTCGTCCGCGTGCTCCAGCGCCGCGCGGATGCGGTCCTCGGGGACCACGACGTTGCCGTGCACGTCGGTCGCGGCGTGGAAGATGCCGAGCTCGGGCGTGTGGCTCCAGCGGGAGCCGTCCACGCCGTGGCTGGCCTCCTCGGTGATCTCGTACCGCAGGTGCGCCCAGCCGCGCAGCGCGGACGCGAGCCGTGCACCGGTGCCCTGCGGACCCTGCCACGAGTGCTCGGCCCGGTAGAAGCCGGGTCCGGCCGGCTGCGGGGTCCAGTCGAAGGTCACCCGTGCGTTCAGGACGTTCCCGGCAGCCCACTCGATGTGGGGGCACAGCGCACGGGGCGCAGAGTGCACGAAAAGAACACCGCGGGTGATCGCACCTGCCATGTCGGCCTCCTGGTCGGCTCGAGGTTCGCCTTCCCCAACGTCCTCGGGTCCTGCTCAGGAGCACTCACGGTCTCGCGGCGTGCTGTGCACACTATGCCCGACGTGCGGCGTCGCCGCCAAGCACCCGCGCGGGCGAGCGTCAGAGCTGCTCGCGGATCGCCCGCATCGCCTTCTTGCGCACCGACCGCTCGAGCCGGTCGAGGTAGAGCATCCCGTCGAGGTGGTCGACCTCGTGCTGGAGGCAGCGCGCCATGAGCTCGGTGCCCTCGACGACGACCTCCTTGCCGTCGAGGTCGGTGCCCACGACGCGCGCGTACCAGGCACGGCGCGTCGGGTACCACAGGCCCGGGACCGAGAGGCAGCCCTCGTCGCCGTCCTGGTACTCGTCCTCGGACAGCTCGACGATCACGGGGTTGAGCACGTAGCCGATCTCGTCGTCGATGTTCCACGAGAAGGCGCGCAGGCCGACGCCGATCTGGTTGGCCGCGAGCCCGGCTCGTCCCTCGTGGTCCACCGTCTCGAGCAGGTCCTCGACGAGCGAGCGGACGCGGTCGTCGACCGTCGTGATCGGGTCGCACGGGGTGCGCAGGACGGGGTCTCCGACGGTGCGGATCTCTCGCATGGCCATGCGGTGATCCTTTCATGCCCGGGCGTCCGACCACGGTCGTCCGGCGGCCGCGTGTGAGCAGGCAGACACCCGCCGGCGGCCTACGGGGCGACGAACCGGACGTATCTTTGTACTGACCGGTCAGTCAGAAGGGATCCGACGCATGACCGCCTCCCCCACCCCCGCCGCCGACGCTCCCACGAGCCTTGCCGCAGCCCCGCCCGTCGTCCGCGCGCGCGGCCTCGCCCTGCACGGGCCTCGCGGACGCGTCTACGGTCCCGTCGACCTCGACATCTCCCCCGGCACGCTCGTCGTCGTCCAGGGCGCTCAGGGGTCCGGCCGCACGAGCCTGCTGCTGACCCTCGCCGGTCGGATGGTGCCCGACGCGGACGCCGACCTGCGCGTCCTCGGTCACCACCTGCCGCGCGAGCGACGGGCCGTCCAGCGGCTCGCGGCCGTCGCGGGCTTCGGCGGCATCGACGACCTCGACCAGTCCGTCACGGTCGGCGCGCTCGTCCGCGAGCGCCTCGCCTGGCTCGGCCCGTGGTACCGGCGCCAGCCTCGCCCGACGCAGCGCACGCTCGACGCCGTCCTCGCACCCGCGTTCGGCGACCGGCCCGTGCCCGCGCCCGGCACGGTCGCGTGGGACCTCGACGAGGTCGACGCGATGCTGCTGCGGATCGGGCTCGCGCTCCTCCAGCGCCCGCGGCTGCTGGTCGTCGACGACGTCGACCAGGTCCTCGACGACGCGCGCCGTCAGGTCGTCTGGACCCGGCTCGAGCAGCTCGCCGCGGGCGGCGTCACCGTCGTCGCCGCGTGCGCGAGCGCCGACGAGGTCACCCGCACCCGCTGGTCCGCGCCGCCGGCCGTCGTCGTTCTCCCCCTCTGACCCCCGCCCCTCCCGCACCCCGAGGACCGCCATGCTCTCCCTCACCGCCGGCACCGAGCTGCGCCGCTTCCGCCGCGGCACGCTGCCCCGCCTGGCCGTCGTCGCGATGATCGTCGTGCCGCTGCTGTACGGCGTCCTGTACCTGTGGGCGTTCTGGAACCCGACCGGTCACCTCGACCGCATCCCGGTCGCGCTCGTCGACGCCGACACCGGCGCGTCGCGTGACGGCGAGCCCGTGCACGCGGGCGCGGACCTCGTCGACCGGCTCGTGGACGAGCACCGTCTCGACTGGGTCGTGACCGACGCGGCGGACGCGGCCGACGGCGTGGACTCCGGCCGCTACTACTTCAGCGTGACCGTGCCCGCCGACTTCTCGTCGGACCTCGTGTCCGCGGGCGGCGACTCGCCGCGCTCGGCGCGCATCGACGTCGCCTACGACGACGCGAACTCGTTCCTCGTCACGT
Organism: Cellulomonas fimi; assembly: GCF_028583725.1. NCBI lineage: Bacteria > Bacillati > Actinomycetota > Actinomycetes > Micrococcales > Cellulomonadaceae > Cellulomonas > Cellulomonas fimi. Next base: position 1,819,197 of record NZ_CP110680.1, on the reverse strand, counting down.
CGCTCGGCCGCACCGCCATGGAGCGGATCACGGCGGCCGTGTCCGCGACCGCAGGTGAGCAGGCCGTCGACGGCGTGCTCGTCGGGCTGTCGCGGGCCCACGACGGGCTCGCCGAGGCCGCGGACGGCGCCGTGCGGCTCCGTGACGCCGCCGACGAGCTCGGCGCGGGAGCCCGCACGCTCGCCGACGGTGCGGCGACGCTCGCGGACGGGTCGGCACGGAGCGCGGACGGCGCCGCCGACGTCCGCGACGGAGCGGCACGGCTCGCGGACGGGTCCGCGCAGGCCGACGCCGCGGCCGGTCGGCTCGCCGCCGGGAGCGCGCAGGTCGCCGACGGCGTCCACGCGGCGGTGACCCAGGTCGACGGCCTGGTCGCGGGCGTGTCCGGTCTCCCGGCCGACCTCCAGACGCTCACGGCCTACCTGACGGCGCGCGCCCAGGCGGGCGACGCCGACGCCGCGCAGCTGCTCACGCGTCTCGCGTCGACCGCCGGACGGCTGCCCGACGCGGCCGCGCTGGCGGCAGCAGCGCAGCAGCTCGACGCCCTCGACACGGGCGCGCGCCAGGTCGCCGACGGCGCCGCCGCGCTGCACGACGGCACCGCGCAGGTCGCGGCCGGCGCGGCGTCGTTGCGCGACGGGACGCGCCGCCTCGCCGACGGCACCGCGCAGGTCGCCTCCGGCGCGCAGCGGGTCGCCGACGGCGCGACCCGACTGGCGGACGGGACCGGGCAGCTCGACGACGGCAGCGCGACGCTCGCGGGCGCGCTCGCCGACGGCGCGTCCCAGGTGCCGGCGGACAGCGACGGGACGCGTGCGTCGAGGGCCGCCGCGATCGCCGACCCGGTGACGCTCGACGCGACGGACCGTGCGACGGCCGCCGGGTTCGGTGAGGGCATCGCACCGTTCTTCCTGCCGCTCGCGCTGTTCCTCGGCGGCGTCGTGACGTGGATGGTCCTGCGGCCCGTCCCGCCGCGCGCGCTCACCACGCCCGCCCGCGGCGTCCGCGCGGCGCTCGCCGGGTACGCGCCCGCGCTGCTCGTGGGCGTCGTCCAGGTCGTCGTGCTGCTCACGGTGCTGCGCGTCGGGTTGGGACTGACACCGACGCACCCCGTCGGCGCGCTCGCGTTCACCGTCCTCGTGGTCGCGGCGTTCCTCGCGCTGCAGCAGATGCTGCTCGCGCTGCTCGGGACCGCGGCGGGCCGGGTCGCGACGCTCGCGCTGCTCGTCCTGCAGCTCGCGTCGGCCGGCGGCACGTACCCGGTCGAGACGTCGCCCGCGTTCTTCCGCGCGATCCACCCGTGGCTGCCGATGAGCTACGGCGTCGACGGTCTGCGGGCCCTGCTCACGGGCAACCCCGACGGCCGGCTCTGGACCGCGGTCGCGTACCTCGTCGCGGTGCTCGTCGCGTCGCTCGTGGTCACGTCGTGGCGGGCGGGCCGGATGCGCACGTGGACGCTGTCGCGGCTGCACCCGGCGCTCACGATCTGACCGGCGCCCGCACGTTCTGGGAGGCTGCACGCATGCGGAGCACCGACACCCGCCGGCACATCGTCGACGCGGCCCTCGCGCTCGTCGCGGAGCGCGGCTACACGGCGACCGCGGTCGACGACATCGCGGCGGCCGCCGGCGTCGCGAAGGGGTCGGTGTTCTACAACTTCGGCTCGAAGGCCGAGCTGTTCGAGGCGATCATCGCCGAGGGTGTCGCCCGGCTGACCACGGCGCTGCGGGCGGCCGCGGACGGGCTCGACGGGACCGACGCGGTCGACGCGCTCGTGACAGAGCTGCTCACGCAGGTGCACGACCACCCCGACTTCGCGAAGGTCATGGTGGCCGAGGTGTTCCGGACCGGCCGGCTCTGGCAGGACTCGATCCGGGCGCTCCGCGACGACGCGATGGGGGTGTTCGCGGCCGCTGTGAGGACGGCGTGGCCCGAGCGCGACCCGACGCTCACGGCCGCGGCACTGTTCGGCGCGACGGTCGTGGCGGGGCTCGAGTGGCTGGTGTTCCAGCCCGGGCGCTCGCTCGACGACGTGCGGACGGCGGTGCTCGCGACCGTCCGCTGAGCGCGGCTCAGCCGGCCGGACACAGCAGGACGCCGGCGGCGACTGGTGTCACCGCCGGCGTCCCGGGGTCGTGCAGGTCGCGGCCGGAGCCGCGGAAGGTCACTCGCTCGCGCGCTGCGTGGGGACGCCCTGGAGGAGCTGACGCACCTCGGCCTCGTGGAAGCGGCGGTGGCCGCCCAGCGTGCGGACCGCCGAGAGCTTGCCGGCCTGCGCCCAGCGCGTCACCGTCTTGGGGTCCACGCGGAACAGGACCGCGACCTCGCCCGGCGTGAGAAGGGCACCCTGCGTGAGGGGGGCGTCGGTGGTCACAGCCATGATCATCTCCTGTCGTTCGGTAGCTCGGCTGACCTCGTGGGTCCCGTGGCTTTGCGTCCCCACCTTGCGGCGGGTTTGCCGTTGTCGCTGACAAGAAGAACTATGACCGTTTCTGGACAGTTAGTCAAGAAACGCCGCGTCGGTTGCGTGCGGCAAACGGGTGAACTTCAGAGGCGCCCGTATCTGGCCCGGGCAAACGCATACCCGCCGTACGCGACGAGGCCCAGCGCGACCACGCCCAGCAGGAACGGCCCGCCCGGCTGGTCCCGCAGCGTGTGAAGTGCCTGGTCGAGGCCACCCGCGGCCTGCGGGTCCGCCTTGACGGCCGCGACCACGAACAGCACGCCGACGACGCCGAGCGCCACGCCCTTGAGCACGTAGCCCCATACGCCCAGCCGCTCGACGACCCGCCCCGCTGTCCCCGACGGAAGCCGGTGCAGGTCGGCCAGGAACTTCTTCTTCCAGCCCTTGACCACGTGGTAGACGCCCACGCCCACGATCGCCAGGCCGACGACGGCGACGAGGATCCGCCCCCCGGGTGCCGACATGAGCCGCGCCGTGAGGTCCGCGGTCTGCTGCTCGCTCGACGCGCCACCGCCGCGCGCGAAGGCGAACGACGCGAACGCGAGCGCCAGGTAGACGAGCGCGCGGCCGGCCGCCTTGGCTCGCCACCCGTTCGTCCGCGCCCCCTGGGCACCGCCGCCCGACGTGGGCGGCGCACCCCGGACCGCCTTCGCGACCTCCCACGCTCCCAGCGCCGCGAACGCGACCACGAAGAACCACAGCGCGGCGCCGCCGAACGGCGTCGACGCGACCGTGCCGAGCGCACCCGACTGGTCGGCCTGCTGGCCCCCGCCTCCGAACGCCACCTGGAGCGCCAGCACGCCGATGAGCACGTGCAGCACCCCGCTCACCGCGTACCCGGCACGCGCGGCCAGCTCCCAGCCGTGCTCGGCGTGCGTCGTCGTCCCGCTCATCTGCGCCTCACCACCCGCTCTCCCCCCGCCGTCCCCCGTGTTCCGTCGCGTCGGATCGTGGCAGCGAACCCGGCCGCCCGCGACCGGAGCGGACTGCCGTAGCCTGGGCTTCGCCTCGGGGCAGTAGCTCAGCCGGTCAGAGCAGCGGACTCATAATCCGTGGGTCGTGGGTTCAAGCCCCACCTGCCCCACCCGACAGCACCAGCCGACGCCGCCGCACCCCGGCCGGCCGCCGTGCTCGGGTCGCCCGTCGCACGCGGGTACCGTTGCCCGGTGGCCCTCTCCCGTCGACGTCGGCTCCCCGCGGCCGACCACGCGCTGCTCGACCTGCGCCCCGGCGACCGCGTCCTGGTCGACGCGCACCTGACCGACGGTCGCTGGGCGGTCGCCTCCCGCCGCGCGCTGCACCTGCTCGAGGACGGCAAGGTCGCGCGCGTCCCGTGGAGCGACGTCGACCGCGGCTCGCTCGACCCGGCCACGCGGGTCCTCACCGTCACGTGGGTGTGGGGCGGCACGTCGCGACTCCCGTTCGCGCAGGACTCCGCGTCCGTGAGCTTCACCCAGACGTTCCGCGAGCGTGTGCAGCAGTCCGTCGTGCACGTCGTGCCCGTCACCGTCCCCGGTGGCGCGAAGGTACGGCTCGCGCTGCGCCGCGACGAGGACGGCGAGATCTTCACGCAGGTGCTGGGCGACGCGGACGTCGACGTGGACGACCCCGCCGTGTCCGCGGCCCTCGACGTCGCCGAGGCGGAGGCGCGCGACGCGGTCGGTCTCCCCCGCTGACGACACCTCCCCGGTCGACCGCGACGGGTGGTCCGGAGCACCCTCCGGCGGCTGCTAGAGTTTCTTCCCGCGCGATCCCTCGTAGCTCAATTGGCAGAGCATCCGACTGTTAATCGGACGGTTACTGGTTCGAGTCCAGTCGAGGGAGCAGACACCGAAGGCCCCCGGCCCGCACTCCTGCGGACCCGGGGGCCTTCGTGCCTCTCGTGAGGGCGCCGGGTGTCCCACCGGCGCCACCGGGTCATGTCTCGGACGGACCGCCGTCGACGTCGAACATCGCGACGACGCCCGAGGCCTCGAGGGTCATGAGCGGGCTGCCCGTCGCGCCACGCAGCGGCACGCGTCCGGCGTGGCCGGCCGCGATCGTCACGAGCACGGCGATGACCGAGGAGTCGATGAACGTGGCGCGGCTCAGGTCGACCTCGCGCACGCCCGCGGCCACGAGCGTCGGGCCGAGCTCGCCCCGTGCGACGCCGAGCTCGTCCGCGAGGTCGAGGACGGACGCCACGTCGGCCTCACCGTCGACGCGCAGCACGTGCGGACGGTCGGGGTCGATCCGCAGGCCGTCGGGCTGAGCAGCGGCGCCGTCCGGGCGCGACAGTGATGTCACCCGCCCAGTATGGCGACTCCGTGCGCGGGCCGTCGCACCCGTGTCCCCCGACCGGGTGCGAGCGTGCGCGGACGCGCCGACGACGGTGCGCGCGGACACGTGCGGGCGGGTACGGTCGGCGGGTGCACGCGGAGGTCGACGGCAACGAACGCTCGTTCGCGTCGTCCGTCGGCTCTCTCGCGCGGGCGCGCGCCTGGTCGATGGAGCGTGCGCGTGACGCGGGCGCCCCGAAGCGGGTCGTCGACGCCGTCCAGCTCGCGATGAGCGAGGCGTTCACCAACGCGGTGCGGCACGCCCCCGGGTCGCAGACGATCGACGTGCGCGCGGTCCAGCGGGAGCGGGAGGTGACGTTCGAGGTGCACGACGGCACGTCGATGGCCCCCCGCCGGCGGACCGGCCGCGAGGGCCTGCCGGGCGGGCACGGCCTGCACATCCTCGACGCCGTCACGTCGGGCTGGGGATGGCGCCCGACCCGGGGTGCGGGGAAGGTCGTCTGGTTCACCGTCCGCTGGTGACCGGCCGCGACGGCGCCCCCACGGTGCCGTCGGGGGCCGCGCCGGGCGCGCGGGCGGGTCGGCGGTTACCGTCGAGCCACGCGGGGGTGTCCGGACGGCGGCGCGGACCCGTGGTCGGTGAGGAAAGAGGGCGGACGATGACGTCCACGGACAAGGTCGCGCTCGTCACGGGTGCCGGCTCGGGCATCGGGCGGGCGTCGGCGGTGCGGCTCGCGGCGGACGGCATGACGGTCGTCGTGCTGGGGCACCGGCAGGAGAGCGCCGACGAGGTCGCCGCGGAGATCCGCGACGCGGGCGGCACGGCGCTGCCCGTCGCGGCGGACGTCGCCGACGCGCAGGCGGTGCGGGACGTCGTGCGGCGCGTCGAGGACGAGCTGGGGCGGCTCGACGTGGTCGTCGCGAACGCGGGCGTCAACGGCGTGTGGGCGCCGGTCGACGAGATCGAGCCCGACGAGTGGGACGCGACCATCGGCACGAACCTCACGGGGACGTTCCTCACGCTGCGGTACACCGTGCCGCTGCTGGTGCGGCAGGGTGGCGCCGTCGTGGTCGTGTCGTCGATCAACGGGACGCGCACGTTCAGCAACTCCGGCGCGTCGGCGTACGCGACGAGCAAGGCCGGTCAGGTCGCGCTCGCGCGGATGCTGGCCGTCGAGCTCGCGCCGCGCGGCGTGCGGGTCAACGTCGTGTGCCCGGGCGCGATCGACACGGAGATCGGCGACAACACCGAGCAGCGGCACACCGAGCGCCTGGGCGTGCGGACCGAGTACCCCGACGGGCAGATCCCGCTCACGGGTGAGGAGCCCGGGCGGGCGTCGCAGGTCGCCGACGCCGTCGCGTTCCTCGTGTCCGACGCGGCGAGCCACGTGACCGGCACCGAGGTGTTCGTCGACGGCGGGCAGTCGCTCGTCGTGTGAGGACCGGGCCGGCACGGCACGCCCCGGGGCGTCACGGGCCGGTCGTCGTCACCGCGAGGGCGTCCGCGCCGAGCGGACGGTCCGCGAGCACGAGCCGGACCGCCTCGGGGTCGGGGTTGCCGACGTCGGGACCGCGCCACACGACCGTGAGCCCGAGGCGCTCCGCGAGGCGCCGCGACGGCGTGTTGTGCTCGAGCAGGTACGCGACGACGGGCACGTCCGGCCGGACCTCGCGGGCGGCCGCGAGCGCCGCGCGCGCCAGCTCGTGCGCGAGCCCGCGGCCCTGCGCCTCGACCGCGAACCGGTAGTAGACGTTCCACACGGTGCCCGCACGCAGCATCGCGCCGATGCCGAGCACCCGGTCGTCCTCGCGGTCACGCGCCGTCCAGTAGCCGAGGCCGTCGTCGTCCCACGCGGCGGCGTACCGCTCGATCCGGGCGCGGGTCTCGCCGACCTCGGTGTGCCGGCCCGAGGGGAGGTGCTGCCACAGCCGCGGGTCCGCGTCGAGCGCGAACAGCGGCTCGGCGTCCTCCACGCGCACGGCATCGAGGCGGAGGCGGTCGGTCAGGACGCGGCGCAGGTCGCTCACCGCACGACCGTAGGTGAGCGGTGCCGCTGCCGCCTCCGGCGTCAGCCGCAGGTCGACGCGTCCGGCTCGCCGGTCGGCCGCTCCCCCGCCGGACGGACGAGGCCCGCGTCGAACGCCGCGACGACGAGCTGCACGCGTGACGTGAGGCCGAGCCGCGTCAGCATCGAGCTGACGTGGCTCTTCACGGTCGCCTCCGTGAGCGCGAGCGCCGCCGCCACCTCGGCGTTCGTCGCCCCGGTCGCGAGCCGGACGAGGACGTCGCGCTCGCGGGGCGTGAGGCGCTCGAGCACGTGCCGCGCGGCGGGCGTGGCGGTGCGCGACCGCGTCGCGTCGGCGGCCTCCGCGAGCCGCACGTACCGGTCCACGACGTGGCGCGTCACCGACGGGTCGAGCAGCTGGTCGCCCGCGTGCACCCGCCGGACGGCGGCGACGAGGTCGGCCGGGTCCGCGTCCTTGAGGAGGAACCCGTCGGCCCCGGCGCGCAGCGCCGCGACCACGTACTCCTCGTCGTGGAACGTCGTGAGCACGATCGTGCGCGTCGCGGCGAGCGTCGGCTCCGCGACGAGCGCCGCGACCGCGTCGATGCCGTTGCCGTCGGGCATGCGGATGTCCATGAGGACGACGTCGGGCCGGACCTCGCGCACCACGTCCACGGCCCCCGCACCCGTGCCGGCCTCGCCGACCACGGACACGTCGTCCTCGTGCTCGAGGATCATGCGCAGGCCGAGGCGGATCGTGGGCTGGTCGTCGACCACCACGACGCGCACCGTCACCGTGCCACCTCCGGCGGGACCGGGAACGACGCCCGGACCTCCCACCCGCCGTCGCCCGTCGGCCCGGTCTCCAGGTGCGCGCCGCACGCACGCGCCCGTTCCCGCATGTGGACGAGCCCGTGACCGCCGGACGCGTGGCCGCCGCGGGACGGGCCGGGGTCGCGCACGGCGAGGTGCAGCGACGCGCCCACGCGCTCGACGCGGACCTCGGCCCGGGTGGCGTGCGAGTGCAGCAGCACGTTCGTCAGCGCCTCCTGGGCGATGCGCGCGACCGCGAGCGCGACGTCGGCCGGGAGGTCGGGGCCGTCGGGCAGCGTGAGGTCGACGGCGACGCCGGCGTCGCGCAGACGCGCTGCTGCGCGGGCGACCTCGTCGACGCCGGGCGTCGGCGCCAGCGCCGCGGGCGCCCCGGCGGGCGCGTCCGTCCGCAGCACGTGCACGAGGCCGCGCATCGCCGCGAGCGCCTCCTTGCCGGCCCCCGCGATCCACGCGGTCGCCTCGGCGGTGGCCTCGGGGCGACGACCGGCGACGCGGTTCGCGGCCTGCGCCCGCACGACGATCGCGCTCACGTGGTGCGCGACGACGTCGTGCAGCTCGCGGGCGATCCGGTTGCGCTCGGCGAGCACGGCGCGCTCGGTGCGCTCGGCCTGCATCCGGCGCAGCTCGGCGTTGCGTGCGGCGAGGTCCGCGCTGGTGCGCTCGAGCCGGTGCACGACGGCGCCGAGCACCACGGCCGCGCACGCGAGCGCGGCGAGCGCGACGGAGTACGAGAGGTCGACGAGCGGGAGCCACGGCAGCCGCCAGACCTCGAGGTCGCGCGTCAGGGCCGGACCGCCGGGGACCAGCAGCGCGAACGTCCCGCCGACGGTCGCGGCCGCCCCGAGAACCGGCCCGACGGCGCCTGCGCGCGCCCCGACGAACGCCGCGGCGAGCAGCGGGACGAGGTGCAGCTCGGACTGCAGACCGGTCCGGTAGACGAGCGGGTAACCGACGACGACCCCCCAGAACGTCGCGCGGGGGTGCCGTCGCCACGCGGCGACGACGACCGCCAGGGCCAGGCCGCACGACCACCACGCCGAGACCCAGCGGGGGTTCCACCAGTCCGAGGAGCGCAGGACCTCGACGGCCGCGCACCACGCGAGCCCGACGAGGCCGCCGAGCGCCGCGTCCCGCGCGGCCCCGCCGGGCGACGGGGCGCCGACGTCCCGCGGTGTCGGGGCGACCGTCGGGGTCCGGGCGGTCTCCTGCACGAGGCGACGCTAACCGCGCGACCGTGCGCTGCCCGACCGCCCCTGGACGGAGATCCGCACCGGGCCCGTCCGCCCCAGGGCGGACACCGCGTGCTGCGCTTCCGCCGTGCGGGCCCGCACGGTTCGGTCGGGGCGCCGACGCGGCGGCGTGGTGTCCCTGCGGACGCTGGGACCATGACCAGCAGGACGACCCGCCCCCGCCGCACCACTCGCCCCACCGCCACGCTCGTGGTGGCCACGATCGTCGTCGTGGCCGCCGCGGGCGCGACCGCGTGCGCGACCGGCGCCCTCGGCTCGGTGCTCGCACCGCCCGGGGCGTCACCGGCCACCGCGGAGCCGGAGGACGCGGTGCAGCCGCAGGGGGCGCCGGCGCCGGAGGGGGCCGACCAGCCCGCGGCCGACGCGCCGCCGCGGGACACCGACGGGATCGACCCCGAGCTGCTGCGGCGGTTCGACGACGCCCGCGCGGCGGCGGCGGAGGACGGCGTGGACCTCACCATCACGTCGGGTCACCGGACCGCACGCGAGCAGCAGGCGCTCGTCGACGACGCGCTCGCGCGCTACGGCTCCGAGGCGGAGGCGCACCGGTGGGTCGCGCCCGTCGACGGTTCCGCGCACGTGGCGGGCACCGCGATCGACGTCGGACCGACCGCGGGCGCGTACTGGCTGATGGACCACGGCGCCGAGTTCGGGCTGTGCCAGGTGTTCGCGAACGAGGTCTGGCACTTCGAGGCGACGATCGAGCCGGGCGGGACGTGCGGGCCGACCGTGCCGGACGCGTCGGTCCTGTGGCACTGAGCGGGGCACGCCCTCGCCCGGGCGCACGGGCGGTGCGGCGGCTCAGCCCTGCGCGTCGCGCCAGGCGACCCACTGCTCGGCGAGCGACAGGTCGTAGTCCGGGCCCGACGTGCCGACGGTGAACAGCGTCACCCCGGCGTCGACGAGCGCGTCCGCGACCTCGGCGGGCGGGGCGCTGACGGCGACGCTGCGCTCGACGAGCGCCCCGGTGTCACGGCCGACGGCCTGCCCGTGCTCGTCGAGGATCGCGCTCTTGCGCGTGAGGGTGTCGACGTCGCCGAACGAGTGCCACGCGTCCGCGTGCTCCGCGACGACTCGCAGCGTCTTGCGCTCGCCGCCGCCGCCGATGAGGACCGGGATCTCGCGGGTCGGCACGGGGTTCGACCTCGACCAGCGCGCCTTGATGCGCGGCAGGGCGTCCGCGAGGTCGGCGATCCGCGACCCCGCGGTCCCGAACTCGTAGCCGAACTGGTCGTAGTCCTTCTCGAACCAGCCCGCGCCGATGCCGAGGATCAGCCGGCCGCCGCTGATGTGGTCGACCGTGCGGGCCATGTCGGCCAGCAGTTCGGGGTTGCGGTAGGAGTTGCAGGTCACGAGCGCGCCGAGCTCGACGCGGCTCGTCTGCTCGGCCCACGCGCCGAGCATGGTCCAGCACTCGAAGTGCTTGCCGTCGGGGTCGCCCGACAGCGGGAAGAAGTGGTCCCAGTTGAAGATGACGTCGACGCCGAGGTCCTCGGCGCGGCGTACGGCGTCGCGGATCTGGGCGTAGTCGGCGTGCTGGGGCTGGAGCTGGACTCCGATGCGGAGACGACGTGTCATGCCCGCCACGCTACGTCTGCCGCGCGCCGTGCGCGGTCCGGCCACGGGACGGTCTCACGCTGCGGTCGGCGCGTCCGGCCTGCCGTGACGTGCACAGGCCCGCGTCGACCTCGAGCGAGGTCGACGCGGGCCTGCGGTCTAGGCGGCCTCGCGCCGGCCGGCGTGGCGCGGGACGACGGCGCCGTCGGGGACGATCGCGTCCTGCTCGACGTGCGCGCCGGACTCGACGACGACGTCCGCACCGAGGCGGGCGCGGCTGCCGATCCGGGCGCGCGCCCCGACGCGGGTGCCGGGGCGCAGGTGGACGGTGGAGCCGACCACGACGTCCGGGCCGACCTGCACGTCGCGGTCCACCCAGCTGGCGGTGCCGATGCGCGCCCGGGGCCCGACGCGTGCGCCGGACTCCACGTAGGCGGTGTCGGCGACCGTCGCCTCCTCGTGCACCTGGGCGCCGGGCGACACGAGCCCGCCGCCGTTGGGGTGGCGGTCGTAGCGCATGGTAGTGCCGTCGTCGGCCTCGAACTCGATCCGTCCGCGGGTCTTCCTGGTCATGCCACTCCTCTCGGGAACGGTTCTCGACTCACCTCAACGAGCACGCAGGCGCGCATGTTTCCGCGCACGGGTGCGTTGCGCTGAGGGCGAAGTGCCGGTCAGTCCTTGCCGGGCTTCTTCGCGTGCGGCGGCGTCTTCGGCTCGCCCTTGCCCGGCCCCGGTGTCCGGTTCGCCTCCGCCTCCGCGCGCGCGGCGGCCGCCTCCGCCTGGGCCTTCGCGAGGGCGGCGTCCGCCTCCGCCTGGGCTGCGGCGGCCTGCTCCGCGGCCTCGGCGGTCGCCTGGGCGCGTGCGGCGTCCGCCGCCGCCTCGGCCGCGGCCGCCTGCGCAGCCGCCTCGGCCGCCGCCTGCGCCGACGCGGACGCCTCGAGCTCGGTCGCGACGTCGTCGAGCGCGTCGGACAGCGTCGCGTAGCGCTCGGCGGAGAGGTCGCCGTGCGCGCGGCCGTCCTCCACCTCGGCCCGCAGGCGGTCGAGCAGCGCGGCCGCGGCGTCGTACCGCCCCTCGGCCGACGCCTGCGTCACCGCGAGCACGTCCGACTGGAGCGCCCGCGCGCGGCCCGCGTCGAGGTCCGGTCGTGCGCAGCCGCCGACACCGACGAGCACGGCGGCCAGCACGACCGTCGCCGCCCACCGCCGCGCGCTCACGGATCCACCCCGTGCTGCAGCCGCACGAGCGCGTCGCCGAGCGGCCCCTCGACGACCGGATACGCCGGCGGGGGCGTGTCGGGGGTGGCGTCCGCCGGCGGTTGCGCGAGCAGGACGACCGCGAGCGCGATCCCCGCGACGACCGCCGCGGCCACGACGGCGACCGGCGTGCGACCCCACCGGCCGACGGCCGTCCGTACGGCTGCGCCGACACGCTCGACGACGGTCGCCGCGACGTCCCGGGTGCCGCGGACCCACGACCGCGGCGCGCGTGCCGGGCGCACGGTGGCGGGCGCTCGTGTCGCGTCGTCGGCGTCGGCCGCGTCCGCCGGGGCGTCGTGCTCGGTCCCGGCGCGTGCCTCGCCGGGCGCGAGACCGAGGGCGGTGGCGTCCGCGGCGACGGTCGGCTCGTCGACGAGCCCGCGGCCGGCGGCGGGCAGACCGAGGGCGGCCGCGTCGGCGGCGGCCGTCGGCAGGTCGGCGATCGCCTCGGCACCCGCGGGGCGCGCGGCCGGGAGCACGAGCGTCGCGCCGGGCCCGGGGAGGGCCCCGGCACGGCCCTCGAGGACGTCCGCGAGGCGGCGCGCGACCTCGTCGGCGGTCGGGCGGTCCTCGGGTCGGCGACGTGTCATGCGCACGATCAGGTCGGCGAGGTGACCGTCGACGTCGTCGGGCACGTCCGGGTCGCGCGAGAGGCGTGCGGCGGCGACCTCGGCCATCGTGCCGGCGAACACCGGCCGCCCGGTGACGCACTCGAGCAGGACCAGCCCGAGCGCGTACACGTCGCTCGACGGGGCCAGCGTGCTCCCGACCGCCTGCTCGGGGCTCAGGTAGGACGCCGTGCCGACGATCATGCCCGTCACCGTGAGGCGCGTCGCGGCGGCGAGGCGGGCGATGCCGAAGTCGACGAGCTTGACGGGGTGGTCGGGCAGCTCGTCGAGGTCGAGGCAGTCGTCAGTGGTGAGCAGGATGTTGCCGGGCTTGACGTCGCGGTGGATGACGTCGCGCGCGTGCACGACGGCGAGCGCCTCGGCGGCGGCCCGGCCCACGGCGGCGGTCTGGCGCACGCTGAGCGGCCCGTCGGCGAGACGGCGTGCGAGCGTCGGCCCGGGGACGAGCTCCATGACGAGGTACGCCTGCACCTCGTCGCCGTCGACGGGGACCGTGTCCGCGTCGAACAGCCGCACCAGTCCGGGGTGCCGCAGTCCTGCGAGGACGCGGATCTCGGCCTCGTGACGGCGCAGGTCGTCGCTCGCGCGGGGCACGGGCGGCAGGACCTTGACGGCGACGACCCGGTGCAGCAGCTCGTCCGTGGCACGGTGGACGACGGCGGCGCCGCCGCGGCCGATCACCTCGTCGAGCCGGTACCGGTGCCCGAGGACCACGGGAGCAGCGGGCGCGCCGGTCCCCCGGGACGGCGTCGGCGCGCTGCCGAGGACGGACGGTGGCACGTCGAACGACGCTAGGCGACGGTTCGACGAGGCGCACGCCGGGACGGCGGCCCCGCACCCGTCCGGGCGACACCTCTCGGGACCCGGACCGCGCAGCCGCTGGTCAGCGCGACGGGAAGCCGCGCCACGGTCCGGGCACGGTGAGCCGGAACCGCAGCGCGAGGACGCGCAGCACGAAGATCAGGAGCACCGCGCCCGTGATGGTCGCGCCGTCGAGGGCCTCCCACCGCCACAGGACCACGGTCAGCACCGCGCCCAGCAGCGCGGGCACCGCGTAGAGCTGCCGGTGGTGCAGCACGACCGGGACCTCGCCGGTGAGCAGGTCCCGCAGCACTCCCCCGCCGACGCCCGTCATCACCCCCACCAGGACCGCCGCGACCGCCGTCGTGCCGAGCTCGAGGCCCTTGATCGTGCCGACGACGGTGAACACGGCGAGCGCTCCCGCGTCGAGCACGACGATGACGCGGCGCGCCCGCTCGAGCCGCGGGTGGAAGAAGTACATGGTGAACGCGCCGACGACGGCCGTGACGACGAGGCGCCAGTCGGAGATGCCCACGGGCGGCACGGCGCCGATGAGCACGTCGCGCAGCATGCCGCCGCCGAGGCCGGCCGCCCAGCCGAGCACGAGGATGCCGAACACGTCGAACTGCTTGCGGACCGCGGCGAGGGCGCCCGACATCGCGCCGACGAAGACGCCGAGGATCTCGAGCAGCGGCTCGTACGGCAGGTCGGCGATCACGGGACGCCATCTTCCCAGGCGCGCGCACCGGCCGGCCGGGACCCGCGGCTCACGCCGCACCGTCCGGCGGGCGCAGCGGTCCGGCGTGCGGGCCGTGCGTCGCCGCGCGCCCGATGCGTGCGGCGAACCGGGCGCGCCGCACCGACGCACGCCGCCACACCGTCTGCTGCACGACCAGCGTGAGCCACCCGGAGACGGCCATGCCCGTGATGTTGACCACGAGCTGCAGCACGCTGCCCGTGATCTCCTCCGGGACCCCGAACGCGATGCCGAGGGCCACGTTGCCCGCGGCCGGGATCGTCGTGACGGAGATGAACACGCCGGTCAGACCCCCGACGCGCGACGACGTGAGCGAGAGCACCCCCGCCGCGCCCGCGATCACGGCGACCACGATCGACCACCGGTCCGGCCGGTAGATGAAGTCCGTCCCGGGACGCGGGCCGGTCACGTCGTCGAGCGTCACCCAGCCGACCCCGCGCAGCACGAGCGCCGCCGCGGCGGCCAGCCCGATCGCGACGACGAAGCCCACGAGCAGCGCGAGCGCGGCACGCCGCAGCAGCCGCCAGCGCCGCCGCACGAGCGCGACGCCGAGGGCGGCGACGGCCCCGAACTCCGGGCCGAGCACCATCGCACCGATGACGATCACCGGGGAGTCGACGATGATCGCGACGCTCGCGAGCAGCGTCGCGAGGGTCATGAAGCTGAGGAACGTCCAGGTGAGCTCGGTGTCGTCGTACGCGCGGAGCACGACCTGCGGCCAGACGACCGAGTCGGCGCTCGCGCCGGGAGCGAGCCGCTCCGCCTCCCAGCCCGCGCGCGACACCCACGTGTCGACGGGCGTGAGCTGGATCGTGCCGACCTGCTGGACGTCGAGCGCGAGGAGCCGCTCGACGACGTCGTCCGCGGCCTCGCGTGCGAGGTCGGCCGTCACGACGTCGCCCTCCGGGCGCAGCGCCGCGCCCGCGCCGACCGTGAGCGCCGACACCGCTGGGTCGTCCCGGAGCACGCCGAGCACGGCGTCCGTGACGTCGGCCGGGACCGTGACGCGCAGCTGGAGCACGGCGACAGTCTGGCGCGGCCCGTGCGCGCGCCCCGGTCGCCACGCGGGTGCCTAGCGGACGCGTGGCGGCAGCGCGTGCAGCGCCAGGTCGTGCAGGGCGCCGTCCGCGAGCGTGAACGTCAGGTAGGTGCACGCCGGCTGGCGGCGGCGGTCCGTGGGCGACCCCGGGTTGAGCAGGCGCAGGCCGCCCGGCGTCGTGGTGTCCCACGGGATGTGCGAGTGGCCGAACACGAGCAGGTCCAGGTCGGGGTACGCGTCGTCGCACCGCCGCTCACGCCCCGCCGCCGCACCGGTCTCGTGCACCACGCCGACGCGCACCCCGGCGACCGTCGTGCGGGCCAGCTCGGGAACGCGCGCCCGCACGTCGGCGCCGTCGTTGTTGCCGTGGCAGGCCAGCAGGCGACGGGACCGGGCGGCGAGGGCGTCGACGAGCGGCGCGCTCACCCAGTCGCCGGCGTGCACCACGAGGTCGGCATCGTCCACCGCCTCCCACAGCGCGGCGGGCAGGTCCCGCGCGCGGCCCGGCACGTGGGTGTCGGCCATCGCGACGACGCGCACGCGCTCACCCCGCGGCACGCTCACGGTCGCGGGTCCACGCGCCGCCACGAGCGCTCGTCGCGACGTTCGCCGGTCCCGGCGGCGCAGCGGTGGCAGCGGTGCGCGACCGCGTCGGCGTGCGCACCGGTGGCGGGGTCCGCGTCCGCCCACGACACGTGCGGGAACCGCGCGAGGTCGGCCCGCGCGAGCGGCAGCCCGCACACCGTCTGGTTGGTGCCGGGCAGCCACGCGTGCACGTCGCCGGCCGGTCGGTGGACCCCGTCGGGGTCCACCCACGTGCTCGACGCGGCGACCCGTGCGCCGCTCACCCGTCGTGTCGCCACGAGCCCTCCTCCGCCCGCTGGACGGAACGCCCGGCGAGCCTCACACTTGCCGTCGCCCCCTCGATGTTCCGGCCGCAGAGTGCCGGGAAAGGACCCGTGCGGTCGTGCTGCGCACCGTGACCTCCCACCTGTCGATCGACGTGCGGCAGCCGCTCGAGCTGCTGCTCGCCGTGGCCGTCGCGGACGGCGCCCACGACCGCTCCGAACAGCTCACCGTCCGCCACGAGGACGGCCCGCTCGACGTCGTCGAGATCAAGGGGCCGCACGGCGGCCGCACCCACCGCGTCCTCGCGCCGGCCGGTCGGCTGGTGGTCGACTACAGCGCCACGGTCATCGGTCAGGCCGACGCCCCGCCCGTCGAGGACGTCGACCTCGTCGAGTACCGCCGGCCCAGCCGGTACGCCGAGTCCGACCGCCTGCTCGCGTTCGCGCGCGACCAGTTCCGCGGGCTCGCCGGTGCCGAGCTGCTCGACGCGGTGGTCGCGTGGGTCGCGGGACACGTCACCTACCTGTCGGGGTCGAGCCTGCCGACGGACGGCGCGACCGACACGCTGCTCAAGCGACGGGGCGTGTGCCGGGACTTCGCGCACCTCGTCGTCGCGCTGCTGCGCGCGACCGACGTCCCCGCGCGGCTGGTGTCGGTCTACGCGCCGGGGCTCAAGCCCATGGACTTCCACGCGGTCGCGGAGGCGTACGTCGACGGCGGCTGGCACGTCGTCGACGCGACCCGCCTCGCGCCGCGCGAGTCGTTCGTGCGGATCGCGACGGGCCGCGACGCGACCGACACCGCGTTCATGTCGTACTACGGCGGTGCGCTGACGCTGCGGTCGATGACCGTGACCGCGACCGTGCACGGCACGCTCCCCGTCGACGACGGCACGGGTCTCGTCACGCTGCGCTGAGGTCCCGCCGGCTGCTCGGCGGTCCCGTCGCGGGTCCGCGGTGGGCGTCACCGGTCGTGCGGCCCGCCCTCGGCGAGGTCGGGCGACTCGTCGGGCTGGTGCACGCACACCCACAGGCTGCGCGGCTCGACGGTCACCTCGAGCGTGCGGCCCGGGTCGAGCACGTCGCCGTCGAGCTGACGGGGCTGCGGGCGGTCGCACCGGATCACGACGTGCGAGCCGCGCACGATCTCGCGGGCAGGCACGCGCTTGTGGCGCAGCGCGATGCCGACGAGCAGCTGCACCCAGTGCCCGACGTTCTTGGGCGCGAGGACGGCCACCTCCATCGTGCCCGTGTCCGGCTGGGCGTCCGGGAGCAGCGTGATACCGCCCTGGAGGCGTCCGACGTTGCCGACGAGCACGGAGCGCGCGCGGCGACGTCGGGGCGCGCCGCCGTCGACCTCGATCTCGACGTGCATCTCGTCGTCGGCGAGGTGCTTGATCGCGGAGAAGACGTAGGCGATCGAGCCGGCCGTGTTCTTGAGCTTCGTCGGCGCGTCGTCCATGGTCGCGGCGTCCAGGCCCATCCCCGCCATGACGGCGAACACCTGCCCGTCGGCACGGCCGACGTCGATCTGCCGGCGCCCACGCTTCAGCACGGTGTCGACGCCGTCGGGCACGTTCGTCGGCACGTCGAGGTTCGCGGCGAGCAGGTTCCCGGTGCCGCCCGGCAGCACCGCGAGCGCGGTCTCCGTCCCGACGAGCCCTTCGATGACCGCGCGGACGGTGCCGTCGCCGCCGCACACCAGGACCACGTCGGCGCCGTCCTCGACGGCCTGGCGGGCCTGGCCCGTACCCGGGTCCTCGGCCGTCGTCTCGAGCCACGCGGGCGCGGGCCAGCCGGCCTCGGCGAGCTGGTCGGTGATGGCCTTGCGGAGCTCGTCCGTGCCCTCCACCCGGTTCGGGTTGACGACCACCGCGGTGCGCAGCGGCTCGTCGCCGTCGCGCTGCTGCGGGGCCGGCTCGGTCGGGGTGGCGGCGGTGTTGGTCACGGACGCGATTGTCCTGCCCGCCGCCCTGTCGTGCGCGGTGAGCGGACCGGTGCCGGTCGCGTCAGGCGCTCTCGCGCAGCGTGCGGCGGCGACCCTCGAGCGCGACGAGCTCCGCGAACGCGGCCTGGTACGCGGCGGCGTCCTCCGCGGGGTCCATCCGCTGCAGACGGCCGCGCAGGTCCGCGATGTTCCGGGTGAAGCCGATCTCGACCAGCCGCAGCACCACGTCGCGCACGTAGCCGGGCATCGACTCGGGCCGGTCCTCGGGCAACGGTGCGACGGCCAGCTCGGTCACGAGCGGCCGCACGGCCTCCGCCGCCTGCTCGACGACCGCGTCGACCCACCCCGTCGACGCCCCGCCCGCCGCCGCGGCCGCCGCGCGTGCGGCCGCGAGGCCGCCGGCGGCCCGCACTGCCTCGTGCACCGCGCGGTGGGCGGGGGCCGCGAACGCGTCGGCGCCGAGGTCGTCGAACTGCGCGGGCACGTGCTCGGGCTGCTGGAGGACGACCTCGAGCGCCGTCCGCTCGATCTGCACGACCGGGTCGCGGCGGTCCGGCGCGGGCATCCGCGCGACGGGTGCCTCGGCGAACGGGCCGTCGGCGCGCTCGTCACGGGCCCACCGGTCGTCCGGCCGACCGCGTCCGTCCGGACCGGGGCGGCGGTCGTCCGACCGCGACCACTGCCCGTCGCGCCGTCCGCCGTCGCCGCGCCCGCGCGCACCGTCGCCACCGCGCCACTCGGGACGCCCGCCACGGCCGTCCGCGCGGCCGCCGTCGGGTCGCGCGCGACGCTCGTCGGGCCGCTGCTCGCCGGACCGCGCGGCACCGCCCCGGCCCGGACCGGCCGCCGCGACCGCACGCCGCACGGTCTCCTGGTCGTCGATGCCGAGCCACCCCGCGAGCAGGCGCGTGTACTCCGGGCGCAGCGCCGCGTCCCTGATGCCCGCCACGACCGGTGCGGCGGCCCGCAGCGCGGCGACGCGACCCTCGGCGGTGCGCAGGTCGTGCGAGTCGAGCGTCGACCGGATGACGAACTCGAACAGCGGCGTGCGCCCGGCGACGAGCGCGCGCACGGCGTCCGGGCCCTTCGCCTGGCGCAGCTCGCACGGGTCCATGCCCGACCGCTCGACGGCCACGAACGTCTGCGCCGAGAACGACTGGTCCTCGCCGAACGCGCGGAGCGCGGCCTTCTGCCCGGCGGCGTCGCCGTCGAACGTGAAGATGATCTCGCCGCCGACCGACGTGCCCGACGCGAGCTGCACCCCGCCCGTCGAGCCGGCGTCGCCGACGAGCCGGCGCACGATGCGCGCGTGGTCCGACCCGAACGCCGTCCCGCACGTCGCGACCGCCGAGCCGACGCCCGACAGGTGCATCGCCATGACGTCGGTGTAGCCCTCGACGACCACGACCCGCTTGTCGCGCTGCATGTCGCGCTTCGCCAGGTCGATGCCGTACAGCACCTGCGACTTGCGGTAGAGCGGCGTCTCCGGGGTGTTGAGGTACTTCGGCCCCTGGTCCTCGTCGAACAGGCGCCGCGCGCCGAACCCGACGGTCTCCCCCGTGACCTCGCGGATCGGCCAGACGAGCCGGCCGCGGAACCGGTCGTAGACGCCGCGCTGCCCCTGGCTGACCAGCCCTGACGCCACAAGCTCCGCCTCGGTGAAGCTGCGGCCGCGCAGGTGCCGCAGCAGGCCGTCCCAACCCTGCGGCGCGAACCCGACGCCGAACTGCTCGGCGGCCGAGCGGTCGAACCCGCGCTCGGCGAGGAAGGCGCGTCCCGCGGCCGCGGCGGGCGTCGTGAGCTGCTCGCGGTAGAACTCCTCGGCGACGCGGTGCGCGTCGAGCAGGCGACGACGCCGGCCCGGCTCGTCGCCCGGGCGCGGGGCACCGCCCTCCTCGTACCGGAGCTGGATGCCGACGCGGCCCGCGAGGTACTCGACGGCCTCCGCGAAGCCCAGCCCGTCGACCTTCATGACGAACGCGATGACGTCGCCGCCCTCGCCGCAGCCGAAGCAGTGGTAGCGCCCGACCTGCGGGCGGACGTGGAACGACGGCGAGCGCTCGTCGTGGAACGGGCACAGGCCCTTCATCGACCCGACGCCCGCGGGCTTCAGGCTGACGTGGGCGCCGACGATCTCCTCGATGCGCGCACGCTCGCGGACCGCCTCCACGTCCTCCCGTCGGATGCGTCCCGCCACGCCGGTGAGTCTAGGCGTCGCGCGAGGTCGTCCGGCCCGCCCGCGACGCCGTTCGCCCGGGCGCGCGGCCCGGGCTCAGTGCCGCGGCGGGTGGACGAGCCGCGCGTGCATCTCCGCGGCCGACACGTCCGTGAGCGACGCCACCTGGTCGACCACGACCCGCAGCCGTGCGGCGTCGTCGGGGGCCTGCGCCCAGTCGGCCGCGAACGGCGGCTCCAGGGCCAGCGGCGCGCGGTCCGACATGACGCGCACGAGGTCGGTGAGCACCTCGCGCTGCCGGTGGTAGAGCGGCTCGAGCTCACGCGGCGCCATGACGTAGGCGACCGCGAGCCCCTTGAGCACGAGGATCTCGGCCGTCGTGCCGATCGGCACCACGAGGTTCGCGGCGTAGCGGGTCAGCGGACCGTCGCCGTACTCGGCGCGCGTCGCGGTCTGCGCGGCCTTCGCGAACCGGCCGATGAGCTGGCTCGTGGCGTCCTTGAGCATCGCGAGCGCGCCGCGGGACCCGTCGAACGCGGGCGTCGCCCACAGGTGCGCGGCGACGAGGCGGTCCATCGCGTCGTGCAGGCCGTTCTCGTCGACCGCGTCGCCGTACCAGGTCTGCACGGCCTCGACGACGCGCGCCCGCTCGTCCGGGCGGGTCAGCACGCCGAGGTCGAGGCGCCCGCCGACGACCGCGTCCTCGACGTCGTGCACCGAGTAGGAGATGTCGTCCGCCAGGTCCATGACCTGCGCCTCGAGGCACTTGCGGCCGGCGGGCGCGTCCTCGCGCAGCCACGCGAACACCGGCAGGTCGTCCTCGTACACGCCGAACTTGTGCGTCGGCCGGCCGCTCGCGGCGCTCACCGGCCCCTGGCCGAACCGCCACGGGTACTTGACCGACGCGTCGAGGCTCGCGCGCGTGAGGTTGAGGCCGACCGTCCGACCGTCGGGCCCGACGACCTTCGGCTCCAGGCGCGTCAGCAGGCGCAGCGTCTGGGCGTTGCCCTCGAAGCCGCCGATCCCGCGCGCGATGTCGGCGAGCGCGCGCTCCCCGTTGTGCCCGAACGGCGGGTGGCCCAGGTCGTGCGCGAGGCACGCGGTGTCGACGATGTCCGGGGCGCAGCCGAGCGCCTTGCCGATCTCCCGGCCGACCTGCGCGACCTCGAGCGTGTGGGTCAGCCGCGTGCGCACGAAGTCGTCCGAGGACGGCCCGAGCACCTGCGTCTTCGCACCCAGCCGGCGCAGCGCCGACGAGTGCACGATCCGCGCACGGTCCCGCTCGAACGCGGTGCGCTCGCGCGACTTCGGGGCCTCGGGCACCCACCGCTCACGGTCGGCGTCGACATAGCCGTCGAGTTCGAGCACGTCAGGGGCGGTCACGGGTCTAGGGTATCGACCGCCAGGGCGGCCCCACCCGACGGTGACGCACGTCGCACGCGGGACGGACGCGGCCGGGCGTCGGTCGCGTCGGGCAGGCGCGATCGTCCCACGCGCTCTTCCGGAGGTCCGATGAAGCCCCTCGCGAGCACCACCCGTTCCCCCCGCCGCACCGCCGCGATCGGCGTCGTCGCGGCCACCCTCACCGTCGGCGCGACCGGGGCCGCGTACGCGCTCGCGCAGAACGCCGGCGCGCCCGACACCGCGGTGGTGTCCGCGGGCGGCCCGGTCGAGGCCGACGAGGTGGCCGCGCCGGTCGTCGTCGACCGCACGCCGACACCCGTCCCGGGCGAGGAGGAGTACACCCAGGAGCGGGCCGACGCGTTCTGGGCGGCGGGGTACCACCTGGAGGACGCGAACGCGCTGGCCGACCTGTGGCAGGTCCCGGTCCTCGAGGCGAAGGGCCGCGCCGGGCAGATGCTCCTCGACGGGCAGCCGGTGCCGGTCGCCCCGGGCTCCTCGCTCGACATGACCGACCCGGCGACCGTCGCGGCGCTCGCCGCGGTCGCGTTCTGGGACGCCGGGTACACCGCGGAGGACGGCGCGGCGCTCGCGGCGCTCTGGTCGGTCGACGTCTACGACGCGAAGGCGACCGCCGGGCAGATGCTGCTCGACGGGCAGGCGCTGCCGATCCCGCCGAGCGGGACGCCGGTCTCCTGACGGCCACGACGGGCCGCGACGCCGGCGCGACCGGGTCGACCGGCCTCGCCTGGCGGACCGGCTTCGAGGTCGAGCTCCTCGCCCCGGTCGGTTCCGACCGTCAGGTGCTCGCGGAACGCATCGCCGCCGACCACGGCGGCCACGTCGTCCGGTCGTTCCACACCGACACCGAGCCGTCCCCGGTCGCAGGTGTCGACACGTTCCGGCACCTGTCCCCCGCGTTCGACGTCCGCGACGTGTCGGGGGCAACCGTCGCACGCCTGGTCGACGACGTGACGATCCGCGCCGACCTGGCCGGCGCGACGGTCCGGGGGCACCGCGGCTGGTACCGCGTGCTCAGCGACGACGGGCGTCTGCTGCGGCTCGTCGAGCGGCACACCGACCCGTCGGCGTCCCTCGCGTCCGTCCTGGCGCCGGTGGCGGCGCTCTTCGGCGTCGAGGCCGAGGTGCGTGCCGACTCGGCGCGGGTGAACGACGCGTCGGGGGCGACGGTCGCGGTGGCGCTGCCGCTGCCGCCCGGGCGCGAGCGACCGTGCGAGGTCGTCACGCCGCCGCTCGTCGCCCGGCACGAGGAGGCGCTGCGCCGCCTCCTGGCGCCCGCACGTGCGCTGGGCTTCACCGTGCCCCACGAGGCCGCGGTGCACGTGCACGTCGACGCCGCGCCGTTCCGACGCCCCGCGGCGTTCGCGAACGTGGTCCGGCTGTTCGGGTGGTGGCGCGAGCACCTGGGGGCCGCGCTCGGCACCAATCCCGCGTGCCGCCGTCTGGGGCCGCTGCCCGCGGACCTGCTGGACCTGGTCGAGCGCGCGCCCGCCGACGGGCCGGCGCAGTGGGAGACGCTCGCGGTCGACGCGCGGTCGACGGGACTGACGAAGTTCGCGGACGCCAACCTCACGCAGGTCGTCGCGGCGCACCCGCTGCGGGACACGCTCGAGGTCCGGATCCTTCCGGGCTCGGTCGACGAGCGCGCGATCGTCCGCGACGCCGCCCTCGTCGAGGCCCTGCTCCGCCGCTGCCTCGACGACCGCCCGCTCCCCCGGCCCGACGCGGGCACGCCGACCGACGCGCGGACCGCGCTCCTCGACCTCGCGAGCGACGCCCGGGCCTGACCGCGTCAGCGTCGGGATCCCCGCGGTCGGCTCAGTCGACGCCGGCCGGCCGGACCGCCTCGTCCGCGTGCCACGGGTCCAGCGTCCGGAGACCCAGCGGGCTGACGTGACGCACGTTGCGCGTGACGAGCGTGAGCCCGTTCGCCTCCGCGACCGCGGCGATCTGCGCGTCGTCCACCGGCGCGGCCTCGGGCACGGGGTACCGGGCGAGGATGCGCGCCGCCGCGAGGTCGAAGGGAAGCACCCGATCGGCGAACGCGGGGAGCACGTGCTCGCGGAACCACCGTCGGAGCACGTCGCCCTGGGCGTGGTCGGTGCGCTCCTTGCGCAGGACGCCGCGCTCGATCTCGGCGATCGTGAACGCCGCCACGAACTGGTCGGCGAGCGCGACCGTGCCGGCCCACGTCGCGACCCGGGGGTTGCGTGCGGGCACCCGCAGCGCCGAGACGACGTTCGTGTCGAGCAGGTACATCAGAGGTCGGCGACGCGCGCGGTCGAGCCGAGGCGCTCAGGCTCGAAGTCGATCTCGGCGCTCTCGGGCATCGCCAGCAGGTCGACGAGCGACGTCGGGTCCCGGTCCAGGGCGTCCTGGAGGATGGCGCGCGCCTCGGCCTCCATCGACCGTCGGTGCGCCGCCGCCCGCGCCGCCAGCCTCGCCTTGGTGCCGCCCGGCATGTTGCGGATGAGGATCTGCTCCACCCCTCACCTCCCGATATCGAAGGGATGATATCGGGATCGCTCCGACGCCGCTACGTGCGGGTGCGGGCGAACCAGTCGGCGGCGAGGTCGACGAGGCGGCGGACGCGGGCGAGGCGCGCGGTCGCCGCGCCCACGGTGCCGACGGTCTCGTGGCCGGTCGCGGCGAACACCGCACCGACGGTCTCGAAGTCGGCGTCCTCGACGACGGGCTCGTCGAACGACACCCACTCCCGACCGCCGTCGACGAGGAGCGGGGCGCCGTTGCGGACGGTCGGCAGCGGGACGCCGGAGCGGGCCTCGGCAAGGTGCAGCGACGTGCACTTGTCGTAGCCGACGCCCAGCAGCAGGACCTGCGCGTCGAGCGCGTACAGCGCGGCGAGCGGCGAGCCCTCGCCCACGGGGTCGTCGAGGTCGTGCCGCGCGAGCACCTCGGTCGCGCGGGGGCCGTGCGCGACGAACGAGCGGTGCGGGTGAGCAGAGCGCTGAGTCCCCGGCAGGGTGCGCAGCGCCTCGACGACCAGCCCCATCGTGCGGGTCGGCGTCCACGCCGGGTCGTAGACGGGCAGCGCAGCGCGCACCTCGTCGTACCGCGACGGCGGCACCGACGGGTCGCCGAGGTAGGCCGGGTCGCAGAGCTGCCAGGACTGCGAGGGCATGACGAGCGTGCCGTCCGGTCCGAGCGCGTCGAGCAGCGCGCGCACGACCGCCTGCTCGCCGCCGACGACCACGCCGAGCCGCGACAGCGACGCGTGCGCGATCAGCACTCCCCCGGGCTCGACCCCGAGCGCGCGCAGGTCGCGCTCGAGGTCGGCGCCCAGGACGAGCGGGCGGGTCACGCCAGGCGCCACACGGACACGCCGGGCCCGTCCCCGCCGACGCGCAGCGCGTCGGGTGCGACGTCGAGCGTCCCGTCGCCGTACAGCCGCTCGACGGTCGCACCCGGCGGCACGAGGTGCGGCGGCAGGTCGGTGCCCGCCCACGGCGCCCGGGCCGCGACGACGAGCACGCGCTCGTCGGCCGTCTCCCGCAGGTACGCGAGCGCGTCGTCGGCGACGACGGCCCAGCGCAGGCCGCCCTCGCGCAGCGCGCGAGACGAGCGCCGCAGCGCGATGAGCGACCGGTAGGTCTCGAACGTGCGGGCGTCCCAGCGGTCACCGCCGCCGGCCTCGATCTGGTCCCACGGCATCGGCACGCGCGCGTGCTCGCCGTTCGTGCCGGTCGCACCGCCCTCGTCGCCCGCGAACAGCGCGGGCGTGCCCGGGTAGGTGAACAGCAGCCCGGCGGCGACCTCGACGAGGCGCGGGTCGCCGACGACCGTCCGCAGGCGCGGGGTGTCGTGCGAGCCGAGCATGTTCCACTGCCGCGCGGTGACCTTCCACGGCACGGTCGCGTCGAACTCGCGCATGGTCTCGACGACGGACACGCCGCCGCGGCGCGGGATCGTCGTCGGGACGCCGAGGAAGTCGAGCGTCGTCGCAGGGTCGACGAGCCACGTCCACAGCGGCTTGGTGAACGCCGAGTAGTTCATGTTGACCTGCCAGCCCTCGCCGGTCAGGTCGCCCGCGGCGTCGTGGAAGTGCTCGCTCACGAGCACCGCGTCGGGGTTGAGCTCGGTCATGGTCGCGCGCACGGTCCGGGCGACCTGGTGCGTGAAGTCGTCGGACGCGTACCGGCCGGTCATGTTGGCGACGTCGATGCGCCAGCCGTCGAGCGCGAACGGCTCGCCGAGCCAGCGGCCGATCACCGAGCCGGGGCCGTCGACCATCCGCCGGGCGAGCGCCGACGAGCCGTAGTTGAGCTTGGGCAGCGACGGGACGTCGAGCCAGGCGACGTAGCCGAGGTCGGACTCCTTGTCCCAGTAGTAGAACTCGGCCTCCTCCGAGGACCGGTCCCTAAGCGCGTGCTCGAACCACTCGTGCGCGACGCCCGTGTGGTTCGTCGTGAAGTCGCCCACCAGACGCATGCCGCGGCCGTGCAGCGCGCGCCGCAGCGAGACGAGCGCCTCGTCACCGCCGAGCAGCGGGTCGACGTGGTCGAACGTCCGCGCGTCGTACCGGTGGTTCGACTGCGAGGGGAAGACGGGCGTCAGGTAGACGGTGTCGACGCCGAGCCGCTGCAGGTGGTCGATCCGCTGCTCGATGCCGAGCAGGTCGCCGCCGTACAGCTGCACGGGCGTCGACGGCCCCCGGCCGATCGGCTCGTCGTCCCAGTCCGCGGGCTCGGCCCAGTCGGGGAACGCCCGCTCGACGCCCGACCGCGCGAACCGGTCCGGGAAGATCTGGTAGACGACCGCCGACGACGTCCACGCGGGCGCGGGCTCGTGCACGGTGAGCCGGAAGTCGGCCGCGTCGGGCACGTCGCGGGAGAACAGCCCGCGCCCGTTGAGCCAGCGGTAGCCGCCGGGCTCGTCGAGCAGCGCGCGGTACGTCGTCACCGGGTTGTGCACCGGGACGTCCGCGACGTACCAGCGCTCGTGCGCGTCGGCGCGGTCGAGCCGCGCCTGCACCATGCGCGGCTCGGCGTCGCGCACGGTCCGCACCCACAGCGCCCGCTCGGTGGCGGACGCCGGCACGCGGAACCGGACGGGCACGACGTCGCCGAGGGCGGGGGTGCCCTGCGCGACGTAGATCTCGGAGCCGTCGTGGTGGGGCTGGTCGAGCAGGTGCGTCACGGTCATCCCTTCACCGCGCCCTGGGTCAGGCCGGAGACGATGTAGCGCTGGAGGAACTGGAACAGGAGCACGACGGGGATCGCGGCGAGCACGGCACCGGCCGCGAACACGCCCCAGTACTCGGAGAACCGCTGGCTCACGTACTGGTAGAGGCCGACGGCGAGCGTCTGCGACTCGGGGTCGACCAGCACGATCGACGCGATGAGGAAGTCGGAGAACACCCCGACGAACGACAGCAGGCCGACGACCGCGAGGATCGGCGCGACGAGCCGCAGGATGATCGCGAAGAAGATCTGCGCGTGGCTCGCGCCGTCGATCTTGGCGGCCTCGTCGAGCTCCTTCGGGACCGTGTTGAAGAAGCCGTACATGAGGTACGTGTTCACGCCGAGCGCGCCGCCGAGGTACACGAGGATCAGGCCGAGCGGCGAGCCGAGGCCGATCGCCGGGAAGACCTCGCGCAGCGTCACGAGCAGCAGGAAGATCGCGACGTACGCGAGCACCTGCGGGAACATCTGCAGCAGCAGGAGCGACAGCAGCCCGCCGCGTCGGCCGCGGAAGCGGAACCGCGAGAACGCGTACGCGGCCGCCGCACCGAGCAGGACCGTGCCGATCGACGTGGTCGTCGCGATGACGATCGTGTTCGCGAACCAGCGCAGGTACGGGTGCACCGGGTCGCTCAGCAGGTCGACGTAGTTCTGGAACGAGATGCTCGAGAACAGCTTGTTGGAGCCCGTGAGCGAGCCGGTCGGGTTCAGCGACGACGACAGCACGTACAGGATCGGGATGAAGCAGAAGACGAGCACGGCCCAGGTGACGACGTGACGCCAGCCGAGCTCGCGCCACCAGCGCGCGCCGCGCGGGGTCGTCTCGTTGCCGTCGGGGCGCAGGCCGGTGTCGGTGGTCCCGCCGGCGGGGAGCGTCGTGGCAGCCATCAGTTCAGGTCCTCCAGGGCGCGGGTCTTGCTGAAGGTGGCCGCCGAGATCGAGGCGACGATGAGGAAGATGAGGATCGACACCGCGCACGCGAGCCCGTACTGGCGGTTCACGCCGCCGAACGCGAGCCGGTAGACGAACGTGATGAGGATGTCGGTGGCGCCGACGTCGACCGGTGCCGACAGGTCGTCGGGCCCGCCCTCGGTGAGCAGGTAGACGACGTTGAAGTTGTTGAAGTTGAACGCGAACGACGAGATGAGCAGCGGCGCGGTCGAGACCAGCAGCAGCGGCATGGTGAGCGACCGGAACAGGCGCAGCGGCTTGGCGCCGTCGATCTTCCCGGCCTCGTAGATCTCGTTCGGGATCGACTGCAGGGCGCCCGTGCAGATGAGGAACATGTACGGGAACCCGAGCCACAGGTTGACGACGAGGACCGAGACCTTCGCGAGCCACGGGTCGGTGAGCCACGGGATGCTCGCGCCGCCCAGCAGCGTCGCGTTCACGAAGCCGAAGTCACGGTTGAGCATGCCCTGCCACACGAGCGCCGTGAGGAACGCCGGGAAGGCGTAGGGCACGATCAGCAGCGAGCGGTAGATCTTGCGGCCGCGGACCTTCGGGTGGTTGAGCACGATCGCCATGAACAGGCCGAGCCCGAACGTCAGGACGACCGACAGAATCGCGAACGCGAACGTCCACAGCAGCACGCCGACGAACGGCCCTGCGAGCTTGGAGTCCGTGAAGACGCGGCTGAAGTTCTCGAAGCCGACGAAGACCTTCCAGCCCGTGCCGAGCTGCGAGCCGTCCTCGGCGACGAACGCGCCCTGGTCCTCGTCGGCGGTGTAGACGTCGCCGGTCGCCGTGTTCGTGATCGTGCCCGCGGCCTCGTCCCACTCCATCGTCGAGACGTAGACGTAGCCGGTGGAACCGTCGGGCGTGCGCACGCTGCCGTCGTTCGGGTCGTCGGAGATCGGGACCCGCAGCGCGAAGATCTCGTCCTGCCGCTCGAGCACCTGGTCGAACTGCAGCGTCTCCCAGCCGTCGACCGACGCGACGCGCCCGTTCTCGAGCGTCGCGTCGACGGGGTGCAGCGGGTCCTCGGCCGTGCCGAGCTCCGCGTCGCCCTCGCCGTCGACGACCGCGAAGCCGAGCTCGTCGCCGTTCACGACGACGGTCAGCGGGTAGGTCGGCGAGTCCGGGAGGCGCGCCTCGTTCTGCACGAGGATCGCCTCGACCGCGTCCGCCTGCGTCGAGTTGTGGCCGTCGCCGTAGTTCGTGAAGGCCGTGAAGCCCGTGTAGAGGACGACGAACACCTGGTACACGAGCAGGAAGATCAGCCCGGGCACGAGGTACTTCGCCGGGAGCATCTTCTTGGAGAAGTAGACGACGTTCACCGCGACGAGCGCGACGACGAGGAACGCGACGATGCCCCACTGGCCGAGCGCGCCCGCGGCGAGGATGCCGTAGACGCCGAGCGCGTCGACGAGGGCCACGAGGACGGTCTTGACCCAGAACCCGCGGGTCAGGTCCTGCCGGCTCCACCAGTTCCCCGTGGGCCGCGGCGACGGCCCCGGCGGTGCCGGCGGTGCGGGTGAGTCCGTGCGGGCAGGGCGGGTCGACGTGTCCGTCATGGGGTGCTCCGGAGATCGGCGGTGATCGGCGCGCACGGCGCGCGGGGGCTGCTCGGCGCGGTCGGGCCGGGCGGGAGCGCGCGCGGGGCGTGCGGCGCAGGGGGCGCGCTGGTGCGCGCGGGTCCGGCGACCCGGCCGCGGTGGGCCGGGTCGCCGGACGGGTGCTCAGCTCGCGGCGATCTTGCCGGCGATCGAGGCGGTCATCTGGTTCCAGAGCGCCGTCGGGTCGCCCTGCTGGTTGACGAGCGCGACCTCGGTGGCGCCCCAGTCGGCCCAGACGGTGTCCATCGCGGGGATCGACGGCATCGGGACGCCGTCCTTGCCGACCTCGGCGAACCCGCCGACGATCGGGTCGTCGCCGATCTCGTCGAGCGCCGACTGCAGCGCCGGGGCGCGGCCGCCCACCTCGTACATGGCGAGCTGGACGTCCTTGGTGCCGAGGTAGTTGACGACGAACTCGTTCGCGAGGAGCGCGTTCTTCGACTTGGCGGAGATGAAGAAGCCCTGCACGCCGACGAACGGCTGCGACGGCTGGCCACCGGCGGACGGCACCTTCTCGATGCCGACGTTGATGCCGGCGCTGACGAAGTCGCCGACGTTCCACGGGCCGGTGATCATGTACGGCGCCTGGCCGTTGATGAACGCCTCCTTGGCGACGTCACCGGAGAGCGACGTGTTGAGGACGCCCTCGGCGCCGAGCTTGGCGACGTACGCGGCGAACGCGCGGCCGCCGTCGGAGTCCATCGCGAGCTGCGACGCGTCGTACGCGCCGTCCGCGTCGGTGCCGAAGACGGGGGCGCCGAACGACGTCTGCAGCGGGTACATGTGGTACGGGTCGCCGGTCTTCTCGTCCTGCTGGATGAGGACCGAGTACTGCGTGCCGGCCGCCTTGGCCTGCGTCACGAGCTCGTCGAACGTGGCGGGCGTCGCGTCGGGGACGAGGTCCTTGTTCTTGACGAGCGCGATGTTCTCGACGGAGTACGGCAGGCCGTACAGCGTGCCCTCGTAGCTCATGGCCTGCGTCGAGACAGGGAGGAAGTCCTCCGCCTTGTCGCCGAGCTCGATCGGCGCGACGACGCCGTTCTGGACGAGCTTGCCGAGCCAGTCGTGCGCGCCGACGATGACGTCGGGGCCCTGGCCGGTCGGCGCCTGCGAGATGAAGTCGTCGCGGATGTCGCCGAAGTCCTTCTGGACCAGCTTGACGGTGACGCCCTTCTCCTTCTCGAAGGTGGTCGCCACCTCCTTGACCGGGCCGGACCGGGTGTCGTCGACCCAGACGGTGAGGGTGCCCGCGTTCGCCGCGGACGACTCGGACGCGTCGTCCGTCGTCTCGCCGGACGAGCCCGAGCACGCAGCGAGCGTCAGCGCGAGGCCGAGGGTCGCTGCGACGACAGGGATGCTCCGTCGCATCGTGTCTCTCCAAGGGGGTGCAGAGGGAGTGCCCGCTCCGGCGGGAACTCCACCGACGCTGGCCTGGTGCGACGGAAAACTACGTCGTTGCAACGCGCGTTGCAAGTCGTTACGGTAACTTTCAGGCAACGGTTACAGCGGCTTCCCCAGCGGGCTCGCCTCGACCACGAACAGCCCAGGACGAGGAGGTCCCGTGTCCCTTACGCTGCCACCCGTGCGCACCCGTCTGACGGACCTGGCCGAGCAGGCCGGAGTCAGCACGGCGACCGTGTCACGGGTCCTCAACGGCAAGCACGGCGTGTCGGCCCAGGCGCGACAGGCCGTGCTGGCGGCCCTCGACGTGCTCGGGTACGAGCGACCCGAGAAGCTGCGCACCCGCTCCGCCGGCCTCGTGGGGCTCGTCGTCCCCGAGCTCTCCAACCCCGTCTTCCCCGCGTTCGCGCAGGTCATCGAGACGATGCTCACCGAGCGCGGCTACACCGCGGTGCTGTGCACGCAGTCACCCGGCGGCACGACCGAGGACCAGTACGTCGAGATGCTCCTCGAGCACGGCGTCGACGGGATCGTCTTCGTCTCGGGCCTGCACGCCGACACGACCGCGAGCAAGGACCGGTACCACCGGCTGCGCAGCCGCGGGCTGCCCGTCGTGCTCGTCAACGGCTGGGCCGAGGGCGTCGACGCCCCGACCGTGTCGACCGACGACGCCGCCGCGCTCGACCTCGCGTTCCGGCACCTCACGTCGCTCGGCCACCGCAGCATCGGCCTCGCGATCGGCCCCGACCGGTTCGTGCCCGCGCGCCGCAAGCGCGAGGAGTTCGCGGTCAACCTGCAGCGCCACCTCGGCGTCGACGACCCCACCGGGCACGTCGTGTCGACGCTGTTCACGGTCGAGGGCGGCCAGGCCGCGGCGCTCGACCTCATCGACTCCGGGCACACCGCGATCATCTGCGGCTCCGACCTCATGGCGCTCGGCGCCATCCGGGCGGCCCGGTCACGTGGGCTCTCCGTGCCGGGCGACGTCTCCGTCGTCGGGTTCGACGACTCGCCGCTCATCGCCTTCACCGACCCGCCCCTGACGACCGTGCGCCAGCCGGTCCAGGCCATGGGTCACGCCGCCGTGTCCGCGCTCGTCGCGGAGATCAGCGGAACCCCCGCGTCCCGCACCGAGCTCATGTTCCACCCCGAGCTCATCGTGCGCGGCTCGACGGGCGCCGCACCCACGAACGGGTCCCCGGCGGCCGGTCCGGCACCCGCCTGACCGGCCGGCTTGCCGCACCCCGGCAGCCGCTGCCTACCCTGGTCCGACCCGGAGCCCTGCCTGGCCCGCCCCACCGGCCATCCACCCGCACCGCTCCTCCGGCGACGACGCCTCCCCTCCCGAGAACCACCCGAAAGAGGCATGCCCGCATGACGACGCTCGACTCCCGGCCCCTGCACACCCTCGTGCACGCCCCCGGCACCCCCGACGCCGAGTGGTGGCGCACCGCGGTGATCTACCAGGTCTACCCGCGGTCGTTCGCCGACGCGTCGGGCGACGGCGTGGGCGACCTCCCCGGCATCACCTCGCGCCTCCCGCACCTCGCCGAGCTCGGCGTCGACGCGGTCTGGCTGTCGCCGTTCTACCGCTCCCCGCAGGCCGACGCGGGCTACGACGTCGCCGACTACCGCGACGTCGACCCCCTGTTCGGCACGCTCGCCGACTTCGACGCGCTGCTGTCGCGCGCCCACGAGCTCGGCCTGCGCGTGATCGTCGACCTCGTCCCCAACCACACGTCCGACGAGCACGCGTGGTTCGTCGAGGCCATGGCCGCCGGCCCCGGCTCCGCCGCGCGCGAGCGCTACCTGTTCCGCGAGGGCCGCGGCGAGCACGGCGAGGAGCCGCCGAACAACTGGCAGTCGATCTTCGGCGGCCCCGCGTGGACCCGCACGACGAACGCCGACGGCACGCCCGGCCAGTGGTACCTGCACCTGTTCGACTCGCGGCAGCCCGACCTCAACTGGGAGCACCCCGAGGTCCGCGCCGAGTTCGAGGACGTCCTGCGGTTCTGGCTCGACCGGGGCGTCGACGGCTTCCGGATCGACGTCGCGCACGGCATGGTCAAGGAGCCGGGCCTGCCCGACTGGGACGGGCACGTGTCGATGATCGAGGGCGTCGACGAGGTCGACGGCCACGAGGCCGTGCCGGCCGAGGCGGACGACCCGTCGCGGGCGGACGAGGTCACCGGGTCGGGCAACCGCGGCCCGATGTTCGACCAGGACGGCGTGCACGAGATCTACCGCGCGTGGAACCGCGTCCTCGCCGAGTACACGGGCGACCGTGCGCTGGTCGCCGAGGCGTGGGTCGAGCCGCTGTCGCGACTCGCGCTGTACGTGCGCCCCGACGAGATGCAGCAGGCGTTCAACTTCGCGTTCCTCGCGACCCCGTGGGACGCGCCGCAGCTGCGTGACGTGATCGAGGCGTCGTACGTCACGTCCGACGGCGTCGGCGCGCCGACCACGTGGGTGCTGTCGAACCACGACGTCGTACGGCACGCGTCGCGGCTCGGCCTGTCGGTCCCCGGCTCGCGCCCGAACGGCATCGGCGTCGGCGACGAGCAGCCCGACGAGGCGCTCGGCCTGCGCCGGGCGCGCGCGGCGACGCTGCTCATGCTCGGCCTGCCGGGGTCGGCGTACCTGTACCAGGGCGAGGAGCTCGGCCTGCCCGACCACACGGCGCTCGACGACGGCCTGCGTCAGGACCCGGCGTTCTTCCGTACGCGCGGCGCCGAGCGTGGCCGCGACGGCTGCCGCGTGCCGCTGCCGTGGGCGGCCGGCGAGGAGGGCTTCGGCTTCTCCCCCACCGGCGTCACGTGGCTGCCCCAGCCCGCGTCGTGGGCCGCCTACGCGCTCGACGCGCAGCGCGGCGTGGCCGGCTCGACCTACGAGACGTACCGCGCCGCGCTCGCGACACGCCGCACCGAGCTGCTCGGCTCCGGCGGGCTCGCCTGGGTCGCGGGCTTCGGCGACGACGTGATCGCGTTCGTCAACCGCGAGGTGCTGGTCGTCGCGAACCTGGGCGCCGAGGCCGTCGTCCTGCCGCCGGGCACCGAGGTGCTGCTGGCGTCGGGCGACACCGCGACCGACGCCGACGGCGCCGTGCTCGTCCCGTCCGACACGACCGTCTGGGCCCGCGCGACCGCGTGAGCCCATCGCCGCCCCGGGCGGCGCGCCGACCACGGTGCGCCTCCCGGGGCGGTCGTGCGTCCGGGCGGCGGCCGGGCGGTCGCCCCGGCGGTGGTCCGGCGGCGGCCGTCAGGCCTCGGTCGTGGGGTTCCGCTCGCCCGTGAGGTGCACGGCGAGGACCGCGACGTCGTCGCTGCGCTCGGCGGAGTCGAACTGGCCGAGGAGCACGTCGCACAGCTCGCCGGGGTCGAGGGTGCCGGCCTGCGTCACGACCTCCGCCATGCGCGCGAGCGAGTCGGCCATGTGGCCCGAGCGGCGCTCCAGCAGGCCGTCGGTCACGAGGACGAGCGTCGCCGGACCGGACGACGGCACCGTCGTCGTCCGGCGCTCGGTCGGCAGCCGGACACCGAGCAGGGGCGACGACCCCGTCACGAACCGCGCGCCGTCGGCGGTCACGAGCAGGGGCGGCAGGTGTCCCGCGTTGACGAGGTCGAGGCTCCCGTCGCCCAGGTCGACGACCGCGACGCACACCGTCACGAGCTCGGGGTGGCTGCGGATGAGGAGCTCGTTGAGCAGGTCGAGCGCGCGTGCGGGCGGGTGGCCCTCGACGAGGTACGCGTGCAGCGCGAACCGGAGCTGCGCCATGACCGTCGCGGCACGCAACGAGTGGCCCTGCACGTCGCCGATCACGACCGCGACCTTGCCGTCGGGCAGCTCGAGCGCGTCGTAGAAGTCACCCCCGACGCTGAGCTGCGCGTCGGACGCGCTGTACCGCGCCGCCATCCGGACCCCCGGCGGTGTCGGGAGGCTGTGCGGCAGCATCGAGCGCTGGAGCGTCAGGGCGATGTGGTGCTCCTGCGCGTACGACCGCAGCGTGCCGATCGCGCCGGTCAGCGCCTCGCCGAGCTGCTGGGCCAGGTCCGCGTCCTCCGGCCCGAGCGACCCGTCCGGCGTCGCGACCGCGAACCCGCCGAGGTGCCGTCCCGACGCGTCGTGCAGGGGCGTGACGTGCCACCCGGTCGCCGCGACGCCGGCGCGGTCCAGCATCTCGCGCCAGACGCCGGGGGTGTCCTGCACCCTCCAGGTGTAGGGCGACGTCGCCTCGGGCTCGGCCGCCGGGGCGAGCAGCCGGCCGCGGACGACGGCCCGGCCCGGTCCCGGGCTCACGACCCGCGTCGCCATGCCGTCGGACGCCGACGCGACCACCACGACCGCCGCGCCGAAGACCGTCGCCGCACCCTGCGCCGCTGCGGCCACGAGGTCGTCGAGCGAGCGCGCCGCACCGAGGGGCACGACCGCGGCCGTGAGGTCGGCGAGCCGCCGCGCGTGCTCGGTGATGCCGCGCCGTGCCGCGTGCGACCGGCACAGGCCGGCCACGGTCGCGAGGAACTCGTCGCGGTCCAGCGGCTCGATCAGGTAGGCGTCGGCGCCGCGCTCCAGGCCGGAGGTGCGGGCGCGGGCGTCGATGCTGGTCGCGGAGACGTGCACGACAGGGACCGCCGTGGTCGTGTCGGCCTTGATCACCTGGCAGACGTCGAACCCCGACATGTCGGGGAGGTTCACGTCGAGCACGACCGCGTCGTGCCCGGCGACCGCGTCGAGCGAGTCGCGGCCCGTCGCGGCCTCGGTCACCTGGTAGCCGGCGCGGCGCAGCCAGCTCGCCATGACGTAGCGGTGCGCCTCGGTGTCGTCGACGACCAGGACGCGGGCGGTCGCGTCGCTCACGGCGCCTCCCCCGTCGCACCGCGGAGCACGTCCGTGAGGCCGTCCGCGTCGAGCGCGGTCTTGGCGACGAACGGCACCCCCGTCACGGGCGGCTCGTCGAGCGTCGACATGAGGACGACGGGCAGCGCCGACCAGCGGTCGTCCGCGCGGATGGCGTGCAGCGCGGCGACCCCGTCGACGCCGGGCATGCGCACGTCCATGAGCACCACGTCGGCGGAGCCGGCAGCGAGCACGTCGAGCGCCTCGGCGCCGTCGCGCGCCTCGACGACCTCCGCCGCGGACGACGCGAGCAGCCCACGCACGACGGCGCGCGCCGCGTCGTCGTCGTCGACGACCAGCACACGCCCGAGCGACGGCGGCGCGGTCCGCTCGAGCGTCAGCGTGAACGTGCTGCCCTCCCCCAGCACGCTCTCGACGCGCAGCGACCCGCCCAGCGCCTCGGCGACCCGCCGCGCGTACGGGAGCCCGAGACCCGTGCCCTTCGCGGACGGCTGCAGGCGGTTCGGCACCTGGAAGAACTCCTCGAACACCGTGTCGAGGTGCTCCGAGGGGATCCCGAGGCCGGTGTCCCGCACGGCGACCGCGACGACGCCCTGCTCGGGCACCGTGACACGGACGTCGACCGTGCCGGCGTCGGTGAACTTCGCGGCGTTGGTCAGCAGGTTGCGCAGCACCCGGCCGAGCAGCTCGGCGTCCGTGTGCAGGTCGACACCCGCCGGGACGTCCACGCGCAGCGCGACGCCCGGCCGCAGCAGCGGGCGCACCGTGCCCTCGAGGTCGCCGAGCAGCGCCCCCAGGTCGACGCGCACCCGGCGGACGTGCTGGCGTCCGGACTCGGCCCGCGCGAGGTCGAGCAGCTCGTTGACCATGCCGAGCAGGGCCCGCGCGCTCGAGTCGAGGTAGCCGACCTGGATGCGCTGGTCCGCGTCCAGCACGCCCTCGGCGAGCAGGGACGCGAGGCCGAGGATCGAGTTCACGGGCGCGCGCAGCTCGTGGCTCACGCTGCGCAGGAAGCGCGTCTTCGCGTCGTTCGCGGCCGCGAGCTGCCGGCCCCGCTCGTCGAGCTCCGCGTAGAGCGCGACGACGCCGCTGTTCGTCTCCTCGAGCTCGTCGGAGAGCTGCGTGTACATCGCGAGGACACCGCGGTTGGTCTCCTCGAGCTCCTCGTTGGCGCGCACGAGGTCCTGCTCGCGGGCCGCGAGCGCCTCCAGCGCCCGGACGAGCTCCGTGTTCTGCACGCGCAGCTCGTCGAGCGCGTCCGCGGACCGCGGACGGGACAGCGCCGCGCGGACCGCGTCGAGCCGGGCGGGCGAGAGCGACCGGGCGTCGGCCAGCGCCTTGCGCAGCACGACCACGCGCGTGCCGTCGGGCTCGGTCACGACGTCCACCCGGTCGACGAGCCGCTGCGCCGCGGCCACGCCCGCGACGTCGGCGCGACCGCCACCGGCGGGCGCCGGCCGGCCGAGGACCCGCACGACGAGCTCGGGCGCGCCCGCGGCGACGTCGACCTCCAGCACCGCACGCCCGTCCGCACCGCCGGCCACCTCGCGCCCGACCTCCGACAGCGCCGTGGCCAGGCGTACCTGGTCCTGACCGTCGAGACCCAGCAGTCCCGCGGCCTCCCGGCCGACCTGGCGGAGCAGGACGACGTCGCCGTCCGTGAGCAGGTCGACCGCGCCGAGGCGGCGCACCGCCGACCCGGGCGTCACGCGGGCACCGCCCCGGCGGCGCGCGCGACCACCACGCTCGCGTCGTCGCGTCGCACGCCGAAGTCGCGGAGCAGGACCGACGCCGTGACCAGCGACGACCGGGCGAGCAGGCCCGGGTACGTGCCGAGGTCGTGGCGGTCCGTCACGCCGTCGCTGTGCAGGACGACCACGGCGCCGGGAGCCAGCGGGTAGACGGTCTCCCGGAGCGTCCGGGCCTGGGCGCCGGCGATCCCGGGGTGGCTGATCATGCCGCGCCGCGCGGCGCCGTCGAGGACGACCCCGGCGATGTTCCCGACCCCGGCGTACCGGACCTCGCCGACGTCGAGCCGGGCGACGGCGACGGCCGCGCCCCGCGTGCCGGACAGCGCGCGGTGCACGGTCGTGAGCAGTGCGAGCGGTCCGCCGGGTGCCGCCCCACGGAACGCCCGGACGGCCTCGTTGCTCGCGGCGGCCGCGAGCGGTCCGTGCCCGAGCCCGTCGGCGAGCATGACGGTGAGGACGCCGTCGTCGTTGCGGATGGCGTACGCGTCCCCGCACACGTCCTGGCCGGTCATCGGGCGGGTCAACCCGACGGCCGCGGGCACGCCGGGCGGCTCGGCGCCCTCGTCGGCGAAGGCCGCCGCGATGACGGTCCCCGAGCCCGGTCGGGACCAGATGTCCCACGACGACGCGAGCCGTGAGAGCGTGCCGAGCCCGATGCCGAGCGTCCCCGTCGACGACACGCCGTCGGTGAGTGACGCGGCGACGTTCACCATGCCCGGGCCGGAGTCGACGGCGACGGCCTCGACGACCGGCCCGGCGGTGGCGTGCCGCACCCGCAGCAGCAGCGACCCCGAGCCGGCGTGGTTGATCTGGTTCGCGGTCAGCTCCGCGACGACGAGCGCGACCTCGCCGGCACGCTGCTCGGCCATCCCGACGCGCCGGGCGAGCGCCGCGGCGGCGCGTCGCGCGGTCCCCGTCGCGCTCACGTGGTCGACGGTGACCCAGGCGACGTCCTCGACGGTGCCGTCCGCGCTCACCGCGACCACGAGGCGATCACCACGCGCGTGCCACGGCCCGGGGCGGTGTCGATCTCGAAGTGCTCGACGAGCCGCCGCGCACCCGAGAGCCCGAGGCCGAGGCCGCTGCCGCTCGTCCAGCCGTCGGTCATCGCGAGGTCGAGGTCCGGGATGCCGGGGCCGTCGTCGCGGAACTCGACGCGGACGCCGGTGCGACGGCCGTTCGTCTCGACGGACAGCAGCGCCTCGCCCCCGCCGCCGTAGATCAGCGTGTTGCGCGCGAGCTCGCTCGCCGCGGTGACGAGCTTCGTCTGGTCGACGAGCGACAGCCGCGCCCCCTGGGCGAGCCCGCGCACGGCCTGCCGCACGCGCACGACGTCGCCGTCGGACGTGATGGCGAGCCGCTCGGACGTCGCCGGGTCGGCTGTCACGCGGGCTCGTCGGGCGCGAGCGCGAGGAGCAGCGACTCGGGGGCGTCCTCGTCCGCGGGCTGCAGGAGGCGCAGGCCCTTCTCGACGTCGAGCGCGGTCCGCACACCGTCGAACGACAGCCCGAGCTCGACCATCGTGATCGCGACCGCCGGCCGCATGCCCACGACGACCGTCGTGGCGTCCAGCACGCGCGAGATGCCCGCGATCGACGAGAGCATCCGTCCGATGAAGCTGTCGACGATCTCCAGCCCGGAGATGTCGATGAGGACGCCGCGCGCACCGGTCTGCGTGATCCGCTCGGCGAGGTCCTCCTGCAGCTGCAGCGCGGACTGGTCCTGCAGGTCGACCTGGATGGAGACGAGCAGCGTCGAACCGAGCTTGAGGATCGGGACGTTGTCCATCAGGCGCCCGTCGCCCCGGCGGTCGCCGTGCGCGCGGCCCCGTTCGCACGGAGCGCGGCGACGAGCGCGTCGGCGAGGGTCGCCTTGGTGCGGATGTCGCCGAACTCGATGCCGAGCGCGACGATCGTCTGCGCGATCTGCGGGCGGATGCCGCTGATCGTGCACTCCGCGCCCATGAGGCGTGCCGCGACGACCGTCTTGAGGAGGTGCTGCGCGACCTGCGTGTC
The DNA here is from genome assembly GCF_028583725.1 of Cellulomonas fimi. Taxonomy (NCBI): domain Bacteria; kingdom Bacillati; phylum Actinomycetota; class Actinomycetes; order Micrococcales; family Cellulomonadaceae; genus Cellulomonas; species Cellulomonas fimi. The sequence continues at coordinate 1,780,148 of NZ_CP110680.1, read as the reverse complement.
GACCGCGGGAACGCCGGTGATGTCGATGATCGCGTGCTCCGAGCCGGTGTCGACGAGCGTCTGGAGCAGCTTCTCCATGACGACCTGCGTGCGCGCGGAGTCCAGCGTGCCGACGAGCGGGACCGCGACGATGCCCTCCCACAGCTTCACGACGGGCGTCGACAGCTCGAGGAGCTGCTCGGCCTGCTCGCTGATGATGGCCTCGCGCGCGGCGGCGAACGACTCGAACGTGAACAGTCCCAGGTCGTCGACGAGGCGCAGCAGGCCGGTCACGTCGTCGACGCGCTCGGCGTCGCCCGTGCCCGCGACCGCGTAGAGCCCCTCCTTGAGGGCGAACACGCCGACCGCCGTCTCGCGCGGCGTGAAGCCGAGACGCGCGCGGGCCGCCGACAGCTCGCTCAGCACGCTGCGCAGCGAGTCGAACGCCGGGTGCTGGATGGTCTCGCCGCCCGCGAGCAGGCCGTCGACGAGCGCGTCGAAGATCTCCGACTGCTCGCGCTCGGCCTCGGCGCGTGTGATGCGTCCCTGCAGCTCGGTGACGACGCGGTCGAGCCAGGCCGTCCCGATCTCGGAGCGCCGGTCCTGGAGGATCGCGGCGAGGCGGGCGGCGTCGGCTGCGGGCATGGGTGCTCCGATCGGGGACGTGTTCACGCGCGCACGACGAGAGGCGCGAGGGGGCGGCGCCGTGACTCTACAGCGCCCGTCGCGTGCCCACCCGACGGGTGGGTGGTGTCGCCCGGTCGGCCGACCGCAGGGGTCCGGCCGGTCAGCCGGTGCGGCCGACGTGCCAGGCCCGCGCGGTCTGCGCCGGGACGTCGACGGACACCCGCCCGTCCTCGACACGCGTCGCCGCGCAGTCGTCGGGGGTGTCCGTCAGCACGTCACAGTAGTCGCCGTCGGGCAGGCGCGTGACCAGCACCGTCGTCAGCGGCTCGTCGCCCGCGTTGACGACGACGAGCCCGCGGTCGCCGCGTCCGACGGCGACCGCGTCGCCGCGCGACCAGACGTCGACCACGGGTGCGTCGCCGACGACGGCGCGCCACCGGACCATCGCCTCGACCTGCGGCCAGCGGTGCTGGCAGACCCAGTCGCCGTCGACGCGCGTGACGTCCGGACCGGGCGCGGGACCGCATCTCGCGTCGAGCACGCGCCCGTCGGCGTCCTGGAGGGGGCCGGCGTCCCGGTCGGTGAAGGCGTAGCCCGAGTGCACGACGGGCGTGCCGTAGGCGCCGGCGAGCATGAGCACGTGCGCGAGCGCGTACGGCGCGCCGTCGGCCGCCGAGAGCGTCGACCCGTTGCGCTCGGTGTCGTGGTTGGCGACGAAGACGACCGCGTCGGCGGACGGCACGAAGCCCGGGCCCGAGCCGAGGTCGAGCGCGACGGACGGCGACCCGCCGCCGAGCGCGCCCGCGAGGCCGTCGGCGTACGCGAACTCGAGGACGGGGCCGTTGCCGAGGTACTCCTCGGGGCTGATCGGCTCGCCCGCGCCGCGGATGACCTCCTGCACGACGCCCGTCCCGTCGGGGAGCGGGTCGAGGATCGCGGCGACGTCCTGCGGCGCCATGTGCTTGGCGGCGTCGACCCGGAAGCCGTCGACGCCGAGCGACAGCAGGTCCTCGAGGTAGGCCGTGAGCAGGGCGCGCACGCGCGGCGAGCCGGTGTCGAGGTCGGCGAGGTTGACGAGCTCGCACGTCTGCACCTGCGCGACGTCCTGGTAGTCCTGCACGTCGTCGGTCGGGGTGAGGCCGCACCGGTGGAAGTCGGCCGGGCCGAACGGACCGGCGGAGTCGTGCGTGTACGGCGTGCCCGCCCAGCCCGTGCCGGGCTCGTCCTGGCCGGTCATGTGGTTGAGGACGGCGTCCGCCCAGACCTCGACGCCCGCGTCGTGGCACGCGCCGACCATCGCCGCGAACTCGTCCCGCGTGCCGAGCCGGGAGTCGATGCGGTGGCTCACGGGCTGGTAGGACGTCCACCACGGCGTCCCGCGGACGTGCTCCTGCGGCGGCGACGTCAGCACCCACCCGTACCCGGCGGGGCCGAGCACGTCGGTGCACTCGGCGGCGATCGCGTCCCACGACCACTGGAAGAGCTGGACGCCGACGTCGGTGCGCTCGGGGGCCGGCGGGGCGCCCGGGCCGCACGCGGCGAGCGGGGTCGCGGCGAGGGCGACCAGGGCCAGCGCGCGGGCGCGCCGGGAGGTCGGGTGCGTCATCGTCACCACCGTCGAACGGGCTGCAACGCGTTGCAGCAAGTTTCGGGAACGGCTCACCCTAGCGTTGCGGACCACCTACGCTGACCACGTGCCGCGCGTCCTCGTCACCGGTCCTGCCTCGTGGAACACCACGATCCGCCTGCCCGCACTCCCCGAGCCCCGCAGCGCGACGGTCTTCGCGTCGGCCGCCCACGACGGGCTCGGCGGGACCTCGGCCGGCAAGGCGCTCACGCTCGCCGCGCTCGGCCTCGACGTCTCGCTGCGCACGGTCCTCGGCGACGACGAGCACGCCGCCCGCGTCCGCGCCGCGCTCGACCGCCCGCGCGTCACCCTGCACGCCGAGCACGCCGCCGACGGCCGCACCGAGCGGCACGTCAACGTCCTCGCCGACGACGGCTCACGCCTGTCCGTGTACCTCGCGCTGCCGTCCCCCGACCGGCCCGTCGAGCCGATCCCCCACGACGTCCGCGCCCTGCTCGACGGCGCCGCCGCGGCCGTCGTCGACCTCGCCGACCACAGCCGGCCGGTGCTCGCCGCGGCCCGCGCGGCCGGCGTCCCCGTCTGGTGCGACGTGCACGACGACGACGGCACCGCCGGCTACGCCCGCCCGTTCGCCGACGCGGCCGACGTGCTGCTCGTCAGTGCCGACCGCCTCGACGACCCCGCCGCCTACCTCGACCAGGCCGTCCGCGGCGGCGCCCGGCTCGCGGTCTGCACGGCCGGACCGCGCGGCGCGGTGGCGCGCGACGCCGACGGGTGGTGGGACGTGCCCGTCGCACCCGTCGACCGCGTCGTGGACACCGACGGCGCGGGCGACGCGTTCCTCGCCGGACTGCTGCACGGCGTTCTCGACGGCCTGCCGCACCCCGACGCCCTCGCGCGCGCGTCCGCGTGCGGCGCGCTCGCCGTCGGGTCGCCCGGCGTCGGCGCGACCTCGGCGACGCCCGACGCGGTCGCGGCGCTGGCCGCACGCGTCGACGTGCGCGCGCGCTGAGGCACGGCCGGTCCGGGTCCACCCCGACGGACCGTCGGCTCCACGCGCGCCGGCGCTCACCCCTGCGCGGACACCGGCGGCGCACCGTCGAGGTCCCGCTGCCACATCCCCAGCACCCCCGTCGGGGCGAAGCCGAGCGCGACGTTGATCGCGAGCATGTGGTCGTTCTCCTGCGCGTTCCACGTGTGCAGTCGCCGCAGCTCCGGCCACAGGTCCTCGAGCCGCAACAGCTGCGCGGTCTTCACGAGCATCCCCAGGCGGTGCCCACGGTGCCCCGCGACCACGAGCGTGTCCTGCTGGTAGGCCGCCTCGGGGAGCGCCGGCGGCCACTCGACGACGGTGAACGCGACGAGCTTGCCCGTCGGCACGTGCTGCGCCGCGACGACGGCCGCGACCCGCCCCTGCTCGACGACCTCGCGGTCGTGCGCGCGCACGCGCTCGGCGTCCCACGGCTCCTCGTCGAGCGCCAGGTCCGCGGTCGGCACGTCGGTGCTCATCCGCGTCCGCAGCACCGCCATCTCGTCGAGGTGCTCGTCGGGCGTCGGACCCGTCCACGCGACGAGCCGGTACGCGTCACCGGCGGCGCGCGCCGCGTCGTCGTACGCCCGCCGGACGGCCGCCGCGCGCTCACCGCCCAGCGGGAACGCGAACGTGCTGAACCGCTCGACCTGCTCCAGCGCGTACCCGCGCGCGTCCGCGAGCCTCGCCGCTCGGTCCAGCGCCGGCACCGCGCCCGTCCCGCTGCGCGCCGCCACCGTCGCCTCGTCGCCCGCCGGTGCGCGGTGCGTGCTCATGACGATCAGCGTCCGGCGGTCCTCCGCACGGCCGGCCGCCTCGGTCGCGTCGAGGAGCGCGCGGCCCACCCCGCGACCGCGCGCGTCGGGCCGGACCCAGGTCTCGGCGACCGCGAGGTGCGGGTTGTCCTGCGTCGGCACGCTGACGAGCGCGGCGCCGACGACCGCGGGGGCCTCGGGAGCGGCACCGTCCTCCGTGACGACCAGCAGCGTCGAGCGCTCGTACGGCCGGTCGCGCAGCAGCGACGCGACCTCGGGCACCTGCCAGGCGGCGTCGGCGTGGCCGAACAGCTCGCGGTGCATCGCCGCGTGCGCCCGGCACGCGCCGGTCACCGCCCACGTCGCGGCGTCGTCGGGTGTCGCGGGCGCCGTCGCCCGGTGCACGGTCCAGGGAGCCATGCGTCCCAGCGTGCTCCGCGGCATGCGGGCACGTCACACGGAAACCTCGTGCGTCGGCGCGCGCCTCGCGGTCAGCCGCCTGAGACGCTGAGCTCGGCCTCGTGCAGGTCGCGACGGAAGTCCTCCGACAGCTCGCGCGAGTCGAGCCACCCGTACGGCAGGATCGGGCGCTTCGGCGACCCGGCGCGCCCGCGCTGCCCCTCGGCGGCCTCGCCCGGGTACGGCTGGTCGAGGTCCAGGGCGGCGAGCTTGTCGTCGAGGTCGGCCATCGACGTGACCAGCCCCAGCCCGGCGCGCGCCTCGCCGCCGACGACGTAGCCCTTGAAGTACCAGGCCATGTGCTTGCGCATCTCGCGCAGCGCCTTGCCCTCGTCGCCGAAGTGCTCGACCATGAGCTCCGCGTGCCGCCGGACCACGTGCGCGACCTGGCCCAGCCCGGGCCGGATGCGCTCGTCGGACCCCGCGAACGCCGCCGCGAGGTCCGCGAACAGCCACGGCCGGCCCTGGCAGCCCCGCCCGACGACGACCCCGTCGCAGCCGGTGTGCGCGACCATCGCGAGCGCGTCCTCCGCGGACCAGATGTCGCCGTTGCCGAGCACCGGGATGTCGGTCACGGCCGCCTTGAGCGTCGCGATCGCGTCCCAGTCGGCCGTGCCGGAGTAATAGTCGGCGGCGGTGCGGCCGTGCAGCGAGACCGCGGCGACGCCCGCGTCCTGTGCGGTCAGCCCCGCCTCGACGTAGGTCAGGTGGTCGGCGTCGATGCCCTTGCGCATCTTCACCGTGACCGGCACGCCCGCGGGGCGCGCGGCGTCGACGGCGGCGTGCACGATCGCCGAGAACAGGTCCCGCTTCCAGGGCAGCACCGCTCCCCCGCCGCGCCGCGTCACCTTGGGCACGGGGCAGCCGAAGTTGAGGTCGACGTGGTCGGCCAGGTCCTCCTCGACGAGCATCCGGACCGCCGCGGAGACGGTCGCCGGGTCGACGCCGTAGACCTGCACGGACCGCGGCACCTCGTCGGGCTCGAACGAGATGATCCGGAACGACTCCGGACTGCGCTCGACCAGCGCGCGGCTCGTCACCATCTCGGCGACGTACAGGCCCGCGCCGGACTCGCGGCACAGCCGCCGGAACGCGGCGTTCGTCACGCCGGCCATCGGGGCCAGCACCACGGGGGTGTCGACGGTGATCGGCCCGATGCGCAGCGGCGGCAGCACCGCGCCGGCGCGGAGGCGCGCGGGAGCCGCGGGTGTCGTCGTGGTCATCGGGCCATTGTCGCACCGGCCGGCCCGGGACCCCACGCCGGTCGCGGGCTGCTGCCCACCGCGAGCGACTCGACCGCGAGGGCGAGGCCGAACACGCGCAGGCCACGGTGCACGCGGAGCATCGCGTCCGCGAGCTGCTCGGCGGCGATGGCGGTCATGACGACGTCGGTCTTCCGCCGCGCGGGTCGGCGGACCACGGCCGGCCGTCACCGTTCCCGACGTGACGGATGTCGCGCCGACCGGCCGGTCCCACGCCGACATCGCTCGCGTCCTGCCGCAGGTAGGGGGACCGTTCGACCCACCTGCGGCAGGACGCGTCGCTACGGTGTCGCGCGTGCACTCCGTCTGCCGCCGCGTCGCCGCCGCCGTCCTGGCCGTCGCACTGCTCGCCGCGTGCGCCCCGCACGGTCAGACGCGGGAGATCGCGCCGGGCATCCGCGCCGCCGACCCGTCACCGACATCTCCCGTCGTCCATGACCAGGGCGGCTCGACCGCCTCGACGGAGCCCGGCGACACCGACGTCGTCGGACCGGGGCTCGTCGCCGGACGCGCACCGGGCGAGGCGGTGGTCGGGTCGCTCGACCTCGGAGTCGTGCGCGGCGTGCACCTGACCTTGCGGCCGACGGCCGACGGGGCGGAGGTCGTCGCCGACTCGGGCGCCGTCGTCGTCGGCCCGACGGCGCTCCGCGAGGACGCGCCGGACGTCGCGGGCGCGACGGGCGTCATCGGCGGCGAGGCGTTCGTCGAGATCGGGTCGGTGCCCACGAGATTCGCGGACGCCCGCGTCTTCTACACCGTCCTGAGCGGGTTCGGTCGCGGGACGCACGCGTTCGAGGTGCCGACGTTCCGTCTGCCGGACGACGACCGTTCCTGGTACGTGCTGGTGATCCCCGACCTGCGCGGGTCTGGACTCGCCGACACGACGAGCGGCGTCGCTTTCGCGGCCGCGGACGGCGCTGTCGGCTGCGCGAGCGCCGACTCGCCGCGGGAGTGCGTCATCGGCGACGCGGAGCTCGCGGACGTCGAGGAGCTGATGGCGCGAACCCCGGCCTGACAGGCGGCCGGGGTGGTCGTCGGCTCGCGACGACCACCCCGGCGACCGTGCTCGTGGGGTCAGGCGCCGATGAGGTGCTGCGCGAGGTAGCCGGCGACCTTGTCGAGCGCGACGCGCTCCTGCGTCATGTCGTCGCGGTGCCGGATCGTCACGGCCTGGTCCTCGAGCGTGTCGAAGTCGACCGTGATGCAGAACGGCGTGCCGATCTCGTCCTGGCGGCGGTACCGGCGGCCGATCGCCTGGGCGTCGTCGAAGTCGACGTTCCAGTGCTGACGGAGCTCGGCGGCGAGGTCGCGCGCCTTCGGCGAGAGCTGCTCGTTGCGGGACAGCGGCAGGACCGCCGCCTTGACGGGCGCGAGGCGGTGGTCGAGCTTGAGCACGACGCGCTCGTCGACGCCGCCCTTGGTGTTGGGCGCCTGGTCGACCGTGTAGGACTCCACGAGGAACGCCATGAGCGAGCGCGTGAGGCCCGCGGCGGGCTCGATGACGTACGGCACGTAGCGCTCGTTCTTGGCCTGGTCGAAGTACGACAGGTCCTGGCCGGAGTGCTGCGTGTGCGTCGTCAGGTCGAAGTCGGTGCGGTTCGCGATGCCCTCGAGCTCGCCCCACTCGCTGCCCTGGAAGCCGAACCGGTACTCGATGTCGACCGTGCGCTTCGAGTAGTGCGAGAGCTTCTCGGCGGGGTGCTCGTAGAGGCGCAGGTTGTCGCGGCTGATGCCGAGGTCGACGTACCAGTCGGTGCGCGTGTCGATCCAGTACTGGTGCCACGTCTCGTCGGTGCCGGGCTCGACGAAGAACTCCATCTCCATCTGCTCGAACTCGCGCGTGCGGAAGATGAAGTTGCCGGGCGTGATCTCGTTGCGGAACGACTTGCCGATCTGGCCGATGCCGAACGGCGGCTTCTTGCGCGACGCGGTGAGCACGTTCTGGAAGTTCACGAAGATGCCCTGCGCGGTCTCGGGCCGCAGGTAGTGCAGGCCGGACTCGTCCTCGACGGGGCCGAGGTAGGTCTTGAGCATCATGTTGAAGTCGCGCGGCTCGGTCCACTGGCCGCGGGTGCCGCAGTTGGGGCACGCGATCTCGGCGAGGCCACCCTCGGGCGCGCGGCCCTTGCGCTCCTCGAACTCCTCGATCATCTGGTCCTCGCGGAACCGCTTGTGGCACGAGAGGCACTCGGTGAGCGGGTCGGTGAAGACGCCGACGTGGCCCGACGCGACCCACACCTGGCGGGGCAGGATCACGGACGAGTCGAGGCCGACGATGTCGTCACGGCGGGTGACCATCGCACGCCACCACTGGCGCTTGATGTTCTCCTTGAGCTCGACGCCGAGCGGGCCGTAGTCCCACGCGGAGCGCGTGCCTCCGTAGATCTCACCGCTGGGGAACACGAAGCCCCGGCGCTTGGCCAGGGAGACGACGGCGTCCAGACGGGAAGGTGCGGCCACGAGCGATCACTCCAGTGCGTGAGGCGCCCACGGCTGGGTGTCGCGGGCGGTGGGGGCCGTGGCGGGTGCCACGGCAGGCGAGTCCCCAGGCTACCGGCCCCGGGCCACCGCGCCGCACCGCGTTTTTGACAACGGTTCTCGTTCAACTGAGAATGATCGTCATGCTCTTCGCCCGCCCCCGGCGCCCCCTCCTCGTCGTGCCCGCCCTCGCGCTGCCCGCGCTGCTCGCCGGGTGCGGGTCCACCGCCGCGGCGGACGGTGACACCGTCCAGGTGCTCGCGTCGTTCTACCCGCTGCAGATGGTCGCCCAGGAGGTCGGCGGCGACCGCGTGAACGTCGAGTCGCTCACCCCTCCCGGCGCCGAGCCGCACGACGTCGAGCTCTCCCCCGCGCAGGTGTCGCACCTCGACACCGCCGACCTGGTCGTCTACCTGTCCGGCTTCCAGGCCGCGGTCGACGACGCCGTCGCCCAGACCGCCCCGCAGCACGTGCTCGACGCCGCCGACGTCACGCCGCTCCTCTCGGACGAGGGCCACGAGCACGAGCACGAGGAGGGCGACGACCACGACCACGGCGGGCTCGACCCGCACTTCTGGCTCGACCCGAGCCGCATGCCCGCCGTCGCCGACGCGGTCGCCGAGCAGCTCACCGCGCTCGACCCCGACGGCGCCGACGAGTTCGCCGCCAACGCGGCCGCGCTGGCCGAGCGGTTCGCCGCGCTCGACGAGGCGTACCAGGCGGGCCTCGCGGAGTGCTCGATCCGCACGTTCGTCACGTCGCACACCGCGTTCGGCTACCTCGCCGACCGGTACGACCTGCACGAGGTCGGGATCTCCGGCATCGACCCCGAGGCGGAGCCGTCGCCCGCGCGCCTGGCCGAGGTGTCCGACGTCGTCGAGCAGGAGGGCGTCACGACGATCTTCTTCGAGACGCTCGTCAGCCCCAAGGTCGCCGAGACGCTCGCCGCGGACCTCGGGGTCGACACCGCCGTGCTCGACCCGATCGAGGGCCTCGCCGACGAGGACGCGGACTACTTCTCCGTCGCCGAGGACAACCTCGAGGCGCTGCGCGTGGCATTGTCCTGCTCGTGACCCCCCGCACCACCACCCCGCTCGCCGTCGAGGCGACGGGCCTCGACGTCACGCTCGGCGGGCGCCGCATCCTCGCCGGCGTCGACCTCGCGGTCGAGCCGGGCCAGGTGCTCGCGCTGCTCGGCGCCAACGGGTCCGGCAAGTCCACGCTCGTCCGCGCGCTGCTGGGCGTCGTCCCGACGAGCGCGGGCAGCGTGCGGCTGTTCGGCGCACCGCTCGGCCCGTCCGCCCCGTGGCACCGCGTCGGCTACGTCCCGCAGCGCATGCCCGCCGCGTCCGGCATGCCCGCGACCGCGCTCGAGGTCGTCACGTCCGGCCTGCTGCACGGGCGCCGGCTGCGCCCGGCGCACGGAGGCCGCCGCCGCGCGCTCGCCGCGCTCGAGTCCGTCGGGCTCGCCGACCGTGCGCACCAGCGGGTCCAGGAGATGTCGGGCGGCCAGCAGCAGCGCGTCCTCATCGCCCGCGCGCTCGTCCGCGACCCCGACCTGCTCGTGCTCGACGAGCCGACGTCCGGCATCGACATCCCCACCCAGGCGACGTTCGTCGACACCGTCGCGCGGCTGCACGCGGCCGGCACGACCGTCGTCGTGATCCTCCACGAGCTCGGGCCGTTCGCCGGGCTCATCCAGCGGGCCGTCGTCCTGCGGCACGGCCGCGTCGCGCACGACGGGCCACCGCCCGCGGCGCGACCCGAGCACGCGCACGCCGATCACGACCACACGCACGCGCACCCCGACCCCGAGCCGCCGCCGACCGGCCCCACGATCACCGTGGAGGTGACCCCGTGACCTGGGACCTGGTCGTCGAGATGCTCACGTCGCCGCTCATGCAGCGCGCGCTGCTCGCCGCGGTGCTCGTCGGCGCCGCCGCACCCGTGGTCGGGACGTTCCTCGTGCAGCGGCGCATGGCCCTCATGGGCGACGGCATCGGGCACGTCGCGCTCACCGGTGTCGCGCTCGGCTGGCTCGTCGGGTCGTGGGCCGGGCTCGTGCCACAGGACGCGCTGGCCGTCCCGGGAGCCGTCGTCGCGGCCGTCGTCGGGTCGATCGTCATCGAGCTCGTGCGCGAGCGGGGCCGCACCAGCGGCGACCTCGCGCTCGCGCTCATGTTCTACGGCGGCATCGCGGGCGGCGTGCTGCTCATCAAGGTCGCCGGCGGCACCAACGCCAACCTCATCAGCTACCTGTTCGGGTCGATCTCGACCGTCTCGACCACCGACCTGTGGTGGACCGTCGCGCTCGCCGCGCTCGTGCTCGGCGTCGGCCTCGGGCTGCGCACCGCGCTGTTCGCCGTGAGCCACGACGAGGAGTTCGCGCGCGCGAGCGGCATGCCCGTGCGGCTCCTGTCGATGCTCGTCGCGACGATCGCCGCCCTCACCGTGACGATCGCGATGCGCGTCGTCGGCCTGCTGCTGGTCAGCGCGCTCATGATCGTGCCCGTCGCGATCGCCCAGCTCTACGCGCGGTCGTTCGGCCGCACCATGACGCTCGCGAGCGTCATCGGCGTGGTCGTCAGCGTCGTCGGCCTCGGCCTCACGTACTGGCAGGACATCCCGCCGGGCGCGACGATCGTCGTCCTCGCCATCGCCGTCTACACCGTCGCCGCGGCACTGCGACCCGCGCTCCAGCGTCGACACCCGCACGACGACGACCCGCACCCCGACATGGTCGACGACGTGCTCATCGTCGACGACGTGTGCGACGACCCGGTCCCGGCGCCCGCCGGACCTGCGACGGCCGCCGCGCCGACGCACGCCGCGCCCACCGCCGGGCCCGCCGCCGGGACCGACGACCCGGCCGGCGGACCCCGCGCGACCTAGGATCGGGCGCGTGGACGACGACCCCATCGCGGCATTCGGGCTCGCGACCGTGCCCGTCGGCATCGCCGTCGTCCTGCTGTTCTTCATCGTGCTCGCCCGCTCGCACGCGACCTACTGGGCCGGGCGTGGCGTCACGCGCGGCGCCCAGTACGTGCACGAGTCCGACCGCGGGTTCGCCTGGTGGCGCTCGACGATCCAGCACCTCGAGCGCTGGACCAGCACGCGCGCCGCGCAGCGCGGGCTCGACCTCGTGCGCCGCTGGGGCGCCGTCGCGGTCACGCTCGCCTACCTGACCGTCGGCCTGCAGACGGCGGTGTTCGCGTCGGCGGGCCTGATCCGCATGCGCTACCTGCGGTTCACCATCGCGTCCATCCCCGGGTCGATCGCCTGGGCGATGATCTGGGCGACCGTCGGCTTTGGTGCCGTCTGGGCGGGCGTGCGGCTGTTCGTCGCCTCACCCGTCGCGGGCGTCGCCGTCGTGCTGCTGCTCGCGGTCGCGATCGGGTGGGTCGTCCGCCGCCGCCTCCAGCGCAACGCCGCGACCGCCGACGAGCACCCCGCCCACCCCGGTCGGCACGCGGCCGAGAGCGACGCCTGACCCGACCCCGGCCGTGGCCGTCAGGACGCCGTGTGCTCCTGCGAGACGCAGAACTGGTTACCGTCCGGGTCCGCGAGCACGACCCACTGGAAGCCCTCGTGCTCGTGCCGGCCGACCAGCGTCGCGCCGTCGCCGAGCAGCCGCTCGACCTCGGCGTCGCGGTCCGCCGCCGCGAGGTCGACGTGCAGGCGGTTCTTGCCGGGCGTCGGGTCGGGCACCTTCTGGAACGCGAGCACCGGCCCGCCCGCGGCGGACGGCATGACCATGACGTACCAGCCGTCACTGTCGTCGCGCACGGTGCCGCCCGTCTGCCGGGCCCACCAGTCCGCGAGCGTCGTCGCGTCGAGCGTGTCGAAGGTCACCATCGCGGGTCGCAGCGTCATGGCCGGAACCGTAGCGGCTCCCTCCGACATCGACGCAGGTGAGGGGCGTCTCGGGCGCAGTCCCAGGCCTCACGCTGCCGACGGTGCCGCGGGATCAGGCGGGCGTGCCCCCGGGCTTGTCGACCGCTCCCCCGTACCGGCGGTCGCGTCGGGCGTAGGTCTCGACCGCGCGCCACAGGTGCCGCCGGTCCACGTCGGGCCACGGCTCGTCGAGGAACACGAGCTCGGCGTACGCGGCCTGCCAGAGCATGAAGTTCGACGTGCGCTGCTCCCCGGACGACCGCAGGAACAGGTCCACGTCGGGCAGGTCCGGCTCGTCGAGGTAGCGCGCGAACGTCTTCTCGTTGATCCGGTCCGGCTTGAGCCGCCCCGCGGCGACCTCGCGCGCGATCGCCTGCGCGGCGTCGGCGATCTCGGCGCGCCCGCCGTAGTTGACGCACATCGTGAGCGTGCACGTCGTGTTGTCCTTCGTGAGCTGCTCGGCCTCCTCGAGCTCGGAGATGACCGACCGCCACAGCCGCGGGCGCCGGCCCGCCCACCGCACGCGCACGCCCCACGAGTTCATGAGGTCCCGGCGTCGCCGCAGCACGTCGCGGTTGAACCCCATGAGGAACCGCACCTCGTCGGGCGAGCGCGACCAGTTCTCCGTCGAGAACGCGTACGCGCTCACGTACTCGACGCCGATCTCGATCGCGCCCGCGACGACGTCGAGCAGCGACGCCTCCCCGGCCCGGTGCCCCTCGGTCCGCGGCAGCCCGCGCGCGTTCGCCCACCGCCCGTTGCCGTCCATGACGACGGCCACGTGCTTCGGCACGAACTGCTTCGGGATCGCCGGGGCACGCTCCCCGGACGGGTGCGGGTACGGGGGCACAGGAGTCGGCACGACGGTCATTCTGCCCGCTGCCGGGGTCACGTCGACGCGGCGTCACCGGCCCCGACCAGCGGGAGCACAGGTCCGGCACACGTCGGCCGGAGTGCCGGAACCGTCGGCCGGCCCGGTCGTCAGACGCGCTCGACCAGAGGCAGGGAGCGGAGCTGGCGTTCCAGGTGGAACTGGCAGAACGCCGCGACGAGGCCGTTGCCCTCGCCGCGGTGCCGCTCGGCGCTCGCGTCGGCCACCGACCAGTCCCCCGCGAGCAGCGCGGCGAGCAGCGCGAACGTCTCGGGCGCGGGGGCGGCGGCGCCGGGCGGGCGACACGCGCCGCACACAGCCCCGCCGGACGCGACCGCGAACGCGTGGTGCGGGCCGGGCTCGCCGCAGCGCGCGCAGTCGGTGAACGACGGCGCCCACCCGGCGACCGCGAGGGCCCGGAGCAGGTAGGAGTCGAGGACGAGGCCGGGCGTGTGCTCACGGGTCGCGAGCGCGCGGACCGCGCCGACGAGCAGCCAGTACTGCTGCAGCGCGGGCTCGTGCTCGGCCTCGACGAGCCGCTCGGCGGTCTCGAGCATCACAGTCCCGGCCGTGTAGAGCGTGTAGTCCTCGCAGACCGGGCGGCCGTACGCGCCGAGCGTCTCGGCCTGCGTGACGATGTCGAGCGAGCGGCCCGTGGAGAGCTGCACGTCGACGTGCATGAACGGCTCGAGCCGCGAGCCGAAGCGCGACGACGTGCGGCGCACGCCCTTGCCGACGGCGCGCACCTTGCCGTGGCTGCGCGTCAGCAGGGTCACGATGCGGTCGGCCTCACCGAGCTTGTGGGTGCGCAGCACGATCGCCTCGTCGCGGTAGAGGCTCACCGGGTCATTCTCCCCCGCGGGTCCGACACGACGCGCGCAGGGCCGCCCGGACGCGCCGGACGGCCCTGCTGCTCGTGCTGCGGCAGAGCGCCGATCAGCGCTCGTACCGGTTGACCGCGGAGATGATCGCCTTGAGCGACGCCGTCGTGATCGACGGGTCGATGCCGACGCCCCACAGGATCTGGTCGCCGATCGCGCACTCGACGTAGGCCGCGGCCGACGCGTCGCCGCCCGCGGACAGCGCGTGCTCGGCGTAGTCGAGGACCGCGACGTCGATCCCGATCCCGCGCAGCACGTCGACGAACGCCGCGACCGGGCCGTTGCCGGAGCCCTCGTGCGTGCGGACCTCGCCGCGGTCGACGAGGTCCACGACGAGGGAGTCGGGCCCGTCCTCGGAGCTCGTGGCGCGCGTGCCGCGCAGCTTGAGGCGGCCCCACGGCGGCGTCGCCGAGCCCGGCTCGACCGGCAGGTACTCGTCCTCGAAGATCCGCCACAGCTCGTCGGCGGTGACCTCGGTGCCGTGCTCGTCGGTGTGCCTCTGCACGACCTGCGAGAACTCGATCTGCAGGCGGCGCGGCAGGTCGAGGTCCTTCTCGGACTTCATCAGGTAGCTGATGCCGCCCTTCCCGGACTGCGAGTTCACGCGGATGATCGCCTCGTACGAGCGGCCGACGTCCTTCGGGTCGATCGGCAGGTACGGCACCGCCCAGACGAGCTCGTCGACGGTCTTGTGCTCGCGCGCGGCGGTCGCCTCCATGGCCGTGAGGCCCTTCTTGATGGCGTCCTGGTGCGAGCCGGAGAACGCCGTGAAGACGAGGTCGCCGCCGTACGGGTGCCGCTCGGGCACGGGCAGCTGGTTGCAGCGCTCGACCGTCCGGCGGATGTGGTCGATGTCGGAGAAGTCGAGCTGCGGGTCGATGCCCTGGCTGAAGAGGTTCATGCCGAGCGTCACCAGGCACACGTTGCCGGTGCGCTCGCCGTTGCCGAACAGGCAGCCCTCGATGCGGTCGGCGCCGGCCAGGTAGCCCAGCTCCGCGGCCGCGACGGCCGTGCCGCGGTCGTTGTGCGGGTGCAGCGACAGGACGACGTTCTCGCGGTACCGCAGGTTGCGGCTCATCCACTCGATCGAGTCCGCGTAGACGTTCGGCGTCGCCATCTCGACCGTCGCCGGCAGGTTGACGATGACCTTCTTGTCAGGCGTCGGCTTGAGCTCCTCCAGCACCGCGTTGCAGATCCGCACCGCGAACTCGAGCTCCGTGCCCGTGTACGACTCCGGGCTGTACTCGTAGAACACCTCGGTGTCCGGGATCAGCTCCTCGTACTTCTTGCAGAACCGCGCCCCGGAGACGGCGATGTCGACGATGCCGTCCTCGTCGGAGCGGAACACGACCTCTCGCTGGAGCGTCGACGTCGAGTTGTACAGGTGCACGATCGCCTGCTTCGCGCCCGCGATCGCCTCGTACGTCCGCTCGATCAGGTGCTCACGCGACTGGGTCAGGACCTGGATGACGACGTCGTCCGGGATCCGCCCCTCCTCGATGAGCATCCGGACGAAGTCGAAGTCGGTCTGCGACGCGGACGGGAAGCCGACCTCGATCTCCTTGAAGCCCATCTGCACCAGCAGCTCGAACATCTCGAGCTTGCGGGCGGCGTTCATCGGCTCGATGAGGGCCTGGTTGCCGTCCCGCAGGTCCACCGCGCACCAGCGGGGCGCCTGGGTCATGCGCTTGCCGGGCCAGGTGCGGTCGGGCAGGTCGACGCGGATCTGCTCGTGGAACGGCCGGTACTTGTGGACCGGCATCGGCGACGGCTGCTGGGGGCTCGTCTCGAGATAGCTCATGGGGGTGACGCTCCTTCGTGGCGGTGCGGCTGGGGCGGCCGGCGCACAGGGAACACCGCGACGAGGGTGCGGCCTCTACAGGGCCTCGCCGCGGCGACGAAGGAGGAGGGTGCGTGCGAGCACGTCGTCACACTACCCCCACGTCCCGGCCCGCGGGCAAACGGGCCCGGACCGCGGACGCGTCACCGCAGCGCCGTCAGCGCGTCGTCCGACACCGCGTACAGGTGCGCCCCCAGCTGCACCACGGTGCGCGCCCCCGCGGGCAGCGGCGCGACCCACTCGGGCGCGCCCGTGCGCAGGTCGAGCGCCACGAGCGCCGACCCGTCCCCCGGGGACGTGCGCTGCACGACCACCAGACGGCCGTCCGAGAACACCGGCCCCATGCCGAGGCCGAACGTGCGCCGCCACACCGTCCGGCCCGTCGCCGCGTCCAGCCCGACCAGCGCCCCGGCGGCCCGGAGCACCACGCGCCCGGCCGCGTCCACCGCGATCTCCCGCGCCGGCGTCAGCGCGTGCCACGCCGGGTCCGACCGGCCCGGGGCGTACGCGCGCACGCGTCCGCCCATCGGCCCGCCCGCCAGCACGCTCGACGTGAACACCAGCGCCGACGACCCGTCGCTCACGCCCGGCTCGACCGGCACGCCCCGCGTCGTCAGCCACGGCTCGCCGTCGCCCTGCGACAGCTCGGAGACGACGTCGACCCCCACGGCGTGCACCCGGTACCGCGTGCGGACGAGCGTGCCGTCCGAGAGCAGCGCCGTCTCGTCCGTCCCCGTCGCGTCGGCCGGCGGCGGCACGGGCGCGCCGTCGTCCACGTGCACGACGAGCGTGCTCCCCTCCGCGGTCGCCACCACGAGGCCGCCGCCCACCGTCAGGTGCACGCGCGACGTCGACGCCGCCGGGAATGCCGACGGCCGGGTCGCGACCCAGCGCACCGCTCCCGTCTCCGGGTCGAGCCGGCGGATCGTGAGGACCCCGTCGGCGATCGCCGCGAGCACCACGTCGCCCGCGAGCGCGTCGTGCGTCGCCACGGACACCACGCGGCCGGGCGTCGACGCGCGGCGCAGGACCTCGCCCGTCGACGGGTCGAGCAGCACGAGGGCGGCCACGTCCGGCGCGGGCGCCTGGCCCGACCGCGTCGCGACGCGCTCGTCGACCTGGTCCGGCCCGAGCGTGCACGCCACGCGCGCCTCGACCTCCAGGCACCGCACCTCCGCGGGGCGCGGGTCCACGCCGAGCGGTCGCTGCCAGCGCAGGGCACCGGTCACGACGTCCAGACCTGCCAGCGCGCGGTCGTCCGGGCCGGGGCCCGTCGCGACCACGACCGTGTCGCCGACGAGCACCGGGAGCACCCGGTCGTCGACGGCCACGGTCCAGCGGGCCGCCGGTGGCGACGACGTGCGGATCGCGCCCGCGAACGCCCCCGGACGCAGGACCGTGCTCCGCTCGTGCGCCGTCACCAGGCTGGGCGTCGTCACCGCGAGCGTCACCGCCAGGCCCAACGACCCCACGAGGACGCCGATCGCCCGCCACGGCCGGCGCGCCCGCCATCCCGACCACGCGCCAGCCACGCGGGACGCCCGCTGGAACGCCGACGGTGGGCGCGCGCCCGTCCCGCCGTCGGCCTCGTCGACCTCGTCGAGAGGGACGCGCTGCAGCGCAGGGCTCGGCCCGGCCGCCCCCATGCGTTCACGGTAACCCCGCACACCGACCCGCCGGGAGACGCGGTCGCGGCCGGAGGGGTCAGCCCAGGACGAGCGCCCGGTCGGCCGTCCGGGCGACCAGCACCCCGCCGAAGCCGTCGATCCGCTGCACCCGCTCCGGCAGGTCCAGCGCCCAGTACCGGACCCCGTCGTCGAGCCCCAGGCCCAGCAGCTGCACCGACCCGTCCGGCGCCAGGCCCGGCGCGAGCACCAGCGCACCGTCCGTGAGCGGCGTCCACGGCATCGGGTCGCCCGCGTCGGACACCCACCGGACCCGGCCGTCCGTCGCGTCCACGACCCCGAACCGCGTCAGCCCCGACACCAGCAGGCGGTCCGAGACGCGCGCGTGGACGTCGAGCATCGTGTCCGTCGACCAGCGCACCCGCCCCGTCGCCGCGTCCACACCACGCAGCCGTGAGCCGTCGTCCACGACGAGCGTGTCCGCGGCGGAACCGTCGTCGAGCGTGAACGGCACCGGCAGGCCGTCGACCTCGAACCGCTGCGAGCCGTCGGCCTCGTGCACCTCGCCGCCGCCGACGGTCGCCCACGTCGCGAAGCCGTCCTGCAGCGCGACGACCTGGAGGTTGCGGTACGGCGCACCGACGGTGAGGACGGCGCCGTCGTCCATGTCGAGGACCGTGGTGACGACGCCCTCGACCACGACCACGTCGCGCGCGATCTTCGCGGCGGCCACGCGGCTCAGGGTGACGGACTCCAGCACGTCCGGCG
The DNA here is from genome assembly GCF_028583725.1 of Cellulomonas fimi. Taxonomy (NCBI): domain Bacteria; kingdom Bacillati; phylum Actinomycetota; class Actinomycetes; order Micrococcales; family Cellulomonadaceae; genus Cellulomonas; species Cellulomonas fimi. Next base: position 1,762,091 of record NZ_CP110680.1, on the reverse strand, counting down.
TCGTGTACGTCCAGCGCACGTCCCCGTCCACCGCCGAGCGACGCTCCGCCACGGCGTGCCCCGCGTCGTCGAGCGTCACGAGCACGAGGTCGTCACCGACCCGGCCGGCCCGGACCATCGCGTCGTCGACCTCCCACGTGCCGAGCTCCTCGCCGTCGGTCGCGTCGAGCGCGACGATGCGGGTGTGCGCCGGCTCGTCGATCGACGCGTCGTCGGAGTACACGACCCGCGGCTCCGTCACGAGGCACACGACGAGGGCACCGACGTCCTCACCGCGCGACGGGCACGCGACGAGGCTGCTCTCGAAGCCGGACCGCTCCACCGGGGCGAGGTCCTGCGACCACAGCGCCGTGCCGTCCTGCGCGTCGTGCGCCGTGACGAGCCACCGGCCGTCCTGCGCCGAGACCAGCACGAGCGCCCCGCCGGCGGAGAGCACGGCACCGGGGTGCGGGGTCGCGGGCGCGTCCCAGCGGACCTCCGGGACGCCGTCGAGCGGCCGCACGAGCCCCGGCACCGCGGCGATGCGGTCGACGAACGCCCGGTCGCGCGCGACGCCGACGAGGACCGTCGCGACGACCGCGACCACGACGACGGCCGCGACGGGCCACCACCGCCGCGCGAGCCGCGCGAACGACGGCCGCGCGGCAGGCACGACCGACGGCTCGACGAGCGCGGTCGCGGGGTTGTGCTCGTGGCGCGTGGGGCGGGACGCGACGGTCGGCTCGTCCACCTCGACGAGCTGCATCCGTGCAGCCGTTCGCCTCCCGGCCATGAGCCCGACTCTAGGACACGGGCGGCGACCCCGGCGCCCGAACGAGGCGCATCCAGCAGTCGCCGAACACGACCGTCGCGCCCACGCGCAGGCGCACCTGGTGGTCGACCTGGCACACGACCTGACCCCCGCCGGGCAGCGTCACGACCGTGCCGTTCGTCGACCCCCGGTCGGCCACCCACACGCCTCCCGGCTCGACGCCGACCTGCAGGTGCGTCTTCGAGACGGACCGCGCGGGGTCGACGACGCGCACGAGCTGGACGTCGGCGACGGTGGCCGGGTTGCGGCCCACGAGGGCGGTCCGCTCGACCGTGAGCCGGCGCCCGTCGCTCAGCTCGAACTCCGCCGCCATCGGGACGGGACGCGCGTGCGGGGTCACGACGCGGACGTCGGGCCGGCGCGGGGCCGGGCGGGTGAGCTCGAGCTCCGGGTCGAGGCCCCCGACGGCCGTCGCGGGCGCGCTCGGTGCGACCGCGCCGGCGGCCGGTGCGCGCAGGATCGGGAGCGCGCGCGTGTCGAGGTCGGGGGCGCTGCGGGTGGGGGTGAGCGGCGCGAGCACCAGCGAGGGCGCGTCGTCCAGCCACTGCGCGAGCTGCTCCGTGCCGCCCGCCTGCGCGCCCGCCCAGCGCGGCACCCGCACGGGCGCGGTGACCGTCGGCGGCTCGGGCAGGTCCGCGGCCGCGGGCCGTCCCGGCGGCACGGGCGCCGCCCCCTCCCACGCACGCACCCCGCGCGGGCGCACGGGCTGCGTGCCGCGCACGACGAGCACCTCGTCACGCGCCACGAGGTCGTGCCACCCCCGGCGTCGCCCCGTCCGGTCGAGGAGCGGCGACAGCAGGACCACGAGCTGGCCCACCCCCAGGACGAGCGCACCCGCCGCGACGACGAGCGAGCGCACCAGCACCCGCCCGACCCCGATGGGCCGACGGGTCTCGACGTCGAGCGTACGGATGCCGAGCGCGTACCGGCCGAGGGTCGCGCCGGTCCGTCCGTGCACGACCCACTGCACCGCGCCGACGATCGCCATGACCGCGATCCCGACGACGACGCCGGCCCCCGCCGCAGGCGGCTGCTCCCCCGTCGCGGCCGCACGGGCCGTGGCCAGCCACCACGGCAGCACGAGCCACCCACCGAGCGCGACGGCCACCGCGACGTCGACCGCACCGGCGAGGAACCGGCGGCCCAGACCGGCCGGCGGCTCGTCGGCGGGCACCGCGGACCGGAACGGCAGGTGGGGCGGGGCGACGGGCTGCACGGGCACTTCCTCGGGTCGGACGGTCGAGCGGCGGGACGGCGGTGCGGACTGCTCGGCGGCGGTCAGGTCGCCCGCGGCCCGGGGCCCGCGCCCCGTCGTCCGCGGCGGCCCGGCGGTCCCGACGCCACCGACGCACCGACGGCCCGGGCACGCCGCCGGCCGGCCCGCAGCGACGCGGTCGACAGGCGGGCGCGCACGCGCCGCCGCCAGCCCACGGTACGGGTCATGGCCTGCACGGCCGCCTCGACGCGCTGCCAGTACGCGGCGACGTCGGCGTCCGTCGGCTCCCCCGCGGCGAACACCGCGCGGTCCGCGTGGCCGGCGAGCTCGTGCACCGACGCCGCGACCGCCGCCCCCTGCGGGCCGGGCGCGTCCGCGAACGCGCGGGCCAGGGCGCGCGCGCCCTCCTGCCGCGTCGCCAGGTCGGGGACGGGGCGGCGCAGGTCGTGCGCGTGGTCGACGACCTCCTCCCAGCCGCCGGCCATCCGCCCCACGGTGTCGGGACGGCGCCGCCGCCGGCGACGACGGCGCGCCTTGAGCACCCCGACGACGACGAACGGCAGCAGGACCAGGACCACCGGGATCGCCGCGACGCCCGCGATCCGCGCGACCAGACGCCACACGGCGCTCCCGTCGGTGTCGTCCTGCGGGTCGTCGGTCGTGGGCTGCTCGGTGTCCTCGTCGGGCGGGGTCACCGCGTCCGGCGGCGGCGGGGGCGGCTGGACGACCTGGGGGTCCGGCTGCGTGGGCGCCTGCTGCTGGTCCTCCTGCGGCGTCTGCGTCGGCGGGGGCGTCGGGTCGAACGGCACCCAGCCGTACCCGGTGAACGCGATCTCCACCCACGCGCGGATGTCGTCGCCCGTGAGGTCCACGGGCTCCCCGCCCGACGGCTCGGGCTGGAAGCCGAGCACGACGCGTGCCGGCAGCCCCATCTCGCGCGCCAGCAGAGCGAGCGCCGACGCGTACTGCTCGCCGTCTCCGACCATGAGGTCACCGCCGAGCAGCTCCGTCATGCGGTACGCCCCGTGCCCCGACAGCGACGGGTAGTCCTCGGGTGCGACGCCGTGGCTGAAGTACCCCTCCTCGGAGAGCCACGCGGTGAGCGCCGTCGCGACCTCGGACGGGTCGCCGGCGTCGCGCGCGACGTCGGGCGCGGTGACCGCGACGACGTCGGGCGCACCGACGACGTCCGGCAGCGTCACGGCGGCGACCGGTGCGGCGCCGATGTCGGAGGGTTCCGGGACCGGCGGGACGACGACGTCCACGTCGTACGTCATGCCACTGCGCACACCGCCCACGAGCACCGCGGCACCCGTCGCGTCGTTGTACCGCAGCGCACCCGACGACGCGCCGAGGTCGAACGACGTCGCCATCCCGACCGTCGGCAGCCAGACGCCCGTGAGCGCACCGACCTCGACCTGCACGCGCGCGCGGTCGCCGGTGTCGGACGGCTCGAGCACGTCGCCCACGCGACGGAACTCCCCGGACGCGTCGGCCGAGCCGTCGCCCGAGACGTTCCAGACGACGCCGTCGTAGCGGTCCATCGTCGCGAGACGCACGCGTGCGCCGTCGGGCAGGCCCGACACCGTGAGCAGGGTGGTGTCCTCGCCGAGCTTGACGAAGTGCCGGAACGCCGACAGCGGGCTCGGGTAGTCGCGCGGGTCGAACGGCGGCACGATCTCGTCCCGCACGACGTACCGGGACGTGTCCCCGACGACCGCGGGCGCACCGACGACACCCGCCCCGAGCGCGACCGCGGCGAGCGACCCGAGCGCGACGACCCGCCGCGGCCGCAGCAGCCCGGTGCGCGCGGCCGCCCAGGGCAGCAGCACGAGCACCGCGACGGTCCCGGTGAGCGCGGGCGGCGGGACCGGGTCCCGCGTGCCGAGCACGATCACGGCCACCATGGCGACGAGCGGCACGACCGCGGCGAGCGCCGCGACCGCCGGGCGGCGCACCCGCAGCGCCAGGGTCACGGCGGTCGCCGACCCGACGAGCGCCAGCAGGTAGGCGGCGACGAGCAGCGACCCGCTCGTGCCGACCGGCGGCTGCAGGGTGAGCACCTGCTTCCACGTCGACGCCGCGCCGCGCGCGAGCTCGACCGCGGTCCGCGCCGTCGGCACGACGCCGGCGACCGTCGTCGACGGCGCGGCCAGCGGCCCGCCCGCGAGGAGGTAGGTCAGGGTGACGGCGGCGACGGTCACCGCGGCGGACCAGCGCCGGGCGGCCGCCCACACGGCGACGCCCGCCCCGAGCACGAGGCCGCCGGCGATCGCCGGCAGCGCGGCCAGGTCGCCGTAGACCGGCAGCAGCGGCACGAGCACCAGCGCGAGCGCGGCGACCAGCACGGCGACGTCGACCGTCGCCGCCCGCGTGCCGCGCACCCCGATCGCGGGCCGCCCGCTCACGCGACCACCCGCCGCAGCATGCGGGGCAGGTCCGACAACGCGCCCACCGTCGCCATGCTGAGCGTGCCCTGCGTGCGGACAGCGACCTCCGCGCCGCGGCGGCAGCGCACCACGACGGTGCGCGTGCCCGTGGGCACGTGCCGCGCACCGAGCCGCAGCGTCGCGTCGTCGACCTCCGACCCGGTGACCAGGATCGCCACGGACACGTCGGGCGTCTCGCGCGCGACCCGCCGCCCGAGCAGCGCGGCACCCGCCCCGCCGTCCGCCGTCGCGAGCCGCGCGCAGTCGTCGAGCAGCAGCGGGGGCGTCTGCACGCGCAGCGACCCCGGGCCGGCGAGCACCGCGATGTCCCGCTGCTCGCGGATCGTGTGGACGGCGAGCGACGCGACGACCGACACCGCGAGCTCGAACTCGTCGTCGTCCGCGTAGTCGCGCGGGTCCGTCGCGAGCGCGATCACCGTCTGCGTCCGGCGCGTGTCCTCGAACTGCTTGACCATGAGCGCGCCCCGGCGCGCCGTCGTGCGCCAGTGGATGTACCGGCGGTCGTCGCCCGCCACGTAGTCCCGCAGCGCGTGGAAGGACAGGTCGGAGTCCGACAGGTCGCGCGTCGACTGCCCCTCGAGGTCGCGCAGCACGCCCGAGCCCGACCCGGTGAGACCCACCGTCAGCGGGTGGACGAACAGCTCCACGGGTGACGTCCACCGGACGGCGCGGCGGACGAGCCCGAACGGGTCGCCGCGGACCGAGCGGACCGGCCCGACGACCACGACCGCGCGGCGCGACGTCGGGACGGCGAACAGCTCGTCGTGCGACGCCCCCGCCGCGAGGCCCGGCACCGCGAGCTCCGCGACGGACGTCCCGACGGGCAGCTCGATCCGCGCGGGCAGCGACCGGCGCCGCCCGGCGTTGCGCACCTCGACGCGTCCGACCGCCCGCTCCCCCACGCGGACGCGCCGGTCCGCGAGGTCCAGCACGACGCCGAACCGCGACCGTCCCAGCACCATGAGCCCGGAGACGACGAGCACGGCCGTGAGCGCGGCGCCCACGGCGGCGGCCTCCAGCCAGCCGAGCCACCGGCCCACGACGAGGCCGAGGACGGCGACGACCGCCGTCCCCCAGCCGAGGGGCGAGATGCGCACCGACACCGTCACACGGCTCGCAGGACCGGCGGCGCCGTCGTCTCGAGGATGCGCTCGAGCACGTCGTCCGCGCGCACGCCCGCGAACTCCGCCTCGGTGTCGAGCACGAGCCGGTGCGTGAGCACGGGCTGGGCGAGGTCCTTCACGTCGTCCGGCAGCACGTACTCACGGCCCGCGGCCGCGGCCCACACCTTGGCGCAGCGCACGAGCGCGAGGCCGCCGCGGACGCTCGCCCCGAGCGCGGTCTGCGCGTCGGCGCGGGTCGCCTCGGTGAGCCGGGCGACGTAGTCGAGCACCGCGTCGTCGATGTGCACCGTGCGGGCGAGGTCCGCCATCGTGCCGACCGCCTGGGTCGTGATGCGCGGCGCGAGGTTGGTGGTGCGGTCGCGCGCGCCCGCGAGGATCTCGATGGTCGACGCGCGGTCCGGGTACCCGAGCGACGTCTTGATGAGGAAGCGGTCGAGCTGCGCCTCCGGCAGGCGGTACGTGCCCGCCTGCTCGATCGGGTTCTGCGTCGCGATGACCATGAACGGACGGCCGACCGAGTGGGTCACGCCGTCGACCGTGACGTGCCCCTCCTCCATGACCTCGAGCAGCGCGGCCTGCGTCTTCGGCGAGGCACGGTTGATCTCGTCCGCGAGCACCACCGACGCGAACACGGGCCCCTGGTGGAACTCGAACTTGTGCGTGCCCTGGTCGTAGATCGTCACGCCCGTGACGTCCGACGGCAGGAGGTCCGGCGTGAACTGGATGCGGTGGTGCGTGCCCTGCACCGTCGCGGCCAGCGCCTTCGCGAGCGACGTCTTGCCCGTGCCGGGCGCGTCCTCGAGCAGCAGGTGGCCCTCGGCCAGCATCGCGGTGAGCGCGAGGCGGATCGTCCGGTCCTTGCCCAGCAGGGCCTGCCCGACGTTGGACACGAGCGTGTCGAACGTCTCGGCGAACCAGGCGCTCTGCTCGGGGGTCATCGTGTTCTCCTCCAGGGACGTGCGGGGGTCAGGGGTCAGGGGACCGTGTACTCGACGCGGTTGGACGTCGGGCCGGCGCCCTTCTCGTTGCGGGCGGTGACCTCGACGGCCACGACGGCCGCCTTCGGCGGGTTGCCGAGGTCACGCATCCGCCGGGTGCGGGTCGTGCCGCTCTCGTCGTCGCACCCGACCGGGTTGCCGTCGACGAACCAGCAGACCTGGTACGTCACCGACAGGCCGCCCGAGTCGGGCGCCGACCACGCCGCGGTGAGCTGGGTGGGCGCGTCGACGTCGTTCGGGGTGAGCGTGAGTCCGCCGACCTTGCCGGGGACCGCGCCCCAGGTGACGATCGTGGTGCTCTGACCCGGCGTACCGGCGAACGAACGACCGTCGATCCTCGTGACTGCAACGACCGCCACGGTCACGCGGCTCCCTTGCCAGCGCCAGTTCCACCCGGAGACGTCAATCGTCTCGCTTGTCGACGTGACCGTTCCGGACTTACGTCCGCCGTCTGCCTCGATCGTGTACTGGTACTCAAGTTCGCTGCCGCCGTTGGCCGAGACAGCGCTCCAATTGATCGTGAGTTGCGTCGGTCGCCCACCTGCCGCGGTCGCGCTGACCGCAGCCGCGGACACGGATGGCTGGCCGGGCGGAGTCGTTGCTCTCGCCGTCGCTCCAGGACTCCAGCCGCTCGACCCGGCCTGGTTGACGGCCCGCACCTGGAAGGAGTGCTCTCCGACCGACAACCCTTCGGCGACCCACTGCTCGGCACTTCCGACCGAGCGCTCGGAGCCATCCACCATCACGACGTACTCGGTGATCTGAGCGCCGTTGCCGTCCGCCCTGGACCACGCGAGATGGACTGCACCCTGCCCAGCGAGAGACGTCGCGGTTAGTGACGCCGGGGCCTTCGGAAGACCAAAGGTGGAGGCAGTGGTGGACCCCGCGGCGCCCCATCCGGCCTTGTTGCGCGCCCTTACCGAAACCTCGTATGGATGGCCGGTAGTCGCCTTGTCGAACGTCCAGCGGAGTTGCCCAGCGGGGACCTCCGCGCTCACGCCGTTTGGCCCCTTCACCGTGACCTCATAGGCCGCGACCGTATCCCCGTTGTCTGCTGGGGCGGTCCACGAGATGTCCAGAACGCTTCCCGCTCGCGTATCCGTCGGCAACGCCTGCACGACCGGTGCGTCCGGGACGCGCGCGGGCACCATCGGCGTCGACCACGGGGACCACGGGCCCGGCTCGGGCGCGCGGTTGTGCGCCCGGACCTGGACCGTGTACGCGGTGCCGTTCCGCAGACCGGCGAACGTGAAGCTCGTCGAGCTCGTCGAGACGCTCGCGGGCCCGCTCTGCGGGGACGGCGAGATCTGCACGGTGTAGCTCGACACGGGTGATCCGTGCGACGCGGGCGGCGTCCACCGGGCCGTCACGGAACCGTCGCCGAACTCGAGCGTCGGCGCGGCCGGCGCGTCGGGCACGGCGTCGGGGCGCGCGGGCGCCGACGGCGCGCTCGGGTCGGACCAGCCGACGGCGTTGCGGGCCGCGACCGTGAACGTGTACTCGACGTCGTTCGTCAGGTTGTCGAGCGTGCACGTGGTGCTCGTGCACGACCGCGTGATCCCGCCCGGGGAGGCGACGACGCGGTACTCCTCGATCGCGGCGCCACGGTTGTCGGGGGCGTCCCACGACAGCACGACCGTCCGGTCCCGCACCTCGCCGACGCGCGGCGCGACGGGCACGGCCGGCCGGCCGCGCACGACGAGCACGACCCGACCCTCGACCTCCCGGTCCGGGTCACCGGTCGCGTCGCGCACGCGCACCACGGCGACCATCTGGCCGATGAAGCCCTGTGCGGGGCGCAGCGCGACGGACCCCTCGCCGACGGCGACGGTCCCCTGGCCCGCCTCGACGCGCGCGCCGACCACAGTGAGCGGCTCGCCGGGGAACGGGTTGTACGCGCCGTCGAGCACGTCGACGCGGCGCTCCTCGCCCTCCTTGCCGTCGGGGATCGTGCGGTCGACCACCGCCGCGAACGGACGCTTGCTCGCGACCACGCGCACGTCGACCGTCTGGTCGAGCGCGCCCGACCGGCCGTAGCCGATGCGGATCGGCAGCTGCGCGGTCTTGCCCTTCGGGGTGTCGCGGGCCGCGGCGACGTAGAGGATGCCGCTCTCGACCGTCGCGGTGAACCCGACCGGGCTCGCGCCCGTGAGCTGGTAGCTGTACTTCTCCGCGGTGCCCGCCTGCCCGGACGGCCCGGTCGTGAACGCCCGCAGGTCGACGACGGACGCGGCCTCGCCGGGCGCGACGTCGATCATCGAGGGGGTGAACGTGGGCGGGTGGTCGTCGACCGCGTACACGTCGATCAGCAGGGTGATCGGCGCGGTGTGCGCGGACGAGTCGCCCGCACCCGTCGCGTCGGTGACGACGAGCGTGACCGACGCGGGGCCGGCGTAGCCGGGCGCGGACCGGAACTGCAGCGTCGTCTCGTCCTTGACCAGCCCGCTGCCGTCGGACCTGGTCGCGGTGACGCCCAGCGGGTCGGCGACCTGAGCGGTGCGCCCGGGGGCGACCTTGATCTGCTCGTCGAGGGAGATCTCCAGGAGCTCGCCCGACGCGACCCGCAGGTCGGGCGCGCCGCGCCGCAGGGTCGGCGGGAAGAACCCGAGGGCCGGCACGGTGATGAACGCCCACGACGCCGCCTGGCCGGTGGGGTCGGTCGTGTTGGTCAGCCGGTACGGGAGCGTCTGCGCGTGGTCGACGAGGGTGACGACCACGCGACCGTCGTCGGCGACGCGCGCGACGTCGGCGACGGACCGCGGCACGGAGACCTCGAGGTCGCTGAGCGGCCCGCTCGGGTTCTGCGCGAGGGTCAGGACGTTGACGGCGACCTCGGTCAGCTCGAACGTGTCGGCGGGCGGGACCACGACGTCCGCGGCGATCGGGGCGAGCACGGGTGCGTCGCGCGTGACGGTCACGGTGAGCACGGCGGTGTCGCTGCCGCCGCGCGTGTTGGTCGCGGTGTACGAGATCTGCAGGATCCCGTCGCGCTCGGGCGCGCGCACGATGATGCGCCGCCCCTCGACCTCGGCGGCGACGTCGGCGGGCGACGTCACGAGCTCGTCCGACAGCCGCAGGTCGCCGCCGCTGGAGTCGACGTCGTTCGCGAGCACGCGCACCTCGACCGTCCGGCCCGGCGCGACCGTCACGGCGTCGTCGCGCGCGACGACGGTGGCCGCGGTCGTGGGGCGCTTCGCGATGCCGACGCGGATGTCGGCGACCGCGCGCTGACCGGTCCAGTCCTCGACGGCGTAGCTGAACGTCACCGTGCCGAGATCGTCCTGCGCGGCCTCGTAGACCAGGTAGTCCGCGCCGACCTCGACGATGCGCCCGCGCTCCGGCGGCTTGGCGAAGCCGAGCAGCGTCACGCCGTCGCCGTCGTCGTCGATCCCGACGAGCGGGACGTCGATGCGGACCTTGTCGCCCGCGAAGACGCGGGCCTCGAGGTCGCGGGGCCGCGGCGGCGCCTTGGTGGCGGCGTCCGACGCGTGCACCCGCACGGTGAGCGTCGCCGCGGTCTCGTTGCCCGTCTCGTCGCGGACCACGAACGTCGCGCGCGCCGTCATCGGGGACGACGGCGCCTGGTACCGCAAGACGTCGCCCGACACGAACAGCAGCCCCTCGCCGTCGCCGAGCGGCTCGGCGAACGTCGGCTGGACCGTGAGGCGGTCGCCGTCGGGGTCGTACGCGGTGTCCAGCACCGGGATCGTCACCACACCCCCGGTGCGCACGGACGCCTCGACGTTGCGCACGACGGGTGGCTGCGACGTCCCCGTCGCCGCCACGGGCCGCACGACGATCTCGCCGACGGCCTGCTCGCCGCCGTTCGACACCACGTACCGCATCGACACCGGCTCGGTGAGCGTGCGGTCCGCGGTGATCTGGACGTACCGGTGCTCCAGCACGGCCGCGTGCAGGCCGTACCCCGCGGGCACCTCGACGTCCTGCAGCACGAGCACGCCGCCGGCGGGGTCGGAGTCGTTCTCGAGCGGGTCGACCGTCACCTCGCCGCCCGCGGGCAGGTACGCGACGTCGCGCACCGCGACCGGGGGACGCGCCTGCTCGGGCCACTCCAGGACGTCGACGCGGGCGAGCCCGGTCGCCTGCTGGGGGGCGGCCGTGACGACGAACGGCACGTAGTAGGTCTGCGCCCGCGGCGCGGAGAACGTGAACGTGCCCGCGGTGAGGTCGGCCTCGACGGTCGCGCCGACCACCTGGTCGACGCTCGCCAGGCGGGGCGCCTCCTGCGACGAGCTGCGCACCGCGTCGAGCGGCCGCAGCGTCACGGGCTGCCCGACGTACGTCACGGCGTGCACGGGGTCGATCTGCGGCGCGAGCGACCCGGCGGGCCGCACGTCGACCTCGAGCGTGCCCTCGACGGTGTGGTTCCCGTCCGACACCAGCACCGTCACGGGGGTGCGGCCCAGCCGCCCGCCGTCGGCCCGGAACGTGAGCGAGCCGTCCTGCCGGAACCGGACCGTGCCCGACGCCGGGTCCGCGGTCGCACCGACGAGGACGAGGTCGTCGCCGTCGGGGTCGCGGAAGTCGGCGAGCACCTGGTGCTCGGCCTCACCGCCCGCCTCGACGCGCAGCGAGCCGGTCCGCAGCTGCACCGGCGGGTCGTCGAGCGAGCCGTCGCGCGCGGTGAGCCGCACGCGCGCGGTCGTGGGCGACGACGTGCCCCGCCCGTCGTCGACGGTGTAGGTGAACTCGGCGGTGCCCGACGCGTCCGGCGCGACCGCGACCTGCAGCGACCGGCCGCCGAAGATCGGCTCGACCGTGCCGAACTCGGGCGGCAGCGGGTCGACCGACGAGATGACGAGGATCCCGCAGTCCGACGACGAGTCGTTGTCGACGACCGGCAGGATCGTCGTGCGCCCGGGTCGCACGCCGAACTCGTCGTCCGCGGCGACCGGCGACGCCGACGAGTCGCTGCACTCGGTCACGAGCTCCTGCGTGGTCTGCGGGGTCTGCGACTCGTCCTCGGACTCCTCGGGCTCCTCCTCGGGCACGACGTCCTGCCAGTCCGGCGTCCGCAGGTCGGTGTCCTGGGTAGGCATCCAGACGCGGCCCCGCAGCGTGTCGTTGAGCACGACGATGCCGTGGTTGACGCGGAACACGAGCACGTCCTGCGCGGACATGTCCTCCAGGTCCCGGACCTGCGGCTTCGCGCCGTCGCAGAGCTCGAGGTACGAGCCGAGCGGCGTCGCCCACGCGGCGTGCGCACACGACCCGACCTGGACCGGCCGGGCCGGCCGGCCCTCGCCCGTCGTGGGGTGCTCGACGACGTCCCCGCCGTCCAGCGGCACCTCGAGCAGCGCGTCGCGGCTGGACACCAGCACGCGCGACGACTGCGGGCCGGGCTGCTGCAGCGCGAGGTCCTCGCCGTCGAGCTCGACCGTCCCGTGCAGCGTGCGCACCGTGCTCCCCGACAGGACGACGGGCTCGTCCCCGACGGCGGTCACGGCGTCGACCTCGCCCTCGCCGCGCAGCGTGCCCGCCGGGGTCGTGCCGGGGACCGTCGACAGGTCGACGCGCGTGACGGTGCCGTCCTCGGCGACCGCCAGCGCGACACCGGTGCGCGCCACGACGACCGTGCCGCCCTCGCCCACCTCCACGTCGGCCGGGTCCTGCGGGACGTTGAGCCGGTCGAGCTGGTCGACGGGACGCACCCACGCGTCGCCGCCGGACGCGACGGCGACCGTGCCGGCGGCCATCGACACGTCGGCACCGGGGGCGGCCACCGCGGTCGTCTGCGTGACCGACGCGGGGTCGACGACCGAGAAACCGGAGGGCTCGAGCAGCAGCACGTCGCCGCCGTCCTGCTGGACGTCGAACGTGCTGCCGCTGGTGACGACGCCCGCGTCGAGCTCCTCGACCTGGGCGTTGAACCGGCCGAGCTTGAGCTGGCTCGTGTTGGTCAGCCACACGCCGCCGTCGTTGAGGTCGACGCGCGCGAGCGGGAAGCCCTGGTCGACGAGCGCGAGCACCGCGACGAGCGCGGGCAGCGTGACCACGGCCATCGTCTTGGTCGCGCGGCTGCGGACGGTCTGCCAGCTCACGACGTGCACCCCTGCGCGGGCTGCGTCGACGACGACCGGTCGGCACGCACGATCGACACCTCGATGCAGACCTGCCCGCCCGGTGCCTGGTCGGCGGGGACGGTCACGGTCGGCGCGTCCGCGAGCTGCGGCGTCGGCTCGCCCGTCGCCGTGCGGACCGCCCACAGGTAGCGGTCGCCCTCCGCGGGCAGCGGGTTGACCCACGTGAACACCACGGAGCCGTCGGCCTGCGCGACACCCTTGAGCGAGTGCGGCGCGGGCACGACCTGACCGGTCACCTGAGGGGCGTCGCCGGTCAGGTCGTCCTGCGACGGGCTGGTGCGCGGGGGCGGCTCGCCCGTGAGGTTCGCGTACGCGACGACGGACACCGTGCCGAGCAGCACGACGGCGGCCGCGGCGCCCGCCAGCACGCGCGTGCGCCGGGACGCGGTCGGACGCTCCTCCTCGGTCCCGCGCGCGGGCTCGTCGGGCACGACGAACGCGGACGGGCGCGGGGCGGCGTCGTCCGGGCGCAGGACGTGGACGCCGCTGAGCCGCGTCGGCTCGTCGGCGTCGGGCGCGACCGGGGTGACCGGCGCGGCACGACCGCCGTGCGGGTCGAGCGTCACGACCGACCGGACGCGCGTCGCGTCCTCGGGCTCGGCCGAGGGCAGGACGAGCGGCGGCTCCGCGGGCTCGTCGCCGTCGGGCAGGTCGAGCGGCGTGACGGGCAGCCGCAGCCCGGACTCGACCGCCTGGAGCGCGCGGCCCATCGCGGCCGCGGACGTGAACCGGCGGTCCGGGTCCTTCGCCATCGCGCGCTCGAGCACGTGCTGCAGGCCGACGGGCACGTCGTCGCGGCCCGTCGGCGGCAGCGGCGACCGCTCGATGCGCGCGACGAGCTGCTGCGCGCTGTTCTGCCCGCCGGGGATCTCGAACGGGGTCCGGCCCGCGAGCAGCGAGTACACCGTCGCGCCGAGCGAGTACACGTCGGAGCGCTGGTCGCCCGTCGGGTGCTCGCCGAGCAGCTCGGGCGGCGACCACGGGATCGACATGCCGACCGTCGCGCCGGCGCCGTGGCCGGTCGTCGCGGCGATGCCGAAGTCGGTGAGCGCGGGCCAGCCGAAGTCCGTCGTCAGGACGTTCGCGGGCTTGATGTCGCGGTGCAGGATGCCCGCGCGGTGCGCGGTCTCGATGGCCGACGCGAGGCGGACGCCGATCCGCAGCGACTCGGCCACGGAGATCCGCTCGTGCCGGTACCGCTCGGCGAGGCCGGGTCGCGAGCAGTACTCCATGACGAGGTACGGGCGGCCGTCGGCGGCGATGGCTGCCTGGTAGATCGTGACGATCGACGGGTGGTGCGACAGCTGGGCCATGAGGTTGGCCTCGGACTGGAACCGGGTCCGGACCTCGTCGTCGAGGCTGCCCGCGAGCAGCACCTTGACCGCGACCTCACGTCGCGGGAGCTCCTGCTGGTACAGGAACACGTCCGCGAAACCGCCCAGCCCGAGGACCCTGAGGAACTCGTAGCCGGGCAGTCGCGGCGGGGCGGAGGCTTCGCGGCGTGCGGTCACGACCCCCGCTCCACGGTGAACGTCACCCCGTCGCCCAGGTCGACGACCTCGTCGGTCGCGACGACGCTGGGCTCGCCGGGGTGCAGGCGGCGCGCGCCCTCGCCCGGCCGGGAGACGTGCACGCCGTTCGTGGAGTCGAGGTCCGTGACGAGGACGTGGTCGCCCTCGACGCGCACCTCGGCGTGCGTGCGCGAGATGTCCTGCTGCGGGCTCGGCACCGTGACGAGGCGCGGGAGCTCGCGGTTGGTGACGCGCGCGACCTGCGGCGCGCGCCCGAGCAGCACCGCGCGGTCCAGCGTGACGACCAGGCCGGTCGACAGCACGAGCCGCGCGGGCTCCGCGGCCGCGGGCACGGCGAACGGCCCGGGCACCTCGTCGGACGCCCAGCTCGGGAGCTGGTCACGGATCGCGGCGAGGTCCGAGGACAGGATCGTCAGGCCGTCGTGGTCGTCGGGCGACGCGGGCGGGACGGCCGGCTGGTCGAGGGGCCGCGCCGGCGTGAGGTCGACCAGCCCGGGCCGCTGCGAGTGCTGCTCGAGGAACTGCTCGGCGGCGGCGACCACGTCGTAGCGCGGTTCCGTCGTCGGCGGCTCGAGCGGGTACGACGCCGACACGGGCGCGCGGACGGTGTGCTCCCACGCGTCGTCGACGGGTGTGGCGGGCTCCTCGACGACGTCGGCGACCTCCGCCCGCGGGGCCTCCTTGGTGAGGTCGACGGGCTCCGCGACGGGCTCGACCTCGACCGGCTCGACGACGGACGGCTCGACGGCGACCGGCTCCACGGCCTCGTCGGCGACGGGCTCCGCCGCAACCGGGGCGGGCTCGGCGGCCGGCTCCGCGGGCGCCGGCACGGGCTCGTCCGCGACGGACGGCGTCGCAGCAGCGGCGTCGTCGGCCACCTCGACCGCCTCCGCGGGCTCCTCGGCCTGCGGCTCGACCGCGGGGACGTCGGGCACGACGACCTCGGCGACGTCCACGCGCACGGACCCGGCGGGTGCGACACCCTCGACGAGCGGCAGCGCGGGGGCATCGGGCGCGCCGTCCGCGCGCGCGACGAGCACGCCCACGGAATCGAGCACCTGCTCCGACCACGTCCGGACGGCGCCGGCGCGCAGCACCTGCACGGCGCCGTCGGTCGCGGTCACCTCGACGTCGACGTCGCCACGGACGGCGACGTGCACCCGGGTGCCGTCGACGGACGCGACGGCGAACGGCGGGAGCGCGGCCAGCCCGTCGCGCGCGAGCACGTCGAGCGCGGCGAGCACGCCCTGCGGCGCGGCGTCCCAGAGCGCGCGGGCGACGTCGGCGTCGGCCTGCGGTCCGACGAGCGCGACGAACCCCGGCCGGACGACCGCGGTCCACTCGCCGGCGCTGTACTGGGGCACGCTCATGTCGGGGTCTCCTGGTCGCGAGCGGTCGGGGATTCGGACGAGAGTGTGCCTCCATGGTCCGACGTCCCGGGGGAGGTTGACGAGGGCCGCGCGGGCGAACGTGGCACGGTCGCCCCGTTGAGCATCTCGTCCCACTGGGTCGGGGCGAGGTCCGCGCCGATGCGCGGCACGGTGATGTGGACGTCGTCGAGCGCACCCGCGGCGGTCGCGACGTCGACGACGACGGCGCTGACGTTGTCGCGCGCGCCGCGGTCGAGCGCGGCCTGGACGAGCTGCGTCGCGACGTCCTGCGGGTCGCCCACGGCCGCGAGCACGGCGGCGAGGTCGTCGTCGTGGAGCTCGCGCGTGAGGCCGTCGGTGCAGATGAGCAGGCGGTCGGTGAGTCCCGCGGGGAGCAGCCAGTAGTCGGGCTCGGGCGGCTCGCCGGTGCCGAGCGCGCGCGTGAGGACGTGCCGCTCGGGGTGGCGCTCCGCGTCGGCGACGGTGATCTCGCCGAGGTCGATGAGCTCCTGCACGACGGAGTGGTCGACGCTCACCTGCTCGAGCACGCCGTCGGACCAGCGGTAGACGCGCGAGTCGCCGACGTTGAAGACGAGCCAGTACGACCCGCCCTCGTGCTCGGTGACGGCGACCCCGGCGACGGTCGTGCCGCCGCGCCGGCCGCCCGTGAACTCGCCGCGGATGCGGGCCGCCGTGCGCGTGAAGCACGCGTGCACGTCGTCGGCGGTCGCGGCGAGCTGGCCCGCGAGCTGCGCGAACTCCTCGACCGCGATCCGGCTCGCGAGGTCGCCCGCGTCGTGCCCGCCCATGCCGTCGGCGACGAGGAACACGGGCGGGTACGCGAGCAGCGCGTCCTCGTTGACCTCGCGGACGAGGCCTCGGTCGGTCGCCGATCCCCAGGACGTGCGCACGCAGCCCCCTCCTCGGTCCGGACGACGCCTTGGGGCGCCGCGCATATGGTGCCTCACCAGGGCCGGTCCCACACAAACGGGGACCGACCGGCGGTCAGATGCCCAGCTGGAACACGCCCCAGTACGCCAGGACGACGAGCAGCACGGCCGACCCGACGACGACCGCCCAGCCCGCCACGACGCGCACGACCCCGCCGACGACGGGCGCGTGCGCGACGCCGAGCCGGTGCACGCGACGCGCGAGCAGCACGGCGGCGACGACGACGCCGACCCCGAGCAGCCGCACGAGCAGCCACCCGCCCTGCACGACCCAGTCGTTGCGCTCGTAGTCGAGCGCGAGCCGTGCGACCGCCACGAGGTAGACGACGAGCGCGACGACGGTGAGCACCGTCCCGCCGCCGAGCACCGCGAGCCGCGGTGCCACACCGGGGCCGAACCGCGCGGGGCGTCGGACCACCGCGGGCGGCGCGTCGTCGGCCGGCACCGCGCGCCGGCGGTGCGTGCGCGCACGGACGGCCTCGACGGTGCGCGCTCCCCCGACCGCGAGCGGCGCGAGCACGATCAGGCCGGCCGCGACCGCGACGGTGCCGAGCACGACGTCGCCGTCGCGCAGCCACCACGGCTCCGGCACCGGCGCCGCCACGTACGTCTGCACGGGCTGCGCGCCCGCGATCCGCGGCTCGCTGCTGGCCGTCGCGGGCAGCCCGAGCACCCATCCCGACAGGTCGCCGAGGAACTGCTGCGACACGTCGCCGTGCACCCGGATCCCGTGGTTGGCGCCCTCGTAGTACCGGACCGTCACGTCGCCGTTCCCGGCGATCGCGGTGTCGCGGATGATCTGCTCGGCGCCCTGCACGGTGGGCATGGACGCGTCGCCGGTGCCGTACACGACGAGCACGGGCTGGCGCATCTGGCGCTGGAACGGCGTGACGTCGAAGTCGGCGTACTCGAAGCCGCCGCCGGGCAGGGACATGCCCACCGCGCGCGGGATCGCGCGGAACACGCCGTGCGGCACGCCGGTGTTGCGCAGGTAGGAGTCGACCGCGAACGCGGCCTGCTCACGCGGCGGCACGACGGGCGACGACACGAGCACGACGAACGCGAGCCGCGGGTCCTCGGCGGCCATGACCGGGGCGATCCAGCCACCCTCGCTCTCGGCGTACACGCCGACCCGGTCGGGGTCGACGTCGGCATGCCGCCGCAGCACCTCGACCGACGCGTCGTAGTCGGCCGCCATCTGCACGTAGTCGCGGTGCCGGGTCGTGTAGGTGTCGAGCCGCTTGTCGGGGACCATCGCGACGATGCCGGACGCCGCGAGCGCGTGCGCCTGCTCGACGAACGCGCGCGCGAACTTCCCGGTGCCCGCGCCGTGCACGAACACCACGCCGGGCGCGGGCTCGTCGAGCCCGACGGGCACGCTGATCTGCGCCTGGACGGCCGCGCCGTCGAGCCGCACGGTGACCGTGCTGGTCGCGACGTCGTAGGTCCGCAGCGCGGGCGCACCGCCGATCGCGGTGTCGGTGGTCTCGACGGCGATCGGGTCGGCGAGCGGGACGGGGTCCCACTGCGGGCCCATGACGGCGCCGAGCACCGCGAGCACGACGATCCCGAGCGCCGTGCTCGCGACGACGCGGTACGGCGACCCGCCCCGCCGTTCGTGCGGCAGGGTGCGCCGGTCGCGGAACCCGGGACGGAGCATCAGAACCCCAGCCGCCCGAGCTGCTTGGGGTCGCGCTGCCAGTCCTTCGCGACCTTGACGTGCAGGTCGAGGAACACGCGCGCGCCGAGCAGCGCCTCGATGCCGCGGCGTGCCTGGCTGCCGACGTCGCGCAGGCGCGCACCGCCCTTGCCGATGACGATGGCCTTCTGGCTGTCGCGCTCGACGAACAGGTGCACGCGCACGTCGAGCATGGGCGTGGCGTCGGGCGACGTGGTCTCGCGCGGCACGATCTCGTCGACGACGACCGCGAGCGAGTGCGGCAGCTCGTCGCGCACGCCCTCGAGCGCGGCCTCGCGGACGAGCTCGGCGACCATGACGTTGTCGGGCTCGTCGGTGAGCTCGCCCTCGGGGTAGAGCGCCGGCCCCTCGTGCAGGTGACCGACGAGCACGTCCTCGAGGACCTTCACCTGGTAGCCGGACACCGCGGAGACGGGCACGATGTCGGCCCACTCGCCGAGGTTCTGCACCGCGAGCAGGTGCTCCGCGAGCCGGCCCTTGCCGACGGTGTCCGCCTTCGTGACGATCGCGACGACGGGCGTGCCGCGGCCGTCGCGCGCGAGCTCGGCGAGCTGGTCGGCGATGAACCGGTCGCCGGGACCGACGCGCTGGTCCGCGGGCAGGCAGAAGCCGACGACGTCGACCTCGGTGAGCGTGTCCTTGACGAGGTCGTTGAGCCGCTCGCCGAGCAGCGTGCGCGGCCGGTGCAGGCCAGGGGTGTCGACGAGGACGAGCTGCGCGTCGGGCCGGTGCACGATGCCCCGCACGGCGTGCCGGGTGGTCTGCGGGCGTCCGGACGTGATCGCGACCTTCTGCCCGACGAGCGCGTTGGTGAGCGTCGACTTCCCGGCGTTGGGCCGGCCGACGAAGCAGGCGAATCCTGAGCGGAAGGTCATCGTGCGGCTCCGTGCTGGTCGGTCGGGACGCCCTCGGCGGGCGTGGTCGTCGGTGGGTCGTCGGGGGTCGCGAGGCTCACGAGCACGGTGGAGAGCGTGCGTCGCCTCCCCTGAGCGTGCTCGGCGACGAGGTGCAGGCCGTGGATGTCCCCGGTGGAGCCGGGGAGCGGGACCTTGCCGAGGGCCTTCGCGAGCAGCCCTCCGACGGTGTCGACGTCCTCGTCCTCGACGTCGAGGCCGAACAGCTCGCCGACCTCGTCGCGGCCGAGCCGTGCGGGCACCCGGTAGACGCCGTCGCCGAGGTCCTCGACCTCGGGCGCGGTCGGGTCGTGCTCGTCCGTGAGCTCGCCGACGATCTCCTCGAGCGCGTCCTCGATGGTGACGAGCCCGGCGATGCCGCCGTACTCGTCGACGACCATGGCCATGTGCGACGAGCCGTCCTGCAGCTCGCGCAGCAGCTCGTCGACGGGCTTCGACTCGGGCACGAACACCGCGGGCCGGGCGAGCGAGTGCGCGGGCGCGGCGAGGAGCGCGTCGGCGTCGGGGTCGTCGACCCCGGGAGCGAGCCTCAGCCGTCGGACCACGTCCTTGAGGTACAGCACGCCGCGCAGGTCGTCCACCGACTCGCCGACGACGGGCACGCGCGAGTAGCCGGACCGGCGCAGCAGCGCGAGGACCTTGAACACGGGCGTGTCCGCGTGGGTCGTCACCATGTCGGTGCGCGGGACCATGACCTCGCGGGTCAGCGTGTCGCCGAGCTCGAGCACGGAGCGGAACATCTCGCGCTCCTCGTCCTCGATCGCCTCGGACTCGCTCACGCGCTGCACCATCTCGCGCAGCTCCTCCTCGTCCTGCGCGGGCCCCGCGTACGACGCGGCACGGCCGAGCCCGCCGAACGCGGTCGTGACGCCGAGCAGCGGGCGGGACAGGACGGTGAGGGTGCGCACGGGGTGCGAGCGGCCGATGCTGCGGGGGCTGACGCGCACGAGCAGGAACGCGACGACGGCGACCAGGCCGACCGTGATCAGCAGGACGGCCCACCACGGCAGCGAGCCCGACGACACGACGAGCGTGAGGCAGACGGTCGCGGTCATCTCCGCGAGCAGCCTGACGAACGACGCGGCGGCGGCGACGCGCAGCGCGTGCTCCTCGAGCCGCATGACGCGGGCGGCGGCGGGGTGCTGCTCGGCGACGAGGTCTGTCACCGTGGCGCGCGAGACGCGCGTGACGGCGACCTCGCCCGCCGACATCGCCGCCGCGAACGCGATGCCGAGCACCGCGAGCGCGACGAGCAGCCCGACGGGGACGTCGGTCATCGACCGGCCAGGAACGTGAGCAGGAGGCGTCGCTGGAGCGCGAACATCTCCTTCTCCTCCTCCGGCTCGACGTGGTCGTAGCCCAGCAGGTGGAGGATGCCGTGCGTCGTGAGCAGCAGCAGCTCCTCGGCCGTGGAGTGGCCCGCGGCGCGCGCCTGCTGCGCGGCGACCTCGGGGCACAGCACGACGTCACCGAGCAGGCCGGCCGGGGTCGGCTCGCCCTCGCGCCCGGGGCGCAGCTCGTCCATCGGGAAGGACAGCACGTCGGTCGGGCCGGGCTCGTCCATCCACTTGACGTGCAGGTCCGTCATGACGTCGGTGCCGACGAGCATGATCGACATCTCGGTCTGGGGGTGCACGTGCATCGCGTCGAGCACGAACCGCGCGAGCGCGGCGAACTCGGCCTCGTCGACGTCGAAGCCGGACTCGTTGTTGACCTCGATGCTCATCGGGTGCCGCTCCTGTCCCAGCGCGCGTACGCGTCGATGATGTCGCTCACGAGCCGGTGCCGGACCACGTCGGCGGACGACAGGCGGCAGAACGCGACGTCGTCGACGCCGTCGAGGATGTTCTCGACGACGCGCAGACCCGACGTGGTGTTCGACGGCAGGTCGACCTGCGTGACGTCGCCGGTGACGACGACGCGCGAGCCGAACCCGAGCCGCGTGAGGAACATCTTCATCTGCTCGACGGAGGTGTTCTGCGCCTCGTCGAGGATGATGAACGAGTCGTTGAGGGTGCGGCCGCGCATGTAGGCGAGCGGCGCGACCTCGACCGTGCCGGCCTCCATGAGCCGCGGGATCGACTCGGGGTCGACCATGTCGTGCAGCGCGTCGTACAGCGGGCGCAGGTAGGGGTCGATCTTCTCGGACAGCGTGCCGGGCAGGAACCCGAGCCGCTCCCCCGCCTCGACCGCGGGGCGCGTGAGCACGATCCGGTTGACCTGGCGGGCCTGCAGCGCCTGCACGGCCTTGGCCATCGCGAGGTACGTCTTGCCGGTGCCGGCGGGACCGATCCCGAACGTGACGGTGTGCCGGTCGATCGCGTCGACGTACTCCTTCTGGCCCGCGGTCTTCGGCCGGATGGTGCGGCCGCGCGCGGTGAGGATGTTGAACGTCAGGACGTCGGCGGGCCGGGCCGTCGAGCCCGCGGCGAGCATCGTCACCGACCGCGAGACGACGTCGGGCGTGAGCGGCGTGCCGGCGGCGGCCATCTCGACGAGCTCGTCGACGAGCCGGGCGACGAGGGCGACGTCACCCGCGGGACCGGTGAGCGTGACCTCGTTGCCGCGCACGTGCACGTCGACGGTGGTGAAGCCGGACTCGATCGCGCGCAGGACCTCGTCGCGCAGGCCCAGCAGCTCGACCATCGAGACGTCCGCCGGGACGGTGATGCGGTGCTCGACACGGGCGTGCGCACCGGCCGGGCGGGGATCAGTGTGGGGCTGCGTCATGGGTCGGCGTGCGCCGTGCGCTCCTTCGGTGGCGGTCGCGGGGCGCGTCGGGCGCGTCGCACGCGTGTCGATGGTCGTCCCAGTCTACCGACGCCCCCGACACGTCTGCCGAGCGCAATCCCGACAGCCGCCCGGGACCTTGGTACTGCGCGGAGCCCGTGGACGGGGACAGACTGGCCGGTGGGAGGCCGGGTGAGGGCGCCCGGCCGCACGCGGAGGTGCGCCGTGGCGACGTACGTGTGGGACTTCACGCAGGGCGACAAGGACCAGAAGGACCTCCTGGGCGGCAAGGGCGCGAACCTCGCCGAGATGACCCGGCTGGGGCTCCCGGTGCCGCCCGGCTTCACGATCACCACCGAGGCGTGCCGCGCGTACATGCGCACGGGCGCCGTGCCGCGCGAGCTCGCGGTCGAGGTGACGACGGCGCTGCGGCAGATGGAGGACACGCTCGGGCGCCGGTTCGGCGACCCGGACGACCCGCTGCTGGTGTCGGTGCGGTCGGGGGCCAAGTTCTCGATGCCCGGGATGATGGAGACGGTCCTCGACGTCGGCCTCAACGACACGACGGTGCACGGCCTCGCGCGGTTCAGCGGCGACGAGCGCTTCGCGTGGGACTCCTACCGCCGGCTCGTGCAGATGTTCGGCCGCACGGTGCTCGACATCGACGGCGCCCTGTTCTCCGACGCGCTCGACGCGGCGAAGGCCGCGCGCGGTGTGACGTCGGACGTCGACCTCGACGCCGACGCGCTGCACGAGCTCGTCGGCACGTTCCAGGAGATCGTGCGCGCGCAGACCGGGAAGCCGTTCCCGCAGGACCCGCGCGAGCAGCTCGACCTCGCGATCGTCGCGGTGCTCGGCTCGTGGAACACCGAGCGCGCGCGGCTGTACCGCCGCAAGGAGCGCATCCCCGACGACCTCGGCACGGCCGTCAACGTCGTGCCGATGGTGTTCGGCAACCTCGGCCCGACGTCGGGCACGGGCGTCGCCTTCACGCGCGACCCCGCGACCGGCAAGACGGGCAACTACGGCGACTACCTCGCGAACGCGCAGGGCGAGGACGTCGTCGCGGGCATCCGCAACACCCTCTCGCTCGACGACCTCGCCGAGCGCGACCCCGACGCGTACGCGCAGCTCCGCCGGGCGATGCGCCAGCTCGAGACGCACTACCGCGACCTGTGCGACATCGAGTTCACGATCGAGCGCGGGAAGCTCTGGATGCTCCAGACCCGTGTCGGCAAGCGGACCGCGCCCGCGGCGTTCCGGATCGCGACGCAGCTCGTCGACGAGCACCTCATCACGCTCGACGAGGCCCTCGCGCGCGTCTCGGGGGCGCAGCTGTCGCAGCTGCTGTTCCCGCAGTTCGCGGCGTCGTCCGACCGGACGCTGCTCGCGCGCGGGATGGCCGCGTCGCCGGGCGCGGCCGTCGGCGCGGCGGTCTTCGACTCGGCGACCGCGCAGCAGCGTGCGGCCGCGGGCGAGGACGTCGTGCTCGTGCGGCGCGAGACCAACCCCGACGACCTCGGCGGCATGATCGCGGCCGTCGGCGTGCTCACCGCGCGCGGCGGCAAGACGTCGCACGCGGCGGTCGTCGCGCGCGGCATGGGCCGCACGTGCGTGGTCGGTGCCGAGGCCGTCGACATCGACCTCGTGGCGCGCTCGTTCCGTGTCGACGGGCACGTCGTGCACGAGGGCGACACGGTCGCGATCGACGGCGGCACGGGCGAGGTGTTCCTCGGCCAGGTGCCCGTCGAGCCGTCGCCCGTGAGCCGCTACCTCGAGGAGGGCCTCGGCGCGGCGCTCGACCACGCGCCCGACGACGACACGCGCGAGCTCGTCCGGTCCGTCGACCGGCTCCTCACGCACGCCGACGCGGTCCGCCGCCTGCACGTCCACGCCAACGCCGACACCGCCGCCGACGCGGCGCGCGCCCGGCGGCTCGGCGCGCAGGGCGTCGGGCTGTGCCGCACCGAGCACCAGTTCCTCGGCGAGCGCCGGGTGCTCGTCGAGCGCGTCGTCCTCGCCGCCGACGACGACGAACGGCAGGCCGCCCTCGACGCCCTGCTGCCCCTCCAGCGCGAGGACTTCGTCGGCCTGCTGCGCGAGATGGACGGGCTGCCCACGACGATCCGCCTGCTCGACCCGCCGCTGCACGAGTTCCTGCCCGACCTCACCGACCTGTCGGTGCGCGTCGCGCTCGCGCACGAGCGCGGCGAGTCCGCGGAGGCGGACGAACGGCTCCTCGCCGCCGTGCGCCGCATGCACGAGGCGAACCCGATGCTCGGCCTGCGCGGCGTCCGGCTCGGCCTCGTCGTGCCCGGCCTGTTCGCACTCCAGATCCGCGCGATCTGCGAGGCCGTCGTCGAGCGCCGGAACGCGGGCGGCGACCCGCGCGCCGAGATCATGGTGCCGCTCGTCGGGTCGGTGCAGGAGCTGCGGCTCGTCAAGGACGAGGCGCAGACGATCATGGCCGAGGTCGGCGCCGAGCGGGGCGTCGACCTCGACCTGCCCGTCGGCGTCATGATCGAGCTCCCCCGCGCCGCGCTCACCGCCGACCGCATCGCCCAGGAGGCCGCGTTCTTCTCGTTCGGCACCAACGACCTCACGCAGACCACGTGGGGCTTCTCACGCGACGACGTCGAGGGCGCGTTCTTCGCGCAGTACACCGACAACGGCGTCCTCACCGTGTCGCCGTTCGAGACGATCGACGCGCTCGGCGTCGGGCGGCTCGTCCAGATCGCCGTCGAGCAGGGCCGCGCCGCCAAGCCGGACCTCACGCTCGGCGTGTGCGGCGAGCACGGCGGCGACCCCGAGTCGATCCGCTTCTTCCACGACGCGGGCCTCGACTACGTCTCGTGCTCCCCGTTCCGTGTCCCGGTCGCCCGCCTCGAGGCGGGCCGCGCGGCGGTCGCCGAGGCGGGGGTGGACGTGCGCTGACGAGCGCCTAGAACCAGCGGCCGAGGCGCTGCGCGAGGATCGCGAGGGCGACCGGGCCCGCGGTCGACGTGCGCAGCACGTGCGGGCCGAGGCGGACGGCGACCGCGCCCGCGTCGACGAGGCGGGCGAGCTCGTCGTCGCCGATGCCGCCCTCGGGACCGACGACGACCAGGCACTCGCGCGCGGCCGTCGCGGCGTCCGGGAGCGGGACGTCCGCGATCGGGAGCGTGGCCTCCTCGTGCAGCACGAGCGCGGCTCCCCCGGCGTCGACGGCCGCACGCACGCGCTGCGCGAGCGCACGGGAGTCGACGGCCGTGCCGACGTCGGGCACGCGGGCACGACGCGCCTGCTTCGCGGCCGCCCGGACCGTGCCGAGCCACCGTGCGCGGCTCTTCGCGGCCCGCTCACCGCGCCACACGACGATCGACCGGTCCGCCTGCCAGGGCAGGACGCCGTCGGCGCCGACCTCGGTCGCGGCCTCGATCGCCATCTCGTCGCGGTCGCCCTTCGCGAGCGCCTGCACCAGCACGAGCGCGACGCCGGGCGCGGGCTCGACGACCACGTCCTCGACGCGCAGGTGCACGCCCTCGCCACCGACGGACTCGACGACCCCGACCAGGCGGACCCCGGCGCCGTCGACCACGTCGACCCGCTCCCCCGGCCCGCGCCGCTGCACGACACCGGCGTGGCGGCCCTCGGACCCGTCGAGCAGGTACGTGCCCCCCGCGGCCACACCGGCGAGCGTCCCCGGCTCCGCGAGGAAGACGGGTGCGCTCACGTCAGCGGCCCGAGAGCTTGTCGCGCAGCTTCGCGAAGACGCCGCTGCTCGCGCTCGCGAGCCGCGACTCCGGGCGCTCCTCGCCGCGCAGGACCGAGAGGCGGCGGAGCAGCTCGACCTGCTCGTCGTCGAGCGCCGTGGGGACCTGCACCTCGACGTGCACGTGCAGGTCGCCGCGGCCGCCGGTGTGCAGGTGGCCGACTCCGAGGCCCTTGAGCGTCACGACCTGGGCGGGCTGCGTGCCCGGGCGCAGGTCGACCTCGCGCTCGCCGTCCAGGGTGTCGAGCTGCAGCGTCGTCCCGAGCGCGGCCGCGGTCATCGGGACCTGGAGCGTCGCGTGCAGGTCGTCGCCGCGGCGCACGAACGTGTCGTGCTTGCGCTCGTGCACCTCGAGGTAGACGTCGCCGGCAGGGCCGCCGCCCGGGCCGACCTCGCC
This sequence comes from Cellulomonas fimi, assembly GCF_028583725.1. Lineage (NCBI taxonomy): Bacteria > Bacillati > Actinomycetota > Actinomycetes > Micrococcales > Cellulomonadaceae > Cellulomonas > Cellulomonas fimi. Next base: position 1,736,045 of record NZ_CP110680.1, on the reverse strand, counting down.
CTGGCCCGTGAGCTTGATGCGCGTGCCGGTGTCGACGCCCGCGGGCACGTCCACGCCGAGCGTGCGGCGCGAGCGCACCCGGCCCTCGCCCGAGCACTCGGGGCACGGCTCCGGGATGACCGTGCCGAAGCCGTGGCACGCGGCGCACGGCTGCGTCGTCATGACCTGACCGAGGAACGAGCGCGCGACCCGCTGCACCGACCCGCGGCCGTGGCACACCTCGCACGTGCGGGGTGACGTGCCCGGACGGCAGCACGAGCCGCCGCACGTCGGGCACAGCACGGCCGTGTCGACCGGCACCTCCTTGTGGGCGCCGAACGTCACCTCGGTGAGGTCGAGGTCCAGCCGCACGAGCGCGTCCTGGCCGCGACGCGCGCGCGGGATCGGCCCACGCTGCGCGCCCGCACCCGCGGCCGCGCCGAAGAACGTCTCGAAGATGTCCTGGAAGCCGAAGCCCCCGCCCATGCCGCCGCCCGGCGACGCCGGGTCCGCACCCAGGTCGTACGCGCGGCGCTTCTCGGGGTTGGAGAGCACGTCGTACGCGCGCGAGACGTCCTTGAACCGCTCCTCGGACGCCGAGTCGCTGCCGGCGACGTCGGGGTGGTGCTCGCGCGCGAGCTTGCGGTACGCCTTCTTGATCTGCTCCGGGGACGCGTCTCGCGGGACGCCGAGGATCTCGTAGTAGTCGGTCACGTTCGGGTGCGCTCGCTTCCTGTGCTCAGGCAGGCGGTGGGGACGGGCCGGGGACGCCGCAGCGGGCTCATCCGGCGAGGATGCGGGTCAGGTAGCGGGCGACGGCGCGCACGGCGGTCATCGTCCCGGGGTAGTCCATGCGCAGCGGGCCGAGCGAGCCGACGCGCGCGACGACCGCGCCGCTCTCGTCGCCGTAGCCAGTCGTGACGAAGCTCGTCTCCAGCAGGCCCTCGTGCTGCGTCTCGCGGCCGATCCGCACGCTGACGGCGGCCTGGTCCTCGGCCATCTCGGACAGCAGGCGGAGCAGGACGACCTGCTCCTCGAGCGCCTCCAGGACCGGGCCGATCGAGTGCGCGAAGTCGACGCCGCCGCCACGGGCGAGGTTCGCCGTGCCGGCCAGCACGACCCGCTCCTCGCTCTCCTGCGCGAGCGTCTCCTCGACGACGGCGACGACCTGTCGGACCAGCGGCGCGTCCTCGGGCGCGAACGCGTCGTGCAGCTCGCGGAACGCGTCCGGCAGCTCCGACAGCCGCCGGCCGGTCGCGGCGACGTTGAGGCGCGCTCGCAGCTGCGCGACGACGGACTCGTCGACGTCACGGTCCTGCTCCAGGGTGCGCTGCTCGACGCGTCCCGTGTCCGTGATGAGCACGACGAGCAGGTGGCGTGCTCCCACCGTCACGAGCTCGACGTGCCGCAGAGCCGAGCGGCGCAGCGACGGGTACTGCACGACCGCGACCTGCCCGGTGAGCTGCGCGATGAGCCGCACGGCACGGTCGACCACGTCGTCGAGGTCGACGGCGTGGTCGAGGAACTCGCCGATCGCGCGGCGCTCGGCCGCCGACATCGGCTTGACCGTCGTGAGCCGGTCGACGAACAGCCGGTAGCCCTTGTCCGTCGGGACGCGGCCCGCCGACGTGTGGGGCTGCGCGATGTACCCGGCGTCCTCGAGAGCCGCCATGTCGTTCCGGATCGTCGCGGGCGACACCCCGAGCGCGTGCCGCTCGACGAGCGCACGCGACCCGACGGGCTCACGCGTCGCGACGTAGTCCTCGACGATCGCGCGCAGCACGTCCAGCCGACGGTCCTCGCTCACTCTCGCCTCCCCGACGTCCTCCGGACCCGCCGCGACCGGGTCGCCGCGGGTAGCACTCGCCGTGCCCGAGTGCCAATCCTACGCCGCGCCCCGGACGTTCCACCGGCCGGTGCACCGGCGCCCTAGAGTGCCGCGCGTGACTCAGGACCGCTACGGCTCGGACGTGCTCGGGGGCTCCGGCTCCGCCCACCACCGCCCGGCCCGCACGTCACGGCCCCAGGCCGCCGATGCGGGGCTCGTCGTCGAGGAGGTGACGACCGGGTGGGTCGGCGCCGTCGTCCGCGTCGAGAAGTCGGGCGGCATGCACGTCGTCGTGCTGGAGGACCGGCGCGGCCGCACGCGGACGTTCCCGCTCGGACCGGGGTTCTGGGTCGACGGCGAGCCGGTCGAACTCACCGCCCCCGTGCGCGCCACGGCGCCCGCGGCCCCGACGCGCACCGCGTCCGGCTCGCGCGCGGTCCAGGGTGCGCAGGCGCGCGTCGCGCGCGGCAGCCGCATCTGGGTCGAGGGCAAGCACGACGCCGAACTCGTCGAGAAGGTGTGGGGCGACGACCTGCGGCTCGAGGGCGTCGTCGTCGAGCTGCTCGACGGCGTCGACCACCTGCCCGACGCGGTGCGCACGTTCGCGCCCGGGCCGGGCCGGCGGCTGGGCGTGCTCGTCGACCACCTCGTGCCCGGCTCCAAGGAGAGCCGGATCGCCGCCGAGGTCACCCGCTCCGCCCCCGCCGGGACGGTGCTCGTGCTCGGTCACCCCTACGTCGACGTGTGGCAGGCGGTCCGCCCGCAGCGGCTCGGTCTCGACCGCTGGCCGACGATCGAGCGCGGCACCGAGTGGAAGCACGGCATCCTGCGCGAGCTCGGCTGGCCCGCCGCCGACCAGGCCGACGTCGCGCACGCCTGGAAGCGGATCCTCGGCAGCGTCCGCACCTACGCCGACCTGGAGCCGAGTCTCCTCGGCCGCGTCGAGGAGCTCATCGACTTCGTCACGGCCTGACCCCCGCCCGGTGCGGTCCCGGGCGGGGCGTCGGTCGTCCGTCGGGGCCGCCCTCAGGGCGCGATCGGCTCACCGAGCAGCCGGCGGTACAGGTACGACGTCGCGACGAGCACGACCGGCACGGCGACCAGCAGGCCGACGCCGCACAGGATCGCGCCCGCCCAGATGATCGCGCCGCCCACCAGGTAGAACAGGATCGTCGTCGCGAGGTTCGAGGTGACGAGCTGGACGCTGGACCGCAGCGCGTCGACCGGGCTGAGCTGCTTGTCGATGACGAACCACAGCGTGAACAGCACGAGCAGGTTCGCTGCGACGCTCACGAGCCAGCCGATCAGCGGGATCCACGCGACGAGGCCCACGACGAGGTTGACCGCGGCCAGCAGCAGCGCCGTGAGGATCACCGGACCCGAGCTCTCGAAGCGGAAGAAGTCGCCGAGCGTGACCGGGCGGCCGTACGTGAGGTTGAGCGACACGCGCACGAACGCCGCCTGGACGAGGTACGCCACCAGCCACGCGACGGTGTAGATGACGACGAAGCCGAACGAGAAGCCCAGCCCCATCCCGTTCGGGACGCCGTCGCCGTCGGGGTCGGCGAGCGCCGTCAGCCCACCGAACACCAGGGTCACCAGGAAGACGACGACCGCCGCGATCGCCAGCCAGATCAGCGTCGCCGCGACGAAGACGCCGCCGTTCGTCGTGAACTTCTGCCAGCCGTACTGCAGCGACTCGCCGATCGGCGCGGTGGCCGACGGCGCCCCGTAGCCCGCCGGTGCCGGAGCGCCCGACGGCGGCGGGTACCCGCCGGCGGGAGGCGTCTGGCCGTATCCCGCACCACCGGGAGGCACCGGCGGGTACGAGCCCTGCGCCGCGGGCGGCGGCGGGTAGCCGCCTGCGGCGGGCTTGTCGAGCGGCACGTCGGGCCGCTGGTCGTCGTCGCGGCGCTCTCCGCCGGGGTTCTCGCTCATGCGTCGCCTCCTGTCGCGGGCCGAGTCGCCCAGTCGGATCGAATCGGCGCGGCGCACGGCGTGTCAAGGAACCACGCAGACCGGACATCTCACCTCCGGGTGAACCCTGGGCGCGCGTCCCCCCGGGTCGGTAGGCTCGCGCTGCCTCGCCCGCTCCGACGTGGGGAGGCACGCGGCCGAACGGCCCGCCACGTCCCGGCCGGCCCCGCGCCGGCCGGCCCCTGCACGAGGAGCGCGATGTCGTACGAGCAGCAGCCGGTCCACCACCCGTCCGGCGCGGACCAGGCCCGCACGTGGGCCACCCTCGCGCACCTGGGCGGGATCCTGGCCTACTTCTTCATCGGGTGGGTGCCGGCGCTCGTCATCTGGCTCGTGCACCGCGAGCGCGGCGGCCAGGCGGCCGAGCAGGCCCGCGTCGCCCTCAACTTCCAGCTCACGCTGCTGGTGGGTCTCGTCGTCGCCAAGATCGTCGAGAACCTGCCCGCCATCGGAGTGATCGGCTGGATCGCGATCATCGGCATCGGCATCATCAGCCTCGTCCTGTCGATCCTCGCAGCCGTAGCCGTCAACAAGGGCGGCTCGTACCGTTACCCCTTCTCGCTGGAGCTCGTGCGATGACCACCCCGCAGCCCGACCCGTTCGCCAAGCAGCCCGACCCGAACGCCACCCCCGGCCAGCCCGCGGGTGACCCCGCCGGCCAGCCGTACGCTCAGCAGCCCTACGGCGCGCAGTACGGCGCCCAGCAGCCCTACGCCGGCGCACCCGGCGGCTACGCGCAGCCCGCCGCGCCGCTGCGCCCCGACGACGAGAAGACGTGGGCGATCGTGGGGCACGTCCTGCCGATCGTGGGCGTCGGCTTCCTCGCGCCGCTCGTCATCTGGCTCGTGTTCCGCGGCCGCGGCCCGTTCCTCGAGCACCACGCCAAGGAGTCGCTGAACTTCCAGCTCACGCTGCTCATCGCCTACGTCGTCGGCGGCATCCTCAGCATCATCGGGATCGGCCTGCTGATCGTGCTCGCCGTCTGGGTCGTGCAGGTCGTCTTCGGCATCCTCGCCGCCGTGGCCACCAGCCGGTGGGAGTGGTACCGCTACCCGCTGAACATCCGCATGGTCAGCTGACACCGCAGCACCTCACGACGAGGGCGCCACCCGTTCCGCGGGTGGCGCCCTCGTCGCGTCCGGACGTCGTGGTCAGGCTGCGAGGGTGCGGACCACGGCGTCGGCGAGCAGCCGGCCGCGCCGCGTGAGCACGAGGCGGCCGCCGGGTGACGGGTCGCCCGGCGCGGGGCGTGCGAGGGCGGCGCGGCCGTCGACGAGCCCGTCGGCGACCAGCCCGGCGACCTCGCGGCGTGCGTCGGTCGGGAGCTCCGCGATGGGCAGGCCCTCGGCCATGCGGACGCCGAGCATGAGGCGCTCGAGCGCCGCCGACTCACCGTCGACGGTCTCGCGTCCTGCGGCGGGGCTCAGCCCTCGGGCCAGACGGTCGGCGTAGGCGCGGGGGTGCTTGACGTTCCACCAGCGCACGCCGCCGACGTGGCTGTGCGCGCCGGGGCCGATCCCCCACCAGTCGTCGCCGCGCCAGTACGCGAGGTTGTGGCGACACGCGTCGGCGGGCGTGCGTGCCCAGTTGCTGACCTCGTACCAGCCCAGTCCCGCGGCGGCGAGCAGGTCGTCGGCGAGCTCGTACTTCGCCGCCTGGTCGTCCGGGTCGGTCGGCGGGAGGTCGCCGCGGCGGACCTGCACGGCCATGCGCGTGCCCTCCTCGACGACGAGGGCGTACGCCGAGACGTGATCGACCCCGGTCGCGAGCGCGGTCTCGACGCTCGTGCGCCAGTCGTCGAGCGACTCCCCCGGCGTGCCGTAGATGAGGTCCAGGGACACCGCGAGCCCGGCGTCGCGCGCCCACCGCACGACGTCGGGGATGCGACGCGGGTCGTGCGTGCGGTCGAGCGTCGCGAGGACGTGCGGCACCGCGGACTGCATGCCGAACGACACGCGCGTGAATCCGGCCGCCGCGAGCCCGGCCAGCGACTCGGGTGTCACGGAGTCGGGGTTGGCCTCGGTCGTCACCTCGACATCCGGGGCAAGGCCCCACGTGTCGCGGACGTCGCCCAGCAGGCGGGCGAGGTCGTCGACCGGGAGGACGGTCGGCGTGCCGCCGCCGACGAAGACCGTCGAGACGGGCCGTGGGGGCAGGCCGGCCGCGTCGAGCACGCGCCCCGCGAGGGCGATCTCCGCGAGGGCCGTCGCCGCGTACGACGACTGGCTCGCGCCGCCGCCGAGCTCGGTCGCGGTGTAGGTGTTGAAGTCGCAGTACCCGCAGCGCACGGTGCAGAACGGCACGTGCAGGTACACGCCGAACGCGCGCCCCTCGGCCCCGGCGACGACGGAGGCGGGCAGCGCGCCGTCGTCGGGGGCGGCGTCGCCGTCGGGCAGCGCGGGGGCCATCAGCGGAACGCCTCACGGTCGGCGGGCGTCAGCCCGCGCCGCCGGAACGTCGTCGTGCCGTCGGTGCGCAGCTCGCGCGCGGCGGACACGAGCGCGCCGTACGCGGCGGACGCGAGGGCACCTCCGGTCGACACCCGCCGGGCGCCGGTGGCGGCGATCTCGGCGACCGTGGGGCCGTCGGGCCATGCGAGCACGTTGACGGGCACGTCGACCGCGCGCACGACGGTCGCGATCTGCTCGACGGTCGTGAGGCCGGGCGCGTAGACGCAGTCGGCCCCCGCCGCGGCGTAGGCGCGCAGCCGCGTCACGGTGTCGTCGAGGTCGTCGACCCCGTAGAGGTGGTTCTCGCAGCGCGCCGTCAGGAGCAGCGGGTCCCCGTCCCGGTGCGCCGCCTCCGCGGCGGCGGCGACGCGCGCGACGGCCGCGTCGAGCGGCTCGACCGCACCGGTCACCGGGTCGTAGTCCTCGATCGAGCAGCCCGCGGCGCCCGCGTCGTGGAGCAGCGCGACGGTCTCGCCGACACCGTCGAGATCGTCCGCGTAGCCCCGCTCGGCGTCGACGTGCACGGGCACGTCCACGGCCGCGACCAGCGTGCGGACGTGCGCGAGCAGCTGGTCGCGCGTGACGTGCTGGTCCTCGGTGCCGAGCGACCACGCGAGTCCGCTGCTCGTCGTCGCGAGCGCCTCGAAGCCCTCGTGCACGAGCAGCCGCGCGGAACCGACGTCCCACGGGTTCGGCAGCAGGAACGTCGCCGGGCCGGCGTGCAGCTCGGCGAACCGGCGGCGACGACGGGCGGCGTCGGTCACTTCTTCTTCGCGTCCTTCGCGTCCTTGCCGCCGCCGGCGTCGGACGACAGCGCGGCGATGAAGGCCTCCTGCGGCACGTCGACCCGGCCGATGGTCTTCATGCGCTTCTTGCCCTCCTTCTGCTTCTCGAGCAGCTTGCGCTTCCGGGTGATGTCGCCGCCGTAGCACTTCGCGAGGACGTCCTTGCGGATCGCGCGGATCGTCTCGCGCGCGATGATCCGCGAGCCGATGGCGGCCTGGATCGGCACCTCGAACTGCTGGCGCGGGATGAGGTCCTTGAGCTTGGTCGCCATCATGACGCCGTACGCGTAGGCCTTGTCCTTGTGCACGATCGCGCTGAACGCGTCGACCGTCTCGCCCTGCAGCAGGATGTCGACCTTGACGAGGTCGGCCGTCTGCTCGCCGATGGGCTCGTAGTCGAGACTCGCGTAGCCGCGCGTGCGCGACTTCAGCTGGTCGAAGAAGTCGAAGACGATCTCGGCCATGGGGAGGATGTAGCGCATCTCGACGCGGTCCTCGGACAGGTAGTCCATGCCCTGCAGGTCGCCGCGCTTGCCCTGGCAGAGCTCCATGATCGCGCCGATGAACTCGCTGGGCGCGAGGATCGTCGCCTTGACGATCGGCTCGTGCACCGCGCCGATCTTGCCGCCCGGGAACTCGCTCGGGTTGGTCACGCGGACCGTCGTGCGGTCCTCCAGGTCGACGTCGTAGACGACGTTCGGCGCGGTCGAGATGAGGTCGAGGTCGAACTCGCGCTCGAGCCGCTCGCGCACGATCTCCAGGTGGAGCAGGCCGAGGAAGCCGACGCGGAACCCGAAGCCCAGCGCGACCGACGTCTCCGGCTCGTAGTTGAGCGCGGCGTCGTTGAGCTTGAGCTTGTCGAGCGCGTCGCGCAGCGCCGGGTAGTCCGACCCGTCGATCGGGTAGAGCCCCGAGAACACCATCGGCTTGGGGTCGGAGTAGCCGCCCAGCGCCTCGGCGGCCGGCTTGCTCGCGTTCGTGACGGTGTCGCCGACCTTCGACTGGCGCACGTCCTTCACGCCCGTGATGAGGTAGCCGACCTCGCCGACGCCCAGGCCCTGCGTCGGGACGGGCTCGGGCGAGATGACGCCGATCTCCAGGAGCTCGTGCGTCGCCTTGGTCGACATCATCGCGATGCGTTCGCGCGGGTTGAGGTTGCCGTCGACGACGCGGACGTACGTGACGACGCCGCGGTACGTGTCGTACACGGAGTCGAAGATCATCGCGCGCGCCGGCTTGTCGGCGTCGCCCACGGGTGCGGGCACGAGCTCGACGATGCGGTCGAGCAGCGCCTCGACGCCCTCGCCCGTCTTGCCCGACACCTTGAGGCAGTCCGCGGGGTCGCCGCCGATGAGGCCCGCGAGCTCCTCCGCGTACTTCTCCGGCTGCGCCGCCGGCAGGTCGATCTTGTTGAGCACCGGGATGATCTGCAGGTCGTTCTCGAGCGCCAGGTACAGGTTGGCGAGCGTCTGCGCCTCGATGCCCTGCGCCGCGTCGACCAGCAGCACCGCGCCCTCGCACGCGGCCAGCGACCGCGACACCTCGTACGTGAAGTCGACGTGCCCCGGCGTGTCGATCATGTTGAGCGCGTACGCCTGGTCGCCGACGCCCCACGGCATGCGCACGGCCTGCGACTTGATCGTGATGCCGCGCTCGCGCTCGATGTCCATGCGGTCCAGGTACTGCGCCCGCATCGCGCGCGCGTCGACGACGCCCGTGAGCTGCAGCATCCGGTCGGCCAGCGTCGACTTGCCGTGGTCGATGTGCGCGATGATGCAGAAGTTGCGCAGCAGCTCGGGCGCGGTGGCCGCGGGGCGGATGCGCGACGTGGCGGCGGCGCTCGGGATCGGGGACAACGCGGACGGCTCCCGGTTTCGGTGGTGGGGCGCCGGCGTGGCGCCCGACGGACGGTCGGTGACGGCCCTGCACCTGACGGCGCGTGGGCGGTCGACGCCACCATGGTCCCATGACGACGGACGTGACCGCCTCGCTCGACCACCTGCGGCTCCTCGGGGCCCTGCAGGACGAGTTCCTCGCGACGATCCCGCTGGTCGACCCGACGACGCGGGTGCCGTGGTGCGGCCGCTGGCGTGTGCGCGACCTCGTCGTGCACCTCGCACGGGTCCACCACTGGGCGTCCGGGCAGGCGAGCCGTCGCCGCGAGACGCCGCTCGGCCGCGGGCCGTTCGACCTCGTCGACCTCTACGCGACGTGCGCGGCCGAGCTGCGGGACACCCTCACGGCGCTCGGCCCCGACGCGCCCGCGAGCACCCTCGTCGGGCCCGGGCCGGCGTCGTTCTGGCACCGCCGCCAGCTCCACGAGACCCTCGTGCACCTGTGGGACCTGCGCACCGCGGGCGGCCTGCCGCTCGACGTCGACCCCGCCGTCTGGGCCGACACCGTCGACGAGGTCGTGACCGTCATGCAGCCGCGCCAGGAGCACCTCGGCCGCATGGAGCCGCTGCCCGCACCGGTCGCGCTCGTCGCGACGGACCTGCGCCCGGCCGCGCGCGCGACCTGGTCGCTCGGCGGCGACGGCGCGCCCGCGGTGACCGTCCGCGGGGCCGCGCAGGACCTCGCGCTGCTCGTGTGGGGGCGTCGGACGCCCGACGACGACGGGCTCGGGGTCGACGGCGACCGTGCTGCGCTCGACGACGCGCTCGCCCGCCGGCTCACGCCGTGAGGCCCGCCGGACGAGCAGGTCACGCCCGGCCGTGCGCCGGGACCTCTCGCGAGGACCGCGAGTCACGCCTCGCGCGTGATCCGCACCTCGACCGCGAGCTCCTGCGTCCCCGCGCCCGCGTAGATCCCGCGCAGCGGCGGCACGTCGTCGTACGACCGCCCGCGCGCCAGCACGACGTGGTGCTCCCCCACCGGGACGCGGTTCGTCGGGTCGTACGCCGTCCACTCGCCCGTCCACCACTCGACCCACGCGTGCGACTCGCCGCTCACCGTCTCGCCCACGGGCGCGTCGAACCGCGGGTGCAGGTACCCGGACACGTAGCGCGCCGGGATGCCGATGCTGCGCAGCGCCCCGACCGCGAGGTGCGCGATGTCCTGGCACACGCCCGCGCCCGCGGCCCACGCCTCCGTCGCCGGGGTGTGCACCGTCGTCGCGCCCGGGATGTAGTCGACGCGGTCGCGCAGCACGCGGCACACCGCCTCGGCGGCCTGCGCCGGCTCGAGCCCGTCGGCCGCCTCGCGCGCGAGCGCGACGACCTCCTCGGGCGGCTCGGTCGTGGGCGTGTCCGCGAGGAACTCCGCGAGCCGGTCCCGCAGGTCCGCACCGCGCAGGACGTCCCACCCGACCGGCGCCCGGCCGGGCACCCGCTCCGCGACGTCGACCACGTGCTCCGCCGTGATGACGAGCGACTCGTGCGGCGCGAGCACCTCGAACGCCGTCACCGCGCTGCCCCAGTAGTCGCGGTACTCGTGCCACCACGTGTGCGGCTTGACCTCGACCCGCGACTCCAGCACCGTCTGCCCCACCTGCGACAGCGGCGTCATGCGTGCCTCGTTGTACGACGCCGCCACCGGCCCGGCGTACCGGAACGTCGACGTGTGGACCACCCGGAGCCGCGCCACTAGAGAGCCTCCCCGACCCAGGTCGTCGCGGCCGCCGACGGGAAGTAGCGGCCGCGGATCACGTCGGACGCGGCGGAGCACGCCCGCTGCACCTGCTCCATCTCCTTCGGGAGCGCGTCGAGCACGTCGACCAGCGGCCGGTACTCGAGGTTCGTGCGGACGAACCCGATGTGCCGCCGCGCCTCGTCGACCGTCGCGCGGTCGGTCACGGGCTCGAGCGCCGCGAGGCACTCCTCCGCCTGGTTGAGCGCGAAGACGATCGACCGCGGGAACAGCCGGTCGAGCAGCAGGAAGCCCGCGGCGCGCTCGTCGGACGCCGTGCCGCGGTACGTCCGCAGGAACGCCTCGTGCGCACCGCAGGACCGCAGCAGCGTCGTCCAGCTCGGTCCCGCGGACCCCGCGAGCGCGCGCGTCGTGAGCAGCCGGGCCGTCATGTCGGCGCGCTCGATCGAGCGGCCGAGCACCATGAACGCCCACGTCTCGTCGCGTGACGTCGCCGAGTCCATGATCCCGGCGACGATCGCCGCCCGCTCCCGCACCCACGTGAAGTAGTCGTGCGGGCGCGCGGGCCGCATGTGCGACGGCAGCTGGTTCCAGGTCGTGTTGAGGCACTCCCACAGCTCGGTCGAGATGATCTCGCGGGCGCGGCGCGCGTTCTCCCGGGCCGCGACGAGCGAGCCCGCGATGGCCGACGGCGCGAACCGGTCGTAGGCGAGCTGGTCGAGCACGTGCTCACGTCCCACCTCGACGTGCGGCGGCGGCGCGGGACGGTCCATGACCGACAGCAGCGACCGGCAGGCGAGGTCCTCCTCCGCCCACGGATCCTCCAGCAGGATCTGCACGTGCACGTCGAGCAGGCGCGCGGTGTCGTCGGCCCGCTCGACGTACCGGCCGATCCAGAACAGCGACTCGGCGATGCGGCTCAGCACGGCGCACCCCCGTCGACCGTCCGCGCCTGCTGCTGCTGCATGACCTGCACGCGGACGTCGTTCGGGTTCGCCTCGATCGGCACCGCGGCGTCCAGCGGCACGGGCTGGGGAAGGCCCGCCGACGGCTGCGGCGCACGTCGCGGGACGGCACCGCCGAGCACCCACGTGTCCTTCGACCCGCCGCCCTGCGACGAGTTCACGACGAGCTGCCCCTCCGGCAGCGCCACCCGGGTCAGACCGCCCGGGAGCACCCAGACGGCGTCACCGTCGTTGACCGCGAACGGGCGCAGGTCGGTGTGCCGGGGACGCAGGCCGTCGTCGACGAGCGTCGGGATCGTCGAGAGCTGCACGACGGGCTGCGCGATCCACCCGCGCGGGTCCTCGACGAGCCGCGTCCGCAGCTCCGCGAGCTCGGCACGGCTCGCCGCCGGGCCGACCACGAGCCCCTTGCCGCCCGAGCCCGCGACGGGCTTCACGACGAGCTCGTCCAGCCGGTCCAGCACCTCCTCCAGCGCCCCCGGGTCCTCGAGCCGCCATGTGTCGACGTTCGGCAGCACCGGCTCCTCACCCAGGTAGTAGCGGATGAGGTCGGGCACGTAGGTGTAGACGAGCTTGTCGTCGGCGACGCCGTTGCCGACCGCGTTCGCGAGGGTGACCGTGCCGTTGCGCGCACACGTCATGAGGCCCGGGCTGCCGAGCAGCGAGTCGGACCGGAACGACACCGGGTCGAGGAACTCGTCGTCCACGCGGCGGTAGATGACGTCGACCCGCCGGCGGCCCTGCGTCGTGCGCATCCAGACGCGACCGGCGGCGCAGAACAGGTCACGACCCTCGACGAGCTCGACACCCATCGACCGCGCGAGCAGCGCGTGCTCGAAGTACGCCGAGTTGAAGACGCCGGGCGTGAGGACCACCACGGTCGGCTCGTCGACGCCCGCCGGGGCCGCCGCCGTGAGCGCCGCGAGCAGCCGGCGCGGGTAGTCCGCGACCGGCCGGATCCGCAGCGCCGCGAACAGCTCGGGGAACGTCTGCGCCATCGCGCGCCGGTTCGACAGCACGTAGCTCACGCCGCTCGGGACGCGCACGTTGTCCTCGAGCACGCGCCAGTCGCCCTGCCCGTCGCGGACCAGGTCGATGCCCGACACGTGCACCCGCACGCCGTTGGGCGGCTGGATCCCGCGGGCCGCCCGGTGGAAGTGCTCCGACGACACGACGACCGACCGTGGCACGACGCCGTCGGCGATCGCGCGCTGCGGCCCGTACACGTCCGCCAGGAACGCCTCGAGCGCCCGCACGCGCTGCGCGACGCCCGGCGCGACGTGCTCCCACTCCTCGCCCGCGACCACGCGCGGCACCACGTCGAGCGGGAACGGCCGCTCCTCGCCCGCGAAGTCGAACGTCACGCCCTGCGCCAGGTACGACCGGGCCAGCGTGTCCGCGCGTCCGCGCAGCTCACCGGCCGACAGCTGCGCGAGCGCCGCGTGCAGGTGCCGGTAGGCCGCCCGGGAGCCACCGGTCTCCGGGTCGATCATCTCGTCCCAGGCCGCCCCCGTCGGGTAGTCGTCGAAGAGGTCCGCCATGGGCGCGACAGTAGCCCTCCCGTGTCAACGTCGCGTTACGGCCGGACCGGCCCGGCCGAGCCCTCCGACGGGTCGCCGACGACGGGGTCCACGTCCGCCCGCGGCTCGCCGGACGGCGACCGGCCGACCCGGTACCGTCGGGCGCGTGACGACCTCCCGACGCCTGGGATCCGTGCTCCGCCGCCTCGGGTCGCTCCTGCCCGGGACGAGCCGGCGCACGTCGCGCGACGCCGCCCCCGCCACTGGTGGACCCGCACCGCGGCCGGCGTCCCGCCCCTCGTCCCCGGCACCGTCCGGCCCACGCGTCGAGTACGCGCCGCGGCTCGACGGCGAGCCCGACCCGGGCGAGGTCGTGTGGGCCTGGGTGCCGTACGAGGACGACCCGTCCCGTGGCAAGGACCGCCCGGTGCTCGTGATCGGGCGCGACGGCGCCGCCCTGCTCGCACTCACCATGACGAGCAAGGACCACGACCGCGACGCGGCCGACGAGGCGCGCTGGGGCCGCGTCTGGATGGACGTCGGGACCGGCCCGTGGGACTCCCGCCGGCGACCCAGCGAGGTCCGGCTGGACCGCGTGCTCCGGCTGGAGCGGTCGGCGGTGCGCCGGGAGGGTGCGATCCTGGACCGCGCCGTGTTCGACGCGGTGACCCGGGCCGCCGCCGACGTCCGGCGCGGGCGCTGACGGCCCGCCTCCCGGGCCCCGAGCCGGGCGCCCTCCGCCGGTCGGGCCAGCACCGACGACTCGGGGGCTTCCGGCCGACCTGCTAGCATTGTGAGTTGCGTGTCCGCCCGGGTCGGCGGGCACAAGCCCAGCTCCTCTCCGCGGGTGTCCCCACGCCCCAGTCCCGGAGCTGTGCGCGCCCTCTACGACCTGTCAGCTCGCTTCGGCGAACACACCAGAGAGTTACTTCACGTGGCCAACATCAAGTCCCAGATCAAGCGCATCAAGACGAACGAGAAGGCTCGCCTGCGCAACAAGGCGGTCAAGTCGGAGCTCAAGACGCACGTCCGTCGCGTCCGCGAGGCCGTCGCCGGTGGCGACAAGGAGGCCGCAGCGACCGCGCTCGCGACCGCGTCGCGCAAGCTCGACAAGGCCGTCTCGAAGGGCGTCATCCACGCCAACCAGGCCGCCAACAAGAAGTCGGCGCTCGCCAAGACCGTCGCCGCGCTCTGAGGCACCTCGCGGGGGCACCTGCCCTCGCACCACGACAGGCGTCACCCTCGGGTGGCGCCTTCGTCGTCTCCGGGCACGGCCTGCGACGTCGTGTCACACGCGTGCCGCGCGGCCGGTCCGCGCGGCCCGTCGCGCAGCCTGCCCGCGCAAGCCTGTCGGCGGCGCCGGAGCGTCGTGCGCGTGACAAAAAGTGAAGGCGTCACCCCCCCTGCGGGGTGACGCCTTCACCTGTCTCCGGCTCCGTCAGGTCAGCGACCAGGTCTCCCAGCTGCTGAGAGGGACGGACGGCCGGAAGCCTGCCTCGCGCAGAGCGCGGTCGAACGCCTGGGCGGCCGCCGCGGCGTCGCCCTGGCGCAGGAAGCGGTCGCCGAGGTCACGCCAGGCCGCCGCGGACTGTCGCGACGCCTGCATCATGCCGAGCATGTCCGCGGCCCAGCGGTACGCCTTCGCGGCGCCCTCGTCGTCGCCGCGCGCGTAGAGCACGTCGCCGTACGAGAGCTGGGCGATGGCCGTCTCGATGCGCGGCGGGTCGCCCAGCCGGTCGAGGGCCGCCTTGACGAACGTCTCCGCCGTCGCGAGGTCACCGAGCAGCAGGTGCGCACGGGACCGCTCGACGTCGAGACGCGCGAGCTCGATCTCCGAGCCGAGGACCGCCAGGTCGGGTGCGGCCCGCTCGATGTGCTCGAGCGCCTCACGGGGCTGCGCCGGCTCCGACCGCAGCAGCAGCCACGCGTAGTTGAGCCGCAGCCGGGGAAGGTCGCGGTCGGGCTCCCCCTCGGAGAGCAGCGCGAGCGCGCGCTCCGTGTACCGCTGGGCGAGTTCGTAGTCGCGGCGCTGCTCGGCCACGAGCGCGGCGTTCCAGTAGACGCTGCCGCGGCCGCGCGGCGAGCCCTGCGACTCGGCGAGCGCGATGAGCTCCGCGGCGCGGTGCGTCGAGTAGAGGAGGTCGCCGCGCTCGACGTACGCCCACAGCACGGTGGACGCGAGACGCAGCTGCTCGTCGGTGCCGAGGAGGTCGGCCTCCTCGAGGTCCACGAGCACGCGCTCGCCGACCTCGACGCTGCGGTGCAGGTCGCCGGCCTCGAGGTACGACGCCACGAGCGCCGTGGCGAGCGTCGCCGCCTCGACGTGGTGGTGGCGCGCGCGGGCGTCGGCGACGAGCGGCTCGAGGATCGCGACGGACTCCTCGAGCTCACCGACCGCCTCGTGCGCCCGGGCCATCTCGCTGAGCGCCATGACGCGCAGCGACGGGGTGACGACGTCGAGGTCCAGCGCCTTGAGCCGACGCAGCGCCCCTGCGGCGTCGCCCTGGGTGAGGTCCAGACGTGCGTAGTCGATCTCGAGGCGGGTCCGCGCCTCGTTGGGTCCGTCCTCGCCGTGGCGCAGGTACTCGAGGGTCGTCCCGAGCCTGGAGGCCAGCACAGCGAGCGCGGAGTCGGTCGGTTCCCGGTGCCCGGCCTCGATCAGCGAGATGTAGCTGGGCGAGAAGGCCGACCCGGCGAGCGCCGTCTGCGAGAGCCCAGCGGCGAGCCGGGCCTCGCGTACCCGGTCAGCAATGGTCGTCATGGGAAGTCATTGTATGTGTGACGACCGCCGAGCGCATCACCCTCCGCCCCGCGAGTGCCCGGGTGTCGTCCCACCACGTCACCGGGGCGCGGTGCGCGGTGTCGACACCCGGGCAGGCGTCGGGACCGGGAGAGGTCAGACGATCTGCCGGCAGCAGCCGGTCGCGCCACCCGAGAACGGCGAGATGACGGTGTCCTCGGCGAAGGCCGGACCGGTGCCGAAACCGAGCGTGGCCAGCACGACGACGGTCGCGAGGGCGGAGGAGAGAGGACGAGGCATGGTGATGCTCCTGTCAAGCAATGCACGGACGTGGTCACCGTAATGATGACGGCCCGGGCGGTGTGCTGTCTCCCGTTCACCTCGATTCAGCACAGCGGGTGAAGTTCTCCGCGCGAGCGGCGGGTTCGCGCGACTTCGCCCGACCTCCGGCGAAATCCACCCGCGTTCGAGCGGTTCACAGTCCGGGAGTTGTGGTGTCATAGATGCCATGACACCGGACGACGTCGACGGGCGGATCGCGCGGCTCGCCGCAGCCGTCGAGGCTGCGATCCCCGACTCGCTCCGTGACGAGTGGGAGCGGCGGGTCGGTCGCGAGCCCGTCCTGGTCGCGCGGCAGGGCATCTTCTCGACGCACGGTCGCCCCTTCGCCTACCAGCTGTCGTACCGCGCCCCCGGGCAGCACACCCAGACCGCGCACTCGTGGAGCACCTACCAGCACGAGCGCGCGACGGCCCACGTCCTCGGCGCCACGTTCGGGCGCGCCGACCTCGAGCACGTCGCCCACGGGCGCCTGCTCTTCGTCCGCTGCCCCCGCGCGTACCTCATCGGCGACCTCGCCGTGCCGCGCCGGCCCGACCGGCTCGTCATCGAGATCACCGACACGGTCAACGTCGACTCCGCCGTCCTCGCGGGCGTCCGCCGCCTGCGGGAAGAGGGTTTCCGGATCGCCGTCCCCGGGTTCGTCAGCAACGCCGACCAGCGCCGCCTCCTCCCCCACGCCGACTTCGTCAAGATCGACGTGCGGGACCTCGACGTCGAGGGCCACCCGGTCGTCGACCTCGCCCGGTCGTACGGCGCGCTGCTCGTCGCCGAGTACGTCGAGAACGCCGACACGCTGCGCTACGCGCGCGACCTCGGCTTCTCGCTGTTCCAGGGCAACCTGCTCGAGCGGGCCGGCGTGCTCGACCGCGCGGGCGCCCGGCCCGTCAGCCACTGACGCCTGCGTCCCGCGCTGCGGGAGTCCGTCGCTGCCCGCCCCCGGTCACCCTCGGAGAAAGCGGCGCTCGCCCGCTGCGCGGCGGCCCACCGCACCCGGCAGTCCTCCACACGCCCCGCCCACGTCGCGGCCGTCCGACCGCGCGCAGTGAGACGGCGGCGTGAGACTTGTCACAGCGTCCGCGAAGTCGCGTCATGACCTCGACAGGCCGCCCTCTCATGAGGCGTGACCATGCCCGCGCCGTCACCCAGCGCACCGCCGCACCTGCCGGTCGCCCGGCAGCCGATCTGGACCGCGTCCGGACGACTGCACGGTCACGAGTACCTCTACCGCTCCTCGGCGGGACTGCCCGCCGGCGTGGACAGGTGGAGCGCGCGACTGCAGGACGGAGCCACCAGCGCGGTGCTCACCGCGCTCTTCCACGACCGGCAGCCGCCGGGCGACGCGCTCGCGTTCGTCAACGTGACGCGGTCGTTCCTCGTGCGCGAGCTGCCCCTGCCGGCGTCGGCCGGGCGCCTCGTGCTCGAGGTCGTCGAGAGCGTCGCCGCCGACCCCCGCGTGCTCGACGGGCTCGGCCGGCTGCGCGCGGCCGGGTACCGCATCGCCCTCGACGACTTCGTCGCCTCACGCGACCAGCGCGCGATGCTCCGGTACGCCGACTACGTGAAGATCGACTGTCGCGACCTCGAGGCCGGGGGCGAGGAGCTCGTCGCCGTCGCCCGTCGGCACGGTGCGCGACTCGTCGCCGAACGTGTCTCGAGCAGCGCGCTGCGGGCACGCTGCCTGGACCTCGGGTTCGGCCTCCTGCAGGGCGACGCGCTCGGACGGGCCGTGACGCTCACCCTCTGACCGACGTCAGACCGTGCCGGAGGCCGCAGCCACGCGCAGCACCGCGCGCTCGACCGCGAACCGCGGGTCGCGGCCCTCGCCCTTCACCTCGGCGTCCGCTTGGGCCACCGACGAGATCGCCGCGGCCAGGCCCTCCGGGGTCCAGCGCCGCAGGTCCGCGAGCGCACGATCCGTCTGCCAGGGCGCGAGGCCGAGCTCCCGGACGGCGCCGGCGCCACGGCCGCGCACGGCCGCCACCTTCGCGAGCACCCGGAGCTTCGCGGCGAGCGCCGCCACGATGGGCACCGGGTCGACCCCCGTCGCGAGCGCGTGCCGCAGCAGCGCGACCGCCTGGCCGGCGTCGCCCGCGACCGCCGCGTCGGCGACCCGGAAGCCCGTCGCCTCGATCCGCCCGCCGTAGTACCGCTCGACGACGTCGGCGCCGATGAGTCCTGTCGTGTCGGCGACCAGCTGCGCACAGGCCGCGGCGAGCTCCCGCAGGTCGCTGCCGACCGCGTCGACGAGCGCCCGGACCGCCTGCCCGTCCGCGCGTCGGCCCGCTCGCCGCAGCTCCGCGCTGACGAAGGCCGTCTTGTCGCCGTCGGTCTTGACGGCGTCGCACGCGACGATCGGGACGCGCTGCGCCTTGAGCGTGTCGAGCAGCTTCTTGCCGCGCTGGCCGCCCGCGTGCCGCAGCACCACGACGACGTCGGACGCCGGGGCGCCGAGGTAAGCCGTCACGTCGGCGAGGAGGTCGTCCCCCGCGCGCTCCAGGCCGGACACGACGACGAGCCTGTCCTCCGCGAAGAGCGACGGGCTCGTGACGACCGAGAGCGAGCCGCTCGTGTAGTCCGCGGCGTCCAGCCGGGTCACCTCGAGACCGGGGTCGGTGGCCCGTCCCAGCTCGACGAGGCGGTCGACGGCGCGGTCCGCGAGGAGGTCCTCCGGACCGCTCACCAGCACGACCGGCGCCGGCTCGACGTCCTGCCAGGTCGGACCGGCCGGCGCGGCGGTACGGGCGGAGCTGCGGCGGCTGGCGGGAGGCACGCGCACAGCCTGCCAGACACCACCGACGCCTCCCGCACATCTCGGGCCGGGGCCGCCGGCCGGACGGACCATGACCGGTCTGCGGCGCCGCGCGCCGTGTCGACCCGCGGCGGACGCCGACCGGGACGGGAGTGCCGGGGAGGTCACCGCGCGGGCTCGCGGGGCCAGCACAGGCGGACGGCGGCGGCACCGGCGACCGCGAGGAGCACCATGCCGGGGACGCCCGGGACCCAGGTGACGGCCGCGCCCGGGGTCGCCGCGACGCCGCGGGCGACCGCGCCGATCCACCAGCACGCCGCTCCCGCCGGCGCGGCGAGCAGGTCGCCGCCGGCGGGCCACCAGGTCCCGACGAGAGCGCCGGCGAGCCCCAGCACGGTCGCGGGGGCGACCGCCGGCGCGGCGAGCAGGTTGGCGACGACCGCGAGCACCGGGACCGCAGGAGCGACGGCCAGCACCACCGGCCCGCACGCGACCTGGGCGGCGACCGGTGCCGCGAGTCCGACCGCGACCGGCCGGGGCAGGTGCGCGGCCCACCGGTCGGCGAGCGGTCCACCGAGCAGCACGAGCCCTCCGGTCGCGAGCACGGACAGCGCGAACCCCAGCTCCGTCGCGAGCCACGGGTCGACGACGAGCAGCACGACGACGGCCGTCGACAGCGCCGCCGGTGACGCGGAACGTCGTCCGAGCAGCAACCCGGCGCACGCGACGCACGCCATCACGGCCGCTCTCAGGACGCTCGGGGACGGGCCGACGAGCACGACGAGCCCCGCACCGACCAGCGCGACGGCCGCCGCACGCAGGACCCGTGGTGCGCCGACCGCGCCGACGCACGCGATCGCGAGGGCACCGACGAGCGAGAAGTGCGCGCCCGAGACCGCCGTCAGGTGCGTCAGGCCCGAGACGCGCAGGGCGTCACGGAGGTCCTCCGGCACCGCCCTCGTGTCCCCGACCGTGACGCCCGGGAGAAGCGCTCCGGCGTCGCCCCCCAGAGCGTCGGCCTGACGTGCGACGGTCGTCCGGACCGCGGCGGCGGCGCGATGCACCCCGGGGGCCGACGCGACGACCACCGGGTCGTCGTCGGTGACGAGGACCGCCGCCGCGCGCTCGCCCGCCGCGAGCGCGGTCCACCGCCCGACGACCCGGACCCGCTCCCCCGGCTGCGCGGCGCCCCACCCCGTGGGCCCCAGCACGGCGACGGTGCCTGCGGCCGCGGTCACGGCACCGTCGCGCTCGACGCGCTCGACCCGGAGCTCGACGCGCGCGCGGGCGGGGGCACCCGGCCACGGCGGCGGCAGGGGTCGCGCGATCCCCTGCACCGTCCCCGTCACGACCGCGCGCGCGGGTCCCGGAGCGACGCGCGCGGCCTCGTGCCTGTCAGACGGAGCCGTCGTCGTCGGTGACGTGGCCGCGGTCGCGGGGTCGCTCCCGGCCGTGGGCGTCGGGCGTCCGGCCGAGGGGTCGACGACCGCCGACCGCGCGACCGAGGGGTCGACGACCGCCGACCGCGTGGCCGACGGGTGGGCGACCGCCGTCGGGGCCACCGCCTCGCGCACCGCGACGTGCGCGGCGCCGGCCACGAGCACGGCGGAGACGACCGCGAGGACGAGCGCCACCGACGCCTGGATCGAGCCCGTGCGCGACGAGCCAGCCGCGCGCCCGCGAGTCCCTGGACCACGTCGGCGGTCGGCGAGGAGCAGCGCCACCGCCCCGGCCGCGCTCGCGACGGCCGCGCCGTGGGCCGCCGTCGGGTCGGTCCTGACGACGACGCACGCCGTGAGCCATGCGCCGACCGCCGCGCCGACCATCCGGAGGTCGAGCACGGGGCGTGGCGCGACCGCGTCGGTCACGCGGTCGGCGGCGTGCCGGCCGTCCGCTGCGGCGAGCGGTGGTCGTCCCGGCCCGCGGCTCACACGCGCACCAGCGGCCGGAGGTTCTCGAGGAGCGCGGGGCCGATCCCGCGGACGTCGGCGAGCTCGTCCACCGTGCCGAACGGGCGGGCGGTCCGGTGGTCGACGATCCGCTGCGCGAGCACGGGGCCGATGCCGGGCAGGGCGTCGAGCGCGGCCACGTCGGCCGTGTTGAGGTCGACGGGAGCCGCGGGGTCGGTGCCGGCGCCCGTGGCCGGTCCCGTCGACGGCGGGCCAGAGGCACCGGGCGCGGCCTGTTCCCCCACGCGCCGCACGAGGACCTGCTCGCCGTCCACGACGACCCGAGCGAGGTTGACCGTCGACAGGTCGGCGTCGGCGGTCGGCCCGCCCGCCGCGGTGAGCGCGTCGCCGACGCGCGCCCCGTCGGGAAGACGCACGACTCCCGGGACGGCGACCGCACCGACGACGTGCACCACGACGGGTCCGGGGTCGGGCACGGCAGCCGCGGCCGTGACACCCGCGGACGATCCGCTCGGAAGACTGCCGCCGTCCCCTGCCGCCGCGTCGCGCCCGGTCGGCGCGGACGCGCCTCCCGGGGCGGGGATCTCGACGACCGGCCCGGACGCGTGCCCCGAGGTGCGGGCGGCGACGGTCCCCGCAGCGAGCACGACGACGACGGCCGCGGTCGCCGCGACCCGCCACGACACGAGCCAGCGCACGCGCGGGGTGTCGCGGCGGCGTCGTGCCGTGGGGAGGTCCGTGCCGGTGTCGCCGAGCGCGTCGAGCGGCGGGCGCCCGTGCGACGCGACGTAGCCGTCCCGCACCGTCTCGAGCGCGTCGCCGACGTCCCACGAGGCGGCGCCCGCGGGCCGGGTCGGGTCCGTGGCGCCGGTGCGGCGCGCCGGACCTTCCGGTGCCCAGTCCTCGCCCATCGGGTCCGCCGGGAGCCGTTCGGTCGGGAGGTCGTCACGCGGCGGCGGTGATGCCGCAAGGCCGTCACGCGTCGGCGTGACCGCCGGAACGCCGTTTCGCGCCGTCACGCCGTCTCGCGCCGGCACCACCGCCGGAACGCCGTCGCGCGGCGGCGTCGACGGCGGGAGGCCGTCACGCGGCGGCGTCGCCGCCGGCGGCGGGGCTAGGGACGTCCGCGGACGTGTCGGCGTCCAGCCGCCGGCGGGTCGACGCGTCAGGTCGTCCAGGCGGCGGCGTGGTGCATCCTCGGGATGGCGGGGCACGTCGCGACGCTAGGCAGCCCCGTGGGGGGCACGGGCCGTACCGAGCGGCGCGCGTGGACGCTCGGTCGTCCGGGCGTGCTGTGGACGGCTCACGGGAGCGAGCGGACACGCACGGGCCGGACGACGGCGGGTGCGGGGCGGCCCTCCCGGGGACGCGTCAGGCGTCGGCGACCACGATCGCGAGCAGACCTGGTCCGACGTGTGCGGCCAGCACCGCCCCCGCGTCGCACGTGACGGCCTCGACGACACGCTGCGCGCCCCAGACGCGGACCTGCTCCGCCACCGCGGCGGCGAGCTCCGGCTGCTGGAGGTGGTGGACCGCGACGCGGGCGGACGTGCGGCGGGCGACGTCGGCGACCGCGAGCGCCTCGAGCCGGTCCCGGGCGGCGCGACGCGTGCGGACCTTCTCGACGACGACGACGGACCCGTCGCGCACGGTGAGGATCGGGCGCAGACCGAGGACGGTGCCGAGCGCCGCGGCGGTCGCGCCGAGCCGGCCGCCGCGACGGAGGTGGTCGAGCGAGTCGACCAGGAACCACACCCGGCTCGACGCGGCGACCGTTCGGGCGACCTCGGCGACCTCCACGCCGCCGGCGGTCGCCGGTCGCGCGAAGCGCTCGTGCCACCAGCCACGTACCCCGCGCGGCGCGGGGGTCACGGACGTGGACGGACCTTGCGCAGCGCGGGCGGCGGCCAGCACCGCGAAGCCGAGGGCCATCCCGGCGGTGCCGGAGTCCACGACGTGCACCGGCACGGGCACGGTCGCGGCGGCCACACGGGCCGCCTGCACGGTCCCGGACAGGCCGCCCGCGAGGTGCACGGAGACGATCTCGCGGGCACCCCCGGCGACGGTGCGCTCGTAGGCCGCGGCGAACGCGGCGGGCGGCGGCTGCGAGGTCGTCACGCGGGCGCCGCGACCGAGGGCGGCGAGGAGCTCGGCAGGGCCGAGGTCGACGCCCTCGGCGTGCCGCTCCCCGTCGACCACGACGTCGAGCGGGACGACCTCGATCCCCCACGCCGCGGCGTCCGCGGGGCTCAGGGCCGCCGTCGAGTCGGTGACCACGGCGACGTGCGGGCGCGGGCCCGCACGTCGCCCGGTGGACGCGGTCAGGCCGGCACCACGTTGACGAGGCGCGGGGCGCGCACGACGACGGTGCGCACGTCGCGGCCGGCGAGCGCGCGCTGCACGCCCGGGTCGGCGAGCGCGAGCGCGGTGAGCTCGTCGTCGGACACGTCCACGCCGACCTCGACGCGGCCGCGCACCTTGCCCTGCACCTGCAGGACGCAGGTGACGGTCTCCTCGACGAGGTAGGCCGGGTCGGCGACCGGGAACGGCTCGTGCGCGAGGGACCGGTCGTGACCGAGCCGCTGCCACAGCTCCTCGGCGACGTGCGGCGCGACGGGCGCGGTCATGAGGACGAGCGCCTCGACGGCCGCGCGCGGGGCCGCGTCGAGCGTCGTGAGATGGTTGTTCAGCACGATGAGCTTGGCGATCGCGGTGTTGAGGCGCAGGGCCTCCATGTCCGCGGTGACGTCGGCGATCGTGCGGTGCAGGACGCGCAGGGTCTCGGTCGACGGCGCGTCGTCCGTCACGACGAGCGCACCGGTCGTCTCGTCGACGACGTTGCGCCACAGCCGCTGCAGGTACCGCTGCGACCCGACGACCGCACGGGTCTCCCACGGGCGGGACTGGTCGAGCGGGCCCATCGACATCTCGTACACGCGCAGCGTGTCGGCGCCGTACTCGGCGTACATCTCGTCGGGCGTGACGGCGTTCTTCAGGGACTTGCCCATCTTCCCGTACTCGCGCGTGACGGGGCTGCCGTTCCAGGTGTACCCCGTCGGCGACGCCGCGTCCTCGACGACCTCGACCACGGGCACGGGGATGAGCCGCTCGTCGCGGAACGCGTCGGCCTGGATGTAGCCCTGGTTGAAGAGCCGGTGGAACGGCTCGGCGCTCGACACGTGGCCGAGGTCGAACAGCACCTTGTGCCAGAAGCGGGCGTACAGCAGGTGCAGGACGGCGTGCTCGACACCGCCGACGTACAGGTCGACGCCGCCGACCGAGTCCGCCGGCTGCGCGCCGTGACCGGGGCCCATCCAGTACCGCTCGAGCGCGGGGTCGACGAGCTGCTGGTCGTTCGTCGGGTCGAGGTAGCGCAGGTAGTACCAGCACGACCCGGCCCAGTTGGGCATGGTGTTGGTGTCGCGGCGGTACTGCTTCGGGCCGTCGCCCAGGTCGAGCGTGAGCGTGACCCACTCGTCGTTGCGGCCCAGCGGCGCCTCGGGCGACGACTGCGCGTCGTCGGGCGCGAACGTGCGGGGCGCGTAGTCGGGGACGTCGGGCAGCGTGACGGGCAGCGCGTCGGCGGGCAGGGCGACGGGCAGGTCGTGCTCGTCGTAGACGATCGGGAACGGCTCGCCCCAGTAGCGCTGCCGGCTGAACAGCCAGTCGCGCAGGCGGTAGGTGACCGTGCCCTCGCCGATGCCGTGCTGCTCGAGCCAGGCGATGATCGCGGCCTTCGCCTCGGGGACCGCCAGGCCGTCGAGCGAGATCTCGTCGTTCGACGAGTTGATGATCGAGCCGTCCCCCGTGCGCGCGCCCTCCGGCGTGCCGTCGGGGGCGTCGACGGTGTAGACGACCGGCAGCTCGAACGCCTGCGCGAACGCGAAGTCGCGCTCGTCGCCGCCGGGGACCGCCATGATCGCGCCCGTGCCGTAGCCCATGAGGACGTAGTCGGCGGTGAAGACCGGCAGCAGCTCGCCGTTGACCGGGTTCGCGGCCAGGTGGCCGGTGAACACGCCTGTCTTGCGGCCCGCGTCGGCCTGGCGCTCGACGGCCGTCTTGGCGGCGGACTCCGCGCGGTACGCCGCGACGGCGTCGACGGGCGTGCGGTGCCCGCCGGTCCACGCCGCGTGCGTGCCGTCGGGCCACGTCGACGGGACCTCGTCGAGCAGCGGGTGCTCGGGCGCCACGACGACGAACGTCGCACCGAAGAGCGTGTCGGGACGCGTCGTGAAGACCTCGACCTCGCTGCCGCCCTGGACGGCGAACCGGACCTGTGCGCCCTGCGAGCGGCCGATCCAGTTGCGCTGCATCGAGCGGACCTTGTCGGGCCAGTCGATGTGCTCGAGGTCGTCCGCCAGCCGGTCGGCGTACGCGGTGATCCGCATGTTCCACTGCCGCAGGTTCCGCTGGAACACCGGGAAGTTGCCGCGCTCGGAGCGCCCGTCGGCGGTGACCTCCTCGTTCGCGAGCACCGTGCCCAGGCCGGGGCACCAGTTGACGGGCGTCTCGGAGACGTACGCGAGGCGCTGGGAGTCGACGACGCGGCGACGCGTCACGGCGTCGAGGTCCGCCCACGTCGCACCCTCGGCGACGCCGTCGACGCCCTCGGGCAGCGCACGCCCCGCCTCGTACGCCGCGACCAGGTCCGCGACCGGACGGGCCGCGCCGCGGCCGCCGTCGGGACGCACGGCGTCCTCGTCGTACCAGGACTCGAAGATCTGCAGGAAGATCCACTGCGTCCAGCGCACGTAGTCCGGGTCGATCGTCGCGAACGAGCGGCGCGCGTCGTGCGCGAGACCCAGACGGCGCAGCTGGCGCTGCATGATCTCGATGTTCGCCTCGGTCGTGGTGCGGGGGTGCTGTCCCGTCTCGACGGCGTACTGCTCGGCGGGCAGGCCGAACGCGTCGAAGCCCAGCGCGTGCAGGACGTTGTCGCCCTGCATGCGACGGAAGCGCGCGACGACGTCGGTGGCGATGTACCCGAGGGGGTGCCCGACGTGCAGTCCCGCACCCGACGGGTACGGGAACATGTCCATGACGAAGAACGGCCGGCTCCCCGCCTGCGCGAGGCGCCCCTCCCCGTCGGTGAGCTCGCCCACCGGGTTCGCGGCGAAGAACGTCCCGCGGCGCTGCCACTCGTCCTGCCAGCGGAGCTCGATCTCCTGCGCGAGGGCGGCGGTGTAGCGGAACGGGACCTCGCCCGACGGGCTGGTCGGGGCGGGGGCGGAGGTGTCCTGCGACGTCACCCGAGGAGTTTACCGACGCGCCCGTCGGCCCCGCACACACCGGTCACCCGGGTGCCCGGCGCGTGCCGACCGGCCCCGAGGGCGCCTGCCGCGACCTTCCTCCGCCTGCGGCGCGACGGTGCCGCTCCTACGATCGCGCCATGGGCGACACCCCGGACGTCGCGCGGCTCGCCGCGGTCGAGGCGGAGGCCGCCCGCGCGGCCGCGGAGGCGGCACGGCTCGAGGCGGCGGCCGCACGCGCCGAGGCGCAGGCGTTGGAGGCCGAGGTCGCCGCGCTGCGCGCCGCGGCCGGTCAGGGCCCCGGGACGACGACGACCCCACCGGCCGCCCCTCCGACCGCGACGGCCGCGGCGCCCACGGACGCTCGCCCACCGGACGCGTCACCGGTGGGCGTCGACACGGCGGACGCGACCCCCGCGGCCGGTCCCGGTCCCGCCGCACCGCCGGACGTCGAGCCGGACACGGAGCCGGAACGCGTGCGCGCGGTCCGCGAGGGCTACACGTTCACGGGGCCGACGCTCGACCTCGGCGTGCTCGTCGAGAACGGCACCCCGGTGCCGTCGGCGCGCGTCGGCGTGCCCCTGGGGCTGCTGAACCGGCACGCGCTCGTCGCGGGTGCCACGGGCACGGGCAAGACGCGCACGCTGCAGCTCATGGCCGAGCAGCTGTCGTCGGCGGGCGTCCCGACGTTCGTCGCCGACGTCAAGGGCGACCTGACGGGCCTCGCGGTCGCGGGCGCGGCGTCCGACCGGCTGACGGAGCGGACGCGCGCGCTGGGCCAGGACTGGTCGCCGGCGTCGTTCCCGGTCGAGCTGTACGCGCTGGGCGGCCTCGGGCAGGGGGTCCCGGTCCGGACGACCGTGACGGACTTCGGGCCGCTGCTGCTGGCGAAGGTGCTCGGGCTCAACGCGACGCAGGAGTCGAGCCTGGGGCTCGTCTTCCACTGGGCGGACCAGCAGGGGCTCGCGCTGCTCGACCTGGCGGACCTGCGCGCCGCGCTGCAGTGGCTGACGTCGGAGGACGGGAAGGCGGAGCTCGAGGGCATCGGCGGGCTGTCGAAGGCGACGGCCGGCGTGATCCTGCGGGAGATCGTCGCGCTGCAGGGGCAGGGCGCCGACGCGTTCTTCGGCGAGCCCGCGTTCGAGGTCGAGGACCTGCTGCGGACCGCCGCCGACGGGCGGGGCGTGGTGTCGGCGCTCGAGCTGCCGGGCGTGCAGGACCGCCCGGCGCTATTCTCGACGTTCCTCATGTGGCTGCTGGCGGAGCTGTTCGAGGTGCTGCCGGAGGTGGGCGACCCCGAGAAGCCGCGCCTGGTGTTCTTCTTCGACGAGGCGCACCTGCTGTTCGCCGACGCGTCCGACGACTTCCTCGCGCAGGTCGTGCGGACGGTGCGGCTCATCCGGTCCAAGGGCGTGGGGATCGTCTTCGTGACGCAGAGCCCGAAGGACGTCCCGCCCGACGTGCTCGGCCAGCTCGGCAGCCGCGTGCAGCACGCGCTGCGCGCGTTCACCCCGGACGACGCGAAGGCGTTGCGGGCCGCCGCGCGCACCTACCCGACGTCGACGTACGACCTGGAGCGCGTCCTGCAGGACCTCGCGACGGGCGAGGCGGTCGTCACCGTGCTGGGCGAGCGCGGCGCGCCGACACCCGTGGCGTGGACGCGGCTGCTCGCACCGCGCGCGTCGATGGACGCGGCCCCCGGGTCGACGGTCGCGAGCCTCGTCGCGGCGTCTCCCGCGGCGACCCGGTACGGGGTCACGGTCGACCGGGAGTCGGCGGCCGAGCTGCTGACCGCGCGGCTGGAGCGCGCGGAGGCCGACCGGGCGGCCGCGCGCGAGCAGGCCGCGGCGGAGAAGGAGCGGGCCGCCGCGGAGAAGGAGGCGGCGCGCCGCGAGCGGGAGGCCGCGCGCGAGCGGCCGGCGCCGAGACGGTCGTCGCGGTCGTCGTCGGACCCGCTCGACTCGTTCCTGCGGTCAGCGGGCACTCAGCTCGGGCGCGAGATCACGCGCACCCTCTTCGGCACGCGCCGCCGGCGCTGACGTCCCGCGGGCGACGGCCTCGGCGGGCGCGGCCGGGGGTGCCGACCGACCGACCGTGAGCACGACGAGCAGGCCGAGCGCGGTGAGCCCTGCGCCCACCCACGCGGGCGCGAGGTAGCCCAGCCCGGCGGCGATCACGAGACCGCCGAAGAACGCGCCGGCGGCGTTGCCGAGGTTGAGCGCCGAGTGGCAGAGCGCGGCCCCGAGCGACGGCGCCGCGGGCGACACGTCCATGAGCCGCGTCTGCAGCGACAGCCCGAGCACCTGCGACGTGACACCGAGCATGACGATCGCGGCGACGGCCGGCACCGGGTACGCGCCGACGAGCGCGATCGCGACGAGCACGACGATCGTCGCGACCATGCCTCCGACGACCGTCCCGAGGACCGACCGGTCGGCGAGCCGTCCGCCGAGCAGCGTGCCCGCGGTCATGCCGACGCCGTACAGCGCGAGGACCAGGGGCACCGCGCCGACGTCGAGACCCGTCACCTCGGTGAGCAGCGGCTTGACGTAGGAGTACACGGCGAACATGCCGCCGAAGCCCACGGCACCGGCACCGAACGCGATCCAGAGCCGCCGGTTGCGGAGTGCGGCGAGCTCGGTGCGGACGGTCGCGCCGGGCAGCGGCGGCAGCGTCGGCGTCCAGGCCCGCAGCGCCGCGAGCGTGAGGATCCCGAGGACGCCCACGCCGACGAACGCCCAGCGCCAGCCGACGGCGGTGCCGACGACCGCGCTCAGCGGGACGCCGACCGCGCACGCGACGGTGAGTCCGGCCATCATCGACGCGACCGCGCGACCGCGGCGCTCTGGCCCGACCACGGCCGTCCCCATCACGGCGCCGACGCCGAAGAACGCGCCGTGCGGCAGGCCCGCGACGAACCGGGCGAGGACGAGCGTCTCGGCGGTCGGCGCGAACGCGGACAGCACGTTGCCGACCGTGAACGCGACCATGAGGACGAGCAGCAGGCGGCGCCGGTCCGCACGTGCGCCGAGCGCGGCGAGGACGGGCGCGCCCGCGACGACCCCGAGCGCGTAGGCGGTGATCGCGTGGCCCGCGGTCGGGATGGAGACGCCGAGGTCCGCGGCGATCTCGGGCAGCAGCCCCATCGTCGCGAACTCGGTGGTCCCGATGCCGAAGCCGCCGAGCGCGAGCGCGAGCAGCGCGGCGCGGGTGCGCGCGGGCGTCAGAACCACGGCGGTCCTCCGAACGAATCGATTCGACACAGGGGCGGAGTCACGCCGTCGTCAGCTCCGGGATGTGCTCCGAGCCTACGTCACCGCCGGCCGACGGCGCCGCCCGCACACCCGTGCGGCGCGTCACCGTCCGCGCGCCACGGCGGTGGACCGCCGGCGGGTCAGGACTGCGCGACCAGCCAGATCGCCCGGGCCGCGACCTCCCCGAGGTCGACGCCGCCCGCGTCGGGCCCCTCGCCCGCCCGGACGGAGACGACGCCCGCGACCGTCCGCCGCTCGACGACCTCGACGGGCGCGTCGAGCACGAGCCCGACGGACTCGACGTAGCGCAACAGCTCGGGGTCGGCGTCGGAGATGCGCGCCACGGCCCACCGGCCGGGCTCGGCCTCCCACAGCACGCGCGCCTCGGGCGTGTCGAGCGACCCGTCGGGACCGGGGATCGGGTCGCCGTGCGGGTCGCGGCGCGGGTGGCCGAGCTGCGCGTCGATGCGCTCGACGAACAGGTCGGACACCGCGTGCTCGAGCACCTCGGCCTCGTCGTGGACCTCGTCCCAGCCGTAGCCCAGCACCTCGACGAGGAACGTCTCGACGAGCCGGTGCCGGCGCACCATCGCGAGCGCGTGCCGCCGACCCTCGGCCGTGAGCTCGACGGCGCCGTAGGGCTGGTGCGTCAGGTACCCCGTGTCGGCGAGGCGGCGCACGGTCTCCGACACGGTGGACGCCCCGACGCCCAGGCGCGCGGCGAGCATCTTGGTCGTGACCGGCTGCGTCGACCACTCCTGCGCCGACCACACCACCTTGAGGTAGTCCTGCGTCACCGCGGTCAACGGGGGCGTCGGCTGGCTGCTCACGGCGACCAGCGTAGGGCGCGCGGCGCGCGCGCCCGCGCCGTCACCACCCGTCGACGCTCCAGTGCCACGCCTCGCTCGGCAGGTTCTCCAGCCCGGCCGCCGGCGCGTGCTCGATCAGCCACAGGTGCGCGGCGGACCCGCGCTGCACGACGCCGCCGCCGACCGTGAAGTCGAGCGCGAGCCCGCGCTCGTGCCGCGACGTCCCCGGCGGCGCGGTCGGCGGGTAGCACACGCCCGACGCCCCGCAGTTCTTCGCCCGCAGCGCGATCTGCTGCTCCCCGCTGCGCCAGCCCCACGCGTGCAGGTCGATGCCGTCGGCCCGCGCCGCGAGGATCAGCTCGTCGACCGCGGCCGCGAGGCACGGGTGCACGCGCACGCCGGTCGTCGTGACGACCGTGTCCGTCTCCGCGACCGGCGCGTCGACCGTGGTGCAGTCGGTGGCCAGCTCCGCGCGGCGCACGAGCAGCTCGGCGGGGACGTCGACGCGCCACAGCTCCTGGCCCGTCGCCGCGAGCAGCAGGACCGCCCCGTCCTCGAGACGCAGGGACGACCCCGGACCGCCCGCGGTGGCCGTCGACCACAGCGGCGTCCCGTCCGCGCCGGACAGCACGAGGTTCCCGTCGTCCTGGACGAGCAGCCGCGCGCCCGGCCCGGTCGCCGTGGGCGCCGACCACACCACGCGCCCGTCGTAGGTGAGCGCGAGCGCCGACTCGTCGAGCCGCAGCCGCAGCCGCCCGTCCGGCGACCCGAGGTCCTGGCCGGTCGCGAGCGGCGCCCCGGCGTCGAGCCGCGCCGGCCCGATCGCCGTCTGCGACGACCACAGCGGCGTGCCGTCCGGGTCCCACAGCACGACGTCGCCGTCGTCCTGCACGACGAGCGTCGCGCCCGGGTGCCCCGCGGTGCGGCTGCGCCACCACCGGCGGCCGTCCGGGTCGGCGACGACGAGGTTGCCGTCCTCGCGCAGCACGAGCGACGAGCCCGGCTCGTGCGTGCCGGCGGACCACCGCGTCGACGCGTCGGGCCCGAGCAGCACGACGTCGCCGTCGTCGAGGACCTGGAGCGTGTGCCGGCCGTCGGGCGACGTGAGCGCCTCGCCGGGTCCGAGCTCGCCGCCGGGCGTGAGGATCGACGGCAGCGCGGCCGTGCCGGACTCCCAGACGACGGAGCCGTCGGGCGCCTCGACGACGAGGTCCCCGTCGTCGCGCACGACGAGCGCCGCGCCCGCCGCACCGGCCGTCCCGGTGCTCCACGCGGTCGCGCCGTCGGGTGCCACGAGGACGACGTCGCCCTCCGCGGTGACCGTCAGCCGCGCGCCCGGCACCGTCGCGCCGGCCGTCCAGCGGGGCACGCCCTCGGCGTCGTACAGGCCGAGGTCGCCGTCGGGCTGGACCACGAGCGTCTGCGTCCCGTCGGCCGACACGAGCCCGTGGCCGGGCTCGAGCGTCTCGCCCGCGAGGAGCCTGTCCTGGCCGGACGCGGCGTCCGCCGGCACCGCGCCGAGCAGCACCGACGCGACGACCGCGAGCACGGCGGCGACGACGGCCGCCGCCCGACGGCCTCGGGTCCGCGCCGGTGCGGCACCCACCTGCTCTCCCACGCCTTCCCCCCTCAGCGCACGTTCGGCTGGTGCGAGGGGAGGCGGTGTGCCACGACCATGGCCCCACTCGCGATCCCCACCCTAAGTGACGTCGGTCACATCGGTGAAGGGTGATTCGCGCCGCCGCGCGGCATCGGCGTGGGCGCGGGCGTCGGCCACTGCAACCACGGGCTCACCGACGCGGAACCGTCGGGCCGGACCTGCACGAGCTGGTAGTCGACGACGCGGCGCGTGCCCGGGTCCCACCGCAGGACCGTCATCTCCGCCGTGCCGTTGAGCGGTCCGACCGTCGGCTGGCCGAGCGTCGCGCCCGCCGTGCTCGAGCTCACGTACTGGACGCCCTGGCCGACCACCGCCGGGCCCATGCGCTGGTGCATGTGACCCGAGACCTGCGCGGGCACGCAGCCGCTGGTCAGCACCGGGGTGCCCACGCGCGGCGTGTGGATCAGCAGCAGGTCCACGCCGTCCTCGTCGTCGCACGCCGTCTGCGTGAGCCGCTCCGCGACGTCCTGCGCCGACTCCTCGCCCGCCGTCGTCCCCGTCCCGACCCGTGTCTGCGCCGGGTCGTGGTCGCCCAGGATCCGCACGCCGTCGACCTCGACCACCGAGCCGTCGAGCACGCGCGCGCCGCTGCGCGCGTACACCGCCGACGTCTCCGCAGAGTCGTGGTTGCCGGGTGAGGTCACGAGCTCGACGCCGTCCGGGACCGCGCGCGCGAACGTCGTGACGCAGTACTGCTCGACCCCCGTCCCGTTCATGGTCGTGTCGCCCGCGTCGAGCAGGACGTCCGCCCCGGAACGCTCCACGACCGTCGCGATCAGCGGCGCCATCCCGACGTTGCAGTGCAGGTCGGAGACGACGACGAGCACCACGGGCTCCTCCGCCTCGTCGGCCCCGTCCGCGTCCCCCGACGGCGTCGGGCTCGCCGTGAGGGGCGCGCGCGCGTCCTGTGCGTCGAGCACCGGCTGCGTCGCGTCCCACGCGTCGTCGAGCGCCGTCCGCGCCCGCGCGTAGAACGCCTGGTTCTCCCGGTAGGCGTCGACGACGTACCCGCCGTACGTGTCGATGACGCCGCCGAGCCGCCCCGTGACACGGGCGCCCTCCAGCGGCGTGTCGTCGAAGACCGCCGACGCGGGCCGCGACGCGTCGGGCTGGTCCCGCTCGCTCACGCTGGCGGTGAGGACCGTGCCGAGCACGACGACGGCGACCGTCCCGCCCGCGATCGCCCGCCCGTGCGGCCGCAGGGTCGCCGCGAGCTCGCCGCGGCGTGCCGGGCCGAGCACCCACCGGCCCAGCCACCAGGCGGCCGTGAGCAGGGCGAACGTGACCGCCGCCCGCCCGAGCGCGTCGGCGACGAGCGCCCGTGCGACGTCCTCGACGGCCGCCTGCGGGGCCGAGAAGAACGCGAGGTAGCTGCGCAGGTCGCCGTTGAGCGCCTGGAGCGTCGTCGCCTGGTCGAGCTCCGTGACGGCGGCGGGGATCTCCTGCACCGTGACGCGCAGGCCGAGCGTGAGGGGAAGCGGCGAGTCGATCTGCAGCGTCCCGACCGGGCCGAGGTCGATGGTCACCGCGTCGTCGGTGGTCACGTCGTAACGCGCCTCGTGCGGCCCGAGGCTGAGCTCGACCGACGCCGTCGTCACCCCGACGACAAGGGCGACGAGCACCCCCGCGACGACGACCGCGACCCGGCGCCACGTGCGCGGGGACGGTCCCCCGCGGCGGCGCTCGCCGTCGTCGCGCGCACCCGTGCCCTCCGGCGTCTCGTCGGGTGCGGTGCTCATCGCGTCCGAGCCTAGACTCGGCCGCGTGCGCCGTCGCGGCTACGTCCTGACGTCCGACTGGCGCGTGGGCGCACCGCTCGCGCGGTGCTGGGACGTGCTCGCCGACCCCGCGCTCACCTGGCCGCGGTGGTGGCCGCACCTGCGCACGCACGACGTGCGCCCCATCGACGGGCTCGTCGGCAGCTCGGCGACGCTCCTGTTCCGCACCCCGCTCGGCTACGCGCTGCGGGTCGGTCTCGTCGTCGAGTCCGCGCAGGCCCGGCAGCGAGTGCTGGTGCGCGCGTCGGGCGACCTCGAGGGGCGCGGCGACGTCGTCCTCACCGCGCTCGGACCCGCGCTCACGCGCATCAACGTGGTCTGGGACGTGCGCACGACGCGGGCGTGGATGAACGCGAGCGCGCCCCTGCTCGCCCCCGCGTTCGTCGCGTCGCACGCGCGCGTCATGCGGCTCGGCGAGCGCGGCCTCGACCGGTACCTCGCCGGATCCGGCGCGCGCACCCCGGGCACCGACCCCGCCGCGGCCCCGGTGACCGACGTCACTGGTACGTGACGAGGTCCGGCACGGGCTGCACGCCGTAGGTCTGCACCGGGTCGAGCATCGGCACGTCCTCGTCGACGAAGTTCTTCCAGCCCCAGCGCACGGCG
Organism: Cellulomonas fimi; assembly: GCF_028583725.1. NCBI lineage: Bacteria > Bacillati > Actinomycetota > Actinomycetes > Micrococcales > Cellulomonadaceae > Cellulomonas > Cellulomonas fimi. The sequence continues at coordinate 1,701,856 of NZ_CP110680.1, read as the reverse complement.
GGCGCGCCGTTGCGCAGCGTCGCCCACGTGCCCGCCTTCGCGGGCTGGGAGCCCTGGCCGTCGACGTGGATGACGGTCGCGAGCTCGTCGTGCGACGTGTCGAGACGCTCGCGCCCGGCGATCATGCGCAGGCTGAACTGGTGCAGGACGAACATCTTCTGCGGCAGCGCCCGCTCGCGGGTCAGGCCCGCGAGCCACGCGCTCACGGCGTTCACCTCGTCGACCCCGACGGACCCGATCTGGCGCAGGTGCACCTGGTCCGGGGCCAGCCGCCACTCGGGGTCGAGCGCGAGGCCGACGTGCGGCTGCGCCAGCAGGTCCGTGTAGAGCTGCGCCTGGGTGAGGAAGTCCGTCCGGCCCGGCTGCAGGTCGAGGATCACGAGCTGGCCCGCGGCGCCCGCCGCGTCGACCAGCGGCCGCAGCTCGTCGACCGACCGCTCCTGCGAGTAGTTCCCGTCGGGGCCCGGACCGGCCGAGGCGATCGACGCGATGATCTCGACCGCCGGGACGACCGTGTCACCCGTGAGCGGGCGGTACGCGTCGGCCTGCCCCTGCGCGCGCGCCACCGTCGCCGGCACGTCCTGCTCGCCCAGCACGCCGAGCGCCGCGGTGCCGGGCGTGCCGTACAGCGCGACGTACCGCTTGCCGGGCTGCCCCGGCACGCCGGGGAAGACGAGCTGGCCCCCGCCGGGCAGCTGGACGCCCGTCGACGCCGACGCGACCCGCGCGGCGACGCGCTCGGGCGGTCCGAACCCGTCCCCGAGCGCGACGACGTGCGCCGGGCGGCGCTCCCCCAGCGCCTGGACCGTCGCCGCGAGCGCACGGGGGTCGCCCGCGGGCACGTCGACCGCGTCGACGCCCAGGAGCGCCGCGTTGGCGACCGCGACGGGGTACGGCGCCGTCACGCCCGTCAGGAGGACGGTGGACTCGACGGGTGCGGGTGGGCTCGTGCGGGGCAGCGTCGCCGTGCCGGTCGCGTCGGGCGACGCACCGGGGCGCGCGGAGCGGGTCGCCGACGGGCTCGCCGCGCGGGTCGAGGCGGTCGGGGCGGGGGCCGCTGTCGCCGTGGGTGTCGCGATGCCGGCCTCGCCGGGCACGACGGAGACGCCGTCCGGCACCGGGGCCGTGGCGCCGACCGTGAGCGCCCAGCGCGTCCCGAGGCGGTCGAGCTCACCGGCCAGCACGTCCGGCGGCACGCCCGGTCCGGCGAGCAGCACGGGAGCACCGAGACGCGCCCCCTCCCGGATCGCGGCCTCCTGCGCGGGCCCGTCGGCGGCGTCGGCGAGGACGACCACGGGCGCGCTCGCGACCAGCGTCCGGACGACCTCGAGCGCCGCGGTCTCGGCGGTGGCGGCGGGCAGCACCGTCGCCGGCACCGTGAGCTGGACCGCCTCCGCGGAGACGGGCGTGGCCGACGGGCTCGGCGTGGGCGAGACGCTCGTCGTGGGCTCCGGCCGCCCGTCGTCGGCGGTGCACGCGGCACCGAGCCCCAGGCACACGGCCGCGACGGCGGCGGCGGTCGTCGTGCGCCGGATCGGCGCGCGGTTCCGGATCGTCACGGTCCTCCCTCGGCGGTCGGCGCCCCACTGTACGGGGGCACCCTGTCGGCCCGCCCTCCGGGGACGAGGCCCTGGACGCGTGCCCGCGCGCCGGCGACCAGCGGGCGGACCGGGGTTCCGACCACGCCGGTCGGGCGCTACGGTCGGCGGCGACAGAAGCCCCCGGGGAGCGCAGGAGCGCTGAGAGTGCGGCCGGACACCACGTCCCACCCGCAGACCCGTGGAACCTGACCTGGTTCGCACCAGCGTAGGGAGCAGGGCACTCGTCGCCGACGCGTCCGTCGGCGACCGGCGTCCGTCGGGCTCGACGCGACGCCTCGTCGCGCCACCCGCCGGTCCTCGGTCGTGGGCGCCGTCGTGCGGCCTCGTGCTGCTCGCCGGGGGTCCGCCACCACCGGAGGACCACCATGAGCACTCCCCTCACCGCGGCCGCCGCACGCCCGGCCGCGACCGCCGCCGACCTCGGCGTCGGCGCCCGCTTCTCCCTGCACCCCGCGTCCGACGACGCGGTGCGCCTGATCCTCGACGCCCTCGCGCACGCCGACCGCACCGGCGTCACGGTCACGACGGACGACGTGTCGACGCTCGTGCGCGGCTCCGAGGCGGACGTCGTCCGCTACGTGCACGACGTCCTCGCCGCCGCAGGCCGGCACGGCACGCACCTCGCGGCGCACGTGCAGCTCTCGCGCGGCTGCCCGGGTGAGGTCGCGTGCACGGTCGCCGACGACGTCGTGCTGTCCGCGGTCGCGGCGCCCGAGCTGCCGCGCACGGGCCTGCGGGCCGCCGCGCACTGGGCCCTGTACCCGCTCGACGACGGCACGCCCGGGCAGCCGGGCGACCACATGCGCGCGATCGAGCAGGCGGTCGCGGTCGCGCGGGCGCGCGCCACGGTCTCCGCGTCGCACTTCGTCACCCGGCTCGACGGGGACCTCGCCGACGTCCTCGGGGCCGTCGCCGACGCGTGGCTCGCGGCGGCCCGGCACGTGCGGCACGTCGTCGCGCACGTGACGGTCACGCTGCACTCGCCGTCGTGGAGCGACGGGCCGTCGACACCGGCCACGAGCGGCGTCCCGACCGGGGCGTCGACCGGCGACCCGACCGGCCCCGCCGCCGGCGCCGCGACCGGGACGACCGACGCCGCCGGGGCCGACCGGTGAGCGCCGCACGCGCCCGCGTCACGCTCGCGGAGCTCGTCCTGCTCGCGGTCCTCGCCGTCGTCTTCGGGTTCCTGTACTGGGCGCTCGTGCAGGCGTGGGGCGCGCTCCAGCTCGCGATGGGGCCGTTCGGCGACCTCGCGCAGCACGTGCTCATCGGCGGCTGGATGGTCGCGGCGCCGCTCGCGACGTACATCGTCCGCAAGCCCGGGGTCGGGATCGTCGTGGAGCTCGTCGCGGCGTTCGTCGAGGTCGCGTTCCTCGCGTCGCCCGTCGGGCCGATGCTCCTCGTCGTGGGGCTCGTGCAGGGCGCCGGTGCCGAGGCGGCCTTCGCGCTCACCCGGTACCGCCGGTACGGCTGGGGCGTCTTCGCGCTGTCCGGCGTGCTCGCCGGGCTCGCGAGCACGGCGCTCGGCGCGGTGCGGTTCGGGTGGCTCACGCAGGACTGGTTCGCGTGGCGGCTGGGGCTGCAGGTCCTGAGCGGGCTCGTGCTGTGCGGTCTGCTCGCGCGGGTCGTCGGCGACGCGCTCGCGCGGACCGGAGTGCTCGACAACACCGCTCTCGGCCGCGAGCGGCGCGGGCGGGCGGCGGCGGTGCCGGCCGTCGCGCCGACCGGCTCCCCCGCCGACGAGGTGACCACCGCGGCGCCGGCCGCCGGAGCGGGCACCGCGCACGAGCGCGTCGACGAGAGCCCGGGCGTGCGGTGATCTCCACGCGCGGCACGACCGTCCGCTACCCGGGAGCCGCCCGACCGGTCCTCGACCGCGTCGACCTCGACGTCGGGCCCGGCGAGCACGTCCTGCTGCTCGGCGGGTCCGGCGGGGGCAAGAGCACGCTGCTGCGCGTGCTCGCGGGCGTCGTGCCGCGCGTCGTCGACGCCGACGTGACAGGCACCGTCGAGGTCGCCGGGCGGTCGCTCCCGGCCGACGACGCGGACCCGTCGACCGGGTACCTCACGCAGGACCCCGCCGACCAGCTCGTCCTGCCGACCGTGCGGGACGAGGTCGCGTTCGGCCTCGAGAACCGCGCGGTGCCGCCCGGCGAGATCCCCGCGCGCGTCGAGGCCGTGCTGCGGGCCGTCGGCGCCGCGCACCTCGTCGGCCGTCGCACGGCCGACCTGTCGGGCGGCGAGGCCCAGCGCGTCGCGATCGCCGCGACCCTCGTGACCGCGCCCGACGTGCTCCTCCTGGACGAGCCCACCGCGCTCCTCGACCCCGTCGCGGCCCGGGCCGTGGCCGGGGTCGTCGCGGCCACCCGGACCCCGGACCGGTCGAGCGTCCTCGTCGAGCACCGCCTCGGCGAGCTGCCCGACCTGCCGGGCCGCACGGTCGTGCTCGACGACGGCGGCCGCGTCGTGGCGGACGGGCCGACGACGCACGTCCTCGCCGGGCAGGCGGCGCGGCTCGCCGGGCTCGGTCTGGCCCTGCCGTTGCCCGTCGAGCTGCGGGCGGCGGGAGTCGGGTCGCTCGACGCGCTCGTGGCCGGTGGGCGGCCGGACGGCGACGGCGGACGCCCGGCACCGGTCGTGCTCCGGGCGCGTGACGTACGCGTCCGGCGCGACGGGTGCGACGTCCTGCACGGGGTCGACCTCGACGTCCGCGCGGGCCGGGTGACCGCCGTCGTCGGTCCCAACGGGGCGGGCAAGAGCACGCTGCTGCTCGCGCTCGCCGGGCTGCTGCGCGCCGCGGGCACGGTGCGCGGCGGCACGGTCGGCGCGGTGTTCCAGCGGCCCGAGCACCAGCTGCTCGCGCGGACCGTGCACGACGAGATCGCGTGGGGGCCGCGCCGCGCGCGCCGCGCCGACGTCGCGGCCGTGGTCGCCGCGGCGCTCGGGCGGTACGCGCTCGACGGGCTCGCCGAGCACGACCCGTTCCGGCTGTCCGGCGGGCAGCAGCGGCGCCTGTCGCTGGCCGCCGCGGCGGCGTGCGGGCACGACGTGCTGCTCGCCGACGAGCCGACGTTCGGGCAGGACCGCCGCACGACGCAGGCGTGCACGGACGCGTTGCGCGCGCTCGCCGACGAGGGGCGCGGGGTCGTCGTCGTCACGCACGACCTGCGCCTCGTCGCGGAGCTCGCCGACGACGTCGTCGTCCTGCGTGACGGCCGCGTCCTCGGCGGCGGCCCGACGCAGCACGTCCTCACGGACGACCGCCTGCTCGCGGACGCGGGGCTCGTCCTGCCGCCCGTCGTCGTCGCCGCCCGGACGACCGGCCGGCCGGTCCGCACCGTGCTCGCCGCGCTGCGCGAGGCGGTCGCCCCGGCCGGCCCGCGGCTGTCGGTCCCGCCCCTGTCGACGGCTGCGGTCGCGCGATGAACGGCCCCGCGCTCGGCCGGGCGCTCCCGCACGACTCGCCGCTGCACCGCCGCAACCCGACCGTGAAGCTCGCCGTGTCGTCCGTCGTGTCGCTCGTGCTGCTCGTGCCGGTCGACCCGTGGACGCCGGGCGTCCTGCTGCTCCTCGCACTCCCCGCCGCGGCGATCGGCGGGCGCGTCGACCCGCGGACCGTCCTGCGGGCGCTCGCGCTGTTCGCGCCGTTCGCCGTCTCGGTGCTGGCCGTCAACGCGGTCACGCGCCCGGGCGACGTCCTCGCGCGCGTCGGCGCTCTCGAGGTGACGACGACGGGCCTGTCGGTCGGGACCGCGCTCGCGCTGCGCACGCTGCTGGTGGGGCTGCTCTCCGTCGCGTTCACGCTCACGACCGACGCGGGACGCCTCATGACCAGCCTGCACCAGCACGCGCGGCTCGGGCCGCGGGTCACGTTCGCGGTGCTCGCCGGCTACCGCGTGCTCGAGCAGCTCCCCGAGCGGTGGGAGACGGTGCGCCGGGCGCAGGCGGTGCGGGAGCCGGGCCGTCGTCCCGGGGCGCCGCTCCCCCGCGACCCCGGGTCGCTCGCCCGCGCCGCGTTCACCGTCCTCGTGGTGTCCCTGCGCCAGGGTGAGCGGCTCGCGATCGCGCTCGAGCAGCGGGGTCTCGGGACCGGGCCGCGCACCGTGGCGCACCCCGTGCCCCTGGACCGCCGCGACGCGGTGCTCGCCGCCGTCGTGCTCGGGACCGTCGGGCTCGTGCTGCTCGCGTCGTGGCGGGCCGGCGTGCTGCAGACGTGGGCGACGGTCGGGTGAGCCGCGCGACGCCGCCGCTCGCGCACGCCCGTCGCCGGGCGGCGCCGCGGGCGGGGTGCGAGGCTCGACGCATGGCGCACCACGAGGTCGAGACCGCGTTCGAGGTCCCGCCGGACGCCCCGCTGCCCGACCTCGCGGGCGTGCCGGGCGTCGCGCGCGTCGAGCACCGTGACCCGGACCGGCTGGTCGCCGTGTACTGGGACTCGCCCCGGCTCGACCTCGCCCGCGCCGGGGTCTCGATGCGGCGGCGCACGGGCGGCCACGACGCGGGCTGGCACCTCAAGGTGCCGCTGGGCGGTGGCGACGAGGGGCGGCGGCGCGCCGAGCACGGCGCCGACCTGACGTCCGCGACGCCGCCCGACGAGCTCGTCGCGCTGGTCCGGTCACGGCTGCGCGACGCGGCGCCCGAGCCGGTCGTCGAGCTCGTGACGACCCGCACGGTCACGCTGCTGCTCGACGAGGACGGCGCGGTGCTCGCCGAGGTCGCCGACGACGTCGTCGAGGCGCGCACGCCCCGGCACGCCGGACCGGACGGCGAGGGCGGTCCGGGCGGTGGCGACGGTCCCGGCGGCGACGGTCCCGGCGACGAGGGTCCGGGCGACGAGGGTCCGGGCGACGGCGGTCCGCGCGGTGGCGACGATCCGGGCCGTGGCGACGGTCCCGGCGGTGGCGATGCTCCGGCCGGCGACGGCACGCGGGCGTCGGCGGACGCCGGGGCGCTGGCGCGCTGGCGCGAGTGGGAGGTCGAGCTCGTCGCGGGCGACGACGCGCTGCTCGCGGCCGCCGGTGCGGCGCTGGCGGCGGCGGGCGGGGTGCCGCGGGCGACGTCGAAGCTCCGGCGAGCGCTCGGTGCGGCGGTCCCGGCGCCGCCGTCGCCCGAGCCGGCGGACGGCACGGCCGCGGAGGCGGTGCGTGCGCGGGTCGCGCGCGACGTCGAGCGGCTGCTGGCCGCGGAGACGGGCGTGCGACTCGGCGACGACGAGGCCGTGCACGACGCGCGCGTCGCGGTGCGCCGGCTCCGCACGACGCTGGGCGTCTTCCGCCCGGTCGTGGACCGCGGCGTGACGGACCCGGTGCGCGACGACCTGCGGGAGGTCGGACGCACGCTGGGCGCCGCGCGGGACCCGTTCGTGGAGCAGGCTGCCCTGCTCGAGCGGCTCGCCGCCGAGCCGGTGGAGCTCGTGCTCGGTCCCGTCGAGCGCCGGGTCGTCGACGACCGGTCGGCGGCCCGCGACGAGGCCCTCGTGCGTGCCGTCGCGCTGCTCGACGCGCCCGAGCACCTGCGGCTGCTCACGACGCTCGACGCGTGGTCGACGGCGCTGCCGCGCGGTCCGCGCGCGGACGACGACGCCGTGGACGTCCTCCCTCGCCGCGTGGCGCGCGCGTGGCGTCGGCTCGAGCGCCGGGCCCGGGAGGCCGACGACGCGACGGGCGAGGCGCGGGACGTCGCACGGCACGCGCTGCGCAAGGCCGCCCGCCGGGCGCGGTACGCGGCGACGACGGCGGCGCCGGTCGTCGGTCGCCCCGCGCGGCGCAGCGCGTCGAGGGCGCACGCGGTGCAGGACGTCCTCGGCCGTCAGCAGGACACGGTCGTGCGCCGGGCGACGCTGCGGCGGCTCGGCGTGCAGGCGCACCTGGACGGCGAGAACGCGTTCACCTTCGGGCGGCTGCACGCGCTCGAGCAGGCGGCCGCGGAGTCGGCCGAGCGCGAGGCCGCGCGGGCGGTCCGTCGCGCCCTCGCCCCGAAGCACCGTGCCTGGACGGCCTGAGCGAACCGCCGCGGTCGAGCGGTCGTCCCGCGGGAGGCGGCGGCCGCTCCTCCGCGGCGGTGCCGGTCGGGTCAGGCCGCCGCGCTGACCCGGACGACGTTGCGCCACGGGTCCTCGAACAGCAGCGTCGCGCCGTCGTCGACGGGACGCGTGCCGGTGAACGCCACGCGGTCCGCGAGCGCGCCGAGGTCGTCCGCGCTGGGCACGACGATGCGCACCTCGCCGAGGCCCAGGGCGGACGCGCGCGGGCCGGCGCCCGCGCTGTTCCACGTGTTCATCGCGAGGTGGTGGTGGTAGCCGCCGGCCGACACGAAGAGCGCGCCGTGCCACTCGGCCGTGACGTCGAACCCGAGCGCGTCGACGTAGAAGGCGCGGGCGGACGGCACGTCGCCGACCTGCAGGTGGACGTGCCCGACGACGGCGTCGCCCTCGGGCCGCTGGTCGAGGTCCTGTGCGAGGTGGTCGCGCACGAAGCCGTTGGGGTCGAGCCGCAGGGAGTCCATGACGACGCGGCCGTCGGCGTCGTGCTGCCACTGGTCGCGGCTGCGGTCCCAGTAGAGCTCGACGCCGTTGCCCTCGGGGTCCGTCAGGTAGAACGCGAGCGACACGAGGTGGTCGGCGGAGCCGACGTAGGTCTCGGGGGCGCGCTGCGCGACCGAGGCGAGCGTCGCGGCGAGCCCGGCGCGGTCGTCGAAGAGGAGCGCGGTGTGGAACAGGCCAGCCGCGCCGCGCTGCGCGGGCGGGAGGTCGGGCGTGTGCCGCAGGACCACGAGGGGCGTCGAGCCGCGGCCGAGGGTCACGACGTCGGGGCGTGCGTCGCCGAAGCGCTCGCCGGGGTCGGGCAGCACGTCGAGGCCGATCGCGTCGCGGTAGAACCGCAGCTGGCGGTCGAGGTCGCCGACGAGGAGCGTCACGGCGTCCATGCCGGTGCCGGCGGCGATCGAGTCGTGCGGCGCACGGGCGACGCTGCGGACGGCGGCCCCCTGGCCGGGGACGGGAGCGGTGGACATGTGGACCTCCTGGGTGGGCTCTTCTCCCTACAATAGTTGATCCTTCAACTTTGTTCCCGCAGCAGCCCCGTGAACGGTCGCGCGCGGGGTCAGTCGGGCTCGCCCGGGAGGTGGTTGTGGCCAAGGCCGGACAGGAACCGCGGGCCCGTCGCGAGCAGCTCCGAGCGCCACGCCGACGCCCACTCCCGGAACGGTCGCCGCGCCAGGCCGTCGTTCGCGAAGCGCGGGTCGACCGTCACCTCGGTCGTGCAGAACTCCGGCACCACGAGGTCCGTGACCGGCCCGCCCCGCTCGACCTCGGCCACGACGAGCGGCGCGTTGCCGCCCGCGAAGACGTCGATCACCCAGCCGTCGGTGCCCAGCCACGCCGAGTGCCGCAGCTTCGCGACGCGCGCCGGAGCCCGGCGGACGATCTCGACCGCGACCAGCGGGTCGAGCTCGCGCTCCGCCTCGTACCGGGTGCCCTCGATCATGGGCCCCTTCACCGTGATCGCGCAGAAGTCGACCGCGTCGACGTGCGCCTCCAGCACCGCGAGCTCGTCCGCGTGCGGGTCGATGCCCTCGATCCCCGACGCCTGTGCGCGCACCCGCACCGCGAACCCGTCCTGCGCGAGCAGGTAGCTCTGCACGATCAGCGTCGGTGTCTCCTCCAGGAGCTCCGTGGGCAGTCGGTCCACGTAGAACCGCCGCTCGAACTCGAAGTCGCCGTAGCCCGTGTCGCTCATCGGCCCGACCGCCCCGCGCGGGACCCCGTGGTGTGCATCCCCCGAGCGTAGCCAGCGGGGACGCGCCCGCCCGGGAGGTGGCCCGCGGTCGTGACGACCCGGTCGCGCCGCGCCCGCGGTCCGGCGCGGCGGTGGACGTCACAGGCACGCCGGCGGCGTGGTGTGAGACCCTGGTGGCATCCCCGGGCAGCGCGACACCCGCGCGCCCCGCGTCGTGGAGACCCCCGGTCTTACCTGCGGCGGCTCCGACGACCCTCCCCGAGAGGCCCCCACCTGTGACCACCTTCGCCGATCTCGGCGTGCCCGCCGTGCTCGTCCGCGCCCTCGCGGACGACGGCATCACCAGCCCGTTCCCCATCCAGACCGCGACGCTGCGCGACTCGCTCGCCGGCACCGACGTCCTCGGCCGCGGCCGCACCGGCTCCGGCAAGACGCTCGCGTTCGCCATCCCGGTCGTCGCGCGCACCGCCGCCGCCGGGCGCCGCACGGCGCCGTCCCGACCGCGCGCGCTCGTCCTCGCGCCGACCCGCGAGCTCGCGAGCCAGATCGACGCGACGATCGCCCCGCTCGCCGCCGCCGCGGGCCTGAGCACGACCGTCGTGTTCGGCGGCGTCGCGCAGTCCCGCCAGGTCACCGCGCTCCAGCGCGGCGCCGACATCCTCGTCGCGTGCCCCGGCCGGCTCGAGGACCTGCTCCGGCAGGGGCTCGTGTCGCTCGACGACGTCGCGATCACCGTCCTCGACGAGGCCGACCACATGGCTGACCTCGGCTTCCTGCCCGTCGTCAAGCGACTGCTCGACCGCACCCCGCGCACGGGCCAGCGCCTGCTGTTCTCCGCGACGCTCGACAACGGCGTGGACGTGCTCGTCAAGCGCTACCTCACGACGCCCGTCGAGCACGCCGTCGACACCGCGCAGTCCCCCGTCGCCGCGATGACGCACCACCTGCTCGAGGTCGCCGACGCCGACTCCAAGAAGGCCGTCGTCCGCGCGCTCGCGTCGGGTACCGGTCGCCGCGTGCTGTTCACGCGCACCAAGCACCAGGCGAAGAAGCTCGCCAAGCAGCTCACCGCCGACGGCATCCCGTCGGTCGACCTGCACGGCAACCTCGGCCAGGGCGCGCGCGAGCGCAACCTCGAGGCGTTCTCGACGGGCGCCGTCCGCGTCCTCGTCGCGACGGACATCGCCGCGCGCGGCATCCACGTCGACGACGTCGGCCTGGTCGTGCACGTCGACCCGCCCGCCGAGCACAAGGCGTACCTGCACCGCTCCGGCCGCACGGCCCGCGCCGGCGCCGGCGGCGACGTCGTGACCCTCGTGCTCCCCGAGCAGCGCGCCGACGTCCGCGCCCTCACGCGGGCCGCCAAGATCACGGCGCAGCCGCGACCCGTCGCCCTCGGCGACGCGCACCTCGACGCGCTCGTCGGGGAGGTCGCGGCCCCGGTCGCACCCGCCCCCGCTGCTCCGGCCGCGCGGCCCACCTCCTCGCGCCCGTCGCAGGGCGGCGGCTCGCGCGGGTCCGGTGGGCGCGGCGGTGCCGGGCGAGGCGCCGGGTCGTCGGCCCGTGGCGGCTCGACCTCCGGCCCGTCGAACGGCGCTCGCAGCGGCGGCGGCTCGCGCGCCGCGGGCGGCGCGCGAGCCGGAGGCACCGGTCGTCCGGTCGACGGCGGACGCCCCACCGGCGGCGGCCGCGCGAGCGGCACGCGCTCCGCGACGAGCGGCACGTCCAGCACCCTGCGGTACAGCTCCGGTGGCCCGACGCCGTCGACCGCCCCGGCCGACACCTCCGCCGGTGCGGGCGCGGGACGGCGCGGCCGTCGCGGTGGCCGCGGCCGTGCGGGTCGCCCCGCGGGCGCACCCTCGGGCGGCTGAGCCGACCGGTGCGTCGCGCGGACCTCGGTCGGCGCGACGCACCGCGACGTCCGTCACGTCGCGTCCGGCTCTGGCGGACGGCACCGGGCGCGGCCCATGATGGCCACGAACGCCCCCCGAGCCGACCGGAGCGACGATGGCACCCGCACCCGTGCACGTCCCGACCTGCGCGGCCACGGCCGCGACCGACCGCTGATGGCGATCGTCTCCCGCGGCTTCCGCGGACGACGCGAGGCCGACCCGCGCCTGCCACCGGGCCAGTACCTCGAACGCGGCTTCCCGGTGCTGTCGGCCGGGCCCACCCCGCGCACCGACCTGTCGACGTGGACCTTCTCGCTCGGTGGCGCCTCCGGGCCGCGCGCCACATGGTCCTGGGCGGAGCTCACGGCGCTGCCCGCCGACGACGTCGTCGTCGACATCCACTGCGTCACCAAGTGGACCAAGCTCGACACGTCCTGGCGCGGGGTCTCGCTCGACCGCCTCCTCGACGCGGTCGAGGTCGCGGACGACGAGCAATACGCGCTCGCGCACTGCGACGGCGGCTACACGACCAACGTGCCGCTCGCCGACCTCCGCGGCGGGCAGGCGTGGATCGCGTACCGGTACGACGGTGCGCCGCTGCCGCCCGAGCACGGCGGCCCCGCGCGCCTGCTGATCCCGCACCTGTACTTCTGGAAGTCCGCGAAGTGGGTCCGCCGCATCGACCTGCTGACCGACGACCAGTGGGGCTTCTGGGAGAAGCTCGGCTACCACCAGTACGGGGACCCGTGGAAGGAGCAGCGGTATTGGGGCGACTGACCGCCGAGCCGGACGACGAGGCCGCCCCGGTCTCCCCCGACGACGCCCCGTACCGCCTGCCGTGGCGCGTCGCGACCCTCGTCGCCACGCGCCGTGAGACGCCCACCGCGACGACCCTCGAGCTCGACGTGCCCGGCTGGCGCGGCGCGATGGCGGGTCAGCACGTCGACGTGCGGCTGACCGCCGAGGACGGTTACTCGACGCAGCGCTCGTACTCGCTCGCGTCCCCCGGCACGCTCGGGCTGCCCACCGGCGCCGACGTCGACGGCTCCCCCGAGCGCATCGCGCTCACCGTGCAGGTCGTCGAGGACGGCGAGGTGTCGCCCTACCTCACGCAGGACCTCGTCGTGGGCGACGAGATCGAGCTGCGCGGGCCGATCGGCAACTGGTTCGTCTGGCACGCGACCGACCCGCACCCGGTGCAGCTCGTCGCGGGCGGCTCCGGGCTCGTGCCGCTCATGTCGATGCTGCGGACCCGGCGCCGGGCGCGGTCGCGCTCACCGTTCCGGCTGCTCGTGTCCGTCCGCACGCCGCTCGACGCGATCTACGCCGACGAGCTCGACACGTTCGACGACGTCGACGTCACGCGCGTGTGGACGCGCCGCGGCCCGCACGGCTGGACCGGGCGGGTCGGGCGCGTCGACGCCGACCTGCTCGCGCAGGCGTGCTTCCCGCCCGACGAGCGCCCGCACGTCTTCGTGTGCGGCCCGACGCCGTTCGTCGAGACGGTCGCGGACCTGCTCGTCGACCTCGGGCACGACCCGGAGCGCATCCGGACCGAGCGGTTCGGGCCGACCGGCACCTGACCCCGGGCCGACCGCGGCTACGCCGGCGCCGACTCGGGCGGGAGCTCGGCGGGGAGCCCGCACGCGGTGAGACGCTCGACGCCGAACCACACGACGACGCGCTGCACACCCGCCGCACCGACGTCGAGCACCGCGAGCTGGAACGCCCGGTGCACGCCGTCGGGGTCGAGCAGGTACACGCCGAACGCGGGCTGGCCGTTGACCGCCGCGGGCACGAGCCGCAGCGCCCCCGGGCCCTTCGCGGGGCACCACGTGCCGATGAGCGCGGCGACGTCGGCCCGGCCGCGGTACCACTCCGGGTACGGCGGCATCTCCCACACCACGTCCTCGGTCATGAGCGCGACGATCCCGCCGATGTCGTACGACTCGAACGCCTCGACGTACGCGTCGAGCAGTCGGCGGCGGCGCTCGTCGTCGAGCGTGCCGGCGTCGTCCGGGTCGAGCTTCGCGACGTGCGCGCGTGCGCGCTGGAGCGTCGAGTTCACGCCCGCGACGGTCAGGTCCAGCGCGTCGGCGACCTCAGCGGCGCTCCACTGCAGCACGTCCCGCAGCACGAGCACCGCCCGCTGCTGCGCGGTGAGGTGCTGGAGCGCGGCGACGAACGCCAGCCGCACGCTGTCACGCGTCACGACGTCCGCGGCGGGGTCGTCCGGGGCCGTCGACCACACGACGGAGTCCGGCAGCGGCTCCAGCCACGACACGGCGTGCTCCTCGCGCGGCTCGACCGCCGGGTCGGCCGCGGGTGCGCCGAGCCCGGTCGGCAGCGGGCGGCGGGACCGGCCCTCCAGGTGGGTGAGGCAGGTGTTCGTCGTGATGCGGTACATCCACGTCCGCACCGACGAGCGCCCCTCGAACCGGTCGAACGCCCGCCAGGCCCGCAGGTAGGCGTCCTGGAGCACGTCCTCCGCGTCGTGCAGCGAGCCCGTCATGCGGTAGCAGTGCGCCAGGAGCTCGCGTCGCAGCGGCTCGACGAGCGTCTCGAAGTCCTGCTCGGTGGTGGTCAGCGTCACGTCTCGACGGTAGCGAGCACCACCGACAGCCCGCGACCCCCGGATGCCAGACTGCCCCGCATGCCGCGCACCCCCACCGACCCGGACCCGACGCCGGACGCCGGACCGACGACCGGCCCGACGGCGCCGACGGCCCCGGCCGAGCACTACGCCGCCGACGACCACCTCGGGCACCGCACGCTGCTGGTCGCCGCCGCGTACGTCGTCCTGCGGCGGGGTGACGAGGTGCTGCTGCAGCTGCGCCGAGGGACGGGCTACCGCGACGGGCACTGGGCCGTGCTCGCGGGCCACGTCGACCCGGGCGAGTCGGTGCACGAGGCCGCGGTGCGCGAGGCCGCCGAGGAGGCGGGCGTCACCGTGCGCGTCGAGGACCTGCGGCCGCTGACGACGCTGCACCGCTTCGAGCGCGGCGGCCCGGCGGTCGAGCAGCGCGTCGACGTGTTCTTCGAGGCGCGCGCGTGGACGGGCGACCCGGTGCGGCGGGAGGAGGACAAGGCGGAGCACCTCGGGTGGTTCCCGCTCGACGGCCTGCCCGAGCCCGTCGTCCCGCACGAGCGGCTCGTCCTGGACGCGCTGGCCCGCGGCGAGGACCCGCCGCGAGTCGTGTCGCTCCCGGGCTGAGCGATCCCCGGACGCGGCGACGCCCCGCGGCCGTCGGGCCACGGGGCGTCGCGCAGCCGGGCGCCGGCCCGGACGTGGTGCGTCAGCCGGTGTTCTGCACGCCCGCGGCGACGCCGTTCACGGTGAGCAGCAGCAGGCGGCGCAGGTCGTCGGCCTGCTCGGTCGCGTCGCCCGTGCGCAGGCCCCGCAGCGCGCGGAGCTGGAGCAGCGACAGCGCGTCGACGTACGGGCTGCGGAGCTGGACGGCGCGGCCCAGGATGCGCCGCCGGGACAGCACGGCGTCGCTGTCGGTGATCGCGAGGACCGACCGGCGCGTGAGCGCCATCTCGGCGAGGATCTTCTCCGCCAGGTCGGGACGGTCGCCGAGCGCCAGGTAGCGGGCGGCGATCCGCTCGTCGGTCTTGGCGAGCGACATCTCGACGTTGTCGATCATCGTCGTGAACAGCGGCCACTGCGCGTACGCGGCGCGCAGCTCGTCCAGGTCGCCGACGGCGTCGAGCGCCGTGCCGAGCCCGTACCAGCCCGCGAGGTTGATCCGCGCCTGCGACCACGAGAACACCCACGGGATCGCGCGCAGGTCGTCGAGCGACGACACCGACAGCCCGCGACGCGCCGGGCGCGAGCCGATCGGCAGCAGGCCGACCTCCTCGAGCGGCGTCACCTCGGCGAACCACTGCGGGAAGCCCTCGGCGCGCACGAGGTCGTGGAACCGGGTGCGGGACGCGACGTCGAGCTGCTTCGCGAGGTCCGCGAACCGCTCGGACGCGGCGGCGTTGCGCTGCTCGACCGACGGCGTGCTCGCGAGCAGCGTCGCGGCGACGACCTGCTCGATGTGCCGCGCGGCGATGACCGGGTCGCCGTAGCGGGCGAAGATGACCTCGCCCTGCTCGGTGAGCTTGAACCGGCCGTCGACCGAGCCCGGGGGCTGGGCCAGGACGGCACGGTTGGCGGGGCCGCCGCCGCGCCCGAGGGCGCCGCCACGACCGTGGAACAGCGTGAGCACGATGTCGTGCCGGCGCGCCCACTCGGTGATCCGCTGCTGCGCGGTGTCGAGCGCGAGCGTCGCGGAGACCGGGCCTACGTCCTTCGAGGAGTCCGAGTAGCCGAGCATGACCTCGACGCGGCGCCCGTTCTCCGCGAGGCGCTTCTGGACCTGCGGGATCTGCAGGGCGCCCTCGAGGATGTCGACGCTCGCCTCGAGGTCGGCGAAGGTCTCGAACAGCGGGATCGCGTCGATGACCGGCACGTCGTCGGGGCCGCCGTAGGCGAGCTCCGCGAGGCGGTACACGGCGCCGAGGTGCTCGGCGGACTGCGTGAACGACACGATGTAGCGGCGCGCGGCGGCGATGCCGAACCGGCGCTGGACCGTGCCGAGCGCGCGGAACGTGTCGAGCACCTCGAGCGTGCGCGGCTCGAGCGTGCCGTCGACGCCGTTCGCCTCGATGTCCGCGAGCGCGGACTCGTGCACCTGCGAGTGCTGCCGGACCTCGAGCTCGGCCAGGTGGAAGCCGAACGTCTGCACCTGCCACAGCAGGCGCTGCAGGTCGCCGTACGCCGAGCGCGACGCGCCGGCCTCGACGAGCGAGCGCTGGACGACGAGCAGGTCGGCCTCGAGCTCCTCGGGCGACCCGTACGCGAGGTCGGCGTCGCGGCGGCGGGTCGCGGCGATCCGCTCGGCGAGGACGAGCACGACGCGGCGGTGCGGCTCGTTCGGCGCCTCGCCCGCGACGCGCGCGGTGACCTCCTCGGACAGCAGCCGCTGCCGCTGCCACAGCGCGGCGAGCTCGGCCGACGGCGGGGTCATGTCGGTGCCGAGCGTGAGGCCGGCGGCGGTGCGCTGCGCGGACGCCTCCAGGGCCGTCAGCGCGTGCTCGGAGGCGAGCGTCGCGGCCGCGCGCGTGACCTCGGCGGTGACGTTCGGGTTGCCGTCGCGGTCGCCGCCGATCCAGGAGCCGAGCCGCGCGAACGGCCGGACCTCCGGCGCCTGGGTGCCGGCGTCGTCGCCCAGCAGCCAGTCGTCGAGCCGGCGGTACACCGCGGGCAGGACGTCGGCGAGCGTCGAGTCGAAGACGTTGAGGACCGTGCGGACCTCGTCGAGGACCGTGGGCTTGGCCTGCCGCAGCGGGGCGGTGCGCCACAGCGTCTCGATCTCCGCGAGCAGACGGCGGTCGTTCTCGGCGATCGACATGCCGCCGCGGCTGCGGACGTCGCGCTCGCCGACGAGCTCGGCGATGCGGCGGATCGAGTTCGACACCGCGCGGCGCCGGGCCTCGGTGGGGTGGGCCGTGAGGACGGGACGGAACTCGAGCCGCTGGACGAGCGCGCGGACCTCGTCGGCGCCGAGCTCCTCGCGCGCGCGCTCGACGGCGGCCGGCAGCGAGTCGTCGGGGGTGAGGTCGTGCGGCTCGAGACTCGCCTCGCGCTCGCGCAGCACGCGGACGCGGTGGTACTCCTCGGCCGTGTTCGCCAGGTGGAAGTAGCAGGTGAACGCGCGGGCGACCTGCTCGGCACGTTCGAGGGACAGGCCGGCGACGAGGGCCTCGGCCTGCTCGAGCGCGTCGCTGTCCGGCTCGTCGTGCGCGCGGATCGCCAGCTCGCGGAGGCGCTCGACGTCGTCGAGCAGGTCCTGGCCGACGGACTCGCGCAGCACCCGGCCGAGGAACTCGCCGAGGACGCGGACGTCGTTGCGCAGCGGCTCGGGGACGTCGTGCCGGGCGAGGCCGCGACGCACGTCGCGCGGGGGAAGCGGTGCAGTCACCGGGCCAAGATAGGCCCCGACTGGCGCTGCGGTCGCCCGCGGTCCAGGCGCTGGGCAGCGCCCGTGCCCGCGCCGGGTCGTGCTCACGACCGTCGCGCGGGGGCGGACGCGGGGTGCCCGACCGTGGCAGCATCGACCTCGTGACCAGCAGGGCCGACGCCGAGCAGCGCCGCAGCGACCTCGCGCGGCTGCGTCGCGTGCGCGACCGGATCGACCGGGAGTACGCGCAGCCGCTCGACGTCGAGGCGCTCGCGCGGGGTGCGCACATGTCGGCGGGACACCTGTCGCGCCAGTTCAAGGCCGCGTACGGCGAGTCGGTCTACGCGTACCTCATGACGCGGCGGATCGAGCGGGCGATGGCGCTGCTCCAGCGCGGCGACATGACGGTGACCGAGGTCTGCTTCGCGGTCGGCTGCCAGTCGCTCGGGACGTTCTCGACGCGGTTCACCGAGCTCGTCGGCGTGCCGCCGAGCGTGTACCGCGGGTCCGCCGAGCACAGCACCGCGGGCATGCCGTCGTGCGTCGCCAAGCAGGTGACGCGACCGGTCAGGAATCGAGAAGCGACGCCCTCGGAGCCGCGCCTAGCGTGAACGGCATGGACATCACCATCGCCAACACGTTCCTCCCCCACGACGACCCCGACGCCGCGCTCGCGTTCTACCGCGACGTGCTGGGCTTCGAGGTCCGCAACGACGTCGGCTACGGCGACATGCGGTGGATCACCGTCGGTCCCGCCGGCCAGCCGGGCACGTCGATCGTCCTCTACCCGCCGGCGGCCGACCCGGGCGTCACCGACGACGAGAAGCGCACCATCACCGAGATGATGGCGAAGGGCACGTACGCGACGCTCGTCTTCGCGACCGCCGACCTCGACGCGACGTTCGACAAGCTCCAGGCCGCGGGCGCCGAGGTCGTGCAGGAGCCGACGGACCAGCCGTACGGCATCCGCGACGCCGCGTTCCGCGACCCGGCCGGCAACCAGCTGCGTCTCAACCAGGTCGGCTGACCGCGCGCACGCGCCGGCTCCCGGCACCGCACCGCTCCCCTGCCCGTCCCGCGACCCGCCCGCAGCGGCCCTGCGAGCGGGTCGCCCGTGCGCGTCGGACCCGGCTGGTTGAATCGGTCCCGACCCCCGTCTCGTCCCCCGGGAGACCCGCATGAGCACCGCCACGAGCACCGCACCGGCCGCGTCGCACGTCGCGGACAGCCACGACCTGATCCGCGTGCAGGGTGCGCGCGAGAACAACCTCAAGGACGTCAGCCTCGAGATCCCGAAGCGGCGGCTCACGGTCTTCACCGGGGTGTCCGGGTCGGGCAAGTCGTCGCTGGTGTTCGCGACGATCGCCGCCGAGTCGCAGCGGATGATCAACGAGACGTACAGCGCGTTCGTGCAGGGCTTCATGCCGTCGCTCGCGCGCCCGGAGGTCGACCGGCTCGAGGGCCTGACGACCGCGATCATCGTCGACCAGGAGCGCATGGGCTCGAACCCGCGCTCGACGGTCGGCACCGCGACCGACGCGAACGCGATGCTCCGGATCCTGTTCAGCCGCCTCGGGCAGCCGCACATCGGGTCGCCCAACGCGTTCTCGTTCAACGTGCCGTCCGTCAAGGGCGCGGGCGCGATCACGGTGCAGCGCGGCGACCGCACCAAGGCGGAGAAGGCCGAGTTCTCGATGCTCGGCGGGATGTGCCCGCGGTGCGAGGGCATGGGCGCGGTCACCGACTTCGACCGGACCGCGCTGTACGACGACACCAAGTCGCTCAACGAGGGCGCGCTCACCGTCCCCGGCTACACGATGGACGGCTGGTACGGACGCATCTTCCGTGGCAGCGGCTTCTTCGACCCCGACAAGCCGATCAAGGACTACGGCAAGCGCGAGCTCGACGACCTGCTCTACAAGGAGCCGACCAAGATCAAGGTCGAGGGCATCAACATCACGTACGAGGGCCTGATCCCCAAGATCCAGAAGTCGATCCTGTCGAAGGACGTCGACGCGATGCAGCCGCACATCCGCGCGTTCGTCGAGAAGGCCGTGACGTTCCAGACGTGCCCGGAGTGCGAGGGCACGCGACTGGCGGCGGAGGCGCGCTCGTCGCGGATCGCGGGCAAGAACATCGCCGACGTGTGCGCGATGCAGATCAGCGACCTCGCCCAGTGGGTCCGCGGGCTCGACGAGCCGACCGTCGCGCCCCTGATCGCCGGCCTGCAGCACCTGCTCGACTCGTTCACCGAGATCGGCCTCGGCTACCTCTCGCTCGACCGGCCCGCGGGGACGCTGTCGGGCGGCGAGGCGCAGCGCACCAAGATGATCCGGCACCTCGGGTCGTCGCTCACCGACGTCACGTACGTGTTCGACGAGCCGACGATCGGCCTGCACCCGCACGACATCCAGCGCATGAACGAGCTGCTGCTCCAGCTGCGCGACAAGGGCAACACGGTGCTCGTCGTCGAGCACAAGCCCGAGTCCATCGCGATCGCCGACCACGTCGTCGACCTCGGTCCGGGCGCGGGCACCGGCGGCGGCACCCTCTGCTACGAGGGGACCGTCGAGGGCCTGCGCGCGAGCGGCACGATCACGGGCCGGCACCTCGACGACCGCGCGACCCTCAAGGCCGACGTCCGTGCGGCGCGCGGTGCGCTCGAGATCCGCGGCGCGTCGACGCACAACCTCCGCGACGTCGACGTCGACGTGCCGCTCGGCGTGCTGTGCGTCGTGACGGGCGTGGCCGGGTCCGGCAAGAGCTCGCTCATCCACGGCTCGGTCGCGAAGCGCGACGGCGTCGTCGTGATCGACCAGGGTGCGATCCGCGGGTCGCGGCGCAGCAACCCCGCGACCTACACCGGCCTGCTCGACCCGATCCGCAAGGCGTTCGCGAAGGCCAACGGCGTCAAGCCCGCGCTGTTCAGCTCGAACTCCGAGGGTGCGTGCCCGACGTGCAACGGCGCGGGCGTGATCTACACCGACCTCGGGGTCATGGCGACCGTCGAGTCGACGTGCGAGGAGTGCGAGGGCCGCCGGTTCCAGGCGAGCGTGCTGGAGTACACGCTGGGCGGCAAGAACATCGCCGAGGTGCTCGCGATGCCCGTGACCGAGGCGGAGGAGTTCTTCGGTACCGGCGACGCGCGCACGCCCGCCGCGCACGCGATCCTCGACCGGCTGACCGACGTCGGGCTCGGCTACCTCACGCTCGGCCAGCCGCTGACGACGCTGTCGGGCGGCGAGCGGCAGCGGCTCAAGCTCGCGACCCAGATGGGCGAGAAGGGCGGCATCTACGTGCTCGACGAGCCGACGACCGGCCTGCACCTCGCGGACGTCGCGCAGCTCCTCGGCCTGCTCGACCGGCTCGTCGACTCCGGCAAGTCCGTCATCGTGATCGAGCACCATCAGGCCGTGATGGCGCACGCCGACTGGATCATCGACCTCGGGCCCGGCGCGGGCCACGACGGCGGGCGGGTCGTCTTCGAGGGCACCCCGGCCGACCTCGTCGCGGACCGGTCGACGCTCACGGGACAGCACCTGGCGACGTACGTCGGCGCCTGACGCGTCGGGCGCCGAGGCACGGGCGAGCCGCGCGCCGTCCGTCCCCGGTCGTCCGGGGTCGGTCGGTCAGACCTGGGGCTCGCGACCCGGAGGCTGGCTCGGCGGGGTGGGCTCGGCGACCGGCACGAGGGGACGCGTCGCGGTCGGCGCGTCGACCGTGACCGTGACCTCCTCGTCGTCGTCGCCGGTGACGTGCCGCAGCGTCACGCGCGCCCCGTCGACCAGGCGGTAGGTCACCTCGTCGCGTCGTGCGTCGACCTCGAGCCGCGAGCCGTCGACCTGGACGCGGAACCGCAGCCGGGACAGGTGTGGCGGGAGGCGCGGTGCGACACGGACGCGGTCGTGGTCGAGCCGCAGGCCGCCGAAGCCGTGCACGAGCGCGTTCCACGCGCCGGCCATCGACGCGACGTGCACGCCCTCCTGGGTCTCGCGCCGCAGGTCGCGCACGTCGATGAGGGCGCACTCGCGCGTGAAGGCGTGCGCGAGCGTGAGGTGCCCCAGCTCGGCGGCGACGACCGCCTGGACGCTCGCGGACAGCGACGAGTCCCGCACGGTGAGCGGCTCGTAGTACGCGAAGTCGCGGCGCTTCTGCTCGGGCGTGAACCGCTCGTGGTCGACCGCGAGCGCGACGACCAGGTCGGCCTGCTTGACGAGCTGGTGCCGGTACAGCTCGGTGTAGTGCACGTGCGACTCGAACGGCGCCCACCCGTCAGGGCTGCGCGACCAGTCCCAGCGCGGGTGGCGCGTGAACCCGGCGGACTGCTCGGTGACGCCCAGGTCCTCGGCGTACGGGATGACGACGGACTCCGCGGCGGCCGACCAGCGCGTGCGCTCGTCGTCGTCGACGCCCAGCCGGCGCGCCTCCTCGGGCATCCGGCCGGTGACGCGGGCCGCCGCGGTGAGCGCGCGCGCGACCATGACGTTGGTGAACGTGTTGTCGTCGACGACCGCGGTGTACTCGTCGGGCCCCGTCACGCCGTGCAGGTGGAAGCGGCCGTCGTCGGCGACGTGACCGCGCGCCATCCAGAACCGTGCGCCGTGCACGAGCAGGTCGACGACGACCTCGCGCTCGAGCGCGTCGTCGCCGGTCGCCGCGACGTGCCGCACGGCGGCCTCCGCGATGTCGGCCGTGACGTGCACGGCCGCGGTGCTCGCGGGCCAGTACCCCGAGCACTCGGCGCCCGAGATGGTCCGCCACGGGAACGCGGCGCCCGGCAGCCCGAGCACGCGCGCCCGCTCGCGGGCCTCCGGCAGGGTCGCGTGCCGCCAGCGGAGGTGCGCGGCCGCCGCCGACGGGACCAGGTGGTCGAGCACGGGCATGACGAAGCCCTCGGCGTCCCAGAACGTGTGCCCGTGGTAGCCCGTGCCGGTCAGCCCTTTCGCGCGCAGGCCCGTGCCCTCGATGCACGCGGCGGCCTGGACGGTGTGCAGCACGGCGAGCCGGACGGCCTGCTGGAGCTCGTCGTCGCCCTCGACGACCACGTCGCCCCGCTCCCACACCTCGTCGAGGTACGCGCGCTGCTCGGACTCGAGCGCCGCGTCGCCCACGTCCGCCGCGGCGTCGAGCACGGACCGGGCGTCCGCGAGCAGCTCCTCGACGGGGCGGCGGCCGCACACGTACGCGGCGTGCGTCGTGACCCGGACCCAGCCGTCGGCGTCGAGGTCGGCGTCGAGCCAACGCCCGTGCGGCCCGTCCTGCCAGCGCGGCTCGACGCCGGACGACGACGCCGCGTCGTGCCGCGTCGCGAGCACGACGCCGACGCCCGAGCGCACGGTGCGCTGGGCGGTCCACGTCGCGCCGGCCTCGTGCCCGCACGCCTCGGTCACGAGGCCCGGACCGGACCAGTCACCTGACGGTCCCGGGCAGCCCGGGACCGGACGCACGCGGACACGCGCGCCGCGCGGGGCGCGGACCTCGTACGACGCCACGACGAGCTCGGGCCGCACGAGCGACACCCACCGGCGCGTGCGGACCTCGACCGTCGTGCCCGCGGGCGACGTCCAGACGGCCTCGCGGTGCAGCACCGCGGTCCGCAGGTCGAGCAGGCGCTCGTGGTGCTCGAGCGTCCCCGCACGCACGTCGAACGGCTCGCCGTCGACCTCGAGATCCACCGCGCACGCGTCGACGACCGGCACGAGGCGCTCGTCGTCGTCGGGCAGCCCGTAGGAGCGCTCGGCGTACGCGTGCGGGTACCGCTCGTAGACGCGTGCGAGCAGCGTGCCGTCGGGGACCTCGGGGCGCTGCTCCTCGAGCGTGCCCCGCACGCCCAGGTACCCGTTGGCGACCGTGAGCAGCGCGGCCGCCCACGGCAGGTCGTCGACGTGGAGGGTGGGTTCGCGCAGCACCCAGGGCTCGACGGTCAGCGGCATGCCACAGTGCAGCACGCGCGGGCCCGACGCACGAGCGGACGGCGCACGCCGGGCCCGGCGGCGGGTCAGGCGGCGAGCGCGCCCGTCATGAGGGCGACGGCTTCGCTCGGCGAGTGCGTCTGCGGGGTGATGACCGCCGCCCGGCGGCCGAGCCGCTGGACGTGGATGCGGTCGGCCACCTCGAAGACGTGCGGCATGTTGTGGCTGATGAGGATCACCGGCAGCCCGCGCTCGCGCAGGTCGCGCACGAGCTGGAGGACCTGGCCGGACTCCCGGACGCCGAGCGCCGCCGTGGGCTCGTCGAGGATGACGACCTTCGACCCGAACGCGGCCGCGCGTGCCACGGCGACCGCCTGACGCTGCCCGCCGGACAGCGTCTCGACGGCCTGCGTGACGTCCTGGAGCGTGCTGATGCCGAGCGCCTTGAGCTGCTGCTCGGACCTCTCGCGCATCCCGGCGGTGTCGAGCATCCGGAACACCGAGCCGAGCACGCCGCTGCGCCGCTGCTCACGCCCCAGGTAGAGGTTGCTCGCGATGTCGAGCGCCGGGGACACGGCGAGGTTCTGGTAGACGGTCTCGATGCCCGCGGCACGCGCCTCCTGCGGCCCGTGGAACGTCACAGGCCGGCCTTCGAGGAGCAGCTGCCCCTGGTCGGGCGTGTACGCGCCGGAGAGGCACTTGACCAGGGTGGACTTGCCGGCGCCGTTGTCGCCGATGATCGCGAGCACCTCGCCCGGGTAGAGCTCGAGGTCGACGCCGTCGAGGCCGACGACCCGCCCGAACGTCTTGACGAGGCCCTTCGCCTGCAGCACGGGCGTCCGTGCGCTGTCCTGCGTCATCACGCACGCTCCTTCCGGATCCACTGGTCGACCGCGACCGCGACGATGACGAGCACGCCGACGGCGAGCGTCTGGTAGAGCACGTCGACACCCGCGAGCGACAGCCCGTTGCGGAACACGCCGACGATGAGTGCGCCGAGCAGGCTCCCCCACACCGCGCCGCGCCCGCCGAACAGGCTCGTGCCGCCGATGACGACCGCGGTGATCGAGTCGAGGTTCGCCTCGGCCGCGGCGTTGGGGCTCGCGGCGTTGATGCGGCCGACGAGGATCCAGCCCGCGAGCGCGAACAGCCCGCCCGCGGTGACGTAGACGCTGAGCAGCACGCGTGGCACGCGGATGCCCGCGAGCGCGGCGGACTCCTTGTCGTCGCCGACGGCGTACACGTGCCGGCCCCACGCGGTGCGGCCGAGCGCGTACGCGACGACCGCGTACATCGCGAGCATGACGAGCACGCCGACCGTGACGCGCACGCCTCCGACGGTGAAGGCCTCGCCGGTCCAGGTGAGCAGCGACGGCAGCTCGCCGCCGCGGACCGTCGCGCCCTTGGAGTAGAGCAGCGTGAGCGCGAGGAACACGTTGAGCGTGCCGAGCGTGACGATGAAGGGCGGCAGCTTGAGCCGGGTCACGAGCAGGCCGTTGACGGCACCCGCGACGAGCCCGACGGCCAGGCCGAGCGCGAGCGCGACAGGGCCGGGCAGGCCGTTCGTGACGGCGGTCTGGGCCATGACCATCGAGGACAGGACCATGATCGCGCCGACCGACAGGTCGATCCCGGCGGTCAGGATGATGAGCGTCTGGCCGACGGCGAGCGCGCCGACGACGGCGACCTGCTGGGTGACGAGCGAGAGGTTCTCGGGCCGCAGGAAGCGGTCGTTGAGCAGCCCGAAGACGACGACGGAGAGCACGAGCACGAGGGCCGGGCTCAGGGCGGGGTGCCGGTGCAGGACCGACTGGATGCGGCCGGCGGTGGACTGCTTGCGCAGGAACTCGTCGGCGACGTGCGGCTGGGGCGCGGCGGGCGCGGGTGCGGACGCCGGCGGGACGGTACGTGAGGTCACGTCTCCTCCTCGGGTGCGGGATCGGCGGGCGACGGCGACCGGGTGCGGGGGCCCGGTCGCCGTCCGGGGCGCTCAGCCCCAGCAGATCTCCTTCGCGTCGGCGGACGTGATGCTCTCGACGCCGTCGGCGGGCTCGTCCGTGACGAGCGCGACGCCGGTGTCGAAGAAGTCGAGCCCGTCGGTGGTCTCGGGCTTCTCGCCGGTGCGCGCGAGCTGCGCGATGGCCTTCACGCCCTCCTCGGCCATGCGCACGGGGTACTGCTGCGAGGTCGCGTCGAGGATGCCGTTCTCGACGTACCCGACCCCGGCGCAGCCGCCGTCGACCGAGACGAGGAGCACGTCGTCGGGCGACTTCCCCGCGCTCTCGAGCACCTGCGAGGCGCCGTACGCGGCGGGCTCGTTGATCGTGTAGACGACGTTGACGTCGGGGTTCTGCGAGAGGCAGTTCTCCATCGCGGTCGCGCCGCCGTCCTCCGCGCCACCGGTCGCCTCGTTGCAGACGATCGTGTAGCTACCGCCCGAGTAGTCGCCGGTCTTCGCCTCGTCGCCGTTCGCCTGGTCGTCGGCGGTGTCGATGCCCATGCCCTCGAGGAAGCCCTGGTCGCGGGAGTGGTCGACGCTGACGATGCGGTCGTCGAACAGGTCGAGGAGCGCGATCACGGCGTCCTCGCCCCCGAGCGTCGCGGCGGTCCACTCGCCGATGCGGCGGCCCGCGTCCACGTTGTCGGTCGCGAACGTGATGTCGACCGCGTCGGCGGGCTCGGGCGGCGTGTCGAGCGCGATGACGTACAGGCCGGCCTCGCGCGCCCGCTCGACGGCGTCGACGACCGCGGGGCCGTTGGGCGTGATGAGGATGCCGTCCTGGCCCTGCGAGATCGCGTTCTCGATCGCCTGGATCTGGGTGTCCTCGTCGCCGTCCTCGCGGCCCGCGGCGAGCGTGAGGTCGACGCCCTCGGCGTCGGCGGCCTCCTGGGCTCCCTCCTGCATGGCGACGAAGAACGGGTTGGTCGTGGTCTTGACGATGAGCGAGACGGCGACGGTGTCGTCGCCGTCCGTGCCGCCTTCCGTCGCGCCCGAGCCGGAGCCGGAGTCGGACGAGCAGGCGGTCGATAGGATCCCCGCGACGACGAACGTGCTGGTCGCGAGCGCGATACGGGTCCGGGTCCGGCGCCCTGCCGGGACGAGGACCGAGGAAGGACGTCTGCGTGTGGTGGTCATGGAGCCCCCTCCAACCGTGCGGCCGACTGGCCGCTGACACCGTTGTCATCGGACTGTCTACACAGCGCTTCCGAGGACCGTCAAGCGTTCGCGGCCACGCTACGGTTGGCCGGTGACAACGATGTCTCAACCGGCGGACACCAACGGGTCCCCCCGACGCGCCCGAGCGACCATGCGCGACGTCGCCGAGCGCGCCGGCGTGGGCATCAAGACCGTCTCGCGCGTCGTCAACGGCGAGCCCGGGGTGGCCGCCGCGACGGCCGAGCGGGTCAACCGCGCCGCACGCGAGCTGCACTTCCAGCCCGACCCCTTCGCGGGCAACCTGCGCCGCAGCGTGCGACGGACGCAGAGCATCGGCCTGCTGCTGTCGAGCGTCGACAACCCGTTCTGCGCGGCGATGCACCGGGCCGTCGAGGACGTCGCGGAGTCCCGCGGGGTGTCCGTCCTGTCGGCGAGCAGCGACGAGGACCCCCAGCGCGAGCGCGCACTCGTCGGCACCTTCGTGTCGCGACGCGTGGACGGGCTGATCCTGTCGGCGACCGGGGGCGACCAGTCGTACCTGCGGCCCGAGATGGACGCCGGCACGCCCGTCGTGGCGGTCGACCGGGCCCCCGTCGGGATCGACGTCGACAGCGTCGTCGTCGACAACGTCGCGGGAGCCCGCGGCGCGACCGCGCACCTGCTGCGCCGCGGCCACCGCCGGATCGCCCACCTGGGCGACCTGTCGACGATCGCGACCGCCGCCCAGCGACTCGACGGGTTCCGCCAGGCCGCGGCCGAGGCGGGCGTCCCCGCGGACGACCAGCTCGTCGTCCAGGACCTGCACACGGTCGAGCTCGCGTTCGACGCGACGTTCCGCCTGCTCCGCTCCGACGACCCGCCCACGGCGCTGTTCACGAGCCAGAACCTCGTGACGATCGGCGCGATCCGCGCGCTGCGGTCCCTCGGGATGCAGCACGACGTCGCCGTGGTCGGCTTCGACGACTTCGCCCTCGCGGACCTGCTCGACCCCGCCGTCACGGTCGTGGCGCAGGACCCGGTCGCCATCGGGCGCGCGGCGGCCGAGCGTGTGTTCGCGCGTCTGGAGGACCGCTCGCTCGCGTCGACGCACACCGTGCTCGCGACGCGGCTCGTGGTGCGCGGCTCGGGCGAGATCGCCCCCCGGCGCCAAGGCGGCGCGTAGCGCACGACCCACCGGGCGGGTGGGTGCAGCCCCCCGGCCCTGGGTCCGGCGGGCGCGACCCGCGTGACGCGGGCCGGGTGCGCGCGACATCGCGTCAACCCAGGCGACGCACCTCCAGCGACCGCAGGACCGCGCGACCGCCCTCGGCATAGGCGGCGACGCCCTGCGCGTCGGCGTCCGGGAAGACGAGGTCGGTGATCGTGACGAGGCCGTCCTGCGCGAACACCTCGACCGACGACCGGTCGACCACGACCGTGAGCCGTACGCGCCCGCCCGCGACCTCGACGGGCGCCGAGTGCACCGCGGGGAAGGCCGGGTGCAGGTCGACCACACCCGACGCCCGCCGGTCGACGAACAGGCGCCCGGTGCGCGCGTCGTACCCGACGACGGTCCGCTGCCCGTCCTTGCTGCGCACGTGCAGGCCCACCTCGTCGGCGGTGCCGACGTCGAGCTCGGCCGTGAGCAGCAGCGCGTCCCCCGCCGCGCGCGGGAGCGGCACGACCGCGTCGTCGAGCGGCACGTCGCGCGTGGTCCACCGCGGCTCGCTCGCGAGGGCCGACGCGTCGGGGGCGGCCACCTGGACGAGCCGCACCCTGCCGTCGACGGTCCGCAGCGACAGGCGCCGCGGGAGGGTCATGACCCCGCGCCAGCCGGTCGTCGGCGTCGAGGCGGCGTACGTCCAGCTGCTCATCCAGCCGATCGCGACGGCCTCGCCGTCGGGGTGCTCGGCGAACGTCAGCGGCGCGTAGAAGTCGCTCCCGTGGTCCATCCAGTCGTACCGCTCGAGGCGTCGCGGGACGGCCGCGTCGGTCGCGACGACGTGGTCCACCAGCACGTGCCCCCACGGGCCGGTCGACGCGTCGACCACGCGGAGCCGCGCGTCGCGGCCGACGAGGTCGCGCACGTCCCACGACACCCAGTCGAGCGCCTCCGCGTCCGCACCGGTCGCGCTGCGGACGACCTCGCCGTCCACGAGCAGGTCGACCGACGTGGCCGCGCCGCGCGGCCGCGCCGGGACGTCGCCCAGCACGACGTGGTCCGCCAGCACGTGCCCCCAGCCCGCGGTGGAGCCGTCAACGACCTCGACCCGCGCCTCGCGGCCGCGCAGGTCGCTCACGTCCCACGACGCCCAGTCGAGGACACCGCTCTGCGGACCCGACGTCGACCGGACGACCTGCCCGTCGACGAGCAGCCGGACAGCCGTGTCGGGGTGCGGGCCGCCGCCGACGAGGAAGCTCACGTGGTCGGCCGTGACCGTGAACGGCGGCGACGTGAGCGTGCCGGTGCCGGTGTCGGGCACCGGCACGCACGGATCGCCCGCCGTGCCGTTGCGGTAGGAGCTCGCGAGCCCCGTGCCGAGGTAGCCGGACACGCCGTCCTGGCACGGCGCGTCGCCGGGCGTCGGGCCGCCGCCGAACGCGGTGCCGGTCGCGGTCCACCCCGCGAAGCCGTCGCCCTCGAAGTCACCCAGCACCGTGCCGGGCGGCGCGGTGCCGTCACCGCTCCCCGGAGCGCGGGGGGCGTCGCCGCCGCCGACGAGGAGCGCGAGGTGGTCGCGCGTCAGCCGGAAGGGCGGCGAGGTCAGGGTGCCCACGGCCCGGTCGCCGCCCAGGAAGCTGTTCACGACGCGGTCGCCGACGTACCCCGAGACCGGGTTCTGCCCCGGCAGCGCGCCGCCCACCGACCCCGACCCGAACGCCGTGCCCGTCGTCTCCCACCCGTCGCCGTAGGTCGGCGCCTCGAACGTCGCGACGACGTCACCGGCGGGAACGTCGTCGCCGTCCCGCAGGTCGTCGGGCGTGAACGTCGTGCCGTCGAAGTCGCCGACGAAGTACTGCGTCCCCGACCCTCCGGTCGGCGAACCGGGGTTGAGGCTCACGACGAGGACCCAGCGCGTCCGGTCGGGGTCGCCGTCGACCGGCAGCTCGACGAGGTCGGGCATCTCCCACACGCCGCCGACCGCGTGCGCCGGGCCGAAGTCGCTCAGGTGGGTCCACGAGCGCAGGTCGTCGGAGCGGTAGAGCTGCACGACGTGCTCGGTCGCAAGAACGACGAGCATCACCCAGTACCCGCCGTCGGCGTACCAGAGCACCTTGGGGTCGCGGAACTCGCGTGAGCCGATGTCGAGCACGGGGTTGCCCGGGTACCGGGTCCACGTCGTCCCGCCGTCGGTGCTCGACGCGAGCGACTGGGCCTGCACGTGCGTCGTCGGGTCGTAGCTCGTGTAGACCGCGACGAGCGGGTCGCGTCCGTCGACACCGAGCCCGCTCGTGTTGCCGTGGTCCACGACGACCGTGCCGGAGAAGACGAGCTCGTCCTCGGTCGCGGGGATCGCGACGGGCAGCTCCTCCCAGTGCACGAGGTCGTCGCTCACGGCGTGGCCCCACGAGATGGAGCCCCACACGTCACCGGCGGGGTTGTGCTGGAAGAACAGGTGGTAGCGCCCCTCGTACCAGGCCGGGCCGTTGGGGTCGTTGACCCAGTGCCGGGCGGGCGCGAAGTGCGCGACCGGTCGGTACGGGTCGTCGCCCCCGGGGTCCTCGGGCACAGGGCACGCCAGGACCATCGACACCACGACCCCTCCGGCGACTGCGGCTAACGTCCGTGCGCGCACGCGGCACTCCTCGTCGAGTCCGGGCGGCTCCCCCTCGAGCCGTCCGCGCCAGCCTGACCCGCTCCTGACAACGTTGTCAAGGGCACGGGGACGGGTTCGGCACGACTTCGACCCGGACCCTTGCGACCGCTCCGGGACCGTGCTTCCCTTGGTCCGGTCCGGCAGTCATCGCCGGAATGAACGGGAGTCACGCAGGTGTGACCTCCTGGACCCCAGGTGCGCCCGACGCACCTGCGGCGTGCCCTCAGCCATGCACGCCGACGCAGCGCTCAGGCGTGTGAGGACAGCGCACGCCGCTCCACCGGTCGGTCGCCCGACGACCCACCGCACCGGTGCGTCCGAACGACGGGCGCACCGTGTCCCCGGCGCGCCCTCAGACTCCGCGCCGCACCACCGGCACCGTCCGACACCTCGGACGCCGGTCCGTCCGGCCCGACGGGCGACGACGCCCGACGGGACCCGCACGAGGGGAACTCCCATGAACCGCACCATCCGCGGTGTGCTCGCGCTCGCCTTCGCGGCCGCGACGACCGCCGCGCTCATGACACCGTCCACCGCCACCACCGACCCGGACCGGATCCCCGGCCCGTCGATCGGCGGCGGTCAGCGCATCGACGCGGTCTTCAGCCCGCGGTCGACCTACCACGCCAACTGGACGCGCGCCGACGCGCTGAAGATCGAGCAGGACGCCACCAACACCGCGCCGCTGATCCCGTCCGACTTCCCGGTCATGACCGACCAGGTCTGGATCTGGGACACCTGGCCGCTGACCGACCTGAACATGCAGCCCGTCGCGTACGAGGGCTGGAACATCATCTTCTCGCTCACCGCGCCGCGGGACATCTTCTTCGGCGACCGGCACTGGCAGGCGAAGATCGGCTTCTTCTACTCCCAGGACGCCCAGCACTGGACCTACGGCGGCGACCTGTTCCCCGCAGACTCGTCACTCGGCTCGCGCGAGTGGGCCGGGTCGACGGTGCTCGCCGACGACGGCACCGTCCACGCGTTCTACACCGCGTCCGGTCGGGACGACGGCGGCATCGACCCGACCGACGCGCTCCAGCGCCTCGCGCACTCCCAGGGCCAGATCCACACCGACGCCGACGGCGTCTGGTTCACCGGGTTCGAGAACCACCACATCATCGCTCAGGCCGACGGGACGCTCTACCAGACGCTCGAGCAGTCGCAGGCGGGCCCGATCATCTACGCGTTCCGCGACCCGTTCGTGTTCCGCGACCCGACCGACCACCGCATCTACGCGCTGTTCGAGGGCAACAACGGCGGCGTCGCCGGGAGCCACAGGTGCGACCGCTCGGAGATCGGGCGCGTCCCACCGGGCCACGTCACGCCGGCCGACGCCCGGTACTACACCGGCAACATCGGGCTCATGGAGCTGAGGTCCGCCGACTTCACGCAGTGGAAGCTCCTCCCGCCGCTGCTGTCCGCCGAGTGCACCAACCAGCAGACCGAACGACCGCACCTCGTCGTCCAGGACGGCCAGTACTACCTGTGGACCATCAGCCACATGTTCACGTTCGCCCCCGGGCTGACCGACCCCGGCGAGATCGCGGCCGGACCGGACGGCGTCTACGGCTTCGTCGGCCCCGGCCTGCGCAGCAACTACCGGCCGATGAACGGCAGCGCGCTCGTCCTGGGCAACCCGCCCGAGCAGCCCCTGCAGCAGTACTCGCACTACGTGATGCCGAACCTGCTCGTCGAGAGCTTCATCGACACCGTGCCCACCGGGCCCGGGCCCTCGGACGTCGTCTACGGCGGGACGCTCGCCCCGACGCTCGAGCTCGAGCTCGACGGCGCGACGTCGCGGCTGGTCGGCGAGCTGCCGTACGCCTACGTCCCGGCGGAGGTCGCCGTGCCGTGACGTGACCCGCACGGGCCCTCCCCCGTGCTGCACGCAGGAGCCCGGCCCCTCCTCTGGAGCCGGGCTCCTGCCTCATCCGCTGTGACGAGGACGCGGCGTCCCTCGGCGCGGCGTCAGAGGTCGATCGGACGCAGGACGAGCGAGATGCCGTGCGCGATCTGGGCGTTGCCCGCGTTGAGGTCGAGCTTCGACCGGACCAGGAACGGGTCGAGGTCGCTGCGGTCCTGGTCCTTGAGCTGCACGAGCGCGTAGCGCTTCGACCACACCTTGACCTTGATCGCGCCGCCCTGCGCGGTCGTCAGGCTCGCGCCGCTCGACGCGAGGGCGGTCGCCGAGTCGATCGTCGCGCCGGGCACGACGTGGTACAGCAGCACCTGCTCGACGGCGTCGACGCCGACCGCCCCGGCGATCGCCGTGAGGACCTCCTGCTCGCTCCCGTACCACCGGTGCGTCAGGTCCTTCGCGAGCACCTGGAACGCGCGGTCGTTCGGGATGAACGCGGTGAGCGGGACCGTGCCGTCGGCGAGGACCGCCACCGGGCTCCCGGGCTTGGCCGCCAGGACCGTGGCGACGGCCTGGTCGACGATGTCGAAGTCGTACCAGTTGCGGTCGAACGTGTCGCCGTCGGACGCGAGCACGCTCGCGAGCGACGTCGTGCCGGCGGCGTTCGCGGCGGGTGCGAGCGCGAGGCCGGCGCCCGCCGCGACAGCGGCAGCGCACAGGGCGGAGAGGGTGCGTCGGATCTTCATCGTCGACTCCTGCGTCGTCGAGGTCGGCCCGCGCGGGCCGGACGCCCCGGAGAGGGTGTCACCGGTACTTCCGGCCGACCGCCCTCTGCGGATGCACCAGCCTCGGGATGCCTCAGGCGCGCAGCGGTCCGCGCACGATCGAGTCGCCCGAGTGCGCCGGGTCGCCGTCGAACTGCTCCTCGGAGACGTCGACGACCGAGAACTCGTCGAGGTCGAGGCCCGCGGGCAGGTCGAACCGCCCGGTCGGGCCGTCGAGCGTCCCGAGGCTCACGAGGCCCGACACGTCGGGCTTGAGCAGCCACACCTCACGGAAGCCGTCGGCGCCGACCTGGCCCGTGAGGTCCACGACGAGCTGGCGCGACCCGTCCGCACGCGTCTCGACCTCGGCCGACCCCGACGCGTCCCAGCCCGGGAGCGGCTCGAGCGTCGCGGACGCGACGACCTGCGGCGCCGGCTCACGGCCCGCCCACCACGTCACGCCCGCGCCGGCGACCACGCCCACCGCGGCCGCCGCGGCGACCCACTGCCAGCGGCTCGAGCGGCGGGCCATTGGCACGACGTCCGCGACCGGCTGCTCGACCGGAGCGGGGCCCGACGACACGGCCTGCGGAGGGACCGGTGCGAGCACCGGTCGCGGCGCGGCGACGTCGTCCGGCCGGGCCCCCAGGCCCAGCTCGGTCGCGATCGCGTCCCACACCCGGGGCGTGGGCGGCACGAGCTCGCCCGCGGTCCGGGCGAGGCCCGCGACGTCGGCGAGCGTCCGCACCTCCGCGGCGCACCGCTCGCAGGCGTCGACGTGGGCGTGCTCGGCGTCGGTCGCACCGTCCTCCCCGAGGGCGAGGAGCGTCAGCACGTCGTCGTCCACGTGCTCGTCATCGAAGCGCACCGTCCACCTCCCATCGGGTCCGGAGCCGTGCCAGGCTGCGCCGCAGGTGGCTCTTCACCGTGCCGAGCGGCAGGTCCAGTCTCGTCGCGATCTGGTCGTGCGTGAGGTCGTCGTAGAAGGCGAGCCGCAGGATCGTGCGCTGCGGGTCGCCCAGCCGGTCGAGCTCGTCGGCGATCACCAGACGGTCGACGACCCGGTCGTCGGCGGCCGCGACGCTCGCGGGTGGCGGGGTCGCGGCGTCGGTCAGCTTGCGGTCGCGCGTGCGGCGCTCGTGCGCGTCGGCGATCGCGTGCCGCGTGATCCCGACGAGCCACGCGGGCAGGCGCGCCCGCGTCGGGTCGAAGCGGTGCCGGCCGCGCCACGCGTCCACGAACACCTGCTGCGTGACCTCCTCGGCCTCCGCGGTCGTGCCCAGCGAGCGCAGGGCGAGCGTGTGCACGAGCGTCGACCAGCGGTCGTAGGCCTCCCGGATCGCGCGCTCGTCACCGGCGGCGAACTCGCGTCCCAGCCGGTCCACGGCCTCGGTGTCGTCGCCCGACGCGCGGGCCACCGACGGCTCGCGTGCACTCACGGGCGGCTCCTCACGGCGGGGTGTCGTCGTCGGCGACAGTGCGACCAGCATAGGGATCACCCGGGCTCGGCTGTGACCACGACGTTGTCCGTGTAGTGCCCGACGTCCTCGCGCCACGCGCCGCCGCACGTCACGAGGACGAGGCGGGGCGCTCCGTCGCGCGAGAACCAGTCGGCGAGCGGGGCGGTCTCCTTGGGGACCTTCGTGACGTCGACGACGACGTAGGGGCGCACGGTGCCGTCGCTCGTCGTCACCTGGACCTGCGCGCCCGGGGTCAGGCGGCGCAGGTCGGCGAAGGGTCCGATCCCCGTGAGGCGCGAGTCGACGTGCCCGGCCAGCAGCGTCGTGCCCTCCGTCGAGGCGGGGCCGGGACCGAACCGGTACCAGCCCGCCCGGTCGGCGTCCGGCGGCACCTCCATCGACCCGTCCGCGGCGACCCCGACGGCGTCGACGGGCATGTCGAGCGCGAGGTCGGGGACCTGCAGCCGCACCGGGGCGACGACGGCCTCGGGAGGCGGGGCGACGGCAGCCTGGACGGGGACGGGCGGCAGCGTGCCGGTGGGCGCCGGCGTGGCCGCGCCGCCCGAGGGCGACGCGGCCACCGTGGTGCCGAGGGTCGGCACCGGGTCGGGTCCCGGGCCCGCGGTGCAGCCTGCGACGGCCCCGACCGCCACGCCGAGCGCCACGGCCCGGGACGCCAGGCGCTGCCAGGCGTGGCGGTCGGGAGTCCTCATCGGCGGACCGTCACCGCGCGGCGGCGGACGGCGGTGGCGGACGCCGCGACGAGTCCCGCGACGACCAGGCCGGCGACGGCCCACGTCCCGGCCGGGACGTCACGGTCGGCCGCGAGGCCCAGCTCCCCCGCCGGCACCCCGCTCGGCGTGCCGTGCAGGCCGTCGATGACCTGCGTCGCGAGCGCGAGCGTCGACGGGGTCGCCGTCCCGTTGCCCCAGGCGTACACGATGGTGTTGGTGCCCTCGGCGACGTTGACGTCGGCCGGGCCCAGCAGCGCGGGCTCGGTCGTGCCGGCGGCGACGACGCTCGCGCTGACCGTGCCGGCGGGAAGGTTCAGGACCTTCTCGTTCGGGTTGGTCAGCCCCGAGATCACGGCGGAGCCGCCGGCGAGCACGTCGACCGCGGGTGCGGCGGCCACGTGCCGGACCGTGAGGCGGCCCTGACCCGCGGCGGTGGTCGACGTGTCGTTGGTGAAGAGCGTGGCCGTCGGGTTGGCGGACGCGTCGAGGTGGGCGACCGCGGTGTACGACGTGTTCCCGGCGAGCTGGAGGTCGACCGGGCCGATCGCGGGCGACGACGCGTCCGCGGCGTCCGCGGCCGTGATCGCGACCGTGTAGGTGCCGGGCGCGAGCTCGAGCGGCCCTGCGAGCGTGCCGGGCGTGAAGTCGTCGAGCGTCCGCTGCCCGTTGACCCACACGTCCACCGTGAGGCCCGGCACGCCGTGCAGGACGTACAGGGTCGCGTCGCCGGGAGCGGCGCCGGCGGGGGCGGAGGTCAGCATGACGGCGGCGAGGGCGAGACCGGCGGCTCCGGTCGCGGCAAGAGGTCGTGCGCGCATCGTGGTCGTCCTTCCGTGCGGCCCGCCCGGTGGCGGGACTCTCGACCTCTCTTCCGTCGTCAGGACACGTTCGGATGCATGCGGACGCAACTTTCTTCGCGAAGGTCGTCGACCGGGGCGCGCGGCACGGGACGCGCCCCGGTCGACGGCTCAGCGGGGCCCGAGGCCGAAGACCTCCGTCGGGCGCCCCACGACGAGGTCGACGACGGCGTCGGCCGCCTCGTCCTCGTCGAGCCGGTGGCCCGCGACGAGCCCCGCGAGGAACGACGCGTCGAGGCGGCGGGCCATGTCGTGCCGCGCCGGGATCGACAGCAGCGCGCGCGTGTCGTCGATGAACCCGCTGGTCCGGCTCAGGCCCGCGATCTCGGTGACCGCCTCGCGCCAGCGCAGGATCGACGACGGCGCGTCGAGGAACCACCACGGTGCCCCGACGTAGACCGACGGGTAGAAGCCCGCGAGCGGTGCGAGCTCGCGCGAGAACACCGACTCGTCGAGCGTGAACAGCACGAGCCGCAGGTTCGGGTGCGTGCCGTACCGCTCCAGCAGCGGGCGCAGCGGGTCGGTGAACGAGCCTGCCAGCGGGATGTCGTGGCCCGTGTCGGGCCCGTAGCGGCCGAGCGTCGGGCGGTGGTGCCCGCGCCGGACGCCCGGGTGGAGCGTCATGGTGAGGCCGTCCTCGGTCGACATGCGCGCCATCTCCAGGAGCATGTGGCGGCGCAGCGCGGCGGCCTCGTCCGTGGTGATCGCGCCGAGGAGCCCGCGCGCGTACAGGCGCTCGGCGTCCGCGGGGTCGAGCGGCTCGGTGCCGACGTCCTCGTGGCTGTGGTCGGCGGAGACGGCGCCGTGCCGGCGGAAGTGCGCGCGACGGTCCTCCATCGCGGCGACCCAGCCGCGGTACGTCGACGTGTCCGTCCCGGCGGCGACGCCCAGCGCCGCGACCGCGTCGCGCCAGCCGGGGTCGGCGGCCTCCAGGTAGCGGTCCGGCCGGAACGTCGGCAGCACGCGCCCGCCGAACGTCGGGTCGTCGCGCAGCGCAGCGTGCGCCGCGAGGTCGTCGACCGGGTCGTCCGTCGTCGCGAGGACGTCGATGCGGAACCGGTCGAACAGCGCGCGCGGCCGGTACTCGGGCTGCCGCAGGCGGTCGGCGAGCAGGTCGTACAGCGCGTCGGCGGTGTCGGCGGACGGGCGCACGTCGGTCCCGAACACGTCGCGCAGCGTCGAGTCGAACCAGTACCGGACCGACGTGCCGCGGAAGACGTGCCACCGCGTGCAGAACGCGCGCCACGCGGCGCGGGCGGCACGCTCGTCGAGCGGCCCGCGCCCGACGCCGAGCTCGTCGAGCGGGACGCCCGACGCGTGCAGCAGCCGCGTCACGTAGTGGTCGGGCGTGATCAGCAGCGACGTCGGGTCGGCGAACGGCTGGTCGTCGAGCAGCAGGCCGGCCGGGACGTGCCCGTGCGGGGACAGGATCGGCAGGTCGCGGACGAGCGCGTACAGCTCGCGGGCGAGCGCGCGGACGCCCGGGTCGGCGGGCAACAGGCGGTCGTCGGCGACGGTGGCCGTGGTCGTCACTCAGGCCACCTCCTCGGTGCGACCGCCCGACCAGGTGGTGTGGAAGGTGCCGTCCTTGTCGGTGCGGCGGTAGGTGTGGGCGCCGAAGAAGTCGCGCTGGGCCTGGATCAGCGCCGCGGGCAGCCGCTCGGCGCGGACCCCGTCGTAATAGGCCAGCGAGGAGGAGAACGCCGGGGTCGGCACCCCGTGCAGCGCCGCGCCGGACACCACGCGCCGCCAGGCCTGCACGCCGTTGGCCACGGCGCCGGTGAAGTACTCGTCGGCCAGCAGCAGCGGCAGGTCCCGGTCGCGCTCGTAGGCCTCGGTGATCCGGTTCAGGAACCGCGCCCGGATGATGCACCCACCACGCCAGATCCGCGCCATCGCCCCCCGGTCGATGTCCCACCCGAACTGCGCGGAGGCCGCGGCGATCTGGTCGAACCCCTGGGAGTAGGCGACGACCTTCGAGGCGTACAGGGCCAGGCGCACGTCCTCGATGAACGCCTCCCGGTCCTGCACGGCCCACGGGGTCGTGTGCGCGGGCAGCGTGCCCACCGCGGCGGTGCGCTGCGGGACCGACCCCGACAGCGCCCGGGCGAACGTGGCCTCCGCGATCCCGGTGATCGGCACCCCCAGGTCCAGGGCGTTCTGCACGGTCCAGCGGCCGGTGCCCTTCTGCTCGGCCTGGTCCAGCACCACGTCCACGAACGCCGACCCGGTGGCGGCGTCCACGTGCTGCAGCACCTCGGCGGTGATCTCGATCAGGAACGACTCCAAGTCCCCGGTGTTCCACTCCGCGAAGATGCCCCCGATCTCCGCCGCCGACGCACCCAGGCCCTGCTTGAGCAGGTCGTACGCCTCGGCGATCAGCTGCATGTCGGCGTACTCGATGCCGTTGTGCACCATCTTCACGAAGTGCCCCGCACCATCGGGACCCACATACGTGCAGCACGGCACCCCGTCGACCTTCGCCGAGATCTTCTCCAGGATCGGACCCAACCACTCATACGACTCGGCGGTCCCGCCCGGCATGATCGACGGCCCCAGCAGCGCACCCTCCTCACCACCGGAAACACCCGACCCGACGAAGTGCAGACCCTTCTCCCGCAGCGCACGCTCACGGCGGATCGTGTCCGGGAAGTGCGCGTTCCCGGCGTCGACCACGATGTCGCCCTCGTCCAGCAACGGCACCAGCTCATCGATCACCGCATCCGTGGCCGCACCGGCCTTGACCATCACCACGATCTTGCGCGGCCGCGCCAACGACGCCACGAACTCCGCCGTGCTCTCCGACGCGACGAACGCGCCCTCGTCCCCGTGATCGGCCAGCAACGACTGCGTCTTCGCGAACGACCGGTTGTGGATCGCGACGGTGAACCCGTTCCGGGCGAAATTCCGAGCCAGATTGCGGCCCATCACCGCCAGACCGGTCACGCCGATCTCCGCCGTCCCCGTCGTGCCCGGGGTCTGCTCCGTCGTCATGCTCACGCCTCCTGCGCGGGGGTCTGCTCGGCCTCGGCGGTGCGCGCGGCGCGGCGGGCCGCGACGTCACCCACCATCGAGGCGAAGGTCTTCTCGGTCAGCGGGTAGGCGACCATGATGAGGACGCCGATCCCGATGAACACCGCGGGCACGAAGCCCGCGATGGCGCGGATGCCGTCGACGGCCCCCGCGGACTGCTGCTCGGCGCCGGCGAGGTAGCCGACCATGCCGAGGCCGTACGCCGCGGCGGCACCGCCGAGCGCCTGGCCGAGCTTGCGG
Source organism: Cellulomonas fimi (assembly GCF_028583725.1). Taxonomy (NCBI): domain Bacteria; kingdom Bacillati; phylum Actinomycetota; class Actinomycetes; order Micrococcales; family Cellulomonadaceae; genus Cellulomonas; species Cellulomonas fimi. The sequence continues at coordinate 1,662,861 of NZ_CP110680.1, read as the reverse complement.
GTGAACGAGAACACCGCGTACGTCGTGCCCTCGGTCCGGACGCCCGACCGCCACTCGCCGTACTCCACGGTGTCGGCCTCGAGCGCCCACATGAGCGTGTTCACGGCGGCCAGGCCGACCCCGTAGAGGCCGAAGAACACCACGGCCAGCCAGACGAGCGACGGCGGCGTGAGCGCGATGCCGATGGCCGCGACCACCGCGACCAGGCCGGACGCGATGTACGCCTTCTTCTTGCCGACCCAGCCGACGATCCGCGGGATGACCGGCGCGACGACGAACATCGCGAGCGTGCTCACGACCGTGAGGACGATGAACAGGTTGGCGTCGCCGAGGACGTCGCGGGCGTAGTACGCCTGCACGGTCTGCAGCGCGAACATGCCGGTGAGGAACGACAGCGCGCTCACGCACAGCATGAGCAGCGGGCGGTTGCCGCGCAGCGTGCGCAGGCTCTGGCCGAGGCTGACCTTCGCGACGTCGCGGACCACGTTCTCGCGCGAGGTGCGGAACAGGATCATGTAGAGCCCGAAGCCGATGACGACGAACAGCAGGGTCGTCAGGGTCAGCGACTGCTGCAGGTTCTCCGACGAGCGGATCTGCGGCGCGACGACGAACGACAGCATGATGATCGTCGCGGCGGTCCCGACCATGCGGAAGCTCGCGAGCTTGGCGCGCTCGGTCGGCACCTGCGTCATCGCCGACGCAAGCGAGCCGTAGGGGATGTTGACGAGGCTGTACGCGAGGCCGAGCAGCGCGTAGGTGATGTACGCGTAGACGAGCTTGCCCGTCCCGCCGAGCCCGCCGGGGACGGTGAACGTCGCGACGCTCAGCAGCAGCAGGGGCAGCGAGCCGAACAGGAAGAACGGCCGGAACTTGCCCCACCGCGTCATGGTCCGGTCGACGACACGCCCGGCGTAGATGTCGGCGAACGCGTCCCAGGCGCGCACGACGAGGAACAGCGTGCCCGCCGCGGCGGGGCTGATCCCGACGACGTCGGTGTAGTAGAGCAGCAGGAACATCGACGTCATCGAGAACGCGAGGTTGTTCGCGGCGTCGCCGGACGCGTACCCGAGGAGCTGCGACAGCCGCAGCTTCCCGGACGTCGCGGAGCCGGCAGGGCTGCTCGGGGTGGTGGACGGGACCGCGGGTGCGGTCGGTGCGGGCTGCGAGACAGCGGCGCTGCTGGTCATGGCCTGTCCTCGGGTCGGGGCCGCGGTGCGCGGCGGGGTCGTGGGGCGGTCGGGTGGCTCGGGTTCACGGGCGCTGGACGCGGCGCCGCGGTGGGGCGGCGCCGCGTCGCGGTCAGTCACGGCGCGTCCAGCGTCGGCGCAGCAGGTGCGCGGCGGCCTTCGGCCGGCGGTCGCGGGTGAACACGCCCTTCTTGTTGCCGTCGACGCGGAACACGGACGCGGTGGCGGTCCGGAAGTCGGCGAAGTTCCACACGTGCTCGCCGACGACGGCGTCGACCGAGTCGAAGACGCGGTGGTTCATGTCGAGGTACTCGACCTGGTACTCCTCCGACCACGGCTCGGGCGTCATGGAGTGCAGGCCGGCGACGGTGTCGGCGCCGTACTCGGTGATGATGATCGGCTTGCCCTCGGTCGCCCACTCCTGGAGCTCGGCACGCCACGCGTCCTCGGCGGCGGCCAGGTCGCCGGTGTTGACGTACCAGCCGTAGTAGCGGTTGAGCATGAGGACGTCGCCGAGCTCGGAGACCTGGCACTTGCCGTGCGGCGCGAGCATGACGTTGACGAAGCCGACGGGACGCGTCGGGTCGAGCTCGCGCGTGAGCGCGAACAGCGGCTCGAAGTAGCGGCGCGCGGCGTCGGTGTCGGACTCCGGCTCGTTCGCGATCGACCACAGCACGACGCTCGGGTGGTTCTTGTCGCGTCCGACCAGCTCGCGGATCGCCTGCGCGTGCGCGGCCTGCGCGTCGTCGTTCACGGTCTCCGGGGAGAAGGTCGTGTAGTTCTGCCCGCCGAAGATGCCGCCCGCGAGGCCCATGTTCTGGCCCACGGCGGCGACCTCGTCGATCACGACGACGCCCGCGCGGTCCGCGTAGTCGTAGACCTCCTCGGCGTACGGGTAGTGCGACGTGCGGAACGAGTTCGCGCCGATCCAGTCCATGAGCTCGAAGTCGTGGACGAGGTAGGCGTCGTCGTGGCCCTTGCCGCGCACGGGCGTGTCCTCGTGCTTGCCGAAGCCGCGGAAGTAGAACGGCTCGCCGTTGATGAGGAACTGCGCGCCGCGGACCTCGACGGTCCGGATGCCGACGCTCTGGTGGTAGGCGTCGACGACCGTGCCGTCGCCGTCGATCACCGTGATCTCGGCGTCGTGCAGGTAGCCGTGGCCCGGTGCCCACAGGTGCGCATCGGGGACGGTGAGCGTGCCCGACGCACCCGCGGACTCGGCGACCACGGCGCCGTCGGCGTCGCGGAGCGCGACGTGCACCGACGTGCCCTCGACGGTCCCGGCGACGGACACGTCGTAGCGGACGAGACCGGTGGTGCCGTCGACGTCGGTCACGACGGTCACGTCGTCCACGTACGTCGTGGGGGTCGCGTACAGCCACACGCTGCGGTGCAGGCCCGCGAAGTTGAAGAAGTCGTGGAAGTACTGCTGCCGGCGGCCGTGCGGTCCGTCGTGGACCACGCCCGGCGGGATCGTCTGGAAGGTGAGCTCGTTGTTCACGACGACCGTGACGCGGACCTCGTCGCCGGGCGTGACGAGCGCGGTGACGTCGGCCTCGAACGGCGTGTAGCCGCCCTCGTGGCGGACGACCTCGGTGCCGTCGACCCAGACGACCGCGGCGTGCGTCGCCGAGTCGAGCCGCAGCACGACGCGCTCCCCCGCCCAGCCACGCGGCACGCGGACGACGGTCTGGTACCAGGCGTCGCCGACGTGGTCGCGACCCTCGGTGCCGACGAGCACGTCGTTGTAGCTCGCCGGCACCGGCATGCGGCGCGCACCGACCAGCGGCCCGTCCTGCCAGCCCGCGCGGCGCCCCTCGCCGGTGGCGTCGAGGCGGAAGTCCCACAGCCCGTCGAGCGCCTTCCGCTCACGTGTGGCGGTGTCCTGGGGACGCAGCATCGGTGCTCTCCTCTCGTGTCCCGCAGCGGCGGTCGGCGCGGGTTCTTCCCCTATTGGGTGCCCGGGCGCAGCGGGACGACAAGCGGTTGCCACGAGTTGTCGTGCGACCTAGCGTCGCGGGCATGGGCGAGGAGCCGCCCGGGACCGCCCGGAACCCGCCGACGATCTACGACGTCGCCGCCGAGGTCGGCGTCGCACCGTCGACGGTGTCGCGCGCGTTCTCCCGCCCGGGCCGCGTCAACGCCGAGACGGCGGCGCGCATCCACGAGGCCGCGGAGCGGCTCGGCTACCGCGCGAACCCCCTGGCCAGGGCGCTGCCGACGGGCAAGACGTCGATGATCGCGCTGATCGTGTCGGACGTGACCAACCCGTTCTACTTCCAGATCATCCGCGGCGCGGAGCAGGCGACCGCGGAGCGCGGCTACACGCTGCTCGTCGCGGACGTGCACGAGGACGCGGTCGTCGAGCGCCAGGCGATCGAGCGGTCCGTGCCCTTCGTCGAGGGCCTGGTGCTCGGTACGTCGCGCATGTCGGACTCGGCGATCCGCGTGATCGCCCGCCAGCGGCCGACCGTCGTGCTCAACCGCGTGCTCACCGGGATCCCGAGCGTGGTGACCGACAACGCGCGAGGCATGCGTCGGGCCGTCGAGCACCTCGGCGCGCTCGGCCACCGCACGATCGTCTACGTGGCCGGACCCGAGGCGTCGTGGGCCGACGGCGTGCGGTGGCAGGCGCTGCGGGAGGCCGCGCACGAGCTCGAGCTGCGCGCGCAGCGCGTCGGACCCGTCGCGCCGACGCTCGAGGGCGGCGCGGACGCGGCCGAGGCCGTGGTCGCGAGCGGCACGACGGCCGTCGTCGCCTACAACGACCTCGTCGCGATCGGGCTCATGCGGCGCCTCCAGCAGCAGGGCGTGCGCGTGCCGCGCGACGTGAGCGTCGTCGGTTTCGACGACATCTTCGGGGCGGACCTGTGCTCGCCCGCGCTCACGACGGTCGCGGCACCGCTGGCCGCGCTCGGCAACTACGCGGTCCGCACGCTGCTGCAGGAGGCCGGGTCCCGGACACCCCGCGACGTCCGCCCTGCGCGGCTGCCGGCCGCGCTCGTCGAGCGCGAGTCGACCGCGCCCGCCCCTCGTCGTCGCCGCGCGCACTGACGCGTCCTGCTCGGCCCGGGGACAACTCGTGGCAACCGATTGCCATGACGCTGCGCCGTGGCGCTCAATCGAGGGGCAGGCGGGACCGACCGGGTCTCGCCCCGTCGAGAGGGTCGCACCGTGCAGACGCCCACCTGGTCGCGCCACCACCCCGCACCACCCGTGCGCGTGGTCCACCTCGGCCTCGGCGCGTTCGCGCGGGGCCACCTGCTGTGGTTCACCGAGCAGGCGAACGCGTCCGTGCCGCCCGGCGAGCGCTGGGGGGTCGCCGGGTTCACGGGCCGTTCGCCGCGGGTCGCCGAGGCGCTCGCGTCGCAGCGGTGCCTCTACACGCTCGTGACGCGCGGACCCGACGGTGACACCGCCGAGCAGGTCGAGTCGCTCGTCGAGGCGCACGACGGCACCCGTGGCGCCCGCTGGCGCGCGCTGCTGTCGCGGCCCGAGGTCGGCGTCCTCACGCTCACGGTGACCGAGGCCGGCTACCGGCGCGACACGAGCGGCGCGCTCGACGTCCAGGACCCCGCCGTCGCCGCCGACACCCGCCTGCTGCGCCGGCTCGTCGCGGGTCGTGGCGGCCCGGGCACCTCCGCCACCACCGCGCCCGGCAAGGTGCTCGACGGGCTGCGCGCCCGACGCGCCGCGGCCGCGGGACCGATCGCCGTCGTCAGCCTCGACAACCTGCCCCACAACGGGGCCGTGCTGCGCCGGGTCGTGCTGGACCTGGCCGACGCCGTCGACCCCGGCCTCGCCGCCTGGGTGCGTGAGCACGTGTCGTTCGTGTCGAGCATGGTCGACCGCATCACGCCGGCCACGACCGACCAGGACCGGCGCACCGCCCGCACGCTCACGGGACGCGTCGACCGCTCCCCCGTCGTCACCGAGCCGTTCCGCGAGTGGGTGCTCCAGGGCGACTTCCCCGCGGGCCGCCCCGCGTGGGAGCACGCCGGCGCCCGGTTCGTGCCCGACGTCGCGCCGTACGAGCGTCGCAAGCTGTGGCTGCTCAACGCGGGTCACTCGCTGCTCGCGTACGGCGGCCTGCGCCGCGGCCACGCCACGGTCGCGCAGGCGTTCGCCGACGCCGAGCTGCGGCCCGCGCTCGAGGCGCTGTGGGACGAGGCGCGCGCCGTGCTCGGGCTGCCTGACGACGAGGTCGACGCGGCGCTCGCCGCGCTGCGCGCGCGGTTCGGCAACGCCCGCATCGAGCACCGGCTCGACCAGGTCGCGCTCGACGGCGCGCAGAAGATCCCCGTGCGGGTGCTCGCCGTGGCGCGCGCCCGACGCGACGCGGGACTGCCCGTCGGCACGGCCGGCGCGCAGGTCGTCGCCGACTGGCTGCGCCACCTGCTGCTCACCGCGCACACCGGCGCCGACCCCGCCGACGGCTACCTCGTCGGCCGGCTGCTCGGCACCGCGCCCCGCGACGTCGTCGCGCAGACCGTGGCGTCGCTCGCACCCGACCTCGCCGACGACGACGCGCTCGTCGCCGCCGTCACCGCGTCCGTCGACACCGGCGTCCTCGACGCCGTCCGCTGACCCACCGCAGCCCGACCACCCCGTCCCAGGAGGACACCATGCAGATCGTCGCCGCCGACGTCATCGTCACCAGCCCCGACCGCAACTTCGTCACGCTGAAGATCACGACCGACGAGGGCCTCACGGGCCTCGGGGACGCGACGCTCAACGGGCGCGAGCTCGCCGTCGTCGCGTACCTGAAGGAGCACGTCGCGCCGCTGCTGATCGGGCGCGACCCGCACCGCATCGAGGACACGTGGCAGTTCCTCTACCGCTCGGCGTACTGGCGGCGCGGTCCCGTCACGATGGCCGCGATCGCGGCCGTCGACATGGCGCTGTGGGACATCAAGGGCAAGGCCGCCGGCATGCCCGTCTACCAGCTCCTCGGCGGTGCGTCGCGCACCGGGCTGCTCGCGTACGGGCACGCGTCGGGCAAGGACCTGCCCGAGCTGTTCGACTCGATCCGCGCGCACCAGGAGCAGGGCTACAAGGCGATCCGCGTCCAGACGGGTGTGCCGGGCCTGAAGTCGATCTACGGCATCGCGTCGAACGCGACGTTCGAGGCCAACACCGGCGTCCGCTACGACCACGAGCCCGCGCAGCGCGGCGCGCGCCCGACCGAGGAGGACTGGGACACGCGCTCGTACCTGCGGCACGTGCCGACGGTGTTCGAGGCGGTCCGCAACGAGTTCGGGCCCGAGGTCCCCCTGCTGCACGACGGGCACCACCGCATGACGCCGATCCAGGCCGCGAGGCTCGCGAAGTCGCTCGAGCCGTACGACCTGTTCTGGCTCGAGGACTGCACGCCGGCCGAGAACCAGGAGGCGCTGCGGCTGGTCCGCCAGCACTCGACCACGCCGCTCGCGATCGGCGAGATCTTCAACACCGTCTGGGACTACCAGCAGATCATCCGCGAGCAGCTCATCGACTACGTCCGGTCCGCCGTGACGCACACGGGCGGCATCTCGCACCTGCGTCGCGTCCTCGACCACGCCGCGCAGTACCAGATCAAGTCCGGCATGCACGGGCCGACCGACGTGTCCCCCGTCGGCATGGCGGCCGCGATGCACCTGGGGCTGTCGATCCACAACTTCGGTATCCAGGAGTACATGCAGCACGGCGCCCGGACGAACGCGGTGTTCCAGCAGTCGTTCACGTTCGCCGACGGGATGCTGCACCCCGGCGACCAGCCCGGGCTCGGCGTCGACCTCGACGTCGACGAGGCCGGGAAGTACCCGTACGAGACGGCGTACCTGCCCTACAACCGGCTCGCCGACGGCACGGTGCACGACTGGTGACCGGGATCGCGCTCCCGGGCAGCGGCGCCGTCCCGCGGGTCGTCGTCATGGGCGTCTCGGGCTCGGGCAAGTCGACCGTCGGGTGGCTGCTCGCGCGACGGCTCGACGTCGCGTTCGTCGACGCGGACGGCCTGCACCCGCCGGCCAACGTCGCGAAGATGACCGCCGGCGAGCCCTTGACGGACGCCGACCGGCTGCCGTGGCTGAGGGCGGTGGCGGCCGAGCTCGCCGCGGCCCCGGCCGGTGCGGTCGTCGCGTGCTCGGCGCTGCGCCGCCGGTACCGGGACGTCCTGCGCGACGGAGCCCCCGGCGTCACGTTCGTGCACCTCGACGGCAGCCGTGACGTGCTCGCCGCGCGGCTCGCGGCACGGCTCGACCACTTCATGCCCGCGTCGCTGCTCGACTCGCAGCTCGCGACGCTCGAACCGCTGGACGCGGACGAGGCGGGCGTGGTGCTCGACGTCGGCGAGACGCCCGACCGGCTCGCGGAGGCGACCGCCCGCCGGGTGACGGTCGCTGCCTAGGGTGATCCGGTGGACGCGGTGGTGCGCTGGACCGGCTCCGTCGCCGCCGACGTGCAGTGCGAGGCGGCCGACGGGTCCGTCACGGAGCCCGTCGCCGCGCTGACGAGCCTCGCGTTCGTCGTCGGGGCGGTCGTCGTGCTGCTCGTCGCCCGGGGCACCGACCCGGCCGGTACCGGCGTGAGTCGGGTGCGCACCTTCGCGGGCCTCGTGGCCGCGACCGGCGTCGGCTCGCTCGTCGAGCACGGGCCCGACCCCGCGTGGTCGGACGTCGCGCACGACCTGCCGCTGCTCGCGACCCTGGCGTTCCTCGCCGCGGACGCGGCGGCGGACCTGGCCGGCCGCACCCGCGTCTGGTGGTGGTGGGCGCTCCCGACCGTCGCGCTGCTCCCGGTCGTCGTGCTCGCCCCGCGGGCGGGCGACCTCGCGCAGGTGGGGGTCGCGGCGGTGGCAGTCGTGCTCACGGTCCTGCGCGCCCGCGCGCGCCCGGCGCTGCGGCGAGCCGTCGCGGTCGCGCTCGCGCTCCTCGTGGTCGGCGCCGCCGTGGGCACGGCGGCCCGTCCCGGCCTGCCGTGGTGCGACCCGTCGACGCCGTGGCAGGGGCACGGCGTGTGGCACGTCCTCGCGGCGGCGGCGCTCGTGGTGCTCGCGTCCACCGTGGGGCGCACCGGCACGGGTGTCAGCGCAACGTCGCCGGCTCGATCTCGAGCGCGTGCGCGCGCACGTGGTCGAGCGCGCGCTTGACCGCGCCCACCGACACGACGTCACCCCCGAGGTCGGATGCGAGCACCTGGATCCCCGGCGGGTCGAGGTAGCGGTCGAGCTCGTGCCGCACGAGGGCGAGCAACGGCTCGCACGAGTCCGCGACGGCACCCGCGATGATGACGCGCTCGGGGTCGTAGATGCTCGCGAAGGTCGCGACGACGCGCGCGAGCAGCGCACCGGTGTGCTCGAGCACGCTCACCGCGAGCGGGTCCTCGTCGCGTGCGGCGGCGAAGACGCTCTCGGCGTCGAGCACCGCGGGGTCGAGGTCCTGCAGGACGGAGCCGGCGTGACCGTCGAGCCGGTGGAGCTGTGCGCGGGCGTCGTCCCGGACGATCGCGGCGATGCCGTCGGCGGACCCGACACCCTCGACGAGGTCGAGGTAGCGCATCTCGCCGACACCCCCGTGCGCGCCGCGCAGGAGCCGTCCGTCGTCGACCACGCCCGCGCCGAACCGCTCGCCCGCGAGCAGCGTGACGTGGCAGCGCGCGTCGCGGCCGTGCCCGCGCCAGTGCTCGGCGACGGCCGCGAGGTTGGCGTCGTTGTCGGTGATCGTCGTCCAGCCCTGCCGCGCACGCAGGTGGCCGCCGATGTCGGGGTTCATGCGCGCCCAGAACGGGTTGTCCTGGAAGGCGGTCCGACCGTCGCGGTCGACGGGCGCGGGCACACCCACCGCGACCGCGAGCACGCTGCGGGGGGCCGCACCGGCGGCGGCGAGCGCGTCGAGCGCGGCCTGCTCGACGAGCACCAGGCGGTGCTCCGCCGTGCCGTCGACGGCCGCCACCGGCAGCTCGGTGCGTGCGAGCGCCTCGCCGCGCAGGTCGGTCACGGTCGCGCACACGCGGTGCTGGCCCGCGTCGACGCCGACGACGACCCCGGCGCGCGCGTCGAACGCGTACCGGCGCGCCGGGCGTCCACGCCTCGGATCCCCGGCGGCCCGCTGGCTCTCGAGCTCGACGACCCAGCCCTGCGCGATGAGCTCGTCGCAGACGTCGTGCACGGTCGCGCGCGACAGGCCCGTGGCCTCGATCAACGCCGTGCCGGTGACCTCCTCGGCGTCCCACACGTGGTCGAGCACGAGGCGCGTGCTGACCTCGCGCAGCCGCCTCGTCGAGACCGGGACCGTCTCCACCCTTGACCTCCTCCGCCGTCTCGCGTCACTCTAGTGCCACGACTTAAATTTAAGCCGTAGATCAAACAGGGGGACGGATGACCTCGATGACCGTGCTCGGGAACGTGGCGGCGGGACTGCCGGAGAAGGACGCCACGTGGTGGCGGCAGGCGGTCGTCTACCAGATCTACCCGCGCAGCTTCGCCGACTCGAACGGCGACGGGATCGGCGACCTGCCGGGCATCACGGCCCGGGTCCCCTACCTGCGCGAGCTGGGCGTCGACGCGGTGTGGCTCAGCCCGTTCTACCCGTCCGCGCTCGCCGACGGCGGCTACGACGTCGACGACTACCGCGACGTCGACCCCCGCATCGGCACGCTCGCGCAGTTCGACGAGATGCGCGCCGCGCTGCACGCCGCGGGCATCCGCGTCGTCGTCGACATCGTCCCCAACCACACCTCGAACCGGCACGTCTGGTTCCAGGAGGCGCTCGCGTCGCCGCCCGGGTCGCGTGCCCGCGAGCGCTACGTCTTCCGCCGCGGCCTCGGCGAGCACGGCGAGCTGCCGCCGAGCGACTGGACGTCGACGTTCGGCGGCCCCGCCTGGCACCCCGCGGGCGACGGCGACTGGTACCTGCACCTGTTCGCGCCCGAGCAGCCCGACCTCAACTGGGCCGACGACGAGGTGCGCCAGGAGTTCCTCACGACGCTGCGCTTCTGGGCCGACCGGGGCGTGGACGGCTTCCGGATCGACGTCGCGCACGCGCTCGCGAAGGACATGGCCGAGCCGCTGCCGACGCAGGCCGACCTCGACGCCGACATCTGGGGCGGCGCGCACCCGCTCGAGGACCGCGACGAGGTGCACGACATCTACCGCGAGTGGCGCCGCCTGTTCGACGAGTACGACCCGCCGCGCACCGCGGTCGCCGAGGCGTGGGTGCCCGCGCACCGCCGCTCGCGGTACGCCTCCCCCGAGGGGCTCGGCCAGGCGTTCAACTTCGACCTGCTCGAGGCGTCCTGGGACGCCGCGTCGTTCGCGTCGATCATCGACAAGAACCTCGAGCTGGCGCGCGAGTCGGGCGCGTCGTCGACGTGGGTGCTGTCCAACCACGACGTCGTGCGGCACGCGACCCGCTACGGCCTGCCCGACGGGACCGACCTGGCCGCGTGGCTGCTGACCGACGGCACCGACCCCGCGCCGGACGAGGAGCGGGGCCGTCGCCGCGCCCGCGCCGCGACCCTCCTGACCCTCGCCCTGCCCGGCTCGGCGTATCTCTACCAGGGCGAGGAGCTCGGGCTGCCCGAGGTCGCCGACCTGCCCGCCGACGTGCTGCAGGACCCGACGTTCTTCCGCTCCGGCGGTGAGCAGAAGGGCCGCGACGGCTGCCGCGTGCCGCTGCCGTGGGCGTCGCACGGCCCGACGCTCGGGTTCGGCGACGAGCGCGCGCACCTGCCGGTGCCGGCGTCGTTCGCGCGGTTCGCCGTGGACCGCCAGGAGGCCGACGACGCGTCGACCCTCGCGTTCTACCGGCGGGCGCTCGCCGCACGGCGGCGCCTGCAGACCACCGAGACGCTCACCTGGCTCACCAACGTCCCCGCCACGGTCGTCGCCTTCGCGCGGCCCGGCGGCTGGGCGTCGATCACGAACTTCGGCACCACGAGCGTGCCGATGCCCGCCGGGCAGGTCGTCGTGTCGAGCTCCCCGCTCGACGGCGACCACGTCCCCGCGGAGACGACGGTCTGGCTCCGGCTCGCGGACGCGCCGGTCGACTGACGACGGTCCGGGCGGGTGCCGCGGCACCCGTCCGACGCCGGCGGCACCCCTGCCGCCGCACGACACCCGAGGGGAGACGACGCCGTGCCCACGTCCAGGACCGCACGACCGCCCGCACCGCAGCCACCGCCCGACCCGGGCGCCACCCCCGTCCCGTCGCTCGCGTCACGCGACCTGTCCCGACGTGCGTTCCTGCGCGGCGTCGGCGCGGTCGGCGCGGGCCTCGCGCTGGGGGCGTGCGCTCGCGGGGCGGGCGGGTCGAGCACCACCGAGATCGTATTCTTCCAGTCGAAGCCCGAGGTCATCGGCTACTTCGACGACCTCATCGAGCAGTTCCACGAGTCGCAGAGCCGCGTGCGCGTGCGGCACGACGCCACGTCCAACCTCGCCGGGTCGTTCGTGCGCGAGTCGCCGCCCGACATCGGCTGCCTCAACTACAACTTCGAGATCTCGCGCTACGTCGAGCGCGGCGTGCTGAGCGACCTCGCCGACATGCCCGAGGCGGCGCGCATCCGTCCGGACCTCCAGCCGCTCATCGACGTGACGGCCACCTACCCGGACCGCACGAGCGTCATCCCGTACTCGCTCATGGCCGCGGCCGTGCTCTACAACCGCACGATCTTCGCGGAGCACGACCTCACGCCGCCGACGACCTGGGACGAGCTCATGACGGTGTGCGACACGCTGACCGAGGCGGGCGTGACGCCGATCTACGGCACGTACAAGGACCCGTGGACGATCGCACAGGGGCCGTTCGACTACTCGGTCGGCGGCCGGCTCGACACCACGCGCTTCTTCAACCAGCTCAAGCGCCAGGGCACGAACGTCGGGCCCGACTCGCCCGTGTCGTTCGAGAAGCAGTTCCTCGAGCCCGTCGAGCAGATGCAGCAGCTCCTCCCCTACGACAACCCGAACGCGGCGAGCCGCGGCTACGGGGACGGCAACCTCGCGTTCGCGAGCGGCGAGGCGGCGATGTACCTGCAGGGGCCGTGGGCCATCGGGGAGATCGCGAAGACGAACCCGGACCTCGACGTCGGCGCGTTCCCCCTGCCCATGACGCGCGACCCGGACGACCGCAAGGTGCGGGTCAACATCGACCTCGCGCTGTGGATCCCCGAGGGGTCGCGCAAGAAGGAGGCGGCGCGCGAGTTCCTCGCGTTCCTCATGCAGCCCGAGGTCATCGACGCCTACAACGCGCACGCGCTCGGCTTCGGCGTCACGACCGACGCCGCGCCCGTCACGAACCCGACGCTCGTCGAGCTCCAGGAGTACTACGACCGCTCCGCGTTCTACCTGGGCGCCTCGCAGCTCGTCCCGCAGTCGATCCCGCTGCAGAACTACACGCAGTCGCTCGCGGCCGGCGCCGACCCCGAGCCCGTGCTGCGCACGCTCGACGCCGACTGGCGGCGTCTGGCCTTCCGCTCCTGACGACGCTCCGCCTCCCACGAACGGAGACCACCATGGCCACCGCAGCCGCGACCCGGCCGCGCCGGAGCGACGTCGCTCCCCCGCGCCCGCCGACCTCGAAGGACCGCCCGCGGGTCAACCGGACGTTCTACCTGTTCCTCGTGCCCGCGCTCGTGCTGTTCACGCTCTCGATCACCCTCCCGGCGATCATGGGCATCACCCTGAGCTTCACCGACTCCGTCGGGTTCGGGGAGTTCCAGTTCACCGGGATCACCAACTACCTGGCGCTGTTCTCCGACCCGGCGATCCGCAGCTCGTACGCGTTCACCATCGGCTTCGCGCTCGTCACCGTGATCCTGGTCAACGTCGTCGCGTTCCTCCTCGCGGTCGGGCTCACCGCGAAGATCCGCGCCAAGATCGCGCTGCGCGCGGTGTTCGTCCTGCCCATGGTCATCTCGGGCATCGTCATCGCGTACGTCTTCAACTTCCTGTTCTCGAACTCCGTGCCGCAGCTCGGGCAGGCGGTCGGGATCACGGCCCTCGAGCAGAGCCTGCTCGCCAACCCGGACCTCGCCTGGGTGACCATCGTCATCGTCACCGCGTGGCAGGCGATCCCGAGCGCGCTGCTCATCTACATCGCGGGCATCCTGTCGATCCCGGGCGAGGTGTACGAGGCCGCCGCCATGGACGGCGCGACGCCGGTCCGGCGACTGCTGTCGATCACGCTCCCGCTCGTCGCGGGGTACGTCGTCATCAACATGGTGATCGGCTTCAAGAACTTCCTGAACGCCTACGACATCATCGTCGGCCTCACCAACGGCGGCCCCGGCACCGCGACCCGCAGCGTCGCCATGACGATCTTCACCGGCTTCACCGGCGGCGACTACGCCTACCAGATGGCCAACGCGACGATCTTCTTCCTCATCGCCGTCGTGCTCGCCGTCGTCCAGCTGCGCCTGACCCGCGGAAGGAACGCGTTCTGATGACTGCCCAGACGCTCGTCACCACGACCCCCGGCCAGGTGCCCGTCCGCCGGCGCCGGCGCTTCCTCGGCCGCGGCGGGGAGGACCGCCCGAGCTGGGGCGCCACGATCACCCTGCTCGTCTGCTCGATCGCCGTGTTCCTGCCGCTCTACGCGACACTCACCATGGCGTTCAAGACGACCGCGCAGTCCGTCGACGGCCAGGTGTTCTCGCTGCCGTCGCCGTTCAGCGTCGACGGGTTCGTCGAGGCGTGGCGGCTCACCAACTTCCCGCGCGGCTTCGCGATCTCCGTGTTCGTCACCGCCGTCACCGTCGTCGGCACCGTCGTGCTCGCGTCGTTCGCCGCCTACGCCATCGCCCGCAACTGGGACCGGAAGTTCTTCCGCTTCTCGTTCTTCTACCTGCTCGCGGCGATGTTCCTGCCGTTCCCCGTGCTGGCCCTCTCGCAGGTCAAGCTCACCGGCATGGTCGGGCTCGCGAACCCCGTGGGCGTCGCGCTGCTGCACGTCATGTTCCAGCTGTCGTTCAGCGTGCTGCTGTTCACCGCGTTCATCCGCGGCCTGCCCGAGGAGCTCGAGGAGAGCGCGCGCCTCGACGGCGCCACCACCTGGATGGTGTTCCGGCACATCGTCTTCCCGATGATGGCGCCCATGAGCGCGACCGTCGCGATCTTCGCGTTCCTCGCCTCGTGGAACGACTTCATGATGCCGTCGCTCATCACCGCCGACTCGACCCTGCAGACGCTGCCGGTGCTGCAGAGCGTCTTCCAGACGCAGTTCAGCAGCAACTACAACGTCGCGTTCGCGTCCTACCTCATGGCGATGGCGCCCGCGATCATCGTCTACCTCTTCACCCAGCGCTGGGTCATGGCCGGCGTCACGCAGGGGGCGATCAAGTAGCGCCGGCGCACGACCGTCGCCCGGCGGGTGTCGGCGACGACGGGCACACTCAGGGGGCATGGGCACGGATGCCGCCTGGGTGCTGCACGTCGACCTCGACCAGTTCGTCGCGGCGGTCGAGGTGCTGCGGCGCCCGGAGCTCGCGGGTCGGCAGGTCGTCGTCGGCGGGCGCGGCGACCCCACCGAGCGGGGCGTGGTCTCGACCGCGTCGTACGAGGCGCGCGAGCACGGCGTGCGGTCCGGGATGCCGCTGCGGATCGCGGCGCGCAAGCTGCCCGACGGCGTGTTCCTCCCCGTCGACGCACCCGAGTACGAGGCGGTGTCCGAGCGCGTCATGGCGACGCTCCGGTCGCTCGACGTCGTCGTCGAGGTGCTCGGCTGGGACGAGGCGTTCCTCGGGGCCCGGACGGACGACCCCGAGGCGCTGGCCCGCCGCGCGCAGGAGGCGGTGTTCCGCGAGACGCGGCTGCACTGCTCGGTGGGCATCGGCGACAACAAGGTCCGCGCGAAGATCGCGACCGAGCACGGCAAGCCGGCGGGCGTCTTCCGGCTGACCGCGGAGAACTGGTTCGACGTCATGGGCGACCGCCCGACGATCGACCTGTGGGGCGTGGGCACGAAGGTGTCCAAGCGGCTCGCCGCGCTGGGCGTCACGACCGTGCGCGAGCTCGCGGACTCGTCCGTCGACGCGCTCGTCGCCGAGTTCGGGCCGCGCATGGGCGTCTGGTACCACGACCTCGGGCACGGCCTCGGCCCGGCGACCGTCGACGACACCCCGTGGGTGCCGCGCGGCCACAGCCGGGAGACGACGTTCCAGCAGAACCTCACGACGCCCGAGCAGGCGCGCGAGGCGGTGCTGGCGCTCGCGCGCGAGGTCGTCCAGGACACCGCGCAGGACGGGCGACCCGTCGTGCGCGTCGCGCTCAAGGTGCGCTACGCGCCGTTCGTCACGACGACCATGAGTCGCAAGCTCCCCGCCCCCACGACGGACGGTGCCGCGGTCGTCGAGGCTGCCGCGACCCTGGCCGAGAAGATCGAGGACCGCGAGATCCGGCTGCTCGGCGTCCGCGCGGAGATGGCCGCGCCCGGCGACGCCGACCCCGTCGAGCGCACGCCCGTCCGCGGCCGGATCTGACACCCGCACGGGCGACGGCCGGTCGGGTGGCGCGCCGCCCGTGCCCTCACGACCGGCCTCGTCCCGCCGACGGGACGGGACGGAGGTGTCCGTGCCCACCCTCGTCGAGACCGTCTCGCTGCTCGCCGCCGTCGTGGCGACCGCGACGGGGATCCTCGTCGCGCGCCGGCGCCGGTCCTCCCCGCTCGCCCTCCCTCTCGCGATCATGATGTTCGGCGCCTCGCTGTGGGCCTCGGCCCGCGCGCTGCTGCACGTCGCCGAGGATTCCGTGCCCGCGACCGTCGCGCTGCACTACCTCGTGTTCCCGGGCGCGGCCGCGGTCGCCGGGGCGACCTTCTGGTACCTCGCGGTGCTGTCCGGCCGGCGGCTGTCGGGGCGTGCCCGGGCGCTGCTGCTCGTCCACCCCGCGCTCCTCGTCGTGGCGCTCGTGCTCGACCCGGTGCACGAGTGGTTCCTGCGCGTGCACGCCGACGGCACGACGGTCACGGTCGGTGCGGGCCCGCTCTACTGGGTGCACACCGCCTACTGCTACGCGCTGGTCGCGGCGGGCATCGTCCTGGGCCTCGGCGCCATGGTGCGCGCGGTGCCCGGGCACCGGCGGGTGTTCGGTGTGGCCGTGCTCGCCGCCACGATCCCCACGCTCGGCAACGTCCTCACGACGCTCGTCGCGGCGCGGTCGGAGAACCTGCACCTCACGCCCGCCTTCCTGCTGGTGAGCGCGGCGATCTGGTGGTGGGTCGAACGGTTCGGCGGGCACAGCACGGTGGTGCCGGTGACTACCCGGCAGGTGCTCGAGGTGATCGACGACGCCGTCCTCGTGCTCGACCCGCGCGGCCGCGTGATCGACGCGAACCCGGCGGCCCGCTCGCTCGTCGGCGTCCCGGGCGGTGGGGGCCTCGACGCCGCCGCCGACGCCCCGTGGCGGTCCTACCTCGACGGCGACCCCGCGCGGCGCGACCGGGGCACGCTGACGACGGCGAGCGGGACGGTGCTCGACGTGCGCGTGACGCCGATGACGGACGCGGCGGGCCGCGCGGCGGGCACGGTGGTGGTGCTGCGCGACGTCACCGAGCTGGAACGCCTGCGGGCGGAGCTCGTCGACCAGGCGACGCGCGACGGTCTCACCGGCCTGCTCAACCGGCGGGCGCTCGGGCAACGGCTCGCGGACGCCGTCGACGAGGCGGGCCGGACGGGCCGTCCGCTCAGCATGGTGCTCGTCGACGTCGACCACTTCAAGGCGGTCAACGACTCGCACGGGCACGCCGTCGGGGACGCGGTGCTCGTCGCGGTCGGCCACGAGCTGGCCGTGGCCACCGGGCCCGGGGAGACGGCCGCCCGGCTCGGCGGCGAGGAGTTCGTCCTGCTCCTGCCCGGCGCCACGGCCCGCGAGGCGGCGCTCCGGGCCGACGACGTGCGCACCCGGTGCGCAGGGCTCCGTGTGCCGACGGATCGCGAGCCCGTCCGGGTGACGCTGAGCGCGGGCGTCGCGACGCTGACGCCCGGGGCGACGGCCGACGACATGCTCCGCGCCGCCGACGACGCGATGTACGTCGCGAAGGACGCGGGCCGCGACCAGGTCGTCGGTGCGAGCGACCCGTCGGTCTCGTCGACCCGGTCGCCGTGACGGCGGCGGGCGGTCGAGGAGCCGCTAGGTGTACTGACCAAGACCGTTGTTGACGTAGCGAGAGACCTCCGGGTCGAGTTGGAGCTGTCTAGGAACCGACTCGGACCACGGAGGTCTCTCGTGTCTCACGCTAATGCCCGGCTGACACCTGCCGGCAGGTTCGTGATGGTCCAGCGCATCGCGGCTGGCCGCCCGGTCGCCCACGTCGCCGCCGAGATGGGCGTCTCGCGCACGACCGCGTGGCGGTGGTGGCGCCGATTTCGGATCGAGGGCCGCGCAGGCCTGGTGGACCGGCCGAGCTGCGCACGCACCCATCCGCGTCGCACGCCCGCATGCGTGGAGACCCGGGTGCGGATCGCTCGGATGCTCTCGCGGCGAGGGCCGGTCTGGATCGGCTATCACCTGGGTCTTCCCGCCTCCACGGTCGGGCGCGTCCTGGCCCGTCACGGCGCACCCCTGCTGCGCGAGTGCGACCCCCTGACCGGCCTGCCGATTCGTGCCTCGCGGCGCTCACCGCACCGCTACGAGCACGCCTATCCCGGCTCGCTGGTCCACATCGACGTCAAGAAGCTCGGGCGCATCCCGGACGGCGGCGGGCATCGGGCACTGGGCCGAGCCGACGGTCGACGAGACCGCCGCCGCGGGGTCGGCTACGACTACATCCACACCGCGATCGACGACCACTCCCGGCTGGCCTACGCCGAGATCCACAACGACGAGAAAGGCACGACCTGCGCAGGGTTCCTGACCCGTGCAGCGGCGTTCTACGCCTCTCACGGCATCACGGTCGAGCGCGTGATCAGCGACAACGCCAGGAACTACCGAATCTCCCGGGACTTCCTCGAGACGGCCGAGCAACTCGGCATCCGCCTGAAGCTGATCCGGCCCTACTGCCCGTGGACCAACGGCAAGGTCGAGCGACTCAACCGCACCCTCGCCGCCGAGTGGGCATACTCACGCGTCTTCACCACCAATGCCGAACGCGCCGCCGTCTTGCCCGACTGGCTCGACCGCTACAACCTGGACCGACCCCACCTCGGCATCGGCGGCCTACGACCCATCGACCGCGTCAACAACGCTGCGGGTCAGTACAGCTAGGCCCACGCGAGGAACGCGTCCCCCGCCGACACGGTGTCGCCCGGCTGGACGTGCCGGGACATCGCGTCCGGGCGCGCGTCGAGCGCGACCACGGGGCACACGGGCGACCGCCCGCCGGCCTCGACGGCGGCCGGGTCCCACGTCACGAGGACCTGCCCCGCGACGACCGCGTCGCCCTCCGCGGCGAGGAGGGTGAACCCCTCGCCGCCGAGCTGCACGGTGTTGATGCCGAGGTGCACGAGCACGCCCCGGCCGTCGGCGGTCTCGATCACGAACGCGTGCGCGTGCAGCTTCGCGACGGTCCCGTCGACGGGCGCGACGACCTCGGCGGGCGCGTCGAGCGCGGGGTCGATGGCGAGGCCGGGACCGACGAGCTCGCCCGCGAACACCGGGTCGTCGACGTCCGTCATCGCGACGACGCGTCCGGCGACGGGCGCGAGGATCGGCAGGGCCATCAGCGCAGGTCCTCGATGTCCGACGCGAGGGTGTCCGCCTCGGGGCCGACGACGACCTGCACGGCGACGCCCGAGCGGACGACGGCGATCGCCCCGGCGGCCTTGAGCGCGGCGTCGTCGACGCGCGACGGGTCCTCGACCTCGACGCGGAGCCGCGTCACGCACGGCTCCAGGTCGAGGACGTTCGCGTCGCCGCCGAGCGCCGCGAGGATCTGCTCTGCCTTGCTCATCGTGGTGCTCCTTCGTCGCTGGCCGGTCGGGGACCGGCGCTGTCACATCAGGTCGTCGAGGTCCGTGGCGATCGTGTCGGCGTTCGGGCCGACGACGACCTGCACGACACGGCCCGAGATCATCACACCGAACGCGCCCGCGGCGCGCAGGGCGGCCGCGTCGACGCGGGCGGTGTCCCGGACCAGCGAGCGCAGCCGCGTCGTGCAGGGCTCGATCTCGTCGATGTTCTCGACGCCGCCGAGCGCGGCGAGGATCGCCGCGGCCTGCTCCATGCCTTCCGGTCTCATGGCCGTTCTCCTCGTGCTGCCGCGGCGGCAGGGGCGTGCCGCGTCGTCGTGGGGGGCGTCGCCGGGTCGGCGGCGGGGGTCGGGACGTCGGTGCGCGTGCCGTCATCGCCGCCGGGCGACCGCCGGCGTGGCACGAGCGACGGTCGCGGCGCACGCAGCGGCACCCACACGCTGTACCGGTCGGCGCGGTAGCAGGAGCGGGAGTACATCGTCGCGCCCTGCGCGCTGTAGGTCCGGCGCGCCGCCCGGAGCACCGCGCGGCGGTCGCCGAGGCCGAGCAGCGACGCCTCGGTGTCGGTCGCGTCGTCGGCGGAGAGGGTGTCCTCGCCCCACTCCGGCGCGAGCCCGCGGGCGCGCAGCGCGTCGTACATGCTGGGCGGCGCCCCGCCGTCGAGCAGGTCGGGCGCGAGCGCGGCGGGGACCCAGACCTGCTCGATGCTCATGGGGTCGCCGTCGGCGCTGCGCACGCGGTACAGGTAGTGCACCTTGGCGCGCGGCTCGAGCTCGAGGGCGGCCGCGACGTCGGGGGTCGCGGCGACGGTCTGCGCCGCGAGGACGGCCGTCGTCGGCTCCATGCCGCGCCGGCGCATCTCCTCGCCGAACGTCGTCAGGCGCATCTCGAAGTCCATGCGCTGCGGGGCGACGAACGTGCCACGGCCCTGCTCGCGGACCAGGACGCCCTCGGTGACGAGCGCGTCGACGGCTTGCCGGACGGTCATGCGGGACAGCCCGAACTGCTGGCTCAGGTGCCGCTCGGACGGGATCGCGTCGCCGACCCGGAGCCCTTGCGCGACGAGCCCGACGAGGTGGTCGCGGACGGCGAGGTACTTGTGCGCGACGGGGGTGTCGTCGGCGTCGTCGCCGCGCGCCGGGTCGTCGTCAGCCCGCTGGTCCGCGTCCAGGTCCACTCCTCAGAACGGCATGGCAGGCCAGCCTCCCCCGGCTCCGGGGCGGCTTCCGCGGCGTCGCGGTGTGACCCTTGACACATGATGAGGTCTAGACCACTCTGTGCGCAACTGGTCCAGACCAGGGCACAGCGCGGCGCTCCAGACGCTCCGTCCGCCGCTGGTCCCTCCCCCTCGGCCCCGCACGTCATCGACCCTCAACGAGGAGTGCTCCATGACCACCGCCGTCGTCGATCCTGTCGACACCCCGCGCAAGGGGATCCCCGGCCTCGCGCAGCTCCAGCGCATCGGCCGCTCCCTCATGCTCCCCATCGCGTCGCTGCCCGCGGCGGCGCTCCTGCTGCGGCTCGGCCAGCCCGACATGCTCGGCGCCGACGGGCTCGGCGCGCACGCCGAGTGGCTGATCCCGGTCGCCGCCGTCCTCGCCGCGGCCGGCGACGCGCTGTTCGCCAACCTGCCGCTGCTGTTCGCGCTCGGCGTCGCCGTCGGCTACGCGCGCAAGTCCGACGGCTCGACGGGGCTCGCGGCGCTCATCGGCTACCTGGTGTTCAAGGGCGTCACGACCGCGCTCTCGCCGTACGTCCTGGGCGAGGCCGCCGAGGGCGAGAAGCAGGAGCTCATCAACTACGGCGTGCTCGGCGGCATCGTCATCGGCCTCGTCGCCGCGCTGCTCTACCAGAAGTACTACCGGATCAAGCTCCCGCCCTACCTCGCGTTCTTCGGCGGCCGCCGCTTCGTCCCGATCGTCACGGCCGGCGCCGCCATCCTCATCGCCGTCGTCGCCGCGCTCATCTACCCGGCGTTCGACGCGGGCTTCACCGCGGTCGGCGAGTGGGTCACGGGTTCGACGATCCTCGGCGCCTTCGTGTACGGCACCGCGAACCGCCTGCTCGTGCCGATCGGCCTGCACCACCTGCTCAACTCGCTGCCGTGGTTCCAGTTCGGCGAGTACACCGACGCCAACGGCGACGTCTGGACCGGCGACATCGCGCGCTTCCTGCACGGCGACCCGACCGCCGGCACGTTCATGACCGGCTTCTTCCCGATCATGATGTTCGCCCTGCCCGCGGCCGCCCTCGCGATCGTGCACACGTCGAAGGCGAAGAACCGCAAGGTCATCGCGGGCATCATGGGCTCGGCCGCGCTCGTCTCGTTCGTCACCGGCGTGACCGAGCCGCTCGAGTTCGCGTTCGTCTACGTCGCGTACCCGCTGTACGCGATCCACGCGGTCCTCACCGGCACGTCGCTCGCGCTCACCAACGCGCTCGGGATCCGCGACGGGTTCGGGTTCTCCGCGGGCGCGATCGACTACGTGCTCAACTTCCGCATCGCCGAGCAGCCGCTGCTGCTCATCGTCGTCGGGCTCGGGTACGCCGTCGTCTACTACCTCCTGTTCCGGTGGGTCATCACGCGGTGGAACCTGCGCACCCCCGGCCGGGAGGACGACGACGTGGCCCCCGTCGACCCGACGGCCGACGTCGTCGACGCGCCGGCCCCGCGCCTCGACAAGCCGGCCCCGGCGGCCGACGCGGCGGCGACCGACCCCGCGCGATGACCAGCACCGCTCTCGTCCTGCGCGGCGTCGGGGTCAGCCCCGGGCGCCGCGCAGGCGTCGTCGCCCGCATGCCCGACCCGCTGCCGGCACCGTCGACCGAGCCGCTCCCCCCGGGCACCGACCTGGCCGCGGCCGCCGACCGGGTCGACGCGGCCACGACGGCCGTGCACGACGCGCTGCTCGCCGCCGCCGGGACGGCCGAGGGCGAAGCCGCGCAGGTGCTCGCCGTGACCGCGGAGATGGCGGCCGACCCGACGCTCGTCGACGAGGCGCGACGGCGGGTCCTCGACACGTCCGCGACGCCGCAGCGCGCGGTGTGGGACGCGGCCGCGGGGATCGCCGAGCAGCTCGTCGCGCTCGGCGGGCTGTTCGCCGAGCGCGCACGCGACGTGCAGGACGTCCGGGACCGCGTCGTCGCGACCCTCACCGGCGCACCGGTGCCGGGCGTGCCCGACCGTGAGGCGCCGTTCGTGCTGGTGGCCCGCGACCTGGCGCCCGCCGACGCCGCGCGCCTCTCCCCCGACCGCGTCCTCGCGCTCGTCACGGAGGGCGGGGGCCCGACATCGCACACGGCGATCCTGGCGCGCGCGCTCGGGATCCCCGCGGTGGTCGCCGTCGCCGGTGCGGGCACGCTGCGCGACGGGGACACCGTGCTCGTCGACGGCTCGCTCGGCGTCGTGACCCCTGACCCCGACGACGCGACCGTCGCGCGCGCGGCGCGACCGGTCCGCCGCGCGACCCGCCTGGCAGCGCCGGGCGCGACCGCCGACGGCCTGCCCGTCGCGCTGCTCGCCAACGTCGCGGACCCCGCGGGCGCCGAGGCGGCAGCCGCCGCGGGTGCCGAGGGCGTGGGACTGCTGCGGACCGAGCTCGGGTTCCTCGGCCGGACCGCCGCCCCCGGGGTCGACGAGCAGGTCGCCGCCTACCGGCAGGTGCTCGCCGCCTTCCCCGGGCGGAAGGTCGTCGTGCGGACGCTCGACGCGGGGGCGGACAAGCCGCTGCCCTTCGTCACCGCGCCCGACGAGCCGAACCCCGCGCTGGGCGTCCGCGGCCTGCGCACGTCGTGGGAGCACCCCGGTGTGCTGGACGACCAGCTCGCCGCGATCGCGGCGGCCGCGCGCGAGTGCGACGCCGACGTGTGGGTCATGGCGCCGATGGTCGCGACGGCCGACGAGGCGCGCGAGTTCGTCGAGCGGTGTACCGCGCACGGTCTCGACCAGGCGGGGGTCATGGTCGAGGTCCCGTCCGCCGCGCTGCGGGCGCGCGACCTGCTCGCGCACGCGCGGTTCGCCAGCATCGGCACGAACGACCTCACGCAGTACGCGATGGCCGCCGACCGCGAGCTCGCGCGGCTGGCCCGCCTCTCCACGTCCTGGCAGCCCGCGGTGCTCGACCTCGTCGCCGCGACGTGCGCGGGCGGGCGGCTCCGCGAGCGTCCGGTCGGCGTGTGCGGCGAGGCGGCCGCGGACCCGGCGCTCGCGACGGTGCTCGTCGGCCTGGGCGTCTCGTCCCTGTCCATGACGCCGCGCGCGCTGCCCGAGGTCGGCGCGGTGCTCGCGACCGTGACGGCGGCGCAGTGCCGCGAGCTCGCCGACGTCGCGCGTGCAGCCGACGGCGCCGATGCGGCCCGTGCGGCGGTGCGGGCACGGCTGCCCGTGCTGGACGAGCTCGGGCTGTGACGCGGGCGAGGGCCGGGCGGCGTCGTGCGGGACGCGCCCGGCCCTCGCGCGCGGTCAGCTCACGGCGGCGCGGCCCAGGAAGGACTCGAGCGCATCGAGCGAGGCGGCCGCCTCGGCGTCGTCGGCCTCGGTCGCGAGGGTGACCTCGTCGCCCGCGCACACGCCGAGGGTGATGACGGACAGGATCGAGCGGGCCGGCGCGGGCGCCGAGCCGTTCTTCGCGATGGTCACCGGTGCGGGCTGCCGCGCGGCCTCGGCGACGAAGAGCGCGGCAGGACGGGCGTGCAGGCCCTCCTCGATCGCGACGACGACGGAACGCTGCATGGCCTGCCTCCTGGCGGTCGACGGTGACACCGGCAGGCTACTGGTCTAGACCATGCAGGTCCAGGCCGCGGGGGCTCAGTGCGCGCGGAACGGCCCGTGCAGCGCCGCCCACTGGAGCAGCATGATCGTCTTCGCGTCGGCGACCTCGCCGGTCAGGGTCATCGCGAGCGCGTCCGCGAACGGCAGCTCGACGACCTCGATGTCCTCCCCCTCCGCCGCGACGCCGCCGCCGGCGGCCGTGCGCTGCGCGGGCGTGTACGGCGCGGCCCAGAAGTGCAGCCGCTCGGTGACCGATCCCGGGCTCATCCAGACGTCGAAGACCCGCTCGAGCGCACCCACGTGCACGCCGGTCTCCTCCTGCGCCTCGCGGCGGATCGCCGTCTCGGGGTCGTCGTCGTCGAGCAGGCCGGCCGCGGTCTCGAGGAGCATCCCGTCGGGGTGGCCGTTGACGTAGACGGGGAAGCGGAACTGCCGGGTGAGCAGCACGGTGGCACGGTCGGGGTCGTACAGGAGGACGGTCGCCCCGTTGCCGCGGTCGTACGTCTCGCGCTGCTGACGTGTCCACCGGCCGTCGGCGCCGCGGTAGTCGAACGTCGTCCGGCGCAGCACGTGCCAGGCGGCTGCGAGGAGCTCAACGGCGACCACGCGGACGCGCGGGTTGCCGGTGAGGTCGAGGCCGGCGCGGTCGAGGTCGGTACGGCCACGGTGGTCCGGGATCCGAGTCCCGGGCTGCGCGTGGGGCGTCGTGGACGTGGTCGTGGGAGCGGGGTGCATGCGTGCGACAGTACGTGCAACACTCGGCAGCAACAAGAAAGAACGTGCAGGATCACGGAGGCCGCATGCTCACCGCCCAACGTCGCGACGTCCTGCTCGACCGGCTCCACCGCGACGGTCGCATCGTCGCCAAGGACCTCGCGGCCGAGCTCGGTCTCTCGCCCGACACCGTGCGGCGCGACCTGCGCGACCTCGCACAGGCCGGCCTGTGCCAGCGCGTCTACGGCGGGGCGCTCCCGGCCTCCCCCGCCGTCGGTGACCTCGCGAGCCGCGGAGGCGTCAGCGTCGCGAGCAAGGACCGTGTCGCCGCCGCAGCCGCCCGCCTCGTCACGCCCGGCTGCACCGCGATCCTCGACGGCGGCACCACCGCGCTCGCGGTCGTCCGGGCGCTGCCCCCCGACCTGGACGCCACGATCGTGACGCACAGCCCGGGCGTCGCCGCCTCGCTCGTCGAGCACCCGCGCGTCGAGGTCGTCGTGCTGGGCGGGCGGCTGTTCAAGCACTCCGGCGTCGCGTGCGGTGCCGCGGCCGTCGAGGGGGCCGAGCGCGTCACGGCGGACGTCTTCCTCCTCGGCGTCACGGGCGTGCACCCCACGGCCGGGCTCACCACGGGCGACGCCGACGAGGCCGCGATGAAGCGCGCGCTGGCACGCCGCGCCGCCGACACGTTCGTCCTGGCCAGCGAGGAGAAGATCGGCGCCGCGTCACGGTTCGCGGTCCTGCCGCTCGACGACGTCGCGGGCGTCGTCACGGACGTCGCGCAGGACGACCCGACGCTCGTGGAGCTCCGGCGCGCGGGCGTCGCGCTCGTCCCCGCCTGACGCGCAGCCCGTCGCGCCCGGTGCGATCGTCGACGACACGGCTCGCCGGAGGCCGCGTCCGGTGTGACAGGGTCGGACCCGTGCCGGATGCGACGACGCCCACCGCCCCTGACCTGCCCACCCGGCCCGTCGTGGCCGGGTTCCACCCCGACCCGACGGTGTGCCGGACCGGCGACGGCGACTTCCTGCTCGCGTGCTCGAGCTTCGAGTACGCCCCCGGGGTCCCGCTGTTCCGGTCGCCCGACCTCGTCTCGTGGGAGCTCGTGGGGCACGCGCTCGACCGCCCGTCGCAGCTCGTGCTCGACGGCGTCGCCCCCTCGGGCGGCGTCTACGCCCCGACGCTGCGGCACCACGACGGCCGGTTCTGGCTCGTCACGACCAACGTGTCGGACGGCCCGGGCCACCTCCTCGTGACGGCGACCGAACCCGCGGGCCCGTGGTCGGAACCGGTCCGCATCCGCGACGCCGGCGGTATCGACCCGGACCTCGCCTGGGACGACGACGGCACCTGCTACCTCACGTGGTCGGACGACGGCATCGTGCAGGCCGTCCTGGACCCGTCGACCGGCGACCTCCTCACGGCGCCGCGGCGGCTGTGGAGCGGGACCGGCGGGCGCGACCCCGAGGGCCCGCACCTGTACCGCGTCGGGTCGACGTGGTATCTCCTCGTGTCCGAGGGCGGCACCGGGCACGGGCACGCCGTCTCGGTCGCGCGCGGGCCGTCGCCCGCCGGCCCCTTCGACCCGTCGCCGCACAACCCGCTGCTCACCGCACGCGGTCGCGCGACGGCCGTGCAGCACACCGGCCACGCCGACCTGGTCGAGCGCTCCGACGGCTCGTGGGCCGTGGTCTTCCTCGGCGTCCGGCACGAGGGGGCGTTCCCCGGCTGGCACGTGCGCGGCCGCGAGACGTTCGCGGCGCAGGTCGTCTGGCGGGACGGCTGGCCGGTGCTCGGCGACCCGCTCGAGCCGCCCGCCGAGCCCGACGTGCGGGAGGTGCTCGACGGTGCGCTCCCGCCGACCTGGGTGGGTGCCGGAGCCCTCCCCGGCGACCTGCTGCGCCGCACGGGCGACGCGTGGGTGCTGACCGCGGGCACGGACGGGGCACGGTCCTTCGTCGGTCGCCGGCAGGAGCACGCCGTGACGACGACCCGCGCGCGCGTCGACGCGACCGACGGCGCGGGAGGCCTCGAGGTGCGCCTCGACCCACGGCACGCCGTGTCGCTCGAGGTCGACGACGGGACCGTCCGCGCGGTCGCGCGCATCGGGTCGCTGACGTCGGTGCTCGGCGAGGCGCCCTGGACCCCCGCGACGGTGCTCGACCTGCGGACGGTCCACTCCGACGCCCCCCGGTGGAGCCGCGAGCGCGGACCCGACGTCGTGGTCGCGGCCGTCGACGGGCCGGACGGCCGCGTCGATCTCGGCCGGCTCGACGGCCGCTACCTGTCCACCGAGGTCGCGGGCGGCTTCACGGGGCGTCTCGTGGGCCTGACGTGCCGGCGCGGCTCGCTGGTCGTGCGCGCGGTCGAGCACGTCGGGACGGCCGGGCCGGCGCCATCGTCGTGACCGGGCGCTCCGCCGTCATCGCACGGTGCGGTCGACCGCGGTCACGAGGCGACGGCGGGGCCACGGTCAGGACCGCCGGGGCGCGAGCGCAGGCGGAACCGGCGCGGGCGTTCCACGATGGCCACGCCGACCTCGTGCGCACGCGAGGTCGGCGCGCCCGTGGAGCGCCCCGGCGACCTGCCGGGGCCGCCGGCCGGGGGCGCCGAGGAACATCGCGCTGTTGGGACGAGAGGGAGACGGGACGATGACGGAGCAGACGACCCTCGGGCACGAGCACCCGGCGGTGCCGGCCTCCCCCGCGCCCACCGGGGCCGAGCCCGCGTGAGGGACGACGGCCAGCGCGGGACCGGTGTCGTCGAGCTGATGCTCGTCCGGCACGGCGAGAGCGTCGGGAACGTCGCGGCGGCAGCGGCGGAGCGCGCACGACAGGAGGTCATCGACCTCGACACCCGCGACGCCGACACCCCGCTCTCCGCGCTCGGAGCGGAGCAGGCGGCCGCCCTGGGCGCCTGGCTCGCGGACGCGTCGCGCACCACCGGCCCCGACGTCGTCTGGGTGTCGCCGTACGTGCGCGCCGTGCAGACGGCGACGATCGCGCTCGAGGCCGCCGGGCTCGACCTGCCGCTGCACCGGGACGAGCGTCTGCGCGACCGTGAGCTCGGGATCCTCGACCTGCTCACGAGCACCGGCGTGGACGCGCGGTTCCCGGCCGAGGCCGCGCGCCGTCGACATCTCGGCAAGTTCTTCTACCGGCCGCCGGGCGGCGAGTCGTGGGCGGACCTGACCCTCCGGGTCCGTTCCTTCCTCACCGACCTGGACCGCTGGGAGGCGGACCGGCGCGTCCTCGTGGTCGCGCACGACGCCGTCCTCATGACCGTCCGGTACGTCTGCGAGCGCCTGACCGAGACCGAGGTGCTGGACCTCGGCCGTCGTCACCCCGTCCGGAACGCCGCGGTGACCCGGCTCGCCCGCAGCGCGAGCCGCCGGCCCGGACCACCCCGGTGGGAGCTGACGGCGTTCAACGACGACTCCCACCTCCGCGCGCAGGGCACGCCTGCCACGACCCACCAGGGGGACACCGATGCCCACCCGCGCTGAGACCGTCACGCCGCGACTCCTGCGCGAGTGGCCCCTGCCGGCGCTCGCCGGCTCGAAGTACGGGCGCGGGCAGGTCGTCGTAGTCGGGGGCGCGCGTCAGACGCCGGGCGCCGTGCTCCTCGCGGGGACCGCGGCGCTGCGGGTGGGCGCGGGACGCCTCACGCTCGCGGTCGCACGGTCGGTCGCGGTGCCGCTGGCCGTCGCGCTGCCCGAGGCGGGCGTCGTCGGGCTCCCCGAGACGGAGCAGGGGTCCGTCGAGGGCACCGGGCTCGAGGTCCTCGCCGACGACATGCGCGCCGCCGACGCCGTGCTCGTGGGACCGGGCCTCGACGACGCCGACCGCACGCAGGCCCTGCTCACCACGCTGGTGCCGCTCGTCCGGCGGTCCACGCCGGTGCTGCTCGACGCGTACGCCCTCGGCGTCCTCGCCGACCTCCCGGAGGTCGCGGAGCAGCTGCGGGGCCGACTCGTCCTCACGCCCAACACCACGGAGGCCGCGCGGCTGCTCGGCGTCGCCGACGAGGACCTCGGCGACGCCGCGTCGCAGCGCGTGGCGAAGCGGTACGACGCGGTCGTCACGTGTCAGGGACGCATCGGCGCGCCCGACGGCCGCCGGTGGGAGGTCTCGACCGGGACGCCGGGCCTCGCGACCTCCGGCAGCGGTGACGTGCTCGCCGGTGCGCTCGTCGGGCTGCTCGGCCGCGGCGCCGACCTCGCCCAGGCCGCCTGCTGGGCCACGCACCTGCACGCGACCGCCGACGACCGCCTCGCGGTCCGCGTCGGGCGCACCGGCTACCTCGCCCGTGAGCTCGTCGACGAGCTGCCCGCGCTGCTCACCGACCTGACGCCCTGACCGCGGTCGTCGGGGGAGATCGTCGGCACGCCGGCGCCGGGCTGGGGGCCGTCGTCGGCGAAGGAGGCGTGCACGGCGGCAGCGTCGCACCTCCGGTGCGGTCGTGGGGCCGGCGAGTCCCGGTTAGCGTCGGTCCATGTCGGACGATCCTCCCCTGGCACCGCCGAGAACGTCGTGGTTCGCCGCGCTGCGCGCCCGTCCCGTGCTGTGGGCGCTCCTGCCCGGGATCCTGCTCGTGGTCGCCGGGCTGTGGGTGTTCCTCGCGGTGCTCGACGGCGTCCGGGAGAAGGACGACCTGTGGGACCTCGACCAGCCCGTCCTGGAGTGGCTGGTCGACCGTCGCAGCTCCGGGTGGACCTCCGTCCTCGCCGCGATCACGTTCGTCACCGGGCCCACGGTCCTGCCGATCATCGTGCTGGTGGCCTGCGTGGTGTGGGGCCTGGTGCGCCGAGAGTGGTGGCGACCGCTGCTCCTGGCCGGGGCGATGGTCGCGTCGACGATCATCAGCGTGGCGATCAAGGGCCTGGTCGGGCGCGCACGACCGCCCGCCGAGACGATGTTCGTGCCGGGCGCCGAGACCACGGGATCCTTCCCGTCGGGGCACACCATCGGGACGGCGACGTTCCTCCTCGTCGCGGGCTACCTCGTGTGCAGCCGCAACCCGACCGTCCCCCGCCTCGTCGGCTGGAGCCTGCTCACCGTCGTGGGCACATCGGTGGTGGCGCTGAGCCGCCTCTACCTCGGGTACCACTTCCTCACGGACGTCGTCGCCGCCGTCGCGCTCGCGATCACCGTGCTCGGGGGCGTGCTGATCGTCGACCGGCTGCACACGCTCCACCGCCGGCCCGAGGCACTCCCCGTGCCGTCCCCCGCCGAGAACCCGAGCTGAGGACACCGTCGTCTGCGCAGGACGCACGACCGCCTGACCGTCGGCATCGCAAAGGCCACGCCCGATCCTGTGCTCAGGATCCTGACGTGGCCTCTGACCTGCTCTTTCGGTGGAGCTGAGGGTGTTGTGGTTCACGACATCGTTGATAGGTGAGTCGCGACATCGTTGATACCGGCCGGGCCGCGACGATCGACCATGTCGAAGGCCAAGGTCATCGTGCTGTCCGTCGTCGAGCAGGGCCTGACCAAGGCGGAGGCCGCCCGCCGGTTCGAGGTGTCATGGCAGTGGGTCCACACCCTCGTGCAGCGCTACGAAGCCGACGGCCTGGACGGTCTGGAGCCGCGCTCGAGACGCCCCCGCAGCAACCCGAACGCGACCAGCGAGCACGTGCGCACCCGGATCGTCGAGCTGCGCGAGAAGTTGACCGTCGACGGCCTGGACGCCGGCCCGGTGACCATCGCCTGGCACCTGGCCGCCGAAGGACTGGACCCGCCGGCGCCGTCCACCATCCGCCGCGTCCTGCACGCCGAGCAGCTCATCGTGTCCGAGCCGCGCAAACGCCCCCGCTCCTCGCTGCGCCGCTTCGCCGCCGAACAACCCAACGAGACCTGGCAGTCCGACTTCACCCACTGGCCCCTGGCCGACGGCACCGACACCGAGATCCTGAACTGGCTCGATGACCACTCCCGCTACCTGCTGGCCTGCACCGCCCACCCCCGCGTCACCGGCACACTCGTCGTCGAGACCTTCACGACCTGCATCAACGCCTACGGACCGCCCGCCTCCACGCTGACCGACAACGGCTCGGTCTACACCTCGAGGTTCACCGGCGGACGCAACGCGTTCGAGTACCTGCTGCACGCCCTGGGCATCCAGCAGAAGAACGGCCACCCGAACCACCCGCAGACCCAGGGCAAGATCGAACGCTTCCACCAGACCCTGAAGAACTGGCTCGCACACCAGCCACCAGCCGCCGACCTACCCGCGCTACAAGCCCAGCTCGATGCCTTCCGCGCGCTCTACAACACCGCCCGCCCGCACCGCGCCCTGGACCGAGCCACCCCGCACGACACCTACCACGCCCGCCCCAAGGCTCGACCAGCCGGCACCACCATCGCCGGGCACTACCGGCTGCGCTTCGACCACGTCGGCACGAACGGCAAGATCTCCCTGCGCCGCGCCGGTCGCATGCACCACCTCGGCATCGGCGCCGCCCACCGCGGCACCTCCGTCCTGGTCCTCATCGACGAGACCACAGCCACCGTCATCGCCCGACACACCGGCGAGATCCTGGCCACCTGCACCATCGACCCGACCCGCACCTACTGGCGCAACAACGAACGAGAGGCCGGCCGATGGCCGGGCTCTCCTCTATAAACGATGACGCGGGACATCTATCAACGATGTCCCGCGTCATCACATCGGTGGAGCTGAGGGGACTCGAACCCCTGACCCCCTGCATGCCATGCAGGTGCGCTACCAGCTGCGCCACAGCCCCGTTCCGAACCCACCGCAGCGGGTCCCACACCCTTGCGGGCGCTCGGAGAGTCTAGGACGAACCCCGGTCGATCTCCTAATCGGGGTCGCGGGTCTCGGCGTCGGCGTCGGACTCGCGCCGGTCGGGCCCGGCGTTCCAGTCGGTCGACGCGTCGGTCGGGCCGAGGTTGTAGCCGGTGAGCCGCCAGGCGGGCTCGCCGTCGACCTTCGTCGCGACGAGCTCGGTCCAGTGCGCGTTGAGCATGCCCGCGAACGCGTGCAGCCGGTCGCCCAGGCCGAGCAGGCGCCCGACGGTCGAGCTGATCGCGGAGCCGTGCGACACCACGACGAGCGTGTCGGACGCGCCCAGAGCGGCCGCGTGCTCCGCGACGGCGACGGCGACCCGGTCGGCGACCTCTGCGCGGGTCTCCGCACCCACGCCCGCGGGTTCGCCCCCGGCCCGCCAGACGGCGAACTCCTCGGGCCACGACGCGACGATCTCGTCGCCCGTCAGGCCCTCCCAGATGCCGAAGCCGCGCTCGCGCAGGCGCGGGTCGACGACGAGCTCGAGGCCCGCGGCCCGCGCGAGGAACGCGGCGGTGTCGTGCGCGCGGCTGAGGTCGGAGGTGACGATGCGCGTGGGCTCGTGCCGCGCGATCATCCGCGCGGCGGCCGTGCGTGCCTGCCAGCGGCCGACGTCGTCGAGCGGGATGTCGACCTGGCCCTGCAGGCGTGCGGAGGCGTTGTGGGCGGTGCGCCCGTGCCGCCAGAGCAGCACGCGTCCGGCGCTCACGCCTCCGCGCCGTCGGCGTGGACGTCGGGGGGCAGCTCGATGAGCGGGCAGTCCTTCCAGAGCCGCTCGAGCGCGTAGTAGACGCGGTCCTCGGCGTGCTGGACGTGCACGACGACGTCGCCGAAGTCGATGAGGACCCAGCGGCCCTGCGCCTTGCCCTCGCGCCGGACGGGCTTGCTGCCGAGGTGGAAGAGCGCCTCCTCGACGGCGTCGACGATCGCGCCGACCTGCCGCTCGTTGGTGCCGGACGCGATGAGGAAGACGTCGGTCAGCACGAGCTGCTCGCTGACGTCGAGCGCGATGATCTCCTGCGCCTTGAGGTCGGAGGCGGCGCGGGCCGCCGCCACGGCGAGCTCGACGGCTCGTTCGGTCGCGGGCACGGAACTCCTCGGGTGGTGCGGTCAGGTGGTGAGCGGCGCGCTCGTGCGAGCGGTGTCCGCCGGGGGTGCCGCGGTCGCGCCGGGCTCCTCGCCGCGGGCGTTGTTCAGCAGCAGCACGATGAGGAAGCCGAGCACGAACGCGACGAGCGCGAGCACGATGAGGTGCAGCCACGTGTACGGGTGACGGGGGCGCTCTTCGTCGTCCTCGTCGTCCTCGTCGTCCTCGTCGAGGTCGTCCGCGACGACGGTTCCTCCGGCCGGCGGGCCGGAACGCTTCGCGAACGCGGCACCGGTCGCTGGCCCCGCGGGCGCGTCGGCCGCGCCGCCGGCCGCCGAACCCCACGACGCCGGGACGGCAGGCGCAGGCCCCGCCGACGCGGCTGTGAACGCCTCCGGCGCGGCGGGCGCCGCCCCGGCGGGAGCGGACGCGGACGTGGCGGACGGCCACGCCGGGCTCGCAGACGGCTGGTTCGGCACGTCCGTGCCGGGCCGGGCGTCGGTCCGCGCACCGGACGGGCTCCACGACGTCGCGGACGACGCGGACCACGAGCCCGGGCGGTCGGTCGCCGGGGCGGCGGACCACGACGACGACGCGCTCCGCGGCTCGGGCGGTGTCGCCGACGCCGGGCGGCGCTCGGGCGACGTCGCGGGACGCGCGGTCGTCGGCTCGGGCCGGGCCGGCGAGGGCGGCGGCGCCGCGGACGGCTCGGGTCGGGACGTCGCGGGCCAGCCGGCGGGCTGCTGCGGCCACGCCGACGGCGCAGGGGCGGGTGTCGGCGCCGCTGACGGGTACGTCGACCGCGGGGCGGACCCCGAGCCGTACGTGGGTGCTGCGGGCTGCTGCCCGTACGTCGGCGACGCGGGGGCGGGGCGCTGGCTCGGGGGCGACGAGGGGCGCGGCGCGGCCTGCTGCTGCGGGGGCGCGGCGGGCGACGCGAGCCGCGGGGCGGCCTGCTGCTGCGGGGGCGCGGCCGGCGCGGGGCGCGCGGCGGACGCAGGGCGCGCGGCGGGCTGCTGCGGCGGTGCGGCCGGACGCGACGTGGCGCTCGGCCAGGCCGGTGCGGGTGCGGCGGCGGACGGCTGCGCACCGGCGGACGGCCGCGGCGCGCTCGTCGGGTCGAGGCTCGTGTCGCGGATCGACCGACGGGACCGTGTCGCCTGGTCGTCGGCGGGCTGCGACCAGGACGGCACGCCGGAGCCACCCGTGGCCTGCTCGCGCATGGCACGACGGGACTGGCCCTGGGCGGCCTCCTGCTCGGCGGCGGCGCGCTCGAGCTCGCGGCGGCGCCGTCGCTCTCCCGGTTCACTCATGACTGACCTCGATACAACCTGTGCTTCGCGATGTACTGGACGACCCCGTCGGGGACGAGGTACCAGACCGGCTGACCGGCGCGTGCCCGCGCGCGGACGTCGGTCGAGGAGATCGCCAGGGCGGGGATCTCCTGGATGCTCACCCGGTCGGCGGGGAGGCCGTCGACCGACAACGTGTGACCCGGACGGGTCACCGCCACGAAGTGCGCCATGGCGAACAGCTCCTCGGCATCCTTCCACGTGAGGATCTGCTCGATCGCGTCGGCGCCGGTGATGAAGTAGAGGTCGGCGTCCGGGCGCTGCGTCTTGAGGTCACGCAGCGTGTCGACCGTGTACGTCAGCCCGGGACGCTCGATGTCGACGCGGCTCACGGTGAACCGCGGGTTCGACGCCGTCGCGATGACGGTCATCAGGTAGCGGTGCTCCGCGACGGTGACGTCCTGCTCCTGCTTGAACGTCGGCTGGCCCGTGGGGACGAAGACGACCTCGTCGAGGTCGAACCGGTCCGCGACCTCGCTCGCGGCGACCAGGTGCCCGTGGTGGACGGGGTCGAACGTGCCGCCCATCACACCCAGGCGGGGTCGCCGCTGCGTCATCGGACCGGTGCTCCCCGCCGCGCTCAGTGACGGGTCCCGACGCTCCGGAACGCGAAGGTGAACAGCAGCATGGCGACGAGGCCGACGAACGCCCCGATCCCGAAGACCACGGGCGAGAACGGCAGCTCGTTGGCGTGCTCGGCGGCTTCCTCGGCGGCGGCGATCAGTGCGCTGTGCACGGTGTTCCTCCTGTGGGGTTGTCGGGGAGCGACAAGTGTCGCACGGCGCGCTGTGGCGTCAGGGCCGGACGTGCCCGTCGCCCTGCACGACCCACTTGGTGGTCGTGAGCTCGGCGAGGCCCATCGGGCCGCGCGCGTGCAGCTTCTGGGTGGAGATGCCGATCTCGGCGCCCAGGCCGAGCTGGCCGCCGTCGGTGAACCGCGTCGAGGCGTTGACCATGACGGCCGCGGAGTCGACCTCGGCGACGAACCGCTCGGAGGCCGCGAGGTCGCGCGTGACGATCGCCTCGGTGTGGCCCGAGCTCCACGTGCGGATGTGGTCGAGCGCCTCGTCGAGGTCCTCGACGACGCGGACGGCGAGGTCGAGGGACAGGTACTCGGTCGCCCAGTCCTCGTCGGTCGCCGCGACGACCGCGACCTCCTCGGGCGCGAGCCGCAGCGTCGTCTCGTCCCCGTGGATCGTGACGCCCGCGTCCGCGAGCGCGGCGAGCGCGACCGGCAGGAACTCGTCGGCGACGCCCTCGTGCACGAGCAGCGTCTCCGCGGCGTTGCAGACGCCGACGCGCTGCGTCTTGGCGTTGAGCAGGATCGGGAGCGCGACGGACAGGTCGGCGCTCTCGTCGACGTACACGTGCACGTTGCCGACACCGGTCTCGATCACGGGCACCGTGGACTCGCGCACGACGGTCGCGATGAGGTCCGCTCCCCCCCGCGGCACGAGCACGTCGACGAGCCCGCGGGCGTGCATGAGGGCGACGGCGCCGGGACGGCCCCACGCGTCGATGGACTGCACGAGGTCGCCGGGCAGGCGCTGCGCGACGAGCGCGTCGGACAGCACGCGGACGATGACCTCGTTGCTGTGCGCGGCCGCGGACCCACCGCGCAGGATCACCGCGTTGCCGGACTTGAGCGCGAGCCCAGCGGCGTCGACCGTGACGTTGGGACGCGCCTCGTAGATCATGCCGACGACGCCCATCGGGACGCGCAGCTGGCGCAGTCGGAGGCCGTTCGGCAGCGTCGAGCCGCGCACGACCTCGCCGACCGGGTCGGGCAGGCCGGCGAGCTCGCGCAGCGCGTCGGCGATCGCGGCGACCCGCTCAGGCGTGAGCGCGAGGCGGTCGAGGAGCCCTGGCGAGATGCCGTCGGCGCGGCCCTGGTCGAGGTCGAGCGCGTTCGCGGCGACGATCTCGTCGGTCGCGGCCACCAGCGCGTCGGCGAGCGCGTGCAGCGCGGCGTCCTTGGTGGCGCGGGTCGCGGTCGCGAGCGCACGGGACGCGACCTTGGCGCGCTGCGCCACCTCGCGGACCTGCGCTGCGACGTCCGTCTCGGCGGCGTCGTGCAGGGGTGCCTCGAGCGATGCGGTCATCCCGTCAGGGTAGACCGCGGGCGCCGCCGCCGGTCCGCGCATCCACGACCCGGCCGTCGCCCACCGCACCGCCGTCCGCAGCGGGCACGTCGAGCGCGAACGCGAGCAGCGTGCCGCCGTCGACGACGCGCGTCTCCCGCTCGGGCTGCCGCACGAAGCCGAGCCCTTCGTACAGGCGGTGCGCGCCGGTCATCCGCGGTCCGGAGTTCATGACGACGCGCGACAGCCCGCGCTGGCGTGCAAGTTCGATCACGAACTGCGTGAGCAACGTGCCGATGCCCCGGCCGCGCGCCGACGGGTCCACCGCGAGCAGCCGGAAGTCGAGCTCGCCGTCCTGTCCGAGCGGCGAGATGTGCCCGCCGACGCGGGGCGTCGCGACCGTGCCGAGCAGCGCGCCGGTCGCGACGTCCTGCGCGACCCAGACCTCGTGCTCGGCCGCGCGCGACGCGACGTCGGCGAGCGACGCCCGGTAGGTGTCGCTGATGTCGTAGTCGTGCGCGTAGGCCGCGACGGACAGACGCGCGACGTCGTCGTGCTCGTGCGGCTCGACGAGGCGCACGACGATCCCGCCGTGCCGCGTCCCGTCGACCCGGTCGGTGGCGGGTGCGCTCACGCGGACGGCTCCCCCGCCGCAACCTCGTCGACCGGGAGTCCGGCGTCCTTCCGCGCGGGCGCCCCGCCCTCGACGTGGACGACGTTCGTGAAGCCACGCGCCCGGAGCTCCGCGGCGACCGGCCCGGAACCGCGGACCGACCCGCACACGACGACGATCGGGGTGTCGAGCGACACCACGGGCGCGATGCGCGCCGCCGACGCGAGGTCGAAGTCAGTGTCGACCGCGTACCGGTCGACGACGGTCGCGCCGGGGATCGCGCCGGTGCGCGCGCGGCCGGCGTCGCTGCGCACGTCGACGAGCACGGCGCCCGCGGCGACGCGCTCGGCCGCGTCGGCGGGCGTGACGAGCGGCGCGAGCGCGCCGGCGTCCTCGAGCGAGAGGTCCTCGGCGGGGGCGGTGGATCGGGTCATGAGGGGCTCCTGGGGGTGGCGGTCGGCGGGACGGGTCAGCGGGGTCGAGGCGGGCGGAACGACCCAGCGCGGGCGGGCGCGCGGGTCAACGCAGAGGGAAGCCGCGGTCGTGCAGGTGCTCGCGCAGCCGGTCGCGGCCGTTGAGCGCGTGCGGGCCGGACAGCCGGGCGAGCAGCCGCTCGACCCACGAGTGCGCGAGGCCCTCGTCGGCGTAGAACGCGCCGATACGGCGCTCGTAGTCCTCGACCGCGTCGTGCGCCGACTCGTCGTAGACCTCGTGGTGCAGCACGGCCGACTGCGGGAGCCGTGGCTTGACGCGCGTCGCCTCGGCCGGGTCGGGGTGCCCGACGACGAGCCCGAACGCGGGGAACGCGTGCGCCGGGAGCCGGAGCAGCGACGACACCTCGGTCGGGTAGTTGCGCAGCGCGCCGATGTAGACGGTGCCGAGCCCGAGCGACTCGGCGGCGAGCGCCGCGTTCTGCGCGGCGAGCGCGGCGTCGACGAAGCCGACGACGGCCGTCTCGAGGTACTCGGCCCCGGCGGTGGGTGCCTCGTGCCGGGCGGCGACGGCGTGCGCGCGGGCGAGGTCGACGAGCCACACGAGCAGGACGGGCGCCTGCGTGACGTGGCCCTGCCCGCCGGCGAGCTCCGCGAGGCGCGCGCGGGTGCAGGCGTCGCGGACGGCGACCACGCTCCACAGCTGGAGGTTCGAGCTCGTGGCGGCGGACTGCGCGGCGGCGACGAGCGTCGCGATCGTCGCGTCGTCCACGTCGTCGGGCAGGTAGCGCCGGACGGACCGGTGCGCGAGCTGCTGCTCGACGACGGGCGAGGTGCGCAGGCCGACGGGCGGCGGGGCGGCGTACCGCTGGTGCGCGAGGCGTGCAGCGTCGCGGACGTCGATGCTCAAGGTGCCTCCTCGGTCGGTGCGGGGCTGCGCGCAGGGTCGGCGCGGGTCGGCCGGCAGTCAACGCCCCTGCCCTGTCGTCTCAGGCGGCGGGACGATCGTGAGACGCCCTGTCCGGATCGTGGGACACGCGCGCCGGACCGTTGACCGTCCCCGGTCGCGTTCCTAACTTCCCGCCGGTCACGAGACCCGACGACAAGCCCTGGCTGGTCGGGCAGCAACCCTCCGGACGTGGCGGGGTGCTCCAGGTGAGGACCCGGCACGGCCCCCCGTCGTGCAAGCACGGACGACCGAACGCGCGCACCGTCCCGCGCACCGAAGGAGCACCCCATGACGCCCGCGCCCCACGCCCTGGCGGTGACGCCGTGACGCGGTACCTCGCCCGCCGGCTCGGCCTCGCCGTGCTCGTGCTGTGGGCCGCGTACACCGTGTCGTTCGTCGTGCTGTACGCGCTGCCCGGCGACCCGGTGTCGCTCATGTACGGGGGCGAGTCCACCGACGTGACGCCCGAGCAGCTCGACGCGCTGCGCGCCGAGTACGGGCTCGACCAGCCGCTGCCCGTGCAGTACGTGTCGCAGCTGCTCGACGGGCTCCGCGGCGACCTCGGCACGTCGGTCGTGAGCAAGCAGCCGGTCACGACGCTCCTGGCGCAGGCGATCCCGCCCACCGCCGCGATCGCGGGCGCCGCGCTGCTGCTCGCGGTCGTCGGCGGCGGGACGCTCGCGGTCGTCGCGACCGCGACCCGCAACCGCGCGCTCGCGGGGTTCCTGCTGTCGCTGCCGCCGCTCGGCGTCGCGATCCCGTCGTTCTGGTTCGGCCTGACGCTCGTGCAGTGGTTCTCGTTCCAGCTGCCGATCTTCCCGGCGCTCGGCAACCAGGGGTTCGCGTCGATCGTGCTGCCCGCGGTCACCCTGGCCTTGCCGACGTCGGCGATCATCGCGCAGCTGTTGTCGCGCAGCCTCCTGCACACCCTGCGCGAGCCGTACGTCGACACCGCGGTCGCCAAGGGCGCAGGCCGGGTGCGCGTGCACCTGCGCCACGCGCTCCGCAACGCGGCCCTGCCGGCGCTGACGGCCACCGGGCTCGTCGTCGGCGGGCTGCTGTCCGGGGCGGTCGTCACGGAGACGGTGTTCTCCCGGGCCGGTCTGGGGCGGCTCACCGCGACGTCGGTCGCGGCGCAGGACATCCCCGTCGTGCAGGGCGTCGTGCTCGTCGCCGCGACCGTGTACGTGCTGACCAACCTGCTCGTCGACGTGGTCTACCCGCTGCTCGACCCGCGCATCGTGACGGCCGGCCGCGCGGCGGGCGTCACCCCCGAGCCCGACGACGCGGGTCGCCCGGCGCGCCCGGCCGCCGACGAGCACGACGCGCGACCGCCGACCACCGCGCCGGCAGAGCATGCCGACGCGGTCCCTGCCGGAGGTGCGCGATGAGCACGATCGACAGCCTCACGGGCTCCGGCTCGTCGCGCCCGGACGGGTTCGTGCCCACCGCGCTCGACCCCGACACGCGCGCGGACGACTTCACGGCGACGGCCGCCGACCGGTTCGCCGACGCGGTCCGCGAGCACGACGACGAGCTCACCCACCGCGGCCCGTGGCGGTCCCGCCTCGAGGACCTCGTCCGCCGGCCGGGCCTGGTGCTCGCGCTCCTGTGGTCGCTCGCGGTCGTCGTCGCGGCCTTCGCACCGTCGCTCCTCGCACCCGGTGACCCGCTCGTCGGGGTGCCGGCCGACAAGCTGCAGCCGCCGTCGGCCGCGCACTGGTTCGGCACCGACCAGCTCGGCCGCGACCTCTACACGCGCGTCGTGCACGGCACCCAGCTCACCCTGCGCGCCGCGCTCGTGGCGGTGCTCGTCGGGCTCGTCGTCGGCGCGCTCGTCGGGCTCGTCGCGGGGTTCGTCGGCGGTCTCGTCGACGACGTCGCCATGCGGGTCGTCGACGTGCTCCTGTCCATCCCCGCGCTGCTGCTCTCGCTCGCGCTCATCACGGTGCTCGGCTTCGGCTCGGTGAACGTCGCGATCGCCGTCGGCATCGCGAACGTCGCGGCGGTCTCGCGCATCATGCGGTCCGAGGTGCTGCGCGTGCGGACGTCCGGCTTCGTCGAGGCGTCGCAGGCGGGCGGCAGCCGCTGGTGGACCGTCCTGTTCGGCCACGTCCTGCCCAACTCCGTCGGACCCGTCGTCGTGCTGGCCGCCCTCGAGCTCGGCGGCGCGGTCCTCGCGGTGTCGTCGCTGTCGTTCCTCGGCTACGGCGAGCCGCCGCCCGCCCCCGAGTGGGGCTCGCTCGTCGCGGGAGGCCGCGACTTCCTGCGCACGTCGTGGTGGCTGACGACGCTCCCCGGTCTCGTCATCGTCGCGACCGTGCTCGCCGCGGGACGCCTCTCCCGCGCGCTCGACGGCGACCCCGGGAGGACCCGATGACCGCCACGACCCCTGCCCCGCGCACCGCGGACGCACCCGCCGCCGAGCGCCTGCTCACGGTCCGCGACCTCGCCGTCTCCTACCGCACCCGCCGCGGCGACGTGCACGCCGTGCGCGGCGTCTCGCTGCACGTCGACGCGGGCGAGACCGTCGCCGTCGTCGGCGAGTCCGGCTCGGGCAAGTCGACGACCGCCGCGGCCGTCGTCCGGCTGCTCGCGCCTGCCGCGCGCATCACGTCCGGCACGATCGACCTGCTCGGCCACGACCTCGCGACCGCGTCGCCACACGTGCTGCGCACCGTCCGCGGCGCGCTCGTCGGCCTCGTCCCCCAGG
Source organism: Cellulomonas fimi (assembly GCF_028583725.1). Lineage (NCBI taxonomy): Bacteria > Bacillati > Actinomycetota > Actinomycetes > Micrococcales > Cellulomonadaceae > Cellulomonas > Cellulomonas fimi. The sequence continues at coordinate 1,622,276 of NZ_CP110680.1, read as the reverse complement.
ACCCCACGGTGTCGCTCAACCCCGTCGCGCGGGTCGGCGACCAGGTCGCCGAGGCGCTCGTCGTGCACGGCCTCGCTGACCGGCGGGGCGCCGCCCGTGAGGCCGTCGAGGCGCTGCGCCGCACGGGCCTCCCCGAGCCCGAGCTGCGCGCACGGCAGTACCCGCACGAGCTCTCGGGCGGCATGCGCCAGCGCGTGCTCATCGCGATCGCGCTCGTCGCGAAGCCGCGCCTGCTCGTCGCCGACGAGCCCACGAGCGCGCTCGACGTCACCGTGCAGCGCCGGATCCTCGACCACCTCGACGACCTCACGGCGGCGACCGGCACGGGCGTCCTGCTCATCACGCACGACCTCGGCGTCGCCGCCGACCGGGCGGACCGGATCGTCGTCATGTCCCGCGGCCGGGTCGTCGAGGCGGGGACGCCCGACGAGGTCCTCGGCTCGCCGCGCGAGGCGTACACGCGCGCGCTGCTCGCGGCCGCGCCGTCGCTGCGGGGTGCGCGTCGGGCCGCGACGGGCCCGCCCGCGACCGTCCGTCCTGCGGCCGTCCCGCCGGCGCCAGCCTCCGCGGAGCGCGTCACCGCGCCGGCCGGGGCGCCCCCACCACCCGCGCTCGACGTCCGCGGGCTCGTCAGGGACTTCCCGCTGCCGCGGGCCGGTCGCGCAGGCTCCGGTGTCCTGCGGGCCGTCGACGACGTGTCGTTCGCGGTCCCGCGCGGCCGCACGCTCGCGCTCGTCGGCGAGTCCGGGTCCGGCAAGTCGACGACCGCCCGCCTCGCGCTGCGCCTCACCGAGCCGACGGCCGGCACCGTGCACGTCGACGGCACCGACGTGACGCGCGTCCGCGGCGCCCAGCTCCGGGCACTGCGGCGTCGGCTCCAGGTCGTGCAGCAGAACCCGTACGCGTCCCTCGACCCGCGCTGGACCGTCGAGCGGATCGTCACCGAGCCGCTGCGCGCCTTCCGGGTCGGAGACCGCCGCGAGCGCGCGGACCGTGCGGCCGAGCTGCTCGACCTCGTCGCCCTCCCCGCGTCGGCGCTGCACCGCCACCCGGCCGAGCTGTCCGGCGGGCAGCGGCAGCGCGTCGCGATCGCCCGGGCGCTGTCCGTGCGCCCCGACATCGTCGTGCTCGACGAGCCGGTCTCCGCGCTCGACGTGTCCGTCCAGGCGCAGATCCTCGACCTCCTCGCCGACCTGCAGCGGGACCTGGCCGTCTCCTACCTGTTCATCTCGCACGACCTCGCCGTCGTCCGGCAGGTCGCGCACGAGGTCGTCGTGCTGCGGCACGGGCGGGTGGTCGAGCAGGGCGACGTCGAGTCGGTGTTCGCGCGCCCCTCGCACCCGTACACGACCGAGCTGCTCGAGGCGATCCCCGGCACGTCCGTGCGCGCCGTGCACCGAGGAGGTGAGCGATGACCGCCTGTTGTCCCGGCCGTCGCCGCCCCCGGCGCTGACCGCGCCCCCGCCCCGCAGCACCCTGGAGATACCCCATGTCGCAGTCCCCGTCCCCTGCCCGCGCACGCGTCCTGCGCGTCGCGGCCCTCGCCCTCACGCTGGGCCTCGCGCTGACCGCGTGCAGCTCCGGCTCCCCCGAGGGCACCGAGCCGTCCACGTCCGCGTCGAGCGGTCCCGTCGACGGCGGCGACCTCGTGTTCGCGATCGGCAACGACCCCATCTCGCTCAACCCGTCCGGCACCGGCTCGGGCAACGACACGCTCTACGTGACGCGCCAGCTCGTGGACTCCCTGCTGTGGCAGGACCCGTCCGACGGGTCCCTGGAGCCGTGGCTCGCGACCGGGTGGTCGTCGAGCGACGACGCGACCGAGCACACCTTCACCCTGCGCGACGACGTGACGTTCTCGGACGGCACGCCGTTCACGGCCGAGTCCGTCAAGGCGACGTTCGACGACATCGTCGCCGCGGGAGCCAAGAGCAGCGCGGCGCCGTCGTTCGTCGGGTACACGGGCACGACCGTCGTCGACGAGCACACCGTGACCGTCGCGTTCGGCACGCCCAACGCCGCGTTCCCGCAGGCCGTGAGCACGGTCGCGCTCGGCATCGTGGCGGCGTCGACCATCGCCGTGCCGTTCGACGACCGCGCGGACGGCTCGGCCGTCGTCGGCACCGGGCCGTTCGTGCTCGACCACTACACGAAGGACACCGAGACGGTCCTCGAGGCCCGGGACGACTACGCGTGGGCGCCTGAGGCGCGCACCGACGCCGGTGCCCCCCACGTCGACTCCGTGACGTTCCAGGTCGCACCCGAGGCCAGCGTCCGCACGGGCTCGCTCACGTCGGGACAGGTCCAGGTCATCGGCGGCGTCCAGCCGACCGACATCGCGACACTCGAGCAGTCGGGCTTCCCGCTCGTCCACCGCGCCAACCCCGGCATCACGTTCGGCCTCACGTTCAACGGTGCGTCCCCGCTGGGCAGCGACCCGGTGGTCCGGGAGGCGATCGGCCTCGCGATCGACCCGACCGAGGTCCGCGACACCGCGCTCACGGACGGGTTCGCCGTCGCCACGAGCGTGCTCGCGAGCACGACGCCGGGCGTCGCCGACGTGAGCGAGCACCTCGACTCCGACCCGGCGAAGGCCGCCGAGGTCCTCGAGGACGCCGGCTGGGAGAAGGGCGCCGACGGCATCTACGCGAAGGACGGCGTGCGCCTCGCGCCGACGCTCGTCTGGATCACGAACTTCTCGCCGAACCAGACGTCCGTCGAGCTGCTCCAGGCCGAGCTCAAGGCGGTCGGCATCGACGTCACGCTCTGGTCGGGGGCCGTGCCTGACTTCCAGGCCAAGCTCAAGTCCGGCGAGTTCGACCTCGTGTGGGGCAACCTGTCCCGCGCCGACGGCGACGTGCTGCGCACGCAGTACTCCACCGCGGCGACGAACTACTACCGGATCGACGACCCCGAGCTCGAGGGCCTGCTCCAGGAGCAGCTCGCGACGAGCGACCCGGCGGCGCGTGACGCGGTCCTCGCGGAGGCGCAGGAGCGGCTCGCGTCGCAGCACTGGGTCCTGCCCGTGCACGAGCTGACGACGTACCTCGGCCTGTCGCCCGACGTGCACGGCGTCGAGCTCGGCGCCGACTCGCGGCTCGACCAGCTCACGACCGCCTGGCTCGACTGACTGTGAGGATCTCGACGCAGCCTTGATGGGTGCGGTGGGCTGTGGCTCGGTGACTGCGCGTGTGACCCTTCGTCTGACTGGTCTCGTGCCTTGGAGCGGACTTGTCCGCGTGTGGTTGCCGGCCCCGGCCCGACCGGAGTTGCTGGCCTGATCAGGAGCTTGACCGCACCGTTGCAGCGGTGCGTGTCCCGTCACAGTCCTGCCGTCTCCGACCGGACCGGAACCTACGTTCCCCCGGTTCAAGGAGATGAACGCGATGCCCAGTCTTGCCGAACTCGTCGACGTCGTCATCGGGGTCGACACTCACAAGCACACGCACACCGCCGCGGTCGTGGCCGCGACCACCGGTGGGGTGTTGGCCGAGGTCACGGTCGCGACCGACCCGGCCGGCTACGACCAGCTGCTGCGGTGGGCTGGCGGCCACGGTGGCGCGCGGGTGTGGGCGTTGGAAGGCGCCGGGGGCTATGGCGCTGGCCTGGCCCGCCACCTGTGCGCCGCTGGTGAGCAGGTCATCGAGCTCGACCGGCCGGCTCGTGCGGCGCGTCGCCATGGCGCGAAGTCCGACTCGTTGGACGCGGCCCGCGCGGCCCGGGAGGCGTTGGGGCGCCAGCACCTGGCACAGGTCAAGACCGACGGGCCGCGCGCCCAGCTGGCCGCGTTGATGGCCGCGCGTCGCTCCGCGGTCGAGGCCGCCACGCTCGCGCAACGTCAGCTGCACGCGCTGGTGGTCGCCGCCCCGGAGGTCCTGCGGGCGGCATTCCGCGGCCGGTCGACGGCAACGATGACCACGACCGCCGCACGGCTGCGCGCACGGCCCGCCTGGGACGGCCACACCGCGACGACCGCCACGGTGCTGCGCGCCCTGGCCCGACGCGTGATCACGCTGCAAGCCGAGGCCCGCGGGCACGAACAGGCCATGGCCGTGATCGTGCGGGCCTGGCGCCCGGACCTGCTCGAGGCGCCCGGCGTCGGGGTGATCGTCGCCGCCCAGGTCCTGACCAGCTGGTCCCACCCGGGCCGGATCCGATCCGAGGCCGCGTTCGCGATGCTCGCCGGCACCGCACCCATCCCCGCCTCCTCCGGGCTGCGCACCCGCCACCGCCTCAACCGGACCGGTGACCGCCAGCTCAACCGCGCCCTGCACGTCATCGCCCTGTCCCGCACCCGCTACCACCAGCCCACACGCGACTACATCGAACGCCGCCGCGCGCAGGGCAAGACCGACCGCGAGATCCGCCGCTGCCTCAAGCGCTACATCGCCCGCGACCTGTTTCGACAGCTCGAACACGGCCCACAACCGGCTTGACGATCCATAGGAGCGTCCGGGCGGCGCGACGACACGCGGGGCGCGAGCGGCCATGACGGCGCTCCCGCCCCGCGCGTCGTCACGAAGGGGCGTCGCGCGGACGGTGCGTGGTGGTGCGCGGCGCGCTCAGCGCTCGGCCGCCACCCGCCGACGCTTGACGAGGACCAGGTCGTCACGGTGCACGAGCTCGCGGTCGTAGCCCGGACCGAGGTCGTCCCGCAGGTCCGACGTCGTGCGACCCAGCAGGTCGGGCACCTCGTCCGACGCGTACGCGACGAGCCCACGCGCGACGACGGTCCCGTCCGGCCCGACGATCTCGACGGGGTCGCCCGCGTCGAACGTGCCCTCGACACCGGTGACGCCGGCCGGCAGCAACGACGTGTGCCGCTCGACGACCGCCCGCACCGCACCCTCGTCGAGCACGAGCCGCCCGCGCGTGCGCGCCGCGTGCGCGAGCCACAGCAGCCGGATCGACGACCGTCGCCCGGTCGCGGCGAACCACGTCCCGACGTCCTCGCCGGACAAGGCGGCCCGCGCCTGCACCGCTGACGTCAGCACCACCGGGATGCCGGAGTGCGTCGCGATCGCGACCGACTCGAGCTTGGTCACCATGCCGCCGGTGCCGACCGCACTCCCCCGCGACGACACGTCGACGCCGTCCAGGTCCCGCGGTCCGGAGACGTGCGTGAGGCGCCGCGACCCCGGCCGCGACGGCGGTCCCGTGTACAGCGCGTCGACGTCGGTGAGCAGCACGAGCGCGTCCGCGTGCACCAGGTGGGACACGAGCGCCGCGAGCCGGTCGTTGTCGCCGAACCGGATCTCGTCCGTCGCGACCGCATCGTTCTCGTTGATGATCGGCACCACGCCGAGGTCGAGGAGCCGGGTCAGCGACCGGTGCGCGTTGCGGTAGTGCCCGCGCCGCACGGTGTCCTCGGCGGTCAGCAGCACCTGCCCGACGCGCAGCCCGTGGTCCGCGAACGCCTTCGTGTAGTGCGCGACGAGCAGACCCTGCCCGACCGACGCGGCGGCCTGCTGCGTCGCGAGATCCCGGGGCCGCGCCGACAACCCGAGCGGACCGATGGCCGCCGCGATGGCCCCCGACGACACGAGCACGACCTGCCCGCCGGCGTTGCGCCGCTCGGCCAGCACGTCGACGAGCGCACGCAGCCGCTCGGGGTCGAGGCGCCCGTCCGGGCTCGTGAGCGACGACGACCCCACCTTGACGACCACCCGCGCGGCGGCGGGCAGCTGCTGACGGTCGTGCAGGGGTGCGGCGCTCACGCCCGCATTCTGCCCCCGCCGCCCCGGATCACCGCGGACGCATCCGCGCGCCGGACGCCGCCCGCGCCGGGGTGGGCGCGAACACGCCGCTGCGGGTCACGCGTCGTCCCTCGTACGGGTCCGTCCGGACGCCGTGCTCACGCTCGGCGCCAGTCCGCGTCCGGGTCCGTCCGGACGCCGGGCTCGCGCTCGGCGTCAGTCCGCGTCCGGGTCCGTCCAGACGCCGTGCTCGCGCTCGGACCACAGCTCGTCACGGGCCGCGGTCTTGGCGTCCATGCGCTCGCGGTACTCCTGCCGCTTCTCGCCACGGGTCGGGCGCGACCGGTCCTCGAGGCGCACGTCCGAGCCGCGCGGGCCGCCGAGCAGCTCGGCGCCGGTCATGAGCGTCGGCTCCCAGTCGAAGACGACCGCGTTGGTGTCCGGACCGATGCGCACCTCGTCCCCGGCGACCGCGCCGGCCGAGTACAGCGCGTCCTCGACGCCGAGCCGGGCGAGCCGGTCGGCGAGGTAGCCGACGGCCTCGTCGTTGGAGAAGTCCGTCTGCCGGACCCACCGCTCGGGCTTCTCGCCGCGCACCGCGAACCAGACGGCGCCGCCGCCCTCGCGCCGCGTCACCGTGAAACCCGAGTCGTCGACGGCCTTGGGCCGGAGCACGACGCGCGTGGCCTCCGGCTGCGGGGCCTCGCGACGGGCCTGCTCGACGCGCTCGGCGAGCGCGAACGTGAGCGGCCGCAGGCCCTCGTGGCTCGCGGTCGAGATCTCGAACACGGGCAGCCCGCGCGCCTCGAGCTCGGGCTTGACCATGTCAGCGAGGTCGCGCGCCTCGGGCACGTCGACCTTGTTGAGCACGACGATGCGCGGGCGCTCCGCGAGCGGGACGCGCCCGCCCTCGATCCCGAGGTCACCGGCGTACGCGGCGAGCTCGGCCTCGATGACGTCGAGGTCGGAGATGGGGTCGCGGTCCGGCTCGAGCGTCGCGCAGTCGAGGACGTGCACGATCACGGCGCAGCGCTCGATGTGCCGGAGGAACTCCAGGCCGAGCCCGCGGCCCTGCGACGCGCCGGGGATGAGCCCGGGCACGTCGGCGACGGTGTAGCGGGAGGACCCGGCCTGCACGACGCCGAGGTTCGGCACGAGCGTGGTGAACGGGTAGTCGGCGATCTTGGGCCGCGCGGCAGAGATCGCCGCGACGAGGCTCGACTTGCCCGCCGACGGGTACCCGACGAGCGCCACGTCGGCGATCGTCTTGAGCTCGAGGACGACGTCGAGGGTCTCACCGGGCTCGCCGAGCAGCGCGAAGCCCGGGGCCTTGCGCCGCTGCGAGGCGAGGGCGGCGTTGCCGAGCCCGCCGCGCCCGCCGGCCGCGACGACGAAGCGGGCGCCGAGACCGACGAGGTCCGCGAGCACCTCGCCGTCCGTGCCCTTGACGACCGTGCCGTCGGGCACGCCGAGCACGAGGTCCTGCCCGGTCGAGCCGGACCGGTGGTCGCCCATGCCCTGCGTCCCCGAGGGGGCGTGCCGGTGCGGCAGGTGGTGGAACTCGAGCAGCGTCGTGACCTGGGGGTCGACCTCCAGGATCACCGAGCCGCCGTTGCCGCCGTTGCCCCCGTCGGGGCCGGCGAGCGGCTTGAACTTCTCACGGTGGATGGACGCACACCCGTGCCCACCGTCACCGCCGGTCGCGTGCAGCACGACCCGGTCGACGAACGTCGCCACGGCTGTCCTCCTGTCCGGCCCCGGACCTCACGGGGCGCTCTCGTGATCGTCACACGACGAAGGGGCGCACCGCACCGGTGCGCCCCTTCGTCGACTGCTGAGTGGTCGTCAGGCCTCGACGGCCACGATGTCGATGACCTTGCGGCCACGACGCGTGCCGAACGTGACGGCACCCGGGGCCAGCGCGAAGAGCGTGTCGTCGCCGCCACGGCCCACGTTGTTGCCGGGGTGGAAGTGGGTGCCGCGCTGGCGGACGATGATCTCGCCGGCCTTGACGACCTGGCCACCGAAGCGCTTGACGCCGAGGCGCTGCGCGTTGGAGTCGCGACCGTTGCGCGAGGAGCTCGCGCCCTTCTTGTGTGCCATGACGAACCTGCTCTCTAGCTGCTGCGAAAGTCGGGGTCCGCGGCGTCAGTGCGCCGCGGGGAAGCTCACTTGATGCCGGTGACCTTGATGCGGGTCAGCTGCTGGCGGTGACCCTGGCGCTTGCGGTAGCCGGTCTTGTTCTTGTACTTGAGGATGTCGATCTTCGGGCCCTTCTCGTCCCGCACGACCTCCGCCGTCACCTTCACCTTGGCCAGGGCCGCGGCGTCCGTGGTGACCTTCTCGCCGTCCACGAGGAGCAGCGCGGGCAGCTCGACGGTGGAGCCGGCCTGCGCGGCGAGGCGGTCGACGACGACGACGTCGCCCACCGCGACCTTCTCCTGGCGGCCGCCAGCCTTCACGATCGCGTACACCACGTTGCTGCTCATCTCTGCTCGTCGAACTGCTCGGTCAAAAGTCTGCCGGTGCCTGCCTGCGCCCGCGCACGTCCCGCAGCGTCCGGAGGCCCGGTGCAAGGGGAGTCGCGTCGACGCCGTTGCGGCGGCACACATGACCAGCGCGCACACGACGCGCCGACGTTCTAGGGTACGGACCGCGTGAGCCAGGGTCAAACCGCCGCGGGGGGCGACGCTGGTCACACCGCCACCCGCACCGCCACTCGCACCGCCGCTCACACCGCCGCGGCGGCGAGCCTCGCCTCGAGCCCGCCGACGACGAGGTCCACGCCGAAGGTGAAGCGCGCGTCAGAGTCGTCGTCGCCCGCCGGACGCGCCTGCTCCTCGACGGCGAATCCGACGACGTACGCCAGCAGCGTCGACCACGCACGGGTCGCGTCCTCGACGGAGAACCCCGCCCCGACGAGGATCGAGAGCGGGAGCTCGACCCACCCGCGCAGGCGTTCGTCGGTCACGTACGTGCCGCTGAACACGCGTGCGCCGTCGCGGCGGCTCAGGAGCGCCGCACGGAACCGGTCGGCCGAGACGCGCACGCAGTCCTGCCAGGGCTCCCCGACGAGGTCCCGGATCTCGGGCTCGGCCGCGACGATGAGGTCCCGCAGCATCGTGGTGGCCATCTCGTCGAGCAGCGCGGCCTTGCTCGGGACGTGCCAGTACAGCGCCGCCACCTGGACACCGAGGTCGCCGGCGAGCCGGCGCAGCGTGAGGCCGTCGAGGCCGACCTCGTCGAGGAGGTCGAGCGCGCGACGGACGATCCGCTCGCGGTCGAGCCGCTGCGCCATCCCACCTCCCGCGTCCGGCGACGTCCCACCTTGACAACTGAACAGCGTTCACCGCAACCTGAACACCGTTCAATTGAACACTGTTCAGGAGGCCATGGTGCGCACCACGATCGTCGTCAACCACCCCTACGAGGGCAGCTTCTGCCACGCGCTCGCCCACGCCGCCGAGCGCGGCGCCCGGCGCGCGGGTCACGAGACCGATCTCGTCGACCTCGACGCGCTCGGGTTCGACCCCGTGATGCGCCGTGCCGACCTCGCCGCCTGGCGCGAGCATCGCACGCTCGACCCGCAGGTCCGCGACCTCCAGGACCGCATCGACGCCACCGACCACCTCGTCCTCGTGCACCCGGTCTGGTGGGAGACCGCGCCCGCCGTGATGAAGGGGTTCTACGACAAGGTGCTCGTGCCGGGCTGGGCCTACGACGACGGCGTCCTCGGGCTGCCCCGCGGCCGGTTCGCGCGCCTGCGCCGCGTCACCGTGGCGACGACCATGGCCACGCCCGGACCGGCGTACCGGTGGGTGTTCGGCAACACCGCGCACAAGGCGTCGGTCCGCGGGGTCTGGCAGAAGATGGGCGTCCCCGCGCGCTGGCTCAGCCATCCCCGGGTCGCCGAGGTCTCCCCCGCCCGACGGGACGGGTGGCTCGCGCGCATCGAGGCACGGGCCGCCGACGTCCGCCTGCCGCACGTCCGCGGGGTCGCCGTCGCGTCCTGACGAGCACGCCGCGGCCGGACCGGGCAGCGGTCCAGGTGCGCCCCCCGGTGGTCCGACCTAGCCTCACCAGGTCGGACCGAGTCGGGCAAGAGGCGTCCCGCAGCCGCCGCGTCCCACCAGGAGGCGTCGTGTCCCAGGACCCGTCCCGCAGCCGCAGCACGACCCAGGCCGCCCCCGATCCCGACGACCCCCGCAAGCCCGACTCCCCCGGCGACATCGCCAAGCCGTCGTGGAAGTACGTGGCGCGCAAGACGTTCCGCGAGTTCCTCGCGGACGAGTGCACCGACCAGGCCGCCGCGCTCACCTACTACGCGGTGCTCGCGATCGCGCCCGCGCTGCTGGCCGTCGTCTCGGTGCTCGGCCTCGTCGGTGACCCCGAGCAGACCCTCAACCGCGTCATGGACCTCGTGGCCGACCTCGGCGCGCCCGACCAGGCGGCGGAGACCATCACGCCGATCGTCGACGCGGCGACGTCGAACTCGAAGGCGGGGCTCGCGCTCGTCCTCGGCGTGCTGCTCGCGCTGTGGTCCGCGTCCGGCTACGTCGCGGCGTTCGGGCGCGGCATGAACCGCGTGTACGAGGTCGAGGAGGGCCGGCCGATCTGGAAGCTGCGCCCGGTCATCCTGCTCATCACGCTCGTGCTCGTGGTCATCGCGGTGCTCGTCGTCGTGGCCATGGTGCTGTCCGGACCGGTCGCGCGGACCATCGGCGACGCCGTCGGGCTCAGCGACACCGCGGTGACCGTCTGGAACGTGCTCAAGTGGCCCGTCGTGGTCGCGCTCGTCGTCGTCGCGATCGCGCTGCTCTACCACGGCACGCCCAACGTCCGGCAGCCGAAGTTCCGCTGGATCAGCGTCGGCGCGACCGTCGCGCTGGTCGTGTGGGCCGTCGCGTCCGTCGTGTTCGGCTTCTACGTCACGACGTTCGCGTCGTACGACGCGACGTACGGCTCGCTCGCCGGCGTCGTCGTCTTCCTGCTGTGGCTGTGGATCAGCAACCTCGCGCTGCTGTTCGGCGCGGAGCTCGACGCCGAGCTCGAGCGCGGCCGCGAGCTCCAGGGCGGCATCGCGGCCGAGGAGACGATCCAGCTGCCCGCGCGCGACACCAAGGCGAGCGACAAGAAGGCGGCGAAGGCCGCCGAGGACGTCCGTCGCGGCCGCGAGCTGCGGATGCGGGCGAGCCGGACCGGGAACGACGACGGCGCCCCGGGCGACGGCACGCACCGCTGACGCCGCTCGCACGACGACGCCCGCACCGGTCGCGCGGTGCGGGCGTCGTCGTGCACGGCGTGCCGGGGCGACGCCGGCGGGTCAGTCGTGCGGCGCCTCGGCCGGCTCCTCGTCGTCGGCCGCGTCCTCGAAGAGGTCCGGCGACACCGGTGTCAGCTCGAGCGGCTCGTCGACGGGCTCGGCCGCCGGCTCGCCGTCGACCGGTGCCTCGGCGGGCGACGCCGGGGCGACGCCGCTCGCCGCGAGCGCCGCGAGCACGTCGAGCACCGGCTGGTCGGCCGGGGCGTCGACGCCCGGCGCGGTCTCCGCCGCCGCGAGCTCCTCGACCGCGTCCTCGACGACCAGCACGCTCTCGCGCACCGCGACCGTCTCCTCCAGGACCGCCGGAGCGCCCCCGTCCGACGCGACGTCGTCGACGGTGGTCGCGACGTCGTCGTGTGCGGCGACGTCACCCTCGTGGTGGCCGTGGTGCTCGTGCGCGTGCGCGGCCGCTGCCGCGATCGTGGCGAGCGTCGCCTTGACGGCCTCGCGGGCCTCCGGCAGGACCGGGACGCCGGGGTGCGGCGCCGCCGGGGCGGTCTCCTTCGCTCCGCCGCGCTTGCGGCGCGACCGCTTCGACTCGCCGGTCTCCGCGGGCGCGGGCGCCTGCGTCGCACCCGCGTCGGGGCGGCCGTTCTTCTCGACGGGCTCCTCGTGCACGATGAAGCCGCGGCCGTGGCAGTGCTCGCACGTCTCCGAGAACGCCTCGACGAGGCCCTGGCCCACGCGCTTGCGGGTCATCTGCACGAGGCCGAGCGACGTGACCTCCGCGACCTGGTGCTTCGTGCGGTCGCGGCCCAGGCACTCGACCAGGCGGCGCAGCACGAGGTCGCGGTTCGACTCCAGGACCATGTCGATGAAGTCGATGACGATGATCCCGCCGATGTCTCGCAACCGGAGCTGGCGGACGATCTCCTCCGCAGCCTCCAGGTTGTTGCGCGTCACCGTCTCCTCGAGCGTGCCGCCCGAGCCCGTGAACTTGCCGGTGTTGACGTCGACGACCGTCATCGCCTCGGTCCGGTCGATGACGAGCGAGCCGCCCGACGGGAGCCAGACCTTGCGGTCCATGCCCTTCGCGAGCTGCTCGTCGACGCGGTGCACCGTGAACACGTCCTGCGTGCCCGTCCACTTCGAGACCTTCTGCGCGAGGTCCGGCGCGAGCTCGTCGATGTACGACGAGATCGTCGACCACGCGTCGTCGCCCTGGACGACGAGCGCGGAGAAGTCGTCGTTGAAGATGTCGCGCACGACGCGGATCGCCATGTCGGGCTCGCCCTGGAGCAGCGCGGGCGCCGAGGCGGTCTTCGCCTTCTTCTCGATGGCCTCCCACTGCCCCTGCAGGCGGGCGACGTCGGCGCGCAGCTCCTCCTCCGAGGCCCCCTCGGCCGCGGTCCGGACGATCACGCCCGCCGAGTCCGGGACGACCTCGCGCAGGATCTTCTTCAGCCGGTTGCGCTCGGTGTCGGGCAGCTTGCGGCTGATGCCGGTCATGCCGCCACCGGGGACGAACACGAGGTAGCGGCCCGCGAGCGTGACCTGCGACGTGAGACGCGCGCCCTTGTGGCCGATCGGGTCCTTCGTGACCTGCACGAGCACCGAGTCGCCGGACTTCAGCGCCTGCTCGATCCGGCGCGGCTGGCCCTCGAGCCCCGCGGCGTCCCAGTTGACCTCGCCCGCGTAGAGCACGGCGTTGCGGCCCTTGCCGACGTCGACGAACGCGGCCTCCATGCTCGGCAGCACGTTCTGCACGCGACCGAGGTAGACGTTGCCGACCATGGACGTCTGCGCCTGGTTCGACACGTAGTGCTCGACGAGGACGCCGTCCTCCAGCACCGCGATCTGCGTCCGGCCGGCGCGCTCGCGCACGACCATCGTCCGCTCGACCGACTCGCGTCGGGCGAGGAACTCGGCCTCGGTGATGATCTGGCGGCGGCGCCCCGCGTCCCGACCCTCACGACGGCGCTGGCGCTTGGCCTCGAGCCGGGTCGACCCGCGCAGCGCGGTGACCTCGTCGCTCGCGGAGCGGCGCGACGGGCGCTCGGGCTCGCCCGCGTCGCCACGGCTGCCCCGACGGCGACGGCGACGGCGGCGGCTCGACCCGCCCTGCTCGCCGTCGGCGTCCGCGTCGTCCGTGTCCGCGTCGGCGTCCTGCGGCTCGGCGTCCTCGGCGTCCGCGTCGGAGGTGGCGTCCTGGTCCTGCTCGGCGGACTCGCCGCGGTTGCGACGGCCCCGGCCACCCCGGCGACGGCGACGGCGCTGCCCGCCCTCGCCCTGGTCGTCGGCGCCCTGCTCGTCGGCAGCCTCGTCGTCGGCGGCCCGCTCGTCGGCGGCCTGCGCGTCCGACCGGTCCTCGGCGTCGACCTCGTCGGACGGCGCGACGGCGTCGGCGTCCTCCTCGACCACGTCGGCGTCCTCGACGGGCGGCGGGGCGTTGCGGCCGCGACGTCCGCGGCGGCGGGCCGGACGCTCGGCCTGCGCGGCCTCGGGCGCCCCGGCGACACCCTCGGTCGGGTCGGCGTCCTGCTCGGTGTCGGCGGCCGCTGCGGCCTCGGCGGCCTCCGCGGCCTCGCGCTCGGCGCGACGCGCCGCCTCGGAGATCTCCTCGGGCGACCCGGCGCTCGCCTGCGCCCGGCGCCGGCGCGGGCGCGCCGCGGACGGGTCGGGCGCCTGGAAGAGCAGCGCGGTCGTCGCGAGCCGGGGGCTCGTGGGCGCCTGCGGCTCCGGGCGGACGTCCGCGAGCGCGGCGAGGACGTCGAGCGCGGGTGCGGCGGCCGGGTCCTGCGCGGTGTCGGCCTCCGCGGCGGTCTCCTCGACCTCCTCGTCCGCCTCCGGCGCCTCGTCGGCGGCGGCCACGGGCTCGGCGGGCGTGGCCGCGGCAGCGGGCTCGGGGGCGGCGGCGGGTCGGGCCGCGGCGCGGCGACGACGCGCGGGCTTCTTGGTCTCCGCGGGCTCGGTGACGGCCTGCTCGGCGGCGGGCTGCTCGGCGGTCGACGGCTCGGCCGGCGAGGCGGCGGCCTCGGCGCGGGCGGCGGTCTGCGCGGTGGCGTCCGGCGTCGGCTGCGCGGCAGGTGTGTCGTCGGAGGCGGGCTCGGCGGTCGGCGTGACGGTGCGCGTCACGCGGCGCGAGCGGCGGGGCTTGGTGGCGGGCGCCTCGGCGGGGGCGTCGGTGGCGGCGGCGACCTCGGGCGCAGCGGTGCCGGCGACGGGCTCGGGGGCCGGCGCACCGTCGACCGGGGCGTCGGCCGACGGCTCGACGACGGGTGCGGCGGCGGTCGTGCGCGTCGCCCGGCGGCGGCGCGTCGCCGGCGCGGCCTCACCCCCGGTCGGCGTCGTGGCGTCTGCGGTCTCGGGGGTGTTCTCGGGGGTCACGCGTGGTGCTCCTGGGTACCGCAGAGCCCCGCCCCACACGCGCGGTCCTCGGTCGGTCGGTCGTCACGCACGCCCTCGGCGTGGCGACGGAAGTCGTCGGTCGTGGCTGCTGCACCTGGGCCGGCGCCGTCGCCTGCACCGGCGTCGCGCTCCCGGATGGAGCGGCACGGCCGAGCGGCGGACTGGCGCGCGATGCGCGCTGGTGCTGCGAGCTCAAGGGTCCGTCCGCGGTGTGGGCGCCGACGGAACCGTGGTCAGTATCGCACAGGGCCCTCCCGCGGGCGCGGTGCGGTCACCGGCGCGGCGCGGGCCGGGTGACGCTCGACACCCCGGGCGGCCGTTTCACGACGCCCTGTCACCACACGGGACCTTGGTCCCAGGAGCAGACTGGGGGTGCTTCTTAGCGTTCCCCCAGGTCCACAGGCTGGGCACCCGCCGAGGCGTCCTCCGTGCGACCTGCCCTGCCTTGTCCGGTCCGCAGAGCACGGAGAACCCACGTGGACGCCCTCGATCTCGCCCGCTGGCAGTTCGGCATCACGACCGTCTACCACTTCATCTTCGTGCCGCTGACGATCGGCCTGGCGCCCCTCGTCGCGATCATGCAGACGATCTGGGTCCGCACGGGGAACGAGCGGTGGCTGCGGCTCACCAAGTTCTTCGGCAAGCTCCTGCTGATCAACTTCGCGATCGGTGTCGCCACCGGCATCGTGCAGGAGTTCCAGTTCGGCATGGCGTGGTCGGAGTACTCGCGCTTCGTCGGCGACGTGTTCGGGGCGCCGCTCGCGATGGAGGCGCTCGCCGCGTTCTTCGTCGAGTCGACGTTCCTCGGGCTGTGGATCTTCGGCTGGGACAAGCTGCCCAAGAAGATCCACCTGGCCTGCATCTGGGCCGTCGCGATCGCGACCAACCTGTCCGCGTACTTCATCCTCGCCGCGAACTCCTGGATGCAGCACCCCGTCGGGTCGACGTACAACCCGGAGACGGGCCGCGCGGAGATGACGGACATCGGCGCCGTCCTCACCAACAACACGCTGCTCGCCGCGTTCCCGCACACCATCAGCGCCGCGTTCCTCACCGCGGGCACGTTCGTCGCGGGCATCGCCGCCTGGTGGATGGTCAAGCTGGTCCGGGCGAACCGTGCGGACGAGGCGCGCGACGTCTACCGGCCCGCCGTCACGCTCGGCGTCATCACCATGCTCGTGGGCGGCATCGTCGTGGCCGTGAGCGGCGACGCGCAGGCCAAGCTCATGTACGAGCAGCAGCCGATGAAGATGTCGGCGGCCGAGGCGATCTGCCAGACGACCGAGGGCGGCGCGCCGTTCTCGATCCTCGCGATCGGCGACCTCACCGACTCCTGCGAGGGCGTCTCGCACGTCATCGAGATCCCCGGCCTGACCTCGTTCCTCGCGCACGGCGACTTCACGACGCCGCTGCCGGGCGTCGAGGACCTGCAGGCGCAGTACGAGGAGAAGTTCGGGTTCACCGGCGAGGACGGCGAGCCGATCTCCTTCCAGCCGAACCTCGCGGTGACCTACTGGTCGTTCCGCCTGATGATCGGCTTCGGTGCCGGGTCCGCCGCGCTCGCGCTCGTCGCCCTCTGGGTCACGCGCAAGGGCCGCGTCACGGGGAACGTGTGGGTCTCCCGCCTCGCGGTCGCGGCGCTCGCGACCCCGTTCCTCGCGTCGGCGTTCGGCTGGATCTTCACCGAGATGGGCCGCCAGCCGTGGGTCGTCGCGCCCAACCCGAACCCGTCGGGGGTCGACGGCGTGTGGCTGCTCACCGCGCGCGGTGTCTCGACCGTCACCGGCCCCGGCACGATCCTCACCTCGCTGCTCGCGTTCACGGCGCTCTACGGCGTGCTCGCCGTGATCTGGTTCAGGCTCATGCACCGGTACGCGATCGAGGGCGTCGCCGCGAGCGAGAAGGACCCGAGCCCCGACAACCCCGCCAACCGACCGGACCCGGACGACGAGTCGACCGACCGTCCGCTGTCCTTCGCGTACTGAGAACGGGAGCCCACGACCATGGAGCTGTCGACCGTCTGGTTCCTGCTCATCGCCGTGCTCTGGACCGGCTACCTCGTGCTCGAGGGGTTCGACTTCGGCGTCGGGATGCTGCTGGGCATCCTGAACCGGGGCGACCGTGCGGCGAAGGACCGCGACCGCCGCGTCATGATCAACACCATCGGCCCCGTCTGGGACGGCAACGAGGTGTGGCTGCTCACCGCGGGCGGCGCGACCTTCGCGGCGTTCCCCGAGTGGTACGCGACGCTGTTCTCGGGCTTCTACCTGCCGCTGCTGCTCATCCTGCTCGCGCTCATCGTGCGCGTCGTCGCGTTCGAGTGGCGCGGCAAGATCGACGACGACCGGTGGCGCGCCTGGGCCGACCGCGCGCTCATCGTCGGGTCCTGGGTCCCGGCCGTGCTGTGGGGCGTCGCGTTCGCCAACCTCGTGCGCGGCGTCGAGCTCGACGCCGACCACCAGTACGTCGGCGGGTTCTTCGCGCTGCTCAACCCGTTCGCGCTGCTCGGCGGCGCGCTCACCGCGCTCGTCTTCCTCACGCACGGCGCCGTGTTCCTCGCGCTCAAGTCCGACG
The DNA here is from genome assembly GCF_028583725.1 of Cellulomonas fimi. NCBI lineage: Bacteria > Bacillati > Actinomycetota > Actinomycetes > Micrococcales > Cellulomonadaceae > Cellulomonas > Cellulomonas fimi. The sequence continues at coordinate 1,605,335 of NZ_CP110680.1, read as the reverse complement.
GCGACGTCCGGGCCCGGGCCGGCGCGTTCGCCGCGCGGTCGTCCGTCGCGACGCTCGCCGTCGGGGCCGTGTGGGCGATCTGGGCGCAGCTCGCCCACTCGGTCGCGTGGACGTGGGTCGCGGTGGCCGTCGCCGCGCTCGCGCTCGTCGCGCTGGTGCTCGCCACCCGGGCGCGGCGCGAGGGGCAGGCATTCGTCGCGTCCGCCGTCGCGATCGTCGCGGTCGTCGTGCTGATCTTCGGGTCGATGTACCCCGACGTGATGCCCGCGCTCGACCCGGCGAACTCGCTCACCGTCGACAACGCGTCGTCCACCGACTACACGCTCACCGTGATGACGTGGGTCGCCGTGTTCCTCACGCCGCTCGTGCTGCTCTACCAGGGCTGGACGTACTGGGTGTTCCGCAAGCGCATCAGCGGCCAGCACATCCCCGCACACACGGGCCTGACGTTCACGAGGAGCCGCGAGCAGGTCCCGGCGTCGGTCGGCGCCGGGCGCGAGGACGACGTGCCGGCCGGCGACGCGGAGCCGCGCTGACGTGCGCCCGCTCGACCCCCGGCTGCTGCGGTACGCGCGCAGCGCACGCGGCTACGTCGCGCTGACCGCGGGCCTCGGGGTCCTCACCGCGGCGCTCGTCGTCGCGCAGGCGCTGCTGCTCGCGCGGGCGCTCGGACGGGCGGTGCACGACGGTGCCGACCTCGACACGATCGCCCCGCTCGTCGCCGGCCTCGCGGCCGTCGTCGCCGCACGTGTGCTCGTCACCGGGCTGCAGGAGCGGTACGCGCACCGCGCCGCGAGCCGGGCCGTCGGCGAGCTGCGCGACGCGGTCGTCGAGCGCGCCGTCGACCTCGGCCCGCGCCACCTCGCCGCCGGGCACGGACCGGCGCTCGTCACGCTGGTCACGCGCGGGCTCGACGCGCTCGAGCCGTACTTCGTGCGGTACCTGCCGCAGCTCGTGCTCGCCACGACGGTCACGCCCGGCACGCTGCTCGTCGTCCTCGGCCTCGACTGGATCTCGGCCGCGATCCTCGTCGGCACGATCCCGCTGGTCCCGATCTTCATGGTGCTCGTCGGGCGACTCACGCAGGGCCGCTCCGAGCGCGGGCTGGCCACGATGCAGCGGCTCGGCGCGCAGGTGCTCGACCTGCTGGCGGGCCTGCCGACGCTGCAGGCGCTCGGTCGCGAGCGCGGCCCCGCGGCCCGCGTCCGGGCGCTCGGCGACGCGCACCGCCGCGCCACGATGGGCACGCTGCGCATCGCGTTCCTCTCGGGCATGGTGCTCGAGCTGCTCACGACGCTGTCGGTCGCGCTCGTCGCCGTCGGGATCGGCCTGCGGCTCGTCGAGGGGCACCTCGACCTCGTGACGGGTCTCGCGGTGCTGGTGCTGGCGCCCGAGGTGTTCCTGCCGCTGCGGCAGGTCGGCGCGCAGTACCACGCGGCCGTCGACGGCGTCGCGGCCGCCGAGCAGGCGTTCGCGCTGCTGGACGAGCCCCGCCCCGCGCGTGGGTCGCTCCCCGCGCCCGATCTCGCGACCGCGACGCTGCGGCTCGACGCCGTCGGCGTCGCCACGGCCGACGGGCTCGCACCCGCGGGCCTGGACCTCGTGGTGCGCCCCGGCACGGTCGTCGCGCTCACCGGCCCGAGCGGCGCGGGCAAGTCCACCGCCGTCGACGTCCTGCTGGGCCTCGTGCCGCCCGACGAGGGCCGCGTCCTGCTCGACGCGCCCGGCGGCGTGCTCGACCTCGCCGACATCGACCGCGACACCTTCTGGTCGCAGGTCACGTGGCTCCCGCAGCGCCCCGTCCTCGAGCCCGGCACGCTCGCCGAGGTCGTGGGCGGCGACGACGCGTCCCGCGCACGCGCCGCGGCGCTCACCGGGCTGGACGCCGTCGTCGCGACGCTCCCCGGCGGCTGGGGCACGACCCTCGGGCGCGGCGGCGTCGGGCTGAGCGTCGGGCAGCGCCAGCGGGTCGCGCTCACGCGCGCGCTCCTGTCCCCCGCACCCCTCGTCGTGCTCGACGAGCCGACCGCTCACCTCGACGCGTCCGGCGAGCGGGTCGTGCTCGACACCGTCCGGGCGCTGCGCGACGAGGGCCGGACGGTCCTGCTCGTCGCGCACCGGGCGTCCCTCGCGGCGTGCGCCGACGTCGTCGTGCCCGTGCGGTCCACGGCCGGACAGGTGGCCGCGTGAGCACCCCCGTCCCGCGCGGCACCCTGCGCCGCGCCGTCCGCCTGCTCGACGTCGACCTGCGCCGCGTCGCGCTCGCGACCCTGCTCGGCACGCTCGCGCTCGGCTGCGCGGTCGCGCTCGCCGCCGTGTCGGCGTGGCTCATCGCCCGCGCGTCGCAGATGCCGCCCGTCCTCCAGCTGTCCGTCGCGACCGTCGGCGTGCGGGCGTTCGGCATCGGCCGCGGCGTGCTGCGCTACCTCGAGCGGCTGGTCTCGCACGACGTCGCGCTGCGCGGCATGACGAACGTCCGCACCACGCTGTACGAGCGGCTCGCCGCGGGCCGGACCGCTGCGCTCGCCGGGGTGCGTCGCGGCGACCTGCTCGCGCGCGTCGGCGCCGACGTGGACACCGTCGGGGACGTCGTGGTCCGCGGGCTGCTGCCCGCCGCCGTCGCGGTCTGCCTGGGCCTCGGGACGGTCGTCGCGATGTGCGCCTTCTGGCTGCCGGCGGGCCTGGCGCTCGCCGCGTGCCTGCTCGTCGCGGGCGTCGGCGCCCCCGCGCTGGCCGCACGCGCCTCCCGCACGACCGAGCGGCGCGCCGCCGCCGCGCGCGCCGACCTGTCCGCGACCGCGCTGGGGCTGCTCGACGACGCCGGACCGCTGACCGTCGCCGGCCGCGTCGCCGCCGAGCGCGCGGCGCTCATCGCGGCCCACGCGCGGGTCACGGCCGCTGCGGACGCCGGGGCCCGTCCCGCCGCCGCCGCTGCCGCGCTCGGTCAGCTCGCCGTCGGTCTCGCCGTGCTGACGGCGCTCGTGACGGGGGTCCCCGCGGTGGGCGCCGGCCTGCTCGCGCCCGTCGAGCTCGCGGTCGTCGTCCTGACCCCGCTCGCCGCGTTCGAGGCGACGTCGCTGCTGCCGGCCGCCGCGATCCAGGTGCAGCGCTCGCGGGCGGCCGCCGCGCGCATCCTCGCGCTGCTGGACGACGCGTCCGCCGACCCGGTGCGTGCGTCGGACGCAGCCCCGCGGGACGACGTCGCACCGCGACCGCACGCGCCGGCCCGGACCGCGTCCGCCGACGGGACCCCGGACCGCGCCGCCGCGCGCCGCGCGGTGCTGCGCGCCGACGCCGTCTCGTGCGCGTGGCCTCACGGTGCAGCGGTCGTCCGCGGCCTGGACCTCGAGCTGCGCGCGGGCCGGTCGGTCGCGGTCGTCGGACCGAGCGGGGCGGGCAAGACCACGACGCTGCTCACGCTCGCCGGGCTGCTGCCGCCGGCCGCGGGGGCCGTCCGGCTCGACGGCGCCGACGTCGCCGCGCTCGCGCGGGAGGACGTCGCCGCGGCCGTGGTCGCCGTGACCGAGGACGCGCACGTGTTCGGCACGACCGTGCTGGAGAACCTGCGCGTGGCACGCGGCGACGTGACGCCCGACGAGGCCCGCGCGACGCTCGACCGCGTCGGCCTCGGCGCGTGGCTCACGAGCCTGCCCGACGGGCTCGACACGCTCGTGGGCCCCGACGCGCGCAACGTCTCGGGCGGCGAGCGCCGCCGGCTCCTGCTCGCGCGTGCGCTGCTCGCGCCCGCTCCCCTGCTCCTCGTGGACGAGCCCGCCGAGCACCTCGACGCGGCCACCGCGGACCGGCTCGTCGGGACGCTGCTCGACGAGGCGCGCGGCGGCCGACGCGGCGTGCTGCTCGTGACGCACCGCGTGTCCGCGCTCGCCGCGGCCGACGAGGTGCTGTGGCTCGAGGACGGCGCGGTCGCGGCGCGCGGCACCCACGACGGCCTGCTCGCGCGCGTCCCGGGCTACCGTGTGGCCCTGGACAGCGAGCAGGGCGACGCCGGGGAGGGCGACGGTGCGCGATCCCGCGTGGGGCAGGTCGGCGGCGCGACGCATGGCTGAGCGCGAGCCCGTGGAGCGTCCCGTCGTCGGGACCCCGTTCGCCCGTGGGGTGCTGAGCGAGGTCGACTCCGAACCCGTCGTCGACCTCACCGGCGACGGCGTCGCGGACCTGCTGGGTGCGATCCTGTCGGTCGCCGCGCAGCTCGACCTCCCGTCGGTGCTCAACCGGTTCGTGCAGGTCAGCGCCGAGCTCACGGGAGCGCGGTACGCCGCGATCAACGTGCTCGACGGCACCGGCACGTCGACGACGTTCGTCTACGCGGGCGTGCCGACAGCCGTCGCCCGCATGCTCGGCACGGCCCCGCACGCGCTCGGCGTGCTGGGGCAGATCCCTCTCGAGGGGGCGCTGCGCCTCGACGACCTCACGGACCACCCGGCGTTCCGCGGGTTCCCGAAGGACCACCCGCCGATGGGGTCGTTCCTCGGCGCGTCGGTGCGCACGGGCGAGCGCATCTACGGCCAGCTCTACCTGTCCGAGAAGGCGGGCGGCTTCACGGAGGAGGACGAGAGCACGGTCATCTCGCTCGCCGCGGCCGCGGGTGTCGCCGTCGCGAACGCCCAGCTCTACGCCGAGTCGTCTCGCCGCGAGCACTGGCTGCGGGCCGGGCAGGACATCACGACGATGCTGCTCGAGGGCATCGACGAGGAGGAGGCGCTCGAGCACATCGCCGCGACCGCACGCGAGGTCGCGCACGCCGACACCGCCGCGCTCGCGCTCCCCGGCCTCGGCGGCCGGCTGCTCATCGAGCTGGCCGACGGGCACGACGCGGACAAGCTCATGGGCACGGTCATGCCCGAGGGCGGCCGCGCGTGGACCGTCATGACCGAGGGCAAGGGGTTGCTCACGCCGTCGCTGTCGCAGTCGCGCAGCGTCAAGGTGCCCGCGATGCGCGCGTTCGGGTCCGCGATGTACGCGCCGATGCAGACGTCGGGACGTGGTGTGGGCGTGCTCATCCTGCTGCGCCGCATCGGCGAGCCGCCCTTCGAGGACGGCGACCTCGCGACCGCCGAGTCGTTCGCCGCGCAGGCGGCCCTCGCGTACGTGCTCGCGGAGGCCCGGCACGCGCAGGACGTCGCGGCCCTGCTCGACGAGCGCGAGCGGATCGCGCGCGACCTGCACGACCTCGCGATCCAGCAGCTCTTCGCGACCGGCATGCAGCTCGAGACCGTCAAGCGGCGCGCGGCACGCGGCGTCGACCCGAGCGAGCTGCTGAGCATCGTCGACGACGCGCTCGACAACGTCGACTCGTCCGTCCGGCAGATCCGCGAGATCGTCTACGCGCTGCGCGACCCGGACGCCGCGACGGGGCTCGTCGAGCGGCTGCGGCGCGAGGCGTCGCTCGCGCGCACCGGCCTCGGCTTCGCGCCGTCGGTGATCCTGTCGCTCGACGGCGGCGGCCTGTCCGACGACCCGTTCGAGGAGGACCGGTTCGACGACCGCGTCGGCCAGCAGCTCACCGACGACGTCGTGGCGGTCGTGCGCGAGGGGCTCGCGAACGCCGCCCGGCACGCGCACGCGTCGTCGGTCACGGTGCGCATCACGGTCAACGGCACCGGCCCGCTGGGGCGCGTGCTGGTCGAGGTCCAGGACGACGGCACCGGCCTGCCGGAGCGCCGCGACCGCCGCTCGGGCACGGGCAACCTCGCGTCGCGCGCGCGCCAGCACGGCGGCTCGTTCACGCTCGGCGCGTCGCCCGACGGCCGCGGCACGCTGCTGACCTGGCAGGCCCCGCTCGCCTGACGGCGGGCCGACGTCTGCGTCGGCCCCCGGTCAGTGACCGGGCTCGGCGCGCCACCCCGCGTGCTTGCGCGACGCGACCCACGCCGCGACCTGCGTGCGGCGCTGCAGCCCCATCTTCGCGAGCAGCGACGTGATGTGGTTCTTGACGGTCTTCTCGGCGACGCCCAGGCGCTCCGCGATCTCGCGGTTCGACAGGCCCTCGCCGATGAGGTCGAGCACGCGCAGCTCGCTCGGCGTGAGGTTCTCCGTGGGGTCCTCGTGGCCGGCCTTGCGCCGCGTGACGGTCCGCTCGTCGAGCAGCGTCCGGCCCGCCGCGACGGCGCGGATCACGTCGGTGATCTCGGCGCCGCGCACGGACTTCAGCAGGTACGCGGCGGCGCCGGCCTCGAGGGCCGCCGCGAGCGCGTCGTCGTCGTCGAACGACGTGAGGACGATCGCGCGCGCGTCGGGCTGCGCGTCGCGCACCGCGCGCATGAGGTCGATGCCGGTCCCGTCGGGCAGCTGCAGGTCGACGAGCATGACCTGCGGGCGGACGAGGCCCGCACGACGGACGCCGTCGGCCACCGACCCGGCCTCGGCGACGACGGTCATCCCGTCGGTCCGCTCGACGACCTCGGCGATCCCGCGACGGACGACCTCGTGGTCGTCGACGATCATGACGGTGATGGGTCCGGACCTTGCCGGCTGGCTGATGGACGGCACGATGGCATCGTATCCAGGTGTGATCACCGTTCTGCTGCCCACCACGCTGGAGGAGGCGCCCGCGTTTCCGCAGGACGTCCGCGTCGTCCGGTACGCGCCCGACGCCCCACCGCCCGCCGACGCGCTCGACGCCCAGGTGCTGGTCGTGTGGGGCAACACCCCCGAGAGCCTGCGGGCGTGCGCCGAGCGCCTGACGGACCTGCGCTGGGTGCAGACGCTCGCCGCCGGGCCCGACGCCGTGCTCGCCGCGGGGTTCGGCCCCGACGTGGTCGTCACGTCCGGGCGCGGCCTGCACGACGGTCCGGTCGCGGAGCACACGCTCGCGCTCGTGCTGGCGGTCGTCCGGCGCCTGCCGGACCTCGTGCGCGCGCAGGCCGAGCGCCGGTGGGCCGCCGACCTCGGCGGCCTGCAGCCCGTGCGCCCGACCGACACGCTGCGCACCCTCGCCGGCGCCCGCGTCGCCGTCTGGGGGTTCGGCTCCATCGCGGCCCGCCTCGCGCCGCTGCTCACCGCGCTCGGCGCGGACGTCACGGGCGTCGCGACACACGCGGGCGACCGCCACGGCTACCCCGTGGTGACCGCCGACGCCCTGCCGGACCTGCTCCCCCGCACCGACCTGCTCGTGAGCCTGCTGCCGGCGACCGACGCGACCCGGCACGCCGTGGACGCGCGCGTGCTCGCTCTGCTCCCGGCGCACGCGTGGGTCGTCAACGTCGGCCGGGGTGCGACGCTCGACGAGGACGCGCTGCTCGACGCCGTCCGGTCCGGGCGGCTCGCCGGCGCGGCGCTCGACGTGTTCGAGGAGGAGCCGCTGCCCGTGACGTCACCGTTGTGGGACGAGCCGCGGGTCCTGGTGAGCCCGCACGCCGCGGGCGGGCGACCGGTCGGCGCCGCCGCGCTCGTGGCCGAGAACTACGCGGCCTTCGCCGCGGGGCGCCCGCTGCGCAACGTCGTGGCGCGCTGAGTCACCAGCGACCGTTCCGCGGCCGGGGCTGGCAGCGCGGGCACGTGTACGACGACCGGTTCATGAACTCGTCGCGGCGCACAGGCGTGCCGCACCGTGGGCAGGGCCGCCCCTCCTGCCCGTACACGGCGAGCGACCGGTCGAAGTAGCCCGACGCGCCGTTCACGTTGACGTACAGCGCGTCGAAGCTCGTGCCGCCCTGCGCGAGCGCCTGCGTCATCACCTCGTGCGCACCGTCGAGCGCGCGCGCCACCTCCGGCCGCCGGAGCGTGTCCGTGGCCCGGGCGTAGTGCAGCCGCGCCCGCCACAGGCCCTCGTCGGCGTAGATGTTGCCGACGCCCGACACGAGCGTCTGGTCGAGCAGGGCGCGCTTGATGCCGGTGCGGCGCGCCCGGACGGCCTCGACGAGCCGCGTCCGGTCGAGCGCGGGGTCCAGCAGGTCGCGCGCGATGTGCGCGACGGGCTCGGGCACCGCGGCGCGGTCGGACCCCAGGCCGCCGGGCGCCCCGTCGGGCGTCGGGACGAGGTCGGGGACGCTGAGGTGGCCGAACGTGCGCTGGTCGACGAAGTCCAGGGCCGAGCCGTCGTCGAAGGTGAGGCGGGCGCGCAGGTGCGGGTGCCTCGCCGCCTCGTCGAGGCTCGCGGCGTCCCGGACGAGGAGCTGTCCGCTCATGCCGAGGTGGGCGAGCAGCGCGTCGTCCTCGCCGTCGAGCAGCAGCCACAGGAACTTGCCGCGGCGCACGGCCGCGTCGAGCCGCCGCCCCGTGAGCCGGCCACCGAAGTCGAGCGGACCGGCGACGTGGCGCCGCACGCTGTAGTCGCGGTGCACCGCGACGCCCGTGACCGTGCGACCGAGCACGTGCCGTGCGAGCCCGTCCCGGACGGTCTCGACCTCGGGGAGCTCCGGCACCCGGGGCTCAGCCCTCGACGGCGGCGTCCGCGGCCGCGGCCACGGTGGACGTCCCGGCCGGGGCGGGCACGTCGCCCGCCGCACCGTCGGGGCCACCGTCGGCGGCCGGCCCGAGCGCCGCGAGCGCCTCGAGCGCGCGGTAGGCGTCCTCGGCGGCGTGCTGCTCGGCGAGCTTCTTCGCGGGGCCGCTGCCGCTGCCGCGCGCCTCGCCCGCGATCACGGCGCGTGCCGTGAACGTGCGGGCGTGGTCGGGGCCCTCGCCGACGACCTCGTACGACGGCGCGCCGAGACCCAGCGCGGCGGACAGCTCCTGCAGCGACGTCTTCCAGTCGAGCCCGGCACCGAGACCCGCGGCGGCGTCGAGCGTCGGCCCGACGAACCGGTCGACGACCGTGCGGGCCGTCTCGAGCCCGTGCGACAGGTAGACCGCGCCGAAGATCGCCTCGAGCGTGTCGGACAGGATCGAGTCCTTGTCCGCGCCGCCGGTCGCGAGCTCGCCCTTGCCCAGCAGCACGAACGCGCCGAGGTCGAGGTCACGCGCGACACCCGCGAGCGCGCGCTGCGAGACGGTCGCCGCCCGCATCTTCGCGAGCGCACCCTCGGGCTGGTCGGGGTGGCGGCGGTAGAGCGACTCGGTCACGACGAGACCGAGGACGGTGTCACCGAGGAACTCGAGCCGCTCGTTCGTCGGGATGCCGCCGGCCTCGTGCGCGAACGAGCGGTGGGTCAGCGCCAGCACGAGAAGCTCGGGGTCCAGATGGACCCCGAGCTTCTCGAGGAGCCTGTCGGCCGCGGCACTCATCCCGGTCACAGGGCGGTCAGGTGCGTCACGGCGACGAGCGAGGGTGTCAGCGGGCCTCGTGCTCGCTGCGCACGGCCTCGGCGTAGCGACGGCCGTTGTACGCACCGCACGACGGGCACGCGGCGTGCGACAGCTTGTCCGCCTTGCAGACGGGGCACGAGGTCAGCGTCGCGGCAGTGGTCTTCCACTGCGACCGACGCGCACGGGTGTTGCTGCGCGACATCTTGCGCTTCGGAACCGCCACGGCTAGCTCTCTTTCGTCTCGTCGACCTTGCTCGACAGTCCGCTCAGGGCGGACCAGCGAGGGTCAAGCGTCTCATGCGAATGGTCAGGGTCGTCCGCCAGGCGTGCTCCGCACTCGGAGCACAGACCCGGGCAGTCGGGGCGGCACAGCGGCTGGAACGGCAGAGCCGGCACCACCACGTCCCGCAGCGCGGGCTCGAGGTCGATCAGATCGCCCTCCAGCTCACGCACGTCCTCGTCCTCGTCGCCCTCCTCGACCGCAGCGGCGGCGCGCTCGGGGTAGACGTAGAGCTCCTGGAGCGAGACGTCGACGTCCTCGACGACCTCTTCCAGGCAGCGCACGCACTCCCCGACCGCCCGGCCACGGACGGATCCGGAGACCAGGACTCCCTCCATGACCGCCTCGAGCCGGAGATCCAGCTCGATGTCGGTACCAGGACGGATGCCGATCACGTCGGTCCCGAGATCCTCCGGGGCACCGACCGTGAGCTGCACGGTCCGCGTCGATCCCGGACGTCGGCCGAGCTCATGCGTGTCGAGCACGAACGGCGAGCGGGGATCGAGGTGAACAGGGCGCTGCACGGCCGAAGGTCCCCTCGTCTTGGATCTCGGTCCACGCCACGACCGGCAGGACCAACCGCCAACTCTACGACACCGGACCGGGGGCTCCCAAATCAGCCGGACCTCGCCCGACGGTCGGCCGTCGGGAGGTCCGCCGAGTCGTCCGGAGGGTCGTCCGTCGGCTGGTCCGTCGACGGGTTCCCCTCCGAGACCCGCCCGTCAGAGGACGGGGCCCTCCGCCCGGTCGTCCACGCCGCCGTCGAGGCGGTCGGCGAGCTTCGCCCGGCCCGCCTGCACCTGGCTCAGCACCTTCCCCAGGTCGATCTCGAAGTCCGCCAGGCGTCGGTCGCAGTAGTCGTCGGCGTCCCGGCGCAGCACCGCCGCCGACTCCTCCGCCTCCTGCACGATCTGCTGCGCCCGCTCGCGGGCGGCGACCACCACGGCCTCGGCGTCGACCAGGGCGTCCGCACGTTGCCGCGCCTCCGCGATGATGCGGTCCGCCTGCGCGCGCGCCTCCGCACGCGCCGTGTCGGCGTCCGCGAGCACCTGGTCGGCCCGCGTGAGCTGCGTCGGCAGCACGTCGCGCGCCTGGTCCAGCAGGTCCAGCAGCTCCGCGCGGTTCACCAGCACGGAGGACGACATGGGCATCGCCCGCGCGTTCGTCACGGCCGCCGCGATGGCGTCCAGCACGCCCGTGAGGCCCTCGGGCCGGGTCGTCGCGTCCTCGTCGGTCATCGTGCACTCCCTCCCGTCCGCGCGAGCGCCGCCCGCACCGCCTCACCGACGCCGTCCGGCACCAGGTCGTCGATCGCACCGCCGTACCGCGCCACGTCCTTGACCAGCGACGACGCGACGTGCGCGAGCGCCGGGTCGCCGACCACGAACACCGTCTCGACGCCCGACAGGTGCCGGTTCATGAGCGCCATCGGCAGCTCGGCGTCGAAGTCCGCGCCGCTGCGCAGGCCCTTGACGACCGCCGACGCCCCCTGTGCGCGCACGAAGTCGGCGAGCAGCCCGTCGACGGCCTCGACCCGCACGCCGTCGAGCCCCGCGAGCGCCGCACGGGCGAGCGCGACGCGCTCGTCCGCGGTCAGCAGCGGGGTCTTCGAGGAGTTGCGCGCCACGGCGACGACGACCTCGTCGAACATCGTCCGCGCACGCCGCACCACGTCCACGTGGCCGAGGGTGAGGGGGTCGAAGGATCCCGGGCAGACGGCTGTGGTCACCCGGCCAGGGTAGGCGAACGACCCGCGCGCGCCCGTCGGACGCGGCCGGGTCAGCGCGCGTCGGTGCCGCGCGACGCGTCGCCCGCGGCGGGCCCGGCCTCGGGCGGCGTCCGCTCGCCGAACCAGACGACCGTCTCGCCGTACGCGCGCCGCTCGACGCCCTCCCAGCCGGGCGGCCACGTCGGCTCGGGCGACCGGCTCGACCGCTCGACCACCAGCACGCCGTCGTCGGCGACGTCGGGCGCCACGTCGGCGAGCACCGTGCCGAGGTCGGCCTCCGCGACGTCGTAGGGCGGGTCGACCAGGACGAGGTCCCACGGCGCGGCGGGGCGGCGCTGCACGAACCTCTCGGCCCGCTCCGCGACGACGACGACCCCGCGCAGACCGAGCGCCGCGACGTTGCGGCGGCACACGTCGGCGGCGTCGCGCGACGACTCCACGAGCGTCACCGCGAGCGCACCGCGGCTCGCGGCCTCCAGCCCGAGCGCCCCCGAACCGGCGTACAGGTCGAGCACGCGCGCGCCCGACACGACGCCGAGGTGCTCGAGCCGCGAGAACAGCGCCTCGCGGACGCGCTCGCTCGTGGGCCGCGTACCCCGCCGGGGGACCTGGAGCGTCCGCCCGCCGGCGGTCCCGGCCACGATGCGCGTCACCGGCGTGCCCCGGGTGTCGCGGGCGGGTTCTCCTGCGCGTTCATGAGCCGCTCCATGAGGGGGCGCGTCTCGATCGACGAGGCGACGAGCACCGCCACCACCGCGCACAGCGCCTGCGCGGCCAGGAACACCGGCCCGGTGCGGCCGACGAGGATCGCGATCCACACCGGCAGCAGCCCGAGCACCACGACGTCGGGCCCGCGCGCCAGCACGGCGGCGACACCGCTCGGCAGGGCGCCCATGGGCGTCGACACGAGCGGTCCTGACCAGTCGGGTGCCGACCGGTACGCGGCACGGACCGCGGCCGCGGCCCACACGGGCGTCGCGGCGACCGCGAGCGCGAGCCACCCGACGAGCCGGTCGGCCCACAGGCCGACCGCCGCGAACGCCACGAGCGACCAGGCGAGCATCGCGATCCCCGGGACCACCATCCGCAGCCGCCGGACGGTCTTCGCGTCGAGCGGCAGGAGCCGGTCGAGCACCGGGGCCATCTCGGCGCGTCGGGCGCCCTCCCCCGTCGCGCTCGCGGCGACGTAGCCCGACAGCAGCACGGCCATGAGCACGCCGAACGGCGACGCCAGCTGCGGCACGACCACGACGATCGCCGGCACGAGCGCCGCGACGACGAGCTGCACGAGGTGCCGCGTCGACCGGCGCACGACGACGAGGTCGGCGGTGACGAGCGCGGACGCCGCGCCCCGGACCGTGCGCAGCCGGCTGACGCGCCGACGGGCGGCCGGCAGCGCGCCGTCGGTGAGCGCCCGGCCCAGCTCGCGCGAGTCGAGCGACACCACGGCACCGACGGCCTGCGCGGCGACCGAGCCGCTCTCGCGCAGCGAGCGCTCCGGGATGTGCGCGAGCCGGCGGTCGACCAGCACGCCGAGCCCGCCGACGAGCACCACGAGGCCGGCCACGACCCCCCACGCGGGTGCGGGCGCGGGCACCTGGACGTCCGTGACGAGCAGCACGACGGCGGTCGCGAGGGCGGCCACCGCGACGAGATCGCCCGTGAGCGCGAGCGCGCGTCGGGACGTGCCCGTCGTCTGGGCGGCGGCGGCGGCGAGCACGACGGCGGCCGCGACGACCGCGGCGCCGACCGCCACCCGGCTGACCGTGGCGCCCGGCTCCGCGAGCAGCCCGGCGTCGAGGATCGCGACCACGACCCCGCCGACCACGCCCGCCACGACCGGCAGGCGCAGCGACGCGGGCCGCAGCAGCCCCCGGCGGTCGACGGGCAGGCCGAGCCACCACGCCGCCTCCGCACCGCCCGCGCCGACCGGTCCCAGACGTCCGGCCACCGAGAGCAGCGCCCCGGCCCCCGCGACGAGGACCACGGCGACGAGCGTCGACAGGTCGAGCGCCCACCCGGTCGCGACGTGCGACGCGGGGTGCACCTCGAGCCGGAGGGTGCGCGCGGCGCCGAGCGCGACGAGCACGCTCACGCCCACCGAGATCACCGCGTAGTAGACGTCCGAGAGGACCGAGCCGAGGCTCGCGCCGCCGCGCGCGTTGGCGGCGTGCGCGGTGTACCGGCGGATGGCCCGGGCGGACGGGACCTCGCCGACGTCCGACGGTGCGACCGCCGCCTCGTCGCTCACGGGTTCTCCCGGCTGATCACGCGCGCGGCCTCGACGGGGTCGACCACCCGGCTGACGTCGTCGGCGACCACGACCGCCCGGTCGGCGACCGCGCGCACCAGCTCGGGGTCGTGCGTCGCGAGCAGCACCGCACCGCCGTCACGCTTCTCGACGTTCAGCCGCTCGGCGAGCCGGTCGCGCATCGCACGGTCGAGGCGCTGCTCGGGCTCGTCGAGCACCAGCAGCGACCGCGGACGCGCGAAGCCGGCCGCGAGCAGCAGGCGGCGCCGCTGGCCGGACGAGAGCGCGACGGGCAGCGCGCGTCGGTGGTCGGCGAGCCCGAACTCGTCGAGCAGCGTGTCGACGACCCCGTCCGCGCCGAGGACGCCGTGCCCGCGGGCCGTGAGGTACAGGTGCTCCGCGACGGTCAGCGCCGGGAAGTACGCGTCGTCGTCGAGCACGGACGCGACACGGGTGCGGAACAGCACGTCCCGCTCGTCGACGGGTTCGCCGAACACGCGCAGGGTGCCCTGCTCGGGCGTGAGCAGCCCGAGGACGGTCTTGAGCACGGTCGACTTGCCCGAGCCGTTCGCGCCGACCAGCGCGACCGCCTTGCCCGGGGCGAGCGTGAAGCTCACCGGGGCGCACACCGGTGCCCCGCCGTAGCCGACTACCAGGTCCTGGGCGCGCACGACGGGCTTCGACACGCCCGCCAGGGTAGACCGCCCGCCCGTGCGCTCCCGCACCGGCAGGGTCGACGTCCCGGCCGTCACGTGCGGTCGAGGAACTCCTCACGGTCGCCGGCGAGCAGCGCGCGGATGGCGTCGTCCAGCGGCGGCCACGACGCGAGCTCGGGGTCACGCTCGACGAGCGCCCGTGCGTCCTGGCGCGCGCGCTCGATCACGTCGCCGTCGCGCGTCACGCGCAGCAGCCGCAGGGACGACGACCCGCCCCACTGCGACGCGCCCAGCACGTCGCCCTCACCGCGCTGCTCGAGGTCGAAGCTCGCGAGCGCGAAGCCGTCCGACGTACGCGCGAGCGTGTCGACGCGCTCCGCCGCGGGCGTGCCGGGCTCGGCGGTCGACACGAGCAGGCAGACACCGGGCGCGCTGCCGCGCCCGATCCGCCCGCGCAGCTGGTGCAGCTGGGACACGCCGAACCGGTCGGCGTCGAGGATCACCATCGCGGTCGCCTCGGGCACGTCGACGCCGACCTCGACGACCGTCGTCGACACGAGCACGGGCACGCGCCCCGACGCGAAGTCCGCGAGCGCACGGTCCTTCTCGTCGGGCGCCAGGCGCCCGTGCAGGATGCCGACCGCGACCCCCGTCAGGACGGGTTCCGCGGCGAGCTCGGCGGCCACGTCGAGCACCGCGCGCAGCGGCCGCCGGGGCGTGGCCGGCCCGCTGTCGTCGTCGGGCGCGTCCTCGCGGACAAGGTCGGCGTCGTCGGCGCCCTCGTCGTCGTCGCCGTCGATGCGCGGGCACACGACGTACGCGCGGCCCCCCTTGTCGACCTCCTCCCGCACGCGCGCCCACGTCCGCGTCATCCAGACGGGGTTGTCGGCGGGGACGACGTGCGTGACGACGCCGCTGCGCCCCGCGGGCACCTCGCGCAGCACCGAGGTCTCCAGGTCGCCGAAGACGGTCATCGCGACGGTGCGCGGGATCGGGGTCGCCGTCATGACGAGCAGGTGCGGGCTCGCCGACGCCTTCGCGCGCAGCGTGTCGCGCTGCTCGACGCCGAACTTGTGCTGCTCGTCGACCACGACGAGCCCGAGGTCGGCGAACTGCACGGTCGCGGACAGCAGCGCGTGCGTCCCGACGACGATCCCCGCGGCGCCGCTCGCGGCGTCGAGCAGCGCGGTCCTGCGCGCGGCGGTCGACTGCGAGCCGGTGAGGAGCACGACACGCGTCGCGGCGTCCGCACCGCCGAGCATGCCGCCCTCGGCGAGGTCGCCGAGCAGGCCGCGCAGCGACCGGGCGTGCTGCGCGGCGAGCACCTCGGTCGGGGCCAGCAGCGCGGCCTGGCCGCCCGCGTCGACGACCTGGAGCATCGCGCGCAGCGCGACGAGCGTCTTGCCGGACCCGACCTCGCCCTGGAGCAGGCGCTGCATCGGCACCGGGCGGGCGAGCTCCGCGGCGATCGTCTCGCCGACCTCGCGCTGCCCGGAGGTGAGCGTGAACGGCAGCCGCGCGTCGAACGCGGCGAGCAGCCCGTCCTCGACCGGCGGTCGCGCGGTCGCGGGTTCGGCGGCGGCCCGGGCGCGCCGGCGCGCGAGCTCGGCCTGCAGGACGAACGCCTCCTCGTACCGGAGGCGGTCGCGCGCGGCCTGCCAGTCGGCGGTCGTGTGCGGCTCGTGCAGGTCGCGCAGCGTGCGGTGCAGGTCGGCGAGCCCGTGCTGCTCGCGCAGCTCCGGCGGCACCGGGTCGACGACGTCCTCGTCGCGCAGGGTGCCGAGGACGGTCCGCACGGCGGCGGCGATCTTCGTCGTGTCGAGCCCCGCACCCGCGCGGTACACCGGGCGCGGCCACGACGCGCGCTCGACGGCGACCCGCTCCCCCTCGCCGTCGTCGTCGAACATCTCGTACGTCGGGTGCGCGAGCTGCAGGTGCCCGCCGAACGCGGAGATCTGCCCGGTGAACAGCCCCCGCCGGCCGGGGACGAGGAGACGCTCGTGGTGCCGCGCGCCCCCGAAGAAGATGAGCTGGAGCTCGCTGCGGCCGTCCGTGATCCGCACCTCGAGCCGGGCCGCGTTGGTCGAGCGCGCGCGCCGCACGACCGCCTGCCGCACGTCCGCGACGACCGTGACGGTGTCGCCCACGCGCAGGCTCGCGATGTCGGTGAGCGTGCCCGGGTCGGCGTACCGGAACGGGTAGTGGCGCAGCAGGTCGCCGACCGTCCGCATCCCGAGCGCCGCGAACGGCTTCCCGGCGCGCGGCGCGACGGACGTCACCGGCGACTCCAGGTAGCCGCCGCGCGGCTCGACGCCGTCGACGTACCGCACACCGCCCTGGCCGCTCGCCCGCCGTGCCATCTCAGTCCACCCCCAGCCAGAACGCCGCGCCGTCCCCGGTCGGCCCGACGAGCACGGTCTCCAGCCCCGACGCCGCCGCACCGGCCTCGAGCCGCCCGGCCGTCGCGTCGTCCAGCGGGTCCCGGTGCAGCACCGTGAGGCTCTCGCCGTGCGCCCCGGTGAGCACGTCGTCGAGCGCCGCCGGCAGCGCCGTCGCGTCGTCGACGCGGACGACCCGCAGCCGCCCCAGCGCCCGGACGGCGTCGTGCACGGCGGCGGCCGTCCCGGACGCGGACGCCGACGCCGATGCCGACGAGGCGAACGCGAGCGTGGCGACGACGACGCGCAGCTCGTCGTCCGCGTCGAGCACCTCGACGACCGGACCCGGCCGCTCGCCGAGCGCCTCGGCAGGCACGAGGCCCCCGGGCAGCAGCGCGACGTCGGCGGCGCCCGTGTCCGCGACGGCCCGCGCGACGTGGGTCGCGGTCACGGGCGCGTCGGGCGGGACCACGAGCACGACCGCACCGGCGGCCGCGTACCAGGCGGCGAGCCCGGGGGCGGCGGTGCACGCGACGAGGCCCCAGCGCGCGGCCGGGTCGGCGTCGCGGGGCTGCACGTCGCCGGCGTCGACGGACTGCCCGTGCGGGGCGTCGACGAGCCGCACGACGACCTGCTCGCGTGCGCCGAGCGCCGCCGCGTCGACCGCCGCGTCCGGGTGGTCGGTGTGCACGTGGACGTGCCACACGCCGTCGCCGCCCACGACGGCGACGGAGTCGCCGACCGCGGACAGCCTCGTCTGCAGCGCGCCCGTCAGGTCCTCGCCCGCGGCCGACCGGACGACGAGCATCACCTCGAACGCCCCGCTCCCCTCGTGCCCGCCGTGCGCGTGGTGCGCGACGGGCGGCAGCCACGGCGCGGGCGTCGTGGGCTCGGGTACCCCGGTGACCGCGCGGTGCAGCGCGTCGAGCACGACCAGCAGGGCGCACGCGCCCGCGTCGGGGACGTGCTCGCGGGCCAGGACGGGGTGCTCGGCGCTGATCGGGTCGAGCGCGCCGAGCGCGTCGTCGAGGACGCTCCCGAGCAGCGCGCCGGGCGCGAGACCCGGCCCGAGCGAGGCCGCGCGGGCCGCGACGACGTCGGCGAGCGTGAGGACGGTCCCCTCGGAGGGTTCCGCGACCGCGGCCCGCGCCGCGCGCGCGGCGGACGCCAGGGCCCGGACGACGGCAGCGGCCCCGTCCTGCGGGACGCCGTCGGCCAGGCCGTCGGCGAAGCCCGCGAGGTACTGGCTGAGGATCACGCCCGAGTTGCCGCGCGCGGCGAGCAGCGCGCCCTGCGCGAAGGCCCGGGCGACGGCGGGCGCGTCGGTCCCGGCGGGGAGGGCCGCGACGGCGTCGGTACCGCCGGTCACCGTGAGGAGGGCGTTCGTGCCGGTGTCGGCGTCGGCGACCGGGAAGACGTTGACCGCGTCGACGGCCGGCCGGGCGAGCGCGAGCGCGGTCCGGGCACCGCCGGCCCAGGCGCGCAGCACGTCGGCGTCGAGCACGTCCATCCCTTCCGGTCACCGCCCGGGCGTCGGCTCGTGGCGCGCGTCGACGCCCGCGGCGGGCGGCCCGAGGTCCCGCTGCTCGTCCCCCACCCTGCCGCATCCCGCCGACATTTGGGTCGCCTGCGGGCGATGGGCTAGTCTTGACCGGTTGCCCGACGACTCGGGCACAGGTGACGCGCGGGCTGTAGCGGCCCGTCGACCCGATCCGTTCGTCCCCCCGGGGCGGGTGAGGGACGCGTCCCGACAACCGACTTCGTCGCGGTCCCCGCGACGTGCCCGCATCGGTCCCGATCCGTCGGGGCCGGGACCGACCGCAAGAACACAGGAGAAGACCGTGGCTGCCAACTGCGACGTCTGCGCCAAGGGCCCGAGCTTCGGGCACAGCATCTCGCACTCGCACGTGCGCACCAAGCGCCGCTGGAACCCGAACATCCAGCGCGTCCGCGCCGTCGTCGCGGGCACCCCGAAGCGCCTCAACGTGTGCACCTCGTGCCTCAAGGCCGGCAAGGTCCAGCGCGCCGTCTGACGCCGCCGCACCACCGGTCGCAAGGCCCGTGAGGCAATCGCCTCGCGGGCCTTCGCCATGCCCGGACCATGTGGCAGGGTGACGTCATGATCGAGCAGCTCGACGAGGTGACCGTCCGCGCCGCCGCAGCCGCCGACGCCGCCGCCATCGCCGCCGTGCACGTCCGGTCCTGGCAGGAGGCCTACGCGGGCATCGTCCCCGCCGACTACCTCGCGAGCCTCGACGTCGCCGACCGCACACGGGACTGGCAGGGCTACCTCGCGCACGGCGCGGAGGATCGCGTCCGGACGTGGGTCGCCGAGGCAGGGGGCCAGATCATCGGCTTCATCTCCGTGGGTCCGAGCCGCGACGAGGACGCGAACCGCGGCGACCGCGAGATCTACTCCATCTACCTCGACCCCGGCACGTGGGGGCACGGCGTCGCCCGCGACCTCATGCGCACGGTCCTCTCCGAGGTCGGCGACCGCACCCGCGTCTCGCTGTGGGTGCTCGCCGCGAACGAGCGGGCCCGGCACTTCTACCGGCGGCACGGGTTCCAGGCCGACGGCGTCGAGCGGTACGACGACGTCGGCGGGGCCGAGCTGCTCGAGGTCCGCTACCGCCGCAACTGACCCGAGACCGGGCGGGCGCGCGTCGTCCCGGGCGACGACGCACCGACCCGGCTCGTCGTGTCAGCCGGCGAAGTGGTCCCAGCCGGGCGCGACGCCCGGCGCACGCCCGTCGACCAGCACCGTCGCGCCCCGGTCGCCCGTCGCCCGCGCGACGCCGATCCGGCGGAACGGCGCGGGTGGCGTCACGCCGGGCGGGAACGTCGCGAGCAGCCCGTGGTCCTCGCCGCCGCCGAGCACCCACGCGAGCGGGTCGACGCCGAGGCGCTCGGCGGTCGGCCGCACACGCGCCACGTCGCGCGCGAGCCCGTCCGGCCCGCCCCTCGAGGGCTCGTCCAGGTCGATCACGACCCCGCTCGCCCGGGCCAGGCGGCCCGCGTCGCGCAGCAGCCCGTCGGACACGTCGAGCATCGCCGTCGCGCCCGCGGCGGCCGCGAGCGGCCCGGCGTCCAGCGGCGACGACGGGCGCCGGAACGACGTGACGGCGTCCGGGTCGACCTCGGGCGATCCGGCGGCCAGGGCCGCCCAGCCGGCCGCCGACGTCCCGCACACGCCGGCGTGTGCCACGACGTCGCCCGGGCGGGCGCCCGAGCGCAGCACGGGAGCGCGACCCTCGAGGTCCCCGTGCGCGGTCACCGCGACGACGACCAGCGGCCCGCCCGACAGGTCGCCGCCCACGACGTCGGCGCCGTGCGGTCGGCACGCCGCGCCGAAGCCGCGCGCCAGCCCCTCGACCCAGTCCGCGGGCAGGTCGCCCGGGACGACGAGCGCGACCACGAGGCTGGTCGGCACCGCGCCCATCGACGCCACGTCGGCGAGGTTCTGCACGGCCGCGCGGTGACCCACGTCCTCGCCCGTCGACCACGCGCGCCGGAAGTGCCGGTCCTCGACGAGGACGTCCGTGGTCACGACGACGCGCCCGTCGGGGGCCGCGACGACCGCCGCGTCGTCGCCGGGGCCGACGAGCGTGCGAGCACCCTGCGGCAGGTGGGGGAAGATCCGGGCGAGGATCGCCTCCTCGGACAGGTCGGCGACGCGCGGGCCGGGCTGGTCGGTCACGCCGCCACGCTAGACGCCCCCCGACGGTGGGCGCGCACCGTGCCCGCCGTGGCGGACGTCACGCGGACGACGACGTCGCCGCCCCGGCCCGGACCGTGGGCGACGTCACGAGCCCCGGCCGGTCGGGCGGCCCGACGCCGCCGCCGGGCGGGTTACGGTGACGTGTGCCCGCGTCCCGATCCCGCCTGCGCGCCGCCACGGCCGTCGCGGCCGTCGCAGGTGTGCTCGCTCTCGGGGGCTGCGCGCAGGCCGTCCCG
Organism: Cellulomonas fimi; assembly: GCF_028583725.1. Taxonomy (NCBI): domain Bacteria; kingdom Bacillati; phylum Actinomycetota; class Actinomycetes; order Micrococcales; family Cellulomonadaceae; genus Cellulomonas; species Cellulomonas fimi. The sequence continues at coordinate 1,584,877 of NZ_CP110680.1, read as the reverse complement.
GTGACGGTCGCGCCGTACGCGACCGACCCGGTGTGCGCGGACGTCGTGCTCACGACCCCGGACACGCTCGGCGACGACCTCGACCGCGTCGACACGACCAGCCAGGCCACGACCGCGTGGGGCGACCCGCGCGCGGCCGTCGTGCTGCGGTGCGGCGTCGAGCCGCTGCCGCCGACGACGGAGCGCTGTGTGACGGTCGAGGCGCCCGACGGCACGTCCGTCGACTGGGTGGTCGTGGCCGACGACCCGCAGGACGAGCAGGGGTCCGACTGGACGTTCATGACCTACGGCCGGGTGCCCGCCGTCGAGGTCCGGGTGCCGGCCGAGGTCGCGACGTCGCACAGCAGCACGTCGTTCGTCGACGCGCTCGGCCCCGCGGTCGCGCACGCGCCCGCCGAGCGGTCCTGCGTCGGCCTCACGGGCTGACGCGCGCCGCGGCGGTGCGGGTCAGCGCAGCCCGGTGGGCCGCGCGAGCGCGAGCTGCACGAGCTGGTCGACCAGCTCCGGGTACGTCACGCCCGACGCCTCCCACATGCGTGGGTACATCGAGTACGGCGTGAAGCCGGGCATGGTGTTGATCTCGTTGACGACGACTCCGCCGTCGGGCGTCACGAACACGTCGACGCGCGCGATGCCCTCGCACCCGATGGCCTCGAACGTCCGCACGGCGACGTCCCGGACCTCCGCGACGACGTCCTCGGGCAGGTCGGCCGGGCACGACAGCGTGACGCCGTCCTCGTCGAGGTACTTCGCCTCGAAGTCGTAGAACGTGTGCCGCGGGTCCGTCACGACGATCTCGCCCGGCAGGGACGCACGCGCCCGCTCCCCGTCTCGGCCACCGAGGACCCCGCACTCGATCTCGCGGCCGACGATGCCGGCCTCCACGACGATCTTCGGGTCGTGCTGCCGTGCGGTCGCGAGCGCGGCCGGCAGGTCGGCGAGGTCGTCGACGCGCGTGATGCCCAGCGAGGACCCGGCCCGGGCGGGCTTGACGAACAGCGGCAGGCCGAGCGCCTCGACGCGGCGCGCGACGCCCTCGGGGTCGCGCTCCTGCTCGCCCGGCAGGACGACGGTGAACGGCCCGACGGGCAGCCCGTGCCCGGCGAGGACGAGCTTCATCATGTGCTTGTCCATGCCGACGGCGGACGCGAGCACGCCCGCGCCGACGTACCGCACGTCGGCGAGCTCGAGCATGCCCTGGAGGGTCCCGTCCTCGCCGAACGGACCGTGCAGCAGGGGGAACACGACGTCGACCGAGCCGAGCGGACGCGGCAGCGCCCCGGCCTCGAGCACCTGGACGTCACGGTCGTCGGTCGCCTGCGGCAGCAGCACGTGCGCGGCGGTGTCCTCGACCTGCGGGAGCCGGCCGTCGCGGATGGCCCAGCGGTCCGGGTCGTCCTCGGCGAGCACCCACCGGCCGGTCGGCGTGATGCCCACGGCGACGACGTCGTACCGGTCCCGGTCGAGCGCCCGCAGCACGCCGCCCGCGGTCGCGCAGCTGATCGCGTGCTCGCCCGAGCGGCCGCCGAACAGCACCATGACGCGCGGGCGCACGCTCGTGCCGTCCTGCGCGGAGCCGGCGGAGGGGGTGGGCGACGGGGGCGCGGTGTCGTTCATCGCGCCCGACCCTACCGGGCGCGGACGGCCGCTCCGGACGGTCCGGTCGGGTCGCCGGGCGGGCGCGTACCGTGGCGCCATGCCCGAGGCCCTCCCCCTGTCGCCCGCCACGCTCGTCGTCAGCTCCGGCCGTCCGGCCCGCACGCAGGCGGCCCCGGTGAACCCGCCGATCGTCCTGTCGTCGACGTACGTCTCGCAGGGCGAGGTGCCCGACGGTGAGCTGTTCTACGCGCGCGCGGACACCGAGACGTGGCACCCGTTCGAGCAGACGCTCGGGGCGCTGGAGCGCTCGACGCGGCCGGCGCTGCTGTTCGGGTCGGGCATGGCGGCCATCGCGGCCGCACTGTCCCTCGTGCCGCCCGGCGGGCGGGTCGTCGCGCCCCGGCACGCGTACAACGTGACGCTGGTGCACGCGCAGGACCTCGCCGCCCGCTCGGGCCTCGAGGTCGTCCCGGTCGACATCGACGACACCGACGCGGTGGTCGCGGCCGTCCACGGCGACGGGACGCCCGCGGCGATGCTGTGGGTCGAGTCGCCCACCAACCCGATGCTCGAGGTCGCCGACGTGCCCGCGCTCGTCGAGGCCGCGCACGCCGTGGGCGCGCTCGTGGCGGTCGACAACACGTTCGCGACGCCGCTCGGCCAGCGCCCGCTCACGCTCGGCGCGGACGTCGTCGTGCACTCCGTGACGAAGTACCTCGCCGGGCACTCCGACGTCGTGCTCGGCGCCGCGCTCGCCGACGACCCCACGGTGCACGCCGCGCTCCGACGGCACCGCACGGTCCACGGCGCGATCGCGGGGCCCACCGAGGCGTGGCTCGCGCTGCGCGGCCTGCGGACCCTCGCGCTGCGCGTCGAGCGCTCCCAGGCCAATGCGGCGGAGATCGCGCGGCGGCTGGCCGCGCACCCGGGGGTCGCGCAGGTCCGGCACCCGAGCCTCCCGGACGACCCCGGGCACGCGCGCGCCGCGGCGCAGATGGACGGCTTCGGCTCGATCATCGGCCTGCGCCCGCGCGGCGGTCTGGCGGCCGCGGAGGCCGTCGTCGCGGCGGTGCGGCTGTGGGTCCCGGCGACGAGCCTCGGTGGGGTCGAGTCGAGCCTGGAGCGGCGGCGCCGGTTCCCGCTCGAGACGGTCACCGTGCCCGAGGACCTGCTGCGGCTGTCCGTGGGCATCGAGGACGTCGAGGACCTGTGGCGGGACCTCGCGCAGGCGCTGGACGCGGCGACGGCCGGCTGACGGGACCGCGCCCGGGCGGTGCCCCGCGTCCCTGAGAGGCCGCGGGGCACGCTCGTCGGTGGCGAGACGCCCGGGACCCGTCCAGGGGCGGCGAGACACGCTCGCGCGCGCACGTGAGGTCGGTCAGGCGCCCTCGGCCTTGTGCGGACGTGCGAGCAGCAGGGGGGCCAGCTGGTCGACGGGCAGCCCCTCGTGGAGCACGCGCACGACCGCGTGCGTGATGGGCATCTCGACGCCGAGCGACGTCGCGAGCTCCAGGACCGACCGGCACGACTTCACGCCCTCCGCGGTCCCGCCGGTCGCGGCGATCGCCTCGTCGAGCGTCATGCCGCGGCCGATGTGCCCGCCGAGCGTGTGGTTGCGCGAGTCCGGCGACGCGCACGTCGCCATGAGGTCGCCCATGCCCGCGAGGCCGGGGAAGGTGTCGGCGTCCGCGCCGAGCGCGAGCCCGAGGCGCGTGATCTCGACGAGCCCGCGCGTGATGACGGTCGCCATCGTGTTGTAGCCGAGCCCGCGGCCCTGCGAGATCCCGACGGCGAGCGCGATGACGTTCTTGACCGCGCCGCACAGCTCGACGCCGACCACGTCGGGGTTCGTGTAGGGCCGGAAGTACGACGACGCGCAGGCACGTGCGACCAGCCGCGCCGTCTCGTCGCTCGTCGACGCGATCACGGTCGCCGTCGGCTGGCGGCGGGCGATCTCGCGTGCGAGGTTCGGGCCCGACACGACCGCGACGCGCGACGCGTCGATCGCGAGGGCCTCGGCGACGACCTCGCTCATCCGCTGGTCGGTCGACAGCTCGACGCCCTTCATGAGCGACACCACGACCGTGCGCGGGCCCACGACCTCGCGCAGCGGCTCGAGCACGGCGCGCGCCTGCTGCGACGGCACCGCGACGGCGACGACGTCGGCCCCGCGGACCGCGGCGCGCACGTCGGTCGTCGCCGTGACGCGCCACGGCAGCTCGACGCCCGGCAGGTACGCCTCGTTGCGGTGCTCGTCGGCGATCTGGCGGCACGTCTTCTCGTCGCGGCCCCAGACGGTCACGTCGCAGCCGGCGTCGGCCATGACGGCGGCGAACGTCGTGCCCCAGCTCCCCGCGCCGAGGACGGTCGCGCGCAGCCGGGGGGCGGCGGGCTCGTCCGGCGGCAGCAGGTCGGCCGTCACGGGGCCTCCGGCGTCGTCGTGTCGCCGGACGCGGCGGCGTCACGCTGCGCGTTCGGGCGCCGCATGTCGTACCGCACGGCGGGCGCCTGCTCGCCGCGCACGTCCTCCAGGAGCGCTGTGATGGCGGCCATGACCCGCTCGGTGGCCTCGCGCAGCGTGGCGTTGTCCTGCGGCCGGTCGTAGAGGTCGTCGAGGTCGACGGGCGGACCCGCGACGATCGTGACCTTCTTCGGCGGGATCGGCTTGAGCAGCTTCTTGTACCGGCCGAGCAGGTCCTGCGGACCCCACTGCGCGACGGGGATCACGGGTGCGCGCGTCGTCAGCGCCAGGCGGGCCACGCCCGTCTTGCCGACCATCGGCCAGAGCTCGGGGTCGCGCGTGAGCGTCCCCTCCGGGAAGACCGCGACGCACGCGCCGTCGTCGATGGCCGTGATCGCCGACTGCAGCGACTCCCCCGCCGCGGCGGTGTTGCGGTGCACCGGGATCTGGCCCGTCGCGAGCAGCACCTTGCCGACGACCGGGACCCGGAACAGCGACGCCTTCGCGAGGATCTTCGGGACGAAGCCGTTGTCCCACAGGAAGTGCGCGAACGTCAGCGGGTCGATGTTCGTCATGTGGTTCGACGCGACGATGAACCCGCGGTCACGCGGCATGTGCTCCACACCGCGCCAGTCGCGCTTCGTCATCGCGAGCAGCGGCGGGCGCAGGATGAAGGCGACGACGCGGAAGGCGCGGGGCGAGTTCGGCGGCGGCGGCACGGGAGGGGATGCTACCGGGACTCAGTCGCGGCTGAACTCGGCGCCCAGCGCCTCGAGCTTCTGCGTGAAGCGCTCGTAGCCGCGGTCGATGAGGCTGATGCCCCGGACGGCCGACGTGCCCTTCGCGGTGAGCGCCGCGATGAGGTGGCTGAACCCGCCGCGGAGGTCCGGCACCTCGATGTCGGCCGCGGCGAGCGGCGTCGGGCCGCTGATGACCGCCGAGTGGAAGAAGTTGCGCTGACCGAACCGGCACGGCCGGCCGCCCAGGCACTCCTTGTAGACCTGGATCGTCGCACCCATGCCGACGAGCGCGTCGACGAAGCCGAACCGGTTCTCGTACACCGTCTCGTGCACGATCGACAGGCCCTTCGCCTGCGTGAGCGCGACCACGAGCGGCTGCTGCCAGTCCGTCATGAAGCCGGGGTGGACGTCCGTCTCGAGCGTGATCGACCGCAGGTCGCCGCCCGGATGGAAGAACCGGATGCCGTCGTCGTCGACGTGGAACTCGCCGCCGACCTTGCGGAACGTGTTGAGGAACGTCGTCATCTCGGGCTGCGTCGCGCCGCGGACGTACACGTCGCCGCCCGTCGCGAGCGCGGCCGACGCCCACGACGCCGCCTCGATGCGGTCCGCGAGCGCGGTGTGCTGGAAGCCGACGAGCCGGTCGACGCCCTCGATGCGGATCACGCGGTCGGTGTCGACCGAGATGATCGCGCCCATCTTCTGCAGGACGTTGATGAGGTCCATGATCTCGGGCTCGATCGCCGCGCCCGACAGCTCGGTGATGCCCTCGGCGCGCACCGCCGTCAGCAGCAGCTGCTCGGTCGCGCCCACGCTCGGGTACGGGAGCGCGATCTTGGTGCCCTGCAGGCGGCGCGGTGCACGGATGTGGATGCCGTTGTCCTGCTTGTCCACGACCGCGCCGAACTGCCGCAGGATGTCGAGGTGGAAGTTGATGGGCCGGTCGCCGATGCGGCAGCCGCCCAGGTCGGGGATGAACGCCTCCCCCAGGCGGTGCAGCAGCGGGCCGCAGAACAGGATCGGGATGCGGCTCGAGCCGGCGTGCGCGTCGATGTCGGCGACGTGGGCGCTCTCGACGTCGGTCGGGTCGAGGTGCAGGACGCCCGCGTCGGCGTCGGCGTCGACCTTCACGCCGTGCAGCTCGAGCAGGCCGGTCACCACCGCGACGTCGCGGATCTGCGGGACGTTGCGCAGCACGCTCGGCGTCTCGCCCAGCAGCGCCGCCACCATCGCCTTGGAGACGAAGTTCTTCGCACCGCGGACGGTGATCTCGCCCGACAGGGGGTTGCCCCCGTTGACGTACAGCAGATCGCTCATGGTCCTCATCGTCTCCCACGCCGAGGCGTGCTCCTGACCGGACGCGGGCGCGTCGCGCCTCCCGGCCCCAAACCTTCACAACCGGCCCACCGCGCGCGGGCGACGCCCGCGAGCACAGGGTGGACCCGGCCCGAGGGGAGAACCGCGGCGGTGCGCCCCTTCTTCCCGAGGCCTGAGGCTCACGGTAGCCACCCCAGGGCGAGGATGCGTGACGTTCGTCCCGTTCGCCCCCGGATGCCGGGTCCTCGCCGCACGGACGGGTGGCGCCCGGCCGTCCCCGCCACGGGTCCCGCGACGGTCCGGCCCGGGGATGCGCAGAGGCCGGTGGGCCGTCGTCGACGGGTCCCACCGGCCTCCGGGTCGGGTCAGTCCGGGTCAGTCCGGCCGGCCGATCGTGACCGGCACGGGGCGCGCGGCCTTGATCTCGACGGGCGGCAGGTGCTTCGCCGGGAGCGTGCGCGGGCGCCACGGCTCGCGGGTCTCCTCGAAGGCGCTGATCTCGTCGGCGTGCTGCAGGGTCAGGCCGATGTCGTCGAGGCCCTCCAGCAGGCGCCAGCGGGTGTAGTCGTCGACCTGGAACGGCACCACGACGTCGTCGCACGTGACGGTGCGCGACTCGAGGTCCACGGTCACCTCGGTGCCCGGGCGGGTCTCGAGGATCTTCCAGATGAGCTCGATGTCCTCCTGCGCGACCTGCGCGGCGAGGAGCCCCTGCTTGCCCGAGTTGCCGCGGAAGATGTCGGCGAACCGCGCCGAGATGACGACCCGGAACCCGTAGTCCTTGAGCGCCCACACGGCGTGCTCGCGCGACGATCCGGTGCCGAAGTCCGGACCGGCCACGAGGACCGAGCCGTTCTTGTACGCGTCCTGGTTGAGCAGGAACTCCGGGTCGCCCCGCCAGGCGGCGAACAGCGCGTCCTCGAAGCCCGTGCGCGTCACGCGCTTGAGGTAGACGGCCGGGATGATCTGGTCGGTGTCGACGTTGCTGCGGCGCAGCGGGACCCCGACGCCGGTGTGCTGGGTGAACTTCTCCATGACGGTGCTTCCTTCTGCGATCGCGGGTCGGGTCAGACCGACTGGAGGTCCGTGAGCGGGCTGCCGTCGAAGGCCCTCGGGTCCTCGCCGAGGTCCGAGATCGACGACAGCGTGCCGCGGATGGCGGTGGCGGCGGCGACGAGCGGCGACACGAGGTGCGTGCGCCCGCCCTTGCCCTGCCGGCCCTCGAAGTTGCGGTTCGACGTGGACGCCGAGCGCTCCCCCGGGGCGAGCTGGTCGGGGTTCATGCCCAGGCACATCGAGCAGCCGGCGTTGCGCCACTCCGCACCGAAGTCGAGGAAGATCTTGTCGAGCCCCTCGGCCTCGGCCTGGAGCCGGACGCGGGCAGACGCCGGGACGACGAGGACACGCACGTCGTCGGCCTTGTGCTTGCCCTGGACGACCTTGGCGACCGAGCGCAGGTCCTCGATGCGGCCGTTGGTGCACGAGCCGATGAAGACCGTGTCGACCTTGATCTCGCGCAGCGGCTGACCGGGCGTGAGGCCCATGTACTCGATCGCGCGCTCGGCGGCGACGCGCTCGTTGGCGTCGGCGATCTCCTCGGGCACCGGGACGGCCGCCGACAGCGGCAGGCCCTGGCCCGGGTTGGTGCCCCACGTGACGAACGGCTCGAGGTCGGCCGCCTCGAGCACGACCTCCTCGTCGAAGGTCGCGTCGTCGTCGGTGCGCAGCGTGCGCCAGTACTCCACGGCCGCGTCCCAGTCGGCGCCCTCGGGCGCGTGCGGGCGGCCCTTGAGGTACTCGAACGTGGTCTCGTCGGGCGCGATCATGCCCGCGCGCGCGCCCGCCTCGATCGACATGTTGCAGATCGTCATGCGGGCTTCCATCGACAGCGACCGGATCGCCTCGCCGCGGTACTCCAGGACGTAGCCCTGGCCGCCGCCGGTCCCGATCTTGGCGATGATCGCGAGGATGATGTCCTTGCTGGTCGCGCCGGGCGGCAGCTGACCGTTGACCGTGATCGCCATGGTCTTGAACGGCGCGAGCGGGAGGGTCTGGGTCGCGAGCACGTGCTCGACCTCGCTCGTGCCGATGCCGAACGCGAGCGCGCCGAACGCGCCGTGCGTGGACGTGTGCGAGTCGCCGCAGACGACGGTCAGGCCGGGCTGGGTGAGCCCGAGCTGCGGACCGACCTGGTGGACGATGCCCTGGTCGGCGTCGCCGAGCGAGTGGATGCGGACGCCGAACTCCGCGGCGTTGCGGCGCAGCGTCTCGATCTGGGTGCGGCTCGTCGTGTCGGCGATCGGCCGGTCGATGTCGAGCGTCGGGGTGTTGTGGTCCTCCGTCGCGAGCGTGAGGTCGGGGCGGCGGACCTGGCGCCCGGCCAGCCGCAGCCCCTCGAACGCCTGCGGGCTGGTGACCTCGTGCACCAGGTGCAGGTCGATGTAGAGCAGGTCGGGCGCGCCTTCCGTGCCACGTCGCACGACGTGCGCGTCCCAGACCTTCTCCGCCAACGTGCCGGCCATGTTCTCGGTCCTCTTCTAGTTCGTCCGGGTGGGGGGTGTTCCCGGTTCCTGTTGCCTGCCTGCTTGCGTCTCAGCCTCCGAGACGCCAATATCGACCTATGGACAACTCTAGCGGAGTCGGCGTCCTGGACAAGGCCGCGTCGGTTCTCAGCGCTCTCGAGGCGGGTCCGGCGACCCTCGCACAGCTCGTGACCGCCACCCATCTTGCCCGCCCCACGGCACACCGCCTGGCCGTCGCCCTCGAGCACCACCGGCTCGTCGCGCGCGACATGCAGGGCCGCTTCGTGCTCGGACCGCGCCTGTCCGAGCTCGCGACCGCGGCCGGCGAGGACCGCCTGCTGGCCGCCGCCAGCCCCGTGCTGGCCGCGCTGCGCGACCACACGGGCGAGTCCGCGCAGCTCTACCGCCGCCAGGGCGACATGCGGATCTGCGTCGCCGCGGCCGAGCGCCCGATCGGCCTGCGCGACTCCATCCCGGTCGGCGCGACCCTGACGATGCAGGCCGGCTCTGCCGCGCAGATCCTGCTCGCGTGGGAGGAGCCCGACCGGCTCCACCGCGGCCTGCAGGGCGCCAAGTTCACCGCGACGATCCTGTCCGGCGTCCGCCGCCGCGGCTGGGCGCAGTCGGTGTCCGAGCGCGAGGTCGGCGTCGCGTCCGTGTCCGCCCCCGTGCGCGGGCCGTCGGGCCGCGTCGTCGCCGCGGTGTCCGTCTCCGGGCCGCTCGAGCGCCTCTCGCGCCAGCCCGGACGGCTGCACGCCGCCGCCGTCGTCTCCGCCGCGAACCGCCTCACCGAGGTCCTGCGCCGCACCGCCGAGTGACACCCGCTCCCCCGTCCACGGACCCCCTCGCGAGCCGGCCGCGAGGGGGTCCTCGCGTCTGCGGGCGCGGGCCGGTCACGACGGGGACGCGCGACAGGGGGGTGCGTGGGCGGCCACGGACATGCGCGACACCGGGGACGACGAAGGCCCGGCCACCGAGGTGACCGGGCCTTGACGTACCCCCGACCGGATTCGAACCGGCGCTACCGCCGTGAGAGGGCGGCGTGCTAGGCCGCTACACAACGGGGGCCTATCAGCGCACGAGACCCGTGGGCCTCGCTTACCGAGTGAACACTTTACCCGATCATCCGAGGGACTCGGACCACCGGATCAGCGGTGCTCGCGCTGGGGTACCAGGACTCGAACCTAGACTAACTGAACCAGAATCAGTCGTGCTGCCAATTACACCATACCCCATGGGGTATAACCTCCGGGCTTCCGCACGGGCCGCCCGTAGGCCGCCACGGCGTCTTCCGGACGTCGTACCGGCGGTGAACACTACCCGAGCCCTGGCGTGCCGGTCCAACCGGCCCCTGCTCGGGGCGGCGTTCGTGACGAACACCACGTGGGCGGGGCGGAGCCGTCAGCGCGGGATCTCGCCGAGCTCGGACGCGTCGTACCAGAGCAGGTCGCGCTCCTCGAGCCGCTCACGGGCATCGGCGTCTCCGGCGAGGGCCGCCACGACGTCCGCACGCGCCTCGGGCTCGTCGACGTGGACGCACGCGACGTCGGCGACCTCGACGTCCGCGACGAGCCGGACGGCGCTCGGCGACGCGCCGTCGTCGGCGACGGGCGCGACCGCGGCGTCGGGGACGTCGACCGACACGACGAGCCGCAGGCGCGGGGCGCCCGGGTGCGCGGCGAGGAGCTCGAGCGCGTCGTCGGCCGCGGTGAGCTGCGCGACGAACTCGACCGTCTCGTCGTCCTCGTCGGGCAGCGCGGCCCGCAGCTCGCGGGTCACGGCGTGGGCCGGCCTCGCCGTCAGCGGGCCGGGGATCTCGTCGAGGGTCGCGGGGACGTAGACGCGCACGGGGTCAGTCTGCCCGAGGCTCCACGGCGGCGTCCGCCGACGCCCCGCTCACCGCGCGGCGAGCGCCGCGACGTCGACGGCCGACCGGACGATCGCGTCGACGCGGGCGGCCACCCCCGCCAGCGCCCGCCGCGCGGGTGAACCGGGCACGGCCTCGCGCAGCGTCCGGGCGTCCAGCAGCGCCGCGTCGAGCGCGGGACGGTCGTCCGGCACGAGGTGGGCGTCCGTCACGCCCGCGTACCGCGCGAGCGCGCCGGCCACGGCCTCCCCCGGTCGCGGCCCCGCGACCGACGCACGGACGCGGTTGACGACGACGACGCGCGTCGTGCCGAGCCCGAGGTCCGTGAGCTCACCGAGCCCGCGCACCAGGCGCTGGATCCCGACGGGGTCGGCGGCCCCCACGACCACGACGACGTCGGCGGCCTCGAGCGCGCTGATCGTCGCGCCGTTGCGCTGCGGGGCGCGCGTGTCGAACGTCAGCACCTCGTCGGACTCGAGGCAGAACCCGCAGTCCACGACCGTCCACCGGGCGAGGCCACGCGCGACCGACCAGACAGCGTCGAGCGACGACGCCGGCAGCTCGGGCCAGCGGTCCGCGCGCGAGACGCCCGACAGGACGCGCAGGTCGGGCGCGAGGACGGGAGCCAGCCGCGCGAGGTGGTGCAGGTCCAGCGTGCCCTGCGCCGCGGCGCGCGCGGCCGCCGCGAGACCCGGAGCCTCGTCGAGCAGCCCGACGACCTGCGCGACGCTGCCGCCGTAGGTGTCCGCGTCCACCAGCAGCGTCGTGCCGCTGGCCGCGGCGAGCTCGGCCGCGAGGTTGACGGCCACCGTGGTGCGACCCGGCGCGCCCGTCGGTCCCCAGACCGCGACCACGGCACCGTCGACCTCCCGCGGTGCGACGACCGGCTGCTCGGGCGCGGGCCCCTCCGGTCGGGGACCGGTCGACGCGGGGCGCTCGAGCGCGGCCAGCGCCCCGAGGACGAGCTCGTCCGCACCGGCCTCGTCGGCCGGGGCGTCGGTGAGCACGTCCACGCCGTACGCGCGCATGCGGTCCGCGAGCCACGGCCTCGACGGGTCGCCGACACCCACGACCGTCACGCCCGCGCGGTGCAGCACGTCGACCGACTCCCGGTCGAGCAGGTCGAGGTCGACCGACACGACGGCGATCCGGCCCAGACCGGCCTCCGCCGCCGCGAGCAGCTCGGTCAGGTCGGCGCACCGGCGCGTCACGCTGAGGCGCCCGCCGGTCCCCTCGACGGCCTGGACGATGATCGACTCCGCGGTCCCCCGGACCGCGCACAGCACACCGACCGACACGTCTCAGCCCCCCGAGCCCGGCACGGGCACGACGTCCACGGACCCGGGGCCCGCGAGCGCGCCGAGCACGTCGGCCAGCGCGTCCGACGGCACGAGCACCTGGACCGTGCTCGCACCGCCGACGCTGAACGCCCCGTCGGGCGTGTCGACCTCCGCGACCGTGAGGCCGACCGCGAGCGGGCGCGGCCCTGCCGACGCCGCAGCGTCGCCCGTACCGGCGGACCCGTCCGACGACGCGTCGCCGGTCGGCTCGGGCACGAACCAGAGGTCGACCCGCGCGCCCACGACGAGCGCGCGGGAGGGCGCGTGCTCCAGCGGCACCGCGACCGGCCGGACGTCGGCCTCGGTGGCGTCGCCGAGCGCCGCGCGGGGCACGAGCTCACCCGCGCCCACGACGCGGAGCACCGTGACCTCCTCGGGCAGCGCGCGGTCGGCCCGCAGGTACCCACCGAGGTCCACGGCACCGAGCTGCACGTCCTGGACCAGGAGCGCGCCGGGCTCCACCCGGTCGCCGGGGACGAGCGCCGTGCGCGCGACGTACACGGGCACGGTCGACTGCGCGGACCGCACGGCCCACGACCCGAGCGCGACGGAGCCGGCCACCATCGCGACGCCCGCGAGCAGCCGCGGGTCCCGCCAGCCCGGCCTGCGCAGTCGTGGCGCCACCGGCGCAGGCAGGTCCAGCACGGTCGTCTCCATGGCACTCCCCGGTCGTCGTCGGTCCAGCAGGCGCCCCATCCTGCCGAGACGGCCGGAGACGCGGAGGCATGGTTGTGGACAAACCGGTCGGAGCGCCAGCGCGTGCCAGACTGCGAGCATGGCCTCGAGGTTCCTCACGCTCGCCGACGTCACGGAGATCCTCAACATCTCCGCCCCGCAGGCCTACGCGCTGGTGCGGTCCGGCGAGCTGCCCGCGATCCAGATCGGTGGGCGGGGCGTCTGGCGTGTCGAGGCGACCGAGCTCGAGGGCTACATCCAGCGCATGTACGAGCAGACCCGCGCGCGCAACGCCGCCGAGGCGGCGGCCGACACCGCCGGCTGACGCCGCCCCCCACCCCGCCGCTCACCTCGACCACCGCGGCTCGCGGGCCCGCTCCCGCGCGTCGCGGATCAGCCCGAGCGGACGACCTCGAGCGTGGCGAACGGGACGGCCCACGTCGTGGCGTCGACCGCCGGGCGGACGGTCTCGGTGAGGTCGAGGTGATCGGCACCGACGCGGTCGACCCGACCGACCAGCTCGACGCCCGCTGACCGCACGCGGACGACGGCACGGTCGCGCGCGAGCGCACGGAGCGCGTGCCCGAGCCCCAGCCGCCGCTCGACGACGCCGGGCGCCGGTGCGGCGTGGAGCGTGAGGTCGCCGACCACGACGACGGCCGCGGTCGGGACGAGGGCGCGCTGCACCGGGCCGAGCGCGAGCAGCAGCCACTCGGGTGCCGAGTCGACGAGCGGCCCGCGCAGAGGCTCCCCGTGGGCCGTCCGCACGGTGACGGTCGTGTCGCGTGCCGCACGGAGCCGGTCGACGAGGCCGACGGTCGCACGCTCGGCGCGCGTGAGCTCGGCGACGTCGAGCCGCGTCGCGGCGCCGTGCACGGCGGCGAGCTGCGCCTCCATGTCGTCGAACAGCGCCTCCCACCGCACGGCGACCACGGTAGGGCCGACGCGGGCGGCCGTCGGGTCCGGGGACCGCATCGCGGACAGAGCTGGACGAAGCACGCGCCACTCGGCTACACCTTCAGCCATCAGTCGTCATCAAACCGCATCAAACGACATCCAGGGGGCTCAGCGTGGTCAAGAGCGCACGGACAGCAACGGAGCGCGGCACGGAGGTCGCCCGGCGTCGGCACGGAGCGGCCGTCGTGGCGCTCCTCGGGCTCGCCGTGGCGAGCGTCGTGGCCGGCGCGACGGCGACCCTGCTCGCGCTCCGCACCACCGAGCTCGCCCACGCGGGGACGTGGCGCGTCGACGCCGCCGTCGAGCTGGGGGTCACCGCGGTCGGCGCCCTGGTCGCCGCGTGGCTCGCCGCGTCGGCGGGCGTCGCGCTCGTGTGCTCGACCGCCAGGCTCGCCGGCGCCACCTGGCGGACCGGCGAGCATCTCGTGCAGCGCTGGGCACCCGCCGCGGTCCGCCGCGTGCTCGTCCTCGCGATCGGCGCGGGTGTCGGCCTGGCGGGCGCCACGGGTGCGACGGCTGCCGCACCGGTCGCCCCCGACGGGCCGGTCGCGGTGCGCAGCGCGCCGTCGGACCTCGGCTGGGCGCCCACGACTCCCGCGGCCACGGGGACGTCGGTCGCCTCGCCGACTGCCGTGGCCGGTCCGGTCACCGCCCCCCGGACGACCACCGCGGCCGGGACCGCCAGCGCACCTGGGACGACCACCGCGGCTGGGACCGCCAGCGCACCTGGGACCGCCACCGCCGCCCCGGCCACGACGCCTGGGGCGGCCGCACGAGCGGGGACCACCGTCGCTCCGGGAACGGACGTCACGGTCCCCTCCGGACCGACCGCCCCCGACGCCGCCGCGACCACGTCGGGAGCAGCCCGCGGACCGGGCGAGGCAGCGCCCGTCGGCCCGACCCCCGCGGCGGGCGCGCCCGCCTCGGCGGGTGCCCAGCCGTCGCCCGGCACGGCCGCACCTGGCGCAGGATCCGCCAGCACGACCGCGGGAACGGCGTCGCCCGGCCCGTCGGCGGCCCCGTCGACGGGCGCCACGTCCGCGACGTGGTCGTCCTCGCCCGCGCGCACCGCCCCGGCTGCCGACCTGGCCGCGTCACCCTCCCCCGGCGGAACGGGGGCCAGCGGCACCTCGCCGGGGTCCACGACGACGGCGCACGGCCCCGGGACGGCTCCGGCTGCGACGGACGCCAGGGCCGGCACGGTGACCGTGCAGCCCGGCGACACCCTGTGGAGCATCGCCGAGCGCCACCTGCCCGCGGGCGCGGACGACGCGACGATCGCCCGGACGTGGCCGCGCTGGTACGCGGCCAACATGGCGGTGGTCGGCGACGACCCCGACGTGCTCGTCCCCGGCCAGGTGCTCGTCGTCCCGACCGACGGGACGGTGGCCCCGTGAGCGCGGTGCTGATGGACGGCACCGCCGCCGAGCGTGTGTTCGCACGCGCCGAGCCGGACCCGGCGGCGGCGCGGGCGCGCGCCACGACCCGACCCCGCACGGCGCGCCCACAGCCCGGCGGCCGCGGCACCCCCGCGGGCACGGCGGGGCTCGACGCCGACGCACCGGCGCGGGAGGCGGGGCCGCGGGCACGGCTCGTGCGTGCGGCCGAGACCCTCGCGGCCGCCCGTGCCGCAGGGCCGCACCACGTCGCACCCCCGACGCTCGCGCTCCGGCTCGACGTGCTGCGGGCCCAGGACCGCACGCCCGTCCTCGACGCGGCCGACGAGGACCGCGGGGCGGTCCCGGACCACGATCCGGGCGTGCTCGCGGGCCGCATCGCGCTCGCCGCGGTCGAGGCGCTCGGAGGGCGTCGTCCGCTCGCACAGCTCGCGCGGTGGCTGACCCCGGGCGTGCTCCAGGCGGTGCAGGTCCGCGCCGCGCTGACGCTGCGGGTCCGCGGGACGTCGAGCCGGGCGCCGCAGGTGCGCCGCGTGCGCGCGTGCGCGGTCGACGAGCACACGCTCGAGGCGGCCGTCGTGGTCGAGGACGGGCCCGTCGTGCGGGCCGTTGCCCTGCGGCTGGAGACGCATCGGGGCGCCTGGCGCGCGACCGTGCTGGAGATCGGCTGACGCCGCGGCGGCGCGACGTCGAGCCCCCGCAGACGACGGGACCGGCCGACCCCGTGGGGGTCAGCCGGTCCCGTCGGTCGTGCGTCAGCCCTTGCGCTGCTGGCGCTGCGCCTTGCGGCGCGCCTCGCGGTTCGTCCCCGCGGCGGGCGCGTCGCCGGACCGGCCCGCGGCGGGCGAGCCTCCGTCCCGGCGCGTCGTCGTGCCGGCGTCGCCGTCGACGGACGGGGCCGAGTACTGCAGCGGGACCCGACGGTCGGGGCCGTCGAGGCCCTTCGCGACGAGCCGGCCGGGGGTCGGACCGTCGGCCACGCTCCGCGGGCCGTCAGCAACCGCAGGCGCGGGTCCGGCGGCGGCTGCGGTCTGCGCGGCGGAGTCCGCCGTGACGACGGGCGCGTCCTCGGTGGGAGCGACCTGCACCTCGAGGTTGAAGAGGTACCCGACGGTCTCCTCCTTGATGGCGTCGGTCATCGCGTTGAAGAGCTGGTAGCCCTCGCGCTGGTACTCGACCAGCGGGTCGCGCTGCGCCATCGCCCGCAGACCGATGCCCTCCTTGAGGTAGTCCATCTCGTAGAGGTGCTCGCGCCACTTGCGGTCGAGGACGGAGAGCGTGACGCGCCGCTCGAGCTGGCGCATGTTCTCCGACCCGATCGTGGCCTCCCGGTCGGCGTACGCGTGCTCCGCGTCCGAGAGGATCTCGCGCTCGACGAGCTCCCGCGTGAGGCGCTGGGCACCGCCGGCCTCCTCGACGACCTCCTCGGGCGTGATCGTGACCGGGTAGACCGCCTTGAGCGCGGTCCACAGCGCCTCGAGGTCCCAGTCCTCCGGGCGCCCCTCGGCGGTCGCACCGCCGATGTACGCCGACAGCACGTCGTTGCGGAAGTGCTTGACCTGCTCGTGCAGGTCCTCGCCCTCGAGCACGCGGCGACGCTGGTCGTAGATGACCTCGCGCTGGCGGGACATGACGTCGTCGTACTTGAGGACGTTCTTGCGGATCTCGAAGTTGCGCGACTCGACCTGGGCCTGCGCGGACTGGATGCCGCGCGTGACCATCTTCGACTCGAGCGGCATGTCCTCGGGGAAGCCGGCGCGCGTCATCATCGACTCGGCGAGGCCCGAGTTGAACAGGCGCATGAGGTCGTCCTGCATCGACAGGTAGAACCGGGACTCCCCCGGGTCGCCCTGCCGGCCGGAACGTCCGCGCAGCTGGTTGTCGATGCGGCGCGACTCGTGGCGCTCGGTGCCGAGCACGTACAGGCCGCCGAGCTCGACGACCTCGTCGTGCTCCGCCGCGACCGCGCTCTTCGCCTTCTCGAGCGCGCCCGGCCACGCGGCCTCGTACTCCTCCGCGTTCTCTGCGGGGTCGAGCCCGCGCGCGGCGAGGTCGGCGACGGCCATGAACTCCGCGTTGCCGCCGAGCATGATGTCGGTGCCTCGGCCGGCCATGTTGGTCGCGACCGTCACGGCGCCCTTGCGGCCCGCCTGCGCGACGATCGCGGCCTCGCGCGCGTGCTGCTTGGCGTTGAGGACCTCGTGCGGGACGCCCTGCTTGCGCAGCTTGGACGACAGCAGCTCGCTCTTCTCGACGCTCGTCGTGCCGACGAGGACCGGCTGGCCCTTCGCGTGCCGCTCGACGATGTCCGCGACGACGGCGTCGAACTTGCCGTCCTCGCTCTTGTAGACGAAGTCCTTCTGGTCGATGCGCTGCATCGGACGGTTCGTCGGGATCGGCACGACGCCGAGCTTGTACGTGCCCTGGAACTCGGCGGCCTCGGTCTCGGCCGTACCGGTCATGCCCGAGAGCTTGGCGTACAGGCGGAAGTAGTTCTGCAGCGTGATCGTGGCGAGCGTCTGGTTCTCCGCCTTGATCGTCACGCCCTCCTTGGCCTCGATGGCCTGGTGCATGCCCTCGTTGTAGCGGCGGCCCGGGAGGATGCGGCCCGTGTGCTCGTCGACGATGAGGACCTCGCCGTTCATCACGACGTAGTCCTTGTCGCGCTTGAACAGCTCCTTCGCCTTGATGGCGTTGTTGAGGAAGCCGATGAGCGGGGTGTTGAGCGACTCGTAGAGGTTGTCGATGCCGAGGTAGTCCTCGACGCGTGCGATGCCGGGCTCGAGGACGCCGACGGTGCGCTTCTTCTCGTCGACCTCGTAGTCACGCTCGGGCTGCAGGCGACGCACGACCTTGGCGAACTCGCCGTACCAGCGGTTCGCGTCGCCCGACGCGGGGCCGGAGATGATGAGCGGCGTGCGGGCCTCGTCGATGAGGATCGAGTCGACCTCGTCGACGATCGCGAAGTTGTGGCCGCGCTGCACGAGCTCGTCGACGCTCCACGCCATGTTGTCGCGCAGGTAGTCGAAGCCGAACTCGTTGTTCGTGCCGTAGGTGATGTCGGCGGCGTACTGCTCGCGACGCTGCGCGGGCTGCTGCGACGACAGGATGACGCCGGTCGTCAGGCCGAGGAACCGGTAGACGCGCCCCATGAGCTCGGACTGGTACTCGGCGAGGTAGTCGTTGACGGTGACGACGTGCACGCCCTTGCCGGACAGCGCGTTGAGGTACGCGGGCGCGGTCGCGACGAGCGTCTTGCCCTCACCGGTCTTCATCTCGGCGATGTTGCCGAGGTGCAGCGCCGCGCCGCCCATGAGCTGGACGTCGAAGTGGCGCTGCCCCAGCGTGCGACGGGCGGCCTCGCGCACCGCTGCGAACGCCTCGGCGAGGAGGTCGTCGAGCGACTCGCCGTCGGCGAGACGGGCGCGGAAGCGGTCGGTCTCCTCGCGGAGCTCCGCGTCGGACAGCGACGTGAAGCTGTCCTCCAGGGCGTTGACCTGCTGGGCGATGCCGGACAGCTTCTTGAGGACGCGGCCCTCACCGAGCCGGAGGACCTTGTCGACGATCGTGGGCACGCGCACTACTCCCGACGTGTTCTCGCCCCTGGCACGCGCGGCGTCGGAGCGGCTGGCTGACCGGCCGCGTGGCCGGGCCCGACCATGCTAGTCGGCCCTGTCGCGGTCCGGGGCCGAAGGACGACGACCGCGCTCGCCAGGAGCACCGCGCCGACGATCCCGCCGACACCCAGCCGCTCGTCGAGCAGCAGCACGGCGCCCACCGTCGCGGTCAGCGGCTCGAGCAGGGCCAGGAGGCTCGCCGTGGTCGCCGGGACGGTGCGCAGGCCGGAGAAGTAGGCGCCGTAGGCGGTGGCCGTGGGCACGACCGCGAGGAACGCGAGCAGCCACCAGCCGGTCGCCGCGTCGGGCACGTCGACGGCGTCGCCGAGGACCGGTGCGACGACCGCGAGGAGGATTCCGCCGAGCGTGAACGCGAGCGCCGTCGTCGGCACGGGGCCGGCGTCGGGCACCGCGCGACGCCCCAGCCCCGTCATCGCGGCGAACGACGTCGCCGACACGAGCGCGAGCGCGACACCCGCGAGCGGCGCGCTCCCGGTGCCGCCGCTCGTCCCGACGAGCGCGACCAGCCCGGTGAGCGCCAGGACGGTCGCGACGACCGTCGTCCGTGACGGCGCGCGGCGGGTCACGACGGCCGTGCCGACCGCGACGATCACGGGGGCGGCGCCGAGGGCGACGAGCGTCGACGTGGCGACCCCCGCGCGCTCGACCGCCGCGAAGTACGCGGCCTGGTACGTCGCCGCGAGCACCGCGGTCGCGACGACGTGCCCGACGAGCGCGCGGCCGGCCCGGACGCCGCGGAACGCCCCGACGAGGACTGCGCCGACGAGCAGCACGAGCCCGCCGCCCAGCAGCCGGTACGCGGCGACGGCGACCGACTCCAGGTGGCCGACGTCCCCCGCCGCGACGCCCGCGAGCCCGCCGGTGCCCCACAGCAGCCCCGCGAGCGCGACGAGCGCGAAGTCCGACCGGCGCATCACGCCGCGTCGGCCGTCGCGTGCCGCAGCGGGTCCGCGAGGTCGCCGCGCAGCGTGCCGTCCGGGGCGCCGACGACCACGTCGTCGAGCCCGAGCCACGTCGCGACGAGGCGGAGCTCCGCCGCGAGCGCCTCGACCGTGTCCGCCGGGAGCCGCCCGGTCCCGGGGCTGACGTGGGCCGCGACCACCCGCAACGCGCGCGCGGCGCGGTCCGCCTTGAGGTCGACGAGCGCGGGCAGCTGGTCGCCCAGCAGGAACGGCAGCACGTAGTACCCCCACACGCGCTTCGGCTCCGGGACGTAGATCTCGATCCGGTACCGCAGCCCGAACAGCTCCTCGAGGCGACGTCGCTCGAACACCAGCGGGTCGAACGGGCTGAGCAGCGCCGCGCCGCGGGCCGTGCGCGGCAGCGTCGCGTCGCGGTGGCGGTAGACCGGCCGCGCGTCCCAGCCGGCGACGCGCACGGGCACGAGGACGCCGTCCTCGACGAGCTCGGCAGCGGCGGTCGCGGCCTGGCGCTGCCCGATGCGGAAGTAGTCGGCGAGGCAGCCGAGGGTCGCGACGCCGTGCGCACGGGCGGAGATCTCGACGAGCTCGCGGACCGCGGTCGCGTCGTCGGGCTCGGGCCGGGCGAGCACGTCCGGCGGCAGCACCCTCTCGGTGAGGTCGTACCGCCGCTCGAAGGCCGCGTTGCGCCCGGCCGACGTCACCTCGCCGGTGAAGAACAGGAACTCCAGCACGCGCTTCGCGACCGACCAGTTCCACCCCCACTCGTCACGCGACGTCGGGTGGTCGGCCTCGAAGTGGACCTGGACCTCGCTCGCGGTCATCGGCCCGGACGCTGCGAGCAGCGCGCGGACCTCGGCGAGCGCGGGCGCGTGCTGCAACGGCACCTGCGCGATCGTCCCCCACGCCTGCGTCGCGTACGCGCGCTGCCGCCAGCCGAGCCGCCGGAACGTCTCGGGCGGGACGTACGACGCCTGGTGCGCCCACGCCTCGACGAGACGCCGGGGCGCCCGGCCGGACGCGCGGTCGAGCAGCGCCGGGTCGTACGGGCCGACCCGCGTGAACGTCGGCATGAGGTGCGCGCGCGCCAGCACGTTCACGGAGTCGATCTGCAGGAGGCCGAGCCGGTCGACGACCTGCTGGAGGTGGCGCGCCGTCGCGGGACCGGTCCGTGCGGGGCGCGGGACGTCGAGACCCTGGGCGCGCAGCGCGACGCGGCGCGCCTGCGCGAGCGAGAGCGACTCGGTGGGGGCGGGCAGACCGGCGGGAGGCACCGCCCCATCATGGCGGCGACCACCGACGCCCGTGGCTGACCCGCACGCACGCGACGACGCCCGGCCCCCACGGGGAGGGCCGGGCGTCGTCGGACGGGTGGGTCAGCCGCTGACGGCGGCGGACGCGGGGGCGTCGTTGCGGACGGCGGTGTCGAGCTTGATGACGCCGTAGCTCCAGCCGCGGCGACGGTAGGCGACGGCCGGCTGGGCGGTCTCGGCGTCGATGAAGAGGTAGAAGTCGTGGCCGACGAGCTCCATCTCGTAGAGCGCGTCGTCGACGGTCATCGGCAGCGCCTCGTGGACCTTCTCGCGGATGACGACCGGCGAGTCGCCGAGCGTCGTCTCCACCGCGCCGTCGACGGGGGCGGGTGCCTCGGCGGGCTCGGGGACCTGCTCGAGGGGGCGGACGTCGACGGGGGTCAGCGGAGTGTGGTTGCGGTGGTCCTTGCGACGGTCGCGCGTGCGGCGGAGGCGTTCGAGGAGCTTCCCGAGCGCCAGGTCCAGGGCCGCGTAACGGTCGTCTGCGCACGCCTCGGCACGGATGACGGGACCCTTGTCGACGACGGTGAGCTCGACGCGCTCACAGCTGCCGGCCTGACGAGGGTTGGCCTCGTGCGAGACGAGGACGTCGATCCGCTGTGCGCGGGGGGCCAGCTGCTCGACCTTCGCGAGCTTCTGCTCGAGATGCGCCCGGTACTTCGGGAGCACCTCGGTGTGCCGGCCTGCAACCACGATCTCCATGTGAGCCTCCTGCGAGGTCTGGGGCGGCTCGCGCCGCCCGGCGACATGCTTCTTCCTGCCCCGGGGGACAGTCCGGCGGCGTCACCTCCTCCCGCGCTGCGGGTCGACCTCGACTGCTTCGAGGTCGGGGCTCCGCTGCGCCGTCGGCTCAGGCACCCACGCTAACCCCGCGGTCGGTCGTCGGACCAATCGCCGCCCGACCGGCGGACGACGAACCGGGCGTCCGGGGCGAACCGGGCGCCCCGACGCGACGCCGCGGTCCTGACGACGGGGTCGCGGCGCTGCGCTGCGGTCACGCGCTCGGCGGCGCGGCACGGTCCTGCGGCCCCGGTGACGGCGTCGAGGCGACCGTGACGCAGCCGACCACGCGGCCGCCCGCGGCGCGCACCGCGGCGACCGACGCGGCGACGCTCGCGCCGGTGGTGAGGACGTCGTCGACGAGGAGGACATCGAGCCCCGCGAGCCGTTCCCGCGCGTGCCGGGCCACGTGGACCTGGCCGTCGAGGTTGCGCGCCCGCGCGCGGGCGCCGAGCCCGGCCTGGTCCCGCCCGCCGCGACGACGCAGCACGGGCGCCCGACGCGCGTCGACCCCCGCCGACCGCAGCCCGGTGACGGCGCCGTGCGCGACGTCGTCGACGAGCCACCCGCCGCGTCGTCGCCGCGCGGCGGCGGTGGAGGGGACGGCGGCCACGAGCAGCGGGCCCGCCCGGGTCCCCGGCACGTCGGGGGCGACGGTCCCGGCGGCGCGGCCGAGCGCCGCGGCGAGCGCACGCGTGAGATCCGTGCGGCCCTCGTCCTTCCACGCGACGACGGCGTGCCGCACCGGGCCGGTGTTGTCCGCGAGGGTCCACACGGGCAGCAGCGGCCGCCCGTCGAGCGCGTCGAGCCGGCCCGCCCGCTCCTCGCACCGCCACGGCGGACCCGCGAGCGCCGCACGGCAGGGCGGGCACCACCGCTCGTCGACCGTCCCGCAACCCGCGCACGTCACGGGCAGCACCAGCGTCAGCAGGTCGTGGGCGACGCGGCGGGCGTGGTCGCCGAGGGCCTCCGTGACGCGGGCCGGGGACGTCGCGGACCGTGGCGCGTGCAGGGCGGCGGCCACGTCCAGCGGCGCGCGGCCGGGCAGGATGCGGGACGGGGACGCGGTGAGCGGGGACATGCCGACAGCACAGCCGAGCCGGCGGTGTCGCGGCGGGCCGCGGCCGCGCGCCGGTGGACACCCGCCGCGCCGACCGGGTCTGTGGACGGCTCGACGCGGGCGTCAGCCGGCGACCGACGGGTCCCGCACGCCCGCGACGTCGGCGATCCGCACCCACGTCGTCCCGACGAGGCGCAGCAAGGAGCCGTCCGCCGTCGCCGCGTACGGCGTCCGTCCGCCCGACAGGGACACGAGGCCCGACGCGCGCGGCAGCTCCGTGGTCTCCCCCGCGAGCGGCACGACGTGCACGACGCTGTCGCCGTTCTCGGTCGCGAGCACCCCGAGCGTGGCCTCGTCGAGCCACACGACGGCCGACGCGACGGTGAGCGGGGTGCCGACGCGGACGAGCTCACCGATCGCCTGCGGGACGCCGTGCGAGTCGCGGAGGATGGCGCCGAGCGCGACGGCCACACCGTCGTCGCCGGTCGAGACGACCGCGACGCGGACCCCGTCCCGCGAGACCCGCACGGCCCGGACGGTCCGCCCGTCGAGCTCCGGCGCGGCGACGTGCACCGCCTGCGCGGGCGGCTCCCCGGTCGCGCCGGCCGCGAGCGCCGCGACGACGCCCACGCCGACGTCGGTCGTCCACGCGTAGCCGAAACGGTCGACCGACGGCGCCGACAGCGCGGTGCCCTCGTACAGCGTCGTCCCGGGGTCGTCCTCGGTGGGCACCGTCACCAGCGAGCGGTCGCCGGACAGCACGACGCGGACGGTGCCGGTCTCGTCGCGCGCCGGGTGGTGCGGGTCGGGCACGGTGAGCGGCCCGACGCCGTCGACCGGCGCGAGCCCGTCCGTGCCCACCTGGAGGAGCGCACCGTCCTGCAGCACCTCGGGTGCGGCCGCCGGCCCCTCGCCCGAGCGCAGGGACGCCGCCCCGGTGAGGCTCACGCCGCCCGCCGTCACGTCGACCGCGGTGACCCCGGGCAGCGCGAGCAGCGACTGCTCGATCTGGGCGAGCAGCAGCGGCCGGTCGGCGTCCAGCAGCTCGGACGTCCGGGTGGAGAACAGCCCGACGTGCGCGACCCCCTCGGGGTCCACGCGCACCGCCTCGGGCTTGAGCTGGACACCGTCGGGCAGCGCGGTGTGCACCGCGTCGCGCAGCCACGGCGACGGGCCGGCGAGCAGCGCGCTCACGACGGACGTCTCGCGGCTCTTGACGGGGAGCCAGCGCTGCTCGGGCACGAGGAACGTCTCGTCGGGCGACAGGAAGTAGATCGACGTCTGCCGGAAGAACACCTCGAAGTCGTCGGTCGGCACGACCAGGCCGTCGGGGGCCTCGGAGATGCGCCACTGGTCGTCGTCGTCCTGCACGAGCCCGAACGTGACGGACGACTCCGCGCCCGTGGGCGCCTCGGCGTACCGGCCCTCGCGGTCGACGCGGGCGACGACCGGGACGTCGACCTGCACCTGCCCGTTGCCCATGTCGCCGAACTCGAGCGCGCCGGACACGACGACGCCCGCGAGCGGCTGCCACTCCGCGCGCGCCTGCCCCGCGAGGTACTGGCGTGCGACGACGAAGTCGTCGCGGAAGCCCGCCGAGCCCGCGACGAGGAAGCTCTCGACGATCTCGAGCGGAGCGGCGTCGGGACGCGGACCCTCCGCGAGCACGTCGATGCTCGACGGCTCGTCGATGCGCCCGTCGCCGCCCTGCTGGACGGGCCCGGACGTCGGCATCGCGGTGCAGGCGGCCAGCAGCAGCGTGACGACGGCCGCGACGCCCGCACCGATGCGGCGGCGGAGCGCGCGCGTCACGGGGCCACCTCCTGCCGGTCGGCGTCGCCGGCGGCGACGGGCACGCTCACGGCCCGGATGCCCGAGGGCGACGTCGCGGTGCCGACCGGGCCGTCGAGGTCGGGCAGCGCGGCGGGGTCGGTCCGCGGCCGCGACCCGGCGTCGAGCACGGGGTCGGGTGCGACGGCGTCGTCCGGCACGAGCGGCAGCGGCGACGAGGCGAGGCGGATCCCCGCGCGGCGCGGGAGCGTGAGGCGGAAGGACGCACCCCGGCCGGGCCGCCCCCACGCCTCGAGCCACCCGCCGTGCAGGTGCGCGTCCTCCAGCGAGATCGCCAGGCCCAGCCCGGTGCCGCCCGTCGTGCGGGCACGCGCGGGGTCGGCGCGCCAGAACCGGTCGAACACGTGCTCCGCCTCGTCCGCGGTCATGCCGACGCCGTGGTCGCGGACCGTCACCGCGACCGCGTGCGCGTCGGCCGCGACGGTCACCTCGACCTGCGAGCCCTCGGCGTGCTCGATCGCGTTCACCAGCAGGTTGCGCAGGACGCGCTCGACGCGGCGGGGGTCGATGTCGGCGACGCACCGGTCCTCGGGCACCACGACGCGCAGCCACGAGCCCCGCCGCTCGGCGAGCGGGCCGGCCAGGTCGACCGCGCGCACGACGACGTCCCGCACGTCGCGGCCCTCGACGTCCAGGACCGCGGCGCCCGCGTCGAACCGGCTGATCTCGAGCAGGTCGGCCAGGAGGTCCTCGAACCGGTCGAGCTGCGTCTGCAGGAGCTCCGCGGAGCGCTTCGTCGCGGGGTCGAAGTCGTCGCGCGAGGCGTGGATGACCTCGCCGGCCATGCGGATCGTCGTGAGCGGCGTGCGCAGCTCGTGCGAGACGTCGGAGACGAAGCGCCGCTGCACCGCGGACAGCTCCTCCATCCGGTGGATCTGGTCCTGCAGGCTCTCGGCCATCTCGTTGAACGAGTGCGCGAGCGTCGCCATCTCGTCCTCGCCGCGCTCGGGCAGGCGCTCCGACAGGTGCCCGTCCGCGAGCCGCTCCGCCACCCGGGCCGCCCGCCGCACGGGGTGCACCGTCTGCCGCGTGACGAGCCACGTCATCGAGCCGAGCAGCAGCACGAGCACGACGCCCGCGAGCGCGAGCGTGCGCTGCAGGAAGTCCAGCCGGTCCTGCTCCGCCTGCAGGCTGTAGAGGAAGAACAGCTGGTAGCGGCCGACGACCGGGACCACGACCTCCTGACCCACGATGATCGCGGGCACGACCCGGCCCTCGTCGGTCTCCATGCCCACGGACTGCCAGTGCTGGCCGCCCTCGGCGACCGCGAGCTGCAGCTCGTCGCTGACGATCGCGATGAGCGACGCGTCGGACGCCGCGGCGCCGCCGGTCACGGGCGACGTCTGCCCCGGTGCCCGCAGCAGCAGGACCTCGCGCTCCCCCGACGTGCCGGTCCGCTGCGCGGCGACGACGTCGCGCAGGAGCCGCCGGACGTCCGGGCCGAGCGTCGCGTTGGACGACTCGAAGGTGTCCTGCGCCTGCTGGGTGCTGCGCGCGCTCTCGTCGAGGACCTGGTCGCGGCGCGCGTCGAACAGCCCGTCCCGCATGCGCTCGCCGACGTACAGGCCCACGCACGCGAGCGCGACCAGGCCGATCACGAGCGTCGAGGCGATGACCCGGAACTGCAGCGACCCGCGCCACGCCCGCGGCCAGGCTCGCACCCGTCGCATCGCCCGGGCCCTCGTGAGGCGCCAGACGCTGTTCACGCGCGGCACGGCGCGGCCCTGCCCGACGTCACGTGGGAGTCACGCCCGCCTTGTACCCGACGCCCCGCACGGTCACGACGATCTCGGGCTGCTCGGGGTCGTTCTCGATCTTGGAGCGCAGCCGCTGCACGTGGACGTTGACGAGCCGCGTGTCCGCGGCGTGCCGGTAGCCCCACACCTTCTCGAGCAGGACCTCCCGGGTGAACACCTGCCACGGCTTGCGCGCGAGCGCGACGAGCAGGTCGAACTCGAGCGGCGTCAGCGAGATCGGGCGGCCCGCGCGCGCGACCCGGTGACCCGGGACGTCGATGGTGACGTCGCCGATCGACAGGTGCTCGGGCGCGGGCTCGTCGCTGCGGCGCAGCCGGGCGCGCACGCGCGCGACGAGCTCCTTCGGCTTGAACGGCTTGGAGATGTAGTCGTCGGCGCCGGACTCCAGGCCCAGCACGACGTCGACCGTGTCGCTCTTGGCGGTGAGCATGACGATCGGTACGCCCGACTCGCCGCGGATCTGGCGGCACACCTCGTTGCCGTCGCGCCCGGGCAGCATGAGGTCGAGCAGCACGAGGTCGGGCTGGGTCGCCCGGAACGTCGCGAGCGCCTCGTCCCCGTCCTCGCAGAAGACGGGCTCGAAGCCCTCGGAGCGCAGCACGATGCCGATCATCTCGGCGAGCGCGGTGTCGTCGTCGACCACCAGCACACGTCCCTTCATGCGCGCCATTGTGGCACCGTCACCTGTCGATCCAGGACGGGACCGCCCGGACGGCCCACAGATCACCCGGACGTCCACCGACCTCCGACGGCGACGTGGCACGATGGGCGTCGCGCGAGGACGGCCACCGCCTCGAGCCGCACCACGAGCCCGAGGAGGCTGCGCTCCGCATGACGAGCCCGCAGGACGACGCGCCCCGCCCGCCGGCGTGGGCCGCACCGGGCGGCGGTCAGCCGAGCCCCGGCCCCGGCGTCCCCCCGCCCGCACCGCCCGCACCGCCCGCACCGCCGTCGCAGTGGGGCGCGGGCCAGGGCGGCTGGGGCGCACCGGTGCCGCCGCCGCCCCCGCCCGGGTCCGCGTGGAAGCCGCCCGCCCTGCAGCCGGGGATCGTGCCGCTGCGGCCGCTCGGCCTCGGCGAGGTCCTCGACGGCGCGTTCAAGGCGATCCGCGCCAACCCGCGCGTCATGTTCGGGCTGTCCGCGCTCGTCGTCGGCGCGGCCGTCCTCCTGTCGACGATCCTCACCTGGTACGTCCAGGGCCTGGTCTCGGGCGCGATCAGCGACGCGCTGCTCGAGCTCGACCCCTCCGGCGCCAGCGGCCTCGACGCGATGCTGGGCTGGGCCGTCGGCACGCTCCTGACCGCGCCGATCATCTGGCTCGCCACGACCGTCCTCACGGGTCTGCTCATCGTGTCCGTCAGCAGGTCGGTGCTGGGCCGCACGATCACGATCGGCGAGGTGCTGCGCTCGGGCCGCGTCTGGTGGGTCGTCGGGTTCACGCTGCTCGCCGGTGCCGTCGTGCTGCTGGTCGCCGCGGCGCTCGTGGGCGGGGTCGTCGCGCTCGCCGTCGCGGACCAGACCGGCTTCGCCGTCGGGCTCGGCATCCTCGGGTGGCTGGCGCTCGTGGTCGGCGGCGTCTGGTTCACGATCCGGACGCTGCTCGCACCGGCCGCGCTCATGCTCGAGGGCAAGGGCTTCTGGCCGACGGTCGCGCGGGCCTGGCGGCTCACGCGCGGGAGCTTCTGGCGCCTGCTCGGCTACTACGTGCTCGTCCAGATCATGGTGAGCGTCGCGAGCTACTTCGTGATGTTCCCGTTCGAGCTCGTCGGGACGCTCGTCACGCAGGACCCGACCGGCACGTCGTTCGTCTCGATCGTGCTCACAGCCGTCGGCAACGTCATCGCCTACACGCTGACCACCGCCTTCACCGCCGCCATCTACGCGCTGCTCTACATCGACGTCCGGATGCGCCGGGAGGGGCTCGACCTCGAGCTCGCCCGGGCCGCGCAGGCCGGATGACCGCGCTGACGTCGCTCGTCGCCGCGCTCGCGCGCGACGTGCCCGTCCAGCCGGACGCGGAGACCGCCCGCGAGTGGGCGCGCGACGAGCTCGCACGCCCCGAGTACCACCGGCAGCCGTCGCTCCTGCAGCGGGTCCTCGAGTGGCTGCAGGAGCAGCTCGGCTCGGTGCCGTCGCTCGGGCTGCCGGACGGTGTCGCGCTGCTGATCGCGGTGGTCGCGGGCGTGGCCCTGGTGCTCGGCATCCTGTGGTTCGTCGGTCCCGTGCGGCGTTCCCGGGCGCGGTCGCGGTCGGGCACGGTCGTGCTGGCCGCGGACGACCGACGCACGGCCGACCAGCTCCGCGCCGCGGCCGACGCCGCGGCCGCCGCCGGCGACTGGCACCTCGCGGTCCTCGAGCGCTTCCGCGCGATCGTGCGCGGCCTGGAGGAACGGACCGTCCTCGACGAGCGCCCCGGCCGCACCGCGCACGAGGCCGTCGGTGCCGCCGCGCTGCGGCTCCCCGGGCTGGGTGCCGACCTGCGTACCGCCGGCGACCTGTTCGACGACGTCGCGTACGGGGACGTGCGGGCCGGCGCCGACGACGACCGCCGCCTGCGCGAGCTCGACCAGCGCGTCCGGGGCACGCGGCCGACGACCGCCGCGGCGGCCGCCGCCGACCGTCTCGTGGTCCCGTCGTGACCGCGCCCGCCGCCGTCCTCGGCGACGGTACGACCGCCCGCTCGCGCGCCACGAGCCGCTGGCGGCGCTGGCGGCTGCCGCTCGGCATCCTCGGGCTGCTGGTCCTCGTGGGCCTGCTCGCCGCCCTGCCGACGCCCCGCACGTCGAACGACCCGTTCGCGCCCGACAACCCCGCGCCGAGCGGCGCGCGCGCCGCGGCCCAGATCCTGCAGCGTCAGGGCGTCGAGATCCGGTACGTGACGCGGCTCGCGGACGCCGTCGCGCAGGCCGAGGAGGGCACGACGCTGCTGGTCGTCAACGGCGACCTGCTGCTCGACCAGACCGCCGTCGACGCGGTCGTCGGGACCGAGGCCGACCTCGTGCTCGTCGACTCGCCGTGGCTGCTCGAGTCCGCGACGGACGCCGTCACGGGCGGCGCCGGCTGGTGGCCCGAGGGCGACCTGCCCGCCGCGTGCGACGACCCCGACGCCACGGCCGCCGGCACGATCACCGCCGCGCCGGGCCTGCGCGCCCTGGACGACGACGCGGTGGTGTGCTTCACCGCCGCCGACGACCCGACCGTCGGCGCGTACGCCGTGGTGGACGGCGAGCGCCGTGTGACCGCGCTCTCCGACGGTCGCGTGCTCGCGAACGAGCACCTCGCGGAGCAGGGCAACGCCGCGCTCGTGCTGCGCGCCCTGGGCCGGCACGAGCGGCTCGTCTGGTACCTGCCGTCGGCGTTCGAGACGTACGGCGAGGCGAGCGGACCCGGGACGGGCGACATCCTGCCGCCGTGGGTGCCCGTGCTGGGGCTCCAGCTCCTGCTCGTCGTGCTCGCCGCCGCGATCTGGCGCGGCCGCCGGCTCGGACGCGTCGTCGCCGAGCCGCTGCCCGTCGTCGTCCCCGCCGCGGAGACCACACGCGGTCGCGGACGCCTCTACCGTCGGTCGCGGTCGCACGGCCACGCCGCCGCCGCGCTGCGGGCCGGGACCGCCTCCCGCTGCGCGGCCCGGCTCGGGCTGCCGCGCTCCGCGGAGCCCCACGCGCTCGTCGACGCCGTCGCCCGGGCGACCGGACGCCCCGCGGCGACCGTCGAGGCGCTCCTGTACGGACCACCACCGCACGACGACCACGGCCTGGCGCGGCTCGCGCAGGCGCTGGACCACCTGGAGAGCGAGGTTCACCGACCGTGACCGACGAGACGACCGGCGCAGCGCAGCCGCCGCAGGCGCCGACCCCCGCGGGCGGCCCGGACCCGGCGCATCGCGCGCCCACGCCGCCCGCCCCCGAGCAGGCGGCGCCCTACGCCGGCCCGCCCGCGCACGACGCGCCCCCGGCCCCGGCGCCGGCCCCGGCGCCGAGCGCGCCCCCGGCGTACGCGGCTCCGCCCGCGCCGCCCGTGCACGAGGACCCGCCCGCTCCCGCGACACCGGCGTTCGCCGCTCCGCCCGCGCCGGCCGCACCCGCGCACGCGGCACCACCGGCTGCCGCTCCGCCGGCTGCCGCCGCACCGGCGTACGCCGCGCCCGCGGCACACGCCGGTCCCCCGGCGCCTGCGGCGTCCGACGGCCCTCCGAGCTGGGCGAAGTCCGAGCCGCCCGCTCCGACCGCCCCCCAGGCCGCTCCGGTCGCCCCCCAGGCGCCCGTCGCCCCGCCCGCGACCGCGTCGGCGCCGCCCGCCCCGAGCGTCGCGCTGCGGTCCGCGCTGGCCGACGTGCGGCTCGAGGTCGCCAAGGCGGTCGTCGGGCAGGACGCGGCCGTCAGCGGCCTCGTGATCGCGCTGCTGTGCCGCGGCCACGTGCTGCTCGAGGGCGTGCCCGGTGTCGCGAAGACGCTGCTCGTCCGCTCGCTGTCGGCGGCGCTCGACCTGTCGACGAAGCGCGTGCAGTTCACGCCGGACCTCATGCCCGGTGACGTGACCGGCTCGCTGGTCTACGACGCGCGGACCGCCGAGTTCTCGTTCCGCGAGGGACCCGTCTTCACGAACCTGCTGCTCGCGGACGAGATCAACCGCACGCCGCCGAAGACGCAGGCGTCGCTCCTGGAGGCCATGGAGGAGCGTCAGGTGTCGGTCGACGGCACGCCGCGCCCGCTGCCGGACCCGTTCCTCGTCATCGCGACGCAGAACCCCGTCGAGTACGAGGGCACGTACCCCCTGCCCGAGGCCCAGCTGGACCGGTTCCTGCTCAAGCTGACGCTGCCGCTGCCCGAGCGCGAGGACGAGGTCGAGGTGCTCGCCCGGCACGCGGGCGGCTTCGACCCGCGGGACCTGAGGGCGGCGGGCGTGCGCCCGGTCGCGGACACCGCGCTGCTCGCGGCCGCCCGTGCGGAGGTCGCGCGCGTGCAGGTCGCGCGCGAGGTGCTCGGGTACGTCGTCGACGTGTGCCGGGCGACCCGGCGGTCGCCGTCGCTCGCGCTCGGCGTCTCGCCGCGTGGGGCGACCGCGCTGCTCGCGACGGCACGCGCGTGGGCGTGGCTGTCCGGCCGCGGCTACGTCACGCCCGACGACGTCAAGGCGCTCGCCCACCCGACGCTGCGGCACCGCGTGCAGCTGCGCGCGGAGGCCGAGCTCGAGGGCGTCACCACGGAAAGCGTGCTCGACACGGTGCTCGCGTCCGTGCCGGTCCCCCGCTGAGACCGGCATGACGCTCACGTGGCGGGCGGTGGTCCTCGCGGCCGTCGGCGTGCCCCTCGTGCTGCTGCTCCCGTCGACCGGGACGGTGCTGGTCTGGGCGCTGGTGTGCGTGGCGCTGTGCGTGCTCGACGCGTCGCTCGCGGCGTCGCCGCGGCAGGTCGCGGTCCAGCGGGACCTGCCGCCGTCGGTGCGTCTCACGGAGCCCGCGACGTCGACGCTGACGCTCACCCACGTCGGCAACCGGCGCCTGCGCGGCCTGGTGCGCGACGCGTGGCCGCCGTCGGCGTCCGCCGAGCAGGACCGGCACACGGTCGTCGTCGCGCCGGGTGACGGCGCGCGCGTGCGGACGGTGCTGCACCCGACGCGCCGCGGGGACGCGGTCGCGGACCGGGTGACGATCCGCGCGGCGGGCCCGCTGGGCCTCGCGGGGCGGCAGGCGTCGCTCACGGTCCCGGGCCGGCTGCGCGTCCTGCCGGAGTTCGCGTCGCGGCGGCACCTGCCGAGCCGGCTCGCGCGGCTGCGCGAGATGGACGGGCGGGCGGCGGTGCAGGTGCGCGGTCCGGGTACCGAGTTCGACTCGCTGCGCGAGTACGTGATCGGCGACGACGTGCGGGCGATCGACTGGCGCGCGAGCGCCCGCCGGGCCGACGTCGTCGTGCGCACGTGGCGCCCGGAGCGGGACCGTCGCGTGCTGATCGTCCTCGACACGGGCCGCACGTCCGCGGTCCGCGTGCAGGACGCCCCGCGGCTCGACGCGTCGATCGAGGCGGCGCTGCTGCTCGGGGCGCTCGCGACGCATGCGGGCGACCGCGTGGAGCTGCTCGCGTTCGACCGCCGCGTGCGCGCCCGCGTCGCGGGCACGGCCGGTCCGCGGCTCATGCCCGCGCTCGCCGACGCGCTCGCCACGACGTCGTCGCAGCTCGTCGAGACGGACTGGCCGGGCGTCGTCACGCAGGTGCGGGAGCGGCTCAGCCAGCGCGCGCTCGTCGTGCTCCTCACGGCCCTCGACGCGTCCGCGGTCGAGCGCGGACTCCTCGGGGTCGCGCAGCAGCTCACGTCGCGGCACCAGGTCGTGCTGGCGTCGGTCGCCGACCCGGAGACGGACGCGTTGCGCACCGGCCGCGCGGACGCGCGCGAGGTGTTCGACGCCGCCGCGGCCGAGCGCGCCGCCCTGGAGCGCTCCGCGGTCGCCGTGCGGCTGCGGCGGCGAGGCGTCGAGGTCGTCGACGCGCTGCCCGACGACCTGGCCCCCCGCCTCGCGGACACCTACCTCGCGCTCAAGGCGGCCGGCCGGCTCTGACCCGCCCCCGACGGTGCGCGCCGGACGTCGGCCCGCCCGTCGGTGCCCTTCGATAGCGTCCGGGGCATGGCCGAGCCGCCCCT
The DNA here is from genome assembly GCF_028583725.1 of Cellulomonas fimi. Lineage (NCBI taxonomy): Bacteria > Bacillati > Actinomycetota > Actinomycetes > Micrococcales > Cellulomonadaceae > Cellulomonas > Cellulomonas fimi. Next base: position 1,552,047 of record NZ_CP110680.1, on the reverse strand, counting down.
GCTGACCCGTCGCGCGCTCAACCGGGCGCTCCTGGCGCGCCAGCACCTCCTCGCGCGGACGGACGCGCCGGCCGTCGACGTCGTCGGGCACCTCGTGGGCATGCAGGCGCAGAACGCGTGGTCGCCGTACGTGGGGCTGTGGAGCCGCGTGGACGGCTTCACGCACGCCGACCTGGGCGACGCGCTGGTGGACCGCCGACTGGCGCGGATCGCCGTCATGCGGGGCACGATCCATCTGGTCGCCGCGCCCGACGCGCTCCTGCTGCCGGGCCTGGTCGCACCGCTCTACGCGCGGGACCTCGAGGTGAACACACTGCACGCGGCGCCGCTGCGCACGGTCGACCTCGCCGCCGTCACGGCGTACGCACGCGAGCTCGTCGAGTCGGAGCCCCGCCCGAGCACGACGCTCGGGAAGCTCCTCACGGAGCGGTGGCCGCACGTCCCCCCGGCCACGCTCGCGCACGCCGCGCGCGGCACGCTCCCGCTCGTGCAGGTCCCGCCGCGCGGCGTCTGGGGGCGGTCGGGCGCGACGACGTGGACCACGACGACCGCGTGGTTCGGCGCCGAGGCGGCCGCCGCGGCACCGGACCTGACGGACCCCGACGTCCTGGCCGCCGCGCAGGAGCGGCTCGTCGAGCGGTACCTCGCGGCGTTCGGGCCCGCGAGCGTCGCCGACGTGCAGACGTGGTCGGGCCTCACGGGGCTGGGCGCGGTGGTCGACCGCCTGGGCGACCGGCTCGTGCGCTTCACCGCGGAGCCGTCACCGGGCCGCGTCCGCCCGCGCGAGGTGCTGGACCTGCCCGACGCGCCCCGCCCGCCCGCGGACGTCCCCGCGCCGGTGCGGTTCCTGCCCGACCTCGACAACGTGCTCCTGAGCCACGCCGACCGCACGCGCGTCGTCGCGGAGGAGCACCGCCGGGCGCTGCAGCGGCCGAACGGCGTCGTGCCGGGCACCGTGCTCGTCGACGGGGTCGTCTCGGCGACCTGGCGCGTCGAGCGCGCGCGTCTGGACGGCACCGGCGACCGGCGACGGCGTGAGCGCGCGACGCTCGTCGTGGAACCGTTCCGGGACCTCCCGGCGCGCGTCCGGCGCGACGTCGTCGTGGAGGCGGAGCGCTTCGTGGCCTTCTTCGCCGACGACGCGGCCCGTCACGACGTCGAGGTCCGCTGACCCCGCGGCGATCCGCTCAGCCCGCGAGCGGCACCGCGTAGCCGGCCCTGTCGGGCTCCAGGTCGCCCGTCGCACCCGCCCGGGCGGCACGGCCGCCGAGCACGAGCGTGTAGACCCAGAACGCGGCGAGCACGACGGCTCCGACGACGATCTTGAGCCACCACGCCATCCCGGAGCCCGTGACGAACCCCTCGACGACCCCCGACACGGCGAGCACCCCGACGAGCCCGAGCGCGACCGTGAACAACGCGCGTCCCTCCTCCGCGAGCGCGCGCCCGCGGGTGCGCGGGCCGGGGTCGATCCACGTCCAGAAGATCCGCAGCCCGGCGCCGCCGGCCACGAAAACCGCGGTCAGCTCGAGCAGCCCGTGCGGCGCGATGAGCTGCAGGAACAGCGCGAGCTCGCCGTGCGCGGCCATCATCCCGCCGACGGCCCCGACGCTCACGGCGTTCTGGATCATGAGCCAGGCGGGGATCACCCCGGTGATGCCCGACGCGACGCACACGGCGGTGATCCACGCGTTGTTCGTCCACACCATCGCGGCGAACCCGGCGCCGGGGTCGTAGTACTCGGCGAACGCGTGGTCGACGTACTCCTGCCGCTCGGCGGGCGTCCCCATCGCGGCGAGCGCGTCGGGCTGCGTGGCCACCCACCAGCCCGCGGCGATCGCGAGGGCCAGGAAGCCGACCATGACGCCGACCGTCCACCAGCGGATCCGGTAGAGAGCCGCGGGCAGCGACTCCCCCACGAACACCGCGACGTCGCGCCAGCTCGGCTCGTGCGCGCCGACGATCGCGGACCGCGCGCGCGCGACGAGCTGCGAGAGCTTGCTCACGGCGTCCGGGTCGGGGGCGGCCGACCGGATGACGGACAGGTCGGTCGCGGCCGACTGGTACAGCCGGACGAGCTCGTCCGACTCCGCACCGGTGCGGCGCCGCTTGCGCGCGAGCGCGTCGAGCCGCTGCCACGACTCGTCGCGGGCCACCTGGAAGGCGTCGAGGTCCACGGCCCACAGCCTGCCATCTCCGGGGCCCGTCTCCGGTTAGTGTTCCCTCGGCGGAGGAGGGACATCGATGGTCGAGGACGAGATCCTCATCGGCGAGGGCGTGCTGCTCGACACCCGCGCGGCGTCGGCGCTGACGCGCCTCGTGGCGGCGCTCATCGACCTCGCGGCGCTCGCGGTGGCGCTGATCGTGCTCATGATCGTGCTGAGCACCACCATGCCCGCCGTGATGTCGGACGAGGCGGGCCGGATCATGACGATCGTGCTGCTCGCGACGGTCACGGTGATCTACCCGACGACGATGGAGACGCTCAGCCGCGGCCGGTCGCTCGGCAAGCTCGCGCTGGGCATCCGGATCGTGCGTGACGACGGCGGCCCGCTCGTGTTCCGGCAGGCGCTGGTCCGCGCGCTCGTCGGGGTGATCGAGCTGTGGGCGACGTTCGGGTCGGTCGCGTTCCTCTGCTCGCTCGTGCACCCGCGCAGCAAGCGGGTGGGCGACATCCTCGCCGGCACGTACGCCGTCCGGGTCCGCGGCGGGACGCGGCGCGCACCCGTGCAGATGCCGCCGTGGCTCGCCGGCTGGGCGCGGGGCGCCGACGTCGCGCGGCTCCCCGACGGCCTCGCGCTCGCCGTGCGCCAGTTCCTGGCGCGCGCGACCGGCCTGCACCCCGCGTCCCGCGTCGAGCTCGGCACCCGGCTGTCGACCGAGGTCGCACGGTACGTGAGCCCCGACCCGCCCCCCGGGACCCACCCGGAGGCGTTCCTCGCGGCCGTGCTGGCCGAGCGGCGCGAGCGTGAGCTCGTGGCGCGGCTGCGCGACGACGCCCGGGACGCGGCCGACGCGCGCGTGCTGCACCGCCTCCCGCACGGCGTGCCCGACCCGGTCGACTGACACCGCGGACCCGCGCCGACACGTCCGACGAGCTCGGGTGCTGGTCCCGGCAGCCCCGGCCTCAGTACCGGTAGTGCTCCGGCTTGTACGGTCCGTCGACCTCGACGCCCAGGTACGCCGCCTGGTCCTTCGTGAGCCGCGTGAGCCGGACGCCCAGCGCGTCGAGGTGCAGCCGGGCGACCTTCTCGTCGAGCACCTTGGGCAGGCGGTGCACCTGCCGGTCGTAGGCGCCCTGCCGCGTGAACAGCTCCACCTGGGCGATCACCTGGTTGGAGAACGACGTGCTCATGACGAACGACGGGTGCCCGGTCGCGTTGCCGAGGTTGAGCAGCCGCCCCTCGGAGAGCACGATGACGGACCGCTCGCCGCGGCCGGTCGCGTCGTCGGCGGGGAACGTCCACTCGTGCACCTGCGGCTTGAGCTCGGTGCGCCGGACTCCCGGGTAGGCGGCCAGGCCGGCCATGTCGATCTCGTCGTCGAAGTGCCCGATGTTGCCGACGACCGCCTTGTCCTTGAGGGCGGCCAGGTGCTCGACCGTGACGACCGACCGGTTCCCTGTGGCCGTGATCACGAAGTCGACGTCGCCCACGACGTCGTCGAGCCGCGCCACCTGGTAGCCGTCCATCGCGGCCTGCAGCGCGCAGATCGGGTCGACCTCGGACACGATCACGCGCGCGCCCTGCCCGCGCAGCGCCTCCGCCGCACCCTTGCCGACGTCGCCGTAGCCGACGACGAACGCGACCTTCCCGCCGATGAGCACGTCGGTGGCCCGGTCCAGCCCGTCGGGCAGGGAGTGCCGGATGCCGTACCGGTTGTCGAACTTCGACTTGGTGACCGAGTCGTTGACGTTGATGGCGGGGAACCGCAGCTCCCCGGCCTCAGCGCGCTGGTACAGCCGGTGCACGCCGGTCGTCGTCTCCTCGGAGACCCCGACGATCCCGTCGGCGACGCGGGTCCAGCGCCGGGGGTCGTCGGCGAGCGAGCGGCGCAGCAGGTCCCGCACGACCGCGAGCTCGGCGGAGTGCTCGGGGTCGCCGGGCGCGGGGGCATCGGGGACCGTGCCCACGGCCTCGTAGCGGGCACCCTCGTGCACGAGAAGGGTCGCGTCGCCCCCGTCGTCGAGGATCAGGTCGGGCCCGCGACCGTCGGGCCACAGCAGCGCGGCCTGCGTGCAGGCCCAGTACTCCTCGAGCGTCTCGCCCTTCCACGCGAACACCGCGGGTCCGGCGGGCTCCTCGACGGTCCCGTGCGGGCCGACGACGACCGCCGCGGCGGCCTCGTCCTGCGTGGAGAAGATGTTGCACGACGCCCAGCGGACCTCGGCGCCGAGCGCGACGAGCGTCTCGATGAGCACCGCCGTCTGCACGGTCATGTGCAACGAGCCGCTGATCCGCGCACCGGCGAGCGGCTGCGACGGTCCGAGCTCGGCGCGCAGCGCCATGAGACCGGGCATCTCGTGCTCGGCGAGGCGGACCTGGTGTCGGCCCGCCTCCGCGAACGCGAGGTCGCGCACCTGGTACCGACCGGGGACCTCGCTGAACCTCGCCATGCGCACCTCGCAGGATGGGACGGGCCGAGCCGGGCTGCGTCGCCCGTGCCCATCCTGCCCCACGACGTCCGGTCCGTCCCGGGTCGCGACGGCGCGCCGCGCGCGGACGGACCGCCCGTCAGCGACCGGGTGCCGGGCGCGCCTCGTCCGCGAGCAGCACGGGGATGCCGTCGCGCACCGGGTACGCGAGCGGCTCCGTCGGGTGCGTGGAGACGAGCAGCGGCTCGCCGTCCGGACCGGTCGCGTCGACCAGGGTCGCGCCGGACACCGGGCAGCGCAGCAGGTCCCGGACCCACGGCTCCAGCGGGTGCGTGGCGTCGGTGCTCATCAGTCGTCCTCTCCCTGGCGCACGAGCGCCAGGACGTCGTCGCGCACCTTCTCCATGATGTCCTCGTCCGCGGCCTCCACGTTGAGCCGCAGCAGCGGCTCGGTGTTCGACGCGCGCAGGTTGAACCACCACTGCGGCTGGCCGTCCCAGTGCGACACCGTGAGCCCGTCGAGCTCGTCGACCTCGACCGGCCCCGCACCCTGCCGGGTCACGTACGCCTCGACGACCCGCGCACGGGCGGCGGCGACGTCCACGACCCGCGAGTTGATCTCGCCGCTCGCGACGTACGGCTGGTACTGGTCGGCCAGCGCCGACAGCGGGTGCGGCTGGCCGCCGAGGGCCGCGAGCACGTGCAGCGCCGCGAGCATGCCGGTGTCGGCGAAGAAGAAGTCGCGGAAGTAGTAGTGCGCGCTGTGCTCGCCGCCGAACACGGCCTCGTGCGCGGCCATCTCGGCCTTGATGAACGAGTGGCCGACGCGCGTGCGCACCGTCCGGGCGCCCGCCGCGGTGAGGAGGTCGGGCACGACCATCGACGTGATGAGGTTGTGGATCACGGTCGGCGTGCGGCCCTCGGCCCGCTCGCGCGCGACCTCCCGCAGGCCCACGAGCGCCGTGACGGCCGACGGGCTCACCGGCTCGCCGCGCTCGTCCACGACGAAGCAGCGGTCCGCGTCGCCGTCGAACGCGAGCCCGATGTCGGCGCCGTGCTCGACGACCGCGCGCTGCAGGTCGCGCAGGTTCTCCGGCTCCAGCGGGTTGGCCTCGTGGTTCGGGAACGTGCCGTCGAGCTCGAAGTACAGCGGGACGACGTCGAGCGGCAGCTCCGGCAGGCCCGCCGCGGTGCCGAGCACCGCCGGCGCCGTGTACCCGCCCATGCCGTTGCCGGCGTCGACGACGACCTTGAGCGGGCGGATCCCCGACAGGTCGACGAGCGTGCGCAGGAAGCCCGCGTACGCCGCGAGCATCTCGCGCTCGGTGACGGTGCCGCGCGCCTCGTCGGCGACCTCCGGCACGCCCGACGTGAGGTAGTCGCCCGCGAGCTCGCGGATCGTCGCGAGGCCGGAGTCCTGGCCGACCGGGCGGGCGCCCGCGCGGCACAGCTTGATGCCGTTGTACTCGGCCGGGTTGTGGCTCGCGGTGAACATCGCGCCCGGGATGTCGAGCGAGCCCGACGCGAAGTACAGGCCGTCGGTCGACGCGAGCCCGATGAGCTCCACGTCGACTCCGCGTGCGGTGAGTCCTGCGGCGAACGCGGCGACGAGCTCCGGGCCTGACGGCCGCATGTCGTTGCCGACGACCGCGCGCGGCCGGCCGGTCGTCTCGGGGAGGACGACGACGTCCGCGAACGCGGCGCCGATCGCCCGCGCGACGCTCGCGTCGAGCTGCTCGGGGACGACACCCCGGACGTCGTAGGCCTTGATCAGCGCGGACAGGTCGACACGGTCGGGCGAAGGAGTCGTCACACCCGGCATCGTACCGATCGGCTCGGACCGCACCGTCGCCCGCCACCTGCCGGAACGCCGCGCGTCGCCGCCCGGCTCAGGCCGTGCCGTCGCGCCCGACGACCTCGTCGCGCGACAGCGGCTCGCCGTCGCCGTCGAGCGCGAACCAGCCCGTCTGCTCGCACGCGGGGCAGGACACGAACACCGCGGGGCGCCCGCTCGACAGGGTCATCCGGATGCGGGTGAGGTCGGGCGACCCGCACTGCCGGCACGCCTCCGTGCCGGGCACCAGCGGTCCCGTCGGCTGGCTCATCGAGCCCAGCGGCTCCGGCGGCAGCGCCCCGCGCGACCGCGACGACTCCCCCTTGCGTCGCGGCACCGCTCAGCCCTCTCCCCGCAGCACGCGCAGGTGCCCGCGACGGGGCGCGTCCGCGAGCGTGTCGGGCACCGGCTCGGCCGCGGGCGCGGCGGCCGGGGCGGCGAGCCGTCCGCGACCCGCCTCACGCACGGCGTCGGCCAGCGCGAGCAGGTCGTCGCGGCTCGGCGCGGCAGGGGTGAAGTCCGGCGTCAACCGGACGACCTCCCAGCCGCGGGGGGCCGTGAGCCGCTCGGCGTGCTCGACGCACAGGTCGTAGGAGTGCGGCTCGGCGTGGTGCGCCAGCGGGCCCAGGACGGCCGTCGAGTCGGCGTACACGTAGGTCAGCGTGGCCACGGCGGCACGGCCGCACGCCGTGCGCGAGCACTGCCGGACGGATCTCACGGGGTGACCGTACCGCCCGTCGGCGACACGTGGCGTCCCCCACGCCGCACCGCGTCGCCCGACCGGGCGCGGAAGGTCCCCGGGCCCACCCCTGCGGGGTCGCACCGGCCCGTGCGAGGCGCGCCACGCCGGAGCCACGACCCGGCACCCGCTCCGGCCGTCGCGGGCCGCGCGGACTAGGGTTGAGCGCGTGACGTCCGCCGGCCACTCCCACGCTCCCGGGCACCGGGCCGGCCCGCTCGGTCGCCGCGGCGCCGCCCCCGCACCGGGCGAGGCGCGCGTCCAGCCGGTGCGGAGGCGCGACCGTCGTGGCCGGGGCCCGCGCGGCCCGATGATGCCGTCGACCATGCCCGCGTACCGCACGCGGGCGGAACGGTTCGACGACCTCGTCCTCGACGCCGTGGAGCGGCTCGAGCGGCGCTGGACCCGGCAGCTCGACGGCACCGAGTTCGCGGTCGAGGACGTGCCGCCGTCCAACCCGGCGCCGTGGGAGCACGGCGGGGTGCCGCTCGGCCGCTACTTCCCCGCCGACTCCGGGCTGCCCGCGCGCATCGTCGTGTACCGCCGCCCGGTCGAGTCGCGCGCCACGGACGCCGCCGACCTCGCGGACCTGGTGCGTGACGTCGTCGTCGAGCAGGTGGCGCACCTCCTGGGACGGGCCCCCGAGGACGTGGACCCCGGGTACGGTGACGCCCACTAACCTGGGCGCACGATGAGCAGCCCCGCCCCCACCGTCCGAGTCGTCTGCGTCGTCTACCACCCCGGCGAGGAGCTGGAGCGCTTCGCGCGCACCCTCGCCGGCGCGACGACCGCCCCCTACGAGCTCGTCGTCGTCGACAACGGCGACGACCCGACGGTCGCCCGCGAGGTCGCCGCACGGCACGGCGCCCGCGTGGTCGAGTCGGGCGCGAACCTCGGCTACGGCGGCGGCGCGAACCTCGGCGCCCGGGACGCGGCGTCGCCGTGGCTCGTCGTCGCGAACTCGGACCTCGAGTGGGGCCCCGGCTCGCTCGACGTGCTCCTCGCCGCCGGTGCGGAGCACCCCCGTGCGGGTGCGCTCGGCCCGGCCCTGCTCAACGTCGACGGCACCGTCTACCCGTCGGCCCGCGCGCTGCCGTCGCTCACCCAGGGCGCCGGGCACGCGCTGCTCGTCCGGGTGTGGCCCGGCAACCCGTGGACCCGGACCTACCGCGCGCAGCACGAGGACGGCGGCGACCAGCGCGAGGCCGGCTGGCTCTCGGGGGCGTGCCTCCTGCTGCGCCGGACCGCGTTCGAGGAGGTCGGCGGGTTCGACGACGGCTACTTCATGTTCTTCGAGGACGTCGACCTCGGCGAGCGGCTCGGCCGCGCCGGCTGGTCGAACCTGTACGTCCCCGACGCGCGCGTCACGCACGTCGGCGGCACGTCGTGGCGCGAGCGGCCCGCCCGCATGATCTCCGCGCACCACACGAGCGCGGCCCGCTACGTCGGGCGCCGCTACCCGCACGTCTGGCAGTGGCCCGTGCGCGTCGCGGTCGGGGTCGGCCTGCGCCTGCGGGAACGCGCGGAGCTGCGCGCCGCCGTGCGCTGACCGCAGCCACGACGCCGACAGCCCGGCACGGGTCGGAGAGGGCCGCCGGACCCGCCTGACCGGTCAGCGGGTCCCGAGGCGCGGGTCGTGCTGCACCGCGACGTCGGGTGCGCGCACGAGCGCGGGCACGGGCTGCAGCACGGAGAAGAGCACGCCGTCCGGCCGGGACAGCCCCACCACGAGCGCCCACGCCGCCTCGGTGCCGTCGTCGAGGACCACGTCCACGGCGCGCACGACGGGTGTGCCGGTCGGCGCCGCGAGGGACGTCGACGGTGTGACGACGCCGTCGCCGCCGACCAGCGCCTCGACGGACCACGCACCGGTCGTCCCGACGGGGACCGCGACCCGCCGCTCGGCCACGACGCGGCCGTCGTCACCGAGCAGGCGCACGGTCGCGGCCGCCGTGCCGCCGCCGTCGACCGAGTCCGCGGCGAGACCGGGTGCGGGGAGGCCCGCGAGCACGAGCGAGCCGGCCGTCGTCTCGGGCAGGACCGCGACGCCGCCGTCGGCGGGCGAGGACGACGCCGCCCACGCGCGTTCCAGGCTCGGCACGTCGTCGAGCTCCCCGGCCGCACCCGGCCGGGTGAGCACGGCGGACGCCACGACGGGCTGGTCGGCGTCGACCACGAGCGTGTAGGTGCCGGCGGCGACGCCGCCCAGCGGCACGTCGGTGACCTCGCCCGGCCGCAGCTCGACCGACTCGGCGCCGGGCAGCGGCGTCGGACCGTCGGGGCCCAGCAGGGACACCGCGGCGGTCGTGGCCTCCTCCCCCGGCGCGAGCAGCCGCAGCGCGCCCGCGTCCTCGTCGCCGACCTCGCTGCCCTCGACGGACACGCCCGTCACGACCTGACGGGTCGCCGGCGCCTGGCCGGGCACCACGAGGTCGGTGCCCGCCGGGGTGAACCCGTCGAGCGCGGAGTCCTGCAGGTGCGCAGCGACGCGCCCGCCGGTGGTCGAGACGTGCACGACGAGCCGGCGCTGCTCGGCCGCGACCGCACCGACCGGGACGACGCGCTGCGCGCCCGGCGCGACGAGGTAGCGCTCGCCCGTGAGGTCCACCGCGCCGGCCGGCCCCCACACCTCGATCGCGACCTCCGCCGGCGTGCTGCCGGCGTTGACGAGGACGAGCTGCGCGGTGCTCGTGAGGTCCGTCGCGCCACCGACCAGCCACGCGTCGGCCGTCGGGTGCTGGCACGACGCGGCCGACAGCCCGCGCAGGTCGCCCGCGGTGACGACGCCGCTGCTCACGGCACCGACGCGGGCGGGCGCGGTGTCGCCGGGCTCGGCACGGACGACGAGCGGCGACGCGACCTGGTCGACGGTCACGCCCTGCGCGCCCGACCCCAGCCGGGCCGGGGTCGTCGAGCCGTCGAGCGTCGTCACCGTGCCGGGCCCGGGCGTCGAGGACACCGCCGACACCGTCGTGACGGGGTCGACCGGGGTCGGGTCGAAGGCCGAGTCACCGCGGCCGGTGTCGTCGGGCAGCAGCAGCGGCCCGGCGCACACGAGGGTCGTCGCGGCGGGCGGGACGGGCACGTCGGCCGGGCCGAGCCCGTCCACCGCGGTGCCGGGCGCACCCCCGCCCGCGACGACGACGCCGGCGACGACGCCCGCCACGACGAGCCCCGAGCCCGCGCGCACGAGCCGACCGCGCCAGACGTGTCCCCCGCTCACGGCGCCTCCGTCCGTCGCGGCGTTCATGCCGTCACCCGGCGCCGCCGCACGGGCAGCGCGAGCAGCACCGTCACGAGCAGCACGGCGCCCTGCGCGGCGAGCCACGGCTCGCGGTCGGGCGGGTCGTAGCGGACGACGAGCCGCCCGCCGTCGGCCGGGACCTCGAACCCCTGCCGCCAGCCGGCGTCGACGGCCCGCAGCGACCGCCCGTCGAGCCACGCGCGCCAGCGGGCGTCCGCCCGCTCCGCGAGCACCAGGACGCGCGGCGCGTCCCCGGCCGTGACGTCGGCCTCGACCGTCCGCGCGCGTGCCGGGACCGCGACGGCGTCGACGGTCACGTCGCGCACGTCGGCGCCCTGGGGCACCAGGCGCGCCCACGCGGGCACGACCACGGGCGCCGTCCGACCGGGGGCGGCGGTGGCCCGCACGCGCCACAGGGTGCCCGCGGGCGTCTGCGTGACGCGCTCGAGCCCGGGCGTGGAGTCGAGTCGTGAGACGAGGTCGTCGCGCAGGGCGCGCGCTCCCCGGTCGGCGGCGCGGGTCGGGTCGAGGGACGGGACGAGGACGTCCGCGACGGCGAGCCCTGCGAGCTCGCCCGCCACGTCGCCCCCCGAGCCCGCGACCAGGCGCGCGACGAGCGCGTCGACCTCCTCGGTGGCGGCATCGGCAGCGCGGGCCTGCGGCGCGTCGAGGTCGCCGGTGAGCGCGCGCGTCGCGGTCGTGGCGGAGACGTCGTCGAGCTGGGGGCCGTCGCCGCTCATGAGCTGCCAGGTCGCGAGGGGGTCGCTGGCGTCGGTGCCGCGGACCTCGACCGCGAGGACGCGCGCGGCGAGCGGCGAGGCCTGCGCCTGCTGCCCGACGGCGGGCACGACGGTCGTCTCCTGGGCGCGCAGCGCGACGGCGTCGCCCTCGCGCGCCTCCCACGTCCACGCGCCGAGCACGGCGAGGGGCGCGACGACCGCGACGACGGTGAGCAGGCCCGCGAGCGGCTGGCGCCAGCCGAACGACGCCGCCGCGAGGCGCTCGCGCAGCCGGTCGGCGCCGAGCAGGGCCGCCGCAAGCAGGCCGGCCCACGCGAGCGACAGGCCGGGACCGGCCCAGCCGCGCACCGCGGTCGAGCCGTCGACGCCGACCGCGACGGCGGTCGCCGCGGTCGCGCCGGCCAGGCCGAGGGCCACGACCAGCCACGCGACGCGGACACCCCGCGCGACGGGTCGTCCGCGCAGCAGCGCGAGCCCCGCGAGCAGCAGCAGGACACCGCCCGGGACGAGCGGCCACGCGTCGGCGACGACCCCGTGCAGACCGTCGGGCACGAGCGCCGACGGGTCGGCGGGCACGCCGAGCAGCCGGGCGACCGGGTCGGCCGCCGTGGCCGCCTGGGGCAGGCCGGGATCGGCGAGCAGGACGCGCCACCCGGCGACCCCGCGACGCAGCGCCTCGACCAGCAGGGGGCCGGTGAGCACGAGCGCGGGCACGGGGACGAGCAGCAGCCGGGCGCGGCGGCGCGGCACGCCGAGCGCGACGACGAGGACGGCGAGCGTCCCCGGCACGAGGAGCGAGGGGGCGGCGGCGACCACGACCGCGAACGCGAGCGCCGCCCCGGCCGCGGCGGTCAGGGAGCCGGTCGGGTCGGGGGCGCCCACGAGACGCCGCGCCTCGACGAGGTCGACGACGGCCGCGGGCGGTGCGACGCGCTGCGTCGGGACGGTCGGGACGCCGCGGATCGGCGTGGCGACGTCCGCCTCGACGCGGTCCTCGTCGACGCCCTCCTCGTCGCTGACCGCGCGGCCGTGGGCGACGCGGTGCTCGCCGCCGTCGGCCTCGTCGTCGTCCGCACGTCGCGCCGTGACGAGCCCGGAGAGCACCTGGTCGACGCGCTGCACGCCGACCGCGCGGACCAGGCCGAGCGCGACCCACGGGAGCGCGGCGTGCGCGAGCACGGGACCGAGCCGCCCGTCGCCGAGCGCGAGCAGCAGCGCGGGAGCCGCGGCCCAGACGACGGCGGCCCACGCGCGCACGCCGACGGACCGTGTCGCGGCACCGGCGGCCGCCCACGCCCCGAGACCGGACAGCAGCACACCCCCGAGCAGGACCACGGCGACGGCGAGCGACGTCTCCCCCGCCGCGAGCGTGCTCGGCACGAGCAGCACCGCGAGCAGCGGGTCCGCGGGGCCGGGCGCGCCGAGCCCGCCCGCGACCCACCCCGACGTCGCGGCGCGCCACAGCCCGGCCAGGTCGGTCCCCGCGGCCAGCAGGGCACCGCCGACGACCGACGCACCGCCCGCGGCCGCGCTCACGAGGGGCCCGAGCGCGACGGCGGTCAGCAGCAGCAGCAGGACGAGCAGCACGACGAACGTGGCGCGGCGCCGCGACGCGAGCGCGGCGAGCTCGCGCAGCTCGAGCTCGCTCGGGGCGCGCACGACCCGCCGGGCCTCGGCACGCGACAGCCGGCGGTCCCGGTCGAGCGCCCAGACCTCGCGCCACCGCGCCTGCAGGGGACGCAGGGTGCGGCGCGGCAGCCGCCGGGTGCGGCGTGCCCGCGCGCGGGCCCGGGCGACGGCGTCGGGACGCAGGACTGCGGCGAGCGGCGCGCGCAGCTCGTCGACCGCGAGGCCGGGCTGCTTGGCGCCGAGCCGCACGAGCGACCGCAGCAGCCCCGCACCGAGGAACAGCAGCGCTGCGAACGGCGCCCACGCGAGCGGCACCGCGGCGAGGTGCTGGTGAACGGTGGCGCGGCGGCGCGCGGCGTAGGAGCGGTGCGGGTCGCCCGCGTCGTCGAGGCCGTCACCGTCCCGGTCGACGGGCGCGTCGTCGGCGGACCGCAGGCCGGCGTACGAGGCCTGCGCGTGCCGGACGACGGCCGCGGGCACGACGACCACGCGGTGCCCGGCGAGCCGGGCCCGGCGTGACAGGTCCTCGCCGTCGCCGAACGGCCCGAGCGCGGGGTCGGGCCCGTCGAGCTCGTCCCACACGTCGCGCCGGACGAGCGCGCCGACGAGGCCCACGCCCAGCACGTCCTCGCGGCCGTCGAGCTGGCCCTGGTCGAGCTCCCCCGGTGCCACGTCCGTGAGCCGGCGACCGGCCGGCGACGTGCGCAGCCCGACCTCGAGCAGGCGCTCGGGGTCCGTCCAGGTGCGCTGCTTGACGCCCGCGACCGCGACCGAGCGCGCGTGGCCGACGGCGCGCACGAGCTCCGCGAGCGCGTCCGGCGCGGGGGCGCTGTCGTCGTGCAGGAGCCAGAGCCACGTCGAGGGCGGCCCGTCGGCGCGGACCTGCGGGTCTGCGAGGGCGGCGCGCACCGCGTGCCCGAACGTCCGCGCACCGGGCACGTGCACCGTGCGCAGCTGGGGGCGCGGCGACGCGGACTGCCGGGAGAAGGCGTCCTCGAGGGCGCCGCCGACCTCGGGTCGGGGCGCGACGTCGACCAGCAGCACCCGGGCCGGGCGACGGGTCGACGCGGCGAGGGCCGCGAGCGCGTCGTCCAGGTAACGCGTCCGGCCCCGGGTCACGACGACCGCCGTCACCGGCGTCGTCACCGGGAGGGGTGCGGTGGTCGTGGGTGCGTCCACGGGCGGGAGGGTCTCGGTCATGCTCGGGCCATCCTGCCGTCCGGGGTCCGCGAACCCCTCGACCGACACGCGTCAGACGACCCGGCGCTTCAGCTTGCGGCGCTCACGCTCGGACAGCCCGCCCCAGATGCCGAACCGCTCGTCGTTCGCGAGCGCGTACTCGAGGCACTCGGAGCGGACGTCGCAGCCGGTGCAGACGCGCTTCGCCTCGCGGGTCGAGCCGCCCTTCTCGGGGAAGAACGCTTCCGGGTCGGTCTGCGCGCACAGCGCGCGCTCCTGCCACCCCATCGGGCCGTCGTCCTCGGGCGCACCGAACAGCGACAGCACGTTCGACGCGGGTGCTGCGGGCTTGCGGGCGTCGCTCGGGAAGGTCTCGTCGTCGTCGTCGAGCAGGTTCCACATGGCGTGCCTCCGTGCGGGTCTTTCGTGCGGTTCGTTCAAGGCTCGGCAGTGCGGCTCCCGCAGGACGCCGCGTGGTGGTGCTCGCGCATGAATCTCTTCTCAGGAATTACACGCGTGTCGTTCGAGGCCGTCAAGCCGAGCCGTGGTAGTTGCCCGGATATGTCGGGGTGAACTTGTGGCACACGGGTGAAGACGGCGTGTCGCGCCTACTCTGAGCCCGTGCCCGGAGCCACCATCGCGGACCTGCTGACCCTCGTCACCCGAAATCCCGGCCGTCCCCGGCTCACCTGGTACGGCGCCGACGGCGAGCGTGTCGAGCTCTCCGGCGCGGTGCTCGAGAACTGGGTCAACAAGACGACGAACCTCCTCGTCGAGGAGTTCGACGCCGCTCCCGGCACGCGCGTCGCGCTCGACCTGCCGCCCCACTGGCGGACGCTCGTGTGGGCGATGGCGACGTGGCGCTGCGGCGCGTGCGTCGTCCTCGACGGAGATGAGCACGACGTCCTCGCGACCCACCGGCCGGCACCCGAGACGCGCGGCGACGTGGTCGCGGTCGCGCTCGCCGCGCTCGCGCGCCGGTTCGACGGCCCGCTGCCCGGAGGCGCCGTCGACGCCGCCTCCGCCGTCATGACGTACGGCGACGTCGTCGGCTGGGCGCCGCCCGTGGACCGCGCCGCACCCGCCCTCGACGTCGCCGGCATGCAGGTCCCCCACGACGCCCTCGTCGCGCCCGCCGCCGTGGGCGCACGCACGCTCGTCGACGCCGGCGCCGCGGACGTCGCGACGTTCCTCCGTCACGCGCTCGGCGTCCTCGCGGCGGACGGGTCGCTGGTCGTCCTCGACGCCGCGACCGCCGGCCGGCTGCGTGCCGACCCGGAGGCGCTGGGCCGGCTCGTGACGAGCGAGCGGGTGGAGGTCGACACGGGCGTCGCACCGCGCGCCTGACCTCGGCGCCCCTCGCGGCTCCGCCGAGGACGGCCGCGGCACGTGGGACACTCTGTCCCCATGCGAGGAGTCGAGTCGCCGGTGCGCGCGAGGCGCGAGGCCGCCGGCTCCGCCCGCGTCCCGCTGAGCACCGTCGTCGCCCGATGAGTGCGGGGACCCCTGCTCCGCAGAACCCGGCGGAGGCGCCTGCGGACGAGGCCCGCCGCGCGCGCCGCCCCGCCGTCGCCCCTCGGCACGCCGACCGCGGGCCGGCCGGCCGTCGAGGCGACACCGACGACCGAGCGGACCGGCGTCGCGCGCTGCTCCGCGAGGCGGCGGTCGTGCTCGCGGTGCTCGTCGTCGTCCAGGCCCTCGTCTTCGGTCGCTACTGGACGGGCGCCGTCGTGCCGCCGTGGGACTTCCAGGGCAGCTACACGACCGAGGCGTTCGCCTGGTGGCGCGACGGCAGCTTCTTCCGACCCGTGCAGTGGATGCCCTACCTGTGGGGCGGCTACCCCGGGGCCGCCGGGCTGCAGAACAGCTCGTGGTACCTGCCGGTCGGCCTGATGAGCGCCGTGACGCCCTACGACCAGCACGCGGCCGCGGTGCTGTCCGGGCTGCACGTCGCGTTCGGTGCGCTCGGCGTCTACGTCCTCGCACGGCGCTGGCGCCTGGCTCCCGGGGCAGCCCTCGTCGCCATGGTGATGTGGCACTTCGCCGCAGGCTTCTACGCCAACGCGTCGCACCTCGACATCATGCGCGCCTACGCGTGGCTGCCCTGGGTGCTGCTCGTCGCGTCGCCCCGCTGGCCGTGGCGACGCCCGTGGGCGCCCGCGGTGGGCGTGCTGGTGCTGTGGCAGGCCGTGCTCGGCAGCTATCCGGGCATCCTCATCGTCACGGTCTACCTGGGTGCGGCCTGGGTGGTCCTGCACCAGCTCACGAGCCGCCCGCGACCGGGCGACTACCTGCTCCCGCTCGTCGCCGCCGGTGCGGCAGCGCTCCTGCTCACCCTCGTGCGGTTCCTGCCCGCCTACCTGACCCGCGGGGCGGCGGGGGCGGGCGACGGCGACACCATGACCTGGACCTGGGAGCTGCTCGGCACGCTCTGGTACGGCTACGGGGACCGGAGCCTGCCCAACGACATCACGATGCGCTCGCTGTTCCTGCCCGCGACCGCGCTGGTCGCCGTCGCCTTCGTGCCGTGGCGGGCACCGCTCGCCCGGGTCGCCGCCGGGACGGGCCTCCTGGCGATCGTCATCGGCGCTCCCGACGCCCCCTGGTCGGACCTCGTCGACCAGCTGCCCGCGCTGGGCGTCAGCAGGTTCCGCCTGTCGGACGTCAAGCCGTTCCTCCTGCTCTGCGTCGTCGTGCTCGCAGCGACCGGCGTGGACCGCGTCACGGCGTACGCCCGACGCGGTGACGCGCGGGAGCCGTCGCGCGTCCTCACACCGGGGCGGGTCGTCTACCTCGTCGCCCTGCTCGTGACGGCCCTGGTGGTGGGCGCGCACGGCCCCTTCGACCCGACGGAGCGGTGGGTGCAGGGGTCGGTCCTCGTCGTGACCGCCGCGCTCCTGGTCGTCGCCATCCGCAGGGCGTCGCCCCTGCCCGTGCTGGTCGGGTCCCTGGCGGTCCTCACGCTCGCGTCGGGCGTCGTGTGGGCGACGTCGACCCCCAAGCCGTGGTCGTTCCCCCGGGAGACGGCGGAGATGCGCGCGTTCCACGCACCCGTCGCCGAGCTCCTCGCGGAGCGGGACGCCGACACGTCCGCCGTGCGGCGACCGGCACGGACGAACGTGCTGCCGACGTTCACCGGGCACAGCGTCGACGCGTTCTTCGGCGCAGGCGGCGGCCAGGCCTTCTACTCCGGGCACCTCGGGTTCGACGGCTACGCCAACCTCAAGGGCACGCCGACCTTCGAGCGGATCGTCGCGACGCTGCAGGACGACGCCACGCGGGCCGACGCGTGGGCGTTCTGGCGGGCACCCGGCATGGTCGTCGCGTCGGAGGGCGACGCGCTCCCCCCGGCGAGCCGGTCGCGGGCGTGCGCGCGCGAGGCGGCGTGCGGGCTGGTCGCGACGGCCCCGGAGTCGTACTCGCCGGAGCCCCGGCTCGTGTACCGGGTCGTGGTCGACCGCCCGACGACCGTGGCCCTGAACGAGGCGTACTACGACGGCTGGCGCGTCGAGGCGTGCCCGGACCCCTCGGGGCCGTGCCGGCAGCTCGCCGTGCACGCGGGCGACGGCGGCCAGCTCGTCGCCGACGACCTCCCGCCCGGCTCGTGGCAGCTGTCGGCGACGTACGTCCAGCCGGGCACCGCGATCGCCTGGTCGCTCTTCGCGGTCGGCGCCGCCGGAACCGCCCTGTGGACGGTCGCGACCGCCCGGGCAGCGACCCGGGCGCCCCGACGACGTCGACGGAACGCGGGCGAGTAGGAGAACGGACCGGCGATGGGACAGACTGTGTCCCCATGCGCGGAATCATCCTGGCGGGCGGGTCCGGCACCCGGCTGCACCCGATCACCCTCGGCGTCAGCAAGCAGCTCGTCCCCGTCTACGACAAGCCGATGATCTACTACCCGCTGTCGACGCTGATCCTGGCGGGCATCCGGGACGTCCTGGTCATCACCACGCCGCACGACGCGGAGCAGTTCCAGCGTCTGCTGGGCGACGGCTCGCAGTTCGGCATCTCGATCAGCTACACGGTGCAGGCGGAGCCCAACGGTCTCGCGCAGGCGTTCGTGCTCGGCGCCGACTTCGTCGGGAACGAGGCCGCCGCGCTCGTCCTCGGCGACAACATCTTCTACGGGCCCGGGCTCGGGTCGAAGCTGCAGCGCTTCTCCGACATCGACGGCGGTGCGGTCTTCGCGTACCGCGTGGCCGACCCGACCGCCTACGGTGTCGTCGAGTTCGACGCGGACGGCCGCGCGCTCTCCCTCGAGGAGAAGCCGGCGCAGCCGAAGTCGTCGTACGCCGTCCCGGGCCTCTACTTCTACGACAACGACGTGGTGGCCATCGCGCGCGACCTCAAGCCGTCCGCGCGCGGCGAGTACGAGATCACCGACGTCAACCGCGTGTACCTCGAGCAGGGCCGTCTCCAGGTGGAGGTGCTCCCGCGCGGCACCGCGTGGCTCGACACCGGCACGTTCGACTCGCTCCTCGAGGCGTCGGACTACGTGCGCACCATCGAGCACCGCCAGGGTCTCAAGGTGGGCGCACCCGAGGAGGTCGCGTGGCGTCGCGGCTTCCTGAGCGACGACGAGCTGCGCGAGCGCGCCGACCGCCTCGTGAAGTCCGGCTACGGCACGTACCTCCACAGCCTCCTGGACGCCCGATGACGCTTCCCGGGACGGCCACCCTGCCGGCGGTGCCGCTCAACGACCTGTCGCGCGCGCTCGCCCACGACCGCAGCCTCGTGCTCGACACCGTCGCCCGGGTCGTCGACTCGGGCTGGCTCGTGCACGGGCCCGCGCACCGCGGCTTCGAGTCCGCGCTCGCCGACTACCTCGGCACCCCGCACGTCCTCGGTGTCGCCTCCGGGACCGACGCGCTCGAGATCGCGCTGCGCGCCGTGGTCCCGGCGGACCGGCCCGTCGTCGTGACCGCCGCCAACTGCGGCGGTTACACGACGACCGCGGCCCGGCGTGCCGGGTTCGGCGTGCGGTACGCCGACGTGGATGAGGACACCCACCTGCTCACCGCCGAGACGCTCGCACCCGTCCTCGGCCCGGAGGTCGGGGCCGTCGTCGTGACGCACCTGTACGGCCGGGCCGCCGACGTCGCCGCGGTGCGGGCGCTGTGCGCGCCGCTCGGCGTCAAGGTCGTCGAGGACTGCGCGCAGGCGCTCGGCGCGCGCCGTGCCGACGGCATGGTCGGCGCGCTCGCCGACGTCGCGACGTTCTCCTTCTACCCCACCAAGAACCTCGGCGCCCTGGGCGACGGCGGCGCGGTCGCGACGGCCGACGACGACGTGGCGGCGGCCGTCGCCGAGCTGCGGCAGTACGGGTGGCGCGGCAAGTACCGCATCGCGCGGGACGGCGGCCGCAACTCCCGCCTCGACGAGGTGCAGGCCGCGGTGCTGTCGGCACGGCTGCCGCACCTCGACGCCGGCAACGCCCGGCGGCGCGCGATCATCACGGCGTACGCGGAGCGCGCGTCGTCGCGCGTGCGCGTCCTGCCGGCGGACGACGCGTCGCACGCCGGTCACCTGGCCGTCGTGACGACCGACCACCGCGACGAGCTGCGCGAGCACCTCGCGGCGGCGGGCGTCGGCGTCGACGTGCACTACCCGGTGCCGGACCACCGGCAGCCCGCGCTCGCGGCGGAGCACGCCCACGTGACGCTGCCCGTCACCGAGCGGCTCGCCGCGTCGGTGCTGTCGGTCCCGGTCTTTCCGGAGCTACGAGACGACGAGGTGGAGCGGGTCTGTGACGCACTCGAGCGGTTCTGACGACGCGATCCTCTACTCGGTCGTCGTCCCGGTCTACGGGAACGCGGGCAGCGTCGCGGCCGTCGTCGAGCGTCTCGAGAAGGTCGCGACGCACCTGACGGGCCGGCTCGAGGTCGTCTTCGTCGTCGACGGTTCGCCCGACCGCTCCCTGGACGTGCTCCAGCAGGTGCTGCCCACGGCGGGGATCGACAGCCAGCTCGTCGCGCACTCGCGGAACTTCGGCTCGTTCGCGGCCATCCGGACCGGCATGGGCGTCGCGCGGGGCCGGTACATCGGTGTCATGGCGGCGGACCTGCAGGAGCCGCCGGAGCTCATGATCGACTTCTTCGCGGCGCTCTCGGCCGGCACCGCGGACGTCGTGGTCGGCCGGCGCGAGGCGCGCGCCGACCCGGCGCTCAACTCGCTCATGTCGCGGACGTTCTGGGGCATGTACCGCCGGACGATCAACCCCGCGATCCCGCCCGGCGGCGTCGACGTGTTCGGCTGCACGCGCGAGGTCGCCGACGCGCTGCTCGCGATGCGCGAGGCGCACTCGAGCCTGGTCGGGCTGCTCTACTGGGTCGGCTACCGCCGGCTCGAGGTGCCGTACGAGCGCGTCGAGCGCACCGAGGGCAAGTCGGCGTGGACGCTGCGCAAGCGCGTGCGGTACCTGCTCGACAGCGTGTTCTCGTTCACGGACATCCCGATCAGCGTGCTCAGCACGGTCGGCGTCCTCGGCGCGCTCGTGACGCTCACCGTCGGCGTCGTCGTGCTCGTCAGCTACCTCACGGGCCGGATCGACGAGGTCGGCTACACGCCGCTCATGCTCGTCATGCTGTTCTCGACGTTCGTGCTGCTGTCGGGCCTCGGCGTCGTCGGCTCCTACGTCTGGCGCGCGTACGAGAACAGCAAGCAGCGGCCGCTGTCGGTGTCCGCGTCGCACGAGACCTTCGACGCGCGTGGCTGACGAGCGACGCGGCCTCCTCGCCTCCGGCTGGCGCTTCCTGCTCGCGGGCGGCGCCAACACGGCGGTGACGGCCGTGCTGCTCGCGCTCCTGTCCACCGTGCTCGACCCGCGTCTCGCCTACACGCTGGTCTTCGCGGCGGGCGTCGTGCTCTCGACGGTGCTCGCGGACCGGTTCGTGTTCGGCGTCCGCATGGACGTGCGCACCGCGCTGCTGTACGTCGGGATGTACGTCGCGGTGTACCTCGTGGGGCTCGTCGTGGTCGGCGCGATCCAGTCGGCCGGCCTGCCCGAGTACGCGAGCGCGCTCGTCGTCCTCGTCACCGCGCCGCTCACGTTCGTCGGGGGGCGGCTGCTCACGGGCCGGCTGCACCGGCGGCGCTCCGTCGAGAGCGCGACCTGACCATGTCCACCGACACCACCCGCACCGGCGCGGCCGACCCCGGACCCGCACCCGAGGAGAACCCCCGTATGAGCGTCTTCGTCCACCCCCAGGGCATCTGCGAGTCGACCGACGTCGGTCCCGCGACGCGCGTCTGGGCGTTCGCCCACGTGCTGCCGGGGGCGAAGATCGGCGCCGACTGCAACGTGTGCGACCACGTCCTCGTCGAGAACGACGTCGTCGTGGGCGACCGGGTGACGCTCAAGTCCGGCGTGCAGCTGTGGGACGGCATCCGGCTGGGCGACGACGTCTTCGTCGGCCCGAACGCGACGTTCGCGAACGACCGGTACCCGCGCAGCAAGCAGTACCCCGAGGAGTTCCTGCAGACGGTCGTCGCCGACGGCGCGTCGATCGGCGCCGGCGCGGTCATCCTGCCGGGCGTGCGGATCGGGCGGCGCGCGATGGTCGGCGCGGGCGCCGTGGTGACCAAGGACGTGCCCGCGAACGCGGTCGTCGTGGGCAACCCTGCGCGCATCGTGAGCTACGTCGAGGCCGACGACGTGCAGGTCGTGACGCCCGAGCCCGCCACCGAGCCGCGGTCGCTCGCGGGCGGCGCGCGGCTCGTGCCCGTGAAGGTCGCGAGCGACATGCGGGGCGCGCTGGCCGCGATCGAGTTCGCGCAGGACCTGCCCTTCGTGCCGGCGCGCTTCTTCGCGGTGTTCGACGTGCCGTCCAAGGACGTGCGCGGCGAGCACGCGCACCGCGCCTGCGAGCAGGTGCTCGTGTGCCTGCGCGGCTCCGTCACGTGCATCGTGGACGACGGCACCGAGCGCACGCAGGTACGGCTCGACACGCCCGGCGTGGGCCTGTACATGCCCGCGATGACGTGGGGGACGCAGTACCGCTACAGCGCGGACGCCGTGCTGGGCGTGTTCGCGTCGCTCCCGTACGACGCGGACGACTACATCCGGGACTACGAGTCGTTCGTCGAGGCCCTGCGCGAGTCCGGCGCGGACGCCTGAGCCCCGCGCGGCGGGTGCCGGCGCCCGCCTGACGATGGACGGTGCCCGGACACCTTCCTCGACCGCGCCGACGCTGGCAGCATCAGGGCATGGGAGACGCCGAGCGCCCCACCGCGAGCCCGGAGTACGCCGACCGGCTCGTCCGACGGTCGACCGCCCGCTGGAAGTCCCTGCTGCACGCGCAGGCGCCGTACCAGTGGCACGTGCGGCGCATGCGGCTGGGCCGGGCCGTCGACGTCGGGTGCGGCATCGGGCGCAACCTCGGGAGCCTCGACCCCGGCTCGGTGGGCGTCGACCACAACGCGCACTCGATCGAGGTGGCGCGCGCCCGCGGCCTCGACGCGTACACCGACACGGAGTTCTTCGCGGACCCGGTGCTGTCCCGCCCGGGGTCCTACGACGGCCTGCTCGTCGCGCACGTCGTGGAGCACCTCGACGCCGGGGAGGCGGTCGACATCCTGCGCCGGTACGTGAAGGTCCTGCGTCCTGGCGGCTCGGCGGTGTTCGTCACGCCGCAGGAGCGCGGCTACCGCAGCGACGCGACGCACGTGCGGTTCAGCGACCACGCGGTGCTGCGCCGGCTCGCGGCCGACCTGGGCCTGGTCGCCGGCCGCCAGTACTCGTTCCCCCTTCCCCGGGTCGCGGGCAAGGTCTTCACGTACAACGAGTTCGTGCTCGTGACCCGGCGTCCCGGCACCGCCCCGGAAAGCGCCTCACGCGGGTCCTGAGGCTCGGTGTGTCGTCCCCGGCTCCCCGCACCGCCTGTGGTCTGCTGGGGCGGTTCCGAAGGGGGAAACGATGACGACGGCTGCGACTGTGCTCCTCGCGCTCACGTTGGCGGCGACCGGTGCGCCCGCACCAGCGGCGGTGCTCGCCCCGCCGGAGGCCGCGACGACGACGCAGGCACGCACCGCTGCGGCGACGGACGCCGGGACGGCACCGAGCACCGTGGAGCTCGACCTGTCCGGCGTCGAGCGGACCGCGCTGGACGACCTGCCCGCGGCCGCGCCTCTGCCTGCCGAGTCGGTCGACGAGGGCGAGACCGCCGCTCCGGCCACGGCGGACGGCAGCCCGACAGGCGACGCCGCGCCTGCGCCCGACGCGGCGACGCCCGCGCCCGCGACGTCCCCCGAGGCCGCACCCCGTGCGCTCGGCGACGCGACCGCGCCGTTGACCGCGGCACCGTCGGCGACGCCCACCGCGACGCCGTCGCCGGCCGCCACGGCGTCCGCGGCACCGACCGCGGCACCGACCGCCCCGCCGGCCGCGCCGCCCGCGACGGAACCGACCACCACCCCCGACGTGCTCACCGCGCCGCTCGACACCGCACCGTTCTCGGTCCTCGGCATCACCTGGGACGCGGCCGCGCCGCAGTCGGACGACACGGTCGTCCGCTACCGCACGCGGCACGCGGGCGAGTGGACCGACTGGCAGGCCGTCGGCCCGTCGGACGTCTCGCCCGACGCCGGCTCGCGCGAGGCGGGCAGCGGCCGGCGCGGCGCGACCGACCCGATCGTCGCGCTCGACGCCGACGGCGTGCAGGTGTGGGCCGAGTCGGCGAGCGGTGGCGTGCAGGGGCTCAAGGCCGTGCTGGTCGACCCGGGCACCGACCCGGACGACGCGGCGCCCCAGGCGGCGCCCGCGGCCCTCGCCGGTGCCGGGCCGGAGATCCGCACGGCGGCCGACGTGATCGCGGCCGCACCCCCGCCGCCCACGATCATCACGCGCGCGCAGTGGGGCGCCGACGAGTCCCTGCGCACCTGCGAGCCCGACCTGTCCACCGAGGTCGTCGCCGCGGCCGTGCACCACACCGCGTCGAGCGCGAGCTACTCCGCGGACGACGTGCCGGGCCTGATCCGCGGCTTCTACGCGTACCACACGCGCCCCGAGGCGGCAGGCGGCCGCGGCTGGTGCGACATCGGCTACAACTTCCTCGTCGACCAGTTCGGCCGCGTGTTCGAGGGACGCGCGGGCGGCACGGACATGCCGATCGTCGGCGTGCACACGGGCGGCTTCAACTCGCGCACGTTCGGCGTGGCCGCGATCGGCTCGTTCGACACCGTGCAGCCCAGCTCCGCGATGACCGAGGCGATCTCCCGCACGATCGCGTGGAAGTTCGCGCTGCACCGGATCTTCGGCTCGCAGAACGTCTCGATGGTCTCGGGCGGGGGCGCGTCGAAGTACCCGGCCGGGACCGTCGTCACGTTCCCGACGATCTTCGGGCACCGCGACGCGCAGCTCACGTCGTGCCCGGGCCAGCGCCTCTACGACCAGCTCCCCGCGATCCGCGCGCGCGTGTCCGCGCTCACCGACGTCGCGTCGCAGGAGACCCCGTTCGGCTCGTGGGACAGCACCGTCACGACGCAGAGCTCGATCACGGTGACCGGGTGGTTCATCGACCCCGGCACCTCGTCGCCCATCACCGTCCGCCTCCGGGTCGACGGCCGCGAGACCGTCGCGACCGCGGACGTCGACCGGCCCGACGTCGGTGCCGCGTTCCCCGGCTACGGGTCCCGCCACGGCTATCGCGTCACCGCGCCCGCGGGGGCCGGACGGCACGCGGTGTGCGTCATCGGGGCGAACGTCGGGGAGGGCTCCGACCGCATGCTCGGGTGCCGCCACGTGACCATCACGAACCCGCCGCCCGTCGGCCAGATCGACTCCGTCGCGCTCGGCGTCGGGACAGCGACCGTCACCGGTTGGGCGCGCGACCCCGACACCACCGACCCGGTGGACGTGCACGTGTACGTCGACACGGGCGCCACGGCGACCCGTGCGAACCTGCCGCGCCCCGACCTGGCCCGCTACTTCCCCAGCACGAACCACGGCTTCCAGGTGACCGTGCGGGTCCCCGCGGGCACGCACACGCTCTGCGTCTACCCGATCAACGTGCCGGCGGGCGACAACCCGGCGCTGTCGTGCCGGACGGTCGTCATGGCCGCCAACCCGCCGGTCGGCGCGCTCGACTCGGTCGCGCTCAGTCCCGGCACGGGCCAGGCGACGCTGAGCGGCTGGGCGCGCGACCCGGACACCACGTCGCCGATCGACGTGCACGTCTACGTCGACTCGGGCGGCACCGCGACGCGGGCCGACAAGCCCCGTCCCGACCTCGCGCGCTACTTCCCGACGTCCGACCACGGGTTCGACGTGACCGTGCGCGTCCCGGCCGGGCAGCACCGGGTGTGCGCGTACGCGATCAACGTGCCCGCGGGCGACAACCCGTCGCTCGGGTGCCGCGTCGTCACGATGCCCGCGACACCTCCGGTCGGCCAGGTCGACGCCGTCGCGGTCGGTGCGGACGGGCGGACCGTGGTGTCCGGCTGGGCGCGCGACGCCGACGCGACCGGCCCGATCGACGTGCACGTGTACGTCGACGCGGGCGGCCGTGCGACGACGGCGAACCTGCCGCGGCCCGACCTGGCGCGCTACTTCCCGACGAGCGACCACGGCTTCTCCGCGGTCGTGACCGTCCCGCCGGGCAGCCACCGGGTCTGCGCGTACGCGATCAACGTGCCCGCCGGCGACAACCCTGCGATCGGCTGCCGCACGGTCACGCGATGACCGGGACGGGCGACGGCGCCCGGTAGGCTGGCGCGTCGTCGTCGTCGAGGGAAGGACCGACCGTGGAGTTCCGCGAGCTGGCCGTGCCGGGTGCCTGGGAGATCACGCCGCGGCAGTTCGGCGACCCCCGAGGGGTGTTCCTCGAGTGGTTCAAGGCCGAGCGGTTCACCGAGGTCGTGGGCCACCCGCTCGACCTCCAGCAGGCCAACTGCTCGGTGTCCGCCGCGGGCGTCGTGCGCGGCGTCCACTTCGCCGACGTCCCGCCCGGCCAGGCCAAGTACGTGACGTGCCTCAAGGGCGCGGTGCTCGACGTGGTCGTCGACATCCGCGAGGGGTCGCCGACGTTCGGCACGTGGGACACGGTCCTGCTCGACGACACGGACCGCCGCGCGATCTACCTCGGCGAGGGCCTGGGCCACGCGTTCATGTCGCTCGAGGACGGCTCGACCGTCGCGTACCTGTGCTCGACCGGCTACGCGCCGGAGCGCGAGCACGGCATCCACCCGCTCGACGCGGACCTCGCGATCGCGTGGCCGACGACGGCCCGCGACGGCAGCCCGCTCGAGCCGCAGCTGTCCGAGAAGGACGCCGAGGCGCCGACGCTCGCGCAGGCCCGCGCCGCCGGGCTGCTGCCCCGGCTGGAGGACGTCGAGGCGTACCTCGCCTCGCTGCGCGCCTGACGTGACCGCGTCGTCGCCGCGCCCCGACGGCGGTCCCCGGGTCGTCGCGGTCGTCGTCACCCACCGGCCCGAGGTCGACGCCACCCTCGCGCTGCTCGACGCCCTGGTCCCGCAGGTCGCGCGCACGGTCGTCGTCGACAACGCGAGCGGCCCGGACGTCGTCGCACGCCTGCGCGGCGCGCTCGACGCGAGCGGCGGCGAGGTCGTCGCGCTCGACGAGAACCGCGGCATCGGCGCGGCGCAGAACGTGGGCATCGCCCGCGCGCGCCAGCTCGGCGCGACGCACGTGCTGCTCTCCGACCAGGACTCCCGCCCCGCGCCCGACATGGTCGCGCGGCTCGTGGACGACCTCGTCGCGCACCCCGTCGCGCCCGACGGGCGACCCGTCGCCGCGGTCGGTCCCGTCATCGTCGACCCCCGCAACCCGGGCGCGATCCTCGTCTTCCGCGCGCGGCGGTGGGGCCCGCGTCGCGCCGTCCTGCCGGAGAGCGGCACGCGCGTCGACGCCGTCTTCCTGCTCGCGTCGGGCTGCCTGCTGGACCTCGCCGCGCTCGACGTCGTCGGGCCCATGAACGAGCCGTGGTTCATCGACCACGTGGACCTCGAGTGGGGCCTGCGGGCGGGCCGCGCAGGGTACGACGTGCACGCCGTCGCGGGGGCCGTCCTCGAGCACTCGCTGGGTGACCGCACGCAGCGCATCCCGGGCCGTGAGCGGGACGTGCACCTGCACTCCCCCGTCCGCAACTACTACATGGTCCGCAACACGCTCCTGCTGGTGCGCTCGGGCCTGCTGCCGCGCGCCTGGCGCTGGGGCTACCGCTTCTGGATCACGAAGTACGCCGTCTTCTACGTGCTGTGCGTCGCGCCGCGCGGCGTCAGGACCGGACGCATCCTGCGCGGGCTGCTGGACGGCGCCCGGGGCCGGACCGGACCGGCCGCATGAGCCCGGCACCCTCGACCGCCCCGAACACCGCACCGCAGGAGGACCGACCGGTGACCGCGACGACCGCCGCCCCCGCCCTGCCGAGGTCGCCGCGCGTGAGCGCCCGCACGCGCGCGCTCGCGTCCGAGGCGGCCGTCGTGGTCGGCCTCCTCGTGCTGCTCGAGCTCCTCGTGCTCGGCGGCTGGCTCGCCGGCAGCGTGAGCCCGCAGTTCGACTTCCTCGGCGGCTACAACGCGGAGGCGTTCGCGTGGTGGACCGACGGCGGGTTCTTCCACCCGCTCGAGTGGATGCCGTACGCATGGGGCGGGTACCCGCAGGCCGTGGCCGTCCAGGGGTCGACCTGGTACCTGCCGGTCGGCCTCGCCGCCGCGGTCAGCGACTTCACGATCCGCACCGCGGCCGTCGTGCAGGCGCTGCACGTCGCGTTCGGCGCCCTTGGGTTCTACGTGCTCGCGCGCCGCTGGGACCTCGGCCGGGCGACCGCGACGCTCGCCCTCGTGGCGGGGTTCTTCGCGCCCGGCTACTTCGCGAACGCGCAGCACGTGGACATCGTGCGCGGCTACGCCTGGGCGCCGTGGGTGCTCCTCGTGCTCTCGACGGCGTGGCCGTGGCGCCGGTGGTGGGGCGTCCCGCTGGCGGCCCTGGTGCTGTGGCAGGCGGTCGTGGGCATGTACCCGGGCATGGTGCTCGGGTACGCGTACGCGGGCGCGGCGTGGGTCGTGCTCACGCAGGTGCTGCTGCGGCCGCGTCTGCGGGACTACCTGGTCCCGCTCGCCGCCGCGGGCGTCGCGGCCGGGATGCTCGCGATGCTCAAGTTCCTCCCGGCGGTCGCCGTGCGCGGCTCGGGGGAGGCGGGCGTCGAGTTCTCGGAGTTCGACCTCGGCATCCTCGGCACGGTGTTCTTCCCGTACGACGGCGAGAACCTGCCCATGGACATGAGCATGCGGTCGTACTTCCTGCCCGCGACCGTCGTCGCGCTCCTCGCGGTGGTGCCGTGGCGCGACGCCCGGGCCCGCGTCGCCGCGGGCACCGCCGCGGTGTGCGCGCTCCTCGCGCTGCCGGTGTTCCCCTGGTTCGACGAGCTCGCCGCGCTGCCCGGCTTCGACCTGAGCAGGTTCCGGTCGAACGACTTCAAGCCGGTGCTGCTCGCCGCGGTCGTCGTCCTCGCGCTCCTCGGCCTGTCGCGCGCGGTCCGCAGCGACGCGCTGCGCCGCATGTCCGGCGACGCCCTGCACCTCGCGTGGCGCCGCCCGTGGGTGGTCGCCGCGCTGGCGTGCCTCCTGGTCGGTGCCGCGGGCGTCGGTGCCGTCGCCGGCTTCACGGTGACGCGGTGGGTGCCGCCGTGGACGATCCTCGCGACGGCCGCCGTCGTGGTCGTCGTGCTGGTCGGCGTGGGCAGCCCGCGCTGGCGCGCGCTCGTCCCGGACGCGCGGCTCGTGGCTGGCGTGCTCGTCGCGCTCACGGTCGTCTCGGGCACCGCCTGGGCCTTCTCGACGACCCGGCCGTGGCGCGCCGAGCGGGTCGCGGCCGAGACGGGCACCTGGGGCCGGACGACCGACGACATGGTCGCGTCGCGCGGCGAGGCCGTCGCGGACGGGCGGAGCGCGGTCGTGCCGTCCGACCGCCGGCCGGCGCGCACCCCGCTGACGCAGGAGCCGGTGCCGATCATCGAGTCCCAGAACATGTGGAACGACGCGTACTGGACGGGCGTCGCCGCGGTCGGCGGGTACACGAACCTCAAGGGCAGCGAGGCGTTCACGCGCGCGTTCACGTCGTTCCAGGACCCGGCGACGACCGTGGACGCCCGCGCCTGGTACGCCGCACCGGGCGTGCTGCTCGCGGCCGACCCCGACGACGTGCCCGACCCTGCGGACGTCGACGCGTGCGCGCAGGACGGCGACTGCGGCCCGGGCACCACGGCCACGGCCGCCGGCTACGAGCCCGGTCACCTGCGC
The DNA here is from genome assembly GCF_028583725.1 of Cellulomonas fimi. Taxonomy (NCBI): domain Bacteria; kingdom Bacillati; phylum Actinomycetota; class Actinomycetes; order Micrococcales; family Cellulomonadaceae; genus Cellulomonas; species Cellulomonas fimi. The sequence goes on along the minus strand of NZ_CP110680.1, from coordinate 1,522,831 downwards.
TACGAGGTCTCGACGACGGGCGGGCCGGTCCAGCTCAACGAGGCCTGGTACCCCGGCTGGGAGGTGCGTGCGTGCCCGGCCGGGTCCGACGACGGCTGCGTCGAGCCCGCGACCGAGCCGTCCGCGACCGGCACGATCGCGACCGAGCTGCCGGCCGGCGACTGGGTCGTCGACGTCGACTACCGGACCCCGGGCCTCCGCACGGCGTGGACGCTGTTCTGGGCCGCCGTCGGCGGGCTCGTGCTGTGGGCCGCCTCGGTCGTCCTGCTGCGCCGCCGCCGGCCCCGGACGCGGGAGGCCGTCCCGGCACCGGAGACGGCCCCGGACGACGACGGCGCGCCGGTAGTCTGAGGCCGCGTCGCCGACGCCCCGACCCACCTCCCGAGGAACCCGTGAGCCTGCTGCGTACCCGCCCCCGCCCCTCCGACGCCGACGCGGACGCCGTCGCGACGGCACCGGTCCGGTGGCTGACCGTGGTCCTCCCGCCGCTCCTGGTCGTCCTCGCCGCGCTCCTGTCCGTCGGCCTGCACGTCCGCGCGTACACGCTGGTCGGGCCGATCGACGAGCTGCAGCACATCGACTACCTGTACAAGAGCCCCGACGTCGTCGCGCCCGGCGACCGCGTGGACGACGAGGCGATGGCGGAGGAGGCGTGCCGCGGCCTCGACTACCCGGGCTTCGAGCTCCCGCCGTGCGAGCCGGGCGGCGACTACGAGCCGGACGACTTCCAGGAGAGCGGCTACAACACGGCCTCCGCGAACACCCCGCTGTACTACTCGATCACGCACGCCCTCGCCGCCCCGATCCTGTGGCTCACGCCGATCGACAGCCTCGTCACGGCCGGGCGCCTCGTCGGCGGCCTGTGGCTCGCGGCCGGGCTCCTGCTCGCCTACGCCGCCGCGCGCCGCCTCGGCGCGGGCCGGTGGGCGACGGCCGCGGTGCTCGTCGTGCTCGCGTGCGTGCCCGCGATCGTCTACCCGTCGTCGACCATCACGCCCGACGCGGCGACGTTCGCCGTGGGCGCCGGTGCCCTGCTCGCGGCGCTCTGGTGGGAGGAGCGGCCCGGCCGACGGTGGTGGGTGCTCGCGGTCGTGACGGCCGTCGCGCTCGCGATGAAGATGACGAACATCACCGTCCTCGTCGCGATCGGGATCTACATGCTCGTCCGGCTGCTGCTGCCCTGGTGGCACGCACGCCGCGGTCGGGCCTCCGACGCGACGGCGCCGGTCGACGACGTCGCGGCGCAGGACGGCGTCGAGCCGAGCCCCGCGGCACGCGCCGAGATCGCCGCGGCGACCGCGACGGACGACCCCGGCACCCGTGTCACCGCGCGGCAGTGGCTCGTCGGCGGCGGGACGCTCGCGGCGACGGCGCTCGTCGTCGCGGTGGGATGGCTCGTGGTGCAGGAGCAGCTCACGCACGGCGACCTCGACAAGATCCCGATGAACCAGCTCTTCCGGGCGACCGCGCTGAGCCTTCCGCCGCTCGTCGGCTTCCTCGGGAGCTGGCTGACGCCGCTGTCGAGCGCATGGGCGGCGGTCGGCCGACCCGAGCTCACCGAGGCGCTGCAGCGGCTCGGCGGCCTGCTGCTGTCGGCCGGGTTCCTCGCGGCCGCGGTGATCGGGTTCCGGCCGCTGCGCGAGCGGGTGCTCGCCTGGGCGACCGTCCTCACCGGGCTGACCGGGGCGTCGGCGTTCATCGTGCTGAGCTTCTACGCGCAGTCGCTGTACGTGCCGCCGCCCGCGCGCTACGGCTACGCCCTCGTCCCGGCGATGGCCGTCCTCACGGCGGCCGGGCTGCGCACGCGGCTCGCGGTCGTCGCGACCGGGGCGCTCGCGGTGGTCGCGGTGGTGTTCTCGGTCCTGCGGCTCGTCTGACCCGCCGACACGAAGGCCCCCGACCGGTCGGACCGGTCGGGGGCCTTCGTCGGTCAGGTCGTCAGCGTCCGGCCAGGACCGACGGCGCGGCCTGCTCCCACCGCTCCGCCCAGTCACCGATCGGCTCGACGCCCGCGGCCCGCAGCGCGTCGTGCCCCAGCACCGAGTACGCGGGACGCGGGGCGGGACGCTCGAACGCCTCGCTCGTCGTCGGGCGCACGATCTGCGGGTCCATGCCCGCGGCGCCGACGATCGCCTGGGCGAACCCGTGCCACGACGTCCGGCCGGACGACGTGCCGTGGTAGACGCCCGCGGGCGCACCCGCGTCGACCAGGCGCACGACCAGCGCCGCGAGGTCCACGGTCCACGTGGGCTGCCCCACCTGGTCGTCGACGACGTCGAGCCCGCCGCGCTCGCGCGCGACGCGGGCGATCGTCTTCGGGAAGCACGGGCCGCCCGCGCCGTAGAGCCAGGCGGTGCGCACGACCAGGTGGTCGGGTGCGCCGGCCCGCACGGCCCACTCCCCCGCGGCCTTGGTCCGGCCGTAGGCGGAGCGGGGCGCGACCTCGGCGTCCTCCGCGTAGGGCGTGTCCGCGTGGCCGTCGAACACGTAGTCCGTCGAGATCTGCACGAGCCGCGCACCGTGCCGGCCCGCCGCGGCCGCGAGCCGCTCGGCGCCCACGGCGTTCACCGTGAACGCGGCACCCTCGCTGGTCTCCGCGTCGTCGACCGCCGTCCACGCGGCGCAGTTGACGACCACGTCGACCCCCGCGACCGCCGCGTCGACCGCGGCCGCGTCCGTGATGTCGACGTGCTCGCGGTCCGCCGCCGTGACGTCCTCGCCCCGCTCCCGCAGGAGCGCCACGAGGTCCTGTCCCAGCATCCCGTGGGCACCCGTCACCAACCAGCGCACTGCACTCTCCTCGCGTCGGGGAAACTCCGGGTGCCAGGCTAACCGCCCGTCGCGGGGGTCCCCTCGCCGGTCCACTAGAGTGCTCCCGTGCCCCGTCCGATCACGCGCGTCCTCATCGTGCTGCCCGCGTGGAACGAACAGGTGGCGCTCCCCGGCGTCCTCGCGGAGATCGCGGAGGTGCTGCCCGGCCACGACGTCCTCGTCGTCAGCGACGGCTCGACCGACGACACCGTCCGCGTCGCGCGCGAGTGCGGCGTCGCCGTCCTCGACCTCCCCGTGAACCTCGGCGTCGGCGGCGCGATGCGCGCGGGCTTCAAGTACGCGCTGCGCAACGGCTACGACGCCGCGATCCAGCTCGACGCCGACGGCCAGCACGACCCGCGCGACGTGCCCGCGCTGCTCGCCGTCGCCGCCGAGGAGGACGCCGACGTGGTCATCGGCGCGCGGTTCGCGGGCACCGGCACGTACGAGGCGCGCGGTCCCCGCCGCTGGGCCATGAGCGGTCTGTCGTTCGTGCTGTCGCGGCTCGTCGGGTCGCGTCTGACGGACACCACGTCGGGCTTCAAGGTCGCGGGCCCGCGCGCGCTGCGCCTGTTCGCGACCAACTACCCGGCCGAGTACCTCGGCGACACCGTCGAGTCGCTCGTCATCGCGCACCGCGCCGGGCTGCGGATCCGCCAGGTCGGAGTCTCGATGCGCCCGCGTGCCGGCGGGGAGCCGTCGCACAGCCCGGTCAAGGCGGCGGTGTTCCTGCTGCGGGCCGGCCTGGCCCTCACCGTCGCGCTGACGCGCCCCGCCTCGCCCCTGCCCGGAGGTCCGCAGCCGTGAGCGGCTACCCGTTCGCCCTCGCCCTGAGCGTCCTCCTCCTCGGGTCCATCGCGTGGCTGCTGCGGTCGCGCCGCCTGCGCGAGAAGTACGCCGGCATCTGGATCGTGCTCGCCCTCGTGGTCGTCGTGCTCGGCGCGTTCCCGGGCCTGCTGTTCGGGCTCGCCCGCTGGGTCGGCGTCGAGACGCCCTCCAACCTGCTGTTCGCCGCGAGCCTGGTCGTCCTGCTCCTCGTCTGCATCCAGCTCAGCACGGAGATCTCCCAGCTGGAGGAGGAGACGCGCACCATCGCCGAGGAGGTCGCGCTCCTCGCCCGGCGCGTCGACGAGCTGGCCGAGAGCGCCCCGCCGAAGACGCCCGCCGACGACGAGCGCGGGCCCGGGGCCACCGCATGACGGCGCCCGGTGGCGTTGCCGCCGGGCGCAGGGTGTCGGCGGGCCTCCTGTGGGTCGGCGGGGGCCTCGCGGTGTACGGCGCGTCGTCGTTCGTGTTCCTCGCGTTCGCGGGGCACGCGCTCGGGCAGGGTCCGGCCTACACCGCGCTCGCCCTCATGTGGACGCTGCTCAACGCGCTCGGTATCGGCCTCTACCTGCCCGTCGAGCAGGAGACCGGTCGCAGCATCGCCGCCCGCCGGGCGCTCGACCACCCGACGGCCGCCGCGCTGCGCGTCCCCGTCCGGTACGCGGCGGCGACGCTCGCCGCGGTCGCGCTCGTCGTCGCGCTCACGCACCGGCAGCTCACCGACCTCGTGTTCGACGGCGTCGACGGCATCGTCTGGCTGTTCGTCCTCGCGCTCGTCGGCATGGCGCTCGCCTACCTCGCACGCGGGGTGCTGGCCGGCACCGGCCGGTTCCCGCGGTACGGGCTGCAGCTCGCCGTCGACGGCGCGCTGCGGGTCGGCGGCATCGGCGCGCTCGCGCTCGCCGGCAGCACCGACGCGCGCGCGTACGGCCTCGTGCTCGGTCTCGCGCCGCTCGTGTCGACCGGGCTCGCGCTCGTCCGGCCCGGGCGGATCCTGACCCACGGCGCGGGGGCCGCCGCGACGACCGCGATGACGCCGCTGGTGCTCGCCTCGCTCACGTCGCAGGCGCTCGCCAACGCGGGTCCGGTCGCCGCGCAGCTGCTCAAGACGCCCGCGGAGGCCGACGTCGTCGGCAACCTCGTCAACGCGCTCACGGTCGCCCGTGTCCCCTTGTTCCTCTTCGCGGCGGTGCAGGCCGTCTTCCTCCCGCGGCTCGCGCAGCACGTCGCCCGCGGCGAGCGCCCGCAGTTCGTGGCGGGGGTGCGGACGGCCACGGTCGCGACGGTCGCCCTGGGGCTCCTGGGGGTCGCGGCGACCGCCGTGGTCGGGCCCGAGGCGGTCCGGCTGCTGTTCGGCGCGACGTTCGACATCGCGCGTCTCGACGTCACGATCCTCGCGGTGTCGTCGGCGCTGTTCATGGTCGTGCAGGTGCTCGTCCAGGGGCTGCTCGCCCGCGGGCGCGACGCGTGGGCGACGCTGGTGTGGGCGCTCGGCCTCGCGGCGTTCCTCGTGAGCCTCGCGCTCCCCCTCCCGCTCGCGACCCTCGTGCCGACCGCCCTCACGGTGGGCTCCGCCGCGTCCCTCGCCGCCGCCGCCGTCGCGCTGCGGCGCACGCTCGCCGAATGGAGCACCCCGTGACCACGGCTGCCCGACACGTGTCGGTCGTCATGCTCGCCTACGGCGCGGAGCCGTACCTGCACGACGCGGTCGCGGCCGTGCTCGCGTCCGTCGACGTGGACGTCGAGCTCGTGCTCGTCGACAACGGCTGCACGACGGACGCCGTCGCCACGCTCCCGCCCGACGCCCGCCTGCGCGTCGTCCGGCCGCCGCGCAACCTCGGCTTCACCGGGGGCGTCGCAGTGGGGACGGCCGAGACGACCGGCGACGTGCTCGCGCTCGTGAACTCGGACGCGATCGTCGAGCCCGGTGCGCTCGTGGCGCTCGTCCGGGCGCTCGACGACGAGACCGTCGGTCTCGTGAGCGGCCAGGTGCGCCTCGCATCCGACCCGACCACCGTCAACTCCGTCGGGAACCCGCTGCACGTGCTGGGCCTGTCCTGGGCGGGCGGCATGGGCGACGACGTGGCCGCGCACGCCGCGCGCACCCCCGTCGCGAGCGTGACCGGCGCCTGCATGGCGGCCCGCCGCTCGACGTGGGACGCGCTCGGCGGGTTCCCGGAGACGTTCTTCGCCTACCTCGAGGACCTCGAGGTGAGCTGGCGCTGCTGGCAGCACGGCCTGCGCGTCGAGTACGTGCCGGACGCCGTCGCGGTCCACCACTACGAGTTCGGCCGCAGCCCGCTCAAGATGTACCTCGTCGAGCGCAACCGGCTGCTGTTCGTCGCGACCTGCTACGGCGGCCGGATGCTCGCGCTGCTCGCGCTCCCCCTGCTGGCGTTCGAGCTCGCGATCCTGCTCGTCGCGGTCGCGCAGGGCTGGGGACGGCAGAAGGTCCGCGGCTGGTCCTGGTTCCTCGGCCACCTCGGGTGGGTGCGACGGCGGCGGCAGGCCGTGCAGGCCGCCCGCACCGTGCCGGACCGCGACCTCGCGTGGCTGCTGACCGCGACGTTCGACCCGGCGCAGTTCCCGCTCCCGGCGGGCGGCGGCGTCGCGCAGGCGGCGATGCGCGCGTGGTGGGGCGCCGCCCGGCGCCTCCTCTAGCCGCACCCGCCGTCGGCACCCGGCCGCCCTGCCCCCCGGGTGCCGGTGACCTCCGGCCGCGCTACGGGACGACGACCGTCCGGCACCCGAGGGGCGCGTGCGACCCCGCCCCGGTGTTCGAGATCGTGAGGCACACCGTCCGCGCCCCCGGCGCCGCCGCGAGCGTCGCCGAGAAGCCGAACGCGGACCCGTACCCCGGGAACGCCGCACCGATGTCGGGACGCGACCCCGAGGCCACGAGGTACTGCGCCCGACCGTCGACGGTCGCCAGCAGGTAGGGCGACGCGGTCGTGTCGGGGTCGAGCGCCCAGCCGACGACCTGCACGCCACCCGTGACGCCGCGTGCGACCTCGAGGTTGCCGACCGGCGACCCGCCGGGCACGACGACCTGCCGGCAGCCGAGGTCGGTGTTGGCGCCCGGGCCGGTGTTGACCGCGGTCACGCAGACGGTGCGGGTGCCGGGCGACGCGGCGAGCAGGGCGGAGAAGCCGTGCGCGGGGCCCGCCCCGAGGACGACGGCCGCGACGTCGGCGCGCGGCACGGACGCGAGCATCGGCCCGCCGACCCCGTCGACGCTGGCCCACACGTAGATCGGCGACGTCGTGTCGGCGTCGAGCGCCCAGCCCGACAGCTGGACGCCGCCCGGGCGCCCGACCGCGACCTCGACGTTCCCCACCGGTGACGACGCCGGGACGACGACCGTGCGGCAGCCCAGCGACGTGTCCGCGCCCGCGCCGACGTTGGCGATCGTCACGCACACGGAGACCGCCCCGGCCGGGGCGGGCACGACGGCGGTGTAGCCGCGGGTGGCCCCGTACGCCGGGAACACGGCCCCGATGTCGTCGCGCCGGTCGGACGCGGCGACCGTCGTCGTCGTGCCGGCGACCGTCACGCGGACCTGCGCGGCCGCGACCGTGTCCGGGTCGAGTGCCCACCCGCCGACGCGCACGCCTCCGGGCGCGCCCACGGCGGAGTCGACGCTGCCGAGCGGGGACCCGCCCGGGGCCGTCAGCGAGCGGCACGTGGTCGGCAGTGCCGACCCCGTCGGGACGTCGACGAACGCGACGCACACCTGGTGGGTCCCGGCGGTCACCTGCGCCTCGAGCGCGTACCCGTGGGCGTCGCCGACGCCGGGCAGCGCCGCACCGACGTCGGGGCGGGGCGCGGAGGCGGGGACGGTCGCGGCGACCACGCCGTCGACGAGGAGGCGGACGGTCACCGGCTGCGTCGGCGCGTCGGGGTCGACCGTCCAGCCGGACGCGCGGACGACGGGACCGGTGCCGCTGCCGGGCGCCGCGACGAGCGCGTCCACCGAGCCGTAGGGCGCGCCGGCGGCGACGACCACGCCCTGGCAGCCGAGGTCGAGGTCGCTGCCCTGCCCGACGTTCACGACCGCCAGGCAGACCGTCGTGGCCCCGGCGGGGGCACCGAACGTGGCGTCGAACCCGTGCGCCGACCCGAGGCCCGGGAACGCCGCGCCGACGTCCGGGCGGTCGAGGTTCGCGACGGTCGTCGCGCTGCTGCCGGCGACGGTGACGCGCACCGACACGGGCGCGGTCGTGTCGGGGTCGAGCGCCCAGCCCTTGACGCGCACCGCGCCCGCACCGGCCTCGACGACCTCGACGTTGCCGAGCGGCTGGCCGGTGCTGGTGGCGCGCCACCAGCTCGACAGCAGGCCGAACGCGGGCGTCGCCACCGTCGCCGTCCCGGTCGTGCACTCGAGCCGCGCGGACAGGATCCGGCCGCCGATTTCACCCAGACCGTCGCGGGTGAGGACCATCCGCTGCAGCGTCCCGCCCGCCGGGCAGGACTGCTGGACGCGCGCCACCGACAGGCTGTCGGTCCACCGGGTGCGCGTGTCGCCGGGCGCGGTGCCGGTGTAAGGGTCGGCGCGGGCGACCAGGTACGGACGGGAACCCGCCTTGGAGTACCCGCCGTTGGTCGAGGAGAACTGCGTGAACGCCGGTCCCCCGCCGTAGTAGCGGGCGACGCGCGCGGTCGCGGCGATCGCGGCGTCGGTCGACGCGGCGAAGAGCTCGGTGACCGCACCGCCCGCGGTCGAGGTCGCGGCGCCGCCGTAGACCTGGCACTGGGTGGTGTCGCACAGGTCCGCCGTGCCCGTCGCGGCCCGGACGGCGAGCGCGTACGTGCGGGCGGCCACGGACTGCGCCTGGAGGGCCGCAGGTGCCCATGAGGACGGCGACTCGCGCGGCACGACGCCCCGGAGGTACTGCTCCATCGGGACGTGGTTGACGACCTCGAGCGTCGACGCACCCGTCGCGTTGAGGCGCAGCGCCCCGGGGTAGCGCGTGCCCGCCCCGGACGCCGCGTACGCCCACACCTGCGACCCGTCGGCCGCCGACACCTGCACGGGGCCGGCCACGGTGGCCACCCCGGCGATCGGCAGCGGCGTCGTGCTGCCGCCCTGGACGGCCACGGGGGTGAACCCGGCCGCGCTGCGCGTCACGGTGACGCGGGCGCCCGCGGGCGCGGTGACGGCCGCACCGGTCGAGACGTCCGTGACGACGAGCGACGCGCCCGGGACCGGGCCCAGCGTCGCGGCGCCGCCCGCGAGCGCGGTGAGCCGCACCCGCAGCGGGTAGTCCTGGCCGATGTCGAACCGCACGGTGCCCGGGTAGTAGAAGTCGAGGATCTGGTCCGCGGTCAGCCCCTGGAGCGCGGCGCCCTGGGCGCCCCACTGCGACATGCCGATCCCGTGGCCCCACCCGCGGCCCTCCACCGACCAGGCGCCGGACGACGGCGGGGTGAGGACCTCCTCCGCGGCCGCGGCGGGACCCGCGGGCAGCACGAGCCCTGCGCTCGCGGCCACGACCGCGGCCGTCATGGCCACCCACCGCTGGACTGCTCGACGCACGACCTCTCCCGTCCTCCCGACCCGCTGGAGGCGTCGGGCCGCACGGCACGGTAACGCCTTGCCGGCCCCGAGCGCGCCGGTCCGCACGGCGCGCCCGCGGGGTCGTAACCTCGGCGTTGACTCCCCGAGCCCGGAAAGTGTGACGATGCACCCCAGACCCAGGCGATCCGCCCTCGCCGCTCTCGCCGTCGGCCTCTCGCTCGCGACGCTCGGCGTGCCGGCCGTGGCCGCCGCCCCGCCCGAGCCGCAGGACGTGGCCGCGTCGTCGGCGCCGTCGAGCCCGACGCCGGAGGCCTCCGGCACCGCCGCCCCGGACGTCGCCGCGCCGACCTCGGCGCCCGACGGGACGTCCGCCGAGCCGACGGCGCCCGCGAGCGAGCCGACACCGACGCCCGCGTCGCCCGCGAGCACGCCCGCCGCACCGGCGGCCCCCGAGCCGACGACCGCGGCCGGGTCCGGGTCCGCGTCCGCGTCCGGCACGCTCACCTACCGGGGCGTCACGTTCACCCCTCCCGCGGGATGGCCCGTCGTCGACCTGGCTGCCGACCCGACCGCGTGCGTGCGGCTCGACCGCCCGGCGGTCTACCTGGGCAGCCAGGGCCCGGCGCCGCAGTGCCCGTCGACGCTGCTGGGCAGGACGACGACGCTGCAGCTGCAGCCGGTGCCCGCCGAGACACCGTTCGGCACGGTCGAGCTGCCCGCGGGGTCGGTCCCCGAGCTCGACGCGGCGCAGCGTGTCGCCGGGGAGCTCGTCGCGCACGTGGTGGGCACGGACGTGCTGGTCACCGCGACCTTCGGCGACGACGCCCGCCCCGTGCTGGACGTTCTCGCGGGCCTGTCGGCGTCCGCGCGGCGCGAGGCCGCGGGAACGGTGTCGGCGCTGGCGGCCGACGCCCCGCCGCTCGACCGCGCGTTCACGTGGTTCAAGGGCGAGGGCTTCGACGCGTGCACGGCACCCGCGCTGTCCTCGATGCAGGCGTGGCTCGCGTCGCCGTACCGGGCGGTCGGCGTGTACATCGGCGGGATCTCCCGCGGCTGCTCCCAGCCGAACCTGACGGCGCCGTGGCTGCGCAGCATCGCGGGCATGGGCTGGAAGGCCGTCCCGATCTACGTGGGTCGGCAGGCGCCCTGCTCGACGTACACCAACCGGGTCACGTACGGGCTGGAGTGGGACCAGGGCCGCGAGGCGGCGCTCGACGCCGTCGCGCGCGCCCGTGAGCTCGGCCTCGGCAGCGGCTCGGACATCTACTACGACATGGAGTCCTACACGCGCGGCAGCCAGTGCAGCGGCTCGGTGCGGGCGTACCTGTCGGCGTGGACGCTCACGCTGCGCGAGTACGGCTACAGCTCCGGCGTCTACAGCAGCGCGGCCACGGGCATCGCGGACCTCGCGGCCGGTGCGGCCCAGCCGGGCTTCGTCGCGCCCGACAAGATCTGGATCGCCCGCTGGTCCGGCACGGGGTCGATCTACGGCCACGCGCCCTACGTCGCCGACAACCAGTGGGCGTTCTACCAGCGCATGCACCAGTACCGCGGCGGCCACACGGAGACGTGGGGCGGCGTGACGATCAACATCGACAACAACCTGCTGGACACCGACCCCATCCACGGCAGCCCGCGCGGGCAGCTCGAGGCCACGAGCACGGCGCCCGCGAAGATCACCGTGACGGGCTGGGCGCTCGACCCGGACACGCCCGAGCCGATCTACGTCCAGATGTACGTCGACGGCGCGCCGGTCGCGCTGGGCCGTGCCAGTGCGCCACGGCCCGACGTCGCCGTCGCCTTCCCCGCGAGCGGTCCCGACCACGGCTACTCCGTCACCGCGACGGCGAGCGAGGGCCGGCACCAGGTGTGCCTCGCCGCCGTGAACACCGGGCCGGGCGCGTCCGTCTCGCTCGGCTGCCGCACGGTCGACGTGCCGTCGAGCGACCCGTTCGGCCGCCTCGACGTCGCGACCGGCGTCCCCGGTGGTCTCCGGGTGAGCGGCTGGGCGATCGACCCCGACACGTCGGCGTCGATCATCGTGCAGGCCTACGTCGACGGCGCGCTCGGGGCGATGGGCTGGGCCAACCGGTCCCGACCCGACGTGGGCGCCGCGTTCCCGGCCGCCGGAGCGCTGCACGGCTTCCAGCTCGACGTCCGGTCCGGCCCCGGCAGGCACGCGGTGTGCGTCTACGCCGTGAACACGCTCGCGGGCAGCAGCACGTCCCTCGGGTGCGGCACGGTCGATGTCCCGTCGGGCGACCCGGTCGGACGGGTCGACGCGGTCTCCGCCTCGGGTGGTCGCATCACGGTCTCCGGCTGGGCGTTCGACCCCGACACGACGGGACCCGTGATCGTCCAGATGTACCGCGGCTCGCAGTACGTCATGGGCTGGGCCGACGTCTCACGCCCCGACATCGGCGCCGCGTTCCCCGCGTACGGGCCGAACCACGGCTTCACCCTGTCCATCGCGGCGCCGCCGGGCCGCCAGCAGGTCTGCCTGTTCGCCGTGAACACGGGGGCGGGCACCACGACGACGCTCGGCTGCCCGGTCGTCACGGTCTGACCCGGACGGACGCCGCCGCCTCCTGCGTCCGAGGAGGCGGCGGCGTCCCTGTCAGCGGCGCTGCACCGTGCGGCGCACGCCGGCGGTCGACGCGTCAGCCGCGCTGCAGGGCGCGGCGCACCCGCGACCGCACGCGGCCCGCGAACACGCGCACCGGGTGCTTCGTCACGTAGACGATCCGGGCGTTCGCGCGGCCCAGCTCGTCCTCGAGCTCGCTCCGGCGCGCGTTCGCCTCGTCCAGCTGCTTGCCGGTCGCGAACAGCAGGTCACGCGTGGCGACGGCGTCGTCGAAGGCCTCCGCCTCGGACTCCCACACGGGGACCGGCCGGCGCCCGTGCGACGCCGACGCCAGGCGCCGGCGGAGCTCGCGCTCGACGACGTCGACGGTCCGCGCGTGCTGCGGGGTCCCGGTCGCGGCTCCCCCGACGGTGGCCTGCAGGTCGGCCTCGAGCAGGATCGCCCGCTCGATCCCGTCGCCGTCCACGGGCTCGCCCGCGACGTCCGCGACGCGGGCCACGAGCTCGCGCCAGTCGCTCGCGCCCCAGCGCTCGGGCCCGGCGACGTCGAGCAGGTCGCGCACGAGCACGAGCGCGCCGCGCAGGATCGCGTCGCGCGGCGTCATGCCGGTCGAGCGCCACTCGTCGTCGATCAGCCCGGGGACGCCGTCCCGGTAGAGCACGTTGTGCGGCAGGACGTCGAACGCGACCCCCTCGCCGGGCGCCGCCTCCGCGAGCCGCGCGCGCACGACGCGCCCCCAGTCGCGCACGACGTCGTCGAGCGTCTCGGGCGCGGCCACGGCGCGCTCCACGAGCGACTCGCCGTCGAGCCACGGCTCGCTGTACGGCAGCACGGCGAGGCCGTCCGCCTCGCCGCTCGCGAGCCGCTCGCTCGTCACGGTCACGCCGTCGGCGTCGGACGCGACGGTCTTCACGACCTGGAAGTGGCGGCGCCGCTGCATCGAGAAGTAGCGCGCGAGCCGGCCCTGCGGCCACAGCGAGGACGTGGGCTCGCCGACGGACGCGACGACGACGAACGAGTTCGCGAAGTCGAGGCCGACGCCCGCGTCGACGAGCTCCTGCCAGAGCTTCTGCTCGTCGAGCAGGACGGGACGCGGCTGCACCCAGTCGGGGCTCGGGAAGTGCGGCGCGCGCACCGCGAGGCTGGGCGCGCGCTCGAGCAGGGTGCCGTCCAGGACGATGCGCGTGAGCTTGTAGTCGGGGAACGCACCGAGCACGTGGGTGGTCGCGAAGCCCGACTCGCCGAGGAGGCGCTGCAGGCGGCGGCGGCTGAACGTGCGGGCCGGACCGTCGACCGGGTAGCCCTCGACCGAGTGGAACACCTTGCCCGAGTGGTCCTCGGGCGCGCCCGCGAGGTACTTCACGCCGAGCTCGTTCTCGATCGCGAGCACGAGCCGTCCGCCGGTCCTCAGCGTGCGCCGGAGCCGGTCGAGGAACGCCACGTAGGGCGCCTCTTCGTCGCCCCCGCCCCCGACGTACTCGAGCACGCCCACGACGACGACCAGGTCGTACACCTGCTCGTCGGGGAGGTCCTCCACCTCGGCGTTGAAGACGCGCACGCCGGGGAGCTCCGCGGTGCGCGCGGCCGCGACCCGCGCGCGTGCGAACGTCGGCTCGAGCGCGTCGACGAGCGCGCACGTCTCGCCGAGGTAGCGCGTGATCGCACCGCACCCCGCGCCGATCTCGAGGACGCACGCGTCGGCCGGCAGGTCGAGGGCGCGGATCGCGTTGGCCCGCGACGGCGACAGGTGGTAGCGCTCGGGCCAGCTGGTGGCGGTCGCGAACAGCTCGTCGCTCAGCGAATCCAGCGGCAGGCCCGACGTGGTCATCCGCTCGTGCAGGACGTCCTCCGAGCCGTCGAGCCACGCCTGACCGGTCTCCCGGACCACGTCGACACCGTCGACGCGGCGCGCGGGAAGCGCGCGCAGCGGGGTCTCCGCTGACGGATGTGTGCTCACTGGTGCTGCTCCCGATCTGCCGGGACGCCGTCGTCCCGGCCGTGATGACGTGTGTCGGCGGGCCGACGCCGACCGGTGCGCGCGCTCGTCGACCGAGCACCCCTTCGAGGACGCGTGCACGCGTGGATGACCATAGCCGGTACGACGCGCCCGTTCGTACTACTCGGACGAATGACCAGGTCGGCGGGCGGCGAGTCCCCGGCGCCGGTCACGCGGGCGCCGCGCACGCGGGGCGCGGAGGGTCCGCGAGGGTCAGCGCGCCCCGGTCACGTCGCCGCGCACGACCGCCTCGAGGAACGTCCCACCCGGGTCCCGACCGTCCGCGCGCAGCTGCTCCTCGACCCGCCAGTTCAGCTTGTGGACGCCCGAGCCCCGCAGGATCCGGTCGAGCCGCGCGGGGTCGAACGGCTCCCCCAGGGCGTGCTGCAGCTCGTGGGGCGGCTCGAACGAGCGCACGGGCGTGCCCTCCCAGATCCGCCGGCTCGGACGGTGCATCGTCATCGCGACCTCCGCGAGGAAGTGCAGGAGGAAGTAGTGCCCGAGCTCGTCGTGGCGCCGCCAGTACGCGGACAGCAGGTCCCGCAGGACCGCCACCAGGGCGTTCCCCGGTGCCGCCGCCATGCACCAGCTCGACATGACGAACGGGTCGCACGGTCGCGTGAACGCGTAGAACCCGCTCGGCCCCGCGAGCCGCGAGGTCTCCTCCAGGGGCGCGGTCAGCAGGACGGTCGCGTCGAGCCAGACCCCTCCCCGGCTCGCGAGCAGGGCGGTCCGCAGGATGTCGGAGAAGTGCGTCTCGGTCATCGCGCCGCGCCGGGCGAGGACGTGCTCCGGGAGGTCGACGTACGACGACCACGTCGAGCGGTCCAGCACGACGACGGGGTGCTCGCCGCGGTGCGCCTGCACGCTCTCGAGGCAGCGCCGCACGAGCGCCGGCGCCTGGTCGACCCCGTCGGCCCAGTACCACCAGACAGGCGTGTCCGCGGGGCTCCGCGACGCGCCGCGGCCGCTGGGGAGCGAGGACGGCAGGTCGGCCCAGCAGTCGACCAACGAGGCACGGAACTGCGCGTCGCCGGGGCTCCGCTCCTCGATCTCGCGTCGCGCCTCGCGGGCCCGGACGGACGCCGGCGCCCACCGCGCCCGGGCCAGCGGGCGCGACGGCCCGAGCCGCCCGCTCCCCGCGGTGCGCGCCGCGACCGCGTCTCCCACGGTCAGCCCCGGCCGAGCAGCCGGCGCACGCCCGACGCGGCGCGGTAGGCACGTCCCTGCTCGATCTCGGCGACCCGCGCCCGCGCGGCGGCGGCCTCCCGGCGCGCCTCCGCGAGCTCGCGCCGCGCCTCGTCGAGCTGCGCGCCCGTGGCCCACAGGAGGTCGCGCGTCTCCGTGGCCTCGGAGCTCTGGTCGTCCGCCGTCTGCCACACGGGCGTCGGGGCGACGCCCGCGCGCGGCTCGTCGAGGCGACGCCGCAGGTCCTCCTCGACGACCGACCGGATCCGGTCGAAGCGGTCGGAGCCGCGCGCCGCACCGCCGACCTCGGCCTGCAGCTCGCTCTCGCGGACGACGGCCGCCTCGAGGTCGCCGCGCCCGACCTTCTCGCCCGCGACGGTGGCGACGCGCTCGGCCAGGTCGTACGCGGTCGTCGCGCCCCACGTCGACGCGGGCGCGCGGTCGAGGAGGTCGCGCGCGAGCAGGAGCGCACCGCGCAGGACGACGTCACGACGCGTGAGCGACGCGGAGCGCCACTCGTCGTCGATCACCGTCGCCTGCCCGTCGGTGTAGTGCACGTTGTGCGGCAGGACGTCGAACGGCGTCCCGTCGGCGCTGGCGTCGACGCGCTCGCCGAGCAGGCGCACCCAGTCGCGGACCAGGTCGTCGAGGCGTCCCGGCTCCTGGAGCGCGAGGTCCACGAGCGACGCGCCGGCCAGCCACGGCTCGGTGTACTCGCGCACGGTCAGGTCGCCGTGGCTGCCCGACCCGAGCCGCCGGCTCGTGATCGTCACCTCGTCCGCCTCGACGGCGACGCGCTTCGCGACCTGGTACGGGCGCCCGCGGCTGATCGAGAAGTACTCCGCGAGCTTGTCCCCGCCCCACAGCTCCGGGGCGTCGTCACCGGTGCCTGCCAGCAGCAGGAACGAGTTCGAGAACTCGGCACCCACGCCCGCCTCGACCAGCTGGCCCCAGACCAGCGCCTCGTCGAGCAGGACCGGACGGGGCAGCACCCAGTCGGGGCTCGGGAAGTGCTGCGCGGCGACCGCCAGGCCCGGCGCACGCTCCAGGAGCGCGTCGTCGAGCACCATGCGCGTCAGCTTGTAGTCCGGGAACGCGCCGAGCACGTGCGTCGCGCCGAACCCGGCGAGCCGTGCGAGCTCGGCCAGCCGGCGTCGCGTGAAGGTGCGCGCCGGCCCGTCGACGGGGTACCCCTCGACCGAGTGGAAGACCTGCCCGGAGTGGTCCTCGGGCGCCCCGGCGAGGTACTTCACGCCGAGCGGGTTCTCGATCGCGAGGACGAGGACGCCCCCGGGCCGCAGCCGCCGGCGCAGCTCGTCGAGGAACGTCACGTAGGGCTGCGGGTCGTCGCCGCCGCCGCCGACGTACTCCAGCACGCCGACCACGACGACGAGGTCGTACGCGGCCTCGTCCGGGAGGTCCGAGACCTCCGCGTTGGTGACGACGACGCCCGGCAGGTCGGCCGTCCGCGCGGCGGCCACGCGGGCCCGCGGGAACGTCGGCTCGAGCGCGTCGACCAGCGCGCACGTCTCGCCCAGGTAGCGCGTGATCGCACCGCAGCCCGCACCGATCTCGAGCACGCGGGCGTCCGCGGGCAGGTCGAGCGCCCGGATCACGTTCGCCCGGGACGGCGACAGGTGGTACCGCTCGGGCCAGCTGGTCGCGGTCGCGAACAGCTCGTCGCTGAGCGAGTCGAGCGGCAGCCCGCTCGTGGTCAGCCGGCGGAACAGCTCGTCCTCGGACCCGTCGAGCCACGCCTGCCCGGTCTCGCGGACCACCCGGACGCCGTCGCGCTCCGTCGCGGGCAGCGCGCGCAGGGGGGTCGTGGGGAGGTTCGCCGTCATGCCGTCAGTCCTTCGTCTCGTCCGTGGCCGTCCGCACCGTGCCGCAGGACGGTCACGAGAAGACCACGTCCCGCACCGCGCAGAGGTAGCCGTGGCCGTGGCGGACGGTCGGCTCGAGCACCGCGCCCTCCGCCCACTCGTTCCAGGCGTTCACGAACACCAGGCGCTCCTCCTCCGGGCGGTCCGCGACCGCGTCGGCGGTCGCCGCGAGCCAGCGGCGGAACGTGTACGGGTTCGAGCCGTGCCAGATGTCCGCGCCCCACTGCCGTCGCGCGGTGTTGTCGAAGTTCACCATCACCGCCGGGAAGACCCCGGGCGCGAGGTTGCGCAGCCGCTTCTCGGCGTCCCGCACGAGCCCGTCGTAGCTCAGCAGGTTCCCGCGGAACTCCGCGTCGGCGCCGAGGTCGGCGTAGTCGAGCCAGTCCCACTTGGCGTTGTGCGGCGGGAACCAGTGCGTGCCGTCGAGGCCCGCGGTCGCGACCGACCGGTCGAGACCGTCGAACTCCTTCGCCACGTCGACGTTGATGATCTTCAGCTCGCCGACGCCCTCCTCGCGGGCGCGGCGGCGCCAGTGCTCGAGCACCGCCGGGTAGTCCGGGATCTGCGAGATCCGGTACACCGACACCAGCGGGCGCCCGTCGACCTTGAGGTACCGCTCGTCCCGGATGAACTCCAGGATGTCGTCGATGAACTGCGTCGCCGGGACGGTGTCGTAGTCCTGCCCGATGAGCGTGTCGGACGACCGGCCGTCCCAGCGCCGCGTCCAGTTCTCGTTCGCCCACATCAGGCAGAACGTCTTGGGGGTGTCCCCGGCGGCGAGCTTCTCGATCGGCATCGAGAGGAGCCGCCGGCCCGCGAACCAGTAGTAGTAGTACATGAAGCCCTCGACGCCGTACGCCGTCGCCAGGCTCTGCTGGGCGTCCCGCACCGCGTCGAGCCGCAGGTCGTAGAAGCCCAGGTCGGACGGGAGCAGCGGCTGCTCGTGCCCCGGGTAGACGGGGTGGGCCGCCGTGACGTTCTGCCACTCCGTGAACCCCGTGCCCCACCACCGGTCGTTCTCGGGCGTCGCGTGGAACTGCGGGAGGTAGAACGGGACCGTCCGCATGCAGCGCTCGGGCTCGGTGTCGACCGCGTACCGCCGCGCGCGGCCCGCGTCGCCGCGCACCGACCGCCGCTCCTCGACCCGGAGGCCCGCCTCGACGGCGAGGACGCCGACGAGCCGCTCGATCGCGTGCGCCGTCGTGCCGTCGACCTGCCCCGCCTCGGGCTCGAAGTCCTCGGCCGTGAGCGCGAGCGACCGCAGACCCTGCAGCACGATGCCCCGGACCCAGTACATCGAGCCGGCCGGGAACCGCAGCGCGGGCGCGTCGAGGGTGATGCCGAGCCGCTCCAGCAGCTCGCGCGCCGCGGGCTCGTCGCCGCCCCAGAACTCGGCACCCAGGACGCTGCCGTCCGCGGTGACCACCCCGAGGTCGCGCTGCGCGGCGAACGCCCCGAGGATCTCGGACACGTTCGCCGCGTCCGTGAGCAGCCCCTCGAAGAACGACGTCTTCCACTCGTCGCCCGTGCCCCCGAGCTCGGCGTGCTCGGCACGCCACGTGCTGCGCTTGGTGTGCATCTTGAGCACGAGGTCGTACGGGTCGAGCAGGCCCGCGTTGACGAGCGAGACGAGCGGGAGGATGTCCCGGCCGTGGTTGGGCGCGTCGAGCACCGCGACGTTCCGCACGTTCGACAGGCCCGAGACGTCGACGGTCAGCGGCGAGCCCGAGGAGTTGGTGACCAGGAGGTCGACCTCCACCGGGACGTGCGCGAGCTGCGCGAGCAGCTCCGGCACCAGGTCCGCGTAGAACACGTGCATCGCCACGCCGACCCGCGACGGGGCCGCGAAGGGCAGCGCCTCGTTGACGCGCCACGCGTCCGGGAACGCGCCGGTCCGCCGGCCGCGCTGACGCTGCAACCAGCTGGACATGCTGGTCCGCGAACCGGTGTCCGCCTTGCGCGGGCGCGTGCCCGCGATCCGCACGCCGACCGCGATCCGCAGCCGCTTGATCCTGCCTACGACACCCGCTCGGGTGATCCGCCTCATCCGTGCTCCCCCGCGCTGTCCTGCGCCTCGTCGTTCGCCTCGTCGGGCTCGATCCAGTCGGCCACGTCGACTCCGTACAGGTCGCGCACCACCTCGGCGACCCTGTCCCCCTCGGGTGCGAGGTGCGGCGACCGCACGACCTCGCGTTTCACGAACGGGTACCCCGCCTCCAGCAGCCGTCGCCAGCCGATGATGGTCGGGTTGTCCGCCAGGTCGACGACGCTCCCCGCCGGGAAGGCGGCCCCGAGCGGGATGCCCTCGGCGTGCAGGAGGCTCGCGAAGGCGAGCTCGCCCCGGTGGATGACCAGCTGCTTGTCGTCGTAGTGCCGCACGTCGCGCCAGAACGCGGCGAGCGCCGGCCGTTGCAGCACACCACGGCGGAAGCCGAGGAAGTAGCTCTGCACGTGGCGCGTGAACTGCGCGGTCTCGGTCAGCCCCCACACGTCCGTGCTCGACGCGGCCAGCATGTCGAGGTACGGGGCGAGGGTCGCGAACGGCCCGACGAGGCTGTCGTTGGTGAGCACGATCGTGTCGCTCGCGCTGAGCTCGGGGTACCGGTCGAGCGCGACCGTCCACGAGCCGAAGTCGTACCCGATGTTGGGCTTGCGCAGGACCGCGACCCGCGACAGGTCGACGTCCCCCCAGCCGAGCGGCCCGGCCGCGGGCGAGGACGACGAGACGACCACCGCGTAGCCCGCGGCCGTGAGCTCGGCGACGAGGCCGCGGGCCGACAGCGTCGTGGCCGCCGCGCGCGACCAGTGCGCGACGACCGCGGCCCGGCCGCCGGCGAGCGCGGCGGCGAAGTCCGCACCGACGTGCTCCTCGACCACCTGCCCGGCCGTCAGGTCCAGGACGCGCGGGTGGTCGTCGGCGACCGGTGCCGGGCTCGGGGCCAGGACCGCGCGGACCCGACGGCCGATCCGCCGCGTCAGCGAGTCCCTCACGGTGCCGCGGCCGACGGGGCGGTCGCGGGCGCGCCCTCGCGCACGACGTCGCCCCAGCGGCCGTGGAGCCGCACGGCTCCGCCGTCGTCCCCGCCGCTGCTGCGCACGGGCAGCGGGAACGCCTTCTCGAGCATGTCGTACACGTGGCCGTGGCTGCGCACGGCGGTGGACATCCGCCAGTTGGCCGGCATCAGGTCGAGACGGTCGGTCGAGTAGTCGATGTACCCGACACCCGGCTCGAGCGAGATCGGGACGCCGTGCTGGCGGGTGTTGCTTCCGCCGATACCGATGCCGTTCTCGTGGATGAAGCCGATGCCGATCGTCACGTCCTGGACGGGCTCCTTCGCCTCGAAGTGCACGCGCAGCGTGAGCGGCTCGTTGGTCAGCACGACCGGGAGCGGCTGGCCCAGCTCGTCGAGCGCCTCGACCGACAGGACCTGGACCTCGCCGGAGCCGCTGCGGATCGCGTCGAGCCCGGTGCGCACCGTGCCCGGCTCGTCGTTCGTCCGCGCCTCCTGCTGGTTGACGTCGGCGAGGTACGCGTCGATGACCTCGGGCGCCTTCCCGGCCGCGCGGACCGTGCCGTGGTCGAGCCAGACGGCCGAGTCGCACAGCTCCGCGGCGAGCCCCATGGAGTGCGTGACCAGCACGATCGTCGTCCCCTGGTTCCGCAGCCGGAACAGGTGGTCGAAGCACTTGCGCTGGAACTCCTCGTCCCCGACGGCGATGATCTCGTCGACGATGAGGATCTCCGGCTCGAGCGTCACGGCGATCGCGAACCCGAGCCGCACGTACATGCCGGACGAGTAGATCTTCACGGGCGAGTCGATGAACTCGCCGAGGCCCGCGAACTCGATGATGTCGTCGATCGACGCCTCGATCTGCTTGCGCGTGAGGCCGAGGATCGCGCCGTTGAGGTAGATGTTCTCGCGGCCCGTGAGCTCCCCGTGGAAACCCGCGCCGAGCTCGAGCAGCGCGGAGACGCGCCCGTCGACGCGGACGGCGCCGCTCGTGGGGCGGTACACGCCCGCGAGGATCTTCAGCAGGGTCGACTTGCCCGAGCCGTTGTGGCCGATGAGGCCGATCGTGGTGCCGCGCTCGACGTCGAAGCTGACGCCGTCGAGCGCACGGAACGTGCCGTCCGACCGCGACTTGCCGCGGACGACGCGCTCCTTGAGCGAGTTGCGCCGCTCCTGGTGGAGCTTGAAGTGCTTCGACAGGTGCGAGACCTGGATCGCGGGACCGGTCACAGCTCCTCCCCCAGGTCGCCGCCACGACGGCGGTAGACGAGCACGGCCAGGCCCAGCGCGGCGGCGGTGTACCCGACGAGCGCGAGCCACGCGCCGGCCGGTCCGGTCTCGAGCGCGTACGCGTTGCCGCGCAGCAGCTCGACGAACAGGCTCATGGGGCTCCACTCGATGATGGCGCGGATCGGGATCCCGTTCCACGACGCGGGGACCAGGTCGAGCGTGTAGATGACGGGCGTCGCGTAGAAGAACAGCTGCAGGGCGACCGCGACGAGGTGCGCGAGGTCGCGCACGTAGACGTTGAGGATCGCGAACGCGACCGCGAGGCTCGCGACGAACACGACGAGCAGCACGAGCCAGAACGGGATGAGCAGCCACGTCCAGCCGATGTTGCCGAGCGCGAGCAGCACCACGAGGAAGAGCCCGAGCTCGATCCCGCTCTGCACGCCGACGGCCACGGTGGAGCCGAGGACGGGCGCGTAGCTCGGGAAGAAGATCTTCTTGAGCAGCGCACCGGTCCCGATGAGGCCGCTGATGCCGGCGTTCACGCTCGACGCGAAGAACGTCCAGGTGGTGAGGCCGCCGAACAGCCACACCACGAAGACGCCCTCGCGGCCGTTGCCGAAGTCGGGCGGCTGCGCGCGGAACACGACCGAGAAGACGACCGTGTAGATCGCGAGCGTCGCGAGCGGCACGACCAGCGACCACGCCCATCCCAGGGCCGAGCCCTTGAACTTGGACTTCAGGTCGCGCTGCGCGAAGTTCGAGACGAGGTTCCACTGCTTCCAGATGGGCGGCGTGTGCCGCACCTCCCGGACGAGGGCGGTCGAGCCCGACGGCGCGTCGGGCGCTGCCAGCGTGTCGATGGTGGTGCCTCCAGATCGGGGACGTCCCGGTGGACTTCCGTGGCGACGCGCCTCGTGCGGGCGATCCGTCGCGCGCGACGGCCGGCGTCGGGCTGCGGGCGGTCGACGTTCGAGGATACAGCGCTCCACGGACCAGCCCTGCCCGATCCGTCCCCCGCTAGAGTTCGTACGTTCCCACCCGCCCCGGAGGTCTACACCGTGCGCATGCTCGTCACCGGCGGAGCCGGCTTCATCGGCTCGAACTTCGTCCACCAGACGGTCCGTGAGCGTCCCGACGTCCACGTGACGGTCCTCGACGCGCTGACCTACGCAGGCGACGAGCGCAGCCTCGACCCGGTCGAGGGCAAGGTCGTCTTCGCGAAGGGTGACATCGCGGACCCGGACATCGTCGACCACCTCGTGAAGGACGTCGACCTCGTCGTGCACTTCGCCGCGGAGTCGCACAACGACAACTCGCTGCACGACCCGTGGCCGTTCCTCCGCACGAACGTCATCGGGACGTACCAGCTCCTCGAGGCGGTCCGGCGCCACGGCGTCCGCTACCACCACATCTCGACCGACGAGGTCTACGGCGACCTTGAGCTCGACGACCCGGCGAAGTTCACGCCGGACACGCCGTACAACCCGTCGTCGCCCTACAGCTCGACGAAGGCGTCGTCCGACCTCCTGGTCCGCGCGTGGGCGCGCAGCTTCGGCGTGCAGGCGACGATCTCGAACTGCTCGAACAACTACGGGCCGTACCAGCACGTCGAGAAGTTCATCCCGCGCCAGATCACCAACGTCATCGACGGCGTCCGCCCCAAGCTCTACGGCTCGGGCGAGAACGTCCGCGACTGGATCCACGTCGAGGACCACAACAGCGCGGTGTGGGCGATCATCGAGAAGGGCCGCATCGGCGAGACGTACCTGATCGGTGCGGACGGCGAGGAGAACAACAAGACCGTCGTCGAGTCGATCCTGGAGATCATGGGGCAGCCGGCGGACGCCTACGACCTCGTGAGCGACCGCCCGGGCCACGACCTGCGCTACGCGATCGACTCGACGAAGCTGCGCGAGGAGCTCGGCTGGAGCCCGCGCTACGGCAACTTCCGCGCCGGCCTCGAGGCGACCGTGCAGTGGTACCGCGACAACGAGTCGTGGTGGCGCCCGCAGAAGGACGCGACCGAGGCCAAGTACGCGCAGCTCGGGCGCTGACCGGCGCGCCCGGCGCGTCGCTCATCTGCACAGATCCTTTACGACGCCCGCCCGCGCAATGCGCGGTGCGGTGACGCCGTTCTCCTACGATCGATGCCGTGACCTCACGCCACGTCGCCGTGCCGCGCCCGCGCGCGGCACGGCACGCCCGCAACCCGCGCACCCACCGGATCCTGCGCGGGATCGCGCTGACGACCGTCGCGGTCGTCGCGTTCGGCGTCGCCGGGGCGGCGGCCGCGTTCACCCGGCTCCAGGGCAACATGGACCAGGTCGACGTCTCCGCGCTGGTCGGGCCGACGCCCCAGGTGACCCGCACACCCGACCCGGACGACCCGAACAAGGGCGCCCCGGTGAACATCCTCGTGCTCGGCTCCGACCAGCGCGACGGCGTGAACGCGCAGATCGGCGGCGACGTGGCGGGCATGCGGTCCGACACCACGATCCTCGTCCACGTGTCCGCCGACCGGCAGCGCGTCGAGGCCATCTCGATCCCCCGCGACTCCCTGGTCGACATCCCGTCGTGCACGATGTCGAACGGCAAGAAGTCGCGCGCGACGCACGGCATGTTCAACACGGCGTTCGCGACCGGGTGGGACATGGGCGGCGACATGGCGTCCGCGGCGGCGTGCACGATCCGCACCGTGCAGGAGAACACCGGCGTCCCGATCGACCACTTCGTCGTCGTGGACTTCGCCGGGTTCCAGTCGATGATCGACGCCATCGGCGGCGTCGAGATCTGCATTCCCAACGCGATGACCTCGAAGGACGCGGGGCTCAACGTCCAGGCGGGCGTCCAGCGGCTCGACGGCCCGACGGCCCTCGCGTTCGCCCGGGCCCGCAAGGGCAAGGGCGTCGGCGACGGCTCCGACACGAACCGCATCGGCAACCAGCAGCGCCTCGTGGCGGCCATGGCGACCGAGGTCCTGTCGAAGAACGTGCTGAGCGACCTCGGCCAGCTCGTGTCGTTCCTCGACGCCGCGACGAGCTCGCTCACGACCGACTCGGGGCTGTCGCTCACCGCGATGACCGGCCTCACCTACAACATGCGCTCCATCCGGGGTGACAGCATCACGTTCATGACCGTGCCGTGGGCACCCGCCAAGAGCGACCCCAACCGCGTCGAGTGGACGTCGGCCGCGACCGAGATGTGGGCCAACGTCGCCGCAGACCTGCCCGCGCTCGGCGAGCCCGAGCCGACCACGCCCACGACGACCGCGCCGACGCCCGGCACGACGGCGCCCACCGCCCCCGAGGCGACCGCGCCCGTCCCCGAGCAGCCGACGCCCGCCCCCACCAAGCAGGCGGGTCGCGAGGCGTTCACCGCCGAGGACACGACCGCGGTGTGCCCGGCATGACGGCAGGTGCCCCGTGACCCGCGACGGGCGTCCCTCGGCGCCGCCGTCGTTCACCCCCGCGGCTCCGCCGCGTCGGCCCGCGGACGGCGGTGACGGCGAGGCGATCGTCGTCGGGACCGACGCGCCCGCCTCCCGTCCGGCCCGCCCCACCCCGTCCACGCCCTCCGCGGGCGCGCCCTCGACCCCGCCGCGCGGCACCCCGTCCGCCGGGCGTCCGTCGAGCGCACCGCGACCCGCGTCGTTCTCGCCGGCGTCCGGCGGGTCCCGTCCCGCCGACGGCGCACCGGCGATCCCCGTCGGCGGCGCACGGCCCGCTCCGGCGACACGGCCCGCGCCGGCCCGCCCGCGAGCGGCGACCCCGGTCGGCGGCACCGCGGCGGCCGGCGGCACGCGTTCCGCGGGCGCCGCGACCCCGCGGTCCACGACGTCCCGTGCGGGTGCTGCGGCACGGCCTGCGGCGGCCCCGGGCGCACGGCCCGGAGGTCCGGGCGGCGGCCGACCGGCACCCGTCGGCGGCGGCGACACCCCGGCAGCCCCCCGTCGGCGTCGCGGCCGGCTCGTCGCGCTCACCGCGGTGCTCGTGCTCGTCGCGCTGCTCGCGTGGCCGATCGGGCTGGCGTACTGGGCGAACGGCAAGATCCAGCACACCCCCGCGCTGTCCGGAGCGGCGGGCACGCCCGGCACGACGTACCTGCTCACGGGCTCCGACTCGCGCGCGGACGGCGGGATCGCGGCCGACGGCACCGAGGGTGCGCGCACCGACACGATCCTGCTGCTGCACGTCCCGCAGGACGGGCCCGCGGCGCTCATCTCGCTCCCCCGCGACACGTACGTCGAGATCCCGGAGCACGGCGCGTCCAAGCTCAACGCCGCGTTCGCGTGGGGCCAGGCGCCGCTGCTGGTCCGCACCGTCGAGGGCCTGACCGGGCTGACGGTCGACCACTACGCGGAGATCGGCATGGCGGGCGTCGGCCACGTCGTCGACGCCGTCGGGGGCGTGAACCTCTGCTACGACGCCGACGTGAACGACCCGGACTCCGGCATGGTCTGGACCGCGGGCTGCCACGACGTGGGCGGCACCGAGGCGCTCGCGTTCGCGCGCATGCGCAAGGCCGACCCGAAGGGCGACGTGGGCCGGGCCGAGCGGCAGCGCCAGCTCGTGAGCGCCGTCATGGGCAAGGTCGAGCCGTCGTCGCTCGTGTGGCAGCCCTCGCAGCAGGTCAAGCTCGTCGACGCCGGGACCGGGGCGCTGACCGTGGACGACGGCACGGGGATCGTCGACATGGCGCGTCTCGCGCTCGCGTTCCGCGCGGCGACCGGTCCCGAGGGCATCACGGGCACGCCGCCGATCGCCGACATGAACTACCGGCCGGGCGACGTCGGCTCGACCGTGCTGCTCGACCCCGACCAGGCGCCCGCGTTCTTCGCCGCGATCCGCGACGGCTCGCTGCCGCCCGGCGTGGTCGGAGGCGTCCCGACGTCCTGACGACGGCGGCCGACCCGCGTCGGCACCCGGTCAGACGGGCAGGCGGACCTCCGCGAGCCCGCGCACGAGCCGCGGTCCCCGGTTGACGGGGTCCAGCACGAGCGCACGCGCACGCGCCAGGCCGTCCTCCGCCCAGCGGCGCAGCCGCGGACCGCACGGCACCTCGACGCACCGGTGCACGGCCCACGCGAGCGCGAGGACGACCGCGCACGCGGCGGCGAGCGCCACGGCGGCCGGCACGTGCGGCGCGACGAGGTGCACGACGTACAGGCCCCAGTAGTCGTGCACCAGGTACAGCGGGTACGTGAGGGCGCCCAGCGTCACGAGCCACGTCGCGCGCACCCGGGCGAGCGGCGTGAGGACCGCGCACGCCACGAGGGCGACGCAGACCACGACGCCCGCACCGAGGAGCAGCGTCGACGGCTCGTACCCGGTCGTCCGGGCGAGGACCGCGGCGCGCGACGGGACGACGAGCAGCAGCGCGAGGACCGCGTTGGCCGCCACGACGAGCCACGCGTCGAGCCGGTGGCCGTCGCGGTGCAGCACGTACAGGGCCATCCCGGCGGCGAACAGCGACGCGTAGTCCGCGACGAGCGCCGTCGCGAGGCCCGTGAGCCCTGTGTGCAGGGCGAGCTGTGCCAGCCAGGGCCACACCAGCGCGACCACCAGGACCCGCCGACGGTTCAGGCCCGCGAGCGAGAGCAGACCGACGAGCAGGTAGAACCGCAGCTCCGCCCAGAGCGTCCAGTACACGCCGTCGACGTGCGGCACCCCGAGGGCCGACTGGACCATCGTGAGGTTGACCAGCACCTGCGCCGGCTCGACGGCCTTGCCCTGCGGCCACAGCACGAGCAGCAGCCCGCCGGTCAGCAGCACACCCGCCCAGTACGCGGGGTACAGCCGCGCCAGCCGCGACGCCACGAGCCGCACCGTCGGCCGCCCCCACGCCGTGAGGAGCACGACGAAGCCGCTGATCACGAAGAAAAGCTCCGGCCCCAGCGACCCGTAGGACGTCCACCGCGGCACGTCGCCGAGACGCGCCGCCTGGTCGGGGCCCCACGCCGACGTCTGCCGCCCCGCCAGGTGGTAGGCGACGACCGCCGCCGCTGCGACGAACCGGAGCGCGTCCAGCACGACGAGCCGGGGCGTCGGCGCGTCGGCCGCGGACGGGGCGGGGGCGGGCGCGGAGGGGGCGGTGACGGCGGGCGCGGAGGTCATCCGACCGACCGTAAGCAGACCCCCGGCGGGTCCGCGCGGTGAGGGGGCGCGTGCGCCCGGTCGTGCACGGGCCCTTCACGAGGCCCGCGGACGCCGTCCGCGAACGCTCAGACGGAGAAGCCCGTGGCGGGGCGCCCGCCGGAACGGGCGCGCAGCCGCTCGCCCTTCGCGTCCGCCTGCGCCCGCAGACCGTCCTGGAACCGCGCCATCGCCTCGCGCAGACGGGCCGCGTCGTCGTCGCTCCCGGCGGCGAGGATCCGCACCGCGAGCAGCCCGGCGTTCCGTGCGCCGCCCACGGACACCGTCGCGACGGGCACGCCGGCCGGCATCTGCACGATCGACAGCAGCGAGTCCAGCCCGTCGAGGTGCGCGAGCGGGACGGGCACCCCGACGACGGGCAGCGTCGTCACCGACGCGAGCATGCCGGGCAGGTGCGCCGCTCCCCCGGCACCCGCGACGATCACGCGCAGGCCGCGTGCGGCGGCGGTCCGGCCGTAGTCGACCATCTTGTCGGGCTGGCGGTGCGCGGAGACCACGTCGACCTCGTAGGGCACGCCGAACTCGTCGAGCGCGAGCGCGGCGGCCTCCATCACGGGCCAGTCCGAGTCCGAGCCCATCACGATCCCGACCAGGGGCTGCGTCGTCGTCACGGTGTCTCCGTCCGTGCGGTCCGCGGCGCGCGCCGGGACGAGGGGGTGGGGGTCGTCACGGCTGCTCGCCGCGCAGCAGGGCGGCGGCGTACCGGGCACGGCGGCGCACGTCGTCCAGGTCGTCGCCGCTCACGTTGACGTGGCCCAGCTTGCGGCCCGGGCGCACCTGCTTGCCGTAGAGCTGGACCTTGGCCTGCGGGTCGGCCGCGGCGACCGCGTCGAGCGCGTCGGTCAGCTCGTCGAGGGAGCTGCCCAGGACGTTCGCCATGACCGTCCAGGGCGCACGGGCGGCGGTGTCACCGAGCGGCAGGTCGAGGACCGCGCGCAGGTGCTGCTCGAACTGGCTGGTCACGGCCCCGTCGATCGTCCAGTGGCCCGAGTTGTGCGGCCGCATCGCGAGCTCGTTGACCAGCACCGTCGGCGCCGCACCCGGCACCGCGACCTCGAACAGCTCGACCGCGAGCACGCCCACCACGTCGAGCCCCTCGGCGACGCGCACCGCGACGTCGAGCGCCTGGTCGCGGGTCTCCGGGTGCAGGTCGGGGGCCGGGGCGACGACCTCCGCGCACACGCCGTCCCGCTGCAGCGACTCGACGACGGGCCACGTGCGCACCTCGCCGCCCGGTCGGCGCGCGACCAGCACGGCGAGCTCGCGGGTGAACGGCACCTTCTGCTCGGCGATGAGGGCGGCGCCGGTGCCGTCGGCCGCCGCCGCGAGCCAGTCGGCCGCCTCGTCCGCGGTCCGGACGACGCGCACGCCCTTGCCGTCGTACCCGCCCCGGGTGGTCTTGACGACCGCCTCGCCGCCGTTCGCGGCGAGGAACACCGCGAGGTCGTCGGCGTCCGCGACGGGTGCCCAGCGCGGGCACGGCACGCCGAGCGCGGTCAGCCGTCGGCGCATGACGGCCTTGTCCTGCGCGTGCCGCAGCGCGCTCGCCGCGGGCCGCACGGCCACGCCCGCGCCGGCCAGCCGCTCGAGCAGGTCGTTCGGCACGTGCTCGTGCTCGAACGTCAGCGCGGTCGCCCCGTCGACGACGCGCTCGATCGCCGCCACGTCCGACGCGGCCCCGACGGGCGCGTCGACCACGACCTGCGCCGCCGACGACCCCGCGTCCTCCACGAGGACCCGCAGGTGCACGCCGAGGGCCGTCGCCGCGGGCGCCATCATCCGTGCGAGCTGACCGCCGCCGACCACTGCCACCACAGGTGCTGCCACGGGCGCCGAGCCTAACCGAGCCGCCGCCGCGCACCTCCTCCCGTCCACGACCGCGCCGAATCGCTTCACCGGTCCCCCTCCGCCTGCCCCGCTCCCAGGTCGTCCCGCTATCCTCACGACAGCCCAGGGCGAGGAGACCACCACGTGAGTGCCACCGACGAGCGTCGCCTCGCCGACGTCCCGCGGGCGTCCGGCTCCCGGCCGCAGGCGGCCCTCCGGCTCGCCGCGCTCCGCGCCCGTGGCCTCGAGATCGCCCGGTTCCTGTCCGTCGGCGGCGTCGCGTTCGTCGTGGACATCGGCGTCTTCAACCTGCTGCGCTTCGGTCCCGGCGGGCTGCTGGAGGAGAAGCCGATCACCGCGAAGATCGTCTCGATGGCGCTCGCCACGGTCGTGTCGTGGCTCGGCAACCGCTACTGGACGTTCGCGTCGCACCGCACCGAGCGGCACGGTCGCGAGCTCGTCGTCTACGGGGCGATCAACCTGGTCGGCGCGGCCGTCCCGGTCCTCACGCTCGCGTTCTCGCACTACGTCCTGCAGCTCGACACCCCGCTGGCCGACAACGTGGCCACCGTCATCGGCATCGCCGTCGGCACGGTCCTGCGGTACGTCGGCTACAAGCGGTGGGTCTTCACCGGTCACCGCACGACCGCCTGACCGCACCGCCTGACCGCACCGCCGGGCGGCTCCCCCGGAGGGGACGCCGTCAGGGCACGTCCGCCTGGATGAGCACGCCGTCGCCCCACGCCGTGAGCACGCCGTCGCTCGCGGGCGCGAACGCCGACTGCCCCCGGGTGAGGACCATCGGCTCGCCGTCCTGCGCGCGCACCTCGACCTCACCCTCCAGGCACAGCAGCACGCGCGGGCCACGACCCGGGATGCGCGTCGCGCCCTCGTCGGTGAGGCGGGTCACGGACAGCTCGAAGTCGTCCACCGGGGCGTAGAAGATCTCGGTCGACGTGAACACGCGCTCGGGCGCGATGCGGATCGGCGGCGCGGCCACCGCGTCGAGGTTCGCGAGGAGCTCCGGCAGGTCGATGTGCTTGGCGGTGAGGCCCGCGCGCAGCACGTTGTCCGAGTTGGCCATGATCTCGACGCCGACCCCGTGCAGGTAGGCGTGCACCGAGCCGGCCGGCACGAACAGCGCGTCCCCCGGGTGCAGCGTCACCGGGTTGAGCAGCACCGACGTGACCGCCCCCGCGTCACCCGGGTACGCGGCCGCGAGGCGCATGACCGTGCGGTCCGTGCGCGGGCTCGGCGACCCGTCCGCGAGCCGCTGCGCGCACGCGTCGGCGAACTTGCGGACGTCGTCCTCGGCCGGGCGCGTGTCGGGCGACATGAGCCACTCGAAGGCCCGGCGCACCGCACCCGGCGTCGTGTCGGAGACCAGCAGCGCGTGCAGGTCGGCCGCGAGCGGCGCGTCGAGCCCGCCGAGCAGCTCGGCCACGCGCCGCGGAGCGCGGAACCCGACCATCGCGTCGAAGCGTGTGAGTGCGTAGACGAGCTCCGGCTTGTGGTTGCGGTCCCGGTAGTTGCGCTCGGGAGCGGCGAGCGGCACGCCCGCGGCGTCCTCCGCGGCATAGCCCGCTCGGGCCCGGTCGCGGCTCGGGTGCACCTGCAGCGACAGCGGCGACTCCGCCGCGATGACCTTGAGGAGGTACGGCAGCTCGCCGCCGAACCGCGTGCGCACGTCCTCGCCCAGCGTGCCCGTGGGGTCCGCCGCGACCAGGCGGTCGAGCGGCACGTCGGACCCGTCGTCGTGGACCACGGACGGCGCGCTCGGGTGGGCACCGAACCACGCCTCCGCCACGGGCCGGCCGTCCGGCACCGCGCACAGGAGGTCCGGGATCGCGGTCGTCGACCCCCAGGCGTAGTGCTGCGTCGCGGGCGAGATGCGGCGCACGGCTCCCCTTCCTCTCCGCGGACGTCGGCGGCACGTGGCGTCCCGCCCGCACCTTGCACGGCAGGTTACGGGACCGGTCCGCCGATCCAGGCGACAAGTGCGGGCGAAACCGACTTTTCGCCCGGTCGGCCCACGCCGCGTGACGCGGACGGGTCAGCGACGCCGGCGGTCGGGCCGCGCCGAGACGACCGCACCCAGCGGCAGCACGACGTCGGGGCGCAGCGACGCCGGGACACCCGACAGGAAGAGCGCGAAGACCGCGGGACGGCGCTGCGCGAGCTCGAGGCGCCCTCCGTCGGCGCTCGCGAGGTCGCGGGCCAGCGCGAGCCCCAGGCCCGTGCCGGCGCCCGACGTCACCTCACGCTCGAAGATCCGGCCCGCGAGCTCGTCGGGCACGCCCGCGCCCTCGTCGGCGACCTCCACCACCACCGCACCCGACGGCCCGCCGGTGCGCGAGCGCACCGTCGTGGTGCCCGCCCCGTGCTTGAGCGAGTTCTCGATGAGCGTCGCGAGCACCTGCGCGAGCGCGCCCGGTGTCGCGAGGACCTGCGTCTGCGCGTCGACCTCGACGACGAGCCGCCGTCCCGCCGCCGCGAACGTCGGCGCCCACTCCTCCTCCTGCTGGTGGACGACGTCGACGAGCGGGATGGCCTCCGTCGTGCCGCCCTGCGCGCGGCGGGAGCTGGTGAGCAGGTCGTCGACGACCCGCACGAGCCGTTCGACCTGCTCCAGCGAGATGCGGGCCTCCTCGCGCACCTGCGGGTCGTCGGTGGCCAGCATGATCTCCTCCAGCCGCATCGACAGCGCCGTGAGGGGCGTGCGGAGCTGGTGGGACGCGTCGGACGCGAACTGCCGCTCGGCGGCGAGCCGCCCCGCCATCCGGTCCGCGGACCGCGCGAGCTCGGCCGCGACGAGGTCGATCTCCTCGACCCCGGACGGCTCGAGGCGCGGTCGCACCTGGCCCGAGCCGAGCTGCTCCGCCGACGCGGCGAGGTAGACCAGCGGTGCGGCCAGCCGGTTCGCCTGCCAGATCGCCATCGCGATGCCCGCCGCGAAGGCGATCACCGCGGCCACGACGACGAGCGCGATCACGCGCGCACTCACCCAGAACACGTCCCAGAACGACACCGACAGCACCACGACGGCGTGCGAGTCGGTCGTGGTCTCGAGCGTGAGCGCGCGCCCCTCGACCGGGGCGCCCGCCTCGTAGATCTCGCCGTCCGTCGTGCGGACCACCACGTTCGCGGGGATCTCGTCGACCCGGCCGGCCGCCGGCTCGAGCATCCGGTCGGTGTACGCGATGCCGGAGTCGGCGCGGAAGTCGACGGTCTCCGCGGCGGACTCCAGCCGCACCTCGAGCCGGCGCAGCTCGTTCTCGCGGACCAGCTGCGCGCCGAGGAACGCCAGCGGGAAGCCGAGCAGGACGACCGCGACGGTGACCGCCGCGATCGTCGCCTGCAGGACGCGACGACGCACCTGTCAGACCCGCTCGCCGGCGCCCGTCTCGAACCGGAAGCCCATGCCGCGCACCGTCGTGACGTACCGGGGGGCGCCCGCGTCGTCGCCGAGCTTGCGGCGCAGCCACGACACGTGCATGTCGAGGGTCTTCGTCGAGCCGGTCGGGTCGGAGCCCCACACCTCGCGCATGAGGGTCTCGCGGGCCACGACCGTGCCGGCCGCGGCGACGAGCACGCGCAGCAGGTCGAACTCCTTCGCCGTCAGGTGCAGCTCGCGCTCGCCCTGGAACGCGCGGTGCGCCGCGACGTCGACGCGGACGTTCTGGGCGTGCAGCTCGTCCTCGTCGGCCGGGTCGCCGACGCTGCGCCGCAGCAGGGCCCGGACGCGCGCGAGCAGCTCCGCGAGGCGGAACGGCTTGGTGACGTAGTCGTCCGCGCCGGCGTCGAGGCCGACGACGAGGTCCACCTCGTCGGCGCGCGCCGTGAGCACCAGCACGGGGGTCGTGAGGCCCTGGTTCCGGATCGCGCGGGCGACGTCGAGGCCGTCCATGTCGGGCAGGCCCAGGTCGAGGACGACGAGGTCCGCCGCGGCGGCGCCGTCGATCGCACCTTGACCCGTGCCTTGCACGCGCACGTCGTAACCTTCACGCCCGAGGGCGCGGGCCAAAGGCTCGGCAATCGCGGGATCGTCCTCCGCCAGCAGCACCTGGGTCATTGCCCCATGCTAGGTCACGGGACGGTCTCGTCCGCCAGTGGGCACGCGATGTTCGCCGTGGTCCCACGGGTGCGGACCGCTCCCGCCGCCTGCGGCGCACGCGCCCCCGCGTCGGGTCCCCCCGCGGTCGGGCGCCCGCGGGCCTCGGGTCCGTCCGGGGGTGCACGCGGGACGTCGGCCGCGCGCCTAGGCTCGTCGCGTGACGTGGTGGGACCGGGTGCTGCGATGGGAGGACTCCCACCGGTTCGTCATCGACCTCGTGGGCACGCTGTTCGTGCTGCTCGTCGGCCTCACGCTCAACGTCAACTTCCTCGACGGCTCGTCGACGCGCACGGTGCCCGACCTGCTGGTCGCCTTCCTCCTCATCGCCCCGCTCGCGTGGCGCCGGGTCCGCCCCACCGCGTCCGCCGCGACCGTCTACACGGTCGCCCTGCTGCAGATGCTGTTCGTCACGCCGCTCATGGTCCCGGCGGACCTCGCGGTGCTCGTCGCGCTCTACTCCGTCACCGTGCACGGCCCGCGCTGGGCGCACCGCGTCGCGATCGTCGGCGCGGTCGTCGGCGGGATCCTCCTGCCGGTCACGCTCGCGACCTGGTGGAACCCGCCCTCCGCGGTGGCCTCGACGATCTTCGTGTGGTCGATCGCCGCCGCGGTGTGGGCGTTCGGCCTCGCGCGACGCTCCCGCCGGGAGACGCTCGAGGCCCTCGTCGACCGCGCCGAACGGCTCGAGCGCGAGCGCGACCAGCAGGCGCAGATCGCCACCGCGGCCGAGCGCGCCCGCATCGCGCGGGAGATGCACGACATCGTCGCGCACTCGCTCACCGTGATGATCGCCCAGGCCGACGGCGGGCGGTACGCCGCGGACGCCGACCCCGCCGCCGCCACGCGCGCGCTCGGCACGATCGCGGAGACCGGCCGCGCGGCGCTCACCGACATGCGCCGCCTGCTCGGCGTGCTGCGCGAGGGCCCGCCGACGCCGACCGGCAGCATCCCCGTGGTCACCGCCGGACCGCCCCTCGCCCCGGCGGGCGGTGGGACCGTCACGAGCCCGCCCGCGGCCTCGGGCCCGTCGACCGCGACCGGCCCCGCCGGCCCCACCGTGACCCCGCAGCCGTCCATCGAGGACGTGCCCGCGCTCGTCGAGCAGGTCCGCGGCAGCGGGCTGCGCGTGTCCCTCGTGCGCACCGGCACGCCCCGCCACCTCCCCCCCGGCGTCGGCCTCACGGCGTACCGCATCACGCAGGAGGCGCTCACCAACGTGCTCAAGCACGCGGGCCCCGACCCGTCCGTGACCGTCGTGCTGTCGTGGCGCCCGGACGCGCTCGCGCTCGAGGTGTCCGACGACGGCCGCGGCGCCTCCGCCGGCTCCGACGGCCTGGGCCACGGCCTGCTCGGCATGCGCGAGCGTGCGGCGATGTTCGGCGGCACCGTCAGCGCCGGTCCCCGGCCGGGCGGCGGCTACCGTGTCCGCGCCGAGCTGCCGACCGGCCCCGTCGTCGGTCCGCCACCGGCCGGCCGGCCGCCGACCGCCGACACCGCTCCCCCGCACCCCGCCTCCACGCGACAGGACGACCGATGACCGAGACCACCACGCCCCCCGTGCGCGTCGCGCTCGTCGACGACCAGCAGCTCGTCCGCGCCGGCTTCCGCATGGTGATCGACTCCCAGCCCGACCTCGAGGTGGTCCTCGAGGCCGGCGACGGGGCGCAGGCCGTGCAGGCGCTCACGCGCGCGGCCGGGCAGGTCGACGTCGTGCTCATGGACGTGCGGATGCCGACCATGGACGGCCTCACCGCGACGGCCCACCTCACCGCCGGCGCGTCCGACGCGCTCCCCGCGCCGCGCGTCATCGTGCTGACGACCTTCGACCTCGACGAGTACGTGCTCGCCGCGATCCGTGCGGGGGCCAGCGGCTTCCTGCTCAAGGACGCCCCGCCGGAGGAGATGCTCGCGGCGATCCGCACCGTGCACCGGGGCGACGCCGTCATCGCGCCGTCGAGCACGCGCCGCCTGCTGGAGCACCTCGTCACCGCCCTGCCGCCCGACCGCCCCGGCGCCCCGAGCGACCCCGCGCGCCGGGCCGTCGCCGAGCTCACCGACCGCGAGCGCGAGGTGCTCGTCCTCATGGCGAAGGGCCGGTCCAACACCGAGATCGGGCAGGACCTGTTCGTCGCCGAGGCCACCGTCAAGACGCACGTCGGCCGGATCCTGGCCAAGCTCGGCGCGCGCGACCGCGTGCAGGCCGTCGTCACCGCGTACGAGACGGAGCTCGTACGGCCCGGCGAGTGACCGCGGCTCCCCGCCGCTGCCCCGCCGGTCGCACCCCCGCGACGGGGACGTCAGCCCGTGGGCGGACCCCGCCCGTCGGCGGTCACGACCGGAGCCCGACGCGGGCGTCCCGCCTGCCGACCTAGCGTCGAGGTGTCGTCGACCGACGTCGTCCCGCCCGATCCTCGAGGAGCCCTTCCGTGGACACGACCGTGTACGTACCTTCCGGACCGACGCCCGGCCCGGGCCCGCAGCACGAGGCCGCGGTCGCGTCACGGGCGCGCGGGCTGACGAAGGTCTACGGGCAGGGCGCCGCCGCGGTGCGCGCGCTCGACGGCGTCGACGTGGACTTCGCGGCGGGGGCCTTCACGGCGATCATGGGGCCCTCCGGCTCGGGCAAGTCGACGCTCATGCACCTGCTCGCCGGGCTCGACCAGGCCACCTCGGGCGACGCCGTGCTCGGCACCACACGGCTGTCCGGCCTCGATGACGGCGCCCTCACGCGCCTGCGGCGCGACCGCGTCGGGTTCGTGTTCCAGTCGTTCAACCTGCTGCCGATGTTCACGGCCGAGCAGAACATCCTGCTGCCGCTCGAGCTCGCGGGGCAGAAGCCCGACGCCGCGTGGCTCGGCACGCTCGTCGACACGCTCGGCCTGCGGCAGCGGCTCACGCACCGCCCCAGCGAGCTGTCGGGCGGTCAGCAGCAGCGCGTCGCGATCGCCCGCGCGCTCATCGCCAAGCCCGAGGTCGTGTTCGCCGACGAGCCCACGGGCAACCTCGACTCCCGGTCCGGCGCGGAGGTGCTGAGCTTCCTGCGCCGCTCCGTCCGCGAGCTCGGTCGCACGGTCATCATGGTCACGCACGACCCGACCGCCGCCGCGTACGCCGACCGCGTCGTCCTGCTCGCCGACGGGCGGATCGCGGGCGACATCGTCGACCCCACACCCGACGCCGTGCTCGCGGGCCTCGAGGCCCTCCGCACGCTGGAGACCACCACCGACACGGCGGTGAGCGCCTGATGCTGCGCCTCACCCTCGCGCAGATGCGGCGCAGCGCCGGCCGGCTCGCGGCCGCCGCCGTCGCGATCGCGATCGGCACCGCGTTCCTCGCCGCGACGCTCGTCGCGGGGAACGTGCTCCAGCGCACCGGCTACGACTCCGTGACGGCGTCCTTCGGCGACGCCGACCTGGTCGTCACCGACGGGGCCGCCGTCCAGGACGTCGACACGGTGCGCGACGTGCCCGGCGTCGTCGCCGCGGACCCGCTCCTCCTGGGCGGCGCCGAGCTGTCGCACGGCACCCGCATCACGTACCAGATGCTGCTCGCGCAGCCCGGCGACGAGCGGCTCGCGTCGGTCGTCGCGCAGACCGGCCGCGTGCCCGCGTCGGCGAACGAGGTCGCGCTCCCCGCGACGACCCTCGACCGGCTCGACGCCGAGGTCGGCGACACCCTCGGGGTCCGGTGGTCGGCGCCCGCCGACGACGGCGAGTGGACCGAGCACGAGGGCACCGTCACGGTCGTCGGCCTCGCCGAGGACCCGGCGGGCGCCTGGTCCGCGTACGGCGGTGCCGGTCTCGCGACGACTCGGGACGTGCTCGAGTGGTCCGGCGAGGCCGGAGAGGACTCGGTGCCCGCACAGATCCTCGTGGTCACCGACGGCTCGTCGCAGGTCCAGGACGACGTCGCCGCCGCGCTCGCGGACGCCGACGTGCTGACCAAGCGGGAGGCCGCCGAGAAGGCGGTCGAGCAGCTCACCGGCTCGGGCAACGCGCTCGTCATGGTGGTGCTCGGGTTCGCCGCGGTGGCCCTCCTCGTGGCGGCGCTCGTCATCGCCAACACGTTCCAGGTGCTCGTCGCGCAGCGTGCACGGACGCTCGCGCTGCTGCGCTGCGTCGGTGCCGTCAAGCGCCAGCTGCGGCTGTCGGTGCTCTTCGAGGCCAGCGTGCTCGGCGTCGCGGCGTCCGTCGCCGGACTCGTGCTGGGCCTCGGCCTCGCCCAGGCCGCGCTCGCGGTGCTCGCCCGCGCCGACACCGGGACGCCGCTGCCCTCGACGATCACCGTCACGCCGGCCGTCGTGCTCGTGCCGCTGCTCGTCGGCACGCTGGTCACCGCCGCGGCGTCGCTCGTCCCCGCGCGGGAGGCGACGCGCGTGTCGCCCGTCGCCGCGCTGCGCCCCGTCGACGCACCGAGCGTCGGCGCACGCGGAGGACGCGTCCGGCTCGTCCTGTCGCTCCTGCTCCTCCTCGGCGGTGCCGCGGGACTCGTGCTGTCGGTCGCGTCGAGCGCCGCGGAGGCCGGGGAGCCGGTCCTGCTGCTCGGCGTCGGTGTCCTCGGCGGCGCGCTGTCCTTCGTCGGCGTGCTGCTCGGGGCCGTGTTCTGGATCCCGCGCGTCGTGTCGCTCGTCGGCCGTGCGCTCGCGACGACCGGGACGAGTGCCCGGCTCGCCGCCGCGAACACCGTGCGCAACCCGCGCCGCACCGCGACGACCAGCACCGCGCTGCTCATCGGCGTCACGCTCGTCGTCCTCATGAGCACGGGTGCCGCGAGCGCCCGCAGCTCGATCACGGCCGGGCTCGAGGACCACTACCCCGTCGACGTCGCGATCAGCGCGGTCGGCGGTGCGGGCGACGAGTCCGTGCCCGCCTCCGTGGTCGCAGACGTCGCCGACGTGCCGGGTGTGGAGCAGGTCGTCGAGGTCCCGAGCGCACCGGTCCTGCTCGACGACGGCACCTACGTGGTCCTGCGCGCTCCCGACCCGGCCGAGGCCGCCACGGTGCTGCGGGACGCGGACGCGCTCGACGCGCTCGAGGACGGCGCGCTCGTCGTGCCCGCCGCGCGCGCCGAGATGGTGCCGGAGGGCGGGGCGAGCGTGCAGGCGGTCGGCTCCGACGGCGACACCGTCGGCGACGCCACGACGCTGCGGGCCGTGCACTCCTCGCTCGGCGGGGTCGACGCGGTCGTCACGCCCGACACCCTGCGCGCGCTCGTCGGGGAGGCCCCCGTCCAGACGCTGTGGGTCCGCCTCGACGCGGACGCCGACGCCGGGACCACGGCGCTCGCGATCAACGACGCGCTCGGCTCGGACGCCCTCCTCGTGGAGAGCGCCGGCGCGGAGCGGCAGCAGTACGAGAACCTCATCGACGACCTGCTCGCGGTCGTCGTGGGCCTGCTGGGCGTCGCGGTGGTCATCGCCGTCGTCGGCGTCGCCAACACGCTGTCGCTGTCCGTCATCGAGCGTCGGCGCGAGTCGGCCACCCTGCGGGCGATCGGCATGTCGCGCCGGCAGCTGCGCTGGATGCTCGCCTACGAGGGCATGCTCATCGCGGGGATCGGGGCGGTGCTCGGGGCCGTGCTCGGCCTGCTCTACGGCTGGTCCGGCGCGGCGATCATCCTCGCCGGGATGGGCGAGCTGCAGCTCGCCTTCCCGTGGGACGACCTGCTGATCGTGCTGGTCGTCGCGCTCGGCGCCGGCCTGCTGGCGTCGGTGCTGCCCGGCCGGTCGGCCGCGCGGACGTCCCCGGTGGCGGCGCTCGCCGTCGACTGACGCCGAACCGACCGGCGGGCCTGTGGGTGACGGACACGTCCACAACACCCACGGGCCCGCCGGTCGCGCCGTCCGCGCACGCGCCAGCATCCAGGGGTGCGACTCCTCACCGTCCATCCCGACCGTGCGCGCGGGACCGCACCGTGCACCACGGAGGTCGACGTCGACCCCGGCACCACGGTCGCCGCGCTGCGGCCGCACCTCGCCCGCCTGACGGGCTGGGCCGGGTGGGCCAGCACGGCCGTCCGGCTGGCCGTCGACGACGCGGTCCTCGACGAGACGCATCCCGCCGGCCACCACCCCCTCGTCGCCGGGGCGCTGCTGCGCGCCGGGCCGGGACGTCCGCCCGTCGAACGGGCCGCGGTGCAGGCGCGGCGGCACGTCGCCGTGGTCGCCGGGCCCGACAGCGGGGCGGTCGTCGCGGTGCCGGTCGGCGGTGTCGTGCCGCTCAGCGACGTCGGCGCCGACGACGTCGCGCTCGGGGCGGTCACGGTGCGGGGGCGCGGGAGGCGCGTGCAGGTACGCGTCGCGCGGGCGGCGAGCGGTGGGGCGACGCGGCCCGACGCGCCCGCCGGCGGCGGGGTGCGGTCGGTCCAGCGCGACCGGCGGTCCGGAACGGCGGCCGCGGCCCGTCGGGTCGGGCGCGACCGGTCGTCCGGAACGGCGGCCACGGTCCTTCGGGTCGGGCGCGACCGGTCGTCCGGAACGGCGCCCACGTTCCGTCGGGTCGGGCGCGACCGGTCGACGGAGACGGCGGCCGGTGCCCGGTGGGTCCGGCTCGACCGGTCGGGTGCGCCCGCGCGCGACGCGCCGGAGGTTGCCGGTCGGTCGGGGCCGCACGCGCGCGGGGAGCGGGTCGGGCACGGCCGGGACCCGGACGGACGCGCCTGGCGCCCGCGCGGCCGGGCGCACCGCCTGCGGGCCGGCCGCTGGGTGCGATGGCACGAGCGCGACGTCCTGGTGGTCGGCCGGTCGACGCTCGCCCTCCGCCCGGCGCCGACGGCGTCCGTGGAGCACCGCGCGTCGACCGAGGCCGACCGCGCCGACGAGCGCGGCGGCGCCGAGCAGGCCGTCACCTGGCTCGCACCGCTCGCGGGCAGCGTCGCGCTGGCGGTCGTGCTGCGTCAGCCCGCGCTGCTCCTCGTCGGCCTCGTCGTCCCGCTCGTCGGGCTCGCCGTGCACGTCGCACGACGGCGACGCCGGCGGCCCGCGGCCACCGCCGACCCGGAGGCACCCGTCGCGGAGCGGCCGCCGCACGACCCCGCCGACCTCGTCGCCGCCACCGTCGCCGCCTTGCTCGGGTGGGGCGGCCGGGTGCGCGGAGGCGCGCCGTGGTCGGCCGACGGGTGCCTGGCCGTCGTCGGGGAGCCCGCGCAGGCGGCCGGCACGGCCCGGGCGGTCGTGCTCGCGGAGCTCGGGAGCCACGCGGCCGTCGGGCTCGCGGTCCTGGCGCGCCGTCCCGTCGACTGGACGTGGACGACGCCCGTCGAGCCGCGCGCGACGCTCCCCGCGCCCGACGACCCGAGGCACGTCGTCGTGTGCGACGACCCCGCGGCGATCGGTGGGCTCGCCGCGTGGCGGTCGAGCGCGCCCGCCCGGCACCGGCTGCTCCTCGTCCTCGACCGCCGTGCCGACGTCCCCGCGTGGTGCCGCACCGTGCTCGAGGTGCGTCCCGGCGGGGCCGTCCTCCACGTCGCGGGCGCGACGCAGCAGTCGGTGCCGTGGCACTCCGTGACGACCGGTCGCGCGCGGGCCCAGCTCGTCCGCGCGCGGACCGTCCGGGACCTCACGCGAGACGGGACGCCCACCCTGGAGCCACCGGGTGCCGTCGCGCTCGGCGACCTGCCCGACGTGCCCGCCGCGCAGCCGGCTGCGGTCGCGCGGGTGTGGTCCGAGGCACGGCCGGGGCTGGTCGCCCCGCTCGGCCGGGGTCCGGGCAGCCGCGAGGTCCGCGTCGACCTCGTCGCCGACGGTCCGCACGCGCTCGTCGCGGGGACCACCGGCGCCGGCAAGTCCGAGCTGCTCAGCACGCTGGTCCTGGCCCTCGCGCTCGCGCAGCCACCGGACCGGCTGGCCGTCCTGCTCGTGGACTTCAAGGGCGGCACCGGCCTCGGGGGCGTCGCCGGGCTCCCCCACGTGCTCGACCACGTCACCGACCTCGACGCCGCGCGCACCACTCGCGTCCTCGCGGGACTGCGCGCCGAGACCCGACGCCGCGAGCGCGTGCTCGCCGTCCACGGCGCGCACGACCTCGCCGACCTCGACCCCGACGACGACGCGACCCCGCCGCGACTCCTCGTCGTCGTGGACGAGCTGCGGGCGCTCGCCGACGACGTGCCGGACGCCGTGCCCGCGCTCGCCCGCCTCGCCGCGCAGGGCCGCGCCCTCGGGATCCACCTCGTGCTCGCCACGCAGCGCCCGGCCGGCGTCGTCACCGCCGACCTGCGCGCCAACGTGGAGCTGCGGATCGCGCTGCGCGTCGCCGACGACGCCGACTCACGGGACGTCGTCGACGACGCCCACGCCGCCCGGCTCGACGCACGCACCCCCGGCCGCGCCGTCCTGCGCCGGGGTGCGCGGCCCGTCGAGCTGGTCCAGGTCGCGAGGCCGCGGCTCGGCACGGGGGCGCCGCCCGCGCGGCTCGCGGTCGTCGGTCTCCCGGGCGCGGCCGCCGGATGGGTGCCCGCACCGCACCCGGTGGGGCGTGGCCCTGAGGAGCACGCGGGCGACGGCGGGGCGGCGCCGTGGGTCCGGGCCGCCCAGGACGCCGCCCGCGGGCGGCGCGTGCAGCGCGTGCCCTGGGTGCCCGCGCTCCCGGACCACGTGAGCCCGGACGACGTCCCGCCCGGCCCCGGGCTCGCCGTGGCGCTCGCCGACCTGCCGGACGAGCAGCGACGCGCACCCGTCCGCTGGGACCCCACCGGCGGTCATCTGCTGGTGCTCGGCGGACCCGGGTCGGGGCGCACGACCACGCTCACCGGCCTCGGCGAGCAGGCGCTCGCGGCGGGCGTCCCCGTGCACGCCGTCGGGCTGCCCGACGCGGCGGTGGCACGGCTGCGGCGTGCGGACACCCACGGGCGGCTCGGCACGACCGTCGGCGTGCACGAGGTCCGTCGGCTGGCCCGGCTGCTCGAGCTCCTGCCCGCCTCGCCGGTGCCGTCGCTCCTGCTCGTCGACGGGCTGACCACGGCGCTCGACCACCTCGCCACGCTCGCCCGGGGCGCCGGCGCCGACCGCCTCACGGCCTGCTGGCGGGGCGACGCGCGCGTCGCGGTCGCCGCCGCCGCCGACGTCACGAGCGCGGCGCTCCACCACGCCGCCGCCTTCCGGGACCGGCTGGTCCTGCCCGTCACCGACGCGTCGCTCGACAGTCTCGCCGGGGTGCCGGCGCCCCTCACCGGCCCACGCGGGCCCGCCGGGCGGGCGGTGCACCTGCGCGACGGCGGTGCGGTGCTGTGCCAGATCGCCGAGCCGCCGCGCACCGACGCCGACCCGCCACGCCCCGGCGGCGACCGGTCCGAGCCGCGACCGCTCGACCCGGCCGTCGTGCGCGTCGCGGCCCTCCCGTCGACGGTCGTGCTGCCCGCCGCGCAGGTCACGAACCGCGCGGGCGTGCAGCGCGTGACCGGGACGGACGGCACGCTCGGCCCGGACGTGCAGCGCGTGACCGGGGTGCACGGCACGCTCAGCCCGGACGTGCAGCGCGTGACCGGGGTGCGCGGCACGCTCAGCCCGGACGTGCAGCGCGTGACCGGGGTGCGCGGCACGCTCTGCCCGGAGGTGACGGGGGCGGGCGGCGCGGTCGGCCCGGACGTCGCCGCGGGGCGCGGAGGCGCGATCGGCCCCGACGTGGCCGTGGGGCGCGGAGGCGACGACGCGGGCGAGGTCGTCGTCGACACGTCCCGCTCGCTCCTGGTCGCCGGCCCGCCGGGATCGGGACGCTCGACGGTCCTCGCCGTCCTCGCGGCAGGTCTGCGGGACCGCGGCACGCCGGTCGTCCGGCTCGCGACCGCCGCCGGGACACCGGACCCCCGTCTGGCCGACCTGCCCGCGGTCGCCCCGGACGACGTGCCCGACGACGCGGTGCTCCTCGTGGACGACCTGGACGAGCTCGAGCGCGCGTCACCGGCCGCCGCGGACGCGGTGGAACGCCTCGTGCAGGCGTCCGCCGGCCGTCGCGGCGGTCGGGTCGTCGCCTCGACGACGGCTCAGGCGGCGGGGGCGTTCCGCGGTCCGCACGCGGCGCTCGTCCGCGGCCGACAGGTGCTGGTGCTCGACGCGCACGACCCGGCGGGCGCCGAGCTCGTCGGGCCGGCCGCGCCCTGGCTGGTCGACCCGCGGGAGCGTCCGCCGGGGCGAGCGGTGCTCGTCGTCGACCGCCGGGCCGTACCGGTCCAGGTCTACGACGTGCGCGCCGGGGCGTCGTCGCCGGGGCGCTGAGTGGTCGCCGCGACCACGGGCGGGAGCAGCAGCAGGACGCCGACCGCGACCGCGACGGCGAGGACGGCGACGGCCCACGCCGTGACCTCCTGCCCGAGCCAGCCGACGGCGAGCACGACGAGCAGCACCTGCCACATCATGACCGGCGACCGGGCCCAACGACGGCCCGCCCACAGGCCCCGCGCGGCCAGGGCTAGCAGCGCCGCGATGCCGGCGCAGAACGCCACGAGGAACGCCGTCGGCGCCGCGAGGTCGGCCGTCCCGCGCACGAGCGAGACGACGAAGGCGACGCCCAGACCCGCCACTACCACGGATTCGAGCAGCACTAGGACACAGGTCACAGCGAGGAGGCGTGGGCGAGGTGTCACGGGACCGAGCCTAGGGGGCCCGGCACGCACGGTCGGGGCGCACCGGAGGGCCGGGACCCCGTCGCCATCAGGCAGTCTGACCTGGACAAACGTTCGGGAATCTGGCGGGGTGACGCCGTCGCCGCGCACAGGGCGCGCACAGATGTGACCAACGCCTCAGTCGTTACCCAGTCGAAACGCCTTCGTAACCCCTTGTGCGCCGTCGACCGTGATGTGACCCTAGATGGAGCACGTCCCCCCCACCCCGATCACACCCGGCAGTCGCGCGCCCTCAACCCCTGGGCGTCGGACAGCCGCGTGCCCAAGGAGAGATCTCTCATGGATTGGCGCCACCGCGCAGCGTGTCTCGACGAGGACCCGGAGCTGTTCTTCCCGATCGGCAACACGGGTCCTGCGCTGCTGCAGATCGACGAGGCGAAGGCCGTCTGCCGTCGTTGCGACGTCGTCGACACCTGCCTCAAGTGGGCGATCGAGACCGGTCAGGACGCGGGCGTCTGGGGCGGCCTGTCCGAGGACGAGCGCCGCGCGCTCAAGCGCCGCACCGCCCGCCAGCGCCGCGCCGGCTGACCCGGCAGCACCGCAGCTCACCGAGCCGGCCGTACCCTCCCGGGGTGCGGCCGGCTCGTCGTCTGTCCACCCCCGACGACCGCGGCGGCCTCCCGCGCACCGGACGGCCCGCGCGGCCCGCCCTGGTCCTCGACGCCCACCAGCCCGCGTCCGTCCTCGCGCGGCCACCTGCCGGTCGCCACCCGTTCACGTCGGCCGCCGGCGCGCGCTCACAGGACGACGGCAGCGTCCCGCCCGTGCCGCAGCCGCGCCTCGATGACGACCGACGTCCCGCCACCGTCACGGGCGCCCCACGCGATGGTGCCGCCCATCTCGTTGGTGACCAGCGTCGACACGATCTGGGTGCCCAGACCCGTGCCGGCCCCCCGGTCGGGCGGCAGGCCCGCGCCGTCGTCGGCGACCTCGACGCGCAGGTCGTCGCCGTCGCGGTCGACGACGATCTCCACCG
This sequence comes from Cellulomonas fimi, assembly GCF_028583725.1. NCBI lineage: Bacteria > Bacillati > Actinomycetota > Actinomycetes > Micrococcales > Cellulomonadaceae > Cellulomonas > Cellulomonas fimi. The sequence continues at coordinate 1,478,096 of NZ_CP110680.1, read as the reverse complement.
TGCCCGACTCGCGGCCGTCGAAGCCGTGCTCGACGGCGTTCGTGACGAGCTCGGTCAGGACGAGCGCGAGCGCGGTCGCGTCCTCGGCGGGCACGGAGCCGAACGATCCCTTGACGACGGTGCGCACGTGCGCGCCCGCGGTCGCCACGTCGGCGGCGAGCCGCAGGCTGCGACCGACCAGGTCGTCGAACGGCACGCTCTCGTCGAGCGTCTGCGACAGCGTCTCGTGGACGAGCGCGATCGTCGCGACCCGCCGCATCGCCTCGCCCAGCGCCTCACGCGCCTCGGGCGAGCTCATGCGCCGCGACTGCAGGCGCAGCAGCGCCGCGACGGTCTGCAGGTTGTTCTTCACGCGGTGGTGGATCTCGCGGATCGTCGCGTCCTTGGTGATGAGCTCGCGCTCGCGCCGCCGCAGCTCGGACACGTCCCGGCACAGCAGGACCGCACCGAGCCGCTGCCCGTGCTCGGTGAGCGGCACCGCGCGCAGCGACAGCGCGACGCCGCGGGCCTCGACGTCGGTCCGCCACGGCGCGCGCCCCATGAGCACGAGCGGCATCGACTCGTCGACGGTCGCGCTCTGCTCCACGAGGTCGGCGGTGACCTCGACGAGCGAGCGTCCCACGAGGTCGCCGAGCGCGCCGAGCCGGTGGAAGCACGACAGGGCGTTGGGGCTGGCGTAGAGGACCTCGCCCTCCGAGTTGAGCCGCACGAGCCCGTCGCCGACGCGGGGTGCGCCGCGACGCGGGCCGGTGGGCGCGTCGGTCGCGGGGAACTCGCCGCGCGCGATCATCCCGAAGATCTCGTCGGCGGCCTCGACGTAGTTGAGCTCGAGGCGGCTCGGCGTGCGCGCGCCGCCGAGGTTGGTCTGCCGGGCGATCACGGCGACGGCACGGCCGCGCCGCACGACGGGGACGGCCTCCTCGCGCACCGCGTAGGACCCGAACCAGCGCGGCTCGCGCGAACGCTGCGGCGCCCGCTCCTCGAGCGCCCGGCGCAGCTGGGGCCGCTGCCCCTCGGGCGCGAGCGAGCCGACGACGTCGTCGTAGTGCACGGTCGCGCCGGTCGACGGGCGGCACTGCGCGATCGCGACGAAGTCGTCGTCGTCCGTCGGGAGCCACAGCACGAGGTCGGCGAACGCCAGGTCGGACACGACCTGCCAGTCGCCGACGAGCAGGTGGAGCCACTCGAGGTCGGCGACGTCGAGCGAGGCGTGGCGGGCGACGAGCGTGCTCAGCGTGGACACGGCTCCAGCGTAGGTGCCGCAGCGGTGGGCGGGACCCGCGCACCCGTCGGCGACACCGCGTCGCTGCGGGCGAGCCGGCGTGCGCGCGCACGCGGAGCGGGGCACGCCGTCGGCCGCGTCCGAGGTGTCTCCGCGCCGGCGGGCGGACGGGCGACTAGCCTTCGTCCACACGACGCGACGCGGGCCCGCGGGCCCGTCGCCGGCCGCGGACCGCGGCCCACGAGGACGGGGAGGACCACGGTGCTGCACCTGAGCGTGACGCTCGACCTGGCCACGGACGCGACGTCCGCCGGACGCATGCTGGCCGACCCTCGCTACGTCGAGGAGAAGGTCGTGGCGAGCGGCGCGATCGAGCACCAGGTGGACGTGACGGGGACCGCCGACGAGGCGTTCACGGTCGCGACGCGCCGTGCGCTGCCGTCCGACCAGATCCCGGCGCAGGTGCGCGGGTTCGTCGGGAACCGGATCGACGTGCGGCTGGTCGAGGCGTGGGACGCGCCGCAGGCCGACGGCGAGCGCGCGGGGACGGTGGTCGTCGAGATCGCCGGCGCCCCGGTCCGGCTCACGGGCCGCTGCGCTCTGCAGCCCGTGGGACCGTCCGCGACGCGGCTCGTGTACGACGGCGACCTGCAGGCGCAGATCCCGTTGTTCGGGTCGGCGGTGGAGGAAGCGGCGGCTCGGGCGATTCGTGGTGCTCTGGGTGTGGAGCAGCAGGTCGCCGACCGGTGGCTGGCAGATCACGGACGGGCCGAGCAGCCGTAACGATTCGGTAACACGGGGACGCCCCGACAGCGCTCTGACCTGCGAAGACGTGGGTGTGGGATCGCTACCACGCAGGTTTCGGCCACGCACGTCCTTGACACTCATCCAGCAGCGGGCGACAGTTCATCCAGCGCGTGGGAACGCTCCTACATTCTGCGGAAGGACGCTCCTGCGCGGGGTCCACCAGGCCCACGTCCGACGCCCGTCAGCGCCCCCTGCGGCAGACGGTCGAAGGATGCCCCAGGGGTACGGCGAGGACGCCGTCCGACTGACAAGGGAGTCATAGTGCGCAAGACCACACGCAAGATGTGGGCGGCTGCGGCCGGGGTCACGGGCATCGCCCTCCTCGCCACGGCCTGCTCGACCGGCTCGGGTGACGACACGGACGACGACTCGTCCGACGGCGGCAACATCACCCTCACGGTCGCGACGTTCAACGAGTTCGGCTACACCGACGAGCTCTTCGAGGAGTACGAGGCCGCCAACCCCGGCATCACCATCGAGCACAAGAAGGCCGCGACCTCGAACGAGGCCCGCGACAACCTCAACACGCGTCTCGCCGCGGGCTCCGGCCTGTCGGACATCGAGGCCATCGAGGTCGACTGGCTCCCCGAGCTCCTGCAGTACCCGGACAAGTTCGTCGACCTGAACTCCCCCGACGTCGAGGGCCGCTGGCTCGACTGGAAGGCCGCGCAGGCCACGACGGCCGACGGCAAGCTCATCGGCTACGGCACCGACATCGGCCCCGAGGCCGTCGCGTACCGCGCCGACCTGTTCGGTGCCGCGGGCCTGCCCACGGACCGCGCCGCGGTCGCCGCGCTGCTCTCCGAGAACGGTGGCGGCTGGGACCAGTACTTCAAGGTCGGCAAGCAGTACGTCGACGCGACGGGCAAGCCGTGGTTCGACTCGGCCGGCGCCATCTGGCAGGGCATGATCAACCAGGAGGAGGCCCCGTACGAGGACCCCTCCGACAACACCGTGATCGCGGCTGACAACCCGCGCATCAAGGAGATCTACGACCAGGTCGTCCAGGCTGCGGCCACGGACAACCTGTCGGCGCACCTGCAGCAGTGGAGCGACGACTGGAACGCCTCGTTCCAGAGCGCCGACTCGGCGTTCGCGACGATGCTCGCCCCGGGCTGGATGCTCGGCGTCATCGAGAACAACTCGGCCGGCGTCACCGGCTGGGACATCGCCGACGTCTTCCCCGGCGGTGCCGGCAACTGGGGCGGCTCCTTCCTGACGGTGCCCGAGCAGGGTGCGCACACGGAGGAGGCGAAGAAGCTCGCCGCGTGGCTGACGGCCCCGGAGCAGCAGCTCAAGGCCTACGCCGACAAGGGCACCTTCCCGAGCCAGGTCGAGGCCCTCGAGTCCGACGAGCTCCTCTCCTCGACGAACGAGTTCTTCAACAACGCCCCGGCCGGTGAGATCCTCGCCAACCGTGCGCAGGGCATCACGAAGGTCTACAAGGGCCCGAACTTCTTCGCCGTGAACGACGCGTTCAACAACGCGCTGGTCGAGGTCGACGTCAACGGCGGCGACCCGGCCGCTCAGTGGGACGCGGCCATCCAGGCGGTCTCCGCTCTGGGCTGACGCTGACGGGGCCGGGTCGATGGATCTCCATCGGCCCGGCCCCCGCCGCGTAGGCTTCGCCCCAACAGCACCGAAGGACTATCGATGGCCACCTCCACCACGCCGCCGAGACTCGACCGGCGCGTCGCCAGCAGCCCGCCCAGGGCACCCCGTCGGGTCGGCTTCAGCCAGAACCTCGGTCGCTGGGACGTCAAGCTCTCCCCGTACCTCTACATCTCCCCGTTCTTCATCCTCTTCGGGGTGACGGGCCTCTTCCCGCTGCTCTACACGGCGTGGGTGTCGATGCACGACTGGCACCTCATCGCGGGCCAGGGCGACTTCGTCGGCTTCGAGAACTTCGCGTACGTCCTCCAGGAGCCGAACTTCTGGAAGGGCATCCGCAACACCTTCTCGATCTTCCTGATCTCGACGATCCCCCAGCTCATGGTCGCGATCGTCCTCGCCGCGCTCCTCGACGCGAACCTGCGTGCCAAGACGTTCTGGCGCATGGGCGTGCTCCTGCCCTACGTCGTCGCCCCCGTCGCGGTCTCCCTCATCTTCGGCCGGCTCTTCGCCGACCAGACCGGCATCATCAACACGCTGCTCAAGGACATCGGCCTCAGCCCCATCGGCTGGCACTCGCAGGTGTTCCCGAGCCACGTCGCGATCGCGACCATGGTCAACTTCCGCTGGACCGGCTACAACACGCTGATCCTCCTCGCGGCCATGCAGGCGATCCCGCGCGACCTGTACGAGGCCGCGGTCATCGACGGCGCGTCGCGCGTGCGTCAGTTCTTCTCGATCACGGTGCCGATGCTGCGCCCGACGATCATCTTCGTCGTCATCACGTCCACCATCGGTGGCCTGCAGATCTTCGACGAGCCGCGCCTGTTCGACCAGCTCGGCCAGGGTGGCCCGAGCCGTCAGTGGATGACGGCGACGATGTACATCTACGAGGTCGGATGGGGCAACCAGAAGAGCTTCGGCCGCGCAGCCGCCGTCGCCTGGATCCTCTTCCTCATCATCGTGATCGTCGGCCTGATCAACTTCTCGCTGACGAAGCGCATCGCCTCTGACAACGCGTCGAAGTCCCGAAAGAAGGTCCGGCGATGAGCGCCCCCTCCGTCCCCGTCATCTCGCAGACCGCGGGCAAGGGTGCAGCGCGGGCGGCCGCGCGCAAGCGCACCGTCGCCCAGGGCGCCGAGCGTCGTCCGGGCTGGGTCACCTACGTCCTGCTCACGGTCGCGATCCTCGGGTCGGCGCTGCCGCTGTACTACGCGTTCCTCTTCGCGTCGTCGACGGCGGAGGACATCGCCCGGAACCCGATCCCGTCGCTCATCCCGCAGGGTCACTTCTGGGACAACGTCAACCGCGTGCTGTCCTCGGACATCCAGTTCTGGACCGCGCTGGGCAACTCCGTCATCGTCGCCGTCATCACCTCGGTCTCCGTGGTGCTGTTCTCGACGCTGGCCGGCTTCTCCTTCTCGAAGCTCCGGTTCCGCGGTCGGGGCCCGCTGCTCGTCTTCGTCATCGCGACCACGGCGGTCCCGACGCAGCTCGGCGTCGTCCCGCTGTTCATCCTGATGTCGAAGCTCGGCTGGGTGGGCCAGCTCACCTCGATCATCGTGCCCGGCCTGGTCACGGCGTTCGGCGTGTTCTGGATGACCCAGTACCTCGAGTCGGCGCTGCCCTACGAGCTCATCGAGGCCGCCCGCGTGGACGGTGCGTCGATGATCCGGACGTTCTGGCACGTCGCGCTCCCCGCGGCGCGGCCGGCGGCGTTCATGCTCGGCCTGTTCGCCTTCGTCGGGTCGTGGACCGCCTTCTTCGGGCCGTTCATCTTCCTCGGCCCCGCGAACCCGACGCTCCCGGTGGCCGTCCAGCTGCTCCAGGCGTCCTACTTCAAGGACATGTCGCTGATCATGGCGGGCGTCACGCTGTCCGTGATCCCGCTCATCGTGATGTTCTTCATCGCCGGTCGCCAGCTGGTGGCGGGCATCATGCAGGGTGCCGTCAAGGGCTGACGGCACGGCCCGAGCTCTATCGGTCGACCGCTCCAGCACCGGGGCGGGCGCCGACGGACAGGAGGGCGGGGTGGCCCCCACCCCGCCCTCCTGTCGTCAGCACGTCATCGCTGCCCCCGGGCAGCCACAGGAGGGAAGACCAACGGTGGTCGACAACATCCCCGCCCGCACGGAGCCCGCCCGTCCCCCGGCGCCGACGCTCGAGCAGGTCGCCGAGCGTGCCGGAGTGTCACGCTCCACCGCGTCGCGCGCCATCAACGGTGGTCTGCGCGTGTCGCCCGAGGCCCTCGCGTCCGTCGAGGCGGCGGTCGCCGACCTCGGCTACACCCCGAACCGTGCCGCACGCTCCCTCGTCACGAAGCGCACCGACTCCATCGCGCTCGTCGTGCCGGAGCCGGACGAGCGTGTCCTGTCCGACCCGTTCTTCGCCGGCACGCTCAACGGGCTGTCGAGCTCGCTCGCGGACTCCGACATCCAGGTCGTGCTCGTCATCGCCCGTCCCGGCGAGAGCGAGCGGACCGTCCGCTACCTGCGCAACGGGCACGTCGACGGCGCGATCGTCGTGTCGCACCACCGTGACGACGAGCTCGACCGGACGCTGCTCGCCTCGCGCGTCCCCAACGTCTTCGTCGGCCGTCCCCTCTCCGCGGACGAGCGCGACGTGCAGTACGTCGACACCGACAACCACGAGGGCGGGCGCCTCGCGACGCAGCACCTCATCGACCTGGGCCGCCGCCGGATCGGCACGATCTCGGGCCCCGAGGACATGTCCGCCGGCATCGACCGGCTCGCCGGCTGGCGTGACGCCATGAGCGCGGCCGGTCTGTCGCAGGACGCCGTCGTCTACGGCGACTTCACCATCGCGTCCGGCGCGATCGCGGCGCGCGAGCTGCTGTCCCGGCACCCGGACCTCGATGCGATCTTCATCGCCTCCGACCTCATGGCTGCGGGCGCGCTCGGCGTCCTCGCGGAGCACGGCAAGGAGGTGCCGGGCGACATCGCCGTCGTCGGGTACGACAACCTGGGGGTCGCCGCCTCGACGACGCCGCCGCTGACGACGGTCGTGCAGCCCGTGGTCGCGATGGCGCGCGCGGCCGGCGCCCGGCTGCTCGACCAGCTCCAGGGCGTCCCGGCGCCGGCCGAGCCGCTGATCTTCGCCCCCGAGCTCGTCATCCGCGCGTCCGCCTGACGCGACTCCCTCGGCGCTCCGCCTGGTCGCCCCCGTCGGCGTGCGCGCCGGGCGCGCGTGGGCGGGGCAGGGACCGCGAGAGTCGGCCCGTCCGCGCGCGCAGCGCGCGCGTGCACGAGGCAGGCACCGCGGGGGTCAGCCCAGTCGGCGCGCGCGCAGAGCGCGCGTGCACGAGGCGGGCACCGCGGGTGTCAGCCCGGGTCGGCGCGCGAGCAGAGTGCGCGTGCGCGGCCCAGGCACCGCTGGTCTCCGTCAGGACGTGGCGGCCGGAGGCAGGTGGCCGAAGCGGTGGCGCGTGCGGCTCACCGCCTGCTCGCGCACGACGGTGAGGAGCTCGCGCGACGCCGACGCGAGCACCGGGCCGTCGAGCACGGTGACCTCCCCGACGTGCGGCGCGGCGGCGGCCCGCAGCCCGGGCGCCCTCCCGACGACGCGCACGCGCCCGGTGACGGCGCCTGCGGCCACGCGCTCCGCGAAGGCGGTGTGCGACTCGGCGGCGACGTCGCTGACGGTCGTGGGCACCCCCGCCGTCTCGGCCGCGTGCAGCACGCGCCGGACGTGCACGGGCCGGGCGTCGTCGCCGACGCGGACGGTCAGGTGCGGCACGGGTCGGTACCGCAGCACGTTCTGCTCGACGGCGAGGGCGCTGGGGTCGTGATCGCGGCCGAGGTCGTCGGCCCAGACGCGCCGGTCGTCGGCGCGCGCCCAGTCGAGCCACGCGTCGTCGTCGGCGGGCACGTCGGGTGCGTCGGACCAGGTGCCGAGCTGCGCGACGTAGTGCGGGCCGCCCGCCTTCGCACCCGGACCGACGACGGACGCCTTCCAGCCGCCGAACGGCTGGCGTCGCACGATCGCGCCGGTCGTCCCGCGGTTCACGTAGGCGTTGCCGACCTCGACGCGGTCGAGCCACGTGGTGATCTCGTCCTCGTCGAGCGAGTGCAGGCCGCCCGTCAGCCCGAACGCGACGGCGTTCTGCCAGTCCAGGGCCTCGTCGAGCGTGCGCGCACGCATGATGCCGAGCACGGGTCCGAAGCACTCGGTCGTGTGGAACCACGAGCCGGGCGCGACGCCGTGCCGGACGCCGGGTGACCAGAGACGCCCGGAGACGTCGAGCGCTCGCGGGGCGACGAGCCACTCCTCCCCCGCGTCGAGCGTCGTGAGCGCGCGCAGCAGCTTGCCGGAGGCGGGCTCGACGAGGGGCGGCACGCTCGTCGCGAGGTCGTCGCTGTGCCCGACGCGCAGCGACGAGACGGCGTCGGCGAGCTGCCGGCGCAGCCGGTCGTCGGTCCCGGCGGAGCCGACGAGGATCGCGAGCGACGCGGCGGAGCACTTCTGGCCGGCGTGGCCGAACGCGGACCGCACGAGGTCGGCGACGGCGAGGTCGACGTCCGCGGACGGCGTGATGACGAGGGCGTTCTTCCCGGACGTCTCGGCGAGCACGTCGAGGTCGTCGCGCCACCCGGCGAACAGCCGGGCGGTCTCGATCGACCCGGTGAGGACGACGCGTGCGACGTCGGGGTGCGTGACGAGGCGACGCCCGACGTCGCCCTCGGGGCTGAGGACGACGGTGAGGGTCCCGGCAGGTGCGCCGGCGTCGTCGAGCGCGCGCTGGATCGCGGCCATCGCGACACGGGCGCAGCGGGGCGTCGCCGGTGCGGGCTTCACCAGCACGGGGCTGCCGGCCGCGAGCGACGCGAGGACGGAGCCGACGGGGATCGCGACGGGGAAGTTCCACGGCGGCGTGACGACCGTGACGCCGGACGGGCGGTGCACCGCCCCGGGGACAGACCCGTCGGCGAGCTCGTCGGCGCGGTCGGCGTAGTAGCGGGCGAAGTCGACGGCCTCGCTGACCTCGGGGTCCGCCTCGGCGACCGTCTTCGACGCCTCGTGCACCATGGTCGCGACGAGGTCGCCGCGCGCCTGCTCGAGGGCGACGGCGGCGGCACGGAGGATCGCCGCGCGACGCTCCGGTGGGGTCGCCGCCCAGGCGCCCGCGGCGGCGACGGCACGGGCCACGACCCGGTCGACGTCCTGCGTCGTCCCGACCTCGACGGCTCCGGGTGGCGGAGCGACGTCGCGTGCGACGAGACCGCGCGCCCAGACCCGCGCCTCGGCGGCCGCGGGGTCGGTGTCGGACGCGTTCGCGAACCCCGGCGTCTCGGTCACCCCGCCGTCAGGAGCAGAGTCGGTCGGCGACGTGCCCTGCGGCACGGCCGGCCCCGGCACGCGCGCGACACGACGCGGGGCCGTGCTCGGCAGGTCGCGGCCCGCCCAGGCCGCGCGGAAGGCCGACTCCTGGGCGTCCATCGCGGCGTCGCCGCCCGCGAAGGCGGCGTGCAGGAAGTTCTCCCCCGCCGCGTTCTCCTCGAGGCGGCGCACCAGGTAGGAGACGGCGACGTCGAACTCGCTGCGCGCGACGACCGGGGTGTAGAGCAGGACGCTGCCCACGTCGTCGCGCACCGCGCGGGCCTGCGCGGGTGCCATGCCCTGCAGCATCTCGACGTCGAGCGCCTCCCCCACGCCGCGGGCCTGGGCCAGCAGGTGGGCGACGGCGACGTGGTAGACGTTGTGGCTCGCGACGCCGACGCGCAGCGCGCGGGTCAGGGCCGGGTCGAGCGCCCGGTCGACGAGCCGCAGGTAGGCGGCGTCGACGAGCGCCTTCGACGGGTACGGCGCCTGCGCCCACCCGTGCAGCTCCGCCTCGACACGCTCCATGGCGAGGTTGGCGCCCTTGACGAGCCGCACCTTGAGGCGCGCCCCGCCGTCGTCGACGCGACGGGCGGCGATGCCCGCGATCTCGTCGAACGCGTCGGCGGCGTCCGGCAGGTAGGCCTGCAGGGCGATGCCGGACGAGGCCGTGCGCAGCGGCGCGTGCGCGGCGAGCTGCTCGAACACGCGCACGGTCAGCGCGAGGTCGCGGTACTCCTCCATGTCGAGGTTGACGAAGGTGCCGTGCTCCGCGGCGGCCTCGTAGAGGGGCAGGAGGCGCTCGACGACGCGGTCGGCGCTGCCCTCGGTGTCCCACGTCGAGAGCTGGCTCGCGACGGCGGACACCTTGACCGACACGTAGTCGACGTCGTCCCGCTCGACGAGCGCGCGCACCCGGGCCAGCCGGGCGGCGGCCTCGTGCTCGCCGAGGACCGCCTCGCCGAGAAGGTTGAGGTTGAGCCGGTAGCCGTCCGCGCGCGTCGCGGCGAGGTGACGGCCGAGGGCGTCCTCGTCCACCACGAGGTGCCCGACGAGCGCGCGCAGTCGTTGCCGCGCGGCAGGCACGACGACCCCCGGGAGGGTCGTCGCGACGCGCGTGCCGGTGGCGAGCATCGCCCGGTCGACGGGCCCGAGGAAGTCGGCGGCGTGCGCGCTCGCGGCGAGCGCGGCCAGCTCGCGGGCTGCCACGTGCACGTCCCGTGGGCGCGCCACCCGGTCGACGAACCGGACGGCGAGCTCGAGGCCGGCCGGCGACCCGACGAGCGCCGCGAGCCGCCGCGTGGTGGCGCGCTCGCGCCTCGTCTCGTCGGCGGACGTGCGGTCGAGCCACCGTCGTGCGAGCCGGACGGCGTCGTCGACGAGGTCCGTGGGGGCCGGCCGCCCGGGGTCCACGTCGGGGCGGGCACCGCCCGTCGCGTCGTCCCGTGCGGGTCGGTCGTCCGGTGGCGTCGCCATCGCACCTCGCTCTCGTCGCGCGCGGCCACGGGTCGTGGCCACGGCCGGGACGCGGGGGGTGGTGCGGCCCGGCACGTCTCACAGTCTGGGCCAGCGCGGGCGAGCGCGCCGCGCGACCACGCCGTGCGCGACCTGCGCGGTCGTCGTCGTGCACCGCCGGGACGACCTCGTGACGTGCGACGACGCGACACGCCCCGGGTTTGCCTCGTCGCGACGGCCCCACCATCCTGGGCGCGTCCGCCCCGGCGGACGTGCGACACCGCCGTCGACCCACCTGGGGGCCCGCATGCTCGTCCGCCGTCCCGTCCGCGCCCGTCTCCTGCGCGCCGCCGTCGGCCTGGCCGTCGCGACCGGCGGCCTCCTCGTCGCCGCACCCGCCGTCGCCGCACCCGCCGTCGCCACCGTCGGCGACGACCCGACCGAGGTCGCGACGCTCACGCCGCCGCCCGGGGCGTCCGACGGCGACGTGGGGATCATGGCGACGATCGAGGACGCCGAGGCGTTCTGCGGCGCCGCGCTCGGCGGGGTCTACGTCTTCAAGCCGACGCCCTACACCGTGCGGTCGGTGAACTGCCGGTACTCGGACGTGTTCGTCAAGGGACGGTTCAGCAACGGCACGTTCGGCACGTGCGTCCTGGTCCCGGCGCGGCACTCGCGGCACCTCGGCGGCTCGGTGCTCAAGCCCATGGCGGACGCCCAGCTCTGCTGAGACGGACGCCCAGCTCTGCTGAGACGGGCGCACGGCACGCGGGTGACCCCCGGGTGCGCCGCGGTGGCGCGCACAGCATCCGGTGGCATGGTGGGCACGTGACCGACTCGGCAACGACGCCCCGTCCCTCGTCCCCGCTGGCGACCGCGCAGGCCCAGCTGGCGGACGCCGTCCAGATCCTCGGCTACGACGAGGGCATGCACCGGATGCTCGCGACGCCACGTCGCGAGATGAACGTGGCCGTGCCCCTGCGTCGTGACTCCGGCGAGATCGAGCTCTTCACCGGGTACCGCGTGCAGCACAACATCTCGCGCGGGCCCGGCAAGGGCGGCCTGCGCTACTCGGCGTCCGTCGACCCGGACGAGGTGCGCGCGCTCGCGATGTGGATGACGTGGAAGTGCGCGGTCGTCGACGTGCCGTACGGCGGCGCGAAGGGCGGCGTGACGATCGACCCGCGGCTGTACTCGCAGTCCGAGCTCGAGCGCGTCACGCGCCGGTACACGAGCGAGATCATGCCGATCATCGGCCCCGAGCGGGACATCATGGCGCCCGACATCGGCACGAACGAGCAGACCATGGCGTGGATCATGGACACCTACTCGGTGAACCTCGGGTACACGATCCCGGCGGTGACGACGGGCAAGCCGCTCACCGTCGGCGGGTCGCTCGGGCGCCCGACGGCGACGTCGCGGGGCGTCGTGCACGCGGCGGAGGCGGCGCTCGGCGACGCGGGCGTGCGGCTCGACGAGGTGTCGGTCGCGGTGCAGGGCTTCGGCAAGGTCGGGGCTCCCGCGGCACGCATCCTCGCGGAGGCCGGGGCGCGGGTCGTCGCGGTGAGCGACGAGCACGGCGGCGTGCGGTCGTCCGACGGGCTCGACGTGCCCGCGCTGCTGCGGCACGTCGCGGCGGGGGGCGCGGTGCACGAGTTCGAGGGCGGCGAGCCGGTCGACAACGCGGAGCTGCTGTCGCTCGACGTCGACGTCCTCATTCCCGCGGCCGTCGAGGGCGTGATCGACGAGGACACCGCGCACCAGGTCAAGGCGCGGTGGGTCGTCGAGGCGGCCAACGGGCCGACGACGACCGAGGGCGACGAGGTGCTCGCCGAGCGCGGCGTCGTCGTCGTGCCGGACATCCTCGCGAACGCCGGCGGCGTCGTCGTGTCGTACTTCGAGTGGGTGCAGGCCAACCAGGCGTACTGGTGGACGGAGAACGAGATCGCGGAGCGGCTCGAGCACCGGATGCTCGCGTCGTACCGCGCGGTCGCGTCGCTCGCGAGCGCCGAGGGGGTGTCGCTGCGCGACGCGGCGCTCACCATCGGGGTGCGGCGGGTCGCGGAGGCGCACAAGATCCGCGGCCTCTACCCCTGACGCGTCCCGGACGGACGCCGCCCGCACGTGCTGACGACATCGGCGCTGCGGCGTGCGGCGTGGCGTGCGTCGCGTCACGGTCGGGCGCGCGCGGGATGACGACGGCCCGGCGCGGCGTTGGCCCTCGACGTGACCATCCCGCTCTCCGTCCTCGACACCGCCCCGCTCAGCGCGGGCCAGACCAGCGCCGACGCGCTCGCGGCGACGACCCGGCTGGCCCGGGCGGCCGACGCGCTCGGCTACCGCCGGTTCTGGGTGGCCGAGCACCACGCCATGCCGATGGTCGCGTCGACGTCGCCGGGCGTCCTGCTCGCGCACCTCGCAGCGGCGACGCGCTCGATCCGCGTCGGGTCGGGCGGCGTCATGCTGCCGAACCACCCGGCGCTCGTGGTCGCGGAGCAGTTCGCGATGCTCGAGGCGCTGCACCCGGGCCGCGTCGACCTGGGCATCGGCCGGGCGCCGGGCGCCGACCCGGCCACCGCGGCCGCGCTGCGCCGGACCGTCGACGGCCTGGGTGCGGAGGACTTCCCGGCGGAGCTCGTCGACGTGCTCGCGATGCTCGGCGTGCCGCTCGGGTCCGTCGCGCCGTCGGCGGCCGCGCGGCGGCTGACCGCGACCCCCGTCGCGACGTCGAGCCCCGAGCCGTGGCTCCTCGGGTCGAGCCTGTTCTCCGCGCAGCTCGCGGGCGAGCTCGGCCTGCCCTACAGCTACGCGCACCACTTCGCGACGGGCCGCACCGCGCAGGCCGCGCAGACCTACCGCGACGCGTTCCGCCCGTCGCCGCTGCTCGACGCCCCGCGCCTCATGGTGTCGGTCTCGGTCCTCGTCGCCGACACCGAGGAGGAGGCGCAGCACCTCGCGGGCCCGAGCCGGGTCATGACGCTCGCGCTGCGCACCGGCCGCCCGCTCGCCCCGGTCGTCACGCCCGACGAGGCGGCGCGGATCCTCGCCGGCCTCGATCCCCGCGCGGCAGAGGAGCTCTTCGCTCAGTCGCCGGGCACGCAGGTCGCGACGACGCCGGATCGCGCCGTCGAGGAGCTCGCAGCGCTCGCCACGCGCACCGGCGCGGACGAGCTCATGGTGACGGGCACGGCCTTCGACGTCGCCGACCGCGAGCGCACGCTCACCGAGCTCGCCGCGCGCTGGCCGGGTCTCGGGACGCCCTCCGCCTGACCCGTCGACCGCGGGCCGACGTCGCCACGGCCCCGGCGGGGTCGCGCGACGGGCGCCGACCCCGGCTGCTCAGGCGGGCGCGTCGCCCGCCTGCTCGTCGCGGACGAGAGTCGCGCCCGGTGTCCCGTCGAGCCGCAGCTCCAGGTGGTCGCCGTCGGCGTGCACGTCGAGCGCGCTGTTGAGCAGCTCGACGACCTGCCGCTCGCACGCCATCGCCTCGTCGGGTCCGGCCATGAGGGTCGAGACGACGGGGCCGAACGTCAGCCGTGACCCTTCGAGCTGCCACGTGCCGCGGACGCGGTTGACGCCCGCCAGCCCGTACACCTGCCCGTCTCCGTCGAACGTGAGCCACGGCGCGTGCCGCACCTCGTCGGGCAGCGGTGCGCCGCCGAGCGTCTCGAACCGCCACGTGCCCTGGAGGGTCGTCATGACCCGATCATGGCACCGGCGCCCGTCCGCCGGGCGGGGACGGGCGCCGGTCGCCGTCGACGCAGGCGGGGGTCAGCCGCGCGGCTGACGGTCCGCCCAGGCCTCGAGCGTGGTGCGCGGGCCGGTGTAGAACGGCACCTCCTCGCGCACGTGCAGGCGCGCCTCGGTCGCGCGCAGGTCGCGCATGAGGTCGACGATGCGGTGCAGCTCGCCGGCCTCGAACGCGAGGATCCACTCGTAGTCGCCGAGCGCGAAGGCGGAGACGGTGTTCGCGCGCACGTCGGCGTAGTCGCGCGCGGCCTGCCCGTGCTCGACGAGCATGCGCCGGCGGTCGTCGTCGGGCAGCACGTACCAGTCGTAGGACCGGACGAACGGGTAGACGCACAGGTAGTCGCCGGCGTCCTCGCCCGCGAGGAACGCGGGGACGTGCGACCGGTTGAACTCGGCGGGGCGGTGCAGGCCGACGACGGACCACACGGGCAGCAGGTGGCGGCCGAGGTCGCTCGCGCGCAGCCGCTGGTAGGCGCCCTGCACCTCCTCGACCGTCTCGGCGTGCCACCACACCATGAGGTCGGCGTCGGCACGCAGACCGGCGACGTCGTACCAGCCGCGCACGACGAGACCGTCGGCGGCGACCGCGTCCTGGGCCGCGGCGATGAGCTGCGCGCGCTCGGCGTCGTCCTCGGGCAGGACCTCCTCGAGCGCGAAGACGGTCCACATGGTGTAGCGGACCGTGGCGTTGAGGGCCTCGGCGTCGGGGCTGGCGTGGCTCACGTGGTCGTCCTTCCGGGGAGGGGTGTCAGGACCGGGGGTCGGTCGAGCAGGCGGCGGGGATGCCGGAGTCGACGCCCGCGCGCTGGCGGCAGCAGCCGGGGCGGCACACGTCGCGCCAGGCGGGGAGGCCACCGACCGCGGTGCCGACCGGCGCCGGCGCCCCGGCGTCGAGGGCCCGCGCGAGGGCGGCGCGCTCCAGCACGAGGTCGACGAGCCCGCGGACGAACGGCTCGCGCGTGCCGACGGAGTCGGCCCGCACGGCGGTGAGGCCGAGCTCCTGCGCGGTCTCGAGCGCCTCGGTGTCGAGGTCGAACGCGACCTCCATGTGGTCGGAGATGAACCCGATGGGCGACAGCACGACGGACCGCACGCCCTGCCCGTGCAGCGCCTCGAGGTGGTCGTTGACGTCGGGCTCGAGCCACGGCTGGCTCGGCGGGCCGGAGCGCGAGCAGTACGCGAGGTCCCACTCGACCGGGCGGCCCAGGCGCTCGCCGACGGCGGCGGCGACGGTCGCGGCGACGTCGAGGTGCTGCGCGCTGTAGGGCGCGCCGCTCACGGCGGACGCCTCCTCCATCGTCGTCGGGATGGAGTGCGTGACGAACACGAGGCGCGCGGCCGGGTCGCCGATCTTCTCGTACGCCTCGACGACCGCGTCGACGTTCGCCTGCACGAAGCCAGGGTGGTTGAAGTACGGGCGCACCTTGTCCGCGACGAGCGGGTGCTCGCCCTCGGTCATGCCGAGGTCGACGGCGAGCTCGTCGAGCGAGCCCCACAGGTTCTCGCGGTACTGGCGGCAGCCGGAGTACGACGCGTAGGCGCTGGTCACGAGCGCGACGATGCGGCGGGCACCGTCGGCGTGGGCCGCGGCGAGCGCGTCGCGCGTGTACGGCTCCCAGTTGCGGTTGCCCCACACGACGGGCAGGTCGACGCCGCGCCGGGCGAGCTCCTCCTGCAACGCCTTCTGCAGGGCGAGGTTCTGGGCGTTGATCGGGCTCGCGCCGCCGAAGTGGTGGTAGTGCTCGGCGACCTCGGCGAGCCGCTCGTCGGGGATGCCCTTGCCCGCAGTGACGTTGCGGAGGAACGGCAGCACGTCGTCGGGTCCGTTCGGGCCGCCGAAGGAGAACAGCAGCAGCGCGTCGTACGGCGCGGCGGGGTTCTCGTCGGCGGGGACGGGGGCGGTGCGGTCGGTGGGACCGGCAGCGGGCGCGGGGGTGCTCAGCGAGGTGTCGGGGGCCACCCGTCGATCATCGCACCGCGGCGGCGACCGTTCCGTCCGGGAGGAGGTCGCCGCCGCCGTGATCCTGATCCGACAGCCCGTCAGAAAACCTCGTCAGCCCTTGACGGCTCCCCCGAGCCCCGCGCCGCGCAGGAACATGCGCTGGAAGACGAGGAACATCGCGATCGGGATGAGCGTGGAGATCGCGAGCGCCGCCATGAGCGTGCCCTTGTCGACGTTCGCCATCGACTGCAGGTAGACCGACAGCGGCTTGACCGCGTCGGACTTCAGGACGAGGAAGGGCCACAGGAAGTCCTTCCACGACGCGATCACCGCGAACACCGAGACGACACCGATGATCGGCTTGCTCATCGGCAGCACGATGCTGCGGAACAGCCGGAACGGTCCGGCGCCGTCCATGCGCGCGGCCTCGAAGATCTCGCGCGGCAGCGAGTCGAAGAAGCGCGCGACGAGCACGACGTTGAACGCGCTCGCCCCGGCGGGCAGCCACACCGCGAGGTAGCTGTTGATCAGGCTCGGCCCGACGGGCGGGTCGACGACGATCTTGTAGAGCGGCACGAGCAGCACGACGGCCGGCACGAACAGCGTCGCGAGCACCGCCCAGTTGAGGGCCCGCGCCCACGCCGGCCGCAGCACCGACAGCACGTAGCCGCCGGTCGTCGCGACGAGGACCTGCATGAACCAGGACCCCAGCGCGACCCACACCGTGTTCATGAAGAACTGGCCGATGTGGTACCTGTTCCACGCCATCTCGACGTTCTGCATCGTGGCGCCGTTCGGGAAGAACGCGAGCGGCGTGCTCTGGATGTCCTGCGTCGGCGTGAACGCGAACTTGCCGAGCAGCAGCAGCGGGCCGAGGCACCACACGACGAGCAGCACGAGCAGCGCGAGGTGCATCGTGCGCCACGTGTGCTTGACGAGCGGGCGGC
Source organism: Cellulomonas fimi (assembly GCF_028583725.1). Classification (NCBI taxonomy): domain Bacteria; kingdom Bacillati; phylum Actinomycetota; class Actinomycetes; order Micrococcales; family Cellulomonadaceae; genus Cellulomonas; species Cellulomonas fimi. The sequence continues at coordinate 1,461,025 of NZ_CP110680.1, read as the reverse complement.
GCCAGTCCGCGGTCGACAGCGCGCCGCGCTCGCCGGAGTCGACGACGAGCCTCCGACGGCCGAGCCGCCGCGGGGGTGCGTCGACGGTCCTCGGCGCCGCGATCGACGGCCCGGAGGTCAGGGACGACGGGGTCTGCACGGTGGTCACGACTGGCTCCAGCTGCGGGTCAGGCGGAAGTAGACGAGCGACAGGACGGCGAGCACCACCGCGAGGAGCAGGCTGAGCGCCGTCGCCTCCCCGAAGTTGTTGCCGATCGACGTGAAGGCGAGCTGGTAGACCCACAGCATCACGGTCAGCGTCGCGTGGTTCGGGCCGCCGTTGGTGAACAGGAACGGTTCGAGGAAGACCTGCGCCGTGCCGATGACCTGCAGGATCAGGGTGATGAACAGCACGCCGCGCAGGTGCGGCATGGTCACGTGCCAGACCTTGCGCCACACCGACGCGCCGTCGACCTCGGCCGCGTCGTAGAGCTCCGACGGCACGCCGATGAGCGCCGCGAGGTAGATGATGACCGTCCCGCCGGCCGCGGCCCACGTCGCCTCCAGGACGAGCGACGGCATCGCCATCGCCTGGTCGTTGAGCCACGAGTACGGCCCGAGGCCGACCCAGCCGAGGATCGTGTTGAACACACCCTGCGGGCGCGGGTCGTAGAAGAACTTCCACAGCAGCACCGCGACGACCGGCGGCACGACCACCGGCAGGTACGCGAGCACCGAGTACAGGCCCTTGCGCCGGCGCAGCTCGCTCATGAGCACCGCGCCGACCAGCGGGATCGGGTAGCCGAACACGAGGGCGAGCAGCGCGAACCACGCGGTGTTCCGGACGACCTTCGGCAGCAGCGGGTCCGCGAAGATCGCCTGGAAGTTCTCCAGCCCGACGAACGTCGGCGGGTCGATGAGGTTCGTCTCCTGGAAGCTCATCACGACGGCCGACACGATCGGCCACCACGAGAAGACGCCGAACACCAGCAGGAGCGGCAGCGCGAACACCAGCGCGGACAGGCCGCCGCGGCGGACCCACGTCCTCGGGTTCCGGGACACGACGCGCGGCGCGGGCCCGTCGCTGCGAGGGCGCCCGGTCCGCGGGCGGGCGGTGAGGACGGCGTCGTCCGTGGTCATGGTGCCTTCCTGGGTCCGTGCGGGCCGCGAGCGCTCCGGAGGGTCCGGCGCGTGCGCGGCGGGGCTGCGTGGCGGTGCCGCCGGGTGACCGGTCCGTCACCCGGCGGCACGACGGGTGACGTCAGCCGTCGATCGCCGCCTGACCGGCCTCGTTCGCGGTCGCGAGCAGCGCCTCGATGTCCGCGTTCTCGTCCGAGATGACGGCCTGCACGACCGGGAACAGCTGCGCGTACAGGTCCTGCACCGCGGCCGACGCCTCGGGCACGAGCTCCTGGTCGAACATGACGTCGGTGTAGCCCGTCATGTTCTCGAGCGGGACGTTGATGTAGTCCGCGACCCACTCCTGCGACTGCTCGTAGTTCTCCTTCGAGAAGATCGGCAGCACGGGCGTGCCCACGGCCTGCGCCGGGTCGGCCTCGGCGCGGGTCTTCGCGTCGGCGACCGCCTGGTCCTGGTCCTGCAGCTTGCTCAGGTACCACCAGTCGATCCACTTGACGGCGGCGTCCTTCTGCTCGTCCGTCGACTGCTTCGTGACCGCGGCCATCGTGCCGCCGGTCAGCGCGCCGCCACCGCCCGACGTCGGGATCGCGGTGAGGCCGTAGCCCCAGTCCGCGGTGACGCCGTTGGCCTCGACGAGCGAGTTGTAGACGTCCGAGCCCGACGTGTACATCGCGAGGTTGCCCGCGGCGAACTCGGTGTTGATGTCGCCCCAGCCGAGGTCGGTGCGGTCGAGCAGCGAGCCGTCGTCCCACTTGAGGTCGTGCAGCCACTGCAGGTGCTCCGCGACCGCCGGGTCGTCGAGCGTCGCGGTGTAGTCGGTGCCGTCGAACGTCTCGATGACGCCGCCGCGCGAGTTCGCGCCCGCGGCGAGCTGCCAGCCGCCCGCGTTGTCGAGCGCCATCATCGCGTAGCCCGCGACGCCCGTGGCGTCGTGGATCTGCTTGGCGTACTCGCGGACCTCGTCCCACGTGGTCGGCGGCTGGTCGGGGTCCAGGCCGGCCTGCTCGAACAGGTTCCGGTTGTAGTGCAGCGCGACCGCGTAGATCGACTTCGCCGGCACGGCGTAGATCTTGCCGTCGTCGCCCGTGCCGTTGGCGATGAGCGCCTCGTTGAACTGGTCGCCGTACGGCAGCGCCTTGACCTGCGCGTCGATGTCCGCGAGCTGGCCGTTCTCGATGAGCGTCTTGCCGTCGGTCAGCGGGATCTCGAAGACGTTCGGCAGCGTGCCGCCGGCGAGCTGCGTCGTGAACGTCGACGCCTTCCACTCGTAGTCCTCGGTCTCGACGTCGATGTCGGGGTACTGCTCCTCGAACGCGGCGACGCGCTCGGCGAGCTGCTCCTTCGCGGCGTCGTCGGCCGTCGGCAGGAGGCCCGCGACGGTGATCGTGACCTTGCCGTCCTCGCCCGTGGGCGAGTCGGCGTCGTCGGTGCTGCACGCGGTGAGCAGACCGATCGAGAGCACACCGGCCAGGGCCAGTGCGGTGGGACGCGAGGACCTCATCGTCACTCCTTCGTGGGTGCGGTCGACGGTCGGTGTCGGCCGCAGGGCGGGACTGCGGGTTCGATGTCGGGCGGTGTCGGGGCGGTTCCGGGCGGGTCAGGTGCGCAGCCACGCGGCTGTGTCGCGTGGCAGCAGGCCTGCGTCGAGCGGGTCGCTCGTCAGCAGGACGTCGGTGTGGGCAGGCAGCGGCGCCGGGTCGGCGCCGAGGTTGACGACGCACGTGACGTCGCCGCGGGCGAACGCGAGCACGTCGCCGGTCGTCTCCACCCACGTGAGCGGCCCGTCGCCGAGCGCGGGCTCGGCCCGGCGCAGCGCGAGCACGTCGCGGTACAGGCGGAGCATCGAGGTCGGGTCGGACTCCTGCGCCTCGACGGTCAGGTCGGCCCAGTCGGCGGGCTGCGGCAGCCACGTGGGCGCGGGGTCGCCGCCCTCGGCCGGCGCGGTGCTGAAGCCGTACGGCGCGGTCGACCCGGACCACGGCAGCGGGACGCGGCAGCCGTCGCGGCCGGGGTCGACGCCGCCCGAGCGGACGTGCATCGGGTCCTGCAGCACGTCGAGCGGCAGGTCCTCGACCTCCGGGAGGCCGAGCTCGTCGCCCTGGTACACGTACAGCGAGCCGGGCAGCGCGGCGGTGAGCAGCGCGGCCGCGCGGGCCCGGCGGCGACCGACCGCGAGGTCCGTCGGCGTGCCGAACCGCTTGGCGCTGAACGCGAACGACGAGTCCTCGCGCCCGTACCGGGTCACCGGCCGCGTCACGTCGTGGTTGGAGAGCACCCACGTCGCGGGCGCGCCGACCGGACCGTGCGCCGCGAGCGTCACGTCGATCGACTCGCGCATCTGCTTGGCGTCCCACGGGCGCGCCATGAAGTCGAAGTTGAACGCCGTGTGCATCTCGTCCGGGCGCAGGTACTGCGCGAACCGCGCGGTGTCCTGGAGCCACACCTCGCCGACGAGCACGCGCGTGCCGGCGTAGGAGTCGGCGACGGCGCGCCACGCGCGGTAGACGTCGTGGATCTCGTCGCGGTCGACGTGCGGGTGCTCCCCCGGGCCCGGCTGCTCGGGCACCTCGGGAAGGTCGCCGTCCTTCACCAGCAGCGCCGCGGAGTCGATGCGGATGCCCGCGACGCCACGGTCGAACCAGAACCGCAGCACGTCCTCGAACTCCGCACGCACGTCCGGGTGCGACCAGTTGAGGTCCGGCTGCTGCGGCGCGAACAGGTGCAGGTACCACTCGCCGGGCGTGCCGTCGGGGTTGGTCGTGCGCGTCCACGTGCTGCCCTGGAAGTCGGACACCCAGCTCGTCGGCATGACGTCGCCGTGCTCGCCCTTGCCCGGGTGGAACCAGAACCGCGCCCGCTCGGGGCTGCCCGGGCCGGCGGCGAGCGCCGCGCGGAACCACGCGTGCCGCTCGGAGACGTGGTTGGGGACGACGTCGATGATCGTGCGGATCCCCAGCGCGAGCGCCTCCGCGATGACCTGCTCGGCCTCGTCGAGCGTGCCGAACGCCGGGTCGATCGCGCGGTAGTCCGCGACGTCGTAACCGCCGTCGGCGAGCGGCGACTGGTACCAGGGGGTCACCCAGATCGCGTCGACGCCGAGGTCGCGCAGGTACGGCAGCCGCGAGCGGAGGCCCGCGAGGTCGCCCGTGCCGTCGCCGTTCCCGTCGGCGAACGAGCGCGGGTAGACCTGGTAGATGACCGCGTCCCGCCACCAGGTGGGGTCGGTCTGCGGCTGAGCCTGCGTCACTGCACGTCTCGTCTCTCCTCGGCCCGACGACGGCGTCGGGTGGATCCGGCGCGGCCGACGCGCTGCTGCGCGCCCTCGCGATGGCAGGACACTAAAGCCCACGACGATATCGACGCAAGAACTCGACAAGTGCGTTATCGAAGCGTGACCGATCACTGCGGGAACTCCGCGCGCATGCGAGTCGTGGCGCCGGGTCGCCGCGCTCTCGGGTACGGCGAGGTGGTCGACGCGGGGGCGCGACGAAGCGAGCGGGCGCGACGAGGCGAGGCGGGTGTCGGACGCGTCAGGAGCGGGACGTCAGGCGGGGCGGGGCGCGTCAGGCGGGGCGGGACGTCAGGCGGGGCGGGGCCGCGTCAGGCGGGGCGGGACGCGGGGGCAGGGGCGGTCGAGCCGCGCACGACGAGCTCGGGCTCGAAGAGCAGCTCCTCCTGCGGCACCGACGCGCCGTTGATCTGGTTGACCAGCAGGTCGATCGCCGCGCGGCCCATCGGCTCGATCGGCTGCCGCACGGTCGTGAGCGGCGGCTCGGTGCAGTTCATGAAGGCGGAGTCGTCGTACCCGACCACGGAGACGTCGTCGGGCACGCGCAGCCCGGCCCGGCGCGCCGCACGGATCGCGCCGAGCGCGAGCGGGTCGCTCGCGCACACGATGCCGGTGACCCCGGCCTTGATCAGGCGCGTCGCGGCGGCCTGACCGCTCTCGAGCGAGTACGCGGAGCGCACGACCTGGTCGTCGCGGAGCTCGAGCCCGAGCCGCTGGGCGACCGCGCGCGCGGCGTGGAGCTTGCGCTCGGACGGCACGTGGTCGACGGGACCGAGGACGAGGCCGACCCGGGTGTGGCCGAGCGACGCGAGGTGGCCGACCGCCTGCTCGATCGCGACCTCGTCGTCGCACGACACGCGCGGGAACGGCAGGTCCTCGATCGACGCGTTGATGAGCACCACGGGCAGGTGCCGTCCGGTGAGCCGCTCGTAGTGGTCGTGCGTCGCGTCGCGCTGCGCGTAGTGCCCGCCGGCGAACACGATGCCCGAGACCTGCTGGCCGAGCAGCAGCTCGACGTAGTCGGCCTCGGAGACGCCGCCCGCGGTCTGGGTGCACAGCACGGGCGTGAACCCCTGCTGCGCGAGCGCTCCGCCCACGACCTCGGCGAACGCGGGGAAGATGGGGTTCTGCAGCTCGGGCAGCACCAGTCCGACGAGACGGGCCCGCTCGCCGCGCAGCTTGGTGGGGCGCTCGTACCCGAGGACGTCGAGCGCGGTGAGCACGGCCTCCCGCGTCTGGTCGGAGACGCCGGGCTTGCCGTTGAGCACGCGGCTGACGGTCGCCTCGGAGACGCCGACCTTGCGTGCCACCTCTGCGAGTCGCCGTGACATGCGACCCACTGTAGCGACTTCGAGCGCAAGCGACTTGCAGGATCGCGCAAGCGGCTGTCATCGCAGCGCGGTCACGATGGGGTGAAGAGGCGCGCTCGACGTGCGGTGCCCGGGGCACCCTCCTAGCGTCGTGGTGCGGCGGACGCGCCGCCCGACCGTCGAGAGCCACCCCGAAGGACCGTCCCGTGCCCCTCACCGACCTGCGCAGCCCGGCCGGCGCCACGCTCGGGCGACGGTACCGGCTGGGCGCGGCGCTCGGGCGCGGCGGCTCGGGTGCGGTCTTCCGGGCGACCGACCGCCGGCTCGACCGCGAGGTCGCCGTCAAGCTCTTCGACCTCGGCTCGGCCGACGGTGACGAGATCCGTCGCTACGCGGCCGAGGCCCGCGTGCTGGCCGGGCTGTCGCACCCCAACCTCGTGGCGCTGCTCGACGTCGGCGCGGACCAGGTCGACGGCGTCGGCCCCGTCGCGTACCTCGTCATGGAGCTCGTCGACGGGCGGACGCTGCGCGAGTGCGTCACCGACGGCCCGCTCCCCCGCGGCCTCACGGCCGACGTCGGACGGCAGCTCGCGCTCGCGCTCGGTCACGCGCACGGCGCCGGCATCGTGCACCGGGACGTCAAGCCGTCGAACGTGCTCGTCTCGGACACCGCGGCGCCCGCCGGACGCCAGGACGCACCGTCGCTGCCGGTCGTCCTCGCCGACTTCGGGATCGCCGTCGACGCCGTCCGCGGACCGACGGCCGACCGGCGCAGCTCGTCCGGGACGGCGAGCTACCAGAGCCCCGAGCAGGCGCTCGGCCACGACGTCGGGCCCGCGAGCGACGTCTACTCGCTGGGCCTCGTGCTGCTCGAGTGCCTCACGGGCGAGCGCGCGTACCCGGGCGACCCGCTGACGAGCTCGCTGGCCCGCCTGCTGCGCCCCGTCGAGGTGCCGGCCGACCTCGGACGGGACTGGCAGCGGCTGCTGGGCGCCATGACGGCGACGGAGCCCGCCGACCGGCCGTCACCGACCGCCGTCGCGGCGGAGCTGCGCGCGCTGCGCGAACCCGAGCCCCGGTAGACGACGTCGGCGCGTCGACGCGACCGCCGCACACCGACGCGTCAACCCGGCTCAGACGTGCGCGGGCTCCAGCGCGTCCGCGACCTCGCCCGCCCAGCGCGCGACCGCCGCCATGTCGCGGTGGTCGCCCTCGCGGGCGCGCGCGGCGGAGATCGTCGCCCGCTCGGCGAAGGACAGCACGGACCGGTCGAGGCGGCCGTGGAAGCTGCGGTGCCCGCGCGCACCGATGCGCTCGGCGAGCGAGCGGATCTCGTGCGGCGAGTTCGCGCTCGCGGCGGGCTGCGTCGCGAGGCCCGAGGACAGCAGCCACACGGGTCGGGCGGCGAGCTCGTCGGCCAGCCGGTCGGCCAGCTCACGCGCCGCGGGCATCCAGTGGGCGACGTACACGGCGGAGCCCAGGACGACGGCGTCGACGCCCTCGAGGTCGGTCACGTCGTCGGGTGCCGCCATGGTCACCTCGTGACCGCGCTCGCGCAGCGTCTGCGCGACGACCTCGCCGATTCCCCACGTGCCCCCGTGCCGCGAGGCGATGGTGACCAGGATCCGCATGCCCGCTCCCTCCGTGTCGCCGCCCGGCTCTCGGACGACTTCTCCATGGTCGCCCGGCCGTGGCCTGGACGGATGGGCCCGAGGTCCTGAGAGACGAGGGTCACGACGGGTCGGGAATGCCCGGTTGTGCGGCGCGCAGCTTGTCGGTCAGCCGGCGCAGCTCGGCGAGCTCGTCGGCGTCCAGCGCCCCGCCGACGAGGCGGCGGATCGAGCGCACGTGGCGGCGGCCGATCTCCCGCTGCACGCGCTCGCCCTCGGGCGTGAGCGTCACCGCGACACCGCGCGCGTCGCCCCGGACGGGCCCGCGCACCACGAGCCCGGCGGCCTCGAGGCGCTCGACCATCCGGGACAGGCTGGGCTGGGTCAGCAGGCTGCTCTCGCCGAGCTCCTTGAGCCGCGCGGTCAGACCGGGGCACCGCGACAGCGTGAACAGCACGTCGTACTCGCGGATCGTCAACGGGTCCCAGACGTCGTCCCGCTGGAACCGCCGCATGAGTGCCACCTGGGCACGGAACAGCGCCTCCCACGCCTCGGCCGCCTCACGTGTGCTCGCGGCACGCCCGACCGGTCCCTCGACCATCGACTCCCCCTCCGGCGATCGCAACGACGACGCTATCGAAACTGCAGGCCACGACGTGCCGAAATGATTCAGCACCTCCCCGGCGAACGCATGCCACGAGCAGTGTGCACGCGGCATCCGCTCGACGAGGAGGACTCCATGCCCACCACACCACCCGCACCCTGCCGTACCAGCCGCCGGTCCCGCACGGCATTGCGCACGACGATCGCCGCGGCCGCCGCGACGCTCGTCCTCGGGACGGCCGTCGCGATCCCGGCGCACGCCGCCACGACCCTCAAGGAGGCGGCCGACGCCGCCGGCAAGGACATCGGCTTCGCGCTCGACCCGAACCGCCTGTCCGAGTCCGCGTACAAGTCGATCGCCGACTCCGAGTTCAACCTCGTCGTCGCCGAGAACGCGATGAAGTGGGACGCGACCGAGCCGTCGCAGAACAGCTTCAGCTTCGGCTCCGGCGACCAGGTCGCGAGCTACGCGGCCGCGACCGGCAAGGAGCTGTACGGCCACACGCTCGTCTGGCACTCGCAGCTGCCGGACTGGGCGAAGAACCTCAACGGCACCGCGCTCGAGAGCGCGATGGTCAACCACGTGACGAAGGTCGCGGACCACTTCGAGGGCAAGGTCGCGTCGTGGGACGTCGTCAACGAGGCGTTCGCCGACGGCGGCGGCCGGCGGCAGGACTCGCCGTTCCAGCAGAAGCTCGGCAACGGGTACATCGAGACGGCGTTCCGGGCCGCACGGGCCGCGGACCCCACCGCCAAGCTCTGCATCAACGACTACAACGTCGAGGGCGTCAACGCGAAGAGCAACTCGATGTACGACCTCGTCAAGGACTTCAAGGCGCGCGGCGTGCCCATCGACTGCGTCGGCTTCCAGTCCCACCTCATCGTCGGGCAGGTCCCCGGCGACTTCCGGCAGAACCTGCAGCGGTTCGCCGACCTCGGCGTCGACGTGCGCATCACCGAGCTCGACATCCGCATGCAGATGCCGTCGGACGCGTCCAAGCTCGCGACGCAGGCCGCGGACTACAAGAAGGTCGTCCAGGCCTGCCTCCAGGTGACCCGCTGCCAGGGCGTGACCGTCTGGGGCATCACCGACAAGTACTCGTGGGTCCCGGACGTCTTCTCGGGCCAGGGCGCCGCCCTCGTGTGGGACGACGGCTACGCGAAGAAGCCTGCGCACGCGGCGATCCTGGACGCGTTCGGCGCGACGCCGACGCCCACGCCCACCACGCCCACCCCGACGCCCACGACGCCGACCCCCACGCCGACGACGCCGACCCCCACCCCCACGCCGACGACCCCCGTCGGCGCGTGCCGGGTCGCGTACTCGGTCAACCAGTGGAACACCGGGTTCACCGCGAACGTGACGATCACGAACACGTCGTCGTCCGCGCTCAACGGCTGGACGCTGACGTTCGCCTTCCCGTCCGGCCAGACGGTCACGCAGGCGTGGTCCTCGGTGTCGTCGCAGTCCGGCGCACAGGTGACGCTGCGCAACGCCGCGTGGAACGGGTCGCTCGCCCCCGGCGGCAGCACGCAGATCGGCTTCAACGGCGCCCACAACGGCACCAACACCGCGCCGGCCGCGTTCTCGCTCAACGGCACGGCCTGCTCGGTGGCCTGACGCCACCGAGCCGCACGACCGCACCGGTGCCCGCCGCTCGCGCGGGCGCCGGTGCGCGTCCCTGTCCCGTCGCTACGCTGACGCGATGAGCACCGACGCGGGCGACCGCACCACCTACCTGCTCGTCGACGGGGAGAACATCGACGCGACCCTCGGGTCGTCGATCCTCGGCGGCCGTCCGACGCCCGACCAGCGGCCGCGCTGGGAGCGGGTGCTGGGGTTCGCGGAGCAGGCGTGGGGCCAGCCGGTGAAGGGCCTGTTCTTCCTCAACGCGTCCAACGGCAGCCTGCCGATGTCGTTCGTCCAGGCGCTGCTCGCGATCGGGTTCCAGCCGATCCCCCTGTCCGGGGAGTCGTACGAGAAGGTCGTCGACATCGGCATCAAGCGCACGCTGCAGGCGATCGCCTCGCGCGGGGGCGACGTGCTGCTCGCGAGCCACGACGGCGACTTCGCGCCCGAGGTCGAGACGCTCGTCGACGACGGCGGACGGCGGGTGGGCCTGCTCGCGTTCCGGGAGTTCACCAGCACCGCCCTGGCGGGGCTGTCGGCGCGCGGTCTGCAGGTGTTCGACCTCGAGTCCGACGTGGCCGCGTTCAACGTGCAGCTGCCGCGCCTGAGGATCATCCCGCTCGACGAGTTCGACCCGCTGCGCTACCTCTGACGGCCGCTGCGGTCCCTCTGAGGGCCCGCGGCACGCCCGGCGACGGCCGCCGCGTCGAGGCCCGTCGCGTGATCGGGGTCACAGACCCATAACGGTTCCGTCGCAGGTCCGCTTTGTCCGCTTTCCCGGCTCGTGCCCGAGTGCCCGTTGCTGGTAGACAGTGCCCCGCGCGCCCTCCCGGCCGGGGCCGCCGTGCTCGACGTCAACGGCGACGTCGGGTGCGGCGGCCTCCCGGGAGGGCCTTGTCGTTCAGGCGCCGAACCCGCGCGCGAGCACCTCGTCGATCGCGTCCTGCACCTGCGTCCGGTGCGACGTCGTGAAGAGCGCGACGCCGTGCGCCCCGCCCGGCAGCTCGAGGAACGTCGACGGGTCGTCGGGCCGTGACACCCAGCGCGACGACCCGACCGCGACGTCGCCGTCGTTCGTCGACGCGACGACGAGCAGCGGACCCTCGTACCCGCTCTCCTCCGGGCGGGCGTCGACACCGTCCAGGTCGGCGGGCGGCCCCAGCGCGACGACCGCGACGGCATCCGCCTCGGCCGCGAGCCCGGCCGCGTACGTGCCGCCCTTGGAGGCCCCCACGAGCGCGACCTGCTGCGCGCCCGCGGCGCGGACCGCGTCGACGGCGCCGAGCAGCGAGTCGCGGGAGTCGCTGCTCCACGAGAACGACGCGACGAGGTACCCCTCGCCGGCGAGCCGCGCCATCTGCTCCGCCCACTGGCAGGGCCCGCCGCCGTTCTGCGGGGCCAGGACGACCGCGTCGGTGCCCGTGCCCGTCCACGCGACGAGCGTCGGGTCGTCCTGCGGGCCGATCGCCACCGCCTCGGTGTCGTCGGGCAGGCACGGCGGCGCCTCGGCGGCGCGGCGCTCGGTCGCGTCCCCGACCGCATCGGTCACCGGACCGGTCGCGCCGTCCGTGCCGCCCGGCGTCGACGCCTCCCCGCCCGCGGTGCACGCCGCGAGCACGAGCACCGCGGCGACGGCAGCCGCGGCCGGTGCGCGCCGCGCGGTCACCCGCCGAATCCCTGCGCGAGCATCCCGTCGATCGCCGCCTCGACGTGCGACGCGTGCTCACCGGCGAACAGCGCGACGCCGTGCGCGCCGCCGCTGAGCTCCATGAACGTGCTGGGGTCGTCCGCGCGGGCGACCTCGCGCGACGAGTCGACGCTCACCTGGCTGTCGTCCGTCGACGCGACGACGAGCAGCGGGCCGTCGTACGTGCTCGCCTCCGACGCGGCGTCCGTGCCCTCGAACGTCGCGGGCGGCCCGAGGGCGACGACGGCGACCGCGTCGGCCTCGTCGGCGAACGCCGCCGACATCGTGCCGCCCTTGGACGCGCCGACCAGCGCGACCTGCTGGGCGCCGACGGACCGCAGCGCGTCGACCGCGCCGAGCAGCGAGCCCGCGGCGTCGTCGGACCACGAGAAGGACGCCACGAGGTACCCCTCGCCCGCGAGGCGGGCCATCTGGTCGGCCCACTGGCAGTAGTCGGACTGGTTCTGCGGTGCGAGCACGACGCCCTTGGTGCCGGCCCCCGTCCACACGACGAGCGTCGGGTCGTCGTCGGGGCCGGTCGCGGCGGCCGCGGAGCCCTCGGGCGCGCAGTCGGGGACCTCGACGGGCCGGATCGCGGGCGACGGCCCGACCGAGACGGTCTCCTCGGGCGCCGCGTCGGGCGCCGGCTCCTCGCCGCCGCTCGTGCACCCGGCAAGCAGCAGGAGCGCTCCCATCGCGGCGCCGAGACGCGCGACCCTGACCTTCACGACACTGTGCATGCGGGCATTCCTAGGGGGCGGGCTCCGCACGGCACAACCCCGTGTCCACCTGCTGGTTCGCCCTCGCTCAGGCCCTGGGCGCGACCCGTCCCCGACGCACCCGGGGCGACGTCCTCAGGCCGTCGCGGCGCCGTCCGGGACCGCGTCGGCGGCCACCGCGTCGTAGCGGTCGAGCACGATCTCCGCGAGCCGCGGGTCCGGCGCGAGCGGGCGGCTCACGACGTCCGCGCCGGCCTCCAGCACGCGGTCGTAGAAGTAGCCGGGTGCGAGCAGGTAGGACGCGACGACGACGCGCCCGCCCGGCGCGAGGTCGGCGCGCGCGGTCGCGACGGCGGCGGGCACGCGCGGCTGCGCACCGGCGCCGTACCCGATCGTGACCGGCTGCGTCAGCCGGTCGGCGAGGCCCGCGGCGACGGCCTCGACCGCGAGCGCCGCGGCGGGGTCGGTGGAGCCCGCCGCCGCGAGCACGACGGAGTCGTCGGGGGCGAGACCCGCGTCGTGCAGCCGCTCGACCAGCACGTCGACGAGGCGCTCGTCGGGTCCGAGTGGGCCGGAGGCCACGGCACCGGACCGGTCGACGGCGGCCGCGACGTCGACCTTCACGTGGAAGCCGACCGACAGGAGGAGCGGCACGACGACGACGCCGCCGCGCTGCTCGGCGAGCGCGTCCGCGACGACCGCCGCCACCTCGGGCACCTGCACGTCGACGAAGGCCTCGCGCACGCGCAGGCCGGGCCGGTCCGCGGCGACGTCCGCGAGGATCGAGCGGATCGCCTCCCGGCCGCCGAGGTCGTCGGTGCCGTGCGAGCAGCCGACGAGCACGGGCCCGGTGACGGCGGCCGGCGCCCCCTCGGCGTGCAGCGCGCTGGTCATCGTGCCTCCTCGAGCTCCAGGCGGTAGCCACGCTTGACCACCGTGCGGATCAGGGCCCGGCTGCCCGTCGCCTCGCGCAGGCGCGCGATCGCGACCTCGGCGGCGTGCGGGTCCGTCGAGTCGCCCGGCAGGACCGCGAGCACCTGGTCCCGCGGGACGACCGAGCCCCGCGCGCCGGCGAGCAGCCGGAGCACCTCCAGACCGCTCGGGGTGAGCGGCAGGACGTGCCCGTCGAGCACCGCCGCCCCACGGTAGACCCGCAGCGGGCCCGCGACGGTCGCGAGGTCCTGCATCCCGCCGTAGTACGACACGAGCGTGCGCACGAGCGACCCGAGCCGGCCGCGGTCGGGGACGATCGGCTCGACGCCGCGCTCGACGAGCGGGCGCGCGGTGACCGGCCCGACGGCGGCCATGACGACCGTGCCGGCGCGGCAGTGGTGCACGATGTCGTCGGCGACGCCCTCGGCCTCGGCGGCCTGCCACCACGCCTCGGCGCCGGGTGCGGACGTGAACACGACGGCGTCGACCTCGCCCGCGGCGACCGCGCGCACCGATGCGGTCACGACGGCCGGGTCCGGCGGCGGCCCCCAGCGGTAGACGACGAGGCTGCGGACGCGTGCACCCGCCGCGGCGAAGGCCTCGTCGAGCCCGTCGGCGCCCGCACCGTGGTGCTGGACGGCGATGTCGTGGCCGGCGACACCCTCGTCGAGCAGGACCTCGGCGATCTCCGCGCTCGTCTCGGACTCGGCGACCCAGTCGGCGGTCAGGCCCGCGGCCTGGATCGCGCCGCGCGCCTTGGGACCGCGGGCGACGATCCGCGCGCCGCGCAGCATCTCGACGAGCGGCTCGGCGAGGCCCGCGGCGTCGGCCGCCTCGATCCAGCCGCGGAAGCCGATGCCCGTCGTCACGACGACCGTGTCCGGGGGGTCAGCGAGCAGCGACCGGGTCCCCGCGAGCAGCGCCGCGTCGTCGATGTGCGGCACCATCCCGAGCGCGGGCGCGTGCCGCACGGCCGCTCCCCGCCGGCCGAGCGCGGCGGCGAGCTCCGCGGACCGGCGGTCCGCGGTGATCAGGACGACGCACCCGGCGAGGGTCTGGTCGATCGGCTCGCTCACGAGGTCATTGTGTCGCGTGCGAGGTGCGCCGCGGTCGGCCGGTCCGTGGTCGGCGCGTCGCCCGCGACCTCGCGTGTCGTCGCGGGCGGCACGTCCGCCGGCGGGGCGTCGAGCAGCCCCGCGTCCGCGACGGCGCCGACGACCAGCACGGCGGGCGCCCGGACACCGACCTCGGCGGCGCGGGCCGCGACCTCGGCGAGCGGCGCGCGCGTGACGCGTTGCGTCGGCAGCGTGCCGTCCTCGACGACCGCGACGGGGGTGCGCGGGTCGACGCCCGCGGCGACGGCCTCGGCGGCCAGGTCGGCGAGCACCGTGACACCCATGAGCACGACGACCGTGCACGACGCGTCCCGCAGGCCTGTGAGCGCGGCGGACGACCAGCCGTCGTGCCCGTTCATCACGTGCACGGCGCCGACCGTCCCACGGTGCGTCAGGGGGATGCCGGCGGCGGCCGGTGCGGCGAGCGCGCTCGACACCCCGGGGACGACGTCGACGGCCACGCCGGCCTCGCGGCACGCGCGGACCTCCTCGCCGCCCCGGCCGTAGAGGAACGGGTCGCCGCCCTTGAGCCGGACGACGGTGCGCCCGCGCTGCGCCTGCTCGACGAGGATGCGGTTGATCTCGTGCTGCGGCACCGGGTGGTGGCCGGGCGACTTGCCGACGTCGATCACCTCGACGTCCGCGGCGAGCTCGTCAAGCACGCTCACGGGACCGAGCCGGTCCGTGACGACGACGTCGGCCTGCGCGAGCGCGCGGCGGGCCGCGAGCGTCAGCAGGTCCACGTCGCCCGGTCCCCCGCCGACGAGCACGACACGGCCGTCCCCGGGGCGACGCCGGCGCAGGTCGACGCGTCCCTCGCGCAGGTGCGCGTCGACGGCGTCGCGGACGGCGGCGGTGCGGCGCGGGTCGGGTGCGCCGGTCGACACGACGCCGACGAGGACCTCGTCGTGCCGGGCCGTCGCGGGTGTGCGGGCGGTGCCGCGCGTGCCGGTGCCGGCGTCGACGCAGAACGTCGCGCGCTCCGCGGCCCACGCCACCACGGCGTCGTCCGTCGCGCGGTCGCCGGTCGCGGTGTGCACGAGCCACGCGCCGTCGAGGTCGCGCGCCTCGACCTCGCGCGAGCGCCACTCGACGAGCCCCCAGCGGTGCATGTCGGCGAGCACCTCGCACAGCGCGGGCGCGACGACGACGACCGAAGCGGCGTCCGCGAGCAGCCCCTGGACGCGGCGGGCCGCCACCGGTCCCCCGCCGACGACGACGACGCGCCGGCCGCGCAGGTCGACGCCGAGCATCGTGGTCACGGGACCACCGGGACCTCGACCTCGACCACGCCCTCGACGACGCGGACCGGGAAGGTCCGCAGGTCGGCGGGCAGGCCGCGCACGGGCGTCTTGCCGACGCTGTCGAGGCAGCGTCCCGTCGTGAGGTCGAACACCTGCTTGTACATGGGCGAGGCCACGGTCGGGACCTCGACGTCGTCGACCCAGCGCGACCCGACGATGCCGCGCGACATCACGAACGCGTCGGAGAACGGGTCGTGCTGGTCGACGGCGAGGACGCGGTCGTCGACGAGCCGGAACAGGGCGACCTGGTGCCCGCCGAGCAGCGCCGCGGCGCCGCGCTCGGGCGCGAGGTGCCGCAGGGCGCACACGGGCTGCCAGCCGGTCTGGTCGAGCTCGGGCAGCGTGGGGGTCTCCGAGACGGTCATGCGCGCACCTCCAGGGTCGTGCCGGCGACGAGGACGGGTTCGCCGCGCAGCGCCGCGTCGCGCTCGTCGGCGGTGGCGGGGCGGGCCTGGCCGCGCTCGGGGACGTACGCGAGCGACGGGTCGGGCGTGGCCGGGGCGTTGACGAACGACGCGAACCGGCGCAGCTTCTCGGGGTCCTCGAGGGTCGCGCGCCACTCGTCCTCGTACTCCTCGACGTGCTGGGCCATCTGCGCGTCGAGGTCCGCGGCGATGCCGAGCGTGTCGTCGATCACGACGCCGCGCAGCGCGTCGACGCCGCCCTCGAGGTCCTCGAGCCAGGGCGCCGTGCGCTGCAGGCGGTCGGCGGTGCGGATGTAGTAGAGGAGGAAGCGGTCGATCGTGCGGATGAGGTCCTCGGTCGACAGGTCCTCGGCGAGCAGCACCGCGTGCTTCGGCGTGAAGCCGCCGTTGCCGCCGACGTAGACGTTCCAGCCCTTGTCGGTCGCGATGACGCCGACGTCCTTCCCGCGGGCCTCGGCGCACTCGCGCGCGCACCCCGAGACGCCCATCTTGAGCTTGTGCGGCGAGCGCAGGCCGCGGTACCGGAGCTCGAGGAGCACCGCGAGCGCGACCGAGTCCTGCACGCCGAAGCGGCACCACGTGGACCCGACGCACGACTTCACGGTCCGCAGCGACTTGCCGTAGGCGTGCCCGGACTCGAAGCCCGCGTCGACGAGGCGCTGCCAGATGAGCGGGAGCTGGTCGATGCGCGCGCCGAACAGGTCGATGCGCTGGCCGCCCGTGATCTTCGTGTAGAGCCCGAAGTCCTTCGCGACCTCGCCGATCGCGATGAGCCCCTCCGGGGTCACCTCGCCGCCGGGGATGCGCGGGACCACCGAGTACGAGCCGTCCTTCTGCAGGTTCGCCATGACGTGGTCGTTGGTGTCCTGCAGCGCGGCGCGCTCGCCCTCGAGGACGTGCGCGGGGGCCGTCGTCGCGAGGATCGACGCGACCGCGGGCTTGCAGATGTCGCAGCCGCGACCCTCGGCCCGGGTGCCGAACCGCTCGACGACCTCGGTGAAGGACCGCACGCCGGAGACGCGGACGGCGTCGTAGAGCTGCGCGCGGGACAGCGCGAAGTGCTCGCACAGCGCGTTGCTCACCGTGATGCCCTGCTTGGACAGCTCGGTCGTGACGAGCTTCTTGACGAGCGGGAGGCACGAGCCGCACGACGTGCCGGCCTTGGTGCACGCCTTGACCGCGCCGACGTCGGTGCAGCCGTGCTCGGTGACCGCGCCGCGGATCGTGCCCGCGGACACGTTGTTGCACGAGCAGACGCCCGCGTCGTCGGGCAGCTCCATGTCGGGGATGCCGCCCCCGCCGCCCTCGGGCAGCAGGAACGCGGCCGGGTCGCCGGGCAGCTCACGGCCGAGCATCGGGCGCAGGCTCGCGTACGCCGACGCGTCGCCCACGAGGACGCCGCCGAGCAGCGTGCGCGCGTCGTCGGACATGACGAGCTTCTTGTAGACGCCCGCGACCGGGTCGGCCCACACGAGCTCGAGCGCACCCTCGGTGCGGCCGAACGCGTCACCGAAGCTCGCGACGTCGACGCCCGCGAGCTTGAGCTTGGTCGCGGTGTCGGCGCCCGGGAACTCCGCGGCTCCGCCGAGCAGGCGGTCGGCGGTGACCTCGGCCATCGCGTAGCCGGGGGCGACGAGGCCGATGCACGCGCCCTGGATGCACGCGACCTCGCCGACCGCGGAGACGTCCGGGTCGGACGAGAGGCACGTGTCGTCGACGACGACGCCGCCGCGCGGGCCGACCTCCAGGCCCGCGGCGCGGGCGAGCTCGTCGCGCGGCCGCACGCCCGCGGCCACGACGACCACGTCGGCGTCGACCCGGCCGCCGTCGGCGAGGTCGAGACGCCCGACGCCGCCGCGCCGGTGCGGGCGGATCCTGACGGTCATCGCCTGGACCCGGACGCCCACGCCGATGTCGTTGATGAGCCGGCGCAGGGCCTCGCCGCCGCCGAGGTCGAGCTGCGTGTCCATGAGGTGCGTGCCGACCTGGAGCACGGTCGCCTGGGCACCGAGCGCGTGCAGCGCACCCGCGGCCTCCAGGCCGAGCAGGCCGCCGCCGAGGACGGCGCCGCGGACCGGGCGCACCAGGTCCTGCTGGAGCTTCTCGACGTACCCGCGCAGCGCCGCGACGTCGTCGACCGTGCGGTAGACGAACACGCCCGGCAGGTCGGCGCCCTCGGTCGGCGGGACCCACGCGTACGAGCCCGTCGCGAGGACCAGGTGGTCGTAGGCGTACGTGCGGCCCGACGCGGCGGTCACCGTGCGCGCGTCCCGGTCGATCGCGGTCACGGCGTCGTCGCGGACGAGCGTCACCAGCGGGTCGTCCCACAGCGCGGGGTCGCCGAGCTCGAGCTCCTCGGGCTTGCGGCCCGAGAAGTAGCTCGTGAGCGCGACGCGGTCGTACGGGCGGCGCGGCTCCTCCGCGAGGACCGTGATGCGCCAGGCGCCCGCGGTGTCGCGGTCGCGCAGCGCCTCGACGAGCCGCTGGGCGACCATGCCGCCGCCGACGACGACGAGGTGACGTGAGTTCATGGGGGGCTCCGTCGGGTAGGGACGAGGGCGTGCTCCGACGGTAGGAACCGCGTGTTTCGTCCACGGGTGCGCGCGCGTTACCTCGACGGAACGGTTCTCTCACTCGCAGCGGCGCGGGCCTGTGAGCCCGGCGGGCGTCGGACCCGGGTGCGAGGCTGGGCGCCATGAGCGCCGTCATCGCCCTGCTCCGGGCCGTCAACGTCGGGGGCCGCACCGTGAAGGCCGCGCAGCTGCGCGCCGTCGCCGAGGGCCTCGGCCACCAGCAGGTCGCCACCTACGTGAACAGCGGGAACGTCGTGCTGGTGCCCGCGGGCGGCGCGTCCGCGTCCGACGTCGCCGCCGGGCTGTCGCACGCGCTCGCGCAGGAGTGCGGGTTCGACGTGCCCGTGATCGCGCGCACCACGGCCGAGTGGGACCGCGTCGTCGGCGTGCTGCCCTTCCCCGCGCAGGCGCGGGAGGACCCGTCGCACCTCGCCGTCGTCTGCTGGGACGACGTGCCCGACGTCGCGTCCGTGCGCGAGTTCGACGCGTCGCGGTACGGCGACGAGGTCGTCGTCTGGCACGGTCGCGAGACGTACGCGTACTACCCGCACGGGCAGGGCCGCTCGAGGCTGACGATCGACGTGCTGTCGCGCGCCGCGGGCCGCGTCGGGACCGCACGCAACTGGAACACGGTCCTCGCGCTGCAGCGCCTCGCGCACGAGCGGGACGGCTGATCTCCACCCGAAGACGGAGGGAGAGCCGCGGGAGCTCTGCTTGGATCGGTCCGTGGCCACCCTCGCGTTCGACGCGCTGACCAAGGCGTACGGCGACGTGCAGGCCCTGCGGGGCATGACGTTCGACGTGCGCGCCGGCGAGATCTTCGGGTTCGTCGGCTCCAACGGCGCCGGCAAGTCCACGACGATGCGGATCGCGGTCGGCGTGCTCGCCGCCGACTCCGGCACCGTGACGTGGGACGGCCGGCCCGTCGACCACGCCGTGCGGCGGCGGATCGGCTACATGCCCGAGGAGCGCGGCCTGTACCCGCGCATGAAGGTCGGCGAGCAGCTCGTCTACCTCGCGCGGCTGCACGGGCTCGACCCCGGCGCCGCTCGTGCGTCCATGGAGCACTGGACCGAGGTGCTGGGCGTCGCCGCCCGCCGCGACGACGAGGTGCTCAAGCTGTCGCTGGGCAACCAGCAGCGCGTGCAGCTCGCCGCCGCGCTCGTGCACCGCCCCGACATCCTCGTCCTCGACGAGCCGTTCTCGGGCCTCGACCCCGTCGCCGTCGACGTCATGAGCGGCGTGCTCCGGGAGCAGGCCGCGGGCGGCGTGCCGGTCATCTTCTCCTCGCACCAGCTCGAGCTCGTCGAGCGGCTGTCCGACCGGGTCGGGATCGTCCGCGCCGGGTCGATGGTCGCCGTCGGCGGGATCGACGAGCTCCGCAGCACCGGGGACCGGCGGTGGGTCGTCGACGGGCCCCCGCCCGCCGACTGGCTGCCCTCGGTTCCCACGGCACGCCTGTCCGACGGCGTGGACGCGGGTCGCGTCGTCGTCGAGGCGGTCGCCGGCGCACCCGACGACGTCGACCAGCAGCTGCTGCGCGCCGCGCTCGCCGCCGGGCCCGTGCGCGAGTTCGCGGTCGTGCGGCCGACCCTCACCGAGCTGTACCGGCACGTCGTCACCGCCGAGACCCCCGAGCAGGCGGGAGCCCGCGCATGACCACGCCGCACGACACCGACCTGACCCCGGGTGCCGCCGTCCGGCTCGTCGCCGGTCGCGAGATCAGCACCCGCCTGCGGTCGAAGCCGTTCCTGTGGACCACGCTCGCGCTCGTCGGCGCCGTCGTGCTCGCGGGCGTCGTCGCCGGCCTGGTCGGCAACCGGGAGCCCGAGGCGCAGGTCGTCGGCGTCACGGCGGACGCGTCCGGGGTGACCGACCCGCTCGTCGCGACCGCACAGGCCGCGGGCGTGCCCGTCGAGGTGCGCGACGTCGGCGGGACGGACGAGGGTGAGGACCTCGTCACGGCGGGCGACGTCGACGTGCTCGTCACCGGCGTCGACCCCGAGCTCACCGTCGTCGTCCAGGACTCCGTGCCCGAGCCGCTGCAGCCCGTCCTCGCGTCGCTCGCGCAGCAGGTCGCGCTCGCCGGGGCCGTCACCGACCTGGGCGGCGACCCCGCGGAGGTCGCGGGCGAGGTCGCCGGGGCCGCTCCGTCGGTCACGACGCTCGGCTCGCCGCCCGAGGTCGACGGCGCCCAGATCATCGCCGGGTACCTCGCCGGGATCCTGCTGTTCATCGGTCTCATGACCGCCGGTCAGCTCGTCGCGCAGGGCGTCGTCGAGGAGAAGACCAGCCGCGTCGTCGAGCTGCTGCTCGCGACCGTCCGACCGTGGCACCTCATGGCCGGCAAGGTGCTCGGGATCGGCGTCATCGGGCTCGGGCAGGTCGCCCTCGTGGTCCTCGCGGGCGGCGGGACCGCGTGGGCGTTCGGGCTGCTCGACTCGACCACGCTCGACTTCGGTGCGACCGCCGCGTGGGCGCTCGTGTGGTTCGTCATCGGCTTCCTCATGTACGCGCTGCTGCTCGCCGCGCTCGCCGCGCTGGTCTCGCGGCAGGAGGACGTCGGCTCCGTGATCTCGCCGGTCCTGTTCGTCATGGGCGTGCCGTACATCCTGGCGATCTCGGTGACGCCGTGGGACCCCGACAACGCGCTCGTCACAGCGCTGTCGTTCGTGCCGTTCTGCGCGCCGATGATCATGCCCGTGCGCGTCGCGCTCGGCGCCGTCGAGACCTGGGAGATCCTCGTCGCCGCCGGGCTGTCGCTCGCGCTCGTGCCGCTGCTCGTGTGGTTCGCGGGGCGCGTCTACGGGAACGCGGTCCTGCACTCCGGCGGCCGGATGAAGCTCACCGACGCGCTGCGCGGCACCCCGACCGCGGTCTGAGGCCGGCGACGGGGTCCCGGATCCCGCGCGAGCGCCTAGCGTGGCCCCATGACGACGCTCTTCACCAGGATCATCGGCGGCGAGATCCCCGGCCGGTTCGTGTGGGCGGACGACGTCGCCGTCGCGTTCACGACCATCGCGCCGATCACCGACGGGCACACGCTCGTCGTGCCGCGTGACGAGATCGTCGAGCTCACGCAGGCCCCCGACGACGTGCTCGCGCACCTGTCGCGCGTCGCCAAGGTCGTCGGGCAGGCACAGCAGGCCGCGTGGTCGGCGCCGCGCGTCGCGCTGCTCGTCGCGGGGTTCGAGGTGCCGCACCTGCACCTGCACGTGCTGCCCGCGTGGGACGAGTCCTCGCTGACCTTCGCCAACGCGCGGCACGACGTGCCCGCGGAGGACCTCGACGCCGCTGCCGAGCGGGTCCGGGCGGCCCTGCGCGACGCCGGTCACGGCGCGCACGTGCCCGCCGCCCTCGGGTCGCCCGCGCTCTGACGCGTCCCACCGCCCGCGTGCCCGGCCGTCCGGGCGCTGCCCGCCCCGATCCCGACCCGTCGTCCCGCCCGCCGTCCCCGCGGGCCCACCCCCCGGAGGTGACCGTGCGACGCAGCGACGGTGCGGCCGCGCTCGCCGGGCTCGCGGCCGGGGCGGTGACGGTCGGCGTCGGCTCGCTCGTCGCGGTGCTGACCGGACCGTCGACCGACCCGCTCGTCGCCGTCGGTGCCGCGTTCGTCGACGCGACCCCCGCCTGGCTCAAGGACTGGGCCGCGTCGACGTTCGGGACCGCCGACAAGACCGTGCTCGGGCTCGGCGAGGTGCTCGTGCTCGCGGCGCTCGCCGCGCTCGCCGGCGTGCTCGCGCACCGACGCTGGGCGTGGGGCGCGACCGTCGTCGTCGCGCTCGGCGCGGTCGCCGGGCTCGCCGCCATGGGGCGCCCGGACGCGGGCGTGCTCGCTCCCCTGCCGGCCGTCCTCGGGGCGGCCGCCGGGCTGCTCGCGCTGCGCGCACTGCTGCGCCGGATCCCGGCCGACCCCACGCCCGCGGCGGCGCCGGGCGCGTCGGACGTCGCGGGGTCGCCGTTCCCTCCCGTGCCGCCGGCCGACGTGGACGGGTCGGCGCGGGGCGCGTCGCGGCGGGGCTTCCTCGTCGGCGCCGGCGTCGCGACCGCCGCCGGCCTCGTCGCCGTCGTCGTGGGCCGCGCACTCACCGGGACGCGGCGCGGCGTGCAGGCGGCCCGGGACGCGCTGCGGCTGCCCGCGCCGACACGGTCGGCACCACCCGTGCCGGCGGACGTGCAGGTCGACGTCGCCGGCGTCGGGCCCTGGCAGACGCCCGCCGACGAGTTCTACCGGATCGACACCGCGCTCGTCGTCCCGCAGGTCGACCCCGAGACGTGGGTGCTGCGCGTGCACGGGCTCGTCGAGCAGGAGGTCGAGCTCACGTGGGCCGAGCTGCTCGCCTCCGACCTCGTCGAGGCCTGGGTGACGCTCGCGTGCGTGTCCAACCCCGTCGGCGGCGACCTCGTCGGCAACCAGCGCTGGCTCGGGCTGCCGGTCCGCGAGGTGCTCGCGCGCGCCCGTCCGACCTCGGACGCGGACATGGTGCTCTCCCGCAGCGTCGACGGGTTCACCGCGTCGACGCCGCTCGAGGTGCTGACCGACGACCGCGACGCGCTGCTCGCGATCGCGATGGACGGCGAGCCGCTCCCGGCCGAGCACGGGTTCCCCGTCCGGATGGTCGTGCCCGGGCTCTACGGCTACGTGTCGGCGACGAAGTGGGTCGTCGACCTGGAGGTCACGCGGTTCGACGCCGCGACGGCGTACTGGACGGACCGCGGCTGGTCGGAGCGCGGGCCCGTCAAGACGCAGTCGCGCATCGAGGTGCCGCGGCCGTCCGCGCGGGTCGACGCGGGCGACGTCGTCGTCGCCGGGACCGCGTGGGCGCAGCACCGCGGGATCGTGCGCGTGCAGGTGCGGGTCGACGACGGCGACTGGCAGGACGCGGACCTCGCGGGCGACGGCGGCGTCGACTCGTGGCGGCAGTGGCGCTGGACGTGGCCCGCCGAGTCCGGCGAGCACCAGCTGTTCGTGCGGGCTTTCGACCCCGACGGCCCGCAGACGGGCGCCCAGGAGGGCGTGATCCCGGACGGCGCGACGGGGTACGACACGGTCCGCGTCACCGTCACCTGACCGCCCGCTCCGCGGCGACCACGACACGGCCGTCGGCCAGGTCGTCGAGCGTGTGCAGCCGCACGTCGACGGTGGTGCCGTGCCGGGCGGCGACGGCCCGCACGTGGTCGAGCGTCGGATCCGCGAGGGCGTCGAAGAGGTCGGCGCACAGCCGGCGTGCCGCCGCACGCGGCCACCCCCGCGGCATGAGCCGCACCGGCAGCCGCGGGTCGAGCACGACGAACCTCCGGTAGTCGTCCGCGACGGCGACGCGACCGCGCAACGCGTCGGCCCCCTGCACCGCACCGGCACGCGCACGGGCGAGCTCCGGCGTCCACGCCGCGAGGAACGCCGCGTACTGCTCGCCGACGGCGTCGAGGTCCCAGACGTCGGCGGGGTCGCGGGTCGCGGCGTCGCGCACGGGGAGGTGCTCCGCGCGGAACAAGGTGAGCGACGCGGTCGCCGTCTCCGCGACGACCGTCTCGACGAGGTCGCCCGGCTCCTGCGGGGACACCCACACGCCGTCGTACAGCGGCGCGAACCCACGCCAGCGCAGCCGCGCGCGCAGCATCGAGCGCTCGGTCCCGGCGTCCTGCGGGGCGGAGAAGGCGACGAGCGTCCACCGGCCGTCCCACTCCTCGGCCCGGCGCGGGAACGCCGCTTGCGCGCGGCCTCCGCGGGCGAGCGCGACCGCGGCGGCCTCCGTCAGGCGGTACTCGGTCCGACGGCCCGATCGCCGCCCCTCGAGCACGCCGCGGCGGGCGAGGCGGCGCACGACCGCGCGAGCGCCTGCCTCGGTGGTTCCCAGGTCGTGCAGCAGGTCGGCCAGGACCGCGGACGGGAACCACGCGCGCGGCGCGAGCCCGAGCTCGGCGAGCAGGACGACGGCGAGGCTCTGCGGCGCGGCGCCGGACCGTGGCCGCGGCATCCGGACCCCGCCGAAGGCGACGGCGGGCAGCAGCTCCTCACGGTCGAGGGCGTGGGGCACGGCGGACTCCGGGGACGGGTGGCGGCACGGACGGCCGACGGGCCGGATGGTGCCGCCGGGCTCCCGGGAAGAGTCCCATGACTGCCCGGACCACGCCGTCGACCCGTCCGCGCGGTGATCGAAACCTCGTGCTGAATCCCTTCGACACGTGACACATGTCGGCCCTGCCGCCAACGCTTGCGTCACACAAAAGCCGGACTGAGACCCAGGGGGACCTATGAGATCCAGAGCACGCAGCGGCTGGCTCGCGGGGGGCGCCGTCGGCGCGCTCCTGCTGACAGGCGTCCTCACGTCGACCGCCGCGCCGCCCGCGGCCGCGGCGCAGACGATCACGGGCATCGCCTACGCACCGGCCGAGCCGGCCGGCAGCCAGGGGCACCTGCTCGACCTCTACCTGCCGACGTCCACCGGTCCGACGCCCCTCGTCATCTGGAGCAGCGGGTCGGCGTGGTTGAGCGACAACGGGCGGTCGGGCGCGGCCCAGGTGGCGAACGCGCTCAACGCCAAGGGCTACGCCGTCGCGGGCGTGAGCGTCCGGTCGAGCGCGCAGGCGAAGTTCCCCGGACAGGTGCACGACGTCAAGGCCGCGATCCGCTACCTGCGGGCCAACGCGGCCCGCTACAACCTCGACCCGCAGCGGTTCGCCGCGATGGGCGACTCGTCGGGCGGATGGGTCGCGAGCATGGCCGCGCTCACCGGCGGCGTCCCCGAGCTCGAGGGCACGCTCGGCACGACGGGTGTGTCGAGCGAGGTGCAGGCCGGCGTCGACTTCTTCGGGCCGATCGACTTCCTGCGGATGAACTCCCAGCGCACGGGCCCCGGCCAGATGGACCACGACGACCCGAGCGGTCCGGCGTCGCAGCTCGTGGGCTGCGCGATCCAGACCTGCCCCGACCGCGTGCGCCTCGCGAACCCGACGACGTACGTCGACCGTGACGACCCGCCGATGATGGTGCTGCACGGCTCGGGCGACACGATCGTGCCCCCCGCGCAGAGCGCGAACTTCGCCGCCGCGCTCCGGGCGGCGTGCCTCGACACGCAGTACGTCTCCGTCCCCGGCGCCGGGCACTCGTGGTCCGACGTGCTCAGCCCGTCGCGCTGGGGCGGGCAGACCGTCGTGACGTCGACCGGGTGCCAGGAGACGCGCACGACCGGCACGCCGAACCCGAGCTGGGACACGATCGCCGCGTTCCTCGAGAAGGCATGGGCCTCGGGTCCGACGCCCACCCCGACACCCACGCCCACCCCGACACCCACGCCGACCGCGACACCCACGCCGACCGTGACGCCGACGCCGACGGCCACGCCGACGTCCGGCCCCGGGGGCTGCTCCGCGTCGTACCGCGTGGTCAACGCCTGGCCGGGCGGCTTCGTCGCCGAGGTCGACGTCAGCGCAGGCACCGCACCGGTGAACGGGTGGTCCGTGGGCCTCACGCTGCCGGGCGGCGCGGCCGTCACCAACACGTGGAACGGCGTCGCGACCGGCAGCACGGGCACGGTCACCGTCGGGAACGCCGCGTGGAACGGGCGGCTCGGTGCGGGGCACCGCACCACCTTCGGGTTCCAGGCCACCGGCTCGGGCACGGGCACGACCGTGACCTGCAGCGCGACCCCCTGACGGGCGACGGCACGCGCTCACCACGACGGAGGCGGACCCGCTGCGGCGGGATCCGCCTCCGTCCGTGTCGGTCAGTACACGTCGCGCGCGTACCGGCGCTCGGAGGACAGGCGCTTGACGTACGCGGCCGCGTCGTCCGCGTCCAGTCCGCCGTGCACCGCGACGACCTCGCGGAGGGTCGCGTCGACGTCCTTCGCCATGCGCGACGCGTCGCCGCACACGTACACGTGCGCGCCGCGCTCGAGCCACGCCCACAGCTGCGGGCCGTGCTCGCGCATGCGGTCCTGCACGTAGACCTTCGACCGCTGGTCGCGCGAGAACGCCGTGTCGAGCCGCGTGAGCAGGCCGTCGGAGCGCAGCGCGTCGAGCTCGTCGCGGTAGTAGAAGTCCGTCGCCGCGTGCTGCTCGCCGAAGAACAGCCAGTTGTCCCCGGTGTGCCCGAGCGCGCGCCGCTCGGCCAGGAACCCGAGGAACGGCGCGACGCCGGTGCCGGGGCCGACCATCACCATGGGGGTCGTCGGGTCGGCCGGCGGGTGGAAGTGCGCGGACGGCTGCACGTACGCGGACACGGCCAGGTCGGGGCCCGCGTCGGCGAGGAACGTCGAGCACACCCCGCCGCGCGCCGCCCCGGACGGGCCCTCGTACCGCACGACGGACATCGTCAGGCGGATGCGGTGCGGGTCGACCAGCGGCGACGACGAGATCGAGTACTGCCGGGGCTGGAGGCGGCGCAGCACGTCGGTCCACTCCTGGGCCGTCGCGTCGACGCGCAGCTCCCCGACGACGTCGACGGCCTGCCGGCCCCACAGCCACTTCGCGAGGTCGTTGCGGTTCTCCGAGCGGAGCAGGCGGCGCAGCCGCTCGCTGCCCGACCGCTCGTGCACGAACCGCAGGAGGTCCTGCGACGGGCGGGTGATGTCGAGCTCGTCGCGCAGCGCGACCGCGAAGGGCACGGTGCCGAGCCCGTCGACGGCGACGGGCGCGTCGGCGTCCGTCCCCGTGGCGGCGAGCCACTCCTCGACGAGCGACCCGGCGTTCACCGGCCGGATCGCGAGCGCGTCACCCGCCGCGTACGGCAGCGGTGCGGGCGACTGCGACGTGTCGAACCACACCTCGCGGACCTCCTTCGCGGAGCCCGGCAGGTTGAGCAGGCGGTTCCCGACGAGCCGGGCGACGCCCGGTCGGGCGCGCGTCGCGCGTGCGGGAGGCGCTGCGGCCGCCGCGTCGGGGTCCGTCGCCGCACGCTCGACGACCTCGGCGCACGGGTCCGCGGCCGGGGCGTCGTCGGACGCGGAGGTGTCGCCGCCGTCGGCCGCCGTCGCGTCGCCCGTGAGCAGCGCGACGACACGGTCGGCCCACCGCTCGGCGCTCTCGTCGTCGCCCGGCTCGCACTCGCCGCGGTCGACGAGCCGCTGCGCGCCGAGCTCCTCGAGGCGCCGGTCGACGCGCCGGCCGTGCCCGCAGAACTGGTCGTAGCTGGAGTCGCCGAGCGCGAGGACCGCGAACCGCGTGCCGTCGAGGCGCTGCGCCTCCGGGTCGGCGAGCGCCTCCCAGAACGCCGTGCCGTTGTCGGGCGCGTCGCCGTCGCCGAACGTGCTGGTCACGACCACGAGGTCGGCCCGGCGTGGCAGCGCGCCGACGGCGTCGTCCATCGCGAGGACCTCGGGCGTGCGCCCGCCGTCGGTCAGCCGGGCCGCGACCCGCGCCGCGATCTCCTCCGACGTGCCGGTCTGCGACGCCCACAGCACGACGAGCGGCCGTACGGGCGCGGCCTCCCCGGCCGGTCGGGCGTGCGCCGCACCGCGCGAGGACGGCTGCGGTGCCCGCGAGAACATGCCCGCGAGCAAGCCGTCCACCCAGAGCGCCGACGTGCCGTCGAGCGGGGCGGTCGGCGGCAGCACGGGCGTGCCGGTGACGTCGCCGCCGCCGAGCCCGGCGAGGAAGCCCGCCAGGTAGCGGCGCTCGTCGTCGCCGAGCACGGGCGGACCGAAGTCCTCGAGCCCGAGCGCTCCCGCGAGCGCGCGCATCGCCCGCGCGCCGTCGGTGACGGGCTCGTCGCCCGGCGGCCCGACGGGGGCGTGCGGCCAGCCGGCCGGGTCCGCCTCGACGTCGGTGGCAGCCGGCCCGGCTGACACGGACGTGCGGGGCGTCGGCGCGGGCGGGGGCGCGACGAGCGTCACGGACACCGCGCACACCTTGAGCTCGGGCTGGAACGACAGCGGGTCGACGGCGTCGTTCGTGACGGCGTTGACGGACAGGTACTCGCCGAACAGGTCGTTCCAGTGGAACGGCGCGAAGAGCGACCCGGGGCGGACACGGTCCGTGACGACGGCGGGCAGGACGGCCCGGCCGCGGCGGGAGGCGACCTCGACGGTCGCGCCGTCGAGCACCCCGAGCCGCGACGCGTCGTCCGGGTGCAGCTCGACGAACGGGCCCGGGTTGAGCCGGGTGAGCTTCTCGACGCGGCCCGTCTTGGTGAGCGTGTGCCACTGGTGCTGGACGCGGCCGGTGTTGAGCAGGAACGGGTAGTCGTCGTCCGGCATCTCCGTCGCCGGCAGGTGCGGGCGCGGGTGGAAGACCGCGCGGCCGGACGGGGTCGCGAACCGCAGGCGCGGGACGGTCCCGTCCTCGTGCACGAGCAGCGGCTGGTGGACGCCGTCGTTGCGGTACCGGACGGGGTTGCGGGCCGGCCCGTCGACGGACGCCGAGGGCCACTGCACGGGAGCCGCACGCAGCCGGTCGTACGTGACGCCGCGCAGGTCGTAGCCGGTCCGCGGGTTCGTGGTCCGCCGGATCTCCTCGAACACCTCCTCCGACGAGGCGTACGCGAAGCCGTCGTAGCCCATGGCGGTCGCGACGCGCGCGATCAGCACCCAGTCGGGCAGCGCCTCACCGGGCGGGTCCAGCGCGCGGCGGGCGAGCGTCATGCTGCGTTCGCTGTTGACCATGACGCCGTCGCCCTCGGTCCACATCGCGGCGGGCAGGACGACGTCGGCGTACGCGTTGGTCTCGGTCTCGGCGTAGACGTCCTGCGTCACGACGAGCTCGGCGTTCTCGAGGCCCTCGATGACGGTGCGCCGGTTCGCGACGGACGCGACGGGGTTCGTGCAGATCACCCAGCAGGCCTTGATCTCGCCCGCGGCCATGCGCCCGAACATCTCGATCGTGCCGCGCCCGACACCGTCGGACCGGATCGTCCCGTCGGGCAGGCCCCAGAGGTCCTCGACGAACGCGCGGTCCGCCGGGTCGAGCACCGTGCGCTGTCCGGGCAGGCCGGGCCCCATGTAACCCATCTCGCGGCCGCCCATGGCGTTCGGCTGGCCTGTGAGCGAGAACGGCCCGCTCCCCTGCCGGCAGATCGCGCCCGTCGCGAGGTGGAGGTTGACCAGGGCGTTCGTGTTCCAGGTGCCGTGCGTCGACTGGTTGAGCCCCATCGTCCAGCAGGACACCCAGTTCTCCGCGCCCGCGATCAGCGCCGCCGCCGCCCGCAGGTCCTCCTCCGCGACGCCCGTGATCCCCGCGACGACGTCCGGCGGGTAGTCCGCGAGGAACGGCGGCATCGCGTCCCAGCCCTCGGTGTGCTCCGCGACGAACTGCTCGTCGACCGCGCCCGCCTCGACCAGCAGGTACAGCAGGCCGTTGAGCAGCGCGATGTCCGTGCCCGACCGCACCTGGAGGAACAGGTCCGCCTTCTCGGCGGTGGCCGTGCGGCGCGGGTCGACGACGATGAGCTTGGCGCCCGCCTTGACCCGGTCGAGCAGCCGCAGGAACAGGATCGGGTGGCAGTCGGCCATGTTCGCGCCGATGACGAGGAACACGTCCGCGTGGTCGAGGTCGTCGTACGACCCGGGCGGGCCGTCCGAGCCCAGCGACAGCTTGTACCCGGTGCCCGCGCTCGCCATGCACAGCCGCGAGTTCGACTCGATCTGGTTGGTCCGCAGGTACCCCTTCGCGAGCTTGTTCGCGAGGTACTGCGCCTCGATGCTCATCTGCCCGGACACGTACAGCGCGACCGCGTCGGGGCCGTCGCGGTCGACGATCTCGCGCAGCCGGCGCGCGACGGTCGCGACCGCCTCGTCGACGCCCGTCGGAACCGGCTCGGCCCCCCGCTCGGGGCGGACGAGCGCGGTCGACAGCCGCCCGCCCGCCGCGAGCAGGTCGGCCGTCGTCGCGCCCTTGGTGCACAGACGTCCGTGGTTCGCCGGGTGCGACTTGTCGCCGCTGGCCCTGCGGACCGTGCGGCCCGCGCCGTCGTCGACGACGTCGAGCAGCACGCCGCAGCCCACACCGCAGTACGAGCACACGGTCGCGACCTGGGTCGTCGCCGTGTGCTCGTGCTGCGCGGTCGCGATGGCCGTCACGCTGGGATGTCCTCCGGGGATCGGGGGTCAGGTCAGATGACGGTGGAGCCGAAGGCCGAGCCGCGACGCTGGTAGACCGCCCACGTGGTGAGAGCCATGACCGCGTACGTCCCGACGATCACCCAGAGTGCCGCCTGGATGTTTCCGGTCAGTGACGTCGAGACGGCGAACCCGCGGGGCACGAGGAACCCGCCGATCGCGCCGACCGCGCCCGCGATGCCGATGCAGCCGGCCGCGGCCTTGGCCCGGCTCGCGCGCGTCTCGTCGGTCGCGCCGAAGCGGAACACCGCCGGGATCATCCGGTAGACCGACCCGTTGCCCGCGCCCGTCGCGACGAACAGCAGCAGGAACGACAGGAAGAACCCGAGGAAGTGGTGGGCCCGCAGCGCGAAGATCGCGCCGATCGTGCCCGCCGCCATGACCGCGAACGCCGCGATCGTCACCTTGGCGCCGCCGAGCTTGTCGGCGAGCGTGCCGCCGAGCGGCCGCGCGACCGAGCCGACGAGCGCGCCGGCGAACGCGATCGACATCGTGACCTCGGGGAACTGGCCCTTGAGCAGCGTGGGGAACGCCCCGGAGAAGCCGATGAACGACCCGAACGTGCCGATGTAGATGAACGAGATGATCCAGGTGTGCTTGTCGCGCGTCGCGACGCCGTACGCCCGCGGGTCGGCCTTGGCGTTCGACAGGTTGTCCATGAACCGCCACGCCAGGAAGGCCGCGAGGATCGCGAGCGGGATGAACATGAGCCCCGCACGCTCGAGCTGCAGGCCAGCCGCGCCGACGATGACCAGCGGCACCGCGAGCTGGACCGCGGCCGTCCCGATGTTGCCGCCCGCGGCGTTGAGGCCGAGCGCCTTGCCCTTCTCCGCCTCCGGGTAGAAGAACGAGATGTTCGCCATCGACGACGCGAAGTTGCCGCCACCGACGCCCGCGAGCGCGGCGATCGCGAGCAGCGCGCCGAACGGGGTGTCGGGGTTCTGCACCGCGATCGCGAGGGCGCTCGTCGGGATGAGCAGCAGCAGCGCGGACACGATGGTCCAGTTCCGGCCGCCGAACACCGGCACCGCGAACGTGTAGGGGATGCGCAGCGACGCGCCGACGAGGCTCGGCACCGCGATCAGCCAGAACATCTGGTCGACCGTGAGTGCGAAGCCCGCGGCCGGGAGCTGCGGCACGACGATGCTCCACAGCGCCCAGACGGCGAACCCGAGGAACTCGGCGAACACCGAGAGCCCGAGGTTGCGGGTGGCGATCGCCTTGCCGACGGACCGCCACTGACCCGAGTCCTCGGGGTTCCAGCCGTCGATCCAGCGGCCGGGGCGGACGGTGAGCGGGGCACCGGTGGCGACGGGGGTCGCGCCGGTCGTGGTGGGGGCCGACGCTGCGGCGTCGGTGGTCGCGAGCGGTGTCGCCATGGGGACCTCCGGGAGGGGGATGGGGGCTCGGACGCAGGCGACGCTACGAACGGCATGTTTCGTCCCACCCCCCGGCTGCGTTGCGCGGCGGGAACACTTCCCGCACGGGGTGCCGGCGGCGGCTGTGAGGTCGTGGCCCCGCGCGGCCGGCGCCGTGGGGACGGCGACGTGCGTCAGGGACGCGGGCGCAGGCGCTGCTGGGCGTGCGGGACGGTCAGGACGAGGGGTGCGCCCACGCGCAGGTCGAGCGCCGCGAGGTCCGGCAGCGGGACGTCGACGAGCACGTCGCCGCTGGTGCGGACGCGCACGCCCGTCGTGCCGGGTTCGAGGTCGACGACGCGCGCCGTCCAGCGTGCGACCCCCGTGACCTCGACGGCCGTCGGCTCGTCACCCGACCGGGCCTCGACCGCGGGCGGTGCGAACGTCAGGCGGGCGGGCGCGCCGGGCGGGACACCCGGCGGGCACGGGACGCGCAGCCCGTCGGCCGTGACGAGCTCCGGGCCGGACGGGCCGTCCTCGACGGTGCCGAGCAGGAGGTTCGTGCCGCCCAGGGCTGCCGTGAACGGGTGCGCCGGGTCGCCGAGCACGTCCGCGGGCCGCCCGCGCTCGACGACCGCGCCGTCGACCAGGACGAGCACCTCGTCGGCGAGCGTGAGCGCGTCGAGCGCGTCGTGCGTGACCAGCACGGCGGCCGTCCGGGTCTCACGGACCTCGCGGCGGACCAGGTCGCGCAGCGCGGCGGCGGTCCGGACGTCGAGCTGGGCGAAGGGCTCGTCGAGCAGCAGCGCGACGGGGCGGGCGGCCAGTGCGCGGGCGAGCGCGACGCGCTGCCGCTGCCCGCCGGAGAGCGCGGCCGGTCGGCGGTCGGCGAGCCCGGCCAGGTCGACGCGGCGGAGCCACTCGTCCGCCTCGACCCGTGCGGACCGTGCGCCACCGCCGCCGCCACCGCGCGCCCGGACGGCGAAGGCGACGTTCTCGCGTGCGGTGAGGTGCGGGAAGACGAGCGGGTCCTGACCGAGCAGCCCGACGGACCGGCGCTCGGGACGCACGACCGTCGCGCGGCCGCCGGCGGCGACGGCCGTGAGGACCCGCTCCCCCGTCCGGACGGTGCCCTCGGCCGGGACGAGCAGGCCCGCGAGGACGTCGAGCAGCGTCGACTTGCCCGCGCCGTTCGGGCCGAGCACCGCGACGACCGTCCCGGGCTCGACCTGCAGGGCGGCGTCGAGCACGAACCCGCCGCGGCGGACCCGGACGTCCGCGACCAGCGCACCCGCCGATCCCGCGCGCGGGCTCGTCCGGCCCGCAGCCTCCCGTCCGCTCACCACGCCCGCCCCCGGCCGTCCGCCCGGCCCGTCCGCCCGCCGCTCACGCCGCCCGCCCGGGTCGCCACGCACGCGCGGCGAGCAGCACGGCGACCGCCGCGACGACCAGGAGGAGCGACAGGGCGACGGCGGTGCCCTGCGAGACCCCCGCGCCGTTGAACGCGGCGTAGATCGCGAGCGGCATGGTCCGCGTGACGCCGGCCGTGCTGCCCGCGAACAGGGCGGTCGCTCCGAACTCGCCGAGCGCGCGCGCGAAGCACAGGACGGTGCCGCTCACCAGGCCGGGCGCGACGAGGGGCAGCGTCACGCGGCGCAGCACCGTCCACCGCCCCGCACCGAGCGTCGCGGCGACGGTCTCGTACCGAGTGCCGACGGTCCGCAGCGCGCCCTCGACACCGAGCACGAGGAACGGCATCGCGACGAACGTCTGGGCGATGACGACGGCCAGCGTCGTGAAGGGGATCGTCAGGCCGAACCAGGTGTCGAGCGCCTGCCCGAGCAGCCCGCGGCGGCCGAGCAGGAACAGCAGCGCGATGCCGCCGACGGTCGGCGGGAGCACGAGCGGGAGCGTCACGAGCGCACGCAGCACGTCGGCGGTCCAGCCGCGCGAGCGGGCGAGCACGACCGCGAGCGGCACGCCGAGCACCAGGCAGGCCACGGTCGACGCCGTCGACGTCACGAGCGACAGGCCGAGCGCGGACACCGCCTCGGGCGACGTGACGTCGGCGGGCAACGACGCCCAGTCGGCGCGCACGACGAGCGCGACGACGGGCAGCACGAGGAGCCCGAGCGCGAGGGCGGCCGGCAGCCGCAGCAGCAGCGGGGTGACGCCCACCGGCCGGTCGACGACGCCCGTCGTCGGCCCGCGCTCGACCGGGACGGACGTCACGGCGCGACGAACCCGTGCGCGGCGAGCACCCGCCGGCCCGCGTCGGACAGCACGAGGTCGACGAACGCCTGCGCGACGGCGGCGTCCGGCGCCGACCGGACGCCGGTGCCGAGCACGGCGATCGGGTACCGGTTGACGGCGTCCGCGGCCTCGTCGACGTCCACGCCCTCGACGTCGTCGCCCGCGGCGAGCACGTCCGTCCGGTACACGAGCCCCGCGTCCGCCTCCCCCGCGGCGACCTTGGTGAGCACCGCGGTGACGCTCTGCTCCTCGCTCGCGGGTGCGAGCGTCACCCCGGCGGCGGCGAGGACCCGTTGCGACGCGGCGCCGCACGGCACCTGCACGGCGCACAGCACGACGCGGCCGCCGGACGACGCGAGCGCGGCCAGGTCGGCGAGCGACGCGACGCCCCGCGGGTTCCCCGCCGGCACCACGACCTGCAGGGTGTTGGTCGTGAACACGGTCGGCGCGCCCTCGACCAGGCCGGCGTCGACGACGGTCGCCATCGTCGACTCGTCGGCGGACGCGAGGACGTCGGCGCGGGCGCCCGCGACGAGCTGCGTCGCGAGCGTCGACGACCCGTCGTAGGTCGCGGGCCGCACGTCGACGGCGGGGTGCGCGTCCGCGAAGGCGGAGGTGAGCTCGTCGAACGCGGGCTTCAACGACGCGGCGGCGAACACCGTGAGCGTGCCGGTGAGCGCGTCGGCCGACCCGCTCGCGCCCGTCGCGGCGGTCGGTGCGGCGCCGGGCGACGCCGTGCAGCCCGCGAGCGCGACGAGCGCGACGACGGCGCCGAGCAGCGCGTGCGACCGCGGGCCGCGACCCGTCACCGACCTCCCCCTGACGTCTCGACCACGACGGTCGTCGCCTTCACCACGGCGACCGCGAGCGACCCGACCTCGAGGCCGAGCTCGCGGACCGCCTCGGTGGACATGAGCGACACGACCCGGAACGGCCCGCACTGCATCTCGACCTGCGCCATGACCGTGTCGGTCACGACGCGCGTCACGAGCCCGGGCAGGCGGTTGCGCGCGGACGTGCCGCGTGACGTCGGGTCGGCGGGCGCGTGCGCGCGCTCGACGGCGACGACCGCGAGCGCGGCACCGTCGACGGTCGCGCGGCCCGCGTCGTCGGGCGTCGCGTCGAGGACGCCGGCGTCGACCCAGCGGCGGACCGTGTCGTCGCTGACGCCGAGCAGCTCCGCGGCCTCGCTGATCCGGAAACGCGTCACGAGCAGCGATCCTAGTCCGCACGTGCGGATCGCGACACGTTGTGGAGCCGCAGATGCGGCGACTGTGCGATCGAGCCGCGCGCGGCCGCCACCAGCAGTAACGTCCCGTCATGGCGAAGAAGGGCAAGGGCGCCAAGCGCCACGACGGGAAGATCTCGAACGAGGTCTACGAGGCCGAGCTGTTCCGCCTCCAGGCGGAGCTCGTCAAGGTCCAGCAGTGGGTGCGGCACACCGGTGCGCGGGTCGTCGTGATCTTCGAGGGACGCGACGCGGCCGGCAAGGGCGGCACGATCAAGCGGATCAGCGAGTACCTCTCCCCCCGCATCGTGCGCATCGCGGCCCTGCCGACGCCCACCGAGCGCGAGAAGGGCCAGTGGTACTACCAGCGCTACGTCGCGCACCTGCCCGCCGCGGGCGAGGTCGTGCTGTTCGACCGCTCCTGGTACAACCGTGCGGGCGTCGAGAAGGTCATGGGGTTCTGCACGCCGCAGGAGTACTCGCGGTTCATGCGGCAGACGCCGATCTTCGAGCAGATGCTCGTCGAGGACGGGATCCTGCTGCGCAAGTACTGGTTCTCCGTGTCCGATCAGGAGCAGCTGCGCCGGTTCAGGTCACGCCTGAACGACCCCGTGCGGCAGTGGAAGCTGAGCCCGATGGACCTGGAGTCGATCAGCCGGTGGGAGGACTACTCGCGGGCCAAGGACGAGATGCTCGTGCACACCGACGTGCCGTCGTGCCCCTGGTACATCGTCGAGTCGGACGTCAAGAAGCACGCGCGGCTCAACATGATGTCCCACCTGCTGTCGACCATCCCGTACACCGACGTGCCGCACGAGGAGGTCCACCTGCCCGACCGGCCCGCCGCGTCGAACGGCTACCAGCGGCCGCCCCGCGAGCTCTCGACGTACGTGCCCGACCACGTCGCGCAGCTCATGGGCGACCCGGAGAAGCACCTCTGAGTCACATCCCGAGGGAGATCTCCAGACCGAGCGCCAGCAGGTAGAGCAGCGCGCCGCCGCCGGCCAGGCACAGGCCGACGACCGAGCGGGCCATCCCGACGGCCGTCGGGTGCCCGTCCCGCTTGATCGCCCGCGCCCGCGCGACGCCCTTCGCACCGACCCAGATCGCGAGCCCCGACGCGACGACGTACGGGGTGAACAGCACGACCACGAGCACGACCAGGCCCGCGACCAGCGCCCACGTCGCGTACTTGTTGGTCGCGTCGACGGGCTGCGCCCACGGCGTGCCGCCCGCCGCGGGGGTGCCGCCCCAGGGGGCCGGGTTCGCGGGGACGCGTCCGAACGCGCCGCCGGGCGCGTAGCCGCCGATCGTCGACGCCGGCGCGTGGCCACCGACGGTCGACGCCGGCGCGTAGCCGCCGACCGTGGACGCGGGTGCGTACGGGGCACCGGTGGACGCGGGCGCGGACCATCGGGACGTCGGCGCACCCCAGCCACCCGACGCGGCGACCTGCGGGACGACCGCCGTGGCGGCCGTCGGCGCGGCGGGGCCGGCGGCCGGGAAGCCGGGCGCGACCGCGGCGGTCGCGGGTCGTGGCTCGACGTGCTCCGTCCAGCGACCGCCGTCCCACCACCGCAGCTGGGCCGCGTCGTGCGGGTCGGGGTACCAGGCGGCGGGCGGGGACGCGGGGGTCGTCATGAAGGGCTCCTCGGCGGCGGGACAGGCGGACCTTAGCGTCGGGGTCGCGACCTCGCGCCGCCGTCGGACGAGGACCATCCGATCGGCCCAACCGCGCGTCCGGGACGGCGGGCCCGGTGCCGGCTGCCCGCGCGACGGCCCCGGATTGCGGTCCGCCGCCCGCACCTGCGACGTTGGGGCGGTGACGGCTCCCCCCACGACGCCCGGGCCGGCGCTGCGCGTCCGCGTCCCGTCCCTCAACCCGTCCGTGCGCCGGTTCCTGTCGACGGAGGCGGGCAGCGCGGTGGCCCTGCTCGCGGCGACCGTCCTCGCGCTGGTCTGGGCGAACAGCGCGTGGGCGGACTCCTACGAGGCGCTGTGGGAGATCACCGCGGGCTTCCACATCGGCTCGATGTCGCTCGACCTCGACCTGCACCACTGGGTCAACGACGCCGCGATGGCCGTGTTCTTCGCGGTGGTCGGGCTGGAGATCTCACGCGAGGCGACGAGCGGCGAGCTGCGGGACCGACGGACGGTCGCTGTGCCGGCCCTCGGCGCGCTGGGCGGCCTGCTGGTGCCGGTCCTCATCTACCTCGCGTTCACGGCGGGGACCGACGCCGCGCACGGGTGGGGCGTCGTCATGTCGACCGACACGGCGTTCCTCGTCGGGGTGCTCGCGCTGTTCGGGCCGCGCTGCCCCGACCGGCTGCGCCTGTTCCTGCTCACGCTCGCGATCGTCGACGACATCGGCGCGATCACCGTGATGGCGGTCTTCTACTCCGACGACGTCGACCTCGCGGCGCTGGGCGTCGCGGCGCTCGTCGTCGTCGGCATGGCCGTGATGCGCTGGCTGCGCGTCTGGCAGCTCACGCCGTACGTGCTCGCCGGCGTCGCGCTCTGGATGGCCGTGCAGGCGTCGGGCGTGCACGCGACGCTCGCGGGCGTGCTGGTCGGTCTGCTCGTCCCGGCGACGGTGCCGCAGCGCGAGCAGGTCGAGGCCGTGCCCGCCTACGCGGGCGACCTCGTCGACGACACGACGGCCGAGCGCGAGCACCTCGCCGAGCTCGCGGCGCGCGCCGCCGTGCCGACGAGCGACCGGCTGCAGCGGATCCTGCACCCGTGGTCGGCGTACGTCGTCGTGCCGCTGTTCGGGCTCGCGAACGCGGGCGTCGTGCTCGACGCGCAGACCCTGGCCGACGCGGCCGGCTCGCGCGTGACGATCGGCGTCGCGGTCGCGCTCGTCGTCGGCAACGCGGTCGGCATCACGGGCGCCTCGACGCTCGCGATCCGTGCCGGGCTCGGCGACCTGCCGGGACGCGTCCGGTACGGGCACCTCCTGGGCGGCGCGGTCCTCGCGGGCATCGGGTTCACGATCTCGCTGTTCATCGCACAGCTCGCGTTCGGCGACGACCCGGACCTGCTGTCGGAGGCGAAGATCGGCATCCTCGCGGGCTCGCTCGTCGCTGCCGTCGCCGGGTCGGTCCTGCTGCGCTGGCTGGGCGAGAGGCTGCCGCTCTGCTCGCCCGCGACCGACGGCCCGCCACCCGCGCTCCCGCCGCTGCCGTGGCGCGCCCCGGAGTGACGCCCGCGCGTGACGGCCGGGAGGTCAGGGCGCACGACCCTCGCGGCCGCTGCCGGGCCACCGCCGACCGGTCAGGCGAGCGGGTCGTCGTCGCCCCACGTCGGCAGGCGCAGCCGTCGCGCGTCCGCCGCGAGCAGCCGGTCGGCCGCCGCGCGCAACGACGCGGGCGTGTCCGCCCCGGCGCGCACGAACCGCCCCGAGAGGTCGTCGAGCTCACCGTCGCCGAACGCGCGCACGAGCTCCGCGACGTCCTCGACCGGCGTCCACTCGGTGCGCCCGTCGTGCGTCGGCATACCGCCCGTCATGTCCGTCGCCACGACGCCCGGCGCGAGGTCGAGCACGCGCAGGCCCTGGTCGCGGTACTGGGCGTCGAGCATCGTCGTCAGCCGCGCGAGCGCGCCCTTGCTGATGTAGTAGCCGGTGTAGGCGCCGCCGGGGTTCACGCCCGCGCCCGAGTTCATGTTGAGCACGCGCCCGCCGCCGCGCGCGAGCATGCCGGGCAGCACCGCGCGGGTCACGAGCAGCGGTCCGCGGACGTTCGTCTCGATCACGCGCCACGTGTCCTCGACGTCGTCGTCGGCGAACGGCACCTCGGCGCGCTCGATCACGCCCGCGTTGTTCACGAGCAGTCCGACCCCGCCGAGGTCCTCGAACGCGGCCTCGACGCGTGCGACGACGTCGAGGACCGTCGTCGCGTCGATCAGGTCCCCCGCGGCGACCGTCACGCGCGCGCCGGTCGCGGCGACCTCCTCCGCGACGTCGTCGAGGTGCGCGCGCGTGCGGCCGACGAGCGCGACGGCCCAGCCGGCCCGGGCGAGGCCGAGCGCGACCCCGCGGCCGATGCCGCGGCCGGCGCCCGTGACGAGGGCGGTGCGCGGGACGGGCGGGGCGGCGTCGGTGGTCACCGGGCCATGCTGCCGCACGGGCCGCTCGCGCGCCGTGCCGACGGGGACGTCAGGCGGTCACGCCGCGGCGTCGTGCGGCCGCGACCACGGCGGCGCGGAGCGTCTCCACGCGGGGCCGGCCGGGCTGCACGACCCCGTCGACGAGGATCGTGGGCGTGCCCCGGACGCCCTGCTCGACGCCCGCGAGGTAGTCGGCCTCGACCGCGGGGGCGAATGCCTGGGCCGGCTCGCCGGCGACGAGGGCCGGGTCGATGCCGAGCTCGTGCGCGTACCGCCGCAGGTCGGGCTCGGCGAGGTGGTCCTGGTGCGCGAGGAGCACCGCCTGCAGGTCCCAGAACCGCCCCACGGTCGCGGCCGCCTCCGACGCGAGCGCGGCCGTCAGCGCATACGGGTGCACCTCGAACAGCGGGAAGTGCCGCCACACGAGGCGGACGAGCCCGTCGGAGGTGTCGACGACCTCGCGCAGCACGGGCGCGGCGGCCCGGCAGTAGGGGCACTCGAGATCGCCGAACTCGAGGATCGTGACGGGGGCGTCGGGGTTGCCGTAGACGTGCCGCTCGGGGGCGAGGTCAGGCGTCATGCCCCGATCCTGCCCGACCGTCGCACGGAGGTCAGCGGCGCCGCGGCAGGCGTCGCGGGAGCAGCGGCGGGCTCGCGGTGCCGGCGCCGTCGACCATGCCCTCGACGACGTCCCGCAGCGCGTCGACGCCGGACCACGTCGCGTGCCAGCCGAGCTCGCGCTCGGCGCGCGACGTGTCGAGCAGCGGCGCGTTGACCGCCATGTCCAGCCAGCCGGGCCCGACGGGGACGACGCGCGCGTGCCACGCGGTGGCGAGCGCGGCCCGCACGACCGGCACCGGCACCTCGCGGACGGGCGTGTCCTCGCCGCCGACGACCCGCGCGACGTCCTGCGCGTGCAGCACGTCCGGCGCCGCGACGTTGAACGCGCCACGCACCTGACGCACCACGGCCTCGCGGTAGGCGGCGGCGACGTCGTCCGCGTGCACGGCCTGCAGGCGCACGCCCGCGGGCCAGGGCAGGAGCGGCACCTTGCCGCCGAGGATCCGCTCGGGCACGAACGGCCCGAGGAACAGGCCGGTGATCTCGTGCCCGGCGGCGCGCTGGAAGATCAGCGCCGGCCGCAGCCGGGCCACCGCGAGGTCGGGGTGGGTCTCCTCGTACTCGTCGAGGAGCCGTTCCTGCGCGGCCTTGTCGACGCTGTACTGCGAGCTGCGCACACCGTCGGTGGCCCAGCCCTCGGACCGCGGCACGTCGTCGGGGGCGGGCGAGTACGCGCCGACCGACGACGCGGCGACGACGTGCGGCACTCCCGCCCGCACGACGGCCTCCAGCACGCGCCGGGTGCCCGTGACGTTGACGTCGGCGAGCCGGCGCCGGTCGTGGCTCGGCTGGATCGCCCATGCGAGGTGCACGACCGCGTCGGCACCCGCGAACGCGCGTGCGAGGTCGGCGACGACCTCCTCGTCCGGCACGCGCGCGCCGATGTCGACCGGCACCCACGACGCGACGTCGTACGGCGGGGGCGGCGTCGTGCGGGGCGTGCGGCGCGCGACGCCGACGACCGAGGTGACGGTCGCGTCGTCGCGCAGCCGCCGCAGGACCGCGGTGCCGACGTTGCCGCTGGCGCCCACCACGACGACCCTCATGCCCCGCCCCCGCTCCGGCTCACGCGCCCGGGTCCAGGACGACCTTGATGCAGCCGTCCTCCTTCTTCTGGAACATCTCGTACGCGCCCGGCGCGTCCTCGAGCGGCACGCGGTGCGTGCGCAGGTCGAGCACGCCGAGCGGGTCCGCCGGGTCCGTGACGAGCGGCAGGATCGTGTCGGTCCACCGGCGCACGTTGGCCTGGCCGAACCGGAACGTGAGCTGCCGGTCGAAGATGTCCATGA
Source organism: Cellulomonas fimi (assembly GCF_028583725.1). NCBI lineage: Bacteria > Bacillati > Actinomycetota > Actinomycetes > Micrococcales > Cellulomonadaceae > Cellulomonas > Cellulomonas fimi. The sequence continues at coordinate 1,419,796 of NZ_CP110680.1, read as the reverse complement.
GGGGGAACGGGTCGACGGCCCCGCCGTAGACGCCCGACACCGACACGGTCCCGCCGCGCCGCACGCACTCGATCGCGGTACGGAGCGCCGCGAGCCGGTCGACGCCCGCCTTCTCCATGAAGGACCGCGCGACCGCGTCCGGCAGGACGACCGCCGCGCGCTGCGCACCGGCCGCGACCGGGGAGCCGTGCGCCTCCATGCCGACGGCGTCGATCGCGGAGTCCGCACCACGCCCCTCGGTCAGGTCGCGGACCGCCGCGAGCACGTCCTCGCGCGCGTCGACGACCTCGATCCCGTGCCGCCGCGCCATCTCCATGCGCTCCGGGACCAGGTCCACGCCGATCACGCGCGCGGCACCGCGGTGCCGCGCGATCCGGGCGGACATCTGGCCGATCGGGCCGAGACCCACGACGAGCACGCTGCCGCCCGCGGTGACGTCGGCGTACTCGACGGCCTGCCACGCGGTCGGCAGGACGTCGGACAGGTAGAGGTAGCGCTCGTCGGGCTCGCCGTCGTCGGGGACGACAACCGGACCGTAGTGCGCCTGCGGGACGCGCAGGTACTGCGCCTGCCCGCCCGGCACGCTGCCGTAGAGCGACGTGTACCCGAACAGCGCCGCGCCCTTGTCCTGCTCGTGCACCTGCGTCGTCTCGCACTGCGACTGCAGCCCGCGGCGGCACATGAAGCACGTGCCGCACGCGATGCCGAACGGCACCACGACGCGGTCGCCCACGCGCAGGTTCTGCACGCCCGCGCCGACGGCCTCGACCACGCCCATCGCCTCGTGCCCGAGGATGTCGCCCTTGTCGAGGTACGCGCCGAGGAACCCGTACAGGTGCAGGTCGGAGCCGCAGATCGCGGTCGACGTCACGCGGACGATCGCGTCCGTGGGTTCCTGGATCGTCGGGTCGGCCACCGTCTCGACCGACACCTTCTCGCGGGCCTGCCACGTGAGGGCCCGCACGCTCAGCCCTCCCGCGGGTTGAGGTTGGCCGGGTCGGCGTCCGGGTCGTCGTACCCGGTCCCCTCCTCGCCGGACGCGGACGCACCGGTCCGCGGGTTGAGCATCCCGGGGTCGGCGTCCGGGTCGGGCGTCTCGCCCTCGACCGAGCGGGCCGTCGGGGTGCTGGTGTCGTCGGGCGGCAGCGTGCCGTCGTCGGGTGTGGTGGGAGTGTCGTCGGGGGTCGTCATCCCGCCACGGTCACACCGCACCGGCGCGCCCGCATCTCGAGCCGCCCGGCGCCCGCACCCGGCCGCCGCCGCGGCTCCGGGTGCGACACCCGCGACCCGAGGCGACGATGCGTCCATGCAGGTCCCCCGCCGTGCCGGCACGGGCGCGCTGCTCGTCGCCGCCGTCCTCGCCGGCTGCGCCGTCCCCTCGACGCAGGAGCCCGCGGACGACGCCCGGGCGCTCGCCGACGCCCTCGGGCCGGTCACGTCGGCCGTCGAGACGGCGCTCGTCGCGACCGACCTGCTCGACCGTGACCGCGCGACCGCCGCGACCGTCGACACCGCGCTGCTCGACCAGCTGCACGTGCTCCAGGACGCCGCCGACGCGGTCGTGACGCTCGTCCCCGCGCCCGGTCCGGGCGTGCAGCAGCAGGCCGACGCGCTGGCGGCGGTGCGCGACGCGCAGACCGCGGTCGTCGCGGCGCGCGCGTGGGCCACCGGGGCGGGCGGGTCCGTCGACGAGGTGACCGCTGCCCTCGACGAGGCCGTGACGACGGTCGACGACCTCACCACCGCGCTGGAGCAGGCGTCGTGAAGCGGATCCTCGGCGTCGCGCTCGGCATCCTCACCGCGATCGGCGGCTTCCTCGACATCGGCGACCTCGTGACCAACGCGGTCGTCGGGTCGCGGTTCGGGCTCAACCTCGCGTGGGTCGTCGTGGTCGGCGTGATCGGCATCTGCCTGTTCGCGCAGATGTCCGGCCGGGTCGCCGCGGTGTCGGAGCGTGCGACGTTCGAGATCATCCGCGAGCGCCTGGGCCCCCGCACGGCCGGCGCGAACCTCGTCGCGTCGTTCCTCATCAACCTGCTGACGCTCACCGCGGAGGTCGGCGGCATCGCGCTCGCGCTGCAGCTCGCGTCGAGCGTCGAGCCGCGGCTGTGGATCCCCGTCGCGGCCCTCGCCGTCTGGCTCGTCATCTGGCGCGCCAAGTTCTCGGTGCTGGAGAACGTGACCGGTCTGCTGGGGCTCACGCTCGTGGTGTTCGCGGTCGCGCTGTTCCTGCTGGGCCCCGACTGGGGCGAGCTCGCCGACCAGGCGTTCTCCCCGACCGTGCCGGGCGACGAGGGACCGGCGCTCTACTGGTACTACGCGATCGCGCTGTTCGGCGCCGCGATGACCCCGTACGAGGTGTTCTTCTTCTCGTCCGGCGCGCGCGAGGAACGCTGGACCGTCAAGGACGTCGCACAGTCCCGGGTCAACGTGTTCGTCGGCTTCCCGTTCGGCGGGATCCTGTCGATCGCGATCGCCGGGTGCGCGGCCGTGGTGTTCCTGCCGCGGTCCGTCGAGGTGTCGTCGCTCTCGCAGATCGTGCTGCCCGTCGCGCTGGCCGGCGGCAAGCTCGCGCTCGCCGTCGTGATCGTCGGCATCGTCGCCGCGACGTTCGGGGCAGCCCTCGAGACGGGCCTGTCGTCCGGGTACACGCTCGCGCAGTACTTCGGCTGGTCGTGGGGCAAGTACCGCCGCCCGTCGCACGCGGCCCGGTTCCACCTCACGATGATCATCGCGCTGCTCGTCGCCGTCCTGGTCCTCATGACGAGCGTCGACCCGATCCGCGTGACCGAGTTCTCCGTGGTGTTCTCGGCCGTCGCCCTGCCGCTCACGTACCTGCCGATCCTGCTCGTCGCGAACGACCCCGAGTACATGGGGAAGCACGTCAACGGACGGGCCACGAACGCGCTGGCCCTCGTCTACCTCGTCATCATCCTCGCCGCGTCCCTCGCGGCGATCCCGCTGCTCATCGCCACCGGAGGCGGGTCATGAGCCCACGCGTGCGCCGCTCCGCGCTCCCCCACGACCCGTCCGAGACGCTGCCCGTCGAGCCCCGGCCTGCCGGACGCGTCCTCGACGCCCGCCTGCACCTGCTCGACCGGCAGACGCTCGACGTCGACGACCTGCAGGTCGCGACCGTCGACGACCTCGAGCTCGCCCCGCCCCCGGGCACGTCCGAGCCGCTGACCGGCGACGCGCCCGTGCACGTCGTCGCGCTGCTGTCCGGCCCGGTCCTCGCGACCCGCGTCTTCGGCGGCCGGCCGCCCGCGTCCCGGCTGCACCGCATCCTGTGGCGGCACGTCGCCGACGTCGGCACGACCGTCCGGCTCGGCGTCCGCGGCGACGACCTCGACGTCCTGTGGGTCGAGCGGTGGGTCCGCGACCACGTGATCGGGCGCATCCCGGGAGGCCGTCATGCTCCTGAGTGACCTGCTCGACGCCCCCGTCCGTGCGCCGTCGGGTGCGCCGCTCGGCTACGTCGTCGACGTGCGCCTCGTCCTCGACGGTCCGCTCGACGGCGGGCTGCTCGTCCAGCCGCGCGTGCACGGCCTGCTCGTCAGCCCGCGCACCGGCTCGTCGTTCATGGGCTACGAGCGCACCGACGTCCGCTCCCCCGCGGTCCTCGCGCGCTGGCTGCGCTGGCGGCACCGCGGCACGTTCCTCGTGCACTGGGAGCACGTCGCGACCGCCTCCGCGGACGGCGTCGTCCTGGCCGACGGCTACCGCCGCTGGTCCCCGGCCTTCCCGGAGGGCGCGCACCGCCGCACGTGACGCCCCGCCTGCGTTCAGTCCGCGAGGCCCAGGTCGTCGAGCAGTGCGGGGATCCGCGTTCGCAGCGTCTCCCACACGAACTCGTCGTTCACCTTGTCGTAGTGGTGCGCCACCAGGTTGCGCATGCGCTGGACCTTGACCCACTCGACGTCCGGGTGCTCCGCCTTGAAGTCCGCCGGGAGCTTCTCGACGACGGTGGCGACCTCGACGATCTGCGACCGACCCGCGGCACGCAGGATCTGCCCGTCGACGCCGTCGTCGAGGTAAGCGTCGCGCCCCTTCGCGACGATGGCCGCCACGAGGCGTCCCATGCGGACCAGGTCGGCCAGCCGGTGCGCCACTCGATCGGCGGAGGGCTTCGGGTCGTCGCCGCTCACAGCGGGACCGCCTCCCGACGGGCACGGTCCATGACCGGCCCGGTGCCCCTGCCCGAGATGACGTCGACGTGGACGCCCGTGATCTGCTCCAGCTCGTCAACGAGATCTATGACGTCGATCAGGTCGGTCCCCTGCGGGAACGAGATCATGAGGTCGAGGTCCGAACCCGGGACGTCCTCACCCCGCGCCACCGAGCCGAAGACCTGCGGGTCCGTCCCGCGGTGCCGGGCGATCGCCGCTTCGACCGCGCTGCGGTGCGTGCGGAGCGCCTCGGACGGTCGGACGTCGAGCGCCCGCGTGAGCGCTGCCCGGACGGCCGCCGACGGACGACGACGTCCCGACTCGATCGCGGCGATCGTCGGCTGGTGAACCCCTGACGTCGCGGCCAGGTCCCGCTGGCTCATGCCTCGTCGTTCGCGCCTCTCGCGGAGGCGCCCACCGAAGTCGTCCACGGAGACGACGATAACGCGCGCGTTATCACCGGTCGACGCCGGATGTGCCCGGACACGCCCCGGGCGGTCGCCGAGCCGTCAGTCGAGGCCGCGATGCTCGGCCCACCGGGCCGCGGCACGGTCGGCGGCGGTGGCGACGAGGTCGCGGAGCTCGGGGCGGTCCGGGACGCGGAAGGAGACGTACGCGCCGCGACCGCCCGCGACGGGTCGGCCGTAGGCCTTGGCGGCGAGCGTGCCGTCCGGGAGCAGGCGGACGTTGAGCGTCTGGAGGCGGAACTCCTCGCCGCGGCGCTCGTCGGTCCACTGCAGGTGCTCGGGGATCGCGACGTTGATCGCGAGGGCGCTGACGACGACGTCGTCGGGTGCGGTCATGCCCGCCATCCTCGCGCGCCCGGGTCGCCAGGGCGGTCAGAACAGCGTCGCGTCGGCCGGGACCGGCGGGCGCTCGAGGTCGAGCAGGAACCGCTTGCGCTCGACGCCCGCGGCGAAGCCGGTGAGGGTGCCGTTCGCGCCGATCACGCGGTGGCACGGGACGACGACGGCGATGCGGTTGGCGCCGTTCGCGGCGCCGACGGCGCGCGACGAGGTGCGCGGGTCGTAGCCGATGTCGGCGGCGAGCTCGCCGTACGACCACGTCTCGCCGTAGGGGATGCGGAGCAGCCCCTCCCAGACGCGGACCTGGAAGGCCGACCCCTGGAGCGCGACGTCGAGGTCGAACGCGTGCCGCTCGCCGGCGAGGTACTCCGTGAGCTGAGCGCGGGCGACGGTCAGCGCGGTGTCGTCGCGGGGCCCGTGCTCGCCCGGCGCGGTGACGTTGCGCTCGCGCGTCGACGGCAGCAGCAGCCCGGTGAGGACCTCCCCGACGCCGATCAGCGTCACCGGCCCCATGCCGGACTCGACCACCGTGTGCACCGTCGGCCCGTCCGGCCGCTCGACCACCCGCACACCCATGCCGCTCATCCTGCCCGCTCCCTCCGACACCCCCCGCGCGCGACCGCCGCGCGCCCTCCTGACGGGAAGACGCGCGGCGGCGGTGGTGCGTGAGGTCAGTCGGTCGAACGGACGATGGTCCGGACGCCGACGACGAGTCCGACGACGGCCGTCGCCAGCGCGGCGAGCCAGCCCCAACCGACCGCGGTCGCGCCGAGGTCGCCCGCGAACAGCGCGCGCTCGGCGTCGACGACCCAGCGCAGCGGGTTGACCGTCGACGCGGCCCGCATCCACGCCGGTCCGGTCTCGAGCGGCAGGAGCATGCCCGACAGGATGAGCAGCGGGAACAGGAACGTCTGCTGCACGACCCAGAACATCCACTCCTGCTTGCGGACGGCGATCGCGAGCGCGTACGACAGCGAGCCGATGCCGATGCCGAGCACGGCGAGCATGAGGATGCCGAGGACGCCGCCGACCGGGTCGGCGCGGAAGCCGAACGGCAGCATGACGAGCACCACGATCACGGCCTGCGCGGTCAGCGGCACCATCTCCTTGAGGGAGCGGCCGACGAGCTGCGACGAACGGGAGAGCGGGGTGACGAGCATCCGCTCGTGCGCGCCGGTCTGCATCTCCTGCTGCAGGTTCGCGCCGGTCGTCGACGTGCCGAACAGCGTCGTCATGACGAGGATCGCGGGCACGAACCACTGCCACACGTCCGCGCCGGACAGCCCCTGCTCCCCGACGGACCCGACGAGCAGCGGGCCGAACAGGCCGAGGAACACGAGCGGCTGGACGAGGCCGAAGACGACCGAGAACGGCTCCCGGACGACGGGCCGCAGCTCGCGGGTCATGACGAGCCACACGTCGGAGAACCACGACCGACGGACGGCCGGTGCGGCGGTCGGGGTCGTGACGGGCGGGGTCAGCGTCGCGGTGCTCATGCGGCGTCCTTCCGGGTCTGCGGGGCGGTGTCGGTGTCGGCGTCGGCCGGGGCGGCGTCCGGGGGTGCGCCCTCGTCGCGCAGGCTGCGGCCGGTGAGCGCGAGGAACACGTCGTCGAGCGTCGGGCGGACCGCCTGCGCGGACGCGACCGGGACGCCCGCGGCGGACGCGGCGACGACCACGCCCGGGACCGCGGCGGGCGCGTCGGCGACGCGCGCGCTCACGGTGAGCCCGTCGACGGTCACGTCGCGTGCGCCCGGCACGCGGGAGACGAGGTCGGCGAGCCGCGCGGCCGCGTCCGGGTCGGCCGGTCGCCCGCCGTCGCCCGGGACGGCGAGGACGAGGCGGTCGCCCGCGAGCGTGCGCTTGAGGGCGTCCGCGGTGTCGTCCGCGATGACCCGCCCGTGGTCCACGACGACGACCCGCTCGGCCATGGTGTCGGCCTCGTCGAGGTAGTGCGTCGTCAGGACGATCGTCATGTCCCGCTCGGCACGCAGCCGCAGGATGTGGTCCCACAGGTTCGCGCGCGTGTGCGGGTCGAGACCCGTGCTCGGCTCGTCGAGGAACAGCAGCCGGGGTGCGTGCACGAGGCCGAGCGCGACGTCGAGGCGACGGCGCTGCCCGCCCGACAGGTCGGACACCTTGCGGCGCGCGAGCGGGCGCAGGTCGAGCGCGTCGAGCAGGTCGTCGGCGCGGCGGCGGGCCGTGCGGGCGTCGAGCCCGTAGATGCGGCCCTGCGCGACGATCTCGTCGGCGGCGCGCTGCACGTGCCCGGCGCCGTTGCCCTGCCCGACGTAGCCGATGTTGCGGCGGACCGTCGCGGGGTCCGTCGTGATCTCGGCGCCCGCGACGGTCGCGGTGCCTGCGGTCGGGCGGATGAGCGTCGTGAGCATGCGCATGGTGGTCGTCTTGCCGGCGCCGTTCGGGCCGAGCACGGCGACGAGCTCGCCGGGCGCGACGTCGAGGTCGATGCCGCGCACGGCGTGCACGGTCTCGGTGCGGCTGACCACGAAGTCCTTCGTGAGCCCGCGGGTGCGGATCATGGGCCTCTCCCCTGTCGTCCGGATCGGTACGTCACCCATGCTTCCGCTGGTAGCGGTCAGATCCTGTCCGCTACCTCGTGGCAGTCTGGGCAGATGTCGACGCCGTCCGCCCGCCTGCTGTCCCTGCTGTCGCTGCTCCAGTCCCGCCGCGACTGGCCCGGCGACGTCCTCGCCGACCGGCTCGGTGTCAGCCCGCGCACCGTGCGCCGCGACGTCGACCGCCTGCGCGACCTCGGCTACCCCGTGCACGCGACGAAGGGACCCGACGGCGGCTACCGGCTCGACGCCGGCAGCCAGATGCCGCCGCTGCTGCTCGACGACGAGCAGGTGGTCGCGCTCGTCGTCGCGCTGCGTACCGCGTCGACCGGGATCGCGGGCGTCGACGAGGCCGCCCTGCGCGCGCTCACGACGGTCCGGCAGGTCATGCCGGCCCGGCTGCGCGCCGCCGCCGACTCCCTCCAGGTCACGGCGGTCGCCCGTCGGCCGGGCCGCGAGCAGCCGCAGGTCGCGGCCGACGTGCTGCTCGCCGTCGGCACCGCCGTCCGCGCGCGCGAGGTCCTGCGGTTCGACTACGCGAGCGGGTCGGCCGAGGGCGTCGGCCCCGACACGTTCGTGCCGCCGCGCCGGGCCGAGCCGCACCACCTCGTCACGTGGGGCGGTCGCTGGTACCTCGTCGGGTGGGACCTCGACCGCGCCGACTGGCGCACCTACCGCGTCGACCGCATGACGCCGCGCACCCCGACCGGCCCGCGGTTCACGCCTCGCGACCTGCCCGGCGGCGACGTCGCCGCCTACGTCGCGGACAAGTTCGGGCAGGCGGTCCCGTGGCCGTGCGTCGGCGAGGTCGAGCTCGACATGCCCGCCGACGACGTCCGCCGCTGGGCCGGGCGCGGCGCGGTCGTCGAAGACCTCGGCGACGGCAGGACGCGACTGGTCCAGGGCGCGTGGTCGTGGGACGGGCTCGCCGCGATGTCCGCGCTGTTCGGCGTGCCGCTGCGCGTGGTCGGACCGGCCGACCTGCGCGACGCGGTCGTCCGCCTGACCGCCCGGCTCACCGCCGCGGTCGGCTGAGCGGGCGCAGGGCGACGGTCGGGACGCGAGCCACCGGTCGTGCGGGACCCGCGCGGCGCGACCGTCAGGGCGTGCGGTCGACGAGCGCCGGGTGCGCCGGGTCGTCGACCCGCACGACGACGTCCGCGACACCCTCCGGGTCGACCTCCTGCGCGTAGCGGGCGAACGCCGGCAGGACCCACGCGTCCTCCTCCGGCATGCGGCGTGCGAGCGTCGGCGGGCGCACGGCGAGGTGGACCGTGAGGTCGGCCGCGAGCCCGACGCCGAGCAGCAGGTCGCCGTCGAGCACGAGCACGGCACCGTCGGGTGCCTCGCCGTACGGCGCACGCGTCGCACGGTCCGACACCGGGTCCCAGAGGGTCGGCAGGTAGCGGCCCGACGACGCGAACGGCGTCACCACCTCACGGTCGAGGGCGCGCACGTCGAGCCGGTCCTCCAGGTACGCGTCCGGGTCGTGCCGGCCGTGCTCGAGCCGCAGCGACGCGGGCCGCAGGAAGTCCACCGCGCGCACGCGGACGACGGCCCGGCCCGCGGCCCGCAGCGGCGCGACCAGGGCGTCGGCGAGGTCGCCCGGGGCGGTCGGTGGGGCGCCGTCGACGAGCACCACGCGCCGGCCGCCGGCGGGCACTCGCGCGACGACGTGCGCCACGACCGCGTCGTGCGTGACCGGCCGGACGACGACCTGGCCGCCGACCGGCCGCGTCACCCGCGCGCCCCGGGCTCGGCGTCCTCCGCGTGCTGCTCGCGCTCGTCGAACACCTCCTGACCGGGCCCCTGGAAGGACCGGGACCGTTCGAGCGCCTCGATGCTGCCCGTGAACAGTCGGGCGTCCTGTGCCGCGGGGGGCATGAGCAGCGTGTCCTCGACCGTCGCCTCGCGCGCCCGCTCGCGACGCGTGCGCGGGGGCTCGCCGTCCGTCGGGGGCACCGCGTCCGCGGCGTCGCCGTCCGCGGGACTCCCGGCGCCCGTCCGCCCCGCGGCACCCGCGGCCGGCTCGCCGACCGGGCCGCGGGCCTCCCAGCGCGTGCGCGGCAGACCCTGCGGCGCCTCGCGCTGCAGCCACCCGACGAGCCCTTCGCGCACGTAGCACCGCAGGTCGAACAGCGTCGGGGCGTCGCGCGCGCTCGCGAGCACGCGGAGGCGGACCGCCCCGCCCACCGCGTCCGTGACCTGCAGGATGCCGACGCGGCCGTCCCACAGGTCGGTCGCCTCGAGCAGCCGCGTGAGCTCGCCGCGCATCGCCTCGACCGGCACCTCCCAGTCGAGGTCGAGCTCGACGGTGCCGAGCAGGTCGGCCTGCCGTCGGGTCCAGTTCTCGAAGGGCGTGGTCGTGAAGTGCGTCGACGGCAGGATCAGCCGCCGGTCGTCCCACACGTGCACGACGACGTAGGTCAGCGTGATCTCCTCGATGCGCCCCCACTCGCCGTCCACCACGACGACGTCGTCGACCCGGATCGCGTCGGTGAACGCGAGCTGCATGCCCGCGAACAGGTTCGCGAGCGAGCTCTGCGCCGCGAGGCCCGCGACGATCGACAGGAGGCCCGCCGACGCCAGCAGGCTCGCGCCGAACGCCCGAGCCGACGGGAACGTCAGCAGGATCGCGGCGATCGCGCACACCACGAGCACCGCGACCGTGATCCGGCGGAGCAGCTGGACCTGCGTGCGCACGCGCCGGGCGCGGCGGTTGTCCTCGACGTCGATGCGGTACCGGGCGAGCGCCGCGTCCTCGAGCACGAACGCGAGGCTCCCGACCAGCCACGCGACCGAGACGATAAGCAGGATGAGCAGCACGTGCTCGACCGTGACGCGCCACGGCGCCGGGTCCGTGCTGAGCCGCAGCGCGACCCACACGCCGACGACCAGCAGCACCGCGCGCGTCGGGCGGCGCGAGCGCCGCGTCAGGTCGGCCGCGACCGCGGACCGGCGGGCGAGGCGTCGCACCAGGACGCCGACGAGCATCGCGAGGACGTACGCGACGACGACGCCGGCCGCGACGGCGAGCACGGGACCGACGACCCCGCCCACCTCCTCGACGACGGACTCGTCGGGAGCGGGCGTGACCCCGGGCGCGGGGGCGGTCAGGAGCGGGCGGAGGGCCGCGGTGGGCAGGGCGAGCGGCATCCCGCCAGCGTAGGAGGGCGCGCGCGGACGCACCTGCGCAGCGGCCCCGCGCGCACGGGCGAGGCTCGTCGCGGAGTCGCGCGCCGGAGCGTCCCGGACGCGGACAAGCAGGCGCCCCGCCCCCGACGCACGGGGGCGGGGCGCTCGAGAGGCGTCTCGCCGGCACGAGGCGTGGCGCACTCCTGAACCCTGACGGGCGGCCCTGCTCTCGCCTGGGCCCTCGGCACGCGGTCGTGATCCGCAGATGGCCGAACCCCGGCTGCTTCGGAGGATCGGCTGGGTCCATTTGACCACCGCTTGGCGGTTCGCGCACCTCGAACGGGCGTCCAGCACGGCGGGGCGGCGCGTGGGCGTCCACCCCTAGAGTCCGCCCGGTGAGTCCTTTGCCGCCACCGGAACCGCCGAACGCATGGACCGTGCACGTCCCCGTCGATCCCGCTCCCCTGCTCGCGTCGTTACGCGCGCACGCCGTGCCCGGCGTCGAGACGGTCGACGACAGCACCGTGCGGCGCCTCGTGCCCGTCGGCGCGCGGCTCGTGCCCGTGTCCGCCGACCTGCACGACGGGCAGGTCACGGTGCGCGGCGACGCGCCGCCCGACGCGCTCGACGCGGTCGCGCGCCGCTGGTTCGGGCTCGACGACGACCTCGACGCGGTCGTCGACACCCTCGCACCCGACCCGGTCGTGGGCCCGCTCGCCCGCCGACGCCCGCACCTGCGGGTCCTCGGCCACCTCGACGGCTTCGAGGCGACGGTGACGACCGTCCTCGGTCAGCAGGTGTCCCTCGCCGCGGCCCGGACGTTCGGCGGGCGGCTCGCGGCGGCGTGGGGGCGGCCCGGTCCGGACGGCCTGCTCGCGTTCCCCCGCCCGCACGACCTCGCGGACGTCGACCCCGCCGAGATCCAGTCGACCGTGCGGATCACGACCGCCCGGGCACGTTCGGTGCGCGCCGTCGCCGAGGCGTTCGCCGACGGGCTCGACCTGCGCCCGGGTGCGGACCCCGTCGAGTCGCGTCGCCGGCTCCTCGCGCTGCCGGGGGTGGGCCCGTGGACGGTCGAGTACCTCGCGCTGCGGGTCCTCGCGGACCGCGACGCGCTGCCCGCGGGTGACGTCGTCCTGCGGCGCGCGCTCGACGTCGCCTCGACGGCCGCCGTCGAGGCCGCCGGGGCCCGGTGGCGTCCGTGGCGGGCCTACGCGGCGATCCACCTGTGGACGTCGCGCGCCTACGCGCTGTGAGGTCCCCGGGGCCCCGGGCGGCGGCGCGTGTGTCCTCCCCGGCGGTCCTTGCGCCGGTCAGGAGCCCGATCCGGTGACGGCTGCGTCACGATCCGGCCACATCCGCCGCGCCACGTCACGATCGGGACACCCCCGTCCCACTCACCGGCGCGGCGCCCTAGCGTCACGGGCATGACCACGACCGGGCACCGCCGCTCCCCCCGCCGCTGGGCGGTCCTGACCGCCGCGCTCGTCACCGCGGGCGCGCTGCTGACCGCGTGCTCCGCCGGGGGCGACGAGGCGGGCGACCAGGCGGGGGCGCAGTCGCTGGCCGGGTCGTCGGGCGACGAGCAGGCCGTCGCCGAGTCCGATGCCGGCTCACCGGTCGCGAGCGGCGCGGACACCGACGCCGACGCCCGGCAGGTCGTCCAGACGGGGACGCTGCGGCTCACCGTCGAGGACCCGCGACGTGCGGCGGACGCGGTGGTCGACCTCGCCGAGCGGTCAGGGGGCCGCGTCGACTCCCGCTCCGAGCACGCGGCGACCGAGGGCCGCGCGGGCTCGGCCACGCTGACGATCCGCGTCCCGTCCGCGGAGGTGTCGGCGACGGTCGACGCGCTGCGCGACCTCGGTCGGATCGACGAGATCGCCCTCGACGCCCAGGACGTGACGGCGGCTGCCCAGGACCTCGACGCGCGCATCCGTGGGCTCGAGCTCTCCGTCGCGCGGATGTCCGACCTGCTGGCGCGGACCGCGACGACCGAGGACATCGTGGCGGCGGAGAACGCGCTGACCGAGCGGCAGACCCGGCTCGAGGAGCTCCAGGCGCAGCGTGCGCGGCTGGCCGACGCGGTCGCGCTCTCCACGCTCACCGTCGAGCTGTCCGGTCCGGGCGTCGTGCCCGCGGCCTCGCCCGGCCCCACGTCGTTCGTCGGCGGCCTGGCGGTCGGCTGGCAGTCGTTCGTCGTGGCACTCCGCGGAACGCTCGTCGTCCTGGGCGTGCTGCTGCCGTGGCTGGCCTTCGCCGGCGCCGTGACGGCCCTCGTCGTCGCCGCGGTCCGGTGGCGCCGTCGCCGGTCCGCGGGCGGCACACCCGTCGGCGGTCCGGTCCCGGGCAGCGCGGCCGCGGCCCTCGCGGAGAGCGAGCGGGCTCAGACCAGGCCCGACACCACGCCGTAGCCGGCGGCCGCAGCCGCGACGGCCAGGACGAGGGTCAGACCTGCGTTGGCGACCGCGAGCCGGTAGGCACCCGCCTGCGCGAGGCGCACGGTCTCGAGCATCGACGTCGAGAACGTGGTGTATCCGCCGCAGAAGCCGGTCGCCGCGACGAGGTGGACCGTCACCGGCAGCAGCCCCTGCACGTGCGCCGCGGCGAGACCGCCCAGCAACGCCGAGCCGGTCACGTTGACCACGATCGTCGACACCGGCAGGTGCCGCGGCACGCGCGACCTGATCTCCCCGTCCACGAGGAACCGCAGCGCCGCCCCGAGCCCGCCGGCGAGCGCCACGACGAGCGGCGTCATGCGGCGACCTTCGCGTGCCGGCGTGCGCCAACCAGCACACCACCCGTGCAGGCGACGACGCCCAGCACCACGCTGCCGACCGCGTACGCGACGGCCAGCCCGCCGCGCCCGTCCGCGAGCCGGTCCACGACCTCCAGCGCGAACGTCGAGTAGGTGGTGAAGCCCCCGAGGACCCCCGTGCCGAGGCCCAGCCGCGCGACCCGGCGGCGTCCTGCGTCGGGCCCCGACCGCGCGAGCGCCTCCAGCAGCAGCCCGAGCAGGAACGCACCGACGAGGTTCTCGACGAGCGTCGCGACCGGGACGCCGCCGCGGTCGGGCACCGCGTGCGAGAGCCCGTACCGGGCGAGCGTGCCGATCGCACCGCCGACGGCGACGACCACGACGAGCCGGGGGTCGCGGTGGAGGTGCACCCGGTCACCCTACGACCGGCCGCCGGGCGCACCGCACGGGCGACGGGCGGCGCGGCCGGTCAGCGCAGGTGCGCGCCGGCGCCGACCGCGTAGGCCTCGCGCACCCACCCGGCGAACTCCTCGTCGAGGTCCGCCGGGGACGTCACGCGGAACTGGTGCACGAAGAGCCGCTTCGTGTACGGCGAGACGCGCCGGATGCGACGGTCCGGCGCGAGGGGACGCTGCAGGTCCAGGAAGCCGTCGACGCCGTGCTTCGTCGGGCGGGCGCCCGCGAAGCCGCGCCGCTCCCCGGCGAACGCGACGGTGGTCTTGTGCGGCAGGACCGTCACCGGCCCGCACGCCTCGATCAGCGCGACGACCTGCTGCCACAGCTCGACGTGCGCGGGATCGGCGTCCTGGAGGTGGTCCTCCACGGTCCAGGTGCGCGGTGCGTCGTCGGTCATGCGCACGATGGTCCACCCGACCGCCCACAGCGTGGCGGGCGACGGGTCGGCACCGATCACCCGCTCCGGGCTCTTGCCCTCGTCCGTCCGGATTGTCATGCTCCTGTCGCGGCGGTCCACCCTTCCCGCCGTGCACGGCACCGGTCATCCGACAACGACGTAGGAGCCTTCCGTGGCACGTCATACCCGTTCGCCCCTCGCAGCGCTCGCCGCGGCCGCCGCCGTGGTAGCGCTCTCACTCGCCTCAGCCGCGCCCGCGACGGCGCACGGCCGCCCCGGACACGGGGGCTCGTCGTCGTCCTCGCGGCTCTACACGCCGCCCCCGAACGAGGGCGCGGTCGCGCAGATCAAGCAGCTCGTGAAGGACCGTCAGTACGCGGACGCCAAGGCGCTCACCAAGATGGTGGCGACACCGCAGGCCGTGTGGTTCACGAGCGGCACGCCGAAGGAGGTCCGCAAGTCCGTCGAGAAGACGGTCCGGTCCGCCAAGCGCCAGCGCGCGGTGCCCGTGATCGTCGCGTACAACCTCCCCTACCGGGACTGCTCGCAGTACTCCGCGGGCGGCGCGCTCGACACCGCCTCCTACCTCGCGTGGATCGACGGCCTCGCGAAGGGCATCGGCACGAGCAAGGCGATCGTCCTGCTCGAGCCCGACGGCCTCGGCATCATCCCCTGGTACACCTCGATCACCGGCGCGACGGAGTGGTGCCAGCCGGCCGAGGCGGACCCCGCGACGGCGGCGGCGGACCGGTTCGCGCAGCTGAACGGCGCCGTCGACCGGCTGTCCGCGCTGCCGAACGTGAGCCTGTACCTCGACGGCACGCACTCCGCGTGGCTCGGCGTCGGCGACGTCGCGGACCGGCTGCACAAGGCCGGCGTCGAGAAGGCCGAGGGCTTCTTCCTCAACGTCTCCAACTACGAGGTCACCGAGCGCCAGGCGAAGTTCGCGTCCTGGATCTCGCAGTGCCTCTGGTACGGCACGAACGACGCCGAGGGCGGGTGGCGGCTCGGCCACTTCGACTACTGCGCGAGCCAGTACTACCCCGCCGACCCGAACGACTTCTCGACGTGGGGCCTGACGGACCAGTGGTACGTCGAGAACGTCACGAACGCCGCCAACCCGCCGAGCGGGCCCGAGGTGCTCAAGCACGCCGTCGTCGACACGAGCCGCAACGGCCAGGGCCCCTGGACCCCGCCGGCCGACCACCCCGCGGGCGACCCCCAGGTGTGGTGCAACCCGCCGGACCGCGGTCTCGGCCTGCGCCCGACGATGAGCACCGGTGACCCCTACGTCGACGCCTACCTGTGGGTGAAGATCCCGGGCGAGTCCGACGGCCAGTGCCTGCGCTGGGCACCCGACGGCGGTATCGACCCGGTCCGCGGGTACGCCGACCCGGCGGCGGGCCAGTGGTTCCCGCAGATGGCGCTCGAGCTCGTGCACAACGCGAACCCCCCGCTCGGCGGCCACACGAGCTGAGCGGGCACGCGCGCGACGGCCGTCCGGGTCCCACCGGGCGGCCGTCGTGGCACGTCGGGCCGTGTCCCCGCACGGTCCGGCGCCGGACCGCAGCCCACGTCTGGACACCGCACGCCCGGGCCGGGACGCTGGCGGCATGGGCGTGACGCAGGCGCCACCCTCCCCGCCGGCCGCGACCGCGCGCTGGCAGTGGTCGCTCGCGGGCGTCGCCGCGCTGGGCCTGGGGGTGGCCGCGGCCCTCGCCGGGTACGCCGACGCGCACCCGGGCGACGGCGCGACGCTGCTGACCCTGTGGTTCAGCGGGATGCTCCAGCTCAAGTCGTGGTTCACGACGGCCGCGCTCGCCCTCGTCGTCGTGCAGGTGCTGTCGGCGCTCGCGATGTGGGGCCGGCTGCCGGGCGTCCGCGGCGACCCGCCCGGCTGGGTCGGCACGCTGCACCGGTGGAGCGGCACCGTCGCGTTCCTCCTGACGCTGCCCGTCGCGTTCCAGTGCGTGTGGTCGCTCGGGTTCGAGGACGAGCCGTCACGCGTGCTCGTCCACAGCGTCGCCGGGTGCCTGTTCTACGGCGCCTTCGCCGCGAAGATGCTCGCGCTGCGCCTCCCCCGCCTGCCGTCCCCCGTGGTCCCGGTGCTCGGCGCGCTGCTCGCGACGCTGCTCGTCGTCGTGTGGTTCACGTCGGCCCTGTGGTTCTTCACCCAGCCCGGGCTGCCCCGGGTGTGACGACGGGAGGTGACCGGGTGACCGAGCCGACGGCGGACGGGTACCGGCGGCGCGACGTGCTCGAGGCGGTCGGCGTGACGGTGGTCGCGGGCGTCGTCGGGTTCGTCGGCATGTCCGCGCTGGCGCCCGCCGAGGGCGACGACGGCGGCGACTACCCCTCGCCCGGCCAGGAGGACGACGGTCCCGGCGAGGACGGCGGCGACCGCGACGAGGACGAGGACTCCGCCGACGGCGCCGTCGTCGCCCGGCTCGCCGACGTCCCCGAGGGGGGTGGTCTCGTGCTCGCCGACCGCCGGGTCGTGCTGGTCCGGGACGGGGACGACGTCGCCGGGTTCAGCGCGGTGTGCACGCACCAGGGCTGCCTCGTCGACGAGGTGGCTGACGGCGAGATCCGGTGCCCGTGCCACGGCAGCGCCTACGACGCACGGTCCGGCGACGTGGTCCGCGGGCCCGCGCGACAGGCCCTCGCCGAGGTGGACGTGGACGTCCGCGACGGGCAGGTGGTGCTGCGGTGAGGCGCACGTTCTGGCAACGGCTGCCGACGCTCGTCTGGCTCGCGGGCGTGGGCCTCGTCGTCGGCGCGGCGCTCGCGTCGCTCCTGCTCGACTGACCGGCCGTCGCCGACCAGTCACGTCCCGACGCGTGCGGCGACCTTCCGGACGACCGCCGCGCGGGACCGGTCGCGCCCCGGTTGCGCCGCGTGCCGGCGCGCCGCACGGTGGTGGCACGTCCGGAGGCGGGCGGACCCGCGCCTCCGGAAGGTCGACCATGCGTCCCGTCGCCCCCCCCCCCCCCCCCCCCCCCACAGCCCCCGCCGCCCCCGCACCGACGTTGCGCGGCCGCGCGCTCGCCGTCGCCGTCGCCGCCCTGCTCCTCGGGCTGGTCGGGGCGTTCGCGCTGGCCGGGCTCACCGCGCAGCCGTCGGTCGCCGCGACCGACGACCCCTCGGTCGAGCAGCCCGGGACGCTCCCGTCGGTCGACGAGACGCCGAGCACGACCGACCCGAGCCCGGAGCCGACCAAGACCTACGGCGAGGGCGGCGCCGGGCCGCACCAGGAGTCGGGCGAGGACCAGATGGGCCCGCTCACGCCCGGCCGGACCATCGCGATCGTGGCGATCATCGCGGCGACGCTCGCGGCCGTCGTCGTGATCGCGGTGCGCGCGCGGCGCGGCCCCCGCGACGCCTACGGCGGCGGGGCCGGCGGCCGCGAGGGGCGTCCCTGACGCTCCGACGTGCGCGTCCGTCGGCGCCCCCGCATGCTGGGAGGACGTCCAGCCGCGGCGCCCAGGGCCCCGGCGGCGACGAGCTCGTGCCGGGCGCACCCCGGAGGAGCATCCCCATGACCGACCCCTCGCGTCCCACCGCGTCGGCCCGCCGACGCGAGCCGCACCAGTACCTCGCGCTCGTGATCGGCGTCGTGTACCTGGCTGTCGGCCTCGTCGGCTTCGCCGTCACCGGTTTCGACGGTTTCACCGAGCACGACCACTCGCAGACGCTCCTGGGCTTCGCGATCAACCCGCTGCACAACATCGTCCACGTCGTCATCGGCCTGCTCGGCGTCGCGCTGTGGTCGTCGCCCGCGCGCGCCCGGACGTACGGCTGGATCCTGGCCGTCGGGTACGGCGCGACGTTCGTCTACGGCCTCGTGGTCGCGAACGACCCCGAGGCGAACATCCTCAACATCAACGGCGCCGACAACGGACTGCACCTGGTGAGCGCGCTCGCCGGGCTCGCCATCGCGCTCTGGCCGGCGCGCGACCGCACGGCCGCCGCCCGACGGTGACCGCGCTCGTCGGCGGCGTCGGCGGGACCCTCGGTGGTCTCGCCGACGCCGCCGCGCGCCGGACCGGCCGCCGGCCGCTCCACCCGCGCGGCGTGGTGCTGCCGGCCTCGATCCGCCTCGGTGACGACCCCGACGCGCCGGGTGCGGTCGAGGCGTTCGACGGCCCGGCGGTGGTGCGGCTGTCGCGTGCGGCGGGCCTGCCGAGGCCGTGGCCGGACGTGCACGGGCTCGCGGTGCGCTGGGAGCGGCGAGGCCGTGCGGAGGCGCTGCTGCTCTCGGGCACCGGGACGGGTGCGGTCACCCGGTTCGTGCTGGCGCCGCGCCGCCGGGTCGTCGACGGTCCGTTCACGACGCTCATGCCGTTCCGCTCCCCCGACGGACCGGTCGTCGTCGCCGCCCTGCCCCGCGCACGGGCCGACGGCGGCCTCGACGTGCTCCTGCTGTCGGCGCGGCTGCGCGGCCCGTGGCACCGGTGGGGCGCGCTGCGGGTCGACGCGCCCGGCGCCGGTCCCACCGACGGCCCCGTGCGGTTCGACCCGGTGCTCGACTGCCCGAGCGGCCTCGCGACCTACCGCTGGGCGGCGGCGCTGCGCCTGCCCGCGTACCGGCACGCCCGCCGCGCGGTGCCCGACCCGGGGAGCCTGCCGTGGTGAGCGGGGTCGACGTCCGCCTCGTCGCGGACGGCGTCGTGCGCCTGCACGCGGCCGCGACGGAGTGCTACGCCGTGCGGGGCACGGGCGGTGTGCTGCTCGTCGACGCGGGGCTGCCCGCGATGTGGCTCGCGCTCGACGAGGCCGTGCGCCTGCTGGGAGCCGGGCCGCGCGACGTCAGGGCGCTGGTGCTCACGCACGGGCACTTCGACCACGTCGGCTTCGCGCGCCGGGCGACCGCGACGCTCGGCGTCGAGGTGTGGGCGCACGAGGCCGACGCGCGGCTCGTCGAGCACCCGTACCGCTACCGGCACGGACGGCCACGCGCCTGGTACCCGCTCCGGCACCCCGGCAGCATCCCGCTGCTCGCGGCGATGGCGGCGAAGGGCGCGCTGCGCGTGCGCGGCGTGCGCCCGCACCGCCTCGTCCGGGAGGACGGCGTGCTCGACGTCCCCGGCCGGCCGCGCGCGATCCGCACGCCCGGGCACACCGACGGCCACGTCGTCCTGCACCTGCCGGACCGCGGCCTGCTGCTCACCGGAGACGCCCTCGTCACGCTCGACCCGTACACCGGCCGGACCGGCCCCCGGGTCGTGGCGCGCGCGGGGACGGCCGACGCGCGGACCGCCCTCGCGTCGCTCGACCGGCTGCCGAGCGGCGTGCACACGGTCCTGCCGGGGCACGGCGACCCGTGGACGGGTGAGGTCGCGGACGCGGTGCGCCAGGCACGTGCCGTCGGCGTGGCCTGACGTCCGGGGTCACGGGCGGCCGGGGCGCCGGTCGCGCACGAGCGCGGCCGCGTCCGGTTCCAGGTCCACCGGGCGTGCCGTCACCCGGGCGGGGGGTGCGCCGCGGGACCCCTCAGCCGGTCGACCGCCCTGCCGATGAGGTCGTGTGCGGGCACGTGTCAACGCGCTCGGCACCCACCAGCACGACCGGGACGGACCGACCATGCACGACCTCGAACGATGCGCGCTCACGGTGCGCGACCGCGCCACCGTGGTCGAGGGGTACGTCGCGGCGTTCGACGGCGAGACCATGACGGTCGCCGCCGAGCACGGGGTGGTCCCCGGCGGGGTGCGCCCCGGCGACGACGTCCAGGTGCTCGTGCTCGACGAGGTGCGCGGCGAGGTCCGCTACGTCGGCACGGTCTCGCGCGTGGGGCCGTCGACGATCGCCCTCACGGACCTTGAGCTCGTCTCGATGCTGCAGAAGCGGCAGGGCGCGCGCGTGCGGACGCTCCAGCTGTGCACGGGCGTCGTGACGGGGCCCGAGGGTCCCGGGCGGCCGATCTCGTTCGTGGTCGTCGACATCAGCGCGCACGGCATGCGCATCTCGACGACCTCGACGCTCGCGGTGCACGAGCACGTCGCGTTCGAGTTCCCGACCGGGCGGGGTGCGGTCAAGCTCGACGCCGAGATCCTGCGCACGCAGCGCACCAGCACGGGCGGCACGCAGTACGGCTGCCGGTTCGTCGACATCCGCGAGAACGACGTGGACGCGCTGTTCCGGTTCGTGCTGCGGACCCAGGGCGCGCAGCGGCGGATGCGCCTCGACGCCTGACGCCGCGACGCGACGCCGGGTCCCGGTCGCCCGGCGCCGCGCTGCGCGTCAGGCGGTGGCGGGCTCCCCGGCCGGCCCGGTCGCGGCGGTCTCGGCGGCGTCGCGCCGCAGCCGGCGCCGCTCCCCGCGCCGCTCGAACAGCGTGTAGAGCACGGGCACGACGACGAGCGTCAGCAGCGTCGAGCTCACGAGGCCGCCGATGACGACCAGCGCGAGCGGCTGCGAGATGAACGAGCCACCCCCGGTGATCCCGATCGCCATGGGCGTGAGCGCGAAGGTCGTCGCCGCCGCCGTCATGACGATGGGCCGCAGCCGCTTGCGCGCGCCCTCCGCGACCGCGTCGGCCAGCGGTCGACCCCGTTCGCGGTACTGGTTGATGAGGTCGATGAGGACGATCGCGTTCGACACGACGATGCCGATGAGCATGAGCAGCCCGATGAGCGCCGGCACGCCGAGCGGCGTCGACGTCACGAGCAGCGCGATGAGCGCACCCGTCGCGGCGAACGGCACCGACACCAGCAGGATCAGCGGCTGCACGAGGCTGCGGAACGTCGCGACCATGACGAGGTAGACGATCGCGATCGCGACGAGCATCGCGAGGCCCAGGTCGGCGAACGCGTCGGCCTGGTCCGCGGCGACCCCACCGACCTCGACGGTCGCACCCGGCGGCAGGTCGAGCGCGTCGACCTCGGCCGTGAGCGTGGTCGTGAGGGCGCCGACGTCCTGCCCGGCGGGCTTGACCGACACCGTGGCGCTGCGCTCGCCGTCCACGCGCGTGACGGACGTCGGGACCTCGACCTCCTGCACGCTCGCGACCTGCGTGAGCGGCACCGGCCCGGCGGCCGTCGGCACGACGAGCGCCTCGACCTCCGCGACCGTCGTCGGGGCGTCGCCGACGGACACCTCGACCCCCACCGGGCCGTCGCCCAGGTCCACCGTCCCGATCGGGGTCGGCGCCATCAGCGAGGCGACCGTGCCGGACACGGCCGTCTCGGTGAGCCCGACCCCCGCGGCCGCCTCGCGGTCGACGACGACCTGCACGGTGCGCTGGTCGCTCGCGAGGTTGTTCGTCACCTCGGCGACCCCGTCGACGTCGCGCACGGCGTCCTCGACCTGCGCGGCCGCGTCGGCGAGCACCTCGGTGTCCGTGGCCCGCACGACGAGGTCGACCGTGCTGCTGCCGAACCCGGAGTCGCCCCCGGCGACCGTGATGCCGGTCGCCGGCGCCTCCGACAGCCCGTCGACCGCGTCGCGGACGGCCTCCTGCGCCGCCACGCCGTCGGCGTCCGGGTCGAGCGTGACCGCGAACGTCGCCTGGGGGGTCGCGCCGCCGCCGAAGAACGCGGCCATCGCGGCGTCGGCGGTGCCGACGGTGGTCTGGACGGTCTCGACGTCGCCGACCGCGAGCAGCGCGTCCTCGACCTCGCGCGCCGCCTCGTCCTGCGCGGCGAGCGTCGTCCCGGGCTCGAACGACTGCGTGACGGTCAGCGTGTCCTGACCGGAGTCGCCGATGAAGTTGGTCTCCAGGCGCGGCACGAGCGCGAGCGTGCCGCCGAGCACCGCGACCGCGACCAGCAGCGTGAGCACCGGGTGGCGCAGCGACGCGGCGAGCGTCGGGACGTAGGCGCGCTGCCAGACGCCGCGCCGCTCCTTCTCCTCGGCCCGCGCCCGGACCTCGGCGGCGTCGGCGACGGTGCCCGTCGGGGCCTTGATGAACCAGTACGCGAGCACCGGGACGATGCTGAGCGCGACCAGCAGCGACGCACCCATCGCGATCCCGACGGTGAGCGCGAACGGGCGGAACAGCTCGCCGACCATGCCCCCGACCAGCGCGATGGGCAGGAAGACGGCGACGGTCGACACGGTCGACGCGGTGATCGCGCCGCCGACCTCGCGCACCGCGGTGAGGATCGCCTCGCGCTTGCCCTCGCCGTACGACAGGTGCCGCTTGATGTTCTCGATGACGACGATCGAGTCGTCGACGACGCGGCCGATCGCGATCGTCATCGCGCCCAGCGTGAGGATGTTGAGCGTGTAGCCCGTGACGTTCATGACGACGAACGTCACGAGGAGCGACAGCGGGATCGAGATCGCCGAGACGAGCGTCGAGCGGAGCGAGGCCAGGAACAGCAGGATCACGACCACCGCGAACAGCAGGCCGAGCAGGCCCTCGGTCGCGAGGCCCTCGATGGACTCCTCGATGAACGGCGCCTGGTCGAACACGACCGCGACGCGCACGCCGTCGGCGTCGAGCTGCTCGGCGAGGTCGTCGAGCACGTCCTGCACCGCGTGCGACACCTCGACCGTGTTGCCCGCGGGCGTCTTGGTCACGGCGACGCCCAGCGACGGCTCGCCGTCGAGCCGCGAGTACGACGTCGGCGCGGCCGGCCCGGCCTCGACGGTCGCCACGTCGCCCAGCGTGACGACGGCACCGGTGGGGCCGGTGAGCGGGAGCGCGGCGAGGTCGCCGACCGTCGTGATCGGCGAGCCGATCTGCACGCTCAGCTCGGTGTCGCCGTCCGTGACGGTGCCGGCCGGGATCACCACGCCGTTGTCCTGCAGCACCGTCGTGACCTGCGCGGGCGACAGGCCCGCCGCCGCGAGCGCGGCCACGTCGAGGTCGACCAGCACCTCCTGGTCCGCGACGCCCGACACCGCGACGCTGCGCACGTCGGCGACCTGCTCGAGCCGGGGCTGCAGGACGTCGCCGACGAACGCCGCGAGGTCGTCCTCCGACGACCCGCCCGACACCGCGAGCTGGATGACCGGCAGGTCGTCGATCGACCCGGTGACGACCTGCGGCTCGACCACCGACGGGAGCTGCCTCTGGATGCGGTTGACCGCGCTCGCGAGCTGCTGGCTCGCGAGGTCCATGTCGGTGCCGTAGGTGAACTGGACCGTCGTGACCGACAGGCCCGTCGACGACGTCGAGGTCACCTCCTCGACCTTGTCCACGCCCTTGGCCGCCGTCTCGACCGGGACCGTGACCTGGTCCTCGACGATCTGCGGCGCCGAGCCGGGGTACACCCCGAGCACGACCGCCGTCGGGATCTGCAGCGACGGGATGAGCTCCTGGCGCAGCGACCCGAGGCTCACCACCCCGAACACCGCGACGGCGACGGTCATGAGCGCGACGACCGCGCGGTTCGCGAGCGACAGCCTGGCCAGACGGTCCACGGGGCTTCCTCCCGAGTGTGCGGACACGCGCCGGGGACGGCGGCGCGCGGGTGCTGGTCCGCCCCCGAGGGGCGGTCCGCCTCCCCAACGAACGACGCCCGCGACGAGTTGCCGTGATCTGCGGCACCCACGAGCCTGGGCGCGTGGACGACGACCGCACCGTGCTGCACCGGTACCTCCAGAGCGCGCGCGACGCGCTCGTCTGGAAGCTCGACGGGCTCGACGAGCGCGCGCTGCGCCTCCCCCGCACCCCGACGGGCACCAACCTGCTCGGCCTCGTCAAGCACGCCGCGGGCGTCGAGATCGGGTACTTCGGCGAGACGTTCGGGCGCGACTTCCCCGGCCTGGCCGACCTCGCCTGGTACCTCGACGAGACGACGCCCAACCTCGACATGTACGCGACCGCCGACGAGTCGGTCGACGACATCGTCGCGCTGTACCGCCGCGTGTGGGCGTTCGCCGACGAGCTGGTCCTGTCGGCACCCCTCGACACGCCCGGCCGTGTCGCCTGGTGGCCCGAGCACCGCAACCCCGTGACGTTGCAGCAGGTCGTCGTGCACGTGACGAGCGACCTCGCGCGGCACGCGGGCCACGCCGACATCCTGCGTGAGCTCGCCGACGGCGCCGCGGGGCTGCGCGTCGACAACAGCAACCTGCCCGGGCTGACGGCGGACGAGTGGGCGACCTACGTCGCCGAGCTCCGGCGCATCGCGGACGGCGCCGGGCGCTGACGGACCGCACAGGGACGGGTCTCGGCGCCCGTCGGACCCCTCAGCCCGCGGCGACCGCCCCGGCGTCGGTGCCGGCGGCGGCCGTCGCCGCGACGAGCGACCGCACCGACGACTCGACCTGCACGGGCGTCCGGCCGAACGGCCGGCCCCAGGTCACGAGACGGTCGACGTACCGCCCGTAGTCGTCGGGGTGCCCGTCCCGCAGCGGCAGCTCCGCCTCGGTCGCGAGCCAGCCGCGCACGGCGTCGTCGAGCACGGGTGCGGCGTGCGGCGCGTACGGGTCACGACGCGCGGACGCGAAGTGCAGCCACGCCGTCAGCCCCGCGGGGGCGAGGCCGTGCAGGCGGTGCTCGATGATCCGCCGGTGCGCGGACCGCGCGGCGTCGCCCGCGATGCGCGACGCGCCGGCCGCCGGCGCGTCCCGCTCGGTCACGCTCCGGACCGTGCCGACGGCGTCGTCGAGCGCGGCGACGGCCTCGGGCTGCACGCCCGTCGGGCGGCGCCGGCCGCCGAGGACGGTCGCGGTGCGGTAGGGGCCGTCGTGCGCAGGCCCGTACGCCCACACCATCGCGGCGACGAACGCGGCCGTCGTGCGGCCCTGCTCGAGCTCGTCGTGCACGAGCACGGCGGCGTCCCCGCGGTCGACGGCCTCGTCCACGTCGGGCAGCCGGAAGTCGGGGCCCATCCGGTCCGCCCACTGCTGCCAGTGCGCGCGGTGCCAGCGGACCGGCGGCGCGGGTGCGAACGTCGTCGTGAGCAGGGCGTGCAGCGACACGGGAACGGTCGTCATGGGGGCATCGTGGCACCGTCACGCCCCCACGTGACCAGTCGAGGGTCCCGATGTCCGCCTGAGGGCTGACGGGGTGGAGATCGTTGTCACCCGGACGACTGATTCCTGCCGGTTCGGGCGGCTCCGCGCGCGCCGGGCCGGGTCAGCGCGCCGGGTCAGCGCCGGAGCAGCCGCACCCCGACGAGCAGCGGGGTCGGACCGTCGACCGCGCGCACCCGCACCGCACGCGCCAGGGCGTCGCCGGCCGCCGACCGCGCCGCCTCGTCCGGGAGCGCGAGGTCGACGTGTCGCAGCCCCGCACCCGCCGACGCGACGACCCGCGCCAGCAGCACGCCGTCGACCTCGACGTCGGCCGCGCCGTCGGCGTCGCCCCCGCGGTACGTCACGCGCAGCAGGGCTCCCGACCGAGACGGGTCCGCGAGCGCGTACCCGAACCAGCCGTCGGCCGCGCGCCACCGGGCGCCGTCGGTCGCCCCGGTCCACGTGCCGTCGCCGGCGAACGCGTGCTCGACCTCCGGCTGCTGCCGGCCGCACGCGACCTCGTCGACCGTCCGACCGGCGAGCGCCAGGTCCTCGGACTCCGCCCCGGCGATCGTCGCGCGCCGCTCCCGCGCCGCACCGGGCGCCGCGAGCGGGAAGTAGAGCGTGTAGCGGGCGTCGTGCACCCCGTGGAACGGCTCGAGCGCGACCGGCCCTCGGTCGGTGTCGAGCCGGAACGTCGACCCGTCGACGGGTCCGTGCACCCGGTCGGCACCGTCCGCGGCCGACTCGACGACGGGCGTGCCCGCGAGCGCGTGCAGCGGGCCCGACGCGACGTGCCCCATGCGCGACGCGTCGGCGCGCAGCCCGGGCAGGTCGTCGGTGCCGCCGCGCGACACGAGGACCACGGGCCCGTACCGGAACGCGACCCAGTCGGAGCCGTCGGGCAGGCGCTCGGCCTCGACCCGTGCGCGCACCCGCCACGTGAGCGTCTCGCCGTCGTGCCACGTGCGGCGCACCGCGACGTACGGGCCGTCCGACGGCCCGGCGGCCACCGGGACGCCGTCGACCGCGAGCTCCGGCTCCCCGACCGCCCACGCCGGGCGGCGCACGTGCACCGTGAACGTCTGCGGGCCGGGGAGGCCGAGCGTCAGGGCTCCGCGGCCGCTGGCCGCCAGGTCGGGGAGGTCGCTGGTCAGCGTGACGACGGCGCCGCGCGCGGCCCACGTGGCGCGGACGGGGACCGGGACGTGGACGAGCAGGTCGTCGCCGTCGCCGGGCTCGTCGCCGGGGCGCGTCGCGAGCGCGAGCTCGCCGAGCCGTGCGTACGTCTCCAGCCCGGTCCCGACGCAGCACCAGAACCCCTGCTCGGGCTGCGAGTACACGCGGTAGTGGTCGGGGCGCGCGGGCGTGAAGTAGACGAAGCCGCCGTCGGGGTGCTGCGCGGACAGGACGTGGTTGACGAGCGCCCGCTCGGCGAAGTCGAGCAGCAGCGGGTCGGTCCCGGCGCGCAGGAGCCGGCGCACGAGCTCGAGCATGTTGGCGGTGTTGCACGACTCCGGTCCCTCGGGCGACGTGAGCGCACCACGGAAGTCGTCGACGGGGTGGAAGTGCTCGGACACCGAGTCGCCGCCGAAGACGAGCGACCGCCGCCGCACGACCGTGCCCGCGAACGTCCGGGCGGCGCGGTCCCAGCCGCCGTCGGGGTCGGACGCCGCGAGCGCCGCCCACCCGACGACCTTCGCGATCTGCGTGTTCGCGTGCAGCCCGTCGAGCTCGTCGCGACCGTCGAGCAGCGGCTCCAGGAGTCCGTGGTCGGCGAACCGGACGGCCATGGCGCGCAGGTCGGCCCGGCCGGTGAGGTCGGCGAGGTCCGCGAACGCCTCGCACATGCCGCCGAACTCGGTGCGCAGCATCGCGGCGAACTGGTCGTCGTCGAGCGCGGCACCGAGCGGGAGCCACCAGTCCGCGAACCGGACGGCGACGTCCCGCGCCCGCGTCGCGGTCGGCTCGGGCGCGTGGACCGCGGCGTCGATCAGCCCGGCGAGCGTCTTGTGCAGGTTGTACCAGGGCACCCACGCGCCGTTGAGCGCGAACGAGTCGGTCGAGAGGTCGCCCGCCGCGATCCGGTCGAACAGCGCGACGCCGTGCGGCACTCCCCCGACGTACCCGGTGCCGAGCGCGTCCTGGCAGGCGGCGAGGCCGTCCACCAGCGCGGCGGCGAACGCGGCCGCGCGCTCGTCGCCCGTCGCGGCCCACAGCAGGCTCGCGGCCGACAGCGCGTGCCCGCCGACGTGCCCGTCGAGCCCCATGGACTCCCAGTTGCCGTACGGCTCGGCGACGGCCGGCAGGCCCGCCTCGCGACGGTAGGGCGCGAGCAGACGCTGCGGGTCGTGCCGCAGCAGGTACGCGAGGTCGGTCTGCTGCGCGGCCAGGAACGGGCCGTCGAGCAGGCGCAGGTCGGACAGCGGGAAGAGGTCCACGGGGTTCCTCCGGGGGGTCAGGCGGGGTCGAGCGCGAACCAGCGGACGCCGTGCGCGGGCACGTCGACGTCGAGCGCGGCGCCGAGCGGCGCGGGGGCGTCGGGGCCGCCGTCGGGGCCGCCGTCGGCACCGCCGTCGGTCCGCCACAGGTCGGTGGCGCGCCAGGCCCGGCGCGCCTCGACCGCACCGACGACGGACGCCAGCGGCACCGAGAGCCGCCGCTGCGCGGGTCCCGTCCAGAACACCGCGACCCAGCGGGTGGCGGCGTCGGTCGCGGCGGCGGTCCAGACGACGAGCTCGCCGTCGTCGAGCGGCTCGCGGACGATCTCGCGGTTGTGGGTGCTGCGGGCGAGCACCGCGGCGAGCGCGGGGTTGGCGAGCCGGTCGAGCGTCGCCTCGTCGGTGTCGGGGAGGTGTCCGCCGACCACGAGCGGCGAGCGGCCCATGACCCACAGCGTGAGGAGCGTGCGCTGCTCGTCGGGCGTCAGCCGGCTGTCCCGCGGCTCGCCGCGCTCCGCGCGCAGGCCGATGCGTCCCAGCGGCAGCATGTCGGCGTCCGCCCACCCGCCCGGGCGCTGGTGCGGCGCCCACCGGGCGAGGCGCGCGAACTGCGCGTGCACGTCCTCCCAGCGGTCCCACAGGTCGTCGCTGATGCGCCACGTCTGCGCGTGCTGACGCAGGTGGCCGAGGTGCGTCGTCGACAGGTGCGTGCCGGGCGACAGCGAGAGCACGACGTCGCGGCCGCTGCGCTCGATCGCGCGGGCCACGGCCTCGACGTCGCGGTCGTGGTACGGCGCGAGCATGTCGTCGACCTTGAGGAAGTCGACACCCCAGCCGGCGAGCTGCCCGATCAGCGCGTCGTACCAGGCCTGCGCACCGGGGTGGTCGTGGTCCACCCCGACGTTGTCGGGGTTCCAGGCGCACGCGTCGTCGGGTGCGGCGATGTCGCGCGCGGTCCACGGGGTGCCGAGCACCGGCAGGTCGCGCTCGACGGCGAGGCGCGGGATGCCGCGCATGAGGTGCACGCCGAACCGCAGGCCCATCGCGTGCACGGCGTCGGCGAGCGGGCGGAACCCGGCGCCGCCGGCGGCGGACGGGAAGCGGTTCGGCGCGGGGAGCTGGCGACCGTGGTCGTCGAGGACCAGGGGCGCGCCGTCGTTGTAGCCGTGCGCGCGGGCCGTCGGGTCGTACCAGGCGATGTCGACGACGACGGTGTCCCAGCCGGTGGGCCGCAGACGGTCGCGCAGCACGGCGGCGTTCGCGAGCACCTCGTCCTCGGTGACGGTCGTGCCGAAGCAGTCCCAGCTGTTCCACCCCATGGGAGGCGTCGCCGCGAGGCGGACCGGCGTGCTGTGCCTGCCCGTCGGTGCGGTGGGGACGGCGGGGTCGGCGACGGTCACGGCGGCTCCTCTCGGCGCCCCGTCGGCGGCGACCGGGGCGGGCTGACCACCACCGTACGGCACATTTCCAACGTTGTAGATCACGAGCCGCCACTCGGTCGTCGACCGCTCCCCCGGCTAGGCTCGCCGCGTGACGCCCGGGATCCACGCCGTCGGCCTGGTGCTCCGCCAGCCGCCCCGGCTGCTGGGGCTCGAGGCCTTCTCGATGCAGCTCATCGCCGGCATCGAGGAGTCCCTCTCCGCCGAGGGCCGCTCGCTGCTCCTGCACATCGTCGGCTCGCTCGACGCCGAGCTCGCGACCTACCGCCGCTGGGCCGAGCAGGGCCAGGTCGAGGCCGTCGTCCTGCACAACCTCACGGTCGACGACCCGCGCACCGACGTCCTCGCCGGGCTCGACGTGCCCACGGTCGTCGTCGGCGGACCGTCGCGCGACCTGCCCGTCGCCAACGTCTTCGTCGACAACGCCGCCGAGGCGCACGAAGCCGTCGACCACCTCGTCGCCCTCGGCCACCGCCGCCTCGCACGCGTCACGGGCCCGCACGACCTCGCGCACACCCGCACGCGCACCGACGCGTTCGTCGAGCGGTGCGCCACGCTCGGCGTCGACGGCGTCGTCGTCGAGGGAGACTACGGCGAGGCGTCCGGCGCCGCCGCCGCACGTGACCTGCTCGCGCGAGAGCCCCGGCCGACCGCGATCGTCTTCGACAACGACGTCATGGCCGTCGCCGCGCTCGACGTCGCGCGGGAGGCCGGCCTGCGCGTCCCCGCCGACCTCTCGCTGCTCGCGTGGGACGACTCGCCGCTCGCGCGCCACGCCGCACCGCCGCTGTCCGCGATGGCATTTGACGTGCACGCGCTCGGCGTCCAGGTCGGCGACTGCGTGCTCAACGTCGTCGCCGCAGGGCCCGTCCGCTCCTACACCGTCCCCCCGGCCCACCTGGTCACGCGCAGCTCGACCGGCCCCGCGCCGACACCCTGACGCGTCCGGCCGCGTCCCGGTCGCGTCCTGGTCGCGGCACCTGAGGCTCCGGACGTTTCACACACCGCCCCGGCGGGCTGCCCGGACGGGTAGCCCGGGATGCCCCTGCCGACGTCCTCGGGTGCACGGGGCGGCCCCACGCCCGTGGCTACCGTGACTGCGTCGTCCGTGCCGGCGCGCCGTGGCGCCGGGGACCGGGCGGCGCGAGGCCGGAGGTCGCCAGTGGGATCCGAACGCGTGGGGCAGCCCGCACCGTCGCCCCGTCGCGGCCCGACGTCGACCACGCACCGTGGCCGCCCCACGGGCCACCGGATGCTCGACCTCCAGCGCACCGCGGGCAACCGCGCGGTCGGGCGCGCGATCGACCCGGCGCGGCCCGGGCCCACCGTCAGCCGGGAGGGCCCGACCGCACCGCCCACCATGCTCGACACCACGCCCGCGGTGACGTTCCGGCCGACGTTCGAGGTCCTGCCCGGCGCGCTCGGGCCCGGCGCACCACGCAGCCAGGACAAGGTGTTCCGCGGCGACACGCTCGTGTTCCGCGCCGACGTCGCGAACATCCCCTCGGCGACGGCGGCCGTGCGCGGCTCGGTCGTCGGCGAGTCGCCCGCCCAGTGCACGGTCGACGGCGGCGTCGCGACGTTCCGGGTCGTCGTGGGGAACATGGGCGTGCCCGCGGAGCTCGGCCAGCCGGCCGAGCTCGTCGAGGCGATCCCGCAGGTCGTCGTCGGCCCGCCGCTCGCCGACGCGGGCCGGACGTTCACGCAGTCGTTCCGCTTCCGCGTCGTCGCGGACCTCGCCTGGCTGTCCGACCGGTGCGACCTCGCCGGCCTGCAGCTCCAGTCGGCCTTCCTGGGGCTGAAGGGGGTCGCCGAGCAGGCCTACCTCAACTACAAGGCGGCGTACGACGCGCACAAGACCGCGCTCGACGAGCACAGCCAGCGCGAGCGCCTGAAGGACGACATCCTGCTCGGGATCCTCCTGGCCGGCGTCGGCGGCGCGGTCGGCGGCGCGCTCGCCGAACGGGTCAAGACCCCGGCGACCGCGTACCTCGCCCAGGCGAGCGCGACGGGCAGCGACGGCAAGCTGGGCGGTGCGGCGATCGCCACCTCGCTGGGCGACATCTCGAAGTACGTGGTCCGGCTCGCCGGGGTCCGCGCCCCCGCGTCGAGCGGCGGCGGCCACCAGGGGTCCGACACCCCGAGCCCCGGCGCGAGCGCGGGCACGTCGAGGGCCGCCGGCACGTCCCCGGAGCGGTGGAACGCGCTGAAGTCGATGGAGCTCGGCGCCGCCGCCAAGACGGCCGTCGACCTGTGCATCGACCTCAAGAGCAAGATGAGCAGCGCGTGGGCGGAGGGCCGGACCGACCTCGCGGACGCGGACCCCGTGCAGATGGTGCAGAAGAACGTGGCCGACATGCAGGCGACGGTGCAGATCGCCGAGACCCGCGAGTACGCGATCGAGCTGTGGCGCACGTGGATCCACACCTACGGCATCACCGCGATCCCGAACTTCGCCGGCGGCAAGACCCGGACCGACGAGCTGCGCGGAACCTTCGCGTTCACGGACAGCAAGCTGTTCGACGACATCCACGCGCAGATCGGCGACGCGCTCGACGCCGACATCGCCCGGCTCCGCGCCGAGCTCGCCCCCGACCCGCTCACCGAGATGCCCGGATCATGACGACCTCGATCACCGGCGGCGCCGGGGCCCGACCCGCCGCCCACCTCACCGACATCGACCTGCGCGGCGCGGACCTGTCCGGGCGGACGTTCACCGGCGCCGGCCTCGCGGGCGCGGACCTGCGGGGGGCCGACCTGCGCGGAGCGCGGTTCGAGCGGTGCGACCTGCGCCTCGCGGACCTGCGCGGCGCACGGCTCGACGAGGCGTCGTTCGCCCTCGTCGACGCCGCGTGCGCGCTGCTGGGCGACGTCCGCGCACCGGGCGTCTCGATGTGGCACGTCGAGCTGCCGGAGGCGGACCTGGCCGGCGCCGACCTCACCGAGGCGCGGCTCCGCCGGTGCGGGCTCGAGCGGGCCGATCTCACGTCGACGGACCTCGCCGGCGCGCACCTCGTCCACTCCGACTGCTCGGACGCGGTGCTCCGCGACGCCCACCTGGCGCGGACGACGACGCTCGGCACGCGGTTCGTCGGGGCCGACCTGGCGGGGGCACGCGCGTTCGCCACGTGCCGCGAGGTCGTCGCGGAGGTGCTGTCGCGCGAGACGCGCGACGACACCGACCTCGCGATGGCGTGCGCGGCCGTGGTCGCCGACCGCCGCCGGTGCTACGCGGAGTGGGCCGCCTACCTCGACGACCACCCCGCCGCGGCCGACCTCGCGCGCCGGACCTTCGACCGGTACCCCGGGTCCGGGTGTCGCGAGGCGCTGCGCGACGCGCGCCGGTCGTGAGGCACGCCCCGCCTCCGACGGACGCAGACGGGGTGGCCGCCCGACGGACCGCTCCCGGGAGCGAGGGGGCAGGCGCGCTCTAGGGGGCGGCCGCCCGGCGGACCGCACCCGGGGCTCGTCCGGTCTCGCGGCGGTAGGCGCGGCTGAACGCCGCCTCGGAGTCGTAGCCGGTAGCGGCGGCGGCGCGGGCGACCGGCTCGCCCGCCGCGAGCAGGTCGGTCGCCACGTGCATGCGCCACGACGTCACGTACTGCATCGCCGGGACGCCCACGACCTCGGTGAACCGGGCCGCGAAGGCCGAGCGCGACATGGTCGCCTCGCGGGCGAGCGTCTCGACGGTCCACGGGCGAGCGGGGTCGCGGTGCACGGCCGCGACGGCCACGCCGACGTGCGGGTCGCGCAGCGCGCCGAGCCACCCTGTCGTGGCCGACTGCGCGTCGACCCACGCGCGGATCGCCTGGATGACCAGGATGTCGGCGAGCCGGGTGGTGACGGCCTCACCGCCGGGCCGGGTGCGCGTGAGCTCGTCGGCCATGAGGCCGAGCGTCCCGGCGATCCAGGGCGCGGCGCCGTCGTCGGCGGGGACGTGCACGACGGGCGGCAGCAGCTCGAGGAGCAGCCGCGACGCCGGGCCGTCGACGGACAGCACGCCGCACACGAGGTCGGTGCGCGGCCCGCCGCCGTCGTGCCGGAGCACCGAGTAGTGGTCGGTCACGTAGTCCTGCGGCAGCTCGTCGACACGTCCCATCGACGGCACGCCGGGCGCGCTGCGCAGCACGTGCCCGCGGCCGTGCGGGACGAGCCCGAGGTCGCCCGCGCCGAGCCGGACCGGCGGGACGCCGTCGACCTCGACCCAGCACTCGCCCGCGGTGACGACGTGGAAGCTCACGCACTCGCCGAACGCGGGCATGTCGACGGCCCACGGGCCGGTGGCCTCCGTGTGGCAGTAGAAGAACCCGGTGACGCGCAGCCGGTGCAGGGCCTCGCCCACCGGGTCGACGGAGCCCCAGGGGGCTTCGGGGGCGAGCACGGTCATCGGGCACCTCCGCCTGGACGATCTGTCATGTTCCGGCGACTCATGAGCATAGACCGTCCACCGCCCGGCGCGGTGTGCTGGGAGAACCACGGAGCAGCACCCGCCGCTCCCCACCGAAGGAGCCCACCATGAAGGTCCTGGTCGTCGGAGCCACCGGAGGGTCCGGCCGCGCCGCGGTCGCCGAGCTCGTCCGTCGTGGCCACGAGGTCACCGCCCTGTCCCGCCACGCCGCCGCGCTCACCGGCCCGCACGTCCGCGGCGTCGACGGCGACGCGACCGACCCCGCCACGGTCGACGCGCTCGTCGCCGGGCAGGACGCGGTCGTCGTCACGCTCGGCATCAGCGAGAACCCGCTCCGGGTCCGCCTGCGCGGCCCGGCCGGCACCCCCATCGACGTCCGCTCGCGCGGCACGCGCAACGTCGTCACGTCGATGCGCCGGCACGGGGTCCGCCGGATCGTCGTGCAGTCGTCGTACGGCGTCGGCACCACGCGGGACCGGCTGCCGTTCTCGGCCAAGCTGTTCTTCGCGCTGCTCATCGCGCCGCAGATCGCCGACGAGGAGCGCACGTCCGCCGAGCTGCGCGCGACCGAGCTCGACTGGGTCGAGGTGCAGCCCGTCTACCTGTCCGACGACGACATCCCGTACCCCGCGTTCACGACGACCAACGGCGACGTGCGCGGCATGAAGGTCTCGCGCGGCCAGGTCGGCCGCGTGCTCGCCGACGCGGTCGAGCGCGACGACCTCGCGCGCCGGTCGATCGCCGTCTCGCAGGACACCGACGCCGTCCCGGGCGGGCGTCGGGCACGCGCGGGCGCCGCCGCCTGACCGGCCCGGTCGCGCGGCACGGAGGCCGGGGTCTCGGCGGACGCTGACCCCGGCCTCAGCCGTCGCACAGCGTGCGCCCAGCGGGCCACGGCTGACTGGTCACCACGCCCGACCAGTCAGGAGCCACCGCATGTCCCCCACCGTCCTGCACGCCGCCGACCTCGTCGCCGTCCTCGTGCTCACGTTCGCCCTCTACCTGCCCCGGCACCGGCGCCGCGACCTCGCGGTCGCCTACCTCGGCGTCAACGTCGGGGTGCTGGCCGTCGCGGCGACGCTCGCGAGCAGCACGGTCGGCGCCGGCCTCGGCCTCGGTCTGTTCGGCGTCCTGTCGATCATCCGGCTCCGGTCCGCCGAGCTCAGCCAGACCGAGGTCGCCTACTACTTCGCGTCGCTGGCCCTCGGCCTCATCGGCGGGCTCGCCGCGGCACCCGTCGGGATCGCGCTCATGGCGGTCGTCGTGGTGGTCCTCGCGATCGCCGACAGTCCGCGGCTGCTCAGCCGCTACCGGCAGCAGACCGTCGTCGTCGACCGCGCCGTCGCGGACGAGACCGCGCTCGTCGCGCACCTCGAGCAGCTGCTCGGCGGGCGCGTGCGGCGCGTGTCGGTGCAGCGCCTCGACCTCGTCAACGACACGACGTGGGTGGACGTGCGCTACGACGCCGCCCCGCGGGGTGCGCTCGTCACGGAGCGCCTCGCAGGCCGGGGCGCTGCGACCCTGCGGCCGGACGACTCCGTCGCCCGGGACGCGGGCGGCGCCGAGCCCCCGTCGCCGACCGACGACGCCGACCGCTGGGCGGTGGCGCAGCGATGACCCTCGACGCCCTGCACCGGCTCGCACCCGTGACTCTCGACGAGCTGCTCGCCGACGCCTCCCTCCAGACGCGCGTCGACCGCAAGTACCTGCTCCCCGTCGCCGCGCTCGACGCGCTGCTCGACGACCTCGACCCCGCGACCCGCGCCCTGGAGATCGACGGGCGCCGCACCTCCGCCTACCGGTCGGTGTACTTCGACACCCCCGCGCTCAGCAGCTACCTGGGCTCCGCGCGCCGACGCCGGCAGCGGTTCAAGGTCCGCACCCGCACCTACGTCGACGACGGCGCCTGCTGGGTCGAGGTCAAGACCCGCGGCCCGCGCGGCACGACCGTCAAGGACCGCCGACCCCACGCCGGTCCGGCCGCGCTCGACGACTCGGCCTGCGCGTTCGCGGTGGCGGCGCTCGGCGACGAGCGGGCGGCGACGCTCGACGGCCCGCTGCTGCCGACGCTCGTCACGACGTACGACCGCGTGACGCTGCACGTGCCGGGACCGGCCGGCGGTCGCGTCGCCGACCTGCACCACGACGCCGAGCCGCGGCGCGCATGCGCGACCGGTGCACCCCGCGCGGGATCGCCGGCCGGGAGCGCCGCGTCGCGGACCACCGTCGACACCGGGCTCGTCTGGACCGACCCGTCGACGGGGCGGTCGCTCCCCCTGCGCGGCCTCGCGATCGTCGAGACCAAGACCGGCTCGACGCCGTCCTCGACCGACCGGCTGCTCTGGCGGCACGGCCACCGGCCCGTGCGCGTCTCGAAGTACGGCACCGGCCTCGCCGTCCTGCACCCCGACCTCCCCGCCACGCCGTGGCGCCGCGTGCTCGACCGGCACGTCGCCGCGGCGACCCGCTGACCTCCCACCCCCACCCGATCGGAGCACCACCGTGCGACACCACCGCGGGCGCCTCGTCGCCCCCACCGCCCTGCTCACCGGCCTCGTGGCCGCGACCCTCGTCGGCTGCTCGGCGGCCGACGCGTCGACCGGCTCGTCCGGCACCTCGACCAGCACCGCGACGGCGACCGACGCCGACGTGACCGTCGAGAGCACGCTCGCCGACAACACCGCCTGGCACGAGACCACGGCGACCGACGACACGTCCGGCGCGACGACCATCACGCTCGACGGCGCGACCGCCACGGTCGACGGCGACGGCGCGACCGTCGACGGGTCCACGATCACCGTCACGGCCGCCGGCACGTACGCCGTCTCCGGCACGCTCACCGACGGGTCGCTCGTGGTGGACAGCGCCGACGACGGCACGGTCGTGCTCGTCCTCGACGACGCCGATCTCACGAGCTCGACGACGTCCCCGCTCCAGGTCACCGACGCCGGCGACGTGGTCGTCGTGCTCGCCGACGGGTCGACCAACCACCTGGCTGACGCGACGGCCCCCGTCGACCCGGACGCCGAGACCGACGAGCCGAACGCGGCCCTGTTCAGCACCGCGGACCTCACCCTCACGGGCAGCGGGTCGCTCGACGTCGAGGGCCGGTCGAACGACGGCATCGCGAGCAAGGACGGCCTCGTGGTCGAGTCCGGGACGATCACGGTCGACGCGGTCGACGACGGGATCCGCGGCAAGGACTACCTCGTCGTCCAGGACGGCACGCTCGACGTGACGGCCGGCGGCGACGCGCTCAAGTCCGACGAGGCCGACGACGCCGCGCTCGGCTACGTCGCGGTCCTCGGCGGCGACCTCACCCTCACCTCCGGCGACGACGGCGTGACCGCGGCGACCGACGTCGTGCTCGCCGACGGGACCGTCACGGTCATCGCGGGCGGCGGGCACGACGCGACCGTCGCCGACGACGCGTCGCCGAAGGGCCTGGTCGGCGACGTGTCCGTCGTCCTGGGCGGCGGCACGCTGCGGGTCGACGCGGCCGACGACGCCGTGCACTCCGACGGCGTCGTCGCGGTCACCGACGGCGACGTCACGCTCGCGACGGGCGACGACGGCATCCACGCCGAGGGCGCCCTGCGCGTCGC
The DNA here is from genome assembly GCF_028583725.1 of Cellulomonas fimi. Lineage (NCBI taxonomy): Bacteria > Bacillati > Actinomycetota > Actinomycetes > Micrococcales > Cellulomonadaceae > Cellulomonas > Cellulomonas fimi. The sequence goes on along the minus strand of NZ_CP110680.1, from coordinate 1,382,693 downwards.
GGGCGGCACGCTCGACGTCGCGACGGCCGTCGAAGGGCTGGAGGCGCCGGTCATCACGATCGCGGGCGGCGACACCTCGCTCACGACGAGCGACGACGGCGTCAACGCGACGGCAGGCTCGACCACGGACGACGACCCCGCCGCGACGACCGACGGCACCGGCGCGTCGACCGACACGGGCACGTCGACCGGCACGGGCACGTCGACCGGCACGGGAGCGTCCGCAGGTGCGGGCACGGCAGCTGGCACCGGGACGGGATCTGGCACGGGCACCGGCGCGGCCGGCGACGCGGGGACCGTCGCGGATGCCACCGACCCGCGCGCGGGCGGCATGCCGGGCGGCGGTCCGGGCGGAGGCGGCGGGGAGTTCTCCGCCCAGGACGGCGTCCTGCTGGAGATCACGGGCGGCACGCTCGTGGCCGACGCGGAGGGCGACGGCCTCGACTCGAACGGTTCGGTCACGATGAGCGGCGGGACGGTCGTCGTCGCGGGCCCGACGAGCTCCGGGAACGGCGCGCTCGACTACAACGGCACGTTCGAGATCAGCGGCGGCGAGCTCCTGGCCGTCGGCGCGTCGGGCATGGCGCAGACCCCGTCGGACGGCTCGACGCAGTCGTTCGTCGGCCTGACGCTCGACGCCACGCAGCAGGCCGGCACGGTCGTGCACCTCGCCGCGGAGGACGGCACGGTCCTCGCGTCCTTCACGGCCCCGAAGTCGTTCTCGTCGGTCGTCTACTCGTCGCCCGACGTCACGGACGGCGCGACGTACACGGCGCTGGTCGGCGGCTCGGCAGGCAGCCCGGACGCGACGGGCCTGTCCCGCGACGGCGACGCGTCCGCGGCGACGACGTCCGCGACGGCCACCGCGGGCGAGGTCCAGTCCGGCATGGGCGGCGGCCCCGGAGGCGGCGGCCCCCCGTCCCGCCCCTGACACCGGCCGATCCTCGTCCGGCCGCACCGCATCCCGCCCGCGACCCGGGTCTGAGTACCGCTCCCGGCGCGTGTTCCGGTACCCAGCCCCGGGTCGCCCCTCGCCCACCGAGCGAGCTCGCCGCGCGAGAACAACATGAGGGCCGTTCCGACCACGCGGAACGGCCCTCGTGTTGCGCTCGGCCGGGGGCCCGGCCGGCGCCCGATGCACCCCGGGCGGGGTCAGCGGCGCAGGATGCGGCGGGAGAGGCGGTTGCCGAGCGACTGGGCCAGCTGGACGAGCACGATGATGACGATCACCGTGATCCACACGACCGCGAAGTTCCACCGCTTGTAGCCGTAGTCCAGGGCGAACGCGCCGAGCCCGCCGCCGTCGAGCGTCCCGGCGAGCGCAGACATGTCGACGAGCGCGACGAACACGAACGTGTACCCGAGGATCAGCGGGCCGAGCGCCTCGGGCACCAGCAGGGTCAGCACGATCCGCCACCGCGACGCGCCCGTCGCGCGCGCCGCCTCGATGACGCCAGGGTCGATCGCGACGAGGTTCTGCTCGACGATCCGGGACACCCCGAACGTCGCGGCGAACGACAGCGGCACGATCATCGCGGTGCTGCCGAGCCGGGTGCCGATCAGACCCACCGTCACGGGCGCGATGATCATGAGCAGGATGAGGAACGGGATCGGCCGGAACACGTTGACGACGAGGTTGAGCACGCCGAACACGCCCCGGTTCGACAGCAGCCCGCCGCGCCGCGTCGTGTAGAGCGCGATGCCGAGGACGAGCCCGAGGACGCCGCCGATGAGCAGCGTCGCGGACACCATGTAGAGCGTCTCGCCCGCGGCCTCCAGCAGCTTCGGGCCGTGGAACGCGGGGTCGAACTCGCCCGCGGCGGGAACCGGGGTGGCAGCCAGCGGTGCGCCGACCGACGACGTCAGCGGCGTGGCCGCGAGAGCAGCGGTCAGGATGGTCATCGCACGGCCTCCTCGACGGGCGCGACGGTGCCGAGCTGCGCGACGAGCGAGTCGACGGCCGCGTCGGGCCCGTCGAGCGCGAGCGTGAGCGACCCGAACGACTGGTCCTGCAGCGTGCCGATGCCGCCGTAGACGATCTCGAACGCGACCCCGGACGCGCCCGCCGACGCGAGGACCGCCCCGAGCCGCGAGCTGTCGGTCATGGTCACGGTGACGATCCGGCCGGTGTGCGTGCGCTGGAGCCGTTCGAGGACGGCGCCCCGCGGCCGGTCGTGCACGACGGTCGACACGAACCGCTGCGTGACGTCGGCCTGCGGACGCGTGAACACGTCGAACACGGTCCCGGTCTCGGCGACGCGCCCGTTCTCGAGCACGGCGACGCGGTCGGCGATGGACCGCACGACCTCGAGCTCGTGCGTGATGACGACGATCGTCACCCCGAGCTCGCGGTTGACCTTCTGCAGCAGACCGAGGACGTCCTGCGTGGTCTGCGGGTCGAGCGCGCTGGTCGACTCGTCGGCGAGCAGGATCTTCGGCTGCGCCGCGAGCGCGCGCGCGATGCCGACGCGCTGCTTCTGCCCGCCGGACAGCTGGTCCGGGTAGGAGTGCGCGCGGTCGAGCAGGCCGACGAAGTCGAGCAGCTCGGCGATGCGCCGGTCGCGGTCGGCCTTGGGCCAGCCGGCGACCTTGAGCGGGAACGCGACGTTCCCCGCGACGGTGCGCGACGAGAACAGGTTGAACTGCTGGAAGATCATGCCGATGTCGCGGCGCTTGCGCTCGAGCGCGCGCTCGGACAGCGCGGCGACGTCGTCGCCGTCCACGACCAGCTGCCCCGACGTGACGCGCTCGAGGCCGTTGATGAGCCGCACGAGGGTGCTCTTGCCGGCGCCGGAGTAGCCGATGACGCCGAAGATCTCACCCTGCTCGACGGTGAGGTCGACGCCGTCGACGGCGCGGATCGGCCCGTTCGGGCCGTCGAACACCTTGGTGACGTCGCGGAACTCGATGATGGGGGTCACGTGGGGGGACCTTTCGGGGAAGGACGACGGCCGCGCGGCCCGGTCCCCGGGGGTGGTGGGGACCGGACCGCGCGGACCGGCTCAGCCAGCGGCCTTGAGGTTCTCCTGCGTCTGCGCCAGGACGTCCCGGAGCTGCGCGGCGTCGTAGCCCTCGACGATCGTCGCGGTGCCGCCCGACGACTCGACGACCGACTCGAGCACCTTCGGGTCGTGGTAGAGCTCGACGATCTTCTGGTAGGTCGGGTTGTCCACGTCGTCCGGTCGGGCCGCGATGATGTTGATGTACGGCTGCGCCCCGGGCGAGCTCGGGTCGTCCGCGAAGACGTAGCTGTCGAGGTCGAAGCCCGCGTCGGTCGCGAAGTTGTTGTTGACGATCACGCCCGCGACGTCGGGGTCGCCGATCAGGCCCGCGGTCTGCGACGCCTCGACGGGCCGGACCACGACGGTGGAGGCGTCGGTGTCGACGTCGTCCGGCGTCGGCACGGCCGGGTCGCCGGTGAACGCGATCAGGCCGGCCTCCTCGAGCACGAACAGCGCACGGGCCTGGTTGGTCGCGTCGTTCGGGATCGCGACCTGCTCGCCCTTCGTGAACTCGGAGACGTCCGTGTGCTTCTGCGAGTACAGCGGCAGCGGCACGATCAGCGTCGAGCCGATGGGCTGCAGGTCGTCGCCGGTGTTGTTGTTGTGGTCGGCCAGGTAGAGGACGTGCTGGAACGCGTTGAGGTCGATCTCGTCCTCGGTGAGCGCCGGGTTCGGCTGCGTGTACTCGGAGAAGCCGACGATCTCGAGGTCGATGCCCTCCTCCGCGGCGAGCTCCTGGAGGATCTCCCAGTGCGGCTGGCCGACGTCGGTCGTGCCGAGGCGGACGACGGTCGCGCCGTCGCCGGCGGCGGAGTCGTCGGCATCGGGACGGGTGAACGCGAAGACGAGCGCACCGACCAGGACGACGACGGCGACGACCGCCCCGACGACGAGGCCGGTGCGGCGCCCGCCGCGGTTCTTGGGCGGGAGGACGGGGACGTTCTCGGACATGAGGTGGTTCTCCTTGCGATGTGCCCGACGGTCACGGGCGGGTGGTGGACGGGAGTCGCGGGACGCCGGCCGACGCCGGCTGGTGGCCGGCGTCGGCGAGGGGACGTGAGACGGCGGGGCCGTCGGTCGAGGTGCGCGGCGCGGTGCGCCGGGCGGCTCAGGTGCGACGGGGGCGGCGCTGTGCCGGTGTCAGACCAGCGGGCCGTCGGGCGCCGGACACGCGGGCATGCGACACATGACGGCCGTGGCGGCGGTCATGGTGCGGGCCTCGCGGGCGTCCATCGATCGACCTCTTCCTCGCGCGCCGGCGACGGAGTGCCGGGCGGTGGCGTCAGTGAAGCGAAGGTCCTGGACACGTGTCAAATTCCGACCAGTACCGTCGGGATATGCCATGCGGGCGGGCGCACCGTTCGGCCGGGCGACGAGCGCGCGGGCGACGGGCTGCGGGGTCATGCGTCCTCCTCGGGCGCCAGGGCGCCGGTCGACTTGTGGGCGCCACCGTGACGCACCACCGGTTCTCGCCCCGGGGCACCCCGCTCGATCAGGAGGGTTGCCGTGCAGCCAGCCGGGTACTTGACGCTGCAGCTCGTGAACCAGGTCCCAGGATAGACGACGCCACGCGACGCCCCGGCGTCACGCTCGTCACACCCGCTCCCCTCGTAGGGGCCCGCCGGGTACGGGACGCGCGAGACCCCCGGTGCGCGGTGGCACCGGGGGTCTCGTGGTCGTGCGCGTCGTTCCGGGGGTCGAGTGCTCAGGCGCCGGGCGTCGCCGTCTCGCCCGTCGAGTCACCCGTCGAGACGGGCTCGCCGGCCAGCACGAGGTAGAGGTCGCGCCGCGCGCGCTCGACGATCGCGAGCGCGGCCGTCGCCTGCTCCGGGGTGCCCGTGCGGGCGACCTGGACGGCGGCACCCGAGAGCGCCTCCAGCGCGGGCCGCAGCGCGCGGCCGGGGTGGACCGGGCGCTCCTGGGCGTCGAGCCACGGCGTGCCGAGCGCGTCGCGCTGCTCCTCGACGTGCGCGGCGCCGGCCTCGGTGAGGCTCGCCATCCGGCGACCGCCCTGCGCGGACAGGGTCACGAGGCCCTCGTCCTCGAGCATCGCGAGCGCCGGGTACACCGCGCCCGGGCTGGGCCGCCAGCGGCCCTCGGACCGCGTGCCGATCTCCTGGATGAGTTGGTAGCCGTGCATGGGCTGCTCGGCGAGCAGCAACAGGATCGCGGCGCGGATGTCGCCGCGACCGGCCCGGCCGCCGCGGCGACCGCCGTGGCGCGGGTGCGGGCCGCCGTGGTGGCCGCCGAAGCCGCGCCCTCCGCGGGGGCCGGGTCCGAAGCCGGGCCCGGCGGAACCGAAGCCGGGGCCGCCGGGACCGAAGCCCGGGCCGAACCCCGGCCCGAACGGCGGGCCGGACGGGCGGCCGGAGGCGTCCTCGTCGTAGGCGTCGGGACCGGCCGGGTGGTGGTGGAAGTGGTGGTGTCGCATGGGTGGTCTCCTCAGGTGCGTGGGCGTCGGCGGAGGTGCGGGGCACGCCTCGACCGGGACGGCCCCGGGAGTGGTGCGGCGCAACGCCGACGTCGTAAACGATATATCGTTGATACATCGTTCGCAAGCCCTCGGTTGGTCGCGGGGCGACGACCCGGGGCTGGTGACCGGAGATCGCCCGCTACCGGTCACCATCACCGGTTCGCGGGAGGGCGTCGTGGGGGGCGGCGTGGGGGTGCGGCGTGGTGGGGGTCGGGGGGAACGGCGTCACGACGGGCGGAGCGGGGACCAGAACGACCACGGCTCCCCCTCCGGGCCCAGCACCCCGTACTCGCGCACGCCGTAGGGCTGGTCGGTCGGCGGGTAGGTGACGGTGGCCCCGCGCGCGACCGCCGCCGCGTGGTGGGCGTCGACGTCCCGGACGGTCACGACGAGCATCCCCGTCGCGGCCCCGACCGCCGCAGGTGACGCCAGCCGCCACTCGGGTGCGACCCGGTGCAGCATCACGACGCCGTCGGCCGTGCGGACCTCGCCGTGCACGACGGTCCCGCCGGCGTCGCGGTGCAGCGGCCCGGGCTCCAGGCCGAAGACGTCGACGAGGTGCCGGTGCGCCGCCTCGAGGTCCGCGTACACGAGCACGGCGACCCGGCGCAGCGGCTCGGTGGGCGCGACCGCGGTGTCCTCCAGCACGGCCAGCAGCCGCCGGCAGACCTCGACGTCGCCCGCGTCGTCGTCCGCCCGCATCCGCGCGTCGACCGGCACGTCGGGCCGCGTCGCGCTCAGCCGGTGCAGCAGACGCTCCATCCGCAGCACCTGGTCCTCGAGCTCCGCCAGGTGGGTGCGCAGCGCGCCGTCGAGCGTCCACCCGGGCTCGTCGAGCGCCGTCGCGATGTCGTCGAGCGACACCCCGAACCGCCGCAGCACGCTGATCCGGTACAGCCGCTCGACGTGCGCGCGGTGGTAGACGCGGTGACCGGCGGCGGTCCGGTCGGGGCGCAGCACGCCCACGTCGTCGTAGTGGTGCAACGTGCGGACCGTGAGGCCCGTGAGCGCGGCGAGGTCGCCCACGCGCCAGCCCGCGTCGCCGGCCCCCGCACCCACCGCGCCGTCGTCCGTCCGCTCGGTCACCCCGCCCGCCTCACGCTCGTCGCGACCCCCGTGCCGGCGCCGGTCAGAGCGGCGAGTGGATCGCCCAGCGGTGACCGAACGGGTCGACGAGCCAGCCGCGCCGCTCGTCGCCCTGGTCCGCGGGCTCGCGGTCGACCGTCGCCCCGGCCGCGACGGCCTGGGCGTACACGGCGTCGACGTCGTCGACCTCCAGCACCACCGCGGCCGTCGCGTGCCCGAGCGTGGCCGGGGCGTACGCGCCGTAGTCGTGGTACTCGTCGGACAGGTAGAAGGGCCGGTCGCCGATCGCGAGCGCCGCGAAGCCGACCCGCCCGTCGTCCTCGGTGTACCGCTCGCCGGTCTCCGTCGCGCCGAACGCGGCGGCGTAGTACGCGATCGCCTTCGCGGCGTCGTGCACGGTCAGGTAGGGCACCAGCTGCGTCATCGTCGTGACCTCCGTCGTGGCGGCGGGCCTCGGCGCCCGCACGCCCGACGCTAGGCCCTCACGTCACGTGAGGTGCAAGGGGTCACAGCCGCGGGTCGACCGGCTCCGACTCGAGCGCGAGCACCGCGAACACCGCCTCGTGGACGCGCCACAGCGGCTCGCCGGCGGTCAGCCGGGCCAGCCCCTCGAGCCCGAGCGCGTACTCGCGCAGCGCGAGGCCGCGCTTGCGACCGAGGCTGCGCGACCGCAGCCGCGACAGGTTCGCCGGCTCGGTGTAGTCCGGGCCGTAGATGATCCGCAGGTACTCGCGGCCGCGCACCTTGATGCCCGGCTGCGCCGGACCCCGGCGTCCGCGCACGAGGTTGCCGAGCGGCTTGACGACCATCCCCTCGCCCCCGGCGGCGGTCAGGTCGGTCCACCACGCGACCCCGTCGGTGACGGACCGCTCGTCGTCGACGTCCACGACGAGCCGGCGCGTGGCCTGCAGCAGCCCGGCACGGTCGGCGGCGACCAGCCGGTCGGCCACGTCCAGGTGCCACAGGTGGTCGCGGGTCTCGAACGTGCGGCCCTCCGTCGCGAGCACCTGGAACGGCGCGAGGCGCACGCCGTCGAGCGCGTCGGTCGGCCACACGTACCGGCGGTAGGCGTCCGCGAACGCGTCGGCGTTGTGCCGCCGCGCCTCCGTGCGCTCCAGCAGCCCGGCGACGTCGAGCCCGCGCTCCGCGGCCGCGCGCAGCACGTCGACCGCGGGCGGGAGCGCCGAGCGCGCCGCGGCACCGACCGCCGCGTACTGGTGCCGCAGCAGGTCGCCGGCCTTGACCGACCACGGCATGAGCTCGGCGTCGAGCAGCAGCCAGCCCGTCGGCCCGTCGTCGGGCCCGAGCGTGTCCCACAGGCCCGCCGCCGCGGCCGCGTCGCGCACGACCGCGAGCAGCGCCTCCGAGCGCGCGTCGTCGAAGAACGGGCGGCCCGTGCGGGTGTGCACGACGCCGGTGACTCCGTCGGGCATCCCGAACCGCGCCGACGCCACGGCCTGGTCGCGGCACACGAGCACGACGGCCCGCGAGCCCATGTGCTTCTCCTCGCACACGACCGTGCCGACGCCGTCCGACCGGTACGCGTCGAACGCCTGCGCGGGGTGTTCCAGCAGGTCGCCGTCGGGCGCCGTCGCGCACGGGCTCATGGTGGGCGGCAGGTACAGGAGCCAGCGCGGGTCGACGGCGAACCGGCTCATGACCTCCAGCGCGCCGGCCGCGTTCTCCTCCGCGACGGTGACGCGTCCGAGCAGCGTCGTCTCGACCGACCGCCGGCCGAGCACGTCGGACACGTCGAGCACGTCGGGGTCACGACGCGCCGGACCCGACGGCGCGACGTCGAGCGGGCGCGCCGGCTCGCACCACGTCCGCTCCGCCGGGACCTGCACGACCTCCCGCTCGGGATACCGCAGCGCCGTCAGGTGCCCGCCGAACACGCAGCCCGTGTCGAGGCACATCGTGTTGTTGACCCACGTCGGGACGGCCGTCGGCGTGTGGCCGTACAGCACCGTCGCACGCCCCCGGTAGTCGTCGGCCCACGGCAGCCGGACGGGCAGGCCGTACTCGTCCGTCTCCCCCGTCGTGTCCCCGTAGAGCGCGAACGACCGCACCCGTCCCGACGCCCGGTTGTGGAACGCCTCCTTGAGCCCGGCGTGCGCGACGACGAGCGCGCCGCCGTCCAGCACGAGGTGCGCGACGAGCCCGTCGCACCAGTCCCGGACCTCCCGACGGAACTCCTCGCTCTCGCCCGCGAGCTGCTCGAGCGTCTCGGCGAGCCCGTGCGCGACCTTCACCTGGCGGCCGTCGAGCGCCCGGACCAGCTTCTCCTCGTGGTTCCCCGGCACGGCGAGCGCGTGCCCCGCCGCGACCATCCCCATGACGAGCCGCAGGACGCCCGGGCTGTCGGGCCCGCGGTCCACGAGGTCGCCGACGAACACCGCACGCCGGCCCTCCGGGTGGACGGCGTCGACCGGCCGACCGACGTCGTCGCGGACGAGCGCGTAGCCCAGCCGGACCATTAGCGCCTCGAGCTCCGATCGGCAGCCGTGCACGTCGCCGACCACGTCGAACGGGCCGCGCTCGTCACGCCGGTCGCTGCGCAGCGGCTGGCGCACGACCACGGCGGCGTCGACCTCGTCGACCGACCGCAGCACGTGCACCGTGCGGAACCCCTCCTTGGCGAGCCCGCGCAGCGAGCGCCGGAGCTGGTCGCGCTGCCGCTTGACGACGGAGGCGCCGAACCCGCGGTCGTCGCGCGCGGCGTTGCGGGCGACGCACACGTCCTCGGGCAGGTCGAGGACGATCGCGACGGGCAGCACGTCGTGCGCGCGGGCCAGGTCGACGAGCGACCGCCGGGCCTGGGCCTGCACGTTGGTCGCGTCGACGACCGTCAGCAGCCCCGCGTCGAGGCGCGCGGCGGCGACGTGGTGCAGCGCGTCGAACGCGGGGCGCGTGGCGCCCTGGTCGTTCGGGTCGTTCGCGACGAGCCCGCGGAAGAAGTCCGACGACAGCGTCTCGAAGGGCCCGAACGCGCGGGCGGCGAACGTCGACTTGCCGGAGCCCGACGCGCCGACGAGCACGACGAGCGACAGCGCGGGCACGGTCAGCGCGGTCATCGGGCCTCCCCTCCGGTGGTGTCGGTCGTGCGGCGGAACACCGCGAGCTGCGTCGGTGGACCGACCTCGGGGTCGTCGTCACCGATGCCGCGCAGCTCGACGTCGTACCCGTAGCGGTCCGCGGCGGCGTGCGCCCATGCGACGAGCTCGGCACGCGTCCACTCGAACCGGTGGTCGTGGTGCCGCATCGTGCCGGCGGCGAGCGTCGGGTAGCGCACGTTGTGCTCGGCGTTCGGCGTCGTGACGAGGACGGTCGGCGGGGCCGCGACACCGAGCACCGCGCGCTCCAGGGCGGCGAGGCGCGGCGGGTCGACGTGCTCGACCACCTCCATGAGCACCGCGGCGTCGAACCCCGCGACGCGCGCGTCGGTGTACGTGACCGACGACTGCACGAGCTCGACGCGGGCGCGCCGCCGTGCGGGCATCGTGTCGAGGTGCAGCCGCCGCGCCGCGACCTCCAGCGCGCGCGGCGACACGTCGACGCCGAGCAGCCGGTCGAACCGCGGGTCGTCGAGCAGCGCGCCGAGCAGGTGCCCCTCGCCGCAGCCGAGGTCGACGACGCTGCGCGCCCCGGCGGCCCGGAGCTCCTCGACGACGGCATCGAGGCGGCGGCGCGCGAGCGGCACGGCCGCGGGCGGGTCCCCGTCCTCGCCCGCCACCGCACGGTCGGACGCCTCGCCGCGCGCGGCGGCGTCGTCCGCCGGCACCGCGTCGTCGAGCGCCTCCGGCTCGGCGTCGTCGACCTCCGCGAGCCGCGCGACCGCGCTCGCGACGAGCGACCCGCGGTGCGCCAGGTACCGGCGGGCGATCTCGTCGCGGGCCGGGTGGTCGGCGAGCCACCCCTGCCCCGCGCGGACCAGCTTGTCGACCTCGTCCGGGCCGACCCAGTAGTGCTTCGCGGCGTCGAGCGTCGGCAGCAGCACGTACAGGTGCTGCAGCGCGTCCGCGACGCGCAGCGTGCCGCGCAGTCGCAGGTCGACGTAGCGCGAGTCGCCCCACGCCGGGATCGCCGGGTCGAGCGGGACGGGTGTCGCGTCGACGTCCCACCCGAGCGGCGCGAACAGCCGGACGGCGGCGTCGGCACCCCCGCGGCACGGGACGGACGGCACGTGCACCTCCAGCGGCCACGCGCGCTCGGCGAGGTCCGGCCGCGCGTCGCACCGGCCCGCCATCGCCGTGCGGAACACGCGACCGAGCGCGACGGCCAGCATGGACGACGCCGCGTAGGGGCGGTCGTTCACGTACTGCGCGAGGCTGAACGCGGCGTCACGTGACCCCTTGCCGCGCACGAGCGCCACCGGGTCGACCTCCAGCAGCAGCGCGACGGTCGCGACGTCGTCGTCGGCCTGCGGGTAGAGCACGTGGGCCACGCCGAACGCCTGCTCGAACCGCTGCACACGGTCGGGGTGCTTGTGCAGCACGAAGCCGAGGTCGCGGGCGGCGTCGTCGCGGGTCGTCAGGGTGAGCAGCACCCGGGCATCCTGCCAGCCGGGCTCGCGTCCGACCGACGGCTTTCGGCGGGTGTCCTCCGTGCGCCACGGGCCTTGTCGGTCGGCGGCCGTCGACGCGTCGCGGCGCAGCGAGCAGCACCGGCACGGCCTCGCGTCCGCGACGTCGGACCAGGGTCCGGAGGCCGTCCCGCCGGGTCCCCCGACGGCGACGGGACGGCCCGTCCGGGTGTCAGGCCGGCTGCGGCACCGACGTCGTGGCGGTGAACCCGGCGGCGCGACGCTCGTCGGCCTCCGACCACAGCGTCGTGCCGACCTCGGCCTGCACGAGGGGTACGACCTCCTCGGCGAAGCGGCGCAGCACCTCCTCCTGCCGCGACGGTTCCAGCAGGTGGTTGACGGAGACGGACTGCAGGTCGTGCCCGTAGGAGCGGTGGTAGTCGAGGATCTTCTCCGCGACGCGCTCGGGCGACCCGACGAGCGCGGGCCCGCGCTCGACGGCCTCCTCGATCGTGCGGAAGCTCGTCACCTTGCCGACCGCCGCGGGGTCGTGGCGGCGCGCGTCCTGGGCGCGGACCAGCCCCTCGTACAGCGGCCGGAACTGCTCGACGGCCTCCTCCGTGGTGTCGGCGAGGAACAGCCCGCCGGACCCGGACCCGACGTACGCGTACCGCGGGTCGTGTCCGTGCGCGGCGTACTGCTCGCGGTAGTGGTCGATGAGCACCTGGTAGTTCTCGCGCGGCTGCAGCGCGTTGGCGGAGACGATCGGGTCGCCCCACCGCGCGGCGAGCTCGACGGCGAACCGCGACGTCGCGGACCCGTGCCAGATGCGGAACGGCCCGTCGAACGGCCGCGGCAGGGTGGTGGCGTGCTCGAGCGACGGGCGGTGCCGCCCCTCCCAGGAGACGTCCTCGCCGGACAGCAGGAGCCGCAGGAGCTCGTAGTTCTCCTCCAGGTACTCGTACTGCTTCGCGATGTCGAGCCCGAGCAGCGGGTACTGGAGCACCTCGTTGCCCTTGCCGATGACGATCTCGAGCCGCCCGCGGCTGAGCTGGTCGACCGTCGCGAGGTCCTCGGCGACCCGCACGGGGTCGAGCAGCGACAGCACCGTGACGCCGGTCGAGAGCAGGATCCGCGACGTGCTGGCGGCGACGGCGCCGAGGATGACGGTCGGCGCGGACGACAGCACGTCGCCCGCGTGCCGCTCCCCCACGGCGAACGAGTCGAACCCCAGGTCCTCGGCGAGGACCGCGTGGTCGATGACGCGCTGGAGCCGGTCGGACGGCGGGACGGCCTCACCCGTGACGGGGTGCGGCGGGTTGAAGACGATGTCGAGCAGCTGGAAGCGCATCGCGGGTCCCCTCAGGCGGCCTTCGACGCGGCGGCGTCGCGCTCGGCGACCCCCTCGCGGACGAGCGGGATGACGTAGCGACCGAAGTCGGCGGCGTCGTGCAGCAGGTCGTACCCGCGCGCGGAGATCACGCGGACGCCGAGGTCGTAGTACGCGAGCAGCGCCTGCGCGACGGTCTCGGGCGTCCCGACGAGCGCGTTGGAGTTACCCGCCCCGCCGGTCGCCTTCGCGGTGGCCGTCCACAGCGCGGTGTCGAACCGCTCACCCTGCGCGGCGATCTCCAGCAGTCGCTGGGACCCGGTGTTCTGCGGCGCGTCGATCGGGTGGCGACGGCTGAGCGAGCCACCGAGCGCGGCCTTGCGGCCCTCGATCCGCCCGAGGATCGCGTGCGCCTTCTCCCAGGCGAGCTCCTCGGTCGGCGCGATGATCGGCCGGAACGCGGCGTGGATGCGGGGCGGGGTGGTCCGACCCGCGGCGGCGGCCTCGCGGTGGATGCGCGCGATCTGCTCGGCGGTGCGGTCGAGCGGCTCGCCCCAGACGGCGAAGATGTCGGCCTCCGCCGCGCCGACCCGGTACGCGGCGTCCGACGAGCCGCCGAACGAGATCGTCGGGGTCCGTCCCTCGTACGGCGTCACGTCGAGGACGAAGTCACGGAACTCGTAGAACTCGCCGGAGTGGTCGAACGCCTCCCGGCTGGCCCACGCCTTCTTGACGACCTGGATGTACTCCCGGGTGCGCGCGTACCGCTCGTCCTTCGTGAGCGTGTCGCCCTCGCGCTGCTGCTCGTGGTCGTTGCCACCCGTGATGAAGTGCACCGACAGCCGACCCTCGGAGAGCTGGTCGAGCGTCGCGAACGACTTCGCGGCGAACGTCGGGTACGAGACGTTGGGCCGGTGCGCGAGCAGCAGCTCGATCGTCTCGGTGCGCGCGGCGGCGTGCGCGAGCAGCGCCGACGGCTCCGGACCCGACGACCCGTACGCGAACAGCACGCGCGTCCAGCCGTACTCCTCGTGCGTGCGGACGATCCGCTCGAGGTACTGGCGGTCGAAGGGCGCGGTGGTGCGCTCGGACGTCTCGGAGGCGTCGCTCGTGGTGGCGATGCCGAGGAACTCGACGGGCACGGGTCTCTCCTGCTCTCGGGTGGGGCGCGGTGGGGTCGGGTCGGGGTCGGGTCGGGGTCGGCCGACGCGGTCGGTCGCGTGGGCGGGTCAGACGGTCGCGGCGGCAGGCTCGCGGTCGACGGCGACGTCCGGTGCGATCGCGGTCCACGCCTGCGCGATCAGCTCGAACGAGCGGACCCGCGCCGCCGGGTCGTGCACCTCGGTGGTCAGCAGCAGCTCGTCGGCGCCGGTGGCGCGCTGGAGCGCCTCCAGCCGTTCGACGACGGTCGCGGCGGTGCCGACGAAGCGCGTGCTCACCCGGTCGAGCAGCAGCGCACGCTCGTGCTGCGGGCGGTCCTCCCAGCGGATGCCGGTTCCGGGACGCGGATAGGCGGCCGCTCCACCGCCGCCGCGGATCGACAGCACCCAGTCCGCGAACCCGTCGGCGAGCTCAGCCGCGCGCTCGTCGGTCTCCGCGGCGAGCACGTCGGCGGACACCACGACGTACGGCGCGTCGAGCACGCCGGGCCGGAACGCGGAGCGGTACTGCTCGACGGTCTCGAGCACGGTCGACGGGCTGACGTGGTAGTTCGCCGCCAGCGGAAGCCCGAGCTCCCCGGCGACGCGCGCGCTCTCGCCGCCGCTCGACGCGAGCACCCACAGGTCGAGGTCCGCGCCCTCCACGGGCGGGCTCACGTAGGGGCGGCCGTCGGCGTCGCGGAACGTCCCCGCGCGCAGCCCGAGCACGACCTCGAGCTCCTCGCGGAAGACGCCCGACGTGCGGCTCGCCCCGATCACGCGGGTCTGCGCGAGGAAGCGCTCGCGCAGCGCCGAGTCACCGCGGTCGAGCGGCGGTGCCGCCGGGACGTGCAGCCCGTCGACGTCGCGAGCAGGCTGCGGCTCGCGACGCGGCGGCGCGACCGGCACGACCGCGGCGACCGGCACGACCGCGGCGACCGGCGCGTCCGCGGCGACCGGCGCGTCCGCGGCGACCGAGTCCTCCGCGGCGACGGCCGCGGACGCGGTGACGGCGACCGCGGTGGCACCGCCCGACGCCGGCGGGGGCGTGAACGCGCGGCCGAGGCCGAGGTCGACGCGCCCGGGGTGCAGCGCTGCGATGGCGCCGAACTGCTCGGCGGCGATGAGCGGGCTCGTCGTGCTGAGCAGCACCGCGCCCGACCCGACCTTGATGCGCCGCGTCCGCTCCGCCGTGAGGGCCGCGAGCACCGCGGGCGACGCCGACGCGACCCCGGGCGCGAGGTGGTGCTCGGCGAACCAGAACCGGCGGTAGCCGAGCGCGTCGGCCCGCACGGCGAGGTCGAGGCTCGCGCGGATCGCGTCCTGGCCGGTCGCGCCGTCGGCGACGACGGCGAGGTCGAGGATCGAGAGCGGGACGCGGCGGGCGGAGGTGGTGGGGCTCATGGCGGTCCTGTCGTCGTGGTGCTGCGGAGGCCGCGGGGCGGCGTGGTCTCGCGCACCGGTGCGGGCGGGGGCGGTCGGATGCGAGTCGTCGGGTGCGCGTGGTCATGGACGGGGGGTCGGGTCGGGACGGCGGGCTGGGACGGGTGGTCAGGAACGGGCGGGCTGGGCGGTGCGGTGGAGCGCGAACCGCGCGGCTGTGGCACGCGTCGGCCCGTCGGGGTCCTCGGTCGCGAGGTCGGCGAGCACCCGCCCGACGGCGGGCGCGAACTTGAAGCCGTGCCCGGAGAACCCCGCGGCGACGACCACGCGGCCGCGCCGGTCGAGCACGAAGTCGTGGTCGGGCGTCGTCGTGTAGGTGCAGGACACGGGCCCGAAGGAGTCGGGGTCGGCGCCCGGTACCCACGTGCGCACGTACTGCCGGAGCTGCGCGAGCTGGCCGGGCTCGGGCTGGTAGGTCCGCCGGTCGGGGTCTGTCACGGGTCCGACGCCGTGGAAGCCGATCTTGAGCCCCTCGACGGGGTCGACGAGCCCGTACGTGCCGCTCGGCCAGCCGTCGGGGTCGAGCGGCTGGTGCGTGAACACGGGCCACGACTCGGGCGTCGGCGCGGCGGTGCGCAGCGCGAAGTGCGCGGGCTGCTCCTGCGTGACGACGAGCGACGGCAACCCGTCGGCGACCGCGGCCGCGTCGCCGAGACCGGCACCCGCTCCCGTCAGCAGACGCTGCGTCCAGGCACCGACGGCGACGACGACGCTGCGCGCGACGACCTCGCCCGTCGTGGTCCGGACGAGGACGCCGCCCGGGACGTCGACCAGGCCGGTGACCTGCGTGTCGTGCCGGACGTCGCCGCCGTGCGCACGGGCCGCCGCCTGCAGCGCCGCGACCGCCCGGTCGGCGTGCACCCGGCCGGCGGTCCGGCTCTCGTGCAGCACGCGCGTCTCGAACCGCAGGCCGGGCCACCGCTCGGCGGCCTCGTCGGGCTCGACCCAGCGCGCGGGCACGCCGCGTGCTCGCAGCGCCTCGGCGATCTCGTCGGCCGCCGGACCCCCGTGGCTGATCCCGTCGGTGTGCTTGAGCACGGGCGGGACGCCCGCCTCGTCGGCCACGGCCGACCACAGCGGCAGCGCCTCCTGCGCGAGGTCGAGGTAGTCGGCCTGCGCGTAGGTCGTGCGGTAGATCCGGCCGCTGCCGTGCGACGCGCCGTGCGCGTGCCCGGGGCCGAACCGCTCGAGCAGCACGACGTCGCGTCCGCGCCGGGCGAGCTGCCAGGCCGCGGCCGCGCCCATGACGCCGCCGCCGACGACGACGTGGTCCACGGCTGCACTCATCGCTTACTCCTTCGGTCGCACGGGGGCTGCGACGGGTTGGGGGGACGGGGCCGGTCGGGCGCCGCACCCGACCGGCCCCGCGACCGGTCACCGTCCCCCAGGGACCGGTCTGGTCGAGGAGGTCCCTCGCGGGTCTCTCACTCGGTCTTGGGCAGTCCGGGCGGGTTCTCCTCGGACTTCTCGATCGCCTCGTCCTGCAGGCCCCAGCGCTCGAGCACCTTCGCGTAGGAGCCGTCCTCGATCGCGTGGTTGAGCGCCGCGGTGAAGGCGGCCGACAGGCCGTTGCCCTTGAGCGTCGCGGCGGCGATCTGCGCGGTGTTCGGCCAGCCGCCGTTCAGCGTGCCGACGACCTTGAACTCGTCGGGCGAGACGCGCACCTTGTAGGCGGCCGTCGCGTTCGGGCCGAACGAGACGTCGATGCGGCCGGACTGCAGCGCGAGGATCGTGTCGCCGTCGTTCTCGAAGTACTCGACCGTGACCGGCTCGAGGCCCGCGGCCTTGTTCTGCTCGTCCCACGCCAGCAGGATCTTCTCCTGGTTGGTGCCGGAGCCGACGGCGACCGTGAGGCCCGCGATGTCGGCGGGCTCGGTGATCGACTCGAGGTCGGAGTCCGCGCGGGTCAGCCAGCCGAGCTGGTCGACGCGGTACGACGCGAAGTCGTAGAGCTCCTTGCGCTCCTCGGTCACGGTGATGTTGGAGATCGACGCGTCGACGTCGCCGGACTGCAGCGCGAGCGGCCAGTCGGCCCACGCCTTGACCTCCCACTCGATCTTCTTGCCGAGCGCGTCGCCGATGAGCTGCGCGATGTCGGTCTCGTTGCCGATGGGCGTCTTCTCGTCGTCCGCTAGGAACGCGAGCGGCGCGACGTACGCCGACACCGACACCGTGAGCGTGTCGACGTCCTGGTAGGCGTCGGGCAGGAGCGCGATCGCCTCCGCCGACTCGGTCGTGTGGATGCGGTCCTGGTCGGCGGTCGTGTTGACCTCGAGGCCGGCCTTCTCCGCGGCCTCGGCGAGGTCGCTGCCACCGGCCGGCTCCTCCGCGTCCGCGCTCGACGAGCAGGCGGCGAGCGTGACGAGCAGCGGGAGGGCGACGGCCGCGGCGAGGAGCCGCGTGCGTCCGGGGGCTCGGCGTGCGCCGATCGTGCGGGTCATGGGTGGTGCCTCTCGTGTGGTCCCTCGGGGCGGGGACGGTGGGGTCGGGTCGTGCGGGGTGGTGCGGGGGTCGACGGGGTCACAGGACCTTGTCGAGGAACGCCCGGGTCCGGGCGTGGGCGGGGTGGTCGAGCACCTGGGCGGGCGGGCCCTGCTCGACGATCCGGCCGCCGTCCATGAAGACGACGGTGTCCGCGATCTGCCGGGCGAACGCGATCTCGTGCGTGACGAGCACGATGGTCGTGCCGCCGTGCGCGAGGTCCTGGATGACGTCGAGGACCTCACCGACGAGCTCGGGGTCGAGCGCGGAGGTCGGCTCGTCGAACAGCAGCACCTTGGGCCGGGTCGCGAGGGCGCGCGCGATCGCGACCCGCTGCTGCTGGCCTCCGGAGAGCTGGCGCGGGCGGGCGTGGGCCTTGTCGGCGAGGCCGACGCGCTCCAGCAGGGCGAGCGCCTCCGCCTCGACCTCGGCGCGCGGCCGGCCCTGGGCGGAGATCGGCGCCTCGGTGACATTCTCGAGCGCCGTGAGGTGCGGGAACAGGTTGAAGGACTGGAAGACGAACCCGATCTGGGTGCGCTGCCGCAGGATGTCCTTCTCCTTGAGCTCGCGCAGCGAGTCACCACGGCGGGCGTACCCGATGAGGTCGCCGTCGAGCGCGACGAACCCGCGGTCCACCTTCTCCAGGTGGTTGATCACCCGCAGCAGCGTCGACTTCCCGGAGCCCGACGGGCCGATGACGACGGTCACCTCGCCGGGCCGGACCACGAGGTCGACGCCCTGGAGCACCTCGAGCGTTCCGTAGGACTTGTGCACGCCGTGCACCTCGAGCAGCCCACCGGTCGGCTGCGTCGTGCCGGTCCGTGCGGTCACGGTCGTGGCGGTCATGCCGCACCTCCCCGGGTGGCGATCCGGGTCCATGACGTCCGCACGGCACGCCGCGCCTTCTGCAGGGGTGTGGGCGGCAGGGTCCGCAGCGCCCCCCGGGCGTAGTACCGCTCCAGGTAGAACTGGGCGATCGTGAGGGCCGTCGTGAGGACGAGGTACCAGATGCCCGCGACGAGCAGCAGCGGGACGACCTGGAGGTTGCGCCCGTAGATGACGCCGACCGTGTAGAACAGCTCGCCGTACGCGAGGACGTAGACGACGGACGTGCCCTTGACCAGTCCGATGATCTCGTTGACCGACGTCGGCACGATCGTGCGCATGGCCTGGGGCAGGACGATCCGCCACTGCTGCCGGGCGCGCGGGATGCCGAGCGCGGCCGCGGCCTCGTGCTGACCCTGGTCGACGCCGAGGATGCCGGCGCGCACGATCTCCGAGGAGTACGCGGCCTGCGACAGTCCGAGGCCGAGGATCGCGGCGCCGAACTTGTCGACGACGTCGAGCGTGCCGAACTCGGTGAACGAGGGCCCGAACGGGAGGCCGAGCGACAGCGTCGGGTAGAGGTACGCGAGGTTGTACCAGAGCAGCAGCTGCAGGATCAGCGGCACGGACCGGAACACCCACACGTAGGCCCAGGCCACGGACTGCAGCAGCGGCGAGCGCGACAGCCGCATGAGTGCGAGCACGGTCCCGAGGCCGAACCCGACGACGGCCGCGACGGCGGTCAGCCGGACCGTCCCCCACAGCCCTTCGAGCACGGACGGCCAGGTGAGGTACTGCCCGACGACGTCCCAGGCCCACTTGTCGTTCGACAGCAGCGAGCTGACGACCATGGCGAGCAGGACGGCGACGGCGGCCGTCGCGACCCACCGGCCGGGGTGCCGAGCGGGCCGGACGCGCAGGCGTTCGAGCTCGTCACGCGCGCTCGTCCCGGCGGGCACGCGCGCACCGTCGGGCACGGCGACGGGGACGGGGACGACGTCCGCGACGCGTCGCTGCACGTCGTCGTGACGCAGGTCGAGGGTGCTCACGACGCCCTCCTCGGTGCCCGCTCCCCCGCCTCGACCGCGAACGGCAGGTGGTTGCCCAGCACGGGCGAGGGGCACGTGCCGAAGTCCGTGAACGCGTACGGCAGGTTGAGCGTGCGGTTGAGGTCGAGGCGGATCGTCGGGGACCCGTGTGCCGGGCGGGCGGTGTGCAGCACGCGCCAGGCCGCGACGTCGTCGGCCTCGTCCGAGAAGATCAGCGCGACGCCGTCCTTGCCGGGCGTACCCACGAGCCGCAGCGTCCGGGTCACGCCGCCGCGCGCCACGTCGACCTCGCCGACGAGCGTCGCGTCGTGCACGAGCCCGGGCTGCGCGGCGCCGACGACGACCCGCTGCGGCGCGTCGTACCAGCGCACGGGCGCGTCGCGCACCCAGGACTCGTCGTAGGGATACGTCGGGACGCCCGTGAACCGGGCCCGCGTCGCCGCCTGCGGGTCGCGCAGCCGCAGCGCGTAGCGCCCGGTCCGCCGGACCAGCTCGACCACGACCTCGACGTCGTCGGGCGCGGCGAGCGGGTCGCGGCCGGGGGGAAGGAAGCGCGCGACGACCGTCGAGCCGTCCTCGACGACCTCCCAGGAGCGTTCGCCGCGCAGCGTCGCGGTCGTGTCGGCCGCGTCGACGAGACCGTCGTCGTCGACCGCGAGGACGTGCGCGCCGCGGTCGTCGGCCCACCACAGCCCGGGCACGCCGGGCAGGGTGCGGCGCTGCGCGCGCAGCCAGAGCAGCGCGACGGGCGTGAGCCAGCCGTGCGGCGCGGTCAGCGCGCGCTCCCGCTCGGCGTGCCAGGCGGCCCACGCCTCGCGCGCAGCGGTGTCGGTGTCCGCCCCGGCGGCGGCCGGGCGGATCGCGGTGTCGGTCATGGCGGGCTCCTTCAGCCGACGGGCTGCTGGTCGAGGCGGGCGGTGCGGGTGCGGCCGGCGACGGGCCGGTCGAGTCCGAGGTGGTCGCGCAGCGTCGGGCCGCTGTACTCGGTGCGGAACGAGCCGCGCTCCTGCAGCAGCGGGACGACGCGGTCGAGCACGTCGTCGAGGCCGTGCGGCGTCAGGTGCGGGACGAGGATGAAGCCGTCGCTCGCGTCCTCCTGGACGGCCCGGTCGATGTCGTCGGCGACCTGCGTGGGCGTCCCGACGAAGCCGCCGCGCGAGGTGACGGCGATGACGAGGTCCCGGATCGACAGCCCCTCGGCCTCGGCCCGGGCACGCCACTGCGCGACGACGGGACGCGGGTCCTTGACGTGCCGGACCCGGCCGCGCGTGATGTCGGCGTTGTCGACGTCGGGCTCGACGTCCGGCAGCGGACCCTCGGGGTCGTAGGACGTGAGGTCGACACCCCACACCTGCTCGAGGAACGCGATCGCACCCGGTCCGGAGACCTGCTGGCGCCGGATGACGCGGGCCCGCTCCTGCGCGTCCGCGAGCGTGTCGCCGAGGACGACGGTCGTCGCGGGCAGGATCTTGAGCGACTCCTCGGTGCGACCGAGCGCGGCCAGCCGGCCCTTGACGTCGCGGTAGAACGCCTGGCCGTCCTCGAACGTCGAGTGCATCGAGAACACGACGTCGGCGGTGGCCGCCGCGAAGTCGCGCCCGTCGGCCGAGTCGCCCGCCTGGAACAGGACCGGGTGCCCCTGCGGCCCGCGCGGCGTCGGGAACGTGCCGCGCACCTGGAAGTGCGTGCCGACGTGCTCGACCTCGCGCACGGCTCCCTCGCGCAGGAACGCCCCGGCCGCCCGGTCGCCGAGCACGGCGTCGTCGTCCCACGAGTCCCACAGCGCGCGGGCGACCGCGACGAGCTCGGCGGCCCGCTCGTACCGCTCGGCGTACGGGAGGAACCCGCCGCGGCGGAAGTTCGCGCCGGTGAACGCGTCCGACGACGTCACGAGGTTCCACGCGGCACGGCCGCCCGACAGCACGTCGAGCGTCGCGAACTGCCGCGCGATCTCCCACGGCTCGTTGAACGTCGTGTTGATCGTGCCGACCAGCCCGAGCCGGTCGGTGACCGCGGCCAGCGCGGCGAGCACCGGCAGCGTGTCGGGGCGCCCGACGACGTCGAGGTCGAAGATCTCCCCCTTGTGCTCGCGCAGGCGCAGGCCCTCGGCGAGGAAGAAGAAGTCGAGACGGGCGTCCTCGGCCTTGCGGGCGAGGTGCTCGAACGACGCGAAGTCGATCTGGCTGCCGGAGTCGGGCTCGGTCCACACCGTGGTGCTGTTGACACCCGGGAAGTGCGCGCCGAGGTGGATCTGCTTGCGGGGGCGGTTCGTCATGGTCGGCGGCTCAGGCGATCGCGGTCGCGTAGCGGCTGACGGGGCGCGCCAGGCCGAGCGTGTCCCGGAACGTCGTGCCGGGGTAGGCGTCGCGGAACACACCCGCGTCGCGCAGCAGCGGGACGACCTCGTCGGCGATCCCGTCGACGTCGGTGTGCAGCGCGGCGGGGCGCAGCGTGAACCCGTCGACCGCGCCGGTCGTCGTCCAGTCCTCGATCGTGGCCGCGAGGTCGGCCGCCGTCCCGACGTGCGCGGCACCCTCGTGCGTCCGGCGGCCGGGCGCGGCGAGCGCGTCGAGCAGCGCGAGCCGCTCGCGCGCGGCGTGCTCGGTCCCGCCGAGCACCACGAAGAGGTCGGCGACCACCCGCAGGTCGTCGGGGTCGCGCCCGACCGCGGCCGCGGCGGCCCACACCTCGGCGCGCTGGAGCGCGGCGTCCCCGCGGTCCAGCGGCCGGATGCGCACGACGTCGGCGCGGTGCGCGGCGAGCGCGAGCGACGACGGCGACCCGACGCGCACGACGACGGGTGGCTGGCCCTGCGGCGAGCGCGGCGTGATCGACGAGCCGCGGACGGCGAACCGCACGCCGTCGTGGTCGATGCGGTGGATCTTCTCGCGGTCGACGAACCGGCCGGTCGGGACGTCGCGGATCTCGGCGTCGTCCTCCCAGCTGTCCCAGAGCTTGCGCACGACGTCGACGGCCTCGTCGGCCTCCGCGACCGCGTCGGCCTCGTCCTGCGCGGGCTTGCGGCCGAACGCGCCGGCGACCTCGTCGGTCGTCGACCAGCCGACCTGCCACGCGGCACGCCCGCGGCTCACGTGGTCGATGGTCTGGATGGCCTTGGCGACGTGGAACGGCTCGGTGTGGGTCGTGTCGACGGTCGCGACGAGCCCGATCCCGGCGCTCCGCGGCGCGAGCCGGGCGGAGACGAGCGCGGCGTCGAGGCGGCCACGCAGCGTCGTGTTGCGGCTGGTGTGCAGCGCGAACGCGTCGTCGAACAGGACGTAGTCGAGCGTCGCGCGCTGCGCGGTCGCGACGAGCGTGCCGAGCCGCTCGGGGTCGAACAGGCGGTGCGGCTCGGAGCCGGTGGCGCGCCAGGCCTCGGGGTGGGCGCCGGCGTCGGAGAGGTCGAGGCCGAGGTGGGTGCTGGGGGTCACGGTCATGGTGCGGTCCGTCTCTGGGGTGCACGCCGGTCGCGGGCGCGCCGAGGGCGCGTCCGTGCCGGGACGTGGCGGTGGGGTGGGACGAGGGAGCCCGCGTCGGCGGGCGGCGGGGTCGGGGCGCGACGGGCTCCGACCGGCGGTGCGGCGGGAGGGTCAGCGCGTGCGACAGGAGCGCACGGGGCGACAGCGACACGTCAGGACGGCTGCGCGTCCGGGTGCTCGCCCGCTCATCGCTCTCTCCTCACGGCAGGCCGTGGCCTGCGTCCGCGCCGTTGCCGTGCGCGGTGCGCGCACGGCCTGGTCGTCACCCGGGGCACCCCGCCGCGCGGGAGGGTTGCCGTCCAGCGAGCCGGGGCTTGGTGCTGGAGCTCATGACCCCGAGGTCGGACGACCCCGGTGACGAGCACAGTAGAAATCCCGACTCCTACGGTCAAGTATTGCCGGTCGGACTTCTCGCATGCTGGACATCGATGTCCACGATGCGCACCGCGCGGTGCCACACTCGCCCGCATGGCCGTCCCCGACCCGCACGCCTTCGCCGCCGCCTGGGTGGCCGCCTGGAACGCGCACGACGTCGACGCCGTCCTGGCGCACTTCGCCGACGACGTGCTGTTCACGTCGCCCCTGGCCGCCCGCCTGCTCCCGGGGACGGGTGGCGTCCTGCACGGCAAGGAGGCCGTGCGCGCGTACTGGACCGAAGGGCTGCGCCGGCTCCCTGACCTGCACTTCTCCGTCGAGCGCGTGCACGCCGGGGTCGACGTGCTCGTGCTCGGCTACCGCAACCAGACGGGCGGTCTCGTCGACGAGGTGCTGCGGTTCGCCGACGGTCTCGTCGTCGAGGGGCACGGCACCCACCTCGTCGAGCCCCCCGTCGACGACCACGCCTGACCCGACATCTCACCCCCGCCTAGCACGTTCGAGGGACACCGCCCGACGTGCGGGGTCGCCCTGGTCGGCTGACCATGAAGGTGTTGCGACTGGAGAAACGCGGTCGTGCACGTCCGGCGGCCAACCCCGGCTACCGGGTCGAGAGAGGCAGTCAGATGGCTCTGTGGCTCATCCTCATCATCGCCGGCGTGGTGATGATCGTCCTCGGCGTCGCCGTCGAGGCCGCGAAGGTCCTGCTGTGGATCGGCATCATCCTGCTCGTCGTCAGCCTCATCGGCTGGCTCGTCGGCAGAGGCCGTCGCGCCGTCTGACTCCCCGCGCACGAACCGCCCTCACGAGAGGAGAGACCCATGGGTCTGGACGACAAGATCGAGCACGCCGCCGAAGAGGCGAAGGGCAAGGTCAAGGAGGGCGCCGGCCGCGCGAGCGGGAACGAGCGCCTCGAGGCCGAGGGCCAGGCGGACCAGGCGTCCGCCAACGTCAAGCAGGCCGGTGACAAGGCGAAGGACGCCGTCGACGACGTCAAGGACGCCTTCAAGTAGACCGCTGCTCCGGCTCGGCCGGTCAGCTCCGACGGGGACGGTCCGCACGGGCCGTCCCCGTCGTCGTCCCCACGGTTCCGCCGGTCCTCCCCGCCGCCACCCCGGGCGCCCCCGCCCGCGCCGCGCGCATCCGCAGCCCGGCGACGCACTCGATCACGCCGACGGCGGCGAACGCCCACTGCACGGGCGACGTCCAGCCGACGAGCGGCAGCTGCGCCACGACCCAGCCGGTCAGCGCCACGCCGCCCACCACCGCGACGACGGGCGCGACCGCCGCCCGCCGCAGCGCCGTCGCGAGCACGACCGCCTGCGGGACGCCGACGAGGACCGCGAGCGCGACCGCAGGCACGACCGGCCCGGGCCGTCAGGACACGAGGATCTGCGTCGCCGACTCCTTGAGCATCGCGTCCGCCCAGCGCGCCTGCCGGATCGTCTCGGAGCGGCACCGCTGCGACAGGTCGACGAGGTCGCGCGCACGCACGCCCTGCGCCGCCTGCCCGATGAGCTCCCAGTCCGACGCGACCCCGTGCGCGAGGACGTACACGGTCCGCAGGTCCGACAGCAGCGCGAGCTCGGGAGCCCGAGCACGGCCGAGCGCCTCGGACAGCCGCTCGCGGACGCGCCGCGCGACGCCCGGGTCGCGCACCGGGTCCGGGTCGAGCTCCTCGCCGTGGTCCCCCGCAGCCGCGGCGACCCGCCGCACGTGGTCCGCCGACCACCCCGCGAGGTCCCGGGCCAGGAGGTGCACGTCGTGCACGACCGCGTGCCGTTCCGACAGGTGCAGCAGCGCCTCGGCGAGCTCGGTCTCGGAGCGGTGCACCTCACGCAGCGCGAGCCCCAGCTTCACGACGCCACCTCCTCGTGCACCTCGGCGCGCGTGCCACCGGCGGTCGGTCGCACACCAGCGCGCACCGGCGCGGACGCGCCCGTCGTCGGCGCGGGCGCAGAGGTGCCCGCCCCGTCGGCGACGCGCTCGACCTGGCACACGGCCGTCTTGAACAGCGGCTGCTTGGAGACCGCGTCCCACTCGGTCGGCGTCAGCTCGTTCGCCGCGCGACCGGCACCGCCGGGCTCGTGGCCGGGTTCGGTGTCCCAGTAGCCGTAGTGGAACGGCACGAACACGACGCCGCGTCGGATCTCGCTCACGCGCGCCGCTCCCTCGACCGACCCGCGCACGGTGCGGACCCGCACCCGGTCGCCCTCGGCGATGTCGCGCAGCTGCGCGTCGGCGGCGGAGAGCTCGATCCACACGTCGGGGGCGGCGTCGCGCAGCTGCGGCACGCGACCCGTCTTGGTCCGGGTGTGGAAGTGGTAGATCGTCCGGCCGGTCACGAGCTGCAGCGGCAGGTCCTCCGTCGGCAGGTGGTGCGGCGGCACGTACGGCACGGCCCGGAGCAGCGCCCGCCCCTCGGGGTTGAGCGCCTTGTACTGGTCGGCCTCGAACGGCGCACCCGTCACGAGGTCGCGGCCGTACGTCTCGGCGTAGCCCGGCGCCGCCGGGAAGCGGCCGTCGCCGTACAGCCGCTCGGTGCCGTGCGGGTGCTCCTCGGTGACCGGCCACTGCACACCCCCGCCGCGCAGCTGCGCGTACGTCAGCGCGGAGTAGTCGCACGGCCGCCCGCGCGAGCACTCCTTCCACGCCTCGAACGCCTCCTCGGGCGTCGACCACGGGACCAGCGGGCCGCCGTCCTTGTCGCGCAGGTCCATGCGCCGCGCGAAGTCGAGGAAGATGTCGAGGTCGGGCCGCGCCTCCCCCGGCGGGTCGACCGCCTTCTCCGAGAGGTGCACGGTCCGGTCGACGTTCGTGAACGTGCCCGTCTTCTCGCCCCACGTCGCCGCGGGCAGCACGACGTCCGCGACCTGCGCGGTCTCCGACAGGAACACGTCCTGCACGACGAGGAAGGTCCGGTCCTGCGTGAGGACCGACCGCACGCGCTCGAGCTCGGGCAGCGACACCAGCGGGTTCGTCGCCTGCACCCACAGCATGCGCATCGAGCCGTCCTCGAGGTAGCGCAGCATCTTCATGACGTGCGTGGGCGGCGACCAGTGCGGGATGACGTCCTGGTCGACGTTCCACACGCGGGCCAGGTCAGCGACGTGCTCGGGGTTCGACCAGTTGCGGAACCCCGCCATGTCGCCGTCGGCGCCGCACTCGCGCGTGTTCTCCGCGGTCGGCTGCCCGTTCATCTGGAGCAGCCCGCGCCCGGGCTCGCCGAGCATGCCGCGCAGCAGGTGGAGGTTGTTGACCTGCACCGCCGCCGCGGTCGCCTGGTGCGACTGGTAGAAGCCCTGCAGGACCGTCGACGTCAGGCGGTCGGCGGTACCGACGAGCTCCGCGGCGGCCCGCAGGTCGTCCTCCGGGACGTCGCAGATGCGCGCGACCTTCTCGGGCGGGTGGTCCGCGACCGTGGCGGCCAGGTCGTCGTACCCGACGGTGTGCGCGGCGACGTAGTCCTCGTCGACCCAGCCGTGCGCCACGACCTCGTGCAGCAGGCCGTTCATGAGCGCGACGTTCGTGCCGGGCCGCGGTGCCAGGTGCACGGCCGCGGCGCGCGCGACCGCCGTCCGGCGCGGGTCGACGCACAGCAGCCGCGGCGGGTCGTCGCCCGCGAGCCGGTCGAGCACCCGCATCCACAGCACGGGCTGCGTCTCGGCCATGTTGTGCCCGAACAGCGCGACGACGTCCGCGTGGTCGACGTCGGCGTACGACCCCGGCTGCCCGTCGGCCCCGAACGACTCCTTGAGCGCCTCGGCCGCCGTCGCGGTGCACAGCCGGGTGTTCCCGTCGACATGGTTCGTGCCGATCCCCGCGTGCGCGACCAGCGCGAGCGTGTAGTACTCCTCGAGAAACAGCTGCCCCGACGTGTAGAACCCGATCGCCGACGCGCCCTGCTCGTCCAGCAGCGCCGTCGCCCGCGCGACGACGAGGCCCATCGCCTCGTCCCACGACGCCTCCTGCAGCCGCCCGTCGCGCCGCACCAGCGGTCGGGTCAGGCGGTCCGGCGACGCGTTCGCCTGCCAGCCGAACAGGTCCTTGGGGCCGAGCCGCCCGCGGTTGACGCGGTCCTGCGCCCGGCCGCGCACCCCGACGATCCGCCCGCCCGCGACCGCGACGTCCATCGCGTCGCCGTTCGAGTGCAGCAGCGACGCGGTCGGCACCCACCGGTCGACGTCCTCGGCGGTGGTCCCCGGCTGCAGGAACGTGTCGACGCGCGTCGGCCACCGCGTCCCGCGTGCGTACGGGGTCCTGGTCCCCCACGGCTCCGCGATCCGGTCGACGTGCATCGCACCTCCACGCCAGACGGCGGGCGGGCCCGCTGCCGGACCGCCGCCCAGTCAACGCCGACCGCGAGCCCGTCGCCAGCGCAGCGCGTGGTGCTGCCGGTCGGGTCGGACGCGGCCGCACCTCACCGTCCCGCGGGTCGCCGCCCCCGGGCGTCGGGCGGGGCCGACGGCGTCGACGCACCCGGTACGGTGTCACCCCCGCCCGTCCCGCGGTCCCGGAGGACCTGATGAAGACCGTGGAGTACACCGAGTACGGCTCGCCCGACGTGCTGCGCGTCGTCGACGTCGAGCGCCCGGAGCCCGGCCCCGACGAGGTGCTGATCGCCGTCCGCGCGGTGTCCGTCAACGGCTCCGACTGGGAGAGCCTGACCGGCCGTCCCGCGTACGCGCGGCTGGGCGGGCTGCGCCGGCCACGGCGCCACGTGCTCGGCTCGGACGTCGCCGGGACCGTCGTGGCCGTGGGTGCCGACGTGACGACGTTCGCGCCCGGCGACGACGTGTACGCCGACCTCCTCGACCGGCTCGGGTGCTTCGCCGAGTACGTGTGCGCGCCCGCACGGTCGTGCGCACCGCTGCCCGACGGGATGTCCTTCGTCGAGGCGTCCGCCGTACCGCAGGCCGGCGTGATCGCGCTGCGGGGCATCGTCGACCGCGGCCGAGCACGCGCCGGCCAGCGCGTCCTCGTCAACGGGGCCGGGGGCGGCGCCGGGACGTACGCGGTGCAGCTGGCCGTCCTCGCGGGCGCCGAGGTCACCGCAGTCGACACCGCGCACAAGGCGGAGCACCTCCGGTCGCTCGGCGCCGCCCACGTGCTCGACCACCGCGTCGACGACTGGACCCGCACCGGCCCCTACGACCTCGTGCTCGACCTGGCCTGCTACCGGTCGGTCGGTGCGGTCGCCCGGGGCGTGGCGCACGGCGGCACCTATCTCGTCGTGGGCGGCGCGGTGCGCTCGGTGCTCCAGGTGCTGCTGCTGGGCCCGGTCGTCGGCCTCGTGCGACGGCAGCGCCTGCGCGTGCTCGCCGTCCCGCTGGGCGTCCGGCACGTCGGCCCGCTCGTCGACCTGCTGCGCGCCGGCGCCGTCCGGACCGTCGTGGACCGCACGTTCCCGCTCGACCAGACCGCCGACGCGCTGCGGCACCACGGCTCGGGCCGCTCCGCCGGCAAGGTCGTCGTGGTGGTCGACCCCGCCTGACGGAGCGCACCGGCGCCGCGCTCACGACGAGGCGTCGGTCTCCTCCTCGTCGGGCGCCTCGTGCTCGCTCCGGTCGTCCTGCGTCGGGTCGTCGCCGGGCGCGCCGTCGTCCGCCGCGTCGTCGGCGGGCACGTCCGCCGCGAGCGCCGCCGCGACCGCCGCCTGCGCGGCCGCGATCGTCGCCGCGTCGAGCACGCCCGTCGGGGGCACCCCGAGGTCCGTCTGCAGCGCGACGAGCGCCTGTGTCAGCGCGTCCGTCCAGGTGCCGTCCACCGGCCCGTCCCAGTACCCGAACAGGTGCAGCGTCTGCTGCAGGGCCGCCGTGGACGCGACCGCAGCGGCCGCCGCCGCTCCCCCCTTCGCCTCGAGGTCCGCGCGCAGGGCCGCGTCGGTCGCCTTGTCGACCGTGCCGGTGACCGGCAGCCCGTGCGCGGCCTGCAGCGCCTCGACCGCGGCGACCGTCTGCGGACCGTAGATCCCGTCGACGGTCCCGATGTCGTAGCCCGCGTCCGCCAGCGACTGCTGGAGCGCCGTCGTGTACGCGACGAACGCCTCGTGCGCCGCGAGCTGCTGCTCGTCCGCGAGGCAACCCGTCGTCGCGAACAGCCGCAACCACGCGGCCTCCAGCGCGACCGCGGCGGCGTCGAACTGCTCCGAGGCCTGGGCGAGCGGGGTGTCGTCGCTGATCCCCTCGGTCACGGCGGTGAGCTCGGCGTCGGCCTGCCGCACCCGCTCGACGAGCTCCGCGGGGGCGAGCGGCGTCGTCGTGGCCGTCGTCCGCTCGGCGGGCTCGACCGGCTCACCCGACGCCGCCTCCGACACCTCCAGGTCGGCGAGGATCGCCTGCGCCTCGGAGAGGGCGTTCCGGGCGTCCGTCACGGCCTGGTGCGCGTCCTGCGCCTCCTGCGCGTCGTCCACGACCTGCGCCCGCGGCGCTCGCAGGTCGTCGCCCGCGGTGACCACGTCGCCGACCGTCGGGGCCGTCGAGACGAGCAGGTCGCCGTACCGGTCGAGGGCATGGATGTAGTCCGTGGCGCTCGCGCAGAACGCGGCGGACGCCGCCGCCGCCGTCTCCTCGGCTTCCCGCAGGTCCTGCTCCCTCGCGGTGACGTCCACCCGCGCCCGGTCCAGGTCCGACGGTTCGTCCCCGTCCTGCGCGCACCCCGCGACGAGCAGCGCCAGCAGCGCGACCGTCCCGCCCCGCACCCACGTCGACGTCCTCACGGCGCCCCTCCCCGACGAGCGTCCGGTGTGCCGACGACCGCGGTGCTGCGGGCCTCGTCCCGGCTCCGCGACCCATCGTCGAGGGCGCGGGCTCCGCGGCACGCCATCCGTGACGGGTGGTCCCGTGCGCCTGCGGGGCGTCCGGGGGCGTGCCCTACCCCGACGCCACGCCGGTGGCGTGTCCCGGCGAGCGCGG
The DNA here is from genome assembly GCF_028583725.1 of Cellulomonas fimi. Classification (NCBI taxonomy): domain Bacteria; kingdom Bacillati; phylum Actinomycetota; class Actinomycetes; order Micrococcales; family Cellulomonadaceae; genus Cellulomonas; species Cellulomonas fimi. The sequence goes on along the minus strand of NZ_CP110680.1, from coordinate 1,352,575 downwards.
CTCCCACGCGCAGCTCGGGTCCGCCGCCAGCACGTCGCCGGTGCGCGCGTACGCCTGCGCACGCGAGCCCCCGCACACCCTCCGGAACTCGCACCGCCCGCACCGGCCGCCCAGCGCGTCGGGGTCGCGCAGCGCGGTCAGCACCGGCGAGGAGCGGTACACGTCGACGAACGACGCCGACCGCACCGACCCGGCCACGACCGGCAGGAACCCGCTCGGGTAGACGTCGCCGACGTGGTCGACGAACGCGAACCCGCGCCCGGACCCGACGTCCATCGGCGGCCGCGGGGGCCGCCGCGGGAAGTCGCCGCCCGCGAGCGCCGCGACGGTGGCCCGGCGCAGGTCGAGACGCAGCGGGCCGGGCGGGAACGCGGCGTCGAGGTCGTCGGCGCCCGCCCGCTGCACGGCGAGCCGCCGGTGGTGCGCGGCCTCCGTCGCCTTCACCGGCACCAGGTCGGCGACCTCGTGCAGCCAGTGCAGCACGTCCTCCTCGTCGCGCGCCGGCAGGGCGTCGAGCGTCTGGCCACGGCCGGTCGGGACGAGGAAGAACACGCTCCACAGCGACACGCGCGCGTCGAGCACCCGGCGCAGCACCGCGGGCAGCTCGCGCGCGTTGCCCGCCGTCACGGTCGTGTTGACCTGGAGCCGCATCCCGACGTCGCGCACCGCGTCGAGGGCGCGCAGCGTGTCGTCGAAGACGCCCGGGACCCCGCGGAACGCGTCGTGCGTCGCCGCCGTGGCGCCGTCCAGCGAGATCGACACCGCCTTCGCCCCCGCGTCGCGCAGCTCGGTCAGCACCGCGCGCGTGAGGCGCGGCGTCACCGACGGCGACAGCGAGACGGGCAGCCCGAGCGACGTCCCGTACGCGACGAGCTCCGCCAGGTCGGGTCGCTCGAACGGGTCCCCGCCGGTGAGCACGACGAGCGGTCGCGGCGACCCGAACGACGCCAGGTCGTCGAGCAGCCGTCGCCCCGCGGCGGTGTCGAGCTCGCGCGGGTCGCGTCGCGGGATCGCGTCGGCGCGGCAGTGGCGGCACGCGAGCGCGCACGCCCGGGTGACCTCCCAGATGACGATGAACGGCCGCTCCGCGGTGTCGTGCCGCAGGGTGCGCACCGCCGTCCCCCGGCCGACCCTCGTGCCGCGCCGGTCGACCCCCGCCGCCTCGACCATCCGGGTCCCCTCCGCTGCCACGTCGCGCCGGGTCCGCGCCGGCAGGCGCCAGGCTAGGAACCCGTGACCGGCCGCCTCAGGACGTTCGTCCCACCCGCCGCACCGTCGCGGCGTCCGTCCCCGCCCGGTCGCCCGGGCGTGCCGGTGGCGCCGCCGCCGTCCCCGGCACCCACGACGCGCGCACGGCGACGGCCCGGACCAGCGGTCCGGGCCGTCGACCTCGCTCCCCCGGTACGTCGCCCGAGGGGATCTGCGCTACGCGCCGTCGCCCACCGGACGACCCGACGTCAGCGCGTCGTGCACGGCGTCCCGTTGAGCGAGAAGCTCGTCGGCGCCGGGTTGCTGCCGCTGTACGCGCCGTTGAACCCGAACTCCACGGTGCCGCCGGTCGCGATCGTGCGGTTGTAGTCGACGTTCCGCGCGGTCACCTGGGCACCGGCCTGCGTGGCCGTCGTGCTCCACGCCTGGGTGATCGTCTGGTTGCCGGGGAACGCCCACGTGAGCGTCCAGCCGTTCACCGGCGCGCCGTTGTTGGTGATGCGCACGTTCGCCGTGAACCCGACCTGCCACTGCGACGGTGCGGAGTAGCTGACCGTGCACGCCCCGCCCGGCTGCGGCGTCGAGGGCGTCGGGTTCGGCGTCGTCGGCGTCGGGTTCGGCGTCGTCGGCGTCGGGTTCGGCGTCGTCGGCGTGGGGTTGGGGGTCGCGTTGTTCAGCGTGTTGAGCACCGAGGTGTACGCCGCCTTCTTGTTGCCCGACCCGTCGAAGAGCAGCGGCGTGCCGTACGACCGCCACGAGTCGGAGTCGCGGACACCCCACACGGTGATGCCGGTGCAGCGCGACACGTTCAGGCAGGCCTGCACGACGCGCTGGTAGTTCTGCGCCTGCGAGGAGCCGGACCCCTCGATGTCGAGCTCGGTGATCTGCACGTCGACACCGAGCGCCGCGAAGTTCCGCAGGGTGGTCTCGTAGTTCGAGGGCACGGGGCTCTGGGCGTTGAAGTGCGACTGGAAGCCGACGCAGTCGATCGGCACGCCGCGCGACTTGAAGTCGCGGACCATGGTGTAGACGCCCTGCGTCTTGGCGTGCGACCAGTCGTCGGTGTTGTAGTCGTTGTAGCAGAGCTTGGCGTTCGGGTCGGCGGCGCGGGCGGCACGGAACGCCGCCTCGATCCAGTCGTTGCCCGTGCGCTGCAGGTTCGAGTCGCGGCGCGCACCCGACGACCCGTCGGCGTACGCCTCGTTCACCACGTCCCAGGCGTAGATCTTGCCCTTGTAGTACGACGCCACCTGGGTCACGTGGTTGAGCATCGCGTTCCGCAGGTCCGTGCCGGACATGTTCTGCATCCAGCCGGGCTGCTGCGAGTGCCACGCCAGCGCGTGCCCGCGGACCTGCTTGCCGTTCTGCCGCGCCCAGTTGAGGATCCGGTCGCCGCTCGAGTAGTTGAACTGGCCACGGTTGGGCTCCGTGGCGTCCATCTTCATCTCGTTCTCGGCCGTGATCATGTTGAACTCACGGTTCGCGATCGTCTGGTAGGTGCTGTCACCGAGCCGGCCCGCCGCGATGGCGGTGCCGAAGTAGCGCCCGCTCTGCCCGGCCGCTGCTGCGAGCGTGCTCTCCGCCGCCTGGGCGGGCTGCACGGCCGCCAGACAGGTGAGCGTCGTGGCGACGGCCAGTGTCGCGGCGGCGAGCGCGGTGCGCACGCGTCGCTGGTTCCCTCTCATGTGGCGCCTCTTTCGTGGGTACCCGCGCACGGCGGGTGGGGCCGGCGACGAGCGGCGCCCTTCGGCGTCTTCACCGATGAAGAGGCGTCCGCTGGTGCCGCGTCGTCGTTGTCGTCGCTCACCTTGCAGCGCGCACGCCGCCCCAGCCATCGTCTAAACATTTCAGGCGGACCGGGCGCCGACGTCAGGGGGCGACGTCCCGCGACGGCGCCCCTCCGCTCGTCGCAGCACGCAGCGGCGGAGCGCTGATACTGGGGATCATGGCGCGCGGTCAGGTGTCGACGGGTGAGCCCTGCGTGTCGCTGGTCCCGCTCTTCGCGGGGCTGACGCGGGAGCAGCAGGCGGACGTGGCGACCCTGGCCCGCCCGGTCACCGTGGGGCCGGGTGAGGTCGTCGTCCGGGCGGGCGCGCGGCAAGCGCCGCTGTTCGTCGTCCATTCGGGGATGGTGAAGCTCTCCCGCACGAGCGCCGACGGGAGGAGCACGACCCTCCAGGTCCTGGGCCCCGGCGACGTGGGCGGCGAGTCCTGGCTGCTCGCCGGGGAGCGGCCCGGGAGCGACGTGGTCACCCTCGAACCGGTGCGGATGTGCGTCTTCGAGCCGGCCGCGCTGGACACGATCGTCAGGGACTTCCCGAGCGTCGGGGTCGCTCTGCTGCGGTCGCTGGCGGTCCGGCTGCACTCCGCCGAGCGGATGCTCACGGCCAGGACGCTCTCCGACGTGAGTGCGCGAGTGGCGGCCTACCTCTTGGACTGCCCCACCACGTGGGGCAGCGACGGCACCGCGACAGCGCACCTCCCGATGGCGAAGAAGGACATCGCGACCTTCCTCGGGACGTCGCCCGAGACCCTCAGCCGGCGACTGAAGGCCTTCGCGCACGACGGTCTCATCCACGTGCGCGGCACGGACGTCGACGTGCGGGATCCGGTCGGCCTCGAGCTGCGCGCCCGAGGCGCTTGACGCAGGTCAAGGCGGCTCGACGGTCTCCCCTCCTACCGTCGACGCATCACCACCAGGAGGAATCATGAAGATCGCCGAGCTGCTCCGCCTGCTCGTCCGGCCCGCGGCTGCCCACTGCGACACCGAGGACGGCCCTGCTGTCACCGACGGACGTCGGGCCCTGCAGACCGGGAACGTCAACATCGCGCTCAAGTGGGTCCACCCGTCCCAGGAGCGGGAGGTGCGCGAGGCGTTCCTGCGCGCCGTCGCCACCCACGACCTGTCACCGGAGACCCGCGACGTGGCCGACCGCGACTTCCTCGACGTCCTGATCCGGGTCCACCGCGCCGGCGAGGGGGCCACCTTCACCGGCATCAAGCCGACCGGGACGCCCGTGCCCCCGCGGGTCGCCGCCGCCGACGAGGCGCTCTCCTCGGGCCGCATCGACCCGCTGCGCGGGCTGGTGGACGACGAGCGGTGGGACGAGCTGGAGCGCAGGTTCGACCGGGCGGTCGCCCTGCAGGGCTTCGACGTCGACGACCTGGCCGCGGCCCGGGAGTACCTGGAGGCGTACGTCGCGTTCGTCACGTACGCCGAGGGTCACGACCACGACCACCAGCACGCCCACCCGCACTGATGTGGTGGCTCACCCGGGTGCGGTCGCACTCGATGGCACCGACCCTGACCGACGGTCAGCTCGTGCTCACCACGTCGCTGCGGCCGGCTCAGGCGGTCCGCCGCGGTGACCTGGTGGTCCTGGACTCCCCCGTCGAGCCGGACCAGCAGATCGTCAAGCGGGTCGTCGGGCTGCCCGGTGAGAAGGTCACCTTCGACGCGGGGCGGGTGAGCATCGACGACCAACCCCTGCCGGAGCCGTACGCGAGCCCGTCGGTGTTCCGTGGTGAGTACGTCGTGCCGCCCGGGCACGTCCTCGTCCTCGGCGACAACCGGGACGCCTCCAGCGACAGCCGCTCCTGGACCCACCCCTACACGCCCCGAGCCGCCCTCCGCGGACGTCTGGTCCGAGGCCGCCGGCGACGGGGAGCGCGACCGGCACCACCCCGCCGGCTCCTGCTCCTGCGGGTCCACGAGGGATCGCGCACGACATGACGAAGGCCCGGACCGTGTGGTCCGGGCCTTCGTCGTTCTTGTAGCGGGGGCAGGATTTGAACCTGCGACCTCTGGGTTATGAGCCCAGCGAGCTACCGAGCTGCTCCACCCCGCGTCGGCTCGACTACCTTACGACACCGTTCGGACCAGACCAAATCGTCGCAGGTGAGGCCGGTCACAACGCCGGACCGGGCGCCGCAGGGAGACCCCACGACGCCCGGTCCGGTCGGTGCCGGCAGCGACTCAGCCGCCCGCGGCCTCCAGGTCGGCCTCGGCCTTGATCGCGTCCTCCACGGCCCGGGACAGGCGCTCCTGCGCCTCGCCGTAGGCGGCGAAGTTGCTGGTCTGCAGCGCGGCCTGGCTGTCCTCCAGCGCCTGACGGGCCTGCTGCAGGGCGAGGTCGAGCGACGCCCGGGCAGCCGCCGCGTCCGGCGGGACACCGTCGGTCGGGCTCTCGGTCGGGGTGTCCGTCGGCTCGCCCGTCGGCTCCTCGGTCGGCGGCGCGGTGCCGTCGTCGGGGTTGGTGCCCGCGTCGCCGGCCTCGGCGCCGGAGTCGCCGCCGAACACCTGGTCGAGCGCGCCGTCGAGGGTGCTCGCGAACCCGATGGAGTCACCCCACGCGACGAGCACCCGCTGGAGCAGCGGGAACGCGGTGCCGGACGCGGCCTGGACGTACACGGGCTGCACGTACAGCAGGCCACCGCCGACGGGCAGCGTGAGCAGGTTGCCGCGGACGACCTGGGAGTCACCGCGCGCCAGGATGTTGAGCTCGTTCGACACCGTCGGGTCGGCGTTGAAGTTGTTGTTCACCTGGCCGGGTCCGGGCACGGTCGAGTCGCGCGGCAGCTCGAGCAGCCGCAGCTTGCCGTAGTCCTCCGACGGCTTGCCCGCCTCCGACCCCGCCTCCGCGTCGACCGCGAGGTACCCGGTGAGCACCTCGCGCGCGCCGGAGCCGCCGGGGATGAACGTCGACATGAGCGAGAACCGCGCCTCGTCCTGGTCGGGCATGCGCAGCGTCAGGTAGTACGGCGGCTGCGGCACGTTGACGTTCGGGTGGGTCGGGTCGAGCGGGTTCGCCCAGAAGTCGTTCCCGGAGAAGAACTGGTTGGCGTCCTCGACGTGGTACCGCGTGAGCAGGGCGCGCTGCACCTTGAACAGGTCCTCGGGGTAGCGCAGGTGGCTCATGAGCGGGCCGCTGATCTCCGACAGAGGCTTGAGCGACGTCGGGAACACCTCGGACCACGCCTCGAGCACCGGGTCGGACGCGTCCCACGCGTACAGGTCGACCGACCCGTCGTACGCGTCCACCGTGGCCTTCACCGAGTTGCGGATGTAGTTCACCGTCTTCGGCTGGAGCGCCTGGATCGTCTCGGTCGTCTCCGTGAGGGCATCACGCGTGGCGCTCTCGAGCGACCGGCCGGCCGAGTACGGGTACTGGTCGCTCGTCGTGTAGCCGTCGATGATCCACTTCACGCGCCCCTCGACGACCGCGGGGTACACACGCCCGTCGAGCGTCAGGTACGGCGCGACCTTCGCCACGCGGTCGCGCGGGTTGCGGTCGTACAGGATCTGCGACACGTCGGTCACACGGTTGGAGAAGACGAGCTGCTCGTCGCCGAACTTCAGCGCGTACAGCAGCTTGTTCCAGGGGTTGCCGACGCTCGGGCCCGCCGAGACGTCCTGCGTCGGGAAGCGCGTGAGCTGCTGACCCTGGGCGTCGTCCGACGGGTAGTCGAACTCCCAGCCGTCGCCGCTCGGCGCGCCGACGATGGAGTACGCGGGCGCCTGCGGGCTGAAGTAGATGCGCGGCTCGTACTCGCCCATCTGCCCCTGGGACGGGATGCCCCCCTCCCAGAAGTCCGGGGCGCCGCGCCCGGCCGTCGTGTTGCCGTAGGCGGCGACGACGCCGAACCCGTGCGTGTACACGGTCGTGTCGTTGGTCCAGTTCCGCTGCGCGGAGTCGAGGCCCTCGAGGTCGAGCTCGCGCACCGCGATGACGGTGTCGCGGCTCTCGCCCTCGACCTCGTACCGGTCGACCGACAGCGAGTCGGGGAAGTGGTAGAAGCCGCGGATCTGCTGGAGCTGCTTGAACGAGGGGCTCACGACCTGCGGGTCGAGCAGACGGATCGACGCGGTCGTCTCCGCGTCGGACCGCAGCGCTCCGGCCTCGGCGGTGACGTTCGCGTCGTACTCGGACGTCTGCACGTCCTCGAGCCCGTACGCGGCGAGCGTCGCGTCGATGTTGCGCTGGATGTACGGCGCCTCGCGGTCCTGCTGGTTCGGCTGCACCTGGAAGCGCTGGACGACCGCAGGGTAGATCCCGCCGACGGCGATCGCCGCGATCACCATGAGGCCGACGCCGATCGCCGGGAGGCGCCAGTTCCCGCGGACCGCGGTGACGACGAACATGATCGCGACGAACACCGCGATGCCCGCGAGGATCGCCTTCGACGGGATGACGGCGTGCACGTCGGTGAACGCGGCGCCGTGGAACTTCTCGCCCGCCTTGGTGAGGATCGAGTACCGGTCGAGCCAGTAGTTCGCGGCGATGAGCAGCATGAGCACCGCACCGATCACCGACAGGTGCACGCGTGCGGCGCGGGTCGTGCGCGGGCCGCTGCCGCGACCGCCGCCGACCCGCAGGCCGCCGTAGAGGTACTGCGTCGCGAGCCCGGCGATCCCCGCGAGGATCGTCACGGCCATGAGGAACGACACGACGAACCGGATGCCCGGCAGCGTGAACAGGTAGAAGCCGAGGTCGATCCCGTACTGCGGGTCCTTCTCCCCGACCGGCTGGCCGTGCATCCAGAGCTGGACCGTCGCCCACTGCTGCGACGCGGCGGCGCCGGCGAACAGGCCGAGGACGGCAGGCCCGACGATCATGACGAGCCGGCGCAGCGGCTCGATCGCCTCGCGGTACTGGTCGAGGTTCGCCTGCTCGGGCGTCGAGGGCGCGTACACCGGGCGCGACCGGTAGCCGAAGCTCAGGCTCGCGGCGACGGCACCGGCCATGAGGCCGAACCCGAGCACGAACAGCACCGCGCGGGTGCCCCACTCGGTGCCGATCACCTGGAGGTAGCCGAGCTGGTCGAACCACAGCACCTCGGTCCAGACCTGTGCGAGCACGAGGACCAGGACGACGAGCACGCCGAGGACGACGAGCGTCGGAGCGAGCGCCCCGCGCCGGCGCCGGCCGGCAGGTCGTGGGCGGGGTGGGCTGGCGAAGGTCACGGAGCGTCCTCGTCGTCGTCGGGCTGGCTGACCGCGGCGGACCACGGCCGGGCGGCACGCGCACGCGCGGACCGCTCGCCGGTGTGAACGTGCTGCTCGAGGCTCAGGTTCCCACACGGGTGCGACCATGGTCCGGTGACACAGCCCCCCACCGCACCGCACCCGGGCGAGCGCGCGCTCGCCGACGCCGTCCGCGAGGTCGAGCACCACGTCGCCACCGCCGGGTGGGACGCACCGGTGCGGGTGTTCGCGCTGGTCAGGACGCAGTCCGCGCTCGCGACCGAGCCCGGCCTGGCGGACCAGCTGACGCACGACGTGCTCGACGCGGCGGCCGCCGACCCGTGGCACCTCACGTCCGTCGAGCAGGAGGGGCTGCCGTCGGCGCCGGACCTCGAGACGCTGCTCGCGGGCCTCTCGTGGCCCGACGCCGTCGACGGGGTCGCCGTGACCGTGGAGCGCGTCGTCCTGCCGCCCGCCGCCGAGGCCGACATGCCGCAGGACCCGGACGCGGCGCTCGCGTACCTGCTCGCGCACCCCGACCGCGCCGACGTGCGGCTCGCGGTCGGCGTGCTGCGCGACGGGCCGGCGTGGTGCGCGGTGCGGTCCCGCGAGCACGACGCGGACGACCAGGTCGGTCAGGGCCCGGACCTCGTGCCGGGCCTGGTGTCGGCGCTGCGCTCGACGCTCGACTGAGCGTCCTCGACGCCCGTCCGACGCGGGAGGGCGACGGCCCGGGCGCCCGGCGGCGGGCCGCCGGCCAGGTCGTCAGCCCGCGGCCGGTCCGGGCGTCGTGGCGTCCTGCGTGCACGTCGGCAGGTCGTCGGCCTCGCCCGCGCCGATCGCCTCCATCGCCACGCGCGCCTCGTGCAGCGTCGCGACGCTCACGACGCGCAGCCCGTCGGGCACGTGCCCGATGACCTCGTCGCAGTTGCGGTCGGGGGCGAGGAACCAGTCCGCTCCGTCGCGCTTCGCCCCGGCGAGCTTCTGCCGGATGCCGCCGATCGGCCCGACGGCACCCGTCACGTCCATCGTCCCCGTGCCGGCGATGACCTCGCCGTCGGCCTCGTCCTCGGGCGTGAGCTTGTCGATGATGCCGAGCGCGAACATCGTGCCCGCGCTGGGGCCACCGATGTCGTCGATGCTGATCGTCACGTCGACGGGCATGTCGAACGTCGGGTCGATGAGCACGCCGATCTGCGCGCCGCCGCCCTCCCGCTCGCTCGTGACGACCTCGACGTCGACGTCCTGCCCGTGCCGCTGCACGGTGAGCGTGACGGTGTCGCCCGGCTGCACGTCCGCGAGCGCGTCGACGAGCGACTGGTAGTCCGGCAGCGGCTCGCCGTCGAAGCCGACGAGCAGGTCGTTCTCCTCGAGCTTGCCCTCCGCGTCGGTCCCCTCGACGGTGCCCGCGACGAGCAGCGTGGCCGGGACCTCGTAGCCGAGCTCGGTGAGCGCCGCGACGGTCGCGTCCTCCTGCGACGACACCATCTCGGCCTGGTTGGACTCGTCGATCTGCTCCTGCGACACGTCCGGCGGGTACACCTGCTCGACGGGCAGCACGACGGACGACTCGGCGACCCAGCCGCCGAGGACGCCGAAGATGCTCGACGGGTACCCGGGGCCGCCGGTGCTCGACACGGTCGTGAGCCGCAGCTCGCCCGTGGACTCGTGCGTCTCCGCCCCGGAGATCTCGATCATGGGGGTGCCCGCGTGCTCGCCGAGGACGTCGCGCGTCGGCCCGGGGCTGTTGACCGCGTAGGGCGTGGGCAGCACGACGAGCACCGCGAGCAGCGTCGCTCCGGCCAGCAGCGACGTCGTCGTCGTGACGGCGCGCGGCGACAGCGGCCGCGGGGCGGGCTGCTCGTCGTCGTCGGGCAGCGGGTCGGTGGCGTCGAGCACGGAGCCGATCATCCCCTACCCGGATGTGTGCCACCGACGGCGCTCAGCCGCGACGCCGGGCCCGCGCCTGCCGCCAGACGGCGGCGGTGCCGATGAGGGCGACGGCGGCCCCCGCCGCCCCGAGCGCCGCCGCGTCGCGCGAGCCCATCCGGCGTCCCGCGACCGCGACGCGGCCCTGCACGCCCTCGAGCAGCACGTCGAGGCACTCGGGGCTCGACCAGCGCGCCGACCACCCGGCCGCGGTCAGGCGGTCGGCGGCGACCGTCCACGGGTAGACGACGAACGCGAGCTCGGACGCCGGCGACGGGAGGACGCCCACGCGGTGCAGCCGCTCGGCGGTGCCGAAGGCGGTCGCGGCCGCGAGCTCGACCCGACGCATCCCCGCCGCGGCCTCGACCTGCGACGGCGACAGGACGTCGGGCGCGCCGACCGTGAGCGCGCCCGTCAGGCGGTGGTCGACGGCGAACCTCGCCGCCGACGCGACGTCGTCGACGTGCACGAGCTGCCACTGCCGCACGGCCCCGCGGACCGTCAGCAGGCGCGGGGCCTCGAAGTGCCGCGTGACGAACGTGTCGACGCCCGGACCGACGATCGCCGCGGGCCGCAGGACCGTGACCAGGGGCGTGCGCCGCCGGGCCGCGCGCGCGACGACCGCCTCGACCGCCGCGAGGTCGCCGACCAGCCCGTCACGGGGTGCGTCGGCGCCCGTCGGCAGCGGGTCGTCGTCGTGCACCACGGGCCGGTCGGGCCACGCGCCGTGCACGACGGCGGAGGTCACCACGACGACGTGCCGCACGCCGACCGCGCGCGCCGCCGCGAGCGTGTGCTGCGCGACCGCGACGGCCGCCGACCGCCGGTCCCGCGGTGCGACACCGGCGTGCTGCGCGAGGTCGGCCGCGTGGGACACGAGGACCACGACGTCCGCGCCCGCGAGCGCCGACTGCGGCTCGCGCTCGGGCAGGACCTCGACGGACCGGGCACCGTCCCACGCCGCGAGGGCCGCGACCGCGACCGGCCCCGACCCGACGACGACCACCCGGTCGGTCCGGTCCGCGGCGGGCGCGGCAGGCTCCGCACCTGCGGCGGCCTTCCGCCGGGGGGCGCGCGCGGTCGACGCGCCGCGCCTCGCCGCGCGCGCCGACCCCGTCCCGGACGCGTCCGTGCGCCCTGAGCGAACCTGCCCGTCCACCCGTCCCTCGTTCCTGTCCTGCGTGGTTACCGTGGATCCCGCCGGCCCCATCGTCGCAGGAGGTCCCCGTGAGCCCCGACAACCCCGCCGTGCCCGGGCCCGACGGGCCTGAGGTCCCCGCCTGGGAGCAGATGCTCCGGGCCATGCTGGGCGACGGCGCGGACGCGGCCATCCGCGAGATGCGCGAGCGCGGGTTCGACCCCGCCCAGATGGCGTCCGCGTCGGGGCTCCCCGACGACCCGCGGCTCGTCGAGCAGGCCGTCGCGCAGGTGCAGCGCCTGCTGGCCGCGGCCGGCGACGACCCGGTGAACTGGCAGATGGCGCACGACCTGGCGCGCCAGCAGGCGTCCGTCGGGGGCGACCCGGCTCTCTCCCCCGGGCGCGCCCGTGACGTGCTCGACGCGCTCTCGGTCGCCGAGCTGTGGCTCGACGCCGTGACCGACCTCCCGCCCTCGTCGGGCACCCCGCACGCGTGGAGCCGCGCGGAGTGGGTCGAGGCGACCCTCCCGACGTGGCGCACGCTCACCGAGCCGGTCGCCGCGTCGCTGTCGGGTGCGCTCGTGCAGGCGCTCGGCGCGAGCCTCCCGGAGGAGGCGGCCGGCGCGCTGCCGGGCGGCCTCGACCCGTCGCACCTGCTGCGCCAGCTCGGCTCCGCGGTGTTCGGCATGCAGGTCGGCCAGGGCGCCGGGACGCTCGCGCGCGAGGTCTTCGGCACGACCGACATCGGTCTGCCCTTGCTCGACGCGCCCGCGCCCGCGCTCGTCCCCGCGAACGTCGACGCGTTCGCGGAAGGACTCGACGCGCCGCTCGACGAGGTCCGCCTGTTCCTCGCGCTCCGCGAGGCCGCCGCGACCCGCCTGTTCACGCACGTGCCGTGGCTGCGCGCGCACCTCATGTCGACGGTCGAGGCGTACGCGCGCGGCATCACGATCGACGTCGACCAGCTCGAGGAGGCGGTGAGCTCGATCGACCCGACCGACGCCGCCGCCCTGCAGGAGGCGCTGTCGGGCGGGGTCTTCGCACCGCACACGACGCCCGAGCAGCAGGCCGCGCTCGAGCGGCTCGAGACGGCGCTGGCGCTCGTCGAGGGCTGGGTCGACGAGGTGACGGCCGCCGCCGCGATCGCCCACCTCCCGCACACCGTGCCGCTGCGCGAGATGGTCCGCCGACGTCGTGCCGCGGGCGGCCCCGCCGAGCAGACGTTCGCGAACCTCGTCGGCCTCGAGCTGCGCCCCCGCCGGCTGCGCGATGCCGCCGCGCTGTGGGCGCAGATCACGCGCGACGGCGGCGCGTCCGCGCGCGACGCCGTGTGGGACCACCCGGACCTGCTGCCGACCACGCAGGACCTCGACGACCCCGCGGGCTACGCGGCCCGTCGCGCGGCCGCCGTCGACGAGACGGCCGAGGTCGACCGCGCGCTCGCCCAGATCCTCGGCGACGCCACCGACCGGCCCGCGGACGGCCCGACGGCCGGCCCGACGGACGAGGCCGGGCCCCAGGAGCCGCCCGCCCGCTGAGCGGTCAGCCCCGCGTGCGCCGCGCGGGGTCGGCCAGCGCGACCGCGCCCGAGCCGCCCAGGGCGTGGGCACCGTCGGCGGGCTCGACGTCGTCCGCCGGCTCGAGCGCGACGGCGACGTCGGTCGCCTCGATCGCGGCCGCGTCGTCGTCGACCGCGTCGTCCACGGCCGTGGGCGCCTCGCCGTCGACGCCGGACGGCTCGTCGGCCCCGCTGCGGTCGCTCGCGTACGCGACCCCCTCGAGGAACCCGCGGGCCCGCTGCGTCCGCGGGTAGGCGTCGAGCTCCGCCCAGAACTCGGGCCCGTGCCCCGCGTGGAGCAGGTGCGCGAGCTCGTGGAGCAGCACGTAGTCGACGACCCACCGCGGCATCCCGCGCAGCCGGTCGGAGAGCCGGATCGTCCCGTCGCTCGGCGTGCACGACCCCCACCGGCGCCCCTGGTTGCTCGACCACGCGACGCTCGTGGGCCGGGCACGCCCGCCCAGGTAACGGGTCGACAGGTCGGCCGCGCGGGTCGCGAGCTCCTCGTCCGACGGGCGGCGACGACGCTCCTGCGCAGCGAGCCGCGTCATCATCCGGCGGACCCACTCGTGCTCCTGCGCCCGCGTGAACCGGGCGGGGATCGCGACGATGGTCCGCTCGCCCTCGCGCCACGCCGTCACCGTGCGCGCACGCCGGCGCGAACGGCGGACCTCGACCTGCGACAGGTCGTCCGTGGGCTGCACACCTGCACGCTAGCCCTCCCGGGCGAGCCCGTCCCGCTCTTCACCCGGTCGCGCGCGGCGTGTTCCGCATGATCACGGGGTCGGCGGGGTCGTGCGCCGCTACTGTGGACGACGCTCGGGCGCACCCGTCGGGACCGCGGCCGGCCGCCGGCACCGTCCCCCGGTCCGGTGCACGAGACCGAGGGAGGGACCCCGATGGCGGAGACCTATGCAGGCGAGTTCTACTGCGTGAAGTGCAAGGAGAAGCGCGAGGCCGAGGGCGAGGTCGTCGTGTCCGACTCCGGGCGACGCATGGCGAAGGCCACGTGTCCGGTCTGCGGGACGAAGCTCAACCGCATCCTCGGCAAGGCCTGAGCACCCACCTCTCAAAGGGCGCCGTCCGGTCGGACGGCGCCCTTCGTGCGTCCGGGCCCTCGGGCCTGTGGACGAGGTCCGCCGTCCGACGGCCGCCGGTGCCACAGTGGCGCGACCGTCGAGGAGGAGCCCCATGCGTCTGCGTCCGGGTCTGCGCGTGCTGCGCCGCAGCGGCACCGAGGTGCAGGTCGGCACCGACCCGCGCTGGGCTGTGCGCCTGACCGACCTCACGACGTCCGAGGTCGGCGCGCTGCTCGAGCTGGACGACCCGACCCGCGCGGCGTCGCCCCGCCCGCGGTCCGGTGCCGGGTCCGGCCTCGCCGACGTCGCGCCGCTCCTCACGGCGGCCCGCCTCACCGCGACCGGTGACGGGCGCCGCGCCGAGGGCCCGGCCTCCGCGGACGCGGCGGTCTGGTCCCTCCTGCTGCCCGACGGCGACGGCGCCGCGCTCGTCCGCGCCCGCTCGACGCGGACCGTCGGCGTCGTCGGCCTCGGCCCGACCGGTCTCGGCGTCGCCGTCACGCTCGCCGCGGCGGGCGTGGGACGGGTGCTGTTCGACGACGACCGGCCGGTGCGGTCGTCGGACGTCGGCGTCGGCGGGTACCGCTGGGGTGACGTCGGGACACGGCGCGACGTCGTCGCCGCGCGCGTGCTGCGCGACGCCGCGCCGCGGGTGAGCGTCGAGGGTGCCGTCGTGCCGGACCTGCTCGTCGTGGTCGAGCACGGGGCCGCAGACCCGGCACGGTCCGCGGTGCTCGTCGGCTCGGGCGTCCCGCACCTGTCGGTGGTCGTGCGTGAGGCGGACACGGTCGTCGGTCCTCTGGTCGACCCCGGCCACGGCCCGTGCCTGCGCTGCCTCGATCTGCACCGCGCCGACGCCGACCCGGTGTGGCCGACGCTCGTCGCGCAGCTCGTCGGTGCGCCCGGGCGGCCCGACCGGCCGGAGGTGGGCGTCGTCGCCGGCGTCGGCGCGGCGCTGGCCGCGGCCGTGGCCCTCACGGTCCTCGACGGGACCGCCCGCCCCCGCGCGGGGACGACCTACGAGGTCGGGCTGCCCGACGCCGTCCCCCGGGTACGCGAATGGGCGGTGCACCCGGACTGCGGGTGCACCGCCCTGCCCGTCGTGGGACGGGTACCGGTGCCGACGACCTGAGCGGTCGCCGGAAGGTCCGACCGTGAGGCGCCCCCGCGTGGGGCGCGCCTCACGTGCTGGTCACGCGGCCGGGAGCGGGTTCTTCCGCGGGCGTCCCCGGCCACGCTTCGTGGCGACGACCACACCGCCGATGAAGACCTGACCGCCCCAGACGCCCCAGGGCTCGGCCCGCTCGATGGCGCCGGCGAGGCAGCCCTCCATGAGCGGGCACTCCCGGCAGAGCGCCTTCGCGCGCTCCACGACCGCCGTCTGCTCGGCGAACCACAGCTCCGGGTCGTGCGAGCGGCACGGGATGAGGTCGGCGACGAGCGCGTCGAACTGGGTGTCGTCGGTGGTCGCGGTGCTGCCCGTGGGAGGCCAGGCGCCAGATCCGCCCTGGTTCACGGTGTCGAGCAGCGTCGTGAGCCGCACGATGTCCTCCTGATGTCCTCGCTGATGAGCGTGTCGTTCGTGGTCCGGACCGGACCGACACGTTCACCCCGGGTCATCGGGGAAATGTGAAGGCCGCGGATCCGATGTACGGACTCCGCGGCCTGGGCGACCTCAGTGGGTCAGACCTAGGGAGTCCTGAGACGGATGTAGCGATCGGTGGTGGGACGCTTGCGCCACGTCGGAAGGAGCTCGGTGTCGATGCCCGTCCCCTGGAACCGGTCGGCGACGACCGTCATCCCGGAGATGGACACACCACGCCCCTCGAAGCCGGCGCCGGTGGGCGCGGCGACATGTGCGCACGCCTGAGCGACGCTCGAGGTGACGATCAGGTTGGTGTTCATCGCGACTCCCACCTCCTTCCGGCTTCGGGCTCTGGCCTTCCGGCGCAGCCCACGTTCAAGGACGAGGATCACAGTAGGGCGGGGTCGTGACGCGGGACAACCGAATTAACGACATGTCCTCGACGAATCTCGGACGGTCGCCCGTTCAGCCCTGTCCGGCGCTCCCCGCGGCCCGCGCGACGACCGCGAGGACGTCGTCGCCGAGGGTCGCGAGCGTCTGCGCGCCGACGCCGGGGACGCGCCCCAGCTCCTCGCGCGTGCGGGGCTGGTGCACGCCGATGAGGGCGACGGTCGCCGTGGTCAGGACGCGCGCCGGGCTCACGCCCGCGGACCGGGCCTGCTCGTCGCGCCAGCGGGTGAGCTCGGCGACGACACGGCGGGCGCGCGGGTCGTCGTCGTCCGCGGTCGGGTCGAGGGTGACGGTCGGGCGGCGGGTGGAGGACGAGCGGGCCGGCCGACGGTCGTCGGGCCACAGGTCGCCGAGGAAGCGCGAGCGCGTGCGGTTCGGCCGGCCGCCGGGCAGGCGCGAGCGGGCGTACGACAGGTGCAGGTGCTCGCGCGCGCGGGTGACGCCGACGTACAGCAGGCGGCGCTCCTCGGCGACGGCGGCCGGCGTGTCGGCGAGGGACGTCGGCAGCAGGCCCTCGCTGAGTCCGGCGAGGAACACGGCGTCCCACTCGAGGCCCTTGGCGGCGTGCAACGACGCGAGCGTCACGCCCTCGACGGTCGGCGCGTGCTGCGCGGCGGCGCGCTCGTCGAGCTCGGCGACGAGGTCCACCAGCGTCGCCGGCTGGTCGCCCGAGGCCGTGCCGGTGCCGTCGGCGGAGGCGGCGGCGAGCTCGTCGGCCAGGCCCACGAGCGCGTGCATCGCGTCCCAGCGTTCCCGGGCGGCGCCGCGTGCGGCGGGCGGCTCCTCGGACCAGCCGACGGTGCGCAGGATGTCGCGCACCGTCTCGGGCATGGGGACCGTCGGGTCGGCGGACCGCGCGCCACCGCGCAGCAGGACGAGGGCGTCGCGGACGTCCCGTCGGGCGAAGAACCGCTCGCCGCCGCGGACCTGGTACGCGATCCCCGCGGTCGCGAGCGCTTCCTCGAAGGCCTCCGACTGCGCGTTCGTGCGGTAGAGCACCGCGACCTCGCTGGGCCGCACGCCCGTGCGCACCAGGCGGCCGATCGCGTGCGCGACCCCGGTCGCCTCGGCCTCGTCGTCGTCGTAGGCCGTGAACCGCACCTCGGGACCGTCGGGGCGTTGCGCGCGGAGCTCGAGCGGCGCCGGACCGCCCGCGCGGCGGGTCGCGTCGATGACGCGGTTGGCCAGGCTCACCACCTGGGGCGTCGAGCGGTAGTCGCGGACCAGCCGGACGACCGTCGCGCCCGGGTGCGTCGTCGCGAACGTCGTGAGGTGGTACGGCGTCGCGCCCGCGAACGAGTAGATGGTCTGGCTCGGGTCGCCCACGACGCACAGCTCGTGGCGGCCGCCCAGCCACTGGTCGAGCAGGAACTGCTGGAGCGGGCTGACGTCCTGGTACTCGTCGACGACGAAGTAGCGGTACTGCTCGCGGATCTCGTCGGCGACGTCCCGGCGCTCGGCGAGCATCGCCGACAGCAGCAGCAGGACGTCCTCGAAGTCGATCACGCCGCGCTCGGCCTTGACCTGCTCGTACGACGTCATGAGCCGCGCGACGGCCTGCGGGTCCTGTCCGCTCGGCGCCGGGCGCGCGATCGCGGAGACGGCCTTCTCGTAGTCGTCGGCCGTGACGAGCGAGACCTTGGCCCACTCGATCTCCGACGCGAGGTCCCGCACGCTCACCCGGTCCACCGACAGGCCGACCCGGCGCGCGGCCTCCGCGACGACCTGCGCCTTCTGGTCGAGGATCCGGGGCGGGGCGCCGCCGACGACCTTGGGCCAGAAGTAGCCGAGCTGCCGCAGCGCCGCCGCGTGGAACGTGCGCGCCTGCACGCCCGACGCGCCCAGGCCGCGCAACCGGGTCCGCATCTCCCCCGCCGCCCGGGCCGTGAACGTCACCGCGAGCACGTTGCCCGGCCGGTAGACGCCCGTGCGGATCCCGTACGCGATGCGGTGCGTGATCGCGCGCGTCTTGCCCGTGCCGGCACCCGCGAGCACGCACACCGGGCCGCGCAGCGCGGTGGCGACGGCCCGCTGCTCGGGGTCGAGGGCGTCGAGGAGGGCGTCGGCGGACATCGTCGACCAGTGTCGCAGCCGCGACCGACAGCCTCGACCCGCCGTCCCCAGGTCGCCGCAGGTCAGCCGTCCGTGTGGTCCACACCACACCGGCGGCGCGGAAGCCGCACCCGTGCGACCGTGTTGCAGCGGGTGACGAGGCGCGTGCCTCGTCACCGTCCGTCGGGGTCCGGTCGTCCGGGCCCCGCCCGCCGAGACCACGAGGACGCATGACCACCGAGACCCTGCCCCAGGCCGGCACCGTGACGATGTACTCCACCACCTGGTGCGGGTACTGCCACCGGCTGAAGAAGCAGCTCGACTCCGCGGGCATCGGCTACACCGAGGTCGACGTCGAGCAGGACGACGCGGCCGCGCAGTACGTCGAGTCGGTCAACGGCGGCAACCGCACCGTGCCGACGGTCGTGTTCCCCGACGGCGGTGCGCTCACCAACCCGTCGCTGGTCCAGGTCCGCGAGCGCCTCGGGTCCTGACGGCATCACGTCCCGTCGTCGCGGTCCCGTGGTCGCGGTGCACCGAGCTCTGACTGACCGGACGACAGCGCGGACCCGCCGCCGTCGGGTCGGTCAGAACTCGGGCCCGGCCGGCAGCGTGCCGCCGAACCAGTCCTCGACGAGGGCACGCGCGATCGACGACGGCCCCGGCGGGATCACCTCGCCCGACGCGACGGCGTCGCGCAGCTCCTCGCGGGTGAACCACGCCGCGCTCTCGAGCTCGACGCCGTCCACGGCGACCTCCGTCGACCGCGCGTGCGCCCGGAACCCCACCATGAGCGACGCCGGGAACGGCCACGGCTGGCTGCCCCGGTACTCGACGGTGTCGACGACGACACCGGTCTCCTCCAGGACCTCGCGGCGCACCGCGTTCTCCAGCGACTCGCCGGCCTCGACGAACCCCGCGAGCGTCGACCAGCGGTGCGCCGCCCACGCCGCCGCGTGCCCCAGCAGCAGCCGGTCCGCGTCGTCGACGACCGCCATGATCACCGCCGGGTCCGTGCGCGGGTAGTGCTCCGACCCGTCGACGGTGCACGTGCGCACCCACCCCGACTGCGTCGCGACGGTGGCGGCACCGCAGCGGGGGCAGCGGGGGTGCCGTGCGTGCCAGGCGTCGAGCGCGACCGCCGCGGTCGCGAGCCCGGCGTCGCGAGCCGACAGCGTCGCGCCGACGACCCGCAGGGACGACCACCGGGTGCCCGCCGCGAGCGGTGTCGGGGGCGACGTCGGGGGCTGGTCGGACCCGTCGGACGCGGCGGCGTGCACGAGGACGTCCGACGCCGACCCCGTCGCGGGTGCCGGCCGGCGGCCCAGCACCCGCCTCGCGACGTACGCCGTGCCGTCCCCGTCCCGGCCGAGCAGGAGCCACAGGCCGTCGACGTCGGCGTCCGGTGACGCCGTCGAGCCGGGGACGTTTGCGCCGGCGGGCGCGTCGAGACCTTCCTCGACGAGCGTGCGTGCGGAGTCCGGCGTCAGCAGCAGGAGCGCGAAGGCGTCGTCGGTGAGGACGCTGCCGTCGTCGACGAGCAGGACGCGCGTCGACTCCGCCGCGAGCGCCTCGGCGAGACCGTCGCGCCGGTGCTCCGCCGCCCGGTCCACCACGGCACGGGACAGGGGCAGCGCGTCGACGATCACGCCGCCACGGTACGCGTCGGGGCGCCCGACGGCCCGGGCGCCCGACGGCCGGGGACCGCACGGCCGGTCGCGCGCCCGGGGACCGCATGGCCGCTCGCGCGGCCGTCGCCCGGGCTCTCGGGGTCACGCCGACCGCGGGCGACGCGGCGACTGCGCATCGCGCAGCCGGACGAATGGGACCGACACGCCGGGGCGCGACCCCGGCTCGCACGCGTCGCCGACCTACCCTGGTCGACGTGCCTCGCTCACCCCTCGCTCTCGCCGCGCTGGCGACGGTCGCCGTCCCCGGCCTCGACGCGTACGACGTGCGACGGCCCGCGCAGCCCGGCACGGACTACGACGTCGCGGTCGTGATCGACGCGCAGCGCCGCCGCTGGGTCGTGCGCGCACCGTCCAGCGCCGCCGCGGGCGCCGCGCTCGAGGCCGAGGTCGACCTGCTGGAAGGGCTCGCCGAGCACGCGACGTCGGGCGCCCTCCCGTTCGCCGTGCCCCGACCCGTCGGGTTCGCGCACCTCCCCGAGGGTGGCCGCGCGGCCGTGCACGCCGAGATCCCGGGCGCGCCGCTGCGCGTCGACACCCTGCGCCCCGGTCCGGGGCTCGCCGCCGACCTCGGGCGGGCGATCGCCGCGCTGCACGAGCTGCCCACGTCCGTCGTCGAGAGCGTCGGCCTGCCCGTCTACGAGGCGACCGAGTACCGCCAGCGCCGCCAGGCGGAGGTCGACGAGGCCGCCCGCACCGGCAAGGTCCCGCCCGCGCTGCTGCGCCGGTGGGAGGAGCAGCTCGAGGACGTCGCGATGTGGCGGTTCCGGCCGACGGTCGTGCACGGCGACCTGTCCGCCGACCGCGTGCTCGTCCACGACGGCAAGGTCAGCGGCGTCCTCGGCTGGGGCGACGCCGTCGTGGCCGACCCGGCCGACGACCTCTCGTGGCTCCTGGTCGCCGCACCGCCCGACGCCGCCGACTCGGTCATGGAGGCGTACCAGCTGCGGCGCACCGAGCTCACCGACCCGCACCTGCTGCGGCGCGCGTTCCTCGCGGGCGAGCTCGCGCTCGCGCGGTGGCTCCTCTTCGGCGTGCGGACCGGTGACGACGAGGTCGTCGCGGACGCCGTCGCGATGCTCCAGGACCTCGACGAGCACACGCGCCTCGCCGAGGCGGAGTCCTCCGCGTCCTACGCCTGACGGCCCGCTCAGACGGGCCGGTCCCCGGAGACCGGTGGTGCGACGGGACGACCGGTCGTCGCGCCGTGCGTCCGTGCGGCCGGCCCGCCCGGGTTCGCCGCCCCGCGGTCCACGTTCGAGGGCCACGTGCGGTCCGCGCCGCCGCGTCGGTCGGCCGGGGCCGCCGACGCCGCCGGGTCGGTGGCGCGGCGCAGCAGGGTCGTGATCTCGTCCTCGCCCAGGAGGCGCTGCGGGTAGACCGTCTCGCCGGTCCCGACGTAGCAGAACGCCGCTCGGACGAGGTCGAGCGGGGTCCCGGTCCAGCGCGACCACGCGAGCCGGTAGACGGCGAGCTGGAGCTCGCGCGAGGCCCGCGCCTCGGGGTCCGTCGGCGGTGCGCCCGTCTTCCAGTCCACGACGACCACGGCACGGCGACCGGCGTCGGTGCGCTCGTCATCGGGGAACAGGGCGTCCGCGCGCTCGTCGTCGGGGAACACGGCGTCGATGCGGGAGCGCAGCACGTACCCGTCGACGGTCGTCTCGACGTCGACCTCGATCGCGAGCGGCGAACGGTCCGCCCAGGGGGTCCGCAGGAACGACGCGCGCAGCGCCTCCTCGTCGACGTCGACGGGCACCGAGTCGTCGTCGGCGCCGGGCAGCGCGTCCACGTCGACCAGCGACGCGGCGCCGTACCAGCCCTCGACCCACGCGTGGAACCGCGTGCCCCGGCGGGCCTGCGGGGACGGTTCGCGCGGCACGGGTCGTCGCAGGCCGCGTGCGAACTCGGCGGGGTCGGCGTGCAACCGGACCAGCGACGACGCCGACAGGTGCGCGGGCAGCTCGACGCCGCCGTCGGGACGCCGGACGCGTTCCTGCTCGGCGAGCAGCCGGTCGGCCAGGTCCTCCCACCGGGACCGGGGTACCGCGCCTGCGTCGACGGGGCGGTCCGTGCCGACGCGATCCAGCGACTCCCCCTCGTCGGCGGCGTGCGGCGTCTCGGCCACCGCCGCCACGACCGCCGCCCGGACGAGGTCCGCGGCGGCCTCCACGGCGGGCCGGCGCCCGGGTCCGTCGTCGGCGGCGAAGGGGTCCGCGGGCCAGACGGCGCTGAGCACCTGGTCCTCGCGCGGGTTGCCGGTGCCCGCCTCGGGCGGGGGCATCCAGCCGTCCTCGGTCACGAGGCCCGCGGTGACGAGCTCCTCGAGGAAGAGCGACAGCGCGCGCGGGCCGCTCGAGTCGCCCCACCAGGCGGCGGACAGCAGCAGGTCGGTGCGGGCGCGCGTCAGCGCGACGTACGCGAGGCGCCGCTCCTCGGCCACCTGGTGTGCGCCGGCGTCGAGGACGAACCGCTGGCGACGCTCCTCGAGGTCCTTGTGGTGCTCGGCTCCGGCGTACGCGAACGCGGGCAGGTCGCGACGGTCGCCGCGCAGCGGGTAGGGGAGTGTGCCGAGGCCCGTGAGCCACGCCGAGTCCTTGGGTCCGTCCTTGCCGCGGGTGCGGGTCGCGGGCAGCACGCCGTCGACGAGCCCGGCGACCGCGACCACGTCCCACTCCAGGCCCTTCGCGGCGTGCACGGTGATGACCTGCACCGCGTCGGGGTCGGGCTCGGCGACCGGCATGTCGAGCCCGCTCTCGCGCGTGTCGGCGGCGTCGAGCCACGCGAGGAACCCGCCCAGCGTCGGGTGGTCGGCGGTGCGCGCGAACTCGACGGCGACGTCGCGGAAGGCGTCGAGGTTGGCGCGGGCGCGGCCGGGCGCGACGCCCGCGCGCGCGGCGACCTCGATGTCGAGCCCGAGGAGCCGCTCGGCCTCGCCGACGAGCTCGGGCACCGCGAGGTACGTGTGCGAGCGCAGGGCGGTGAGGAGCCGTGCGAGGTCCGCGAGGCGCGCACGGGCCGCGTCGCTCAGCTCACGCCCGGTGACGCTGCGCCAGCCCGGACGGGGCAGCTCGTCGAGCGCGTCGACGATGCTGCGCTCGTCGACGACGTCCGCCTGCACCCCCGGGTCGCGCCCGGCCCTCCCGCCGCCACCGGCCCGCCCGGCGAGCTCCGCCGACCAGGCGCCGAGCGCGTGCAGGTCCGCCGCACCGAGCCGCGTGCGGCCACCCGTGAGGAGCCGCATGAGCGCGTCGCCGCGGGACGGGTCGTGCGCGGCCTGCAGCGCGGCGACGAGGTCCACGACCTCGGGGGTCGCGAGCAGACCGCCGAGGCCCACGACCTCGACCGGCAGGCCCGCGGCTCGCAGCGCGCGCTGCACGACCGGGAACTGTGAGCGCTTGCGGCACAGCACGGCGGCCGTGACGCGCTCGACGCCCGGCGCGGCGGCGCGCCAGCGGGCCTTGACGAACTCCGCGATCGCGCGCGCCTCGTCCTCGACGGTCTCGGCGACGTGCGCGTGCACGCGGCCGTCGCCCGCGCCGGGCCGCGCGGCGAGCACCGGGACGTCGACGCGCGACGTCGACGCGCGCAGCGGTGCCGCGACGACGTTGGCGGCGTCGAGGATCCGCCGGTCGTTGCGCCACGACGTCGACAGCGAGTGCACGTCGGCGGGACGCCGGTCCCCGTCGGGCCCGACCACCGGGAAGGTCGTCGGGAAGCCCTCGAGCCCGCCCGCGCTCGCCCCGCGCCAGCCGTAGATCGACTGGTGCGGGTCGCCGACCGCGGTCACCGGGTGACCGTCGCCGAACAGCGCGGCCAGCAGCGTGAGCTGCGCGTACGACGTGTCCTGGTACTCGTCGAGCAGCACGACCCGGAACCGCGCGCGCTCGCCCGCGGCGACGTCCGGCACGTCGAGCGCGAGCCGCGCGGCCAGCGCGACCTGGTCGCCGAAGTCGATGCTGTCCGCGGCGCGCTTGCGGTCGCGGTAGGTCGCGACGAGGTCGAGCACGCGCGACCGCTCGCCGAGCAGGCGGAGGAGGGCGGCGACGTCGCGGTAGGGCTCGGTGCGCTTGCCCGGCCCGTGCGGCGTCGCGGTGATCGCGTCGACGATCCCGGCGATCCCCGCCTGCGCCTCGGCCGGCGTGAGGAGGTGCTCGTCGAGCGCGCCGGACAGGGACAGCACCGCGTCGACGACGGTCGAGGTGGCGGCGTCCGTGTCGACGTCGCCGGTCCACGCCTCGACGACCTCGTGCGCGAGCTGCCACTGCGCGGCCTCGCCGAGCAGGCGCGCCGACGGGTCGAGGCCGAGGCGCAGCGCGTGGTCGCCGACCAGGGACGACGCGTAGGCGTTGTAGGTCGCGATCGTCGGCCGGGCGAGCGCACCGAGCACGTCGCCGTCCGCCCCCGCCAGGACCGCGGCGCCGGGCAGGACCACGCCGTCCTCGGCCGCCGCCCGTGCGAGGCGGCGCAGGCGTCGACGCACCCGCTCGGCGAGCTCGGCGGCGGCCTTGCGCGTGAACGTCAGCCCCAGCACCTGCTCGGGCGCGACGAGCCCGTTCGCGAGCAGCCAGACGACGCGCGCCGCCATCGTCTCGGTCTTGCCGGACCCGGCCCCGGCGACGACGAGCGCGGGCGCGAGCGGCGACTCGACCACCCGCTCCTGCTCGGGGGTGGGCGGCGGCTGGCCGACGAGCGCGGCGATCTGCGCCGCGGACAGCAGGCTCACGCGACCACCTGCCCGCCCTCGGTGCGCACCGGGCACGACCGGCGGACCGGGCAGCGGTCGCACAGGTCGTTGGTGGTCGCGACGAACGTGGACGCGGCCATCTTGTCGGCGACCTCGTCGACGAGCGTGCGCGCCCACGTCGGGCCGTCGTCCTCGCCCCCGAGCGCCTCCTGGTGCCGTTCGGTCGCCGACGCGCCCGTGCCGAGGTACACGAGCCGCGCGCCCGTGCTCACGGCGTCGGGCGGCAGCGTCTCGAACGCGCCCGCGTCGACCGCGAGCTGGTAGGCGCCGAGCTGCGGGTTGGTCGCGGCCTTCGCCTTGCTCGGGACGGTCGCGCCGGTCTTGAGGTCCACGACACGGACGCCGGTGCCGCCGTCGGCGGCCGCGTCGGGGTCGAGCTCGACGCGGTCGACGGTGCCGCGCACGACGGCGCGGTCGGTGCGCAGCGTGAACTCGCCCTCGACCAGCAGCGGCGCACCCGCGTCGCGCAGGTACCCGGCGAGGCGGTCGATCATCGCCTCGGCGCGCCGCCGGGTCGCCCGCGCGGGCCAGCCGTCGCCCAGGCCGAGCTCCGACCAGCGCCGGTCCAGCTCGGCGGCGAGCTCGGCCCGTGTGCCGCGCGGGTGCTCCTGCGCGATGGCGTGGACGAGCGTGCCGAGCGTCTGCCCGCTGGAGTCGGCAGCGGTCCCTCCCGCGGCCTCGAGCGCCCAGCGCAGCGCGCACCGCTGCGCCGTCTCCAGCCGGGACGGCGACACCGGGACGCGCTCCTCCGGCCCCCAGAGCGGCTGGTCGCTCGACGGCGTGGCGAGTCCGTGCCACTCGGCGGGGTCGGCGCCGGCGACGCCCGCGCGCGCGAGCCGGGCGAGCGTGCGCGCGAGCGCGGGATCCGGGTCGACGCCGTCGACGACCGCCTGCTCGAGCCGCGAGCGCAGCTCGGCGACCAGCCCGCGCAGGTCGGCGGCTGCGGGGACCGTCGTGCGGCGGTGGTCCACGTCGCCGTCCGACGGCTCGACGAGGTCGAGGAAGGGCGAGGGCTGCTGGTCGGCGTCCGCGACCGCCGTGACGACCAGCCGCGACCGCGCGCGCGAGCACGCGACCGCGAAGGAGCGCAGCTCGTCGGCGAGGACGGCGGCACGTGCCTCGGCGGCGCGGGCACCCTCGTCGCCACCGTCGACGTGGCGGCCGGCCACGACCTCGACGAGGCGCTGCGCCCCCAGCAGCGAGTCCCGCAGCCGGAGGTCGGGCCAGACGCCGTCCTGCACGCCGGCGACGACCACGAGGTCCCACTCCTGGCCCGCGGCGCCCGCGGGGGTGAGCACGGGCACGGCCTGACGACGCGCGGCGGCGGCGATCGAGTCCGAGGGCAGGTCCTGCGCGGCGAGCCAGTCGGCGAACGCGCCGGGCGTCGCGCGCGGCATGCGGTCGACGAACGTCTCGGCGGCGCGGAACAGCGCGAGCACCGCGTCGAGGTCGCGGTCGGCGCGCTCCCCCGCGACGCCACCCGCGAGCGCGGACCGCCGCCACGGCTCCGCGAGCCCCGACGCGTGCCACAGCGCCCACAGCACCGTCTGCGCGTCGGCGTCGGCCTCCGCGGCCGCGCGGCGCCCCGCGGCCAGCACCTCCGCGAGCCGGGCGACGGGGCGCGCGACGGACGACGGGAGCGTCGCGACGCGGGCCGGGTCACCGAGCGCCTCGACCAGGAGCACGTCGCTCGTGCGGCCGCCGCCGGACGCGAGCTCCTCCGCACGCAGCGCGCGCCGGACGCGGCGCAGACCGACCGCGTCGAGGCCGCCCAGCGGGGAGCACGCGAGCCGGGCGGCCACGTCCGGGTCGAGCTCGGCGTCGCCGACCACGACGCGTACCGCCTCGAGCAGCGGCCGGACCGCGGGCTCCTCGCGCAGCGGGACGTCGCTGCCGACGACCGTCACCGGGACGGACGCGCCGGCGAGCGCGCGGCGCAGGGCCGTGACCTGCGCGCCCGACCGCGCGACGACCGCCATCTCGTCCCAGCCGACGCCGTCCTCCAGGTGCGCGGTGCGCAACGCGTGCGCGACGAACGCGGCCTCCTGCGCGGTGCTCGGCAGCACCGCGGCACGCACGAGGCCGGACCCGTCGGCCCCCGCCGCCGGCTCCCGGTCGGCACCGGTCGTCGCACGCGGCTGCGCGCGGCGGTGCTGCACCGCCCCGACGGAGCCGATGCGCTCGGTGACCCGCCGCGTGACGTCCCGCAGCGCGTCGCCGTGCCGCCACACCGTCCGCAGCACGTGCGTCGCGGCTCCGAGCTCCCCGTCGCCGTCACCCTCGACGGGCGCGCGTCCGACCAGCGCCGGAGCGGCGCCTCGGAACGTCTGCACCGCGGCGTCGGGGTCGGCGAGCAGCAGGAGCCGCGCACCGTCGTCGGCGAGCACGCGCAGCAGCCGCGCGGTCGCGGACGTGCTCTCCTGGTGGTCGTCGACGACGACCAGCCGCCAGCGCGGCCGCACCGCGCCGGGCACCTCGTCGTCCCACGCGAGCAGCGCCTGCGCGGCCTCCTCGACGACGACGGCGGGGTCGAGCCGCGCGCCGAGGTCGGGCGTCGCGGAGCGGAGCTCGAGGACGTCGAGGTACTCCTCGTAGACCTGCGCCGCGGCCGTCCACTCGGGCCGCGCGTGCCGCTCGCCGAGCCCGGCGAGGTCGACCGGGCCGAGCCCGCGCTCGGCGGCGCGCATGAGCAGGTCGCGCAGCTCGTCGCGGAACGCGCGCATCGTCGGCACGTCGGCGGGCACGTCGCCCGGCCAGGCGGGACGCGCACCCTCGCCGGCGGCGTGCCCGGCCAGGAGCTCCGCGAGCAGCAGGTCCTGCTCCGCGCCGGACACGAGCGTCGGCGGGACGAGCCCGAGGTGCGCGGCGCGGGACCTCAGCACCGCGAACGCGACCGCGGGTGCGGTCTGCACGAGCGGGCGGCCCGACGTCGCGCGCAGCCGGGCGGCGAGCCGGTCCCGCAGGTCCGCGGCCGCGCGACGGCCTGCGGACACGACGAGCACGTCCTCCGGCGCCAGGCCCGCGGACACGGCCGCGACGACGGTCTCCAGCGCGACGGTCGTCTTGCCCGTGCCGGGCGCACCGAGGACGAGCAGCGCCCGGTCGTCGCCGCGCACGGCACGGTCGACCGCGAGCGCCTGGTCGTCGTCGAGGACGACCCGGCTGCCCGGCCCCCGCACCGGCCCGTCCGCCAGGGCGGGGCGCACGAGGCGCAGCGCGGGGGTCGTCGTCACGGCGCCGATCCCATCACGGGCCGCCGACACCGCCGTCCACCGGCAGGTCGTCAGGCGTGTGACGCGGGGACCGTCAGGGGAACGGCCACGGGTTCGGGACGCACGGCGCCGCCTTGTACGACTGCTGCTGCATGAGCGGCGCGCGAGCGCCCGGTGCCGGGCACTTCTCGTGCCCGTGACCCAGCAGGTGGCCGACCTCGTGGTTGACGAGGTACTGGCGGTAGGTGACCTTGTCGCCCGCGAGCTCCTGCGTCGCGAGCACCCAGCGCCGCAGGTTGAGCACCGCGTTGCCGGCGCGGCCGCACGAGACCTGACCGTTCGTGTCGAGCGGGGCGCACAGGTCGTCCACCGACTCGGGCGACGCGAGCGTCACGCGGAACTCGGCGGGGCCGTCGGTGCGCGCGAACGACACGGACCCGTCGGCGCCCCAGCCGCGCGGGTCGTTGAGCGTCGCCATGACCGTCCGCGCGAAGCGCGCGCCGTCGACCGCCAGACCGTCCTCGACCTCGACGCGGATCGTCCGCACGCGGCCGGTCCCCGGTCCCGGGTCGGTGCCGGGGACGACCGTGAACGTCCCGGCGCCGCGCTCGGGGATGTCGACCGACAGCAGTCCCGCCTCGACGTCGCCGAGGGTCAGCCCCGGCGGCAGCGCGACGACCGGCGGGTCCGCCGACAGCAGCGGGTCGAACGTCGGTGTCGGGTCCGGTGCACGCACGGCCGTCCGGGACGTGTCGGCGCCGCGCGCCTGCTCGTCGTCCGCGACGAGCGCACCCTGGCCCGGCACCTGCCCGGCCGAGACGGACAGCGCGAGCGCACCGCGCAACGCGTCCGTGGCCGAGCCTGTCGGCAGCGTCAGCGTCGCCGTCCCGGCACCGAGCAGCAGCCCGCCCGCGGCGACGAGCGAGGCGAGCAGGACCCCGCGACGCCGGGCGGGACGCGCGCCGGGACGCTCCGGCCGGGCTCCGGGCGCACGCGGGGCGCGCTCGTCCGGACGGGGCATCTCGGGCGGGATCACGCGGACATCGTCGCATCCCGGACACGTCCCGTCGCTACCATGCCGGGATGACAGACGGGACCGACGGCTCGCCCCCCCGGCCGCGCAGCCCGCGGATGGCCCGCGACGAGCGGCGTGCCCAGGTGCTGCGCATCGCGCAGGACCTCTTCTCGTCCGAGGGCTTCCACCACGTCTCGATGGACGACATCGCCGACCGCGCCGAGGTCAGCAAGCCGGTGCTGTACCGGCACTTCCCCTCCAAGCTCGACCTCTACCTCGCCGTCGTCGACCAGTGCGGCTCCGACCTCCTCGCGGCCGTCGAGGAGGCCGTCGCCCCCCTCGAGGCGGGTCCCGTGCAGCGCGGCGCGGGTCGTGACGTCATCGCCGCGATCGTCCGCGCCTACATCGACTTCGTCGACGTCGCGGGCGAGTCCTCGACGCTGCTGTTCGAGTCCGACGTCACGCACGACGCCGACGTGCGCGCGCGCGTCGAGCACGCGTCGTCGGAGGCCGCGCGCCGGATCGCGCGCGTGCTGTCCCAGGTGACAGGCCTGGCCGACGACGCGTCCGCCACGCTCGCCGTCTCGCTCATCGCGATGGCGCAGGGCGCGGCGACGCACCGCCTCCGCACGACGCCCGTCGCGGACGCCGGTCTGACCGCCGAGCTCGTCACGCAGCTCGCCTGGGGCGGGGTCGCCGGGCTGGTCCGCCCCGACTTCGTCTACGAGGACGCCTAGGATCGTCGAGGCGGGCTCCCCGTGGGCCCGGACGCTCGCGAGCGGACGACGTTGGAGGACGAGGAAGACATGGCCGTGGAGATCACGATCGGCGTGCAGAACCTGCCGCGGGAGATCGTCCTGGAGACCGACCAGACCGCTGACGAGGTCGCGGCGGCCGTCGCCGCCGCGCTGGACGGCAAGACGGTGCTGGAGCTGCACGACACGCGCGGTCGTCGGGTGATCGTCCCGACGTCCACGCTGGGCTACGTGGAGATCGGCTCCGAGACGAAGGCCCGCGTGGGTTTCGGCAGCATCTGACGACGCACGACGAGGCCCCCGCCGACCGCTCGGTCGACGGGGGCCTCGTCCGTGCCGGGCGGGCTCAGGCGGTGAGGCCGAGCCGCGACATCCGGCGCGTGTGCTGCGCGGTGAGCTCGCCGAAGAGCTTGGTCGGCGGGTTGGCGGGGGCGGTGCGCCCGTCCGCCTGCTGCTCGTCGGCGACCCGGGCGTCGCCCGTGCCGCTCGACACCAGCCGCACGAGCCCCGGGCGCTGCACGAGCAGCCGCTGCACGACGCCGAGCGCCTCCCCCACGAGCCGGCGGCCCCACAGCGCGAGCCGCGAGCTCAGCGCGCCGTCGTCGGACCCGGCCGCGTCCAGCTCCGCGACGGCGAGCTCGGCGTGCGCGGCGTCGTCGAGGACCGCGAGCACGACCCGGCGGGACTCCTCGTCGAGACCCGCGGCGGCGACCCGGCAGAAGTCGTCCGCGACGCCGTAGCCCACGTACGCCTTCAGCAGCCGCTCCCACCACGTGCTGGGCTGGGTGCGCGCGTCGAAGTCGTCGAGCACGTGGTCGAACTGGGCGATCGCCGCGACCGGGTCGGCACCGAGCTCGGCGATCCGCGCGAGCACGGTGTCACGACGCGTGACCGCGGCGGCCGCGAACCGGCTGAGCTGGAGCCGCTGGTCGGCCGTCGGGGCCTCCGCGGCGTCGGCGGCGAGCCGCGCGAACGCGACCTGCTCCAGCTGGGCGACCAGCCCGAGGAGCTCCACCGTGTCGGCCTGCGACGGCCCTGGGGTGGCGACGGACGCGTCGTCGGGACCGGCCGGGCGTGCGTGCGTGGTCATCCGTGGATCGTATGCCGACGCCACGCCGCCGTGCGCGGAACGGTCCACAGGCTCGTCGGATACGCTGTGCGGGTACATCGGTTGCCCGGTCGTCTCGGAGGGGACGCCGTCCCCGGTCCCAGGACCGGCTCGCGCAGCGCCGGACGTCCGTCCGCAGCGGCTCGCGAGCGACTTTCACGATCGGCTGCCGGCCCACCCGCGTGGTGACCGCTGTCGCCCGGGACCGCCGCGATCGACGGCCGCTCCTGGACAGCGCGCGGACCACCACCCTGCGCAGTGAGAAGCCAACGTGACGACGACCGACCCCGGCACCACCGTCGACTCCCCCGACACCCCCGACACCTCCGCGGCCAGCGCGCTCGCCGCGCCCATGACGCGCCCGCTGCGCTCCACGTACTCGTCGGTGCAGGCCGTCGACGCGTCCTTCGCGGACTTCGACGTCCGCCCCGAGATCGTCCAGGCGCTCGCCGACGCGGGCATCTCGCACCCGTTCCCGATCCAGGCCATGACGCTGCCCGTCGCGCTGTCGCGGCACGACATCATCGGCCAGGCCAAGACGGGCACCGGCAAGACCCTCGGCTTCGGCGTCCCGCTGCTCCACGCGGTCGTCGCGCCCGGCGAGGAGGGCTACGACCGCCTCCCGGCCGCCGGCAAGCCGCAGGCGCTCGTCGTGGTGCCGACCCGTGAGCTCGCGGTGCAGGTGGCCGGCGACCTCGCGACCGCGTCCGCGCGCCGGACCGTGCGCGTCGTCCAGGTGTACGGCGGTCGCGCGTACGAGCCGCAGATCGAGGCGCTCGCCAAGGGCGTCGACGTCGTCGTCGGCACGCCGGGCCGCATGATCGACCTGCTCAAGCAGCGCCACCTCGACCTCACCCACGTGCGCACGGTCGTGCTCGACGAGGCCGACGAGATGCTCGACCTCGGCTTCCTGCCCGACGTCGAGACGCTGCTCGCCGCGACCCCCGCGTCGCGCCACACGATGCTGTTCTCCGCGACCATGCCCGGCGCGGTCGTCGCGATGGCGCGCCGCTACATGACGCAGCCGACGCACATCCGCGCGGCCGACCCGGACGACGACGGCAGCCAGACCGTCAAGAACATCAAGCAGGTCGTCTACCGCGCGCACGCGCTCGACAAGGTCGAGCTGCTCGCGCGCATCCTCCAGGCGAACGGCCGCGGCCTGACGATCGTGTTCGCGCGGACCAAGCGGACCGCCGCGAAGGTCGCCGACGACCTCGTCGAGCGCGGGTTCGCCGCGGGCGCGCTGCACGGCGACCTCGGCCAGGGCGCGCGCGAGCAGGCGCTGCGCGCGTTCCGCCACGGCAAGGTGGACGTGCTGGTCGCGACCGACGTCGCCGCGCGCGGCATCGACGTCGAGGACGTCACGCACGTCGTCAACTACCAGTGCCCCGAGGACGAGAAGACCTACCTGCACCGCACGGGCCGCACCGGCCGCGCGGGCAACAAGGGCACCGCGGTCACGTTCGTCGACTGGGACGACATGCCGCGCTGGTCGCTCATCGACAAGGCGCTCGGTCTCGGCATCCCCGAGCCGGTCGAGACGTACTCGTCGTCGCCGCACGTGTACTCCGACCTCGACATCCCCGAGGGCGTCAAGGGTCGCCTGCCGAAGGCGCAGCAGACCCGCGCGGGCCTCGCGGCCGAGGCGATCGAGGACCTCGGCGAGACCGGCAAGCGCGGCGGCGGCGCCGGTGCGCGGACCGGGAGCGCCGGATCGCGCGGGCGCGGCGGCGAGCAGCGCGGCGGCGAGCAGCGTGGCGGTCAGCTGCGTCGCGACGACGAGGGTGCCCGCGAGGGCGGCCGTCGTCGTCGGCGCGGTGGCCGCGGCGGCTCGGGCGAGGGCGCGGCCACGTCCGAGGGCGGCGAGCCCACCGAGCGCCCGCAAGACGGCGCCGACGCGACCGGCACGGAGGGCGCCGAGAGCGCGTCGGGCGGCGCGCGTCGCAGCCGGTCGCGCAACCGTCGCCGCACGCGCGGCGGCCGTCCGGTCGAGGGTGGCGCCGCTCCGTCGGCCCCGGCCGACGCCTGACGCCCCGCGGCCCACGACTCGCGGCTGACGCCACCGAGCACGCACGAAGGGCGCGCACCCCGCCGGGGGTGCGCGCCCTTCGGCGTCCCGACGCCGCGGACGGCCGGCGTCAGGCGGCCTTGATGAACGCCTCGACGGCGTCGGCGACGAGCTGGACCGCGATCGCCGCGAGGAGCAGACCCGCGATGCGGGTGACGAGGATCGTGCCCGACTCCCCCAGCACGCGATGGATGACGTTCGCGAACCGCATGGCGAGGTAGAGGCAGATGTGGACCGCGAGGACGCCGAGCGCGATGGCCACCCAGTCGGCCGTGGTCCCGTCGGACTGGGTCACGAAGACCATGGTCGCGACGATCGCACCCGGCCCGGCGAGCAGCGGCGTGCCGAGCGGGACGAGCGCGACGTTGACGTTGGTGTTCCCCGACGGCTGCGGCTCCTCCATCTTGCCGGTGAGCAGCTCCATCGCGACGAGCAGCAGCAGCAGACCGCCGGACGCCTGCAGCGCGGGCAGCGACACGTGCATGTAGCTGAGCAGCGACTGCCCGAACAGGGCGAACGCGACGACGACGCCGAACGCGACGGCGACGGCCTGCCGGGCGGCGCGGTTGCGCTGCACCCGGGACATGGCGCTCGTCAGCCCGAGGAAGATCGGGACGGTCCCCGGGGGGTCCATGATGACGAACAGCGTGATGAACACCGACGCGAACAGGTGCACGTCGAGCACGTTCGACACCTGGGCTCCTTACCCTCCGAGCACCGGCAACCGCCCCTGCTCCACGATCGCCGCCAGGACGTGCGGCTCGGTGAGATTCTCCCCCAGCCGGTTGACCTTCCCGTCACCGTGGTAGTCGCTCGACCCCGTGACGAGCAGCCCGAGCCGCTCGGCGATCGCCGTCAGGCGCTCGACCTGCGCGGGCGAGTGGTCGCGGTGGTGGATCTCCAGCCCCGCGAGCCCGGCGGCGGCGAGCTCGTCGAACACCTCGTCCGGGACGACCCGTCCGCGCGCGTCGGCGCCCGGGTGGGCGAAGACCGGCACCCCGCCCGCGGCGCGGATCGCGCGGACCGCTCTCACCGCCGACGGGGCGTAGTGGGGCACGTGGTACGGGCCGTCCGAGCGCAGGAGGTGCGCGAACGCCGCGGACCGGTCCGGCACGACGCCCCGCGCGACGAGCGCGTCGGCGATGTGCGGGCGGCCCACGACCACGGCGTCCGCGCTGTGGTCGAGCACGTCCTGCCAGGTGATCGGCACGTCGGCGGCGAGCAGCTCGACCATCGCCTCCGCACGGTGCACGCGCGAGCGCCGGGAGCGCTCGAGCTCGTCGCGCAGCGCCGGGACGTCCGGGTCCTGCAGGTAGGACAGCACGTGCACGCTGATGCCCGCCGACCGCGCGGAGACCTCGGTGCCGCGCACCAGGCGCACGCCGTGCCGGGCCGCCGCGTCGGCCGCCTCGTCCCACCCGGCGGTCGTGTCGTGGTCGGTGAGGGCCACCACGTCGAGCCCCGCGTCCGCCGCCGCCGCGACGAGGTCCGCGGGCGCGTCCGTGCCGTCGGACGCCGACGAGTGGGTGTGCAGGTCGATGCGCATCCGGACACCGTAGTGCGGCCGGCGGGCACGTCCCGTGGTCGTCGTCGCCGCCGATGGGACAATGGCGCGATGACGACCGAGCCCACGCCCGAGACCGCCCGACCCGCCGTCGAGACGTCGACCGAGACCGCCGAGCAGCCCCTCGCGGACCGCGGCAGCAACCGGTCGCAGCGCCCGGGCTCGGCCGAGTTCCTGCGGTTCGTGACGTCCGGCTGGGGGGAGCGCCCCGCGTCGACCGCGACGCGCAGTCCTGCGGCCGACCACACCGAGCGGCGCCGAGCGGCGCTGTCCGCGCAGTTCCCCGGCGAGCGGCTCGTGGTCCCCGCCGGCACCTTCAAGGTGCGCTCGAACGACACCGACTACCGCTTCCGGCCGCACTCGGCGTTCGCGCACCTCACCGGCCTGGGCGTCGAGCACGAGCCCGACGCCGTGCTCGTCCTGCACCCCGTGCCCGACGGCGAGGGCGACGGCGGGTCGGGCCACCGCGCGGTCCTCTACCTGCGCCCGCTCGCGGGCCGCGACACCGCGGAGTTCTTCTCCGACGCGCGCTACGGCGAGTTCTGGGTCGGCGCGCGGCCGACGCTCGAGGACGTGGAGACGGTCACGGGCATCACGACCGCGCACCTCGACGACCTGCGCGACGCGCTCGCGAAGGACGCCGGCGCCGACGGCGTGCAGGTGCTCGTCGTGCCGGACGTCGACGAGGCCGTCGAGGAGGTCGTCGCGGAGATCCGCGCGACCGAGGCCGCGGGTGCGCGCGACGAGAAGCTCGCCGAGGCGCTGTCCGAGCTCCGCCTGCTCAAGGACGCGTACGAGGTCGAGCAGATGCGCCTCGCGGTCGACACCACGATCGAGGGCTTCGAGAAGATCGTGCGCGCGCTGCCCGCCGCGCAGGAGCACCGCCGCGGCGAGCGCGTCATCGAGGGCACGTTCGTCGGGCACGCCCGCCAGGAGGGCAACGCGGTCGGCTACGAGACGATCGCCGCCGCCGGCGAGCACGCGACGACGCTGCACTGGATCGACAACGACGGCCCGGTCCGCGCGGGCGACCTCGTCCTGGTCGACGCGGGCGTCGAGGTCGACTCGCTCTACACCGCCGACGTCACGCGCACGCTGCCCGTCGACGGCACGTTCACCGAGGTCCAGCGCCGCGTCTACCAGGCCGTGCTCGACGCCGCCGACGCCGCGTTCGCCGTCGCGAGGCCGGGGACGAGGTTCCGCGACGTGCACGACGCCGCGATGCGCGTCATCGCTGCGCGGCTCGAGGAGTGGGGCCTGCTGCCGATCTCCGCGGAGGACTCGCTCAAGCCCGAGAACCAGCACCACCGCCGGTGGATGGTGCACGGCACGAGCCACCACCTGGGCCTCGACGTGCACGACTGCGCGCAGGCGCGCGCCGAGCTCTACCTCGACGCGGAGCTGCAGCCCGGCATGGTGTTCACGATCGAGCCCGGCCTGTACTTCAAGTCCGACGACCTGCTCGTGCCCGAGGAGTACCGCGGCATCGGCGTGCGGATCGAGGACGACGTGCTCGTCACCGCGGACGGGAACGAGAACCTGTCCGCGGCGCTGCCGCGCGACCCCGACGCCGTCGAGGCGTGGATGCAGGGACTGCTCGGGCGCTGACGCTCAGCGGCCGTCGGCGTCGCCCGCGGGGGGCGTCGGCGGCTGCGGGTCCGGCGTCTGCGGTGCGGGCGGCGCGACGGGCGGCACGCTCGGCGACGCGGCGGGCGGGGCCGTCGACGGCGCCGGCGGCGGGTAGGACGCCGCCGGGTCGGACACCGGCGTCGGCGGGGTCACCGCGGGGCGCGCGGGCCAGCCGGACTGGACGCCGCCGACCTCGCGCAGCAGCTCCCGGGCCTTGTGCGCCTGCTCCGTCTGGCACAGCACCGCGTAGGACGACGCGACGATCTGGCTCGACGACGTGAAGTCGCGGCGCCCGCGCGAGAACGAGTACGTGATGACGGAGAACAGCAGACCGAACGCGCCGCCGATGAGGATCGCGGGGATGAACGGGCTGCTCGACCCCGGCGCGGTGAACAGCGACAGCAGCAGGCCGACGAACAGGCCGAACCAGGCGCCGGACACGAACCCGCCCAGCGCGACGCGCGGGTAGGACAGCCGCCCGGTGACGCGCTCGACCATGCGCAGGTCGGTGCCGACGATCGTCACGAGCTGCACGGCGAACGCCTTGTCGGCCAGGTGGTCGACGGCACGCTGCGCCTCCAGGTAGGTCGCGTACGACGCGACCGTCTCGCCCTGCGGCGGCGTGGGGGTGCGGGGGACGCGCGGACCCGTGAACGACATGCCGCGATCCTCCCCCACGGCGCGCACGGATGCCACCAGCCGATGCGGTCGCACCCCGTTAGGCTGCGACCGTGAGCAGCGTCGGGACCAGGGTCTTCGTCGCGCGCCTCGCCGGCACCACCGTCTTCGACCCGCTCGGCGACGAGGTCGGGCGGGTGCGCGACGTCGTCGTGCTGGTCCGCCCCAAGGGTGCGCCGCGCGCGGTCGGGCTCGTCGTCGAGGTCCCGGGCCGGCGTCGCGTGTTCCTCCCGCTCACGCGCGTGACGGCCGTCGACGCCGGGCAGGTCATCTCGACCGGCCTCGTCAACATGCGGCGGTTCGAGCAGCGCTCCACCGAGACGCTCGTCGTCGGCGAGCTCCTGGACCGCACGGTCGACCTCGCGGACGGGTCCGGTCAGGCGACGGTCGAGGACGTCGCGATCGAGCTCCAGCGGGGTGGCGACTGGCTCGTCACGAAGGTCTTCGTCCGGCGCCGACCGGCCGGCAAGCCCGGGCTGCTGCGCCGTCGTGGC
Source organism: Cellulomonas fimi (assembly GCF_028583725.1). Taxonomy (NCBI): domain Bacteria; kingdom Bacillati; phylum Actinomycetota; class Actinomycetes; order Micrococcales; family Cellulomonadaceae; genus Cellulomonas; species Cellulomonas fimi. The sequence goes on along the minus strand of NZ_CP110680.1, from coordinate 1,315,653 downwards.
GAGACGCTGCTCGTGCCCGTCGAGGGCGTCATCGCGCTGGGCCGCACGTCCACGAGCGCGCAGGGCGCGGAGCTGCTGCTCGCGCAGTACGAGGACCTCAAGGCCGCCGACCTCGCCGACGTGCTGCACGACCTCGGCACGACCCGCCGCCTCGAGGTCGCGTCCGCCCTCGACAACGAGCGCCTCGCCGACGTGCTCGAGGAGCTGCCCGAGGACGACCAGGTGGCGATCCTCCAGGGCCTGGCGCTGGCGCGTGCCGCCGACGTCCTCGAGGCGATGCAGCCCGACGACGCCGCCGACCTGCTGGGCGAGCTGCCCGACGAGCAGGCGGCCGAGCTCCTCGAGCTCATGGAGCCCGAGGAGGCGAAGGACGTCCGGCGGCTCCTCGCGTACGAGGACAACACCGCGGGTGGCCTGATGACGACCGAGCCCGTGATCCTCGGGCCCGAGACGTCGATCGCGGCGGCCCTCGCGCACGTGCGCCGGCAGGACCTCGCGCCCGCTCTGGCGTCGATGGTGTTCGTCGCACGCCCGCCGCTGGAGACGCCGACGGGGCGGTTCATCGGCGTCGTCCACCTCCAGCGGATGCTGCGCGAGCCCCCGCACGAGTCGATCGGCTCGATCGTCGACACCGACGTGGAGGCGATCCCCGCGGACGCCGCTCTCATGTCGGTCACGCGACAGCTCGCGACCTACAACCTGCTCGCGCTGCCGGTCGTCGACGAGGAGAAGCGCCTGCTCGGCGCGGTGTCCGTCGACGACGTGCTCGACCACCTGCTGCCCGAGGACTGGCGCGAGACCGACGAGGAACCGCGCGTCACGCTCCCGGCGACCCCGACGGCCCAGCCAGGGGTCGGTCGTGGCTGAGCGGCTCGACCTGCCGCGCGAGACGCGGCGGGTCCTGCTCCGGCGCCCGCGCGTCGACTCGGAGCGGCAGGGCCAGTGGTCGGAGTCGATCGCGCGGTTCCTCGGCACGCCCCGGTTCATCATCTGGCTCACGGTGTTCTGCGCCGTGTGGATCGGGTGGAACACCCTCGCGCCTGAAGGCCTGCAGTTCGACAAGGCCGACCTCGGCTTCACCGCGCTGACGCTCGTGCTGTCGCTCCAGGCGTCGTACGCCGCGCCGCTCATCCTGCTCGCGCAGAACCGGCAGACCGACCGGGACCGCGTGCAGTTCGAGCAGGACCGGCAGCGCGCCGAGCGGAACCTCGCGGACACCGAGTTCCTCGCGCGGGAGGTGGCCGCGCTGCGCATCGCGCTGTCCGAGGTCGCGACGCGCGACTTCGTCCGCTCCGAGCTGCGCAACCTGCTCGAGGAGCTCGCCGAGGAGCGCGAGGCCGAGCGCGAGGAGCGGGAGCGCGCGGAGCAGGAACGGGCCGAGCAGGAACGGGCCGAGCAGGAACGGGCCGAGCAGGAGCGGACCGACCGACCGGTCTGACCCGGCCGCGGTCGCCGTGCGGCCGTCTCGCACGGGACCCTCGTCCCGGCCGGTCCCCGGGCGCCACCTACGATGTGGGCATGCCCCAGCCCGACCCGACGACCCTCGACGCCGCCGTCCGCGGCGCGCTCGCGACGGTCCTCGACCCCGAGATCCGCCGCCCGATCACCGACCTCGGCATGGTCCGGTCGGTGGACGCGGACGTGGACGCGACGCCCGCGGGTGCGCGCGTGCGGGTCGGCGTCGACCTGACGACACCCGGCTGCCCGCTCAAGGAGACGCTGACCCGGGACGTGACGGCCGCCGTGCAGGCGGTCGAGGGCGTCGCGGAGGTCGTCGTCGAGCTCGGCGTGATGACGGCCGAGCAGCGGCAGGCGCTGCGCACGCTGCTGCGCGGCACGGACGCCGAGCCGGAGATCCCGTTCGCGAAGCCGACGTCGCTCACCAAGGTGTACGCGATCGCGTCGGGCAAGGGCGGCGTCGGCAAGTCGTCCGTCACGGCGAACCTCGCGGTCGCGCTCGCGGCCGACGGGCTGCGGGTCGGGGTCGTCGACGCCGACATCTACGGCTTCTCGATCCCCCGCATGCTGGGCGTGACGCGTCCGCCGACCAAGGTCGACGACATGCTGCTGCCGCCCGTCGCGCACGACGTGAAGGTCGTGTCGATCGGCATGTTCGTGCCGCCCGGCCAGCCCGTCGTGTGGCGCGGGCCGATGCTGCACCGCGCGCTGCAGCAGTTCCTCGCCGACGTGTTCTGGGGCGACCTCGACGTCCTGCTCCTGGACCTGCCGCCCGGGACGGGCGACATCGCGATCTCGGTCGCGCAGCTGCTGCCGGGATCCGAGATCGTCGTCGTGACGACCCCCCAGGCGGCGGCGGCCGAGGTCGCCGAGCGCGCGGGGTCCGTCGCCGTGCAGACGCGCCAGCACGTGGTGGGCGTCGTCGAGAACATGTCGTGGCTGGAGCAGCCGGACGGGTCGCGGCTCGAGCTCTTCGGTGCGGGTGGCGGTGCGCGGGTCGCCGAGAACCTCGGCCGGCTGACGGGCGGGGAGGTGCCGCTGCTCGGTCAGGTGCCGATCGACGTGACGCTGCGCGAGGCCGGAGACGCGGGGACGCCGGTCGTGCTCTCCGCGCCCGACTCCCCCGCCGCCCGCGCGCTCCGGGAGGTCGCCCGTGGCCTGTCGGCCCGCCGGCGCAACCTCGCGGGACGATCCCTGGGCCTCACGCCCACCGCTCGCTGACGAGCGCGCGCGACGGCCGGGCACGGGCGACACCGTCCTCCTCCACGTCCGGCACGCCGGCCGTCGGGTGTTTGATGTTGTTCGGTTGTGTGTGATGATGTCGGGGTGTTGGCGAGCCAGCGGCAGGAGCACATCCTCGCGGTCGTCCGGGCGCACGGTGCGGCCCGGGTGGCCGACCTCGTCGTGAGCCTCGACGTCTCCGACATGACCGTGCGGCGCGACATCGCGGAGCTCGCGCGCGCCGGCCTGGTGCGCCGCGTGCACGGCGGGGCCGTCGCACCCGACGCCGGCGGGCGACCCACCGACGAGCCGGGCTTCGAGGCCAAGCGCACGTGGGCGCAGGACGAGAAGCGCGCGATCGCCCGCGCCGCGCTCGCGACGGTCGAGCCCGGCCAGTCGATCGCGCTGTCGGCGGGCACGACGACGCACCTGCTCGCCGAGCTGGTCGCCGCGACCCCCGCGCTGCGCCCGCTCACGGTCGTGACCAACGCGGTCGGCGCCGCGGACGTGCTGCACCGCGCGACCCCCGGCGACGACCGGCTCGAGGTCATCCTCACGGGCGGCGTGCGCACCCCGTCGGACGCGCTCGTCGGCCCCGTCGCCGACGCCACGCTCGCACGCCTGCGCGTCGACCGCGCCTACCTCGGCGTGCACGGCGTCGACGCGGACGGCCTCACGACGCCGAACCTCGCCGAGGCCGCCACGAACCGCGCGCTGATCGCCGCCGCAGCGGCCACCACGGTGCTCGCCGACCACACCAAGTGGGGCGTCACCGGTCTCGCACGCATCGCGACCCTCGACGAGGTCGACGTCCTGCTCAGCGACGAGGGTCTGCCCGACGACGCCCGGCGTGCCGTCGCCGACGCGACCCGCCTCCAGCTCGTCCCCACGACCACGCCCGCCACCACCACCCCCGGAGAGCGCCCGTGAGCACCACCCCCGCCGTCCGCAAGACGGTCACGCACATGGCCGACGGCCGCGAGCTCGTCTACTTCGACGACAGCGAGCCCTACGTCTCGGGCGCCGCGACGCGTCGGCTCGACGACCCGCGCCCGCTCCCCGACCGGTTCGCACCCGTCGTCGACGAGCACGGCGTCGCGCACCCGATCACCGGCCCGGAGCTGCGGCAGGACCCGCTGACGGGCGACTGGGTCGCGATCGCCGCGCACCGCATGAACCGCACGTTCCTGCCGCCGGCCGACGCGAACCCGCTGGCGCCGGCACGACCGGGCGCGACGTACCAGGACGGCGAGATCCCGGACACGGACTACGACGTCGTGGTGTTCGAGAACCGGTTCCCGTCGCTGCTCGCGGTGCCGGGGGTCGTCGACGAGCCGACGGCGTCGGACGGCGAGGAGCTGTGGACGGTCCGTCCCGCGGCGGGCCGCTGCGAGGTCGTGTGCTTCTCGTCCGACCCGACGCAGTCGCTGCGCACCGTGGGTCCGCGCCGCATGCGCACGATCGTCGAGGCGTGGGCGGACCGCACCGAGGTGCTCGGTGCCCTGCCGCGCATCGAGCAGGTGTTCGTGTTCGAGAACCGCGGCAAGGAGATCGGCGTCACGCTGCACCACCCGCACGGCCAGATCTACGCGCTGCCGTACCAGGCACCGCGCACGGCGGCGATGGTCGCGCAGGCGCGGGCGCACCACGACGCGACCGGGCGGCTGCTGGGCCGCGACCTGCTCGACGCCGAGCTGCGCGCGGGCACGCGCGTCGTGCTGGAGTCCGAGCACTGGGTCGCGTACGTGCCGTTCGCGGCGCGCTGGCCCGTCGAGGTCCACCTGGCGCCGCGTCGTGACGTCCCCGACCTGCCGGCGCTCACCGACGCCGAGCGCGCCGACCTCGCCGACGTCTACCTCGAGCTGCTGCGCCGCCTCGACCTGTTCTTCGTCGACGACGAGTCCGCCATCCCGCTGCCGTACATCGCGGGCTGGCACCAGGCACCCGTGCACGACGGTCGGGACGTGTCGCGGCTGTTCCTCCAGGTCTTCTCGGTGCTGCGTGCGCCGCACAAGCTCAAGTACCTCGCAGGGATCGAGTCGGGCCTGGGCGCGTGGGTCAACGACACGACGCCCGAGCGGATCGCGGCGCGCCTGCAGGACCTCGCATGAGCGCGCTGACGTGGGTCGAGGCGTGGCCGGGCGCGGAGGGCGCGCAGCGCGCACGCTCGCTGTTCACGGCGTCGTTCGACACCGACCCGGACGGCACGTGGTCGGCACCGGGCCGGGTCAACCTCATCGGCGAGCACACCGACTACAACGGCGGCCTCTGCCTGCCGATCGCGCTGCCGCACCGCACGTACGTCGCGGTGCGACGCCGTGACGACGACCTGGTGCGCCTCGTGTCCGCGCAGGACGCGGGCCGGCTGCGCGAGGTGCGCCTCGCCGACGTCGCGCCCGGCGCGGTCGACGGCTGGCCGTCGTACGTCGCCGGCGTCGCGTGGGCGCTGCGCGAGGCGGGTCACGCGGTCGGCGGGTTCGACGTCGCGGTCGACTCGTGCGTGCCGTTCGGTGCGGGGCTGTCGTCGTCGGCCGCGCTGGAGTCGGCGGTCGCGGTGGCCCTCGACGCGACGCACGGGCTCGGCCTCGCGGGTCCCGCGGGCGAGCCGGACGACGCCGGCCGTGCGCGCCTCGCGGCGGCGTGCGTGCGCGCGGAGAACGAGATCGCGGGCGCCCCGACCGGCGGCATGGACCAGGCGGCGTCGCTGCGCGCCCGCGACGGCCACGCGCTGCTGCTCGACTGCCTCGACGGGTCCGTCCGGCACGTGCCGTTCGACCTCGCCGCGGACGGCCTCGCGCTGCTCGTCGTCGACACCCGCGCCGCGCACGCGCTGGTCGACGGCCAGTACGCCGCGCGACGTGCGGCGTGCGAGGCGGCGGCCGCCCGGCTGGGTCTGGGCACGCTGCGCGAGATCGCCCCGGAGGCGCTCGACGACGCGCTCGCCTCGCTCGACGACGGCTCCGACGAGGGCACCGTCCAGGTCCGGCGCGTGCGGCACGTGGTGCGGGAGATCGCACGCGTGCAGGACTTCGTCGCGCTGCTCGACGCCGACCGCCTGCGGGACGTCGGACCGCTCATGGACGCGTCGCACGCATCGCTGCGGGACGACTACGAGGTGTCGTGCCGCGAGCTCGACGTCGCCGTCGAGGCCGCGCGGGCCGCGGGCGCGCTCGGCGCGCGCATGACGGGCGGCGGCTTCGGCGGGTCGGCGATCGCGCTCGTCGAGGCGGACGCGGTGCCCACGGTGGCGACCGCGGTCGACGCGGCCTTCGCGGCCGAGGGCCTCCGCGCCCCGGCGTTCTCCGTCGCGCTCCCGGGCGGCCCGGCCGCCTGACGGCACTCACCGACGGCGATCGTGCAGGTGGTGGCACTAGTACGCGTTCCGCAGTAGTGTTCGGCGCGGAGTAACACCGTTGTCATCCCCCGGGTGGATCCGTGTCCCGGGACGGCGTCAGTACGGTTCCTCCGCACCCGACCACCTGCATGCGAGGAGTCCGCCCGTGGGCGTCACCCGCCGGATCATCTTCCCCGCCCTCCGACTGCTCGTGTGGGCGGTCATCGCCGTCGCGCTCGTGCGGATCGCGTTCGACGGGGCCGACCTCGACACCACGAGCGACGCGCTCACCCCGACGGGCTCGGTGTCCGAGCCGACCGTCGAGGCGGAGACGGGCACGATCACCAACGTCGTCACCGTCCAGGGCGCCGTCGTCGCCGACCCCGCCGTCGTCGTCCGCGCGACGCTCGCCGGGACCGTCTCGAAGCTGCTCGTCGCCGACGGTGCCGCGGTGCAGGCGGGCACCCCGCTGCTGGAGATCCGCCAGGAGACGCCGCAGGACCCGATCGTCAAGACCGACCCGGTGACGGGCGAGCAGACGACGACCGAGCGCAAGCCCAAGGTCACCGTCGAGGTCGTCAAGGCCCCGGTCGCCGGCACGCTCGCGATGCCCACCCTCAAGGACCAGGTCCTGTCCGTCGGCGACGAGGTCGGCAAGGTGTCGCCCGGCACGCTCTCGGTGAGCGGGACCCTCACGCCCGACCAGCAGTACCGCCTCATCGGCGCCCCGACGACCGCCCAGGTCACGCTCAACGGCGGCCCCGCGCCGTTCGAGTGCACCGGCCTGCGGATCGGCACCTCCGCCGCGCCCGGCGGTCAGCAGCCGGAGGACGGGACGACGACCTCCGGGTCCGGGACGCTCGCCTGCGCGATCCCCGCGGGCGTGACCGCGTTCGCCGGCCTCGGCGCGTCCCTCCAGGTCACCAATGGTGAGGCGAAGGACGCGGTCGTCGTCCCCGTCACCGCCGTGCAGGGCAGCGTCCAGAACGGCAACGTCTGGGTCGTCGCGGCCGAGGGCGACGAGCCCGAGCAGCGCGCCGTGAAGCTCGGGCTGACCGACGGCACGAGCGTCCAGATCACCGAGGGCCTCGCGCTCGGCGACACCGTCCTGCAGTTCATCCCCGTGCCGGGCGGCGCCGACGGCGAGGTCGACTGCTCCGACCCGGCGCAGTACGACCCGACGGTGTGCGGCGGATGAGCCTCCTCGAGCTGACCGACGTCACGCGGTCCGTCCGGCTGCCCGACGACCGGATGCTGCACATCCTGCGCGGCGTGACGGTGGCCGTCGACGCGGGCGAGCACGTCGCGATCGTCGGGCGGTCGGGCACGGGCAAGTCGACGCTGCTCAACATCCTGGGCCTGCTCGACGCCCCGACGACGGGCGAGTACCTGCTGGAGGGCGTGCCGATCCAGCGGCTGTCGAGCCGCACCCGCACGCTCCGCCGCGGGCGGGACTTCGGCTTCGTCTTCCAGCAGTTCAACCTGCTGCCGGGCCGCACCGCGCTGGAGAACGTCACGGCGCCGCTGCTGTACGCGCGCGGCCGGCAGTTCTGGGGCCGCACGCGGCTCGCCGCGGAGATGCTCGACCGGGTCGGGCTCGGCGACCGGCTGGACACCATGCCGGAGAAGCTGTCCGGCGGCGAGCAGCAGCGCGTCGCGATCGCCCGGGCGCTGGTCCGAGGGCCGCGCGTCATCCTGGCCGACGAGCCCACGGGCGCGCTCGACGTCGAGACGGGCGGCGAGGTCATGGACCTGCTCGACGACATCGCCTCCCAGACCGGGGCGGCGCTCGTGACCATCACGCACGACCTCGCCGTCGCCGCGCGTGCCGAACGGCAGTACCGCCTCGCCGAGGGGGTGCTCGTGCCGATCACCCTCGACACCGGGTCCCACTGGGTCGGTGACGTGCCGACGCAGGTGGCCGACCGGGGCGGGGCGGTCGAGCGACGGCTCCTGCCCGGCACGGCCGCGAGCCCGAGCGCCGACGACGACGTGCAGGAGGTCCGCGCATGACCGGGATCGTCGGGGCGCTCGTCGAGGCCTGGGACGAGCTGCGGATCCACAAGCTGCGCGTGCTGCTCGCGCTCATCGGCGTCGCGTGCGCCGTCACCGCGATCACGGGCGTCACCGCCGTCGTGTCGATGCTCAGCCAGTCGTTCAGCGAGCAGCAGGAGCGCCAGACCGGTCGCTCCGTGACGATCACGTTCAGCGCCAGTCCCCGGACCGAGAGCGCGCAGGCGGACACCGCGCGGCTCGACGCGACGTACCGCGAGACGCTCGAGCGGTACGGGATCGAGCACGCGAGCCGCCGGCTCTACACGCCGCTCGAGGCGCGCTTCCCCGACGGCACGCAGCCGGTGGACATGCAGGCCGTCGACGCCGAGTACGGGACGCTCATGCGGCTCGTACCCGACGAGGGCCGGTGGTTCACGAGCCGCGACGCCGACGCGTACGCGCCCTCGCTCGTCGTCAACGAGACCTTCCTGCGCACCCTCGGCTTCGAGGACCTGTCGTCGCACCCCACCGTCGAGATCGGCGGCGACCACCCGGTGCTGGCGACGATCATCGGCGTCACCGCCGACCCGTACCCGGACATGATGCCGAGCGCGTTCGTGCTCTACGGCCAGTACGAGCGCTGGCTCACCGCCGCCGGGGACGACGCGTCCGCGAGCATGGGTGCCTGGCGGCCGATGCCCGAGCTCATGGCCTGGGTGCCGCGCGAGGAGCACCGCGCGCTCCAGGCGCAGATCCGCCGCGACGTCCAGGCGGCCGTCCCCGGCTTCGAGGTGTGGTCGAGCGACAACGACTGGGACGCGAGCGCGATCGACGGGGCGACGAAGTGGGTCGGCATCGGCGTCGGCGGGTTCGCCCTGCTGCTCGGCGGGCTCGGTCTGGTGAACATCGCGCTCGTCACGGTCCGGCACCGCATCCGGGAGATCGGCATCCGCCGCTCGTTCGGCGCGACGTCGAGCCGGGTGTTCTTCGGCGTCATGCTCGAGTCGGTCGTCGCGACGGTCGTCGCCGGGCTGGTCGGCGTCGTGCTGGCGGTCGCGATCGTGAAGAACATCCCCGTCGACCGCGTGTTCGGCGGCGGGATCCAGGACATGCCGCCGTTCCCGTTCTCCGCGGCGCTGGTCGGGATGGCCGCGGCGACGTTCGTGGGCGCCCTGGCCGGGCTCGTCCCGGCGCTCGTCGCGGTCCGGGTCAAGGTGATCGACGCGATCCGGTACTAGGGCTCCGCGGGGCCCGACGGGTCGGCGGGACGGCCGGCGCCGCGGTGGGCGTCACGCGTGACGTCCTCGTGAACGGCGACGAACATCGAGTACGCGGTCCCGCCGGGGGTCGCGGGCCGCGCCGCGAACTCGTCCGCGAGCGCGCCGAGCCGCGAGACGAGCTCCGCGTACCCGTCGGCGTCGAGCCGCAGACCGAGGCGCGTCATGTTGACGGTGTCCGGGTCGACGAGCGCGACCTCCTCGAGGAACGCGTCCAGGAGGGTGCGGCCCATCCCGGGCTGGTCGTCGCGCAGCTGCCACGTCCGCCCGGTCGCGCGGTACGGAACCTCGCGGGCTCCCCGCGTGCCGCGCCGCGGCGGCTCGGCCACGAGGAAGCCGCGGTCGACGAGGGTGCGGACGTGGTGCAGCACCGTGGCAGGGTTGCGGCCCAGGGCGTCGGCGATCTCGCGGTTGGTGCGCGGCTCGTCGAGGCACAGGCGCAGGATGCGCAGCCGCAGCGTGCTGGCGAGCGCCCGGGCGTCGGCGTCGCGGTCGGCCGTGAGGTCCGGCGGCTCGGGCGGGAGCGACCCGGCCTGGACGGTGTGGGCGCCGGCCGCAGGAACCTCCGCCGTCGCGTGCGCGTCGTGGGTGCTCATGCCCCACTGTCGCACACTGATTGACTTTTCCCAATCACTGACGCCACCCTGGACCCGTGACCACCCCACCCGCTCCCGCGACGGCACCGGCCACCCCGCGCCGGTCGCTCATCCACCACGCGGACTTCCGCCGGCTCTGGGCCGGAGACGCGCTCGGCCAGCTCGGCACGCAGCTCACCGTCATCGCGCTCCCCGTCCTCGCCGTCGACACCCTCGCGGCGAGCGAGTGGGAGATGGGCGTCCTCAGCGCCGCCGAGACGCTCGCCTTCCTCGTCATCGGCCTGCCCGCGGGTGCATGGGTCGACCGGATGCGCAAGCGCAACGTCCTCATCAACGCCGACCTCGTGCGCGCGCTCGTCCTCGGCGTCGTCGTCGTGACCGCCCTCACCGGGCACGCCTCCATGCCGCTGCTCATCGGCGCCGCGCTCGTCATCAGCGTGTGCAGCACGTTCTTCGACGTCGCCCACCAGAGCTACGTCCCGTGGCTCGTCGGCCTCGACCACATCGTCGAGGGCAACTCCAAGCTCCAGTCGACGCAGTCCGTCGCGATGGTCGTCGCCCCCGCGATCGCCGGCGCCCTGCTGCGCGTCGTCGCCGCGCCCGTGCTCATGGCCGTCAACGTCGTCACGTACCTCGTCTCCGCCGTCGCCGTCGGGCGCATCCGGCACCGCGAGCAGCCGCCTGCACCCGAGACGCGCCGGCCGCTGCGCGTCGAGATCGCCGAAGGCGTGCGGTTCGTGGTCCACCAGCCCTTGCTGCGGCGCATCGTCGCGTGCACCGGCATCGGCAACCTCTTCGGCACGGCCGCCGGCGCCCTCAGCGCGATCTACGCGCTGCGCGTCCTCGGCCTCGACACCGCCGCGTTCGGCACCGTGATGTCTGCCGGGGCGATCGGCGGGCTGCTCGGCGCTGTCGCCGCCGACCGGCTCGCGCGCCTCGTCGGCGAAGGGCGGATCATCCCCCTGTCCGCCCTGCTGTTCGTGCCCGCCGCCGCGCTGCCGCCGCTCGCCGTCGTCGTCGACGTGCCCGCCCAGGTCATGCTCATCGCCGGCGGCTTCCTGTTCAGCTTCTCGGTCGTCGTCTACAACGTCGCGCAGGTCTCGTTCCGGCAGCGGCTGTGCCCGCCCGCGCTGCTCGGGCGCATGAACGCGTCCGTGCGGTTCTTCGTCTGGGGCACCATGCCGCTCGGCGGCATCCTCGGCGGGTGGCTCGGCACGCAGATCGGCGTCGTGCCGACCCTGTGGGTGTGCGTCGGCGGTGCGCTGCTGTCGACGATCCCCGTCGTGTTCTCGCCGCTGCTCGGCATGCGTGACCTGCCGCGCCCCGACGACGCCCCGACGGGTCAGGCGCCGACGGACGAGGACGCGACGACGCCGACGACGTGAGGCCGCTCGACGTCCCGCGCGCCGCACCGGCCGTCGGCGACGAGGACCGTCAGAGGTCGTACTCGACGACCAGCGGTGCGTGGTCCGAGAACCGTTCGGCGTACGTCGCCGCCCGGTCGACCGTCGCGCTCACCGCGGCGTCCGCGAGGTCCGGCGTCGCGAGCTGGTAGTCGATCCGCCACCCCGCGTCGTTGTCGAACGCCTTGCCGCGCCACGACCACCAGGTGAACGGGCCAGGCCCCTCACCACCGAGCTCGCGGCCCAGGTCGTGCCACGACAGGTCGTCGAACCAGCGGTCCAGGTAGGCGCGCTCGCGCGGCAGGAACCCCGCGGCCTTGAGGTTGCCCTTCCAGTTCTTGATGTCCGCCTCGCGGTGCGCGATGTTGAGGTCGCCCGCGACGACCGCGTACCCGCCGTCTCGCGACAGGTCCCCGAGCCGCGCGGTGACGTGGTCGAGGAAGGCGTACTTCTCGTCCATCGACGGGGTCCCGAGCGTGCCCGAGTGGATGTACGTCGAGACGACCGTGAGCTTGCGCGCGGGGGCGCCGTCGTGCGACGGCACCGCGAGGTCCGCCTCGACCCACCGCCCGGTGTCACCCGTGACCCCGGTCCTCAGGCCGATCCGCACCGCGTCCATGGGCAGCCGTGACGCGATCGCGACGCCGGCCCGGCCCTTGGTCTCGGACGCCTCGTGCGCAAGGTGCCACTCGCTCGCGGACAGGTGGTCGGCGAGGATCTCGTCGGACGCGCGGACCTCCTGCAGCAGCAGGACGTCGGGCTTGCGCGCCTCGAGCCACTCCCCCATGCCGCGCTTGTAGGCCGCGCGGATGCCGTTGACGTTGACGCTGGCGATCGTGAGCACCGGACCATCCAACCCCACGCCGCCGACAGGCCCGGCCCCCTCCGGCCGGGCCTGCGGCGAGCGGCGGGTCACTCGCCGCGGTAGGCAGCCTCCAGCGCGGCGATGTCGAGCTTCTTCTGCGTGAGCATGACCTGCGTCGCGCGCGCGGCGCCCTCCGGGTCGGCGTCGGGCGACATGGTCCACTGCGCGAGCTGGCGCGGGACGACCTGCCACGAGAGGCCGAACCGGTCGGTGAGCCAGCCGCACGCGACCTCCTCGCCACCGCCCTCGAGCAGCGCGTCCCAGTAGCGGTCGAGCGTCTCCTGGTCGTCGACGTCGACGAGGAACGAGAACGCGGCGTTGAGCGTGAGCGAGGCGCCGGCGGAGATGGCCGTGACCGGCATGCCGTCGAGCACGAACTCGACGAGGAACGGGTCGCCCTTCTTGACGTCCGGCATGTCGGCGGGCGCGTGGACGATGTTCGTGATCGACGAGTTCGGGAAGACCGAGACGTAGAACTCGGCGGCCTCGACGGCGTTGTCGTGGTACCAGAGGTGCGGCTGGACGATGCCCATGACGGGTCCTCCCGGGAGTCGGCGGGTCGACGGTCGTCGACCACTCTCCTCCCGACAGACCGGCCCCGGTACCCGCACTCATCGGGGTACCGGGGCCGATGTCGGACCGGGCGGGCGGATCAGCCCGCGAGGCGCTCCGCGGTGTCGACGACGTTGCTCAGCAGCATCGCGCGCGTCATGGGACCGACGCCGCCCGGGTTGGGCGACACCCACGACGCGATCTCGAGGACGCCCGGGTCGACGTCGCCGACGACGCGGCTCTTGCCGGTCTCCGGGTCGGTCGCGCGGGACACGCCGACGTCGATGACGACGGCGCCCGGCTTGACGATGTCGGCCGTGATGATTCCCGGCACGCCCGCCGCGGCGACGATCACGTCGGCGTTGCGGGTGTGCTCCGCGAGGTCCTCGGTGCCCGTGTGCGTGAGCGTGACGGTCGCGTTGATCTCCCGTCGGGTGAGCAGCAGCCCGATCGACCGGCCGACGGTCACGCCCCGCCCGACGACGACGACGTCCGCGCCGCGCAGGTCGACGTCGTGCCGCAGCAGCAGGTCGACGATGCCGCGCGGGGTGCACGGCAGCGGGCTCGTGACGGGCTCGTTGACGCGCAGGACCAGCCGCCCCAGGTTCGTCGGGTGCAGGCCGTCGGCGTCCTTGTCGGGGTCGATGAGCTCGAGGACGCGGTTCGTGTCGATCCCGCGCGGCAGCGGCAGCTGCACGATGAACCCGGTGCACTCCGGGTCCTCGTTGAGCCGACGGACCGCCGCCTCGATGTCCTCCTGCGTCGCGTCGGCCGGGAGGTCCTCCCGGATCGACGCGATGCCGACCTCGGCGCAGTCACGGTGCTTGCCCTCGACGTACCAGCGCGAGCCGGGGTCGTCGCCGACGAGCAGCGTCCCGAGGCCCGGGCGGATGCCACGGGTCGCGAGGGCGGCGACGCGCTCCGCGAGCTCGCCCTTGATGCGCGCCGCCGTGGCCTTGCCGTCGAGGATCTGTGCCGTCATGTGCGCCGCCTCAGTACTGCTGGAGGCCGGAGTACAGCGGGAACGCCTCGGCCAGCTTGGCCACACGGGCCCGCAGCGCCTCGACGTCGGTCGACGCACCGCCGACGAGCGCGGTCGCGATGATGTCGGCGACCTCGGTGAACTCGGCGTCACCGAAGCCGCGCGTCGCGAGCGCGGGCGTGCCGATGCGCAGGCCCGACGTGACGCGCGGGGGGCGCGGGTCGAACGGCACGGCGTTGCGGTTCACGGTGATGCCCGCGGCGTGCAGGAGGTCCTCGGCCTGCTGGCCGTCGAGGTCCGAGTGCCGCAGGTCGACGAGCACCAGGTGCACGTCCGTGCCGCCCGTGAGGACGGAGACGCCCGCGTTCGACACGTCGGTCGCGGTCAGGCGGTCCGCGATGATGCGCGCGCCGTCGATCGTCCGCTGCTGGCGGTCCTTGAAGTCCTCGGTGCCGGCGACCTTGAACGACACCGCCTTGGCGGCGATGACGTGCATGAGCGGGCCGCCCTGCTGACCCGGGAACACCGCGGAGTCGATCTTCTTGGCGTACTCCTGCTTGCTCAGGATGAAGCCCGAGCGGGGGCCGCCGATCGTCTTGTGCACGGTCGACGAGACGACGTCCGCGTGCGGGACGGGCGACGGGTGCAGGCCCGCGGCGACGAGGCCCGCGAAGTGCGCCATGTCGACCCAGAGCTTCGCGCCGACCTCGTCGGCGATCTCGCGCATCGCGGCGAAGTCGAGGTGCCGCGGGTAGGCCGACCAGCCGCCGATGATGACGTCGGGGCGGTGCTCGAGCGCGGCCGCGCGGATCGCCTCGGGCTCGATGCGGAACGTCTGCGGGTCCACGCCGTACGCGGCGACGTCGTACAGCTTGCCGGAGAAGTTGATCTTCATGCCGTGCGTGAGGTGGCCACCGTGCGCCAGCTCCAGGCCGAGGATCTTGTCGCCCGCGTTGATGAGCGCGTGCAGCACGGCCGCGTTGGCGGTGGCGCCCGAGTGCGGCTGGACGTTGGCGTGCTCGGCGCCGAACAGGGCCTTCGCGCGGTCGATCGCGATGTTCTCCGCGATGTCGACCTGCTCGCAGCCGCCGTAGTAGCGGCGGCCCGGGTAGCCCTCGGCGTACTTGTTGGTGAGCACGGAGCCCTGCGCCTGCAGGACCGCGCGCGGGACGAAGTTCTCGGAGGCGATCATCTCGAGCGTGCCCTGCTGGCGGGCGAGCTCGCCGTCGAGGACGGCGGCGATCTCCGGGTCGAGCTCGGAGATGTTCTGGTCGAGGATCGGGGTCTTGTCGGCGCTCATCGGGCGACTCCCTGGGGCATCAGCGGACGGATCTTCTCGTGACGGGAGAGGTGGCACCGGCACGCGGGCGGGCACGCACACACTCTCGCTGGTGTGGTGACCGTGGGCCCAGGCGTCCGACCCGAAGTCTGCTGCTGCTCGTCGCTCCCCGGTGGTGACCCACCCGCTGCGCCAGTCGCGACCAGCAGAGCCTAGCAACACCCGCGCACGGGTCGTCAGAGGTATCCGCTCCCCGTCGGTGTCGACGGGTGTCAGCGGGCGGGCGGCTCGATGAGGTCCCACGCACCGCCGTACAGGTCCTCGAACACCGCGACGGTGCCGTAGGGCTCGTGCCGTGGCTCCTCGCGGAACCGCACCCCGTGGCGGAGCATCCGCGCGTGCTGGGCGGCGAAGTCGTCGGTCTCCAGGAAGAACGCGACGTCGCCGCCCGCCTGGCGGCCGACCGGGTCGCCGTCGCGAGCCGGCGCCAGCACGAGCCCGGTGCCGCCGTCGGGGGGCCCGACGACGACACGCCGCCACCCGCCGGGGAACGTCTCGTCCTGGCGGACCGTGAACCCGAGGGCGTCGACGAAGAACGTCAGCGCCTCGTCGTGGTCGTGGACGAGGAAGGTGACGTCGCGCAGCCGGATCATCCGGCGAGCCTAGGGCCGCGAGCCCGCACCGGGGCGGTGCCCGTCTCCCTCGCGGCCACCGACCTCGTCCGGCGTCTCGAAGACGGCGAGCCAGCGGCGCAGGAGGTGCTCGAGCAGGTCGACGTCGGCCGGGTCGAGGGCGTCGAGGAGGCGGCGCTCGTTGGTCATGTGGTCGGTGAAGGCGGCGTCGATGACCTCGATCCCCCGCGGGGTGAGTGCGATGACGCGCGCGCGGGCGTCCTCGTCGGACACGCGCCGCGTGACGAGGCCCGCGGCCTCGAGCCGGTCGACGCGCTTGGTCATGGCACCGCTCGTCACGAGGGTGTTCGCGCAGAGGTCACCGGGCGTGCGCTCGTAGGGCGCGCCGGCCCGGCGCAGGGTCGCGAGGACGTCGAAGTCGCCCTCGCCGAGACCGTGCTGCCGGTAGACGGCGACGAGCTCGTCGGTGACGTGGTTGGCGACGCGGCTCAGGCGGCCGATGACACCTTGCGGGCGGACGTCGAGGTCGGGCCGTTCGCGGCGCCACGCGGCCTGGATGCGGTCGAGACGGTCACCTGCGGCCGGTCCGTCGTCGTGCGCGCCGTCACGCACGGTCGAGTCGATCTGCGTCATGGGGTCGATCTTATCTTCCATGGAAGGTATGTTGTCTTCCGTGGAAGAGAAATCGCTGCGCTGGTCGCTCGTCACGGCGATCGCGCCGCTCACGTGGGGCACCACCTACTACGTCACCAAGCACGCGCTCCCCGCCGACGCCCCGCTCTGGGGTGCCGTCCTGCGCGCGCTGCCCGCGGGCCTCGTCCTGCTGCTCGTCGTCCGACGCCTCCCCCGCGGCTCGTGGTGGTGGCGGTCGCTCGTGCTCGGCACGCTCTCGATGGGCGCGTTCTTCGCGCTGATCTACGTCGCCGCGCAGCTCCTGCCGTCGTCGGTCGCGTCGACCGTGATGGCCACGTCGCCCGTCGTCATGATGCTCGTCGCGTGGGCGCTGCTCGCGCAGAAGCCGCGCGTGCTCGCGCTCGCGGGTGCCGGTCTCGGCGTCGTCGGCGTCGCCGCGATGCTGCTCACGGGCGGCGGGGAGATCCGGCCGCTCGGCGTGGTCGCGTCCGTCGCCGCGATGCTCATGTCGAGCGTCGGGTTCGTGCTCGCCACGCGCTGGGCCGGCGGGGTCGACGTCGTGTCGTCGACCGCGTGGCAGCTCGTCGCGGGCGGGCTCGTGCTGGTCCCGTTCGCGGTCGCCGTCGAGGGCGCTCCCCCGGCGCTCGACGGGCGCGCGGTCGCGGGATTCGCGTACGTGTCGCTCGTCGCGACCGCCGTCGCCTACCTCGCGTGGTTCAGCGGCCTGCGTCGCCTGCCCGCCGGGACCGTCGGGCTCGTCGGGCTGCTCAACCCCGTCGCGGGCGTGCTGGTCGGCGTGCTGCTCGCGGGTGAGCACCTCGGCCCGCTGCAGGTGGCCGGGATCGTCGTCGTGCTCGCGGGCGTGCTGCTCGGCCAGCCCGCGGTCGACCGCGCGGTGCGGGCACGTCGCGACCGCCGCGCCGGCGCCGTGACCGCCGCGGAGACGTCAGGTCGCGTCCCAGAGCCCGCGGTAGAAGGCGGCGCGCACCGGGTCCAGCGCGACCCCGTACGCGTCCAGTAGCGGCTCCTCGAACCCCGGGCCGTAGTTCCAGAGCGTGCTGTAGGTCGCGACCGCGAGGTCGGCCCAGCGGTCCGCGACGCCCAGCGTGCCGAGGTCGACGTGGGCCAGCCAGGTGCCGTCGTCGGCGAGCAGCGTGTTGGGCGCGCACGCGTCGCCGTGGCACACGACGAGCCGGTCGACAGGCGGCGGTGGCCCGAGCGCGGCGCGCTCCGCCGACGGTCCGCCCTCGCGTGCGTCGGCCGCCGCGACGCGCGCCTCGACGCCCCAGTCGAACGGGCAGTCGTCGACGGGCAGCGCGTCGTGCATCGCGCGCAGGCCCGCGCCGATCGCCCGCACCGCCGTCAGCGGCTCCGCGACCCACCGCGGGTCGACCGCGCTGCGACCGGCGAGCGGGTGCGTGACGAGCCACGACCCCTCGTCGTCGGACCCGGCCTCCAGCACCGTCGGCACGGGCGTGAAGGGCGCGGCCCAGCGCAGGCGCGCCACCTCGGCGTCGAGGTCGAGCGGCACACCCGCCGGCACCCACTTCACGAACCGCTCGGGCTCGTCGAGCAGGAACGTCAGGCCGCCGAGCTCGTTGCGCCAGACGACCTCGCGCACCCCGCCCATGCCCTGCACGACGTGCGGCACGACCGTCGGGTCGACGGGACGGCCCGCGAGCTCGCGACCCGCGACGGGCACCGGCCCCGAGGAGGACGGCACGCGTCAGGCCTCGGCGCGGTCGTCGTCCCCCAGGATCTTGCGCAGGTACGCATACGTGAGGTCGCCCGCGGTCTGGTCGTGCTGGTGCTCGTAGCCCTGGCTCTCGTAGAGCGCGATGTTGTGCAGCGAGTCGCGCCCGGTGAAGACCCAGACCTCCTCGATGCCGTCGGGGAGGATCGGCAGGATCGCCATGAGCAGGCGCGTGCCGACGCCCTTGCCCTGCAGGTCGGGCGCGACGGCGAACCGTCCGAGCGTCGCCTTCGTGCCCTCGATCACCACGCGGATCGACCCGATCAGCCGGTGGCCGGACCACGCGCCGAGCGTGATGACGCCGTCGGCGCCGAGGTCGTCGCGCAGCTCGTCGAGGGTCTGCGTGAGGGGCGGGATGTTCGGGTCCCCGTACTGCTGGGCCTCGGTGACGAACGCGGCGCGGCGGAGCGTGAGGAGCTCTCCGGCGTCGTCGAGGGTGACCGTACGGATGTCCAGGTCGGCCTGCGTCATGCCGCCATCGTCTCAGCCGTCCGCGCGGGCGCACTACTCTCGGGCTCGTGTCCGACACCGTGTCTCAGCATGCAGATGAGCCCACCCACTGGGTCCTGACCCTCTCGTGCCCCGACCGCCCCGGCATCGTCCGGGCCGTCGCGGGCGTGCTTGCGGACCACGGGGGGAACATCACCGAGTCGCAGCAGTTCGGGGACCCGCTGTCGGGGCTGTTCTTCATGCGGGTGCAGGTGTCGGCGTTCGCGCCGCGCGAGGTGCTCGCGGGCGCGATGGCGACCGTCGCGCGCACGTTCGACATGACGTGGGCCCTCGACGTCGTCGGGCGCCCGGTCCGCACGCTCGTCATGGGCTCGACCGCGGCGCACTGCCTCAACGACCTCGCGTTCCGGCAGCGGTCCGAAAAGCTGCCCGTGGACCTGGTCGCCGTCGTGTCGAACCACACGACGCTCGCGCCGCTCGCCGAGTTCTACGGCATCCCGTTCCACCACGTGCCCGTCACGTCGGCCACCAAGGCCGCGGCCGAGGCCCGGCTGCTCGAGCTCGTCGAGGAGCTCGACGTCGAGCTCGTCGTGCTGGCCCGCTACATGCAGATCCTGTCCGACGACCTGTGCCGCCGGCTCGAGGGTCGCGTCATCAACATCCACCACTCGTTCCTGCCGTCGTTCAAGGGCGCGCGCCCCTACGCGCAGGCGCACGACCGCGGCGTCAAGCTCATCGGCGCGACCGCGCACTACGTCACGGGCGACCTCGACGAGGGGCCGATCATCGAGCAGGACGTCGAGCGCGTCGACCACACGCGGTCCGTCGACGACCTGGTCGCGCTCGGGCAGGACGTCGAGCGGCGCGCCCTCGCACGGGCCGTGCGGTGGCACGCCGAGCACCGCGTCCTGCTCGACGGGCACCGGACGATCGTCTTCCGCTGACGGCCTCCGCCGCGTGCCGGGCGATCGCGCCCGGTGCGCGACGTCGCAGGTCAGGGCCGCACGACGAATCGTTTCGCCCCGCTGCCCCGCGTTGACCGCCCCCACGTGCTCACCGATGCTCGACGAGCCGCCCTCCTCTCGCGTGGGCCGGCTCCCATGGGTCGAGGAGGACTCGATGACGTCGACGCGCGCACCCCTGCGCCGATCGCTGGCCGTGCTCGCGGCCCTGTCCGCCGCACTGGTGGGCCTGCTCGCCGCGATGCTCACCTCCGCGGCACCGGCGCGCGCCGCGTCGTTGCAGGAGGTGACGGGTTTCGGCAGCAACCCCGGCGGGCTGCGGATGTTCCTGTTCGTGCCCGACAACCTGCCGCCGCGGCCGGGGGTCCTCGTCGTCAACCACTACTGCACCGGGTCCGCCCAGGCGATGTACTCGGGCGCGCAGTTCGACGAGCTCGCCACGCGCTACGGCTACATCGTCGTGTACCCGTCGACCAACCGGCCCGGCTCGTGCTTCGACGTCTCCTCGAGCGAGGCCCTCCGGCACGGTGGCGCGAGCGACCCGACGAGCATCGTCTCGATGGTCCGCCACGTGCAGCAGCGGTGGACGACGGACACCGGTCGCGTGTTCGTGACGGGTACGTCGTCGGGCGCGATGATGACGCAGGTCCTGCTCGCGACGTACCCCGACGTGTTCGCCGCCGGGTCGGCGTTCGCCGGCGTGCCCGCCACGTGCTTCTCGACGTCCGGTCCGCCGCCGGGCACGACGTCGCAGGCGGGCTGGAACAGCGACTGCGCACAGGGCCGGCTCACGCGCACGGCGCAGCAGTGGGGCGACCTCGCCCGCGCCGCCTACCCCGGCTACACCGGTCCGCGGCCGCGCGTGCAGCTGTGGCACGGCACGCAGGACGACACGCTCAGCTACGTGCAGCACGGCGAGGCGGTCGAGCAGTGGACGAACGTGCTGGGCGTCTCGGCGACGCCCTCGTCGAGGGAGACCATCGGCAGCAACACCCGCTCGCGGTTCGGCGGCACGGGCGACCGCGCGCCGATCGAGGCGAACAGCCTGTCCGGCGTCGGCCACAACCTGCCGGTGGACGCCGCGGCGGCGATCCGGTTCTTCGGGCTCGACCAGGCGACGACGCCCACGCCGACCCCCACGACCCCGACCCCGACGCCGACCACCCCGACGCCCACACCGACGACGACGCCGACGGCCACCCCCACGCCCACCGCGAGCGCAGGCGGCTGCTCGGTCTCGTGGACGGTCAACCAGTGGAACACCGGCTTCACGGCCAACGTGTCGATCAAGAACCTGGGGGCATCCGACCTGAACGGCTGGCAGCTGACGTGGCGCTGGACCGCCGGCCAGCAGGTCACGCAGGCGTGGAGCTCGGTCGTCACGCAGACCGGCGACCGCGTCGTCGCCGCCAACGCCCCGTGGAACGCGACGATCCCCGCGGGCAGCAGCGTCCAGATCGGCTTCAACGCGACCCACTCGGGCAGCAACCCGCCGCCGCTGGACCTCACGCTCGACGGTCGTCTCTGCGCGCAGGGCTGACCTTCCCCGGTCCTGACGCGAACGACGGGCCCGCACCCCCCTGCGGTGCGGGCCCGTCGTCGTGCGTCCCCGACGTCGTGACGACGGGGTGTCAGCGCCCTACGGCGTCGTGGCGCCGAGGGTGTACGAGCCGGAGCCCGCGTAGGCGTAGACGCCGTACCGGTACTGGCCGGCGGTCCCGCTGTAGGTGATGGTCTCGTCGGCGTTCGACGAGGTGGCCGACGCGACCGACGCCCACGACGACCCGTTCCACTTCTGCAGGTAGAGGTCGAAGTCGCTGCCGGTCGGGCCGTCGAGGCAGAGCCGGATCGTGCCGCTGGACGACACCGTGACGTAGGAGCCGCTCGGCTGGATCGCGGAGCGCCCGGTGCTGAGCGAGCCCGTGTAGGTGCGCGCGTAGCCGGAGCAGGTCGCGGGCGGCGGGTTCTGGCCGCCGCCCGACGTGACGAGCGTGAGGCCGTACGCGGACAGGGCCTCGTTGACGGGCTGGAAGTACGTCGTGCCGCCCGAGGAGCAGTTGCCGGAGCCGCCCGACGTCATGCCCTGCGCCTGGTTGCCCGCGACGAGCGAGCCGCCCGAGTCACCGGGCTCGGCGCACACGTTGGTGCGGATGAGGCCGGACACGCTGCCCTGCGCGTAGTTGACCGTCGCGTTGAACGCCTGGATGGTGCCGCAGCGCCAGCCCGTCGTGGAGCCGGACCGGCAGACCGAGGAGCCGACGGTGGCCTGCGTCGAACCCGCGACGGCGACGGTGCCGCCGCTGTAGTTGTTGACGGCGCCGATCGGCGTGTTGCCCGACGCGACCCGCACCCACGCGTAGTCGTTGCCGGGGAAGCTCGACCCGGCGAACGTGCCGGACGGGCTGGTCGTGGTCGCGCCCGTGCGGCCGCAGTGCCCGGCGGTCACGAACCCGCCCGTGACGGCGAAGCCGACCGAGCAGCGCGACGAACCGCCGATGTAGTAGGCGTTGCCGCCGATCACGTCGATGAACGTGCGCGGCGCCTCGGTGGTCTCGAGGACCTTGACCGCGTCCGCGGGAACGCCGGCAGCAGCGACGAGGTCACGGGCCTGCGCGACGGCGCCGGCGGTGGCGTTGACGACCACGGAGTTGGTCGCGACATCGACGTACCACGACGGGACGGTCGAGGCGGCGGGGGCGAGCGCGGCGTCGAGCCCGGCCTTGTAGCGGTCGAGGTCGGCGAGCGAGTGCCGGGCGACGACCGGCCGGGCACCGGCCGCGCGGATCGCCGGGCCGTCGGCGGCGTCCGTCACGGCGACGTGCAGGACGTTGGCCTTCGGGTCGACCCACGCGCCTGCGTAGTCGGCGCCGAGGCGGGTCGAGAGGTGCTGCTCGGTCTCCGCGGCGCCGGCCTGGAACGCGAGCCGGGCGCGGGCGGCGCTCCCCGACAGGCCGAGGTCGCGCTTCATCGCGTCGAGCACGCCGGCCGCGGCCTTGGGCGGGGTGACAGGGGCGGGGGCGCCGACGTCGGGGTCGCTCGTGGCGGCCTGGGCGACGGCGGGGGCGAGGACCAGGGTGGCGGCCAGCCCGAGGGTGACGAGGGTCTTCGAGTGCATGCGTCTCATGTCACAGCTCCGGTGAATAGGCGGATGACTGATGTCATTGGCATTGCGACTCGGATGCTACCCGCCGGTATCGAAAGAGTGGAACCCCCGCGGAGGGCGCGATCGAGCCGGCCCTGAACGACGTGGCGAACACCCAGGTCAGTGCCGTGTGGCTGCATGCGCCGCGCGAGAACCCGACCGGGTCGGGGGGCGACCCAGCAGTCAGCGGTCCGATGACGGGACGTCGTCCGGCCGTCGTGACGTCGCTCGGCGACGTCGGAGCAGCACGCCCGCGCCCACCAACGCCAGGACGACCGCGATCACGGTCGCGATCCCCTGCGGCTGGAAGAGGACGAGGCCCGGCACGAACACGTCGGAGCCACCGGGCGGCGGTTCCGACGCCAGACGCCCGGCGAGGACGTCGGCCCCGACCCGCGAGCCGTCGAGGCCCTCCAGCCGGTCCCCGTGCCACGTGAACCAGGCACCGCGCGGCGCGTCGACCACCAGCGGTGCGTCGGGCGCGCCGGCGAGCTGCGCCGCCCGCTCGGGACTCCCCTCGACCGACGCGATCTCTGGGGTGCGCGACCCGGGCGGGCGCCAGACCAGGACGACGGCGCTCGGCACGCCGTCCTCGAACGCCGGCGCGACCCACGTGCCGTCCGGCTCGGCGATCACGCCCGTCGCGTCGCCGTGCGTGAAGGCGCGCGTGAAGCGGTGCACCGTCCGGGGCGACCCGAACGTCACGACCGCGCCGTCGCGCGCGTCCGCCGTCGCCCCGTCGCCCTGCCCGTCCGACGTGAGGCCGACGGACATCTCCCCGTACGCGGCCGCCGCGCGGCGCTCGAAGAAGTCGAGCACGTCGGCGGGCGGGCGCACGTCGACCGTGCGCGCGGCACCGGACACGAGCGGCACCGTGACCAGCGCGAGCACGACGCCCACGACGAGGCGCGACACCGACCGCAACGTCCGGGCACCTCCTCGTCGAGCCTGGAGCCGATCCTGCTCCACCGACGGGCCTCCGCGTGGCGGGAACGCGCACCGCGTCGGCGCGGGTCACTCTCCCGGGCACGACGAAGGGCCCGCGCCCCTCCTCAGGCGCGGGCCCTTCATGTCCGGCGGCGCGGGGCGGGCGCTGCGGATCGCCCGCCCCGCGACCACATCAGCCGCCGAACCAGCCGGACAACCACCTCCACGAGGTTGCCGGACCGTTGCCGAACCAGTCACGCACGTCGTCCCACCAGTGGTGCGACGGACCGTGCCCGTGGCCCGAGTCCTTCTCGACGAGCACCGCGACCGTCCGGGCGGGCACGGTCACCGTGCCGGTCGCCGTGTCCCACGTGGTGCCCTTGACGACGGGGTCGCTGCCGCGGGCCTGGATCGTCGACAGCGTGTACCTGTCGCCCTTCAGCGCCGCGATCGTCTGCGTCGTCGCCTCGTCGGAGGCGTTGACCACGACGAGGAGCCCGTCGAGCTTCTTGTCGACGTCCTTGTCCCAGCGCCGGGTGTCGCGGTCCCAGCCGCCCTGGTCGGCGACGTGCATGACGACGACGCCGGGGGTGGCCTGCGGACCCGAGTTCGGGAACGTGACCTTCTGCTCGATGAGGTCCGCCGACCCGAGCCGGAACAGCGGCGTCGAGAACCGCAGCCGGAGCAGGTCGTCGGCCGCCGCCGAGGCCGCCGCGATGTCCGCAGGCGCCGGCTTGAGCGCCGGGTCCGCGAGCAGCGGCTGCTGGAACGGCCACTTCGCCTCGTTGTCGGGACGCGGCGGCAGGCCGCGGCCGAACCCGTTGTCCTGCTTCGACGGGTCGAACAGGTTGAACCAGTCGCCCGAGTCGTAGGAGTTCCGGTCGAGGGACTTGCTGCGCAGCAGGTCGGCGCCCGCGTGCCAGAAGCTCGGCGTCTGGGCGAGCGCGGTGGTCGACAGCGACACGGTGTTCATCCGGACGCGGTCGGCCATCGTCGTCGCCTGCGGGAGCTTGTACGTCAGCGCGTCGAACAGCGTCTCGTTGTCGTGCGCGTCGACGTACGTGACGACCTCCTCGGGCGAGTCCGCGTAGCCCGCGGGCTGGCCGTTGTAGTCGAGCTCGTCACCCCGCTTGACCGTGCCGTCCGACGCGAGGAGCTCGTAGTCCCGCAGGTTGCCGGCCAACCCCAGTCGCACCAGGTCGGCCGCGTGCTGGACGCGGGCCAGCTGGTCCGCCTCGGAGCCGTTGACGGCGTCGCCGTTCGGGTCGGTGTACGCCCCGGAGCCGAAGCCCTGGATGCGGGGGTTCTCGTCGAACGGGCCGCCGCCGCGGACGGCGTCACGGAGCCGGTCGGAGAACGTGCCGATGCCCGTGCCACCGAGCTGCCCCTGCGTGGCCTGGTAGAAGAGCCGGTTGTCGGCGACCTCGCCGAAGTTCCAGCCCTCGCCGTACAGGTAGACCTTGCGGCCGTCGACGCCGTCCTTCTTCGGCGTGAGGTCGTCGAGCGCGTCCCGGACCGCCTCCATCGTGGACCGCGAGTGGTGGCCCATGAGGTCGAAGCGGAACCCGTCGACCTTGTAGTCGCGAGCCCACGTGACGACCGAGTCGACCATCATCTTCTCCGCCATGCGGTGCTCGGTGGCGACGTTCTGGCAGCACGTGGACGTCTCGACCGCACCAGTCGCGTTGAGCCGGTGGTAGTAGCCGGGGACGACGCGGTCGAGGATCGACTTCGGGTCCTGGCCGCTCGCCGCGGTGTGGTTGAACACCTGGTCGAGCACGACCTGCAGGCCGTCGGCGTGCAGCGCACCGACCATCGTGCGGAACTCCGCGACGCGCGCGCCCCCGTCGGCGTCGACCGCGTACGAGCCCTCGGGCGTCGTCCAGTGCAGCGGGTCGTAGCCCCAGTTGAAGCCGTCCTGCGCGGCCACCGCGGTGACGCACGCCTGCTGCTGGTCGGAGTCGGGGGCGTAGGAGGCCAGGTCGCACTGCGGCACGGCCTGGTCGGCGCGGTCCTCGGGGATCGTCGCGATGTCGAACGTCGGCAGCAGGTGCACGGTCGTCAGCCCGGCGTCGGCGAGCTCACGCAGGTGCTGGCGCCCGGCGCCCTCGCCGGCGAACGCGAGGTACGTCCCCCGCTGCGCCTCCGGCACGGTCGGGTCGCTGATCGAGAAGTCGCGCACGTGCAGCTCGTAGATCGTCTGGTCGACGGGCCGCACGACCGGCTGCTTCGCCTTCTCCCACTGCTTCGGGCGGTACTGCTTGTCCGCCAGGTCGACCAGCACCGAGTGCGTGCTGTTCAGCGTGAGCGCGACCGAGTACGGGTCGGTCACGCGGTTGACCTCGACGGCGTCCGTCGTCGGGGCGTAGACCGTGACCTCCCACAGGTAGGCGGCGCCGGACCACTGCTTCTTGCCGTCGACCGTCCAGGAGCCGTCCTTCTGGCGCTTCGCCTCGACGGTCTGCGGCTCGGCGGACGTGTCGACCGCGCCCGACCGGTTCGCCGGCCAGAGCAGCAGGTTCACGTCCTGGGCCGTCGGCGCCCACAGCGCGAGCGTCGGGACGCCCTTGCGCCACGTCGTGCCGAGCGTCCGGTCGTCCGCCTGGTCGGCGTACAGGTCGTCGAGCACGCCCGGGATCTGCACCCCGGTCGCCGCCTGGAGCGCGCCGTCGGCGGCCTCCTGCGTGACGAGCAGCTCGCCGCGCAGGAGCTCACGGACCTGGTCGTCGGACGCGTCGACGTGGAGTGCGAGGTAGCCCTCGAGCGCCGGGAAGCGCTCGAGCTGCGCGTCGCTCAGCCCGTCGGCGTCGTAGGTGAGCGCCACCGGGTCGCCGCCAGCGCCGGCCACCGCACCGTCGGTCACGGCGAGCGAGCCGTCCGGCGACCCGTACAGGTGCCACGTGGACGCGGCCGGGTCGGTCGCCCACTCGGCGGGCCACGCGATCGTCTCCGCGTCGATCCAGTGCGCCCGCTCCTCGCCCGTGCCGGGCAGCGGCGGGTCCGTGACCTCGATGGTGAGGACGTGCGTCGCGAGGACGTAGGAGAACGTCACGGGCTTGCCGCCGGGGACGGTGAACGGGATGTTCGCGCCGCCCGGGGCGCCGCCGGCGCCGTAGTTCTCGTCCCACGACAGGCCGTGCGCGACCTTGGCCTCGTACGCGCCCGCGGGGATCTCGTCCGTCGTGAACGTGAAGGTGCCGTCGCCGTCCGGGTCCTGCAGCCAGGTCCTGAGGCAGTCGGGCGACCAGTCGGCCGCGCAGCCCACCTCGGAGTTGTGCGAGCCCGGGACCGTGAGGATCGGGCCCTGCGCCGTCGACGTGAACCAGTGGGTGACCGGGTCGTAGTAGAAGGTCACCGCGGTCGGCGCCGCCAGCGTGTACGTGACGTTCGCGCCGTCGCGCACACCGCCCGCGCCGTAGTTCTCGGTCCACGAGCCGCCGATCGCGACCTTGTACTCGTAGGTGCCCGCGGGGAGCGTGAACGTGCCCGCGTAGACGCCGTCGGCGCGGTAGGTCAGGCGCGTGGTCTCGCACGCCGGCGCCCAGTCGCCCGCGCAGCCCATCTCGCTGTTGTGGCTGCCCGGCACCGACACCACGAGGTCGCCCGGGTCGGGTCCCTCGTCCACGTCCCCGTCGACGCGGATGCCGACGCTCCCGAAGCTCGACGCCGCGGACCGGTGGCCGGCCGCGTCGACCGTGACCGCGCGGTACTCGACGAGGGTGCCGCGGGCCAGGCCCGTGACGTCGTGGTAGACGCGCGGGCTCGTCGTCTCGGACGTGCCGAGGGCGGTCCACGCGTCGTCGCCCACGACGCGGTAGGCGAACGACGTCTGGCTCCACACGTCGTCCGCGACGTCCGCGCCCACGGGCGCGACACCGGTGACCGCCCCGCCCGCACCGGGCACGTCGAGCGTGATCGCACCGGCCGTCGCGGGCGCACCGACGGTCGTGCCGGCCCGCAGGACGACCGCGGACAGCGCCGGGATCGTGAGCGACACCGTGCCGTCGGCCGCGGCGGTGACCGTGCCCGTCGTGCCGTACAGCCCGGTGAAGGTCGCACCCGGCGTGAGCGTGTCGACCGCGACCGTCGCCGGGGCCGTGCCGTTGTTGAGCGCGACGAGGTGCTCGACCTTCTCCGCCTCGTCGACACGCGAGAACGCGTACACGCCGGCGTCGGAGTACCGCTCGATCTGCGCACCCGTGCGCAGCGCGGGCGTCTCGGCCCGCAGCGCCGCGAGGTCGGCGATCGTCCGGTACAGCACCGTGTCGGTGTCGTAGCGGTCCACCGAGCCCGCGGTCGTCCCGTCGAGCAGCGCCTGGTCCGCGTACTCGTCGACCTGCGTCGCGAACAGCGACTGGCGTGCGTCCTTGTCGGTCCCGTTCAGCGAGCCGTCACCGACGAAGCCCTGCTCGTCGCCGTAGTAGACGACCGGCTGGCCGCGCGTCAGGTACATGAGCGCGTGCGCGAGCTGCGAGCGGGCCTGCGGGTCCGAGGCGTTCTTCACGAAGTGGCCGATGCGGCCCATGTCGTGGTTGCCGAGGAACGTGGGCAGCGCCTGCGCGTTGGACGTCGGCGTCGTGTAGTAGTCGTCGCCCGCGAACAGCGTCGACAGCGCCTCGGCCGACGACGACCCGCCCGCGTACCCCGCGGCGGCCGACTGGAACGTGAAGTCGAGCACCGCGTTCATGTCGGTCCGGCGCATGTACGGCGAGAGCTTCGCCGGGTCGGCGTCGTAGACCTCGCCGAACATGAAGAAGTCCGGGTTGCCGACCGACGCGGCGTGCTCGCCGATCGCGGTCGCCCACTGCTCCCAGAACTCGAAGTTCACGTGCTTCGCGGTGTCGATGCGGAAGCCGTCGATGCCGAGGTCGACCCACGCCTCGTAGACGTCCTCGAAGCCCTGCACGACGCGCGGGTCCTCGGTCATGAGGTCGTCCAGGCCCGAGAAGTCGCCGTACGTGACCGACTCACCGGTCCAGGTCGAGTTCCCGCGGTTGTGGTAGACGGTCGGGTCGTTGAGCCAGGCCGGGACCTTGCGGTCGGCGTCGGCCGGGTCGATCACCGGCGTGTACGGGAACGACGTCGCCGGGTCCAGCGTCGGGAAGTCGTCCGTGCCCGCGTAGTCGGCCGGGTCGAACTCCGTGCCGTCGGCCGTGCGGTACGGGACGTCGTCCTGCTCGACGTAGTCGTACGTCCCCTCGGCGTAGTCGATGACGTCCGCCGTGTGGTTCGTGATGATGTCGAAGTACACGTCGATGCCGCGCGCGTGCGCGTCGTCGATGAGCGCCTCGAGCTCGGCGTTGGTGCCGAGGTGCGGGTCGATCTGCGTGAAGTCGGTGATCCAGTACCCGTGGTACCCGGCGGACGCGTCCGCGCCGGTGCCCTGCACGGGGTTGTTCTTGAACGACGGGGTCAGCCAGATCGCCGTCGTGCCGAGGCCCGCGATGTAGTCGAGCCGCTCGCGCAGACCCGCGAGGTCGCCGCCGTGGTAGAAGCCCTTGTCGGTCGGGTCGAGGCCCGTCGTCAGGCGGTCACCCGTGAGCCCGCCGGTGTCGTTCGACGGGTCCGCGTTCGCGAACCGGTCCGTCATGACGAAGTAGAAGCTCTTGCCGGCGCCCGGGTCGCGCACGGGCTCGGCGACGAGGTCCGCGTCCTCGTCCGTGTAGCCGCCGGCCAGGCCCAGGGGTGTGACCGACGTGCGGTGCGTCGCGTCGTCGTACGTCACGCGCAGCGTCGTCGCGCCCGCGAGGACGAGCGGGCTGTTGTCGCCCGAGCCGTCGACCCCGTAGGACGCGTCCCACGCGTCGTCGAGCGCGACCTTGTACTCCCACGTGCCCGCGGGGACCTCGAAGTCCGCGGTGAACGTGCCGTCGCCGACGGGGACCAGCTCGGTCGCGTCGCAGGCCGGCTGCCAGTCCTCTGTGCAGCCGAGCTCCGACTGGAGGCTGCCGACGAGCGCGGCGCTGGTCGCCGCGGCGGTCGCGGGGGCGGCCGTGACCAGCGCGGCGGTGCCGACGAGACCCGTGGCGAGGGCGAGCGCGGTGGCGCCCGCGACGGCTCGGCGGGCGGGGACGGGGGTGACGCGGGCTCTCGGAGGGGCGGATGGGCGGCGCGACATGGCGACTCCTTCGTCGACCCGGCACAGCGGTGTGGCGGGACGTCGCGACCGTACATTCTTGCTGCAAGTTGCAGCAAGGGTTTCGGGCCAATCGGTCCAGCGGACACGGACCGGACACCCCCCTCGAACGCGCACCAGTTCAGCACGCGGCTCCCGGCGGCGCGCGCCGACCGCGTCAGCCCGACCACGGCGCCCTGCCGGAGGGTCCCGGGACGCGGACGACCCGCGCCCGCCCGGGGTGTCCCGGGCCGACGCGGGTCGCCGTCGGCGTCCTGCCGGCGTCGCCGCCGACGCGTCACGCCACGGGTGCCACCTCGGCCACCACAGGCGCAGCAGCGGCCACCGTCATCGGACCACGACCTGGCCCGCGCTCTCGCCGTCGCCGTTGAGCGTGTGCCAGCCCGTGGTGCCGCCGTACGACACCAGCCACCGGCCGTCGGAGTTCGCGAGGAAGACGTCGTCCTTGCCGTCGCCGTCGAGGTCCGCGAGCTGGAACCGCTCGGTCCCGAGCGCGCCGCCGTTGTTGATGATCTTCCAGTTCGACTCGCCCTGGTAGAGCACCCGCCAGTTCCCGTCGACGGGCCACGCCCAGAAGATGTCGTCCTTGCCGTCGCCGTTCATGTCGCCGAGCTTGACGTTGCCCTGCGGGTTGGTGTCCGAGCCGAGCGAGGTCCACGCGCTCGTCCCGCTGTACGACACCAGGAAGCGACCGTCCGAGTTCGGCAGGAACACGTCGTCCTTGCCGTCGCCGTTGACGTCGCCGAGCTGGAAGCGCTCCGTGCCGATCGCACCGCCGTTGTTGATGATCGACCAGTTCGTCGCGCCGCCGTCGTACGTGACCCGCCAGTTCCCGTCGGCCGCCCACGCCCAGAAGATGTCGTCCTTCCCGTCGCCGTTCAGGTCGCCCAGCTTCACGTTGCCGGCGGCGTTCGGGTCCTTGCCGGTCTGCACCCAGCCCGACGTGCCGCTGTACGACACGAGCCACCGGCCGTCGGGGTGCGCCAGGAAGACGTCGTCCTTCCCGTCACCGTTGAGGTCGCCGAACCGGTACCAGCTCGCCGGCAGGACGCCCGCGCCGTTGATGACGGACCACGGCGCCGTGCCGTCCGCCGACACCCGCCAGCGGCCGTCGTTCGGGCTGGCCCAGAACACGTCGGCCCGGCCGTTGCCGTCGAGGTCGATGCCGCTCGCGTTGATCGTCCGGCCGATCCAGTCGCGCAGGACGTCGACCCGCGTCTCGGTCGCTCCCTGGCGCGTGGTGGCCGAGCCGAGGCAGCCGCCCTGGTAGGCGGTGTGGTGGATCGCGACGAGCTCCACGCCGGTCGCGGTCGCCCGGAGCGCGGGACCGCCCGCGTCGCCCTTGCAGATCGTCGAGCCCGCACCGGTCGCCTGGATGTCGATCGTGCCGGCGGCCACCGCGGTGACCGTGTACGTCGCCGCGTGCGCGGTGTCCGGCACGAGGGACGTCGCCGTGCGCCCGTAGCCGGCGACGGTCAGCTCCTGCCCCACGGCGGGTGCCGTCGAGGCCAGACCGACCGTCGCGACGCCGTCGACGGGCTCCGCCAGACGCGCCAGCACGACGTCCCGGTCAGGGTGCGGCTCGAGCCAGTCGACGGCCACCACACGGCCGGCCGTCCCGGTGAGGTCCACCCGGCCGACCGTCGCCTTCGTCGTCCACGCCGGCGTCCCGGTCACCACCGGCGCGCCCGGAGCCGGCTGGAAGCACGACTTCGCCGTGACCACCCAGCGCCGGTTCACCAGCGCACCCGAGCACGCCCGCGCCTCGTGGTCGGCCACCGTCACGTCGAGCTTCACCGTCGCCGCGGCGACCGCGCCGGTCGGCGTCGCCCCCGCGATCGCGTAGGCGCTCGGCACGCCGACGCCGCCCAGCACCAGCGCGACGACACCCGCGCGCACCGCCCACACCCGGCCCGTGCGGCCCAGAGGCCGACGCCCCTCGCGCCCGCTCACCAGGCACCGAACCGGAGCTCGACGAGGATCGCCTGCGGCATGTCAGAGCCTTCACCCGGGTCGACCGCGATCGACGTGTTCGGCGCGACCTCG
Organism: Cellulomonas fimi; assembly: GCF_028583725.1. Lineage (NCBI taxonomy): Bacteria > Bacillati > Actinomycetota > Actinomycetes > Micrococcales > Cellulomonadaceae > Cellulomonas > Cellulomonas fimi. Next base: position 1,284,010 of record NZ_CP110680.1, on the reverse strand, counting down.
TACGTCTCCTCGGCCCCGCTCGCGAGCTCGGCCGTCGCCTCCACCGGCTTGTCACCACCGCGCAGCAGGAACGTGTGCGGCACCTCCAGGGTCAAGAAGCCCCGCGTCCCCGACGTCCGGAAGCAGTAGTACGACCCGTACGGCTCCTCCTCGACCAACGTCTCCACCTGGATCAGACCCGGAGCGCACGACCCGCCCACAGCCCCCGAGGACACCGGCACGACGTGCCCGTCACCGGTGAACACCTTCAGCCCGTGCTCCTCCAGGATCGCGTCCGCACCCGGGTAGGCGAAGTCCTCCACCAACGACGACTGCACCTCCACCGGAGCGTCCGCAGCCCCCGCACCGCTCGCCCACACCACCGCCGCCGCAGCCACCACGGCTGCCGCGCCGGCCACACCCGTCACTCGCCTCACACCCACGCTCCGATCCGCGAACGCCTCGTTCCACCGGTCCGTGCTGCCGTCCGCGGGTCGTGCTCCGTGTCGCACGGGCGCCGGGTGCTCGACCGAGGCGGCCGGACCGGCGCCCGACCGAGCGACCGGCGCGACCCCGCAGTCACACGTCCACGACCGCCGTGCCGGTGGCGCCCGCCGCCGCGACGGCTGCGAGCGTCGTCCGCCGCATGGCCGATGACGTGGGAGAACGGTCCGCGCGGGCACCACGGAACAGGCCCGAGGACAGGGCGGCCACGACCGCTGGCCCCCTGCTGCACGCGAGAGACATACCCCTCGGCGAGCGAGGTTAACGGGTCTGTGACTGCCGCCGCAGCGATTCGGGCCTCCGCGCGCGTGTCGTCGGCGCAGGGTCGCCCACCGCCGGCGGCGGCAGTCCCGCCGCGCGTCCCGTCAGCCGGCGCGCAAGGACGCGAGCCGCGGCTCCACGTCGTCCGGCACGGCGTCGTCGTCGACCTCCACGACCTTGTCGCGGCTCGTCGCACCCGACACCAACCACACGTGCCTGCGCCGCACCCCCAGCGCGTCGGCGAGCGCGCCGAGCGCCGCCTCCGTCGCGGCACCGTCGACCGCACGCGCCTGCACGGCGACGACGAGCCGGTCGCCGTGCAGGCCGCCCACCCGGGTGCGGGACGCCCCGGGCCGCACGCGGATCGCGACGCGCATGCTCGCCAGGCGCCGTCCCGTCGTCAGACCAGGCCGAGCGCGCGGACCGCCTCGCGCTCCTCGACGAGCTCGGCGACGGACGCGTCGATCCGCGCGCGCGACGCGTCGTCGATGTCGAGGTCGGGCACGATCTGCCACTCGCCGCCCGACGAGGTCACCGGGAACGAGGAGACGAGCCCCTCGGGCACCCCGTACGACCCGTCGGACACGATGCCCGCCGAGGTCCAGTCGCCCTCGGGCGTGCCGTGCACCCACGTGTGCACGTGGTCGATCGCGGCGTTCGCCGCCGACGCGGCCGACGACGCGCCGCGCGCCTCGATGATCGCGGCGCCCCGCTTGGCGACGGTCGGGATGAACGTGTCGCTCAGCCACGCGTCGTCGCCCACGGCCTCGCGCGCGGGCCGGAAACCGATCGTCGCGTGCGACACGTCGGGGTACTGCGTCGCCGAGTGGTTGCCCCAGATGGCGACCCGGCGGATGTCGTCGACGGACGCGCCCGTGCGGGCGGCGAGCTGCGCGACGGCCCGGTTGTGGTCCAGCCGCGTCATCGCCGTGAAGCGCGCGGCGGGCACGTCGGGGGCGTGCTGCGCGGCGATCCACGCGTTCGTGTTGGCCGGGTTGCCGACGACCAGGACGCGCACGTCGTCCGCCGCGCCCGCGTTGATCGCCGCACCCTGCGGGCCGAAGATCCCGCCGTTGGCGGACAGCAGGTCGCCACGCTCCATGCCCGCGGTGCGCGGACGCGCGCCGACGAGCAGCGCGACGTTCACGCCGTCGAACGCGGCGGTCGCGTCGTCGTGGATGTCGATGCCCGCGAGCAGCGGGAACGCGCAGTCGTCGAGCTCCATCGCGGTGCCCTCGGCGGCCTTGACGGCCTGCGGGACCTCGAGCAGCCGGAGCCGGACGGGTGTGTCGGGGCCGAGCAGCTGTCCGGACGCGACCCGGAACAGCAGCGCGTAGCCGATCTGGCCGGCGGCTCCCGTGACGGTGACGTTGACAGGCTGGCTGGCGGGCACGGCTGCTCCTCGGGGACGACGACGGCGGCGGCCCCGGTCGGGGCTACCCGCACGCTACCCGGACCCGGGCACGCGCGAAGGGCGGCACCCCCAGGGGATGCCGCCCTTCGTCGTCGTGCGTGCCGGGATCAGCCCAGGCGCGCCTGGAGGTTCTCGTCGAGCGCGGCGAGGAACTCCTCGGTCGTCAGCCAGGCCTGGTCCGGGCCGATGAGCAGCGCGAGGTCCTTCGTCATCTTGCCGCTCTCGACGGTCTTGATGACGACGTCCTCGAGGGTCTCGGCGAACTGCGTGACCTCGGGCGTCGAGTCCAGCTTGCCGCGGTGCTTGAGGCCGCCGGTCCACGCGAAGATCGACGCGATCGGGTTGGTCGACGTGGGCTTGCCCGCCTGGTACTGGCGGTAGTGGCGCGTGACGGTGCCGTGCGCGGCCTCCGCCTCGACGGTCTTGCCGTCCGGGGTCATGAGGACCGACGTCATGAGGCCGAGCGAGCCGAAGCCCTGCGCGACGGTGTCGGACTGCACGTCGCCGTCGTAGTTCTTGCACGCCCAGACGTAGCCGCCCTCCCACTTCATGGCCGCGGCGACCATGTCGTCGATGAGGCGGTGCTCGTAGGTCAGCCCGGCGGCGTCGAACTCCGCCTTGAACTCGGTGTCGAACACCTCCTGGAAGATGTCCTTGAACTGGCCGTCGTAGGCCTTGAGGATCGTGTTCTTCGTCGACAGGTACACCGGGTACCCGCGCTGCAGGCCGTACGCGAACGAGGCGCGCGCGAAGTCGCGGATCGACTCGTTGAAGTTGTACATGCCCATCGCGACGCCACCCTCGGCCGGGTACGTCACGACCGTCTGGTGGATCGGCTCCGAGCCGTCGGCCGGCGTGTAGGTGAGGGTCAGCGTGCCCGCGCCCGGGACCTTGAAGTTCGTCGCCTTGTACTGGTCGCCGTGGGCGTGACGGCCGATGATGATCGGCTTGTTCCAGCCCGGGACCAGGCGCGGGATGTTGCTGATGATGATCGGCTCGCGGAAGACGACGCCGCCGAGGATGTTGCGGATCGTGCCGTTGGGCGAGACCCACATCTTCTTGAGGCCGAACTCCTCGACGCGCGCCTCGTCGGGCGTGATCGTCGCGCACTTGACGCCGACGCCGTGCTCCTTGATGGCGTGCGCCGCGTCGATCGTCACCTGGTCGTCGGTGGCGTCGCGGTTCTGGATCGACAGGTCGTAGTAGCGCAGGTCGATGTCGAGGTACGGGTGGATCAGGCGGTCCTTGATGAACTGCCAGATGATGCGCGTCATCTCGTCGCCGTCGAGCTCGACGACCGGGCCGACGACCTTGATCTTCGCCATGCGGGGGTCTCCTGTGCCGTGGGGAGGGCCCTGGCGGGCCCGGGGGCCGGGGCCACGCGCACGCGGGGGCACGCGTCGGCCGGCGGTTTCCGCGGACAAGATTACTCGACGTCAAGACATCTCGGTGAACGGACGGCTGCGCGATACCGCGCCCCTGCTCAGGCGGGGCTGGCATGCTGGCCCCCATCAGCAACGGCGCAGCGGGTTGGCCGGCCCGGCCCGCGCACGCGCCCGCGGACACGTACTCACGACAGGACCGACATGTCCCACGACACGCCTGACCAGACCGCCGGCGCGCCCGACGCGAAGGCCGCCGCCGGACCCGCCCCCGCGACCGGCTTCGCGAAGCCCGGCGACACCCCCGGAACGCCGTCCGTGCCGCCCGTCCCGGCGGCCGGCAGCGACGAGGAGGTCGACGCGTACGTCGTGCCCGCCGGCACGGTCGTCACCTCGGGCCCCGGCCTGCTGGCCCGGCTCGGCGCCGAGGCGTTCGGCACGTTCGTGCTCGTCCTCGCGGGTGTCGGCACCGCGCTGTACGCCGCGGTGACGCAGGCCGGCCCGCTCGCGGTCGCGCTCGCGTTCGGCATCGCGGTCTTCGCCGGCATCGCCGCCGTCGGCCACGTGTCCGGCGGCCACTTCAACCCCGCCGTGACGTTCGGTGCGGTGCTCGCCGGCCGGACCTCGTGGCGCGACCTGCTCCCCTACTGGCTCGCGCAGCTCGTCGGCGCGGCCGCCGCGACGGCGGTGCTGTTCGTCGTCGTCACCACGCTCCCCGCGCTGGCGGCGCAGGAGCGCGGGTTCTTCTCGGCCACGTCGAACGGCTTCGCCGAGCACTCGCCGATCGCCGCTCAGGCCGGCGAGGGCTTCTCGTGGATCGGTGCGGGCCTCATCGAGCTCGTCGTGACCGCCGTGTTCGTCGGCGTGATCCTCGGCGTCACGGACCGTCGGGCGACGTCCTCCGGCGCGGCCCCCGTCGCGATCGGGCTCACGCTCGCGGCGCTGCTGCTCGTCGCCATCCCCGTGACGAACGGCTCGCTCAACCCCGCCCGCTCGGTCGCGACCGCGATCTTCTCCGAGTCGTGGGCGTGGGAGCAGATCTGGCTGTTCTGGGCCGCGCCGCTGCTCGGCGCCGCGATCGCCGCGCTCGTCTACCGCGCGTTCGCGTCGGAGCCGGTCGAGGACAACCTCTTCGAGGAGGACGACGTCTACGTCACGACCGACGACGTGCTCGTCGTGGAGGACCGCAAGGCCTGACGACGCGACGAAGGGCCCGGTTCCGCGAGGAGCCGGGCCCTTCGTGCGTCAGCGATCAGGCGCCGGGCGGGAGGGAGTGCGCGAGGACGCCCAGGCACAGCGCGGCGCCGAACAGCACGAGCAGGTCGATCGTCTTGGACCGGACCGAGATCGCGACCGGCCCGGGCGAGGACCGCACGGCACGCACGACACCGCACACCGCCATGACGCCCGCGAGCGTGTAGGCACCGGCGCGGGCGCCGACGACGAACGCGACGACCACGGAGAGCACCACGCCGGCGCTCGTCCACCACAGCGACGCGTTGCGTGCCGCGTCGAGGGACGCGCGCGCGATGGCCCGCGGGTCGAGCGGGGCCTCCTCCACGGGGATCGGCCCGGTGGACGGCGGCAGGCCGGGCTCCGCCGACGACGACTCGTCCGTCATCCGCGGCCACTGCGGTCCGACCCGCTCCTGCACCATCGATCAGCCTCCCGACGGGAGACTACCGTTGCGCGAGTGACGTCCCGGACGACAGCCGCCGCACCCGCCCACCGCTCCGCGGCGCGGACCGCGCCCGAGGAGTCCGGCGCCACCGGGGTGCCGCCGCGCGAGGTGCTCGTGGTCGGGGCCGGGCTCGCGGCGACGCAGACCGTGGCGGCGCTGCGCGAGCGCGGCTTCGACGGGCGCGTCGTGGTCCTCGGCAGCGAGGGCGTCGCGCCCTACGACCGTCCCCCGCTGTCCAAGCACCTGCTCGACCGCACGGCCCCGACGTGGCTCACCGACGAGGTCGGGGCTGACCTGGTGACGCTCGCCGACGAGGTCCACCTGTCCCGGCCCGCCCGCGGCGTGCGCGTCACGGGCGACCGGCCCGCGGTGGCGACGGACGTCGGTGACCTCGACGCCGACGCGCTCGTCGTCGCGACGGGCGCGCGCGCCGTGCTGCCCGCCGGCTGGCAGGCCGCCCTCACGCTGCACACGTGGGCGGACGCCGAGGTGCTCCGCGCCGCGGTGGGCGCGGGCCGGCGGCTCGTCGTCGTCGGCGCGGGCTGGATCGGCGCCGAGGTCGCGGGCGTGGTCGCGGCCGCGGGCGGCGAGGTGACGGTCGTCGAGGCCGCGACGACGCCGCTGTCCGCGGCGCTGGGGGCGTCGGTGGGTGCGCTGACGGCCCCCTGGTACGCGGCCGCGGGCGTCCGGCTGCTCACCGGAGCCCAGGTCGTCGACGTGCAGCCCGACCGCGTGCGGCTCGCCGACGGCACCGAGCTCGTCGCCGACGCAGTCCTCGCCGCGGTCGGTGCACGCCCGGCGACCGCGTGGCTCGGCGACGCGCTGCCACGGGAGCCCGACGGCGCGCTGCGCGTCGACGAGACGCTCGCCGTCATCGGGGCGCCGCGGCACGTCCGCGCGGTCGGCGACGTCACGCTGCGCCGGTCGCCGCGCCACGGGTGGGTGCCCGGCGGCCACTGGGACGGCGCGCTGCGCACCCCGGCCGTCCTCGCCGCCGACCTGCTCGGCGCCGGCGGACCGGTCGACGACCCCGCGCCGTACGTGTTCTCGACGCAGCTCGGCCACGAGCTCGCGCTGTTCGGGCTCCCCGAGCCGGGCGATGACGTCGAGCTGCGCGGCGACCCCGCCGACGGTGGCGGCTGGACCGCCCTGTGGTTCCGCCCGGGGACCGGCACGTGCAGCGCCGTCCTCACCGTCGACCGGCCGAGGGACGTCGGGGCGGCCCGCCGGCTGTTCGGCGCCGCGACGCTGCCCGAGCTCGACCGCGACACCGCGCGCGACGCAGGTCGCGGGCTGCGGGAGGCCGCACTGGTCTGAGCCGCCGCCGCGGCGGACGACGCGGCGCCGCCCCGTCGACGGGAGCGGCGCCGCGCGCCCGGATGTCAGTGCGCGAAGTGACGCGTGCCCGTGAGGTAGAGCGTCACGCCCGCGGCCTGCGCCGCCGCGACGACCTCCTCGTCGCGCACGGACCCACCGGGCTGGACGACCGCGCGCACGCCCGCGTCGAGCAGCACCTGGAGCCCGTCGGCGAACGGGAAGAACGCGTCCGACGCCGCGACCGCGCCGCGCGCCCGCTCGACGTCGCCCGTGTTGGCCCGCTCGACGGCGAGGCGGCACGAGTCCACGCGATTGACCTGTCCCATCCCGACGCCGACGGACGCGCCGCCGTCCGCGAGCAGGATCGCGTTCGACTTCACCGCGCGCACCGCGCGCCACGCGAACACCAGGTCGGCGAGCGTCGCGTCGTCGGCCGCCTCGCCCGCGGCGAGCGTCCACGTCGTCGGGTCGTCGCCCGACGCGTCGACGCGGTCGACCTGCTGCACCAGCAGGCCGCCCGTCACGGCGCGCTGCTCGGTCGCGACCGCGGCGGCGTCGAGCGGCGTCACCTGCAGCAGACGGACGTTCTTCTTGCGGGTCAGCACCTCGACGGCCTCGGGCTCGAACTCCGGCGCGACGACGACCTCGGTGAACACGGGCGCGATCTGCTCCGCCGCCGCGAGGGTCAGCGGGCGGTTCGTGGCGATGACGCCGCCGAACGCGGAGACCGGGTCGCACGCGTGCGCCTTGGCGTGCGCGTCGGCGACGTCCGAGCCGACGGCGATGCCGCAGGGGTTCGCGTGCTTGATGATCGCGACGGCCGGGCCGTCGTGGTCGTGCGCGGCGCGCCACGCGGCGTCGGCGTCGACGTAGTTGTTGTACGACATCTGCTTGCCGTGCAGCTGCCGCGCACCCGCGAGCCCGCGGCCCGCCGCACCGTCGGCGGTCACGTAGAGCGCTGCCGCCTGGTGCGGGTTCTCCCCGTAGCGGAGCACGTCGGACCGCGTCCAGGTCGCCCCGGTGAAAGCGGGGAACGCGTCGTCCGACGCGTCGGGCGCGTAGTCCGACGCGAACCAGCCGGCCACGGCCACGTCGTACGCGGCCGTGTGGCCGAACGCCTGCGCGGCCAGACCCCGCCGCTCGGCGAGCGTGAACCCGCCCGCGGCCACGGCAGCCGCGACGTCGTCGTACCGGGCCGGGTCGACGACCACCGCGACGCTCGGGTGGTTCTTCGCCGCCGCGCGGACCATCGACGGGCCGCCGATGTCGATCTGCTCGACGCACTCGTCGGGGCTCGCGCCCGACGCGACGGTGGCCGTGAACGGGTAGAGGTTGACGACGACCAGCTCGAACGGCGCGACGCCGAGCTCCTCGAGCTGCGCGACGTGCTCGGGCAGGCGCGTGTCGGCGAGGATCCCGGCGTGCACGCGGGGGTGCAGCGTCTTGACGCGCCCGTCGAGGCACTCGGGGAACCCGGTGAGGTCCTCGACGCGGGTCACGGGCACACCGGTCGCGGCGACGGTCGCGGCCGTCGAGCCGGTGGAGACGATCTCGACACCCGCGGCGTGCAGCGCGGCGGCGAGGTCGGTCAGGCCGGTCTTGTCGTAGACGCTGACGAGCGCGCGACGCACGGGACGGCGCGTCGCGTCGTCGGAGGCGGAGGGGGTCGCGGCGGCGGGCACGGAGGACATCGGCAGCTCCCGGTCGGGTGGGTCGGTTCAGGGACCCAGGCACCCAGGCGGGCGGTGCGTGGCGGGGGCACTGCGGTCGCTCCCCGGTGGTTGCACCCACCTGCGCCAGTCACGACCGGGGTCGAGTCTACCGGGCGGCGCGGTGCGGTCGAGCGAGCGGTCGCCGCCTCGGGGGCCGCCGCGGGCAGGGGCCGGGACCCCGCGTGGGGCGCGTCAGGCGCCGATGACCGCCGTGCGCCCGTCGACACGCAGCCCTTCGCGGGCGATCCGGCCGACGCACTCGACGAGGAGCCGGCGCTCGACGACCTTGATGCGCTCGTGCAGCGACTCCTCGTCGTCGCCGGGCAGCACCGGGACCGCCTCCTGCGCGACGATCGGACCGCTGTCCACGCCCTCGTCGATCACGATGACGCTGCACCCCGTGACCTTGACGCCGTACGCGAGCGCGTCGCGCACGCCGTGCGCGCCCGGGAAGGACGGCAGCAGCGCGGGGTGCGTGTTGACGATGCGGCCGCCGAACCGGTCGAGCGACGGCGCCCCGAGGATCTTCATGAACCCCGCCTCGACGACGAGGTCAGGGGCGAACACCGCGATGGCCTCGGCGATCCCGATGTCCCACGCGGCACGGTCGGGGAAGTCCTTGAGCGACACGACGGCCGTCGGGACGCCCGCCTCCCGGGCGATGTCGAGCGCCCGGATGCCCGGCCGGTCGGACACGACGCCGACCACCCGCGCGCCGAAGGCCGGGTCGTCGTGCGCGTCCAGCAGCGCCGCCAGGTTGGAGCCCGTGCCCGAGACGAGGACGACGAGCCGTCCCGCGGCTCGCGTGGCCGGACGGTCCTCCTGCGGGCCGGGGCGGGTGGCGGTGGGGTCGGCGGGCGGCGTCACGCGCCGACCCTACCCCGGGCCCGCGCGACGTCCGCCGCCCTCTCAGTCGCGCGAGCGCCGGTGGGCGCACGCGCCGCGGGTCGTCGGGGTGAGGGAGAATGCGACGGTGAGCAACCCGTACGCGCCGCCGGAGGACCGCCCGCGGACCGGTGCGTCCGACGGGCCCGACGCGACCGGCACGCAGCCGGGCGGACAGGACGACGCGGGCGCGCGCGTCGACGGCACGCCTGCCGACGGCCTGCCCCCCGCGGGCGGCCCCGCCGGCCCGGTGCCCGGTACCCCGTGGCCGGCGCACCCGCAGCGGGTCCCCACCGAGGCGGAGCGGCGTGAGGCCGCCGCCGCACCGCCCGACCCGGTGGGCACCCTCAAGGCCGCCGAGCAGTCGCGCACCGTCGGCGTCCTGCTGCTGGGGTCGGTCCTCGTCGCGACCCTGCCGATGCCGTGGCGCGCGGCCGCGGTCGCGTTCGCGCTCGCCGGTCTCGTCCTCGGCGTCCGCGCGCTCGTGACGGCGGTGCGGGCCCGGGCGCGCGGCGGTCTCCCGACCATGCTCGCGGTGCTGGTCACGATGTCGGCCGTGTGGTCGCTCGCGGTCCTGACGGCCCTGTCGATCTCGCCGCTCCTGCAGGAGCGCGAGGACTGCATGGCGGGCGCGCTCACCGTGACCGCGCAGAAGCAGTGTGAGCGCGCGTTCACCGACGGGCTACAGCCGCCCGCTCCCGCCGTCGACCCCGGCTGACGCCCGAGCGTCAGTCCTCGGCCGGGACCACGCCGTCGCGGTCGCGGACCCGCAGGACCCGGCGGACGGCCGCCCGCACGAACGGGTCGCCGAGCACCGCGACGAGCGCCGAGCCGACGAGCACGCCGAGCGCGACCATCCCGCCGACCGCCCAGCCGTGCGCCCCGACCGACGCCATGCGACCCGGACCCGCCGCGCCGCTCGCGAGCGTGACGAGCACCGCGACCAGGACGCCCGCGGTCCCCGCGGTCACCCCGCACGCCGCGGCGGCGTGCCACGCGGTCGCCGGACGCAGCCGGCGGTGCAGGTACCAGCCTGCGACGAGGCCGACGATGACCAGCACCGCCGGGGCGCCCGCGGTCACCGGGCCGACGAGGTCCGGCGCGGGCAGCCCGCCGAGCATCGGGACGGCCGGCAGCGGCGTGGGCACGACCTCGGTCGACGAGAACGTGCTGCCGAGCCCGACCGCGAAGCCCGGCCCCGCGAGCCAGGCGAGCGCCCAGACGACGAGGTTCGGCAGGAAGGCGAGCTCGCCGACGGCCAGCACGACGCCGCCGACCGCGTCGAGGTTGAGGCCGCGCACCACGTCACCGACCGTGGCACGACCGGCGACGACCCACAGCGTCACGACCAGGGCCGACACGGCGACCAGCAGCGCGACGGCGAGCACTCCCCCGGTGCCGCCGACCCGCGCCCACGGCGCGACCCGGGACCACGCCGGCCGCGTCACGACACGCAGCGAGGGCGCCTCGGGCCGGCGCAGGAGGCCGCCGCCCAGCCCGAGCGCGCCGACCACGACGCCGCCGACGACCGCGCGCCCCGCGGCGCCCGCCCCGCCTCCGACGAGCAGCGCCACGAGACCCGCGGCGGCGGCGTACGCGGCGACCGCGGCGGCGTAGGCGGACCGGGTCGCGACGCCGGAGCGCCGCGCCGAGGCGTAGCAGGTGAACAGCGCGAGCAGGCTCACGCCGAGCGGCACGAGCGTGACGGTCGTGCTCGCGACGGTCACGGGCACCCCGTGCCCCAGCAGCCACACCGCCGCGCCGACGCCGACGGCCTGCGGCCACGCGACGCCCGCGTTGCTCGGGTCGGCGGACGTCGCGACGAAGGCCGCGACGGCCGGGATCGTGAGCGCGGCGAGCGACAGCACGGCGGCCTGCAGCGCCGCGAGCGCGCCGGTCGCCCACCGCGGGGCACCGTCGAGGGCGCTCGTGAAGAACGCGGACCGGCCAGGGTCGCCGGTGCCCGTGCGGCGGCCCGGTCGGGTCGTCGTGGCGGGCGGTCGTCCCGCGCGGGGTCCTGCGGCGCTCATCCGGACATCGTCGCCGGAGCCGGACGCACCGCCCGGCACCTCGACCCGGCGAGTCGGTCACTCGCGGCGCGGCGGGCTCGGCGCGTCGGCTCGGACGCACGACACCCCCGCACCCGGGACGGGGTGCGGGGGTGTCGTCGCGTCGTTCAGGAGCGCGTGAGCAGCTCGCGCGCGAGCGCCGCCGTCTCCGACGGGGTCTTGCCGACCTTGACGCCGGCGGCCTCGAGGGCCTCCTTCTTCGCCTGCGCGGTGCCCGACGAGCCGGACACGATCGCGCCCGCGTGGCCCATCGTCTTGCCCTCCGGCGCGGTGAAGCCCGCGACGTAGCCGACGACCGGCTTGGTGACGTTGGCCTGGATGAAGGCCGCGGCCCGCTCCTCGGCGTCGCCGCCGATCTCGCCGATCATGACGATGATCTCGGTCTCGGGGTCGGCCTCGAACGCGGCGAGCGCGTCGATGTGCGTCGTGCCGATGATCGGGTCGCCGCCGATGCCGATCGCCGTCGAGAACCCGAAGTCCCGCAGCTCGTACATCATCTGGTAGGTCAGCGTGCCGGACTTCGAGACGAGCCCGACCTTGCCGGGGCCCGTGATGTCCGCGGGGATGATGCCGACGTTCGACTTCCCGGGGCTGATGAGACCCGGGCAGTTCGGGCCGACGAGGCGGACGCCCTTCTCCTGCGCGTAGGCGAAGAACTCCGCGGTGTCGGCCACCGGGACGCCCTCGGTGATGATGACGACGAGCGGGATGCCCGCGTCGACGGCCTCGACGACCGCGCCCTTGGTGTGGGCCGGCGGCACGAAGATGACGGACACGTCGGCGCCCGTCTTCTCGATGGCCTCGGCCACCGAGCCGAAGACCGGGACGTCGACGTCACCGAACGACTGCGTCGTCCCGGCCTTGCGCGGGTTGACGCCGCCGACGACGTTCGTGCCGGACGCGAGCATGCGCGTCGTGTGCTTGGTGCCCTCGGAGCCGGTCATGCCCTGGACGATGACCTTGGACGCCTCGGTGAGGAAGATCGCCATGTCTGTCTGCTTCTCTCTGCTTCTCGAGGCGGGTGTCAGGCGGCGGCGTGGGCGAGGCGGGCAGCCTCGTCGGCGCCGCCGTCCATCGTGTCGGCGAGCGTGACGAGCGGGTGGCCGGCCTCGGCGAGGATGCGGCGGCCCTCGAGCACGTTGTTGCCGTCGAGGCGCACGACGAGCGGCTTGTTCTCCTCGTCGCCGAGGATCTCGAGCGCCGCGACGATGCCGTTCGCGACCGCGTCGCACGCGGTGATGCCGCCGAAGACGTTGACGAAGACGGACTTGACCTGCGGGTCCGTGAGGATGATGTGGAGCCCCGCGGCCATGATCTCGGCCGACGCGCCGCCACCGATGTCGAGGAAGTTCGCGGGCTTCACGCCCCCGTGGGCCTCGCCCGCGTACGCGACGACGTCGAGCGTGCTCATGACGAGCCCCGCACCGTTGCCGATGATGCCGACCTCACCGTCGAGCTTGACGTAGTTGAGGTCCTTCTCCTTGGCGGCGGCCTCGAGCGGGTCGGCCGCGGCCTTGTCCTCGAGCGCCTCGTGGTCCGCGTGCCGGAAGTCGGCGTTCGCGTCCAGCGTCACCTTGCCGTCGAGCGCGACGACGTCGCCGTCCTCCGTGAGGACCAGCGGGTTGACCTCGACGAGCGTCGCGTCCTCCTCGCGGTAGACGGTCCACAGCTTCTGCAGGACGTCCGCGACCTTGCCGGCGATCTCGGGCGCGAAGCCCGCCGCGGCGACGATCTCGTCGGCCTTGGCCTGGTCGATGCCCGTGCGCGGGTCGACGGCGACCTTCGCGAGCGCCTCGGGGCGCTCGACCGCGAGCTGCTCGATCTCCATGCCGCCCTCGACCGACGCCATCGCGAGGTAGCGACGCTCGGCGCGGTCCAGCAGCAGGGAGAAGTAGAACTCCTGGGCGATCTTCGCGCCGGCCGCGATCATCACGCGGTGCACGGTGTGGCCCTTGATGTCCATGCCGAGGATCTCGCCGGCCTTCTCGGCGGCCTCGTCGGCGGAGCGGGCGAGCTTGACGCCGCCGGCCTTGCCGCGGCCGCCGGTCTTCACCTGCGCCTTGACGACGACCACGCCGCCCTCGGCGGGCAGCAGGCGGGACGCCGCGTCGCGGGCCTCGTCGGGAGTCGTGGCGACGATGCCGCCGAGCACGGGCACCCCGTGCTTCTCGAAGATGTCACGTGCCTGGTACTCGAACAGGTCCACTTCGGTCCCGGTTCCTCTCGTCCGACCGGCCTGGCGCGACCACGGTCCGGCCGCAGCGCCGTCGCCGATCGTAGCCCTGGGGCGGAGATATCTTCACATCGAGAGATGTGGCGTGCGTGACGTCGGGCTGTCCGTCAGCCGTCGACGACGGGCACGTCGGTGAGCCGGAACGGCGGTCCGGCGTACGGGATGTCCCCGCTCTTCGTGTAGCGGACCGGCACGTCGACCGTCACGCTCTCCTGCCCCGTGTCCGGCCACACGACGGTGACGGTCCGCGTCCCCCCGACCGGCACGACGTTGACGAGCCGGTCGGCCAGCGGTTCGCGGATCGTGCGGTCGCCCACCGTCCGGCGCACGTAGTCGAGCGGGTACGTCCGGCGGTCGCCGTCGAGGAGCGTCACGTTCGTCGCGGCGAACTGCAGCGACGCGTCGAACTCGCCCCGGGCGTCCCACGCGCCGCTCGACAGGACCCCGTCGATCGTCTCGCTCTCGCCCGCGACGTGCGTGAGCTCGAGAACCCCCCGACGAGGTACCCGCCCTCGCGACGCACCTCGGGCAGGCGCACCGCCAGCGTGTCGTCGTCGGCCTGGTAGGTGACGCCCTCCGGCCCGGGGGCGACGGGACCGTCCGTCGGGGGCAGCGCGCCGGCGGCCGCCTCGACCGCCTCCGCCTCCCCCTGCGGCACGAGCACGATCTCGACCCGGCGGTTCAGCGCGCGGGCGTCGGCCGACGTCCCGGGGACCGCGGGCTGGCTCTCGCCCTTCGCGTCGACGGCCACGTCGAACGCCGACAGGTCGGCGACCTGCGCGAGCCGCGCCGCGACCGTCGCCGCGCGCCGCTGCGACAGGTCGAGGTTGTAGGCGTCGTCCGCGACGTCGTCGGTGTGCCCGACCACGGTCAGCCTGCCGCCCGGGTACGCCGCGACCTCGGCGGCCGCAGCGGCGAGCGCGGACTCCGCCTCGGGTCCGAGCTGGTCGGAGTCCACCGCGAACAGCACGTCGGACGCGACCTGCACGGTCACGGCCTCGGCCGTCTCGCGCGCACGGACCTGCCCGCCGACGGCGTCGGTGTACGCCTCGAGCGTGAAGACGGGCGCCGTCGCGACGCCGTCCTCGAGCAGCTCGTCCGGCGGGACCGTCAGGTCGCCCGCCGCGGCCGCGCTCACCACCGGCACGTCCGCGACCCACCCGCCCTCGGGGAGCATGACGTCGACCCGCTCGGTGTCGGGCGCGGCGAACGCCGCGTACACGACCTCGTCCCCGTCGGCGGCCTCGTCCGCCGCCTCCGTGGCCGGGCCGCCCGGCGTGCCGTTGCTCGACATCACGGCGCGGTCCCGCTCGTCGCGCGCGACCGGCCGCACGACCCCCGCCTCGGTGTCGACCAGCCGCACGCCGCTCGGACCCGGGCTCGCCAGGTTCTCGAAGACGTCCCACAGGGCCATCCGGAGGAACGGCGTCGTCGTGGGCGCGGCGACCCGCAGGACCGCGACGTCGCCGTGCACCGCGACGGGACCGACCTGGAGCTCGACCTCCTCACCGTCGAGCACGGTCGTGACGACCACCGGCTCGACGGCTGCCGCGGAGGCCGACGGTGTGGACGACGGTGTCGGCGCGGGATCGGCGCCGCCCGAGGTGCAGGCCGCGAGGAGCCCGGCGGTGGTCGTGGCGGCGACGAGGACGGTCGTCGGACGACGGACGGGCACGGCGGAGCCTCCTGGCGTCGGGGAGCCGGTCACGCGGACGGCGGCGGCCCCGGCAGTATGCCCGACTTGCCCTGGTCGACAGCCGTCCGGACGCCCCCGGGAGGCGCCGCGTCACCCGGACGCGGGCAGGACGCGCCGGACGTCACCCGGACGTGTCACCGGCCCGTCGTGTGGCCGGCGGCGGCGCAGTCGACGCAGGTCGTGGCGGTCGGACGGACCTCCAGGCGTGCCGGCGGGATCGGCCTCCCGCACGACGCGCACGTCCCGTACGTGCCCGCGTCCAGCCGGGCGAGCGCGCGGTCCACCTCCGCGAGCCGTTCCGACGCGGCCGCGGCGAGCGCGTCGACCTGGGCGCGCTCGAACGCGATGGTCGCGCCCTCCGGGTCGTGCTCGTCGTCCGCGTTGCTGTCGCGCGACGCGTCTACCACCGCGGTGTGGTCCTCGCGCAGCGCCGCGAGCCGGAGCTCGGCCTCCTGACGCACGGCCGCGAGCCGCGCGCGCACCTGGTCCGTCGTGGCGTCCATGCACCCACGGTGCCGCGCACCTCCGACACCCGCGCGCGGTCGCTACGGTCGCGACCATGCCGTCGCGCCCCGTCCCGTCCCCTGCCCGAGCCGAGCTGCTCCGCGACCTCGCCGGGCGTGTGCCGGACCCGGCGCGACGCGGTCGACCGGTCCTCGTGGGCGTCGACGGCGTGGACGGGTCGGGCAAGACGGTCCTCGCCGACGAGCTGGCCGAGGCCCTGACGGCCCGCGGACGTGCGGTCGTGCGCGCGTCGGCCGACGGGTTCCACCGACCCGCCGCCGAGCGGTACGCGCGCGGGCGGACGTCGCCGGAGGGGTTCTACCGCGACTCGTACGACGACGACGCGCTGCTGCGCGAGCTGCTGGCGCCGTTCGGACCGGGCGGCTCGCGTCGCTACCGCACGGCGGTGCACGACGTGGCGTCGGAGCGGCCGGTCGACGCACCGCTGCTCACCGCGAGCGACGACGCGGTGCTGGTCGTCGACGGGATCTTCCTGCACCGTCGCCGGCTCGCCGCCTGCTGGGACTTCTCGGTGTACCTGCACGTGCCGTTCGAGGTGACGTTCGCGCGGATGGCCGTGCGGGACGGGTGCCCTGCGGACCCGGACGACCCGGCGAACGCGCGGTACCGCGACGGGCAGCTCCTGTACCTGCGCGACGTCGCGCCGCGCACGCGAGCCACCGTCGTCGTGGACAACACCGACCTGGCGCGACCTCACGTGGTCGCACCGTGACCGTCGGCCCGCTGCGCCCGTCGCGGTAGGCCGAGCGCGCCGGCCTACCGCCCGCTCGCCCGGCCACGGCCCGCCGCCCGCCGCCCGCCGCGCTCCTGGCCCGCCGGTACCGACGGCACCATGCCGTCAACATCTGTTGACACCCTCCCGTGCGTCAACGTAAGTTGACGGTATGTCCAGCGAGCTCCTGACCGCCGCCGCCGGCGACGACCCCGCCGAGGGTCTGCGCGCCGTCCGCTCGCTGCGCGTGCTCGCCGACCGGCTGGAGGCGCTCCACGTCGAGCGCGCCCGGCGGCTCGGCTGGCCGTGGCAGCACATCGCCGAGGCGCTCGGCGTCACCCGGCAGGCCGTCCACAAGAAGTACGGGAAGAGGTACCCCTGATGTTCGAGCGCTTCACCCGCGACGCCCGCACCGCCGTCGAGCAGGCCCAGACCGTCGCCCGCCGGCTCGGCGCCGACCACATCGGCTCGGAGCACGTGCTGCTCGGCACCGTCGCCCAGGGGGATGCCGTCGCGCACCGGGCCCTCGCCCGCGCCGGTGTCGAGCCCGCAGCGCTCGAGCGTGCGGTCCGCGCGCAGTCGACGGACACGCTCGACGCCGAGGCCCTCGCCGGGCTCGGCATCGACCTCGACGCCGTGCGCGAGCAGGTCGAGGCGACCTTCGGCGAAGGCGCCCTCGACGCGCCCGCCCCCGGCGGGCGGCGCGGTCACCTGCCGTTCGACGCCGACGCGAAGAAGCTCCTCGAGGTCTCGCTGCGCGAGGCGGTCCGGCTCAAGCACCGCCGCATCGACACCGGCCACCTCCTGCTCGCGGCGGCACGCCTCGACACCGCGGGCTCCGGCCGCGCCCTGCGTGCCGCGGGCGTCGACCGGGACGCCGTCGAGCGCGCCGTGCAGGCGACCTGGGCCGACGCGGCCTGACGGCCTGCGCCGGCCACGGGCACCGACGTGCGACCCCACCGTCCCGACGGCCCGCACCGTCCGTCACCACGCGAGGTCGGCCTCGCCGCCGGTGCGGTCGCCGTACGGATCGTCCGCCCCACCGTCCGCCCGGCCGTCGGCGGCACGCCTCCGCTCCGAGGCCGGGACGCCCCGGTCCACGCCGACGGCGGCGATCACGCGGATCGACGCGGCGACCGGGCCGCGTCGACTCAGAGCTTCGTGACGGGTGAGTAGCGCAGCAGCAGTCGCTTCGTGCCCTCGGTGCCGAAGTCGACCTTCGCCACGGCGTTCGGCCCGGCGCCCTCGAGCCCGACGACCGTGCCGAGCCCGTACGCGTCGTGCGTCACGCGGTCACCGATCGCGAGCGTCGGGACGTCGCCACGCGGCGTCGCGGACCCGAACTTCGCGCCCGTCGACGGCAGGCTGGGCTTCGTCTCCTTCGCCCGCTCGGTCCGCCCGCCGGACCGGTAGCCGCCCGACCCGGAGCCCGAGCCGTAGCCGCCCGACCCGGCGCGACCGGACCCGTAGCCGCCGGACCCGAACCCGGATCCCCAGCCGCCGCGCAGCGACGACGTCGAGGACTCGCGCCGTCGCCAGTCGACGAACTCCTCGGGCAGGTCGTCGAGGAACCGGCTGGGCGGGAACTCGTTCGGCACGCCCCACGCGGTCCGCACCGCCGCGCGCGAGATGTACAGCCGCTCACGCGCGCGGGTCAGGCCGACGTAGGCGAGCCGGCGCTCCTCGGCGAGCTGGTCGGTGTCCGTGAGCGACCGCATGTGCGGGAACGTCCCGTCCTCCATGCCCGTGAGGAACACGACGGGGAACTCGAGGCCCTTCGCGGTGTGCAGCGTCATGAGCGTGATGACGCCCTGGTCGGGCTGACGCGGCGCATCGTCGTCCTCGTCGCCGCCGTCGGGCGTCGGGATCTGGTCCGAGTCCGCGACGAGCGAGACGCGCTCGAGGAAGTCCGCGAGGTCGCCGTCGGGGTCGCTCTGCTCGAACTCGGTGGCGACGGCGTGCAGCTCCGCGAGGTTCTCGACGCGCGACGCGTCCTGCGGGTCCTCGCTCGCACGCAGCTCGGCGAGGTAGCCCGACCGGTCGAGCACGGCACCGAGCACCTCGGCGGGTCCGGCGCCCTGGAACGCGAGGACGCGCAGGTCGGACATCATCGCCGCGAAGGACGACAGGCCCGTGATCGCGCGCGTCCCGAGGCCGGGCACCTCGTCGAGCCGGTCGAGCGCAGCACCGAACGAGATGCGCTCGCGCTCCGCGAACGACGCGACCATCGACTCCGACCGGTCGCCCAGCCCGCGCTTCGGCACGTTGAGGATCCGGCGCAGGTTGACGTCGTCGTCGGGGTTCGCGATCGCGCGCAGGTACGCGACGGCGTCCTTGATCTCCTTGCGCTCGTAGAAGCGCGTGCCGCCGACGACCTTGTACGGCAGGCCGACGCGGATGAGCACCTCCTCGAGCGCACGGGACTGCGCGTTCGCGCGGTAGAAGATCGCGACGTCGCCGGGGCGCACGCCGTCGGAGTCGCCGAGGCGGTCGATCTCCTGCGCGACGAAGCGCGCCTCCTCGTGCTCGGTGTCCGCGACGTACGCGACGATCTGCGCGCCCTGCCCCGAGTCGGTCCACAGCCGCTTGGGCTTGCGGCCGGGGTTGCGGCTGATGACCGCGTTGGCGGCCGACAGGATCGTCTGCGTCGAGCGGTAGTTCTGCTCCAGCAGGATCGTGCGCGCGTCGGGGTAGTCGGCCTCGAACTCGAGGATGTTGCGGATCGAGGCACCGCGGAACGCGTAGATGGACTGGTCGGCGTCGCCGACGACGGTCAGCTCGCCGCGCGGCACCTCCTCGCCGTCCGCGCCCGCCGCCGAGCCGCTGTGCCCGACGAGCTCGCGCACGAGCATGTACTGCGCGTGGTTGGTGTCCTGGTACTCGTCGACGAGCACGTGCCGGAACCGTCGGCGGTAGTGCTCGGCGACCGCCGGGAACCCCTGCAGCAGGTGGACGGTCGACATGATGAGGTCGTCGAAGTCGAGCGCCTGCGCCTGCCGCAGCCGCGCCTGGTAGCGCGTGTAGACCTGCGCGAGCGCGGTGTCGAAGTCGTTCGCCGCTCCCCCGCCGTTCGTCGCCGCGAACGTCTCGGGGTCGACGAGCTCGTCCTTGAGCGCGGAGATCTTCGCCGAGAGCGCCTTCGCCGGGTACTTCTTCGGGTCCAGGTCGAGGCTCGCGCGCGACGAGCGTGAGCAGGCGCTGCGAGTCGGCGGCGTCGTAGATCGAGAAGCTCGACCGCAGACCGAGCGTCACGGCCTCGCGCCGCAGGATCCGCACGCACGCCGAGTGGAACGTCGAGACCCACATGTTCCGGGCCGACGGGCCGACGAGGTGCTCGACCCGCTCGCGCATCTCCGCCGCGGCCTTGTTGGTGAACGTGATCGCGAGGATCTCGCCCGGGCGCGCCCGGCGCGTGGCCAGCAGGTGCGCGATGCGGTGCGTCAGCACGCGCGTCTTGCCCGAGCCGGCGCCCGCCACGATGAGCAGCGGTCCGCCGCTGTGGACGACGGCCTCCTTCTGCTGCGGGTTGAGCCCGACGAGCAGCGCGTCCGCGCGCTCCTGGCGGCGGGCGTCGCGCTCCTGGGCGTCGACGTCGTCGCCGCGCGGGGGCACGACGGCGGGCAGACCGGACGGCTCACCGGCCGTCCGGCGCGACGGGACGGCGCCACCGGGCACGGGCAGGGAGAGGCTCTCGAACAGCGATGTCATGACGGCACCAGCCTAGGCGTCGCCGCCGACACCCGACGCCCGCCGCGCACAGGCCGGACGGGGTCACGCCCGGAGGTCGCGGGCCCGGACTCCGGACCGGGCGGGCGGCAGACGACGACCGGCGTGACGGCCGCGCGGTCAGGTGACGGCGAGCCCGACGCACCACGCGCCCGTCGCGACGAGCGCCCCCGCCAGCTCCACCAGGATCGTCAGGCCCGTGGCCTGCAGCGCCGCCACGGTCGCCTTCCACGCGGGACCGTGCTCGCGCAGCCGGATCCGCTCGGCGGCGTAGGTGCCGACGACGAAGCCGAGCGGCAGGCCGACGACCGGGACGGCGAAGAACCCGACGACGCCCAGCAGCCCGCCCCACACGAGCGTGCTGTTCGGCACACCCCGACGCTGGAGGTGCCGGCCGGCCAGCAGGTACTTGCCGACCGCGGCGAGCCCGGTCGCGAGGACGGCGACGGCGACGACCGTCCAGCCGGCGACGCCGCCCGTGATCACGCCCCAGGCGATGACGGCCCCTGCGACGAGGAGGCCGCCCGGCAGCACCTGGACGACGACCCCGAACAACCCGACCAGCACGACGACGCCGATCAGGACCTCTCCGACCACACCCATGGCGGCAGACCCTAGCCGCCGTCAGGCCGCGCCGCGGTGCGACGCCCGCGCGCGGCCGTCGACGCGGGTCAGCGCCAGAGGACCGCGATCGCGACGTTGAGCACCGTGAGGCCGAGGACGCCGCCGAGCAGCCCCTTCGTGACCTTCTCCGGACGACGCGTGCCGAACACCACGAGGCCCGTCACGACGAGCGCGATGACGAGCTTGACGGTGACCTTGACGTTGTTCGGGTCGCGGAGCTCGTCGCTGGCCGACGCGAGGCCGACCATGAGGATGCCCGTGACGAGAGCCGTGAGGATCCCGTGCAGCGCGCCCTTGGGGAGCCGGTTGTCGCGCATCGTCACGAGCGTGCCGCCGAGCACGATCGCCCAGCCCAGGAGGTGCAGGAAGAGGAGGATGTGCTGCAGGAGTTCCATGCCTCCCGAGCCTAGTCGGAGCCCGGAGCCGTTTCTGACGTTGCGTCAGATCGATCGCGTCACACGGAGCGACGTCACAGCAGACGACGCGCCGCCGCCCACCGCGTCAGCTCGTGCCGGCTCGACAGCTGGAGCTTGCGCAGCACCGCCGACACGTGGGTCTCGACCGTCTTCACCGAGATGAACAGCTCCGCGGCGACCTCACGGTAGGTGTACCCGCGCGCGATGAGCCGCATCACCTCCCGCTCACGCGCCGACAGCCGGTCGAGCTCGTCGTCGCCCGTCGCCACGTCGCCCGCGGCCGCGCCGAACGCGTCGAGCACGAACCCCGCGAGCCGCGGCGAGAACACCGCGTCCCCGCCCGCCACCCGGCGCACGGCGTCGGACAGCTCGCTGCCGTCGATCGCCTTCGTCACGTAGCCACGCGCACCGGACCGGATCACCGCGACGACGTCCTCGGCCGCGTCGGAGACCGACAGCGCGAGGAACCGCGTCGTGACGCCCAGGTCGGTGCACCGGCGGATCACCTCGGCACCGCCACCCCCGTCGCCGCCGGGCAGGTGCACGTCGAGCAGCACGACCGGCGGCTGCAGCTCGTGCACCACGCGCACCGCGGACTCGACGTCGTCGGCCTCGCCGACCACGCGCACGCCCGCGTCGAGCGACGCCTTCACCCCGGTCCGGAACAGGTGGTGGTCGTCGACCAGGACGACGTCCACGGCCCCGCCGGTGGTGTCCGTGCTCATCTCGGTTCCCCTCCCTCGGCCGCACCCGCGACCGCGCGCACCGGCACCAGCAGGTGCACCTCGGTGCCGCGACCCGGGCGGCTCGTCACCTCGGCCGTGCCGCCACGACGGCGGACCCGGCCCATGATCGACTCCCGCACCCCGAACCGGTCGGGTCCGATCGCGTCCACGTCGAACCCGTCGCCCCGGTCCTTGACGAACACCTCGACCGCGTCGGCCCGCACCTCGAGGTACAGCGACACCGGCGGCCGCCCGTGCACGACGGCGTTGACGAGCGCCTCGCGCGTCGCCTGCACGAGCGCCTCGGTGTCGGCGTCCGGCACGCGGTCCCCGACGACGACCACGTCGATCGCGACCGGGTCGCCCGTCGGGCCGGACCGCGAGTCCTCGACCTCCGCGACGACGTCCTTCACGACCGCGGCGACCGACGTGCCCGGCGCGGGCCGCTCGTCGTACATCCACTCGCGCAGCTCGCGCTCCTGCGCACGCGCCATGCGCGCGACCTCGGCGGCGTCGTCGGCCCGGGCGCGGATGAGCGCGAGGGTCTGGAGCACCGAGTCGTGCAGGTGCGCGGCGATGTCCGCACGTTCCGACTCGCGCGCGCGGGCCGCCCGCTCGTCGCCGAGCGCGCGCACCAGCCGCAGCCACCAGGGCGCGAGGACCAGGCCGACGCCCGCCAGGACGGCCACGGCGGCGACCGCCGCCTGCACGAACGCCGCCGGCTCGATGCCGCTGCCCGTCATCTGCGCGACGAGCAGCAGACCGCCCACGCCCGCGAGCACGACGCCACCGAGCAGCCGCAGCACGCCAACGGTCGGGCGGCCCGTCTCGGTCCGCCACCGCTCGCGCGGTACGTGGTCGAGCTGGCTCCACGCGAGCCCGAGGCCCGCGAGCAGGACGAGCGACGGCAGCAGCCAGTCGATGTTGAGGTCGGCACCCTGCCGCGTGGCGACGAGCGCGATCGCGCCGACGACGAGCGCGACGCCCGTGGCGATCGTGGCCAGCGGCAGCCGGCGGGCGGGGTCCGCGTCGTGCTGCCGGCGGGCCAGCCGGGTCAGCGCGGTCGGCCGCCCCTCCGTCGCCGCGGCGGCCGGGTCGCCCGCCGGGACCGTCAGCCACCAGAAGACGTAGAGCGCGGGCCCGACGGCCGCGACGGGCGTGAGGACCACGAACGCGAACCGCACGAGCCCGACGGGCACGTCGAGGTGCGCCGCGAGACCGATGGCCACACCCCCGAACCAGCGACCACGCTCGGGCCGGCGCAGCGGCAGCCGGACGCGGCGCGCGGCGGCGCCGGCGGGGCGCGACGGGGCGGGTGCGGAGGTCACGCACCGATCGTCACACGTCGACGGGGGTGCTCACGGCCTTCCGGCGCCAGGATCAGGGACGCGTCCCCCGAGGATCAGGGCCCGGGACCCCCAAGGATCAGGGTCGGGTCAGGGGAGCACCCGATCCCGCCGGGGCACCCGGTCGGGACAGGATCGAGCCATGGACACGAACACCCCTGCCGGCGGACCTGCCGGCCCGGACGCGCCGGGGACGCACGGCGCTCCGTCGGCGCCCTACGGCACCCCGCCACCGTTCGACCCCGGCCCGCGCACCCCCGCCACGGGCGGGTTCTTCGCCGCCGTGCGCCGCACCGGGATGTTCCGGGGCGACGACCGCTGGATCGGCGGCGTCTGCGACGGCCTCGCGCGACGCTTCGGGCTCGACCCGTTGCTGGTCCGCGGCCTGTTCGCCGCGTCGATCCTGCTCGGCGGGCTCGGGCTCGTCGTCTACGGCGTCGCGTGGGCGCTGCTGCCCGAGCAGTCCGACGGCCGCATCCACCTCGAGGAGATGGTCGCGGGCCGGTTCGACGTCGCGCTGCTCGGTGCGCTCGGCGTCGCGATCGTCGGCCTCGCGCGCGGCGACCACTGGTTCTGGTTCTGGGACGGTCCGCCGGGGTGGCTCCAGGGCCTCCTGTGGGTCGCGTTCATCGCCGGCGTGATCGCCCTGATCGTCACCGCTGCCAACCGGCGCGCCAACCCCGCACCCGTGTACGGCCCCGCGCCGTACGCGCCCACCCCGCCCGCCGCGACGGCGCCCGCCGACCCGTGGGTCAAGCAGCCGGCCCCGGGCCGCGCCGCCGCGGCGACCGGACCCGCGACGCCCACGACGAGCGCACCCGTCCATGGCTCCGCACCGCTCGGCGCGACGCCGGCAGGCCCCGGCACCGGCCCGCGCCGTACGGCCCCTACGGCCCGTACCCGGCACCGGGCACGTCCGGTCCCTACCGCTACGGCCCGACCCCGCCGGCACCTCCCGCCCCGCCCGTCCCGCTCGTGCCCCCGCCGCCGCCCGCGCCGCGCAAGCCGCGCGTGCTCGGCCCCGGCGTCGGCATGGTCGGCTCGGTCGTCGCGCTGAGCCTCATCGGCCTCGCGGTGCTCCTCATGGCCGACCGCACCGGCGACTTCGACGGCCCCGTCGCGCTCACCGCGCTCGGCATCGGCGTCGTCCTCGCCGGCCTCGGGATCATCGTCTCGGGCCTGCGCGGCCGCCGGAGCGGCGCCCTGGGCGCCCTCGCGATCGTCGGCATCCTCGTCGCCCTGCCCGTCGGCGCGGCCACGACGAACGACTGGGTCTGGACCTCCGGCTCGCACCGGCGGGCCGACAGCGGCACCTACGTCGTCGACACCCGCCGCTCCGCCGCCGACGGTTTCGACCTCGGGTTCGGCGACGCGGTCGTCGACCTCACGACCGTCCCGCTGACGGGCTCGACACTCGACGTCCCGGTGTCGCTCGGCGCCGGCGACCTCACCGTCGTCGTGCCCGCCGACGCCGCGGTCGCGGCCGACGTGAAGGCAGGCGTCGGGACCGTCCGCTGGGAGCTCGACGGCGAGACGCGCTCCGTCGACGGGCTCGGCATCTCCGAGCAGACCTTCGAGGACGAGCAGGTCCGCAACGGCGAGACCGCCCAGCTCCAGCTGCACGTCAGCGTCGGCGCGGGCGAGATCCGGATCATCGAGGAGCAGTCATGAGCACCGACGACACCCGCCCGCAGCCGGGCACGGACGAGACCCGTCCCCCGGCCGACGCGGACGAGACCCAGCCGCTCACCGACGCGGACGAGACCCAGCCGCTCACCGACGCGGACGAGACCCAGCCGCTCACCGACGCTGAGGAGACCCAGCCGCTGGCCGGCGCTGAGGAGACCCAGCCGCTGGCCGGCGCTGAGGAGACCCAGCCGCTGCCCCGGCGGACGAAACCCGTCCGCTGCCCGTGCTCGACAAGGGCGGCGTCGCGGCGGGCGACGAGTCGTCACGACCCGGTGCGGACGCGGGAGCGACGCGCCCGCTCCCGTCGGCGCAGGACTCCCGGCCCCCGCTGATCGACGAGCTCGCGGGCCTGTCGACGCCGACGACCGCACCCCGCCCGGCACCTCAGCCGGCACCCGCACGCGCGCGGCGCCGGCACAGGTGCCGACGCCCGCGGCCGTCACGGCCGACGAGGAGCCGCGCGCGCGCGCTCCGCGTGGGGACGGTCGTGTGGGGCCTCGTCCTCGCGGCGATCGGCGTCGGGATCCTCGCGTGGGCGTCCGGGCTGACGATCGACGTGGGGCTCGCGCTGATCGTGCTGCTGGCCGTCGCGGGCGCCGCCCTGCTGGTCGGGTCGCTGGTGTCGGCCGCGCGTCACTCCCGCAGCACGGCCTCGACCCCGCGGGGCTGACGTCGGGCGGCCGCACCCCCGCCACGGCCGCCCGCACGCGCGAAGGTCCGGTCCCCACCTCGCGGACCGGACCTTCGTCGCCGGGACGCCGCTGCGGTGCGGCGCGCCGGTCAGGCGCTCGCGGTCGCCGGCGGCGCCGTCTGGGCCGTGTCCGTCACGACGGTCCGCGGCCCCGTGCCGAGCCGACGCAGCGCCCACCCGATGAGGACGACGGTCACGCCGACCCCGAACACGAACAGCGCGACGCCGAACGCGACGACCGACGTGAACAGCGACGCCCGCAGGAAGGACGCCGTCATGACGGTCTCCCGCGTCGGGTCCTCCCGGTCGAGCTCGGCGTACGTCTTGCCGCCCGACGCCTCCAGCGCGTGCGTGTTGATGATGTCCGCCTGGACCCACGCCTCCCAGGGCGTGTCGACGAGCTGCCCCTGGAAGGCGGACGCGTCGTCGGACACCGTGATCTTCTCGGCGGCGAGGTTGCTCGACACCGCTCCCCACGTGACTCCCCCGGCGACGATGAAGACGACGCCCAGGATCAAGGTGATGAGGCCGACGACGCGTACCGCGCCCGACCGCTCCCCCACAGCAGCACTCGACATTTCCCGATCCCTTCTGCACCACTGACAGAACGGGCCCGGACACCCGGGCCCGACAGGCCGAGCTCACGAGACAGCACCGTGCCTGTCGAGCGTATCCCCAGGTGAGGAGGGGAGGAAGGGGACGACACGCCCACAGCGGGCTGCGTGCACGCCGCGCCGTTCGCGTCGCGGCCGGGTCCGGGCGGGCGGGCGGTCGCCGCGGGGCGGCCGACGGTCAGGCGGGAACGGCGGCGGGTCGTGCGTCGTCGGACGCCCCGGGCGCCGTCCCGGCGTCGGCCGGCGGAGCGGCGAGCGACCGCAGCGCCCCGCCGACGAGCAGGAACCCGGTGCCGACGCCGACGACGAGCAGCGCGACGCCGAACGCGGTCACGGACGTCATGAGCGACGCCCGCAGGAACGCCGCCGTCTGCACCATCGGGCGGGCGGGGTCGTCGCGGTCGAGGAACTCGGCGTAGGTGCGGCCGCCGGACTCCGCGAACGCGTGGCCCTTGATGGCCTCGGTCTGCGCCCAGGCCTCCCACGGGGTGTCGACGAGCTGGCCCGCGAAGGCGGGCGCGTCCTCCGAGACGTGGATCTCCTCCTGCGCGAGGCTCGCCCCGATCCCGATCCAGGTGGCGACGCCGGAGACGGCGAGGAGCGCGCCGAGCGCGAGGACGAGGGTGCCCAGGAGGCGGGCGACGGGACGACGGTGTGCACGTGCGGACATGGTGGTCCCCCTGTCGGGTCGGTATCACGGACGGTCCGGGGTCACGTGGACGGGACCCCGGCGAGGACATGCACCGCGCGGCGTTCGTGACGCTAGCCGCTGTCACGTGTTCTGTGCGCGCAGTTGTCCACGATGTGACAACGGGACCGACGACGAATCGGTTCAGTGCGTCTGCAACAAAGAAGTATCGAAAGTGCCGGTCAGCGCACTGCGCGTGCGCGCTCGTACTCCGCGAGCGCGGCGCCGAGCACGTCGTCCCAGCCGAACGGCGGGCGGACCGCGCGGTTGTGCGCGCGGATGCCCGCGAGCAGCCGGCCGTCCTTCGCGAGGTGCACGACGGCCTCGGTCATCTCCGCGTCGTCCGCGACGAGGAGCCCGTCGACGCCGTCCGTGACGAACTCCGCGATGCCGGTGCCGCGCCGCGCGACGACCGCGAGACCGGCGGTCCGGGCCTCGAGCGCGGCGATCCCGAACGCCTCGAGGCTCGGCCGGCGCGAGGAACACGTCGGCGTGCGCATAGGCGGCGCGCACCTGGGGGCGCGTGAGGCGGCCGCGCAGGTCGACGACGTCGTCCAGCCCCTGCGCGGACACGGCGGACCGGACCCGGCCCGCCGCGGGGCCGGACCCGATGACGGACAGGTGCAGCCGACCGTGCGGGAGGCGCCGAGCGGCGGCGCCGACGAGCTCGACGAGCGGCACGGCGCGCTTGCGGGGCGCGAGCCGCATGGTCGAGACGAGACGCACCGGGGCGGCGTCGTCGTCGGCGGCGGGCGTCGTGGCGTCCGCGTCGGGTGCCCACGCGTCGAGGTCCAGACCGTTCGGCACGACCGCGACGGGCGTCTCGAACACCGCCTCGACGCGCGCGGCGGCGGCGGAGCTCACGGCCGACAGGGCGACGGGCGCGTCGGACCAGCGGGTCCGCCGCACGGCACCGCGCATCGCCGGGACCGTGCCGTCGAGCATGCAGTGCCAGGTGATCGCCGTCGGGAGCCCGGCGTCGATCGCGAGCCGGGCGCCGTCGAACGCGAACGGCGACAGCACGCCCGCGTGGACGTGCACGACGTCGGGGCGCAGGTCGTCGAAGGACGACCGCAGCAGACGGGGCCCGGCGGTCGGGTTGATCGGCAGGTCGAACGGCAGGCGCGCTCCGAGCCGGTGCACGCACGCCGTGCTCCAGGTCGACCACGCCGCCGCGCTCCCCCGCCGACCCGAGCGTGGCCGTGAGGACGTGCACGTCGTGCCCCTGCTCCGCCTGCCGGGCCGCGAGGTCGCCGACCTGCGACTCGATGCCGCCCGTGCGCGGCGCGTAGCAGTCGGAGACGTGGACGATCCGCACGGGTGCCCCGGTCAGGCGCGCGCGTCGATGGCCGCGACGGCCTCGCGGTGCACGCGGCGCTCGAGCACGAACGACATGACCGGCACGACGCCCGCGAGCGCGAGCGTCACGAGCCGGCCGAGCCGCCACCGCATCGTCGACCAGAGGTCGAAGCAGGTGACGAGGTAGATCACGTAGACCCACCCGTGGACCATGGCGATGATCCGTGCGGCCTCGGACCGCGGGTCGCCCTCGACGTTGAACCCCGGCACCTTCAGGACGTACTTCAGGAGCATCTCGACGCACAGCAGCAGCAGCATCGTGCCGGTGATCCACGCCAGGACCCGGTACCGCTGGGCCGCCCCGCGGGCGCGCTTCACCCAGGGCTTCGTCGTCTCCGTCGTGCTCACCTGCTCCGGTCCTCCCGTCGTCACGTCGGTCACTCCCACTCGATCGTGCCCGGCGGCTTGCTCGTGACGTCGAGGACGACCCGGTTGACCTCGGGCACCTCGTTCGTGATGCGCGTGCTGATGGTCGCGAGCACGTCGTAGGGCAGGCGCGTCCAGTCGGCGGTCATCGCGTCCTCGGACGACACGGGCCGCGCGACGACCGGGTGGCCGTACGTGCGGCCGTCGCCCTGGACGCCGACCGAGCGGACGTCGGCGAGCAGCACGACGGGGCACTGCCAGATGTCGCGGTCGAGCCCGGCCTTCGTGAGCTCCTCGCGCGCGATCGCGTCGGCCGCGCGCAGGATGTCGAGCGCTCCGCGGTGACCTCGCCGATGATGCGGATGCCGAGGCCGGGGCCGGGAACGGCTGGCGCCAGACGATGACCTCGGGCACCCCGAGCTCGAGGCCGACCGCGCGCACCTCGTCCTTGAACAGCGTGCGCAGCGGCTCGACGAGCTCGAACTGCAGGTCGTCGGGCAGACCGCCGACGTTGTGGTGCGACTTGATGTTCGCCGCGCCCTCGCCGCCGCCCGACTCGACGACGTCGGGGTAGAGCGTGCCCTGGACGAGGAACTTCACGGCCTCGCCGTGCGCACCCGCGTCCTCGACGACCTCGCGCGCGGCGTCCTCGAACACGCGGATGAACTCGCGGCCGATGATCTTGCGCTTGGTCTCCGGGTCGGTGTGGCCCGCGAGCGCGTGCAGGAACCGCTCGCGCGCGCGTCGACGACCTTGAGTGCACGCCCGTCGCGGCGACGAAGTCCTTCTCGACCTGCTCGGCCTCACCGGACCGCAGCAGGCCGTGGTCGACGAACACGCAGGTCGTTGGTCCCCGACGGCCTTCTGCACGAGCGCGGCCGCGACGGACGAGTCGACGCCGCCGGACAGCCCGCAGATGACGCGCGCGTCGCCGACCTGCGCCCGGATGCGCTCGACCTGCTCGGCGATGACGTTGCCCGGGTTCCAGTCGGGCGCGAGGCCCGCACCCTCGTAGAGGAAGTTCTCGAGCGCCTTCTGGCCGAGCGGCGAGGATGCTTGACCTCGGGTGCCACTGCACGCCGAACAGGCGGCGCTCGCGGTCCTCGAACGCGGCGACCAGGCTGCCGGCGCTCGTCGCGAGGACCTCGAACTCGAACAGCGACGGGTCGACGAACAGGGCACCGGTCGCGTACACCGACGACGGGCCGCCGGACAGGATGATCGCCGCCGGGTCCTTCGCGAGCAGGTCCGTGACCGAGGCCGTGTGCGGGACGATCTCCGAGTACACGTTCGCCTCACGGACCCGTCGCGCGATGAGCCTGCGCGTACCGCGCCGAAGTCGACGACGAGGACGGACGGTGCGCGGGGCACCGGGGAGTGCGCAGGCGACAGCGGCTCAGGCGTCTGGGTCACGCCCCAGGGTAGTCGTCGCGGCGCCGTCCTTGCCCACGTCCGCGCCGGCGGCGACGTCGCGCCGGCCCGCGCCGCAGGTGGTCTCGACAGGGCACCGATAAGCGTTCGAGCCGCGTCGGCACCGCCCGTAACGACACGCTCGTGCGCCGCTCCCCCTCTCCGACCCCGGCACCCCGCCGCTGACCGGTCCCGTCGCCTACCTTCGGGGTGCTCGCCCGTCGGCAGTGGGGCATCCTCCCCCTCGGGCGCGGCGTGCACGGCGTCGCCGTGGCTCATCCACACGGTCTGCTGCTCGGGGCTGCCCGCCAGCACGGTGCCCGCGTCGGTGACCTCGACGGCCGTGCCGCCGTACTCACGCTGACCGGTCTGCGCGACGGTGCCGCCGAGGGCCTGCGCCATCGCCTGGAAGCCGTAGCAGATGCCGAGCACGGGGACGCCCGCCTCGAACAGCGACGGGTCGACGAACGGGGCACCGGTCGCGTACACCGACGACGGGCCGCCGGACAGGATGATCGCCGCCGGGTCCTTCGCGAGCAGGTCCGTGACCGAGGCCGTGTGCGGGACGATCTCCGAGTACACGTTCGCCTCACGGACCCGTCGCGCGATGAGCTGCGCGTACTGGGCGCCGAAGTCGACGACGAGGACGGGACGGTGCGCGGGGGGCACCGGGGAGTGCGCAGGCGACAGCGGCTCAGGCGTCTGGGTCACGCCCCCAGGGTAGTCGTCGCGGCGCCGTCCTCGGCCCGGTCGTCCGCGCGGTGGCGGACGTCACGCCGGCCCGCGCCGCAGGTGTCCGACAAGCACCGATAAGCGTTCGAGCCGTGTCGGTACCCGGCCGTAACGTTGACGCTCGTGCGCTCGCTCCCCCTCTCCGACCCCGGCACCCCGCCGCTGACCGGTCCCGTCGCCTACCTCTGGTGGCTCGCCCGTCGGCAGTGGGGCATCCTCCTGGTCGCCGTGCTGCTGGGGATCGTGCTGTTCGCCTGCCAGGCCCTGCTCCCCTACCTCACCGGCCGCGCCATCGACGGCGGTCTCGAGCACGGCTTCGGTCCCGACCTGTGGCGCGCCGCCGGCTCGCTCGCCGCGCTCGGGATCGTCAGCGCCGCCGCCGGCGCGATCGGTCACCGCTTCGACGTGCAGAACTGGCTGCGCGCCGCCTTCACCTCGTCGCAGCTCGTCGGGAGCACCGTCGCGCGCTCGGGCCACGCGATCACCGCCGAGCTGCCGACCGGCGAGGTCGTCTCCGCGGTCGCGAACGACGCGCTGCGCGTCGGCGAGATCTACGCGATCGCCGCCCGGTTCATCGGCAGCCTCGTCGCCTACGGCGTCGCCGCGCTCCTCATGCTCCGCGTCTCCGTCCCGCTCGGGCTCGTCGTGCTGCTCGGCCTCCCGACGGTCGCCGCCGCGCTCGGCCTGCTCGTCAAGCCGTTGCAGAAGCGTCAGGTCGCCCAGCGCGAGGCGTCCGGCCGCCTGACGACGCTCGGCGCCGACACGGTCTCCGGCCTGCGCATCCTGCGCGGCATCGGCGGCGAGGGCGTCTTCAACGCGCGCTACCGCGAGCAGTCGCAGCGCGTGCGCCGCCGCGGCGAGGAGGTCGCGGTCACGCAGTCGTGGCTCGACGCGCTCCAGGTGCTGCTGCCCGGCCTGTTCGTCGCCGTGCTCATCTGGCTCGGTGCGCACATGGCGCTCGACGGGACCATCACGCCCGGTCAGCTCGTCGCGACCTACGGGTACGCCGCGTTCCTCGCGTGGCCGGTGCAGAACGCGACGATGTTCCTGCAGTCGGCGACGCGCGCGCACGTGGGCGCGGGCAAGGTCGTCAAGGTGCTGCAGGTCGTGCCCGCGACGGGTGCGCGTCCGGGCACCGCCGAGGCGCCGCCGGCCGGGTCGCCGCTGGTCGACGAGACGAGCGGCGTCGTGCTGGAGCACGGGCGCGTCGTCGCGCTCGTCAGCGCCGACCCCGACGAGTCCGCCGCGATCGCGACCCGCATGGGCCGGTTCGACGACGACGCCGAGAAGGACACGCCCGTGCGTCTCGGCGGCGTGCTGCTCGCCGACCTGCACAAGGAGGACGTGCGGACGCGCGTCGTCGTCGCCGAGGCCACGCCGCACCTCTTCTCGGGCGCGCTCGGCGACGAGCTCGACGTGCACGGGTCCGGCGAGGAGCAGCGGCTGCTCGACGCGATCGCCCTCGCCGACGCGCACGACGTGCTCGACTCCGTGCCCGACGGCCTCGCCGGCGAGCTGCCCGAGAAGGGCCGGTCGCTGTCCGGCGGCCAGCGGCAGCGCATCGCACTCGCGCGGGCACTGCTCCTGGACCCGGAGATCCTCGTGCTCGTCGAGCCGACCAGCGCGGTCGACGCGCACACCGAGGCGCGCATCGCCGCCCGGCTCGCCGACCACCGGCGCGGCCGCACGACGCTCGTCGTCACCGCGTCGCCGCTCGTGCTCGACCACGTCGACGAGGTGCAGCTCGTCCAGGACGGCCGCCTGGTCGCCCGGGGCGCGCACGCCGAGCTGCTCGACGGCGCCGCCGGACCGGCCGTCGCCGCCGCCTACCGCCGGGTCGTCGGCCGCGACCTCGACAGCGACACCCCGCCCCACGGCGTGGCCGTCACCGACGACCTCGCCGTCGTCTCGCCCGCAGGAGGACGACCGTGAAGCTCCCCATCGCCGACTCGGCGGCGGTGCGCGCGTACACCGGCCGCCTGTTCCGCACGCACCGCACCGACCTCACACGCATCGCGACGCTGCACACGCTCGCCGCGGTCGCCGGGCTCGCCGGTCCGTGGATCCTCGGGCGGCTCGTCGACGCGGTGACCGACGGGACCACGGTGTCGTACGTCAACACGCTCATCGGGGTGGGCGTGCTGGCCGTGCTCGCGCAGACGGTCCTCATCCGGTTCGCGCAGCGCCGGTCGATGGTGTTCGGCGAGCAGGTGTTCGCCGAGCTCCGCGAGGAGTTCATCTCGACCGTCACGTCGCTGCCGCTGTCGACTGTCGAGCGCGCCGGCACGGGCGACCTCGTCGCGCGCACGACGAACGACGTCAACCGGCTCCAGCACGCGGTCCGCTTCGGCGTGCCGCGCGTGATCGTCGCGGTCGTGACGATCACGCTCACCGTCGTCGCGAGCGTGATCCTGTCGCCGCTCGTCGCTGTCGCGATGTTCGTCGGCGTCCCCGGGATGCTGCTGGTCGTCCGCTGGTACCTCAAGCGCGCGACGCCCGCCTACCAGCGGGAGTCCGCGTCGTACGCGGCGCTCAACGGCACGATCACCGAGTCCGTCGAGGGCGCGCGCACCGTCGACGCGCTGCGGCTCGGCCCGCGCCGTCAGGCCCGCGTCGACGCCGACCTGCGCGAGGCGTTCGCCGCCGAGAAGGTCACGCTCGACCTGCGCACCGTGCTGTTCCCCGGCATCGACCTGGCCTTCGTGCTCGCACCCGCGGCGGTCCTGGTCTGGGGCGGCTACCTGGTGTCGCAGGGGTACGCGTCGCTCGGCGCGGTGACGACGATCGTCATGTACACGTACCAGGTCAGCGGGCCGGTGTGGGAGCTGATCTTCTGGGTCGACGAGATCCAGGTGGCAGCCACGTCGCTCGCGCGGATCGTGGGCGTGCAGCTCGTGTCGCCCGACCGCACGCCCGGCACGGCCGAGCCCGTCGACGAGGACGTGTCGGCGCGCGACCTCCGGTACGCGTACCGCGAGGGCCACGACGTGCTGCACGGCATCGACCTCGACCTGCGGTCCGGCGAGCGGCTCGCCGTCGTCGGCCCGTCCGGCGCCGGCAAGTCGACGCTCGGCCGCATGCTCGCCGGCATCCACCCGCCCACGGGCGGGTCGGTCACCGTCGGCGGTGTGCCGCTCGTCGAGCTGCCGCTCGAGGACCTGCGCCGGCACGTCGCCCTCGTCACCCAGGAGCACCACGTGTTCGTCGGCGAGCTCGCCGACAACCTGCGCCTGGCGAAGGAGGACGCGACCGACGTCGAGCTCGAGCACGCGCTGCGGGCCGTCGACGCGTGGGACTGGGTGTCCGCGCTGCCCGAAGGGCTGACGACCGAGGTCGGGTCCGGCGGAACACCGCTCACCCCGGCCCAGGCGCAGCAGATCGCGCTCGCGCGGCTCGTCCTGCTCGACCCGCACACGCTCGTGCTCGACGAGGCGACGTCGCTGCTCGACCCGCGCGCAGCGCGGCACCTCGAGCGGTCGCTGTCGGCCGTCCTCGAGGGCCGGACCGTCGTCGCGATCGCGCACCGGCTGCACACCGCGCACGACGCCGACCGCGTCGCCGTCGTCGACGCCGGGCGGATCACCGAGATCGGCCCGCACGACGAGCTCGTCGCCGCTGGTGGCGACTACGCCGCGCTCTGGCACTCGTGGCAGCACGAGTGACGTGCCGGTGACCGCGCCGATCGCCCTGCGAGGGGGTGTCGTCCTTCCCGACGACGCCCTCTCGTGGCGTTTCTCGCGGTCGAGCGGGCCGGGCGGCCAGGGGGTCAACACCGCCGACTCGCGCGTCGAGCTCTCCGTCGACGTCTCCGCCGTGCTCTGGGCCGTGGCCGAGCAGGAGGCGCGCGTCCGCGCACGTCTCGCGACACGGCTGCGCGGCGACGTCCTCACCGTCGCCGCGTCCGAGCACCGCTCGCAGCTCCGCAACCGCGAGGCGGCGCTCACGCGTGTCGTCGCGCTCCTCGACGAGGCCCTCGCTCCCCCGGGTCCGCCGCGCCGAGCCACTCGCCCGAGCCGCGCCTCCCGCGAACGCCGCGCCGCGGGCGAGCGTCAGCGCCGCGCGGTCAAGGAGCTCCGCCGCCGCCCCCGCCTCGGCGGCTGAGGCCGCGTCCGCTGCTGGAGGGGCGTCGACGCTGGCCGAACGCTGCTCGCACCGTTGAGCCATAGTGCCAATAGTGGCACCATGGACGGGTGCCGGATGTCGACCGACTCGTCAGCGCCATGCGGCTCAATCCCAAGAACGTGCGGTTCGCCGACCTCGAACGAGTCTGTCGCCACTACTTCGGCGAACCTCGGCAGCGCGGGTCCTCCCACCAGGTGTACAAGACACCGTGGCCTGGTGACCCGCGCGTGAACACCCAGGACTTCCACGGCAATGCGAAGCCGTACCAGGTCCGCCAGGTGCTGGCGGCGCTCGACCGGCTCGGGACGGAGGAACGATGACCACGGCAGACCACTACACGTACCGCATCACCTGGTCCGCGGAGGACGAGGCGTACGTCGCGACGGTCGCCGAGTTCCCCTCGCTGTCGTGGCTCGACGCCGACCGGACGGGCGCCCTGCACGGTGTCGAGGCCCTCCTCCAGGACGTGCTCGACGAGCTGCGAGCGAGCGCCGAACCGATCCCCCTCTCCCTCGCCGACCGCTCGTACTCCGGGCGCTTCCAGGTCCGCATCCCGCCCGAGGTCCATCGGCGTCTCGCCACCGAAGCCGCTGAGCAGGGTGTCTCGCTCAACCGCCTCGTCACGGCTCGCCTTGCGGGGTGACGTTCCTCGTCTCGCCGCGGGCCACCGATACGAAGGCGTCCAGCCGCGCGAAGCCCTGGTGACCGAAGAACTCGCCGAGCGATCTCCCGCGCTGCACCTCCGGCCCCGTCATCACCCCGGGCTAGCGAGCACCACGGCATCCAGGCGGGCGAGCCTGGGAGCTGCCGTCGCGGGCGCGTCGGATCACTCCTCAGACGGCTCGGATCGGGGTCCTGAAACGGCCCGCCGATCTTCGCGCCGACGGTAGCCTGCTCGCGACATGGCATTGGCCGCTCATCGGCGCCGCGCATATCGGGCAGGCCCAGGTGCGGACCGGGTAGAGACCCGGCGCGCACTCTTCCCCGGAAGAGTTCCCCGTGCCCGACTGCACCAAGGTCCCCTACCACTCCGCGCGCGAGGCGGCCCGCGCGCTCGCGCGCATCCAGGCGAAGCGTCGGGCGGTCGGACAGACCACGCCCGTGGCTGTGCACCCCTGCGTCACCTGCGCCGGACGGTGGCATGTCACGTCGAAGCGAGTCAGCGGGACCGCCTCGCGGCGCTGGCAGACCTTCGCCGGGCTCGGGTGAGACGTGCGTGGTCAACGCGACGGCGGTCGGGCCTCACGGTTCGAAGGTGTAGCCCAGGCCCGGGTGGGTGATGAGGTGGCGGGGGTGGGACGGGTCGTCCTCGAGCTTGCGGCGGAGCTGGGCGGAGTAGACGCGCAGGTAGTGGGTCTCGTCGGAGTAACCAGGGCCCCACACGTCCTGGAGGAGCTGCCGGCGGGAGACCAGGCGGCCGCGGTTGCGGACGAGGACGCACCCGCAGGTCTACGCCGCGGTCGGCGCGGTGCCGTGCGTCCTGACGGATCCTTGACGCCGCGCGGGCGACCCTTGACGGGTCCCGTCGCGCGCGGGCGTCACGGCAGGATCGAGTCGACGTAGCCGCCGTCGACGCGGACGGCGCCACCGGTGGTCGCCGACGCGAGCGGCGACGACAGGTAGACGACGAGGTGCGCGATCTCCTCGGGCTCGATGAGCCGCTGGAGGAGCGACTGCGGGCGGTGCCGGCGCATGAACTCGCGCTGCGCCTCGTCCCACGGCAGCGACCGGTCGACGAGCTGGTAGACGAAGTCCTCGACGCCGCCGGTGTGCGTCGGGCCGGCGATGACGGAGTTCACGGTGACACCGGTGCCGGCCGCCTCCTTCGCGAAGCCGCGCGCGACGCCGAGCAGCGCGGTCTTGGAGACGCCGTAGTGGATCATCTCGGCCGGGATCACCACGGCGGAGTCGCTCGCGATCATGAGCACGCGGCCCCAGCCGCGGGACGTCATGCCGGGCAGATAGGCACGCGTGAGCCGGACCGCGGTGAGCACGTTGACCTCGAAGTAGCGCCGCCACTCGTCGTCGGTGACCTCGAGCGCGGGCCGCGCCTCGAAGATGCCGAGGTTGTTGACCAGCACGTCGACGTCGGGCAGCCGCTCCAGCACGGCGGCCGTGCCGTCGTCGGTCGCGACGTCGCCGGGTGCCGCGACGAGGTCCGCGCCGGGCACGTCGTCGCCGATCCGCGCGACCGCCGCGTCGACCGACTCCCGCGAGCGACCGTTGATCCCGACGCGAGCGCCCGCCCGGGCGAGGCCCGCCGCGATCGCGGCGCCGATGCCCTGCGTCGAGCCGGTCACGAGCGCGGTCCGGCCGCTCAGGTCCAGGACGGTCATGCGACCGACGCTAGGTCACGCGACGGGCGACCGCCCACCGTCGGGCTCGGCGTGCGGGTGCCGCTCAGGCTGGTCGTCGCGTAGTGGTGCGCGCTCAGCCCCGAGGTCGTCCCCGGGCAGCGGCTCCGGCTCCGGGTCGGGCCCCGGCTCCCCCTCGACCTCCGGCGGGCGGCGGTCCCCCTCCGCCTCGTCGCGGACGAGCCGCCACCACAGGGCGACCGCGAAGCCACCGAAGATCCACCACTGCGCGGCGTAGGCGAGGTTCTGGATGTTGAGCCCCGCGCCGGGCGAGCGCGGCGGGTCGAGCAGCACGACGTCGGGCGACTGTGCGGGGTCCGACGACGCGACCACGAGGTAGCCGGTCCAGATCGGACCGCCCCAGACGTTGAGCAGCTCGGGCGAGCTGATGGCGTCGGTCTCGCCGTCGCGCACGCCGCTGCCCGCGGACTCGGACACCTGGAGGTAGCCGACCAGGTCGACCGGCCCGGTCGGCGGCGCGTCGGCGTCCGACGGAGCCGCGACCCAGCCGCGGACGACGGGCAGCACCGCGTCGCCGCCGTCGGCCGAGGCGCCGGGCACGCGCATCGGCGTCAGGACCAGGTAGCCGGTGACGTCGTCGTGCGCGCGCTCCGGCACGAGGAGCTGGCCGGTCGCGTCGTACGTGCCGGTCACGGACACCTTCTGCCCGACCATGTCGCCGTGGAAGGCGGTCTGCGGCGCGAGCACGTCGTCGAGCGGCACGGGGTCGGCGGCGACCTGCTCGGCGACGTGCCGTGCCTCCGCACGGGCGCCGCGCACCTCGGCACGGTCGAGCTGCCACGCGCCGAGCCGTGCGCACACGGCGGCCGCGCCCAGGAGCAGGACGAGCAGCAGGAGCATCCGGGGGCGACGCGCGGCCTGCCACCACGTCGTCGTCGGCGCCT
This sequence comes from Cellulomonas fimi, assembly GCF_028583725.1. NCBI lineage: Bacteria > Bacillati > Actinomycetota > Actinomycetes > Micrococcales > Cellulomonadaceae > Cellulomonas > Cellulomonas fimi. The sequence goes on along the minus strand of NZ_CP110680.1, from coordinate 1,245,873 downwards.
CCTGCTCGGTCACCGGGCCACGGTAACCCGGCGGCCGCAGCGACCCGGACGGGCGCCCGCCGTGACCCCGCCGGGACGCCGGTGACGACCACACCAACACGGGCTGACCTGCGCGCGGACACCCGACGACGCACCGGACGAGACGAACGTCACCACCTGCATCCGCGGCTGTTCTGCGGTTGTATGACACGTGGGCGTGTCGTCGTTCCCCGACCGTAGGTCGGAAGTCCCGGAACTCGGTGCGATCCCAGGGAACGCTGGCAGCGGGGGCACCGGCGAGGAAGCAGCCGGACGACGATGGGGAGCGAGCATGAGCACTGCGACGTCGGCCGAGACCACCTGGCGCAGGGGGTCCGGCGAGACTGTCTCCGCGGAGACGCTGGAACGCATCGACCAGTGGTGGCGGGCGGCCAACTACCTGTCCGTGGGGCAGATCTACCTGCTCGACAACCCGCTGCTGCGCGAGACGCTGACGCGTGACCACGTCAAGCCGCGGCTGCTCGGCCACTGGGGCACGACGCCCGGCCTGACCTTCCTGTACGCGCACCTGAACCGCGTCATCGCGGAGCGCCGGCAGTCCACGATCTACGTCACGGGCCCGGGCCACGGCGGTCCGGGCCTCGTCGCGGCCGCGTACCTCGACGGCGTGTACTCGCACGTCTACACGGACATCACCGAGGACGACGAGGGCATGCGCCGGCTGTTCCGGCAGTTCTCGTTCCCGGGCGGCATCCCGTCGCACGTCGCCCCGGAGACCCCGGGCTCGATCCACGAGGGCGGCGAGCTCGGCTACGCGCTGTCGCACGCGTACGGCGCGGCCTTCGACAACCCGGACCTGCTGGTCGCGACGGTCATCGGTGACGGCGAGGCGGAGACGGGCCCGCTCGCGACGAGCTGGCACTCGAACAAGTTCGTCAACCCCGTGAAGGACGGCGTCGTCCTGCCGATCCTGCACCTCAACGGGTACAAGATCGCGAACCCGACGGTCCTGGCGCGCATCAGCGACGACGAGCTCGAGTCGCTCATGGTCGGCTACGGGCACAAGCCGCACGTGTTCGTCGCGGGCTTCGACGACGAGTCGCCCGCGTCGTTCCACGGCCGGTTCGCGGCGCTGCTCGACGAGGTGCTCGACGAGATCGCCGAGATCAAGGAGCAGGCCCGCGCGGGCAAGGACGAGCGCCCGATGTGGCCGATGATCGTCTTCCGCACCCCGAAGGGCTGGACCGGCCCGGGCTACATCGACGGCAAGAAGACGACGGGCTCGTGGCGCGCGCACCAGGTGCCGCTGTCGAACGCGCGGGACACCCCCGAGCACCTCGACGTGCTGCGGCAGTGGCTGGCGTCGTACAAGGCCGAGGAGCTCTTCGACGCGACCGGGCGGCTCAACGACGACATCCGCGCGCTCGCCCCGCCGGAGGGCCTGCGGATGAGCGACAACCCGCACGCGAACGGCGGCCTGCTGCTCAAGGACCTGCGGCTGCCGGACTTCCGCGACTACGCGGTCGACGTGCCGACGCCCGCCGGGTCGATCAGCGAGGCGCCGCGCGTCCTGGGCCAGTGGCTCACGGACGTCATCAAGCAGAACCCCGACAACTTCCGGATCTTCGGCCCCGACGAGACCGCGTCGAACCGGCTGCAGGCGGTCTTCGAGACCACCGACAAGCAGTGGAACGCGGACTTCTACGGCGAGGAGGTCGACGAGCACCTGTCCCGCGCGGGTCGCGTGCTGGAGATGCTGTCGGAGCACCAGTGCCAGGGCTGGCTGGAGGGCTACCTGCTCACCGGCCGCCACGGGCTGTTCAACTGCTACGAGGCGTTCATCCACATCATCGACTCGATGTTCAACCAGCACGCGAAGTGGCTCAAGGTCACGAACGACATCCCGTGGCGCCGGCCCATCGCGTCGCTGAACTACCTGCTGTCGAGCCACGTGTGGCGGCAGGACCACAACGGCTTCAGCCACCAGGACCCCGGCTTCATCGACCACGTGGTCAACAAGAAGGCCGAGGTCGTCCGGGTGTACCTGCCGCCGGACGCGAACACGCTGCTGTCGACGTACGACCACTGCCTGCGCAGCCGGCAGTACGTCAACGTCGTGGTGTCCGGCAAGCAGCCCGCGCCGAACTTCCTCACGATGGACGAGGCGATCGCGCACTGCACGCGCGGCCTCGGCATCTGGGAGTGGGCCGGCACGGAGGTCGCGGGCGAGAAGCCGGACGTCGTGCTCGCCGCGGCGGGCGACGTGCCGACTCTCGAGGTGCTGGCGGCGGCGGACATCCTGCGCCGCGAGCTGCCCGACCTCAAGGTCCGCGTCATCAACGTCGTCGACCTCATGCGGCTGCAGGACGAGAAGGAGCACCCGCACGGCCTGTCGGACACGCAGTTCGACGGCCTGTTCACCGCCGACCGGCCGGTGATCTTCGCCTACCACGGCTACCCGTGGCTCATCCACCGCCTCACGTACCGCCGCAACGGGCACGCGAACATCCACGTGCGCGGGTACAAGGAGGAGGGCACGACGACGACGCCGTTCGACATGGTCATGCTCAACGACCTCGACCGGTACCACCTCGTCATCGACGTCATCGACCGCGTGCCGCACCTGGGCACCGCGTACGCCGGCCTGCGTCAGCGCATGGTCGACAAGCGCATCGAGGCCCGCGAGTACACCCGCGAGCACGGCGACGACCTGCCCGAGGTCCGCGACTGGGTGTGGCCCGACGCGGGCGAGACCGCCACGGAGCAGGGCGGCCCGCAGCAGTCGGCGACCGTCTCGACCGGCGGTGACAACGAGTAGCGACTGACGCGAGGGCCCGCCGCCCTCGCACCCGGCCCGTCACCCACGGGCCACCACCGGACCCGGGCGGGTCGCGCCGACGCCACCGCGAACCGCCGCGACCCGCCCGCACCGTCCGGAGCACGAGCACGACCCCGCACCAGCACCATCCCCGGCACCCCGGGGCCCACGCACCAGGAGCAGCCCCCGTGGCCCGCAGCATCTACCTCACCTCCCCCGAGGGGGACTCCGGCAAGTCCGTCGTGGCGCTCGGCCTCGTCGACCTGCTCTCGCGCACGGTGCAGCGGGTGGGGGTGTTCCGGCCGGTGGCCCGCTCCACCAAGACACCCGACTACGTCCTCGAGCTGCTGCTCGCGCACGACGGCGTCGACCTCGCGTACGACGAGTGCGTCGGCGTGACGTACGAGGAGGTGCTGGCCGACCAGGAGGCGGCCCTCGGCAAGATCGTCCAGCGCTACCACGAGGTCGCCCGCCGGTGCGACGCGGTCGTGGTCGTCGGCTCGGACTACACGGACGTCGCGGGCCCGACGGAGCTCACCTACAACGGCCGCATCGCCGCGAACCTCGGCGCGCCCGTCGTGCTCGTCGTCAACGGGTCCGGGCGGACGCCGGAGGCGATCCACCAGGTCGTCGACATCGTCGTCGGGGCCATGCGCGACGAGCACGCGCAGGTCCTCGCCGTGACGGTCAACCGGTGCGGCCCCGCGGCCCTCGACGCCGTGAAGGCCGAGGTCGAGGGCGGCACGGGCCTGCCGACGTTCGCGCTGCCGGAGAGCCCGCTGCTCACCGCCCCGACCGTGCGGCAGCTCATGGAGGCCGTCGGCGGGTCGCTCATGGCCGGCGACGAGGAGCTGCTGTCGCGCGAGGTCCTCGACGTGCTCGTCGGCGCCATGTCCGTCGAGCACCTGCTCGACCGGATCGCCGACGGCGCCGTCGTCATCACCCCGGGCGACCGGTCCGACGTGCTCCTCGGCCTGCTCATCGCGCACGCCGCCGAGGGCTTCCCGTCGCTCGCCGGCATCATCCTCAACGGCGGTTTCGAGCCGTCGCCCGTCGTCATGCGGCTCATCGACGGCCTCGGCACGCGGCTGCCGATCATCCGCACGACGCTCGGGTCGTTCCGCTCGGCGAGCGCCGCCGCCTCGACGCGCGGCCACCTGTCGGCGGACAGCCAGCTCAAGGTCGACACCGCGCTCGCGCTGTTCGAGGAGCACGTCGACGGCACCGCGCTGCTCGGGGCGCTCGACGTCGCGCGGCCCGAGGTCGTCACGCCGCTCATGTTCGAGTACGCGCTGCTGGACCGGGCCCGCGCCGACCGCAAGCACATCGTGCTCCCGGAGGGGAACGACGACCGGATCCTGCGGGCCGCGTCCACGCTGCTGCGCCGCGGCGTCGCGCGCCTGACGATCCTCGGCGAGCCGGCCGTCATCCGCAGCCGCGCGACCGAGCTGGGCCTCGACCTCGCCGACGCGGACCTCGTCGACCCGCACGACCCCGAGTGGCTCGAGCGGTTCGCCGCGGAGTACACGCAGATCCGCGCGCACAAGGGCATGACGCTCGAGCGGGCCCGGGAGATCGTCCCGTCGGTGTCGTACTTCGGCACGATGATGGTGCACCTGGGCCTCGCGGACGGCATGGTCTCGGGCGCCGCGCACACCACGGCGCACACCATCAAGCCGTCGTTCGAGATCATCAAGACCGCCCCCGGCACGAACAGCGTGTCGTCCTGCTTCCTCATGTGCCTCGAGGACCGCGTGCTCGTCTACGCCGACTGCGCGGTGATCCCCGACCCGACCGCCGAGCAGCTCGCCGACATCGCGATCTCGTCCGCGGCGACCGCCGTGCAGTTCGGCATCGAGCCGCGGATCGCGATGCTGTCCTACTCGACGGGCGCGTCGGGCACCGGCGCCGACGTCGACAAGGTGCGCGCCGCGACCGCGCTCGTCCGCGAGCGCCGCCCCGACCTGTCCGTCGAGGGGCCGATCCAGTACGACGCCGCCGTCGACGCGTCCGTCGCGCAGACGAAGCTGCCCGACTCGGCCGTCGCGGGCCGGGCCACGGTGTTCGTCTTCCCGGACCTCAACACGGGCAACAACACGTACAAGGCCGTGCAGCGGTCGGCCGGCGCGATCGCCGTCGGCCCGGTGCTCCAGGGCCTGAACAAGCCCGTGAACGACCTGTCCCGCGGCGCGCTCGTCCAGGACATCGTCAACACCGTCGCGATCACGGCGATCCAGGCGCAGGCCGACGCACCGGCCGGCGCACCCACGACCTCGGAGGCCGTCGCCCGATGACCATCACCCAGCCCCGCCCGCACAGCGCGCTCGGCGCGCACGGCAGCGTCCTCGTCGTGAACTCCGGGTCGTCGTCGATCAAGTACCAGCTGGTCAACCCCGTCGGCGGGGAGGCGATCGCGTCGGGCATCGTCGAGCGCATCGGCGAGGACGTCGGGACGATCAAGCACACGTTCGCGGGCAGCACGACGCAGCGCGACGAGCCCGTCGCCGACCACGGCGCGGGCCTGCGTACCGTCCTGGCGCTGTTCGACGAGATCGGTCCGGACCTCGGGGCGGCGCACGTCGTGGCCGTCGGGCACCGTGTCGTGCACGGGGGGTCGGACTTCACCGGCCCCGCGCTCGTCGACGACGACGTCATCGCCCGCATCGACGCGCTCGCGCCGCTCGCGCCCCTGCACAACCCCGCGAACCTCACGGGGATCCAGGTCGCGCGCGAGCTGCTGCCGGACGTCCCGCACGTCGTCGCGTTCGACACCGCGTTCTTCCACACGCTGCCCGACGCGGCCGCGACGTACGCGATCGACCAGGGGGTCGCCACGGCCTACGGCGTGCGGCGGTACGGCTTCCACGGCACGTCGCACGAGTACGTGTCCGGCAAGGTCGCGCGCGTCCTGGGTCGCCGCGTCGAGGAGCTCAACCAGATCGTCCTGCACCTCGGCAACGGCGCGTCGGCGTCGGCGGTGCGCGGCGGCGTCGCGGTCGAGACGTCGATGGGCCTGACCCCGCTCGAAGGGCTGGTCATGGGCACGCGCTCGGGCGACCTCGACCCGGCCGTCCTCATCCACCTGCAGCGCAACGCGGGGATGTCCGTCGACGAGATCGACGACCTGCTCAACCGCCGCTCGGGCCTCAAGGGGCTCGCGGGCGAGAACGACTTCCGCGAGATCCACCGGCTCGTGGACGAGGGCGACCCGAGCGCGCAGCGCGCGCTCGACGTCTACATCCACCGCCTGCGCAAGTACGTGGGCGCGTACATGGCCGTCCTGGGTCGCGTCGACGTCATCACCTTCACGGCGGGCGTCGGCGAGAACGACGAGGTCGTGCGCGCGCTCGCGCTCGCCGGGCTGGAGCCGTTCGGCATCGCCGTGGACCCGCAGCGCAACGCGGGCCGCAAGAAGGAGCCGACGACGATCTCGCCCGACTGGACGAGCACGCGCGTGATGGTCGTGCCGACCAACGAGGAGCTCGCGATCGCGCGCCTCGCGATCGCGACGATCGAGAAGGCGGGCCTCGAGGGCACGTCGGAGGAGACGGACCCGGCCCCCGCGGCCGCGGGTCACGCCTGACGGGACCCCGCCCCGGCGCGATCCGCGCCGAACGCGCCCTCAGACGCGTGCCGAGGACTCCCGGCGCGCGTGACGGCGCGCTCGGCACACGGCGGGGCCTCGTGGGCCGTCAGGGCAGGCGGGCCGCCTTCATCGCGCGCAGCACCTCGGTGTAGACCCGGGGCCACGTCTCCGTGCCCAGGTCGAACAGGCGGTGCAGGCCGAGTCCCGCGTGCACGCCGTGCTGCACGGCGACGGTCTGCACGCGCGTCGTCTCCCACAGGCCCTCACGCCCGTGCCGGTGCCCGTGGCCGGAGTCGCCGACGCCGCCCTGCGGCGCGCCGACCGAGCCCCACGTCGCGACGTAGCCCTCGTTGACGTTGACGGTCCCCGCACGCACGCGGCGGGCCAGGGCGGCGCCGCGGCGCGTGTCGGAGGTCCAGATGCTCGCGTTGAGGCCGAGGTCGCTGTCGTTCATCGCGGCGACGGCCTCGTCGTCCGACGCGACCGGGTACAGCGCGACGACGGGCCCGAACGTCTCCTCGCGGTGCAGCCGCGCCTCGTCGGGCACGTCGACGAGGATCGTCGGCTCGTAGAAGTAGGGGCCGACGTCGGTGCGGTGCACGGCCCCGGCGAGCACGGTCGCGCCGTGGCCGATCGCGTCCTCGACGTGCTCGACGACCGTCGCGAGCTGGGCGGCGGACGTGAGCGACCCGACGTCGGACCGGTAGTCCAGGCCGGAACCGAGCCGCAGCGCGCGCGTGCGGCGCGCGAACGCGTCGGCGAACGCGTCGAACACCTCCTCACGGACGTAGACCCGCTCGATGCTCACGCACACCTGGCCGGTGCCGACGAAGCACGCGCGCACCGCGCCCTCCGCGGCGAGCTCCACGTCGACGTCCTCCGCGACGTACATCGGGTTCTTGCCGCCGAGCTCGAGCGTGACGGGCACGAGCCGCTCCCCCGCGCTCGCGGCGACGACGCGTCCGGTCGCGGTCGACCCGGTGAAGCTCACGTGGTCGACGTGCTCGACGACCGCCGCGCCGACGGTCGGCCCGTCGCCGACGACGACCTGCAGCAGCCCGTCGGGCAGCCCGGCCTCCTCCAGGAGCTCCGCGGCCCACAGCGCGGTGAGCGCGGTCTGCGGGTCGGGCCGCAGGATCACGGCGTTGCCCGCGACGAGCGCCGGCAGGACGTCACCGAGGGTCAGGGTGAGCGGGAAGTTCCACGGCGCGACGATCCCGACCACGCCGACGGGGTGCCGCAGCACGCGGACCGCCGTGAGACCCGGGATCAGGCCGGGGACGCGGCGCGTGCGCAGGTACCGCGCGGCGCGCGCGGCGTAGTGCCGCGACACGAGCGCGATGTCGCAGACCTCCTCGAACGCCGCCACGCGGGCCTTGCCGGTCTCGAGCTGGATGAGGTCGAGGACGTCGCTCTGCCGCGCCAGGACGAGGTCGTGCACGCGCGACAGCACCGCGGTGCGGGTGCGCAGCGGCGTCGCGGCCCACAGCCGTTGGGCGGCGCGCGCGGTGCGGGCGGCGCGCTCCACGTCGGCCGGGGTCGACAGCGGGACGGCCGCGATCGGGCCGCCCGTGAACGGTGCGTGCGACGTGCGCGTCGCGGCTCCCGGCCCGGCGACGACGCGGGCGAGCAGGGTGCGCACGTCCTCGGGTTCGAGCACGTACGTCGCGAGCGGGTCCGTCTCGGGGTCGTGGAGCTCGGTGTGTCCGTCGTGCGCCATGCGCGTCAGGGTACGCGCGGCTCCTGTCGCCCGAGCGCGCCACGGGCCGGTGTCGCCGCTCAGACCCCGAGCGTGGCGCGCACCTCCGGGACGAGCATCGCGACGACGGCCGCCCGCGCGGTCTCCGCCGACTCCGCCGCGAGCGCCGCGGCCGCCATCGTGGCGCACTGCGCACCGGTGTGGTGGCGCAGCGCGTACCGGACGGCCGGCACGGCGCCCGCGGACATCGACAGGCTCGTGACGCCGAGCCCGACGAGCACGAGCGCGAGCACCGGGTCCGACGCCGACTCGCCGCACACCCCCACGGGCTTGTGCAGCTCCTGGCCCGCGCGGGCGGTCGCGTCGACGAGGTCGAGGACCGCGGGCTGCCACGGGTCGAGCAGGTCGGCGAGCTCGCCGCGCAGGCGGTCGGTCGCCATCGTGTACTGCGCGAGGTCGTTGGTGCCGAGCGACACGAAGTCCACCTCGGCGAGGATCTCGCGGGCCCGCAGCGCCGCCGCGGGGATCTCGACCATGACGCCGACCGTCGACAGGCCGTGCGCGCGGGCGCGGGTCGCGAAGTCGCGGGCCTCGGCGGCGGTCGCGATCATCGGCGCCATGACCCACGGCGCGGCGCCCGTCTCCGACTGGGCGGCACCGAGTGCGGCGAGCTGCACCTCCAGCAGGTCGGGGTCGTTCCGGACCAGCCGGTAGCCGCGCACGCCGAGCGCCGGGTTCTCCTCGTCGGCCTGCGTCGCGAACGCGAGCGGCTTGTCGGCGCCTGCGTCGAGCGTGCGGACGACGACCTTGCGCTCCCCCAGCGCGGCGAGCGCCCGCGCGTACACGGCGGACTGCTCCTCGCGCGTCGGCGCGGTGGTGCGCTCGAGGAACAGCACCTCGGTGCGGAACAGCCCGACGCCCTCGACGGCCGCGCCGGACACGCGCTCGGCGTCCTCGGCGGTGCCGATGTTGGCGAGCAGCTGGACGGCGCGCCCGTCGGCGGTGCCACCGGGTGCGGTGTCGGACGCGAGCGCGTCCTCGACCTCGCTGCGGCGGGTGAGCTCGGCGCGCAGCGCGTCGTCGGGGTCGAGGGTGAGGGTGCCGGCGGCCGCGTCGACCGCGACCTCCGTGCCGTCCTCGAGGGTCGTCGCGAAGGGCACCTGCACGAGGCACGGCAGCCCGAGCTGGCCCGCGATGATCGCTGTGTGGCCCGTGGGTCCGCCGAGCTCGGTGACGATCGCGAGGACCTTGTCGAGGTCGAGCGCGGCGGTGTCGGCGGGCGCGAGGTCCCGGGCGACGACGACCGACGGCCGGTCGAGGTGCGGCACGCCCGGCGCGGGCAGGCCGAGGGCCTGCGCGACGACCCGGTCCCGGACCGAGTGCAGGTCGGTGACGCGCTCCGCGAGGTAGCCGCCGGCCTGCTGGAACATCGTCGCGAACATGGCGACGACCCCGTCGACCGCGTGCACGACGTGGTCGCCCGCGGAGATCCGGGTGAGGACCTGGCTGCGCAGCGCCTTGTCGTCGGCCATCTGCGCGGTCGCCGCGAGCACGTCCCGCACGGTGCCGGTCGCCCGCGACGACTGCTCGCGCAGGTCGTCGACGACCCGCGTGAACGCCTCGTCCACGACCCGGTGCGCGGTCGCGGCGTCGGCCGGGACGCCGTCGACGAGCAGCGGCGCGTCGTCGTCGACGTGCGGCGGCGGCTGCACCTGGGCGACCGGCCCGACGACGCCCCGCCGGCCCACACCGACGCCGCGCAGCACGCGGTCGGCCTCGCGCGCGGCCGGCTCCGTGGCGGCCGCCGGCGTGGTCGGCGTGCTCACGAGCCCGTGGCGGAGGCCGTCGGGGCGTCCTCCGCGTCGAGGTCGGTCTCCAGCAGCGTGACGAGGTCGTCGAGCACGCGCTCGGCGCCGTCGTCGGTGCTGAGCGTGACCTCCTCGCCGTGCGGGACGCCGAGCGACATGACGAACAGGATGCTGCTCGCGTCGACGGGCTCGCCGCCCGGCCGGGCGATGGTCACCGGGACGCCCGTCGCGGCGACGGCGTTGGTGAAGATCATCGCGGGGCGGGCGTGCAGCCCGACGCGGGACGCGACGACGGCGGTGCGCTGAGCCATGGTGCTGGTCCTCCGAGTGATCGTGCCGGTGTCTCCGGGTGTGGGGGGTGGCGTCAGGCCGTCTGGCCCACGAGGGCCGCCTGCTCGTCGGCGGCCTGCTCGGCCTCGACCAGCGGGTTGGGCTTGGCGCTCTTGAGCGCGATGACGATCGCGGCCATGACGACCATCCCGACGAGGACCGCGACGACGAAGCCGACCGGGTTGCCGATGAGCGGCAGCACCCAGATCCCGCCGTGCGGGGCGCGCAGCGTCGAGCCGAACGCCATGACGATCCCGCCGGTCACGGCGGAGCCGGCGACGGACGACACGATGACGCGCCACGGGTCGGCGGCGGCGAACGGGATGGCGCCCTCCGAGATGAACGACGCCCCGAGCAGCCACGCGGCCTTGCCGTTCTCCTGCTCGGCGTGCGTGAAGAGCTTCTTGCGGACGACGGTCGCGAGCGCCATGGCGAGCGGCGCGACCATGCCCGCGGCCATCACGGCGGCCATGACCTTGTACTGCGTGGCGTCGGCGTCGAGGCCCTCGGTCGCGAGCCCGGTCACGGCGAACGTGTACGCGACCTTGTTGATCGGGCCGCCCAGGTCGAAGCCCATCATCGCGCCGAGCAGCACGCCGAGCAGCACGAGGTTCGAGCCGGACAGGCCGTTGAGCCACGAGCTCAGACCGTCCATGAGGGACGCGATGGGCCGGCCGATGATCACGAACATCACGAGGCCGACGACGAACGACGACAGCAGCGGGATCACGACGACGGGCATCACGCCGCGCACGCCCTTGGGCACCTTCCAGCGCGCGATCCAGAGGGCGACGAACCCGGCGAGGAAGCCGGTGACGAGGCCGCCGAGGAAGCCGGCGCCGACGAGCACGGACACGGACCCGCCGACGAAGCCGGGCACGAGGCCGGGGCGGTCGGCGATCGCGTACGCGATGAAGCCCGACAGCACGGGGACGAGGAACCCGAACGCGACACCACCGGTCCGGAACAGCAGCACCGCCCAGTCCTGCAGCGACGCCACGTTGAACGACGTCATGAGGTCGTCGACGGGCACCTCGGTGACGAGCACGACGCCCTCGTCGCCCCACGCGAGCTGCGCGAGCATGAACGACAGGGCGATGAGGATCCCGCCCGCGGCGACGAACGGGATCATGTACGACACGCCCGTCATGAGCCACTGCCGGACGCGCGTGCCGACCCCGGCGTTCGCGTCGACCTTGGTCGTCGGGCCGGTCGGGCCGGTCCCGGGGGCATGGCCGGTCGCGGCGGGCGCGGGCACCCCGGACTCGACCGCCGCGACCGCGGCGGCGATGACGCCCGGGGCGTCGTGCACGGCCTTCTTGACCCCGACGTCGACGAACGGCTTGCCGGCGAAGCGGTCCTTGTCCTTGACCTCGAGGTCGGCGGCGTAGATCACGCCGTCCGCGTCGGCGATGACGCGCGGGTCGAGCGGCATCGAGCCCGCGGCCCCCTGCGTCTCGACGGCGACCTCGTGACCGGCGGCGCGGCCGGCCTGCTCGAGGGCCTCGGCGGCCATGTAGGTGTGCGCGATCCCCGTGGGGCACGAGGTGACGGCGACGAGCTTCATGCCGGCACGACCTCTCGGGTGACGATCTCGGCGACGGTCGCGGCGTCCGGCGCGTCCTTGAGCGACGTCCGGAACGACTCGTGCACGAGCCGCCGGGCGAGCGCGGCGAGGATCTGCAGGTGCGCGCTGTCGCCGGAGTCGGGCGCGGCGATGAGGAAGACGAGCGTCGCGGGGCCGTCGGGGGCGCCGAAGTCGACGCCGCCGGGCACCTTGCCGACGGCGAGGCTCGGCACGGTGACGTGCGCCGAGCGGGCGTGCGGCAGGCCGATGCCTCCGGGCATGCCGGTCGCCATCTGCGCCTCGCGGGCGCGCACGTCGGCGTGGAACCCGTCGGCGTCGGTCACGCGCCCGGCGGCGGCGAGCAGGTCGATGAGCTGGCGGGTCGCGTCGTCGCGGTCCGTGGCGACGAGGTCGACGGCGACCAGGTCGGCGGTGATGAGGGGGGTGGTCACGTCACAGCTCCTTCAGCGCGGTACGGGGGTCGGGGTTCTCGACGACCTGGACGGCGTCGGTGTCGATCTGGTCGGGGGTGGGGACCGCGGTCCCGGGGAGCAGGACCGCGGCCCTGCCGAACGCGACGGCGCGGCGGAGGCGGGTCGCGGAGTCGCCGTCCCCGGCGATGAAGCCGGCGAGGGTCGTGTCGCCCGCGCCGACCGTGGACAGCGGCACGAGCGGCGGGCCGCCGGCCCACCAGTGGTGCCGCGCGGTGACGAGCAGCGCGCCGTGCGCCCCGAGGCTGACGAGCACGGCGCGCGTGCCCGCCTCGATGACCTCGCGCGCGGCGTCGACGACGTCGCCGACGGTCACGAGCTCATGGCCGACGAGCTCGGCGAGCTCGTCGTCGTTGGGCTTGACGAGCGTGAGCCCGCCGGACCGGACCGCCCGCGTCAGCGGGAGCCCGGACGTGTCGAGCGCGAACGGCACGCCGTGCCGGGCGGCGAGGCCCGCGACCTGGACGAAGAAGCACTCCGACGCGCCCCGCGGCAGCGAGCCCGCGCTGACGAGCGCCGCGGGCTGCGTGGTCAGCTGCTGCTCGACGGCCCGCAGCAGCGCGTCGACCTCGTCGTCGGTGAGCCGGGGGCCGGGCGCGTTGACCTTGGTCGTCGCGCCACCCGCCTCGACGAGCGTGAGGTTGGTGCGGGTGTCCTCGGCGACCGGGACCGGGAGCGCGGGGACGCCCTGCTCGCCGAGCAGCTCGACGAGGCGCGCACCGTCGGCGCCCCCGGCGGGGAGGACGGCGAGCGTCGGGACGCCGTGCGCCATGAGCACGCGCGACACGTTGATGCCCTTGCCCCCGGGGTGCACCCACGCGGCGTCCGCGCGGTTGACCTCGCCGACGACGAGCCGGTCGACCTGCAGCGCACGGTCGAGGCTCGGGTTCGGGGTGAGCGTGAGGATCATGCGCGCACCACCCGGGTCCCGGCGGCCTCGATCTCGTCGACGAGCTCGGGCTCCGCACCCGTGTCGGTGACGAGCGTGTCGACGGCCGAGAGCGGCACGACGTGCGCGAAGTCGACGCGCCCGAGCTTGGTGTGGTCCGCCAGCACGACGGTCCGCCGCGCGTTGGTGACCAGCGCGCGCTTGACCGCGGCCTCGGCGAGGTCGGGCGTCGTCAGCCCGTGCTCGACGGACAGGCCGTTGGTGCCGACGAACGCGACGTCGGCGTGGATGTCCGCGAGCGCCTGCACGGCCCAGGTCCCGACCGCGGCGAGCGTGCGGCCGCGGACGGTGCCGCCGACGAGGTGCAGCGTGATGCCGGGCCGGGTCGCGAGGACGGTGGCGACGGGCAGCGCGTGCGTGACGACGGTGAGCTCGCGGTCGGTGGGCAGCAGCTCGGCGAGGCGCACGGTCGTGGTGCCGGCGTCGAAGATGACGGCACCGCCGTCGGGCAGCTCGTCGAGCGCGGCCTTGGCGATGCGCTCCTTCTCCCCCGCCAGCAGGCCCTCGCGGTCCGCGATGCCGGGCTCGAAGCCGAGCCGCTCGACGGGGATCGCGCCGCCGTGCACGCGCCGGACGAGGCCGTGACGCTCGAGGGCGGTGAGGTCCCGGCGGATGGTCTCGGGGGTGACGTCGAGCTCGTCCGCGAGGGCGGTGACGTCGACCCGGCCCTCGGCGCGGGCGCGAGCCAGGATCTGCTGGTGCCGCTCCGGTGCGTACACGCTGCCTCCGTCGTGCCGGACACCGCGTCCGTCGCGATGTCTGATGCGTCCAGAGTCCGCTTCTCACCCTGCCATGTCAAGAGATTCGGGCCCATTCGGACTCAAACAGACGTCGACCTGGGCAAACTCGGGCATCCCGATGCCCGCTATCCGGTCGATCACGCGCCGCGCACCCGATCCGGCGCGCTTCCGGACGCCGACCGGACACGGACGGACACGTGCGGGGACGGGCGTTCGTGAGCGGGGCCGGGCGTCAGTGCGGCTGGTACGGCGAGACCACGACCTCCACGCGCTGGAACTCCTTGAGGTCCGAGTACCCGGTCGTCGCCATCGCGCGCTTGAGCGCACCCACGAGGTTGAGCGTCCCGTCCGCGGTGTGACCCGGGCCGAACAGGATCTGCTCCAGCGAGCCCGCCGTGCCGACCTCGACGCGCTCGCCGCGCGGCAGGTGCGGGTGGTGCGCCTCCGGGCCCCAGTGCCAGCCGCGGCCCGGCGCCTCGGTCGCACGCGCGAGCGCCGCACCGAGCATCACCGCGTCCGCACCGCACGCGACGGCCTTCACCAGGTCGCCCGAGCGTCCCACGCCGCCGTCAGCGATCACGTGCACGTACCGGCCGCCCGACTCGTCGAGGTAGTCGCGCCGCGCCGCCGCCACGTCCGCGACGGCCGTCGCCATCGGGGCGTGGATGCCGAGCGACACGCGCGTCGTGTGCGCCGCTCCCCCGCCGAACCCGACGAGCACGCCCGCCGCGCCCGTGCGCATGAGGTGCAGCGCCGCCGTGTAGGTGGACGCGCCGCCGACGATCACCGGGACGTCGAGCTCGTAGATGAAGCGCTTGAGGTTGAGCGGCTCCGCGCGGCCCGACACGTGCTCGGCCGAGACCGTCGTGCCGCGGATGACGAACAGGTCGACGCCCGCGTCGACCACGGTCCGCCACAGCTCCTGCGTGCGCTGCGGCGACAGCGCGCCCGCGACCGTCACGCCCGCCGCGCGGACCTCCTTGAGCCGCTGGCTCACGAGCTCGGGCTGGATCGGCGCCGAGTAGATCTCCTGCATACGGGCCGTCGCGCGCGCCGAGTCGAGCGTCGCGATCTCCGCGAGCAGCGGCGCCGGGTCCTCGTACCGGGTCCACAGGCCCTCGAGGTCGAGCACGCCGAGACCACCGGCCTGGCCCAGCGCGACCGCGGTCGACGGGCTCATCACCGAGTCCATCGGCGCCGCGAGAACCGGCAGGTCGAAGTGGTAGGCGTCGATCTGCCAGCCGACCGAGACCTCCTCGGGGTCGCGCGTCCGCCGCGACGGGACGACCGCCACGTCGTCGAAGGAGAAGGCCCGCCGTCCGCGCTTGCCGCGCCCGATCTCGATCTCGTTGCTCACCGCACCAGGCTACCGGCGCCACCGCCCCCTCCTCGTCGGCGGCCGCGCGGCGGTCGGCGCGGTCGTGTCGGTGCACGCCGCTGTCGGTGGTCGGTGCGATCCTGGCGAAGCGGGCAGCACGACGGGCCCGCCGCCCGGCGGGCCGGTGCCCGACGGGCGAGCACCACGGACGAAGGACGCGCGATGGGCTGGAACGACGGACCCCTGCTGGGCTTCGACACGGAGACCACGGGGCTCGACGTCGACCGCGACCGCATCGTCACCGCCGCCCTCGTCCGTCGCGACGCCGACGGCACCCACGTGCGCACCTGGCTGCTGGACCCGGGCGTCGAGATCCCCGAGGCCGCCGCGTCGATCCACGGCGTCAGCACCGAGCACGCGAAGGCCCACGGCGTCGCCCCGAAGGGGGCGCTCGACGAGATCGCGACCGCGCTCGCCGAGGCGTTCCGCGCCGGCGTCCCCGTCGTCGCCTACAACGCCGCGTTCGACCTGTGCCTGCTCGACGCCGAGCTGCGCCGCCACCGCCTCCCGACGCTCCCCGACCGCCTGCTGGGCGCCGCCCGGCCCGTGATCGACCCGCTCGTGCTGGACCGCGCGGAGGACCGCGAGCGCGAGGGCAAGCGCAAGCTCGTCGATCTGTGCGGCGTCTACGAGGTCGTCGAGTCGGGCGACCTGCACAACGCCGACGTCGACGTCGTCGCGACCCTCGACGTCCTGGAGCGGATCGTCGGGCGCTTCCCGCACCTCGCGGACCTGGACCTCGACACGCTGCACGAGTACCAGGTCACGGCGCACCGCGCGTGGGCCGAGAGCTTCAACGCGTGGCGCACCGAGAAGGGCCTCGACGGCCCCGGCGCGGAACCCACGTGGCCCGCGCGCGAGCCCGTCGGCACGCTCTGGTAGCAGCGCCCCGGGCGTCGCGGGGCGTCAGCGGTGCGAGCTGTAGTTCGGGGCCTCGACCGTCATCTGGATGTCGTGCGGGTGCGACTCCTTGAGCCCCGCGGCGGTGATCCGCACGAACTGGCCCTTGGCCTGCAGCTCGGGGATCGTGTGCGCGCCGACGTAGAACATCGACTGGTGCAGGCCGCCGATCAGCTGGTGCGCGACGGCCGCGAGCGGCCCCCGGTACGGCACCTGACCCTCGATGCCCTCGGGGACGATCTTCTCGTCCGTCGTGACGTCGGCCTGGAAGTAGCGGTCCTTCGAGTACGAGACGCGGCCGCGCGACGCCATCGCGCCCAGCGAACCCATGCCGCGGTAGTGCTTGAACTGCTTGCCGTTGACGAACACGAGCTCGCCCGGCGACTCGTCGCAGCCCGCGAGCAGCGAGCCGAGCATCACGGTGTCGGCACCCGCGACGAGCGCCTTCGCGATGTCGCCCGAGTACTGCAGGCCGCCGTCGCCGATGACCGGGACCCCGGCGGGCTTGCACGCCTGCGCGGCGTCGTAGATCGCGGTGACCTGCGGGACGCCGATGCCTGCGACGACGCGCGTCGTGCAGATCGAGCCCGGCCCGACGCCGACCTTCACGGCGTCGACGCCCGCGTCGACGAGTGCCTGCGCGCCCGCCGTCGTCGCGACGTTGCCGCCGATGACCTGGACCGCGCGCGTCGACGGGTCGGACTTGAGCCGGCGCACCATGTCGAGCATGAGCCGGGCGTGCCCGTTGGCGGTGTCGACCACGAGCACGTCCACGCCCGCGTCGACGAGGGCCGTCGCGCGCTCCCACGCGTCGCCGAAGAACCCGATCGCGGCGCCGACGACGAGGCGGCCCTCGCCGTCCTTGGTCGCGTCGGGGTACTGCTCGGACTTCACGAAGTCCTTGACGGTGATGAGGCCGCGCAGCACGCCGGCGTCGTCCACGAGCGGCAGCTTCTCGATCTTGTGCTTCGCGAGCAGCGCGGCGGCGTCGTCGCGCGCGATCCCCACGGGCGCGGTCACGAGCGGCATCGCCGTCATGACCTCGTGCACGCGGCGGTGCTCGAACTCCGCGGCGGGCACGAAGCGCAGGTCGCGGTTGGTGATGATGCCGACGAGGCGGTCCTGCGCGTCGACGACGGGCAGGCCCGACACGCGGTACGTGCCGCACAGGCGGTCGAGCTCGGCGAGCGTCGCGTCGGGCGAGACCGTGACGGGGTCGGTCACCATGCCCGACTCCGAGCGCTTCACGCGGTCGACCTGGTGCGCCTGGTCCTCGATCGAGAGGTTGCGGTGCAGGATCCCGATGCCGCCCTGGCGCGCCATCGCGATCGCCATGCGCGACTCGGTCACGGTGTCCATCGCCGCCGACAGCAGCGGGACGCGGACCGAGATCTCACGGGTGAGCCGCGAGGTCGTGTCCACCTCGCTGGGGATCACGTCCGTCTCCCCCGGGAGGAGCAGGACGTCGTCGTAGGTGAGCCCGATCCGCGCGAAGGGGTCGGCCGGCGAGGGGGTGCCCGTCATCCGTCCAGGATACGTCGCGCGGCGGGCGGCACCGGCCCCCCGGTCCGCCCCCCGGACGCCCGGCCCACTCGACCGCACGGCGACCCGGCGGCCACCGCCGTCAGCGGATGAGACCCCGGCGCAGCCCGATCGCGACCGCCTGCGCGCGGTCCTTCGCGCCGAGCTTGCGGAACAGCCGGCGCGCGTGCGTCTTCACCGTGTCCTCGGAGAGGAACAGCTCGGCGCCGATCTGCGCGTTCGACCGTCCGTTGCTCATGCCGACCAGCACCTCGACCTCGCGCTTCGTCAGCGGCGCCGGCCCGGGCTCGGAGGACGCCGGAGCGCCGTCGTTGCCGTCGACCGCACCGCCCGCGGGGCGCGAACCGTCCAGACCGGACCCGCCGATCGGCGTCGGCACCTCGACCGTCGCCCGCGGACCCTGCACCGGCAGCACCGCGCTCGCGAGCACGTGCGCGGCCACCGCCGACAGCTCCGCGCGACCCACGTCGGGCGCGAGGAACCCGCGCGCACCGAGCTGCAGCGCCCGGTCGAGCGCCACGGAGTCGTCGGGGTTGGCCAGCAGCACGACCGCCGCCGACGGCGAGACGGCACGCAGCCGTCGGATCGCCTCGGTGGCTCCCGGTGCCGGCAGGTGCGCGTCCAGCAGGACGACCGTCGGCGGGACCCTGCGTGCCAGCGTGATCAGCTCGTCCACCGACGCCGCCGCTCGCACCGGAGTGAGAGCGGGCACACCGATGGAGGTCACCACCAGGCGCTCGCGGATCACCGCTGAGCCGTGACAGACCACGACTCCCGCCATCGTTCCTCCTGTTGCCCAGACCGTCTCGTACGCCCGTCTGCTCCGACGGGCGGCGCGGCCCCTGCCGACCTGTCCGTCATCCGAACGGTTGATTCGCCACGGATATCGGTCGACGCGCACGCAGACGTTAGCCCGCCGGGGCACTCCGGCGCCTCCCCTGCCCCGGTTCCTCCCGCCGCGGGGGCTCCTGGAGGGGAATGTCCACTGGGCCGTACGGGGGACACCCGGCGGGTCGACGGCCCCTCGCCCGGCCGGGTGAGGACGCCCCAGACGGGCCCGGGAGGCCGTGGGACCCGCCGGACGTGGTCAGCTGCCGTCGGCGGGCGCGGCGACCGCGAGCACCTCGTGGAGCAGCCCGGTGAACGTGCGGGCCCGGTGCACGTGCGGCTCGACGGGGACGTGACGGTGTGCGCTGTCGGGCAGCATGACGAACTGCGGCAGGTCGCGACGGTCGTGCGCGAGCCGGACGACGACGTCGAGGTCGGGCTCGGTGCGCCGCCCGACGGTGACGACGGCCCGCGCGCGCGTCATCGCGACGAGCTCGGACGCGTGGTGCGCGGTCACGGGACCGCCGACGAGCCGGCCGTCGACGCCGCTCTCGACGAGCGCACCGGCGAGCGCGTGCGCGACGAGAGGCCGCTCCTCCCCCGGGGGCACGAGGACGAGCACGACGGGGCTGCCCGCGGCGGGCGGGTCGGCCGTCGCGTCGCGCAGCGCGGCGGACGCGGCCGCCCGGACCGTGAGCGCGGCGTCGACGCCAGGACGGTCGACGACGGTCCGCCGGGCGAGCTGGGTCAGCGCGGGCTCGACGAGGTCGGTCCACCAGCGGGCGACCGCACCCGGTGTCCCGGGACCGAGCGCGAGGAGGCGGGCGCAGCGGTCCGCGTCGTCGGCGAGCGCGGCGTCCACGACCGCGGTCGGGCTGGCGTCGGGGTGCGGGGCGACGGGCCGGACGCGGTGCCCGTGCTCGGCGGTGACGTCGGTCGCGAGCGCGAGGCGCGCCGCCTCGCCGGGCGCGACGCCGTCGAGGGTGAGCCGCCGCATGACGAGCAGCCGCTCGACGTCGGTCGCGCTGTACCGGCGGTGCGCGCCCGCGGAGTGCTCCGACGGACCGAGCCCGTACCGCCGGTCCCACGTGCGGAGCGTCGCGGGCGCCACACCGAGCCGGCGCGCGACGGCCGCGACGGCGAGCGCGGGCGCTCCCGCGTCGGGCGCCGTGGTCGTGGGCGTCGAGACGTCCTCGTCGGCGGGCATGACGCGATTGTGCCAGTGCGGCGCGGGTCGTCGTGCGGTGACGGCGGCGCCGAGAAGGCCGGACCGCGTCAGCCGACCTGGGCGTCCGCCCACAACCGCGTCATCACACGATCGTGCGAAGCAGTCTTGAACAACTTCTGGCGCGGTTGTAGCGTTCAGCCCATCGCACCACCCGCACCACCGTGCGGGGTGCCTGACAACCGAGCCACCGAGCGCGCTGGAGCCCACGGCCCACGGACTCGGAATGACTGAGGAGGACGCATGGCGGAGATCTCGCGGTTGCCCGGACCGGTGATGGACCTGTGGGAGTGGCAGTTCGAAGGCGCCTGCCGCGACGCCGACCAGGACCTCTTCTTCCACCCCGAGGGCGAGCGTGGGTCGGCGCGTCGGCGCCGCGCGGAGGCCGCCAAGGCCATCTGCGCCACGTGCCCGGTGCTCAAGGAGTGCCGTGAGCAGTCGCTCGCGGTGCGCGAGCCCTACGGCGTGTGGGGCGGCCTGTCGGAGGACGAGCGGGCCGCGATCCTGGCGCAGCGCAGCGGACGTCGCGCGGTCGTCTGACCCGCGGACCCGAGGACGACGAAGGCCCCCGACCGATGGTCGGGGGCCTTCGTGGTGCCCGGCGCCGTCAGCGACGGGCGCCGGGCACCGTCAGATCACTTGACGACGACCGCGAGGATGTCGCGGGCCGAGAGGATCAGGTACTCCTCGCCGGCGTACTTGACCTCGGTGCCGCCGTACTTCGAGTAGATGACCTTGTCGCCGACGGCCACGTCGAGCGGGATCCGGTTGCCGTTGTCGTCGACACGACCCGGACCCACCGCCAGGACCTCGCCCTCCTGGGGCTTCTCCTTGGCGCTGTCCGGGATGACGAGACCCGAGGCCGTCGTCGTCTCCGCGTCGAGCGTCTTGACGACGATCCGGTCCTCGAGGGGCTTGATGGAGACCGACACAGCGGACCTCCCCTTCGCATGTGAGTCGTATTCGAGCTGTCCGAGCGCACCGGCTCACGTCGTCGCGGGTGCCGTGACCAGGTGCGCAGCTGGCACACTCACCAGGAGAGTGCCAGCTCCTCACTCTAGGAACGCGTTAGCACTCGGTCAAGGCGAGTGCCAATCTCCGCGCGTGGCGCCGCGCTCGCGGGCCCCGACGGCGTCGACCGGCGCCGCCCCGCGCCTCTCGTCGCACCGGGCCCGCCGCGCCGCCCGTCGGGCCGTGCAAGGATCGCCCGCATGGACGCCGCCGGCCTCACCGCGCTGCTCAGCCCCCAGGGCTGGGCCCTGCTCTCGGCGCTCCCGCCGTACGACGAGCAGCGGGCGATGGCGCTGTCCGCGCGCCTGCACGCCGAGGGCCTCGACCCGACGCTCGTCGCCGCCGCGCTCACCCAGTCGCGGCTGCGGGCGCGTGCACGCGCCAAGCTCGGCGACTTCGCCGACGGGATGCTGTTCACCGCCGCCGGCCTGGAGCAGGCCACGCGGCTCACCGTCGCGGCGCACCACGCCCGCCGGTACCGCGACGCGGGCACGACGCGGGTCGCGGACCTCACGTGCGGGATCGGCGCCGACGCGATGGCGTTCGCGGGCGTCGGGCTCGCGGTGCTGGCCACGGACGTCGACGAGGCGACCGCCGCGATCGCGACCGTCAACCTCCGGCACTTCCCCGACACGCAGGTCCGGCACGCCGACGGGCTCACGCTCGACCTCGCCGCCGAGGGCGTCGACGGCGTCTACGCCGACCCCGCGCGCCGCACGTCGTCCGGCAGCCGCGTCTTCGACCCGGGCGCGTACGCGCCGCCGCTCGACGCCGTCCTCGCGCTGCGCGAGCAGGTCCCCGCGCTCGGGCTCAAGCTCGGACCCGGGGTGCCGCACTCCGCGCTGCCCGCCGACGCTCAGGCGCAGTGGGTGTCCGTCGACGGCGACGTCGTCGAGGTCGGCCTCTGGTTCGGGCCCCTCGCGCCCGAGGGGCCCGGGCGGTCCGCGCTCGTCCTCTCCGCCGGCGCGGCGCACACGCTGCGCGCGGGCCCCGACGGCCCCGCGCACGCGGCCGCCGGACCCGTCGGCGAGTTCCTCTACGAGCCTGACGGCGCCGTCATCCGCGCCGGGCTCGTCGGCGACGTCGCCCACCGGGTGCGCGGGACGCTCGTCGACCCCACGATCGCCTACGTGACGTCCGACGAGCTGCACGACGAACCCGTCGCCACGGCGTACCGCGTGCTCGACACCATGCCGTTCGGCCTCAAGCGCCTGCGGACGTACCTGCGCGAGCGGGGCGTCGGCAGGCTGACCATCAAGAAGCGCGGCACGGCCGTCGTCCCCGAGCAGCTGCGCAAGCAGCTCGACCTGCGCGGCGACGCCGAGGCCACCGTCGTGCTGACCCGCGTCGCCGGGCACCAGCAGGTGCTCGTCGTGGAGCGCGTCTGATGGCCGCGCCCGTCGCGCTGCCGTTCGCCCGGTCCGAGCGGTCCACCGTCGGGCTCGAGTGGGAGGTCGCGCTCGTCGACGCCGACTCCGGCGACCTGCGGCAGGCCGCGCAGGCCATCTTCGACACCGTCCGGCCCGTCGACGGCACCGAGCACCCGCACATCAAGCAGGAGCTGCTGCTCAACACCGTCGAGATCGCGTCGGGCGTGTGCCGGACGGTCGGCGAGGCGGGCGCGGACCTGCGCCGCGCGCTCGACGAGGTCGGCGCCGCGGCCGAGCCCCTGCGCATCGAGCTCATGGGCGGCGGCACGCACCCGTTCGCGAACTGGGCACAGCAGAAGGTCACCGACAAGCAGCGGTACGCGACGCTCATCGACCGCACGCAGTGGTGGGGCCGGCAGATGCTCATCTACGGCGTGCACGTGCACGTCGGCATCGAGGACCGCGCGAAGGTCCTGCCGCTGTCACGCGCGATGCTCACCGTCTTCCCGCACCTGCAGTCGCTGTCCGCGTCGTCGCCGTTCTGGGGTGCCAAGGACACCGGGTACGCCTCCAACCGCGCGCTGCTGTTCCAGCAGCTCCCGACCGCCGGCCTGCCGTTCGGGTTCGAGCGGTGGGAGCAGCTCGAGCAGTACGTCGGCGACATGATGCACACGGGCGTCATCGACCAGTTCGACGAGGTGCGCTGGGACATCCGGCCGTCGCCGCGGTTCGGGACGCTCGAGATGCGCGTCGCCGACGGCGCGACCAACCTGCTCGAGCTGACCGCGATCTCCGCGCTCACGCACTGCTTCGTCGAGCACTTCTCGTCGATGCTCGACCGCGGCGAGGCGCTGCCCGCCCTGCCGCCCTGGTTCGCGCAGGAGAACAAGTGGCGCTCGGCCCGCTACGGCATGGACGCGATCATCATCACCGACGCCGCCGGTGAGGAGGAGCTCGTGACCGACGCGGTCGGCCGGTGGCTCGAGGAGCTCGCGCCCGTCGCCGAGCGGCTCGGGTGCAGCGAGGAGCTCGACCAGGTGCGCGTCATCCTCCGGCGGGGCGCGTCCTACCAGCGGCAACGGGCCGTCGCGCGACGCAACGCGGGCGAGCTCGACGCGGTCGTCCGCTCGCTCGTCGCGGAGATGAGGGCGGGCCGCCCGCTGTAGCCGTGCGCTCGACCCGGGTCTGGTGACCGGTCGGGCCGCCCGCGCGGTAGCCGGACCCGGGTCGCGGGTCGTGCGGGTAGAGCGGCGGCGGGGCGGACGGGGATCGGCGGACGTCCCGGGGCGTCAGGGCAGGCGGGTCGCGGTCAGGTCGTCCCAGCGGACCGTCGCGGGGCCGTTCGTCGCCGACGAGCTGAGGTAGGCCATGAGGCGCACGCCGCCCGCGGTCTGCAGGCCCGCCGTGGAGTCCGTCGCGGTGTACTGCCACGTCGCCGGCTCCGTCGTGCCGTCCAGCCACGCGCGCGTGCGGACCGTCGTCGGAGCGGTGCCCTCGACCTGGACCCGCACGTGCAGGCGCGCGCCCGACGTGAGCACGACGCCCGGCAGCGTGTTGCCCGTGAGGACCGTGCCGGACCGCTCGGTGTGCAGCTGCACGCCGCCGCCCGCGAGCACCTTGACGCGCGCGCCGTAGTCGGCGGACCCGACGACCCGCCCGGACACCGTCGCGTAGAGCGGGCCGTTCGGCACGGCGTCGAGCGCGAGCGTCGCGTGCACGTCGGCCGCGGTCGAGGCGACCGCCGCGGAGCCGAGCGTCGCGGTCAGGGTCGCGCCCGCAGGCACGACCATGCCGCCCGAGCCCCCGCCGACCGAGAACCGCGCCGAGCCGCCGGCGACGGTCCACGGGCCGCCGGTGTCGGCGCTCCCCCAGCCGCCGGAGACGGTCCGGGCGAAGACGTCGGCGGCGAGCGTCGTCGCGGGTGGCGGGGCGGTGACGGTGACCGCGCGGGTCGTCGTCGCGGTGGCGCCGTCGTCGTCCGTGACCGTCAGCGTCACGGTGTAGGTGCCTGCCGCGGCGTACGTGCGGGAGGCCGTCGTGCCGGTCGCCGTGCCGCCGTCCCCGAACGACCAGGTGCGCTGCACGACCGTCCCGTCGGCGTCCGTCGACCCCGCGGAGTCGACCGCGACCGTGAGGCCGCTCGTCGTGACCGTGAACGCCGCCGTCGGCGGCTGGTTCGGGGGCGGCGGCGGCGGGGGCGTTCCGCCGATCCGCGTCACGAGCAGGTCGTCCCAGCGGGTCGTGAGCGCACCGCCGGTCGTCGTGGAGCTCACGTACGTCATGAGCCGCACGCCGCCGGCGCCCTGGAGCGCGGCGGTCGCGTCGGTCGCGGTGGACTGCCACGTCGTCGGCTCCGGCTGCCCGTCCTCCCACGCCCGTACGCGCACGACCGTCGGCGACGTGCCCTCGACCTGGGTGCGGACCCGCAGACGCTCGCCCGCGGTGAGCGTCACGCCGGGCAGCGTGCCGCCCGTCAGGACCGTGCCGGACCGCTCGGTGTGCAGCTGGACGGCGCCGCCCGCGAGCACCTTGACGCGCGCGCCGTAGTCGCCGGAGCCGACGACGCGTCCGGAGACCGTCGCGTAGAGCGCGTTGCTCGGGATGCGGTCGAGCGCGAGGGTCGTCGTCACGTCGGTCGCGGTCGACGACACCCCGCCGAGGGTCGCGGTCACCGTGCCGCCCGGCAGCGGCGACTGCTGGCCCGTCCCGCCGCCGACCGCGAACCGCGCGCTCCCGCCGCCGACCGACCACGCACCGCCCGTGTCGGCGCTCCCCCAGCCGCCCGTGACCGTGCGCCCGAACGCGTCGGAGGCGAGCGGTCCCGGCTCGGGGTCGGGCGGCGTGCCGGTCATCGCGTAGGGCAGCGTGAACCGGCTGTCGGCGTCCGTCTCGTAGCGGTCGAGCGTCGGCGAGTACGTCGTCGCGCGGATCTCGTCGGCCGCGGGGTCGAACGTGTAGTACCGCAGCCACCCGTCGCCGCCGTTGGCGCGGTCCTGGTAGTCGGTCAGCACCGCGTGCACGGGCTGCCCGCACGCGTTGGTGTCGGTGCGGCGGGCCTCGCCCAGGTCGCCCTCGCTGAAGTGGCCGGAGACGATGAGGAACACCGAGCACGAAGGGCGCACGAGCTCCTCCCAGATCGCGCGGCCGCTGTTGCCGCCGTCGGCGCGCGCGACCTGCGTCGTCAGCCCGCCCGCGGTGTCGACGTAGGAGTGCGTCGCGACGATCGCGCGCCGCTCGGGGTAGGCGGCGAGCACGCGCCGGCCCCAGTCGAGCGCGGAGTCGGGCGCGTTCATCTCGAGGCTGAGCAGCAGGAAGTCCATGCCGCCCGCCGTGAACAGCGCGAACGAGTCCATGTTCTGCCGGTCGACCGGGTCGGGCCCGAACAGGTGCTGGCCGAGGTAGCCGCCGTAGGACGCGGTGGTGCCGTTCCACGACGCGTTCGCGTACCGGCTCGGCGGGAAGTACTGCCGGTAGAGCGGCGCCTCGCCCGTCGTGAGGTCCATGTCGTGGTTGCCGGGCAGCACCGCGCTCGGCACCCCCGCCGCGTCCAGGACCGCCATGTGCTGCGACGCGCGCTGCCACTGCACGTCGGCGGTGTCGACGCCGACGAGGTCGCCGACCTGGGAGACGAACGCGACGTCGAGGTCGTCGGCGTGGTCGGCGATCCACTGCGTCTGCACGCCCATCGTGGCCTGGTTGGCGGACGTGCTCACGTAGTTCTGGGTGTCCGGCAGCACGACGAACGTGAAGGGCTCGGGGTCCGCGGCCGTAGCGGGGACGGCGACGAGCCCCCAGCCGACGAGTCCCGCGACGAGGAGCAGCGTGACGGCGACGCGGCGGCGGCGTCGGACGTCGCGGTGCACCGTCGGCAGGGCGTGCGCGGGTGCGGGCGACGGGTGGGCGCGGCGGCTGTGCCGCGCGGGGGGCTGCGAGGGCATGGCGACTCCTGGGCTCGCGTCCAGTGCAACCCGACGGGCAAACCGTGTCAATCACCCAGAAAAGGGTCACCGGGTGATGTCATCGCCCGGTACTTGTCATTGCCTACTACTGGGCATAGTCTCGACACGTGGACGACGACCGGGACCCCCAGCTCCTCAAGGGCGTGCTGCCGATGCTCGTGCTCGCCGTGCTCGGCCGCGGCGAGTCGTACGGCTACGAGCTCGTCACGCGCCTCCAGGAGGCCGGTCTCACCGACCTCGGCGCCGGGACGCTCTACCCCGTCCTCAACCGGCTGGAGCGCGAGGGGCGCGTCTCGTCGCGGCTCGTCGCGTCGTCGTCCGGACCGGCCCGCAAGTACTACGTGCCGACCGACGCCGGCACCGCCGAGCTCGCGCGCGCACAGCGTTCGTGGCAGCGCCTCGCCGGCACCGTCGCACGCGTCCTCGACGCCGACCTCCCGACCGACCCCGACGCCGCACCGGCGCCCACCGACAACCCCTCCCGGAGGACCCGATGACCACCCTCACGCTGCGCGACCGCCTGGTCCGCGAGGCCTACCTCACGCGCTTCTCCTGGGCCGTCCAGGACCACCCCCAGGACCGTGCGCTGGTCCGCGACGTCCGGCGCGAGGTCACGGCGACCGCCGAGGAGATCGGCATGCGCGCCGCCGTCGCCGGCCTCGGCCACCCGCGCGTGCTCGCCGAGGGCTACCTCGCCGAGCTCGGCCGGCGCACGCCACGCTGGGCGACGGGCGGGGTGTGGGCCGGGCTCGCCGTGGGCGCTCTGGTCTACCTCGGGTTCGCGTACGCGCTCGGCACGCTCGACACGCTGCTCGACCTCGGCGGCGGCACGCTCACCCGGACGACGCTGGGTGCGACGACCGAGTACACGGCGACGGCCGACGCACTGGGGATCGAGACGTCCGTGTCCTGGCAGTGGCTCGTGCTCGGCGCGGGCGTGTTCGCGGTGACGTTCGTGCTGGGGTCGCGCGCGTGGCGCGCGTGGTCGCCCGCCTGAGGCGTCGGCGTCAGACGAGCACCTGCGTGAGCGGCATCGACGAGTCGACCGGCAGGTCGAGCGACGACGGCGGCAGGCCGCGACGCACGACGGCCGAGCCCAGCGCCGCGATCATCGCGCCGTTGTCCGTGCAGTAGCGGATCGGCGGGATGCGCAGGTCGATCCCGGCCTCGGCGCAGCGCTTCGCGGCCATGTCGCGCAGCTGCGAGTTCGCGGAGAACCCGCCCCCGACGACGAGCGTCGAGACGCCGTGCGCCCGGCACGCGGCGATCGTCTTCGCGGTGAGGACGTCGGCCACGGCCTCCGCGAACGACGCGGCGACGTCGGGCAGCGGGATCTCCTTCCCCGCGTCCTGCCGCGCCTCGACCCAGCGGGCCACGGCCGTCTTGAGGCCCGAGAACGAGAAGTCGGTCGCGTGCTTCGCCTGGTCCTTGGGCGCGGTGAGCCCGCGCGGGAAGCGGATCGCGTGCGGGTCGCCCTCGCGCGCGAGGCGGTCGATGTGCGGGCCGCCCGGGTACGGCAGGCCGAGCAGGCGGCCGACCTTGTCGAACGCCTCGCCGGCCGCGTCGTCGAGCGTCGAGCCGAGCTCGGTGACGTTCACGGTGTCGTCGATCAGCAGCAGCGACGAGTGCCCGCCGGACACGACGAGCGCCATGACGCGCTCCGGGAACGGGCCGTCGACGAGCTCGTCGACCACCGCGTGCCCGATGACGTGGTTGACGCCGTACAGCGGCTTGTCGAGCGCGAGGGCGAGCGCCTTGGCGGCGGACGCGCCGACGGTGAGCGGCCCGACGAGGCCGGGACCCGCGGTGACGGCGATCGCGTCGACCTCGCCGAGGGACACGTCCGCGGTCGCGAGCGCGCGCTCGATCGTCGGGACCATCGCCTCGAGGTGGGCGCGCGACGCGATCTCGGGGATGATCCCGCCGAAGCGCGCGTGCTCGTCGACCGAGCTCGCGACCGCGTCGACGAGCAGGTCGTGGCCGCGGACGAGGGCGACGCCGGTCTCGTCGCAGGACGTCTCGATCCCGAGGACGAGGGGCGGGGCGCCGGTCGCAGACATGGTCCCCAGGATAGGCGGGCGACGCACGTGACCAGCGTCACGGCCGCGGTGCGGAATCCCGAAGACTGGTTGATGATTCAACGACACATGACCACCGACACGACCGTCCTGGACGGCCTCGACTTCCCGACGCCCGACCTCGCCGTCTCCGACGACGTGGCCGACCTCCTGTTCCGCGAGGCCCGCACCGTCGGCGCCTTCACCACCGACGAGGTCACCGACGAGCAGATCGCCGCCGTGTACGACCTGGTCAAGTGGGGCCCCACCGCCCTCAACACCATCCCGCTGCGCCTCCTCGTCGTCCGCAGCCGCGAGGCCCGCGAGCGCCTCGCCGCGCACATGAACGAGGGCAACCGCGAGCGCGTCCTCGCCGCCCCGGTCTCGATCGTGCTCGCCGCCGACCCCGGCTTCCACGCGCACCTGCCCGTCCTCGCGCCGCACATGGCCGCGCTCGCCGACGCGCTCGAGCCGCAGGTCGAGCAGCGCGAGCAGATGGCCCGCACCAACGCGCTCCTCCAGGCCGGGTACTTCATCGTCGGCCTGCGCGCCGCCGGCCTCGACGCCGGCCCCATGGGCGGCATGGACGCGGAGGCCATCGACGCCGACCTGCTCGCCGGCACCGGCTGGCGGTCGCTGTTCGTCGTCAACGTCGGCCACCGCGACGGCGAGGGCACGACGTACCCGCGCGCCGCGCGGCTCACCTACGCGCAGACGACGCGCACCGTCTGAGACCCCGCGGCGCGTCGACCGACGCGCGCGCGACGCGTCCCGGCGCCGGCGGTCCCCCGACCGCCGGCGCCGTCGTTCACTCCCCCGTCGCGACCGGTCGCGCCGGGTCGTTCGACCACTGCGACCACGAGCCGGGGTACAGCGCCGCGTCGATGCCGACGGCCGCGAGCGCCGCGACCTCGTGCGCCGCCGTGACGCCGGAGCCGCAGTAGACGGCGACGGGTGCGCCCGCGTCGACGCCGAGCGCACGAAAGCGCTCCCGCAGCGCGTCGTCGGGCAGGAACACGCCGTCCTCCGTGAGGTTCTCGGCCGTCGGGGCGCTCACCGCACCCGGGATGTGCCCGGCGCGGGGGTCGACGGGCTCGACCTCGCCGAGGAACCGCGGACGCGCGCGCGCGTCGAGCAGCGGCCCGTCCCAGGTCGCAGCCTCGTCGGCGTCGATCGTCGGGAGCCCCCCCGTCGACAGGACCGCGTCGCCCGGCTCGGCGGTCACGGGACCCGCCTCGAGCGGCAGGTCCGCCGCCGCCCACCCGGCCAGGCCGCCGTCGAGCAGCCGCACGTCCGCGAGACCCGCCCAGCGCAGCAGCCACCACGCGCGCGCCGCCGACGTGCCGCCCGCGTCGTCGTAGACGACGACAGGACGGTCGTCGCGCACGCCCCAGCGCCGCGCCGCGACCTCCAGGTCCGCGACCGCCGGCAGGGGGTGGCGCCCCTCCTCCGGGCTCGGCATCGACGCGAGCTCGGTGTCCAGGTCGACGTAGACGGCACCCGGCAGGTGGCCGGCGAGGTACTGCTCGTGGCCGTCGTCACGCCCGAGCGCCCAGCGCACGTCGAGCAGCACGGGCGGTTCGTCGCCGGCGAGCCGTGCCGCCAGCTCGACCGGGTCGACGAGCACCGCCTCGCGGGTCGTCGCTCGTACCGTCCGCTGCTCCGTCATGGTGCCTCCCCCTCGTCGCGGCGCAGGTCGAGCCGCATGGTCCATGCGTCCGCATTCTCCGGCTGGTAGTACCCGCGCCGCAGGCCGAGTCGCTCGAACCCCTCGCTCTCGTACAGCCGGAGCGCGGGGGCGTTGTCGACACGGACCTCCAGGAGCGCCGACCGGGCGCCGAGCGTCCGCCCGTGGTCGAGCAGCGCGGTCAGCAGCAGGCGCCCGATCCCCCGGCCCTGGTGCGCGAGATCCGTGCCGACCGTCATGACCTGCACGTCCTCGCCGTCGAACCACAGCCCGGCGTAGCCGACGAGCGCGCCGGACCCGTCCTGCGCCCCCACGTACCAGCGGCCGGGCCCGACGATCTCCTCGAGCAGCGACTGCGCCGACCACGCGCCCGCACCGAAGAGCTCGTCCTCCATCCGGACCAGTGCCGGCACGTCCTGCGGCGTCAGCGCACGGACCACGACGCCCGGCGCTCCCGCGCTCATCCGAGCACGCGCTTGCGGCTCGCGGCGGGGGTCACGTCGGGACGGCGCAGGTAGAGCGGCGTCGTGGGCAGGTCCTGGCCGCGTGCGGACCGCTGCGCGGCGAGCGTCGCGAGCGCCGCCGGGTCGGGGTCGACCAGACCGCGATCCTCGAGGTCGTCGCCCGCGCCCAGCACCGGGTACAGCAGCGCGCCGCGCCCGACGACGACGGCACCCGCGGCACGCTCGTCCGCCGCGACGTCGTCCGCGGCGCCCACCTCGGGTGCGACCAGCACCTCGACGCCGCCCGCACCGTCGACGCGGTACAGCGACCAGTAGACCTCGCGGCGGCGCGCGTCGGTCGCGACCAGCACGGTGGAGCCGGCGTCGAGGACGCGCGACGCGGCGACCGCGACGCCGTCGAGGCTGGGCACGCCGTGCACCGGCACCCCGAGCGCGAGCCCGAGCGTGCGCGCCGTGACGAGCCCGACCCGCAGCCCGGTGAACGGCGCGGGACCGGTGCCGACGACGACCGACGTCAGCTCCGAGCGGTCGACGCCCGCGTCCGCCAGCACGGCGGCGACCATGGGCGCGAGCAGTTCCGCGTGGTGGCGCGGCTGGTCGTCGCTGCGGGCGGCGAGGACCGCGCCGGAGTCGTCGAGGAGGGCGACCGCGACGGCCGCCGAGGTGTCGAGTGCGAGGACGGGCACGGCGTCAGCCTGCCACCGCGTCCGCGCCGGGGAGCGCGACGCCCGCCCAGCGGTCGCCGACCGCCCGCACCGTGACGACCCGCTCGCCCGCGGCGGCGTCCTCGTCGTCGGCGGGGTCCACCCCGCCGCGCGGGCGCACGACCGTGACCTCGAGCCGGTCGGCCGCGAGACCCTCGACCCACCCCTCGCCCCACTCGACGACCGTGACGGCCTCGTCGAGGCTCGAGTCGAGGTCGAGCGCGTCGACCTCGTCGAGCGACGACAGCCGGTACGCGTCGACGTGCACGAGGCCGGGCCCGCGCGTGCCGTCCTCGCGCGCGAGGGGCGGGTGCTCGCGCGCGATGATGAACGTCGGCGACGCGACCTGGCCGCGCACGCGAAGCCCTACGCCGATGCCCTGCGTGAGCGTCGTCTTGCCCGCGCCGAGGTCGCCGGTGAGGACGACGAGGTCGCCCGCGCGCAGCACCTCCGCGAGCGCGCGGCCGTACGCGCGCGTCGCGTCGCTGTCGGGCAGGTGCACCGTGGCCGTCGGGCCGGTGGTCACGGCGTCGGTCATCGGGCCACCTCCGTGGTGAGGGCGGGCGTGTCGCCCGCGACGGTGCCGGGCGTCCCGGCGTCGGTCGTGCCGCGCTCGCTCGCGGCGGGCGTCCCGGCGGCGCCGGTGCGCTCCGCGTCGCTGTCGACGTGCACACGCGGCACCCGGGCGCCGACGCGCGTGACGATCTCGTACGAGATGGTGCCGGCGGCGCGCGCCCAGTCCTCGGCGGTCGGGCCACCGTCGCGCCCGGTGCCGAACAGCTCGACGCGGTCCCCGGCGACGTCGCGCGCGTCCGGGCCGAGGTCGACGACGACCTGGTCCATGCACACGCGCCCGGCGACGCCCAGGGTGCGCCCGCCGACCCGCAGCGGCCCGCCGGACCGGTCCTGCGTGCCCGACGCGTGCCGCGGCACACCGTCGGCGTACCCGACGGGCACGACGCCGACGACCGTGTCGTGCGGGGTCACGTACTGGTGCGCGTAGGAGATGCCGTGGCCCGCCGGGACGGCCTTGACGGTCGCGAGCTCGGCCTCGAACGTCA
The DNA here is from genome assembly GCF_028583725.1 of Cellulomonas fimi. NCBI lineage: Bacteria > Bacillati > Actinomycetota > Actinomycetes > Micrococcales > Cellulomonadaceae > Cellulomonas > Cellulomonas fimi. The sequence goes on along the minus strand of NZ_CP110680.1, from coordinate 1,213,720 downwards.
TCGCGGGCACGAGCCCGAAGTCCTCGGGCCCGCCGAGCTGCGGTACGGGCGACAGCCCGTAGACAGCGATGCCGGGCCGCACGAGGTCGTGGTGCACCGCGGGGTCGGTGAGCGTCGCGGCGGAGTTGGCGAGGTGACGGACCTCGACGTGCGCGCCCGCGGCCTCGACGGCCCGGACGGCGTCGGCGAACACCCCGGCCTGCGCACGCACGGTCGGGTGCGCGGGCTCGTCGGCGAACGCGAGGTGCGACCACACGCCGACGACCTCGACGACGCCCTCCGCCTGCGCGCGCAGGGCGGCCGGGAGCAGCGCGTCGAGATCGGCGGGCGTCAGGCCGTTGCGGCCGAGCCCGGTGTCGACCTTGAGGTGGATCCGCGCGGTCCGGCCGGCGGCGCGCGCGGCGGCGACGACCTCGTCGAGCGCCCACGCGGCGGCGACGGACACGTCCACGTCGGCCTCCACGGCTTCCCGCAGCGGTGCCCCCGGCGCGTAGAGCCAGGTGAGCACGCGGGCCCCGACGATCCCCGCGCGCCGCAGCGCGACGGCCTCCGCGACCTGCGCCGCCCCCAGCCACGTCGCGCCGCCCTCGACGGCCGCCTGCGCGCACGGCACGAGCCCGTGGCCGTAGGCATCGGCCTTGACGACGGCCATGACCTGCGCGGTCGGCGCGTGGGCCGCGAGGCTGCGGACGTTGCCGCGGATCGCGGCGAGGTCGACGACGGCACGCGCGGGGAACTGGCTCACGGCGCCCAGTGTCGCACCCGCGCCCGCGTCCGCCCGTCCGCTCCGACCGACGCCGCACCCCGCCTCGGCTCGGCTCCGCGCAGCCGACCCGGGGCCGGTGACCGGAACCGGCCCGCGAGCGGTCACCAGACCCGGGTCGGCGGTCTGCGGCACCGGGTCGGGGGCCGCGGTGCAGGGGACGGGGCGCCGCGGCCGTTCACGACGGGCGGACCAGCACGTCCGCGCGCGGCGCGGTCGCCGCGACCAGACGGGCGTTGCGCTCGTCGGGTCCGTGCGCCCACGCGCGCGCCGCGTCGGCGGGCTTGCCGAACGCCTCGTGCCGGGCGACGAGCCGCGCGAGCCGCAGGTCGTCGTCGGGGGCGACGAACCACGCCTCGTCGAGCAGCCCGGCCACGGGCGCGAACCCGTGCGCGTCGAGCAGCAAGTAGTTCCCCTCCGTGACGACCAGCGGCACGTCGGACGGCACGCGGATCGCGCCGGCGACCCCGTTGCGCAGGTCGCGGCGGTACTCGGGCGCGTACACGACCTCGTCGGGGTGCGGGTCGCGCAGGCGCCGCAGCAGCGCGACGAAACCGGCCGCGTCGAACGTGTCGGGCGCGCCCTTGCGGTCGGCGAGGCCGAGCCGCTCGAGCTCCGTCTGCGCCAGGTGGAAGCCGTCCATGGGTACGACGACCGCGACGTCGGGGTACGCGGCGGCGACCTGCGCGGCGAGCGTCGACTTCCCCGCGCCGGGTGCGCCCGCGATGCCGAGCAGCGTGCGGCGGCCGGTCGCGAGCAGCCGGTCGACGCGCGCCGCGAGGTCGCGGTCGAGCGTCGTGGCGGAGGCCGTCACGCGGCCCGCCCGAGCAGGTCGGCGACGGTCCCGGGCAGGGCGTGCGCGACCGCGAGCGCGGTGACCGGCCCGCCGGAGCTGGCCCGCTCGGCGGCGCGTCCGTGCACGAGCGCGGCCGTCGCCGCGAGCGCGGGGGCGAGCGTCGGGTCGCCGTGCACGTCCTCGACACGGCCCGCGAGCAGCGCCCCGAGGAGCCCGGCGAGCACGTCGCCCGCACCGGCGGTCGCGAGCCACGGGGGCGCGTCGGACTGCGCGTAGACGACGCCGTGCGACCCGACGACGACGGTCGTCGCGCCCTTGAGCAGCACCGTCGCACCGGTGCGGTCGTGCGTCTCGCGCGCCCACCGCAGCGGCTCCGCCTCGACGTCGGCCCGCTCGACGTCGACGCCGCGCTGCGCGAGCAGCCGGGCCGCCTCCCCGGCGTGCGGCGTCAGGACGACGTGCGCGCCCACGCGCTCAGGCAGCAGGTCCAGCGCGCCGGCGTCGACGACCGCCGCCTCCCCGCGGTGCAGGACACCCTCGAGCGCCCGCTGGACGCGCCGCCGCTGGGCCGCGTCGTCGGGCGAGACCCCCGGGCCCAGCACCCACGCCTGCACGCGACCCGGGCCGACGACGACCTCGGGCCGGGCGGCGAGGACCGCGTCACCGGCGTCGCCGACGTAGCGGACCATGCCGACGCCCGCGAGCGCCGCGCCCGACGCGGTGAGCACCGCGGCACCCGGGTAGGTGCGGGTGCCCGCCACCACCCCGACGACGCCGCGCGAGTACTTGTGCGCGTCGCGCGCCGGCACGGGCCACAGCGCGGCGGCGTCGTCCGGGCCGAGCGACACGACGTCGGGACGGTCCGGCAGGTCGAGCCCGAGGTCGACGACCTCGACCCGCCCGACCGCCGCCGCGCCGGGCGGCAGCAGCAGCCCGGGCTTCGCGCCGCCGAACGTCACCGTGAGGTCCGCGTCGAGCACCGGTCCGGGGCGCGCGCCGTCGTCGACGCCGATGCCCGACGGCAGGTCGACCGCGACGACGACCGGGCCGTCCGTGTGGGCGGTCGCGGCACGGACCTCCTCGGCCAGCGCGGCGACCGGTCCGCGCAGGCCGCCGCGCGCACCGATCCCGAGCACGCCGTCGAGCACGGCGTCCGCCGCGACGACCTCGTCGACCGCGTCCGCGACCGCCACCGTCGGCCAGGGACCGCGCGCGGGGGACGCGTCGTCCGCCAGGGTCCGGACCGTGCCGCCCGCGGCACGCAGCGCCGCCAGACCGCCGTCGTGCAGCCGGTCCGCCGTCGCGAGCACCAGCACGCGCGCACCGCGCCGCGCGAGCAGCGCACCCGCGTGCAGCGCGTCTCCCCCGTTGTTCCCGGCTCCCGCGAGGACGACGACCCGAGCCCCGCCGAAGCGCGCGCGACGCCGCACGACCTCGCGCACGACCGCGACGTGCAGCGCGAACGCCGCCCGCTCCATCAGCGGGACGCCCGCGGCGAGCAGCGGCTCCTCGGCCGCACGGACGGAGGCGGCGTTCCACGACAGCAGCACGAGTCTCATCCTGGCGCGCCCGCAGGTAACGTGCCGAGCATGCGCTTCGGACTCTTCATCCCCCAGGGCTGGCGGCAGGACCTCACCGGCATCGAGCCCCGTGACCACTGGTCCGTCATGAACGGCCTCGCCCAGCACGCCGACCAGGGCGACGCGTTCGACTCGATCTGGGTCTACGACCACTTCCACGCGGTGCCCGAGCCCAACGGCGAGGCGACGCACGAGGCGTGGAGCCTCATCAACGCGTACGCGGCGACGACGTCGCGCGTGAAGCTCGGCCAGATGTGCACGTGCATGGCGTACCGCAACCCCGCGTACCTCGCGAAGGTGGCTGCCACCGCGGACGTCATCTCCGGCGGGCGCGTCCAGATGGGCATCGGCGCCGGCTGGTACGAGCACGAGTGGCGCGCCTACGGCTACGGCTTCCCGCGCGCGGGCGAGCGGCTCGCGATGCTCGACGAGGGCGTGCAGATCTTCAAGCAGCTGTGGACGAACGGCGTCGCCACCTTCGACGGGAAGCACTACCAGGTCGACGGTGCGCAGCTCGCACCGCTGCCCCTCCAGGTCGACGGCCCGCCGCTGTGGATCGCGGGCGGCGGCGAGCAGAAGACGCTGCGCATCGCGGCCGAGCACGCGCAGTTCACCAACTTCGACGGCCACCCCGAGGTGTTCACGCACAAGTCCGAGGTGCTGCGCGGCCACTGCGAGGCGATCGGCCGCCCGTTCGAGGAGATCACGCGCTCGTCGAACTTCAACGTCGTCATCGGCGAGACCGAGGCCGACGTCGACGACCGCATGGCCTGGGTCGAGGAGCACCTGTCGCTGACCGTGCCGAACAAGGCCCCCGAGGTCGCCGAGGAGTTCCGCAAGGGCGTGCTCGTCGGCACCCCGGAGCAGCTCGTCGAGAAGCTGAAGCACCTCGAGACGCTGGGCATGACCTACGCGATCACGTACTTCGCCGAGGCCGCCTACGACCGCTCGGGCATCGAGCTCTTCGAGCGCGAGGTCGTCCCCGCCCTCCGCTGAGCCGCGCCACGCCGGTCACCGGCGCGCCGCGGTCAAGACCGGCGGCGCGCCGGCCGATGTCCCGGACGTGACCTCACCGAGCACCGCCCGCTGGCCGACCGCTGCACCGCCGTCGGCCGGAGGCTCGCCCGACGCCGTCGCCGCGTGGACCGTGGCCGCGCGACAGGCCGACGAGCCGGCGCTCGCTGTCGCCCTGCACGAGGCCACCCCGCCCGGGGCCGTGCCTGCCGACGAGGCACGGTGGGACGCCGTCGCGCACGCGGCCGACCTGCTGGTGCTGGGGCGACCCGACGAGGCGCGCGGCGTCCTCGACGTGGCCGGGGTCGCACCGCCCGACGGCGACGCGGTGGACGGCGGTCACCTGGTGCTCGCCGCCGTCCACGCCGCGCTCGGTGCCGACGACGCCTGGCGCTGGCTGCTCACCACGACCAGCCGGTACGGACCCGCGGTCGCCTCGGCGCGTCTCGTCGCCGCGGCAGCGGACGCCCGGGGCGACGTCGCCGCCGCCGACCGCGCCTGGGTCGAGGTGTGCGCGAGCGGCCGTGCCTCGACCGCGACCGTCGCGCGCGCGGCGGTCGCGGAGATCACGCACCGCCCACGCGAGGACCACGACGCGCTCGGGCAGGTCGTCGGCGCGTGGGCGGGAGCGACGGTCGCCGTCGACCCCGTCGCGCCCGGACGGATGGCGCTCACGGTCGCCGACGGCCTCGTCGCACGGGGCGACACGGCGGGCGCCCGCCTGCTGCTGCGTGCCGCCGCGATGCTCACGGGCGAGTCGACCGAGCTCCGGGCACGCCTGCGCTCCTTGAACCCGCGCAGCACCCGCCACCACGTCCTGGTGACGGTGGCCGCGGTGCTCGGCCTGGTCGCCGTCACCGCGGCGACGTGGGTCACCACGGGCCGTCCGCACGCGCTGCCGTTCTGGGGTGCGGTCGCGCTGTGGGTCCGGTTGATGCCGCTGCCCGGGCTGAGCCGTGCCGAGTCCCGGCTCTGGCGCGGCATGCGCGGCTGGACCTACGACGCGGACCGCGACGGCCCCTCGCAGGGTCACCCGCACGCGACGCTGTACGTCGTGGTGGGCATCCTCGCCGCGATCGTCGGCTGGGCCGTCGGCATGGGCGCCGGGGCGGGCATCGCCGCGGCCGTCGGGGGCGACGCCGGGACCGCCGGGTACTACTCCTCCGACGTCGCGTTCTTCGTGCCGCTCGGGACGACGGCGCTCGTCGTGACGCTCGCGGTGCTCGCCGCGCGCGTCGTGACCCGCCACGTGACGGCCGGCCGCGCGCGGCGACGCGCCCGGTCGCTCGCCGCGCAGCAGGAGGCCGCCGGTGCGGCGTGCCGCTGCTGGTCGGACACGTGGCTCCGGGGACCGCTCGCGGCGTCGTACGCCGCCCACCACCTGCTCGCCACGCCGATCGGCGCGCCCGTGCCCGACGGGGACGTCCGGCGCTGCCCCGCCACGGGGATGCTCTGGCTCACCGGTCCGCTGGCCCTCGGCGGCCTGTCCGTCGCGCTGCGCGGCCCGGCGGCGACGTCCGTGCCACCGGCGTCGCCGACCGGCTTCTACCTCTGAGCGTCAGTCGCGCTCGGCGACCACGACCGCGGACGCGATGCCCGCGTCGTGCGAGATCGACAGGTGGAACCGGGCGACGCCGAGCTCTGCGGCCCGGGCCGCGACGGTCCCGGTGACCTCGAGCACCGGCTGCGCGCCGGCCGTGCGCGGCACCTGCGCGTCGTGCCAGTGCAGCCCGGGCGGGGCGCCGAGGGCCTTCGCGAGCGCCTCCTTGACGGCGAACCGTGCGGCGAGCGACGTCTCGGGCATCTCCCGCTCGGCGGGCGTGAACAGCTTCGCGCGCAGCGCGGGGACGCGGTGCAGGGTGTCGACGAACCGCGCGATGTCGACGACGTCGATGCCGACGCCGACGATCACGCGCGCTCCCCGCGGTCGAGGATCCGCCGGGTCACTCGACGGTGACGGACTTGGCGAGGTTGCGCGGCTGGTCGACGTCGAGGCCCTTCGCGGTCGCGAGCTCGCACGCGAACACCTGGAGCGGCACGACGGCGAGCAGCGGCGCGAGGAGCGTGGGCGCCTGCGGCACGTAGAACACCTCGTCGGCGTAGGGGCGCACGGCCTCGTCGCCGTCCTCGGCGATCACGAGCGTGCGGGCGCCGCGCGCGCGGATCTCCTGGATGTTCGAGACGACCTTCGAGTGCAGCGAGTCGCGCCCGCGCGGCGACGGGACGACGACGAACACGGGCTGGCCGGGCTCGATGAGCGCGATCGGGCCGTGCTTGAGCTCGCCGGCGGCGAAGCCCTCGGCGTGGATGTAGGCGAGCTCCTTGAGCTTGAGCGCGCCCTCCATCGCGACGGGGAAACCGACGTGCCGGCCGAGGAACAGCACCGACTGCGTGTCGGCCATCCAGCGGGCGATCTCGCGGACGCGGCCCGAGCGGTCGATGACCTGCTGGATCTTGTCCGGCATGGCGCGCAGCTCCGCGAGGATCGACGCGACCTCGTCGGCGAACTTGTTGCCGCGCAGCTGCGCCAGGTAGAGGCCCAGCAGGTACGCGGCCGTGATCTGCGCGAGGAACGCCTTGGTCGACGCGACCGCGATCTCCGGGCCGGCGTGCGTGTAGAGCACGGCGTCGGACTCGCGCGGGATCGTCGAGCCGTGCGTGTTGACGATGGCCAGCACCTTGGCGCCCTGCTCGCGCGCGTGCCGGACGGCCATGAGGGTGTCCATCGTCTCGCCCGACTGCGACACCGCGACGACGAGGGTCTGCTCGTTGACGACGGGGTCGCGGTACCGGAACTCGTGCGCCAGCTCGACCTCGACGGGGATGCGGCACCAGTGCTCGATGGCGTACTTCGCGACGTGCCCGGCGTAGGCGGCGGTGCCGCACGCGATGACGACGATCTTGTCGACGGACCGCAGCACCGACTCGTCGATGCGGATCTCGTCGAGCACCAGGCGGCCGTGCGCGTCGGTGCGGCCCAGCAGCGTGTCCGCGACGGCGTGCGGCTGGTCGTGGATCTCCTTGTCCATGAAGGAGCGGAAGCCGCCCTTCTCGGCCGCGGCGGCGTCCCAGTCGACGGTGTAGCGGCGCGCGTCGGCGGGCTTGCCGTCGAACCCGGTGACGGTGACCTCGGTCGGCGTGATCGTCACGACCTGGTCCTGGCCGAGCTCGAGCGCCTCGCGGGTGTGCGCGATGAACGCGGCGACGTCGGAGCCGAGGAAGTTCTCCCCCTCGCCGAGGCCGACGACGAGCGGCGAGTCGTGCCGGGCACCGACGACGACGTCGGGGGCGTCGGCGTGCACCGCGAGCAGCGTGAACGTGCCGTGCAGCGTGCGCGCGACCTCGGTGACGGCCTGCGTGAGGTCGCCCGTGCGGTCGTAGGCGCGCGAGACGAGGTGCGCGGCGACCTCGGTGTCGGTCTCGGACGTGAACTCGACGCCCTGCGCGAGGAGCTCGGCCTTGAGCGTCGCGAAGTTCTCGACGATCCCGTTGTGGATCAGTGCGAGGCCGCCCGAGACGTGCGGGTGCGCGTTGACGTCGGTCGGGCCGCCGTGCGTCGCCCAGCGCGTGTGGCCGATCGCCGCGGTCGCCGCGTCGAGCGGGTGGGCGTCGAGCTCCTCGACGAGGTTGGCGAGCTTGCCGGCCTTCTTCGCGGTCTCCAGCTCACCCTCGGGGCTGACGAGCGCCACCCCGGCCGAGTCGTACCCGCGGTACTCCAGGCGCCGCAGACCTTCGAGCACGACCTCCAGGGGACGGTCGCTCGCTGTCTGAGACCCGACGTAGCCCACGATTCCACACATGGCCGCGAGTCTATCCGCCGCGCGACGGGCTCCCGGGGGCGCGTGGGGACCGTCACGGTGTGCGCACGACGCCCCGGCGGACGCGTGACCGTCCACGAGCGCCTGCGCGTCGCCGCTCGTGCGGCGCGTGTCACCGACCGGGCCGGCACCACCGCCGACGTCCGGCACAATCGTCCCGTGCCACCGTCGCTCACCCCGGCCACGCCGTACGTCGACCTGGACCGCGACGCGTGGCGTCGGCTCTCCGCCTCGACACCGCTCCCCCTCACCGACGCGGACGTCGACCGTCTCGCGGGGCTCGGCGACCCGATCGACCTGGCCGAGGTCGACGCGATCTACCGCCCGATCTCGCGCCTGCTCGACCTCCACATCGAGGCCACCCGCGGCCTGCACGCCGCGTCGAGCACGTTCCTGCGCGAGGACGTCGGCGGGACCCCGTTCGTCATCGGCGTCGCCGGGTCGGTGGCCGTCGGCAAGTCCACGACGGCGCGCCTGCTGCGCGAGCTGCTGGCGCGCTGGCCCGCGACGCCGCGCGTCCAGCTCGTCACCACCGACGGTTTCCTCTACCCGAACGCCGAGCTCGAGCGCCGCGGCCTCATGGACCGCAAGGGCTTCCCCGAGTCGTACGACCGGCGCGCGCTGCTGCGGTTCGTCTCGAAGGTCAAGGCCGGGCGCCCCGAGGTCCGGGCCCCCGTCTACGACCACCTGACGTACGACATCGTCCCCGGCCGGGAGATCGTCGTGAACCGGCCTGACGTGCTCGTCGTGGAAGGGCTCAACGTGCTGCAGCCCGCGCGCCCGACCAGCGAGGGCACGTCGAACCTGGCGGTGAGCGACTTCTTCGACTTCTCCATCTACGTCGACGCGCGCACGACCGACATCCGCCAGTGGTACGTCGACCGGTTCCTGCGCCTGCGCGAGACCGCGTTCGCGCAGCCCGAGTCGTACTTCCACCGGTACGCGTCGCTGTCCGACGACGAGGCCGTCGAGCGCGCCGAGCACATCTGGGACTCGATCAACGCGCCCAACCTGCAGCAGAACATCCTACCGACGCGCAGCCGCGCGACGCTCGTGCTCACGAAGGGCTCCGACCACTCCGTCGAGCGGGTGCGCCTGCGCAAGCTGTGACGCTCAGCGGCCCGACGGCGGCCCGGTCGGCGCGACCCGCTCCACGGGGAACGCGGTCGTGTCCGTCTCGTCCAGGGCGTCGAGCGCGGACAGCACGTCCGCGACGGGCGCACCGCACGCGTCGGTCGGCCACACCGGACGCACCGCACGCCCGAGCGCGTCGACGAGCCACAGCACCGTCGGCACGGCACCGGACGTCTCGCACGCGCCCGACGGCTCCTGCGACGGGCGCTCGAGCGCCGCGAGGAGCGGCGCGAGGTCGCCCTCCCGGCGGCTCTCCGTGACCGCGGCCCAGGTGCCCGACGCCGACTTGAGCGTGCCGGACGCCGAGCAGACGAGGACGCTCGCGGGCGCGAAGTCCTCCGGGACCGCGCCGGGCGTCGCTGCGGTCCCCGTCGCGGGCGCCGACGCCATCGCGTCGTCCAGCACGAGCCCGAGCTCGCGCACGACCTGCGGGTCGAGGCAGTCGGCCTGGACCGCGACGCGCGCCTCCGGCTGCCGCGTCACCGTCGGTGCGCCCGCGCAGCCGGCGACCGCCGCGAGCAGCAGGGCGGGCGCGACGAGGCGCGCGCCGCGCGCCCACCACCGTCCCGGTTCCGGGTACGCGGGTCTGTCGTGCTGTGCCCCTGCCATGTCTGCCCCCTGTCGCGTGGCCCCACGGACAGCAGGCCGTGAGGGCCACACGGGTCGCGGGGAGTGCCGACTCCCCTGTCGACCCGAGACGAGCGTAGGCACGCTCGCGCGCGCTCGGCGCGGTCGACACCGGATCGTTAGCAGGCGCGGTCGGATCGTGAGCAGACCGTGACCCGGCGGTCAGGCGACGGCGTCGTCCTCGGCCACGGCGCGCCGGTGCGTCGAGGCGTCGACGCCGCGCAGCGGGACGGCCGGCGCGTGGTGCACGCGCTCCCGACGGCGCTGGGCGAGCGTGTGGTACCGGCGCAGCACCCAGTCGATGACGATGCCGAGCAGGATGCCGCCGATCACGCCCACGACGACCGCGAGGATCGGGTTGTGGCCCAGCCACGCCGCCGCGCCGATGCCGATCGCCGACGAGTAGATGCCCCACGTGATCGCGGCGAGCGCCGCGAGCGCGCTGAACCGGCGCCTGCTGTAGCCGAGCGCACCCGCGGTCATGTTGACGGCGACGCGTCCCACGGGGATGTACCGGGCCGCGATGATGAACGACGCACCCCGGTGCTCCAGCGCGCGTTCCGCCCAGTCGATCGCGGCCTGTGCGCGCGCCGAGCGCAGGAAGCGCACCTCGCGCACCTTGACCTTCGTGCCGATCTGGTACGCGATCTGGTCACCCGTGAACGCGCCCGCCGCGGCGACCAGGATCACGAGGGGCAGGCTCGGCTCCCCCTGCGCGACGGCGAGGGCGGCCAGCGCGATGACGATCGACTCGCTGGGGATGGGCGGGAAGAACCCGTCGATCGTCGCGAAGAGGTACAGCACGACGAAGACCCACGGTGAGCCCACCAGGGCCAGCACCCATGCCTCCACGCGTCCTCCAGGTCGTCGGGCGCCGACCTGCGGATCGGCGTCGTGACTCCCACGGTAGGACCCTGACGGCGCCGCCGATATAGGGGACACCCCCGGATCATCCCTGAGGTCACCCCGAACGAGCCGTCGGGTGCAGGCCGGCGACGACCGCCTCCCCCCGTGGGGGGAGGGCCGCTCGACGGCGCCTCCGCCGCGCGCCGGTGGACGCGGTCAGGACGTCGCGCGGGGCTCCGCGACCCGGTCCGGGCCCGGCGTCGCGTCCACGTCGTGCCCGGACTCGGCCGCGTCGAGGGCCACGGACCTGCTCGCCGGAGCGTCGACGTCCGCCGCCTCGTCCGGGTCGGCGACCGGGACGCCGTCGTCGGACGGCCCGTCGGCGTCCGCGTCCGCCGCTGCGGCGTGGGCGCCGACGCGAGGAGCCGCCGGAGCGGGACCGACGTCGCGCTGCCCGCCGTCCGCCGGACGGCCCTCGCGCGCCGCGTCGTCCGTGGGCGCGTCGCCGTCGTCCGGTGCACCGTCCTCGGGCACGGCGCCGAGGTCGAAGCCGAGCGCGCGCGCCGCCGTCTCCGGACGCGGCTCGCTCGCCCAGCGCAGACCGAGCGCGTCCGCGGCCGAGAGCGAGCGCAGCTCGGCGCGGTCGAGGTAGAGCACGCCGCCGAGGTGGTCGGTCTCGTGCTGGACGATCCGCGCGGGCCAGCCGGACACGACCTCGTCGATCGGCCGGCCACGCTCGTCGGCGCCGACCAGGTGCACGTGGCGCGGCCGGGCCACGACGGCCTGGTAGCCGACGACGCTGAGGCAGCCCTCGTAGAACGCGACGCGCTCGTCGTCGACGGGCGCGTAGCGCGGGTTCACGAGGACGCGGAACTCGAGCGGCGACCGCTCGCGGACCTGACCGACGTCGCCGTCGGGCGGTCCGGAGTCCTCGATCACCGCCACGGCGACGGGCAGCCCGATCTGCGGCGCCGCGAGCCCGACGCCGGGGGCGGCGTGCATCGTCGCGCGCATGACGTGCACGAGCGACTCGAGCTCGTCGTCCGCGAGCTGGCCGTCGTACGGCAGCGCCTGGGCGCGCAGCACCGGGTGGCCGGCCTGCACGATCGGCACGGTGCCGGTGCCGTGGGCGGCGTCGAGGAGCCGCAGGACCAGGTCACGCAGGGCGGCGTCCCGCTGCCGCGCCGACCCGGTGGTGCTCACAGGGCGAGCCGCGCGGAGACGACGTCGGCGAGCTCGCGCGCCACGCCGTCGGCCTCGGTCTGCGTCGCGGCCTCGACCATGACGCGCACGAGCGGCTCGGTGCCCGACGGGCGCAGCAGCACGCGACCCGTGTCGCCCAGCCGTGCCTCGGCGGCACGCACCGCGTCCAGCAGCGGCTCGTCGGTGCCGGCGCGGCCCTTGTCGACGCCGGACACGTTGACGAGCGTCTGCGGCAGCCGCTGCACCACGCCCGCGAGCTTGGCCAGCGGCTCGCCGGTCTCGGCGACCCGCGCCGCGAGCTGCAGCGCCGTGAGGACGCCGTCACCGGTCGTGGCGTGCGCGGCCATGATGATGTGACCCGACTGCTCGCCGCCGAGCGCGTACCCGCCGGACCGCATCGCCTCGAGCACGTAGCGGTCGCCGACCGCGGTCTCGACGGTGCGGACGCCGCGATCGCGCATCGCGAGCCGCAGGCCGAGGTTGCTCATGACGGTCGTGACGAGCGTGTCGTCGGTGAGGGTGCCCGCGTCACGCATGGCGAGCGCGAGGACGCCCATGATCTGGTCGCCGTCGACGAGGTTGCCGTCGGCGTCGACCGCGAGGCACCGGTCGGCGTCGCCGTCGAACGCGACGCCGAGGTCGGCCTCGGACGCGACGACCGCGGCGAGCAGCTGCTCGGGGTGCGTCGAGCCGCACTTCTCGTTGATGTTCCGGCCGTCGGGCGAGGCGTTGATGACGACGACGTCGGCGCCGGCCTGCCGGAGCGCCGCGGGACCGACCTCGCTGGCCGCGCCGTTCGCGCAGTCGACGGCGATGCGGAGGTGGCCGAGCGACGGGCGGATCGTCGAGACGAGGTGGTCGACGTAGTCGTCGCCCGCGCGGCCCGTGTCGAGGCGGATGCGCCCCACGGCGGCGCCCGTCGGGCGGTCCCACTCCTCGCCCATGCGCGCCTCGATCGCGCGCTCGAGATCGTCGTCGAGCTTGTGCCCGCCGCGCGCGAGGAACTTGATGCCGTTGTCGGGCATGGGGTTGTGCGACGCGGAGAGGACGACGCCGAGGTCGACGCCGAGGTCCGCGGTGAGGTACGCGACGGCCGGCGTGGGCAGCACGCCGACGTTGACGACGTCGACCCCTGCCGAGGCCAGACCGGCGGCGACGGCGGCGGCGAGGAACTCGCCCGACGCCCGGGAGTCGCGGCCGACGACCGCGCGCGGCCGGTGCCCCTCGAACGCGCCGCTCGCACCCAGCACGTGCGCCGCGGCGACGGACAGGTCGAGCGCGAGCTCGGCCGTCACGTCCCGGTTCGCCAGTCCTCGCACCCCGTCGGTGCCGAACAGTCGGGCCATCTCTGCAACTCCTTGTCACGCGACGTCGTCGGCGCGCCCCTGCGTCCCCGCCGTCTGTCCTGCCGTGCTCACGATCCCGCAGACACCGATGGCCCCGCAGGTCTTCCGACCGACGGGGCCATCGGGTGAGGCGCTGAGATCAGCGCTTCGAGTACTGCGGAGCCTTGCGGGCCTTCTTGAGACCGGCCTTCTTACGCTCGACCACACGGGCGTCACGCGTCAGGAAGCCGGCCTTCTTGAGGGCCGGGCGGTTGTGCTCGGCGTCGATCGCGTTGAGCGCGCGGGCGATGCCCAGGCGCAGCGCGCCGGCCTGGCCGGAGACGCCACCGCCGGTGATGCGCGCGACGACGTCGAAGCGACCCTCGACGTCCACGAGCTTCAGCGGCGAGTTGACGAGCTGCTGGTGCACCTTGTTCGGGAAGTAGTCCTCGAGCGTGCGCCCGTTGATCTTCCACTGGCCGGTGCCGGGCACCAGGCGCACGCGGGCGATGGCCTCCTTGCGGCGGCCGAGGGCCTGGCCGGGGGCCGTGATGGACTGACCGCGACCCTGGGGGGCCGCCGTCTCGCTGGTGTAGCTGGTGGGCGTCTCGTCGCCCTCGAGGTCGATGTCGACCGTGGTCTCTGCCACTGGTGTCCTCGGTTCCTGTCTTCTCTTACGCGCGGCGGCCGTCAGGCCTGCTGCGCGACCTGGGTGATCTCGAACGGCTTCGGCTGCTGGGCGGCGTGGGGGTGCTCGCCACCGGCGTAGACCTTGAGCTTGCCGAGCTGCTTGGCAGCGAGCGAGCTCTTGGGGAGCATGCCGCGGACGGCCTTCTCGATCGCGCGCTCCGGGTGCTTCTCGAGGAGCTCGCTGTACCGCGTCGCCCGCAGACCACCCGGGTAACCCGAGTGGCGGTAGGCGAGCTTGGTCTCGCGCTTGTTGCCGGTGAGGGCGACCTTGTCCGCGTTGATGACGATGACGAAGTCGCCGCCGTCGACGTGCGGAGCAAAGGTGGCCTTGTGCTTGCCGCGCAGCAGCGTGGCCACGTGGGTGGCCAGGCGGCCGAGGACGACATCGGTCGCGTCGATGACGTACCAGGTCCGCTCGACGTCGCCGGGCTTCGGGGTGTACGTACGCACGGGTCGTAAGCCTTCGTTCGTTGTGTCTGCATGTCACGGTCGTCGCGCGAGCGGCGCCGTGGAGGGCTGTCGGAGCATCCCTCCGGCGAGTGGGAACCGCACCGGGACGCCACCGCAGCGCTCAGGTGAGAAGTCCGGGCGCGCGACAGGGGACGCACAACAACGCACAAGACTACCTGCGGGCCGGAGGGACGGTCAAAACAGGTGGCGTCGACTGCGCCACACCGTCGACCCGCCGCCGCCACGCTCCCCCGAACCGCGGGTCATCCCCGGTGGAGCACGCGTGCCGCCCGCAGCACCCGGTCGGTGAGGTCGTCGAGCATCGGCGTCCGCAGCGCCCAGTGCTGCCAGAACAGCGGCACGTCGAGCCACCGGCCGGGCGCCACGTCGACCAGCGCACCCGCGGCGCGCTCGGCCGTCGCCGCCTGCTCCGGCACCATGCCCCAGCCGAGGCCCGCGCGCAGCAGCGCGACGAACGCCCCCTGCTCGGGCGCGAAGTGCAGCGGAAGCGGGACCCGCGCACCGGCGACCTGGTGCACGAACGCATGCTGAAGCCCGTCGGCGCGGTTGAACGCGACCGCCGGCACGCGCCCGAACGTCTCCGCGAGCGACGCGGGCGCCGCGTCGCGGTCGGCGAACCACCGGTCCCGGACACGCGGGGCCGCCAGCGCGACGTACCGCATCGCGCCCAGCGGGCGGACGCGGCACCCCTGGACGGCGCGCCGCTCCGCCGTGACCGCGGCCGCGACCGTGCCGTCACGCAACAGCTGCGCCGACAGGTCCTGGTCCTCGCGGCGCAGGTCGACGAGCACGTCGTCGGGCAGCCCCGCGAGCGCCGCGGGGAACCAGGTCGACAGCGAGTCGGCGTTGACCGCGACCGCGAGCCGGCGCCGGCCGCCCGGCTGCTCCCCCGCGACCGCGCCGAGCTCGGCGAGCGCGTCACGCGCGAGCACGTCGACCTGGCCGGCGAGCCGGACCAGGACCTCCCCCGCGGCGGTCGGGAGGCACGGGCGCGTGCGCTGCACCACGACGCCGCCGACCTGCTGCTCGAGCGCCTTGATCCGCTGGCTCACGGCCGACGGGGTCACGTGCAGCGACCGGGCGGCTGCGTCGAAGCTGCCCTCGTCGACGACCGCGGCCAGCGTGCGCAGGTGCTCGGCGTCGAACGTCATGAAGCGATGCTAACCATCCGACAGAAACCTGAACTGGTTTTCACATGCCGTCCCGACCTAGCGTCGAGGCATGCTCCCCGCGGTCCTCACCGGCTTCCTCAGCGCCCTGTCGCTCATCGTCGCCATCGGCGCGCAGAACGCCTTCGTCCTGCGCCAGGGTCTGCGCCGCGAGCACGTGCTCCCCGTCGTGGCGGTGTGCGCCGGTGCGGACGCGCTGCTCGTCGCCGCCGGGATCGCCGGTCTCGGGGCGCTCGTCGACGACCGCCCGGCCGTCCTGCGCGTCCTCCGGTACGCGGGCGCGGCCTTCCTGCTCGTCCTCGCGGTCGGCGCCGCGCGACGGGTCGCCCGCCCGCAGCACCTCGACCCCGCGACCGACGGCCCCGCGCGCCGCTCCGCGGTGCTCCTCACGTGCCTCGCGCTCACGTTCCTCAACCCGCACGTCTACCTCGACACCGTCGTGCTGCTCGGCGGTCTCGCGCAGCAGCATCCGGCCGCGGGCGGCTGGGCGTTCGGCGCCGGCGCGATCACCGCGAGCGTCGTGTGGTTCACGGCGCTCGGCTTCGGCGCCGGACGGCTGCAGCCGCTGTTCGCGCGGCCGCGCGCCTGGCAGGTGCTCGACGGTGTCGTCGCGGCCGTCATGGCGACGCTCGCCGTGCTGCTGGTCGTCGGCGGCTGAGCCGCGACCGGCACGGGCGCCTGCCGGCGGGCCTACGCGTCCGCGCGCGGCGGCTGGCGGTGGCTGGGCAGCAGCGGCTGCAGGTCCGCGACGGGCACGACGTTCGCGTACCGCCCGCGACGGGCACGCGCCCGGTCGACGAGCGTGCCGAGCGCGTCCTGCAGCGCCGCGCGCTGCGCCTCGGCCACCCGGTGCCGCTCGTCGGCGAGCAGGTGGTCGCTGAAGTCGCAGCGGTCGAGCGACAGGTCGCCGAGCTGACGCATGAGCACGCCCGACGCGAGCGCGATGCGCTCCAGCGCCTGCGCGCACCGCTCGAGCTCCTCCTGGTCGTCCGTGTCGGTCAGCTGGACGTGCGAGAGCCACTCGGCGAGGGTGCCGAGCGCGGCCGCGTCGTCGACCCGCGCAGGGCGGTGCACCCACGGGACGCTCGTGTTCGACATGGCGTCATTGTGCGCCGCACCCACCCGCCCGGGCGGGTGAGAAACGTCGAAACGCAGGACGGACGTCCAAGGTCGTACGGCAACCGGGTGACGGCCGCTGGGCCGACCGGTCGACGCCCGTCGGGGGAAGCGCTCACCACCCCGCCGTCAGCGCGCGCGCTCCACCCGCGCGGTGTCCCACACCGGCTCCGGGGTCTCGACGACCGACCCGTCCGCCGCGAACACCAGGAAGCGGTCGAACGTCCGGGTGAACCACCGGTCGTGCGTGACGGCGAGCACCGTCCCCTCGAACGCGGCGAGCCCCGCCTCCAGCGCCTCCGCCGAGTGCAGGTCGAGGTTGTCCGTCGGCTCGTCGAGCAGCAGCAGCGTCGCGCCGCCGAGCTCGAGCAGCAGGATCTGCAGCCGCGCCTGCTGCCCGCCCGAGAGCGTCTCGTACGTCTGCTCCGCCTGCTCCACGAGCTCGTACCGGTCGAGCGCACGGCTCGCCTGCTCACGTCCGAGGCCCGACCGGTGCGCGTCGCCGCGGTGCAGGATCTCGAGCAGGGTCCGCCCCACGAGCTCCGGGTGCGCGTGGTTCTGCGCGAACCACCCCGGCCGCACGCGCGACCCGAGCACCACCGTCCCCGTGTGCCGGACGGGTGCCACCGCGGTCTCCCCCGCGGGCTCGTGCTCCGGGCCCGGGTCCGAGCCGCCGGCCGCGAGCAGCCGCAGGAAGTGCGACTTCCCGGACCCGTTCGACCCGAGGACCGCGACGCGCTCGCCGAACCACACCTCGAGGTCGAACGGCTTCATCAGCCCCGTGAGCTCCAGACCGGTCGCGACCACCGCGCGCTTCGCCGTGCGCCCGCCCCGCAGCCGCACCCGCACGGACTGCTCCCGCACCTTCACCATCGGCGGCCCGGCCTCCTCGAACTTGCGCAGCCGCGTCTGCGCCGCCTGGTACCGCGACGCGAGCCCGTCGTTGAACGCCGCCTTCGTCTTGAGCGTCAGCACCAGCTCGCGCAGCTTCGCGTGCTCCTCCTCCCAGCGCCGCATGAGCTCCTCGAGCCGCGACCGCCGGTCCTCGCGTGCCTGGTGGTACGTCGCGAACCCGCCGCCGTGCACCCACACCGACGCGCCGACCGCCGTCGGCTCGAGCGTCGCGACGTGCGTCGCCACCCGCGCGAGCAGCTCCCGGTCGTGGCTCACCAGCAGCACCGACTTCGACGACGCGACCAGGCGGTCCTCCAGCCACCGCTTCGTCGGCACGTCGAGCGCGTTGTCCGGCTCGTCGAGGAGCAGCACCTCGTCCGGGCCGCGCAGGAGCGCCTCCAGCACCAGGCGCTTCTGCTCGCCGCCCGACAGCGTCCGGACCTCACGGTGCTGCGCACGCTCGAACGGCACCGACAGCACCGCGTCCGTCACGCGGTCCCAGCCCGCCTCGGCCTCGTAGCCGCCGACGTCGGCCCAGTCGACGAGCGCCTGCGCGTACCGCAGCTGCGCGGGCTCGTCGTCGACCTCCATGATCCCCAGCTCGGCGGCGGCGAGCTCGACCGCCGCGTCCCGCACCGCGGCCGGCGCGAGCGACGCGAGCAGATCCCGCACCGACCGGTCGTCGTCGATCCGGCCCACGTCCTGCCGCATGACGCCCAGCCCGCCGCTGCGCTGCACCGACCCGGCGTGCGGCTGCTCGTCGCCCGCCACGATCCGCAGCAACGTCGACTTGCCCACCCCGTTCGGCCCGACGAGCGCCACGCGCGCCCCCTCGCCGACGCGGAACGTGACGTCGTCGAGCAGCGGACGCCCGTCGGGCAGCACGTAGCCGATGCCGCCGATGTCGAGATGACCCATGCCGCACAGTCTGACCGCCCCGCGCGTCACCGCCGAACCGCATTCCGGCCGCGTCCCCTGGCGCGGCGTCGCGGCCGGTGCGAGGGTCGGACCATGAGCGACGAGACACCTGCCACCCGGACCGATGCCGCGCTCGGCAGCGAGGGCGACACCGACCAGCTCCCCGGCGAGGACACCCTCGTCGAGCGAGGCGTCGACGACCACCTCGACGAGGGCTACACCCCGCCCGAGCGCGACCGACCCCGCTCCACCCACTACGGGGAGACCCACTGGGAGGAGGAGCACCGCGAGACGATCGACCAGCGGATCGAGCAGGAGGAGCCCGAGGTCTGGGAGGCGCGTCCGCGCGTCACCGGTGACCGCGAGGAGCTCCGCGCCGGTCGCCTCGTCGCCGACGACGACGCCGTCGAGTCCGGGGTCAACGACACGTTCGCGGTCGACGCGGGCGTCTCCGGTGGTGCCGCGAGCGCCGAGGAGGCCGCCGTGCACCTCATCGAGGAGGAGTACGTCGACGACCGGTACTACCAGGACGAGGACGACGACCGCCCCTGAGGCGCCTCAGCAGCACCCCGGCGTCGGGTCGACGTCGTGCGCCTCGCGGCGCGCGCGGGTCCGCACCGCGCGCGCCGCGAGCTCGTCCTCCGCGGGGTAGCCGACCTCCTCGAGCGTGAGGCCGTGCGCCGCGACCACGTGCGCGCCCGCGTCCCGACGACGCCCCGCGAGCAGCTCCGCGGCCCACCCGACCGGGCGGCGCCCCTCCCCCACGGCGACGCACGCGCCCACGAGCGCGCGGACCATCGAGTGGCAGAACGCGTCCGCCTGCACGGTCGCCACGACCAGCCCGGCCTCGGCGCCGTCCGCCGGCCGGGACCACGAGAAGCGCTCGAGCGTGCGGATCGTCGTCGCGCCCTCGCGCGGCTTGCAGTAGGCCGCGAAGTCGTGGCGCCCGACCATGGAGCCCGCCGCCGCGTCCATCGTCTCGACGTCCAGCGGCCGCCGGTGCCACAGCACGTGCGCGCGGCTCAGCGGGTCGCGTGCGCCGGAGTCGTCGCAGATCCGGTAGGCGTAGCGGCGGCGCAGCGCCGAGAACCGCGCGTCGAACCCGTCCGGCGCGACCGTCACGCGGTGCACCACGAGGTCGGGGGGCAGCACGCCCGCGAGCCGCGAGACCAGCGCGGCCTCGGCCGTCGGCGCCGACCGGCCGCGCGCCCCCTCCAGCACCGTCGCGTCGACGTCGACGTGGGCCACCTGGCCGCGCGCGTGCACGCCCGCGTCCGTGCGCCCCGCGACCGTCACGTGCGGCGCCGGGACGCCGTGCGCGGCCGTGCGCAGCACGACCGCCAGCGCGTCCTCCAGCACGCCCTGCACCGTGCGCAGCGCGGGCTGGCGCGCCCACCCGCTGAAGCCCGTGCCGTCGTACGCCAGGTCGAGCCGCAGCCGGGTGGCGCCCGCCGCCGCGCCGGCGCGGTCGACGCCCGGCCGCACGGTCGGGTCGACGCCCGGGTCGGTGGACAGCCCGACGCCCGGCTCGGCGGTCGGGGCGGCGGTCGGGTCGGTCGCGGGCGCGGTCACGGGGCACCACGCTAGTCGGCGGCACCGGACCGGCCGGCGCGCCGTGCGCCCGGCGCCGGGGCTAGCGTGACTGCGTGCCGACGCCGCCCGCCCACCCGTTCACGCTCGCCGTCGACTGCGGCGGCGGCGGGATCAAGGCGTCCGTGCTCGACGCCGCCGGCACGCTCCACGCGCCCGCTGTCCGGGTCCCGACGCCCTACCCGCTGCCGCCGTCGCGCCTGGTCGAGACGATCGCCGCGATCGGCGCGGACCTGCCCGCCGCCGACCGCGCGACCGTCGGCATGCCCGGCATGATCCGGCACGGCGTGGTCGTCGCCACGCCGCACTACGTGACGCGCTCGGGCCCGCGCACGACCGTCGACCCCGCGCTCGTCGAGGCCTGGGCGGGGTGCGACATCCGCGCCGCGCTGCAGGAACGGCTCGGCGTCCCGACGCTCGTCCTCAACGACGCGGAGGTGCACGGTGCCGGCGTGGTCTCCGGGACCGGCGTCGAGCTCGTCCTCACGCTCGGCACCGGGCTGGGCTCCGCGCTGTTCGACGGTGGCGTCCTCGCGCCGCACCTGGAGCTGTCGCACGCACCCGTGCGCTGGGGCACGACGTACGACGCGTACGTCGGCCAGGTCGAGCGCGCGCGGCTCGGCGACGGCCTGTGGTCCCGGCGCGTGCGCCGGGTCGTCGAGGGCCTGCGCCCCGTGTTCCTCTGGGACCGCCTCTACCTCGGCGGCGGCAACGCGCGCCAGGTGACGCCGCAGGTCCTCGAGCGGCTCGGCGACGACGTCGTCGTCGTGCCCAACCAAGCAGGCATCGTCGGCGGTGTGCGCGCCTGGACGCTCCACGACTGAGCCGCGCCACGACTGAACCGCGCCCGCTCAGCGCGTCATCGGCACCTCGCCGGCCGGCGCGACCGCGCCCGCCGGACGCCGTTCGACCTCGTCGAGCGCCTCCAGCACGACGCGCGAGAACCGCTCCGGCGCCACGACGCTCACGAGGTGCGTCGCACCGGGCACCACCACGAGCCGGCCGTCGCGGCACGCGCGCAGGAACAGCCGCTCGTCGCCGCGGAAGTGGTCGAACCGGCCGTTGACCAGCCACACCGGCGCCTGGATGCGGGCCAGGTCGTCGACCGGGGACGACCGCGCCACCTCGCGCAGCACCTCCTCGGTGACGAGCAGCGCGAACCCGCCCGCACCGATGTCGACCGCACCCTGCGCGGGCAGGAACCGGCGCACCATGAACGCGTTGAGACCCGCGCCGTGGTCCGGCAGCCGGACGATCCCCCGCGCCGCGAGCGACCACCCCCCGACGAGCAGCCGGCGAGGCCGCGACGAGCACCCGGCGGCGACCAGCCCGGCGACCTGGTCCGGGTGGCGCGCCGCGTGCGCGATCCCGACGTACCCGCCGAGCGACAAGCCGACGACCAGCGCGCGACCCCCGACGCCGTCGACGGCCCGCCGCACCGTCGCGACCGCCTCGTCGAGCAGGAACGGCTCTCCGGCCCGCTCGCCGTGCCCCGGCAGGTCGACCGCGACCGCGACGTGGCCCGCGCGCTCGAGCGCGTCGACCTGGGCGCGCCACATCGTGCGCGACGTCCGCATCCCGTGCACCAGGACGACCGGCAGCCCCATGCGTCGACACTACGGCGACCCGCCCCCGCTGCGCACCACGGCGACGGATGCTCCGACCGGTGGGGTCCCAGGTCACAGCCTCGGACGGGACCTAGCGTGAGGCCCGTGCCACCCCTCTTCCGTCGTCGCACCCCGGCGCCCGTCGCCCCACCGGCCACCGGGTACCTCGACCTGCCGCCCGACGGCGCGCGGCACGACCCCGACCCGTGGCTGCCTCCCCTGTCCCGCGGCGAGGCCCTCGCGGTCCGCGTCCTCGTGACGTCCCGGCTCCGCAGTCTCGGCCAGGACACCGCGCAGCACGCGCCCGACGCGGTGACCACGCGCGCCGGGGCGACGGTCGACCTGCGCGCGGTCGTCGCCGCCGTGCACGCCCTCCCGCCTGCGGCCCGCGTCGACGTCGTGGAGCGGCTGGTGACGGCGGCCGTGGCCGGGTTCGCGACGGACGGGCAGCACGTGCCTGCGGCCCCCGCGTCGCCGCTCGCCGCCGTGGAACGGCGCCTCGTCGCCGGGGTCGTCCGTGCGGGCGTCCTCGCACCCGCCGCGGGGCCTGCGATGGGCCCGCACCTGCAGGCGTGCGCGCTCCTCGTCGTCGACGGCGAGGCGCGCGTCGTCACCGACCTCGGGCCGCACGGCGGGTGGGACGGCGTCCACGCGGAGGCCGTCGCGGGCGTCCGGCTGCTCGACCCACCCCAGCACCACGTCGTGGGGTACCGCGGCGGCGCCGACGTCCACGTCCTGACGACGGCCGACCCCCTCGCGCCGAGCCGGCTGCACGTCCTCGACGACCTGCTCGACCGGCTCCCCCACGCGGCCGCCGGCGGTCGCGCCCTCGGCACGCTCGTCGCCGTCCCGCACGGCCACGCACTCGCCGTGCACGTCGTCACGGGAGGCGGGATCCTCGCCGCGGCGCGCGGGATGCTCGACTGGGCCGCACGCGCGCGACCGGACGGCCTGGTCCCGACGAGCCCGCACGTGCACCACCGGGGCCCCGACGGCGCGCTGCGCGCGGTCACGGAGGTCGGGCCCACCGGCGCGCCGCGCCTCCGGCACGACGTCCTCGCCGACCTCGTCGCCGGTGCGCAGGAGCACTGACCGCACCGCGTGGCGCCTCAGGCACGACGTCTTCGCCGATCTCGTCGACGGTGCGCAGGCGCGCTGACCGCAGCGCGCGCACCGACCCGACACCGCCTCCGCCCGCCCGGGAGGTGCGACCGCCCGCGGCCGCGCCGACGCGCCACGACGACGACGGGCCCGGAACCTGTGCGGTTCCGGGCCCGTCGTGCGTGCTGCGGGAGGGTCAGGCCTTGTCGGCGTCGCCCTCGGTCGCGTCCGTGGTCTCCTCGGCCGGAGCCTCGGTCGCCTCGGCGGCGGGGGCCTCGTCGGCCTTCTTCTCCGCCTTCGGCGCGGCCTTCGCGGTGGCCTTCGTGGCCTCCTTGACGACGGCCTGCTTCGGCGACAGCGGCTCGAGCACCAGCTCGATCACGGCCATGGGCGCGTTGTCGCCCTTGCGCGGACCGATCTTCGTGATGCGCGTGTAGCCACCCTGACGCTCGGCGACGGCCGGGGCGATCTCGGTGAACAGGGTGTGCACGACACCCTTGTCCTTGACGACCGTCAGGACACGGCGGCGGGCGTGCAGGTCACCGCGCTTGGCGAACGTGATGAGGCGCTCGGCGAGCGGGCGCAGGCGCTTGGCCTTGGCCTCGGTCGTCGTGATCCGCTTGTGCTCGAACAGCTGCGTCGCGAGGTTCGCGAGGATCAGACGCTCGTGCGCCGGTCCGCCACCGAGCCGGGGACCCTTGGTGGGCGTGGGCATGATCTACTCCTTGAGTTCCAGTGATCGGCGACGCGCACCGGACCGTTCAGGCCCGGCGCGCGTTCCCCGGCGTCAGTACTGCTCGTCCTCGACGAAGTCGCCCTCGTCGTCGCCGTAGAAGGCCGACGCGGACGGGTCGAAGTCGAGCGGGCTGTCCTTGAGCGTCAGGCCGAGCTCGGCCAGCTTCTCCTTGACCTCGGTGATGGACTTCGCACCGAAGTTGCGGATGTCCAGGAGGTCGGCCTCGCTGCGCGCCACGAGCTCACCCACGGAGTGGATGCCCTCACGCTTGAGGCAGTTGTACGAGCGGATCGTCAGCTGCAGGTCCTCGATCGGCAGCGCGAGGTCCGCGGCGAGCGCGGCGTCGGTCGGCGACGGGCCGATCTCGATGCCCTCCGCCTCGACGTTGAGCTCCCGGGCCAGGCCGAACAGCTCGACGAGCGTCTTGCCGGCGGACGCGAGCGCGTCGCGCGGGCTGATCGCGGCCTTGGTCTCGACGTCGACGACGAGCTTGTCGAAGTCGGTCCGCTGCTCGACACGCGTCGCCTCGACCTTGTAGGTCACCTTGAGGACCGGCGAGTAGATCGAGTCGACCGGGATGCGGCCGATCTCGGCGTCGAACGACTTGTTCTGGGCGGCGGAGACGTAGCCGCGGCCGCGCTCGACCGTGAGCTCGATCTCCAGCTTGCCCTTGTCGTTCAGCGTCGCCAGGTGCAGGTCGGGGTTGTGCACCTCGACCCCGGCCGGCGGCACGATGTCCGCGGCGGTGACGACACCCGACCCCTGCTTGCGCAGGTACATCACGACCGGCTCGTCGTTCTCCGAGGAGACGACGAGGTTCTTGATGTTGAGGATGATCTCGGTGACGTCCTCCTTGACACCCGGCACGGTGGAGAACTCGTGCAGCACGCCGTCGATCCGGATGGACGTGACGGCGGCACCGGGGATGGAGGACAGCAGCGTCCGGCGGAGCGAGTTGCCGAGCGTGTAGCCGAAGCCGGGCTCGAGCGGCTCGATGGAGAACCGCGACCGGTTCTCCGAGATGACCTCTTCGGTCAGGGTGGGGCGCTGTGCGATGAGCACGGTGGGTTTCCTCTCAGCGGGCGTCCGCCATATGACGCTCCGCAGTCCTGCGTGACGGCCATGCCTCGGTCCGCATGACCGGGTTGACGAGCGGAGCCGTGGCCGGTGCGTCGACGACGCGAGCACCGGCCACGGCCGAGCCGAGGGTCAGACGCGGCGGCGCTTCGGCGGACGGCAGCCGTTGTGCGCCTGGGGCGTCACGTCCTGGATCGAGCCGACCTCGAGGCCGGTCGCCTGCAGCGAGCGGATCGCGGTCTCGCGGCCCGAGCCCGGGCCCTTGACGAAGACGTCGACCTTGCGCATGCCGTGCTCCTGGGCACGACGCGCGGCGGCCTCGGCGGCGAGCTGCGCGGCGAACGGGGTCGACTTGCGCGAGCCCTTGAAGCCCACCTGGCCGGACGACGCCCAGGCGATCACGGCGCCGGACGGGTCCGTGATGGAGACGATCGTGTTGTTGAACGTGCTCTTGATGTGCGCCTGGCCGTGGGAGACGTTCTTCTTCTCCTTGCGGCGCGGCTTGCGCACGGAACTACGGGTCTTGGGAGGCATCTGCTTCTTCTCTCGTGGTCGTCAGGCTGCGTGTGCCGACGTCCCGGGACCTCGCGCCGTGGGCGCGGTCCTCGCGGGACGTGCGGGTTACTTGCGCCCGGCCTTCTTCTTGCCGGCGACGGTGCGCTTCGGGCCCTTGCGGGTGCGCGCGTTGGTCTTCGTGCGCTGACCGCGCACGGGAAGGCCACGGCGGTGGCGGAGGCCCTCGTAGCAGCCGATCTCGACCTTGCGGCGGATGTCCGCGGCGACCTCACGGCGGAGGTCACCCTCGAGCTTGAAGTTGCCCTCGAGGTAGTCACGCAGCGCGACGAGCTCGGTGTCCCCGAGGTCCTTCACGCGGACGTCGGGGCTGATGCCCGTGGCGGCGAGGGTCTGCTGGGCGCGCGTGCGACCGACCCCGTAGATGTAGGTGAGCGCGATCTCCAGCCGCTTCTCGCGGGGGAGGTCGACGCCGATGAGACGTGCCATGTGCCTGGTGGCTCCTGAACTGCGTCGGAGGTCTTCCGCACCGCCTTCCCGCGTGCTGCGGGCCCCGGCCTCCGACCGAGGGTTCGCCGGTCCGGACCGGGCTGCTGCCCGGCACCGTCCGGAGTGGCGGTGCGCTTGCCGGCCCCTGCCCGGGGCCGATGGTCCCGTGCGGGACCGGTGGTGCTGCTCGACGTGCTCCGCGGGACGGACCCGTGGGTGCACCGTCAGGGCGTCAGCCCTGGCGCTGCTTGTGGCGCAGGTTCTCGCAGATCACCTGGACGCGACCGTGCCGGCGGATCACCTTGCACTTGTCGCAGATCTTCTTGACGCTGGGCTTGACCTTCATCGCGTTGATTCCTCCGCCGCCGCTGACCCACGGGCTCCCCCGGGGCGTGACGGCGTGTTCGAGTGGTGGTTACTTGTAGCGGTAGACGATCCGACCGCGGGACAGGTCGTACGGGCTCAGCTCGACGACCACCCGGTCCTCGGGGAGGATCCGGATGTAGTGCTGACGCATCTTGCCCGAGATGTGGGCGAGCACCTTGTGGCCGTTCGTGAGCTCCACGCGGAACATCGCGTTCGGCAGAGCCTCCACGACGCTGCCCTCGATCTCGATGACACCGTCCTTCTTCGCCATGTCCTCCGCTAACTGTCGGTCCTGGTCTTGATCAGCCCACGTCGGCCGTGGCCCCCGCGCGTGCGGGAGCGGGACCGGCGTTCGTGGAGAGTGCGAAGAGCCCGGACCGCACCGAGGCCCTCCCGCGTCGAGGACGACAGGACGGCCGTGGCGCGACGGCCGGCAGCGAACCCACGATCACGAGACATCCGATCGCGGGACGACTGTCAGCCAACTGGGCGCACACACCCAACGGACTATGTTACGGCATCGGCCGCACAGGACGAAACCGCCGGACCTGCGTCCCCGTGCTGCGTGGGGACGGTCGCCAGGTCCGGCGGCCTCGTCACGGGCCGTCAGCGGCCCGTGTGGTGCTGCGTCAGGCGTCCGACCCGGTGGCCGGGCGGCGACGGTTCCGCAGGGCCAGCAGCACGCCGCCGGCGGCGACCAGCACGCCCGCACCGATCGCGAGCGGGAGCACAGTCGAACCGGTGGTCGCGAGCGCGCCCGCGGCGAGCACCTCGGAGCGGACGGTCGGCGTGGGCGTCGGTGCGGCCGCGAGCACCTCCGACGTCGTCGAGGGCGTCGGCACCGGCGTCACGACCGGCGTGGACGTCGCACTGGGCGTGGGCGTCACGTCGTCGTCGACCACGTCGGTCGGTGCGGGCGTCGGCGTCGGCGCCTCGGGGGTCACGGTCGGCGTGGCGGAGGGCGTCGCCGTCGGTGTGGGGGTGGCGGTCTGCGTGGGCGTCGGGTACGTCGGAGCGCACGCCGGGACGGTGCCGACCTGCTCCTCGAGGTCCCAGTGGTCCGCCGCGAACAGCGGTCCGCCCTCGTCGGTCCACTTCAGGACGCCGTCCGGATAGTGCGGGGCGTCCGAGTCGGTGAACACCTGCGGGCCGCCGTACGCGGCGTCCTCCTGCACGCCCCAGCCGGGCCCGCAGACCTCGAACGGGACGGCGTCTCGGATCTGGTCCCAGGTGATGTTGCGCCACTGCGCGCCGTCCCACGTCGCGACGAGGTACTGCTGCGTCGAGTTCCACCACGACGCGGGCGCCTTGGCGTCCTTCTTGAGGTAGACGTACGCGGCCGTCGTCGTCTGACCGCCGCGCGTCGGCTTCGGCTGGGCCGACTGCATCGGCGTCGGCGTCGTGCCCGCGGTCGAGCTCGGGGCCGGCTTGGGCTTGCTCCACCAGCCACCGCCGTGCCCACCGCCGCCGTGGGAGCCGCCGTGCGACCCCCCGTGCCCGGAACCGCCGGTCGCCGCGGCCGGTGACGCCGCGAGCAGGCCGGCCGCGAGAACGGCCGTCCCGACGACGGCGGCCCGTCGCGCGTGGGACCGGAGGGACGGACGACTGCTGCGCTGCATAGGGACCAACCCATCGTGTGCGGCAGGCATGACGAGGGGGCACACGCCTGCGTGTCCGACGGACCGCACGCGAGCACCTCGCCGCGGGCGCGCGACGAGGTGCGAGAACGGTCCTGGCGGGAGGACGATCCCGCCGCGCGCACACTATCCGACAAACCGGACGCTGTGGGGCCGTTTACCCAGGTCGGGCGCATTCGGACGGGAAACTGGACACGTGTTCACCCGATCGTGTGGTAGCGCTTCCCCGCGACCGTACGAGCGGGGGTGTGCCGACGCGGGGGATGCGACGGGCAGGGAGTCGGCAGCGCCGGGCTCAGGCGAGCGGGGACACCTCGACGCCGAGCGCGGCCAGCTCGGCCGCTCCCCCGTCGGGCTCCGTCAGCACCCAGATGCCGTCCTCGAGCACGGCGACGGTGTGCTCCCAGTGCGACGCACGCGAACCGTCGACGGTCACGACGGTCCAGTCGTCGTCGAGCACCTGCGTGAAGCGCTGCCCGCGCACCACCATCGGCTCGATCGCGACGCAGAGGCCGGGCCGGACCCGCGGACCCCGGTCCCGGGCGCGGTAGTTGAGGACGTCCGGCGGCTGGTGCATGGCCGTGCCGATGCCGTGGCCCACGTACTCCTCGACGACCCCGTACCGCCGGCCGTCGTTCAGCCCGGCCTCGAGCGCGGCGTCGACGACCTCCTCGACCGCCTCGCCGACGGCGCCGAGCCGCTCGGCCGATGCGAGCGCCGCGATGCCGGCCCACATCGCCGCACGCGTCGTCTCCGCGAGATCGACGTCGGCCTGCTCACCGCCCTCGAGCACCACCGTGATCGCGGAGTCGCCGTGCCAGCCGTCGACGACGGCCCCGCAGTCGACGGACACGACGTCGCCGGGCTCCAGCACGCGTGCACCGGGGATCCCGTGCACGACCTCGTCGTTCACGGAGACGCAGAGCGTCGCGGGGTACCCGTGGTAGCCGAGGAACGACGGCGTCGCACCGGCGTCCACGATCACCGCGGCCGCCACGGCGTCGAGGTCGGCGGTCGTCACCCCGGGGGCGACCCGCTCCCGCACCGCCGCGAGGGCGTCCGCGACGACGAGGCCGGCGCGCCGCATGACCCGGACCTGGTCCGGGGTCTTGTACTCGATGCGCTCACGACCGAACACGGCCACCCACCTGGTCCCGCGTCAGCGGGCGAGCGAGCCGATCGCGGCGACGAGCCGCTCGGTCACCTCGTCGACCTCGCCGATGCCGTCGACCTGGACCAGCAGCCCGCGCTCGGCGTACACCGCCGAGATCGGGGCGGTCTGCTCGGCGTACACGTCGAGCCGGTGGCGGATGACGTCCTCGGTGTCGTCCTCGCGGCCCTCGATCTCGGCACGCTTGAGCAGACGGCCCACGACGACGTCGGGGTCGGCGGTGATCTCGACCGCGAGGTCCACGGCGCGGTCGCCCAGGATCTCGTCGAGCGCCGCGACCTGGGCCACGTTGCGCGGGTACCCGTCGAGGAGGAAGCCCTCGACGACGTCGTCCTGCGCCAGGCGGTCGCGCACGAGGTCGTTCGTCAGCTCGTCCGGCACGAGCGCGCCTGACGCGGTGATCGCCTGGACCTTCTTGCCGAGCTCCGTGCCGCCCTTGATGTTGGCGCGGAAGATGTCGCCCGTCGAGATCGCGGGGACGCCGAGGCGCTCCCCGAGCCGGGCCGCCTGGGTGCCCTTGCCCGCACCGGGCGGGCCGAGGAGGACGAGGCGTGCGCTCACCGCAGGAACCCTTCGTAGTGCCGCTGCTGGAGCTGCGACTCGATCTGCTTGACGGTCTCCAGGCCCACACCGACGACGATGAGGATCGACGAGCCGCCGAACGGGATGTTCGTGCTCACGTCGAGGGCGATGAAGACGATGGTCGGGATCAGCGCGACGAGGGCGAGGTAGATCGAGCCCGGCGCCGTGATCCGCGTGATGACGTAGTCGAGGTACTCGGCGGTCGGCCGACCGGCGCGGATGCCGGGGATGAAGCCGCCGTACTTCTTCATGTTGTCCGCGACCTCGTCCGGGTTGAACGTGATCGCCGTGTAGAAGTAGCAGAAGAAGATGATCAGCAGCACGTAGATCGCGATGTGCCACGGCGACGCCGGGTCCGCGATGTAGCGGGACACCCACTGCACCCAGCCCGCGGTCGGGTCGCCGAACTGGGCGATGAGGCCCGGGACGGCGAGCAGCGACGACGCGAAGATCACCGGGATGACACCGGCCATGTTGATCTTGATCGGGATGTAGGTGCTCGAGCCGCCGTACATGCGGCGACCGACCATGCGCTTGGCGTACTGCACCGGGATGCGGCGCTGCGACTGCTCGACGAAGACGACGAGCGCGATGACGAGCACCACGACGGCGAGGACCGCGACGAACTTCGCGCCACCGCCGGCACCGCCGGCGATCGACCACATCGCGCCGGGGAAGCTCGCGGCGATCGACGTGAAGATGAGGAGCGACATGCCGTTGCCGACACCGCGCTCGGTGATGAGCTCGCCGAGCCACATGATGAGGCCGGTGCCCGCGGTCATGGTGATGACCATGATGAGCAGCGTCACCCAGCTGTCGTCCGGGATGACGTCGACGGTGCAGCCCTGGAACAGCTGGCCGCTGCGCGCGATCGTGATGATCGTCGTCGACTGGAGGACCGCGAGGGCGATCGTCAGGTACCGGGTGTACTGCGTGAGCTTCGCGGTGCCGGACTGGCCCTCGCGGTGCAGCTCCTCGAACTTGGGGATCACCACGCGCAGCAGCTGGATGATGATGCTCGCCGTGATGTACGGCATGATCCCCAGCGCGAAGACGGAGAGCTGCAGGAGCGCTCCCCCGCTGAACAGGTTCACGATCCCGATCAGGTCGTTCGCGCCCTGCGTCTGGTCGATGCAGACCTGCACGTTGGGATAGCTGACGCCCGGGGTCGGCAGGAACGAGCCGATCCGGAAGACGACCATGATCCCGATCGTGAAGAGCAGCTTGCGCCGCAGGTCGGGCGTCCTGAACGCCCGGACGAATGCGCTGAGCACCTGGTCCTCCTGGGCCGCCTAGCGGCGGCGTCTCGTGCGACCGGACTGTCCCGGGCCGCGAACCCCGCCACGACGCGGGGCAACGAGGCACCCTAACGGATGCCCGACGACAAACGGAACGAGGCCGGTGGGAAGTGAGATCCCACCGGCCTCGTCCGGCGTTCAGTCCTGCGCGACGGAGCCGCCGGCAGCCACGATCTTCTCCTTGGCGGACGCCGAGTAGGCGTCCACGGCCACGGAGACCTTGACCGTGAGCTCGCCGGTGCCGAGCACCTTGACGGGCTGGCCCTTGCGGACCGCACCCTTCGCGACCAGGTCGGCGACCGTCACGTCGCCACCGTCCGGGTAGAGCGCCGAGAGCTTGTCCAGGTTGACGACCTGGTACTCGGTGCGGAACGGGTTCTTGAAGCCACGGAGCTTCGGCAGACGCATGTGCATCGGCATCTGCCCGCCCTCGAAGGCGGCCGGGACCTGGTACCGGGCCTTGGTGCCCTTGGTGCCACGACCGGCCGTCTTGCCCTTGGACGCCTCACCACGACCCACGCGGGTCTTGGCGGTCTTGGCGCCCGGGGCCGGACGCAGGTGGTGCACCTTGAGGGTGCCACCGGCGCCGGGCTGGGCGGCTGCCTCGGCGGCCTTGACGGCCGCGTCGGACTTCTCGACCTTGGCCTTCGCCGGAGCGGCGGCGGCCTTCTTCGCGGGCGCCTTCTTCTCGGCAGCCGGCTTCTCCGCGGCGGCGGAGGCGGTCTCGGCCTTGTCGGCCTTCGCCTTCGTCGTCTTCTTCGGAGCCTCGGCAGCCGCGTCGGCGGCCTTCTTGGCGGGAGCCTTCTTGGCGGCGGCCTTGGGGGCCGTCACCTCCTCGGTCTCCTTCTTCTCGTCAGCCATGCTCACTCCACCTCTTCGACCGCGACGAGGTGCCGCACGGTCTGGACCATGCCGCGGATCTCAGGGCGGTCCTCCTTGACGACGACGTCGCCGATCCGCTTGAGGCCCAGGGTGCGCAGCGTGTCGCGCTGGTTCTGCTTGCCACCGATGCCCGACTTCTTCTGGGTCACCTTGAGACGAGCCATCACGCACCCACCTTCTCCGCGGCGGCCGCACGGCCCTCGGCCTGGGCCCGCAGGAGGGCGGCCGGGACGACGTGCTCGACCGGCAGACCACGGCGCGCGGCCACGGCCTCCGGCTGCTCGAGGCCACGGAGGGCCGCGACGGTCGCGTGGACGATGTTGATCGCGTTCGACGAGCCGAGCGACTTGCTCAGGACGTCGTGGATGCCGGCGCACTCCAGGACGGCGCGGACCGGACCACCGGCGATCACGCCGGTACCCGGCGACGCCGGACGCAGGAACACGACACCGGCGGCGGCCTCACCCGTGATGGGGTGCGGGATGGTGCCCTGGATGCGGGGGACGCGGAAGAAGTTCTTCTTCGCCTCCTCGACACCCTTGGCGATCGCCGCGGGCACCTCCTTGGCCTTGCCGTAGCCGACGCCGACGGTGCCGTCACCGTCGCCCACCACGACGAGCGCGGTGAAGCTGAAGCGGCGGCCACCCTTGACGACCTTGGCGACGCGGTTGATCGTCACGACGCGCTCGACGAACTGGCTCTTCTCGGCGGCGTCCTGACGACGTCCACCGTCACGACGGCCGCCGTCGCGGCGGTCGCCGCCGGTGCCGCCCTGGGCACCGGTGTTGCTGCGTGCAGGAGCAGCCATCAGTGAGTCCTCTTCTTCCCGGTGTACGTCGTCACAGCTTCAGACCACCCTCGCGGGCACCGTCGGCGACCGCGGCCACCCGGCCGTGGTACTTGTTGCCGCCGCGGTCGAAGACGACCGCGTCGATGCCCTTGGCCTTCGCGCGCTCGGCGACGAGCTCGCCGACCTTGCGGGCCTTGGCGGACTTGTCGCCCTCGGCCCCGCGCAGGTCGACCTCGAGGGTCGACGCCGACGCGATGGTCTGGCCGATGCCGTCGTCCACGACCTGGGCCGTGATGTGACGGGCGGAGCGGGTGACGACGAGGCGCGGCCGAGCAGCCGAGCCCACGACCTTCTTGCGCAGGCGCAGGTGCCGGCGCTGGCGGGCGATCGTCTTGCCCTTGCCCTTGATGCTGATCGCCATGGCTTACTTCCCAGCCTTTCCGACCTTGCGGCGCACGTTCTCGCCCGCGTACCGCACGCCCTTGCCCTTGTACGGCTCGGGCTTGCGGATCTTGCGGATGTTCGCGGCGACCTCGCCGACCTGCTGCTTGTCGATGCCCTGCACCGAGAAGCGGGTCGGGGCCTCGACGACGAAGGTGATGCCCTCCGGCGGCGTGACGACGACCGGGTGGCTGAAGCCGAGCGCGAACTCGAGGTCCGAGCCCTTCGCGGTCACGCGGTAACCGGTGCCGACGATCTCGAGCTTCTTGACGTAGCCCTCGGTCACGCCGGTGACGAGGTTCGCCAGGAGCGTGCGGGTCAGGCCGTGCAGCGAGCGCGAGAGGCGCTCGTCGTTCGGGCGGGTGACCACGAGGGCACCGGCCTCGTCACGCGCGACCTCGAGGGGTGCGGCGACCGTGTGCGAGAGGGTGCCCTTGGGGCCCTTCACCGTCACCACGGCACCGTCGATGTTGACGTCCACGCCGGTCGGGACCGAAACGGGGATCCTGCCGATACGAGACATTGGCGTTCTCCTTCCGGGTCTCGATTACCAGACGTAGGCGAGGACTTCCCCACCCACGCCCTTCTTGGCGGCCTGCTTGTCGGTGAGGAGACCCGAGGACGTGGAGAGGATCGCCACGCCCAGGCCGCCGAGCACCTTGGGCAGGTTGGTGGACTTCGCGTACACGCGCAGGCCCGGCTTGGACACGCGCTTCAGGCCGGCGAGCGCACGCTCGCGGTTGGGGCCGTACTTCAGGGTCACGACGAGGTTCTTGCCCACGGGGGCGTCCTCGACGGTCCAGCCCTGGATGTAGCCCTCGGCCTGCAGGATCTCCGCGACGTGCGACTTGAGCTTCGAGAACGGGATCGACACCGTGTCGTGGTGCGCCGAGTTCGCGTTGCGCAGACGCGTGAGGAAGTCTGCGATGGGGTCGGTCATGGTCATCGGGCTTCAGCCCTTTCTCGCCGGGGTATCCCGGACCCGCGAGACGCGGGCCCGGGACCTACCGACGATCGTTCCTACTGGGGGTCTTACCAGCTGCTCTTGGTGACGCCGGGGAGCTCGCCGCGGTGGGCCATCTCCCGCACGCAGATCCGGCACAGGCCGAACTTGCGGTACACCGAGTGCGGACGGCCGCAGCGCTGGCAGCGCGTGTACGCACGCACCGCGAACTTGGGCTTGGCGGCAGCCTTGTTGATCAGAGCGGTCTTCGCCATGGTCAGTTCTCCTTGAACGGGAAGCCGAGGAGCTTGAGGAAGGCGCGACCCTCGTCGTCGTTGTTCGCCGTCGTGACGATCGTGATGTCCATGCCGCGGACACGGTCGATCCGGTCCTGGTCGATCTCGTGGAACATCGACTGTTCCGTGAGGCCGAACGTGTAGTTGCCGTTGCCGTCGAACTGCGTCGCCGACAGGCCGCGGAAGTCACGGATACGGGGAAGCGCCGTCGAGAGCAGGCGGTCCAGGAACTCCCAGGCACGGTCGCCGCGCAGCGTGACGTGCGCGCCGATCGGCATGCCCTCGCGCAGCTTGAACTGCGCGATGGACTTGCGGGCCTTGGTGACCTGCGGCTTCTGACCCGTGATCTGGGTCAGGTCGCGGATCGCGCCCTCGATGAGCTTGGAGTCCTTGGCGGCGTCGCCGACACCCATGTTCACGACGACCTTCACCAGGCGCGGGACCTGGTTGATGTTCTCGTACGCGAACTGCGTGTTGAGCGCCGGCTTGATCTCCTCGGCGTAGCGGGTCTTCAGACGCGGCTGGGCCGGAGCGGTGATCTCGGTCATCAGATGTCCTTACCGGAACGCTTGGCGACGCGGACACGGACGTTCCGCGTGCGGCCGTCACGCTCGACCTGCTCGGTGCGGTAGCCCACCCGGGTGCCCTTCTTGGTCTCCGGGTCGACGAGCATCACGTTGCTGATGTGGATGGGGGCCTCGACGGTCTCGATGCCACCCGTGCGGGTGCCACGCTGCGTCTGGCCGGCCTTGACGTGCTTCTGCACGCGCTGCACGCCCTCGACGACGACGCGCTGCGTCTCGGTGAGCACCTCGAGCACGCGGCCCTGCTTGCCCTTGTCGCGCCCCGAGATGACGAGGACGAGGTCGCCCTTCTTGATCTTCGCCATGGTCAGAGCACCTCCGGCGCCAGCGAGATGATCTTCATGAACTTCTTGTCGCGCAGCTCGCGGCCCACGGGGCCGAAGATGCGCGTCCCACGGGGCTCCCCGTCGTTCTTGAGGATCACGGCGGCGTTCTCGTCGAACTTGATGTACGAGCCGTCCGGACGGCGGCGCTCCTTGCGGGTGCGCACGATGACGGCCTTGACGACGTCGCCCTTCTTGACGTTGCCGCCGGGGATCGCGTCCTTGACGGTGGCGACGATGACGTCACCGATGCCTGCGTAGCGACGGCCGGAACCACCGAGAACGCGGATGCAGAGGATCTCCTTGGCACCCGTGTTGTCGGCGACACGCAGTCGCGACTCCTGCTGGATCATTGCCTACTCCTGTCGTCCGGCGGGTTCTCGGTCGAGCTGGTCGCCGAGCCTGGCCTGACGTAGTTGCCGTGATGCACACGTCGCGGCGGGGGTGCTCCCTGACGGGGTCACCCCCGCCGCCCGTGGGCAACTTGGGTGCTGCTGCTTACTTGGCCTTCTCGAGGATCTCCACCAGGCGCCACCGCTTGGTCGCGGACAGCGGGCGGGTCTCCATGATGAGGACGAGGTCACCCACGCCCGCCGAGCCCTGCTCGTCGTGCGCCTTGACCTTGCTGGTCCGCCGGATGACCTTGCCGTAGAGCGGGTGCTTGACCCGGTCCTCGACCTCGACCACGACGGTCTTGTCCATCTTGTCGCTCACGACGTAGCCGCGGCGCGTCTTGCGGTACGCGCGGTGCTCCGCCGTGGCGGTGGTGCTCTTCTCGTTCATGCTGCCCTCACTCGCTCGCGGTCGGAGCGGTACGGATGCCGAGCTCGCGCTCGCGCAGGATCGTGTAGATCCGGGCGATGTCGCGGCGGACGGCCTTCAGACGGCCGTGGCTCTCGAGCTGACCGGTCGCGGACTGGAAGCGGAGGTTGAAGAGCTCCTCCTTGGCCTTCTTCAGCTCGGCGACCAGCTTCTCGTCGTCGAAGGCGTCCAGCTCCGTGGGAGCCAGGTCCTTGGTTCCGATAGCCATCAGTTACCACCCTCGCGAACCACGAAACGGGTCTTCATCGGGAGCTTGTGCTGGGCGCGGCGCATGGCCTCACGAGCCAGCGGCTCCGGGACGCCGGCGAGCTCGAACATCACTCGGCCGGGCTTGACGTTGGCGATCCACCACTCGGGCGAGCCCTTGCCGGAACCCATGCGGGTCTCGGCGGGCTTCTTCGTGAGGGGACGGTCCGGGTAGATGTTGATCCAGACCTTCCCACCACGCTTGATGTGGCGGGTCATGGCGATACGCGCAGCCTCGATCTGCCGGTTCGTGACGTAGGCGGGCTCGAGAGCCTGGATGCCGTACTCGCCGAACGAGATCTTGGTGCCACCGGTCGACGCGCCGGAGCGGCCGGGGTGGTGCTGCTTGCGGTGCTTGAGTCGGCGCGGGATGAGCACGGCTCAGGCCTCCGTTCCGGTCTCAGCCGAGGTCTCCGCCGCGGGAGCGGCCTCGGTCGCGGGGGCCTCGACAGGGGCGTCCGAGGTGCGCTGCTCGCGACGGCCGCCGCCACGGGGGCCGCGGTCGCCACGCTCGCCACGGTCACCGCGCGGGCCACGGGCCGGGCGCGGGGCCTGGGTCGCCTGCTCGCGGGCGAACTCCTTCTCGGTGACGTCGCCCTTGTAGACCCAGACCTTCACGCCGATGCGGCCGAAGGTCGTGCGGGCCTCGAAGAAGCCGTAGTCGATGTTCGCGCGGAGCGTGTGCAGCGGCACACGACCCTCGCGGTAGAACTCCGTGCGGCTCATCTCCGCGCCGCCGAGGCGGCCGGAGACCTGCACGCGGATGCCCTTGGCGCCGGCGCGCTGCGCCGACTGGATGCCCTTGCGCATCGCGCGGCGGAACGAGACACGGCTCGCGAGCTGCTCGGCGATGCCCTGGGCGACCAGCTGGGCCTCGATCTCGGCGTTCTTGACCTCGAGGATGTTGAGCTGGACCTGCTTGCCCGTGAGCTTCTCGAGCTCGCCGCGGATGCGGTCGGCCTCCGCGCCACGACGCCCGATGACGATGCCCGGGCGGGCGGTGTGGATGTCGACGCGGACGCGGTCACGCGTGCGCTCGATCTCGACCTTCGCGATGCCGGCGCGCTCGAGACCCGTGCTCATGAGCTTGCGGATCTGCACGTCCTCGCGGACGTAGTCGCGGTAGCGCTGACCCGGCTTCGTCGAGTCCGCGAACCAGCGCGACCGGTGGTCCGTCGTGATGCCCAGGCGGTACCCGAGCGGGTTGACCTTCTGTCCCACTATCGGGTCCGTCCCTTCGTCTCGCGCTCAGCGACGACCACGGTGATGTGGCTCGTGCGCTTGAGGATCTGGCTGGCACGACCCTGCGCCCGCGGACGGAACCGCTTGAGCGTCGGGCCCTCGTCGACGAACACCTCGGAGACGTAGAGGTTCGCCTCGTCGAGCCGCTCGCTGTTGCGCTTCGCCCCCTCGACCGCGTTCGCGATCGCCGACTGCACCGTCTTGAGGACGGGCTCCGCGGCCGCCTGCGGCGCGAACTTCAGCACCGCCACGGCCTCGCCGGCCTGCTTGCCACGGATGAGGTCCACGACGCGCCGGGCCTTCTGGGGCGTGACGCGGACGAACCGCGCCTTCGCCTTGGCTTCCATTGCTGTCCTGCCTTCTTGTCTCTGCCGTCAGGGCGTCACCAGCTGACCGAGGTCAGCGGCGACG
This sequence comes from Cellulomonas fimi, assembly GCF_028583725.1. Taxonomy (NCBI): domain Bacteria; kingdom Bacillati; phylum Actinomycetota; class Actinomycetes; order Micrococcales; family Cellulomonadaceae; genus Cellulomonas; species Cellulomonas fimi. The sequence continues at coordinate 1,176,209 of NZ_CP110680.1, read as the reverse complement.
GCCCTTCCGGTCGTCCTTCTCGTGGCCGCGGAACGTGCGCGTCGGGGCGAACTCGCCGAGCTTGTGCCCGACCATCGACTCCGTGACGAAGACCGGCGCGTGCTTGCGCCCGTCGTGCACCGCGAACGTGTGACCCAGGAAGTCCGGGGTGATGACCGAACGGCGGGACCACGTCTTGATGACGTTCTTGCTTCCGGCCTCGTTCTGCGCGTCGACCTTCTTCTGGAGGTGGCCGTCGACGAACGGGCCCTTCTTGAGGCTGCGAGGCATCTCGGGCTCCTATCAGCGCTTCTTGCCGGTGCGCCGACGGCGCACGATGAGCTTGTCGCTCGGCTTGTTCGGACGGCGGGTACGACCCTCGGGCTGGCCCCAGGGGCTCACCGGGTGGCGACCACCGGAGGTCTTGCCCTCACCACCACCGTGCGGGTGGTCGATCGGGTTCATGGCGACACCACGGACGGTGGGGCGCTTGCCCTTCCACCGCATGCGGCCGGCCTTGCCCCAGTTGATGTTCGACTGCTCGGCGTTGCCGACCTCGCCGACCGTGGCGCGGCAGCGCAGGTCGACGTTGCGGATCTCGCCGGACGGCATGCGCAGCTGCGCGTACGGGCCGTCCTTCGCGACGAGCTGCACGGACGCACCGGCCGAGCGCGCGATCTTCGCACCGCCGCCGGGCCGCAGCTCGATGGCATGGATGACCGTACCGGTCGGGATGTTGCGCAGCGGCAGGTTGTTGCCGGGCTTGATGTCGGCGCCGGGGCCGTTCTCGATGACGTCACCCTGCGACAGCTTGTTCGGCGCGATGATGTAGCGCTTCTCGCCGTCCGCGTAGTGCAGGAGCGCGATACGGGCCGTGCGGTTGGGGTCGTACTCGATGTGAGCGACCTTCGCCGGCACGCCGTCCTTATCGTGACGACGGAAGTCGATGACGCGGTACGCACGCTTGTGACCGCCACCCTGGTGGCGCGTGGTCACACGACCGGTGGAGTTGCGGCCACCCGTCTTGTGCAGCGGGCGGACCAGCGACTTCTCCGGCGTGGAGCGCGTGATCTCGACGAAGTCGGCGACCGACGAGCCACGGCGGCCCGGCGTCGTCGGCTTGTACTTACGGATTCCCATGAGTCCTCAGATCCTTCCGGGCCGCTCAGCCGACCGGTCCGCCGAAGATGTCGATCGTGCCCTCGCGGAGGGTGACGATCGCACGCTTCGTGTCCTTGCGGCGGCCGATGCCGAACCGGGTCCGACGGGCCTTGCCCTGACGGTTCGCGGTGTTGACCGAGTCGACCTTCACGCCGAACACCTGCTCGACGGCGATCTTGATCTCGGTCTTGTTGGCGCGCGGGTCGACGAGGAAGGTGTACTTCCCCTCGTCCAGAAGGCCGTAGCTCTTCTCGGACACGACCGGCGCGATCAGGATGTCGCGGGGGTCCTTGCCGACGGTGGTCACTTGGTCTCCTCCTCGGCGGCCTCGGACTCGCTCGCCACGGCCTTGGCACCCTTGGCGGGGCCGGCCAGGAACGCGTCGAGAGCGCCCTGCGTGAACACGACGTCGTCAGAGATCAGCACGTCGTAGGTGTTGAGCTGGTCCGCGACCAGCAGGTGCACCCGCTCGACGTTCCGCAGCGACTTCCACGTGATCTCGTCCTGACGCTCGACGACGACCAGCACGTTCTTGCGGCCCGACAGGTTGTCGAGGACGGCGAGAGCGGACTTCGTCGACGGCGCCGTGCCCGGGGCGAAGCCCGAGACGACGTGCACGCGGCCGGCGCGGGCGCGGTCCGAGAGAGCACCGCGGAGCGCCGCGGCCTTCATCTTCTTCGGGGTGCGCTGGCTGTAGTCACGCGGCGTGGGGCCGTGGACGACGCCACCACCGGCGAACTGCGGAGCACGCGTCGAACCCTGGCGGGCGCGACCGGTGCCCTTCTGCTTGTACGGCTTCTTGCCGCCACCACGGACCTCGCCGCGCGACTTGGTGTCGTGCGTGCCCTGGCGAGCCGCCGCGAGCTGCGCGACGACGACCTGGTGGATCAGCGGGACGTTGGTCTGCACGTCGAAGACGTCCGCGGGCAGGTCGGCCGTGCCGGCCTTCTTGCCCTGCGGGTCGAGGACGTCGACCGTCAGCGTGTCGCTCATGGAGGTCACGCACCCTTCACAGCGGAACGCACGACGACGACGCCACCCTTGGGGCCGGGGACGGCACCCTTGACGAGCAGGAGGCCCCGCTCGGCGTCGACCGCGTGCACGGTCAGGTTCTGGGTGGTCTGACGGGCGTTGCCCATCCGACCGGCCATGCGCAGGCCCTTGAACACGCGCGACGGCGTCGACGCGCCACCGATCGAGCCCGGCTTGCGGTGGTTGCGGTGCGAACCGTGGGACGCGCTCACGCCGGCGAAGCCGTGGCGCTTCATGACACCGGCGGTGCCCTTGCCCTTGGTCGTCCCGACGACGTCGACGAGCTGGCCGGCCTCGAAGAGGGCGGCGGTGAGCTCCTGGCCGAGCGTGAACTCGGCGGCGTCCGACGTGCGGATCTCGGCCACGTGCCGGCGCGGCGTCACGCCGGCCTTCTCGAAGTGGCCCTTGAGCGGCTTGGTGACCTTGGTCGGCTTGACCTCGCCGAAGGCGAGCTGCACAGCGGCGTAACCGTCGGTCTCAGCGGAGCGGACCTGCGTCACGACGTTGGTGCCGACCGCAACCACGGTGACGGGCACGAGACGACCGTTGTCGTCCCAGAGCTGCGTCATGCCGAGCTTGGTGCCGAGCAGCGCCGTGACGGGGCGCGCGTTCTGCTGGGTAACCATGAAGATCAGTTCCTTCCCAGCGTCAGAGCTTGATCTCGATGTTCACGTCCGCGGGCAGGTCGAGACGCATGAGCGAGTCGACGGCCTTCGGCGTGGGGTCGATGATGTCGATGAGCCGCTTGTGCGTGCGCATCTCGAAGTGCTCGCGGCTGTCCTTGTACTTGTGGGGCGACCGGATGACGCAGAAGACGTTCTTCTCCGTCGGCAGCGGCACCGGACCCACGACCGACGCACCAGCGCGAGTCACCGTGTCGACGATCTTGCGCGCCGAGCTGTCGATGACCTCGTGGTCGTAGGACTTGAGCCGGATGCGGATCTTCTGTCCCGCCATGGCGTCGTCTACTTCTCTCTCTTCGAACCGGTCCGTCCGACCCCCGCACTCGGGCGTGTCGCTTCACGCGACAGGCCTCTGCGCTGCGTACCGTTCCCGGCACGAGGTCGGTGGTTGTAGTCGAGCGTCCACCGCCGGGTGACCCCGGGGTCCGGACGCTCTCCACGTCTACCTGCCCAGCCGGTCGGGCGCACGTAGGCACACCACCCCCAGCGGGCAACTTGACTAGTCTGCCAGACGGACGCCCGATACTCCAATCCCGCTGTCCTGTGCGCTCCCCCACAACCGCACCGCGACCACGCGGCACGCCGGGCTCCCGGCGCTCGACGTCAGCGCGGGACCGGTCCCCGGGGGCGCCGGCCGACGTGCACGACCGTCGGCGGACGCCGGTCCTCCCACGGCGACACCTCGACCCGCACGCCGTGGGCCGCCGACGCCTCGACGAAGCGCTCGAGCACGTCGACGAACCGCCGGCGGAAGCCGTCCCGCTCCGCGTCGTGGTCCTCGACCTCGACGCGCAGGACGCACGTGGACCCGTCGACCGCGTGTCCCCGCACGTGCACCGCCGTCGCCACGAACGGCACGGGCAGCTCGGCCGCGACCACGGCGGCCAGCGCGACCTCCCCGAGGACGCCACCCACCGACGCACGCGGCCCACGCACCGTGCACACCGGGACCCCGCCCGCTCCGGCGGTCCGCTCGACCCGCAGCCCGGCGGCCGCGGCGACGCCGGCGAAGACGTCGAGGGCCGGCCCGACGGCGGCGGCGACCGACACGAGGCACGCCGGCGACGTCATCGCGGACGGCCACGGTCGCGGTCCGCCCGCGTCGAGGCCCGACCACGACCGCCACGGGTGACCGACGGGGAGCGACGGCGCGACCCGGTCCGCCACCACCGCGCGCGCGGCGTCCGTCGCGACGTCGGTGAGCCGGCGCACCGCGGGCGGGAGGGTCATGCGCGCGAGCCTAGGTCGACGGGGACGCGCACGGGCGGTGCCCGGACGCACACCACCCGCCCGGCCGACGCGGTCGTCCGCGCCGGGTCAGCGGTCGTCCGCGCCGGGTCAACGCCGTTCGACCGTCAGCGAGCCCACGCCCCCGCCGACGCGCACCTCGTAGTGCGGCGCGCCCGGGTCGAACCCGACGGTGCTGACCTCGGCGCCCGCGCCGAGGCCGTCCGTCGTCTGGCCGTCGACCGTCGCCGAGCCGGCACCCGACGTGACGAGCGCGCGCACGCCGACGTCCTGCGGCACGTGCACGACCAGGCTCCCCGCGCCCGCGCGCTGGTCCACGACGACCCGGCCGTCGGGAGCGGGAAGGGTCAGCTCGACCACGTCGGCGCCTGCGGCCAGCACGACCGCGCCGACCTCCGTCGCCGCGAGGTCCGTCGTGACGCGCGACGCCCCGCTGCGGACCTCGACCTCCCAGCGGACGTCGGCGGCGACCCGGACCACGACCGCACCACCGCCCAGGGTCACCACGGGGGCGTCGTCCGGGCCGTCGACCGTCGCGGGCCGGTCCGCGCCCGCCGGCTCCACGACGACGAGGTCGGAGCGCGGTGCGTCGGCGCGCACGGTGAGCGTCGACACGTCGCCCGTCACGACGAGTCGCGCGGAGTCCGCGCCGCCTCGCGCCAGCCCGACCGTGCGGTCCGGGTCCGGCCCACGACCGGGCCCTCCCCACGGCCACGGGTCGGAGCGCAACGGGCCCTGCGTCACCACCAGGACGAGCGCCCCGACGACGAGCGCCACGCCGACCAGCAGCCATGTGCGGAGCGGGACGGCCGACCGGCTGCTCGCAGGACGACCGTCGGACGCGTCCACCGCTCCCTCCGAGCGCGCACGGTCGCCGCGGGGCTGCTGCCGGTCCGGCTGGGGTCGGTCGCTGTCCGCAGGCATGGCGGCGACCGTACCGAGCCACCGCCCGGTCCGCGCGCCGGGATCGGCGAGGCTTCGACGGAACGGTCGGCCACCTGCCGGCGCGCCGGCTGGTGGGACGACGCAGGGCCCGGGAGCCGAAGCTCCCGGGCCCTGCGTTCAGCGATCTAGCCCCGAAGGGCGGTGATCACTTGAGGATCTTCGTGACCCGGCCCGAGCCGACGGTGCGGCCACCCTCGCGGATGGCGAAGCCGAGGCCCTCCTCCATGGCGATGGGCTGGATGAGGTTCACGTGGATCTCGGTGTTGTCACCGGGCATGACCATCTCGGTGCCCTCGGGCAGCGTGATGACACCGGTGACGTCCGTCGTCCGGAAGTAGAACTGCGGACGGTAGTTGCCGTAGAACGGGTTGTGACGGCCGCCCTCGTCCTTGGCCAGGATGTAGACCTGGCCCTCGAACTCGGTGTGCGGGGTGATCGAACCCGGCTTCACGACGACCTGGCCGCGCTCGACCTCCTCGCGCTTCGTGCCGCGCAGGAGCAGACCGACGTTCTCGCCGGCCTCGGCGTAGTCGAGCAGCTTGCGGAACATCTCGACGCCGGTGACCGTGGTCTTGATCGCCTTCTCCTTGATACCGACGATCTCCACCTCCTCGTTCACCTTGAGCTGACCGCGCTCGACACGGCCGGTGACGACGGTGCCACGACCGGTGATCGTGAAGACGTCCTCGATCGGCATGAGGAACGGCTTGTCGATGTCACGGACCGGGTCCGGGACGTTCTCGTCGACCGCGTCCAGCAGGTCCTCGACGGACTTGACCCAGACCGGGTCGCCCTCGAGCGCCTTGAGGCCGGAGACGCGCACGACCGGCACGTCGTCGCCCGCGAAGCCCTGCGAGGAGAGGAGCTCGCGCACCTCGACCTCGACGAGCTCGAGGATCTCCTCGTCGTCGACGACGTCGGACTTGTTCAGCGCCACGAGCAGGTAGGGCACGCCGACCTGACGGGCGAGCAGGACGTGCTCACGCGTCTGGGCCATCGGGCCGTCCGTCGCGGCGACCACGAGGATGGCGCCGTCCATCTGCGCCGCACCCGTGATCATGTTCTTGATGTAGTCGGCGTGACCCGGCGCGTCGACGTGCGCGTAGTGGCGCTTCTCCGTCTGGTACTCGACGTGCGCGATGTTGATCGTGATACCGCGCTGCTTCTCCTCCGGCGCCTTGTCGATCTCGTCGAACGGCGTGAAGGGGTTCAGGTCCGGGTACTTGTCGTGCAGCACCTTCGAGATCGCGGCGGTCAGCGTCGTCTTGCCGTGGTCGACGTGACCGATGGTCCCGATGTTGACGTGCGGCTTGGTCCGCTCGAACTTCGCCTTGCCCACTGGGTGTCCTCCTCAGGACTTGGTAGAGAGTGCCCGTCTGCGGCTACCGGGAGGGTAGACGCGAGGCGTGCGGTCCTACGGGTCGGTTTGTGTGATGGAACTACAGGGTTCGACCTGTGGGACTACTCGCCCCGGGTCTTCTTGATGATCTCGTCGGCAACGTTCCGAGGAACCTCGGCGTAGCTGTCGAACTGCATCGAGTACACCGCGCGACCCTGGGTCTTCGACCGCAGGTCACCGACGTACCCGAACATCTCGGAGAGAGGAACCTGGGCGCGGATCACCTTCACGCCCGTCGCGTCCTCCATGGACTGGATCATGCCGCGGCGCGAGTTGATGTCGCCGATGACGTCACCCATGTAGTCCTCGGGGGTGCGGACCTCGACGGCCATGACCGGCTCCAGGAGGACCGGGTCGGCCTTGCGGACCGCTTCCTTGAGGATCATCGAGCCGGCGATCTTGAACGCCATCTCCGAGGAGTCGACGTCGTGCGACGCGCCGTCGAGCAGGATCGCCTTGACGCCCACGAGCGGGAAGCCCGCCAGGACGCCGAGCTGCATCGCGCTCTGGATACCGGCGTCGACCGACGGGATGTACTCGCGAGGGATGCGGCCACCGGTGACCTTGTTCTCGAACTCGTACAGCTCGCCCTCGGCGGGGTCCAGCGGCTCGAAGGTCATCTGGACCTTCGCGTACTGGCCCGAGCCACCGGTCTGCTTCTTGTGCGTGTAGTCGATCTTCTCGACCGAGCGACGGATCGTCTCGCGGTACGCGACCTGCGGCTTGCCGACGTTCGCCTCGACCTTGAACTCGCGACGCATGCGGTCGACGAGGATGTCGAGGTGGAGCTCGCCCATACCGCCGATGACGGTCTGGCCGGTCTCCTCGTCGAGCTTGACCCGGAAGGTCGGGTCCTCCTCGGCGAGCTTCTGGATGGCCGTGGAGAGCTTCTCCTGGTCACCCTTCGTCTTCGGCTCGATCGCCACGTCGATGACGGGCTCCGGGAAGGTCATCGACTCGAGGACCACGGGCGCCGACGGGTCCGTCAGGGTGTCACCGGTGGTGACGTCCTTGAGGCCGATGAACGCGTAGATGTGGCCCGCGGTCGCGTCCTCGACCGGGTTCTCCTTGTTGGAGTGCATCTGGAAGAGCTTCCCGATGCGCTCCTTCTTGCCCTTGGTCGAGTTGAGCACCTGGGCGCCCTGCGAGACCTTGCCCGAGTACACGCGGACGTAGGTCAGCTTGCCGAAGAACGGGTGCGCGGCGACCTTGAACGCGAGGGCCGAGAACGGCTCCGTCGCGTCCGGGTGACGCTCGATGACGATCTCGGCGTCCTTGGCGTCGTGGCCCTGGACGGCCGGCACGTCGAGCGGCGTCGGCAGGTAGTCGATGACGGCGTCGAGCATGGGCTGGACGCCCTTGTTCTTGAACGCCGAGCCGCAGAGGACCGGGTAGGCCTCCGAGGCGACCGTGAGCTTGCGGATGCCGGCCTTGATCTCGGCGACCGTCAGCTCCTCGCCACCGAGGAACTTCTCGAGCAGCTCGTCGTCGGTCTCGGCGACGGACTCGAGGAGCGCGGCGCGGTACTCCTCCGCCTTCTCCTGCAGGTCGGCCGGGATCTCCTCGATCTCGTACTTCTCGCCGAGGGCCGTCTCGCCGCGCCACACCAGGGCGCGCATCTCGACGAGGTCCACGACGCCGATGAAGTCGTTCTCGGAGCCGATGGGCAGCTGGATGACGAGCGGCTTCGCCTTGAGGCGGTTCACGATCGTGTCGACCGTGAAGTAGAAGTCCGCGCCGAGCTTGTCCATCTTGTTGACGAAGCAGATGCGCGGGACGTCGTACTTGTCCGCCTGGCGCCAGACCGTCTCCGACTGGGGCTCGACGCCCTCCTTGCCGTCGAACACGGCGACCGCACCGTCGAGGACGCGCAGCGAGCGCTCGACCTCGACCGTGAAGTCCACGTGGCCGGGCGTGTCGATGATGTTGATCTGGTTGTTCTTCCAGTAGCAGGTCGTCGCGGCGGACGTGATCGTGATGCCGCGCTCCTGCTCCTGCTCCATCCAGTCCATCGTCGACGCGCCGTCGTGCGTCTCACCGATCTTGTAGTTGACCCCGGTGTAGAACAGGATCCGCTCGGTGGTGGTGGTCTTGCCGGCATCGATGTGCGCCATGATGCCGATGTTGCGGACCTTCGTCAGGTCCGTGAGCACGTCCAGTGCCACGTGAGTTGCCCCTTGTCGGTTGGCTTGTGGTGGTGCCGCCGCCCCGCCCGCGCCTGCTGAGCAGCACGGACGGGGCGCGGCGACCGGCTGGGATTACCAGCGGTAGTGCGCGAAGGCCTTGTTCGACTCGGCCATCTTGTGCATGTCCTCGCGGCGCTTGACCGCGGCACCGAGGCCGTTCGAGGCGTCGAGGATCTCGTTCATGAGGCGCTCGGTCATCGTCTTCTCGCGACGGGCGCGCGAGTAGTCGGTGAGCCAGCGCAGGGCCAGGGTCGTCTGGCGCACGGGGCGCACCTCGACCGGGACCTGGTACGTGGCACCGCCGACGCGGCGCGAGCGGACCTCGAGCGAGGGGCGCACGTTGTCGAGCGCGCGCTTGAGCACGACGACCGGGTCGCCCTGCGTCTTCTCGCGCACGCCCTCGAGCGCGCCGTAGACGATCGACTCCGCGACGGACTTCTTGCCGTCGAGGAGGACCTTGTTGATCAGCTGCGTGACGACCGGCGACCCGTAGACCGGGTCGGAGATCAGCGGCCGCTTCGGGGCCGGACCCTTACGAGGCATCAGCCCACCTTCTTCGCGCCGTAGCGGCTACGCGCCTGCTTGCGGTTCTTGACGCCCTGCGTGTCGAGGGCACCACGGACGATCTTGTACCGGACACCCGGGAGGTCCTTCACACGGCCGCCGCGGACGAGCACGATCGAGTGCTCCTGCAGGTTGTGGCCGACGCCGGGGATGTACGCGGTGACCTCGACCTGGCTCGAGAGACGGACGCGGGCCACCTTGCGGAGGGCCGAGTTCGGCTTCTTCGGGGTCGTGGTGTAGACGCGGGTGCACACACCGCGCCGCTGGGGGGAGCCCTTGAGGGCGGGCGTCTTCGACTTGTTCGTCTTCGCCTGCCGGCCCTTGCGGACCAGCTGCTGGATCGTAGGCACTACGTCTCCGTCTGTTGGATGAGCTCTGGTCGACCGGACCCGTCACCCTGGACGGCCGGCAGGTGGGGGGTCGTCGCCCGTCGCGCGACTACTTCCCGGGGTCTTGAGTCCCGCACCGACCCCCGCGCCCGGGCGTGTCGCCCCGGCCTTCCGCGGCGCTTCCCGTCCGGTGTTCCGTGACGGAGGTGACGCGGTGGAGGGGAACCACCCGGTGCTCCTGGCCCGCTCCCCCGCGTCAGCGAGGGCACGTCCGGGTGCACGCATGAGGGCCCGACGGCGCGGGCACGGTGTCCTACGTTACCTGGGCCCCCACGGGAGCGTCAAAGAGACGGCGCTCACCGTCACGCTACCCGTGGAAGCGGCGCCGCGCGCGTCGCGCTCTCCCCCGCACCCGGCGGCCCGGACGCCCGAGGGGGCCCGCCGCGGACGGCGGACCCCCTCGGGTCGGAGAGGTGCTGACCTCAGCGGAAGTCGCCGAAGTCGATGTCCTCGAGCGGGATCGCCTCGCCCGAGCCGAGGCCCAGGGCGGGGAAGTCGATCTCGTCGTAGCCGAAGGTCGGGTACAGCTCGGCCTTCGCCTCCTCGGTCGGCTCCACCGTGATGTTCCGGTAGCGGGGCAGGCCCGTGCCGGCGGGGATGAGCTTGCCGAGGATGACGTTCTCCTTGAGGCCCAGGAGCGGGTCGGACCGACCCGACATCGCGGCCTCGGTGAGGACGCGCGTCGTCTCCTGGAAGGAGGCCGCCGACAGCCACGAGTCCGTCGCGAGCGACGCCTTCGTGATGCCCATGAGCTCGGGACGACCCGACGCCGGCTGGCCACCCTCGGACACGGCCTTGCGGTTCGCGTCCTCGAACCGGCCGCGCTCGGCGAGCTCGCCGGGCAGCAGGTCCGTGGTGCCGGAGTCGAGGACCGTCACGCGCCGCAGCATCTGCCGCACGATGACCTCGATGTGCTTGTCGTGGATGTCCACGCCCTGCGAGCGGTAGACCTCCTGCACCTCGTCGACCAGGTGCTTCTGCGTGGCACGCGGGCCGAGGATGCGCAGCACCTTCTTCGGGTCGACCGCACCCTGGACCAGCTGGGTGCCGACCGCGACGTGGTCGCCGTCGTTCACCAGCAGGCGCGAGCGCTTCGTGATCGGGTAGGCGATCTCCTCCGAGCCGTCGTCCGGCGTGAGGACGATGCGCCGCGAGCGGTCACCCTCCTCGATCGCGATGCGGCCCGAGAACTCCGCGATGGGCGCCTCACCCTTGGGGGTGCGGGCCTCGAAGAGCTCCTGGACACGCGGCAGACCCTGCGTGATGTCGTCCGCCGAGGCCACACCACCGGTGTGGAACGTGCGCATCGTCAGCTGGGTGCCGGGCTCACCGATCGACTGGGCCGCGATGATGCCGACGGCCTCGCCGATGTCGACGAGCTTGCCGGTGGCCAGCGAGCGGCCGTAGCACTTGGCGCACGTGCCGACGCGGGACTCGCACGTGAGCACCGACCGGATCTTGAGCGTGTCGACACCCGACTCGAGCAGGCGGTCCAGCAGCACGTCGCCGACGTCGTCACCGGCGTGGCCGATGAGCTCGCCGTCGACCTCGATGTCCGTCGCCAGCGTGCGCGAGTAGACGGAGGTCTCGACCTTGTCGTGACGACGCAGCCCTTCGGTGCCCGGGACGCCGATCGGCATCGTCAGGCCACGCTCGGTGCCGCAGTCCTCCTCGCGGACGATGACGTCCTGCGAGACGTCCACCAGACGACGCGTCAGGTAGCCCGAGTCGGCGGTCCGCAGAGCGGTGTCCGCCAGACCCTTGCGGGCGCCGTGCGTCGCGATGAAGTACTCGAGGACGGACAGGCCCTCGCGGTAGTTCGCCTTGATCGGGCGCGGGATGATCTCGCCCTTCGGGTTGGCGACCAGACCACGCATACCGGCGATCTGCCGGACCTGCATCCAGTTGCCGCGCGCGCCCGAACCGACCATGCGGTACACCGTGTTGCGGGCAGGGAAGTTCTCCTGCATCGCCTTGGCGACCTTGTCCGTGGCCTGGGTCCAGATCTCGATGAGCTCCTGACGGCGCTCGTCGTCGGTGATCAGACCCTTGTCGTACTGGCCCTGGACCTTGGCGGCCCGCGCCTCGTGCTCCTCGAGGATGTCCTTCTTCGCGGCCGGGGTCGCGACGTCGGAGATCGAGATCGTCACGCCGGAGCGCGTCGCCCAGCGGAAGCCGGCCTCCTTGAGCGCGTCGAGGGACGCCGCGACGGCGACCTTCGGGTAGCGCTCGGCGAGGTCGTTGACGATCGCCGAGAGGCGCTTCTTGTCGACCACACCGTTCTCGTACGGGTAGTCGACCGGCAGCAGCTCGTTGAAGAGCGCACGGCCGAGCGTCGTCTCGAACAGCAGCGTGTCGCCCTCGGACCAGCCCTCGGGGGCGTCCTCCTCCGACAGCACCAGGTCGTCGAACCGGATCTTCACGACCGCGTTGAGGTCGAGCGTCCCCTGGTCGAAGGCCATGATCGCCTCGGACACCGAGCTGAACGCCCGGCCGGCACCCTCCGCGTCCTCCTTGTCGGAGGTCAGGTGGAAGAGGCCGATGATCATGTCCTGCGAGGGCATGGTCACGGGGCGGCCGTCGGACGGCTTCAGGATGTTGTTGCTCGAGAGCATGAGGATGCGGGCCTCGGCCTGCGCCTCCGCGCTCAGGGGCAGGTGGACGGCCATCTGGTCACCGTCGAAGTCCGCGTTGAACGCGGCGCAGACGAGCGGGTGCAGGTGGATCGCCTTGCCCTCGACGAGCTGCGGCTCGAACGCCTGGATGCCCAGACGGTGCAGCGTGGGCGCACGGTTCAGCAGCACCGGGTGCTCGGTGATGACCTCCTCGAGCACGTCCCACACGACCGGGCGGGCGCGCTCGACCATGCGCTTGGCCGACTTGATGTTCTGCGCGTGGTTGAGGTCCACGAGCCGCTTCATGACGAACGGCTTGAAGAGCTCGAGCGCCATCTGCTTCGGCAGGCCGCACTGGTGCAGCTTGAGCTGCGGGCCGACGACGATGACCGAACGGCCCGAGTAGTCGACGCGCTTGCCGAGCAGGTTCTGGCGGAACCGGCCCTGCTTGCCCTTGAGCATGTCGGAGATCGACTTCAGCGGACGGTTGCCGGGGCCCGTCACCGGGCGACCACGACGGCCGTTGTCGAACAGCGAGTCCACGGCCTCCTGGAGCATCCGCTTCTCGTTGTTGACGATGATCTCCGGCGCGCCCAGGTCCAGGAGCCGCTTGAGGCGGTTGTTCCGGTTGATGACGCGGCGGTACAGGTCGTTCAGGTCCGACGTGGCGAAGCGGCCACCGTCGAGCTGGACCATCGGGCGCAGGTCCGGCGGGATGACCGGCACCGCGTCGAGGACCATGCCCGTCGGCGAGTTGTTCGTCGTGAGGAACGCGTTGACGACCTTCAGACGCTTGAGGGCACGCGTCTTGCGCTGGCCCTTGCCCGTCTTGATGATCTCGCGCAGGTTGTCGGACTCCGCCTCCAGGTCGAACGCCTCGAGACGCTTCTGGATCGCCGCGGCGCCCATCGAGCCCTCGAAGTAGTTGCCGTAGCGGTCCTGCAGCTGGCGGTAGAGCAGCTCGTCGCCCTCGAGGTCCGCGACCTTGAGGTTCTTGAACCGGTCCCACACGTTCTCGAGGCGCTCGAGGTCCGCGTCCGCGCGCTTGCGGATCTGGGCCATCTCGCGCTCGGCCGAGTCGCGGACCTTGCGGCGCGCGTCGGCCTTGCCGCCCTCGGCCTCGAGCTCGGCGAGGTCCTGCTCGAGCTTGAGCGCGCGGGCGTTGATGTCGTTGTCGCGGCGGTCCGCGATCTCCTTCTTCTCCAGGTCGATCTCGTTCTGGAGGTTGGGGAGGTCCTCGTGACGGCCCTCCTCGTCGACCCACGTGATCATGTAGGCCGCGAAGTAGATGACCTTCTCGAGGTCCTTGGGCGCCAGGTCGAGCAGGTAGCCCAGACGCGACGGCACACCCTTGAAGAACCAGATGTGCGTCACCGGGGCGGCGAGCTCGATGTGGCCCATGCGCTCACGGCGCACCTTGGAGCGCGTGACCTCGACACCGCAGCGCTCGCAGATGATGCCCTTGAAGCGGACGCGCTTGTACTTGCCGCAGTAGCACTCCCAGTCCCGGGTGGGACCGAAGATCTTCTCGCAGAACAGGCCATCCTTCTCCGGCTTCAGGGTCCGGTAGTTGATGGTCTCGGGCTTCTTCACCTCGCCGTGCGACCACGCACGGATGTCGTCGGCCGTGGCCAGGCCGATACGCAGCTCGTCGAAGACGTTGACGTCGAGCAAGGGGTCCTACTTCCTTCGCTTGCCGGGTCCTTCAGGAGGCCCGGCGGACGGAATGGTGCAAGGGGGTGCGGGCGCTGTCGCGGGCGGCAGGGCCGCCCGCGACAGGCTCGGCGTCAGATCTCTTCGATGCTGCTGGCGTTGGGGCGACGCGACAGGTCGATGCCGAGCTCCTCCGCGGCGCGGTAGACCTCGTCGTCGTTCTCCTTCATGTCGATCGACACGCCGTCGGACGACAGCACCTCGACGTTCAGGCAGAGCGACTGCATCTCCTTGAGGAGGACCTTGAAGGACTCCGGGATGCCCGAGTCGGGGATGTTCTCGCCCTTGACGATCGCCTCGTACACCTTGACGCGGCCGGGCACGTCGTCGGACTTGATGGTGAGGAGCTCCTGCAGCGTGTAGGCGGCGCCGTACGCCTCCAGTGCCCACACCTCCATCTCGCCGAACCGCTGACCGCCGAACTGCGCCTTACCACCCAGCGGCTGCTGCGTGATCATCGAGTACGGGCCGGTCGAGCGGGCGTGGATCTTGTCGTCGACCAGGTGGTGCAGCTTGAGGATGTACATGTAGCCGACCGCGACCGGGTCCGGGAACGGCTCGCCGGAGCGGCCGTCGAACAGGCGCGCCTTGCCGTCCTGCTGGACGGTGCGGACACCGTCCCGGTTCGGCAGCGTCGAGCCGAGCAGACCGGTCAGGGTCTCCTCCGGGACGCCGTCGAAGACGGGCGTCGCGACCGGGTTGCCGGCCGGCGACGACGCGGCGACCGCGGGGACGTGCTCCTTCCAGGAGACGTCGCCCTCGGCGAGCTCGATGTCCCAGCCCTGCTTCGCGACCCACCCGAGGTGCGTCTCGAGGACCTGCCCGACGTTCATACGACCGGGGACGCCCAGCGGGTTCAGCACGACGTCGACCGGCGTGCCGTCCGCGAGGAACGGCATGTCCTCGACAGGGAGGATCTTCGAGATGACGCCCTTGTTGCCGTGACGGCCGGCGAGCTTGTCGCCGTCCGTGATCTTGCGGCGCTGCGCGATGTACACGCGGACCAGCTCGTTCACGCCGGCGGGCAGCTCGTCGCCGTCCTCCCGGCTGAACGTGCGCACCTCGATGACCGTGCCCGACTCGCCGTGGGGCACCTTGAGCGACGTGTCGCGGACCTCGCGCGCCTTCTCGCCGAAGATCGCGCGGAGCAGGCGCTCCTCGGGGGTCAGCTCGGTCTCGCCCTTGGGGGTCACCTTGCCGACGAGGATGTCGCCCGCCGCGACCTCGGCGCCGATGCGGATGATGCCGCGCTCGTCGAGGTCGGCCAGGACCTCCTCGGAGACGTTCGGGATGTCCCGCGTGATCTCCTCGGGGCCGAGCTTGGTGTCACGCGCGTCGACCTCGTGCTCCTCGATGTGGATCGAGGACAGGACGTCGTCCTGCACGAGGCGCTGCGACAGGATGATCGCGTCCTCGTAGTTGTGACCCTCCCACGACATGAACGCGACGAGCAGGTTGCGGCCGAGCGCGAGCTCGCCCTCGTCCGTCGCCGGGCCGTCGGCGAGCACCGAGCCGACCTCGACGCGCGCGCCCTGGTCGACCAGCACGCGCTGGTTGTACGACGTGCCCTGGTTCGAGCGGCGGAACTTCGCCACGCGGTAGGTCGACGTGGTCGCGTCGTCGTTGGCGACGACGATGAGGTCCGCCGACACCTCCGTGACGACACCCGGCTTCGTCGCGACGATGACGTCGCCGGCGTCGACAGCCGCACGACGCTCCATGCCGGTGCCGACGAGCGGCGCCTCGGAGCGGACGAGCGGCACGGCCTGGCGCTGCATGTTCGCGCCCATGAGCGCGCGGTTGGCGTCGTCGTGCTCGAGGAACGGGATGAGGGCCGTCGCGACCGACACCATCTGGCGCGGGGAGACGTCCATGTAGTCGACCGTCACACCGGTCACGTACTCGATCTCGCCACCCTTGACGCGGACCAGGACGCGGTCCTCCTCGAAGGTGCCGTCGGCGAGCAGCGGCGCGTTGGCCTGCGCGATGACGTGACGGTCCTCGTCGTCGGCGGTGAGGTAGTGCACCTCGTCCGTGACGCGGCCGTCGACGACCTTGCGGTACGGCGTCTCGACGAAGCCGAACGGGTTGATCCGCCCGAACGACGCGAGCGAGCCGATGAGACCGATGTTCGGACCCTCAGGGGTCTCGATCGGGCACATGCGGCCGTAGTGCGACGGGTGGACGTCACGGACCTCCATGCCGGCGCGGTCGCGCGACAGACCGCCCGGGCCGAGGGCCGACAGACGACGCTTGTGCGTCAGGCCCGCGAGCGGGTTGTTCTGGTCCATGAACTGCGACAGCTGGCTCGTCCCGAAGAACTCCTTGATGGAGGCGACGACGGGACGGATGTTGATGAGCGTCTGCGGCGTGATCGCCTCGACGTCCTGCGTCGTCATGCGCTCGCGCACGACGCGCTCCATCCGGGACAGGCCCGTGCGGACCTGGTTCTGGATGAGCTCGCCGACCGCGCGGATGCGACGGTTGCCGAAGTGGTCGATGTCGTCCGTCTCGACGCGGACCTCGATCGCCTCGCCGGCCCGCGTGCCGGGCAGCGTCTGCAGGTCGATGTGCAGCGACGCGAGGTACTTGATCGTCGCGACGACGTCCGCGAGCGACAGGACCGAGTCCGCGAGCGGCGCGTCCTGGCCGAGCTTCTTGTTCAGCTTGTAGCGGCCGACCTTGGCGAGGTCGTAGCGCTTCGGGTTGAAGTAGAAGTTCTCGATGAGCGCGCGGCCGGCCTCGACGGTCGGCGGCTCGCCCGGGCGGATCTTGCGGTAGAGGTCGAGCAGCGCCTCGTCCTGCGTCTGGACGTGGTCCTTCTCGAGCGTCTCGATGACGGCCGGGTACGCGGCGAACTCCTCGCGGATCTCCGCCTCGGACATGCCGAGCGCCTTGAGCAGGACGGTCGCGTTCTGCTTGCGCTTGCGGTCGACGCGCACGCCGACGTTGTCGCGCTTGTCGATCTCGAACTCGAGCCACGCACCGCGGCTCGGGATGACCTTGGCCGTGAGGATGTCCTTGTCGGACGTCTTGTCGGCCATGCGCTCGAAGTACACGCCCGGCGAGCGGACGAGCTGCGAGACGACGACGCGCTCGGTGCCGTTGATGATGAAGGTGCCGCGCTCCGTCATGAGCGGGAAGTCGCCCATGAAGACCGTCTGGCTCTTGATCTCGCCCGTCGTGTAGTTGACGAACTCGGCGGTGACGAACAGCGGCGCCGCGTACGTGAAGTCCTTCTCCTTGCACTCCTCGGCCGTGTACTTCGGCGGCTCGAAGCGGTGCTCGCGGAACGAGAGGGACATGGAGCCGCCGAAGTCCTCGATCGGCGAGATCTCCTCGAAGATCTCCTCGAGACCCGCGGTCTCGGGGACGTCCTGACGACCGTTCTCCAGCGCGGCGGCCACGCGGGCCTGCCAGCGCTCGTTGCCGAGCAGCCAGTCGAAGCTCTCGGTCTGCAGGCCGAGCAGGTCGGGGACCTCGAGCGGCTCGTGGATCTTGGCGAAGGAGATGCGACGGGATGCGGTGCGGTTCGCGATGGCGTCAGCGGTCGGTGCAGAAGGGGTGCGCGAGGCAGCCAAGAGGGGTCCTTCCCTGCGGATCGTGTGCACGCTGCGCAGGTCAGGCGGGGCGCGATCCCCCGGCCGTGCGAGCCACGGCACGTCGCGCACGTACGACGTCCAGGGCTCGGGTTATACGGGATCGCGGGCACAGGCCAGCGCAAAGCGCTAGCATACTCAACCGGCATGGGAAAGTCCACCCGGCGTCGGCCGGGTCCCGCGTCGTCGTCGACGCCGTCCCGGCTTCTCGCTCACGCGGGCGACTCGCCCGCGTCGACGACCACGCTGTCGTCGCGGCACATGGTGGCACACGTCACCCTGACCGCGAAAGCGGAGCAGGTCGCAGCGCCTTCCGGACCATGCCCCGCACCGCGCCACGCACCGCCCCTCGCACACGACGGAGGCCGCACCCCTCGCGGGATGCGGCCTCCGTGCGGAGCGCCTCCGGCACGCGGTCCGCGGGACCGGGCCGGAGTCAGATCACTTGAGGGTGACCGTGGCGCCGGCGCCCTCGAGCTGCGCCTTGGCCTTCTCGGCGGCCTCCTTGTTGACACCCTCCAGGACGGCCTTGGGGGCCTCGTCCACCAGGTCCTTGGCCTCCTTGAGGCCGAGCGACGTGAGGGCGCGCACCTCCTTGATGACCTGGATCTTCTTGTCGCCGGCCGCCTCGAGGACGACGTCGAACGAGTCCTTCTCCTCCTCGGCCTCGGCCTCGGCGCCCGCGCCACCGGCGGCGGGGGCCGCGGCGACGGCGACGGGAGCGGCGGCGGTGACCTCGAAGACCTCCTCGAAGGCCTTCACGAACTCGGAGAGCTCGATGAGGGTGAGGCCCTTGAACTGCTCGATGAGCTCCTCGGTGCTGAGCTTCGCCATGATGGCGTTCCTTTCGTCTGGTGCCCGGTCAGCCGGTGCGGCTGCCGAAGCAGATGTGGGGGTGTGCGCGACGCGTGGCCGCCCGGAGGACCCGGACGGTCAGGCGGCAGCGCCTTCCGACTCCTGCTTCTGGCGCAGGGCATCGATGACACGAGCGGCCTGGGCGGTGTTCGCGGTGAAGACGTAGGCAGCCTGGTAGAGCTTGGCCTTCATCGCACCGGCCGCCTTGGCCAGGAGCACCTCGCGGGACTCGAGGTCCGCGAGCTTGGTGACCTCCGCGGCGGTCAGGGCGCGTCCGTCGAGGACACCGCCCTTGATGACCAGCGCGGGGTTCGCCTTGGCGAAGTCACGCAGACCCTTCGCGGCCTCGACCGGGTCGCCGGTGACGAAGGCGATCGCCGACGGGCCCTTGAGCGCGTCGTCGAGGCCAGTCAGACCGGCTTCCTTGGCCGCGATCGCGGTCAGCGTGTTCTTCACCACGGCGTAGGTTGCGTTACCGCCGAGCGCCTTGCGCAGCCGCTTGAGCTGCGCGACGGTGAGCCCGCGGTACTCGGTCAGCACGGCCGCGTTCGACTCACGGAACCGGTCCGTGAGCTCTGCGACAGCGGCTGCCTTGTCCGGCCTCGCCATGGCAATCCTTCCGATGGTGGTGCCACCGGTCTGCGCCCCGAACAACGAAAGAGCCCCGCGCAGGCGCGGGGCTCGGCGTCAGGACGCGGCGGGGCCGGTCCGTCGGGGAACTCTCACCTGCGCTGGCCTCCGCTGCTGCGGGACTTCGGTCGAGGTCGCAGAGCGCGACGCCGACGACCGGCGGTCTTGGGCGCGTCAAGAGTACGGCACGCCGGGCGCGCCACCCAAATCGCGTCCGTCACACCCCGTGCGTCACACCGGGGCGCCGAAGCACATGAGCGGTGCGACGGTCCCCGTGCGCTCGGCGTCCTCCGCCATCGCGGTCGCCACCGCGCGCGCCACCGGGTGCCCCTCGCGCAGCAGCACGTGCGTGCGGGTCATCACGCGCCTCGCCGTCTCGTCCGGCAGCGGCGCGATCGCCGCGACGACGCAGCCGACGCCCCGCCGCAGCAGGACGCTCGCCATGCCCAGCGCCTCGCCGCCCGCCCGCACCGACGCCCGCCCGACCTCGCAGCTCGACAGGATCACCACGTCCGGGGTCTGCGACCCGGCGTCGAGCTCGTGCGCGAACAGCGGGCCGTCGGCCAGCCGCACCGACGAGAACAACGGGTTGTCGGGCTCGTGCCGACCGTGTGCGGCCAGGTGCACGACCCCCGGTGAGCCCAGCAGCGCGATCATGCGCGCGACCGTCGCGTCGGCACCGACCACGGCCTCCCCGTCCGGCCACAGCGCCGCGACCTCGCGCACCTCGTCGTCGGCGTGCCGCAGCCCCGGACCGGCCGCGGCCGCGACCCGGCCCGAGAGCGCGCCGACCGTCCCGGCGTAGCGGACCCAGTGGTGCACCGACGGCGCGACGACCGTCGGCCGGCCCGCCCGAGCGGCGAGCATCGACCATGGCAGCGCGGCCAGCCAACCCGTCGCGACCACGACGAGCTCGTCCGGGGCGCCCAGCAGCGGGGCGAGGCGTGCCTCGATCGCCTGCATGCCGCGCCGCAGCGCGCGCTGCGCGACCGCCCGCAGCTCGGTCGGGACCAGCGGGTTCGCGGTGACCTCGAGATCGGCGTGCACGCGCTGCACCAGCTCCGACAGGCTCGCGGCCGGCCCCAGCCGGTGCAGCTCCGTCCGGTGCGCCGTCACGGCGACCGCGAGCAGCTCACCCCGGTGCACGCCGATGTCCACGAGCGCCGAGTGCGGGCGGTCCGCGAGGAGCCGGCGCGCCTCCGACGCCCGGCCGGGGCGCTCGTCGCCCGCCTGCCCCCGTTCGTGCCACGACCGGGCCAGGATCTCGTGCTTGAGCCGCTGCGCCTCCCGGAACGCGCGCGACCGCTGCGGGTCGGCGCTGGCCCGGCCGATGACGCCGCGGCTGTCGTCGATGAGCCGGCGCAGCTGCGAGAGCAGCGCCGCCGAGTCCGGGTCGCTCGGCGGGTTGACCCGCGGCGTCCCGCCGATCACCGCGCGGATCCGCTCGGCGGCGTCGAGCAGCGCCGACGCGCGACCCGTCGAGAGCGCGAGCTCGACGTCGAGCGACGCGAGCGCCCGCCCGTGCACCGCGCCCGCCGTGCGCAGGTCGAGCGACCCGAACCGCGACCGGTGCAGCGCCAGGTCGCGCTGGCCCGCGTGCACGAACCTCGCCGCGCGCGCCCGGTCGCCCGCCGCCTGCGCGAGCTTCGCGCGGATCCAGCGGCCGTGCAGCCGGACCGCGACCGGGTCGCTCCCCCGCACCGTGCCGAGCTGCTCGAGCAGCGCGTCCGGGTCGTCGAGCGCCCCGCGCGCCAGGTCCGCCTCGATCCGGACGTAGGCCGCGCCGACCTCCCACGCCGTGCGGCCCGTCGCCCGGCACATCGCCTCCAGGCGGCCCGCGCGGCGCGACAGCCCCGCCCACAGCGCCCGCGTCCCCGCGTCGGCGGGCGCCTGCGCGTACGCGACCGCGTCCACCTGCAGCCCCAGCAGCGCGGCCCGCACGACCCACGCGTCCTCGCGGCGCCGCCGGAACCGGCGCTCGGCCGACGCGGCGAACCGGCGGGCCGCCGCGACGTCGCCGCGCAGCAGCGCGCACTCCGCCCGCCCCAGCTCGCACTCCGCGACGTCCCGCACGCGCCGGTGCTGCTCGAACGCCTCGGCCGCCTCGGCGAGCGTCTGGTCCGCGACGCCGACCAGGCCCGCCTCCAGCAGGACGCGGGCCCGGTCGAGCAGGGCCGTCGGACGCGGCGGGCCCGGCAGGATCCGGGCCGCGGCCTCCATGCGCGCGAGCGCGTCCGGCAGGTTCCCGGCGACGAAGTCCAGGTAGCCGAGGTTGTGCTCGGCCTTGAACGTCAGCAGCTCGAAGCCCGCCCGGCGCGACCGGCGCGCGCACTCCGCGTAGTCCGCCCGCGACAGCGCGACATGGTGCATGTCCGAGTGCAGGACACCGCGGTTCAGCAGCACGCGGCACGCGTCGATCGGGTCGGCGTCGTCGATGGACGCGACGGCCTCGTCCAGCCAGTGCAGCGCCTCGTGCTGACGCCCCGCCCGCAGCGCGAGCAGCCCGCGCAGCCCCGCGACCGCGGGCACCAGGCCCGCCCAGCCGCGCGACGGGTCCTTCTCGTGCTCGACCAGCATCGCGTCCAGCTCGTCCAGCGCCGGACCCGGGGCACCCCGCGTCTCGAAGTCCGCCTTCGCGAGCTCGACGAGCGCCCGGGCGCGCAGCCGCACGACGTCCGGCGCACCCGGCAGCGCCTCCAGGTCCCGCAGGAGCGGTCGGAGGCGGCGCCGGGCGCGGGTCGGACGACCCTCGGCGTTCTCGGTCTCGGCGCGCACCAGCGCCTCGGCGAGGACGCCGACGGTGAGCGGCCCGGCGGCCGCCGGGCCGCCCGGGTCCGACATCTGTGCCCTAGAGCTCGATCTGCGGGGTCACGATGGGTACCTGCGGCTCCTCCGGGCGTCGCAGGACGAGGCGCGCGGGGCCCCGTTCGACGTCCGAGAACGAGAAGCGGCCGTCCGTGTCCGACGTCACCGTCGTCACGTCGCCCGACTGGTGCAGCTCGACCGACAGCTCGCTCGCCGGCGCCGCCCAGCCGTCCACCCGCACGCGGTCCGCCTCCGGGTGCACGGAGATCATCACCGTGAGCACGTCCGTCGTGAACGTGATGGTGCCGGCCTCGATGCTCGCCTCGTCCGCGCGGACCGCGAGCGCGGGCTCGCCGACGAGGTGGAGCTCCGCGAGCTCCGCGTGCAGCGCCTCGATCGTCAGCGCCATGCCGATGCGGTCCACCAGCCCCGCAGGGACCGGGTCCGAGGCGCCGACCAGCGACGCGAGCTGCTGCAGGATCTCGACGTCGGCCACGTCCAGCGAACCCGCGGCGACCAGGGCGAGGGTGCTCTCGTCGGTGCTCATGACATGCTCCAGGCGGGGTCGTTGGAGAGGGCGAGGCGGAGCTTCGCGAGACAGCGGCCACGCGTGGGGCCGATGCTCCCGACCGGCATCCCGAGCGCCCGGGAGACGACCGTGTAGTCCGGCCGGTCGACCAGCGCGACCAGCCCCAGGAGCCGGCGGCAGCGGTCCGGCAGCGTGCCGACGTGCTCCCACAGCACCCGGTCGCGCTCCGACCGCACCGCCACGGTGTCCGGCCGGTCCTCCGCCGGAGCCGACAGCCAGTCGGTGACGTGCTCGTCCTGCTCGTGCCGCACGAGGTCCTCCCGGGTGCGCCGCACCGCACGCCACGCCGCCCGCTTCGCGGTGACGAGCATCCACTGCAGCGTCGCCCGCGGGTCGCGGATCGACTCGATGTCACGCACGAGGGTCAGCCAGACGTTCTGCACGATGTCCTGCGCCTGCTCCGAAGCCACGCCCTGGGCGCGGACCGTGTGCCACAGCAGGGGCGTCATCACGTGCACGAGCGCCGCGAGCGGCGCCCTGTCACCGTCGCGGTACGCGACCACGGCCCGGGCGGCCTGGTCGGCCAGCCCTTCCCCCTCGCGGAGCGCGGCGTCCACCGGCTCCACCAGGTCGTCACTCATCATGGACCCCTCACAGGCTGGCCTCGTCGGGCGGCCGCGCCCCTGACACAGTAGGGCGGCCCGGACAACCCCGACAAGGACGACACGGACGGGTGACCGGCTCCGCCGCGGGCCCGGTGCGCTCCGGTCCCGCGCGCCTGCGAGCGCCCGCTCCCCCGTGCCGGGGTCGACCGTCAGGAGCGGGGCTGCCGCCGCCAGATACACCTGCTCCAAGATTTCTTCGCCGGACGTGTATCTGGGCAGGCCGCGGGCGCTCCTCGCCAGCACCCGCCCGACCTCCCTCCGTCCGGCCCGCCCCCCGCGGTGACGGCACGGACCGGGCCGGGACCGTGGACTTCGAGAACCGAGGAGACGCACGACATGACCGAGCAGGACAGCGCGCCCGAGCCCCTCAGCCGGGAGCAGATCCGCCCGACGAAGCGCAGCCACGAGGACTCGCTCATCGCCCGCCCGGGCGTGGTCGGCGTCGACATCGGCGAGAAGTGGTCCGACGGACAGCCCACCGGGCGGCAGGCCATCGTCGTCCACGTCACCCGCAAGCTCGACGCGGCCGACCTCGACGACGCGCAGCGCATCCCCGCCACCATCGACGGCATCCCCACCGACGTCGTCGAGCACCGCGTCGTCCTCCACCACGAGGCACCCGCCGTCGAGGACGTCACCACGCTCATGCGCGGCCGCGTCCGCCCGCTCGCCGGTGGCATCAGCATCGGTCCGGTCGACCCCGTGACCATCCAGAGCGCGACGTCCGCCGAGCTGCGGTCCGTCAACGGCACGCTCGGCGTCGTCGTCGTCGAGCGGCACACCGGCCGCGCGCTGGCCCTGACCAACTGGCACGTCGCCGCCGGCGACGGGCTCGAGGACGTCGGCAGCCGCTGGGTGCAGCCGTCGCTCGCCGACGGCGCCTCGCGCCACGACCAGTTCGGCGCGCTCGTGCGCGGCACCCTCACCGACCGGATCGACGCGGCCGTCGTCGCGATCGCCCCCGGGGCGGCCTGGCTGCCCGGCATCGTCGGCATCGGGCCCGTGACCGGCTCCGCGGCCGCCGTCGAGGGGTCCGAGGTCCGCAAGCACGGCCGCACGACGGGCCTGCGCACCGGACGCGTCGTCTCGACCGACTTCACCACGTCCGTCGACTTCGGCCCGGGCATCGGATGGCGCACGCTGCGCGACCAGATCCGCATCGAGCCTGCCGAGGGGCAGACGTCGTTCTCCGCGGGCGGCGACTCCGGGTCCGCCGTCGTCGACGAGGACGGCAAGGTCGTCGGGCTCCTGTGGGCCGGCGAGCACGACGGGTCCTACTCCGTCGCCAACCCCGTCGACGCGGTCCTGTCGACGCTCGGCGTGGACGTCGCGACGCCTGCCTCGGTCCGTGCCGCTCGCGCCCGGCAGGCCGCGCTCGCGCGGCGCGCCGCACAGCTGCGGGCCGCGCAGCAGCAGTCGTCCGGCGGGCTCTTCCCGCCGGTGTCCGCCGCCTACCGGCGTCCGCGCCGGCGCCGCGCCGTCGGCCCGCAGAACCCGGGCGGCCCCGCCGCGGGCACGCCGGGCTCACCCACGGGCCGGCCGGGCGCGGAGCCTGCCGCGGCGACCGGCACCCCGGCGGGTCCGGCGCGCGGCGAGCAGGGGGCCGGATCAGCGGCCGGGGTGCGGGAGCACCGCCTCGGTGCGGCGGCCCAGCCGTTCACCGAGCCGTTCACGGAGCCCTTCACCGAGCCCTTCACGGAGCCGTTCACCGAGGCGCTCACGGCGAACCCGTTCACCGAGCCCTTCACCGAACCGTTCACGGAGCCCTTCACCGAGCCCTTCACCGAGGCGCTCGGGGCCAACCCGTTCACCGAGCCCTTCACCGAACCGTTCACCGAGCCGTTCACCGAGCCGTTCACGGAACCCTTCACCGAGGCGCTCGGAGCCAACCCGTTCACGGAGCCCTTCACCGAGGCGCTCGGGGCCAACCCGTTCACCGAGCCCTTCACCGAACCGTTCACCGAGCCGTTCACGGAACCGTTCACGGAGCCCTTCACGGAGCCGTTCACCGAGCCGTTCACCGAGGCGCTCGGGGCCAACCCGTTCACGGAACCGTTCACGGAGCCCTTCACCGAGCCGTTCACCGAGGCGCTCGCGCAGGCCTACGCGCGGCTCCACGGACCGCAGAACGCCGCGATCGCGCTCGCCCGCGTCCGCGCCGCGGCCGCCCGCCGGCAGCGTGAGGCGTTCTGGGCCGGCTACGTCACCGCGATCGTCCGCGGCCGCGCCCGCTGACGACCCCACCGAGACCACGAGGAGACCGCCCGACATGAGCGTCCTGGCAGAAGGAGTCGACCGTCAGCCGACGGCACGCGTCATCGCGCTCCGGCCGTCCGCGGGCCGGCACGCCGCCGTCGGGCGGTCTCCCGAGGTCGTCGGTCTCGGACCCGACGTCGACGAGCCGGTCCACCCG
This sequence comes from Cellulomonas fimi, assembly GCF_028583725.1. Classification (NCBI taxonomy): domain Bacteria; kingdom Bacillati; phylum Actinomycetota; class Actinomycetes; order Micrococcales; family Cellulomonadaceae; genus Cellulomonas; species Cellulomonas fimi. The sequence continues at coordinate 1,150,799 of NZ_CP110680.1, read as the reverse complement.
GGCGCGACCGGCCGGCACGCCGACGTCCCCGTCCCGACGCAGGCGCCCGGCACCGGAGCCCGGTCGCTCGTCCGCGAGCTCGAGGACCTGGCCGAGCAGATGCACGCGCACGGCGCGCTGCCGTCGCTGCGCGTCGACCTGCGCGAGCTGCTCGCCGCGTGGGCGGCGGCGCTCGTCCGGCTGCACCGCACCCCGCTGACCCCGACGACACCCGTCGCCGAGCTGCCGTGGGTGCTCACCGAGCCCCTGCCCGACTGGCTCGACGCCCTGCCGGGCGACACGGGCCTGGTGTGGGCCGTCCGCGCGCACCCGGGCATCCGGCGCGCCGTGGACGAGACAAGGCGGTCCTGGCTCACGGTCCAGTGGGTGCACGGCGACCCGACCGGCGACGAGGTCGTCGTCACGCGCACCCGCGGCAGCGTCCGCGCTGTGCTCGTCGGCGCCGAGCGGGACACCCCGGACGGTCCGCTCCCGCCCGCGCGGAACGGTCGCAGCGGTTGCGGCGACCCCCGGTGGGACGTCGCGACCGCGCTCGACTGGCTCGCCCTCGCGCTCGGTCCGGCGCTCGACCCGGCGTGGCACCTCGACCCGGTCGCGACGTTCGCGCACCAGTACCGCGAGCTCGGCGGCGACGCGCTGCCGAGCCGTGCGACGGCGGTCGCCCGGACGCTCGCCTCGGCGGTCGAGTGGACGGCCCAGCTCACGCTCGACCGCGAGCCGACCGACGACGAGCGCGCGTGGCTGTCGGGCCTGTGGTCGCGGCCGCTGGAGCTCGTCGGGCGCACCCGCACCGCACCGGCCGCCACCCGCCGGTCCTGACCCGGCTCGCGCCGGCGCACCGATCGGAGTCCTCGGAGCCCGGCCGGGCACGTGCCGAGACGACGCACGCGTGGTAGCTCAGCGCGAGCACGGGGCGGGCGAGACGCGGGGCGGCAGCAGGGAACGAGAACGGCGAAGGCCCGATCCGCAGGGGGGACCGGGCCTTCGCCGTTCGTGCGTGGGGGCGAGCCTCAGGCGGCGTCGTCCTCGACCGTCAGGTTCCGGGTCTTGTTCTGGTCGAGCAGGATCCCGGGGCCGTTCGTCGTCGAGATGGTCGCCTTGGTGATGTAGCGGCCCTTCGACGCGGACGGCTTGAGACGCAGGATCTCCTCCAGCGCCGCGGCGTAGTTCTCCACCAGGTTGACGTCGGAGAACGACGTCTTGCCGATGATGAAGTGCAGGTTCGCGTGACGGTCCACGCGGAACTCGATCTTGCCGCCCTTGATGTCGGACACGGCCTTGGCCACGTCCATCGTCACGGTGCCGGTCTTCGGGTTCGGCATGAGACCACGGGGGCCCAGGACCTTGCCCAGACGGCCGACCTTGCCCATGAGGTCCGGGGTCGCCACGGCCGAGTCGAAGTCGGTGTAGCCGGCGGCCACCTTCTCGATCAGCTCGTCGCCACCGACCTCGTCGGCGCCCGCGGCGCGGGCCTGCTCGGCGCGCTCACCGGTCGCGAAGACGAGCACGCGGGCCGTCTTGCCGGTGCCGTGCGGCAGGTTCACGGTGCCACGGACCATCTGGTCCGCCTTGCGGGGGTCGACACCGAGGCGGAAGACCACCTCGACGGTCGCGTCGTACTTGGTCGTCGACGTCGCCTGCGCCAGCCGGACGGCCTCGAGCGGGCTGTAGACCTTGCCCGCCTCGATCTTCTCGGCGGCGTTGCGGTACGCCTTGCTGTGCTTCGCCATCTGCTTCTCTCTTCTCAGCAGTCGTGGTCCGTCGGGCCGCACAGGCCCTGCCACTGCACTTCGTCCTCGACATGAGGTCTCACGTCGAGGTGGTGCCCGCCGACGTCACCCGCCGGCGGGCGGTGAGGGCGTCAGCCCTCGACGCGGATGCCCATCGAGCGGGCCGTGCCGGCGATGATCTTCTCGGCGGCCTCGAGGTCGTTCGCGTTGAGGTCCTCGAGCTTGGTGCTCGCGATCTCGCGGACCTGGGCCGACGTGAGGGTCGCGACCTTCACGGTGTGCGGCGTCGGGGAGCCCTTGGCGACCCCGGCGGCCTTCTTGATGAGCTCGGCGGCCGGCGGCGTCTTCGTGATGAAGGTGAACGAGCGGTCCTCGTACACCGTGATCTCGACGGGGATGACGTTGCCGCGCTGCGACTCGGTCGCCGCGTTGTAGGCCTTGCAGAACTCCATGATGTTCACGCCGTGCTGACCGAGCGCGGGGCCGATCGGCGGGGCGGGCGTGGCCGCACCGGCGTTGATCTGGAGCTTGATGAGGCCGGTGACCTTCTTCTTGGGGGGCATGAAGCCGTCCCTCTCTGGTTCGTGGGCCGACGCCGTGGGCGATGACCCGGTTGCAGTGCCGCCCCACGGTGGCGGGGCGGCAGCGTCAGCGTCAGATCTTGGCGACCTGGCTGAACGACAGCTCGACCGGGGTCTCCCGGCCGAAGATCGAGACGAGCACCTTGAGCTTCTGGTTCTCGGCGTTGATCTCGGAGATCGTCGCCGGCAGCGTGTCGAACGGGCCGTCCGTGACGGTGACCGACTCGCCGACCGTGAAGTCGACCTGGATCTGCGAGGTGCTCTTGGTGGCCGCGGCCGCCGTGGCGGGCGCCTTCGGCGTCAGCGACGGCGAGAGCATCGAGAAGACCTCGTCGAGCGTCAGCGGCACCGGCTGGTGGGTGTGGCCCACGAACGACGTGACGCCCGGGGTGTGCCGGACGGCGCCCCACGACTCGTCGGTCATCTCCATGCGGACGAGGACGTAGCCGGGGATCCGGACGCGCTTGACGACCTTGCGCTGCGCGTTCTTGATCTCGACGACCTCCTCCATGGGGACCTCCACCTGGTAGATGAAGTCCTCCATGTTGAGGCTCTGCGTGCGGTTCTCGAGGTTCGCCTTCACGCGGTTCTCGTAGCCCGCGTACGAGTGGATGACGTACCAGTCGCCCGGCTGGCTGCGCAGCTGCGCCTTGAAGGCGGCGACGGGGTCCTCGTCGGGGTCGGGCTCGGCGTCCTCGGCCGACTCCTCGACCTCGGCGGCCTCGTCCTCGACCTCGGCGACCTCGTCGGTCGACGCGTCGTCGGCCGGAGCGAGCTCGTCGCCCGCGGCGCCCTCGACCGCCTCGACCGACGCCAGGGCGTCCTCGAGCTCCGTCTCGGCGCCGGTGGGCTCCTGCGACTCCTGCGACACGTGCGAACCTGCTTTCTCCCGCGTGGGGTGCGTGCGGGTGGCGAGTGTCCTCGCCACCGTGGGGCGGCCGGCGTGGCCGCGGGCGCTCAGCCCCCGAACACCCAGAACGTCAGCCGGCCGATGCCGAGGTCGACGACCGTCACGAACGCCATCACGACCGCCACGAACACGAGGACGACCGTCGTGTACGTGATGAGGTCGGAGCGCGTCGGTCGGACGACCTTCTTGAGCTCGGCGACCACCTGGCGCCAGAAGAGCGCGATGCGGGCGAACAGCCCGCGCTTCTTCTCGCCCTTGACGGACTTGGGCTCGCGGGCGGTCGCCGGGCCCCCGGCGTCGGACGCCGCGGCCGGTGCGGTTTCGCTCACGTCTGGCCCCTGTGTCTCGTGGTGGCCACCGGGACCGTGCGGCCCGGCGGTGGGACGGCTGACGCGACGCGCCGGACCGTCCGGCGATCCTGCTCGCGCCCGGCCGGGAGCCGGTACGCGTGCGCAGGGCAGACAGGACTCGAACCTGCAACCTGCGGTTTTGGAGACCGCTGCGCTACCAATTGCGCCACTGCCCTACGGCGGCCAGGCCAGCTCCATCACGTCCACACCCTCATGTCTAGACACGCGAGGGCGCGGCTCATCATGGCGAAGGTCAACCGCCGGGGGTCCACTGTACGCGACGCGACCGGATGGGTCGAACCACGTCCGCGGGCGGCCCTCGCAGCCCGGTCGGCGGGCGTCCGCGCGCGGCGCGCCACGGGTCGAAAGGCCGGGCAGGCGTCGCGTGACCTCTGCCACTATGGGGGCCGTGAGCGAGCAGACCACTCCCCGCGCCCGCGTGTCCGCCCGGGTCGCCGCCATCGCCGAGTCCGCGACCCTCGCGGTCGACGCCAAGGCCAAGGCGCTCAAGGCCGCCGGTCGGCCCGTCGTCGGGTTCGGCGCGGGCGAGCCCGACTTCCCGACGCCGGCCTACATCGTCGACGCCGCCGTCGCCGCCGCGCAGGACCCCGCGAACCACCGGTACACACCCGCCGCGGGGCTGCCCGCGCTGCGTGAGGCGATCGCCGCGAAGACGCTGCGCGACTCCGGCTACGAGGTCAGCCCGGCCGAGGTCCTCGTCACGAACGGTGGGAAGCAGGCGGTCTACCAGTCGTTCGCCGCGCTGCTCGACCCGGGCGACGAGGTGCTCCTGCCCGCGCCGTACTGGACCACCTACCCCGAGGCGATCCGGCTCGCGGGCGGCGTCCCCGTCGAGGTCTTCGCCGGCGTCGACCAGGGGTACCTGGTCACCGTCGAGCAGCTCGAGGCCGCGCGGACGCCGCGCACCAAGGTCCTGCTCTTCAACTCGCCGTCCAACCCGACCGGCGCCGTCTACTCCCCCGAGCAGACCGCCGAGATCGGCCGCTGGGCGCTCGAGCACGGCGTCTGGGTCGTCACCGACGAGATCTACGAGCACCTCACGTACGACCACGCGGTGTTCACGCCGATCGTGCGCGTCGTGCCCGAGCTCGCGGACACCTGCGTCGTGCTCAACGGCGTCGCCAAGACCTACGCGATGACCGGCTGGCGGGTGGGCTGGATGATCGGCCCGCGCGACGTCATCGCCGCCGCGACGAACCTCCAGTCACACCTGACGTCGAACGTCGCGAACGTCTCGCAGCGCGCCGCGATCACGGCGCTCACGGGCGACCTCGCCGCGGTCGAGGAGATGCGCACCGCGTTCGACCGCCGCCGTCGCACGATCGTCGAGATGCTCGGCGCGATCGACGGCGTCGAGGTGCCCGCGCCGCAGGGCGCGTTCTACGCCTACCCGTCGGTCGAGGGCCTGCTCGGGTGCACGATCCGTGGTGTCACCCCGCGCACGTCGGCCGAGCTCGCGAGCCTCATCCTCGACGAGGTCGAGGTCGCGGTCGTGCCCGGCGAGGCGTTCGGGCCGAGCGGGTTCCTGCGCCTGTCGTACGCGCTTGCGGACGCCGACCTCGTCGAGGGCGTGTCGCGCATCCAGCGGCTGCTGGGCGAGGCGGAGTGACCCCGGCCCCTCCGCGGGGCTGACGGCACCGGTCCCTCCGGGTCGCGGGCGGCCGTCTGCGACCGTTCCTCCTCGTCACACGTGCTCGTGACGCGGCTGGTCCGGTGCTGCACCGCGAGCGGACGCCGGTCCATACTGTCCGCCATGCGTCCGGACGAGCCACGCACCGCGCGCGGGAGCGCTCCCGCGGCGCCGCTCACCGCCGCGCACCTCACCGTCCGGGTCCGGATCCTCACCGCCGTCATCGTGCTGTCGGCGCTGACGGTCCTCGTCGCCGGGGCGACCGCCTTCTGGCTGCAGTCGCGCGAGACCGACGCCCGCATCGACAACTCCCTCGCCCGGGCGCTGACCGCGCTCCGCGGCGTCCAGGAAGAGCCCGACCCGGCCACCGGGCAGCGGTTCGACTCGGTGAGCCGGGTGCTCAAGGTCGCCGTCCGCAACCGCGTGCCCGGCAAGAACGAGGGCGTCATCACGCTCCTGTCCGGGCGGCTGAGCTGGACGGCCGCGCGCGAGACGCACGCGATCCAGCTCGACGCCGACGAGGAGCTCATCGACCACCTCAGCCGGCTCTCGCTCTCCACGAGCACGCCGACCGTCCAGACGGTGCGCACGAGTGTCACCGAGTACCGGCTCATGGCCGCGCCGGTGCGCGTCGACCACGACCCGGCGCTCGGGCTGTTCGTCGTCGCGTTCGACCGCAGCGCGGAGATGCGCACGCTGCAGACGACGTTCCTCACGTACTCGGCGGTCGGCATCGTCGCGCTGCTCGGCATCTCGGTCGTCGCGTGGTTCGTCGTCGGGCGGCTGCTGCACCCGCTGCGGCTCCTGCGCGATACCGCGCGACGCGTGACCGAGTCCGACCTGTCGGAGCGCATCAACGTCAGCAGCAATGACGACCTCGGCGACCTCGCGCACACGGTGAACGCGATGCTCGACCGCCTGGAGCGCGCGTTCGGGTCACAGCGCGAGCTGCTGGACGACGTCGGGCACGAGCTGCGCACGCCGCTCACGATCGTGCGCGGGCACCTCGAGCTGCTCGACCCCGACGACCCGGAGGACGTGCGCGCGACCCAGTCCCTCGCGCTCGACGAGCTCGACCGCATGCACCGCCTCGTCGACGACCTCATGATCCTGGCCACGGCCGAGCGGCCCGACTTCGTGCGGCTCGCCCCGACCGACGTCGGTCGCCTCACCGACGACGTGCACGAGAAGGCCCGGGGGCTCGGCGACCGGCGCTGGGTCGTGACGTCGCGCGCCGACGTCACCGTGAGCCTCGACGAGCAGCGCATCACGCAGGCGTGGCTGCAGCTCCTCGCGAACGCGTACCGCTTCTCCCCGCCGGGCTCGACGGTCTGGATCGGCTCCGAGGTCGTCGGCGACCGCCTCGTGCTCTGGGTCCGTGACGAGGGACCGGGCGTGCCCGCGTCGGAGGAGCGGCGGATCTTCGAGCGGTTCCACCGCGGCCAGGCGGACCGGTCGCCGAACGGTGCGGGTCTCGGCCTGCCCATCGTGGCCGCGATCGCCCAGGCGCACCACGGCACGGTGGGCGTCGAGCGGCCGCCCGGTCCGGGGAGCCGCGGCGCCGTGTTCGTGCTCGACGTCCCCGCGGTCGACCTGGTCGACGGCGACACCACGACATCCGTCCCCGACCTCGCGGAGCAGCACTGATGACCCACATCCTCATCGCGGAGGACGAGGAGCGGATCGCCGCCTTCGTCGCCAAGGGCCTGCGCACCGCGGGGTACGAGGCCACGGCCGTCACGACGGGGGACGACGCCCTCGGCCGGGTCCGTGCGGGTGGCGTCGACCTCGTGATCCTCGACCTGGGCCTGCCCGACCTCGACGGCTTCCAGGTGCTGCGCCGGCTGCGCGAGGCCGGGCACTCGCTCCCCGTCATCGTGCTCACGGCGCGGTCGTCGGTGACCGACACGGTCACGGGCCTGGAGTCCGGGGCCGACGACTACATGGCGAAGCCGTTCCGGTTCGAGGAGCTGCTGGCCCGGGTGCGGCTGCGCCTGCGCCAGCAGCCGCAGCCCTCGGGCGACGTCACGGTGCTCACGCACGGGCCGCTGCAGCTCGACCTGCGCACCCGCCGGATCCGCGTGCGGGACCAGGAGGTCGAGCTGTCCGCACGCGAGTTCGCGCTCGCCGAGACGTTCCTGCGCAACCCCGGCGACGTGCTGACCCGCGAGCGCCTGCTGTCGGACGTGTGGGGTTACGACTTCGACCCGGGCTCGAACGTCGTCGACGTGTACGTGCGGTACCTGCGGCGCAAGGTCGGGGCGGAGCACTTCGACACGGTGCGCGGCGTCGGGTACCGGCTCGTCGACGCGACCGCGGCGGTCTGACGCGGGCCCACCCGGGCGCGGCTGGCACACTGTGCCGATGCGTGACCTGGCCCTCCTGCCGAAGGCGCACCTGCACCTGCACTTCACGGGCTCGATGCGGCCGAGCACGCTCGCGGACCTGGCCGAGCGGCACGGGATCCGCCTGCCGGCGGCGCTGCTCGACGACGACCCGCTGCACGTGCCGGCCGACGAGCGCGGCTGGTTCCGGTTCCAGCGGCTGTACGACGCGGCGCGCGCGTGCGTGCGCAGCGAGGACGACATGCGCCGGGTCGTCCGGGAGGCCGTCGAGGACGACGCCGCGGAGGGGTCGGGGCGGCTGGAGATCCAGGTCGACCCGACGTCGTACGCGCCGTTCGTCGGCGGTCTGACGCCCGCGCTGGAGATCGTGCTGGACGAGGCGCGCCGGGCGGGTGCGGCGGCGGGCGTCGACGTGGGCGTGGTCGTCGCGGCGTCGCGCATGCGGCACCCGCTGGACGCGCGCACGCTCGCCCGGCTTTCCGTCCGGCACGCGGGCGACGGGTCCGGCGAGGTGGTCGGCTTCGGGCTGTCGAACGACGAGCGCCGCGGCGACACGGGCGCGTTCGGCCCGGCGTTCGCGATCGCCCGCCGCGCGGGGCTCGCGGCGGTGCCGCACGGCGGCGAGCTGCTCGGGCCGGCGCACGTCGAGGAGGTGCTCGACGCGCTGCGCCCCGACCGGCTCGGGCACGGCGTGCGCAGCGCGGAGGACCCGCGGGTGCTGGACCGGGTCGTCGACGAGGGCGTCGCGCTCGAGGTGTGCCCGGCGTCGAACGTGTCGCTCGGCGTCTACGGGTCGGACGGCGACGTGCCGCTGCGCGCGCTCGTCGAGGCGGGGGCGCGCGTCGCGCTCGGGGCCGACGACCCGCTGCTGTTCCGGTCGCGGCTGGTCGCGCAGTACGAGGCGACGCGCACGGTGCACGGCTTCTCCGACGCCGAGGTCGCGGCGCTGGCGCGGTCCTCGATCCTCGCGAGCCGCGCGTCGGACGGCGTGCGGGGGCGGCTGCTCGCCGGGGTCGACGCGTGGCTGGCGGGCGACGACGCCGCGGACCCGCGGGCCGCGGCGGTCGCGGGGAGTGCGCCCGTCGACGTCCGAGGCTGACGCCGGCCGTCAGTGGTACCCGCCCGCGGGAGCGGCGCCCCGTGCGCGTCAGAGGCTGAGGCCCACCAGCACGGGCTCGGGCTCGAGCTCGACGCCGAACGCCGCGCGGACGCCGTCGCGGATCTCGCGGGCGAGCGCGACGAGCTCGTCGGCCGTCGCGCCGCCCCGGTTGGTGAGCGCGAGCGTGTGCTTGCCGGACAGCGCGGCGGCGCCCGGACCGGCGTGGCCGCGCGCGAACCCGGCGTGCTCGATCAGCCAGGCGGCGCTCGTCTTGGTCGCGCCGTCCCCCGCGGGGAAGCGGGGCGCGTCGGCGGGGAGCGCCGCGGCGGCCGCGGGCTCCAGGATCGGGTTGGTGAAGAACGACCCCGCGCTCCACGTGTCGTGGTCGGCGGCGTCGAGGACCATGCCCTTGCGTCCGCGGAGCTCGAGCACGGCGGCCCGGACGTCGAGGATCGGCGCGCGCTCCCCCACGGCGACGCCGAGCGTGCGCGCGAGCTCGGGGTAGCGGACGGCCTGGGCGAGCGTGCCCTGACGCAGCTGGAAGGTCACGTCGAGGACGACGTACCGGGGCGTCGGCCCCCAGGGCGCGCGCGGGTCCTCGGGGTCGGCGGCGGTCGGGCGCATCGAGCGCTTGAGCAGCGACGTGCGGTAGCCGAAGCGGAGGTCGACGAGGGGCAGCGTCCGGACCTTGCCCCGCCCGCGGTCCCACACCCGGACGGTCGCGATGGTCTCCGACACCTCCTGGCCGTAGGCGCCGACGTTCTGCACGGGGGTCGCGCCGGTCGAACCCGGGATGCCGGACAGCGCCTCGAGGCCGACGAGCCGGTGCGTGACGGCGTGCTCGACGACCTCGTCCCACGGGGTGCCCGCGGGGACGGTGTACGTGACGCCCGCGCACGCCGAGTGGTCCGGCACGTCGATGCCCGTGCGGACGTCGCGCACGACGACTCCGTCGAAACCCGCGTCGGCGACGAGCAGGTTCGACCCGCCGCCGACGACGAGCAGCGGCTCGCCCGCGTCGTCCGCGGCGCGCACGGCGTCGACGAGCTCGGCCTCGGTCGTGGTCTCGACGTAGCGCGCGGCCGGTCCCCCGACCCGCAGGGTCGTGAGGTCGGCGAGCGCGGGGGTGGTCGTCGGGGTCGTCACGTGCTGCACGTCGCCCAGGCTAGACCGCGGCGTCCGGACGCTGGGCGTCGGCGGGCTCCACGGCTCCCGGGCGGGCGAGCGGAGCGGCCGCGTTGACGACGAGCAGGCCGAGGACCACGGGCACGAGGATCACCAGGAGCGCGTTGCGGTACCCCACGTGCTGTGCGAGCAGCCCGAGCAGCGGCGGGCCGGCGAGGAACGCGCTGTAGCCGATGGTCGACACGACGCTGACGCGCGGGGCGGCACGCAGCGGGTCGTCGGACGCGGCGCTCATGCCGACGGGGAAGCCGAGCGCGGCACCCGCGCCCCACGCGACGACGCCGACGAGCGCGAGCCACAGCTGGCCGGCGAGGGCGAAGGTGAGGAGCCCGACGATCGCGAGCACGGCGCACAGCCGCAGCACGACGACGCGGCCGTACCGGTCGAGCAGCGCGGTGCCGAACCAGCGCATGCTCGTCATCGCGCCGACGAAGACGCCGAACGCGAGCGCACCGAGCGCGTGCGAGGTGTCGAAGCCGTCGACGACCGCGAGGCTGACCCAGTCGTTCGCGGATCCCTCGGTGAGCGCGGCGGCGAGCACGACGAGGCCGATGAGCAGCGTGCGCGGCTCGAGCCACGCGGCGAGAGCGCCGCGGGCGCCGCGCGGGGCGGCGTCGTCGGTGACGGCGTGCGGGTGCTCCGCGCCGGCCGGGAGGAACGCGCGGACCGCGAAGGCGACGACGACGACGGACACGGTGACCGCGATCGGGACGTGCACCGCGACGGGCACGTGCAGCGCCGCGGCCAGCGCGGAGACGCCGGCGGCGCCCACGGTGCCGAACGAGAAGCCGGCGTGGTACCGCGGCATGACGGTGCGGCCGAGCTCCTGCTCGACGGCCGCGCCCTCGAGGTTCATCGCCGCGTCCCACACGCCCGTCCCGACGCCGTAGAGCACCATGCCGACGACGACGACCCAGACCTGCCCGGCGGCGACGCCGAGCGCCGCGATGGTCAGGCCGACCCCGTTGAGGACCGCGAACCCGAGCACGGTGGTGCGTGCGCCGAGCCGCTCGACGACCATGCCGGACAGCGGCAGCGCGACGAGCGACCCGACCGCGCCGACGAGCAGCAGCAGGCCCATCTTCTCGGGCGAGAAGTCGAGGCCGTCGCGGATCGCGGGCAGCCGCGACGCCCACGTCGCGAAGTTGAACCCGTTGAGGACGAAGACCGCGAGGACGGCCAGCGACGCCCGCCGGACGCGCAGGTCGGGCTGGGTCGGGGTGTCGGACATCGTTCCTCCGGTGCGCGGTGCCGTCATCGATCGTGCCCGTTCCTGCTCGTGGTGGCACGTGCGCGCGCGGTCGCGCGCACGCGGAGGGTCGTGGCGCCCGCGCGGACCGCCGCACCGGCGCGGGCGGCGTGCGCCCGGACCAGGTGCCGGCGGGCGGCGTGCGGGCGGGCGAGCGCGGGCTGCTCCGCGCGGTGCGCCGCGAGGGCGGCGAGCGGGTCGGGGTCCGCGTCGGCCACCCGGCCGTGCGCCGGGGTGCCTGGCGTGACCGGCTCGCCGGTCGGTGCGGCGGACGCCGGCACCGCGGCCGGCTCGGACGGGCGGGCGGCGTCGGTCTCGGGTGCCACGCGCGCGGCGAGCAGGACGCTCGCGACCATCGCGACACCGATCAGGAGCAGCGCGTGCCGCGCCCCCATCGACTCCGCGGCGATCCCGAGCAGCGGCGGCGCCGCGAGCGACGCGACCGAGGCGAACGAGGAGACGACGGCGACGCGTCCGGCGGACCGCAGCGGGTCGTCGGACGCGGCCGCGATGCCGACGGGCACCGCGAGCGCGGCGCCGAAGCCCCAGCCGACGATGCCGACGACGGCGAGCTCGAGCGTCGGCGCGAGGCCGAAGAGCAGGAGGCCGCCGAGCGAGACGACCCCCGACACCCGGAGCACGGCCACGCGGCCGAAGGAGTCGATGAGGCGCGTGCCGAGCAGCCGGACGACCGTCATGGCGCCGACGAACACGCCGAGCATCGCGCCGCCGACGGCCTCGCTGCGGCCGAACCCGTCGACGACCGCGAGCGACAGCCAGTCGTTGGCCGACCCCTCGGAGAGCGCGGCGGCCATGATGACGACACCGATCAGCAGCGTGCGGGGCTCGCGCCACGAGTCGAGCGCGGTCGCGATGCGGCGCCGGCGGCCGGCGGGCGCGGGCGCCCCGGCCGCAGGCCCCGTCGCAGGCACGGCGAGCGCGGCATCGTCGCGTGCCGGGCGCGACGTGCGGCGGTCGTCGGGGGTGGCGTCGAGCACGACGCCGCGCAGCGAGGCGAGGCGCCACACGACCGCGAGCGCGGCGACGGCGGAGAACTGCACGACGACGGGCACGCCGAGCGCGGCGGCGACGGCGCCGAGGCCGGACCCGGTGACGGCGCCGATCGAGAACGCGGCGTGGAACTGCGGGATCACGGTGCGGCCCATGGCGCGCTCGACACGGCCGGACTCGACGTTGAGCGGGACGTTGCCGAGCGCGACGGCCACCCCGTTGAGGAAGATGCCGACGGCGAGGACCGGGACGGACCCGACGGCGGGCCCGACGCCCATGAGGACGTACCCGACCGAGAGCGCGGCGGTCGACGCGACGATGCCGACGCGGCTGCCGAACCGCTGCACGACGACGCCGGCGGCGGTGACGGTGACGAGCGCGCCCAGCGAGCCGACGAGGAGCATGCCGCCGAGCTCGGCGGTGGACAGGTCGAGCGCGTCGCGCACCGCGGGGATGCGCGCGAGCCAGCTCGAGAACGTGATTCCGGTGAGCGCGAACAGGCCCATGAGGAGCCAGCGCGCGCGGGCGAGCCGGCGGGCGTCGGGCGTGCGGGGCGGCGACGAGGGGGGTGCGGTCGAGGGGGTCTGCCCGGCGGGGGCGGGGTGGGACACGGTGGGGCTCCGGGCACGGGTTCGGACGACGTGTTCGAATCGATTCGATCGCTTCTCGCGGGACGGTCGAATCGATTTGAGGGGACGTGTCATTCTGCGGGTACGCTGGCGGTCGCGTCAAACACGTCCGCGCACCCGCGCCGCCGTGCCCCGTCGCACCCGCCCCGGCCCGTCCCGCACGGCCCGCCGGGCCCGGTGCGCCGACCCGGAGGTGGACCCCTGCCCCGCCCACGCCCGACCCTCGCGGACGTCGCCGCGGCCGCCAAGGTCTCCGTCTCGACGGCCTCGCTCGCGTTCTCGGGCGCGGGACCCATCGCCGCCGCGACCCGGCAGCGCGTGCTCGACGCCGCCGTCGAGCTCGACTACGCCGGCCCCAACCCGCTGGGCCGCCAGCTCCGCCGCGGGCGGTCCGGCATCGTCGGCGTCGTCGTCGGCGACGCGCTCAAGCGCTCCTTCCGCGACCCCGTCTCGATCCAGGTGCTCGACGGGCTCGTCGGCACGCTCGGCTCGCTCGGGCTCGGCGTGCTGCTCATCCCCGGTCCGAGCGACCCCACCGAGCCGCCCGTCGACCCCCTGGTCGAGTCCGCCGCGATGGACGTCGCCGTGCTCATGTGGGGCGGGACGACCGACAACCCCACGCTCGCCGCGCTCCAGCGCCGCGGCATCCGCACGGTCGTCGTCGAGGGCCGCCGCCAGGAGGGCGTGACCACCGTCGGCATCGACGACCGGCACGGCATGACCGAGGCGACGCAGCACCTCCTCGGCCTCGGGCACGAGCGGATCGCCGTGGTCACGCTCCCGTTCGACCGCGACCGCCGCGACGGCGTCGTCGACGCCGACCGGCTCTCCCGGATCGACTGGGAGATCACCCGCCGACGCCTCGCGGGCGTCACCGACGCGGGCGTGACTCCCGTCGCGATCTACGAGACGCCCGCCTCGCTCGTCGAGCACGGCAAGACCGCCGGCTTCGCGCTGCTCTCCGGCGACGACCGGCCGACCGCCGTGGTCTGCCAGTCCGACCTGCTCGCGTCGGGCGTCGTGCTCGCGGCGCGCGAGCTCGGCCTGCGCGTGCCCGAGGACGTGTCCGTCGCCGGCTTCGACGGGCTCGACCTCCCCTGGCTCGCGCCCGACGTGCTGACGTCGGTCGTGCAGCCGCTCGCGGAGAAGGGCGCCGCCGTCGGGCACGCGGTCGAGGACCTGCTCGCGGGCGAGACGCCGCCCTACCGCGAGCTCGGCGTCACGCTCCGCATCGGCACGACGACCGGCCCCGCCCCGGCCTGACGGGCGCCGTCCCGACGGTCGTGCGTGCGGCCCCCACCCGGGACGCACCGCGCCCCGGTCGCCCACCTCCGCCGGGGACGACCGGGGCGCGGCGCCCGCGTCAGCTGCGCTTCAGCCAGTCGAGCGGGTTGGAGCGCGTCGCGGCGTAGACGAACCACGACGTCGCGCCGACGTGCTGCACCTGGAAGTACCCGAACCCGAAGCCGGTGTCGAGCAGGCTCGACGCCGCGACGACCCCGCCGTCGACGACCACGCCACCGAGGTGCTGGCCGACGCCGAGGACGTCCTGCGCGTGCCGGATCTGCACCAGCAGGCGCTCGGCCGCCTTCGCGTCGCCGCGCCCGTTGCGGTCGATCAGCGCGGTCGCGAGCTGCCCGGTGCCCTCGAGCCACACGCCCTGCGGGTGCACGGTGATCCCGTTGTACTGCGCGGTCGACTCCGGGCTCGCGGTGCTGAACGTCACGCCCGAGAGGCGCTCGCCGTCGGGCAGCTGCGACGTCGCCGCCGTGGCGTCGTCGGTGACCGCGAGCGCGGTGCCCGCCCAGTCGAGACCGCGCTTGAACGTGCGGTCGCGGGTCGCGAGCCACGCCCAGGTCACGGTGTCGAGCGGGACGGGGAACCGGTTGATCTCGACGCCGTCGTTGGTGCCGGTCCAGAAGAACCCGCCCGACGGCTCCCACATCGCGTCGACGAACGCGCGCGCGTGCTCGGCGGCCGCCTTCCAGCGGTTGTCACGAGTCACCTTGCGGAGCATCGAGAAGAACGCCGTGCAGTCGATGTTGTGCTCGGTCGACCCGTTGGGCACGGGCGCGTTGGCACCGTTGACGCCGAACGAGAAGCCCCCGAGGCCCGTCGTGCGCCACGTGTTGGTCGTGATCCACTCCCCGATCCGCACGGCGCCGGCGAGGTACCGGCGGTCGCGCGTGCGGTCGTACAGGTGCAGGAGCGCGATGCCGGGCCACGCCATGTCGCCGACCGCCGTGCCGAGGAAACCGAACTGCCAGCCGATGTTGGCCGCGCCGTCAGGCAGGACGAAACCGTACGGCTGCGGGTTGCCGTCGTAGAACGTGTAGGGCCCCACGTTGTAGCCCTGCCGCAGGCGCCCGTCCGTGTAACCCGGGTCGTGGTCCTGCGCGTAGAGCAGGCCGTCGCCCAGGACGCGTGCCGTCTGCTCGCTCGACCGGCGCCCGTCGGCGAGCAGGGCGATGATCGCGAGCGCGTTGTCGTAGACGAAGGCCGTGCTGAACAGGCCGAGCTCGTCGCCGTAGCTCTGCGCGAGCCGTGCGCCGGTGTTGACCGTCGGGTAGGCGTCGGTCGCGGCCTGCAGGAACCCGACCGCGGCGCGCTGTGCGGACGGCCCGTGCGCGTGACCGCGTCCCGTTGACACGTGTCCACCAGCAGCGGCCGCGGCGCCGGGGGCCGTGGCGACCGCCACGCCGGCGGCGACCCCCGCGCCGGTCAGTGCGAGGAACGTGCGGCGCGAGACCCGCGCCCCAGACTCCGTCGTCGTGTGCATCGGTGCTCTCTCCTCTGTGGGCGTCGGGCCGCGACGATGCGGCCCGGGTACACCGTAGGGAGCGGCCGGACGGAAAGGAAGAAGCCGGACGAATCACGCGCTCGCGTCACGCTCGGGACCACGGCGACGTCGCCCGCGCGGGCGACGCGTCGCGGCGTCCGACCGGGCGAGAACCTGTGCGGGCGAGCGAGGACCGTCGCGTCAGGCGAGCCGGACGACCGCCTGCGCCTTGCCGAGCACGCGGACGCCGTCGACGCTCACCGTGAGGTCGACGCGCACCGTGCCCGCGTCGGCGTCGAGCGCGCCCACCACGGCGACGACCTCGACGGTCGCCGCGCCCGGGTCGGGCACCGGCACGGGCCGCGTGAACCGCACCTGGTAGTCGACGACCGCACCCGGGTCGCCCGCCCAGTCGGCGACGACGCTGCCCGCGGCGCCCATCGTCCACATGCCGTGCGCGATGACACCCGGCAGGCCGACGGCGGTCGCGACGCGCTCGTTCCAGTGGATCGGGTTGAAGTCGCCGCTGGCACCCGCGTACCGGACGAGGCGCGCGCGGTCGACGGTGACCTCGCGGCGCGCGAGCTCCTGGCCGACGGTCAGCTCGGCGAGCACGGGCGTAGTCATGCGTCCTCCCCGCGGACGGCCAGCGTCGAGACGACGGTCGCGACGGCCTCGCCGTCCTCGGCCGCGATCTCGGCGCGCGTGGTGATCATGGCGAGACCGGCGCGCTCGACGATCGCGTCGACGTGCAGGACCGTGACGAGCCGGTCGCCGGCATGGATCGGCCGGTGGTGCGTGAACCGCTCGTCGGCGTGCACGACGCGGCTGAAGTCGATGCCCGCGGCCGGGTCCTCGAAGAGCTGGGCCTCGGCGCGCTGCGCGACCACGACGGCGAACGTCGGCGGCGCGATGACGTCGGGGTGACCGAGCGCTCGCGCGGCCTCCGGGTCGGTGTGCGCGGGGTGCGTCGCGCCCACGGCGGCGGCGAACTCGCGCAGCTTCTCGCGCCCGACCTCGTACGGCGCGTTCGGCGCGTACTCGCGCCCGGCGTACCCGGTGTCGACCGGCATCCTCGGTGCTCCTGTCGTCCGTCGCGTCGGCCGTGTCGGCCTTCAAAGCACAAGCACGCCCGCCGGCGGGGAGCCGGGGGCGTGCCTGGAGTCCTGCGGCCCCGTGGGGCGCGGCTCAGCGGGTCTCGCGGTGGACCGTGTGCCGGTTGTCGCGCGGGCAGTACTTCTTCATCTCGAGCCGGTCGGGGTCGTTCCGACGGTTCTTCTTCGTGATGTAGTTCCGCTCCTTGCACTCCGTGCAGGCGAGCGTGATCTTCGGGCGGACGTCCGCGCTCTTGCTGGCCATGATCTTGTCTCCTCGCGCCGCGGGGGGCGCCTGCAATCTGCTGTCCCGACGCGCCGACCGACGCGCCGCCTGGGTCACACTGGCTGTAGCGGGAGCGGGGCTTGAACCCGCGACCTCACGATTATGAGTCGTGCGCTCTGACCAGCTGAGCTACCCCGCCTCGGATGCCCCGAGGCCGCGGAATGAACCACGGCCCCGGACACACCACAGAGCCCCGAAAGGGAATCGAACCCTTGACCTTCTCCTTACCATGGAGACGCTCTGCCGACTGAGCTATCGGGGCAGCGCGTGCAAGGCTACACGGGCGAGTGCCCGGCTGCGAAATCCAGTCCGGTGACGGCGGCCACGCGGCCCGCCGCCACCCCGGCCCACCTGCCCGGACGCCCGACGCGGCGCCCGCCGTCGTGCGATCCGCACGGTCGACGCAGCGCCGGGGCCTAAACGATTCACCTCGTCGCCTGGGCGGTTTGTCCCGTGTGAGGATCCCGCCCATGCGCCGAACACCCCGCAGCACCGCCGCTGCCCTCCTGCTCGCCGCCGCGGTCACCCTCGGCACCGCGGCGTGCACCGGTTCCGACGACGACACGACGCCCGACGCCGACGCGGACGGCACCGCGCCCACGCTCGCATGGCCCGCGTCGATCGACCCCGCCACGACCGAGGACTCGTTCTTCGTCGTCTGGACCGACGTCGCCGACTCCGCCGAAGGGCCCGAGAAGCTCCAGCCGACGATCGACGCGCTCGCCGCCGCCGGCTACACCACGCTCCCCTGGGACCCTGCCTGCCAGAGCGGCGCCGAGGAGCTCCTCGGCGGGCTCACCGGGTTCGCCGACCCCCTCGGTGTCGGAGTCGCGTTCGCGTCCGCCGAGGACGCCGGCACCTTCGACACCCTCTACGAAGGCGCGACCGTGTCCGTCACCGAGGGCACCTACACCTGCGCGACGTCCTCCTGACGTCGCTGCCCGCTCGCCTCGACCGGCGGGGTGCCCACCCGGGCGCCCCGCCGTCGTCGTTGACGCACGGCGTCTCGCGCGGACGCCAGGCCCGGGACGGCAGGGCGACGGACGGACGGGCGACGTGGCGACGTGGCGGCAGACGACGAGAGCCCGGACCGCAGTCGCAGTCCGGGCTCTCGCACCGTGGCGGGTGAGGGATTCGAACCCCCGTAGGCTGTGCCAGCTGATTTACAGTCAGCCCCCTTTGGCCGCTCGGGTAACCCGCCAGGGATCGCTCGCCGTGCGGGGTCGACCCGGAGGCCGGCCGCCGCGAGCAGCGCGCGGGTGGAAGGATAGCAACTCCCCGGGGGTGCTGACGAAACGGTCCCCGGGACGGACGGCCGACGCCCGACGGGTGCGGCGACAGACGAGCCCCGGCGGACGCCCGGGGCGGCAGGAGGAGAGCACATGGCGAGCGAGTCGTCGTTCGACGTCGTCAGCAAGGTCGACCGCCAGGAGGTCGACAACGCGCTGAACCAGGCGGCGAAGGAGATCGCCCAGCGGTACGACTTCAAGGGCGTCGGGGCGTCGATCACGTGGAGCGGCGAGTCGGTCCTCATGGTCGCCAACTCCGCCGAGCGGGTGCTCGCGGTCCTCGACGTGTTCGAGTCGAAGCTCATCAAGCGCGGGATCTCGCTCAAGTCGCTCGACGTCGGCGACCGGGAACCCAAGCCGTCGGGCAAGGAGTACCGCCTCGCGGGCGCGATCAAGGAGGGCCTGTCGAGCGAGGTCGCGAAGAAGCTCGCGAAGATCGTGCGCGACGAGGGCCCGAAGAACGTCAAGACGCAGATCCAGGGCGACGAGCTGCGCGTCACGGGCAAGAGCCGCGACGACCTGCAGGCCGTCATCGCGCTCCTCAAGGGCGCCGACGTCGACGCCGCCCTCCAGTTCGTCAACTACCGCTGAGCCCGTCGCCGGCGGCGGGCGGGTCACCCGATCGCCGCCGGCGACCTCGCGGTGCGGCCGGCGGGACGTAGCCTTCCGCCGTGCCCGAGCGCCCGCCGCCGATCCGGCCCGACCCCGTCCGCGCCCGGGCGTGGACGCGACGGCTCCCCCGGCGCACGCTGACGCTGCTGGCACCGCTGCTGCTCGGGACGGTCCTCGTGGCGACGGCCGTGACCGGCACGACCTCCGCGCCCCACGGCCGAGACCTGCGCTGGGACCTCGGGTCGGTCGCCCAGGGCGCGACGATCGTGAGTCTCGCGCTGCTCGTGGCCCGTCCTCACGTCGCCATCCGGTGGGCCACCGTCGCGAGCGCGCTCATGACGGCCGTGACCGACGTCCACGCGACCGCCTGGGCCGTGCTGACCGTCGCGCTGGCCCTGCTCGCGGGCGCGGACACGGTGGGGGCGTTGCGCCAGAGGGTCGAGGCGTCGTCCTGGCACGCGCCGGTCCCGTTCCCCGTCCCCGCCGAGGCGCACGGTCTCGTCGCGCGACGCCGTCGGGTCGCGCTCGTGCTCGGACTGGTCGGAGCGGCGGTCACCGCCGGCGCGCTGCCGTGGTGGTGGGCGGACGCCCGCGCCACCGAGGACTTCCGCGCCACGGCGGTGACGCGGACCGGGACCGTCACCGCTGTCAGCCCGGACGCGCTGCACGCGACGGTGCGCGTCGGCGACGGGTCGGTCACCGTCTCGACGCCGGTGCTGAGCCCCGAGGTCGGGGACGAGCTCGCCGTCCGCGTGTCCCCGGACGGCTCACGTGCCGAGCTCGTCGCGGACCCCTTCGACCCGTCCGGCCCGCTGTTCCTCGCGGGGGCGGGCGCCACCGCGGCCGTCGTGCTGCTGAGCGCCGAGCGTGCGCGCCGTCGACGGCTCGTCGACGGCCTGACGGCAGGCGGACCCGTGGCACGGCTCGTCGCGGTGCCGGTCGGTGGCGCGTGGGTCGACCTCGTCCCGGTCGAGGGCGCGACCCCCACGATCACCCGCGTCTCCCTCCGGCCCGTCTGGGTCGAGGGCGACGACGGCGCCGCCCCGGGCGGGGACGAGTCCGGCGACGCCCTCGCGGACCACGGTGCGTGGGACGACGACCCGTGGGGGCACGACGTGTGGGGCCACGTCCCGGACCGTGCGGTCGACGAGGACGCGCTCGCCGCCGAGCGGGTCGCCGCGATGAGCGACGCCGAGCTCCTCGAGCTCGGTGCCGACCGGGTGGCCGCCGCAGCCGCCGAGCCGTGGCAGGTCCTGCCCGGACCGGTCGCCGTCGACGTGCACGGGCTCGGAGCCCTGGGGGACGACGTCGTCGTCCGCACCGACGACGGGCTCGTGCTGGTGTCGGACCGGCCGACGCGCGACGTCGCCGCCGTCGCCCTGTCGTGGCGTTGGCGCACGTTCGGCGGCACGGCGCCGGGCCGCGCGGCACCGGCGGACCATCGGCGCACCGCCGCCCTCGGGGCACTCGGGCGGTTCCCCGCCGGCGACCGGCCCACCGCGTCGACGCACGCGACGAGCACGGACGCGCCTCGACGCTCGGTCCGCGACCGGGCAGCCCGTGCGGCGCGCTCGACCGGTCGCTGGCTCCCGTGGCCGGCGACCCTGCTCGTGGGCGCCGCCTCGTGGTGGCTCGTCGGGGTGGCACCGCTGGGCGTGCTCGTCGGACTCGCGCCCGCTGTGCTCTGGGGCTACTCGTGGGCCACGCTCGCACAGGCACGGCTGCTGCTCACCCCGGCGGGCGTCCGCGTGCGAGGTGCCGTGCTCAGCGAGCTCGTGCCGTGGGACCGGCTCGACCGCGTCGTCACCGACGGCGACGGCCTGGTGCTGCGGCTCGTGCGGCCGGTCGACGCGTTGCTCGTGCCGGCGGTCCCCGACCTGGGGCCGTTGCTGGTCGGCACGGCGGACGCGACGGACGCGGCCGAGCGCCTCCGTGCGGGCCGCCCGGCGGCACCCGCGACGCCCGGCCCTCGCCTGGTCCTGACGCCCGGTGCGACCGTCCTCGTCGCGTGGGTGTGCGCTGTCGTGGTCGGCGGCATCGCGGCCTGAGCGTCCACGCTCGCCAGGGCCGGCGGCGCGAACGCGTGCGGTGCGGGCCCGGGCGTGGCGTCCAGCCGCCTCAGACGGCGGCGCCGAGCGCCGCGAGCGAGAAGCGGCTGCGGTCGAGCTCGTCGTCGTCGGCGCCGACCTGGCGCGGCACGCCGAGCCCGTCCTCGACGAGGTCCGCGAGGACCTGGCCGGAGCCCGGCGCGAGGGCGACGCCGTGCAGGCCCGTGCCGAGCGCCAGCACGACGCGACCCACCCGGTCGAGCACGAGCGGCCCGGCGGCGCGCTCGGTCACCCACGGCCCGGCGGCGTCGACCGCGACCCCGGGAAGGCACTGGGCGACGTACCGGGCGAGCTCCGTCGCCACGGCGTCCGCGCCGGCGTTCCCCGCGGCGGCCGGCGCCGGCTCGGTCCGGTGGACCAGCACGACACCGTCATCGGTGGGCTCTCCGCGCACGCTCAGCGCCGGGTAGCCGTCGTCGGGCCCGAGGTCGCCGCGCGCCGAGCGGTGCGCGACGGGGTCGGCGCGGTGCACGAACGCGGGCCAGGCGCGGCTGCTCGGCGGGAGCGCTTCCACCCGGTCGCCCCGGAGACGGGTCTCCCGGACCACCAGCGCGGGCGGCAGGGCGACGACGCCGTCCAGCAGTCCCGCGGACGCCGCCCCCGCGCACACGACGACGACCGGCGCGTCCACGTGGTCACCGTCGGCGACGTGCACGCGTGCGCCGTCCTCCCGGACCTCGACGCGCCGCACGTCGGCACCGAGCGCGAGGTCCGCGCCGTGCGAGACCGCCTGCCGGCGCAGCGCCGCCTGCGTCGCGGCCACGTCGGCGACGCCCGCGGCCGGCTGGACGACGGCCCGGTCGTCGAACCGCATGCCCGGCCAGCGCTGCTCCGCCTCCGGGCCGGTGAGGTACTCGAACGGCACCGACGTGACGAGCAGCGTCTCCACGAGCGGCCGCAGCGCCTCCACGGGACCGTGCTCGACGCAGCCGGTCGGGTCCACCAGGCGCTCGCCGGCCTCGTGCTCGAGGACGTTCCACCACTGGTGGCTCAGCAGGGCCAGGCGGCAGCGCGCGACGTCGGCGTGCCCCGGGCGGACGACGTCACGGCCCTGCGCGGGCGGCTCCTGCGCACGATCCAGCAGCAGCACCCGGCGGCCGCGCCGCGCGAGCGCCCATGCGGTCGCGGAGCCCGTCGCCCCGGCACCCACCACCACGACGTCGTACCGGTCCTGCGTCACGTCGCCCCCTCGTCCGCGCGTGACACCGTGCCCCGTCGCCGGGCAGATTCTAGGGATTCGTCCCGATTCGCGAACATCGGTGTCCGCGAGGAGAGACCGGTGCGGTCAGTACCGCGTGATGCCGCCCGTCGTGCCCGCCTGCTTCTCGAGCCGCGCGATGCGCTCCGCCATCGGAGGGTGCGTCGCGAACATGCGGGCCAGGCCCTGGCCGGAGAACGGGTTCGCGATCATCAGGTGGGACACGTCGACGAGCTCGCGGTCCTGCGGCAGCGGGCGCGCCTTGGTGCCGGACTCGAGCTTGCGCAGCGCCGACGCGAGCGCCAGCGGGTCCCCGGTGAGGCGTGCGCCGTCCTCGTCGGCGTCGTACTCGCGCGTGCGGCTGATGGCGAGCTGGATGAGCGTCGCAGCGAGAGGGGCGAGCAGGGCCAGCAGCAGCCCCGCGAGCGGGTTGCCGCCGCGGTCGCGGTCGGAGCCGCCGCCGAAGAACAGCGCGAGCTGGGCGAGCGACGTGACGACGCCCGCGACGGCCGCCGCGACCGACGACGTGAGGATGTCGCGGTTGTAGACGTGCATGAGCTCATGGCCCAGGACGCCGCGCAGCTCGCGCTCGTCGAGCAGGTGCAGGATGCCCTCGGTGCAGCACACGGCCGCGTTCTGCGGGTTGCGGCCCGTCGCGAACGCGTTCGGCGCGGCCGTCGGCGACACGTACAGCCGCGGCATCGGCTGCCGGGCCTGCGTGGAGAGCTCGCGGACGATGCGGTACATCGCGGGCTGCTCGATCTCGCTGACCGGTCGCGCCCGCATCGCACGGATCGCGATCTTGTCCGAGTTCCAGTACGAGTACGCGGTCATCACGAGGCCCAGGCCCGCGAAGATCAGGAGGTACTTCGGCGTCCCGCCGCCGAGCAGCCACCCGATGCCGAGCAGCACCGCCCACAGGGCCCCGAACAGCGCCGCCGTCTTCAGCCCGTTGAAGTGCTGGTGTCCCATCGCGCGCACCCGTTCCTTCCCGCGTCTCGCACCCGACCAACGCGGGCCGTGACCCGCGGGTTCCCTCGTATTGTGTGCTCCACGTCCCGCCGACGACGCCGACGACGCACCCACCACCCCTCCTGAGCCCCGGAGCCCGTGATGCGCACAGCCCGCTGGACCGCCCTGACCGCCGCCGTCGTCGCCACGCTCGCGGTCGCAGCCTGTGCCCCGGTCGACGACGAGCCGACCGGCGACGCGACGTCGACCGCCGACGGGCTCGCCACCGTGCAGGACGGCGTGCTGACGATCGCCACGTCCGACCCGGCCTACGAGCCGTGGGTCGTCGACAACGACCCCAGCAGCGGTGAGGGCTTCGAGTCGGCGGTCGCGTACGCGGTCGCCGAGCAGCTCGGCTACGACGCCGACACCGTCGAGTGGACCGTCGCGAGCTTCGACCAGATCATCGCGCCGGGCGCGAAGAGCTACGACTTCGCGATCAACCAGGTGTCCATCAGCGACGAGCGCAGGAAGAACCTCGCGTTCTCCTCCCCGTACTACGAGACGACGCAGGCCGTCGTGACGCTCGAGGGCTCCCCCGCCGCCGACGCGGCCGCTCTCGCCGACCTCAAGGACGTGCGGATCGGCGCGATGGTCGGCTCGACCAGCCTGACCGCCGCGCAGAACACCATCGCCCCGACCACCCCGGTCTCGCCGTTCAACGACAACGACCAGGTGAAGCAGGCGCTCACGTCGGGCCTCGTCGACGCGATCGTCGTCGACCTGCCGACCGCCCTCTACATCACCGCGGCCGAGCTCGACGGCGGCGTGCTCGTCGGGCAGCTCCCGGGCAGCGCGGGCGGCGACCAGTTCGGCCTCGTCCTCGACCTCGAGAGCCCGCTGACCGCCGACGTGTCCGCCGCGGTCGACGCGCTGCGCGAGGACGGCACGCTCGCCGAGCTCGAGGCGCAGTGGCTGACCGACGCCGCGGGCGCCCCCGTCCTGAAGTGACGACCGGAGCGGCGGCGGCCCCGGTCGCCTGGGAGCCGTCGGAGCACCAGCGCGCCCGCGACGCCTACCGGCGCTCGCGGGCGCGCCGCTCGACCGCGGTCGCGATCGTCTCGACGGTCGCGCTGACCGCCGTCGCGGTGCTCGGGCTCGTCTCGTCGCCCGGGTGGCCGCGGGTCAAGGCCTCGTTCTTCGACCCCGAGGTCGCGCGCGCGTCGCTGCCCGCGGTGCTCGAAGGGCTGTGGCTGAACATCCGCGTCATGGCCGTCTGCGCGGTCGTCATCGTCGTCGTCGCGCTCGGCCTCGCGCTCGCGCGCACGCTGCGCGGCCCGGTCTTCTTCCCGCTGCGCGCGCTCGCGACCGGGTACGTCGACGTGTTCCGCGGGCTGCCGCTCATCCTCGTGCTGCTGCTCGTCGGGTTCGGCCTGCCGGGCCTGCGGCTGCAGGGCGTCCCGACGTCCGCCGTCGTGCTCGGCGGGCTCGCACTCGTCCTCACGTACTCCGCGTACGTCGCCGAGGTGTTCCGCGCCGGCATCGAGTCCGTGCACCCGTCGCAGGTCGCCGCCGCCCGCTCGCTCGGGCTCACGCGCGGCCAGGCGATGCGGCACGTCGTGCTCCCGCAGGCCGTCCGCCGCGTCGTGCCGCCGCTGCTCAACGACCTCGTCGCGCTGTCGAAGGACTCCGGGCTCATCTCGATCCTCGGCGCGATCGACGCGGTCCGCGCCGCGCAGATCGAGACCGCGCGCTACGCCAACTTCACGCCGTACGTCGTCGCGGGCGTCCTGTTCGTGCTCCTGACGATCCCCCTCACGCGGTTCACCGACGTCCTCGCTCGCCGCTCCGGCTGGCTCGGCGCGCAAGGGGCGCTCGCGGGCGGCGGGGCGCTGCGATGACCGACGCTCCCCTGCTGCGCGTGCGCGGGCTGCGCAAGGCGTTCGGCGCGCACGTCGTGCTCGACGACCTGTCGCTCGACGTCGAGGCGCACCGCGTCGTGGTCCTCATCGGCGCGTCCGGCTCCGGCAAGTCCACCCTGCTGCGGTGCGTCGACCTGCTCGAGGACGTCGACGACGGCGTCATCGAGCTCGAGGGGCAGGACATCACCGACCCGCGGCTCGACGCGAACGCCGTGCGCGCCCGCATCGGCATGGTGTTCCAGTCGTACAACCTCTTCCCGCACCTGCGCGTGCTCGACAACGTCACGCTCGCGCCGCGGCTCGTGCACCGCACCCCGCGCGCCCAGGCCGAGTCCGAGGCGATGGCCGTCCTGGAGCGCGTCGGCCTCGCCGACAAGGCGCGCGCGTTCCCCGACGAGCTGTCCGGCGGGCAGCAGCAGCGCGTCGCGATCGCCCGCGCGCTGCTCGGCAGGCCCGCCGTCATGCTGCTCGACGAGGTCACCAGCGCACTCGACCCCGAGCTCGTCGGCGAGGTGCTCGACCTGCTCGTCGAGCTCAAGTCGACCGGGCTCACGATGGTCGTCGCGACGCACGAGATGGGGTTCGCGCGCGAGGTCGCGGACGAGGTGTGCTTCCTGCACGCCGGGCGGGTGCACGAGCGCGGGACCGCCGCGCAGGTGCTGGGCGACCCGCAGGAGGAGCGGACGCGCGAGTTCCTGCGCCGGCTGCACGCGTGACGCCCCGGCACCGCGGCCGACACGCCGGCCACGAGCGTCATCGCGCCGGAGACCCGCCGTCGACGCGACGAGGCCCGGCACCCCTCGCGGGGGCCGGGCCTCGTGACGTGCTGCGTGCGGTCAGGCGGTCGGCAGGCTGCGGCCGAGCGAGATCGCGACCATGTCCTCGCGCGGGACGACCTTGACGCGCTCACGGCCGTGCGGCTCGCCGAGGGACTTCTCCCACGCGTCGAGCAGCTCCCAGCCGGTCCACGTGACGACGTCGACGCCGCGCGCGGCGAGGAACTCGTCGACGGCCTTCGGCTCACGCTCGGACGCGGTGTAGAACGCGTCACCGCCGGCCGCGACGTCCTCGCCGAGGTGGCGGATCGTCTCCGACGCGTCGGACTTGGTGTGGCCGATGAGGCCGACCGGGCCGCGCTTGATCCAGCCCGTCGCGTAGACGCCCGGGATGTGCTCGCCGTCGACGTCCACGACGCGACCCTCGCGGTTCGGGATGACGCCCGCGACGTCGTCGAACGGGATGTCGACGAGCGGCGACCCGAAGTAGCCGACAGCCCGGTAGACGGCCTGGACCGGCCAGTCGTGCGTCTGGCCCGTGCCCGTGACGTTGCCGTCGCCGTTGAGCGCGGTGCGCTCGGTGCGCAGCCCGACGACCTTGCCGTCCTCGCCCAGCACCTCGACCGGCTTGTGCAGGAAGTGCAGGTGGATGCGGCGGCTCGCCGTGAGCTCCTCGGGCTCCTTGAGCGTCCAGTCCGTGAGGGTCTTGACGACCTGCTTGGTCTGGTTCGAGGAGTGGATCGCGGCCATCGAGCCCTCGTCGAACTCGAAGTCCTCGGGGTAGACGATGACGTCGACGTCCGGCACGTGTCCGAGCTCGCGCAGCTCCAGCGGCGAGAACTTCACCTGTGCCGGGCCGCGGCGCGCGAAGACGTGCACGTCGGTGACGGGCGACGCCTTGAGGATGTCGTAGACGTTGGCCGGCACCTCGGTCGGCAGCAGGTCGTCCGCGTGCTTGGCGAGGATGCGCGCGACGTCGAGCGCGACGTTGCCGGCGCCGAGCACGGCGACGTGCTGCGCCTCGAGCGGCCACGTGCGCGGGACGTCGGGGTGGCCGTCGTACCAGGACACGAAGTCCGCGGCGCCGTACGAGCCGTCGAGGTCGATGCCGGGGATCGGGAGCGCGGCGTCGCGGATCGAGCCGGTCGAGAAGATCACCGCGTCGTAGAACTGGCGCAGGTCGTCGAGCTTCAGGTCGGTGCCGTAGTCGACGTTCGCGAGGAGGCGGATGTCGCCGCGCTCGAGCACCTTGTGCAGCGCCACGATGATCTGCTTGATGCGCGGGTGGTCCGGCGCGACGCCGTAGCGCACCAGGCCGAACGGCGCGGGCAGGCGCTCGAACAGGTCGATGCTGACGTCGAGGTCCGTCTTCGACAGGATGTCGGCGGCGTAGATGCCGGCCGGTCCGGCGCCGACGACGGCGACGCGCAGGGTCGGGGTGCTCACGGGACGGTTCGCCTTCCGATCGGGGAGCGGTCGTCCGCACCGCGGACGGGTGGGTCCAGCGGTGGACGTTACCGGGACGCAGCGGGCATGCCGACGCGGCCGTGCGGCGAACAGTCTAGGTCGGGGGGTGAGGGTCGCCTCACCCGTTTCACGATCTGGACCGCGGGTCCATGATGCAAGACAAGCGTCCGGTTTGGCGCCGGAGCGGAGCGCTTACGCTCGACAGGTGCCCCGAACACCCAACGCAGCGGGTCCCCTCCCCGCCGCGACGACCCCCGACGCCGCCCCCGACTCCCCCGCCGCGAGCACGCCGCCCACCGCCTCGCCGTCCACCGCCGCACCGTCCACCGCCGCGCCGAGCACCCCCGCCGCACGCGGCGGGCTCGCCGCCGGGATCACCGCCTACGCGCTGTGGGGCGTCCTGCCCCTGTACTTCCCGCTGCTCCAGCCCGCCGGCGCCGTCGAGATCATCGCCCACCGGGTCGTCTGGTCGCTGCTGTTCTGCCTCGCGCTCCTGCTCGTGACCCGCACGTGGCCGGGCTTCGTCGCGGCCCTGCGCGACCGTCGCACGCTCGGCCTGCTCGCCGTCGCCGCCGTGCTCCTCGCCGTCAACTGGCTCGTGTTCGTGTTCGGCGTGCTCACCGACCGCGTCGTCGACGCCGCCCTCGGCTACTTCATCAACCCGCTCGTCACGGTCGCCCTCGCGGTCCTCGTGCTGCGCGAACGGCTCCGGACCGCCCAGTGGGTCGCGCTCGGGTTCGGCGCGCTCGCCGTCGTCGTCATCACCGCCGGCTACGGGCAGCTCCCGTGGATCGCCCTCACGCTCGCCCTCAGCTTCGGGTTCTACGGCCTGCTCAAGAACCGCGTCGGCCGGAGCGTGGCCGCCGTCCCCGGCATGGCCGCCGAGACGCTCCTGCTCGCCCCGCTCGCGCTCGGGTACCTCGTCGTCCTCGGCGTCGACGGCACCGGCACGTTCGCCGCGTACGGGCCGTGGCACGCCGTCGCGCTCGTGTCCTCCGGCGTCGTCACCGCCGTGCCGCTCCTGCTGTTCAACTCCGCCGCACGCCGCCTCCCGCTCAGCGTCGTCGGCCTCCTGCAGTACCTCGCCCCGATGCTGCAGTTCCTCATCGGCGTCGTCGTGCTGCACGAGCAGATGCCCGTCGCCCGGTGGTGGGGGTTCGCGCTGGTGTGGGTCGCGCTCGCCCTGCTGACCGTCGACGGGCTGCGCCACCGGCTGCACCCGCGCAGGCACGCAGCGCGCGCCTGACCGCCGCTCAGCGGCGCGGCACCGTGGCGTCCACCACGACGACCGTCACGTTGTCGCGCCCGCCGGCCGCGAGCGCCGCCGCGACCAGCCGGTCCGCGGCCTCCTGCGCCGAGCCCGCCGCGCGCAGCTCGACCTCGATCCGGCGGTCCGTCAGCTCGTCCGTCAGGCCGTCGGAGCACACGACCATGCGGTCGCCCGGGCTCACCGGGAACAACCACACGTCCGGGTCGACGTCCGACGCACCGCCGCCGAGGACGCGCGTGACGACGTGCCGGCGCGGGTGGCGGGCCGCCGCGTCCGCCGGGACGAGCCCGCTCGCGACGAGCTCCGCGATCTCCGAGTGGTCCGCCGTGACCTGCTCCAGCACCCCGCCGATCATCCGGTAGGTGCGCGAGTCGCCGACGTTGAGCACGACCCAGCACGGCACGTCCTCGTGCTCCGTGAGGATCACGCCCGTGATCGTCGTGCCCGGCCGGCGGGACGACGACGACGGCAGGTCCCGTACGCGGGCGTGCGCGTCGCGCAACGTGCGCGACACCGTCGCGACGTCGGGCGCCGTCCCGACCAGCGGCCGCAGGGACTCGACCGCCAGGCTGCTCGCGACCTCGCCCGCCTCGTGCCCGCCCATGCCGTCCGCGACGACGTACACGCCGCCCGACGCGAGCGACGCGTCCTCGTTGGAGTCGCGGCGACCGCGGTCCGTCGCGACGCCCACGTCGACCCGGACGCCGGCCACGGCCGGCTGCACCGACTCGTCCGACGGCGCCGTCACGTCCACCTCACAGCGGGTTCGCTCCTCGGCGATGGCCCGCCGTCGGGAGGGCGGCCAGCGACCGCCGCGCTCATGCTACGGCGCGCCGGGCGTGCGACGGTGCCGTTCGTCGGGAACGCCCCAGGTGCCGGCCCGGCCCCCCGGTCCGCACGTGCGCGCGTCCGCGGCGGTCAGACGCGCTCGACGCGCACCGTGCGCTGCCCGAAGCGGATCGTCCAGCCCGCCTCCACGACCGCACGCGCGCCCGCCGCGAGCGCGGCACCACGGCCGTCGGGGCCGACGAGGAACGTGCCGTTCGTCGAGCCGCGGTCGACCACCCAGAGCCGACCACCGTCCACGGGGCCGAACGCGAGGTGGACCTTCGACACCGACCGCTGCGGGTCGTCCACGGCGACCACGTGGGTGGCGCCGGCGTCCGACGGGTCGCGGCCGACCAGCCCGTCGCCCTCGACGACGACCCGCTGGCCCGTGTCGAACACCAGCCGCAGCACGCCCGTCCCGCCCTGCTCGCGTGGACCGGGCGCGTCGCCCCGCAGTCGGGTGTGCTCGAGGTCGCCGAGCCCTCCCGAGGTGGAGCCGACCCCGCCCGCGTCCCGCAGACGCGTGTGCTCGACGTCCCCGGGGCCCTCGACCGGCGCGACGGCGGGCTCGACCTCGTCCCGCCGGCGCGTGGGCTCCGCGTCCCCGGGGCCCTCGACCGGCGCGACGGCGGGCTCGACCTCGTCCCGCCGGCGCGTGGGCTCCGCGTCGCCCGGCTGCCCGACGGGCCCCAGGCCGGGCCGCCGTGCGACCGGCACGAGCGGGACCGCGCCGGTGAACGCCGGCGGCACCTCGACCAGGCCCGGGGACGTCGAGGGCGGCGCGGCCGGGCCGGGTCCGCCCGGCACGGCGTCGATGACGGGACCGCCCGTGCGCGGGTCGCGTCGGGGGGCGTCCGCGATCCCCGCGGGGACGTCGACGAGGCCGCCGCCGAGCGGCGCGGGCGGCGGGACGACCGGCACGACGGCGGTCGGCGGCGGGCCGTCGACGAACGCGGGCCGGGGCGGCGTCGCGACCTCACCCGTCGGCGCGGACGGCGGCGGTGGTGCGAGCGGCGGGGCCTGCGGAGGCTCCGCTGCCGCGGGGGCGGTCGGGTCGGCCGGGACGGGCGGCACCGGACGGCCCGGGTCCACGCTACGGGCGACCGCCGTCTCCCAGGCCGACCGGGCGTCGACGTGCGGCCGGTGCGACGCGTCGGCCGTCCGCCGTCCGCGTCCCGCACCGGCCGGGCGCAGCGCACCGGCCCGCACGACGAGCGTGCCCGCGGCCTTGTCGTGCCACCCCCGCTGCGCGGGCTCGCGGTCCCAGACCCCCGACACGACCACCACGACCTGACCGACGAGGCACGCCAGCGCCCCCGCCGCCACGACGAGGTTGCGCAGCAGGATCGCCAGCAGACCCGCCGGGAGGCCGGTCCGGACGGCGACCGTCCGGATGCCCAGCGCCGCGCCCCCGACGGTCGCGCCGGTGATCGCCTCCGCACCCCACTGGCCGAGGCCGACGAGGAGCGCGAGCACGAGCGGCAGGAAGGCGAGCGGCGTCGGCCCGTCCGCCGCGCCCGCCGCGAGGGCCACCGCCGTGCCGATGCCGTAGACCGCCCCGAGCACGGCGCCGTCGACCACGTACGCGAGGAACCGGCGTCCGACGGGCGCGACCTCGTCGGGGGCGACGGGCACGCCGCCGGCGACCGACCGGCGCGCCGTCCCGCGCGCGGCGGCAGGCCGCTGCGGCTCGACCGGGGGTGTGCTCACGGTGACCTCCGTCGCGGCCTCGGGCGGGTCCGCGCGCCGACATGCTGCCAGATCGTGCGGACGGTGGGCGTGGACGTCCCGCATGTCCCGTCAGGTCTCCCCGGACGGCCCAGCGGGCGAGCGGCCGCCGCAACCGGCGCGGGCGCGGACGCGTCGACGCGGCTCAGGACGCGCGGTCCACCAGCGCGTCGGCGAACGCGACGAGCGCGTCCTGCACGGGACCGTCGGGCAGGGGTGCGAGCTCGGCGACGGCCTCCTGCGCGAGCGAGACGGCCCGCGACCGGGTCTCCTCGACCACCGGGTGCGCGCGCAGCGCCGCGACGGCCGCCGCCAGGGCGTCGTCCCCCGACAGGTCCGCGTCGAGCTGCGCCACGAGCGCGACGTCCTCCGGCGACGCGTCGGGCGCCGCAGCACGCGCGCGCAGCAGCAGCGCGGGCATCGTCGGGACGCGCTCGCGCAGGTCGGTGCCGGGGGTCTTGCCGGTGACGGCGCCGTCGGACGTGAGGTCGATGACGTCGTCGGCGAGCTGGAACGCGACGCCGATCTTCTCGCCGAAGGCGGTGACCGTGCGGACCACGTCGGGGCGGCAGCCGGCGAACATCGCACCGAACCGGGCGGACGTCGCGACGAGCGACGCGGTCTTGTCGGCGAGGACCTGCAGGTAGTGCTCGACCGGGTCTTCGTCGGGACGCGGTCCGACGGTCTCGTGGAGCTGGCCCAGGCACAGGCGCTCGAACGTCGCCGCCTGGATGCGGACGGCGTCCGGCCCGAGCCCGGCCACGGTCGCCGACGCGCGGGCGAACAGCAGGTCGCCCGTGAGGATCGCGACCGAGTTGCCCCACACCTCGTGCGCGCTGGGGGCCCCGCGGCGCAGCGGGGCCGAGTCCATGACGTCGTCGTGGTACAGCGTCGCGAGGTGCGTGAGCTCGACGACCGTCGCCGCGTCGACGACCTCGCGCCGCGCGCCGTCGCCGAGCTCGGCGGTGAGCAGCGTGAGCAACGGCCGCAGCCGCTTCCCGCCCGCGTTGACGAGGTGCCGCGAGGCGTCGTCGGCGAGCTGGTCGGCGTGCGTGACGGCGTCCCGCAGGCGTTCCTCGACGAGCGCCAGCCGGTCGGTGAGGCGGGCGCTCAGAGCAGGGTCCGCCAGAGCGATGGCGGTCGTCGTGGTCACGGCACGAACCTATCTTCCCCGCGAGGGTGCGTCGGACAGCCTCGCGGGGAGCGTCACGGCAGCAGCTGCGCCACGTCGCCGATGAGGTCGAGCACCGGCGACGGCACGATGCCGAGCGCCACGGTGAGCACCGCGCACACGGCGACGGCGACGACCGCGAACCCCTCGCTGCCGACGACCGTCGTGGTCGTGGCGGCCGACTTCTCGACGAGCGTCGCCGTCGCGGTGGTCCCGGCGGGCGTCGGCGCCTCGACGGGCGCGTCGGCCACGGCCGCGGGTGCGGCCCCGGTCGCGTCGTCCGCACCGCCGTCACCGGCGCCGCCGAAGAACATGAGCACGATGATCCGGACGTAGAAGAACGCGGCCGCGGCGGACGACAGCACGCCGACCACGGCGAGCGGCCACGCCCCGCCCTCGACGGCCGCCGAGAAGACCGCGAACTTCCCGATGAAGCCGGCGGTCAGCGGGATGCCCGCGAACGACAGCAGGAACAGCGCGAACGTCACGGCCAGCACGGGGTTCGTGCGGCCGAGACCCGCCCACTGCGACAGCCGCGTCGCCTCGCCGAGCACCGGACCCGGCTCGTCGCCGGTGCCGGCCGCGCGCTCGCGCACCAGCCAGACGATGCCGAACGCGCCGATCGTCGCCGCGCCATAGGCCAGCAGGTAGAACAGCACCGCCGGGATCGCGGACTCGTCGAGCGCCACGATGCCCGTGAGGATGAAGCCCGCGTGCGCGATCGACGAGTACGCGAGGATCCGCTTGATGTCGGTCTGCACGAGCGCGGCGACGGTGCCGACGACCATGGTCGCGATCGCGACGGTCCAGAGCACCACCGACAGGTCCCACTCGAGGTCCGGCAGCACGACGTAGACGATGCGCAGGAGCGCGCCGAACGCGGCGACCTTGGTGCACGCGGCCATGAAGCCGGTGATGGGCGTCGGTGCGCCCTGGTAGACGTCGGGCGTCCAGGTGTGGAACGGGACGGCGCCGACCTTGAACAGCAGGCCCGTGAGCACGAGGACCGCGCCGACGAGCAGCAGGCCGTCGACCCCCGTCACCTGGAGCGTCTGCTCCGCGATATCCGAGTACCGCAGCGAGCCCGAGTAGCCGTACAGCAGCGCGATGCCGAAGAGCATGATCGCGGACGCGAACGCGCCGAGCAGGAAGTACTTCATCGCCGCCTCCTGCGAGAGCAGGCGCCGCCGCCGGGCCATGCCGGTGAGCAGGTAGAGCGGCAGCGACAGCACCTCGAGCGCGACGAACAGCGTCAGCAGGTCGCCCGCGGCGGGGAAGATGAGCATGCCCCCGACCGCGAAGAGCAGCAGCGGGTAGACCTCGGTCTGCTGCAGGCCGCGGCGACGCGCGAGCTCCTCGTAGTCCGAGCTCGGCACGGCCGCGGCGGACGGCGCGAACGCGTCCTCGCCCGTGTCGGTGCGGTCCGCGACGACGAGGATCGACAGCAGCGCGAGCAGCGCGATCGTCCCCTGGAGCACGAGGGTCGGGCCGTCGACGACGAGCGAGCCGCCGAGCACGGCCGTGCCGCCGTCGGACGCGACGCCGGACCACAGCGCCGCGACGGCGATCAGGGCCGCCGCGGGGGCGGCCAGACCGAGCGTGACCTGCACGGGCCGCCGCACGCGGGCCGGGACGAACGCCTCGACCAGCACGCCCGCGACCGCGGCGAGCAGGACGATGAGCGCCGGGCTCAGCAGCGACCACGGGATCTCGGGCGCGGTGAACGCGTTCACTTGTCGGTCCCTTCCTGGGCGCCGTGGGGAGCGACGTACGGCTCGACGCCGACCTGCTGGAGCGTGACGTCGGCGGGCGGCCGGACGAGGTCGAGCGCCGGGCCGGGCATGAAGCCGAAGACGAGCATGAGCGCGATGAGCGGGCCGACGACCCACCGCTCGCGCCCGTCGAGGTCGGGGGTGGCCGCGAGCTCCTCGCGCACCGGGCCGGTGAACACGCGCTGGTACGTCCACAGCACGTAGATCGCGGCGAGGACCACGCCGAGCGAGGCGACGACCGCCGCCGCGGGGTGCCGGGTGAACGTGCCCACGAGGACGAGGAACTCGCTGACGAACGTCGACAGGCCGGGCAGCGACAGCGCCGACAGGCCGATGACGAGGAACGTGCCCGCGAGCACCGGGACGACCTTCTGCAGGCCGCCGAAGTCGGCGATCTGCTGCGAGCCGCGACGGGCGGCGAGGAACCCGACGACCAGGAAGAGCCCGCCCGTCGAGAGGCCGTGGTTGACCATGTAGAACGACGAGCCCGCGATCGACGTCGACGAGAACGCGAAGATGCCCAGGACGATGAAGCCGAAGTGCGACACCGACGTGTACGCGACGAGGCGCATGAGGTCCTTCTGCCCGATCGCGAGCAGCGCGCCGTAGAGGATCGACACGACCGCGAGCACGATGACCACCGGCGCCGCCCAGCGGGACGCGTCGGGGAACAGCGGCAGGCAGAGCGTGAGCATCCCGAACGTGCCGACCTTGTCGAGCACGCCGACGAGCAGCGTCGACGTCCCGGCGGGGGCCTGCTGTGCCGCGTCGGGCAGCCAGGTGTGCACCGGGAACATCGGCGCCTTGATCGCGAACGCGAGGAAGAAGGCGAGGAAGAGCCACTTCTCGAGCGTCGGGTCGAGCGACAGCCCGGTGAGGTTCTCGGTGAGGAAGCCGTCCGCGCCGCGCGGCCCGTTGAGGTACAGCGCGATGACGCCGACCAGCATGACGAGCCCGCCCGCGAGCGAGTACAGCAGGAACTTCACGGCGGCGTATCGGCGCTGCTCCCCGCCGAACATCCCGATCATGAAGTAGACGGGGATGAGCATCGCCTCGAAGACGACGTAGAACAGGAACACGTCGCGCGCGGCGAACACGAGGACGATGAACGCCTCGAGCAGCAGGACGAGCGCGAGGTACTGCCGGAGCCGGTCCGTCGGTGCCGTCAGCGAGCCCTGCTCGCGCCACGCCGCCAGGACGACGAGCGGCACGAGCACGACCGACATGAGCACGAGGACGAGCCCGACGCCGTCGACCCCCACGGCGTACGAGACGCCGAGCGCGGGGATCCAGGAGTACGTCTCGGTGAGCTGGTGGACGGCGGCGTCCGCGGTGTCGAACGCGAGCAGCGCGCCGACGGCGAGGACGAGCTCGGCGATCGCGAACCCGAGCGCCACCGTGCGGGTCCGGCCGCGCCAGCCCGCGGGCAGCGCCCAGAGGGCGACCGCTCCGAGGACGGGCAGCACGACCAGCGCGGTCAGCCAGGGGAAGGAGGTCGACATCGGTGGGGGCTCTCCCTCAGCTCTGGGTGACCAGGACGGCGACGACGAGCACGATCAGGCCGATCACGGTCGTCGCGGCGTAGGAGCGGACGTAGCCGGTCTGGACCCGGCGGGCGAGGTCGCCGAGGCCGACCGTCGCGCGGCCGACGCCGGTGACGGTGCCGTCGACGACCGCACGGTCGGCGAACACGAGCGACCGGGTGAGGTGCTGGCCGGGCTCGACGAGCAGGGCGTCGTTGACCGAGTCCTGGTACAGGTCGACGCGGGCCGCACGGGTGAGCGCGGTGCCGAGCGGCGGGACGACCGGGACCTGCGACACCGCGTAACGGCGCCACGCGAGCACGAGGCCGAGCACGACGACGGCGAGCGTCAGCGCGATGAGGACCCACGCGGGGAGCACCGGCTCCTCGTGCTCGACGTGCCCCGTGACGGGCTCGAGCCAGGTGACGAAGCGTCCGCCGAGCGCGAGGAACCCGCCGAGCCCGACCGACCCGACGGCCAGGATGATCATGGGCCACGTCATGAGGCGGGGCGCCTCGTGCGGGTGCTGCGCCGACCCGTCGGCCTTCTCCGACCAGCGCCGCTGGCCCTCGAACGTCATGAAGAACAGCCGGGACATGTAGAACGCGGTGATGCCCGCGCCCAGCAGCGCGACGGTGCCGAACACCCAGGCGCGCCACGGCTGGCCGTCGACGGGGACGAACGCGGCCTCGATGATCTTGTCCTTGCTGAAGAACCCGGAGAACGGCGGGATCCCGAGGATCGCGAGCCAGCCCGCCCCGAAGGTCAGCCACGTGATGACCATGTAGCGCGCGAGGCCGCCGAAGCGCCGCATGTCGACCTGGTCGTCCATCGCGTGCATGACCGACCCGGCACCGAGGAACATCCCGGCCTTGAAGAAGCCGTGGGTGACGAGGTGGAAGATCGCGAACGCGTAGCCGACCGGGCCGAGGCCGGCGGCGAGCACCATGTAGCCGATCTGCGACATCGTCGAGGCCGCCAGGGCCTTCTTGATGTCGTCCTTCGCGCAGCCGACGATCGCCCCGAACAGCAAGGTGATCGCGCCGACCACCACGACGACGAGCTGTGCCGTGGGCGCCGCGTCGAAGATCGCGCCGCTGCGGACGATCAGGTACACGCCCGCGGTGACCATCGTGGCGGCGTGGATGAGCGCCGACACCGGCGTCGGGCCGGCCATCGCGTCCCCGAGCCAGGACTGCAGCGGGAACTGCGCCGACTTGCCGCACGCGGCGAGCAGCAGCATGAGGCCGATCGCGGTCGCGGTGCCCTCGGACAGCTCGGACGCGCCACCGACGACGGTGCCGAAGTCGAGCGCCCCGAACTGGGCGACCATGATCCCCATCGCGACGATCAGGCCGATGTCGCCGACGCGGTTCGCGACGAACGCCTTCTTGGCGGCGACCGCGTACGGCGTGCGGTGGTTCCAGAAGCCGATGAGCAGGTACGACGCGAGACCGACGCCCTCCCACCCGACGAACAGCAGCAGGTAGGAGTCGGCGAGGACGAGCAGCAGCATCGCCGCGACGAACAGGTTGAGGTACGCGAAGAACCGGCGGCGCGCGTCGTCGTGCTCCATGTAGGCCACGGAGTAGACGTGGATGAGCGTGCCGACGAACGTCACGAGGAGCACGAACGTCAGCGACAGCGGGTCCAGCCGGAAGCCCGCGTCGACGTGGAACGCTCCCGCGTCGAGCCAGCGGCCGAGGTCGACGACGACGACACGCTGGTCCGCGGGGCGGCCCAGCAGCGCGAGGAACGCGACGGCGCCGGCGACGAACGCGCCCGCCGAGGCGAGGACGCCGAGCCAGTGGCCCCAGCGGTCCGCCCGGCGGCCGAGCAGCAGCAGGACCGCGGCGGACAGCAGCGGCAGCCCGATGAGCAGCGGGCCGACGAGGAACACGCCGGCGGTCACCGTCTCGCTGGTGTGGCCGACCGACTCGGCCGGCAGCGCCGCGGCGAGGGTGGTCAGGGTGTGCACGGGCCGCCCCTCAGCTCTTGAGCAGGTTCACGTCGTCGACCGAGGCCGAGCGCCGGGTACGGAAGATCGCGACGATGATCGCGAGGCCGACGACGACCTCCGCGGCGGCGACGACCATGACGAAGAACGCCAGGACCTGGCCCGTCAGCGCGCCGTGGATCCGGGAGAAGGTCACGAGCATCAGGTTCGTCGCGTTGAGCATGAGCTCGACGCCCATGAACACGATGATCGCGTTGCGCCGCAGCAGCACCGTCGTCGCCCCGATCGTGAACAGGATCGTGGCGAGGACGAGGTAGTGGGTGAGGCTCACGCCTGGTCCTCCTGTCCGACGACCCCGCGGGGTCCGGTCGACGGTCCGTCCTGGCCGCTGTCGCTCACGGCCGCGTCCAGGTCGGGCACGCCGACCCGTGCGCCGTCGGGGTCCGCGGCGGGCGGCGGCGTGGGGCCGTCACCGGTCGCCGGGTCGTCCGACGCGAACCGTCCGCCGGCCAGTCGGCCCGCCTGCACCCGCTCGATGCGCGCGGCGAACTCCGCGGCGTCGGCCTCCTGGCCGCGCACGCGCAGCACGCGGGGCACGGACTCCTCGATCGGCCGGCCGTCGGGCCCGAGCGCGGGGACGTCCATGGCGTTGTGCCGCGCGTACACGCCCGGCGCCGGCAGCGACACGGGGTGGGCGCCGGCCGCGACGCGCGCGTCCGCGCGCTCCTTCTGGCCGACGCGCGCGACGAGCCGGGCACGGTGCGTGTAGACGAGCGCGCCGAGCGCGGCCGTGACCAGCAACGCACCGACGACCTCGAACGCGAGCACGTACTCGCCGAACACGACGTGCGCGATCGCGACCGGGTTCGACGCCTCGTTCGCCGCGTCGAGCCCCTGGGCCGGGCCGTACGTGGCGCGGCCGACGACGCCCGCGAGCACGATGCCCAGGCCGACGCCGGCGAGCACGCCGATCCAGCGCTGGCCGCGGATCGTCTCGACGAGCGAGTCGGACGCGTCGACGCCGACGAGCATGAGCACGAACAGGAACAGCATCATGACGGCGCCCGTGTAGACCACGACCTGCACGACACCGAGGAACACCGCGTCCTGCGCGACGTACAGGAACGCGAGCGAGACCATCACGACGACGACCGACATCGCCGCGTGCACGGCCTTCCGGGCGAACAGCAGCCCGAGCGCGGCGAGCACCATGATCGGACCGAGCACCCAGAACAGGACCGCCTCGCCGGTGCCGGCCTCACCGCCGTCGAGCGCGGCCGTGCCGAGCGGTGCCGCGCTGAGCGCGTGCCCGAGGAGCGCGCTCATCGGGAGCCCTGCTTGGTCGCGGCGGCGGCGAGCGCGGCCTGCGCCGCGGCGGTCGGTCCGGGCACGTTCGCGGCCTCGACGCCCGCGCCGCCGGGCAGCGTCGGGTCGTCGGGGCGGTGCTCGGCGACCCACGCGCGCTGCGCGTCGTCCGGGCCGGTGACCTTGCCCTGGTAGTACTCGGTGTCGCTCGTGCCCTCGACCATCGGGTGCGGTGCGGAGAGCATGCCCTGGCGCAGCGGCGCGAGCAGGTCCTGCTTCTCCCAGATCATCCCGGCGCGCGTCGGCCCGGCGAGCTCGTACTCGTTGGTCATCGTGAGCGCGCGCGTCGGGCACGCCTCGATGCACAGCCCGCAGAAGATGCAGCGCAGGTAGTTGATCTGGTAGACGCGGCCGTACCGCTCCCCCGGGCTGAACTGCGCGTCCGGGGTGTTGTCGGCGCCCTCGACGTAGATGGCGTCCGCGGGGCACGCCCACGCGCACAGCTCGCAGCCGATGCACTTCTCGAGACCGTCGGCGTACCGGTTGAGCTGGTGGCGGCCGTGGTACCGCGGCTTGGCGGGGACCTTCTCCGACGGGTACTGCTCCGTGACCGTCGGGCGGAACATGTTCGACAGCGTGACGCCGAACCCGCCGACGGGTGCCAGCACCTCGGCGAGGCCCGTGCGGGGCTCGATGAGCGAGGTGTAGCCCTCGGTCTCGGGCGTCGCGACCTCGCCGCCGCGCGGGCGCGGCGCGACCGTGCGGCCGGGCTCGGCGCCGGCGGGCTTCGCCTGGGCGGGTCGGGCGGCGGTCGGCTCCGCGCCGGGCTTGCCCGCCTTGCCGGTGGGCTTGCGCTGGTCAGCCACCGTGCACCTCCTGCGTGACCTGGGGGACGTCGGTCGTGCCCGCCTGCGCGGCCGTGCGCTGCTTGCGCGGCGACGGCGGCAGCACCTGGCCGGGCAGCGGCGGGACGGGGTAGCCGCCCGCGTAGGGGTCGAACGGCTGCGGGCCGGACGGCTTCGGCGGTTCGGCGGGCTTCTTGCGCTCGGGGATCGCGAACGACACGAGCAGGCCGAGCACGACGATCCCCGCGAGGACGAACAGCAGCGTCCGCAGGTCGAGGCCCGAGAACTGCCGGACGCCCTGCACGACCGCGACGCACACGACCCACACGAGCGCGGCCGGGATGAGCACCTTCCACCCGAGCTTCATGAACTGGTCGTACCGGAAGCGCAGCACCGAGCCGCGGATCCAGACGAACACGAACATGAGCGCCCAGAGCTTGGCGAGGAACCACAGGATCGGCCACCAGCCGGTCTGCAGGAAGTGGTCCGCCGGGATGAACGGGGCGCGCCAGCCGCCGAGGAACAGCGTCGTCGCGACGGCCGAGACGTTGAGCATGTTGATGTACTCCGCGAGGAAGAACCACGCGAACTTCATCGACGAGTACTCGGTCATGTAGCCGGAGACGAGCTCCCCCTCGGCCTCGGGGAGGTCGAAC
This sequence comes from Cellulomonas fimi, assembly GCF_028583725.1. Classification (NCBI taxonomy): domain Bacteria; kingdom Bacillati; phylum Actinomycetota; class Actinomycetes; order Micrococcales; family Cellulomonadaceae; genus Cellulomonas; species Cellulomonas fimi. The sequence continues at coordinate 1,110,522 of NZ_CP110680.1, read as the reverse complement.
GGCAGGCGGTTCGTCTCGCCGACCATCGACACGATGTAGAGGACGAAGGCGGGCAGCAGCGGCAGGAACCACCAGACCTGCGTCTGCGAGCTCACGATCTCCGACGTCGACATCGACCCCGCGAGGATGAAGACGCTGACGAGCGACAGGCCCATCGCGAGCTCGTAGGAGATGACCTGGGCCGTCGAGCGGACCGCGCCGAGAAGCGGGTACGTCGAGCCGGACGACCAGCCGCCGAGCACGATGCCGTACACGCCGACGGACGCGCACGCGAGGATGTACAGCACCGCGACCGGGAAGTCGGTGAGCTGCAGCGGCGTGACGATCCCGAACATGCTGACCGACGGCCCGAACGGGATGACCGCGAACGTCAGCAGCGAGCAGAACACCGCGATCATCGGCGCGACGATGTAGACGAGCTTGTCGGCCGCCTTGACGGTGACGTCCTCCTTGAACAGGAGCTTCATCGCGTCGGCGAGCGACTGGAGCAGGCCGAACGGGCCGTGCACGTTCGGCCCGGGCCGCACCTGCATGCGCGCGACGACCTTGCGCTCGAACCAGATCGCGAACAGCACGCTCGTCAGCAGGAAGACGACGATCGCGACGGCCTTGAGCAGCCAGATCCAGAAGTTGTCGTTGCTGAAGTCGGCCGCGACGGCGGTGGTGCCGTCGACCGCGAGCTGCAGGGTCATGCGCCGACCTCCTCGTGGGCACTGCGACCGGCATCCTGCCCGGTGCCGGTCTCCTCCCGGGTGACCTCACCCGGCGCGGCGGCGATCCGGACGAGGTCGCCCGCGTCGGCGTGCAGCGTGTCGCGCACGGCGCTGCCGGGCGCGTTCGTCGGGAGCCAGACGACGAGGTCCGGCATGTCGGTGACGACGACGGGCAGCGTGATCGTGCCGGCGTCGGTGGACACGGCGATCGCTCCCCCGTCGGTGACGCCCACCGACGCGGCGGTGGCCGCCGAGACGCGCGCGACCGGACGCTTGGCCGTGCCCGCGAGGAACGGCTCGCCGCTCTGCAGGCGGCCGTCGTCGAGGAGCTGGTGCCACGTCGCGAGGACCGCGGTCCCGGCGGCGACGGCGGGCGGCTCCGCGGCGGGCACGGACGGTGCGTCGACGCGGGCGCCGTCCCAGCCGCCGAGCTGGTCGAGCTCGGCGTGCACGGCCGTGAGCGACCCGGTGCCGAGCTCGACGCCGAGCGCGTCGGCGAGCCGGTCGAGGACGCGGTGGTCGGGCAGGAAGTGCGACGTGAGCGCCTGCGTGAAGGGGCGCGGGCGTCCCTCCCAGGTGACGAACGTGCCGGGCTTCTCGACGGGCGGCGCGACCGGCAGGACCACGTCGGCGCGGTCCGTGACCTCGGAGCGGCGCACCTCGAGCGACACGAGGAACGGCACGCGGTCGAGCGCCTCGCGGGCGATCGCCGGGTCGGGCAGGTCGGCCGGCTCGACGCCGCCGACGACGAGCCCGCCGAGCAGGCCGGCGCGGGCCGCGGCGAGGATCTCGGTCGCGGACCGGCCGGGCTCGGCGGGCAGGTGCTCGACGCCCCAGACGGCGGCGATGTCGACGCGCGCCCCCGAGTCGGCGACCGGGCGACCGCCCGGCAGCAGGCTCGGCAGCAGGCCCGTCTCGACCGCGGCCCGCTCGCCGACGCGACGCGGCACCCACGCCAGGCGGGCGCCGGTCCGGGCCGCGAGCCGCAGCGCGGCCGAGTACGCGCCCGGGGACGACGCGAGCCGCTCGCCCACGAGCACCACGGCACCCTCGGCAGCCAGCGCGGCCGCGGCGTCGCCGAGCACGTCGTCGGCGCCCGCGTGGATCCCGTCGAGCACCTCCGCCTCGGTGCCCGGGGCGGCCGCGAGCAGCGTGCCGGAGAGCCGCTCGAGCCCGCGGCTTGCGAGCGGCGCGACGGACAGCACGCGCGTGCGCTTCTTGACGACCTGCTCGCGGACCCGCAGGAACGCGATGCCGGCCTCCTCCTCGAGCTCGAGCCCGACGAGCAGCACGGCGGGCGCCGCGACGAGGTCGCCGAACGTGACCTCGAGCGTGCGGCCCGCGACGTGGTGGCCGAGGAACGCCTCCTCCTCCGCGGAGTGCGGGCGGGCGCGGCCGTCGACGTCGTTGGTGCCGAGCGCGACGCGCGCGAACTTCGACCACGCGTACGCGTCCTCGAGCGTGAGGCGGCCACCCGGGAGGGCGGCGAGCCCGGCCGCCGTCTCCCGCGGGTCGGACGGCGTCTGCGCCGCGCGCAGGCCCGCGGCCGCGACGTCGAGCGCCTCGATCCACGACGCGGGCTCGAGCTCACCGGCCGCGTTACGGACGAGCGGGGTCGTGATGCGGTCCGGCGCGGACTGCCACGTGAACGCGAAGCGGTCCTTGTCGGTGATCCACTCCTGGTTGACCACCGGGTCGTCGCCCGCGAGGCGCCGCAGCACGACGCCGCGGCGGTGGTCGACGCGAATCGCCGAGCCCTGGGAGTCGTGCTCCGCGATCCCGGGCGTCGAGACCAGGTCGAACGGGCGCGACCGGAACCGGTACGCCGCGCTCGTCAGGGCGCCGACCGGGCAGATCTGCACCGTGTTGCCGGAGAAGTAGGACGCGAACGGGCGGCCCGACGTGTCCTGCGTCGCCGCGCCCACCGGGGTGTCGCCCGCGAACCCGAGGACGTCGGTGTCGAACGTGCCGATCTGCTGCTGCGCGCCGCGCTTCTGCAGGTCGATCCACACGTCGCCCGCGATCTCCTCCGAGAACCGCGTGCAGCGCTGGCACAGGACGCAGCGCTCACGGTCGAGCAGGATCTGCGTCGAGATCGCGATGGGCTTCGGGAACGTGCGCTTGACGTCGACGAAGCGCGTCGTCGCGCGGCCGTTCGACATCGCCTGGTTCTGCAGCGGGCACTCGCCGCCCTTGTCGCACACCGGGCAGTCGAGCGGGTGGTTGACGAGCAGCAGCTCCATGACGCCGTGCTGCGCCTTGTCGGCCTCGGGCGACGTGTGCTGCGTCTTGACCTGCATGCCCGGCGTGGCCTCGAGCGTGCACGACGCCTGGGGCTTGGGCATCTTCGCGAGGTTGCCGTCGCGACCCGGGGCCCACACCTCGACGAGGCACTGGCGGCACGCGCCGGCCGGCGCGAGCAGCGGGTGGTCGCAGAACCGCGGGATCTGGATGCCGACCTGCTCGGCGGCGCGGATGACGAGCGTGCCCTTGGGCACCGTCGTCTCGATCCCGTCGATCTCGAACGTCACCGTGTCCGTCGGCTCGGGCGCGGCAGGCGCCGGTGCGGCCGGGACGAGCGGGGTCGCCGTCGTCGGGCCGGAGGACGTGATGGTCATGCGTGCACCCCCGCGAGGGCCGCCCGGTCGCGCCGGGGGGCGTAGGTGAACAGCGAGCTGTGCTCGGGCGGGAACAGGACGTCGGCGGGCGTGTGGGTGCCCGCCTCGAACTCCTCCCGGAAGTACTGCACGGCCGACGTGATGGGGCTCGTCGCGCCGTCGCCGAGCGCGCAGAACGCGCGCCCGAGGATGTTGTCGCACAGGTCGAGCAGCAGGTCGATGTCGGCGTGGGTGCCCTGACCGGCCTCGATGCGCTTGAGGACCTGGACCAGCCAGTACGTGCCCTCGCGGCACGGGGTGCACTTGCCGCACGACTCGTGCTTGTAGAACTCCGTCCAACGCGTCACCGCGCGCACGACCGAGGTCGTCTCGTCGAAGATCTGCAGCGCACGCGTGCCGAGCATCGACCCCGCGGCGCCGACCGACTCGTAGTCGAGCGGCACGTCGAGGTGCTCGGCCGTGAACAGCGGCGTCGACGACCCGCCGGGCGTCCAGAACTTCAGCTGGTGGCCCTCGCGGATGCCGCCCGCCATGTCGAGCAGCTCCCGCAGCGTGATCCCGAGCGGCGCCTCGTACTGGCCGGGACGCGTGACGTGCCCCGAGAGGCTGAACAGGCCGTGGCCCGTCGAGCGCTCCGTGCCCATGCCCTTGAACCAGTCCGCGCCGCCGCGCACGATGCCCGGCACCGACGCGATCGACTCGACGTTGTTCACGACCGTCGGGCGCGCGTACAGGCCCGCGACCGCGGGGAACGGGGGCTTGAGCCGCGGCTGGCCGCGCAGGCCCTCGAGCGAGTCGAGCAGCGCCGTCTCCTCGCCGCAGATGTACGCACCCGCACCCGAGTGCAGCGTGATCTCGAGGTCGAACCCGGAACCGAGGATGTTCGAGCCCAGGTAGCCCGCCGCGCGGGCCTCCTCGATCGCGCGCAGCAGCCGCCGGTACACGTGCAGGACCTCGCCGCGCACGTACAGGAACGCGTGGTGGCAGCCGATCGCGTAGCTCGTGATGATCATGCCCTCGATGAGGTGCTGCGGGCTGGCCATCATGAGCGGGATGTCCTTGCAGGTCCCCGGCTCGGACTCGTCCGCGTTGACCACGAGGTAGCGCGGGCCGCCGTCGGGCGCGGGCAGGAAGCCCCACTTCATGCCCGTCGGGAAGCCGGCGCCGCCACGGCCGCGCAGACCGGAGTCCTTGACCATCGTCACGACGTCCGCCGCCTGCATGCCGAGCGCGCGGCGCAGGCCTCGGTAGCCGCCCGCGCGCTCGTAGGCGGCGAGCGTCCAGGACCGGTCCGCGTCCCAGGTGTCCGTGAGGACCGGGGCCAGGGTCGTCGCCATCACGACTCCTTCGCGTCGTCGGAGGACTGCTTGCGCTGCTCCTGCTCGGCCGAGACGTCGCCCTCGCTCACGGGCGGGCGCTCGGCGCTCGACTGCTCGCCGCCCGGCGCGGGCGTCCCCGCCGGGGTGGGCTCGGCCGCGGACGCGGGACGCTCGCCCGCCGGTGCTCCGGGTGCCGCGGCACGCGGGGTGCCCCGCGCCGGAGTCCGGGCCTGCTCGGCGGCGCGCGTGCGCTCCTCGTCGGTGAACGCCGGGGCGGTCCAGCCCTCCTGCCGCGCGAGCTCGATGCCGCGCAGCGTCGCCGGGCCTGCGCCCACGCCCTCGTCGGCGCGCCCGTCGGAGAAGCCCGCGAGCACGCGGCTCATCTCCTTGAACGTGCAGACGTGGTCGGCACCGCGGGTCGGTGCGACGGGGGTCCCCGCACGCAGCGCCTCGACGACGTCGCGCGCCGAGTCCGGCGTCTGGTTGTCGAAGAACTCCCAGTTGACCATCACGACGGGCGCGTAGTCGCAGGCCGCGTTGCACTCGACGCGCTCGAGGGTGATCGCGCCGTCCTCGGTCGTCTCGTCGTGGCCGACGCCGAGGTGGTCGGAGAGCTCCTCCCAGATCGCGTCGCCGCCCATGACCGCGCACAGCGTGTTCGTGCACACCCCGACCGTGTAGTCGCCGTTGGGGTGCCGCTTGTACTGCGTGTAGAACGTCGCGACCGCGCTGACCTCGGCCGTCGTCAGCCCGAGCTCGGCCGCGCAGAACGCGATGCCGCGCGGGCTCACGTACCCGTCCTCCGACTGCACGAGGTGCAGCAGGGGCAGCAGCGCCGAGCGCTCCTGCGGGTAGCGGGCCTTGATGACCGCCGCGTCCGCGGACAGCCGCGCACGCGTCTCGTCGTCGAACGACGTGCGGTGCGTCGCGCCCGGGACGCGGGCGCCCCCGATCTCCTCGACCGACATCAGCGGTCCACCCCTCCGAGCACCGGGTCGAGCGACGCGACGGCGACGACCACGTCGGCCACCTGCCCGCCCTCGCACATGATCGACACGGCCTGCAGGTTGTTGAACGACGGGTCCCGGAAGTGGGCCCGGTACGGCCGCGTGCCGCCGTCGGAGACGAGGTGCACGCCGAGCTCGCCGCGCGGGTGCTCGACGGTCTGGAACACCTGGCCCGCCGGGACGCGGAAGCCCTCGGTGACGAGCTTGAAGTGGTGGATCAGGGCCTCCATCGAGGTGCCCATGATCTCCTTGATGTGGTCGAGCGAGTTGCCCATGCCGTCCGACCCGATCGCGAGCTGCGCGGGCCAGGCGATCTTCTTGTCGCCGACCATGACGGGCCCCGGGCCCATCTTCTGGAGCCGGTCCAGCGTCTGCTCGATGATCTTCATCGACTGGTAGCACTCCTCCATGCGGAGGACGACGCGCGACCACGAGTCCGCCTCGGTCGCGACCGGGACGTCGAAGTCGTACGTCTCGTAGCCGCAGTACGGCGCCGCCTTGCGGACGTCGTACGGCAGGCCGGCGGAGCGCAGCACCGGACCGGTGATCCCGAGCGCCATGCAGCCCGACAGCCCGAGGTAGCCGACCTCCTTGAGGCGCAGGTGGAGGATCGGGTTCGCCATCATGAGGTCTTCGAGCTGCGTGAAGTAGTGGCGCATCGTGGTGAGCGCCTCACGGATCGTGTCGATCGCGCCGGGCGGGATGTCCTGCGCGACGCCGCCGGGGCGGATGAACGCGTGGTTCATGCGCAGGCCCGTGATGAGCTCGAAGATCCGCAGGACCTCCTCGCGGGCCGTGAAGCCCACGGTCATGATCGTCGTCGCCCCGAGCTCGTTGCCGCCCGTCGCGAGGCACACGAGGTGCGACGCGATGCGGTTGAGCTCCATGAGCAGGACGCGGATGACCGTCGCGCGCTCGGGCACGTCGTCCGTGATGCCGAGCAGCTTCTCGACCGCCAGGCAGTACGCGGCCTCCTGGAACAGCGGCGCGACGTAGTCCATGCGCGTGCAGAAGGTCACGCCCTGGGTCCAGGTGCGGTACTCCATGTTCTTCTCGATGCCCGTGTGCAGGTAGCCGATGCCCGCGCGGGCCTCGGTCACCGTCTCGCCGTCGATCTCGAGCATGAGCCGGAGCACGCCGTGCGTCGACGGGTGCTGCGGGCCCATGTTGACGACGATGCGCTCCTCGCCGAGGCGCGCCGCCTCCTCGGCGATGTCCGACCAGTCGCCGCCGGACGCCTCGAACGTCGGGACGCCCGTCGTGTCGTCGTCGACCAGGTGCGCGGTCGCGTGGGGGGTGCTCATGAGTAGGACCTCCGCTGGTCCGGGGGCGGCACGGTCGCGCCCTTGTACTCGACCGGGATGCCGCCGAGGGGGTAGTCCTTGCGCTGCGGGTGGCCCGGCCAGTCGTCGGGCATCTCGATGCGCGCGAGGCCGGGGTGGCCGTCGAAGACGATGCCGAAGAAGTCGTACGTCTCGCGCTCGTGCCAGTCGTTGGCCGGGTAGACGGACGTCGTCGACGGGATGTGCGGGTCGGCGTCGGGCGCCGTGACCTCGAACCGCAGGCGACGCCCGTGGGTCACCGACACCACGTGGTAGACGGCGTGCAGCTCGCGGCCCGTCTCGTGCGGGTAGTGCACGCCGCTCACGCCGAGGCTGAGCTCGAACCGCAGGTCCGGGTCGTCGCGCAGCGCGCTCGCGACCGCGACGACGTGCTCGCGCGCGACGTGCAGCGTGAGCTCCTCGCGGTCCACGACCACCGACTCCACGGCGTTCGCGAAGCCCGTGCCGTTCTCGTCGAGGACCTCGGTCAGCACGTCGACGACCTCGTCGAACCAGCCGCCGTACGGCCGCTCGCTCGGCCCGGGCAGCACGACCGGGACGACGAGACCGCCGTACCCCGAGGTGTCGCCCGTCCCGTGCGCGCCGAACATGCCGTGCCGGACGTCGACGACCTCGAGCGGCGTGCGCGGGCTCGCCGGGACGTTCTGCCCGCCGGCCTCGAGCGCGGCCTCGCTGGTCGCCTGGGCCCCGGTGCCCGCGTCGCCCGGCTTCGCGGCCGCTGCGGCGTCCTTCGTCTCGTCGGTCATCGCAGCAGGCCCGTCATGTGCGAGGTGGGGGTCGCCGCGAGCGCGGCGGCCTCGGCGGCGGCCGCGGCCTCACGACGGTTCACGCCGAGCGGCTCGTTCTGGATCTGCTCGTGCAGCGTGAGGATCGCGTTGATGAGCATCTCGGGTCGCGGCGGGCAGCCCGGCAGGTAGATGTCCACCGGCACGACGTGGTCGACGCCCTGGACGATCGCGTAGTTGTTGAACATGCCGCCCGACGAGGCGCACACGCCCATCGACAGCACCCACTTCGGCGCCGACATCTGGTCGTAGACCTGCCGCACGACGGGCGCCATCTTCTGGCTGACGCGGCCCGCGACGATCATGAGGTCGGCCTGGCGCGGCGACGCGCGGAACACCTCCATGCCGAACCGCGACAGGTCGTACCGCGGGGCGCCCGCGGCCATCATCTCGATCGCACAGCACGCGAGGCCGAACGTCACCGGCCACAGCGAACCCTTGCGGAAGTAGCCGACCAGGTCCTCGACCGTCGTCAGCAGGAATCCCGAGGGAGCCTCTTCGATCCCCATGCGTCAGCCCTCCGTCCGTCGCCGTGCTGTGGTGCCTGTGGCCCTGCCTGTGCGCGCGCCCCGGGGAGCCTGCCCCGGCCGTCGCGCCCCCGTCCGTGACGTCAGTCCCACTCGAAGCCCCCGCGCCGCCACTCGTAGACGAACGGCACCGTGATGAGCACCAGGAACACGAGCATCGCGACGAGCCCGAACACCGCGAGGTCGCCGAACGCGACGGCCCACGGGTAGAGGAAGACGACCTCGATGTCGAAGACGATGAACGTCATCGCCACCAGGTAGTACTTGATGGGGAACCGGCCGCCGCCGATGGCGTGCGGCGTCGGCTCGATGCCGCACTCGTACGCCTCCAGCTTCGCGCGGTTGTAGCGCTTCGGTCCGAGGATCGCGCTGGCGCCGACACCGCCGAGCGCGAGCACGGCCGCGATGCCCATGAGGACGAGCAGCGGGGCGTACGGGTTGTCCATCAGGACGTCACTCCTCTTCGTCGAGGCCGAGCCGGGGGCGGGTGCGGGGCGGACAGGTCATGCGGCGGGGGCGATCCTCGCCAGGCCGGCGATCACCCGGTCCACCATGTCACCGCCACGGGGTTCGTAGCAGTCGGACAGGAGCTTGAGCACGAACTTCATGAGCAGCGGCCTCGGCAGGCCGTAGCGGGTGCAGACCCGCATGACCTCGGGGTGCTCGATGAGCCGGACGAACACGCGACCCAGCGTGTAGTACCCGCCGAGGTCGTCCTTCATGCGGCGCTGGTACGTCGCGAACGCGCGCTCGCGGCCCGCTGCCGTCCCGCGCGCGAGCCCCTGGGCGATCGCGTCGGCGGCGACCCGGCCGGCCTGCAGGCCGTACGCGATGCCCTCGCCGTTGAACGGGCTGATCATGCCCGCGGAGTCGCCCGCGAGCATGAGGCCGTCGCCGTAGAGCGGCCCGCGGTTGAAGCCCATCGGGAGCGCGGCGCCGCGGACCGGGCCGACCTGGTTCTCGGGCGTGAACTCCCACTCGGCGGGCGCGTTGCGCATCCACGCGGCGAACAGCGCCTTGTAGTCGACCTTCGTCGCGGCGGCCGTCGAGCTCACCGAGCCGAGGCCGACGTTGGCGGTGCCGTCGCCGAGGGAGAAGATCCAGCCGTAGCCCGGCATGAGGTTCGAGCGACCGGGCTCGCCGTCCCAGAGCTCGAGGTGGCTCTCCATCCACGGGTCGTCGTGGCGCGGCGTGCGGAAGTAGGTGCGGACGGCGACGCCCATCGGGCGGTCGTCGCGCTTGGTGCGGCCCGCGGACGTGGCGAGGCGCGTCGAGACGCCGTCGGCCGCGATGACGACGGGCGCGCGGTAGACGACCTCGTCCCCCGTGCGGTGCCCCGAGTCGTCGACCGGGCGGGCCGTGACGCCCACGACGCGACGGGTCCGCTCGTCGCGCACCGGGCCCGTGACGGACGTCCGCTCGACGAGCTTCGCGCCGGCCGCGCGGGCGTGCGACGCGAGCGTGTGGTCGAGCGACATGCGCGACTTCGCGAGCCCGTACGACGGGTACGACGACAGCTCGGGCCACGGCAGCTCGAGGCGGTGGCCGCCGCCGAGCACGCGGAGCCCGCGGTTGCGGATCCAGCCGTCCTGCTCGCGCAGCGGCAGCCCCATGCGCACGAGCTCGGCGACCGCGCGCGGCGTCAGGCCGTCGCCGCAGACCTTGTCGCGCGGGAACGCCGCCTTCTCGAGCAGCAGCACGTCGAGGCCCGCGGAGGCACAGTGGAACGCGGCGCTGGAGCCGGCCGGCCCCGCACCCACGACGATGACGTCCGCGTCATCCGTCGTCGTCCCCACCACGAGCGGCTCCCCACTTGTGACGATGTTCACGTGCGATCAGCGCGAGTGTAACCACGGCTTCTGACGGTGTCTCCGAAGGTGTGCCTAACCTGTGGAGACGACGTGGAGAAGGGCTCCTGGCCTGCGGCTCCGCGTCGACGCGGCAGCGACCGGGGCGTTCCGGGCGCGCCGGACGGCCGCCCGCGGGCCGTGAGAATCGACCACGGCGCTCGCGACCTGCCAGGCCGCCGCCGTCACCCGGTCGCGCGACGCCACCGGATCACTCCGGACGGGTCCCGCGGTGCAGCGCGACGATCCCCCCGGACAGGTTCCGGAACGCCACGTGGTCCCAGCCCGCGCGCTTGACCATGAGCCCCAGCGCACGCTGGTCCGGCCACTCGCGGATGGACTCCGCGAGGTAGGTGTACGCCTCCGGCTCCTTGGAGACGGCCCGCGCGACCGGCGGCAGCGCACGCATGAGGTAGTTCGAGTAGACCGTGCGGAACGGCTTCCACGTGGGCGTCGAGAACTCGCACACCACGAGCCGCCCGCCGGGCTTCGTGACGCGGAGCAGCTCCTCGAGGGCCGCCGGCACGTCGGACACGTTGCGCAACCCGAACGACATGGTCACGGCGTCGAACGACGCGTCCGCGAACGGCAGGTGCAGCGCGTCGCCCGCGACGAACGCCAGGTCCGGGCGGCGGCGCTTGCCGACCTCCAGCATGCCCATGGACAGGTCGCACGCGACGACCCGCACGCCCGCGTCCGCGAGCGGCTCCGCCGACGTGCCCGTCCCGGCCGCGAGGTCGAGCACCGTCTCCCCCGGCTGCGCGGCCAGGGCCGCGAGCGTCGCCTTGCGCCACGCCCGGTCCTGGCCGAGCGAGATGACGTCGTTCGTGACGTCGTAGCGGTGCGCGACCGCGTCGAACATGCGCGCGACGTCGCGGGGGTCCTTCTCGAGCGAGGCACGGGACATGGCGCCCATCGTCGCAGGTCCGCCGTCGCCCGACGAGCCGCGTCCCGCGCGCCGCGCCGCACGCGGGTGCCGCGTACGTCACACCGCCGCCGACGAGCAGCACCCGTGCCGACGCCTACCCTGGACGTGATGACCACGCAGACCGCCGCGCCCGCGGACGCGGTCCCCCAGCCGCTCGTGGTGCGGACGGTCCCCCTCGACGACCTCGGCCGGCCGCACGACGCGGACGCCGGCACCCCCGACCCCGCGGACCTGCTGGACCTGCTGCCCTCCGACGCGCCCCTCGCGTGGGTGCGGCGCGGCGACGGGATCGTGGCGTGGGGCGAGACGCTGCGCGTCGAGGTGACCGGCGCCGACCGGTTCGCGCGCGCCGAGGAGGCGTGGCGCACGGTCCTCGCGCACGCGGTGGTCCGCGACGAGGTGCGCGTGCCCGGCACCGGACCGGTCGCGTTCGCGTCGTTCGCGTTCGACGACGACTCCCCCGCGGGCGGCGTCGTCGTCGTGCCGCGCGTCGTCGTCGGCCGTCGCGGCGGGCGCACCTGGCTCACCACGATCACCGCGGGACCGCGCCTCGGCGCCGCGCCCACGCTCGCCGACGTCCTCGGCCCGCGCGTGCCGCCCGTCGCCCCCGGCGACGTGGAGTACCGCGACGGGGCCGTCGCGGCCGACGACTGGCGCGACGTGGTCGCCGCCGGGGTCGCCGCGATCCGTGCGGGCGAGGTCGAGAAGGTCGTCCTCGCGCGCGACGTGCGCGCCCGGTCGCAGCACCCCGTCGACGTGCGGTGGGCGCTGCAGCGGCTCGCGCGGCGCTACCCGTCCTGCTGGACGTTCAGCGTCGACGGGCTCATGGGCGCGACGCCCGAGCTGCTCGTCCGGTCCGAGAAGGGCCTCGTCACGTCGCGCGTGCTCGCCGGGACGATCCGCCGCACGGGCGACGACGCCGCCGACATGGCGCGCGCCGCGATCCTGGCGCACTCCTCCAAGGACCTCGAGGAGCACGAGTACGCGGTGTCGTCCGTGGCCCGGGCCCTGGAGCCGTTCTGCTCGTCGACCAACGTGCCCGACGTGCCGTTCGTGCTGCACCTGCCGAACGTCCTGCACCTCGCGTCCGACGTGACCGGTGTGCTCACCGCGCCCGCCGGTGACGCCGCGCACCCGTCGTCGCTCGCGCTGGCCGCCGCGCTGCACCCCACCGCCGCCGTGTGCGGGACCCCGACGACCGCGGCGCGCGCGCTCATCGCCCGCGTCGAGGGCATGGACCGGGGCCGGTACGCCGGGCCGGTCGGGTGGATGGGCGCCGACGGCGACGGCGAGTGGGGCATCGCGCTGCGGTCGGCGCAGGTCGACGCGCAGGACCCCCGGTCCGTCCGGCTGTTCGCCGGCTGCGGCATCGTCGCCGCGTCCGACCCGGCCGCCGAGCTCGCCGAGTCCGAGGCGAAGCTCGTGCCGATGCGCGACGCGCTCGGTCGCGACGCCTGAACCCCTCCCGACCCGGGCAGCCCGCGGGCAGCACGACGCCCCCGGCCGTCCGTGGGCCGGGGGCGTCGACGCGGTCGCGTGACCGCGGGCACGGGGGCCGCCGGGGAGGGCGACCCCCGGCGTCGCACGGGCGCCGTCACGAGCGGGGGGACGCGGCCGTGACGCGGTGACCCGTGCGGGTCGGGGTGTCAGCCCTGGTCCTGGCCCTGGAACCACTTCCAGAGGTCCTCGGGCGTCATCCCGCCCGGGAGGCCGCCGGGGCCCTGCGGGTCCTGGCCCTGACCCTGGCCGCCGCCCTGGCCCTGGCCGCCCTGCTGGTCCTGCGGGCTCGGGGCCGTCTCCTGCCGGGCGGCGAGCGTCACGTCGACGTCCGACGTCCTGCCGTCGCGGACGACGGTGAGCGTCGCCTCGTCGCCCGACGCGAGCGCCCGGACGTACGCGGTGAGGGACTCGGCGCCACCGACGGCCTTGCCGTCGATCGCGACGACGACGTCCTGCACCTCGAGGCCCGCCTTCGACGCGGGCGAGTCGGGGCTGACCTCCTCGACGACCGCGCCGCGGCGGGTCACGCCGTCGGCCGTCGCCGTGCCGTCGGACAGGCTGACGCCGAGGAACGCGTGCTCCGCGGTGCCGTCGTCGATGAGCTGCGTGGCGATGTTCTTCACCAGGTCGACGGGGATCGCGAAGCCGAGGCCGATCGAGCCGGACTGCTGCGACATCGTCGCGATGGACGAGTTGATGCCGATGACCCGGCCCTGCGCGTCGAACAGCGGACCGCCGGAGTTGCCGGGGTTGACCGCCGCGTCGATCTGGATCGCGTTGGTGACCGTCGCCTGGCTGCCGTCCTCCGCGGACGTGGACACCGGGCGGTCGACCGCCGAGACGATGCCGGTCGTCACGGTGTTGGCGAGGCCCAGCGGGTTGCCGACGGCCATGACGGACTGGCCGACCTCCACCTTGGAGGAGTCGCCGAGCGCGGCCGCGACGAGGTCGTCGGGCGCGTCGTCGAGCTTGATCACCGCGAGGTCGGTCGTGGGGTCCGTGCCGACGACGGTCGCCTCGAACAGCCGGCCGTCGGTCAGCGTGACCTGGACCTTGCCCGCGGCGCCGGCGACGACGTGGTTGTTCGTCACGATGTGACCCTGGTCGTCGACGATCACGCCCGAGCCCTGGGCGCCGCCCTGGCCCGTGCTGACCTCGATCGCGACGACGGACGGCGCGACGGCCTGTGCGACGGCCTGCCAGTCGGGCGCGTCGTTCGTGGAGCCCGCGACGGGGACCGTGTCGGTCGAGTCGCGGCCGATCTCGGCGAGCGAGGCGGGCCGGGTGCCGTCCGCGCGCTCGTCGCCGAGCGTGAAGGCGGCGCCGGTCGCGGCGACGCCGAGGACCGCGGCGACCGCGGCGGCGGACACGACCGGGACCCACGTGCGGCGCTTGCGCGGGCCCGTGCCGCCGGGGTGCGTCGCGGTCGGGCCGTACGGCGGGACGCCCGCACCCGCGGGGGCGGTGCGGACCGGGCCGTACGGAGCCGGGTGCACGGCCTGCGGCTGGTGCGCCGCGGCCTGCGGGGCGTTCGGCGGGACCGGCTGCTGCTGGGCGGGGTGCTGCTGCGTCGGGTGCTGCTGCGTCGGGTGCTGGCCGAACGACTGCGCGGCGGCGTGCTGCGCGGCCGCCTGCTGCGCCGCGGTCCACTGCGCGTGGTACGCGGCGTCGCGCTCGGCGCGCGCCCGGACCGCCTCCTCGTGCGCGGCCTGGCGGCGCGCCTGCTCCTGCGCGTGCACCTCGCCGGGCGCGGCGGGGTGCGGGGCGGTGAAGGGGTTGGTCGGGTGGGCCGGCTGCGTGGGCAGGGGCTGCGTCGCGCCGATCGGCGGGATCGGCTGCGTCGGCTGCGCCTGCGGGTGGGTGTCGCCCGAGCCGTGCTCCGGGGTGGTCGTCATGTGGGTCCCTCCTTGGTCGAGATCCATGAAAGGACGTCGCGCTGGAGGGAGGCTCAGACGAACCTGGGAACTTGCTGTCAGTTCCTCATGCGCCCGGCAGGAAGGTCAGCCGAGCGCACCGTCGACCGCGCGCACGACGTCCGCCGCGAGACGCTCGCCCAGCGCGCGGCGCCCCGTCCGGTCGACGCGCACCTCGACCACGCTGAGCCCGGGCCCCGGCGCCGCGAGCGCCGGCAGCAGGCCCTCGGCGTCGACGACGCGGGTGTGCCGGACGCCATAGCCCGCGCAGAGCGCCGCCACGTCGACCCCGTGCGGGGTCGCGAACACGCGCTCGAACACGGCGGCGCGGTCGGGCTCGCCCGGCTCGAGCGTCGCGAAGATCGAGCCGCCGTCGTCGTTCGCGACGACGACCTGCAGGTCGACGACGGGTTCGAGCGGCCCGCGCAGCAGCCCGCCGACGTCGTGCAGGAACGTCAGGTCGCCCACGAGGGCCCGGACGTTGCGGCGCGGCAGCCCGAGCGCGACGCCCGCGGCCGTCGAGAGCGTGCCGTCGATGCCCGCGAGGCCGCGGTTCGCGAGCACGAGCGGGGCGGTGTCCCAGCGCGCGACGAGGTCGAGGTCGCGGACGGGGTTGGACGAGCCGACGACGAGGACGTCGTGGGGCTGCAGCACGCCCGCGACGGCACGGGCGAGGGCGGGACCGGTGACGCGCGTGCCGCTGCGCGAGCGGCGCGCGTCCCGCTCGCCCGGTCCGTCGAGCAGCGCGTCCACGGCGGCGTCGGCGGCCTTCCCGGCCGTCTGCCACGCCTCGAGCCAGCCCGCGGGCGCGTGCAGGCGTCCGCGCAGCATGCGCGTCGGTACCTCGGTGAGCACGTCGGCGGCGTTGCGCGCGGCATCGGGCCAGGCGCCGCCCTGCGGCGCGACGACGACGACCTCGACGTCCGGGCGGCCGAGCAGCCGCTGCACCGGGCGGGACAGGGTGGGGCGGCCGAGCACGACGACGCGCCGGACCGCGCCGCCGAGCCGCGGGTCGGCGAGCAGGAGCCGGTACGCGGCGATCGCGTTCGGTCCGCCGCGCGCGCCCGACGACGGCTCGGCGAGCAGGGGCCAGCCGCACGCCTCCGCGACCCGGCGGGCCACCGGCCCGGCGCCGTCCCCGGCGACGACGACCGTCGGGACGGCACCCCGGCGTCGGCCGCCCGGCCCGGTGCCGCCGGGACCGGACGCCGGGGTCGCCGCGGCGGCGCGTGAGTCGACCACCGCGGAGAGCGCGGCGGTCGCCGTCCCGGGCGCGCCCGCGGTGCGCGCCTGCACGTTGCCCAGCCCGACCGCCGACGGCTCGGGCCACGGCCCGGGCGGCGGGACGAGGGGTTCGCGGTAGGCGAGGTCGAGGTGCACCGGCCCCGAGTCGCCCGTGCGCGCGCCGGTGGCCGCGGCGACCGCGCGCGACACGAGGTGCCGCAGGTCGCGTGCCTCGTCGGGCAGCCCGACGGGAGCAGGGACGTCGGCGGCGAGGCGCACGGCCGGGCCGAAGATCCCCGGCTGCACGGTCGTCTGGTTGGCGCCGGTGCCGCGCAGCTCGTGCGGTCGGTCGGCCGTGAGCAGCAGCAGCGGGACCCCGGCGTGGTGGGCCTCGAGGACCGCGGGGTGCAGGTTCGCGACGGCCGTGCCCGACGTGGTGACGACGGCGACGGGCCGGGGCCCGCCGTGCTCGTCGTGCGCGGCGGCACGGGCCAGCCCGAGCGCGAGGAACCCCGCCGACCGCTCGTCGACGCGGACGTGCAGGCGGACCGCGGGGGCACCGGCGGGGCGCTCCCCGTCGGGGCGGGCGGCGTCCGCGAGGGCGTACGCGAGGGGTGCGCTGCGCGACCCGGGGGCGAGCACGACGTCCCGCACGCCGAGGGTGGCGAGCGCCTGCACGAGCACGCGCGCCGCCGTGGTGGCCGGGCTCGCGTCGGGCGGCTGCGTCGTCACGTCGGACATCATGCCGTCCACGCCGCACCGGAGCCGGTCGGGTCACCCGCGGAGCCGCCGGACCCGGCGACCGCCAGGACGTCGTCGAGCCGGCGCAGCCAGCGCGCGGTCAGCGCCGCGTCCGCCGCGTGCGCGGCGAGCAGCCGCTCGTCGGGGACCGGGCGTCGTACGGGGATCGCGCCGTCGACGGGCAGCAGCGGGTCGACGACGACGTCGGCGGTGAGCAGCTGCGCCGTCGCGAGGCCGCACGCGTAGGGCAGCTCGGGCAGCGCGGCCGCGAGCGCGACGCCCGCCGCGAGCCCGACCGACGACTCGAGCGCGGACGACACCACGACGGGCAGCCCGCACTCGTGCGCGATCCGCAGGGACGCGCGCACGCCGCCGAGCGGCTGGACCTTGAGCACGAGCACGTCCGCGGCGCCCGCGCGCGCCACGGCGAGCGGGTCCGTCGCGCGCCGGACGGACTCGTCGGCGGCGATCGGGACGGTCGTGCGACGCCGCAGCGCGGCGAGGTCCTCCACGGTCGGCACCGGCTGCTCGGCGTACTCCAGCCCGCCCGCGGCGCGGTCGAGCACCGCGAGCCGGGCGGCGGCGGTGTCGACGTCCCACGCGGCGTTGGCGTCGACGCGGATCGCGCCGCCCGGGCCGAGCGCGTCACGGACCGCCTCGAGCCGCGCGACCTCGTCGGCCTCCGACTGCCCCGGCTCGGCGACCTTGACCTTGGCCGTGCGGCAGCCCCCCGACGCGCGCACGAGGCGGTGCGCGGTCTCGGCGTCGACGGCCGGCACGGTGACGTTGACCGGGACGCTCGTGCGCACCGGGTCGGGCCAGCCCTCGTCGGCGGCCTCGCGCGCGGCGCGCCACCAGGCGGCGGACTCGGCGGCGTCGTAGTCCCAGAACGGGCTGAACTCGCCCCAGCCGGCGTCGCCGCGGACGAGGACCCCGTCGCGGCTGGTCAGGCCACGGAAGCGGGTCCGCATCGGCACGGACCAGACGACCGGGGACGGCGTGACGGGCATCGGGCCAGCGTACGACGGCCCCGCGTGGTCCCCGCCGGCCCGGGACCGCGCGTCAGCCGACGACCGCGAGCAGCAGGGCCCGTGCGGCGGGCCGGACCGGCCGGTCCTCCGAGAGCGCGCTGACCACGGCCCCGTCGACGAGCGCGACCGCCACGTCGGGGGCCAGGTCGAGCCCGACGGCGGCGAGGACGCGCGCGACGACGTCGTCGACCTCGGCGCGCCCGTCGGCGAAGGCGTGCGCGAGCGCGCGGTTGCGACCGGACCCGAGCAGGTGCTCGTACTGCGCGCGCACGGCGTCGTCGTCGCCCGGGGGCAGGACGGCGGCGACGACCGCGTCGGCAGCGGCGGCGCGGCCGCGGGCGGGCACGCCCGGCACGTCGGCGTCGGCGTCGGCGTCCGCGGCCTGCCTGACGTCGAGCGACGCGAGCACGGCGGCCGCGTTCTGCGCCCAGGACCGGGCGAGCACGGTCCCGGCAGCGGCCGCGAGCTCGTCGAGGTCCGCGAAGTAGTAGGTCGTCGCGGACAGCGACGCGCCGGCCGCTGCGGCGACCCGGCGGTGCGTGAGGGCGCCCGGACCCTCGCGCAGCACGACGTCGGCCGCCGCGGCGGCGAGCTCGTCGCGGCGTCGCGCGCCCTTGGTCGTGCGGGTCACGCGTGGCTGCTGCTGCCGGACAGCTGGAGCCCGACGACGCCCGCGACGATGAGGACGAGCGAGACGACGGTGAGCACCGACATCCGCTCGTGCAGCATGACCGCGGCGGCCACCGCGGTGGTCGCGGCGCCGACGCCGACCCACACGCCGTAGGCGATCCCGACGGGGAGCGAGCGCAGCGCGAAGCTCAGGCCGGCGAACGACGCGGCGGCGAGCACGACGAACCAGACGCTGGGCCAGAGCTTGGTGAAGCCGCTCGACTGCTTGAGCGCGAGCGCCCAGCCCGCCTCGAGCACGCCGGACAGGACGAGGACGATCCAGGCCATGGGGAAGAGCACCTCCGTGCGGTCCCGCCGTCGTCGGCGGGGCGTGCGCGCCGGGTGTCAGGTCCGCCGTCCCGCGCACGTTCTAGTACGACCGTACCAGAATCGTCGGGAACTAGGGTGACGTCGTGAGCCACGCCTCCCCGACCGCCGAGCCCCCGCTGCCCGATCCCGTCTCCACGACGTTCGACCCCCGCCGGTGGCGGACCGTCGAGGGCTTCGAGGACCTCACCGACCTCACGTACCACCGCGGCTACGCCCGGCCCGACGCCGAGCAGCGCGCCGCCGGTGCCACGGGGCGGGACCTGCCCGTCGTCCGGGTCGCGTTCGACCGGCCGGAGGTCCGCAACGCGTTCCGCCCGCACACCGTCGACGAGCTGTACCGCGTGCTCGACCACGCGCGGACGACGTCCGACGTCGGGACCGTCCTGCTCACCGGCAACGGGCCGAGCCCGCGCGACGGCGGGTGGGCCTTCTGCTCGGGCGGCGACCAGCGCATCCGCGGCCGCGACGGCTACCGCTACGCGGACGGCGACACCGCCGAGGCCGTCGACCCCGCACGCGCCGGACGGCTGCACATCCTCGAGGTCCAGCGGCTCATCCGCACCATGCCCAAGGTCGTCGTCGCGCTCGTCGGCGGGTGGGCCGCGGGCGGCGGGCACTCGCTGCACGTCGTCGCCGACCTCACGATCGCGAGCCGCGAGCACGGCCGGTTCATGCAGACCGACGCCAACGTCGGCTCGTTCGACGGCGGCTACGGGTCCGCGCTGCTCGCGCGGCAGGTCGGGCAGAAGCGCGCGCGCGAGATCTTCTTCCTCGCGCGCGAGTACTCGGCGGACGAGGCGTACGCGTGGGGTGCGGTCAACGACGTCGTGCCGCACGACGCGCTCGAGGAGGCCGGACTCGAGTACGCCCGGGTCGTCGCGACCAAGTCGCCGCAGGCGATCCGGATGCTCAAGTTCGCCTTCAACCTGGCGGACGACGGCCTCGCCGGTCAGCAGGTGTTCGCCGGGGAGGCCACCCGGCTCGCCTACATGACCGACGAGGCCGTCGAGGGACGCGACGCCTTCCTCCAAAGGCGCGATCCCGACTGGTCCGGCTTCCCGTACGCCTACTGACGAGGTCCCTCCACCCCGTCAGCAGACGCGCGGGAGCCGGCGCTCACTGGCGTCCGAACGCCCACGCCGCCAGGTCGACGACCTGGCTGATCGCGAGCGACGCGCCCACGACGAGACCCACGAGGATCACGACCGACGTCACGACGGCGCCGAGCGACGAGGTGCTGTGCTCACGGGCGGGCAGGTGTTCGGTGGCCATGCCGACAAGCCTGTCGGCGCGACCCCCACGCGCGCGTCGCCCTCACGTCGGGAACCCGCCGGCAGGAAACCCACCCGTGGGGGGACAACGTTCCGCCCACGGGCTGACCCCGGTGCGCGGCGGCCCTCCCTCCGGCGGACTCAGCCAACGGTCAGCGACCCCGAGCCGGCCGGCACGAGCTCGACCCACGTGTTGCCGGGCGCCAGGTCGGCGGGGCGGCCATCGGGCAGGAACAGGCGCATCGGGGCGTCCTGCGCGTCCTTCTGCCACCGCACCGCGACCGTCTTCCCGCCCGTCGCGACCACGCCGTCGCCGGACCCGACGAGCTCGTACGTCGGCACCGGGGCGCCGCCCTGGGCACCGAACTGCGTGTTCGGGTGGGCCGCGGTGATCGACACGACGTTCACCGCCGACAGCCGCGCACCCGTGCGCGCGGTCGCGGGCGTCTGCCCCTCCGACCGCAGCCACGTACCCGAGCCCGCGTCCCACGACCAGCGCGGGTTCGACGCGGCCGACAGCCGGAAGTCCAGCACCGTTGCCGGCGTGCCCCCGGCCACCGCCGCCGCCCGGTCGGCGCTGCGCGCGAACGTGAACTGCTCCCCCGGCG
This sequence comes from Cellulomonas fimi, assembly GCF_028583725.1. NCBI lineage: Bacteria > Bacillati > Actinomycetota > Actinomycetes > Micrococcales > Cellulomonadaceae > Cellulomonas > Cellulomonas fimi. The sequence continues at coordinate 1,090,148 of NZ_CP110680.1, read as the reverse complement.
GGGCCTGGTGGGCCGCGTCGGCCTGCGCCCAGAACACCTCCGGGGTGCCGTAGACGTTGTGCGGCGCGGCGCGGTCGCGCGTGCGGTACAGCCCGTCGGCGCCCGCGTCGTGCGAGATCATCTGCAACCCGCTGTCCTTGACCAGCGCGAGGATGCCCGGCTGCCCGCCCGAGAAGACGAGCAGGCCGTGCGTCGGCGCGAGGATCACCGGGTCCATCGGGCGCACCGACCGGATCGGCCCGACCTCCGCCGGCACCTGCGAGTGGTAGACCGCGATCAGCCGGGACACGTCGAACTCGACGATCGTCTCCCACACGACGTCCGCCTGCTCGAGGCCGGTCTGCGGCCGCGCGACCGCCGTGTTCTCGATCTTCACGCCCAGCGCCGGACGCTGCGCGGGCTCGCCCGGCACGCCGGTCAGCGGCCACGTCGGGGGCACCACCGGGGCCGGCGCGGCGCCCTTGTCGGGCTCGATCGCCGGGCGCTCGGTGACGGGTGTCGGCGGGGGCGTCTGCTCGGCGGACGTGCCGCAGGCCGCGAGCGCGAGCATCGCACCGACGAGCGGCAGACCCCACCGCAGCGCGCTCCCGCGTCGTCCACGTCCGGTCGTCGTCGCGCTCCGCGTCGTCCTCGTCACGCGGACCACTGTGTCACGGAGCGTCGTGCACGTTCCTGAGCCCGGCGGGCGTGCCCCGTCATCCGCCCGACGATCCCCCGGGCGGCGCACCGGGACGCGGGTGCCGCGTCAGGAGACGGTGACGCTGCCCGACGCCGCGGGGACGAGCTCGACCCACGTCACGCCGGGAGCGAGGCTGACAGGCGCGCCGTCGGGGCCGGTCAGCGCGAGCACGGCGTCCGTCGCCGGCTTCGACCACGTCACCTCGAGCGCCTTGCCGCCGCTGACGACGGTGCCCGAGCCGGTCCCGACCAGCACCGTCTCCGGCACCGGGTTGCCCGCCGGGTCCCTGGTGCCCGAGTCGACGAGCTGGACGCGCAGCGCGACGACGTTGCGGGCCGCGAGCCGGGCGCCCGAGCGCGCGGTCGCGGGCGTGTCCCCCTCGGACCGCAGCCACGTGCCGCTCGCGGTGTCGAACGACCAGCGGGGGTGCGAGTACCCCGACAGCCGCAGGTCGAGGAGCGTCGCGGGCGTTCCCGCCGTGAGGACCGTCGCCTGCTCGGCGCGACGCGCGAACGTGAACTGCGCGGGCGGGGACGCGCGGTGCCCCGCGTCGGCGTTCTCCCACCACGTCGCCGGGGTGCCGTACACGTTGTGCGGTGCGGGCTTCACGCCCTTCTTGCGGTAGAAGCCCGCCGCGCCGCCGTCCTGGCTCATGATCTGCACGCCCGACTGCCCGAGCTCGCGCACGAACGCCTGCTGGCCCCCGGAGAACGCGACGACGCCGTGCAGCGGCGCGGCGATCGCCGGGTCCATCGGCCGGATCGACCGGATCGGGCCGACCTCCTCCGGGACCTGCGAGTGGTAGACGGCGACGAACCGCGTGATGCCGCCCTCGACGACCTGCTCCCAGACGACGTCGGCCTGGTCGAGACCCGTCTGCGGTCGCACCTCGCGCGGGTTCTCGATCTTCACCGCGATCGCCGGCCGGTCGACGACCGCGTCGGCGGTCTCGCCCGTGAGCGGCCAGCGGGGCGGCACGACGACCGCGGGCGGTGCGGCCTTCGCGACCTCGACGGCGGGCTCCTGCGTGAGCGTCGTGCGCTCGGGCGCGGTCGGGCCGGACGCGCAGGCGCCGACGGCGAGCACCGCGACGACGAGGACGGCGCCGAGGCGCAGCGTCGGGCGGGCGGGGGCGTGAGGCACGGAGGGCTCCTTCGGGGGCGGACCGCGGTCACTCTAGTTGCCGGAGCCGTGCGCCCGGGGCCGTGCGTCCGGGCCGCGCGTCGGGCACCCGCACGGCGGGCGCCTAGGCTGGGGCGCGTGACCCGGCTCCTGCGCGACGTGCCCGCGCACGCGCTGCTCGACGCGCTGGCCGGGGCGCTCGACGGCACCGGCCCCGCCGTCCGGCCCGTCGCTCCCGGCGGGCACCCCGGCGGACCGTCGGGTGCCGGCCCGGTCGAGGCGGACGGCCCCGACCGCGCGCAGCAGGCGTCCGCACCCGCTGCCGGTCCCGGCGCGGCCGTCGACGACGGCGTCGCGGTCGTCGTCCGGACGTCCGGGTCCACCGGCGAGCCGCGCGAGGTCCTGCTCACCGCCGCGGCGCTGCGCGCGTCGGCCGCCGCGACCGAGCGCCGGCTCGGCGGGCCCGGACGCTGGCTGCTCGCGTTGCCGACGCACCACGTCGCCGGGCTCCAGGTGCTCGTCCGCTCGGTGCTCGCGGGGACGGCTCCCGTGGCCGTCGCACCCGGGCCGTTCCGTCCCGCCGCCGTCGTCGACGCCGTCAGGGGCTTCGCCGCGACCGACCGCCGGTACACGTCGCTCGTGCCGACGCAGCTCGTGCGGCTCCTCGACGACCCGGCCGCGACCGCCGCGCTCGCCACGTTCGACGCGGTGCTGCTCGGCGGTGCGGCGACGGCGCCCGACGTGCTCGCCCGCGCCCGCGCCGCAGGCGTGCAGGTCGTGACCACGTACGGCATGACCGAGACGTGCGGCGGCTGCGTGTACGACGGCCTCCCGCTCGACGGCGTCACCGTCGCGCTCGACGACGCCGGCCGCGTGCTGCTGTCCGGGTCCGTGCTCGCCGAGGGCTACCGCGACCGCCCCGACCTCGACGCCGACGCCTTCACGACTCTCCCCGACGGGGCCCGCGCGCTGCGGACCAGCGACCTCGGACGGCTCGACGACGGCGTGCTGACGGTGCTGGGTCGCGCCGACGACGTGCTCGTCACCGGTGGTGCGAAGGTCGCCCCCGCGGCCGTCGAGGCGGTGCTGGGCGGCCTCGACGGGGTCCACGAGGTGTGCGTCGTCGGTGTGCCCGACGCCGAGTGGGGGCAGGCCGTCGTCGCGGTCGTCGTGCCGCGTCCGGCGGGCGCACCGACGTTGGACCGGGTCCGCGACGCCGTCGCGAGCCGGCTGGGGGCGCCCAGCGCGCCGCGCCACCTCGTGACCGTCCCCGCGCTGCCCCTGCGCGGCCCCGGCAAGGTGGACCGCACGGCCGTCACCCGGCTGGCGGCGCAGACGCTGCGCACCGACCGCCCGACCGCACGAGACCGCACGACCCGGCCGGGCGTGCACGACGACGCGGGCGCCCCGCCCGCACCGACCGGAAGGAGCGGCGCGTGACGACCGCACGCGAGTGGGTGGCCGGAGCCCGGCTCAGGACGCTGCCGGCGGCGGCCGCGCCGGTGCTGGTCGGCACGGGTGCTGCCGCGCAGCTCGACGAGGCGGACCTCGGGCGTGCGCTGCTCGCGCTCGGCGTCGCGCTCGCACTGCAGGTGGGCGTCAACTACGCCAACGACTACTCCGACGGCATCCGCGGCACCGACGTCGACCGCGTCGGCCCGCTGCGCCTGACCGCGTCCGGCACCGCGAGCCCCCGAGCGGTCCGGGGGGCGGCGTTCGGTGCGTTCGCCGTCGCGGGCCTGCTGGGCCTCGCGCTCGTGGTCGTCACGTCGCAGTGGTTCCTGCTCGCCGTCGGGGCGTTCGCGATCGCCGCCGCCTGGACGTACACCGGCGGGCGCTCCCCGTACGGGTACCGCGGGCTCGGCGAGGTCGGCGTGTTCGTGTTCTTCGGCCTCGTCGCCGTGCTCGGCACGACGTGGACGCAGGCGCTGGAGCTGCCGTGGACCGCGTGGGTCGGCGCCGTGGCGGTCGGGCTGCTCGCGTGCGCGCTGCTCATGGCGAACAACCTGCGCGACGTCCCCACGGACGCGCTCGTCGGCAAGCGGACCCTCGCGGTGCGGCTCGGGGAGCACAAGGCGCGCCGCGTCTACGCCGCGTTCGTGCTGCTGCCGGTCGCGCTCGGCGTCGCGTGCGCGGTCGTCGCGCCGTGGGCGCTCATGGTGGGGCTGCTGTTCGCACCCGCGGGCGTCCTCGCCGGTGTCGTCCTGCTCGGCGCCCGCGGGCGCGCCCTGGTCCCGGTGCTCGCGGGCACCGGGATGCTCGAGCTCGCGTTCGGCGTGCTGCTCGGGCTCGGGCTCGCGATCTGACCCGGCGGCGTCAGGCCGGTCTCGGACCGCCCGCCGGGTCGTCGTCGGCGGGCGTCCCGCCCGCCGCGTCCACGGCCGCGTCCTCGACGTCGGCGTCCTGCTCGGCCCGGGAACGGGCCTTCGCGCCGGACCTGGCGCGCTGCTGCTCGCGCGCCGCGATCCAGGCGACCGCCGCGTCGCGCGGCGTGCGCAGCAGCACGTACCCGGCCATCCACGCGAGCAGCGCCGCAGCGATCACCGCCAGCCAGGACCGCATCCCCGCGACCCAGAGCAGGCCGAGGAACGCGGCGAACAGCAGCAACCGGTACAGGGTGTAGAGCGCGACGGGCACCCCACCAGCCTAGGACGGCACCGGGGCCGCTCCGCGCCTAGGGTGGGTGGATGGCCCGCTACCTCGCGTTCGTGATCGTGGTCGGCCTCGTCGTGTGGAGCGTGCTCGACATCTCCCGCAGCTCCGACGAGGAGCGGCTCGGCGTGCACCCGCTGCTGTGGATGGCGCTCGTCGTCCTCGTGCCCGTGCTGGGCGCGATCATCTGGATCCTCGTGAGCCGCGGCCGCCGTGCGGCAGCCCGTCAGGCGGGCGGCGGCTCACCGGCGTCCGGGGGGTCGACGTGGACGCCGCGCCGCCGCACGGGACCGGTCGCACCCGACGACGACCCCGATTTCCTGCGCAAGCTCGACGAGGACCGCCGCCGCCGTGAGCAGGGCACGGGCGACGGCTCCCCCACGTCCTGACGCCGCCCGCGCGGCACGGCGACGCCCCGCGCGCACTCGTGCGGCGAGGACCCGGGTCAGATCGGTCGCAGGCCGGCGGCCAGCGACCGGGTCACGGCTCCCTGACGTTCGTCGCCGGTCCACCGCGGGAACCCGCCGTGGTCGAACACGCGCCGCAGGTAGGAGACGAACGGCATCCCCACGTCGGTCACGACGTGCGCGTCCGCGCAGGCGTCCGGCAGCACGACGCCGTAGGGCGGACCGCCGCTGACGTTGTCCTTGTGCAGGTGGTCCGGCGCGATCGGCAGCTGGAACGGCGCGCCGTCCGCGTACTCCCGCCACTGCTCCCGCTCGTCCAGCAGGAAGGCGCGCACGTCGCTCCCGGGGTACCGCGTCCCGGCGATCTCGACCACGAGCGGGTCGCCGGCCGCCGACGTCTCCCATGCCGGGTGCGTCCCGACCAGCCAGACGTCGCCGACGACGCGGACCCACGAGGAAAGGACCATCGGCACCGCGCCGAAGGTCTGCTCCAGCCAGGCGACGTACTCGTCCGCGTCGGGAGCGGGGCGGGCGAGCGGCCCGACGGCGGCCTGCCCGTCGTCGTTCTCGTGGAACCGGTAGCCCTGGTCCGTCAGACGGTCGACGAGGACCTCGACGTTGTGCCGCGCCCGGCGCGCCATCTCGTCGCACACCGCCTGGGCCTCGGACGCGTACGGGGCCTCGCGGACCCGCGCGCCGAGCTGTCGCAGCTCGTGCCAGACCGCGTCGTGCTCACCGTCGACGTACCGTCGGAGCCAGCGCGGCGCGGTCCCCACGGTCGGCCGCGTCAGAGGCCCGAGTAGGAGTGCTTGCCGCTGAAGACCAGGTTCACGACGGTGAAGTTGGCGATCACGACGGCGTAACCGACGAACACGAAGTACGCCGCGCGACGCCCGCTCCAGCCGCGGGTCGTGCGGGCGTGCAGGTAGGCCGCGTAGACGACCCACGCGACGAACGTGCCGACCTCCTTGGGGTCCCAGCCCCAGTACCGGCCCCACGCGTGCTCCGCCCAGATGGCGCCGCCGATGAGCGTGAACGTCCACAGCACGAAGCCGAGCGCGTTGAGGCGGAACGCGAGCGCCTCGAGCTCGCGCGGTGCCGGCACCTGGTCGACCCACGCGAACCTCGGGCCGACGACGGCGCGGCGCATCCCGTCGGTCCAGGCACGGGGCGCGTCGACGGGCTTCGGGCCGGAGGCGCGGACGTCCGCGACGATCTGCAGCGCCGACGCGGCGAACGCGACGGTGAAGATGCCGGTCGCGATGATCGCGACGCCGACGTGGAGGATGAGCCAGTAGGACTGCAGGGCGGGCTGGACCGCGTCGGCCTGGATGTAGAACACGTTGAGCGCGAGCGCGAGCGCGAGGACGGCGATGCCCGTGACGAGCACGCCGAGGAACGCGATGACGCGGCGACGCTGCACGACCGCGTGGACCGTCACGGCGACGAAGACGCCGACGATCGTGAACTCGTACATGTTCGCCGTCGGCCACCGGCCTGCGGCGACCCCGCGCAGGACGATGCCGGCGAACAGCAGCGCGATCCCGAGGTAGGTCGTCGAGCGCGCGATGCCCTCGGCCTTCGCCGAGCCCGCCGGCGCGGCCGGGGGCGCCACGGCGACGGCCACCGAGCCGCCGCCTGCGGCGACCGCGGTCCGCGCCTCGGCCTGGGCCGCCGTACGGCGCTGCGTCGCGTCGGCGATGCGCGCGAGGTCCGCGGCGTACGCGATCAGCGCGATCGTGAGCGCGGTCGTCGCGGCCCACACGAGCAGCGTGGAGATGTCACCGGTGGTCATGTCGCGCTTCCTCGGGGGACGGTCGGGGCGGACGGGCTGGGCGGGACGGCTCCCGGGCCGGCGGGAGCCGGGGCGTCGGGTGCCTGCGGTCGGGTCGGGACGGGCGGCAGCGTGGCGGCCAGCAGGCGGTCGAGCTCGGGCTGGAGACCGACGTCGTCCCCGCGGGCCAGACCGGCTGCGGTGACCACTGTACGGCCCGCGTCGTCGCCGGCCCCGGGCGTGGCACGTACCCACACGCGGCGGCGGGGCGCGAACAGGCTGGCCGCGAGGCCCGCGAACGCGAGCAGCGAGAACACGAGCACGAAGGCCAGCGCGGGGTCGTGCCGGAGGTCGAGCGCGACGAACCGCGGGAGGCCGTCGAACGTGAGGGTGCCGAGGCCGTCGGGCAGCTCGACCGTCTCGCCCGGGCGGACGTACAGCGTCACGGCGCTCCCGTCGGCGTCGACGGCCTGCTCCATGCGGGACTCGTCGAGCTCGTAGACGTTCTGCGGCACGCCCGTGTCCAGCCCCAGGTTGCCGGACCACACCGACAGCACCAGCAGCGGGTCGCCCGGCTGCGGGTCCGTCGAGCGGTACAGGGTGTCGGAGACCTGGCTCGCCGTGGGCAGGAGGTAGCCGACGATGCCGACCTGCTCCTGGTCGCCGGACACGTCGGGCACCTTGACGACGCCGCGCGACGTGTAGACCTCGTCCTGCGGGAGGAACGGCACGGCACCCGCGAACGCGACCTCGCCGGCCGCGTCGCGGACCGTGAGCTCGGGCGCGTACCCGTTGCCCTGCAGATACACCTTCGCGCCGCCCGCCGTGAGCGGGTGGTTGACCTTGATGGTCCGCTCCTGCGGCTCCTCGCCCGGCTCGGTCAGCGTGACGTGCGCGGTGAAGTCGCGGGACTGCAGCGTCTCGGGGTCGAACCGCGCGTCGAACTCGTCGAGCCGCAGCGTGAACGGCACGAGCGTCGACGGGTCGAAGCCCGTCCCGTTCTCGAACGTGTCGTAGTCGACCTGCGCGTTCGCGAACCCACGGCCCTGCACGACGATCGCCTGGCCGCGGTAGTGCAGCAGCTGACCCGTCGCGACGGACACGAGGAGCCCGACGAGCGCGAGGTGGAACACCAGGTTGCCGGTCTCGCGCAGGTACCCGCGCTCCCCCGCGGCCGACCACGTGCCGCCGCCCTCGTCGTGCACGTCGACGCGGTACGTCGGCACGAACGGCAGCCACGACCAGCCGCGGCGCATGGTCGCCGCGGCGCGCTCGGCGACGGTGCGCGCGTCGTCGTCCGTCGTCCCGCCGCCCTGCGCGGGGAACCGGCCCAGGCGGCGCGGCGTGCGCGGCGGGCGGCCGCGGACCCCCGCGAGGTGCACCGTGGTGCGCGGCAGGATGCAGCCGACGAGCGACACGAACAGCAGCAGGTAGATCGCCGAGAACCAGACCGACGAGTACACGCCGAAGAAGCCGAGCCGGTCGAGCCACGGGCCCGTCGTCGGGTGGTCGAGCAGGTACTGCGCGACCTTCGCCGGGTCCTGCGCGCGCTGCGGGAACAGCGTGCCGGGCACCGCGGCGACGGCGAGCAGCATGAGCAGCAGCAGCGCGACGCGCATGCTCGTGAGCTGGCGCCACGCCCAGCGGACCCAGCCGGTGAAGCCGAGCGTCGGCAGCTGGACGGGGCCGGCGGTCGCGTCGGCGGCCGGTTCCGTCGCGTCGGTCGGCTGCGTGAACGCGTCGTCGAGGCCCTCGGGGCGGTAGGTCGTCACGTCACACCACCGGGACGAAGGGGTCGTAGCCGGTGAGGACGCCCTGCAGCCAGGACGCCCACGTGCCCCACACGCCCGTGACGAGCGCGAGGCCGAGGACGACGAGCATCGCGCCGCCGACGCGCATGATCGCGAGCCGGTGCCGACGCAGGAAGCCGACCATGCGGCTGCTGCTCTCGAGCCCGAGCGCGACCAGCAGGAACGGCAGCCCGAGGCCGACGCAGAACGCGACCGCGAGCAGCGCACCGCGTCCGGCCGAGCCGCCGTCGAGGGACAGCGTGAGGATCGCGGCGAGCGTCGGGCCGATGCAGGGGGTCCACCCGAGGCCGAACGTCACGCCCAGCAGCGGGGCGCCCCACAGCCCCGCGCGCGGGGCGAGGTGGAGGCGGCGCTCGTTCTGCAGGAACGGGATGAGGCCCAGGAACCCCATGCCCATCACGATGACGACCAGACCGAGCACGCGCGTCACCGGGTCCTGCCAGCGCAGCAGCAGGCCGCCGAGCGAGCCCGCGAGCGCGCCGTACGCCACGAAGACGGCGGTGAACCCGGCGACGAACAGGCCGACGCCGAGCAGCACGCGCGAGCGGGCGGGGGCGACGCGCGCCGCGGTCGTCGTGGCCGTGCGGGCGGTCCCGCCGGCGTCGGTGCCCGCCTCGGTGGCCGCGGTCGTCGTGCCCGTGCCGGCGACCGCCGCCGTCGCGTCCGCCCGGCCCGAGCGCGACGCCCCGGCGCCGGACATGCCGCCGAGGAAGCCGAGGTAGCCCGGGACGAGCGGCAGGACGCAGGGCGACGCGAAGGACACGAGCCCTGCGAGCAGCGCGACCGGCACCGCGAGCAGCAGCGAGCCCGACACGACCGCCTGGCCGAAGACGTCGCCGACGTCCGCCGGGACGGGCACGCCGGCGGCGAGGGCGGGGACGACGGCGGCGGTCACGGCGCGGCGCCCTCCGGCTGCTCGGCGAGGAGGTCGTCGACGAGCGTGCGCAGCGTCGACGCCTCGGCCAGGCCGAGGATGCGTGCGGCGACCTTGCCGTCGCGGTCGAGCAGGATCGTCGTCGGGACGGCGTTCACCGGGACGACGCCCTGCAGCGCGGCGATCGCCGTGCCGTCCGTGTCCTCGATGCTCGGGTAGGGCACGTCGAACTGGCGCTGGAACGCCTCCGCGGCGCCCGCGGCGTCCGTCCCGTTGATGCCGAGCACGCGCACGCCGTCGTCGGCGTAGTCGTTCGCGAGCTCGACGAGGTCGGGCGCCTCGGCGCGGCACGGCGGGCAGTTGGCGTACCAGGTGTTGAGGACGACGACGTCGCCGCGCCAGTCCGCGACCGCCTGCGCGCTGCCGTCGTAGGCGGTGCCCGCGATCTCGACCGGGCCCTTGCGGTCCGCGGCGGGCCACGTCGTCGCGCTGCCGTCGCCGGACTGGTAGCCCTGGTCGACGACGTCGGCGGGGGTGTCGTCGTCGGGCTGCGACGTGCAGCCGGCGGCGAGCGCGGCGACGACGGCCACCGCGGCCGCGGTGCGCGCGAACGCGCGGGCCCGACGGGCGGGACGCGGGTGTCGGCGCACGGTCATGCGCCCGCCACCTGCGACGCACCGGGCAGCAGCGCGGCGGCGGGCTCGGAGTACCCGACGCCGACGAGGCGGTCGTCCTCGTAGCGCAGGGTGGTCAGCGAGGCGAGGCTGCACTGGCGGCGACGCGGGTCGTGCCACAGCCGGCGGTTCTCGAGCGCGAGGCGTGTGACCCACACGGGCAGCTGGTGGCTGACGAGCACGGCCTCGTGACCGCGGGCCTGGCGGCGCGCGTCGGCGACGGCCGCGAGCATGCGGTCGACCTGCTCCTGGTACGGCTCGCCCCACGACGGCTTGAACGGGTTGCGCAGGTAGGGCCAGTGCTCGGGGTGACGGAGCGACCCGTCGCCGACGCCGAAGGTCTTGCCCTGGAAGTGGTTGGCGGCCTCGATGAGCCGCTCGTCGACGCCGACCTCCACCCCGAAGGCGGCGGCGATCGGCGCGGCCGTCTCCTGCGCGCGCTGCAGCGGGGACGCGATCACGGTGACGACGTCGTGCCGCGGCCGGGCCGGTCCGCCCGCCGTCGCGGGCTCACCGGCGAGGGCGTCGGCGACGGCGCGCGCCATCGCGTGCCCGCGCTCGGAGAGGTGGTAGCCCGGCAGGCGCCCGTACAGCACGCCCTCGGGGTTGTGCACCTCGCCGTGGCGCAGCAGGTGGACGGTGGTGGCGACCATAGGGGTCAGTGTCGCAAACCTGGCTGGGTGCCCCGGACGGATCGGGCCGTCAGGCGACGTGACACGGGACACCCGGGTCGTCGTCGCACCCGCCCCCGACGATGCGGTCCGCGACGACCTGCATCGCGTCGCCGAGGGCGGCGAACTGCTCGGGCGTGAGGACGTCGACGAGGTGGTCGCGCACGGACTGCACGTGCTCGGGCGCCGCGTTCACGAGCCGCTGCCAGCCGGCCTCGGTCATGGTCGCGTTGACGCCGCGCGCGTCCTCGGCGCAGGGGGCGCGGCGGACGAGGCCGGCGTCCTCCATGCGGCGGATCGTGTGCGTGAGGCGGCTGCGCGAGTGCACGACGCCGTCGGCCAGCTCGGACATGCGCATGGTGCGGCCGGGCTGCTCGGACAGGCGGACGAGCACCTCGTACTCGTGCGTGGACAGGCCGGTGCGCGCCTCGAGCTCGTGCTCGAGGACGGCGGTCAGGCGGGCGACGCCGGACCGGAAGGACCGCCAGTGGACCTGCTGCTCGGCGGTGAGCCAGCCGCTGCGCGGCGCGGGCTCGGTGGTGCTCATCACGTTCTCCATCCCGGACATGTGTTGCGCTCTGCCGACGAGTGTAGTTCAATCGTCAACTAACGAGAGTGGTTGACCGTTCAACAACTGAGGAGCTCCCCATGACCGCCACCGCCACCACCGCCCTTCCCGCCGGCCTCACCACGGGCACCTGGGCGGTCGACGCCTCCCACACCGAGGCCTCCTTCACGGTCCGTCACGCCGGCATCTCCAAGGTCCGCGGCTCGGTCGCCGTCTCCGAGGGCACCATCACCGTCGGCGAGACCCTCGCGGACACCTCGGTCTCCGTCACGCTCGACCCCGCCACCGTCTCCACGGGCGACGCGAACCGCGACGGCCACCTCAAGTCGGGCGACTTCTTCGACGTCGAGAAGTTCGGCCAGTGGACCTTCGTCTCGACCGAGATCCGCGGCGCTGGCAGCGACTACGTCATCGTCGGCGACCTCACCATCCACGGCGTGACGCAGTCCGTCGAGCTCGCCACCGAGTTCAACGGCACCGCGGTCGACCCGTTCGGCAACACGCGCGCCGGGTTCGAGGCCACCGTCACGATCTCGCGCAAGGACTTCGGCCTCACCTGGAACGCGGCCCTCGAGGCCGGCGGCGTCCTGGTCGCCGACAAGGTCGTCATCGCGCTCGACGTCTCGGCCATCCGCCAGGGCTGAGCCCCGTCCCGCACCCCGGGACCCCCGCACGGAGCCCCGCCACCCCACCCGGGTCGGCGGGGCTCCGTCGTGTGCGGCGCCCGGGCCGTCACGCCTCCCAGGTCCCCGTGCGGCGGTGGTCGTGGAACGCGAGGATCTGCAGCTCGGAGGCCACGTCCACCGCGCGGACGTCGACGTGGGCCGGCACGTGCAGCGCCCGCGGCGCGAACGTCAGGATCCCCACCACGCCGGCCTCGACGAGCGCGTCGCACACCGCCTGCGCGCCCGCGGCCGGCGTCGCGATCACCCCGATCGACACCCCGTTCGCCCGGACCAGCGCGTGCAGGTCGTCGAACGGCTGCACCACGAGCCCCGCCACCGTCGTCCCCACGACGGCCGGGTCCGCGTCCACGAGCCCCACGACCGCGAACCCCCGCTCCGCGAACCCCGAGTAGTTCGCGAGCGCGTGCCCCAGGTTGCCGACGCCCACGATCACGACGCGACGCTGCGTCGTCAGACCCAGCACCACCTCGACCTGCTCCGACAGGTGCGCCACGTCGTACCCCACGCCGCGCCGCCCGTACGAGCCCAGGAACGACAGGTCCTTGCGCAGCTGCGCCGACCCCACGCCCGCGCGCGCCGCGAGCTCGTCCGACGACGTCAGCACCGCCCCCTCGGCCGCGAGCGCGTGCAGCGCGCGCAGGTACCCCGGCAGTCGCGCCACCGTCGCCGGCGGCACCGTGCGTGCGCGCCCCGCACCGGGCGCCGTCGGCTCCGTCGCCGCACCGCGCGCCCGGGGCGTCGTGCCGTGCGTGTCCACGTCGACTCCCGCAAGCCCCCGAACGGTCCGGGGTCGGACCGTGCAGGACAGGTTAGGGCGTGGCGCGGGGGCGGGAAAGGGCCCGCTCGAGGTGTCGCGCGTCGATCCGCCAGTACCCCTGCGTCACGCCGTCGACCTGGACGACCGGCACCAGCTCGCCGAGCTCGCCGACCAGGTCACGGCCCTCGCCCGCGCCCTGCGGGTCGTCGACGTCGACCTCGACCCACGTGTCGCCCGTCCGGCCGCACACGTCCGCGACCACCGCGCGCGCGTCCTCGCACAGATGGCACCCCGCCCGCCCGAACAGCACGACCCTCGCGTCTCCCACAGCCCCACGCTAGGCGACCGGCGCGATCGCGGGTGCGCCTCCCGACCACCGCGACCGGCTGGGTCGGTCGGTGCCGGGCGAGGGGTGGGCGGGCGGGCGGGTGGGGCGGGGGTGGCGTACGTCTCAGTAGAGTGGCGGGGTGCGTCCGGTCCGCGATCCCTCCCCCGCCGCGCGCGCGATCGCGGAGGCCGGTGTCGCCGGCGCTCCGGCGGACGTCCCGGTCGCCGCCGCCGAGCCGGGGTCGACCGAGGTCCGCGCGGGCGCGTTCTTCGACGTCGACAACACGATCATCCGCGGCGCGTCCGCGTTCCACCTCGCGGTCGGCCTGTACCGGCGGGGGTTCTTCCGCAAGCGCGACATCGTGCGGTTCGGCGTGCACCAGGCGCGGTACCTGGCGTTCGGCGAGAACAAGCAGCAGATCGACGAGGTGCGCTCACGCGCGCTCGAGATCATGCGCGGGCACTCGGTCGCCGAGGTCACCGCGATCGCCGAGGACGTCTACGACGAGGTCCTCTGCCTGCGCATCTACCCCGGCACGCAGCGGCTGCTCGACGACCACATCGCCGCCGGGCACGAGGTGTGGCTCGTCACCGCCACGCCCGTCGAGATCGGCGAGGTCATCGCGCGACGGCTCGGCGTGACCGGGGCGCTCGGGACCGTCGCGGAGCACGACGACGGGTTCTACACCGGGCGGCTCGTCGGCGACCTGCTGCACGGGCAGGCGAAGGCCGACGCGGTCCGGGCGCTCGCCGAGCGGGACCACATCGACCTGTCAGCCTCCTACGCGTACGGCGACTCGACGAACGACGTCGCGATCCTGTCCGAGGTCGGCCACCCGTGCGCGATCAACCCGGACCGCCGCCTGCGCCGGCACGCCGCGTCGGTCGGCTGGCCCGTGCGCGAGTTCCGCAGCAGCCGCGGCCGGACCGCGCGCCGCAGCATCAACGCCGCCAGCCTCGCCGGGCTGGCCTGGGCCGTGGGCCTCGTCGTCCGCGCCGTGCGCCGCTCCCTGCGCGGCTCCTGACCCGGTCCGCCGTCGCGCCCGCCGCCGCCGGCCCGTCGGGACGCCGTCCGGCCGTCGCCGCCCGCTGCCTATGCTGGCGCGCATGCCCGTCCGCCCCGCCACGCCCGACGACGTCGACGCGCTCGCCGCGCTCGCGGCGCTGACCTTCCCGCTCGCGTGCCCGCCCGGGTCGACGCCCGCGGACCAGCAGGAGTTCATCGGGCGGGTGCTCTCGCCGGAGCGGTTCACGGAGTACGTGGTGGACCGCGGGCGCGCGGTGCTCGTCGCGGACGACGACGGCACGCTGACCGGGTACACGATGCTCGTCGACGGCGACCCGACCGACGAGGACGTGCGCGCGGCGCTCACGGTGCGCCCGACGATCGAGCTGTCGAAGTGCTACGTGCACCCCGACCACCACGGCGCCGGGATCGCGCACGCGCTCATGGCGGCGTCGCTCGACGAGGGCCGCCGGCGCGGGGCGGCGGGCATGTGGCTCGGCGTCAACCAGCAGAACGGCCGGGCGCGCGCGTTCTACGAGCGGTCGGGGTTCGCGGTCGTCGGGACCAAGCACTTCACGGTGGGCTCGCGGGTCGAGGACGACTTCGTGCTGGAGCGCGCGCTCTGACGGGCGGCCGCCCCTAGCCTGGGCCGATGGCACAGGTCAGGCAGGTTCAGGTCACGTTCGACTGCGCCGAGCCGGAGCGCGTCGCCCGCTTCTGGTGCGAGGTGCTGGGCTACGTGGTCCCACCGCCGCCCGCGGGCTTCGACTCGTGGGACGCGTTCGTCGAGTCGTTGCCGCCCGAGCGCCGGGACGCCGCGTTCGCGATCGTCGACCCGACGGGCGCCGGGCCGCGGCTGTTCTTCCAGAAGGTGCCCGAGGGCAAGGTCGTGAAGAACCGCGTGCACCTCGACGTGCGGGTCGGCACGGGGCTGGTCGGCGACGAGCGCGTCGCGGCGCTCGAGGCGGAGTGCGCCCGGCTCACGGCGCTCGGCGGGCGCAAGGTCCGGCTCATGCTCGCCGACGGGTTCGACGAGTCGTGCCTGGTCATGCAGGACGTCGAGGGCAACGAGTTCTGCCTCGACTGACGCACCCGATGAGTTCCGGCCGCGCTGCCGGTCCGCCCCCGTAGCGACCCGCCGGACGACCCACGTCCGGCCGCGGCACGACGGGAGACGCCATGACGAGCGCGACGCAGGGCACGACGACCGGCACGGGCCGCCCGCCCGTCGTCGACCTGGCGACCTGGCAGGAGGCGCGCGACGCCCTGCTGGTCCGCGAGAAGGCGCACACGCACGCCGCGGACGCGCTCGCCGCGGAGCGCCGCCGCCTGCCGATGGTGGAGATCGACGGTGCGGTCGAGGTCGTCGGCGCGGAGGGGCCGGTGCCGTTCGTCGAGGTGTTCCAGGGCCGTGACGAGCTGCTCGTCTACCAGCACATGTGGCACGACGGCGCGCCCTTCCAGGGACAGTGCGAGGGCTGCACGGTCTCGGCGTGGGCGCTGCGCGACAGCGTCTACCTGCGCGCGGCCGGTGTGGCGTTCGCGGTGCTCACCGAAGGCCCGTGGGACGAGGTGCCGCCGTACCGGGAGTTCATGGGCTACACCGAGCCCTGGTACTCGGTGCGCGGCGTCGCGTGGCCGGTCGGCGAGGACATGGGGCGCCTCACGACGTTCCTGCGCGACGGCGACCGCGTGTTCCTCACGTACACGTCG
Organism: Cellulomonas fimi; assembly: GCF_028583725.1. Taxonomy (NCBI): domain Bacteria; kingdom Bacillati; phylum Actinomycetota; class Actinomycetes; order Micrococcales; family Cellulomonadaceae; genus Cellulomonas; species Cellulomonas fimi. The sequence goes on along the minus strand of NZ_CP110680.1, from coordinate 1,074,427 downwards.
ACGGGCCGCGGCGTCGAGATCGCCAACCCGGTGTTCGCGCTGCTCGACCTGACCCCGTACGGCCGGCGCGAGTCGTGGCAGGACACGCCCGACGGCTGGCCGCAGGGCCACGGGCCGTGCTGGTACTGGCGGACGACCGCCGACGGCCGGGAGGACTGGGACGCGAGCCGCCCGACACCGCAGTGGACGCGTCCGGGAGCGACGCCCGTCACGGAGCTGGGGCGGCACGCCCACCACCACTGACGCCCCGCGACGCGCGTGCGGCGGGCGGCCACCTCCGGGCTCCCGCGGCACGCGCGTCAGGTGCCGTCAGCCCGCGTGCGCGGCCGCCTGCTCCTCCGCGGTCGTCGCGACGGGCCAGCCCTCGTCGTCCCAGCCGAGCTCGCGCAGCCCGAGCGTGATGCCGCCGCCCGAGGCGCCGTCGTACCAGTGGAACGCGAGCACGCCCCGCGAGACCGACTGCCCGCCGGGGCCGATCATGTCGCCGGTCGTCGCGAGCAGCGGGGTGCCGCCGTCGTCGACGAGGTCGGTACCGTCCCGGTCGACGTACGGCCCCTCGACCGAGCGCGAGCGCCCGACGGCCATGTTGTACGTCGAGTCCGTGCCCTGGCAGCAGAAGTCGCGCGAGAAGAACAGGTAGTACCAGCCGTCGCGGTGCACGAGGTAGGGCGCCTCGATGGGGTTGGGCGCGCCGGTGCGGCTCGCCAGCACCACGGGCTCGGCGTCGCGGTCGACGGGCATGCCCGACGGGAACGACAGCTCGACGAGCTGGATCCCGCCCCAGAACGACCCGAACGCCATCCACCCCCGGCCGTCGTCGTCGACGAGGACACCGGGGTCGATCGCGTTGTAGTCGGTCTCCCCCGGCGTCGACGCCCACACGAGCCCCTGGTCGACCCACCGGTAGTCCGGGTCGTCGGGGTCGAGCGTCGTGTTGGTCGTCAGGCCGATCGCGGAGCGGTTGGAGCCGAACGTCGACGCGGAGTAGTAGAGGTACCAGGTGCCGTCGTGCTCGAGGACCTCGGGCGCCCAGAAGTTCTGCACGCCCGGCACGGCCTCGTAGGCCCAGTCGGGCCGGGTCGACGCGTCCCACACGGTGCCGACCTCCTCCCAGGTGCGGCCCTCGTCGAGCGAGCGGCGGATCTGCGGGGCGCCGAGCCCCTGCCGCACGTCGCCGGTGTTGAAGACGTACCAGGGCTCGCCCTCGTCGCCGACGACGAGCGCCGGGTCGTGCGCGCGCAGGTCGCCCGACGGTTCGAGGTCGGTCGCCGCGACGGCCGGCTCGGGCCACAGCCACCACGCGACGCCCGCACCCACGAGGAGCGCGCCGACGACGAGACCGGCCACGAGGGCGCGGCCCCGCCGCCGGCCGCCCGTGCCCGCGGGCGCGGGTGCGGGCACGGGCGGGGCGACGGGTGACGGACCGGTGCCGGTCACGTCAGGCGCCGAGGCGGACGACGTTCCACGACACGGGCGGCACCTGCACGACCAGGCGCCCGTCGCGGATCTCGGCGGTCGTGTTGGCGCGCGGTGCGACGGACGTGTCGTCGTCGGCGGTCGCTGCCCACGTGTGGTCGGGGTTGGAGAGCGTGGACGCGTCGAGCACGCGCAGGCCGGGCAGCGACCGGGTGTCGACCTCGAGCAGCGCGGGCTCGGTGAGCGACCGGTTGACGGCGAACAGCGTCGTCGCGCCGGTCTCGGGGTCGCGCGTGGCGACGGCGTCGACGAGTGCGGCGTCCCCGTAGCGGGCGGTCTCGTACGCCGGGGCCTCGATCGCGACCTGCAGCACGTCGCCCGCGGCGTACCGGGACGCCTGCGCGAAGGGGTGGAAGATCGTCTGCTTCCAGGACCGGCCGCCGGGCTCGGTCATGATCGGCGCGATGACGTTGACGAGCTGCGCGAGCGACGCGGCGTGCACGCGGTCGGTGTGCCGCAGCAGCGAGATGAGCAGGTTCCCGACGACGACCGCGTCGGCGACGTTGTAGCGGTCCTCCAGGAGGACGGGAGCGATCGGCCAGTCGTCGCCGGTGGGCGGCTTCGACTCGGCGCGCTTCTGGTACCAGACGTTCCACTCGTCGAACGAGATGTGGATGCGCTTGGACACCTTCTTGTGCGCCCGGACGGCGTCGGCGGTCGCGGTGACGGACTCGACGAAGTGGTCCATGTCCGTGGCGGACGCGAGGAAGGACCCGAGGTCGCCGTCCTCCTCCCAGTAGTACGCGTGGGCGGAGACGTAGTCGACCTGCTCGTACGCCTCGGAGAGCACGATGCGCTCCCACTCGCCGAAGGTCGGCATGACGACGCCCGACGAGCCGCACGCGACGAGCTCGAGCGTCGGGTCGACCATCTTCATGGCCCGGCCGGTCTCGGCGGCGAGGCGCCCGTACTCGTGCGCGGTCTTGGACCCGATCTGCCAGGGCCCGTCCATCTCGTTCCCCAGGCACCACATGCGGATGCCGTACGGGTCCGCGGCACCGTTGGCCCGGCGCTGGTCCGCCCAGTACGTCGGCGCGGTGCCGTTGCAGTAGTCGAGCAGGTCGAGGGCCTCCTGCACGCCGCGCGTGCCGAGGTTGACGGCCATCATCGGCTCGACCTCGGCGAGCGCGGCCCAGCGCATGAACTCGTCGACGCCGACGGTGTTCGGCTCGAGCGAGTGCCAGGCCGGGTCGAGGCGCGCGGGGCGCTGCTCGACGGGTCCGACGCCGTCCTCCCAGCGGTAGCCGGAGACGAAGTTGCCGCCGGGGTAGCGCACGGTCGAGACCCCGAGCTCGCGCGTGAGCTCGAGGACGTCCTTGCGGAAGCCGTCGGCGTCGGCGGTGGGGTGCGCGGGGTCGTGGATGCCCGTGTAGACGCAGCGGCCCAGGTGCTCGACGAACGACCCGAAGGTGCGCCGGCGGACGGGACCGACGGTGAAGGCCGGGTCGAGGGTGAGACGGACGGGGAACATGCGAGCTCCTGTGGTCGACTGTTCTACATCGTTGTAGACGGCAGTGTGCACGGGCACCCCTGGGGGCGTCAAACAGCTCCGGACGCGTCCGGCCGCACGACGCCGACGACCGTTACCGGTTCGTGGCTTGACCGCACGCCGACCTTCGTGCGATGTTGTGCAACGTTGTAGATCAACGTTGTAGGAACGACGTTGGGACAAGCGAACAGAGGTCAACGACGACCACGACGGACCGCAGCCGCTCCGGCGCCCCGCCCACCGGCGGACGCGGTCCCGACGACGGCAACGACCTCACCGATCCTCGGGAAACGGGAGGCAGGCAGATGACCACCAGGAGGAAGCTCCTCGCCGCGGCGGCGTTCGCCGTGGCCGGGACCCTCGCGCTGACGGCGTGCAGCGGGGGCGGCGACGCCAGCGGTGACGGCGGCGACAAGACCATCACGTTCATGTTCCGTGGGGGCCCGGACGAGAAGTCCGCCTACGAGGCCGCCATCAAGAAGTACACCGAGGACACCGGGGTCAAGGTCAAGGTCATCGTCACCGACGCGGACCAGTACGCGACAAAGCTGCAGGCCGCGGTCGCCGGCAACAACGTGCCGGACGTCTTCTACATCGAGCAGGCCAGCCTGCAGTCCTACGTCGCCTCCGGCGTCCTCCTCGACATCACCGACCAGGTGGAGAACAGCGACGTCGACCTCTCGAACATCTGGGAGTACGGCGTCAACTCCTACCGCTTCGACGGCGAGGTCCAGGGCACGCCCGACGGCGCGCTCTACGGCCTGCCGAAGGACATCGGCCCGTTCTCGTTCGGCTACAACAAGACGATGCTCGAGGCCGCGGGGATCCCGCTGCCCGACAAGGACACCCCGCTCACGTGGGACCAGTTCGTCGACATCAGCAAGCAGCTCACGGTCGACAAGAACGGCGACGGCACGCTCGACCAGTGGGGTACCGGCCTCAACGTGCAGTGGAACCTGCAGTCGATGGTGTGGAGCAACGGCGGCGACTGGACGAACGAGGACCACACGAAGGTCACCGTCGACACCCCCGAGTTCGCCGAGGCGCTGCAGAAGTTCGCGGACCTCACCAACGTCGAGAAGGTCACACCGTCGGCGTCCGACGCCGCCACGCTGGACACCTACCAGCGCTGGATGGCCGGTGAGATCGCGTTCTTCCCGGTCGGCCCGTGGGACGTCTCGGTCTACAACGACCTGGACTTCGACTACGACCTGATCCCCTGGCCGACCGTCGGTGACGCCGGCCCGGCCACGTGGATCGGCTCGCTCGGCATCGGTGTCTCCGCGACGTCGAAGCACCCGGACGACGCCGCGAAGCTCGTGACCTACCTGAGCGCCGACCCCGAGGCGCAGCAGACGCTGGTCGACGCGAACATCCAGATCCCCAACCTCATCGACGTCGCCCAGGAGTGGGCCGCCGAGGAGGGCGCCGAGCCCGCGAACCGCCAGGAGTTCCTGGACATCGCGCAGGACTACGGCCGTGCCATGCCCGCCGCGTTCACCTACGGCGCCGAGTGGTACGACGAGCTCTGGACGAACATCCAGCCCGTGCTCGACGGCAAGCAGACGGCCGCCGACTACCTGGCCGAGGTGCAGCCGAAGATGCAGGCGCTCCTCGACGAGTCCATCGCGAACGCCGAGCAGGCCGGCTGATCCTGCCCCACCCGTCCCCGCCGCCCGACGCCGCTCCGCCGGGCGGCGGGGACACCCGGAACGAGAAGGAGCTTGGGATGCCGCGCACCGCGACCGTCGACACCCCGCCCGAGGCGCCCGGCACGGCCGCCTCCCCCGCACCCGCGACGCGCTCGAAGCGCGACATCCTGCGCCTGCACCGCGCCGAGCACCGGTGGGCAGCCGTCTTCGTCGCCGCCCCGGTCCTCGGCTACCTGCTCTTCACGCTGTACCCGATCGGCTTCGCGGTGTACGCGTCGCTGACGAGCTGGAACGGCCTGGGCCCGATGCGGTTCGTCGGGCTGGAGAACTACGTCGACCTGATCTCCGACGAGTACTTCCACAAGGCGCTGTTCAACACGTTCTTCTACATGATCGGCATCCCGATCGGCCTCGCGCTCTCGCTGCTGCTCGCGCTCGCGCTCAACCGTCGGATCCCCGGCCGCACCGCGTTCCGGACCATCTACTACGTGCCCGTGATCTCGTCGCTCGCGGCCATCGCGATCGTGTGGCAGTTCGCCTACAACGGCGACTTCGGCCTCGTGAACCAGGTGCTCGCGTGGTTCGGGATCCAAGGCCCGGACTGGCTGCAGAACACCGCCACCGTGAAGCCCGCAATCATCATCATGGCGATCTGGAAGGGCCTCGGGTACTCGACGCTGCTCTACCTGGCCGCGATCCAGTCGGTGCCCGCGTCGCTGCTGGAGGCCGCCGCCCTCGACGGCGCGAACGCCTTCCAGCGGTTCCGGTCGATCATCATGCCGATGGTCCGTCCCGTGACGTTCTTCCTCGTCGTCACGAACGTCATCGCCGGGTCGCAGATCTTCACCGAGATCAACATCATGACCCCCACCGGCGGCCCCGAGTTCAGCTCCGCGTCCGTCGTCTGGTACATCGTCCGCAAGGCGTTCAAGTACCAGCAGATGGGCTACGCGACGGCCATGTCGATCGTGCTGGGGATCCTCGTCCTCGTCATCACCCTCATCCAGTTCCGCCTCAACCGGCGCAACAGCTTCGCCATCGACTGAGGGCAGGAGACACGCCATGACTCAGACCACCCTGCCCCCGCTCGCGCGTCCGGCCGCCGCGAAGCCCGAGGGCCGCACCCCGACCAGCCGCACGCGCTCGCGCCGCACGGCCGACGCGATCACCTTCGTCATCCTCGTCCTCGGCTCGGCCGCGATGCTCGCGCCGCTGGTCTGGATGCTCTCGACGTCGCTCAAGACGAAGGCCGAGGTCTTCGCGCTGCCGCCCGTCTGGATCCCCGACGCGCCGCAGTGGGACACGTACGTCCGGATGTGGACCGAGGCGCCGATCCTGTCGGGCTTCATGAACAGCCTCATCGTGGCCGGCACGGTGACCGTCGTCGGCTCGTTCACCTCCGCGCTCGCCGCCTTCGCGCTCGCGAAGCTGCGGCTGCCGTACAAGAACGCGATCTTCATCGGCCTGCTGTCGGGCCTGATGGTGCCCTACCCGACGATCATGATCCCGCAGTTCGTCATGTTCTCCCGGCTGCACTGGGTCGACACCCTGCTGCCGCTGATCGTGCCGCTGCTGTTCGGCAACATCATCATGATCTTCTTCCTGCGGCAGTACCTCGAGTCCGTCCCGAACTCGATGATCGAGGCCGCGAAGATCGACGGCGCGTCCTACCCGCAGATCTTCCGCATCATGATCCTGCCGATGATCCGGCCCGCGATCGCCGCCCAGTTCATCCTCTGGTTCATGACGATCTGGAACGACTACCTCGCGCCGATCCTCTACCTGAACACCCCGGAGCGGCAGACGCTGCAGGTCGTCATCGCCAACCTCAACGTCGAGTTCGCCACGCAGCGGGACTACCCGCTGATCATGGCGGCGTCGTTCGTGGCCCTGCTGCCGATCCTGATCGTGTTCCTCATCTTCCAGCGGCAGATCATCGAGTCCGTCGCCCTCACCGGCACGAAGGGCTGAGCCGTGACGCTCCTCGGAGACCCTGCCGTGGACCCCGCGGTCCCCGACACCAGCGCGTGGGGCGGGCGGCACGCGCACGACCCGACCGCGGTCCGCGACGACGACGGCACCTACTGGCTGTTCTCGACCGACGCGTTCAGCGAGGGCCCGGTCCGGGCCGGTGTGCAGGTCCGCCGCTCGACCGACCTCGTGACGTGGGAGTTCCACGGCTGGGCGCTGCCCGGCGTGCCGTCCGACGGCGCCGCGTGGACCGGGGCCGAGGGCCTGTGGGCGCCCGAGGTCGTGCGGGTCGGCGACGAGTGGCGCATGTACTGGTCGGCGTCGACGTTCGGCTCGCGCACGTCCGCGATCGGTCTGGCGGTCGCGCCGCACCCGTCCGGCCCCTGGGAGGACCGGGGCCTCGTCGTCACGTCGCGACACGACGCCGACGGCCCGAACGCGATCGACGCGAACGTCGTCGTCGACGGCGACCGGCACTGGATGGTCTACGGCTCGTTCTTCGGCGGCATCCACGTGCTCGAGCTCGACCCCGCGACGGGCGGCGCGCTCGACTCCCCCGGACCGGGCCGCCCCGCGTGGGGTCCCGGCTGGCTCGTCGCACGACGGGCACGGTCCGTCGAGGGCGCGATCGAGGGCGCGTTCGTCCTGCCGCGGCCCGGGGGCGGGTGGGCGCTCGTCGTCTCCTACGACTCGCTGTTCTCGACCTACCACGTGCGCGTCGGCGTCTCGTCCGCGGTGACCGGCCCGTACGTCGACCGCGCGGGCCGCGACCTGCGGGACCTCGACGCCGACCCCGCGACCGTCGGCACCCCCGTGCTGGCCGGCCACCGGTTCGACGGCGGGCGGACCTGGCTCGCCCCCGGGCACGCCTCGGTCCTCACCGACGGCGACGTGCAGCTGCTCGTGCACCACGTGCGCGACGGCGACGACCCGACCCGGCACGAGGTGCAGGTCCGCCGGCTCGTGTGGACCGACGACGGCTGGCCGCTCGTGTCGCCCCAGCCGTGGGCGGGCCCGACCGAGTCGAACGACGAGTCCTCGTGGCCGTCCGACGTCGCCGACCTGGTCGGCACGTGGGAGGTCGTGACGTTCGCGCAGTCCGCCGCGAGCGGCGTCACGGCGTCGCACGTCGTCGAGGCGACGCCCGACGCGTTCGCCGGTGTGCGGGCGCTCGGCGCCGGCCGGTTCGTCGGCACCTGGCCGCTCGCGGAGCCCGACGCACCGCTGCACGCCGTGGTCTTCCCGTCGTGGGACGCCGTGCGCGGCCGGGCCGCGCTGTCGTTCGCCGCGACCGACGACACCGGCCGGACGGTGTTCGGGACCCGGACGGCATGATGACCGTCGTGCCCGTCGACGACCGCGACGCCGAGGCCCGCCGCGCGCTCACCGCGCTGCCGCGGGACGACGCCACGGGTCCGGCGGGCACGACCTCCGGACCCGTCGACCCCGCGGGGCGCTCCGCGGGGTCGACGGACGGCTCGTCCGGCGAGGTCGGCGGCTGGGCCGGCCGCGTCATGGGCGTCCTGCGCGTCGTCACGCACGTCGTCGGCGTCAACGCCCTGGTCCTGCTCGGCACGCTCGCGGGCCTGGTCGTCCTCGGCCTGCTCCCCGCGCTCGACGCGGGCGGCCGCCTGCTCGCCCGGCTCGCCGACGGCTCGCCGTCCGAGCACCTGTGGCACGACTTCTGGTCCACGTACCGTTCCGGCTGGCGACGCGCCAACCTGCTGGGCGCGCCCGTCTGGCCGATCGGCGCGCTCCTGTCCGTCGACGCGGCCGTCGTGCGCGTCGTCGAAGGGCCGGCGGCCGCCGTCCTCGCCGCCGGGGTGCTCGCGCTCGGCGCGTGGTTCTCCGTCGCGCTGCTCACGCTCGTCGCCGTCGTCCGGCGCTACGACGAGCCGCCCGGCCGGACGTGGCGCTTCGTCGCCCTCTTCCCGCTGCTGTCCCCCGGCACGGCCGTCGCGGTCCTCGTGGTGCTGGCCGCCGTCACCCTGTCCGTGCTCGCGCTGCCGGTGCTCGGCCCGCTCGTCGGGATCGCGCTGCCGCTGCTCGCCGGTGGCTGGCTGGTCGACCGCCGCCTCGACACCCTGGACGCCCGCTCCGCCTGACGAGCCGGTCACGTCCTGGCGCGGACGGCCGACTGCCCTCAGATGCTGCTCGAAAGGGCTGCCGGTGACCCTTGTTCCCCGGCTAGACATGGAGCATGGAGCGTCTGGAGTCCGCGGCGACGGCAGCAGGCAGGTCCGTCCCGGTCCATCGCACGAGCTCACGCGGGGATGCCGAGCACGCCCTGCTCCGACTGCAACGGCAGGCCGGCAACCGCGCCGTCGCATCTGTCGTCGCCCAGCGCTCCTCGCCGGTCAGCGAGGAGGCAGCGGACGGCCCCGGCCCGCAGGACGCGGGTGCCGTGGCAGGTGTCCCAGGCCCGGAGGGCGGTGACATCGAGTCGGGGGTCGCCCCGGCCGCGCAGATCGATGTCCGCGCCACGAAGATCACCGGTCTGCGAGGCCTCCCCGTGTACCACCTGTTCGTCGTCTACACCGACGAGCACGCCACGCCCTACTACTTCCGTGGCGGACCGGAGCGGGCCGGCGGCGCTGCCGGTTTCGGCCGCATCGTGACCCAGCACGGTCGATACCAGCCCGGAACGGTGGACTGGGCACCAGGCGCACCGTCAGAACGCGTCATGGAAGGACCGGCGGCGATCGGCAAGGACGCGACGTTCCGTACCGATCTGGCGCGAATCGACGGGGCATCGATCCCGTACCAACCGACGGGCCCGAACAGCAACTCGGTGGCCCGGACGATCCTGAGCACGGCCGGCGTCCCGCAGGCCAAGCCCGTCTGGGTCGCGCCCGGCTGGGGAACGATCCTGTGACGGCGCCCATCCGCTGGAAGGCGGTCCGGTCCGCCGAGGAAGCGGAGGCCGCACTTCGTGCGCGCCTGCCCCTGGGCACGTCGCTGACGGACGCGAGAGTCATCACCTCCGACGCCGGCCTGGAGTGCTCGGACGGGAGCGACGGGCTGATGACGTGCCGGGCGCAGGGACGCGGGCGGGTGCCATGGGTCTCGGTCTCGTGGCTCGCCGAGCTGACCTTCGTCGACGATCACCTCACCGCGGTCCAGGTCCGACAGGGGCTCACCGGACCGTGAGGCGCGGTCGGAGCGTCACGCCGTCGTAGGCGCTCGACGACGTCACGCCCGGCCGGCGGACCCGGACGCGTCTTGACGCACCGATCCGGCTTCTGGAACGATCTAGACACACGGCGACTAGAACGATCCAGAAGGGGGAGGTCGTGGCGACGAAGCCCAGCCTGAAGTCGGTGGCCGCCGCCGCGGGCGTCTCGCCCTCGACGATCTCCAACGCGTACCACCGCCCCGACCAGCTCTCCCCCGCGCTCCGCGAGCGGATCCTCGACCTCGCCGCGCAGATGGGCTACGCAGGTCCCGACCCCGTCGCCAGCTCGCTGCGCAGCCGGCGCACCGGGTCGATCGGCGTGCTCTTCGCCCAGGACCTCACGTACGCGTTCTCCGACCCCTACTGCACCGAGCTGCTCACGGGGGTCGCCCAGGTCGCCACCGAGGCCAGGACGAACGTGCTGCTCATGCCCGTCGGTCCGCACTCGGTGTCGCGGACGTACTCGCGCGACGAGGAGCTGCGGCTCGTCCAGAACGTGCGGCAGGCCGCGCTCGACGGTGCCCTCGCCGACGGCGTGCACGAGAGCCACCCGGTGCTGCGGGTGCTCGCCGAGCGCGGCATCCCCGTCGTGTCGACCGTCGACGACGGCGGCCGGTGCGTCCTCGTGGACGACCACGACGCCGCGCTCCGGGTCGGCGCCCACCTGCGGGCGCTCGGGCACCGTCGCGTCGTCGTCGTCGCGGACAGCATGGACGACGGCAACCCGGTCCTCGTCTCCCCGGAGGCCCCCCGGCTGTTTCCGTACGCCCGCCTGCGCGCGCACGGACTCCGGGCCGGGCTCGGCGAGGAGGCCGACCTCGCAGTCGTGTCCGCCGGGCAGAACACGCGTGAGAGCGGCCGGCGGGCAGCGGAGACCGCCCTCGCGACCAGCCCGCGCCCGACCGCCGTCGCGGCGACGACCGACGTGCTGGCCCTCGGGGTCGTGGACGCACTGCGCGCCCGCGGCCTCGTGCCCGGTACCGACGTGTCCGTCACCGGTTTCGACGACATCCTGGACGCGGCCGCCGGGGGCATCACGACGGTGCGCCAGCCGGTGCGCGAGAAGGGCGCCGTGATGGCCCGGATGCTCCTCGACCCAGAGGTCTCCGACACCCGCGTCACCCTCCCGACCGAGCTCGTCGTCCGGTCCAGCACCGGTCCGTCGGCGCACTGAGACCGCACCGCACACCAACGCCGGGGGACACATGGACGACGCGCCGACCGACCTGAAGGTCGCACTGATCATCGCCAGCGTGCGCGCCGAGCGGTTCGCCCCGGTCGTCGCCGCGTGGAGCCGCGAGCGCATCGAGGCGCACGGCGGCATCGAGCTCGACGTCGTCGACCTCGCGGACTTCTCTCTCCCGGTGACGCTCGACGGCTCCGGGGACACGGACCGGCTGCGGGACCGGATCGGCGCCGCCGACGCGTTCGTGCTCGTCACGCCCGAGTACAACCACGGATACCCGGGCTACCTCAAGATCGCCGTCGACGCCGTGCTCGACGAGTGGGCGGCGAAGCCGCTGGCCTTCGTGTCCTACGGAGGGCTCGCCGGCGGCGCGCGGTCCGTCGAGCAGCTCCGGCCGGTGTTCGCCGAGCTCCAGGTGACGACGATCCGGGAGGCGATCGTGTTCTCCGGCGTGTGGGAGCGTTTCGACGCGTCCGGCTCCCTGGTCGAGCCGGAACGCCACGAGGCCGCCGCGAAGACCGTGCTCGACCAGCTGCTCTGGTGGGGCCGGGCGCTGCGCCGGGCGCGCGCGCTGGAGCCCGTCCGCTGACCCGACCACCGTCGCCGCCGGCCAGCGCCGGCCGGACCGAGGAGCACGATGCCGCCCTCTCCCGCGCCAGGCGCAGCCGCGCAGGTCTCCCCCCGTCGCGCGCTCGCCGCGCTCACCGTCCTCGCGGCCGGCGCGTTCTGCTTCGTCACCACGGAGACGCTGCCGAGCGGGCTGCTCACGATGATCTCCGACGGGCTGCGGACGTCCGTCTCCACGACGGGGCAGCTCGTGACCGCGTACGCCCTCGTGGTCGTCGTGTTCTCGCTGCCTCTCACGCGCCTCACCTCGCGGGTCCCTCGACGGGGGCTGCTCACCGTCACGCTCGGGGTGTTCAGCGTCGCCACGCTCCTCGCCGCCGTCGCGCCGACGTTCGCGGTGCTGACGGCGGCACGGCTGCTGTCCGGCCTGACCCACGCGCTGTTCTGGTCGGTCGCCGCCGCCGCGGCCACCGGGCTGTTCCCGCCGCAGGTGCGGGGCCGGACGGTTGCACGGCTCGCCGTCGGGAGCTCGCTCGGGCCGGTCCTCGGGGTGCCGCTCGGCACGTGGGTCGCCCAGCAGACGCAGTGGCGGGTCGCGTTCGCGATCCTGGGGTGCGTCAGCGTCGTGCTGGCGTTCGGCGTCCTGGCGCTCCTGCCGAGCTACCCGCCGGAGGCCGGTGGCGCGGCGCGGGGACTCACGCCGAGCAGGCCACGGTTCGCCCTGCTCCTCGCGACGACGGGGGTCGCCGTCGCAGGAGGCATCGGCGTCCTGACCTACCTCGCGCCGTACGTGCTCGACCACGCAGGGCTCCCGGAGTCGTCCCTGAGCCTCGTCCTCGCGGTGTCGGGCGCCTCCGGGGTCGTCGGGACGATGCTCGTCGGCCGGTTCCTGGACCGTCGCGCGTGGGAGTGCCTCGTCGTCGTCCTCGTCGGGCTCTGCGTGGCTCAGCTCGGGCTGTGGGCGCTCGGCGACCGCGTCCCGCTGGTGGTGGCCTCCGTCGCGTTGTGCGGCGGGTGCTTCGGGGCGCTGGGCGCGACGCTCCTGCACCGCGGGCTGCAGCTCGCCCCCGGCAACACGGACATCGCCATGGCGTCGGTCAGCGTCGCCTTCAACGTGGGGATCGCCACCGGCGCGTTCGTCGGCGGGCGTCTGCTCGCGTCGTGGGGCGTGGGCACCGTCCCCGCGATGGGCGCCGTGGCCAGCGCGGCCGCGCTCGTCCTGGCGCTCGACGACCGCCGGCTCGCGTCCCGCCAGGCCGGTCGGCCGGCGGGCGACACTGTCGAGCCTGCTGCGCACGACACCGCGCGTCTCGGCACGGGCTGACGTCGCCCGGCGGTCGTCCGCTCAGCGTCCGGCGGTGGACGAGGCGGTGATCCCGGGGGCGGCGTCGCCGAGGGTCGACTCGCGGCCGACGATCGTGAAGTCGGCGATCACCCGCTCGTACGGACGCTCGGAGTCGGGGTCGTCGATCCGTGCGAGCAGCAGGTCGACGGCGGTGCGCGCGATCTGCTCGCGCCCGGGCGAGACGGTCGACAGCGTGGGCGACGAGTAGGCGGTCTCCTCGATGTCGTCCCAGCCGATCACGGCGATCCGCCCGGGCACGTCGACCCGGCGCGCGTGCAGGGCGTGCAGCGCGCCGAGCGCGAGCGCGTCGTTGAGGCCGAAGACGGCGTCGATCTCGACGCCCGAGTCGAGCAGCCGGTGCATGGCCTCGGCCCCCGTGGCGCGGTGCCACAGCCCGGCCTCGCCGATGAGCGCAGGATCGACGCCCAGCCCGGCGTCCTCGAGCGCCTCGCGATAGCCCTGCATGCGCAGTGCGGCGGAGCCGACGGCCTCGCCCTCGTGCGCGCCGACCACGGCGATGCGGCGACGGCCCTGGTCGAGCAGGTGCTGGACGGCGGCCTTGGCGCCGTCCACGTTGCTCATGGTCACGTGGTCCGCCGGGCCGCCGAAGATGCGCTCGCCGAGCAGGACCATCGGGTAGTCGACCTTGAGGGCGTCGACGTCCTGGGGGCCGAGCTCGAGGGGGGAGAAGATCAGCCCGTCGGTGAGGTGGCGGCGCTGGCCGGTGAGGACCTCGAGCTCGCGCTCGCGCACCGAGCCGGTCTGCTCGATGAGCACGGTGAGGCCGCGCGCCTCGGCGGCGCGGATGACGGAGTCGGCGAGCTCGGCGAAGTACGGAAGCGACAGCTCGGGGACGGCGAGCCCGATGAGGCCGGTGCGGCCGCGGCGCAGGTTCCGCGCGGTGAGGTTGACCTGGTAGCCGAGGTCGGCGATCGCCGTCTCGACCTTCTCCTTGGTGGCAGGGCGGATGTACTGGTACCCGTTGAGGACGTTCGAGACGGTCTTGATCGACACGCCCGCGCGCGCCGCGACGTCGTGCATCGTGACCGCACCGCTGCGCCTGCTCATGCCTGCCTCCCGTGCACCCGCCGACCTCGCCTCACCGATAGTGGCAGAGCGACGCGCGCAGTCCCCTGCGACACCTGCGCACCGACCATCGTACATCGTTGTACGAACGTCCTGGCGCAGGTCGGGACACACGTCGGGCCCGGCACGTGCCGGGCCCGAGGATGTCCGGCCGTCAGGCCGGTCGCACCGACGACGCCCCGGGAGGGCGACGCCGGCGACAGGTCACTTCTTGTTGCGACGCTGGTGACGCGTCTTGCGCAGCAGCTTGCGGTGCTTCTTCTTGGCCATCCGCTTGCGGCGCTTCTTGATGACGGAGCCCATGGGTCCTCAACTCACTTCCGGGTGTGGGCCCGGCACGGGCCCTGCTGGTGGTCGATCGACGCGCGGTGCCGTCCATCGGCCAACGGCCGCGAGCCCACGCACGGGAAAGTCCGAGGCCCTACCTTACGCGATCGACGGCCCTCGACGCGACGCGCGGTCCCGCCGGGTCCGTGCGGTCAGGACGAGAGGCGGCCGTGGTCCTGCTGCTCCGGCTCGACACGCGCCGTGCGCAGGTAGTGGTCGAGCGCGTCCTGCGGGACGCGGAACGAGCGACCGACACGGACCGCGGGGAGCTCACCCGAGTGCAGCAGCCGGTAGACGGTCATCTTGGAGACGCGCATGACGTCGGCGACCTCGACCACGGTGAGGAATCGCGTGCGGCCCGGCTGGTCGCTCATGCTCGGCTCTTCTCGTCCTGCCGGCGGCGCGCCGGGCTCTCGCGCTCCCCTCTCGGGTGCCGGACCACGATAGTGCCGCCTGGGACTGGTGTGAAAGAGGAGACGCGTGGGACTCCCCCGTCCGGTCCCCACCCGGTCGGCTCAGTCGAGGTCCGGGTCCAGACCCCAGCACGGGAAGACGGCGGCCCGCGTCGCCCGGATCGCCCGGTCCACGTCGTCGGCGGGGTCGTAGCCCGCGGACCACGGGCGGGTGCGCACCGGCCGTCCGTCCGTCATCCGCTCGGGTCCAAGCCGGCCGTAACGGTCGCGGACGAGCTCGCGCCACGACAGCGGCACGTCGACCTCCGGCGCGACCGGCCGGTGCGCCGCGATGCCGAGCAGGTGCGTCCACGACCGCGGCACGACGTCGAGCACCGCGTACCCGCCGCCGCCGAGCGCGACCCACCGGCCGCCCGCGACCTCGTGCGCCAGGTCGTGCAGCAGCTCGGCCGCGGCACGCTGCCCGTCGACCGACACGCGCAGGTGGGTCAGCGGGTCCAGCAGGTGGGAGTCGCAGCCGTGCTGCGTGACGAGGACGTCCGGCCGGAACTCGCGCACCGCCGCCGGCACCACCGCCTCGATCGCGCGCAGCCAGCCCGTGTCGCCCGTCCCCGCGGGCAGCGCGACGTTGACCACCGACCCCATCGCGTCCGCGCCGCCGATCTCCCGCGCGAACCCCGTGCCCGGGAACAGCCCCGCGCCGGTCTCGTGCACCGAGATCGTCAGCACCCGGGGGTCGTCCCAGAACACCGTCTGCACGCCGTCGCCGTGGTGCGCGTCGACGTCGACGTACGCCACGCGTGTCGCGCCCGCGGCCAGCAGCGACCGGATCGCGACCGCCGCGTCGTTGTAGACGCAGAAGCCCGACGCCGCGCCCGGCATCGCGTGGTGCAGACCGCCCGTGACGTTGACCGCGTGCTCCGCCCGGCCCTCCCACACCGCGAGCGCCGAGTCCACGGTGCCCGTCACGACGCGGGCGGCGGCCTCGTGCATGCGCGGGAAGACGGGGTCGTCGGTCGTGCCGAGGCCGCGCAGCGGGTCCCGCGTGCCGTGCTCCGACGCCGCCTTGACCGCCTCGACGTAGTCCGCGTCGTGCACCGTCAGGAGCAGCGCGTCCGCGGCGGGCGGGGCGTCGACGAGGGCCACGTCGGGACCGTCGAGCAGGCCGAGCTCCTCCGCGAGGCGGATCGTCAGCTCGACGCGCTCCGACGTCATCGGGTGCCCGTGGCCGAAGTCGTACGCGAGCATGTCGGCGGACCACACCACCCGTGCCCGGACGGGTGGGTGCAGCCCCCGCGACGTCATGCGGACACCGTCGCACCCGGCCCCCGTCCGTGTCGATCCGACCCGCCACGTCCCCCGAGCGGGGTGCACCGGCGGACGACACCACCCTCCCGGACGGGCACGTGTCGAGGTGCGGCGTCGGGCGTGCCAGAGTTGGCCCGTCCGGCAGGCGCCGGTGGCACGAGGTGGAGGTGCGATGGCGCGGGGCGGCCCGGGCGTGAGATGGCACGCGCGCGAGCTCGTCGACCGCGCCGCCCGTCAGTCCCCGGCCCGGCTCGCGCTCGGCGTGTTCGGCTCCGTGATCGCCCTCATCACGCTGCTGCTGCTCGCGCCGTGGGCCACCGTGTCCGGCGAGCCGGCGCCGTTCGTCGACGCGCTCTTCACCGCGACGTCCGC
Organism: Cellulomonas fimi; assembly: GCF_028583725.1. Taxonomy (NCBI): domain Bacteria; kingdom Bacillati; phylum Actinomycetota; class Actinomycetes; order Micrococcales; family Cellulomonadaceae; genus Cellulomonas; species Cellulomonas fimi. Next base: position 1,058,060 of record NZ_CP110680.1, on the reverse strand, counting down.
CACGACCGTGACCGGTCTCGTCGTGGTGCCGACCGGCGAGTACTGGTCGACGTGGGGGCTCGTCGTCATCCTCGTCGCGATCAAGATCGGCGGCCTGGGCGTCATGACGCTCGCGTCGCTGCTCGGGCTCGCCGTGAGCCGGCGCCTCGGGCTCACGCAGCGGCTGCTCGTGTCCTCGGAGACCAAGTTCACGCGGCTCGGCGAGGTCGGCTCGCTGGTCAACACGGTCATCATCACGTCGACCGCGTTCGAGGTCGCGATCGCGCTGATCCTGCTCCCCCGCTTCCACATGTACGAGGAGGACTGGGGCGAGGCCGCGTGGCACTCGATCTTCTACGGCATCTCGTCGTTCAACAACGCCGGGTTCGTGCCCACCCCCGAGGGGCTCAACCCCTACGTGTCGGACTGGTGGGTGCTCATGCCGATCATCGTCGGCGTGTTCGTCGGGTCCCTCGGGTTCCCCGTGATCCTCAACATCATCGGGCACCTGCGCGAGCCCCGGCGCTGGAACCTGCACTCCAAGCTGACGATCACGACGTCGCTCGCGCTCGTCGTCGCCGGGTCCGTCCTCGTCGCCGCGTTCGAGTGGACGAACCCGGAGACGTTCAAGCCGCTCGACTGGGCCGGCACGTTCCTCGCGTCGCTGTTCGCCGGTGTCATGCCGCGGTCGGGCGGGTTCTCGACGGTCGACGTCGGGCAGATGCACGAGGGCACCTGGCTCCTCATGGACGCCCTCATGTTCGCCGGTGGCGGCTCCGCGTCGACCGCGGGCGGCATCAAGGTGACGACGCTCGCGGTCATGCTGCTCGCGATCGTCGCCGAGGCGCGCGGCGACCGGGACGTCGAGGCGTTCGGCCGGCGCATCCCCCGCGAGGCGCTGCAGGTCGCGATCGCCGTCTCGCTCGTGTCCGCGACGTTCGTCCTCATCTCGTCGCTGCTGCTGCTCGCGATGACCGGCGAGACCCTCGACGTCGTCCTGTTCGAGGTCATCTCCGCGTTCGCGACGTGCGGTCTGTCGACCGGTCTGACGCCCCACCTGCCCGACTCGGGGAAGTACGTCCTCACCGTGCTCATGTTCATCGGCCGGACCGGCACGATGACGCTTGCGGCAGCCCTCGCGCTGCGCAACCGTCGTCGGGTGATCCGGCTACCGGAAGAGAGGCCGATCATTGGCTGAGAAGCTGCGCGACACGTCGACCACCACGCGCAACGCGCCCCGCACCCCCAAGAAGGACGCGGGCGTGCTCGTCATCGGGCTCGGCCGGTTCGGGTCCGCGATCGCCGCGACCCTCGACCGGCTCGGGCAGGACGTGCTCGCCGTCGAGAGGGACCCCGAGCTCGTCGCCCAGTGGGCCGGCCGCGTCGCGCTCGTCGAGGCCGACGCGACCAACCCCGAGGCGCTCGAGCAGCTCGGCGCGCGCGAGTTCCCCGTCGCGGTCGTCGGCGTCGGGTCCTACATCGAGGCGTCCGTGCTCATCGCCGGGAACCTCGTCGACATGGGGATCCCGCAGATCTGGGCCAAGGCGATCTCCGCCGAGCACGCGCGCATCCTCCAGCGCATCGGCGCGCACCACGTGATCCTCCCCGAGGCCGACGCCGGGTCGCGTGTCGCGCACCTCGTGTCCGGGAAGCTGCTCGACTACATCGAGGTCGAGGACGGGTTCACGGTCGTGAAGATGCGCCCGCCGAAGGAGACGCAGGGGTTCACGCTCGCGCAGTCGAACATCCGCGAGCGCTACGGCGTCACCGTCATCGGCGTGAAGAGCCCCGGCATCGACTTCGTCTACGCGACGCCCGAGACCCGCATCTCGCAGAACGACATCATCATCGTGTCGGGCCACGCCGAGCTCCTGGAGCGCTTCGCGGCCCGCCCCTAGGACCTCGCGTGACCCGCGGTGAGCCGGACCTCGCGTCGGTGCCGGTCAGCGGGGCTTGCGGGCGACCATCAGGAGGTGCGTGACCGGCCACGGGACCGGGTCGCCCGTCGCCGGGTCACGCAGCGCCGCCCCCACGGACAGGCGGTTCTCGACGAGCCAGTCGTTGGTCCACGGCGCGGAGCCGACGGCGACCTCGAAGCCGACGTCGGTGAGCAGGTCGACCCAGTCGGACCACGCCATGTCGCAGAACCGCTCGTGGCACTCCGACAGCCAGGAGTCGACGTAGTCGCGCGTCGTGAGGAACTCCATCGCCCCGCGCAGGGGAAGCGTGACCGTGGCCCGCGGGCCGCTCAGGTCGGTCGACTTCACCGCGAGGTCGGCACCCGACAGGGCCGGGAAGTCGTGCGCGAACTGCACGAAGCGCTCCGCGGGCGTGAGCGCCTCGACGTGGTCGTGCACCTGCGTGCGCGCCAGCCCGGACAGGTCCGCGGCGACGGCACGGTCGGGGCGCACGGGGCCGTCGAGCACCAGGTCGACGAGCCGGTCGCCGTCGTCCGGGCCGAGCACGTCGCTGTTGATCCACACGCCGCCCGGAGCGGTGTGCCGGAAGATCCGCTCGGCGAGAAGCCGCAGGTCGGCGACGCCGTCGCCGTACGACGCGATCTCGTGCGTGAGCGCGATCGTCGTCGTGGTGTTGACCGACGCCTCCGGGAACACGGACGAGCGCAGCAGGTTGCGCTGCGCGAAGAACACGTTGGGGTTCGCGAACACGCCCTGCGCCTTGCGATGCTCCGCCTCCGCGACGAGGTGGCGGGACACGTCGACGCCGTACAGGTCGGACTCGACGAGGCGGGGGTCGCGGGCGGCGCGCTCCAGCAGGCCGCCGGCGGCGCAGCCGAGGTCGACGACCCGGCCGGGCACGACGTGCGGCGCGACCTGCGCCCACTTGCGGTCGGACGCGTCGTCGAACGCCGCGGTGTACGTCCGGTAGTCGCGCGTCTCGGTCAGGTCCCCCTCGGAGCCGACCGTCGGGTCGGTGTGCACCAGGCGGATCTGGTCGACGAGCCGGTAGCGGTCGTAGAACGCGACGGTCTGCGCGTGCGCGAGGTCGCGCCACGACGCGTCGCCCGCGACGAGGAGCTCGAGCACGTCCCAGGGCCGCGGCGGCGCGGGCGTGGCACCGGCCTCGACCGGGGCGATCCGGAATCCCGCGCTCGCGTACAGCGCGGCGACCTCGGGCGTCGAGCACGCGACCACGGTGTCCTGCGGCGTGAGGCGGCGGGACGTGCTGAGCTCGACCGACGCGAGGACCGTCGTGGCGAAGCGGTCCGAGGGCGGGACGTCCGCCACCGGGGCGACGACCGAGGGCAGGTCGGCGGCGACGCTCACGCGCTCGACGAGGGACTCGCGGCGGTGCGCGGGCAGCGGGTTGCGACGCGTGCCGGTGTGCGTCGCCGAGGTCACGGCCCACACGACCTCGGCGTCCGGCGCCACGTCGATCGGGCGGCCCGCGTCGTCGACCTCGTCGCCGGACAGGAGCGAGCGCAGGTAGTCGACCTGGAAGCGCGTGACGAGGTGGTGGCGTCCGGGGAACAGGACGTACGAGACCGGGGGCATGGTTCTCCGGGGTCGGGCGGGACGGTCAGGGGGCGGCGGGCGCGTCGGCCGGGGCGGGCGCGACGCGGGACGGCAGGCGGCGGCGGTACGGGGCGAGGAGCGCACGGACGCGCTCGGCGGCGCCCCAGTCGTGGTCGAACATCGCGACCAGCGCGAGCTCCTGCCGCAGGAACAGCAGCGGCATGCGGTCCTTCCAGCCGGCGTCGAGGCCGACGACCTCGGCGTAGACGTCGAAGAACCGGTCGGACTCCGGCGGGCGGGGCTCGCTCCACAGCATCGCGACGTCGACCTCGGCCCAGGTCATCGACACCGCGGGGTCGATCAGCGCGGGCGCGCCGTCGGGCGTCGCGATGACGTTGGCCGACCAGAGGTCGCCGTGGGTCAGGCACGGCGGCGCGGGCGGCAGCAGCTCGGGAAGGCGGTCGCACAGGAGCTCGAGCGCGCGGCGGTCCTGCTCGTCGAACGCGGCCTGCACGCGCGGCTCGGGCAGCCACCGAAGGAGGCGTCGTCGGGCGAAGAACTCGAACCCGTCGTCCTCCCACGTGTTGTCCTGCCGCATGCGGCCGAGGAAGTTGTCGCGGTGCCAGCCGAACCGGTCGCCCGTCGTGGACGTGTGCAGGTGGGCGACCGCGTGCGCGAGCCGCTCCCAGAGGTCGGGCGTGTCGACGCGCGGCGCGAGGGCCTCGAGGACCAGCAGGTCCGCGCCGGCGTGCAGGACGTCCGGCGTCCGCAGCCCGCCGCGCTCGCGCAGGACGCGCAGGCCCTCCGCCTCGGCGTCGAACATGCCGTCGCCGCCCGCGGTCTCGAGCGTCTTGGCGAACACGGGAGTCCCCGACGTGCGCTGCGCGAGACCGGCGACGGCGATCAGCCCGCCGTCGAGCAGGGTGACGTCGGTGACGTCGTCGTAGCCCGCGCTCACGAGGCGCTGGGCGATGAGGTCGGTCCCGGGCATGGTCGCGAGGGTAGCGACCGGCGCCGACGTGCCGGCAGCGCCGTCTCAGCGGCGCGCAGGACCGGCGCTGCCGGACCGGCGCCGGGGGCAGGCCGGTGGTCCGCGGCGGTGCGCCCCGCCGCGGACCACCGGCCGCCGCGTCAGGTGCGCCGCAGCGCGAGCAGGCGCTGGAGGACGACGAAGACGAGCAGCAGCCCGCCGATGACGATCTTCGTCCACCACGACGAGAGCGTGCCCTCGAAGGTGATGGCCGTCTGGATGAGCCCGAGCACGAGCACGCCCAGCACGGACCCGAGCACGAAGCCCGACCCGCCGGTGAGCAGCGTGCCGCCGATGACGACCGCCGCGATCGCGTCGAGCTCCATCCCGACGCCCGTGAGCGCGTAGCCGGACCGGGAGAAGATCGCGAACAGCAGCCCGCCGAGACCCGCGCACGTGCCGCTGATGACGTAGACGAGCACCTTGGTGCGCGCGACGGGCAGACCCATGAGCCGCGCCGACTGCTCGCCGCCGCCGATCGCGTACACCGTGCGACCGAACCGCGTGTAGTGCAGCAGCACGAACGCGACCGCCACGACGACCAGCGCGATGAGCCCGGACGGCGTGAGGACGAAGCCGTCCTCGGGGCCCCAGCGCGTGCGGGCGAGCGCGACGATCGTCGGGTCCGCGATCGGGATCGACTCGGGCGCGACGAGGTAGCACAGGCCGCGCGCGAGGAACATCGCGGCGAGCGTCGCGATGAAGGGTTGGATCTCGAACACGTGCACCATGACGCCGACCGCGAGCCCGATGAGCGTGCCCGTGAGGATCGCCGCGGGGATCGCGACCACCGCGTCCCAGCCGTTGGTGAGCATCCAGGCGGCGACGATGCTCGACAGCGCGACGACCGCCCCGACGGACAGGTCGATGCCGCCCGTGAGGATGACGAACGTCATGCCGACCGCGAGGACGACCAGGAACGAGTTGTTGATGAGCAGGTTCGCCATGACCCGCCCGGTGAGGAAGTTGTCGTAGCGCGAGCCCGCGACGACGAGCATGACGACGAGCACGACGACGGTGCCGATGACCGGCAGGTACCGGTCGTCGAGCCGCCAGCGCCGGGTCGTGGGCGCCTCGCCCGGGTCGGTCGTGCGGCCGCGGAGACGGCGGGTGAGCTGGTCGGTGGACATCACGCCGGCACCTCCACCGGGACGGAGGCCGTACGACGTCGGCGGGCACGCATCCGGTGCTGCACGACCGGGGACTGCAGCAGGCAGACCGCGATGACGACGAGGGCCTTGAACAGCGACACCGCGTTGGCCGGGATGCCGAGGATGGTGATGGACAGGGTGAGCGTCGTGATGACGAGCGTCCCGACGAGCGTGCCCGTGAGCGAGAACTTCCCGCCCGCGAGCGACGTGCCGCCGATGACCACCGCGAGGATCGCGTCGAGCTCGATGAACAGGCCGATGTTGTTCGCGTCGGCGGCCATCGTGTCGGCGGACCGGATGAACCCGGCCAGGCACGCGAACAGCGCGCAGACGACGTAGACCGTCCAGATGATCGTCCGGGCGCGCACGCCCGCGAGCCGCGAGGCCGACGGGTTGATGCCGACCGACTCGATGAGCACGCCGAGCGCCGTGCGGCGCGTGACGAGGGCGGTCGCCGCGAAGACGACGCCCGCGATGATCGCCGCGACGGGCAGCGAGAGCCAGTAGCCCGACGCGAGCGTCTTGTACGGCTGGCTCGTGACCGTCGTGATGTTGCCGCCCGTGATGAGCATCGCGATGCCGCGGCCGGCCGTCATGAGCACGAGCGTCGCGATGATCGGTTGGATGCCCACCACGGCCACCAGGAACCCGTTGAACAGGCCGATGAGCAGCGCGATCACGAGCGCCGTGCCGATCGCGGCGGCCACCGTCGCGACCGAGCCGGGGTCGGGCGACGCCGCGATCTGCGTGAGCGCGACGGCCCCCGCGATCGCCATGACCGCGCCGACGGACAGGTCGATGCCCCGCGTCGCGATCACGAGCGTCATGCCCAGCGCGACGAGCAGCAGGACGCTGCTGCGGCGCAGGATGTCGACGGGCCCCCCGAAGAGGTGACCGTCGCGGACGGTGATGTCGAGGAACGTCGGCGACTTGAGCGTGCTCGCGACGACCAGGACGACGAGCGCGACGATCGGCCAGAACAGCCGGTGCCGCACGACGGACTGCACGACGCTCATGCGCGGTCCCCCTTCGTGAAGAGCTGGACGTCCTCGGTGCTCGTCTCCGGGGGGCCGTCGTCGGGCGGCTCGGTGGCGCTGCCGCTCGCGATGAGGTCGACGACGTCGTCGGTCGTGACGTCGTCGGTGTTGACGAGCTCGGCGACCTTGCGCCGGTCGCGCAGGACCGCGATCCGGTGCGACAGGCGCAGCACCTCCTCGAGCTCGGCGGAGATGAACACGACCGCCATGCCCTGGGACGCGAGGTCGGCGACGAGCCGCTGGATCTCAGCCTTCGCGCCGACGTCGATGCCGCGCGTCGGCTCGTCGAGCAGCAGGAGCCTCGGCTGCGTGGCGAGCCACCGGGCCAGCAGCACCTTCTGCTGGTTGCCGCCGGACAGGTTGCCCGCGAGCGCGTCCGGGTTGGCGGGCCGGATGCCGAGCGCCTCGACGTACCGGTCGACGACCTCGTCGGCCTTCTTCTTGGGCACGCGCCGGACCCAGCCGCGCTGGGCCTGGATGCCGAGGACGATGTTCTCGCGCACCGTGAGGTCGGCGATGATCCCCTCGGTCTTGCGGCTCTCGGACGAGTAGACGATCTTGCGGGCGAGCGCCGCGCGCGGGGTGCGCAGCCGGGCGGGGCGGTCCTCGACGCGCAGCTCGCCGCGGTCGGCGTGGTCGGCGCCGTACAGCAGCCGCGCGAGCTCGGTGCGGCCGGACCCGAGCAGCCCCGCGAGGCCGACGACCTCGCCCGCGTACACGTCGAGGTCGAACGGCTCGATCGACCCCTTGCGGCCCAGGCCGATCGCCTGGAGGTACGGGCGGGTGTCGTCACGCGCCGCGATCACGGGCTTGGGCGACTCCTCGAGCCGCTCGAGCACCTCGAGCGACCGGCCGATCATCTTCTGCACGAGCTCGACGCGCGGCAGGTCGGCCGTGCGGTACTCCCCGACGAGCGTGCCGTTGCGCAGGACCGTCATGCGGTCGGACAGCGCGTACACCTGCTCGAGGAAGTGCGAGACGAACAGGATCGCGACGCCGCGGTCGCGCAGCGCGCGCACGACGTCGAACAGCCGGGCGACCTCGTCGGCGTCGAGGCTCGACGTCGGCTCGTCGAGGATGAGGACGCGCGCGTCGACGACCATCGCCCGCGAGATCGCGACGAGCTGCTGCACCGCGAGCGAGTGGGACGAGAGCTGCGAGCGCGGGTCGACGTCGAGGTTGAGCGTGGCGAGGTGCTTGCGCGCCTCGCGGCGCGTCGCGGGCCAGTCGACGACGCCGAACCGGCGGACCTCGTGGCCGAGCATGATGTTCTCCGCGACCGAGAGGTTCTCGCAGAGGTTCACCTCTTGGTACACGGTGCTGATGCCCGCGGCCTGCGCCTGCGCCGGCCCGGTGAACGTCACCGGCTCGCCGTCGACGAGGACGGTGCCCGCGTCGACCTGGTACACGCCGGTGAGCGCCTTGATGAGCGTGGACTTGCCGGCGCCGTTCTCGCCCATGAGGGCGTGCACCTCGCCGGGGAACAGCCGGAAGTCCACGCCGTCGAGCGCCTTGACGCCCGGGAAGCCGATGGAGATCCCTGTCATCGTCACGACCGGGCGCGGCGCGTCGAGCGTCGCGGTGGCGGTCGCCGTCTGGGTGTCGGTCATCGTCGACCTCTCTACCTGCCGGTTGCGTCTTCACGGTACCGGCGTGCGGCACCCGCTCCCGGGGCACGGGCAGGGCCGTGTCCCGGGAGCGGGCGGTGGACGTCCGTCAGTACTTGCGGTCGGCCAGCACCGCCTTGGCGCCCTCCTGGTCGAACTCCTCGTCCTTCGTGACGATGCGCTTCTCGACCGTGCCGCCCGAGTCGAGCGTCTTGATGATCTCGGCGAGGTCGGGGCCGAGCAGCGGGTTGCACTCGACGATGTACGTGATCTTGCCCTCGGCGAGCGCCGTCATGCCGTCCTTGACGCCGTCGATCGTCACGACCTTGATGTCCTGGCCCGGGACCTTGCCCGCGGCCTCGATCGCCTCGATCGCCCCGAGGCCCATGTCGTCGTTGTGCGCGTAGACGACGTCGATGTCCGGGTACGCCTGGAGGAAGCCCTCCATGACCGTCTTGCCCTCGGCGCGCGTGAAGTTGCCGGTCTGCGAGGCGATGATCTCGACGTTCGGGTTGTCCGCCGTGGCCTCCTCGAAGCCGGTCTTGCGGTCGATCGCCGGCGCCGAGCCCGTCGTGCCCTGGAGCTCGACGACCTTGATCGGCTCGGTCGCGAGGGTGTCGGACACGTACTTGCCGATCCGGCGCCCCTCCTCGACGAAGTCGGACCCGATGAACGTCACGTAGAGCGACTCGTCCTCGGTGTCGACGGCGCGGTCCGTGAGGATCACGGGGATGTTCGCGGTCTTGGCCTCCTCGAGCACGGCGTCCCAGCCGGACTCGACGACGGGCGAGAACGCGATGTAGTCGACACCCTGCGCGATGTAGGAGCGGATCGCCTGGATCTGGTTCTCCTGCTTCTGCTGGGCGTCGGAGAACTTGAGGTCGAAGCCCTCCTCCTTCGTCAGCGCGTCCTTGATGGACGTCGTGTTGGCGGTGCGCCACCCGGACTCGGCACCGACCTGGGCGAAGCCGACGGAGATGAGGTCGCCCCCACCGTCGCCGCCTGCGGTCTCGTCGCCGCCGCTGTCACCGTCGCCGCCGGCGCAGGCCGACAGGCCGAGCACCAGGGCGGCGAGCCCGGCCGTGATCGCGCGCTTGTGGAACGTCGTGCTGGCCATGCTTCTCCTCCTCGAGAAACCCACCTCACCCCCGGTCCGGCCGACGCTGGCCGGACCGCGGTCGTGCACGCCCGGCACTGCCGGGCGGGGCGGCGTGCACCCCTCGGTGCGAACCGGACCCCTCGGTCAAGCGCGATGTTAGCGTTCACATCGGGCACGTGGGGCACCCCTTTTGTTGCGATCCGGTCACGTCCGAACCGATCGTGGGCGACGGTCGGCCACACCGATGCCCTGAGATCGTCGAGCAGGGCCCTCACGGGCGATCGCCCGTGAGGGTGGACACTCGCCCGCAACCGCGAAGTCTGCAGCGCTGCCCCGCTCATCAACGGCCCGGTCCTCGACACCCTCGACCGGACGAGGTCCGGATGAGCGCGGCGCAGACCCTGCACCCGAACGCGGACGGCAACGTCGCCTATGGTCAGGCGATGACGCACACGCTCAGCGCGACCACGCCGTGACCGCGGTGGTGGCCGACGACGCGGCCGCCGGCTCGCGTCGTCGGCGCAGTCGACGCTCGCTGATCGCCGTGGCGGTCGGCGTCGTCGTGTGCGTCGTCGGAGGCCTGCTCGCCTGGCGGACGGTCCACGACGAACGCCCGGACACGCTGGAGGCGTCCGCCCGCCGCGACGCGCTCGCCCAGGCGGACGCCCGCCTTCGCGAGCTGACGGGTGCGGCTGCACGGGCGCGCGACCAGCCCGACGCCGAGTTCGAGGCAGCCATGCTGACGCTGGTCGACCGCGGCCGCGAGGACGAAGTGAGCGGGTCCGGCGACGGGCGCGTCGCGTGGCGCACCCACGTCGTCGGCCAGGAGGTCGAGGTCCTCGCCGGGTGGCTGTCGAACGTCGAGTACGTGGTCATCTGCCTGGAGGTGACCGCGGACCGGCACGCGTCCCCGCTCGTCCGCATGGAGGACTCCGCATGCCCCACCGGCGTGAAGGAGGTCGGTGCCGACGCTGACCTCGTGCCGTCCGGCTGATCGGAGCGAGGTCACCGCGCCTGCCGCAGGACGACCGCGCCGCGCGCCGGCACGATCGCGCCCGCCGTCCGTTCGCCGCCCGCCACGAGGTCCTTCCCTGGCGCGTCGACACGCACGTCGGCGTCGGTGTGGTTGATCGCGAACAGCCACGCCGCGTCGGCGCCGACGCGCCGGACCACCTCGACACCCGCGGGCAGGTCGCGGACCAGCGGCTCGACACCTGCGGCGCCGAGCACCCTGTCGAGCAGCGCCGACGTCGACGCCGGGTCGAGGCGGGTCGCGACGTACCAGGCGGCGCCGTCGCCCACGTCGCGCCGCGTGATCGCCGGGAACCCGGCCGACGGCCCGTCGGCGAACGACGCCACGACCGTCGCGTCGGGCACGGTCATGCGCTCGGACCACACCTCGCCGACGGACCCGTCGTCGAGCGTGACGTGCGCCCCCTCCGCGAGCGGTGCGAACTCCTCGCCGCGCACGCCCAGGAGGTCCCGGAACGCGCCCGGGTAGCCGCCGAGCAGCACGCGGTCGTGCTCGTCGACGATGCCCGAGAAGTAGGTCACGACGACCTGGCCGCCGCGGGCAGCGACCGCCTCCAGCCGCTCCGACAGCCCGTCCGGCGCCAGGTAGAGCGTCGGCACGAGGACGACGTCGTACCCGTCGAGCCCGTTCTGGGCAGCCGTCGTCGCGGGCAGGACGTCGACGGGGACGGCCGCGTCGAGCAGCGCGCGGTGCAGGCGCCGCGCCTGGTCGAGGTAGCGGACGTCGACGGTCGGGTGCGCCTCCAGCTCGGACGCCCACCACGCCTGCGTGTCCCACAGCAGGGCGACGCGCGCCTTCTCGACGACGCTCCCCCGCACCTCCGCGAGCCGGCCGAGCGTGGCGCCCAGGTCGACGACGTCGCGGAACAGCGCCGAGTCGCGGCCGGCGTGCGGCACCATCCCGGAGTGGTACTTCTCGGCGCCTGCGCGGGACTGCCGCCACTGGAAGAACAGCGCGCCGTCGGCGCCGCGTGCGACGTGCTGCAACGAGTTCCGCAGCAGCTGGCCGGGGTTCTTCGCGAGGTTGCGGGGCTGCCAGTTCACCGCGCTCGTCGAGTGCTCCATGACGAGCCACGGCTCACCCCCGGCGAGCCCGCGCACGCGGTCGGCGCTGAACGCGAGCTCCGCCCAGCCGTCCGGGTCGGCCGCCCACAGGTAGTGGTCGTTCGAGACCAGGTCGACCAGCGGTGTCGTGGCCGCGTAGTCGAGCTGGTGGAACTCGCCCATCACCATGTAGTTGGTCGTGACCGGCAGGTGCGGCGTGACCTCGCGCAGGACGGCGGCCTCCGCGGCGAGGTGGTCGACGAACGCGTCGGACGAGAACCGCTCGAAGTCGAGCCGCTGCCCCGGGTTCGGGATCGTCGTCGTGCGCCGCGGCGGGAGCACCTGGTCGAACGACGCGTACCGCTGACCCCAGAACGCCGTGCCCCACGCCGCGTTGAGCGCGTCGACGTCGTCGGAGTAGCGCGTGCGCAGCCAGTCGCGGAACGCGGCCGCGGACACGTCGCAGTAGCAGCGCCCGTTGTGGCACGCGAGCTCGTTCGACACGTGCCACATCCGCACCGCGGGGTGCTGCCCGTACCGCTCGGCCAGCACGCGCGCGATCCGCAGCGCGTGCTCGCGCAGCACCGGGCTGCTCGGGCACCACGACTCGCGGCTCCCCTGCGTGTAGCGCAGGCCGTCCGCGTCGACCGGCAGCATCTCCGGGTGCTTCAGATGGAGCCACACCGGCGGTGCCGCGCTGGGCGTCGCGAGGTCGACCCCGATGCCGTTCTCGTGCAGCAGGTCGAGCACGCGGTCCAGCCACTCGAACCGGTAGACCCCCTCCTCGGGCTCGAGCTCGCCCCAGGAGAAGATCCCGACGGACACGAGGTTGACCCCCGCCTCGCGCATGAGCGCGACGTCCTCGTGCCAGACCGCCTCGGGCCACTGCTCCGGGTTGTAGTCGCCGCCGAACGCGAGGCCGTCGGTGGGCCAGCGCGCGCTCATCGGGTCACCGCCACGAGCACGTCCCACGCACCGAGCGTCACGGTGGCGCCCGCGTCGAGCGGGCCTCCTGGCTCGTCGGGCGGGGGCGGGTCGGCGGGGCGGTCGCCGCGCGCGGCGACGAGCACGTCGAGGTCGGCCGGGGCGACGACGTCGACCGCGTCCCACGACCAGTTGTGCAGCACGTGCACGCGCCGGCCGTCGGCCGTCGTCGAGGTGTGCACCGTGACGCTCGGCGGCAGGTCCGACCAGCCGGCGAGCGGCGTCGGCACGAGCCAGCGGGCCAGCGACCGGGCGAACGACGCGCCCGGCACGGTCCCGACGACGGTCACGCGCCCCTCGCCGTACGCGCGCGTCGTGGCGGCGGCCCACGCCCCGTGGTGCGGGTGCACGTACCGCGCGAGCACGTCGGCCTCCCCGTCCCCCGCCGCGGCCGTGAGGTCGCCTTCGGGCGGCGTGCCGGGGGTCAGGGACTCCGCCCACGCCGTCGCCGTCGCGTCGTCGTCCAGGGTCAGCGGGGAGCCGGGGGCGGCGACGACCGGGACCGGCGTCGGGAGGTTGGCGATCTCGTCGTACCAGGCGCCCGCGGCCTCCGACAGGCCGCCGGGCTGGACGGTCGCCCGGGCGCGCGCCTCGGTGTCGGCGTAGCCGGTGCGCGGCCCGACGACGAGGTGCCCGCCCGCGCGGGCGTACCGCCGCAGCCAGTCGAGCTCGTCGTCGGACGCGGCGTAGAACCCGGCGGCGACGAGCACCGGGAGACGCGCGGCGACGGCCGCCGGGTCCTCCGTGCCCAGGTGCTGCGGTCGCACGACGCGCACCTGCAGGCCCGCGTCGAACGCGCCCCGGTAGAACGACGCCACGATCCGCGGGTACGACAGCGGGTCGCCCTCACCGGACGCCGTCTGCAGCGGGGGCTGGCCCGCGAGCGCCCAGCGGCTCGCGCCGTGGTGCCAGATCGCTAGGTCGGCGTCGGGCGTCGCGTCGGCGAGCAGCCCGCCGACGCGTCCGAGCTCCGCCCCGAGCACGGCCAGCTCGCGGTACGCCCGGCCGGGCACGCCGCTGTGCGGCAGCACGCCGCCCCAGTACGTCTCGGCGCCGTAGTGGAGCGTGCGCCAGTGCCAGTACTCGACCATGCGCGCGCCGCGGGTCACGAGCGCCCACGCGGCCTGCCGCCACTGCCCCGGGTAGGCGGGCAGGTTGGTCGACGGGCCGCCGATGGCCTGCGCATCGGTCTCGGTGACGAGAAACGGCTCGTCGCGCGAGGACCACATGACGTCGGCTACCTGGAACAGCGCCCACGTCCCCGTCGCGGTCCACGACTGCGGCACGACCGCCGCCGACGGGTGCGCGAGGCCGTCCTGCATCGTGTAATACGCGTTGCCGCTGGTCACGTCGAGGACCGACGCGAGGTCGGCGTCCTCCAGGGCGGGCCGCTCGTAGGCGATGCACGTGGTCACCCACTGGTCGGGGCGCGCGAGCGCGCGGACCGCCTGGGCCTGCCAGTCGATCATCTCCGTCGTCAGCGATGCCTGGAACCGCCGCCACGCGAGGTCGTACTGCGGCTGCGCGTTGCCGTCGGGCGTCCACAGGTCCGCCCACGTCGAGAGGCGGTGCGACCAGTAGACGAGGCCCCACTCGCGGTTGAGCGTCTCGACGTCGCCGTACGTGTCCTTCAGGTGGTCGACGAAGCGCTCGAAGATCCCGCGGTTGTGCAGCAGGTGCAGGCCGGGCTCGTTGTCGACCTGGTACCCGACGACGGCCGGGTGGTCGCGGTAGCGCTCGACGATCCGGCGCAGGACGCGCTCGGCGTACCAGCGGAACACCGGGTGCGTGAAGTCGACCTCCTGCCGCGCGCCCCAGCCCATCGGCCGGCCCGTCGCGAACTCCCCCGCGATCTCCGGGTAGCGGCGGACCAGCCACGGCGGCACGGCGTACGTCGGGGTGCCGAGCACGACGTCGATGCCGCGCTCGTGCGCGCCGTCGAGCACCGGCTCGAGCCAGTCGAGGTCGAACCGCCCGTCGGACGGCTCCCAGGTGGACCAGACCGACTCGCCGACGCGGATCACCGTGAACCCGGCGGCGGCCATGAGGTCGAGGTCGCGCTTGAGGTCGCCGGGCGTCGGGTCGGCGCCGGGGCCGTGGTACTCGTGGTAGTACGCGGCGCCGAAGCGGACGCGGTCGTGCTGCACGGACATGAGGTCTCCTCAGCCGGGTGTACCGGTGGATCAGGGGTGCCGCGCCGGCCGGGCGGCAGGAACAGATGGGCGCGTCAGCCCTTGACGGAGCCCGTCGCGAGCCCGGACTGCCAGTACCGCTGCAGGAACAGGAACGCGACGATCAGCGGGATGATCGAGATGAGCGACCCGGTGATCACGCTGGAGAACAGGGGCCGCGAGCCGGATCCGCCCGCGGCGGTGGCCTGCCACTGCGCGAGGCCCACGGTCAGCGGGAACAGGTCCGGGCTGTTGAGCACGATGAGCGGCAGGAAGTAGTTGTTCCACGTCGCCACGAGCGTGAACAGCAGGACCGTCACGAGACCCGGGACCAGCAGCCGCAGCGCGACCTGGAAGAAGATCCGCAGCTCGCCGGCACCGTCGACGCGGGCCGCCTCGATGAGCGTGTCGTCGACCGCGTCGGCCGCGTAGACCCGCATGAGGAACACCCCGAACGGGCTGACGAGCGAGGGCAGGATGACCGCCCACGGCGTGTTCGTCAGGCCGGCCTTGGCGAACAGCAGGTACGTCGGGATCGCCAGGGCCGTCGTCGGGATCATGATCGACCCGAGGATGCCGCTGAAGATCGCGTTGCTGCCGGGGAACCGGTACTTCGCGAACGCGTACCCGGCGGCCGTCGCGAGGAACGCGGCGCCGACGGCGGCGGTGCCCGCGTAGACCACGGTGTTGCGCATCCACAGCAGGTACACGCCGTCCTGCGCCGTGAACACGGCCTGGATGTTCTCCCACAGGGACATCGACTGCGCGAACCACAGCCCGAACGAGGAGAACAGGTCGGCGTTCGACTTGGTCGACGCGACCACCAGCCAGAACAGCGGCAGCAGGAAGTACACCAGGGCGAGCAGCATGAGCACCGTCAGCAGCGGGCTGCGGCGGGGCTGGTCGCTCGAGTACGCGCGGCGGCGACGGCTGCGCGGGGCGGCCGGCTCGGCGGGCCCGGACGCGCGGCGGTCCGCGGGGGTGCTGATCGTCGTCGTGGTCATCGGGCACGCTCCTTGCGCTCCCTGCGCTGCGCCGACAGCTGCACCACGTAGGAGACGATCATGATGACGATGCCCAGCACGAAGGCGATCGCCGCGGCGTAGTTCAGGTCACGGTTGATGAACGAGAGGTTGTACGCGTAGAGGTTCGGTGTGTAGTCGGTGCCGATCACGTTGGGCGCGAGCGACTGCAGCAGGTTCGGCTCGGTGAAGAGCTGGAACGTGCCGATCACGGAGAAGATCAGCGTCAGCAGGAGCGCCGGGCGCACGGCCGGGATCTTGATGCTCCACGCGGTGCGGACCGCGCCGGCCCCGTCGACGGACGCCGCGTCGTACAGCTCCGCGGGGATCGCCCGCAGCGCGGCGTAGATGATGATCATGTTGTAGCCGACGAACTCCCACGTGACGATGTTCATGATCGAGAACAGCATCCAGTCGGCTGACAGGAAGGGCGGCGCCGCGACGCCGACCGCGTCGGCGATCTGCGCGGCAGGCCCGAAGTCGGGGCCGTAGAGGTAGCCCCACATGAGCGCCGCGACGACGCCGGGCACCGCGTACGGCACGAAGATGCCGAGCCGGATGAACCGCTGCAGGTACAGCACGCCCGCGTCGAGCAGGAGCGCGAACAGCAGCGACAGGCCGAGCATGACCGGCACCTGGATGAGCAGGAAGAGCGTCATGCGCCCGACGCCCGACAGGAACGACGGGTCGGACAGCGCGCGGGTGTAGTTCTCGAGCCCGACGAAGGCGGTGCCGCCGACGAGCTGCTCGCGGAACAGGCTGAGGTAGCCCGCGTAGACGAGCGGCGTGACGAGGAACAGGACGAAGATCGCGACGAACGGCGCGATGAGCAGGTACGCGGTGGCGTTCTGCTTGCGGCGCATCGGCGACGAGTGCCGGTGCTTCCGGGGCTGCGCGAGGGTGCGCTCGGGCGTGACGACGTCGGTCATCGGTGTCTCCCGGGGTCGGTGGGGGGTGCCGGTCCCGCGGCCTGCGGAGTGCCGCGGGACCGGCGGTCCCTCAGTCGGCGACGGTGAAGCCCTGCTGCTCGGCGTAGGTCGTGAGCTTGTCCTGCCACGCCTGCATGGCCTCGACCAGGTCGGTCTTGTCCGCGATGGCCTTGCCGACGGTCTCCTCACCGGCGGAGTAGGCGTAGTCCATGAACGGCAGCCAGCCGAAGTCCGGCTCGACCGTCGAGGAGATCTCCGCGAACAGCTTGTTGACCTCCTGGCCGCCGTAGAACTCGGCCTGCTGGTCCGCGAACGCCGGGTCCTCGAGGACCTCGGTCGTCGTCGGGAACAGGAACTGCTCGGTCGCCATCGTCATCGCCGACGCCTTGTCGTGGTTGATCCACAGCGCGAGCTGCGACGCGGCGATCGGGTTCTTGGTGGACGCGAGCACGGCGTCCGACGAGCCGCCCCAGTTGGCGGACACGTTCGCGCCGTCCTCCCACTGCGGGATCGTCGACGCCCGCCACAGGCCGGACGTGTTGGCGGCCGTGCCCTGCAGGAACACCGGTCCCCACGCGGCGGCCACCCACGACGCGTACTTGCCGTTGGCGAGCCCCTGGTACCAGGCGTCCGTGAAGTCCGGGTCGACCGACACCGCGTCGGCGGCGACGAGGTCACCCCAGTACTGCGCGACCTGCGTGGCCTCGTCGGACATCAGGTCGATCGTCACCGTCTCCTTGCCGTCCCACCCGAACGGACGCGCACCGGCCTGCCACAGCAGCGCGGTGAACTGGCCCATGTCGTTGCCCGGCAGGTTCGTCAGGTAGAGGTTCGGGTCCTTCGCGTGCAGGTCGGTCGCCGCCTGGGCGAACGCGTCCCACGTCGTCGGGACCTCGATGCCGTGCTGCGTGAGCAGGTCCTCGCGGTACAGCAGGCCCATCGGGCCCGAGTCCTGCGGGACGCCCCAGACCTTCTCGCCGTCGGTGGACTTGACCTGTTCCCACACCCACGGGACGTAGTCGTCGCCGATGTCCTCGGGCATGTACGGCGTGAGGTCGAGCAGGTTGTCGCCCAGCGCGAACGACGACAGGTGCTGGAACTCGACCTGCGCGACGTCCGGCGCGCCCTCGCCCGCCTTCAGGGCGCTGCGCAGCTTCTGGTAGTGGTCGGCGCCCTGGCCGACGTTGACGACCTCGACGTCGATCGCCGGGTAGGCGTCCTCGAAGAGCTTCACCTCCTTCTCGATGTCGGGGACCCACGTCCAGAAGGTCAGCTTGGTCGGCGTCGTCATGGCCTCGTCGATGTCGGCCTGGCTGACGGGACCGGTCGTCTCGCCGCCGCCGTCGCTCCCGCCGCCGCTGCTGCAGGCGGTGAGGGCGAGCGCCGCCACGGCGACGCCCGCGGTGAGCCCGGCGGCCTTGCGCCGCCACGTGATCGTCCTCGACATGCTCCACTCCTTCGTGAAGGTCGTGCTGGTCCGGTCGGTGCGTGCGTCCCGCTGCGATCGGTCGCGGGACGCCCGGGACGGCCTGGTGGGCCGGTGGTGCGGGTGGGGCCTCGTCAGCCCCGCCCGCGGGGTGCTGCTGTCGTCTCCCGGACCACGAGCTCGACCGGGACGTCCTCGCGACGGTCCTGCCGTCGCGGGTTCTCGACGGCGTCGACCAGGAGCCGGACGCCGAACGAGGCCAGGTGCGTGAGGTCCTGGCGGATCGTGGTGAGGGCGCGCGTCAGGTAGGCGGCCTCAGGGATGTCGTCGAAGCCGACGACGGACACGTCGCCGGGGACGTCGCGTCCCGCGTCGGCGAACGCGCGCAGGACGCCGATCGCCATGTGGTCGTTCGCGACGAAGACGGCGGTGACATCGGGGTCGGCGGCGAGGCGCTGCCCGACGGCGTAGCCCGACGGTGCGCTCCAGTCCCCGTGCAGGACCTCGGGGACGGGCGCGCCCGCGGCGGCGAGCGTCTGCCGCCAGCCGTCCGCGCGCAGGCCCGCCGACCGCCACCCGGCCGGGCCGGCGACGTGGTGGACCGTGCGGTGGCCGAGCGCCAGGAGGTGCTCGGTCGCGGCGAAGCCGCCGCCCGACTGGTCCGCGTCGACCATGAGCTCGTTGGTGGAGATGCCGTACCGGCCCGAGAGGCTGAGGATCGGCAGGTCGCCGACCTGGGCGGCGTCGAGCGTGAAGACGCCGACGGGCTCGTTGACCGCGATGCCGTCGACGCCCTGCTCGACGAGGTCCAGCAGCGAGCCCGTGATGCTCTCCGGGTCGCCCTCGAGCGTGTTGACGACCGACATCGCGTAGCCGGCCTCGCGGATCGCCCGCTCGATGCCGACCATGATCGACGCGGGCCCGAAGTCGGTGGAGCCGACGGACAGCACGCCGATCGTCCTGCTGCGCCCCGAGACGAGCTGGCGGGCGGCGCGGTTGGGCCGGTAGCCGAGGGTCGCGGCGGCCTGCCGGACGCGGTCGCGGACCTCCGGGCGGACGTGGGGGTCGCCGTTGATGACGCGGCTCACGGTCTTCTGCGAGACGCCGGCGGCGCGCGCGACGTCCATCGCGACGACTGCTCGCTCCACGGCCACGGCGTTGTCCCTTCGGTCGGCTCTGCCCGATGACTACGTAGTCAAACCACTGGATGACTACGTAGTCAAGTGGCGTGGATCACAGGATTATGACGATTCAGAGACGGTCGCGCTCCCACGGCCGCGCCGCGCCGGGCCGCCCTACGAGCGCGCCGTCAGCGCCGTGTCGCCACCGGGCATGGTCGCCGATCGCGCGTTCGACGACGTCAGGGCGTGCGGCGGCGGAGGGTCGACGCGCCCACGACCAGCGCGCCGACGATGAAGAGCGCCACGACGCCCACGTCACCGCGGACGTCCGCCCAGCCGGACCCGGCCGCGAGCTTCTGCATCGCGTCCAGCGCGTACGTGAGCGGGAAGACGCGCGACAGCCACTCGAGCAGCTGCGGCATCTCGTCGCGGGGCATGAGCAGCCCGCACGTGATGATCTGCGGGAAGATCACCGCCGGCATCAGCTGCACGGCCTGGAACTCCGTCCGGGCGAGGGCCGACGCGCCGAGACCCAGCGCGCAGCCGAGCACCGCGTCGAGCACCGCGACGAGGATCACCAGGCCGATCGGCCCGGCCACGTCCATGCCGCACACCCCGACCGCGAAGCCGACCACGACGAGCGCCTGCACCGACGCGAGCACCGCGAACGCGATCGCGTACCCGACGACGACGTCGGCGCGGCCGATCGGGAGCGTCATGAGCCGCTCGAGCGTGCCGGACGTGCGCTCCCGCAGCGTCGCGACGCTCGTCACGAGGAACATCACGAGCAGCGGGAACAGCCCGACGAGCAGCGGCCCGAACTGGTCGAGGACGGGCGTGCCGTCGAACATCCACGCGATCAGCCCGATGAGGAGGCACGGGAGCACCAGGACCAGCGCGATCGTGCGGTGGTCGTGGCGCAGCTGGGTGAGGACGCGCTGCGCGGTCGCGGCCGTCAGGCGGGGGCTCACGACGACCTCCTCGAGCCGGCGTCCGTGCCGTCGCCCGGCGTCCCGCCGGGCCTCGCGTGCCGGCCCCCGGCACCGGCCGCCCCGGGCTGGCCGGCGACGTGCGCCGCGTTCGCCGCGTCGACGAGCGCGAGGAACGCACCCTCCGCGTCCGTGGCGCCGGTGCGTGCGAGCAGCTCGGGCAGCGTGGCGTCGGCGAGCACGTCGCCCTCGCGCATGAGGACCAAACGGTCGCAGCGGACGGCCTCGTCCATGACGTGGCTCGACACGAGCAGGCTCGCTCCCGCGTCGCGGAGGCGCCCGAACAGGTCCCACAGGTCGCGACGCAGCACGGGGTCGAGGCCGACGGTCGGCTCGTCGAGGACCAGCAGGTCGGGGTGGCCGAGCAGCGCGACCGCGAGGGACACGCGCGACCGCTCGCCGCCGGACAGGGTGCCGATCGACTGCTTCGCGTGCGCCGCCAGGTCGACCTCGTCGAGCGCGCGGTCCACCTCGCGCTGCCCCAGCCCGAGGATCGCGGCGGCGTACCGGAGGTTCTCGGTGACGGTGAGGTCGGCGTAGACGCTCGGCGCCTGGGTCACGTAGCCGATCCGGCGGCGCAGCGCGGGCGTGCCGGCCGGCTCGCCGAACACGCGCACCTCGCCGCCCGCGACCACCTGCGCGCCGACGACCGCCCGCATGAGCGTCGTCTTGCCGCTGCCGCTCGGACCGAGCAGCCCGACGACCTGGCGCCGCGGCACGGTGAGGTCGAGCGACGCGATCACGGGCCGCCCGCCGCGGACGACACGCAGGGCGACGACCTCGATCGCCGGTGCGTTATTCCCCATGTGAGGAATTGTGCTCCTCGCGGCGGCTCAGGACAAGGCCCTCACTGGCTCGACTCGACGAGCACGGCCCGCAACCGGTCGACCACGGCGCGCTCCCCCTCGACCGTGACGGCGTCCAGCGGGCCACGGCCCCACAGCCAGCGGTCCAGGTCCCACGCCGAGCCCGTGAGCGTGACGGCGACCTGCGCGTCGCCGGCCGTGACGTCGCGCGCCACCAGCTCACCCGCGTCCAGGTCGTACGTGTTCCCCGTCCGCGGCGACGTCCCCGTGAAGCGGCCGAGCTCGACCAACCACGAGCGCCCGGCGTCCGACGCGACGACCAGGACCCGGCCCGCGTCGTCCGGCGTGAACGTCGCCCACGGCGGCAGCCCGCTCATCATGACCGCGAGCATCTCGTCGACCCCGTCGGCCGCCACCTCGACGGCCGGGTCCGTCACCGGGAGCCCCGCGACCTGCTCCGCGTCCACCCGGTGCACCAGCGCCTCGTGCGCCTGCCGCCGCAGCGCCCACGCGACGTCGCCGCCGTTCGGCGACCACGACCAGCAGCGCTCCGACGGGTCGTGCCCCGCGAACGCGTCGAGAAGTGCCCCGGTCCGCGTGCGCAGGAACGGCACGAGCGCGTCGTCCGGCTCGCGCTCCGGGCCGTCGAAGCCGCCCGGCGGGTCGCCGCCCACGTCCACCACCGCGTCCGGCGCGGCGAGGCCGACGATCCTCGACCAGAAGTCCTGCGTCTCGCCCAGGTGGTACGCGAGGTCGGCCGCCGACCAGTCCGGGCACGCGGGGACGCGCGCGTCGGGCGGCGCGGCGGCCAGCGCGTCGGCGGCGCGGGCGGACTCCTCCCGGATCACCTCGGCGAACGGCAGCGGGGACGGGGACGCGCTCGACGACGTCGTCATGGCGCGACAGTAGCGAGCCGCACCGACAGCGCGACCCGCCGCCGACGGACGCGCGCCGGCCGCGCGGGTGCCGTGCGTCGGCCTCGCTCCTAGGGTGAGGCGTGCTCCCCGACCCGGTCCGCCGTCACGGACCCGCCCTCGCGCTCGCCGCCGTCCTCGGCACCGCGGGCGTCCTGCACCTGCGCCGACCCGCGATCTTCACGTCGCTGATCCCCCGTGCGCTGGGCGATCCGCAGCCGTGGGTGCTCGGCAGCGGGGTCGCGGAGCTCGCGTGCGCGGCCGCGCTCGTCCTGCCCGCCACGCGCCGCGTCGGCGGTCTCGCGTCGACAGCGCTGCTGGTCGGCGTCTTCCCGGGGAACGTCACGATGGCCGTCCGCTCGCACCGGGGCGCGCGGCGCTGGTCGCGCACGCCCGTCGTCGCGTGGGGACGGCTGCCGCTGCAGGTGCCGCTCGTCGCGTGGGCGGTCGCCGTCAGTCGTGCAGCGGACCCAGCCACTGGCCGATGACGACCGTCGCCCCGAGGTCGTCGTCCTCGACGACCCGCGGCACCAGCCCGGCCGACGACATCGCCGCCGCGGTCGCAGGCGCCTGACGCTCGCTCGTCTCGATCAGCAGGTGGCCGCCGGGACGCAGCCAGCGCGGTGCCGCCGACGCGACCCGCCGCTGCACGTCGAGCCCGTCCACGCCCCCGTCCAGGGCGACGAGCGCCTCGTGGTCCCGGGCCTCCGGCGGCATGAGCCGCACCTCGTCGGACGGCACGTACGGGGCGTTCGCGGTCAGCACGTCGACCGAGCCGCGCAGGTGGTCCGGCAGCGGCGCGTCGAGGTCGCCGAGCAGCGCGACCCCGCCGACCGGGTCGAGGTTGCGGCGCGCGACGGCGACCGCCGTGGGGTCCACGTCGGCCGCGACGAGGACCCCGTCCACCAGCGACGACACCACCGCGAGACCCACGGCACCGGTGCCGCAGCACAGGTCGACCACGACCGCGTCGCGCGCCGGGGCGAGCGCCACGGCCTCACGCACCAGCAGCTCCGTGCGGCGGCGCGGCACGAACACCGTCGGCGCGACCGCCACGCGCAGCCCGCAGAACTCCGCCCACCCGACGACCTGCTCGAGCGGCTCCCCGGCGGCCCGACGCGCCACCATCGCCTCGAGCACGGGCGGGTCGGACGTCGCGTCGAGCAGCAGGCGGGCCTCGTCCTCGGCGAACACGCAGCCCGCGGCGCGCAGCCTCGCGGCCAGGGTGGGGATGTCGGGCAGCACGAGCGGAACCTACGCGTCAGGCAGCGGGTCGACCAGGTACCGCTGCAGCGTCGGCCCGACGAGCGCCGCGAGGCGGTCCACGTCGAGCGACGCCACCGGCTCCACGCCCAGCACGTGCCGCGCGACGAGCACCCCGACGACGTGCGACGCGACGAGCGAGACCCGCAGCGCCTGGTCCGGGCCGGGCAGGACCTGCGCGACCTGCGCGAACACCTCCCGACCGACGTAGCCCATGACGAGGTGCGGCGGGACGTCCTCCGAGCCGATCGCCGAGAACACCGCCCGGAACGTCACCCCGTCGTCGGAGTCCCACACGCCCAGCACCGTCCGCAGCAGCCGCTCGCCCAACCCGCCGACGCCGTCGGCGACGAGCCCGGCCGCGACGCGTCCGGGGTCGACGCCCTGCGGGATCACGCCGGCCGCGAACAGCGCCGCCTTGTCGCCGAAGTAGTGCCGCACGAGCGCCGGGTCGACGCCCGCCCGCCGTGCCACCGAGCGCACGCTCGCGGCGTCGAACCCCTTCTCGGCGAACTCCGCGCGCGCCGCCACGACGATCGCCCCGCGTGTGTCCTCGCCGGCGGGTCGCCGCCCGCGCGGGCGCGATGCGCTGGAGGACGAAGCGCTGGGGTCGGGGTGACGCCCGCGCTCGGGCTCGCTCCTGGGGGCGGGCTGCACCAGCCCAGAGTAAGAGCGTCGCCAAGTGGCTGGCTCCGCTAGGTGTACTGACCAAGACCGTTGTTGACGTAGCGAGAGACCTCCGGGTCGAGTTGGAGCTGTCTAGGAACCGACTCGGACCACGGAGGTCTCTCGTGTCTCACGCTAATGCCCGGCTGACACCTGCCGGCAGGTTCGTGATGGTCCAGCGCATCGCGGCTGGCCGCCCGGTCGCCCACGTCGCCGCCGAGATGGGCGTCTCGCGCACGACCGCGTGGCGGTGGTGGCGCCGATTTCGGATCGAGGGCCGCGCAGGCCTGGTGGACCGGCCGAGCTGCGCACGCACCCATCCGCGTCGCACGCCCGCATGCGTGGAGACCCGGGTGCGGATCGCTCGGATGCTCTCGCGGCGAGGGCCGGTCTGGATCGGCTATCACCTGGGTCTTCCCGCCTCCACGGTCGGGCGCGTCCTGGCCCGTCACGGCGCACCCCTGCTGCGCGAGTGCGACCCCCTGACCGGCCTGCCGATTCGTGCCTCGCGGCGCTCACCGCACCGCTACGAGCACGCCTATCCCGGCTCGCTGGTCCACATCGACGTCAAGAAGCTCGGGCGCATCCCGGACGGCGGCGGGCATCGGGCACTGGGCCGAGCCGACGGTCGACGAGACCGCCGCCGCGGGGTCGGCTACGACTACATCCACACCGCGATCGACGACCACTCCCGGCTGGCCTACGCCGAGATCCACAACGACGAGAAAGGCACGACCTGCGCAGGGTTCCTGACCCGTGCAGCGGCGTTCTACGCCTCTCACGGCATCACGGTCGAGCGCGTGATCAGCGACAACGCCAGGAACTACCGAATCTCCCGGGACTTCCTCGAGACGGCCGAGCAACTCGGCATCCGCCTGAAGCTGATCCGGCCCTACTGCCCGTGGACCAACGGCAAGGTCGAGCGACTCAACCGCACCCTCGCCGCCGAGTGGGCATACTCACGCGTCTTCACCACCAATGCCGAACGCGCCGCCGTCTTGCCCGACTGGCTCGACCGCTACAACCTGGACCGACCCCACCTCGGCATCGGCGGCCTACGACCCATCGACCGCGTCAACAACGCTGCGGGTCAGTACAGCTAGGCCCTGTCTCCCCGTTCGAGCTGGGCGCTCGACCCGGGTACGTCGTCGGAGGCCGAGGAGGTGACCACTGGGTCTGCGTCCGGGGCTGACTGGCTGCGTCGGGGCGCCGGACCGCGTCGGTGCCGGGAGTGCTGTGTGGAACCGGTGGGGATGCCGGCGTGCTCGCGCAGGCGCGTCCGCGTGATGTCGACGGCCCAGGCAGTGGCGTCGCCAGCCTCCGCTGGGCCCGCGACGGTCCATGCGACAGCGACGTGCGTGGTGGCGCTCTCGCCAGCGAGCAGGCGCGGAAGGTGCCAGGTGAGTCCATGCGGAGCCTGTCGCGCCACCTCCGCGCGCGCGGCATCCGAAGCGAACTGACCTCGCCAGGACGGCGCGTGGAGCCCTGCCTCGAGCTCGTCATCGAGCGCGTCGTCGGCAGGACCACCGATCGCGAGGTGATAGTTGTCGTTCTCGAACTCCACGGTCGCGAGATGCCACCCACCCCCGCGGCTGCCCGCGACTGAGTCGGGGAGGTGAGCCGCGATCGTGATCGGGGCGGTGTCGCTCGTCGCATGCAACCGCCACTCGACCCCCCAGCAGCTGCACCGGGGGTGCTCGAGCAGGGCGTTCTCATAGGCGTACGGCACCACGAGCGTCTCCACCGTCAGACCGCCGGCCACCTCCCACCGCGCCGAGCGCGCACCTGATGTCAGGACCGACCTCGCCGTCGGCACACCGAGAGCCGCCGACCCGGTGGTCAGGCTCAGTGCGAGCGGGCCGAACGGCGTGAGGACGCGTTCGCCGCTGTGGGCGCGGGCCAGGTCGCGGACCTGCGGATCCGGATCGTCGACGAGTCGACGTGCCGCACCGACGGCGCGTGTGACGTCGACGGTGAAGCCTTCCTCGGCCACGAGCGCGTAGAGGGAGTAGTACCGGACGTCGGCGTCGACGTCGCGGGTCAGACGCGCCAACGCGTCCAGCGCGTCCGGGTCCGGCGCGTCGGCGTCGGTCAGGCCGGGCAGGAGGAAGGCGATCGTCCTTCTCACGCCGTCGTCGGGGTGATCGGCCCGGTCGAGGAACTCTCCGAGCGCCTCCGTGGCGCCGTTGAAGGCCACCGCTTGGAGCAGACGGCGCTCGATGACCGGATCGTCCTCAGCGCGGAGCATCGCGAGCAGGTGCGGGATGGCACGGTCGCTGAACGGACGCCGACCGTCGGTGTCGGCGGGCCCCAACTCGCGCACGACGTCGATGCCGAGTTCGCGCTCCTCGGGATCCTTGCTCGTGGTCCACCGCAGAGCGAAGACGAAGACCTCTTCGGTCGCACGGCGCTGGAGCTCGAGGAGGTGTGGAAGCGGGCCCTCATCGGTGTTGCGGCGCCGCTCGTCCAGGGCGGCCGCGAACGCCGACTCAATTGGCACGTCAGACGATGAGCCCACGTGCGCCACCGTAGTCGCGACCAGCCTCGCGTCATGGCGGTCGTATCGCGGCGATTCCTCGTCACGAGCGGAGACAGCGAAGGATCGCGGCGAGACGACGCCGCAGCGGTTGTCACGGCGTTGCTGTCCTGGCGGGTCGCCGCGGCGCGAGCGGCTGATGGCGTGATCGGGCTTCGAATCCCTGTGACCGAGGCCTGCGCTGCCCGTCGGGTGGTCGCATGGTGGTGTCCGCCGATTGCCGGTTGAGTGGGCGCTGACCGCTCAGTCCTCCCTCCTGGCGCCGGCCTCGGCCGGCACAGCCGCAAGGATTCCCTCCACGCCACGTCTTGACAGAACCGTGCGGGCCGCTCCTTCTCCGTGCCCCCAGCCAGACATGCGCTCAGCAGTACGTTGAGCGTGTCCAGACCGGGGCGGCCGAAGGCCCGGCTGCTGAGTTGAGCGCCTCGCGATGGCCCGGCCGGTGCGCCGCTCGCGAGCGTACGGATCGCCCGGTGCTCGTAGGAATCGGAGTTACCGGCTGGCTCGGCGGAACAGGTAGTGCGCTTCGATGTGCCCTGAAACACCCGCCACCGACACTCCAGCGAATCCACCGTTGGTCGACGTCGTCGTCTGCACGTAGACGTGATCGATGTTCTCAAGTCGCCAGCCCAGGCTCTCGACCGCCGCGAGCAGTTCGTCGGTCGACACGCGATCCACATTGGTCGGGCGATGCGCCGCCTTGATCGGAGCGCCGACGAAGACGGCTACGACCACGACGCATGACCACAACGCCTTGTGTTCCGCATGCGCTCTGGCTGCCGCGTCGTAGAGCGGCTTCCCGACCTCGGTGGGAAGCTCGCGGACGCCGTCCGTCGGCGGCGACTTGGCCATCAGCAACCCACCATGCAGCCGAGCATCCCATGTGGCCGGCCGCAGGGCACTTATCCACAGATCGCGCTGGCGGCATCGGCCGCCGCCCGTCGCCCAACCGCCGCCAGAGGCCACGGCAGCCCCGGGGGGCGCGGCTCGGCTCGCACCTGACGCTACGCAGATGTTCGACGGCCTATGTGCGCGGCCGGACCTGCGCCGTCGTGACGAGGGCGTCGCCCGTGAGGCGGTAGCCCGTCCAGTCGTCCATCGGGAACGCGCCGAGCGAGCGGTAGAACGCGATCGACGGCGCGTTCCAGTCGAGCACCGCCCAGTCGACCCGGGCGTAGCCGCGCTCGACCGCGATCGCCGCGAGGTTGCGCAGCAGCGCCTGCCCGTAGCCGTGGCCACGCTGGTCGGCGCGCACGTACAGGTCCTCGAGGTAGATGCCGTGGCGGCCGGTCCACGTCGAGTAGCTGAGGAACCACACCGAGATCCCGACGACCGCGCCGCCCCGCTCGACGACGTGCGCGAACACCGCCGGGTGCGCGCCGAAGAGCGCGGCCGTCAGGTCGGCCTCGGTCGTCTCGACCGCGTCGGGCTCGCGCTCGTACTCCGCGAGCTCGCGGATGCAGGCGAGGATGCCGGGCTCGTCACCGGGGCGGGCGGGGCGCAGGACGGCGCCACCCGAGAGCGTCGTGGTCACGGGCCGTGACGTTACCCGGGCACCCACCGTGGACCGTCCGGCGGTCCACCCGGGACAGCCGCGCCCCGGCGAGCGCGAACGCGGCGGCAGATCGCCGGCGCCGAGCGGCACGCGGTCGGCCGACGGGAGCGACAGCGGTCCGGCCACGCGTCGGCACGGGTCGGGGCACACCCGTGGGGCGACCGTCCTCCGGCCGCCCCACGAGCTCTGGCTCACCGCGTCGGTGGCGCCTGACGCTGCGTCGGCACGTGGTCGAGCAGCTCTCGGCGGCCGTGACCGCGGGTCGACGACGTCGCGGCCCGACGCAGGGTCAGGCCGACGCCGAGCAGGGCGACCGCGGCGAGACCGCCTAGCCACGGGGAGACTCCCGTCGCGGCGAGCGCGGACGGCACGCCGGCGGCGGCAACCACCGGAGCCGATCGCGCTCCGGACGCCGCCACGGCAGCCGGGCTGCTCGTCGCCGAGGAGGCCGATCCAGCACCGATGGCCGTGGACGCCGGGGCCGCGACCGTCGCCCCGCCGCCGGCGACGGTCGGCAACGTCCCCACCGCGCTGCCGCCCGTGCCGACCGTGCCGCCGCCGGACACCGACCCGTTCGAGCCCGTCGAGCCGGTCGAGCCGGTCGAGCCCGGCACCGTGCCCGGCGCCGACCCGGCTGCCACACCAGCGGTCGCGTCACCGCCGATGCCGACGGCGACCCCCGAGGCGTCGACCGGCACGGTCACGGGGACGGAAACCAGGGCGTCGTCCGACGTCGCCCCGACCGACCCCGGACCCGTCGAGGAACCCGCCGACGCACCCTCGACCGCCGCGTCCCCCAGCACGCCGAGCGCGACCCCCGACACGTCGACCGGCACCGTCACCGGCGCGCTGACGAGAGCGTCCGGAGCGGGTGCCAAGGACGTGCTCGACGTGGCGGGCCCCGGCACGTCGTCGACAGCGGCGTCGCCGAGGACCCCGAGCGCGAGCCCGGACACCGTGATCGGCGCGGTGACCGGAACCGCGACGAGGGTCTCGTCGTCACCCTCCGGGTCCGGACGGGAGCCGCCCGATCCCGTCGTCGCTCCGGGCGACGTGACGACGGCGTCACCGAGGACGCCCACCGCGACGCCGGAGACGTGCACCGGGGCGGTGATCGGCGCAGACACGAGGCCCGCGTCACCGGAGGTCGCCGGGGCCGCCCCGGGTGTCGGTGCCGCGGACGCGTGGTCGGTCACGGTCGCGTCGCCCAGGAGGCCGACCGCGACGGACTCGACGGAGACGGGCGCGACGACGGGCGCGTCGACGACCGACCCCGACGTGGACGGCCCCGACGAGGCCGACGTCGACCCGGCGGCCGGCGTCGATCCGGCGGCCGGCGCCGCGCCGGACGACGTGGCATCGCCGCCAACGCCTACGGCGATGCCGGAGACGTCGACCGGCGCGGTGATCGGCGCGTGGACGAGCGTGCCGCCGTCGGGGGCGAGCCCGAGAAGCCCGGCGTCACCGCCGAGGTCCACGTCGACGGTCAGGGTGAGGGGTGAGGCGGGTGGTTCGGCAGCATGGGCCAGGCCGGCCCCGGCGACGACGATGCCGCCGCTCACGAGCGCTGTCTGCAGCGCTCGACGGACGAACGTGTGCATGGTGGTGCTCCTCCGTGCTGATACGGGTGGCCCGTGCGGGCCGTGGACGCGTGCCGCGACGTGCGCGGCCGGTCCCCCGTCAGGCGGGAGAGCTGGGGACCTCGTCGGCGGGCGGGGTCGCGGGCACAGCGAGCGTGCCGCCGAGGACGCAGCGCCCGGCGCCGGGCCGGTGCGAGGCGCCGGCGAGCACCGCCGGGGCGTCCCCGCCGCGCGGACCGGACGCGCCGGCGGGCGTGGTCGGCGCACCGCCGGGTGCGTCCGGCAGGCCGGGGCCGGCCGGGTCGAGCGGCACCGGCGTGCCGGTCGAGGGGTCGGTCACCGCCGGGCCTGTCGACGGGCCCGCGGGCACAGCGACGCCGGCCCGCGTGAAACCGGTCGAGGCGTCGACCGGGGCCGCACGGCCGGCGAGGCCGACGGTCGCGAGGGGCGCGGGCACGGGGACCGTCGACGCGGGCGGCGCGCCCCCGGTCGCGCGGCCGTCGGGAGCGGCGACTCCCGGGACGGCGGGCCCGATGACGGGACGCAGGCGGTCGACGACGGGGTCGAGGACGTCCAGGCGGTCGGTGACGGGCGCGAGCGCCGCACCGACGGGTGCGACGACGTCGACGAGCGGTCCGAGTGTGCGGGCGAGCGGGCCCGCGAGCGGCGTCAGCCCGTCGAGGACCGGTGCGAGGTCCCCGACCGCGGGCCGCAACGGTGCGACGGCCGTGTCGACGGCGTCGACCGTCGGCGCGAGCGCGTCGGCGACGGGTGCGACGACGGTTACGGCGACGGGCGCGGTGACCTGGTCGGTCGGGGGCGCCACCGGTGCGACGACGGCCTCCACCGCGGGCTGCGCCACCGGCGCCACGACCCGCTCCACGACAGGCTGCGCGACCGGCGCCACGACCCGCTCCACGACAGGCTGCGCATCGGGCGCCACCACGCTCTCCACGACGGGCTGCGCGACGGGCGTCACGACGTCCTCGACCAGCGCGGGTAGGACCCCCGCGAGCCCGGTCGGCGCACCGCCGGCCGCCGCGGCTTGATCGGCGACGACGTCAGGGGACGACGGTTCGGCGGCATGAGCGCGCGGTGCTGACACGACCGCTTGCACGAGGACGACGAGGGCGAGGCCGACGAGTGCGAGGAGGCCGCGCAGGAGCCACGTGGCTCCTGTGGCCGTCGCACCGCTGCGAGTCGTCGACATCGTCGTCACTCCCCCTGAGCAACTTCTCCGTGCGACCGACCGTACGAACACCGGTTGCGCCCAGCAACCGCAGTACGGTCCGGCCGTGGGCGCGGGAGCGACTGCGCGACCGCCGGCCCGCCCGCGGCGTCGGCGCAGGTCGGCACGGTTCCGACCGCCGTCGCTCGGCGACGAGACGCGCGCGGGGACGCGCCGGAGGCGTCACCCGTTCGGACCAGCGGAGCGCCGACGCCAGGCCATGCGTGACGGCGCGGGAACGGCCGATCGGCCCGCGTCGCCGGTGGGATCAGGTCAGACGGCGCACTCGCAGACGAGGTTGTACTCGACGACCTCGTCGCCCTCGTCGGGCCGGGCCCAGGCCTCGGCGTCGGCGCGCGACGCGAACTTCCGGCCGGCGAGGCGGCCGTTGGCGAGCAGGACGCTGAACTCGATGAGGGTGCGCGGGTCGTCCAGGTCGACCGCCGTCGTCGTGCCGGGTGCCTCGCTCATCGTCCGTCCCTCCTCGCGACCACCGCAGACGCCTCGCGGTGGGTCCTCCGCGACAACGCGCGGCGTGGGTGCGGCATTCCGCCGGCCGGACGCCACGGACGGGCCCGACCACGAGGGTCGGACCCGTCCGGGAGGCGCCGGTGCGACGCCGGGAGCGGTGCGCGGTGCGGAGCCGCGGACCGCGGTCTACAGGCCCTGGGCGAGCCGCCAGTAGGCCTGGTTCCAGCGGACCTGCTCGCGGAAGCCGCGGCGGGTCGTGGACTCGTCGATGACGAGCAGCTCGGTGCGGGCGATCTCGGCGAAGTCCTCGAACACCTCGATGCCGACGGCCGTGGACAGCACCGTGTGGTGCGCGCCGCCCGCGGTCAGCCACGCCTCGGCGGAGGTGCGGAAGTCGGGGCGGGGCTGCCAGACGGCGCGGGCCACCGGGAGGTTCGGGAGCGCGGCGGTCGGCGGCACGATGTCGACGACGTTGGCGGTGAGGCGGAACCGGTCGCGCATATCGGCGAGCGAGACGACGACGCCGACGCCCGGGTCGGTGTCGAACACCAGGCGGACGGGGTCCTCCTTGCCACCGATGCCGAGCGGGTGGATCTCGAGCGTCGGCTTCGAGGTGGTGAGCGTCGGGCAGATCTCGAGCATGTGGGCGCCGAGGATGCGCTCGTCGCCGGGCGTGAGGTCGTAGGTGTAGTCCTCCATGAGCGAGGCGCCGCCGGGCAGGCCCTGGCCCATGACCTTGGCCGCGCGCACGAGGACGGCAGTCTTCCAGTCGCCCTCGGCGCCGAAGCCGTAGCCGTCGGCCATGAGCCGCTGGACGGCGAGCCCGGGCAGCTGGCGCAGGGCGCCGAGGTCCTCGAAGTTCGTCGTGAACGCCTTGGCGCCGACGGACTCGAGGAACGTGCGCAGCGCGATCTCCTGACGCGCGCCGTAGCGCAGCGACTCGTGCTGGTCGCCACCGCGACGCAGCGACGGGACGACGTCGTACAGGTCCTCGTACTCGGCGACGAGCGCGTCGACCGCGGCGTCGTCGACGGCCTCGACCGCGGCGACCAGCTCGTTCACGCCCCACGTGTTGACGGAGACGCCGAAGCGCAGCTCGGCCTCGGTCTTGTCGCCCTCGGTGACGGCGACGTTGCGCATGTTGTCGCCGAACCGGACGAGACGGAGCTCGTGCGTCGCGGCCCAGCCCGCGGCGGCGCGCACCCACGTGCCGATCGACGCACGGACGGCGGGGTTCGACGCGTGCCCGACGACGGTCTTGCGCGCGGTGCCGAGGCGCGTCGCCATGTACCCGAACTCACGGTCGCCGTGGGCGGCCTGGTTGAGGTTCATGAAGTCCATGTCGATGGTGTCCCACGGCAGCTCCACGTCGGCCTGCGTGTGCAGGTGCAAGAGCGGCTTGCGCAGGGCGTCGAGGCCCGCGATCCACATCTTCGCCGGGGAGAACGTGTGCATCCAGACGACGACGCCGAGCACGTTGTCGGCGGCGTTCGCGTCGAGCGCGGCGCGGCGGATCGCGGCGGAGTCCTTGAGGACGGGCTTCCAGACGACCGTCGCGGGGACCTCGTCGGAGTCCTGCAGCAGGCGCGCGACCTCCTGCGACTGCTCCGCGACCTGGCGCAGCGTCTCCTCGCCGTAGAGGTCCTGGCTGCCGGTGAGGAACCAGATCTCGCGGTCGGCGTACGGCTTGGTCATCGGGCGTTCTCCTGCTCGGTGTCGGTGGTGGTGCCGGCGGCGGGGGCGGCGGTGCCCTGGCCGTAGACGTTCTGGTAGCGGTCGTACAGCGAGTCGACGTGCTCCTGCGCGATGGGCAGCGGCTCGCCGAGCTGACGGGAGATGTGCACGGTGCGCGCGACCTCCTCGACCATGACCGCGGCCTTGACGGCGGCCTTCGCGTCACGGCCGATCGTGAACGGGCCGTGGTTGCGCATGAGCACCGCGGGGCTGCGCGACTCGCGCAGGGTCTCGACTATGCCGCGGCCGATGGAGTCGTCGCCGATGAGCGCGAACGGGCCGATCGGGATGTCGCCGCCGAACTCGTCGGCCATCATCGTCAGCACGCACGGCACCGGCTCGGCGCGTGCGGCCCACGCCGTCGCGTAGGTCGAGTGGGTGTGCACGACGCCGCCGACCTCGCTCATGTGGGTGTAGACGTACGCGTGCGCGGCGGTGTCGGACGAGGGGGCCCGCGTGCCGTCGACGAGGTTCCCGTCGAGGTCGCAGACGACCATCGACTCGGGCGTGAGCTCGTCGTACGTCACGCCCGACGGCTTGATGACGAACAGGTCGCGCGCGCTCGGGCCCGCTGGGTCGACGACGACGCGCTGCGAGACGTTGCCCGCGGTCCACACGACGAGCCCCCAGCGCGGCAGCTCGGCGTGCAGGCGCGCGACGACCTCGCGCGTGGCGGCGACGGCGGCGCGCACGTCGTCGGGGTAGGCGTCCAGGGGTGTCGTCATGCGGGTCTCGCTCCGTGTCTCGTCGTCGTGCGGTTCGTCGTGCTGCTCGTCGTTGTGCGGGGCTCGTCGTCGTGCGGGGCTCGTCGTCGGGCCGGGCTCGTGCGGGTTCGTGGGACCGGCGGCGCGCCCGTCAGACCGCCGTGGCGGCCGCCTGGGCGATCGCCAGGCCCGCCGTGTAGCGCTCGAGGTAGGCGTTGAACCCGCGCACGTCGTCGGCGTCGGGCTCGACGACGTCGACCTTCGCGTCGGCGAAGATCCGCGTGCTCAGGTACGCGCCGAGGTCGAGCTCGTCGGACGCGTCGAGGTACGCGGCGAGGACCGCGATCCCCCAGGCGCCGCCCTCGCTCGCGGTGTCCCCGACGGCGACGGGCGCGTCCACGGCCGCGGCGAGGAGCCGCTGCGCGACGCCCGCGGTGCGGAACAGACCACCGTGCGCGAACAGCGCGTCGACCTCGACGCCCTCCTCCGCGAGCAGCCGCATGCCGAGGCTCAGGGTGCCGAACGCGCCGTAGACCTGCGTGCGCGCGACGTTCGCGAGCGTGAGCCGGCTGTCGGGCGTGCGGACGACGAGCGGGCGCCCCTCGACGAGCCCGGCGATCGGCTCGCCCGACAGGAAGTTGTAGGCGAGCAGGCCGCCGCCGTCGGCGTCGCCGTCGAGCGCCGCGCGCAGGAACGTGCCGAAGACCGCGTCGGCGTCGGTGTCGTGGCCGGACGCGACGGCGAACTGGCGGAACACCTCGGCCCACGCGCCGAGCTCGCTCGCGCCGTTGTTGCAGTGCACCATCGCGACGAGGTCGCCCGCGGGCGTCGTCACGAGGTCGATCTCGGTGTGCACGCGCTCGAGGGCCTTCTCGAGCACGATCATCGCGAAGATGCTGGTCCCGACGCTGACGTTGCCGGTGCGCGGGGCGACGGCGTTCGTCGCGACCATGCCCGTGCCCGCGTCGCCCTCGGGCGGGCAGCACGCGACGCCCGCGTGCAGCGTGCCGGACGGGTCGAGCAGCGCGGCGCCCTCGTCGGTGAGGCGGCCCGCCTCCTGCCCGGCGACGAGCACCTCGGGCAGCACGTCGGCCAGGCGCAGCCCCGGCTGGCGCTCCGCGACGAGGTCGTCGAACTGGGCGAGCATGCGTGCGTCGTAGTCGCGCGTCGCGGGGTCGATCGGGAAGACGCCCGACGCGTCGCCGACGCCGAGCACCCGGCTGCCGGTGAGCTTCCAGTGCACGTACCCGGCGAGCGTCGTCACGAACGCGACCTGCGGGACGTGCGGCTCGGCGTCGAGCACGGCCTGGTACAGGTGCGCGATCGACCAGCGCAGCGGGATGTTGTGGCCGAACAGGCCGGTGAGCTCGGTGGCCGCGGCCTCGGTCGACGTGTTGCGCCACGTGCGGAACGGGACGAGCAGCTCGCCGTCGGCGTCGAACGCGAGGTAGCCGTGCATCATCGCGGAGACGCCGAGCGCGCGCAGGGCCGTCGGCCGCACGCCGTGCTTCTCCTCGGCGTCCGCGAGCAGCGCCGCGACGGACTCCTGCAGACCGGTCCAGACGGCGTCGAGCGAGTACGTCCACGTGCGGTCGACGAACTGGTTCTCCCACGCGTGGCTGCCGGTCGCGAGGACCGTGCCGTCGGCGGCGACGAGGCACGCCTTGATGCGCGTGGAGCCGAGCTCGATGCCGAGGGTCGTCTCGCCTGCGCTGATCGCGTCTCGTGCCTGGGCGGGGTCGACCATCGTCGCGGCTCCTTCGTCGCTGGTGGCGGGTGCCGACGGCGTGCCGGCACCCCTCGCTCGCACACCGTCAGATCGCGGTGCGTGAGCCAATGTTAGCGCTCACATCGGGTGGGGGGTCCAGCCCCGAGGTCCCAGACGCGCAGCCTCCCGAGGCCCGACCCGCACGGGTCGGACGACGCCCGCCGCCTCGCCGTGTCACCCACGGGCACCGCTGCTCGCCCGCACCACGAGCTCCGCCGGGATCAGCCGGTGCCCCGGTTCCCCGCCCGTCATCGCCGTCTCGAGCGTGTCGATCGCGAGCGCCCCGAGGGCCGAGAAGTCCTGCCGCACCGTCGTCAGCGGCGGCACGTAGTGCGCCGACCCGACCTCGTCGTCGAAACCGACCAGCGCGACGTCCTCCGGCACGCGCACGCCCGCCTCCCAGAACGCGTGCAGCAGCCCGAGCGCGAGCTGGTCGTTCGCCGCGAACACCGCGTCGGGCAGCCCCTCGCGGACCAGACGCCGCCCCACGTCGTAGCCGTCCGACGCCGCCCAGCCCACCACGACGGGCTCGTCGACCGGTACCCCCGCGGCCGCGCACTCCGCACGCCACCCGACGAGCCGGTCCTGCGCGTCGAACCAGTCCTGCGGACCCGCCACGTGCAGCACGCCCGTGCGGCCCGCGTCGATCAGGTGCGCGGTCGCGAGCCGGGCGCCCTGCTGCTGGTCCACGCCGACCGCGTGCAGGTGCGGCTCGGAGGGCACGTCCGCCGCCGACGACACCACGACGACCGGCACCGGCGAGTCGAGCGCCGCCAGCACGTCGACCGCCTGCACGGTCGGCGCGATGATGGCCACGCCGTCGACGCCCTGCCCGAGGAAGTGCTCGAACGCGCGGTGCATCGCGTCTCCGTCGAACTGCCGCAGCGTCGCCACGGACACGAACCAGCCCGCGACGCGCGCCGCCTCCTCGA
This sequence comes from Cellulomonas fimi, assembly GCF_028583725.1. Classification (NCBI taxonomy): domain Bacteria; kingdom Bacillati; phylum Actinomycetota; class Actinomycetes; order Micrococcales; family Cellulomonadaceae; genus Cellulomonas; species Cellulomonas fimi. The sequence continues at coordinate 1,021,806 of NZ_CP110680.1, read as the reverse complement.
CGCCGACCAGCGTGCTCGTCGGACCGTAGAGCGCCGTCGCGGGCGTCACGACGCCGACCGTGCCCGTGCGGCGCGTCACGAGCGCGCGGGCCGCGCTGTTGCGCCGGTACCCGAGCTCCGCGATCGCCGCGAGCACCCGGTCCCGCGTCTCCGGACGCACCGACGGGTGGTCGTTGAGCACGCGCGACACCGTCTGGTGCGACACCCCGGCGAGCGCGGCGACGTCGCTCATCGCGGGTGGACGGCTCGTCGTCCCGTTGCGCGCAGCGGCGGGGCGGCTCGGCGCCCCGTCCGTCCCGATCTCGGCCACCGCGCCTCGTCTTCCCGTGCTCGTCCGGGGTCCGTCCCCGCACGTCGTCCGTCGCCGTGCGACGTCCGTCCCGTCAGTCCTACCGCCTCACCGGCTCCCGGGAGGCCCGATCGCGACGACCCGCCTCGTCGCGCCCATGTTTCGATAGTCGAGGACGCCCCTGTGGCCGCCCTCACGCCCCGTCGGCAGGCTGATCCGGCCCGGTGCAGGCGGCCCGGCGCCCTGTCGGAGGGTGTCCCGTCGCCGACTCGTTTCGGAGCCCGAGAGGCTCACGCGCCCGACTCCGCCCGCGCACGGGCGTGCCGCGCGCGGTCAGCCCGCGTACTGCGCGCCGAGCTCCCGCGACCGCTCCGCCGCGGCCCGTGCGGCCGCGACCACGCCCGCCCGGACGCCGTGCGCGTCGAGCTCCGCGACGGCCGCGACGGTCGTCCCGCCCGGCGACGACACGCGCTCCCGCAGCACCACCGGATGGTCGCCCGACTGCGCCGCGAGCGCCGCCGCGCCCTCGACCGTCGCGACCGCGAGCCGCGTCGCGAGGTCGCGCGTCAGCCCGAGCAGCACGCCCGCCTCGGCCATCGCGTCGACCAGGTAGAACGCGTACGCGGGGCCCGAGCCCGAGATCGCGGTCACCGCGTCGAGGTCCTTCTCCGCCACGCGCACCACGAGGCCCGTCGCCGCGAGCAGCTTCTCGACGAGGACCAGGTGGTCCTCGGTCGCGTGCGCGCCGCCCGCGACCGCGCTCGCGCCCTTGCCGACGACCGCCGGGGTGTTGGGCATGACGCGGACCACGGGCGTGCCGACCGGCAGCCGCTGCTCGTAGAACGCGATCGGGAGGCCGGCCGCGACCGACACGACGAGCGCGCCCCCGGGCAGCGCCGACGCGATCTCGTCGAGCACCGCGCCGACGACGTTCGGCTTCACCGCGATCAGCACGACGTCCGCGCGTGCCGCCGCGTCCGCGTTCGACGCCCCTGTCCGTACCGCGTACCGGCCCGCGAGCTCGTCCGCGCGCGCCGTCGCCTGCTCCGTGATCTCCACCTGCTCGGGCGTCCAGCCCGCGGTGAGCAGGGCGCCGAGGAGCGCCTCGCCCATCACGCCGCCGCCCATGACCGCCACTCGCGGGGTGCCGCCCGCTGCGTCCGTCATCGTCGTCCTCCCTCGCGCCCGACGTCGGGCGACGCGGCGAGCCTACCGACGCCCGCGGCGCGCCCTCGTCGCCGCCCCCGATCGACGCTCGGTCCGCGGGCGCAACGACGAGCCGTGCGTCCTGTGCGGGCGCGACGCGGGGCCTCGCCGCCACGACGACCGTGACGGCTCGCACCCTCGTCGGCGCGGTGGTCGGCGGTCAGCCGCCGGTGCGGGTCGACGGGGGGCCGCCCTGGAAGCCCGCCGGAGGGCCGCCCTGCAGGACGACCGGGCCACGCTGGTCGTCGCCGAGGCCCGACAGGCCCGTCGACGTGCTGCCCGACGCGCCCTCGACCGGCTGGTCGAGGTCCGCGAGGACGACCTCGTCACCCTCCGACAGGCCCGAGAGGATCTCGGTGCGCTCCGCCCCGACGGCGCCGACCTCGACCTCGGCGGTGCTCGGGGCGTCGCCGTCGAGGACCTGGACCGTCGTCGCGCCGTCGGCCGTGCGGACCGCGGAGGTCGGGACGGTCAGCACGTCGTCGACGCCTGCCACCTGCACGACGACCTGCGCCGACGCGCCGTCGAACAGGCGCTCCTGCGTCGCGTCGAGCGCGATCTCGACCGTGTAGGACGGCTCCGACGTGGTCGACACGTCGAGGACGCCGATGCTGCTGACCGTGCCCGTGAGACGCGCGTCGGTGCTCGGCGTCGTCACGGTGGCGGTCTGACCCACGGAGACGAGGTCGATGTCCGCGAGGCCGACGGTCGTCGTCACCGTGTGGCCGTCGCCGGCGAGGACCGTCACGACCGCGGTCGACGACGACGCGCCGACCGTGTCGCCCGGCGCGAGGGAGACCGCCGCGACCGTGCCCGCGATCGGGCTCGTCAGCGTGCCGAACGGGAGCGCAGCCTGCGCGACGGCGACCTCCGCCTGCGCGGCGGCGACCGCCGCCTGGTCCGCGAGGATCGTCGCCGCCGACGCGACGCCGCTCGTCGTGTCGGAACCGTCGGGGCGGGTGTCCGAGGTGACCGAGGGGTCGGTGGCCGTCGTGCCCGGAGTGCTCGTGCCCGTCGTGCCGGTCGTGTCGCGCGCGCTGTCGACGGTGCCGCCCGTGGTCGGGCCCGCGTCCGTCGGCTCACCCGTCGTCCCCTGGCCAGCGAGCGCCTGCGTCACGACCTCCCGCAGCCGGGCGACCGCCTCGTCGAGCCTCGTCGCGAGCGCCGTCAGCGCCTGCTGGGCGGCGTCGGTCGCCTCCTGCGCGTCGAGCGTCCCGGAGATCGCGTCCTGGCAGGCCGCTAGCGCGGCCGTGACGGCGGTGTCGTCGCCGTCCTCGTCGTCGGCGACGACGTCCGTCACCGGCTCCGGCACGACCTGCTCGCCGGTCGCCGCGCCGGTCGGGTCGGTCGACGGCTCGGTCGGCGGCTCGGTCGGCGTCGACGGCGTGGGCTGCGGCTCCTCGTCGTCCGCGACCAGGTCGAGGAACGCGGTGCACGCCGCCCGCGACGCCTCCACGCTGCTGCTGCTCGCGGCGAGCGCGTCGTGCGCGGCCACGGCCTGCGCGAGCAGGTCCTCCTGTGCCGTGCGCACGGCGGCGACGGCGGCCTGCACCGCCGGGTCGGCGGAGGTGTCCGAGCCGTCGGGGCGGGTCGCGGACGAGTCGTCCGTCGGGTCCGTCGACGGGGACGGCGTGACCGTGCCGGTGGGGGAGGTCGCGCCGGAGGGGGCGGCGGTCTCGTCCGTGCTGGGCGACGTCTGCGACGCCAGGTCCGTGTCGAGCTGGTCCTGCGCGTCCGCGAGCGAGGCCTCGGCGTCGCCGACCGCCTCCTGGAGCGAGGCCGTGTCGAGCGTGGCGAGCGTCTGGCCCGCGGCGACCTGCTCTCCGACGGCGACGTCGACGGTCGCGACCGTGCCCGCGACGGAGAACGACGCGTCGCGTCGCGTGGCCGACGCGACGGAGCCGACGGCGTCGACGGACTGCTCGACGGACGCGGTCTCGGCCGTCGCGGTGCGGTACCGCCCGGTGCCGTCGCCGCCCAGCGCGAGGGCCACTCCCCCGCCGACGCCGCAGAGCACGGCGGCTCCGGCGGTCGCGAGCGCGACGGTGCGGCGGCGGGCACGACGACGGGCGGACCGTGCGAGCGACGGACGCGGCGCGGTGTCGACGCCCGGCACGGCGGCGTCGCCGGCCGGTCGGGTGGCGTCACGCATCGGTGCCGTCCTCGTCCTGGGCGGGCGCGCCCGGCATGCCGCCGGGGCCGCCGCGCACCACCATGCCGCCGAGGGCGGACGAGCAGCCGCCGTCGGTGGGGTCGCTGACCTGCACGGACGTCGCGGCGACCTTGCCGCTGTCGTCGGCGTCGCCACGGACCGAGGCACAGCGACCGACCGTGAGCGCGGACGCGTCGGCGTCCACGGTGCGCGTGTACGTCGTGGCGTCGGAGACGAGGACCTGCCGGTCGACGGGCTCGCCGGACGAGCCGTCGTCGTCGGACGCCCCCGGTCCGGACGTGACGGACACCGTGAGCGTCGTGCCCGAGACGGCCGTGACCTGCCCGCTCACGACGCCGCCGAACGCCCGCGTCGTCGGGGCCCCCGAGGGCAGGTCGGTCGGCGCGCCGTCGGGGCGCTCGCCGTCGCCGCCCCACGGGGCTCCGGACGGGAGGTCGGTCGGCAGCTCCGTGGGCGCGCCTCCGGGCGTGCCGCCGCCCCGACCACCCGGTCCCCCGAACCCACCCACGCCGCACGTGCCGTCGTCGGCGGCCGCGGTGATGGTGACGGTCGTGGCGTCCAGCGGCGCGTCCGACGTGCCGTCCGTGGCCGACGTGTCGCCGGTCGGGGTCGCGACCGCGACGACGCACGACCCGACGGTCACGTCGGCGAGCGTGCCGGCGACGGTCTGCGTGAAGGTGGTCGTGCCGGACCAGGTGACGGCGGTCTGCTCGTCGGTGGCGCGGACCTGCATGAGCGCGGTGTCGACGGCGACGATCTCGCCGACCACGCGGCCGGGGTCGTCGATGCGCTGGCCCTGCGGTCCACCACCACCGCCGTCGGCGGGCGCGCTCGCGGACGAGTCGGCGCCCACGTCACCCGCCGCACCGGAGCACGCGGCGAGGAGGACGACGAGGCCGACGGCGGGCAGCGCGAGCGCGGTCCGGCGACGGGCCGTCGCGGGATGCTCGGGACGCGCGGCCCGGCCGGGTGCGGGGCGGTCGCGGTGGTCGAGCGCGGTAGCGGTCATGACGAGGGCTCCTTCGGCGGCGCGGACGGCGGGCCGGACGGCGTGCCGGGTCGTGGGTGGGACGGCGGGTGGGCGGGGGCGGCTGGGCACGGTCACTCCGCCCGGAGGGCGTCGATGGGGGCGAGCCGCGCGGCGCGCGTCGCGGGGTACACGCCGAACACGAGCCCGATGGCGAGCGCGACGACGATCGACCCGGCGACGGCGGCGCCGGACACCACGACGGACGTGTCGAGCAGCCCCGGCAGGACGTGCGCGCCGACGATCCCGAGGACGGCGCCGAGGATCCCGCCGCCGAGCCCGAGGACCCCGGCCTCGACGAGGAACTGCCGCCGGATCGCCCACGGCGGCGCCCCGAGGGCCTTGCGCAGGCCGATCTCGCGGGTCCGCTCGGTGACGGACACGAGCATGATGTTCATGACGCCGATGCCGCCGACCAGCAGGGACAGCGCGGCGATCCCGGTGAGCAGGACGGTGAGCGTCCGGTAGACGGCGGTCGCGGTCGACACGAGCGCGTCCTGGCTGTTGATCGTGAAGTCCGCGGAGTCGGCGTCGGTGATGCCGTGCAGGTTGAGCAGCGTCTGCTCGGCCTCCTGGTAGGCGGCGCCGAGCCGGTCGGCCGACGCGGCCTGCAGGTAGATCGTCGAGACCGCGTTGCGGTCGGTCCCGCCGAACAGCGTGTCGGCCGCGGTCGACATCGGCACGACGGCGACGTCGTCGAGGTCGCTGTCCCCGCTCGCGCCGGCGGCCGCCAGGACCCCGACGACCTGCAGGTCCGTCCCGTTCACGGTCACGGTCTGCCCGACGACGCGCGTCGTGCCGAACAGCTCGGTCGCGGTCTCGGGGCCGAGCACGACGACCGCGGCGCCGTCCTCCTCGTCGTCGGCGGTGAAGAACTCGCCCGACGCGACCTCACGGCCGCGCACGTCGAGCCACGACGTCGTCGTGCCGACGACCTGCGTGGTCCAGTTGGTGTCACCGGCCTCGACCGACGCGCCCGACGACTTCTCGGCGGCGACGCCCGAGACGTCGGGCGCGTTCACGTCGGACGCGAGCGCCTCGGCGTCGGCGCGGGTCAGGGTCGTGCCGGTGCCGAACCCGCCGCGCATGCCGGAGGCGTCGGTCGACGACCCCGGGCGGACGATGAGCAGGTTGCTGCCGAGCGCGCTGATCTGCGCGGACACGTCCTTCTGCGTGCCGAGGCCGAGACCGACGGTGAGGATCACGGCGGCGATCCCGATGAGGATGCCGAGCACCGTGAGGGTCGACCGCATGACGTGCGTGCGGATCGCGGACCAGCCGGTGCGCAGGGTCTCGGTCCAGGTCACCGCGCACCCCCGGCGCCGGTGCGGACCAGCCCGTCCAGGACGCGCACGACGCGCTCGGCGCGCTGCGCGACCTCCTCCTCGTGCGTGATGAGGACGATCGTGCGGCCCTGCGCGTGCAGCTCGTCGAACAGCGCGAGCACGTCGCGCGTCGAGACGGAGTCGAGGTTGCCGGTCGGCTCGTCGGCGAGCAGCAGGTCGGGCTCGCCGACGAGCGCGCGCGCGACGGCGACGCGCTGCTGCTGGCCCCCGGACAGCTCGCCCGGGCGGTTGTCGAGCCGGTCGCCGAGCCCTACGCGCTGCATCGCGGCGACCGCGCGGTCGCGCCGGACGGCCGCCCCGACCTGCCCGTAGACGAGCGGCAGCTCGACGTTCCGCCAGGCCGACAGCGACGGCAGCAGGTGGAACTGCTGGAACACGAAGCCGATGCGCCGGTTGCGGATGTCCGCGAGGTCGACCTCGTCGAGGTCGCCGACGTCCTCGCCCGCGAGCCGGTAGGTGCCCTCGGTCGCGACGTCGAGGCAGCCGAGGATGTGCATGAGCGTCGACTTGCCGGAGCCCGACGGGCCCATGACGGCGACGTACTCGCCCGCGTCGATGCGCAGGTCGACGCCCCGCAGCGCCTCGAACTCGACGGTGCCGGTGCGGTAGGTCTTGCGGACGCCCGCGAGCTCGATGACGGGGGCCGGCGTGTCCGCGCCCGCGGGCCGGGGCGCCGCCAGCGTCGTGGGCTCAGCCATTGCCGCCGCCCTGCATCGGCCCGCCCTGGAACGTGCCGCCGCCGGGGGCGACGCCGCCCGGGCCGCCCTGGAAGACCATGTCGCCCTCGCCGGGCACGGGGAACGACTGCTGACCGCCGCCGTCCTGCGTCGCGCGGGGAGTGAGCACCGCGAGCACCACGGAGTCGCCCTCGGCCAGGCCGTCGGTGATCTCGGTGAGGTTGTCGGAGGTCTCGCCGGTCGTCACGGGCGTCTCGACCTGCGTCCCGTCGGCCTGGACCTTCGTCACGACGGTCTGCACGTCGACGGTCGACACCGCCATGCTCGGGACCGTCAGGACGTCGGTGCGACGCTCGTAGACGATGCTGACGTCCGCGGAGACGCCGTCGTGCAACCCGTCCTGGTCGCCGGTGACGTCGATCGTCACGGGATACGACGGGACGCCGTCCTCGCTCGTCGACAGCAGGCCGACGGACGCGACCGTCCCGAAGACGGTGCCGTCGGCGCCGTCCACCGTGAGCTCGGCCTGGTCGCCGACCTCCACGAGCGCGACGTCCGCGTCGGAGACCCCGATCTCGACCTGCCACGCGTCCGTCCCGACGATCGTGAACTGCGCGGTCGACGTGGTGTCGCCGCCCTGCGGGCTCGTCGCACCGGTGTCACCGCCTCCGGCGACCGCGTCCCCGACCTCGAGGTTCACGGCCGTCAGCAGGCCGCCGACCGGCGCGACGAGCGTCGCGTCCGCGAGCGCGGCCTGCGCGTCGTCGACCTGTGCCTGCGCGACCTCGACCTGCGCCTGCGCGGACGCGATCTGGGCGTCGGACGTCGACGTGCCGTCGTCGGCGTCCTGCGCGTCGTCGAGGCGGGCCTGCGCGGTCGCGAGCGTGGCCTTCGCCGCGAGCAGGTCCGCGTCGAGGCGCAGCGTGTCGACGGTCGCGAGCGTCTGCCCCGCGGTGACGGTCTGGCCCTGCGCGACCGCGACCGAGGTGACCGTGCCGCTCACCGCGAAGGACACGTCCTCCTGCACGGCCGGCGTCAGCGTGCCGGTCCCGTCGACGGTCTTCTCCATCGTCGTGAGGCTCGCGGTGACCGTGCGGGTCACGGGTTCCTCGGCGGCGGCGCTGCTCGCGTCGCGGAGCGTGAACCACCAGGTGCCGGTGGCGACCGCTGCGACGGCGAGCGCGACGACGAGGACCCGGACCCACCGACGGGTCCCTCTCCAGGCGCGCAGCATGCGGGTGTCCTTCGTGTGTCGGGGTTGGCGCTGGCGACGCTAGGGACGGGTCCTGGCGCCGACCTGTCGCGAGGCTGTGCACGACCTGTGCACCCGCCGGCGGCCCCTCGGCGGCGGCGAATCGCTTAGGCGGCGCGGGTCGGCGCCCGTCCGGTCTAGGCCGCTCCGACTAAGTTTGGTAACTTGACGAAGTCTGTCCGCGCTCGTCCGGTTCGCGACGGCCGCGGCCCCTGGAGGGTCGAGCACCGGTGCTCGGCCCGACCGTCACCTGGAGGTTCAATGACGAACCGCAGCCTGCCGCGCCGCGCGCGCGGACGGTCGGCGGCCCGCACCCTGGCCGCCACGGCCGCGGCGCTCGCCGTGACCGGGCTGTCCGCGCTCCCCGCCCAGTCAGCCCCGCCCGCACCGGCGGCACCCGCCGACGACACCGTGCACATCGTCGACACCGGCGCGACCGCCGAGACCCGGTCCCTCTTCTCCTACCTCGACGACGTCCGTGGCGACGGCATCCTGTTCGGCCACCAGCACACGACGTCGTTCGGCCTCACGACCGGCCCGACCGACGGCACGACCTCGGACGTCAAGAACGTCACGGGCGACTTCCCCGCCGTCTTCGGCTGGGACACCCTCATCATCGAGGGCAAGGAGCGGCCCGGCGTCGCCGAGAACACGCGCGACCAGAACATCGCGGTCATGGCCGACTACATCGCGAAGGCCGACGCGCTCGGCGGGATCAACACCGTGAGCGCGCACGTCGAGAACTTCGTGACGGGCGGGTCGTTCTACGACACCTCGGGCGACACGCTGCGGGCCGTCCTGCCCGGCGGCTCGCACCACGCCGACCTCGTCGCCTACCTCGACGACATCGCCGAGCTCGCGGACCAGTCGCGCGACGCCGAGGGCGACCTCATCCCGATCATCTTCCGGCCGTGGCACGAGAACGCGGGCTCGTGGTTCTGGTGGGGCGCGGCCTTCGGCTCGCCGGGCGAGTACCAGGAGCTCTACCGGTTCACCGTCGAGTACCTGCGCGACGTCAAGGGCGTGAGCAACTTCCTGTACGCATGGGGTCCCGGCGGCGGGTTCGGCGGCAACCGTGACGTCTACCTGCGCACCTACCCGGGCGACCAGTTCGTCGACGTGCTCGGGCTCGACACGTACGACAACACCGCGTCCGACGCGTTCCTCACGGGCCTCGTCGCGGACCTGCGGATGATCGCCGAGATCGCGGACGAGAAGGGCAAGATCTCCGCGTTCACCGAGTTCGGCGTGACGGGCGGCGTCGGTACGAACGGCTCGTCGCCCGCGCAGTGGTTCACCAAGGTGCTCGCCGCGATCAAGGCCGACCCGGTCGCGAGCCGCAACGCCTACATGGAGACGTGGGCCAACTTCGACGCCGGTCAGCACTTCGTGCCCGTGCCCGGGGACGCGCTGCTGGAGGACTTCCAGGCGTACGCGGCCGACCCGTTCACGCTGTTCGCGTCCGAGGTCTCCGGCGCGTTCGACCGGACGGTCGACGCCGCACCCGCGCAGCCCGTCGTGCACATCGCGTCGCCCGCCGACGCCGCGCGCGTCGCCACGTCGCCGTCGACCGTGCGCGTCCGCGTCACCAACGCCGAGGCCACGTCCGTCACCGTCGAGGTCGCCAAGGGCGGCACGGTCGTCGACACGCTCGACCTCACGTACGACGGGTCGCTCTGGTGGAGCGCGCCGTGGTCGCCGACCGCCGCGCAGCTCGACAACAGCACCTACACCGTGTCGGCGACGGCGACGCCCGCCGGCGGCGGCGGGACGCTCGACGTCACGAACCAGGTCGTCCTCGGACCGAAGCCGACGTTCGCGCCCGGCGTCGTCGACGACTTCGAGGGCTACGGCGACGACACCGCGCTGCGCGCCGAGTACGTCACCTACGGCGCGAACACGATCTCGCTCGAGACCGGGTCGGTCGGGGGCGGCGCGAAGGCGCTGCGGCTCGACTACGACTTCGCGACCCAGACCTACACGGGCCTGGGCAAGCAGATCAGCGGCGACTGGTCGGACTTCAACGAGCTCGCGATCTGGGTCGACCCCGACGGGTCGAACAACAAGATGGTGCTCCAGCTCAACGCCGGCGGCGTCGCCTACGAGGCGTACCCGTCGCTCGCGGGCGACGAGCCGCAGCGCGTCACGATCCCGTTCGTCGACTGGCGACCGGCACCGTGGGACACCGCGCACGCCGACCGGCGGATCTCCGACGCCGACCTCCAGGCCCTGACGTCGTTCAACATCTACGTCAACAGCGTCGACGGCGGCGCCGCGTCCGGGTCGATCGTGGTCGACGACATCGCGGCCCTGCCCGGCGTCGAGCCGCCGCCGCTGTTCTCCGACGTCCCGAAGGGCCACCCGTACGAGACCGAGATCCTCTGGCTGCACGCCCAGGGTCTCGACGACGGCTACCCGGACGGGACGTTCAAGCCGACGAAGGTCGTCAAGCGCGGCGACGCGGCCCGGCTGCTCTACGCGTACGAGAAGGCGTCGTTCACGCCGCCCGCGAAGCCGTCGTTCCTCGACGTCAAGAAGAGCAACGCCTCGTACACCGCGGTCGAGTGGCTCGTCGCGGAGGGCCTCGTCGACGACGGGCTCCTCTTCCTGCCGAACGCGCCGCTCGACCGGTCGTCGTCCGCGGAGCTCCTCTGGCGGCTCGCCGGCTCACCCGAGCCCGAGGGCACCGCGGCGTTCCGCGACGTCCCGACGTGGCACCCGTACCGGACCGCGATCACGTGGGCGACCGAGGTCGGCGTCATCGACCCCGCCTCCCCGTACACGTTCGGGGTGCTCAAGCCCGTGCAGCGGCAGGACGTCGCCCGGTACCTCTACCGGTTCGACGCGCTCCCGTCGCCGCTCGAGCCCGTGGTGCTCTCGGACTTCGCCGACGGCGCGCAGGGCTGGGGGCCGCTCGACAACGGTCCGGGGTCGGCGACGGCGTCCGGCGGGGCGCTCGCCATCGAGGCGGTCGCTCCCGACGGCGGGTGGTTCTCGTTCACCCCGTCCGTCGCCGACTGGACCGGGCGCACGGCCCTCGCGCTCGACGTCGTCTCGACGACCGGGTTCGACACCAAGGCCGCGATCCAGCTCGGGTCGTCGTGGCAGTGGTGCGAGACGGCGCAGGTCGGCTGGGTCTCCGGGCCGCGGACCGGGGACGACCCGCTCGTCGTCGACCTGACGACCCTGACCGCCGAGTGCGGCGCGCTCCTGTCCGACGTCAAGCGCGTGAACCTCTACTTCAACGCGGGCACGCACGTGATCGACGACGTCGAGCTCCGCTGACGGACGCGACACCCGGCCGGGGGCCGGTCACCCGCACCCGGGGTGGCCGGCCCGCGCCGCGCGCGGGTCACGCCGGGACGAGCAGGCCGTCCGTCACGAGTCCCCGCACCGACGGCAGGACGTCCGCCGCGACCGCGTCGGCGCCGACGTCGAGCAGCGCGCCGAGGGCGTTCACGATCTGGCCGACGGTGAGCTCGCCGTCGCACACGCCGACGAACCCCGCGAGCGCGGTGCCCGCCTGCACCGTGCGCCCGAACCCGCCGCCCTGCCGCAGCAGGACGACCTGCGGGTCGGCGTCGCCGGGCGTGAGGTAGCGCTCCTCGGTGACGTCGGGCGCGACGACCAGGCGGGCGTCGGCCAGGTCCGCGTCGGTGCGGCCGGCGAGCCAGTCGTGCGCGTCGAGCGCGGCGCCGATCACGGGTCCGAGGGGCTGCGCGACGGTCCCGGTGACCTCCTCCAGGCGACGCAAGGACCGGTCGGCACCGTCGAGCGGACGCCGGAGCGTCACGATCCCGAAGCCCACGGCCTCGACGTCGCGGCTCGCGAAGTCGTCGAGCCACGCGCCGTACCGCGCCGACCACGCGTCACGGTCGCGGTCGGGGGTCGTGCCGCCGTCGCGGATCCACGTCTCGGCGTACTGCGCGGGATCCTGGAGCTCGCGCTGCACGACCCACGCGTCCAGCCCGGACGCGTCGACCCACGCACCGATGCGCTCGTCCCACGACTCGCCGCGCCGCACCTCCCAGTTGCCGAGCAGCTGCGCGACCCCGCCGGGCTCGAGGACGTCGCCGACGCCCTCGACGAGCTCGCGCACGATCGCGTCCCCGGCCCGCCCGCCGTCGCGGTACTCGTAGGCCGGCACGTCGGCGGACCGGGGCGTGATGACGAACGGCGGGTTGCTCACGACGAGGTCGAACCGCTCCCCCGCGACGGGCTCGAGCATCGACCCCGCGCGCAGTGCGACCCGGTCGCCGACGCCCGCGAGGGCCGCGTTGAACCGCGCGAACGCGAGCGCGCGCCGGGAGATGTCCGTGCCGACGACCGCGTCGGCGTGGCGCGTCGCGTGCAGCGCCTGCACCCCGCAGCCGGTGCCGAGGTCGAGCACGCGCCGACGCGGCGACCGGACGGTGACCTGCGCGAGCGTCGTCGACGCACCGCCGACGCCCAGGACGTGGTCGGTCCGCAGCGCCGTCCCCGTCGCGAGCTCGCCGAGGTCGGACGCGACCCACCAGTCGACGTCGCCCGACCCGTCGGACGCCGCGTACGGGCGCAGGTCGACGAGCGCCCGCACGTCGTCGTCAGGCGCCGCACCGGTCGCGTCGACGAGTCCGAGCGCGTGCGCCCCGCGCGACCCCAGCGTCGGCAGCGCGCGGTCCAGCGCTCCCCGGCGGACCCGGCAGCCGAGCAGGAACGCCCGCACCAGCGTCGCGACGGGCTCGTCGGACACGGCCGTCGCGCGCAGCGCGGGCACGGGCTCCTCGCGGTGCAGGGCGGCCGCGGCGACCGGGCCGAGCAGGGCCTCGACCGCGCCGACCGTGAAAGACGCGGCGCGCAGGTCGTCGCGCAGGTGGTCGAGGAGGGCGGGGTCCGGCTGCGGGACGGCGACGCTCATGCCCTCGATTCTCCCCGCCCGGACGCCCGTGCCGCGCCTCGCGCCCGCGGCGCCGGACACGTCGACCCGCGCGACCGTGCACGGCACGTGTCACCCGAACGAGCGGTCCTCCTGCGCCGTCCGAGGCGCGCCACGACCGATCCGTCCCGGTCTGCCGGATTGTGCGCCACGATGACGCCCTGGGGCCGCTCCGCCCCTGTCCCCCGCCCGGGACCGTCGCACGCAGAAGGTACGTCGGCAGCATGGCACTCGAACTCGCGCTGGGCGCACGATCGCGCGCAGCAGACCTCTCCGTCGGCGGGCTGCCGTCGTGGTCCGACGTCACCGCCTGGGCCGAGGCGGCCCCCGTGTGGCTGCCGTGGGCCGTCGCCGGGTTCCTCGCGCTCGTCACGCTGACCGCGCTCGTCGGCCGTCGCCGCGCCCGCCGCCACGACCGCTTCACGACGGCACGCCTCAAGCAGGCGTGGGCGTCGCTGAAGGCCGCCGAGAAGACCCTCGAGGACGAGCGCGCGTGGGCGCAGGAGCAGGCGCGGGCCGTCGAGCCCGCCCTGCAGGTCGGGCAGGCGCTCGCGGTCGAGCGCGCGCTCGCGGCGGAGCGGGCGCACGCGGCCGAGCGCGCGCACGCCGCCGGGCAGTGGCCGCAGCTCGACGACGCCGCCGTCGAGGAGCTGCTCGGGCTCGCCGACCTGCTCACCACCGACGAGGCCGCGCTGCAGCTGCGGCGGGTGCTGGCGGCGGTCGGGATCCGCGAGCTCCCCGTGCAGGCGGGCGACCCGTTCGACCCCGACCTGCACGTCGTGTGCCACGCGCGGCCCGCCCCCACCCCGGAGTACCTCGGCACGGTCGCGACGGTGCACGCGTCGGGGTGGGCGACGACCACCGACGTGCTGCGACCCGCGGACGTCGAGCTCTACGTCGACCCGCGCTGACCGTCCGCGCCCGCCCGCGCCGCCGCGTCCGGGCCGAGCGCGAGGTCCACGACGAGCGGCCGGTGGTCGCTGGCCGCGTGCACGAGCGCGTCGTCGCGCACGCGTGCGTCCACGACGCGCAGCGCGGGGTCGTGCAGCAGGACGTCGATGCGATGGCGTGCGTCGACGGCCGGGTAGGTGGGCGGGCCGTCGGGGGCGGCGTCGAGCAGCCCCCCGAGGACGGTCCGCGCCGTCCCCTCCACGACGGCGTCGAGCAGCCGGCGCCACGTCGGGCCGCCCGGCGGCTCGTTGAGGTCGCCCACCACGACGAGCGGCCGCGGGGCCCGCGCGAGGTGCGTGTCGAGCACGTCGAGGTGCCGCAGCCGCTCGGCCCGGTCCAGCGAGAGGTGGACCGCGACGACCACGACCCCGCCGACCCGGGCGAGCGCGACCCCGCGCCGGACCGTGCCCGCCTGCCATGGCAGTGCGAGCGCGTGCGCGTGCGTCACGGCCGTGCCGCGGGCGACGAGCAACGACGTCGTCCGGGCGCCCCGCCCGCCGACGACCACCCGCAGGCCGGCCCGTCGCGCGAACCGGTGCAGCCGCCACCGGCCGAGCAGCCCGCGCGGGGGCTCCTGCACCGCCAGCACGTCCGGCGCCTCCGCACGGACGACCGCCGCGACGGCCCGGCCGTCGAGCTGGAGGCCCTTGACGTTGTAGGACATCACGCGCAGCGTCACGGCGACCAGCGCATCACGCGTCGAGCAGCCACGCGACCTCACGTCGCAGCAGCGCGCGCCGCGACGGCGAGGCGTACGAGCGCACGTCGTGGCCGAGCGCGTCGTACACGACGCGTCCCGCACCGCCCGCGACCCACACGACCGGGTGGGGGCGCGTCGCGCCGTCGCCGTCCGGGACGTCGGCGACGAGCAGCACGCGCACGTCGCCGGACACGACGAGGTCCGCGTACCGCTCGTCGGGGGCCACGACCTCGTCGAGCCCGTCGGTGACCGGGTGCGCTCGGTCGACGACCCGGAACCGCGCCTCGTCGAGCGGCGGGTGCCAGGACACGTCGTCGTCCCACCGGCCGCCGAGCGTCGCCGCCCAGCGCGGGTCGTCGTTGAACGTGTTCGCCGCCTGGTGCAGGCCCAGCACCGCGGTGCCGCCGTCGACGAGCGCGGCGCGCCGGTCGTGGAAACCCCGCCACTCCTCCGCGGCCGCGGGGTCGAGCGGCCCCTGACCGCAGTTGACGACGAGCAGGTCGGGGCGGTCGACGCCGTCGAGCGCGTCCGGGAAGACGCTGCGCACGGCGACGTCGTGGCCCTCGGCCCGCAGGAGCGTCGCGACCGCGTCCGACGTCGCCGCGTGGTCGTGCCACGGGTCGCCGTACCGGTCGCGTCCGACGAGGACCACCACCTGCGCCACGCTGCCTCCTGCTCGTCGTCGCGCGCCGCCTCCGCCGGCGGCCCTCGCGTGCCCGACGAGCATGGACGTCCGGGCACGCGCGCTCAACCCGGACGCCGGACGCCGCCCGCCCCACGAGGGGACGGACGGCGTCCGGGTGGTGCGGGGTCAGCGGGCCAGGGCGCGCTCCGCCTCGTGCGCGACGGTCTCCTCGCGGTCCACGCGTGCGGCCCGCAGGCGGGACGCGATCACGGCACCGAACGCGATGAGCGCCGCGACGACCGCGATGGACAGGCGGGCGACGTGGTTCGCGTCGTCGCCGACCGAGATGACGACCACCGCCGGGGCGATGAGCACCGACACGAGGTTCATGACCTTGATGAGCGGGTTGATCGCCGGGCCGGCGGTGTCCTTGAACGGGTCGCCCACGGTGTCGCCGATGACGGCCGCGGCGTGCGCGTCGGACCCCTTGCCGCCGTAGTGCCCGTCCTCGACGATCTTCTTCGCGTTGTCCCACGTGCCGCCCGCGTTCGCGAGGAACACGGCCATGAGGACACCGGAGCCGATGGCCCCGGCGAGGAACCCGGCGAGCGGCCCGACGCCGAGGCCGAAGCCGACGGCGATCGGCGCGAACGCCGCGAGCAGACCCGGGGTGGCGAGCTCGCGCAGCGAGTCGCGCGTGCAGATGTCGACGACCTTGCCGTACTCGGGCCGCGTCTCGCCGGTCATGATGCCGGGGAAGTCGCGGAACTGGCGGCGCACCTCGAAGACGATCGCGCCCGCGGCGCGGGTCACGGCGTCGATCGCCAGGCCGGAGAACAGGAAGACGGTCGCGCCACCGAGGATCACGCCGACGAGCGTGACCGGGCTGATGATGTCGTACGACAGCATCGCGGCGACGATATCGTTCCCGACCGACCCGGAGATGTCGTTCAGCGCGGTCCGGACCGCGTCCGCGTACGACCCGAACAGCGCGGTCGCCGCGAGCACGGCCGTCGCGATCGCGATGCCCTTGGTGACGGCCTTCGTCGTGTTCCCGACCGCGTCGAGGTCGGTGAGGATCTGCGCGCCCTCGGGCGTCACGTCGCCCGACATCTCGGCGATGCCCTGCGCGTTGTCGCTGACCGGCCCGAACGTGTCCATCGCGACGATGACGCCGACGGTGGTCAGCAGGCCGCAGCCCGCGAGCGCGATGAGGAACAGCGCGAGCGCGACGTTGCCGCCGGCGATGAGGAACACGCCGCAGATCGCGGCCGCGATGATGCCCGCGGTGTAGACGGCGGACTCGAACCCGACGCCGATGCCCGACAGGACGACGGTCGCCGCACCGGTGAGGGTCGTCTTGGCGACGTGCAACGTGGGCTTGCTCGTCGTGCCGGTGAAGTAGCCGGTGACCCACAGGATGATCCCGGCGAGGACGACGCCGATCGCGACGGCGGCCGACGCGATGAGGCGCGGGTCGCCGGCGTGCGTCTCGAGCCCCGCGGTCCCGCCGGTGAAGTCGGCGAAGGACGACGGCAGGTAGACGAACGCCGCCACCGCGGCGAGCGCGACGCCCACGAGCGCCGAGATGTAGAAGCCGCGGTTGATCGCGGTGAGGCCGCTCTCGTTGCCGCGGACCCGCGTGATCGCGACGCCCAGCGCCGCGACGAGCGCGCCGACGGTCGTCACGATGAGCGGGAAGACGAGGCCGTGCTCACCGAACGCGGCCTTGCCGAGGATGAGCGCGGCCACGAGCGTCACGGCGTACGACTCGAACAGGTCGGCGGCCATGCCCGCGCAGTCGCCGACGTTGTCGCCGACGTTGTCCGCGATGGTCGCGGCGTTGCGCGGATCGTCCTCGGGGATGCCCTGCTCGACCTTGCCGACGAGGTCGGCGCCGACGTCGGCGGCCTTGGTGAAGATGCCGCCGCCGACACGCATGAACATCGCGAGCAGCGCGGCGCCGAAGCCGAAGCCCTCCAGCACGCCGGGCGCCTCGCCGCGGTACAGCAGCACGACCGCCGCCGCACCGAGCAGGCCGAGCCCGACGACGCTCATCCCGACGACCCCGCCGGTGCGGAACGCGATGCGCGCGCCCTCGGCCCGGCCGCCCGGCTGGGACGCGGCCGCGGCGACGCGCAGGTTCGCGCGCGTCGCGAGCCACATGCCCAGGAAGCCGATCGCCGCGGAGAACACCGCGCCGACCAGGAAGAAGATGGACCGCCCGACCTTGACGCCGGAGTCGCCCGGCAGCAGGAACAGCAGGGCGCAGACGACGACCGCGAAGATGGCCAGGGTGCGGAACTGCCGGCTCAGGTACGCCGACGCCCCCTCCTGGACCGCGCGCGCGATCTCGCGCATGGAGGCCGTACCCTCACCGGCCGCGAGCACCTGACGGCGCAGCACCGCGGCGACGATCAGTGACGCGACCGCGACCGCTGCGATGACCACGACGATCGTGATGCTCGTGGAACCGAGCTCGACCATGCATCCTCCCCGGATGGTGCCGCGCGGCCGCCCCTTCGACCACGCATGTCCGGTCGGCCCCGTTGCCGCCGGACCCGCAGAGTCTAGCCACGCGATGTGACCTGGATCGCACCGGGAGGTGGACACCGGGTTGCAGCCCGACCCCAACCGTTCCGATGTCCCGTACGTCAGGACGGTCATGAGGCATCGACGAGGGACGGAGGCGCACCGGTGACGTGGGAGGACGAGCTCGGTCGCGTGGTCGCGGAGCGCGGCGGCGCGCTCGTCGCGTACGCGCGCCTGCTCACCGGTGATCTGCACGCCGCGCAGGACCTCGTGCAGGACGCGCTCGTCAACGCGTTCACCCGGCACCGGCGCGGCCCGGTCGACGAGGTCGAGGCGTACGTCCGTCGCGCGATCCTCAACGCCTACCTCGACGGCTGGCGGCGCCGCCGGCGCCTCGACCAGGTGGTGCACCTGGTCGCGACCGGTGCGTACGCATCCGACGAGACGTCGGCCGCCGGGGACCGCGCCGACGTCGCCGCCGCCCTCGACGCGCTGTCCCCGCGCGAGCGCGCCTGCGTCGTCCTGCGCTTCTACGACGACCTGACGCTCCCGGAGATCGGGCACCGCCTCGGCGTGTCCGACGGCGCCGTCAAGCGGTACCTGTCGGACGCGCGACGACGTCTCGAACCGCTCCTCGGCCCGCAGCCTGACCTGCTCGACGACGTCCCGACGATCGCGAAGGGAGTCCGGCGATGACCCGCGACCTCTTCCACGACCTGCACGACCTGGCGGCCCGGCACAGCACGGCCGTCCCCGACGGTGGCCTCGACGTCGCCGCGCTCACCGGCCGGACGCGGCGCCGGCGGCGGGTCAGGGCGGCCGCCGTCGCCGCCGCGTCGGCCACCGCGGCGGTCGTCCTCGCGGCGGGCGCCGCGCTCGCGAGCCGCCTCCCGACACCGCCTCCGCCGGCCCAGACGCCGTCGCCCACCTCGTCACCCGGCCCGAGCGCGAGCACGAGCCCAGAGCCGGCGCCGACGACCACCTCCGTGGTGCTGCCGCCGGGTGACCCGACCGCGCCCTTCGGCGCGTGCGGGGCGCTCGCCGACGCGCCCGCCGAGGGCGGGTTCGCCGCGACGTGGCGCACGCACGCCGAGCTCGGGGACGGGGAGGCGGACCCGCTCGACGCCGCCGTCGTCGCTGCGGGCGACGCGCTGCGCGTCAGCGCGTGGCTGCTGGCCCCGGAGGTCACGTCCACGATCGTCGGCTTCGACGCGGCGGGACCGCGCCTGTCGGTGCTCCGCGACGGTGTCGTCGTCGCGGGCGGCGTCGACCTCTACCGCGGGACCGACCTCGGTGTCGCGCTCGACCCCGTGTGGTCGGAGAGCGCCGACGTCGTGCCGTACCACGGCGACGTCGCGCTCGTCGTGTGCGACCCGGGCACCGGCACGACCGCGTCGGTCGGCAGCGCGCTCCCGCCCGGCGACTACGAGCTCGTGGCCTGGACACCCGTCGTCGACCTCGGGACCTCCGAGCTGCCCGCGGAGCTGTACGGCGACATGACCCCGACCGAGTACGTCGAGCAGGAGGGCCTGCGGTGGCTCGTCGCGCGCGGCGAGCCCGTGCCGTTCACGGTCTCGGACCGCGCGCCGACCGCGGCGACGCCCGCTCCTGCCGTCGCGCCGTGGACGGCCGGCCAGGTGCCGACGTGCGGCGACCCCGCGCCGACGACCGCGTCGCCCGGCGGGCTGCGGCTGGAGACCGCCTCGGGACCGCCCGCGACGGTCGCCGTCGGGGACGAGATCGCCCTCGAGGCGTGGCTGCGGTACGACGGCGAGGGACGGGTCCGTTTCTCGCCGCGGGAGACCGTCCTGGTCGTGAGCAGGGACGGGGTTGTCGTCGGCTCCACGCTCGTGCTCCGTGACGGGATGACGGCGGTGGTCGACCTCGGCACGGCCACCGCGTCGCCGGCCGGCGTCGCGGCCACGCTGACCGCCTGCTCGCCCGACGACTTCACACCCGGCGAGCCGCTCCCGGCCGGCACCTACACCGTCCATCCGGTCGCGCACGGCGTCGTGTCCTCGACGTGGACGCCCGCGACCGGCCTGACGCCGCGCGGCGAGTGGGTCGCCGTCGTCGGCGACGGGTTCGAGGTCGTCGTGCGCTGACCGGGCGCACCGCGCGACGTCGCGGCGCCCCGGTCCGTCCGGGGCGTCGCTGCGCCGGGCGGGTGGCGGCGCGGCCCGTGCCTCAGCACGTGCCCCGGGCGACCGATACGCACGGGCGACAGCGCGACGGGGCGACGACGAGCGGCGGCACGGATGGCAGGCGAGCGCGAGGACGGCGACGGCGGCCGACTCTCCGGGGAGCCGCTCGTCGCGGTGCTGTCGCCGTTCATCGGCGGGCCGTTCTACGGCCGGCTGCTCAACGGCATGCAGCGCGGCGCGCGCCGCACGTCGAGCCGGCTGCTGGTCGTCCAGACGCTCGACGCGGCGTCGTTCCGGACCGACGCCCACACGATCCCCGACGCCCTGCCGCCGGTGGCCCACGACCACGCCGACGGGTTCGTGGTGCCGGTCGGCGCGGTCGCGGACCGCTACGTCCGGGACCTGGGCGCGACGGCCACCGACGTGGTCCTCGTCGGGCACTCGCTCCCGGGGCTGCCGTCGGTGCGCGCGGACAACGCGGCGGGCGTGGCGGCGGCCGTCGCGCACCTCGTGGAGCACGGGCACACCCGGATCGCGTTCGCCGGGTTCCGCGACGTCCCGGACGTCGCCGAGCGGTTCGCCGGGTACCAGGAGGGTCTGCGGGCCGCGGGCATCGAGCCCGACGACGACCTCGTGGTCGACACGTCCGACAACCTGGAGGAGGGCGGCGAAGCGGCCGGTCGCGCGCTGCTCGCGGCGGGTCTGCCGTCGACGGCGGTCGTGTGCGGAACGGACCTCAACGCGATCGGTCTGGTCCGGGTGCTCCGGGAGGCGGGGCGGGTCGTGCCGCGTGACCAGGCCGTCGTCGGCTTCGACGACATCGACCGCGCCGCCTACGAGTCGCCGAGCCTCGCGTCGGTCGCGCAACCGATGGAGGCGATGGGCGCGGCCGCGGTCGAGCTTCTGCGCGACCGCCGCGACGGTGGCCGACGCGACGACGAGACCCTGCGCGTGCCGACCACGTTCGTCCCCCGGGAGTCGTGCGGGTGTCCCGTCGGCACGGGCGCGCCCGCCGGACCGGCCGAGGACGCCTCGTCGCAGTCGGCGCGGCAGCGCGCGTTCGCCGGGGCGCGCGCGCTCGGCCGGACCGTCGCGATGCACTACGAGCTGACGATGGACCTGCTCCACACGCCCGACGAGGACCCGGCCGCGCTGCGCTGGATGCGGCACACGTTCGCGCGCGCGGGCTGCCTCGGCCTGTGGGCGACGGACGAGCGGTCGTCGACGGACGCCGACGAGCGGCTGCTGCGGGTCACGGGGACGTACGAGCGCGCCCCTGACGGCGACGCGGTGCGGACCGCCCCGTCGGGCGCCGTCGTCCGCCGCACGACCGTCCGGTCGTTCCCCCCGCGCGACGTGATCGCGCTCGCGCGCGAGCCCGAGGACGTCGTGCTCGTCGTGCCCGCCAAGGTCAACGACAGCGACTGGGGTCTGCTCACGTTCGTCGGTCCGCTGCAGACGGGCGTCGAGAACGGCCGCGAGAGCCCGTACCAGTGCACCGCGCTGCTCACGGTCGCGCTCGAGCTGCGCGACACCGAGGAACGGCTGCGTCGCGCGGCGCTGCACGACCCGCTCACGGGGCTGGCGAACCGGGCGCTGTTCACCGAGCAGCTGCAGCGCTGCGTGAGCCGCGCTCAGCACCACACGCACTACCACTTCGGCGTGCTGTTCCTCGACCTGGACGGGTTCAAGGAGGTCAACGACTCGCTCGGTCACGCCGTCGGCGACCAGGTGCTGGTGGCGGTCGCGGGGCGGATCAGCCGTGCCGTGCGCGCCAACGACCTCGCTGCGCGGCTCGGCGGTGACGAGTTCGTCGTGCTCCTCGACGGCATGTCGTCGACCACCGACGCGACCCGGGTCGCCGAACGCCTGAGCCGCGCGCTGCTCGAGCCGCTCGCCGTGGGCGGGACGTCGGTGCAGGTCGGCGTGAGCATCGGCATCGCGACGAGCGCGCGGGTGCCGGGGACCGCGGACGACGTCATGCGGGACGCGGACGCGGCGATGTACCGCGTGAAGCAGGCACGCACGGCGGCGACGCTCGCCGGGCTGTCGGGCCGGCGCGTCGACGTGCCCTGACACGGCAGCGGGCGGCGGCCGCTCGACGCGGACCGCCGCCCCTGCGGCACGCGGGGCTCAGCCGAAGAAGACACGCAGGTCGGCGACGACGTCCTGCGGGACCTCGAGCGCCGCGTAGTGCCCGCCGCGCGGGTGCTCGGACCAGTGCTCGATCCGCGCGTTGTCCCGCTCGGCGAGGCTGCGGATCGTCTGGAAGTCGTCCTTGAACACCGCGACGCCGATGCGGCCCGTGCTGACGACCGGCTCGGCGCCGGACCGCTGCTCGGCGTAGTGGTACCGCGCGGCCGTGGCGTAGGTGTTCGTGAGCCAGTAGAGGCTGGCCTGCGCGAGCACCTGGTCGGCGGTGACGAGCGACGTGCCGTTGCCGAAGCTCTCGAACAGCTCGTGGTAGGCGAGCGTCGCGACGGGCGAGTCGGCCAGGCCGGCGGCGACCGTCTGCGGGCGCGACGCGTTCATCGTGTTGTACGCGCCGACGGACTGGAACCACTGCATGTGCCCGAGCGCGGCGTACTCCTTGGGCCCGAACCCGTCCATCTCGCCGGGCGCGCCGGTCGGGAACGAGAACAGCTGCAGCACGTGCGCGCCGAGGAACCCCTCGGGGTCGAGGATCGCGAGCTCGCGCCCGACCATCGCGCCACCGTCGCTGCCGTGCACCCCGTAGGAGTCGTACCCGAGCCCGCGCATGAGGGTGTCGTACGTGCGCGCGACCCGCGCCATCGTCCAGCCGGCGCCGACGAGCGGCGTCGAGAAGCCGAAGCCGGGCATCGACGGGATCACGAGGTGGAACGCGTCCTGCGCGCTGCCGCCGTGCGCGACCGGGTCGACGAGCGCGTCGATCATGTCGAGGAAGTCGAGCACCGACCCCGGGTAGGTGTGCGCGAGCAGCAGCGGCGTCGCGTCGGCGTGCGCCGAGCGGACGTGCAGGAAGTGCAGCGGCTGGCCGTCGACCTCGGTGACGAACCCGGGGTACGCGTTCAGCCGGTCCTCGACGGCCCGCCAGTCGAACGTGGTCCAGCGCGCGACCATGTCCCGCAGGTAGGACTGCGGCGTGCCGTACTCCCACGAGTCCTCGGGTGCCGCGGGCGCGAACCGGGTGCGGGCGAGCCGCTCGCGCAGGTCGTCGAGGTCGGCGTCGGGGACGTGGACGACGAAGGGGCGGATCGTGAGCGAGGTGGCGTTCATGGTCTTCTCCGCGGGTCCGTGAGCGGGCTCGTCGCCCTGCTCGGTACCCTCACGCTAGGCAGCGTTCCGGAACGGTTCTTTCCGCTTCTTGCGGCCGACCTCGGACCTCTCCTGATCCGCCTCGCACGCCGCCCAGGAGGGCACATGGCCACGACCTCCGCCCGGCTGCTCACGCTGCTCGGCCTGCTCCAGTCCCGCCCCGACTGGTCGGGCGCCGAGCTCGCTGCGCGCCTCGACGTCACCGACCGCACCGTGCGCAATGACGTCACGCGTCTGCGCGAGCTCGGCTACCCCGTCGACGCGGTCCGCGGACCCGGGGGGCGCTACCGCCTGGGCGCCGGTGCGCGCCTGCCCCCGCTCCTGCTCGACGACGCCGAGGCCGTCGCGGTCGCCGTCGGGCTGCGCCGCACGACCGCGACCGCCGGGATCGAGGAGCCCGCGCGCTCCGCCCTCACGAAGCTCGAGCAGGTCATGCCCGACCGGCTGCGCCGCAGGCTCGCCGCGATCCGCGACGCGAGCACCAGCGGACCGGAGAACACCGACTCCAACGTCGAGGACCCCGTCGTCGACACCGCCACCCTCGCCGCGCTCGCCGACGCCGTGCGCGACCACCAGGGCCTGCGCGCCTTCTACCGCGACGAGCCCGTCGAGCTCGAGCCCTACCGGCTCGTCGCCTGGCAGCGCCGCTGGTTCCTCGTCGCACGCGCACCCGCCACGGGCACGTGGGCGCCGTACCGCGTCGACTGGCTCACGCTGCGCACGCCGGGCGGTCGCCGCTTCACGCCCAGCGCCTTCCCCGAGGACGTCACCGAGTTCACCGTGCGCGAGGTCGCGCGCACCGGGTGGGCCGTGCACGCGCGGATCACCGTCGACGCGCCGCCCGACGAGGTCCTCGCCCGCATCAACCCCACCGTCGGCACCGTCGAGGCCACCGACGACGGCAGGAGCGTGCTCGTCACGGGCGGCGACAGCGTCGAGGTCGTCGCCGTCTGGATCGGGATGCTCGGGCTCGACTTCCACGTCGACGAGCCAGCCGGTCTCGTCGAGCACCTCCGCGTCCTGTCCGCGCGGTACGCACGGGCCGTCCCACCCCCCTGACGACGCCCCTGGACGCCACACCGGGAGCGCCGCCACAACGATCCGGGGCTCCCCGACCGTCGTGCACCATGACGGCCACGACAGGGAGGTCCGATGCCCGCCTGGGAACAGGTGCTCGACGAGCTGATCCGCACCCGCGGTGCCGCGCTCGTCCGCTACGCCACGATGCTCACGGGCGACGCCCGCAGCGGCGAGGACCTCGTGCAGGACGCCGTCGTGCGCTGCTTCAGCCGGCAGTACGCGCTGCGCGAGGCGCACGCCGCCGAAGCGTACGTGCGCCGGACGATCCTCACGCTCTTCGTCGAGGAGCACCGCCGCCGCCGGCGCTGGGGCGCCGTCCGGCACCTGCTGGCCCGCGCCGACGACGAGCCCGGCCCCGAGCCGACGAGCGCCGCGCGGCTCGACGTGCAGTCCGCCGTCGCGACCCTCGCGCCGCGCCAGCGCGCCGTCGTCGTCCTGCGGTTCTACGACGACCTCACCGTCCCCGAGATCGCGCGCACGCTCGGTCTCGCCGACGGCACCGTCAAGCGCTACCTGTCCGAGGCGACCGAGCGGCTCGAGCGACTGCTCGGCCCGCTCGCCGACGCGGACGACGACATCCACCTGGTCGGCACCACCCCCGAGAGGAGCGCACGATGAGCACCCACCTGCGCACGGACCTGCACCGCGCGATCGACGGCGGCGGCGACGCGTCGCCGTTCACGTCCGACGACCTGGTCGGCCGCATCCGCCGTCGCCGCGCCGTCCGCACCGGGACGCGGGCCGCGGTGGGCGTCGGGGCGGCGGGAGCCGTCGCCCTCGCGACCACGACCCTCGGGCAGCCCGACAGCTCCCCCGCCGCTCCCGCAGGCAGCCCCACGGGCGGGTTCGGCGGGTGCGGGCTCGACGTCGAGACCTACGCGACCGCCCACCCCGACACGACTTACACGCTCGTCGGCCCCGGCGACGCCGTCGCCGCGCTCGACGCGTTCGCCGCCGGCGGCGACCAGCAGCTCGGCTCCACCCTCGGCCGGTTCGGGGGCCGCACGCTCGAGCTGCTCGCGCTCACCACCGCGTCCGGCGGCCACTCGTCCGACGTCCCGTCGGCGCGGCTGCTGCTCGCGTCGGACGGCGTCGTCGTCGGGTGGGCGCAGACGAACGACCTCGCGCCCGACAGCGCGAACATCTCCTGGTGGACCACGGCCATGCGACAGAGCGACCTGTGGGACGGCGACGTGTCGGTGACCGGCTCGTCGGTCGCCACCGCCGTCGAGTCCTGTGACGGCGGCACGCCCGCACCCGGCACCTACGCGCTGTACGCCGCCCCCGGGGTGCTGCGACCCGACCAGTCCCTGCTCGACGTCGCCGGCCCGTGGCAGGTCGAGCTGCTGCCCGCGGTCGACGGGGTCTCGGCGCTCCCGGACGACTTCCCGTCGGCCGCCGTGCCCATGCCCGGCGGGACGGTCGTCGAGGCGACCCGCGAAGCGGACGGGGGCTGGTCCCTCGAGGTCGCCGTCGACGGCGACGACCGGCTCACGCGCGCCCTGGAGCTCCTCCCCGAGGTGCCCGGAGCCCGCCCGCTCGACGACACCACCACGCCCGTCGAGCGACCGAGCACCGACGGCGCCTGGACCGTGCGCGTCGCCCCGTCGCAGCACCCCGACGGTCGGGACACGCTCGTCTACCGCCTCACGCCCGCCTGACCCCCTGGTCGGTCGGCCGCGGGTGGAGGGACCGCGCGGCCGACCGACCGGGTGACCAACGATCCGCGCACCTGCCGCGTCCTGGACCATGACGACGTGGGACAGGAGGCTCGATGGCGGCGTGGGACCAGGTGCTCGACGACCTCGTGCAGGTCCGCGGGCACGCCCTGGCGCGGTACGCCGCGCTGCTGACGGGCGACCGGCGCGACGCCGAGGACGTGCTGCAGGACGCGCTCGTGCGCTGCTTCGGCCAGGCGCGACCGCTGCGCGACGTCGTCGCCGCGGAGACGTACGTCCGCCGCGCGATCCTGTCGGTGTTCCTGGACCGCCACCGCCGGAGCGCGCGATGGGCGGCCGTCCGCCACCTCGCCGCGCGGCGCGACCAGGTCGACGGGCCCGAGGCCGCGACCGTGGACCGGGTGAGCGTCGAGGCCGCGCTCGCGACGCTCCGGCCCCGGCTGCGGGCGTGCGTCGTGCTGCGGTACTACGACGACCTGACCGTGCCGGAGATCGCCCGCCGCCTCGGGGTCGCCGAGGGCACCGTGAAGCGGTACCTGTCCGACGCCGTCGGGCAGCTCGAGGACGTGCTGGGGCCGGTGTCGTCCGGTCACCCGCGCGAGACCGTCGCCGTGGAGGAGGCGTGATGAGCATCGACCTGGGCACCGCCCTGCACGACGTGGTCGACGGCGCGCGGCCGGAAGGTCCGCCGCCCGTGGACGTGGCGCGGGTGCGGTCGCGCGCGCGGCGCCGCCGCGCGGTGCACCTCGGTGCACGCGGAGCGGTCGGCGTCGGCGCCGCCGGTGCCGTCGCGCTCGCGGCGGCCTCGCTCGCGTCGACGCGTGACGACCGCGTCGTGCTGCCGACCGACCCCGACGCGGCTCCCGGCGAGTGCGGGTCGGACGTCACGGCGGTGCGCGGAGCACCCGACCCGACGCTGGGGCTCGCGCCGTCGTCGTGGTCGTCCCCCGGGAGCGCGTTCGAGGGCTGGCCGATGCCCCGGCCGGGCGACCTGGGGACCTACGTCGGGCGCGAGGTGTACGTCCAGGCCGTGAGCGCGCTCCCCGAGGACGGCGCCGGCGCGCACGCGACGGAGCTCTCGTCCGCGCAGGACACCCTCGCGGTCCTGGAGCAGGGCTACGCCGAGCTCGTCGCGGCGCGCGAGGCGGGCGAGGACGTCACCCAGGACGAGCTCGACGAGCGCGCGCGGATCATCGCCGGCTTCCGGGCGACCGTCGACGAGGCGCTCGCCCGGGGTGAGGTCCCGCCGCCGACGCCGGAGGTCGCGCGGCTCCGGGTGCTCGTCACGCACGACGACCGGGTCGTCGCGACGACCGTCCTGCCCGCGGCGGGGACGTCCGACGCCGCCGCCCGGTGGGCACGGGCGACGAGCGGCCTGCTGACCGAGGAGGTGCGGCTCGACCTCGTCACGTGCGCCGTCGACGGCGCCGACGACGGCGGGGAGCCGCTGCCCTCGGGGACCTACGACCTGTTCGTCGTGCGCGACCGCGAGCCGCTCACGGGCGCCGCGGGACCGTGGACCCTCACCGTCCCCCCGCACGCGAGCGTGGTCCCCGGACTGCCCGACGACTTCCCCGTCGACGCCGTCCCGATGCCCCCCGGCCACCTCCTGTCGGTCGACGGCGACGCCGCCGGCGGCTGGACCGTCGAGGCGGAGGTCACGGGCGTCGACCGGCTCGTCGTGGCGAACGCGCTCCTGACGGGCGTCGACGGCGCGCGGGAGGAGTACCTCGACCCGTTCGGCACCGGGGTGGAGGTCCCCGGCTGGTCCGTCGAGGTCACCCCGGGCGAGCAGGGTGACGCGACGACCCTCGTCTACGAGGTGCGCCCCCGCTGACGCGTCCGGCGGTCGGCCGTCCGGGGGTTCCGCCCGCTCGGCCGACCGTCCCACCGCGCGCGTCTCCGGCTCCCACCCAACGTTCTCGGCCCCCCGAGCGTCCTGTGCGCGACGATCGGACGGGAGGCGACGCATGGCGGCGTGGGAACAGGTCCTCGACGACCTGGTGCAGGTGCGCGGGCACGCGCTCGTGCGGTACGCGACGTACCTCACGGGCGACCGGCGGTCGGCGGAGGACCTCGTGCAGGAGGCGCTCGTCCGCTGCTTCGGCCGGACGCGCCCGTTGCGCGACGCGGTCGCCGCCGAGGCGTACGTGCGCCGCGCGATCCTGTCCGAGCTCCTCGACGGGCACCGCCGCAGCACCCGGTGGCGCAGCGTCCGGCACCTCGTCGCCCGCGGCGAGCGCGTCGAGTCGCCCGAGACGTCCGCCGTCGAGCGCGCGAGCGTCGAGGCCGCGCTCGCCACGCTGTCGCCGCGGCTGCGGGCGTGCGTCGTCCTGCGCTTCTACGACGACCTGACCGTCGCGGAGATCGCCCGCACGCTCGGCGTCGCCGACGGCACCGTCAAGCGGTACCTCTCCGACGCCATGGACGCCCTCGAAGGGGTCCTCGGCCCGGTCGGCGCCGACCGCACCACCGACATCGAGCTCGTGAGAACCCGGGAGGCACGATGAGCACCGACCTGTCCCGCACGCTGCACGCCACGATCGACGGCGAACCGGCCGGGGTCCCGGCGGCGTTCGACATGACGCGCGTCCGGACGCGCGCGCGGCACCGTCGCGCGGCCCGCCGGGTCACGCGTGGCGCGGTCGGGGTCGGCGCCGCCGGTGCCGTCACCCTGGGGGCCGTGCAGGTCGCCGGGCGCGACCCGGACGTCCTGCCGCCGGCCGTGCCGGGCGCGCCGGCGGGGACCTGCGGCTCGGACACCGCCGACCTGCGGGACCTCCGCACCGAGGACGACCTGGCGCTCGCTGCGCTGAGCGACGACCGCGGCGACGCGGCGAGCTGGACGGCCGTCGGGCCGCGGAGCACGCCGCTCACGCACGTCCTGGGGCCGACGCTGTGGCTGTGGCCGCAGTTCGGCGACGTCGTGGACCCGGAGGCGTACCCGGTCGTGCCGCTCCCCGACGTCGAGACGCCGCCGTTCGTGCGGGTCGTCGTCGCGCACGACGGGACGGTCGTCGGGACGTCGCTCGCGGCGGCCGCCACGGCCGGGATCCCCTACTCGCCCACCGGCTGGGACCCGGTGCAGGTCCCGCTCGTCACCTGCGACGTGCCGGGCCGGCCGGGTGGGCACCCGCTGCCCCCGGGCGACTACGAGGTGTACGTCGCGCCGGACGCCGGACCGCTCACGGCCCCCGTCGCGTCGGTCGCCGGGCCGTGGACGGTGGAGGTCGTCGAGCGGCCGGTCGTGGCCGGCCTGCCCGCCGACTTCCCCGACGACGTGCCGCTGGTGCCGGGCCGCCTGCTCGAGGTCCGTCGCCTCGACGACGGGGGCTGGTTCGTCGAGCTGGCCTCGTCGGCCGACGACCGGGTGTGGCAGGCCGCCGTCCTGCTCGACCCGTCCGCGGGAGACCGGCTCAGCGGGCCGGGGTCGGCGTTCTTCGGGACGCGCCTGCCGGACTGGACGGTGGAGGTCAAGGCGTCGCAGGTCGACGGCGTCGACACGGTCCACTACCTCGTGCACCCTCGCTGACCGCCCGCCGGTCGCGCGGTGGAGGGACCGCGCGGCCGGCCGGGACGTGTCCGCGCGCGTTCAGGCGACCGAGTCGTCCGCGAGCGCGTCGTCGAGCGTGCCGTGCACCGTGAACACGGGCAGGAGCGCGGTGATGCGGAAGAGCTGCTCGACCCGCTCGGTGGAGATGACGAGCTGGAGGCGTCCGCCGAGGAGCCGCACCTTCTTGAGCGACCCGACGAGCACGCCGAGACCCGTCGAGTCCATGAAGGTGACGTGCCCGAGGTCGACGACGAGGTCGGTGCGGTCGCGGTCGAGCAGGTCGTGGACGCACTCGCGCAGCGCGTCGGCCGTGGACACGTCGACCTCGCCGTCGACCTCCACGACCGTCCGCGTCCCCACGTCCCTGCTGGTCACGCGCACCCGTGCTCCCCCGTCCCTCGTCGGAAATTCAAACATTCCCGACAGGTCCGGGACGAGCGCAGCGAGCGGCGTGTTTTCACCCGGGCGGCGGAATTCGACGCGCTTCGACGACGGAGGTGCGTCCTGAATCGTGTCAGCCTGCGCGGGACGTCCCACGGAGCCCGGGATCAGGCGGTCGCGGCGACCCGTCGGGCGGTCGCGAGCGCCTGGCGGTACTCGTCGGTCGTGCCGTCGGGCCGGACCTCCTGCAGGACGTGGTCGCGCACGCCGAGACCGGCGAGCGTCGCGGTGAGCTCGTCGACGTCCGCGGTCGTGAGGACCGTCGGGTCGACGGTCGTGCGGACCTGCACGTCGACACCCGCGTCGAGCACCAGGCGCAGCGACGCGAACGTCGCGTCGGCGCTCGCCGTCGGACCACCGGCCCGGGTGATCGCCCGGTAGAGCCGGGCAGGGGCCTTGACGTCGAACCCGACCCAGTCGACGTGCGGCAGCAGCGCCTCGAGCCGGCGGGGGTAGGCGCCGCCGGTGTGCAGGCCGACGGCGAACCCGTCGGCGCGCACCTCGCGCGCGGCGTCGACGAGCCCGGCCTGCCGGGTCGGCTCACCGCCCGAGAAGACGAGACCGTCGAGCAGCCCCCGGCGTCGTGCGAGCAGGTCGCGCACGTCGGACCACGGCACCACGCCCGGGGTGCGCGGGTCGAGGATCGAGGAGTTGTGGCAGTACGTGCAGCGCCACGGGCAGCCCTGCAGGAACGCGGTGGCGACCAGCCTCCCCGGCCAGTCGCACGACGACAGCGGCGTCAGGCCCGCGATCGCGAGCCCGTCCGCCGCCGCCGTCGTCGTGCGGTCCGTCATCAGGCCCGCTGCTCCGCGCCGGCCGTCGCGAGAGCGCGCTCCTGGAACGGGGTGCGCTCCATGTGCTCGCCCTTCTTGCCGATGTTGAACGAGCTCACGGGCCGGTGGTAGCCCATGACGCGCGTCCACACCTCGCACACGACCTCGCCGTACCCCTCGTCGGCGCAGCGCGGGCACGTCGGGTGCTCGCCCGACAGGTAGCCGTGCCGCGTGCAGACGGAGAACGTCGGCGTGACCGTGAGGTACGGCAGACGGAACGTCGACAGCGACCGCTTCACCAGCTCGCGCGCGGCCTCCGGGGTCGACAGGCGCTCGCTCATGTACAGGTGCAGGACGGTGCCGCCCGTGTACTTGGTCTGCAGGTCGTCCTGCCGCGCGAGCGCCTCGAACGGGTCGTCCGTGAAGCCGACGGGGAGCTGCGACGAGTTCGTGTAGTACGGGTGGTCGTCCGTGCCGGCCTGCAGGATGCCGTGGAACCGGCGGCGGTCCTCCTTGGCGAACCGGTACGTCGTGCCCTCCGCGGGCGTCGCCTCCAGGTTGTAGAGGTGGCCGGTCTCCTCCTGGTACCGGACCATCCGCGCGCGGACGAAGTCGAGCACCCGGACGACGAGCGCGTGCCCGCGCGGGTCGGTCAGGTCGAACTCGTCGCCCGTGAAGTTGCGGACCATCTCGTTGAGGCCGTTGACGCCGATCGTCGAGAAGTGGTTGTCAAGCGTCCCGAGGTACCGCTTCGTGTACGGGAACAGGCCCTCGTCGATGTACTTCTGGATGACCGTGCGCTTGAGCTCGAGCGACGTGCGCGCCAGGTCGAGCAGCTGCGACAGCGCGTCGAACAGGCCGTGCTCGTCGCCCGGGTTGAGGAAGCCGAGCCGCGCGCAGTTGATCGTCACGACGCCGAGCGAGCCCGTCTGCTCCGCGGACCCGAACAGGCCGTTGCCGCGCTTGAGCAGCTCGCGCAGGTCGAGCTGCAGCCGGCAGCACATCGACCGCACGTCGCCCGGGTTCATCTCGGAGTTGAGGAAGTTCTGGAAGTACGGCAGCCCGTACTTCGCCGTCATCGCGAACAGGCGGTCCGCGTTGGGGCTCTCCCAGTCGAAGTCGTGCGTGATGTTGTACGTCGGGATCGGGAACGTGAAGACGCGCCCGCTCGCGTCGCCCTCCGTCATGACCTCGATGTACGCCTGGTTGATGAGGTCCATCTCGTGCTGGAGGTCGCCGTACGTGAAGTCGCACGGCTCGCCCGCGACGAACGGCACCTGCTCGCGCAGGTCCTCCGGGCACGTCCAGTCGAACGTGAGGTTCGTGAACGGCGTCTGGGTGCCCCAGCGCGACGGCACGTTGAGGTTGTAGACGAGCTCCTGGACCCCCTGCCGGACCTGCTCGTACGTGAGGCCGTCGAGCCGCACGTACGGCGCCATGTAGGTGTCGAACGACGAGAACGCCTGCGCACCCGCCCACTCGTTCTGCATGGTGCCGAGGAAGTTCACGATCTGGCCGATCGCCGACCCGAAGTGCTTCGGCGGGCGCGCGTCGACCTTGCCCGGCACGCCGTTGAGGCCCTCCTGCAGGAGGGTCCGCAGCGACCACCCCGCGCAGTAGCCCGACAGCATGTCGAGGTCGTGGATGTGCAGGTCGCCCTCGCGGTGCGCCCGACCCACCTCGGCCGGGTAGACGTGGCTCAGCCAGTAGTTCGCGACGACCTTGCCAGCCGTGTTGAGGATGAGCCCACCCAGCGAGTAGCCCTGGTTGGCGTTGGCGTTGACGCGCCAGTCGCGGCGGTCGAGGTACTCGTCGATCGACGAGCCGACCTCGACGACGACCTGCTCGGTCATGTGCGGTATCCCCTTCGTCCGTGTCGCCCTCCCGCCTCTGCGACCCCACATCTTGTGGTCGCGGCGTCCCCGGAGGACTAGATGTGGCAGTTCTATGCCCGACGCAGGGTCTCGCGGGGGACCTAGGTCCCGCCTGTGCGAGGCGGCACGGAGCGCCGCGCGCAAAACTCGCCCGGTCGCGCGGCGTGTCGCGCGCGAGCCCGTCCGCACCCTCCGGCGTGTCGCTCGCGGCAGCCGTCGCGGCGTGTCCGGGCGAACCCGTCAGGCCCGGACGAACCGGACCGGCTCGCCCGGTCGCACCTGCGCCACCACCCCCAGAGCCGACGCCCGCACGACCGCCACCACCGGGTACCCGCCCGTCACCGGGTGGTCGACGCCGAACACCACCGGAAGCCCGTCCGGCGGCACCTGCACCGCTCCGGGCACCAGCCCCAGCGACGGCAGCTCCGCACCCTCCCGGGCCGGGACGCGCACGACCCGGGGACCGTCCAGCCGCAACGCCACCCGGTCCGACGACGGCGTCACCCGGAAGCCGTCCGCGCCGCACACCGCGTCGATCCCGCCGTCGAACCAGTCCGCGTGCGGACCCGGGACGACCGGGAGCCGCCGCGGACCCTCCGGCCACGGGCGCACCGCCGCGACGTCGACGGGCGGCCCCTCCGACGGCGGCGGCCCCACCGGCAGCACGTCGCCCGCCGCGAGCGGCGCCGGACCGATCCCGCCCAGCCGGTCCGTCGCCCGCGACCCGAGCACCGGGACGACGTCCAGCCCGCCGCGCACCGCCAGGTACGTCCGCAGGCCGCGCACCGGCGGGCCGACCCGCACCTCCGCACCGTCCGGCACCTCGACGGGCGCGTGCATCCCGACCCGGACGCCCCCGACCCACGCCGGCGCCGGAGCACCGGCCAGCGCCACCGTCACCGGCCCGCGCGCCCGCACCCGCAGGCCACCCATGAGCAGCTCCAGACCCGCGGCGCCGTCGGGGTTCGCGACGAGCCGGTTCGCCAGCCGCAGCGCCGCCGCGTCCGCCGCCCCCGACCGCCCGACGCCCACGTGCGCCCACCCCGGCCGGCCGAGGTCCTGCACGAGCGTGAGGACCCCGGGGTCGACGACCTCCAGCGTCGGCGAGCCGTCGGTGCCCCCCGTCATGCGTCGGGCTCCGGCGCGGGCGCACGCACGAACCGCACGCGGGTGCCGGGCGCGAGCAGCGCCGGCGGGGTGCGGGTCACGTCGAAGAGCGGCACGTCGCACCGTCCCAGCAGCCGCCACCCGCCGGGCGTCGCCGCCGGGTACACGGCGGTGAACTCGTCCGCCACCGCGAGCGCCCCGCGCGGGACCCGTTCGCGCGGCGTCGCCCGACGCGGCACCCGCAGCACCGGGTCCAGCCCCACGAGGTACGCGAAGCCCGGCATGAACCCGCCGAACGCGACCGTGTACGTCGCCGTGCTGTGCCGCTCGACGACCTCGTCGACGGTGAGCCCGGCCATCGCCGCGACCTCCGCGAGGTCCGCGCCGTCGTAGACCGCGGGCAGCTCGACGACCTCCGTCGCCGCGGCGCCACCGGCGACGTCGACAGCACCGGCGTCCGACCCGACCCGCCGCACCGCCGCCGCGAGCGCCGCGAGGTCCGCGCCCGGCGCGGTCCGCAGCAGCACCGTCGTCGCCGCGGGCACCTGGTCGACGACCGTGCGCCACACCGACGACCCGCCGGACGTGTCCCCCGACCCCCGGTCGGCCGCCCCCGCCGCCGACCCCCGGTCGGCCGCACCCGCCGTGGCGTCGGTGCGGCCCCCGGCCCCCTCGCGGGCGCGGCGCAGCGCGTCGTCCAGCCGGCGCACCGCGGCGAGGTCCGCGACCTCGACGAGCAGCGCGTCGTCGCCGAACGGCACGACGTGCAGCGCGGTAGTCATGCGCCGATCCTGCCCCCGACGACCGCGAGCGTCAGACGAACGGCCCGACGGCGACGCCCGCGTCGTCGAGCGCACGCCGCACGGCCGCCGCGAGCACGGTGGCCCCCGGGGTGTCCGAGTGCACGCACACCGACTCGGCGTCGACCGGCACGACCGCCCCGTCCACCGCCACGACCTGTCGCCGCACCGCCATCGACAGCACGCGCTGCACGACCTCGTCGGGCTCGACGACGAGCGCCCCGGGCTCGCTGCGGGGCACGAGCGTGCCGTCGGCGCGGTAGCCGCGGTCCGCGAACGCCTCCGCCACCGCTCGCAGCCCGCGGTCGCGCGCGAGGTCGAGCACGACGGCCCCCGGCAGCCCGACGACGGGCAGCGGGTCGTCGCCGCCGGACTCGACCACCGCGTCCACGACCGCCGCGGCCTGCTCCGCGTGGTGCACGACCGCGTTGTAGAGCGCGCCGTGCGGCTTGACGTAGGAGAGCCGCGCCCCCGAGGCCGCCGCCGCCCGGCGCAGCGCCCGCACCTGCTCGAGGACGTCGGCCCGCAGGACGTCGGGCGGGACGTCGAGGAACCGTCGCCCGAAGCCCTCCCGGTCGCGGTACGACACCTGAGCACCGACGGCGACGCCCCGCTCGGCCGCCGCCCTGCACACGGCGGCCATGACCCGCTCGTCGCCCGCGTGGAACCCGCACGCGACGTTGGCGCTGGTGACGACGTCCAGCAGGCGCGACTCGAGCCCCGCGACGCCGGGCACCCAGTCGTCGAGGCCTTCGCCGAGGTCGCAGTTGAGGTCGATGCGCGCACCCATACCGCCGATCCTCCCCCGCGACCGCGGGAGTCGGCGCGCAGCGCGGCCGCCGGTGCAGCGCGTCCCCCAGGCGCAGCACGTCCCGCAGTCGCCGTGCGGTCCCGCAGGCACAGCGCGTCCCGCAGCGCGTCCCGCAGGCGCAGCGCGTCCCGCAGGCGCAGCGCGTCCCGCACGCGCAGCGCGTCCCGCAGGCACAGCGCGTCCCGCAGTCGCCGTGCGGTCCCGGCCGCCGGTCGGTGCGGGCGTCCTCGCGGCTGCGGCGACCCGCCTCGCCGGCCGTCCGGCGTCGGTCGCGCGGCGATCCCACCGATCGCGCGTCGTCGTCCGCGGCCGGCCTCGCCGCACGCCGCTCCCGGCCGTCCGGTGCGCCCTCCGCGGGTGCGAGGATGGGCCGGTGGTCCGGACCGGTGAGCTGCTCGACGCGCTGCTCGCCGGAGGACGGCGAGCGGACCGCCTCACGCACGTCCGCCATCTCCCCGCCCGTGAGGGCGTCCGTGCGCCGTGGCCGGCGTGGGCCGACGCGGACGTCGTCCGGGGGTACCGGCAGCTCGGCGTCGAGCAGCCGTGGGCGCACCAGGCGGTCGCGGCCGACGCGGCGTGGGCCGGACGGCACACGGTGCTCTCCACGTCGACCGGCTCGGGCAAGTCGCTCGCCTTCTGGTTGCCCGCGCTGACGGCCGCCCGCGGCGCGAGCGCGGCGAGCACGCTCGACCCGGGTCGCATCGAGACCGTCGCCCGGCGCGCGACCACCCTCTACCTGTGCCCGACGAAGGCCCTCGCGGCAGGGCAGCTCGCCGCACTCGACGCGCTGCTCGGCGCCGCGGGCCTGCGCGACGTGCGCGTCGCGACCGCGGACGGTGACACGTCGCTCGACGAGCGGCGCTGGGTCCAGGAGCACGCCGACGTGGTCCTCACGAACCCCGACTTCGTGCACTTCGCGCTGCTCCCGCAGCACCGCCGGTGGGCGCGCCTGCTGGGCGCGCTGCGGTACGTGGTCGTCGACGAGTGCCACGCGTTCCGCGGCGTGTTCGGCGCGCACGTCGGCCTGGTGCTCCGACGGCTGCAACGCGTCGCGCGCTCGTACGGCGCCTCCCCCGTGTTCCTCCTCGCGTCGGCCACGACCGCCGACCCCGCGGTGAGCGCCGCGCGCCTCGTCGGGGTGCCCGCCGAGGACGTCACCGCGGTCACCGAGGACGCGTCGCCGGCCGGTCGCAAGACGTTCGTGCTGTGGCAGCCGCCGCTGCTCCCCGGTGGCGACGCACCGTGGAGCGACCTGCTGCCCGACGAGGACCCGTGGGCGACTCCGGTCGGCCCGCCCGGAGGTGCCGTCCGCCCCGACGCTCCCGGCCCGCCCGCACCGGACGACCCGTGGACCGTCGACGACCCCGCCGCCCCCACGGAGGTCTGGCCGGCCGGCGACGCCGGCGGACCGGCCGTCGTCGTCTCGCCCGCGGTGTCGCACGTCGAGGCGCGTGCGCAGACGGCCGACGCGGTCGTCGACCCGTCGGCGTCCGGACCGTCCGGGACGGGCGAGCGCGTGGTGACCGAGCCGCACGACGGGCCTCGCCGCACCGCGACCGCGGAGGTGGCCGACCTCCTGACGGACCTCGTCGTCGCCGGCGCGCGCACGCTCGCGTTCACCCGGTCGCGGCGGGCGGCCGAGTCGGTCGCCGCGGCGACGCGGGACCACCTGCGTGACGTCGACCCCGACCTGGCGCGCGCCGTGTCCGCCTACCGCGGCGGCTACCTGCCGGAGGAGCGCCGTGGCCTGGAACGCGCGATCCGCTCCGGCGACCTGCGCGCGCTGGCGACGACCAACGCGCTCGAGCTGGGCATCGACATCTCCGGGCTCGACGCGGTGCTCGTCGCGGGCTGGCCGGGCACGCGGGTGTCGCTGTGGCAGCAGGCGGGACGAGCGGGCCGCGCCGGCGCCGACGGGCTGGTCGCGCTCGTCGCGCGCGAGGACCCGCTCGACACGTTCCTCGTCCACCACCCCGAGGCGATCTTCGACACTCCTGTCGAGGCGACCGTGTTCGACACCGGGAACCCGTACGTCCTGGCGCCGCACCTGTGCGCCGCGGCCGCGGAGATCCCGCTGCGCGCCGAGGAGCTCGACGTGTTCGGGGCGTCCGCACCCGTCCTGCTGGCCGAGCTCGTCGAGCGCGGGGCGCTGCGCCGCCGCCCGTCGGGCTGGTACTGGACGCACGCCGAGCCGGCGACCCGCCTGACCGACCTTCGCGGCTCGGGCGGCGACCCCGTCCGCGTCGTCGAGTCGGTCACGGGCCGGCTGCTCGGGACCGTCGACGCGGCGTCGGCGGACGCGACCGTGCACGACGGCGCGGTCTACGTGCACCAGGGGGCGACGTTCGTCGTCGACGAGCTGCACCTGGAGGACGGCGTCGCGCTCGTCACCCGCCGCGACGTGGACTACGGGACGTGGGCGCGGTGGGTCACCTCCACGGAGATCGTCTCGGTCGACGAGGAGACGTCGTGGGGGCCGGTCACGTGGGGGTTCGGGGCCGTCGACGTCACGACCCAGGTCCTCGGCTACCAGCGCAAACGCATCCCCGACCTCCAGGTGCTCGGCTCCACGGACCTCGACCTGCCGCCCCGCACGCTGCGGACCGCCGCCGCCTGGTGGACCGCACCCGCCGACGTCCTGGAGGCCGCCGGTGTCACGGTCGAGGCGGCGCCCGGGGCCCTGCACGCCGCGGAGCACGCGTCGATCGGGCTCCTGCCGCTCCTCGCGACGTGCGACCGGTGGGACCTCGGCGGCCTGTCCACGGCCCTGCACGCCGACACGGGGCACGCCACGGTCTTCGTGCACGACGCCTACCCCGGTGGCGCCGGGTTCGCGGAGCACGGCTTCCGCGTCGCGGCCACGTGGCTCCGGGCGACGCGCGACGCCATCGCGTCGTGCCCGTGCCCGAGCGGCTGCCCCGCGTGCGTGCAGTCGCCGAAGTGCGGCAACGCGAACAACCCGCTCGACAAGGCGGCTGCCGTGCGGCTGCTCGACGTGGTGCTCGCGCACGCACCCCAGCCGGGCTGACACGCTCATCGGGCACCGCGAGGACGAGGTCCGGCCCACGCCGTCGCGACGGCGTCGCCGGCACCCGTCCGGACGACCGCGTCGACGCGGACCACACCGCTCCCCTCCGTGGAGCACGCCACGACCCGCGCACCGTTGCGCGCGGCGACCTGACGCGCCGTCGCGCAGGCGTCTCCGCCGCGTCGCACCTCCTCCGCCGCGGCGAGGGCGGCCAGGTCGGCCACCGTCTGCGCACGCAGCCGACCCGTGTGCGCCGACGCCACGGCCCCCAGCACAGCCGCCAGGACGAGCGCGACGGCGACGACCGCCGCCAGCACAACCGTGACGGCCCCGTCGTCACCGTGCGGTCGTCGACGCACCGGGCCGCCACCGTGCCGCCGCCCGCCCGTCGGCATCGCGTCGTCGCGTCGCTCGACGTGAGCCGGTGACCTCACGGCTCGACCCGCGCGGTCGCCGACCCGCGCGCCTCCAGCGGCCCCAGCCGCAGCCCGCCGACCGGGACCTGCGCCTCGACGACGACCGTCACCCAGTCGCCGTCGTGGGTCGTCCGGACGCGCGCGCCGTCGCCCGCGACCCGTCGCGCCGTCGCGGCGGCGTCGGCGGGTGACTCCCCGAGCGCGAGCGCGCGAGCGCCGGCGCGCGCTCCGTCGAGGCACTGCGCGCGCGTCAGCCCGGCACCGACGACGGCCAGCACCACGACGAGGAGCAGCACGACGACGGGCAGCCCGATCGCGAGCTCGGCGGTGACGCTCCCGGCGTCCCGCGCCCCACCGGGGCTGTCGACGCCACCGTCACGCACGGCACCGAGGGTGTCGACTCGACCGTCCCGCGCCGCGCCGGCGGTGACGACGCCACCGTCCTGCGCCGCGCCGAGGGCGTCGACGCCACCGTTCCGCACCGCGCCGGCGGTGACGACGCCACCGTCCTGCGCCGCGCCGAGGGCGTCGACGCCACCGTTCCGCACCGCGCCGGCGGTGACGACGCCACCGTCCCGCGCCGCGCCGAGGGCGTCGACGCCACCGTTCCGCACCGCGCCGGCGGTGACGACGCCACCGTCCCGCGCCGCGCCGAGGGCGTCGACGCCACTGTTCCGCACCGCGCCGGCGGTGACGACGCCACCGTCCCGCGCCGCGCCGAGGGCGTCGACGCCACCGTTCCGCACCGCGCCGAGGGCGTCGACGCCACCGTCCCGCACGGCTCCGCCCGCGGCAGCTCCGCCGCCCGGCACGGGCACGGCCGTGTCGGCGCGAGCCGATCGCACGGGCCCAGCCCTCCCGACCCGCGCCTGCGGCGACGCAGACGGACCCGTGCTCCCCGCGGACGACACCCCGGTGTGCCGCGCGGGTGCCGGTCGACGACGACGCCGGCACCGGCAGTCGCCCACGGGCGATGCGCGCCCGGTCACTGCGACAGCGCCTGCCGGACGATGCCGGTGAGCAGGCTCTTCACCTCACCGCCCTTGAGAATCACGACCAGCAGACCCGCGAAGCCCACCGCCGCCAACGTCACGATCGCGTACTCGGCGGTCGCCATGCCGGCGTCCACCCCGACCTCCCGCACGCGGCGTGACACCGTCGCGCCCAGCCGACCGCACGCCCGGACACGCTGTCGCGCCCGGGCTGCCACGAGGCGCCGCCTCCCGGGGACGGGGCCCGCGCCCGACCGCCCCGGCAGGGCTGCCGTCGTGTCCGTGCCGTCCGACGCGCTGCCCGCGCTCGTGGCCGTGGTCGTCGTCATGTGAGCCGTCCTCTCGTCGTCGGGCCGGGTGGGCCCGCTCGCCGCACCCTGCGGCGGTGCCCACGCTGGACCGTGGCGCGGCCCGCCAGGGGCGCGGCCCGAGATGTCGTGGACGGACACGCCCGCACGCGCGGCTGTGGACGGCTCGCTGTCCTCGGGCTGCGCGCACCCCGCATACATCGAGACACTCCTGCGCCACCTCGGACCCCGGGCGGCCGTGCACCTGCGCGCCGCGTCGCCACGCGCCCGGCACCTGCGCGCCCGACACCTGCGCGCCGCGTGGCGACGCCCACCCGGCACCCGCGCACCGCGTGCCGACGCCCACCCGACACCTACGCACCGCATGGCGACGCCCGCCGGGCAGCAGACGGTGGCGGTGCGCGGGCGGGAGGACGACAGGCGCCGGCCGCGCCGTCGTCTCGTCCACCCACCGAGGGATGGACGCGGGCGCAGACCGCTGGGACGCTTCGGCCGAGCAGCGGCAGCGCGCGAGGGCCAGCGCCGCTTGCTGGAGGAGGAGGTTGCTGAGGTGCCACGCCGCGGTCTCCTCGTGCCGGTCACGCTCGCGCTCGCGGTGGTCACCGGTGCGTGCGCCGACGCGTCCGGATCGCCGACGACGTCCGCGACCGACGTCGCGCTCTACGAGCCTGAGGGCGAGGGCGGCGACGACGCCCAGCTCGCGGGCGTGCTGGACCGGACCGACGGGTGCGTCGTCGTCCGGCTGGACGAGCCCGCGTCGGTCGTGGTCCCGGTCCTGCCGGTCGGCGCGCGGTGGGAGGACGACGAGCTCGTCGTGGGCGGGCAGCGGTACCGGCTGGGCGACCGCGTGCAGTGGCGCGGCGGCGAGCTCGGCGGGCAGGACACGAGCTGGCTCGCGCAGGTGCCAGCCGGCTGCGCGGACCAGGTGATGTGGGTGGTGCACTTCTAGACCGGCCCGCAGCGACGGCGACCGCACGATCGTCCCTCAGGGGAGCACGACGAGTCCGCCCGCGAGCGACAGCACGATCGGCACGAGCCCCACCAGCACGAACGCGGGGAGGAAGCACGCGCCGAGCGGCAGCACGAGGTGGACGGCGAGACGCGCTGCTGCGGTCCGCACCGCGCGTCGGCGCTCCCGGCGCAGCCGGTCCGCCCGCGCACGAAGCCCGGGGACGGGTGGTGCGCCCGCGGTCCACGCGCTCTCGAGCGCGTCCCGCACGGGCCGGACCGACGGTGGTGCCCCCGCCCAGGCGGTCGACCAGGCGGCTCCGAGCACGAGCGCCGATCCAGCACGTTCGAGCGCGGCACCCGACGTGCCCCCGGTCGCGCGCCCGACGGCCCCGAGCGCCGTGGAGATGGCGGTGCCCGTCGTGAGCGCCGCCTCGACGAGCGCGAGCACCAGTACCGCGTCGACCTCCACGGGGGCGTCCGGGCGTGCGAACGGCACGACGGTGCGGCCACGGACGTCGGCGGCCCCTCCGCCAACGCGGCGGTCGACACCCTGACCGCGCGCGACGCGAGTGTGTTCCGAGCCGTTCCCGCTCGTCGCCGGCCCGCGGCCCCGGCGACGACGGCCGGGCGACGGCCCCCGCCCCGGACTTGACCCCATCCCCCGCCCCGGCCCGAGCCTCGACCTCGGCCCTAGCCCTGGCCCGCCCCCCGGCCCCGGCCCCGGCCCCGGCCCCGGCCCCGGCCCCGGCGGACCGTCCGCCGGGCGCGCGAGCGCACGCAGCCTCGCCCGGGCGGCGCTCCCGCAGACAGCGACGATCAGGACGGCGGCGAGCGCGAGGTACCTCATGCGGGCGTCCGTCCCGCACCCGCGGTGCGGGCGAGCAGTCGAGCGGTCCACCACCGGCCGACGAGCAGCAGGATCACCCCGAGCACCGCGGACCACGTCCCGACGCCGCCGCCCGTCACGACACCCACGGGGTCGGCGCCGAGGAGCGCACCGAGCAGCACCCCGGCGACCGGGAGGACCAGCAGCACGCGCGCGGTCGCTCGGGGTCCCGCGAGCGCGGCCGCGACGTCGGCGCCGTGCTCCTCGTCCGCGGCGACGGCTGCCGCGACCCCCTCCAGCACGTCGGCGAGCGGGGCTCCGAGGTCGGCGGCCAGCCGTGCTGCCGCGACGACGGCGGTCGCCCGTGCGACGTCCTCGCGGCGCGGCGTGCCCGGCCCGAGAAGGTCATGGACCGTCGGCACGTCGCGCACGGCCGGTCGCCCGAGGGCGCCCGACCAGGCCGTCGCGGGCGGCGCACCGCTGCGCAGCCGGGCGGCCGTGTCGTGCAGCGTGCCGACGAGGTCGATCGCGTGCTGCCGTCGCCCCCGCAGGCGTCTCGACCGGTGACGCGCGGGCGGGCGCCCGGACCCGTAGGAAGGATGCGGGACGAGCAGGCGTCCGGACCCCTCGGACGGGTACCGGACAGGCAGCTCTCCGGCTTCCTCGGACGGGTACCGGACGGGCAGGTTGCCGGATGCCGCGGACGCGTCCACGGCCGGCGAGCCCCCGAGCGAGAGCCCGAGCCTGAGCCTGAGCCCGAGCGACGAGGACCGGGCCGAGACGTCGGGACCGTCGACCGCAGGCTCGCGAGCGGGGCGCACGGGTCTCCCGCGCCCGAGCGCCAGGAGGCTGCTGGTGACCACGACGAGCGCGACCAGCACCTCACCCCGCATCGGCCGGTCCCTCCGCCCGCACGGCCGGGGCGATCTGCCGGAGTGACGGTGCGGCGGCTCTCCGCTGCCGCGCGCCGAGGCCGTCGAGGCCCGCGGACGGCAGACCGAGTCGACCGGCGAGCTCCGTCCAGGCGGGTTCCACCGTCACGACCCCCGCCGCGGTGGCGCGCAGGGCACGGGCGACCTCGAGCTCGCCCGTCGCGGAGCGGCGGACCACACCGACCTCGGCGAGGTAACGCGTGCCGTCGGAGGTGCGGCGCAGGTGCAGGACCGCGTCGAACGCGCTCGCGGCCTGGGCGGCGACCGCGTCGCGCGACAGCCCGGCGAGCGCGGCGAGCGCTTCGAGCCGCGCGGGCACGTCGGCAGCGGCGTTGGCGTGGACGGTGGCGCACCCGCCGTCGTGCCCGGTGTTGAGCGCGGTCAGGACCTCACGGACCTCGGCGCCTCGGCACTCGCCGAGGACGATCCGGTCCGGCCGCATCCGCAGCGACTGCCGGACGAGGTCGGCGAGGTCCACCCGACCGGTGCCCTCGACGTTCGCGTGGCGCGCGAGCAGCCGGACCACGTGCGGGTGCTGCGGGGCGAGCTCGCCCGACTCCTCGATGACGACGATGCGCTCGTCGGCCGGTACGAGCGAGAGCAGCGCGGCGAGAAGCGTCGTCTTGCCCGACCCCGTCGCGCCGGACACCAGCAGGTTCGCGCGCGCGGCGACGAGCGCCCGGACGACGGGCACCAGCGCGGGCGCCAGCGTCCCGCCGGCGACGAGCTCGACGACCGAGAGCGCGCGCACGCGGACGGCCCGCAGGCTGAGCAGCGTGCACGCCCCGGCGACGGGCGGCAGGACGGCGTGCAGACGGGTGCCGTCGGGCAGGCGGGCGTCGACCGTCGGGCTGGCCTCGTCGAGCCTCTGGCCGCCCGCGGCGGCGAGCCGGACCGCGAGCGTGCGGACGTCGCCAGCGGTGCCGAGATGGACGCCGGTGCGCCGCAGCCGGCCCGCGCGCTCGACCCACACCTCGTCGGGGGCGTTGACGAGCACGTCGGTGACGTCGGGGTCGTCGAGCAGGTGCTGCAGCGGGCCGGCGCCGTAGACCTCGTCGCGGACCGTCCGGACGAGACCGGCGAGGCCGCTGGACCCGACGACCGAGCCGCGCCGCCGGACCGTCGCGTCGACCGCCGCGCGCACGTCGTCGTCGGTCGCGGCGCCCGGACCGGCCGTGAGGAGCGTCCGCACCTCGTCGAGGAAGCCGGCGTCGACGGGGCCGCGGCGTGGTGCGCGTCCGCTCGCCGTGGTCATCGCGTGAGCCCTGCTGCGAGGCGGCGGACCGCCCGGCAGAACGGTCCGCTCGCCGGGATGCCCGCGTGCTCGGTCCCGGCCGCGAGCCTGCGGTCGACGGGCAGCACCGCGCGCACAGGCAGGCCGACGGCCTCCGCGATCTCGGCCGCGCCGAGCCCGCCCGGCGCCGGACCACGGACGACGAGCCCGAGGTCCGCGCCGGGCACGTCGAGCACGGGACGCAGCGCGAGGGCTCCGGCCGTCGCGCGCAGGTCGCGCGGTGCGACGACGAGCACGGTGTCGCAGACGGCGGCGACCGACTCGCCCGCGACGACCCCGGAGCGGTCGAGGTCGAGCACGAGCGCGCCGACGGTGCGCGAGAGCGCGTGCAGGACGTCGGCGACGACCGCCGGTTCGGGCGGCTGCGGTCGGGCGCGGTCGGCGCTCAGCACGGCGCACGCGCCCCACCGGGGCAGGAGCGCCACGAGGTCGGCGCCGTCGACGTCACCGCGGGCGTCGGCGAGGTCGGGCCAGCGCACGCCGTCCGCCCCCTCGAGCCCGAGCAGCACGTCGACGCCGCCGCAGCCGCGGTCCAGGTCGACGAGGACCGTCGCGGTCGATCCCGCGAGCGCACGGGCGAGCGCGGCCGCGAGGCTGGAGGTGCCTGCCCCGCCGCGTGCCCCCACGACGCCCACGACCATCGCTCGCGGCGACGGCGTGGTGGCGACGGCGGGCCATCGCCGGTCGATCGGCGTCACCGACGCCGGCAGCCCGTCGGTCTCCCGCCGCGGCACGACGGCCTCCGTCGGGTGCCCTGCCGTCATCGGCGGCCGGGAGCGCACGAGCGCGTCCATGTCGGTCTCCTCTCCCGGGGTCGTCCGCCCCGCGTGCCCGGCGTCGTGCGCGACGCGGGCGACCGCTGTGCAGCCTGCCCGCGGGGTCCCCGGCGCGGTCAGCC
Source organism: Cellulomonas fimi (assembly GCF_028583725.1). Classification (NCBI taxonomy): domain Bacteria; kingdom Bacillati; phylum Actinomycetota; class Actinomycetes; order Micrococcales; family Cellulomonadaceae; genus Cellulomonas; species Cellulomonas fimi. The sequence goes on along the minus strand of NZ_CP110680.1, from coordinate 976,909 downwards.
CGGTCCGGGCCGGTGTGGACGGCGTGCGCCAGCCCGGGGCTGTGGACGGCTCGCGATCTCTCGGCGCGCACGGCACGCCCCCGACGTCCCCACACGCGGGACCTGCGGCATCGCACCGGCGCGTCAGTCGGCGCGTCGTCCCGCGCGTCCCGGTGTGTCCGCCCGGACGTCGGAGCCGGTGGCTAGGCTCGCGGCGACCACGGTCGGCCCCGCAGGCCCCGACCGGACCCGACGACCCGTCCGGGAGCGGAATGGACGACAGCCCGACCGGCCCGACGGCCGCGCCGCCCGGTGCGGCCCCGGCGGCGGCGTTCTTCGACCTCGACAAGACGATCATCGCGACGTCCTCCGCGACCGCGTTCTCGCGACCGTTCATGGCCGGCGGGCTGCTGACGCGCCGCTCGGTGCTGCGGACGGCGTACGCGCAGTTCCTCTACCTGGTCGGCGGGGCGGACGAGGCGCAGACGGAGCGGCTGCGGGCGCAGCTGTCGCGCATGGTGACGGGCTGGGACGTCGCGCAGGTGTCGTCGATCGTCGCCGAGACGCTGCACGAGTCCATCGACCCCGCCGTGTACGCGGAGGCGGTCGCGCTGATCGAGGAGCACCACGAGGCGGGGCACGACGTCGTCATCGTGTCGGCGTCGGGGAGCGAGATCGTCGAGCCCATCGCCGCGGTGCTGGGGGCCGACCACGTGATCGCGACCCGGATGGGGGTCCGCGACGGGCGGTACACCGGCGACATCGACTTCTACGCGTACGGCGAGAACAAGGCGACGGCGATCCGCGAGCTCGCCGAGGCGCGCGGCTACGACCTGGCGTCGAGCTACGCGTACTCGGACTCGATCACCGACATGCCGATGCTCGCCGCCGTCGGGCACGGGTTCGCGGTGAACCCGGACCGGGCGCTGCGGCGGGTCGCGGCCGAACGCGGGTGGGGGACGCTGTCGTTCAGCCGCCCGGTGGCGTTGTTCTCGTTGCCGCGCCCGTCGGGCCGGACCGTCGTCACCGCCGCGGTGCTCGTCGCGGTCGGCGCGGTGCTCGGGTGGCTCGCGTGGCGGCAGCGGCGTCGCACCCGCTGACGCGTCGCCGGCCGCGACGTCGCCGACGGCCTGCGGCCTCAGGCCGGCGACGGCACGCACCCGACGACGCCCGTCCGCATGCCGGGCACGCGTCCCGGCATGCGGTCCGTCGGCGATCGTGTCCAGGGCTCTCGTCCCGCCCGGTTCCCAACCGCCGCGGGCTGAGGTACCAAGGACTCACAACTGGATGACCGCGAGGGCACCCACGCGCAGGATTGCCCACCTCTGGGCAGGTCGACCGGGCTCGACCCGTAGCGACTGGACAGGTGCACGCTTGATCACCCTCCGGCCACCGTTCGGCGACGGCGCCCCTCGGGGCGCCGTCGTTGTGTCGTCGCCAGCACGTCGTCCCGTCGCCGTGAGACGCCGACAGCACCTCGTCCCGTCGCCCCGAGACGCCGACCGCACGTCGCCCACGGCCCCGGCAGGCACCCGCCGGGCGCGCCCCGCTCAGTCCGACGGGAGCCGACCGGCGAGCACCCCGTCGGCGACCAGCCGTGCCCGCTCGACCCCGTCGACGACGGCCGCCGCACTCCCCCGCAGCCACCCGGCGACCCCGTCGGGCGTCCCCGTCGCGAACCCGGCCGCGGCCCCGAGGTAGGCCTGCGGCGTCGAAGCCCAGCCGCCCTCCGCGACGACGGAACCGGTCGGGTCGAGCCCGCGGGTCGTGACGAGCAGCCGCGCGACGGCGCGCGCGACGACGCCGTTGCCCGCCGCGAACGGCCGCAGGGTGAGCAGCTCCCCGTGCACGACGGCGGCGACGACGAGCGCCGGAGCGCGCGTGGTCGCGACGGTCCGGCCGAGCAGCTCGAGGCGCGCCGCCACCTCGTCGCCGGCGGGTGCGGGTCCGAGTCCCGTGAGGTCCTGCGGGGCGGCCGCACCGCGCACACGCCCGACCGCGGCGTCGTCCAGCCAGCCCGCGCTCGCCGCGGCGTGCAGCCGTGCCAGGAGCTGCGGGAGGGGCGGGAGCGTCGCGGACCCGCGCGCGCCGAGGTCGGGCATCAGGCGCTCGACGGCGGCGGCCGCACGCACCGCGCCGAGCGCGCGCTCGACGTGCGGGTCCGGCCGCGCGGTGCGTGGCCGACCGGTCGAGCCGGCGTCCAGGCCCCCGGCGCCCGTCGCGAGCCCGCGCGCGACGTCCAGCGTCACGCGCGCACCGTCGACGGCCGCGCTGGCCCGCGCGCCGCGCAGGCCTGCCTCGGCCCGGACCTCGCGCCACCGTCGCCGGTACGCCTCGTGCCACCGCAGCCCCTCGCACGCGGCGCGCGCGGCGTCCACGGCGTCGGCGACGCCGGCCAGGTCGACGAGCGGGGCGAGCGGGTCGGCGGGCACCGGCACACCCTACGAGCCGCGACGACGCTCCCCAGCGGGCGCGTCGATGCCGAGACGCGCGTCGATGCCGAGACGTGCCCCGCGCCGCGGGCCAGAATGAGGCGCATGGCCTCGCCGAGCGTGTCCTCGTCCATCACCGCCCGGCTCCAGGTGCAGGCCAGACCGACGGCGGTGAGCGAGCTGACGACCGCCATCGAGGAGGCCGGCGGGATCGTCACCGCGCTCGACGTGACCGCGTCGGGGCACGAGCAGATGACGGTCGACGTCACGTGCGCGACGCGCGGCGAGCAGCACGCGGCGGACATCGTCGCGACGCTCAAGGACCTGCACGGCGTGCACGTCGACCGGGTGAGCGACCGGACGTTCCTCATGCACCTCGGCGGCAAGCTGTCGATCGAGTCGAAGGTGCCGCTGCGCAACCGCGACGACCTGTCGATGGCGTACACGCCGGGCGTCGCGCGGGTGTGCGAGGCGATCGCGGCCCGCCCGGAGGACGCCCGACGCCTGACGATCAAGCGGAACACGATCGCGGTCGTCACGGACGGCACGGCGGTGCTGGGGCTGGGCAACATCGGACCGCTCGCGGCGCTGCCCGTGATGGAGGGCAAGGCGGTGCTGTTCAAGCGGTTCGCGGGCATCGACGCGTTCCCGCTGGTCCTGGACACGACGGACGTCGACCAGATCGTCGAGACGGTCGTCGCGATCGCGCCCGCGTTCGCGGGGATCAACCTGGAGGACATCTCGGCGCCGCGGTGCTTCGAGGTGGAGCGGCGGCTGCGCGAGCGGCTCGACATCCCGGTGTTCCACGACGACCAGCACGGCACGGCGATCGTCGTGGTCGCGGCGCTGACGAACGCGCTCAAGGTGGTCCGCAAGGAGATCGGCGCGGTGCGGATCGTCCTGTCGGGTGCGGGTGCGGCGGGCACGGCGGTGCTGCGGCTGCTGCTGGAGGCCGGTGCGCGCGACGTGGTCGTCGCCGACATCGAGGGCGTCGTGCACGCGGACCGCCCCGGCCTGCCGGAGTCGCTGCGCTGGACCGCGTCGGTGACGAACCCGCGGGGCGTGACGGGCACGATCCCGCAGGCGCTCGCCGGTGCGGACGTCTTCATCGGGGTGTCCGCGCCGGACGTCATCACGGCCCAGGACGTCTCGACGATGGGGCGCGACGCGATCGTCTTCGCGCTCGCGAACCCGCGGCCCGAGGTGGACCCCGACGACGCCGCCCGTTACGCGGCGGTGGTCGGCACGGGCCGGTCGGACTTCGCGAACCAGATCAACAACGTGCTCGCGTTCCCCGGGCTGTTCCGCGGGCTGCTCGACGCGCAGTCGCACAAGATCACCGACCGGATGCTGCTCGCGGCGGCGTACGCGCTGGCGTCGACGGTCGCCGACGACGAGCTCAACCCGACGTACATCGTGCCGAGCGTCTTCCATCCCGATGTCGCGACGGTCGTCGCGGCGGCCGTCGAGCGCGAAGCGCGGGCCGACGCGGAGGCGACCGCGACCGCCTGACCTGCCCGGGCGGGACCGGTCGCGCCCGGGCAGCCGGGACGTCAGCCGCGACGGCCCACGGCTGGCGGGGTCAGCGCCAGGCGCCCCGCACGTACTGCGGCTGCCACCCGGTGACCTCGGGCAGGCCGGCGACGTCGGACACTCCGTCGGCGACCGGGAGCACGCCGGTCGTGACGCCCAGCTCGTGCGCGGCGCGCAGCGGCCACGACGGGTCGCGCAGCGCGACGCGTCCCAGGAGCACGGCGTCGGCGGCACCGTCGACGAGCGCCTGCTCGGCCTGCTCGGGCGACGTGATGAGACCGACCGCGGCGACGGGGAGGCCGGACGTCTCGCGCACGGTGCGCGCGGCGGGCACCTGGTAGCCCGGTCCGACGGGGATCGTCGCGGGCGCGTTGCCGCCCGTGGAGACGTCGACGAGGTCGACGCCGTGCCCGGCGAGGTCCTTCACGACGGCGGCGACGTCGGCGACGTCGAGGCCGCCGGGCACCCAGTCGGTCGCGGAGACGCGCACGAGCAGCGGCAGGTCGTCGGGCCACACGGCGCGCACGGCGTCGACGGTCTCGACGAGCAGGCGCGCGCGGTTCTCGGGCGAGCCGCCGTACTCGTCGTCGCGCGTGTTGGTGAGCGGCGAGAGGAACTGGTGCAGCAGGTAGCCGTGCGCGGCGTGCACCTCGACGACGTCGAACCCGGCGTCGAGCGCGCGTCGGCCGGCGGCCGCGAACTGCGCCGGGACCGCGGCGACCTGCTCGGTCGTCATCGCGGTCGGCGCGTCGAGCCCGGGGAACGGCTCGGCCCCCGGCCCGAGAGTGGCCCAGCCGCCCTCGTCGACGCCCACGGACCCCTCGACGGCCTCGAACGGCGCACGCGTCGACGCCTTGCGCCCGGCGTGCGCGAGCTGGACGCCGATGCGCGTCCCACGCGCGTGCACGAAGTCGGTGACCCGCCGCCACGACGCGACGTGCGCGTCGTCCCACAGACCGGTGTCGCGCGGCGAGATCCGGCCCTCGGCGACGACGGCGGTGGCCTCCGCGAGCAGCAGGCCGTAGCCGCCGGATGCGCGCGCACCGAGGTGCACGAGGTGCCAGTCGGTCGGGTGGCCGTCGACGGCGGAGTACATGCACATGGGCGCGAGCCACGCGCGGTTGGCGAACGTGGTGCCGCGGAGGGTGAGCGGGGAGAACAGTCGGGTCACGTCGGGAGCCAACCGCGCCGGGGCCCGCGCGGATTCCCGGGCGGTCTTTCGTCCCACGACTCGGACGCAGGCCGGGGGGACAGTGGTCCGGTGCTCCCCATCTCCGACGCCGCGCTCGCGCAGGCCGACGCGGCGCGCCACAAGGTCGACCTCATGGCGACGCCGGGCGTGTTCCTCGTCCGCACGATGCTCGCCGGCGCCTACATCGGCATCGGTGTCCTGATCCTCGCGACGGCGGGCGGCCCGCTCGAGGCCGCGGGGTCGGGCTTCGCGCCGCTGGTCAAGGGCCTGGTCTTCGGGGTCGCGCTGACGATCGTCGTCGTCGCCGGGGCGGAGCTCGCGACCTCCGCGATGATGATCCTCACGCAGGGCGCGATGCTCGGACGCGTGCCGTGGGGCCGCGCGGGCCTGACGCTGCTCGCCGTGACCGGTGGGAACCTGCTCGGGTCGATGGCGTTCGCCGCGCTCGTGCACGTGTCGGGGGTGGTCGGCCCCGGGACGGCGGGCGGCGCGACGATCGCGACGATGCTCGAGCACAAGGCGCACGAGTCGGGCGGGCAGCTGTTCGTCCGCGGCATCCTGTGCAACCTGCTCGTCTGCCTCGCGATCTGGTGCGGTGCGCGGCTGAAGAGCGAGGGCGCCAAGATCGCGCTCGTGTTCGCGTGCGTCATGGTCTTCATCACGTCGGGCTTCGAGCACGTCGTCGCGAACATGACGACGTTCTCGCTCGGCCTGCTCGGCGGGCTGCCGGGCGCGACGGTCGCGGAGATGGCGCGCAACCTCGCGCTCGTCGGGCTGGGGAACCTGGTCGGCGGCGCCGTGCTCGTCGGCGCGGCCTACGCGTACGGGGTCCGCGCACCGCGGGCCGCCCCGCAGGTCGCGCGGTGGCAGGCGCAGGAGCTCGACGAGGCCGCGGAGCCGCTCGGCGTCACGGCCGCGCACCGGGTGGTCGAGATGGGCCTGCCGGGTCGCGCCCCGCACGACACGCCCCTGCCGACCGGCGAGGCGGTGCCTGCGGCAATACGGTGAGGCGAACGGCGCCGTCGAGGCGCACGTGCACCGTCACCTGAGGAGACGCGATGAGCACCTCCGACCCGCACCGCCCGTCCGCCGACGAGGCGCCCGACGCGTCGACGACCGGCACCCCGGCGACGACCGACAGCCCGACGACGACCGACACCCCGGCGGCGCCCGGCACCGACACCGGTCGGCACGCCGTCGTGCGTCCCGCCCCGACCCCGCCGCCCGAGACGGGTGCCGCGACCACGGGTGAGACGTTCACCCCCGCGACCGGCTCGTCGCCGGGCCCGCGCACGGACACGCCGGCGCCCACGACGTCCCCGACGACCGCGCGCACGGCACCCGACCCGACCGCCGGCTCGACGCCCGCGCCCCCGCCCGCACCGGCGACGACCGCCGCGGGTGCGGGTGGCACGACGGCTGCGGCACCGGCGACGACGGCACCGCGGACCTCCTCCGCCGCCGACGACGAGAGCCTGTTCCCCGCCCCCAACGCACCACGCTCCACGAGCTTCGGCGCGCACGTCCTCGGCGCGATCGTCGGCCTGCTGCTCGCGCCCGCGGGCGTGGGCCTCGTGCTCGTCGGGCAGGCGCGCATCCTCGAGGCGCAGGTCGACGGCTGGGACGGCTCGACGGAGGTGCTGGGCATCGTCCTGGTGTCGATCGGGCTGCTGCTGCTCGGCCTGGTCGCGCTGCTGGCGATCTGGTCGGCAGCCGTCCCGATCGCGGGCGGCGCGCTGCTCACGGCCGCCGGCGGCTTCTACCTGTTCGCGCCGTCCGTCGCCCGCGCCCAGACGCTGGCCGTCCTCGACGACACCGGCTGGCGGCTCACGGTCACGCAGGTGACGGTCGCGGGGACGTCGGGGACGCTGCTCGTCGCCGGGTTCCTGGTCCTGCTGGTCGGGGTGGTGGCCGCGGTCGCGCGGCGTCGCGGCGTGCACCTCGGCGAGTTCCGCGAGCGCCACCGCGTCTGACCGGCCCGTCCGTCACCGTCGCGCGCCTCGCCCCGCCCGGCCGTGGCGGATCGTGCGCGGCTAGAGTGCCTGTTCTGACCCGGTCGCTCCCGGGTTCCGCACCGACGTCGTTGCGCCACAGGAGGTCGCACGTGACCGACACCACCGCCACCGAGTCCTCGGACAAGCCCGCCGGGCTGGAGAACCTGCTCTCCGAGGACCGCCGCTTCCCCCCGTCCCCCGAGTTCGCCGCGCAGGCGAACGCCCACGGCGACCTGTACGCGTGGGCCGCGGCCGACCGTCCGTCGTTCTGGGCGGACCAGGCCCGTGAGCTGCTGACCTGGTCGACCCCGTTCACGCAGACCCTCGACTGGTCGCAGGCCCCGTTCGCGACGTGGTTCGCCGACGGGAAGCTGAACGCCGCGTACAACGCCGTCGACCGGCACGTCGAGGAGGGCCGCGGCGACCGCGTCGCCCTGCACTTCGAGGGCGAGGGTGGCGACAGCCGCTCGCTCACGTACGCCGACCTGCAGCGCGAGGTGTCGAAGGCGGCGAACGCGTTCACGGCGCTCGGCGTCGGCACGGGCGACCGGGTGGCGATCTACATGCCGCTGATTCCCGAGGCCGTCGTGACGATGCTCGCGTGCGCCCGGATCGGTGCGCCGCACTCGGTCGTGTTCGGCGGGTTCTCGGCGGAGGCGCTCGCGTCACGCATCGTCGACGCGGAGGCGAAGCTCGTCGTCACCGCGGACGGCGGGTACCGCCGCGGGGCGCCGTCGGCGCTGAAGCCGGCGGTCGACGAGGCGCTCGAGAAGGGCACGCCGTCGGTCGAGCACGTGCTCGTCGTGCGGCGCACGGAGCAGGACGTCGCGTGGACCGAGGGCCGCGACGTCTGGTGGCACGACGTGGTGGACTCCGCGTCGGACCAGAACACCCCGGTCGAGCTCGACGCCGAGCACCCGCTGTTCATCCTCTACACGTCCGGCACGACGGGGAAGCCGAAGGGCATCTTCCACACGACGGGCGGCTACCTGACGCAGGCGGCGTACACGCACCGCAACGTCTTCGACCTCAAGGCCGAGTCGGACGTCTACTGGTGCACGGCCGACATCGGCTGGATCACGGGGCACACGTACGTCGTCTACGGGCCGCTCGTGAACGGCGCGACGCAGGTCATCTACGAGGGCACGCCCGACACCCCGCACCGGGGCCGGTGGTGGGAGATCGTCCAGAAGTACAAGGTCTCGATCCTCTACACGGCGCCGACGGCGATCCGCACGTGCATGAAGTGGGGCGAGGAGATCCCCGCGCAGTTCGACCTGTCGTCGCTGCGCGTCCTCGGCTCGGTGGGTGAGCCCATCAACCCCGAGGCGTGGATGTGGTACCGCCGCGTCATCGGGGGCGACCGCACCCCGGTGGTCGACACGTGGTGGCAGACGGAGACGGGCGCGATCATGATCAGCCCGCTGCCGGGCGTCACGGAGGCCAAGCCCGGGTCGGCGCAGGTGCCTCTGCCGGGCATCGCGGCGGACGTCGTCGACGACGAGGCGCACCCCGTGCCCGACGGCGGCGGCGGCTACCTCGTGCTCTCCGAGCCGTGGCCGTCGATGCTGCGCGGCATCTGGGGCGACCCGGAGCGCTACAAGGACACCTACTGGTCGAGGTTCCCCGGCCTGTACTTCGCGGGTGACGGGGCGAAGAAGGACGACGACGGCGACATCTGGCTGCTGGGCCGCGTGGACGACGTGATGAACGTGTCCGGCCACCGCCTGTCGACGACCGAGATCGAGTCGGCGCTGGTCTCGCACCCGTGGGTCGCGGAGGCCGCGGTCGTGGGCGCGACGGACGAGACGACCGGTCAGGCCGTCGTCGCGTTCGTCATCCTGCGCGGCGGCGCGGGCGGTGCGGAGAAGTCCGGCGACGAGGTGCAGGCCGAGCTGCGCAACCACGTCGCGAAGGAGATCGGCCCGATCGCGAAGCCCCGGCAGATCCTCGTGGTGCAGGAGCTGCCCAAGACGCGGTCCGGCAAGATCATGCGGCGCCTGCTGCGGGACGTCGCGGAGCACCGCCAGGTCGGCGACGCGACGACCCTCGCGGACTCCTCGGTCATGGACCTGATCGCCCAGGGCCTGTCGAAGCCCGCCGCTTCGTCGGAGGACTGACACCACCTCGTCGACCCGGTTCCGGCTACCGCTCGCGGCCCCGCAGCGGTCGCCAGGACCGGGTCGACGCGCGTCCAGGGGTTGTCCGTGGCGGGGCTTGACGGGCGGCGGGCGACCCTATCGGGAGGCCCCGCCGGACGGCCCGACCGGTGAAGCGTTTAGGGCTCTGGGGGACGCTTTCCCGCCCTGGTTGTGTTGGCGCCCGGCACCCGCCCGTCGACCGGCCGGCGGAACGGCGGGCGGGTGCGACCACGGTCCGCACCGGCGCGGGCGTCGAGCTGGAACCCGGGCTCGCGGCGGTCGTCACACACCCGGAAACGAGGATGTCCATGAGATCCCGACTGTCCCTGCTCACCGGCGCCGCCCTCGCGTCGGCGGTCGTCGCGCTGGGCGCGGTGTCGCTCGTCTCGACGGCGGCGAACGCCGCCACGCCGCCTGGCCTGCGCGTCTCCGGCACGCAGCTCGTCGAGAAGGACGGCACGCCGTTCGTCGCCCGCGGCGTCAGCCAAGCGCACACCTGGTACACGTCGCAGACCGCGACGGCGATCCCCGCGATCCGCGCGGCAGGCGCCAACGCCCTGCGCGTGGTGCTGTCGGGCGGCGACCGGTGGACGAAGAACGACGCCGCCGACGTCACGAACGTCATCAGCCTGTGCAAGGCCAACAAGCTGATCTGCATGCTCGAGAACCACGACACGACCGGCTACGGCGAGCAGTCCGGCGCGGTCTCGCTCGACACGGCCGCGAACTACTGGGTCGGCATCAAGTCGGCGCTGATCGGGCAGGAGGACTACGTCCAGATCAACATCGGCAACGAGCCGTACGGCAACAACGCCACCACGAACGCGAGCTGGGCGGCGGACTCGGTCGCGGCGATCAAGAAGCTGCGTGCCGCGGGCCTGCACCACAACATCGTGATCGACGCCCCCAACTGGGGCCAGGACTGGGCCGGCACCATGCGCGACCAGGCCGCGACCGTCGCCGCGGGCGACCCCGACGGCAACGTGCTGTTCTCGGTGCACATGTACGGCGTCTACAAGGACGCGTCGACCATCAAGGCCTACCTCGACGCGTTCAAGGCGAAGAACCTGCCGCTCGTCATCGGCGAGTTCGGCTTCGACCACTCCGACGGCAACCCCGACGAGGACACGATCATGTCCGAGTCCGTCGCCCGCGGGATCGGCTACTACGGCTGGTCGTGGTCGGGCAACGGCGGTGGCGTCGAGTACCTCGACATGGTGACGAACTTCAACCCGGCGCAGAAGACGTCGTGGGGCACGCGCATCTTCGACGGCGCGAACGGCATCAAGTCCACCGCGAAGACGGCGAAGATCTACGGCGGCACGGTCGACCCGACCACCCCGAACCCGACGCCGACGACGCCGGACCCCACGCCCACCACGCCGAACCCGACGCCGACCACCCCGACGCCGACCCCGACGTCGAACCCGGGCGGCACGTGCACCGCGGTGCTGCGGGTCGTGGGCGCGTGGCCGGGCGGCTGGCAGGGCGGCGTGACCGTCACCGCCGGCACCGGGATGATCGGCTCGTGGACGACGCAGTTCACGCTCCCGACCGGCGGCTCGATCCAGTCCGGCTGGTCCGGCACGTACACGACCAGCGGCACGTCCGTGACGGTGAAGAACGCGCCGTGGAACGGCCTGCTCGGTGCGGGCGTGAAGACGGAGTACGGGTTCGTCGCGTCGGGCAACGCCCCGACCGGCACCGTCCCGGTCAGCTGCGCCTGACCACCTGACCCCTCCCGGTGACGCCGGGGTCGTCCTCGCGGCGGCCCCGGCGTCGCCGCGTCAGGGGTGTGCGGTCAGAGGGAGAGGAGGCGGCGCAGGTGGCGGACCGCCTCGCGGCCCGCGCGGTTGGCACCCACGGTCGACGCGGACGGCCCGTACCCGACGAGCTGGACCCGCGGGTCGGCGACGACCTGCGTCCCGTCCATGACGATGCCCCCGCCGCGCGCCCGCAGGCCGAGCGGTGCGAGGTGGTCGAGCGCGGCGCGGAACCCGGTGCACCACAGGATCGTGGCGGCCTCGACGCGGGCAGGCCCGTCGACCCAGCCGTCCTCGGGCGCCGCCGCGTCGTCCCACTCCACCGCGCCCGGCACGATCCGGCTGAACATCGGCCGCGCCCGCAGCACCCCGGACTCGATCCCGGCGCGGTACGCGTCTGTCAGCGGCAGCCCGGTGACGCCGACGACGCTGCCCGGCGGCAGCCCCGCGCGCGTGCGCTGCTCGACGAGTGCGACGGCCTCGCGCCCGACCTCGGGCGTGAACTCCTCGTCGCGCCACGTCGGCGGCCGTCGCGTGACCCACGTGGTCGACGTGACCTTGGCGACCTCGAGCAGGAGCTGCACCGCGGACGTGCCGCCGCCCACGACGACGACGTGCCCGTCGGCCAGGTCCGCGGCGGACCGGAAGTCGCGCGCGTGCAGCTGCCGCCCGCCGAACGTGCCGCGGCCGGGGTAGGCGGGCCAGAACGGCTTCCCCCACGTGCCGGTCGCGTTGACGAGGCCGCGGGCCCGCCAGACGACGCGCTCGTCCGGCCGCTCGACGCTGTGCGAGTGCACGAGGAGGCGGCCGCTCGCGCGCGCGCCCGCACCGGTCGACGGCACGGGCGCCTGGCCCTCGTCGTGGACCGCGGTGACGCGCACGGGCCGCTGCACGTGCAGCTGGTACGCCTCCTCGTACTGCGCGAAGTAGTACGGCACGGCGCGCGCGGCGGGCTCGGCGGGGTCGGGCACGACGAGCGGCATGCCGGGCAGCTCGTGCACGCCGTGCGCGCGCTCCATGGTGAGCGAGGGCCACCGGTGCTGCCACGCGCCGCCGGGTCCGGGCTCGTCGTCGAGGACCACGAACGACGGGCCCGACTCCCAGCCGCGCTGCCCGACGGAGACGAGCCCGCTGCGGCGCAGGTGGTAGGCCGCGGACAGTCCCGCCTGGCCCGCGCCGACGACGACGACGTCCACGTCGACGACGTCCGCGGAGGTCGTCGACGTCGCCTGTGCCGCGGACGCTCCGGCCTCCCGGAGGGCACGCCGCGAGCGACGCGTCTGCGGGGTCGGGGCGTCCTCGGCGAGGGTGCGCGTCGAGTCGTCCATGGCCGGTCCAACGTACCCGCTCCGGCTGTGCGCGCAGGGCGCGCGTCCCCCGTCCGTGGTGGGATGTCCCGCATGGTGGAGGGCACGAACGCGCAGGTCACGATCGTCTCGGCGACCGGCCGGCCGGACGGGGCGACGGCGTCGCAGGTCAGCGCGCTGGCGGCGGCCGCGCACGCGTCGGACGGGGTCGCGCCGCTGTCCGAGCAGCCGCTGCTCCGTCTGGCGGACGACGCCGCGCCAGTCGTGCACCTCACCGCGCGGACCTCCGACGGGACCCTCGTCGGCTACGCGCAGGTCGACACGGACACGGCGTCCGCGGAGCTCGTCGTGGACCCCGCGCACCGCCGCCGCGGCACGGGGCGCGCGCTGCTCGACGCCGCTCGCGCGCACGCCCCGGCGGGCCTGCGCGTCTGGGCCCACGGCGACCTCCCCGCGGCGCGCGCGTTCGCGGCCGCGACCGGTCTCGTCGTCGTGCGCGAGCTGCGCAAGCTGCGGCTGGACCTGACGGCGCGCACCGACGCGGCGCGTCGCGCGCTGCCGCCGGGCACGACGCTGCGGACCTTCGTGCCCGGTCGGGACGAGGAGGCGTGGCGCCGGGTCAACGCGCGCGCGTTCGCGCACCACCCCGAGCAGGGGCGGATGACCGTGGCGGACGTGCAGGCCCGCGAGCGCGAGCCGTGGTTCGACCCCGCGGGCTTCCTCCTGGCGGAGCGGGACGGCGTGCTCGTCGGGTCGGTCTGGACGAAGGTGCACCCGGCGGGCACCGAGGCGGACGGACCGGTCGGCGAGATCTACGTGGTCGGGGTCGACCCGGACGCCCAGGGCACCGGCCTGGGCGGCGCGCTCACGTCGGCAGGGCTCGACCACCTGGCGTCGCGCGGCCTGACGACGGTCGTGCTGTACGTGGACGGGGACAACACGGCGGCCGTCCGGACGTACGCCGCCCAGGGGTTCGTGCGGGCCGCCACCGACGTGATGCTCGCTTCCGATACCGGGGGTTCACCCACGGGTGCCACGATGGGGTCATGACCGACGCCCCCGCGCTCGACTCCCTCGAGGAGCACCTCGCCTCGCACGTGGCCCCGCAGGAGGAGCTCCCGGTCGTCGAGCCCGAGCCGCTCCCCGACGACCGGTTCCTCGACCGCGAGCTGTCCTGGCTCGCGTTCAACCAGCGTGTGCTGGAGCTCGCGGAGGACCCGGACCTGCCGCTGCTGGAGCGGGTCCGCTTCCTGGCGATCTTCGCGTCGAACCTCGACGAGTTCTTCATGGTGCGCGTCGCGGGCCTCAAGCGGCGCATCGCGACGGGCATCGCGGTCACGGCCGCGTCGGGCCTGTCGCCCCGGCAGGTCCTGGAGGCGATCAGCGAGAAGGCGCACGAGCTCCAGCACCGGCACGCGCGGGTGTTCGCGGAGCAGGTGCAGCCGGCGCTGCGCGCGGAGGGCATCACGCTGGTCCGCTGGGACGAGCTCGGTGAGGGCGAGCAGGACCGGCTGCGCAAGTTCTTCCGGCGGCAGATCTTCCCCGTGCTGACGCCGCTCGCGGTCGACCCGGCGCACCCGTTCCCGTACATCTCGGGGCTGTCGCTCAACCTCGCGGTCGTCGTGGCGAACCCGGTGACCGGCAAGGAGCACTTCGCGCGCGTGAAGGTGCCGCCGCTGCTGCCGCGGTTCATCGCGGTCGACGCGAGCGGCCGGCCGTCGGCGCCCGACGCGGGTGCGGCCGCCCCCGAGAAGGGCCCGATGTCGTTCGTCCCGGTCGAGGACGTCATCTCGGAGCACCTCGAGCACCTGTTCCCCGGCATGGAGGTGCGCGAGCACCACACGTTCCGCGTGACCCGCAACGAGGACGTCGAGGTGGAGGAGGACGACGCCGAGAACCTGCTCAAGGCGATGGAGAAGGAGCTCCTGCGGCGCCGGTTCGGCCCGCCGGTGCGCCTGGAGATCGCCGAGGGCATCAGCCCGCGCATCCGCCAGCTGCTCGTGCGCGAGCTGCGGATGGCCGAGGAGGAGGTGTACGAGCTGCCCGCGCCGCTCGACTACACGGGCCTCAACGTCATCGCCGACCTCGACCGCGCCGAGCTGCAGTTCCCGCGGTTCGTGCCGACGACGCACCGCCAGCTCGCCGAGGTCGAGAGCGCGACGCCCGCCGAGGTGTTCGCGAAGATCCGCGAGCGCGACATCCTGCTGCACCACCCGTACGACTCCTTCTCGACGTCGGTGCAGACGTTCCTCGAGCAGGCGGCCGCGGACCCGGCGGTCCTCGCGATCAAGCAGACGCTGTACCGCACGTCGGGCGACTCCCCGATCGTCGACGCGCTCATCGACGCCGCGCAGGCGGGCAAGCAGGTGCTCGCGCTCGTCGAGATCAAGGCGCGGTTCGACGAGCAGAACAACATCTCGTGGGCCCGCAAGCTCGAGCAGGCGGGCGTGCACGTCGTGTACGGGATCGTCGGCCTCAAGACGCACTGCAAGCTGTCGCTCGTGGTCCGCCAGGAGGCGGACGGCCTGCGCCGGTACAGCCACGTCGGGACGGGCAACTACCACCCGAAGACCGCGCGTCTCTACACCGACCTGGGCCTGCTGACGTCGGACCCGGAGGTCGGGCAGGACCTCACGCGGCTGTTCAACCAGCTGTCGGGGTACGCCCCGAAGTCGCGGTTCCACCGCCTGCTCGTCGCGCCGCGGTCGGTGCGCGCGGGGCTCGTCGAGCGGATCGAGCGCGAGGCCGCCGCCGCGCGCGCGGGTGAGCCCGCGTGGATCAAGATCAAGGTCAACTCGATGGTCGACGAGGCGACGATCGACGCCCTGTACCGCGCGTCGCAGGCGGGCGTGCAGGTCGATCTCGTCGTCCGCGGCATCTGCGCCCTGCGCCCGGGCGTCCCGGGCCTGTCCGAGAACGTGCGCGTGCGCTCGATCCTCGGACGGTTCCTCGAGCACTCGCGCATCTTCGCGTTCGCGAACGCGACGGGCGGCGAGGACGCCGGGTTCGAGGGGCCGGAGGTCTACATCGGGTCGGCCGACCTCATGCACCGCAACCTCGACCGGCGCGTCGAGGCGCTCGTCCGCGTGTCCGACCCGGACCAGGTCGGCGAGCTCGTCGACCTGCTGGACGAGTCGATGGACGACGCGACGTCGTCGTGGCACCTCGACGGCGCGGGCGACTGGCACCGCCGGCACGCGGACGACGAGGGCGTGCCGCTCGTCGACCTGCAGGCGGCCCTGATCCAGCGGCAGCGGCGCCGCCCCGGCGCCACCCGGTGAGCAGCACGCCCTCCCCGGCCGTCGTGGAGGCGGCCGGCGCTCTCGTGTGGCGCGTGCGCCTGCGGCGGCTCCAGGTCGCGGTCGTGCACCGCCCCCGCTACCGGGACTGGTCGTGGCCCAAGGGCAAGCTCGACCCGGGCGAGACGCCTGTCGCCGCGGCGGTCCGTGAGGTCGCGGAGGAGACCGGGCACGACGTCGTGCTCGGCATCCCGCTGCCGGGTCTGGAGTACCGCCTGTCCGACGGTCGGACGAAGCGCGTGCACTACTGGGCGGCGCAGGTCGCGGGCCGGCGCGACGCGGTGGCGCTCCGGGCCCGCCCGCCCGTGCCGCGCGCGTCGCGCTCGGAGATCGACCGGGTGCGGTGGATGGACGTCGGGACCGCGGCGCGCCGGCTGACCCGGTCCGCCGACCGCGCGCCGTTGGCGGCGCTGGTCACGGCCTACCGCAAGGGGCGGCTCGACACGCACGCGCTCGTGGTCGCCCGGCACGGGTCGGCGCGCAAGCGCAGCGCGTGGAAGGGCCCGGACGCCGACCGGCCCCTGACCTCGGACGGGGCGCGGCAGGCCGAGGCGCTCGTGCCGCTGCTGTCGGCGTTCGGTGTCGCGCACGTCGTGACGAGCCCGTGGCGGCGCTGCGTCGAGACGGTCCGCCCGTACGCGCGCGCGGTCGGCATGCCGGAGCAGCGGGTCGAGGCGTGGTCGGAGGACGCGCACGAGGAGGCGCCGGGGCTCGTCACGGGCCATGTCGACGCGCTGCTGCACTGGCCCGGCGACGGGGTCGTGTGCACGCACCGTCCGGTGCTGGGCACGGCGTTCGAGGCGCTCGCCGCCCGGGCGCGCAAGGCGGTCGCCGCACAGCTGCCGTCCGAGGACCCGTACCTGCAGCCGGGGCAGCTGCTCGTGGCGCACGTGGCCCACCGACCGAAGGGGCCGCGGGTCGTCGCGGTCGAGGTGCACGGCCCGAAGGCCTGACCGGTCAGGTGAGGATCGGGTTGAGCACCAGGTAGACGCCGGCCGCGACGAGCGCGGCGGCGGGGATGGTGAGCACCCAGGCGGCGCCGATGTTCTTCGCGACACCCCACCGCACGGCCGACAGGCGCTTCGTCGCACCGACGCCCATGATCGCCGAGGTGATCGTGTGGGTGGTCGAGACGGGCGCGTGCAGCCAGTACGCGTTGACGTACAGCACGATCGCCGAGACGGACTCGGCGACGAAGCCGCGCGCCGGGTCGAGCTCGATGATCTTGCGGCCGAGCGTGCGCATGATGCGCCACCCGCCCGCGTACGTGCCGGCGGAGATCGCGGCCGCCGCGGACAGCTTGACCCACAGCGGGATCGTCATGTTGTCCGGGTCGTGGAAGCCGCCCGCGATGAGCGCGAGGACGATGACGCCCATGGTCTTCTGCGCGTCCTGGAGGCCGTGACCGAGGGCCATCGCGGCCGCCGACACCGTCTGGGCGAGCCGGAAGCGGCGCATGGCCCGGGCGGGTGCGCGGTTCCGGACGAGCCACAGCACGCCGACCATGACGCCGAACGCGAGCAGGAAGCCGACGAGCGGCGAGAACACCATCGGCAGGACGACCTTCTCCCAGATGGCGTCCCAGTGGACCGTGATGCCCGACGCGACGCCCACGCCCGTGAGCCCGCCGATGAGGGCGTGCGTCGACGACGACGGCAGCCCGAGCCACCACGTGATGAGGTTCCAGGTGATCGCGCCGATGAGGCCCGACAGCACGATGACGAGGCCCTCGTGCGGGCCGACGTCGCCGATGCTGATGATGTCCTCGGCGATCGTCGTGGCGACGTGCGTACCGAGCAGCGCGCCGACGAGGTTGAAGAACGCCGCCATGAGCAGCGCGACCCGCGGCGTCAGCGCGCGCGTCGAGACCGAGGTCGCGATCGCGTTCGCCGCGTCGTGGAAGCCGTTGGTGTAGTCGAAGCCGAGGGCGAACGCGACGACGACGACGACGAGCAGGACGTCCACGTGGGCTCAGGACTCCTTGAGCGCGATCGTCTCGACCGCGTTGGCCACCTTCTCGAACGCGTCGGCCGCGTCCTCGAGCCGGTCGACGATCTCCTTGAGCTTGATGATCATGATCGGGTCGGTGACCTCGTCGAACATCTGCGCGACGAGCTTGCGGTGCGACTTGTCGGCCTGGTTCTCGAGGCGGTTGACCTCGACCCAGTACTCGGACAGCGAGTCCATGGACCGCAGCCGCGGCATCGCCTCGGCCGTGAGCTCGGCGGCGCGCTGGAGCACCTGCACCTGGTCCGACACGCGTGCGGGCAGCTCGTCGATCTTGTAGAGCACGATGAGGTCCGCGGCCTCGTCCATGAGGTCCATGCAGTCGTCGAGGTGCGACGCGAGCATGTAGATGTCGTCGCGGTCGAACGGCGTGACGAACGTCTGGTTGAGGCGCCGCATGATCGTGTGCGTCGCGTCGTCGGCCGCGTGCTCGGCGTCCGCGATGCGCTTGCCGATCTCCTTGCGGGTGGCGCGGTCCGCCCCGAGCATCTCGCCGAGGAGGTTGGCCCCGGTCACGAGGTGCTTCGCCGAGTCGGCGAAGAGGTCGAAGTACGTGGTGTCGCGCGGGGTGAGGCGCAGGCGCACGGGAATCTCCGGGACAGGGGGACGGACGGGTTCAGGCTAGGTCAACGGAACCCGAATGCCTAACGGCGACCGACGGGCCCGTGGACACATGGTGACAGCCCCGCGACCCTGCGGGGAACGACGTGCGCCCGTCCGGGTGGCGACGCGCCGCGCGCCACGCGGGGCGCGTCGCGAGGGCGCCCGCACCCCGGTCGTCTCGCGCGTTCGCGCAGGTGAGGGGTGGGGCGGCGCCGGACCGGGAGCGCCTCTCGGCGCGTGGCCGCTCGAAGCGGCTTGAGATGGAGCCCGGGGCTACCGCGGCCCGGCGCCGGGACGATCCTACGACGTCGTCGTCCGGCGCGGGCTGTGCGGAACCTCACGGCACCCGTCCGCCGCGCAGCGGCGGGCGACCACCGCGCCGGGTCAGTCCAGGCGTTCCGCGCGCCACAGGGCGGCCGCGTGCGTGAGCTCCTCCGCGGTGCGGACGAGGGAGGCGGCCCCGCGGGTCGTGCGCAGCGCGCCGCGCGGGTCGACGAGGTCGAGGTGGTCGGCGTCGAACGCGGCGCCCGTCGCGAGGACCTGACAGAAGGCGGCGGCCCGCTCCAGCGCGACCGCGAGGTCGCCCGCGTACACGCCCGACAGCACGGCGTCGGCGACGGCCCGCACGTCGTCGGGGCCCGGGGTGTCCGCGACGCCCGCGACGACGCCGTGCACCGGCGCCGCGGCGACCCCCGCGCGGTACCGGTCGGCGATCGTGACCGGGTCGCGGCGCACCCACTCGCGCAGCACGTACAGGCGCCACAGCGCGCCGGGCAGCGTGTCGGGCTGGCTGTCGGCCCACAGCCCCGCCACGACGTCCAGACCCTCGTGCTCGACGAGCGCGACGAGGCGCGCGACGACGTCGGGGTCCGGCTGGGCGCGGCCGCGGCGGACCAGGGCCTGTGCGGTGGTGTGGGCGACCTCGTCGCGCAGCGCGGGCGACAGGTCGCCGGGGATCGCGTCCGCCTGCTGCGGGTCGAGCATCGCGGGACGCCGCGGGCGACGGGGCTCGTCGCCGCTGGTGGGACCGGTCATCGCACACCTCCTCTCGGGGCGAGCCGCGGGGCCGGCGCTCACCCGTCGGACGATCTTGCCCCCTCGTCGGGGCCGTCGCGCGGGGCGCCCGGCGCCCGGCCGCGGTGGGCGACGTGCTCGACATGCGTGTCTGTGCAGGTGGGGCCACAGTGGTTCTCACTCCCCGGGACGGCCCCGAGGGTACGGAGGTGCCAGACGATGTCCGACGCGACACGGCCGCCGCAGGGGGCGGCGGGTGGATCCGCGGTGCGCAGCCCGCACCACAACAAGGCCATCGCGCTCGCCGTGGCGGCGGCCGTCGGTGGCTTCCTCTTCGGGTTCGACAGCTCCGTCATCAACGGCGCCGTCGACGCGATCGGGGAGCAGTTCGACCTCGGGTCCGCCCTGCAGGGGTTCGCCGTCGCCGTCGCGCTGCTCGGCTGCGCGCTCGGCGCCTGGTCCGGCGGGAAGCTCGCGGACCACTGGGGCCGCACCCGGGTCATGTTCGTGGGTGCGGTCCTGTTCTTCGTGTCGTCGATCCTGTCCGGGCTCGCGTTCGGCGTCTGGGACCTCATCCTGTGGCGCTTCCTCGCGGGTGTCGGCATCGGCATCGCGTCCGTGATCGCACCGGCGTACATCGCCGAGATCGCCCCCGCGGCGATGCGCGGGCGGCTGGGGTCGCTCCAGCAGCTCGCGATCACGCTCGGCATCTTCGCGGCCCTGCTGTCCGACCAGCTGCTCGCGACGTCGGCGGGCGGTGCCGCGGAGGAGCTGTGGTTCGGCCTCGAGGCGTGGCGCTGGATGTTCATGGTCGCCGTGGTCCCCGCGACGGTCTACGGCGTGCTCGCGCTGATGATCCCGGAGTCGCCGCGCTACCTGGTGGCGCGCGGCCGGCGCGAGGAGGCCCAGAAGGTGCTGGCCGACGTGCTGGGACCGGACGAGGACCCCGCGGCGCGCGTGCGCGAGATCGAGCACACGATCGAGTCGGACAAGCGGCTCGAGGAGCAGGCGACGCTGCGCGGCCCGCGCTTCGGCCTCCTGCCGGTGGTCTGGGTCGGCATCCTGCTGTCGGTGTTCCAGCAGTTCGTCGGGATCAACGTGATCTTCTACTACTCGACGACGCTGTGGCAGGCGGTCGGGTTCGACGAGTCCGACTCGTTCATGGTCTCGACCATCACGTCCGTGACGAACGTCGCCGTGACCTTCATCGCGATCGCGCTCATCGACAAGATCGGCCGCCGGCCGCTCCTGCTGATCGGCTCCGCGGGCATGGCGGTCTCGCTCGCGGTCATGGCGGTCGCGTTCACGCAGTCGACGGGCACGGGCGACGACCTCACGCTCACCGGCTCGTGGGGGACGATCGCGCTGGTCGCGGCGAACGCGTTCGTCGTGTTCTTCGGTGCGACGTGGGGCCCGCTGGTCTGGGTCCTGCTCGGCGAGATGTTCCCCAACCGCATCCGGGCCGCCGCGCTCGGCGTCGCGGCGATGGCGCAGTGGATCGCGAACTTCCTCATCACGATCTCGTTCCCGCCGATGCTCGACCGGTTCGGCGCGTCCATCCCCTACCTGATGTACGCGATCTTCGCGGCCCTGTCCTTCTTCTTCACGCTGTTCAAGGTGCCCGAGACGAAGGGCGTGCAGCTCGAGGACATGGAGTCGGTCAAGGTCGAGCGGCGCACGCGTGGGAGGGCCACCACGACCCGCTGACAGCACCCGCACGTCCCGGAGGCCCCTGGCGCACCACGCGCCAGGGGCCTCCGTCGTGCCCGCGCGATGGGACACGGAATAAGTTGCCCCATGCAAATGCTGTGTCCTACAGTCTTTGCGTCACGCAACGAAGGAGCGACCCATGACCGGCACCACCGACGCACCCGAGACGCCCACACGTCTCCTGCTGCGTGCCATGGAGGAGCTCACCCGCTCGCTGCGCGAGGCGTCGCACGTCATGTCGCGCCAGTTCCCCTGCTCGCGCGGCGAGGTCCCGCTCATCCGCCTGCTCGCCCGTCGCGGCGCGCTCGGCGTCGGCGAGATCGCGCACGCCATGCGCGTCGACGTCTCCGTCGTCAGCCGCCAGGTGAGCCACCTCGTCGCGGAGGGCTGGGTCGAGCGGACCGTCGACCCCGACGACCGCCGCGCCCGCACCCTGCGGCTCACCGCCGACGGCGAGACGCTCGCCGCGCGCATGCTCGACGTCCGCGACGGCGCCATGCAGGCCGTCTTCGGCGAGTGGGCGCCCGACGACATCGACGACGCGGCCGCCGTCCTGCACCGCATCGCCGCCACGATCGACGCCGCCCGCCTGCGCGAGCAGGCACCGGCCCTCGCCACGACCGGGTGACGGGCCCGCCGCGACCTCCGGCTCGCGGACCGGCCACGACGCGCACCCCCACCGACCTGCCGACGACGCCGGGTCCCGCACCGCACGACCCGACCTCGACGAGAGCGAGACCATGACCGACCGCACCACCCCCACCGCGCCCGACGAGGCCACCCGGCTCGTCGGGACGTCGGCCGACGCCGCGGGTCTCCCCCTCGACGCCGCGCTCGACACCACGTCCGACGCCGCGCCCGCCGACGCTCCCCGCATGACGCACCGCGAGGTGCTCGAGTCGCTGTCCGGGATCCTCCTCGGCATGTTCGTCTCGATCCTCGCGACGAGCGTCGTGTCGTCGTCGCTGCCGCGGATCATCTCCGACCTCCAGGGTGAGCAGTCCGCGTTCACGTGGGTCGTCACCGCGACCCTGCTGACCACCACGATCACGACCCCGATCTGGGGCAAGCTCGCCGACCTCGTCGACCGCAAGCTGCTCATCCAGCTCGCGCTCGTCATCTCCGTCGTGTCGTCCGCGCTCGCAGGCCTCTCGCACAGCACCGGCGTGCTCATCGGCATGCGCGCCGTGCAGGGCATCGGCGCGGGCGGTCTGACCGCGCTCGGCACGGTCCTCATCGCCGACATCATCAGCCCGCGCGAGCGCGGCCGGTACATGGGACTCATGGGCGGCGTCATGGGCATCGGCATGGTCGGCGGCCCGCTGCTCGGCGGCCTCATCACCGACGGCCCCGGCTGGCGCTGGAACTTCTTCGTCGGCCTGCCGTTCGCGGTCGCCGCGATCATCGTGCTCCAGCGCACGCTGCACCTGCCCCCGCTCACGCGCCGCCAGGTGAAGATCGACTACCTCGGCGCGGCCCTGCTGTCCGCGGGTATCGCGCTGCTGCTCCTGTGGGTCACCTTCGCGGGGACCTCGTTCGCCTGGGCGTCCTGGCAGACCGCCGCGATGGTCGGCGGCTCGCTCGTGCTGCTCGCGCTGGCCGTGTGGGCCGAGTCCCGGGCCGCGGAGCCGATCATCCCGCTGCACCTGTTCAGGAACCGCACGCTGGTCCTGTCGGTCGTCGCGTCCGTCGCGGTCGGCATCGCGCTGTTCGGCACCTCGGTGTTCCTCAGCCAGTACATGCAGCTCGCGCGCGGCAAGACCCCGACCGAGTCGGGCCTGCTCACGATCCCCATGGTCGTCGGGGTGTTCGTCGCCTCGACGCTGTCCGGGCAGATCATCAGCCGCACCGGCCGCTACAAGGGGTTCATGGTCGCCGGCGCGACCGTCCTCACCGCAGGCCTCGTGCTCATGGGGACCATCCACTACGACACGAGCTTCACGCTCGTCGCGCTCTACATGGTGATCCTCGGCACCGGCGTGGGCATGCTCATGCAGAACCTGGTCCTCGCCGTGCAGAACACGCTCGACGTGAGCGAGATCGGCTCCGGCACCTCGACGGTCGCGTTCTTCCGGACGCTCGGCGGTGCGATCGGCGTGTCGGCGCTCGGCGCCGTGCTGTCCAACCGGGTGGGCGACCTCATCGTCGCGGGCCTCGCGGGCCTCGGGATCGACGCGTCGGCGCTCGGTGCCGGCGGCACCAGCACGCTGCCGAACCTGGCCACCCTGCCCGAGCCGGTCCGGCTCGTCGTCGAGCGCGCGTTCGGCGACGCGATCGCGGACCTGTTCCTCGTCGCCGCACCCGTCGCCCTGGTGTCGCTCGTCGCCGTGCTCTTCCTCAAGGAGGTGCCGCTCGGCCGCAAGTCCGGCATCGAGCAGCGGCTCGAGCAGGACGCCGACGTCGAGGAGAAGGCGCCCGCCACGGTCGCCTGACCTCCGCCTCGCACACGGACGCGCCGCCTCCCGGGACCCCGGGGGCGGCGCGTCCGTGCGTCGGCGGAACGGTCAGTCGTGCTGGCGGATCGCCGCGAGCGCCGAGTTCAGCCGGTCGAGCTGCTCCGCGAGCGCGTCGACCTCGCCCGCGGTCCAGCCGTCGAGCGCGCGCAGCAGGAACTCGCGGCGCGCCGCGCGGGCGGCCGACAGGCGGCGCAGGCCCTCGTCCGTGAGGTCCAGGAGCTGGCCACGGAAGTCGTCCGGGTCGGGACGCCGCGACACCAGGCCGATCGCGCCGAGCCGCGCGAGCTGGCGGGAGATCGTGCCGCGGCCGACGCCGATGTAGGTCGCGAGGTCGCTGGCCCGGACGCCGGGCGTCGCCTCGATGTGCCCGAGCAGCACGTACGCCGACGGCTCCAGGTCGGGGTGCACGTCACGCGCGAGCGCCGCCGACGACGCGTGCGCCCGGCGCAGCAGCAGACCGAGCTCTCGCTCGAGCCTCGCGAAGTTCTCCTCGACCACGGACCCATCCTCGCCCCACCGGGCACGTCCGGGCGGGCGAAATCGCTGGACAGCTGCCCGACACGCCGACCGGTCTAGGTGCTGGCACCCAGACGGGTCAGCGTGACCAGGTGGTACGCCGTCCGGCGATGGTCGCGATGGCCGCCGCCCGGTCGGCGCCGAGCCGCGGCGCCATGCGGCGGAAGATGCCCGGCACCTCGGTCCGCGGGACCACGAGCACGTCGTCGGTGCCGCCGGGCGAGCGCACCTCGAGCCGGCCCTGCACGACGAGCACCGCGCGCACCACGACACCCGCGCACGCGGCGGCCAGCAGCGCCGTCTGCACGCGGGACGCCTCCAGCCGGGCGTCGCGCAGGAACGGCACGGGCTCGCCGTCGACGGTCATGAAGCGGCCCTCGACGACGACGTCGGAGCCGGTGAGGTCGCGCTCCGAGACGGCGAGGATCCCCCCGGGGCCGACGAGCAGGTTCTGCAGCAGCGACCCCTGCCGGCCGACGGGCACGTCGTGCAGCACCTGCCAGCCCTCGTCGACGAGCCGGGACAGGCGCGTGCGCACCGAGCTGCCGCGCTCGCCGCGGTAGGCCGGGAGCGACGGCGCGTCCGCCGACACGGTGCCGAGCCACGCCTCAAGCGCAGCCTGGTCGAGCGCGTCGAGCGCGTCGGTCGCGCTGGCCGGGACCGGCAGCACGAGCGCACCCGTGTCCGTGCGCAGGTCGGCGCGCAGCCACGCCTGGGCGGCCTTGCGGACGCCGTCCTCCAGAGCGGGGTGCTCGACGACGACCTCGCCGGACTGGAGGTCGACGGAGCCGACCGGCGCACCGGTCTCCTGCGTGACGAAGAGACGGTCGGCGCCGTACCGGCGCCACCGCCTCACCGTCAGCAGCTCGTCCACGCATGCATTATCGGCAGGAACGGCCCCGGACTTCAGGTGTGTCGACCATCCGGACGGCCCCCGTCGGGGTGATCCCCGATCGTCCCGCGACGGGGGCTTCGTGCCCTGCGGTCAGGCGCTCTGCTCGAACGTCAGGCTGACCGAGTTCATGCAGTAGCGGTCACCCGTGGGGGTCTGCGGCGCGTCGTCGAAGACGTGCCCCAGGTGCGAGCCGCAGCGGGCGCAACGGACCTCGGTGCGCACCATGCCGAGGCTGCGGTCGACGAGCAGCTCGACGCGGTCCTCCGCGAGCGGCGAGAAGAAGCTCGGCCACCCGCAGTGCGAGTCGAACTTCGTCTCGGACCGGAACAGCTCGTTGCCGCACGCGCGACACCGGTACACGCCGACCCGCTTCTCGTCGAGGAGCGCACCGGTCCACGCGCGCTCGGTCCCCGCCCGGCGCAGCACCGCGAACTCCTGCGGCGCGAGCTCGGCGGCCCACTGCTCGTCGGTCTTCTCGACCTCGTAGCCCATCTCGTCCTCCTCGTGGGGCCGCGCGGTGCGGCGCCCGACCGGTGCAACACGTCGCGGGCGGCGGTGGTTCCCGACGCGCCGGGCAGGTCGCTGACCAGCGCGTCTCGCAGTTGTGCGGCAGTTCGGTCTACCGTGCCCCGTAGCGCACGCTCCTCCCGCGCTGACCGAAAGCCGCCGAACCCGACCGACTCGCCCCCGGTCGTCCGTCCCCGCCCGTGAGGTCCGCGTGCCCCGTACCCGACGACCGTGGTCGTTGACGCGCTACTTCGCGGTCGTGAGCGTCGTCGCCATGACGGTGCTCGGCCTCGCGCTCGTGGTCGTCTCGGCGAACGTCATGGAGCGGCAGTCGACGCGTGACGGGATGGCGTCGGCCGAGTCGGTGCAGTCCTACGCGACGGGCCAGGTGCCGACGGACTCGTTCGTGCTGGCCACGGCGCTGACGCCCGAGCAGGACGCCGCCGTGCGCGCGGCTGTCGCCGGGTTCGCGGACAGCGTCGTCGAGGTCCGGCTGTGGGCGCAGGACGGGACCCTGATCTTCTCGACGGCCGACCGCACGACGAGCGGGTTCCCCGACGGCGACAGGCTGGACGCGACCATGCGCACGGGCGAGCCCGACGCCCGGGTCGTCACGGACGTGCGCGGCGACGAGGGCGCGGCGAGCGGTACGCAGACCGACGTGCTCGACGTGTACGTGCCGGTGACGGCGGGCGACACGCTCGCGACGGACGCCGAGGGCACGCGCCCCGGCGAGGTCGTGGGTGCCGCGGAGGTCATGCTCGACCACACCGGCTCGGCGGACGCGGTGGGCGACGCGGTCCGCACGGTCGGCATCGTCGTCGGCGTCGGCCTGGTGCTGCTGTGGGTGCTGCTGTTCCGGACGGTGCTCACGACGTCGCGCCGGCTGCAGGCGACCGCGCTGGAGAACGCCCGCCTCGCGCTGCTCGACTCCCTCACGGGACTGCCGAACCGGCGGATGCTCGCCGACCGCATGCGCCGCACGATCGCCGAGGCGCAGCAGGACGGGACGCGCGTCGGGCTCATGATGCTCGACATCGACCACTTCAAGGACATCAACGACTCGCTCGGCCACGACCGCGGCGACGAGCTGCTGGAGCAGGTCGCGGAGCGGCTGCGCGGCGCCCTGCGGGAGAACGACGTCGTCGCCCGGCTGGGCGGCGACGAGTTCGCGGTCCTGCTGCCGGACGTGCGGTCGGTCGAGAACGCCGAGCGTCTCGCGCGGCGGGTGCGCGGGCTGTTCGCGACGCCGTTCCCGCTCGGCGACCTCGCGCTGCACGTCGAGACGTCGGTCGGCGTCGCGTGCCTGCCGGACCACGCGAGCGACGCGTCGTCGCTCATGCGGACGGCGGACGTCGCGATGTACGCGGCGAAGCACCGCCGCACGGGTGTCGCGGTGTACTCGCTCGACGAGGACGACTCCTCCCCCGCGCGCCTGGTCCTGCTGGGCGACCTGCACCGCGCGCTCGACGCGGCGAACCACGACTCGCACGAGCTCGAGATGCACTACCAGCCGAAGGTCGACCTGACGACGGGCCGCACGGTCGGGCTCGAGGCGCTCATGCGCTGGCGGCACGAGACGCGCGGCCTGCTCGCGCCGGCGGCGTTCATCCCGCTCGCGGAGCAGTCGGGCCTCATCCACGACGTCACGCGGTTCGCGCTCACGGCGTGCGTCCGCCAGCTCGCGCAGTGGTCGCAGGACGGCCGCACCACGCCCGTCGCGGTGAACCTGTCCGCGCACGACGTGGCGTCGACGGAGGTCGTCGACCTCATCGAGCGGCTGCTCGCCGAGCACCGCGTGCCGTCGGAGCTGCTCGAGGTCGAGATCACGGAGACCGCGCTCGTGGCCGACCGGTCGCGCGTGGTGCCGGTGCTGGAGCGCCTCGGCGAGCTCGGCGTGCGGGTCGCGATCGACGACTTCGGCATCGGCAACACCTCGATCTCGCAGCTGCGGGACCTGCCCGTGGACGAGCTGAAGATCGACCGCCTGTTCGTCGCGGACCTCCAGGCCGGCGGGCGCGAGGGGTCCGAGGTCGTGGTCCGCGCGATGGTGGACCTCGCGCACTCGTTCGGGCTGCGCGTCGTCGCGGAGGGTGTCGAGGACGAGCACACCGCGGACATCCTGGCGAGGCTCGGGGTCGACCAGGCGCAGGGCTTCCTCTACTCGCGGGCCGTGCCGCCCGCGGACCTCACGTTCGGCACGCTCGTCCCCACGCCCCGCCGCGGCGCCGACGAGTCGACGCGACCTGCGGGTTCGCGCCCGGGCGGGCGACGTCGCCCCCGGACGGCGCAGACGACTCATCACTCGAACGAGTGAATCTCACCCGGATGCCTCAACCCGCGCCACCCGTTTGCCGATGGTGATTCGTCCGGCCCGTACCTGCCTGCGCACGATGCCCGAGGAGTTCCCCCGATGATGGACGACCTGCTCCAGGAGATGATCGACCCCGCGCCGCCGCAGCGGGACCAGCCCCGCCGCCGGCGCATGTGGACCACGGTCGGCATCGTCGGGCTCGCGGTCGTCGGGGCGACCTCGCTGACCACCTCGGCGCTGTTCAGCGACACGGACTCCACCAGCGCGGAGATCTCGACCGGCACGGTCGACCTCGCCGTCGGCGCGACGGCCTTCACGCTCCCGCCCGGCGGCATGGCGCCCGGCGACACCGTCTACACGCCGGTGACGGTCAGCAACGACGGCTCGCTGCAGCTGCGCTACGCGATCGAGTACCGCTCCGAGACGCTCGCCACCGGTCCGGCGCCCGCACCGACGCTCGCGGACGGCGCGACGCCGCAGTCGCTCGGGAACGTCGTGCAGCTCGCGATCTTCGAGACGGCGCAGTGCGACGCCGGCGGTGTGGCGGTCGCGCCGCAGCTCGGCGCGGTCGACGGGGCCGCGACCCCGCTGGCGACCGACTTCACCGCGATCGTCGGCAGCGCGGCGACGGGCCCGGACGCCGACGACCGCGAGCTCGGCGCGGGCACGAACGAGACGCTCTGCGTCCGCGTGCACCTCCCGATCGGCGCCGACAACAGCTACCAGGACACGGCGCTCGCGCTCTCCCTGCGCATGCAGGCCGAGCAGGTCGCGAACAACGACGGCACACCGGCCACCTGAGGGCCCGTGCGATGAGGTTCCGCAGGCGCGCCCCCGGTGCGCCCGCCGTCGACCGACGGATGCCGAGCGTGCCACCGCGCACCAGGACGACGCGTGCCCCGCGTCCGACCTGGCGCCGCCTGGTGTCCGCCGCGCTCTGGACGGTCGTGGCGGTCTGCGGGGCCGCCTACGCCGCGTCGCTGCTGGTCCCGCTCTGGTACCAGGTGAACGACGAGCGGCTGCTCATCGTGACGTCCGGGTCGATGGCCCCGATGTTCGAGGCCGGCGACGCCGTGGTCCTGCAGGCGATCACGCGTGAGTCGGACCTCAAGGTCGGGCAGGTCGTGTCGTTCTGGCCGGTCGGGTCGCAGCAGCTCGTCACGCACCGGATCGTCGCGCTGCGCCACCTGCCGGAGCTCACGGACGACCCGGTGACGGGCGAGCGCGTCCCCCGGGTCGGGACCGACGGCGCGCCCGTCACCAAGCCGTACGTGTTCACCAAGGGCGACGCGAACGCCGAGGCCGACCCGAACGCGATCCCCATCACGCGCGTGCGCGGCGTCGTGCTCGACGTGCACCGCGGGTGGGGGTGGGTGCTGCAGTGGTCCACGTCGGCGTCGGGCCGCGCGGTGATGCTCGTGCCGCCGCTGCTCGCGCTCGCGACGCTCGAGCTGCTGGCCGTCTTCGACGGTCGCCGGGAGCGCCGCGCGGCCGCCGCGAGCGCCCAGGCCGACGCGAGGAGGTTCGATGACCTCCTCCTCGACTGACACCGCCCGCGCCGCGGCCCGCCACCCGTTCCTGACGGCGGACCGCGGGTCGTGGGTGCGCCTCGCCGTCGTGCTCGCGTTCGCCGTGGCCGCGCTCGTCGCGCCGTTCGTCGGGTCGACGCAGGCGCAGTTCACGGACCACGCGACCGTCGAGATCCGGTACCAGGTGGGGCCCACGAGCACGCCCACCCCGACGGCCGACCCCACGGTCGACCCGACGGCCGACCCGACGACGGACCCCGCCGCGGACGGGCCGACGGCCGCGGCACGCACCGCGCCCCAGTCCGTCCCGCCCGCGACGACCGACAGGACCGCCGACGCGGACCCGCGGCCGAAGGGTCCGCGCGGGCCGGGGACGTGGCTGCCTCGTGGCGTCACGTCCGACGGGCGCGGCTGACCTCGTCCGCAGACCGACGCACAGCGACCGACCCCTGACCGAATTCGCCCATACCGGACATTGTGGTCGCCGTCCGCACGGGGCTAGCGTCCCGGTGAGGGCGCCGTCGCTCGCGCCCGACGGGGGCGATCATGAGCACGAGCGAGCTGCCGACGACCACCGGCACCGGCCGGCCGGCCGCCGAGGGGCCGAGGATCCTCGAGATCAGGGTGCACGGGGTGTCCAACACCCCGCCCGCCGCGATGCTGGGGGTCTCCACCGCCGACGTGGAGGCGGCCGGGGGCACGCCCGCGGACGCCGGGTTCTGGACCGTCCGGCCGGCGAAGGTCACGGCCGACCGGCTCGCCGGGTGGCCCGCCGACCGGCGGCCGTACTGGGCCGTCCCGCCGGACGTGCGGCGCGAGGCGTACTCGTGGGGCGGCCTCGCCCGGGTCTCGAAGGCCCCGCTGCCGGGCACAGCCGGGCTGATCCGGCTCTTCTGGGTGTTCCTGGTCCCGTTCGGCCTGCTCAACGCCGCGTTCTGGGCACGGGACCTGGACGAGGACGAGCGTGACGAGCCCTGGTACCGGCGTACCGCGAGCGGCGTCGCGGTCCGCGCCACCGGGGTGGTGCTCACCCTGCTGTGGGTCACCACGGCCGCGACCCTGACGCTCGGCGTCGCGGAGCAGTGCTACGTGCCCGACGGCGCGTCGACGACCGCCGTGTGCCGCTGGGTCCCCGACGTCGTCGACGACGCCCTCGTCGGGCTCACGGCGGGCGCGCGCACGGCCGTGCTCGCCGGCGCGGCGCTCGTGGCGTTCGTCGTCCTCGCCGTCACGTCGTTCTGGGGCATCGTCCGGTACGACGCCACGGTGTCCCGGCGGCGGCGGGAGGAACGCGCCACCGGCACGGTCCCGCCGCCGCGCCCGGCCGGCGAGGCGGGCGCGCACTGGCCCTACCTCGCGCGGACGGGCGTCTGGGACCACGCGACCACCAGCTGGGTCTCCTGGTGGGCCCACCTGGCCGCCGGGGTCGCGCTGCTCTCCACGCTCCTCGCCTGGCAGCAGCTCGAACGCGCAGCCGCGGGCTGCCCCGGCTCGGTCGCGCACCTGCTCACCGCGTGCCGGGACCTGTCGGGCACGCCCGACGTCGGCAAGTCCTGGGCGACGACGCTCGTCCTGTCGTCGGTGGTCCTGGTCGTCGCGGTGGTCCGTGCGGCATGCGTGCGCGTCGACCCCGGGACGGAGCGACCGAGCCGGACCGGGAGCAGGACCGCGCCCACCGCCTCGCTCGTCGGCGCGAGCGTCGGCGTGCTCGGCTGGGTGCTCGCGGAGACGTGGACGGCACCCGGACGGACCGACGCGGCCGACGCGGTCGTCCGGTTCGGCGGCCTCGAGGCGGGCCCGGCGATCCTCGTCGTGCTGCTCGTCCTCCTGTGCACGGTGGGGGTCGGGCTGCGCGGCGGCCTCCGGTCCGTCGTGTGGGCACCCCTCGTGGCGGTGGGTGGTGTGGCCTCGCTGGCCGCGCTCGCCGCGCGGGACTCGGGCAACCCCGACGTCGAGCGGTGGTCCGCGGGCGTGCTGCTGCTCGCGCTCGTCGCGCTCGCCGCCACCGCGCTGCGGGCGAACCTCCGGCAGGAGGGCCGCCTCGACGAGGGCTGGGACGGCCGCGGGCCCGCCGTGTTCCTCGCGCTCGCCTCCGGGCTCGCGATGGTGATGAGCACCGCGACCGTGTGGGGCGTCGTGCGGGTGCTGCAGCCGACGGGGGACGCACCGCCGCTGTGGGTGCCCGAGGGGTACCGCGAGTTCGCGTCGACCAGCTTCCTCGTCGTCGTCGCGCTCGTGCTCGCCGTCGTCGTCCTCGCCGTCCGTGCGCTGCCGCGCCGCAACGTCCTCTCCGTCGTGCCGGGCGTCGCGGACGTCCCGCCGCCCGTCGCCGCCGTCGGCAGGGTGCGGCGCGTCGCCTCGCTCGCCCACCGCGCCGAGCCGCTGGTCGGCTGGCTCGCGGTCACGTTCTGGGTCGCGCTGCTCGCGAGCCTCCTCGTCCGGCCGTCGGGCACGTCGGCCGAGGCGGGCGCCGTGCCGAGCCTCGCGCCGCTGTGGGGCTGGCTCGACGACCTCGGGACGGGGTC
Organism: Cellulomonas fimi; assembly: GCF_028583725.1. NCBI lineage: Bacteria > Bacillati > Actinomycetota > Actinomycetes > Micrococcales > Cellulomonadaceae > Cellulomonas > Cellulomonas fimi. The sequence goes on along the minus strand of NZ_CP110680.1, from coordinate 945,193 downwards.
CGTCGTCGTCGTCGCCGGGCTGCTCTTCGCGAGCGTCGGGCTCGGCGGCGGGTCGAGGTCCCAGGCGCGCCCGTGGGGGCTGCTGTGGGACCTCGAGTGCTTCCTCCCGCACGCGGGGCACCCGTTCGGCCCGCCGTGCTACACCGAGCGCACCGTCCCCGAGCTGCGCGACCGGATCGACGACTGGCTCGCCGGCGGGCCCGACCGCGCGGTCATCGTGTCGGCGCACAGCCTGGGGGCCGTCGTCTCGGTCGCCACGCTGCTCGCCCGGTGGGACACGCGCACGGGCAGCACCGACAGCGAGGCGATCGCCTTCCTGTCGTTCGGGTGCCAGCTGCGGCCGTACTTCGGCCGGTTCTTCCCCGAGCTCCTCGGCCCGTCCGCGCTCGGCACGAGCCCGACGACCGGGGCGCACGCGTGGCCGCACGACCCGTGGCAGGCCGAGCCGACGGACGCCGCGCTCCCGCCGCCCTCGCCGTTCACCCTGGTCGGCTCGCTGTCTCCGCACGACGGCGCGCACGGGTGGGGCGCCCCGCGGTGGCGGAGCCTGTGGCGTCGCACCGACCCCCTGGGTTTCCCGGTGCACCGGTACGCCGTCGAGCAGTCCGTCATCGACCAGCCCGACACCGAGTGGGACGCCGACAGGCAGCGCGTCGACACCCACGGCGGTGACTTCCGCACGCAGGAGTACCAGGCCGCGTTCGACGAGCTCGCCAGGCGCATGCCGGCCGCAGCGGCCCCGCACGCGGCGGGACCTGCGGCGGCCGGCGGGCCGTGACCGCGGGTCAGGCGGCGGTCCGTACCCCGCGCGCGGCGAGCAGCACGCCCGCCGGGTCGTAGGTGCGGGTGAGCGCGCGCAGCCGGCGCGCGACCAGCGGCGTGAACACCCGGTCCGCCCACGCCGCGCCCGCGGCGTCGGTGAAGTTCGGCAGGCCGCCGTCGACGACCCACGGCTCGAGGCCGTGCGCGACGCGCGCGGCGTCCCGCGTCACGACCTGGGCGACCTCCGGGATCATCAGGCCGATCGCGAGCACGCTGTACCCGGCGTCGCGGTGCGCGTACGCGCACGGGTCGCCCTCGCGCACCCGCCCGCCGAGCTGCCGCACCTCGACGGCGACGAGCGCCGAGTCGACGCCCGGGCCGACGAGATCGAGCAGGCGGTCCGCGCCCGCCACGCCGAAGCCGTGCAGCAGGTGGTGCGTCTCGTGCAGCGGCATCGGGTCGACCGGGTCGGCGTGGACGTCGCCCAGCGCGGCGTACGGCATCGTCCGGACGGTGTCCACGACCGGCGCGGCGACGGAGCGGATCGCGCGGATCATCTCTTCGCCGACGGCCGGGTCGCCGGTCCACGCGAAGCGCACGTGCAGCGTGACCTGGCCGCGCAGCGGCGCGGGGAACGGGTCCATGTCGGGCAGCCGCATGACGGCGACGGACGTGGTGCCCTCCTCGGGCAGCAGCTCGCACCACTGGCCCCACGTCCGCAGGACCGCGGCCACGTCGGGCTCCGCGAACCACAGACCGCCCGCGTAGAGGTCGGGCAGGTCCAGCAGGTCGATCTCGACCGCGGTGACGATGCCGAGGGTGCCCTTGCCGCCGCGCAGGCCCCAGAACAGGTCGGGGTGCTCGTCCGGCGTGACGCGCCGCAGCACGCCGTCGCCCGTCACGACGTCGAAGGCGCGGACCGTGTCGGACGACAGGCCGTGCGAGCGTGCGACCGGACCGAGTCCGCCGCCGGTGAGCAGGCCGACGACGCCCACGTCGGGCGACGACCCGCACAGCGCGGCGAGCCCGTGCGGCGCGGTCGCCTCCAGCACCCGCTCCCAGCGGACGCCGGCACCGACGCGCGCCCAGCGCTCGTCGGCGTGCACGGTGAGCTCGTCGAGCGCGGCGGTGTGGACGAGGATCGCGTCGCGCATCTCCTCGGTCGCGCCGTGGCCGGTGCCCTGCACCGCGACCTGCACGCCGAACGCGGCGGCGATCCGCAGCGTGGCGCTCACGTCGGCCGGGCCGGTGGCCTCGACCACGGCGAGCGGGCTGAGGCGGTGCGTGAGGTTCGACGTCGCGGTGTGGCGCGCGTAGCCGTCGGTGCCGGGCAGGTGGACGGCGGGGACGGCGTCGCGCAGGGCGCGCACGGCGGCGGCGCCGGTCGGGCGGGAGTCCGTCCCGAGGGCGGGGCTGACGAACGACATGGGAGATCCTTCGGGTCCTGCACGGGGTTCCGTGCGCTGTCACGGGGTGGCGCCGCGGTCGGCGCACGGGCAGAAGGAATCCCGGGCGGATGTCCAGATACATCCGGTTCGTCCGTCGACAGGGCTGCGCCTCGCGCGGGCGGCGGCGGCGTCAGGCCGGGGCGTGCGGCGGGGCGGACGGCAGGGTCACGACGAACGTCGTCCCCTCCCCGAGCGTGCTCTCGATGTCGAGCAGGCCGCCGTGCGCGTCGACCACGGCGCGCGCGATCGCGAGACCGAGCCCCACGCCGGGGATGGCCCGGCGCGTCGCGGAGGTCGCCCGGAAGAACCGGGTGGTGAGGCGGCTGAGCTCGTCGGGCGCGATCCCGATGCCGGTGTCGCGCACCGACAGCGCCGCGCCGCCGTCGGGGGTCGGGCCGACCGACAGGTGCACCTCGCCGCCCGCGGGCGTGAACTTCACCGCGTTGGAGACGAGGTTGTCGACGACCTGCGAGAGGCGGCCCGGGTCGGCCGTCACGGGCGCGGGCTCGATCGTCGTCGTCAGGCGCACGCCCGCCTGCTCGGCCACCGGCCCCAACGACGCGACCGACCCCGTGACGACGTCGGCGAGGTCGATGCCGCGCGGGGAGATCGCGAACGTGCCCGCGTCGACCTGGGCCGTGAGCAGCAGGTCGCCGACCAGGCGGAGCTGCCGCCGCGCGTTGCGCTCGATGACGGTGAGGTAGCTGCGCTGCTCCTCGGTGAGCTCGTCGGTGCCGTCGAGCAGCAGCTCCAGGTACCCGAGCACCGACGTCAGCGGCGTGCGCAGCTCGTGGCTCACGAGGCTGACGAACTCGTCCTTGAGACGGGACGCCTCGCGCTCCTCCGTGACGTCGGTGGCGACGATGACGTAGCCCGCGACGCTGCCGTCGACGTCCAGCCGCCGCGTGACGGCGAGCCGGACGGTGACCTCGCTCCCGTCGCGGCGGCGGTACCGGGCGTCGCGACCCGTGCGCACGCCGTCCTCGGGCGTCACGATCGACTCGAGCAGCCGCGCGGCGACCGAGCCGGGTGCGCGCTGGGGGCCGCCCGGCGGCTCGGGCTCGGGGGACGCGTACAGGTCGGTGATCCGCAGCCGGTCGACGACCTCGCCCTGCGCGTAGCCCAGCAGCCTCTCGGCGCCCGCGTTGAAGACACGGACCACACCCGTCGCGTCGGTCGCGATGATCGCCTGCTCGGTCGCGGAGTCGATGATCGACACCAGCTCGTCGCGGGCGGCGCGCCGGGCGTCGGCGACGCGCGCGAGCTCGAACGCGTCGGCGCGCATGCGCTCGACCATCTCCTGCTCGCGGTCGCGCATGACCGCCACGGCCTCGGTGCGCGCGCGCAGCCGCTCCGTGACCTCGTGCGCGGTGACCGCCACGACCAGCGCGACCAGGGACACGAACAGCCCGCGGACCAGCACGAGCGTGTCGAGCGGCGTGTCCGGGTCGAGGATCGCGGGCAGCAGGATGACGAGGTTCACCCCGACCACGGAGATGATCGGGCCGCGCCACCCGCGCTGCGCGGCGAGCGCGAGCACGGGCAGGAAGATCATCACGGTGAAGATCGAGCCGATGCCGCCCGTGCCGTAGCGCAGGAACCCGATGCAGACGATCTGCATGATCGGCAGGAGGTCCTGCGTCCACTCGGGCTCGTCGCGCCAGCGCACGAGGCGCGCGACGACGGCCACCGAGACCGCGACGGCCGCCGACACCCAGACCGCCCACGGCACCGACACGGTGATCGACGGGATCCACAGCGTCAGGACGGCGACGAGGTACACCCCGAGGAACGGCAGCTGTCGCTCGACGACGTTCGCGTCGTCGCCCAGGCGCGACGCGATCTTCGTGAGCAGGCGCGAGCCCCCGCCCGCGGGGACGGACGGGATCGTCGAGCGGTAGGACGACGTCACGGCGACCCGTCCGGCAGCGCCCGCTCGAGCGCGGCGCGCACGTGCTCCCCCACGAACGGCTTCGGCAGTGCGGCCTCGACGTCGGGGTAGTCGTGCTCGTCGAGCACGGACGTGACGACGACCGGCAGCCCGGGCCGCCGCCGGCGCAGCTCCTCGACCAGCTCCCAGCCGCCCATGCCCGGGAGCCGCAGGTCCACGAACGCGACGTCGACGTCGAGCTGCGACTCGTCGGCCAGGGCGGCCTCCGCACTCGGCGCCTCGACGACCTCGCACCCCGCCCGGCGCAGGTGCGTCGCGAGCAGCGCGCGCTCGTCGGGCTCGTCGTCGACGACCAGCACGCGGGCGGTCGTGCGCGCCCGGGCCGGTCGGGTGGTCGTGTCGTCGTCGGTCATGCGTCCAGCCTGCCCGACCCGCGCAGCCATGCGTACCGGCCGACGTCGTCGGCGACGTGCGCGTCCGTCGACGCGACCAGCGTGACGCCCGCGGCCGCCCAGCGCGCCAGCACGCGCGGACCCGGGCAGCGCCACTTCTCGTTGACCTCGACGGGCGTGCCGGTCGCGACGGCGACGGCGGCGAGCTCGTCGAGCAGGTCGTCGGGCACGTCGTCCTCGGTGAGGCCGATCTTCGGCAGCAGCGACAGCGGGTGCGCGAGCTGGGCACGCCCGACGCGTCGCACGGCCCGCACGGTCGCGGTCACGAGCGTCTCGACGGCCCCCGCGGGCGTCAGCGCACCGGACGCGAGGTGCTCGACGACGACGCGCGGGCTCCACGGACCGTCGGGGCCGGGGAACTGGTGGTCGGCGAGCAGCACGCGGTCCGCGCCGTCGGGGCGGCCGAGCGCCGCGAGCACCTCGGGCGGCGCGTCGACACGGCCGTCGGCGTCGAGGATCTTCGCCTCGACCCCGGTCAGGACGCGCAGCCCGTCGACGGGCGGCAGTCCGCGCACGACCGCGAGGAAGTCGGGCACGTACGTCGTGGAGACGCGGACGTGGTCGACCATGCGGATCGTGTCGAGCCCCGCCGCGCGGGCCGCCGCGAGGTTCTCGGCGGGCGTGCTGACCGCGTCGTCGGAGAACGCCGAGTGCACGTGGTGGTCGCCGCGCAGCGACGGGCCGGCGGCCGTGCCGGTCGTCATGCGCCGGACGGGGCGTGCGCGGCGTCGGGTGCGGGCAGGACCTCGTCGACGGGCAGGAACACGTCCTCGAGGTACCGGACGTTCGCGATCTCGGCGAAGTCGACGCGCTCGGGCACGTCGCGGCCGAGCACCGCGTCGAGCGTGAGCGACGGCATGTCGACGCCCGCGGCGATCGTCAGCGGCATCGCGCCGGGGAAGCGGGGGTTGACCTCGAGGAGCGCGGGCGTGCCGTCGGCGTCCCGCTTGAGCTGCACGTTCGCGACGCTCGTCAGACCGACCGCGCGGGCGACCGCGGACGCGGCGGCGACGAGCTCGTCGTCGCGCACGGTCACGCCCGCGACCGCGACGCCGGAGTCGACGCGCAGGCGCGCGCGCGGCACCGCGGCGATCACGCGGCCGTCGGGACCGGCGAGGACGTCGACCGAGTACTCGTCGCCGGGGAGCATCTCCTGCACGAGCAGGTCCTCCTCGGCGTGCACGGCGTCGAGCTCCGCGGCCGTGAAGACCGTCCGGACCCCGCGGGAGCCGGCCCCGCGGCGCGGCTTCACGATGACGGGGAAGTCCCAGCCCGACGTGGCCTCGGGCGTCCCGACGAGCTCGGTCCGGGGCACCCGGACGGTGCGCGCGCACGCGCGGGCGAGCGCGAGCTTGTCCAGGCACGTCTCGATGGTGGCGAGCGTGGGTGACGCGAGCAGCGTGCCGTCGGCCGCCAGGTCGTCGCGGGCGGCGGCGAGCCGCGGCAGCTCGACGTCGACGGTCGGGTAGAGCACGTCGATGCCGTCGTCGCGGCACATCGCGCGCACGACGTCGACGAACTCGGGCGCACGTCCCGCGGGCACGAGCCGCCGACGCTCGGGCGGCACGAGGTAGATCGCGCTGGCCCACCGGTCCATGTCGGCGGCGTACACCTCGACGTCGCCCCGCCGCTGCAGCGAGCGGATCACGGCGACGCCCGCGGGCCCGCCCGCTCCCGTGACGAGGACCCTGGTCATCGCGTGCCTCCCGTGTCGTCGTGCGTCAGCGGCGCGGGCTGGTGCGCGGCCGCGGCGATCCCGCCCGCGCGCCCCGATCCCGAGATCATCGCGGCCACCCGGACCGTCTCCAGGGGCTCCGCGTACCGGCCGGTCCCGAACCGCGACCAGTAGCGGGCGGTCGCGCGCACGAGCTCGGGCTCCATGTAGTCGCGGTGCGCCTGCGACTCGAACGCGGCGAGCATCTGCAGCTTCGTCTCGACGAAGCCGTCGACGGGCACGAACGTGTCGGGCTGGAAGTCGACGGTCGACGACGGGCTCTGGAAGCACGCGAGCGACGGCACGCGGCGCGCGGCGACCTGCACGGCCTGGTGCACCGCGCGGTGGTCCTGGTGCCGGTCGTGCACGGAGTGCGTGTAGACGATCGTCGGCGACACCTCGGCGATCGTCTCCTCGATCGTCGTGATGAGCCCGCCCGCGGGGTCGAGCCGGGTGTCCTCGAAGTCGTGCAGGTACAGCCGCGCGCCGATGACGGCCGCCGCGGCGAGCGCCTCGTGCCGGCGTGCGTGGACCTCGCCGCCGATCGCGCCGCTCGACAGCGTGAGGACGACGACCGTGTCCCCGGCGGCGCGGTGCGAGGCGAGCGTCGCGCCGACCCCGATCTCGACGTCGTCGGGGTGGGCGCCGACGGCCAGCACGGTCTCGGTGGGGCCGGCGGCGTCCCGGCGGCTGCGGCCCTCGGCGGCGAGCGCCCGGACCTTCTCGACGAGGATCGCGGCCCCGACGGGCTTGACGAGGAACTCGTCGGCGTCGCGGCGCAGCGCCTCGACGGCGTAGTCGACGCTCGCGAAGGCGGTCATCACGGCGACGGGGACGCCGGGCGCGCGCGAGCGCAGCTCCCCGAGGAGCTCGAGCCCGCTCATGCCGGGCATCTGGATGTCAGTCAGGACGACGTCGAACGTCTGCTGCGCGACCTCGGCGAGCGCCGACATCGGGTCGTGCACGACGGTGGCGGACATCCCACCGCGACGTTCCAGGACGGTCCGGACGAATTGGGCGGTGTCGACGTCGTCCTCGACGACGAGCACCTTCACCTGGTCGTCGGCCACGCTCGCCGGCCCTCCCCACCCCCGACTGCCCTTCCCCGACACCGTAACCGGGGAGGGGCGACGGGGCGCCCCGAGACCGGTCGGTCGGCGCGCCGCCGCGCTCCGCTGTCCTCCCGGCGGCGTGCACGGCAGGCTGGGAATAGGTCGCGGGGCCGGTCGGTTGAGCGCGACGATACATGCAAACGCATGAACCTCCGGGGCTTCCCGGATCGAGGCAGCAGGAACGAGGCGCACCATGCAGTTCGGGATCTTCAGCGTCGGCGACGTCACCACCGACCCGACCACCGGGCACACCCCCGACGACACCGAGCGCGTGCGGAACATGCTCACGATCGCCGAGCACGCGGACGCCGCCGGCCTCGACGTCTTCGCGACGGGCGAGCACCACAACCCGCCGTTCGTCCCGTCGTCGCCCACGACGATGCTCGGCTACCTCGCGGGCCGCACGAAGAACATCGTGCTGTCGACCGCGACCACGCTCATCACCACCAACGACCCCGTCCGGCTGGCCGAGGAGTACGCGATGCTCCAGGTCATCTCCGACGGCCGCATGGACCTCATGCTCGGCCGCGGCAACACCGGCCCCGTCTACCCGTGGTTCGGCCAGGACATCCGCCAGGGCATCCCGCTCGCGATCGAGAACTACGCGCTGCTGCGCCGGCTGTGGACCGAGGACGTCGTCGACTGGTCCGGCAAGTTCCGCACCCCGCTGCAGGGCTTCACCTCGACCCCGCGCCCGCTCGACGGCGTCGCACCGTTCGTGTGGCACGCGTCGATCCGCTCGCCCGAGATCGCCGAGCAGGCCGCGTACTACGGCGACGGGTTCCTGCACAACGCGATCTTCTGGCCCATGGAGCACACCGCGCAGATGGTGAACTTCTACCGCCAGCGCTTCGAGCACTACGGGCACGGGCAGGCCGACCAGGCGATCGTCGGGCTCGGCGGCCAGGTGTTCGTCCGCAAGGACTCGCAGAAGGCGTGGGACGAGTTCCGCCCCTACTTCGACGTCGCCCCCGTCTACGGCCACGGCCCGTCGATGGAGGAGTTCACGCGCGACACCCCGCTCACCGTCGGGTCGCCGCAGCAGGTCATCGACCGGTACGGGAAGTTCTTCGAGCAGGTCGGCCACTACCAGCGGCAGATGTTCCTCGTCGACCACGCCGGCCTCCCGCTCAAGACCGTGCTCGAGCAGATCGACCTCCTCGCCGAGGAGATCGTGCCCGTGCTGCGCCGCGAGGCCGAGGCCGTCCGCCCCGCGCACGTCCCGGCGAACCCGCCGTCGCACGCCGACCGCGTCGCGGCCGCCCGTGCCGCCGGCACACTGCCCGCCACCCCCGCGACCGCCGCCGCCGACCGCTGGACCGGCCGGACCGCGGAGGACGACGTGGAAGCAGCGGACGCCGTCACGCGTTGAGCCACACGGACCATCGAGAGCACAGGAAGAAGGACACGATGAGCAACCGCTCGATCGTCGTCGTCTCGGCCGGGCTGTCCCAGCCCTCCTCGACGCGGCTGCTGGCCGACCGGCTGGCCGACGCGACCGTGGCCGAGCTCGCCCAGCGCGGCATCACCGCGCAGGTCGAGACCGTGGAGCTGCGGGACCTCGCCCACGAGATCGTCAACATGACCCTCACGGGGTTCGCGTCCGGGCCGCTGCGGGAGGTGCTCGACACGGTCGAGCGGGCCGACGGCGTCATCGCCGTGTCGCCCGTGTTCTCCGCGTCCTACTCGGGGCTGTTCAAGTCCTTCGTCGACGTGCTCGACAAGGACACGCTCGTCGGGCGGCCCGTGCTGCTCGGCGCGACCGGCGGCACCGCGCGGCACTCGCTCGCGCTCGAGTACGCGCTGCGCCCGCTGTTCGCCTACCTGCGGGCCGACGTCGTGCCGACCGCGGTGTTCGCCGCGACCGACGACTGGGCCGACGCGGGCAGCGACCGCGTCAACCCGCTGCCCGACCGCATCCGCCGGGCCGGCCGCCAGCTGGCCGAGGAGGTCGCCGACCGCGAGCCCAGCGCCCCCACGGGCCTGTACGACGCGGTCCCGTCCTTCGAGGACCTCCTGGGCGGCTGACCCGCCGGCCCAGGAGGTCGGGGCGCGGTCAGGCCGGCGCGCGGGCGGGGAGCTCGACGCCGATGCGGAGCGCCTCGACGAGGTCCCGGTAGAGGTCGTCCGTCGCCAGCAGGTCGGTGTGCGTGCCGCGCGCGCGGACACGGCCCTCGTCCATCACGAGGATCGTGTCCGCGTCGACGACCGTCGACAGCCGGTGCGCGACCGTCACGACCGCGCCGGTCTCCGCCGCCGCGCGGATGCAGTCGTGCACCGCGGCCTCGGTCAGGCCGTCGACCTGGGCGGTCGCCTCGTCGAGCAGCAGCACGTCCGGCGAGCGCAGCAGCGCACGGGCGAGCGCGATCCGCTGCCGCTGACCGCCCGACACCGACGTCGACGACAGCGACGTGTCGAGCCCGTCGTCCAGCCCGTCGAACGCGCCGTCGAGCCGCACGGCCCGCAGGACACGGTCGACCTCCTCCTGCGTCGCGTCGGGTGCGCTGAACAGCAGGTTGTCGCGGATGGTGCCCGGCACGATCGGGGTCTCCTGCTCGACGTACGCGAACCGCGCGCGGAGCGCGTCGTGGCCGACCTCGGCGAACGGGACGCCGTCGAGCAGCAGCGTGCCCTCCTGCGGCTCGAGGAACCGCAGCAGCAGCGAGAACACCGTCGTCTTGCCCGCGCCCGACGGACCGACCAGCGCGGTGTGGCCGCGGCGCGGGATCGCGAACGACACGTCGCGGACCGCGGGCGGCGCGTCCGGGCCGTACGCGGCGGTCACGCCGCGCAGCTCCACGACCGGGGCCGAGTCGTCGGTCGTGCGGGCGGGCACGCTCTCCGCGGTCGCCGCCGGGGCCGCCGCCGGGGTCGGCGGCTCCTCCGTCTCCATCGCGGTGACCTCGCGGATCCGGGCCGCGGCGGCGATGCCGGACTGCAGCTGCGTGAAGCTCTGGGTCAGCTCCGAGATGGGGCCCACGATGTTGAACGCGTACAGCAGGAACGCGACCAGGCTCGACACCGCGAGCAGCCCCTCGGAGACCCGCCACGCGCCGAGCCCGAGGATGACGACGATCGCGAGCTGGATGCCACCCCACGACACGGTCCACGCGACGGCGGTCGTCCGCACCGCGCGGATCGCGTGGTCGCGAGCGCCGCGCGCGTCGACGAGGATCTTCTCGCCCTGCCGCGCCTCGGCCCGGCTCGACTTCACGGTCCGCACCGCGCGCAGCGTGCCCTCGAGCGTCCCGCCGAGCCGGCCCATCGACTCCTGCGACGCCTGCTGCGCCGTGCCGATGCCCGGGAGCAGGAGCGCCATGACGGCGCCGACCACGACGATCGCGGCGATCGTCGTGCCGAGCAGCACGAGGTCGAGGACCGCCATGAGGATCAGCGTCCCGACGAGCGACACGGTGCCGTTGACGAGACTGACGAGGCTCGACGACGCGGCCTCGCGCAGCAGCACGGTGTCGGAGGTGGTCCGCGTGACGAGCTCGCCGACGGGCCTCCGGGTGATCGCCGGGACCGTCGCGCGGAGGAAGTGGTCGACGAGCGACCGCCGGGCGTCGTAGACGATCCGCTCGGCGACGGTGCCCATGAGGATCCACTGCGCGAGCCCGACGGCCGACCCGACGACCAGCAGCGCGAGGAGCACACCGACGGGCGCGGCGAGGTCGCCGGACACGGTGAGCGAGTCGAGCACCCACTTCGTGACCATCGGTGTCGCGAGGCCCATCGCGGTCGCGGCGAGCCCCAGGACCAGCCCGATCGACAGCGTGCGGGCATGCGGGCGGGCGAACGAGACGAGGATGCGCAACCGCTCGCCGCGCGGGAGGTCGGGCGCGGGCGGGACCCCGTCGGGCTGCGGGTCGGCGGTGCCGGAGTTCTCGGTCGCGGGCGCGGTGGTCGGAGCCATGCGCCAAGTGGAACATCTGTGTTCCATCGCGGTCAACCAACATTCCACTGTGGAACACGGTGCTACTGTCCGAACGTGAGCACGGACATCGCGAGCGGCGCACGCGCGCGCACCCGACGGGCCATCGTCGACGCGGCGATCCGCACCCTCGCCCAGGACGCCGGCGCGAGCCTCGGCCAGATCGCCGACACCGCCGACGTCGGCCGGACCACGCTCCACCGCTACTTCCCCGAGCGCAGCGACCTGCTCGCGGCCGTCGCCGAGGAGGCCGGCACACGCCTCGCGGCGGTCGCCGACCGCGCACGGCTCGACGACGGACCCGGGCTCGACGCGATCCTGCGCGCCTGCCAGGAGTGCCTGCGGCTCGGTGACCTGCTCACGCTCGTGTTCACCGGCCTCGTGCCGCTCGAGGACTGCGACCCGCCCGACGGGTTCACGCACGCGCTCGACGCCGCGTGCGCGCGCGGGCTCGCCGACGGCTCCCTCGACACCCGGCTCACGGCCGCATGGGTCCAGACCACCGTGTGGGCGTCCCTCTACGCGGCGTGGAGCGAGCTCGCTCAGGGCACCACCGGCCCGCACGACGTCGTGAGCCAGCTGCTGCTCACCGTCGGCAAGGGCCTCGCGGCGCCCGACACGCCCGCACGCTGAACGGCGGGGCGGGAGTGACGCCTCCCGCCCCGCCGTCCGGGGACGCCGCCCCGCTCAGCGAGCGGGGACGGTCCAGGGCCGCGGACTCACCGCGGCACCCGGGTCACTGCGGCGAGAGCGTGAAGCTCGAGCCGCTCGCCGTAGGCTCCACGTCCAGCTGCTGCGCCGACAGCGTGTGCGACGCGCGCTGGTCCACGTAGACGCGGGCACCCGCGTCGGACACCACGTCGTCACCGGGGACCGGGGCGGCCACGAGCGCGAGCTCGAAACCTCCCGCGTCCTGCTCGGCGATGCGCAGCCCGCCCGTCTCGTCGGGCAGGCCCGCCCGCTCGGTGAGCGTCCGGACGGCGGTGCAGGCGTTCTCGGTCAGGGTGAGCACAGGCGGCTCCTCTCGTGCCGGGGAACACCACCCCGTCACCGGCGACCCGGGGGCCGTCCGACGCCGGGGCAGCGCTTGCGGACCTCTCCACCGTGGGCGGGCCGCCCGCAGGCAGGCAAGTCGAGGTCCGCCCACCGAGACCGTTCGCGACACGCCGGGCGCCCCGGTCGCGGAGGCCGCGTCGACCTCGTAGGTTCCGCCACCGCACGCGTCGTCGCGACGGCTGCGGTGGACCCGCGTGCCACGACGGTGGACCGTCGGTACGGTCCACCTCATGCCGATCCCGCACTGGATCACCCGCGTCAACCGGGTCGTCACCAACCCGGTGATGGGCCTGGTCTCCGACCGCGTCCCGCCGCTCGCGACGCTCCACCACGTCGGGCGCTCGTCGGGCCGCCGCTACCGCACGCCCGTCATGGCGTTCCGCACGCCGCGCGGCGTGGTCCTCGCACTCACGTACGGGCCCGACGTGCAGTGGCTGCGCAACGTCGACGCGGCGGGCGGCGCCCGGCTCGTCCGGGGCGGCCGCGTGCTCGTCCTCGACGACCCGGTCCGCCTGCGCGGCGACGCGGGCGCCCGGCTGGTCCCCGCGCCCGTGCGTGCCGCGCTGCGTGTCATGAAGGTCGACGAGTACGTCGAGCTCGCCGTCGTCGGGACCGTCGCCCGGACCGCCCGCCGGGACGCCTGACCGGTCCGTCCGTACGATCCGAGGAGGACCGGCACGATCGGACGAGCCCGGCAGGACGGCCCGGGCGCACGCGCGGGAGGCGGCATGCGCGACGACGGGACGCGGTCGCCCGAGACGTCTCCCGCGGGCACACCGGTCGTCCACCCTCCGCCGACCTCACCCACGGGGACGCCCGCCGTCCGCGGACCGTCGACGCCGGCGGGCACCCGCCTCGCGCCCGCGCCGGCGGCCGTGGCGCGTCGACGGGCGCTCGCCGCACGCCTCCGACGCGCGGCCCACGCGCTCACCGAGCCCGCCGCGCCGCCCGCGCCGCCCGAGCCCGTCGAGCCGCCCGAGGTCCCGCCCGACCTCGTCCCGCTGCTGCGCGAGCTGGGGGCCGCCCTGCTGTCGTCGGGGCAGTCCGTCGTCGACACCGAGCGGCAGATCGGCGAGGTCGCGGCCGCGTACGGCGCCGACCACGTCCGCACGATCGTGCTGCCGACCGGCGTGTTCGTGCAGGTCGAGACGACGCACGGCACGCTGAGCGACTTCACGGGTCCGGGTGCGAGCGGCACCCTGCCGCTGCACCAGATCGGCGGCGTCGACCGGCTCGTCCGCGACCTCGCCCGCGGCGACGCCGACCTCGCCGCCGCGCGCGTCCGGCTGCGCGAGGTGCTCGCGACACCGGCGCGGTTCGGTCCGCTGCTCGTCGTCCTCGGCCACGCGCTGCTCACCGTCGGCTTCGGCCTGATCCTCTACCCGACCGCCGCGACGCTCCCGGTGTTCTTCGTGCTCGGGGCCGTCGTCGGGATCCTCCGGCTGCTCGGCGGCCGCTGGCCCACGCTGGGCGCCGCACTGCCCGTCGCCGCGTCGTTCCTCGTCACGGTCGTCACGATCACGCTCGTGTCGCCCGCGCTCGGCGGGGACCCCGTCCGGATCCTCGCGCCGCCGCTCGTGAGCTTCCTGCCCGGTGCCGTGCTCACCGTCGCCGCGATCGAGCTGACGTCGAACCAGGTCGTGGCGGGCGCGAGCCGGTTCGTGTTCGGCGGGGCGCAGCTGCTGCTGCTCGCGTTCGGCGTGGTCGCAGCCGTCAGCATCGCGGGCCCGTTCGCGACCGAGACCCGGCTCGACCCGCTCGGCGCGTGGACGCCGTGGCTCGGGGTGCTGTGCGTCGCCGTCGGCCACCGCTTCTTCTCGTCGCCACCGCGGGGCACGTTCTGGTGGCTGCTGCTCGCGCTCTACGCCGCCTACACCGCGCAGGCCGTGGGCGGGCTCGTCCTCAACCCGCAGCTGTCGGGCTTCGTCGGCGGGCTCGTCGTCGTCCCCGTCTCGCAGGCGATCCAGCGCGCGCGCAGCGGCCCGCCCGCCGTCGTGACGATGCTCCCCGCGTTCTGGCTGCTCGTCCCCGGCGCGCTGGGGTTCCGCGGTGTCTCCGAGCTCGCCACGGGGTACTCCTTCGGCGTCTCCGACCTCGTCGACACGGTCCTCGCGCTGTTCTCGATCGCGCTCGGGGTGCTCGTCGGGACCGCCGCCACGCGCGACGCCAGACGCGTGACCCGCACGGTCGTCGAGGCCGTCGCGCCCGTGGTCCACCGGGACCGCTGAGCCCCGGACGGGGGCCGGCGGGCGTCCCGGTCAGCGGCCCGAGACGGAGAAGTGCTGGTAGTCGACGGGCGAGTCCCAGTAGCCGCCCCACCGCCAGCCCGCCGCCGCGAACGCCCGGACGACGACGTCGTCGGCGAGGATGACGCCCGGCGCCGGGGTGCGCGACGCGAACGCACGCCCGGCGGGCGGTGCGACGTGCCGCCCGATCACGTACGGGTTCTCGACGGGGTTGACGTCGATCGCCCTGCCGTACGCGTGCTCCGACCACGCGGTGCCGCCCGTGATCGCGCGGCAGTTGAACGCGGACGTGTTGTCGGCCGCCATCGACGCGTCGTCGTCCGCACCGAAGTCGTCGACCAGCCGCATCGACCGGATCGGGTACCCGGCACCGAACAGCGCGCGGAACACCTCGACGATCCCGTCCGCGACGTCGGCGTGCACCACCAGCTCGCCCTGGGACACCTGCCCCTCGAACCCGTGGTGCGTCACGGTCACGTACCGCAGGTCCTCGAGCGGGACCGGGCAGCCGGGGCGCCACGACGCGGACATCCGCGCGACCACCTCCGGTGTCAGCGCGCTCACCGTCCCCGTGTACGCGGGGACGGGCGGGGCGGGTGCGGGCGTCGCCGCCGGCGTGGGCGTCGACGGCGGCGCCGGGGTCGGCGTGGGCGTCGGGACCACCGGGCTGGGCGCCGCCGCCTTGACGACCGCCTCCGGCCGTACCGTCACCGTCGGCGCCGCGACCGGGCCGGACGCGGGCGTGCCGCACGCCGCGAGCGCGGGCACGACGAGCACCAGCGCCGCGACGAGGCGCGCGCCGGGCGACCGGTCCCCCGCGGTCCGCACGCGCCCAGTGTCGCGGCAGGGCACGTCGCCGCGCACCCGGAGGCGGTGGCCGCCGCCCTACACCCGACCGCGCCGCTCGACCGTGACCCCCACGGACACCGTCGTCCCGGCCCACAGTCGCACGTCGCGGCAGCCCTCCGCGCAGTGCATGCCGCACGCGGGGCAGACCCACAGCGTGTGGTGCCGGTCGATCGTGCAGCCGCACGTGACGAACCGCTCGGACGGGCGCCCGGGGCCGTTCGTCGTCCACCGGTGGCCTGCCGGGCACGACGCCGGCGGCACGCGCACCCAGCCGCGTGGCGTGCGCTGCCACTTCGACCAGTCGACCTCCCGCACCATCGAACAAGTGTACGAACGCATCGAGGCGTCCGGCGACCGCCCGAGCGGGTGAGCGCGCGCCCGGCCCCCCGGCGACCCGCCGCGCACCGTCGGGAGGCGCGGGTGAGGATGGACGCATGACACTTCCTCCCACCACTCCCACCCTCACCATCCCCGGCGGCGAGATCCCGGTGCTCGGGCTCGGCACCTGGCAGGCGGAGGGCGGCGACGCGGAGCGCGCGGTGACGGCCGCGCTGCAGCTCGGCTACCGCCACGTCGACACCGCGACGGGGTACGGCAACGAGGCCGAGGTGGGCCGCGCGCTCGCCACGATCGACATCGACCGCGACGACGTGTTCGTCACGACGAAGCTGCCGCCGGACCACGTCGGCCGCGAGCGCCAGACGCTCACGGAGTCGCTCGCCGCGCTCGGCACCGACCACCTCGACCTGTGGCTCGTGCACTGGCCGCCGAACAAGGAGGCGACGCCCAGCACGTGGCGCGAGCTCGTCGCCGCGCGCGACGAGGGACTCGTCCGGTCCATCGGCGTCTCCAACTACTCGATCGCGCAGATCGACGAGCTCATCGAGGCGACCGGTGTCGCGCCGGCGGTCAACCAGATCCCCTACAGCCCGGTCGACCACGACCCGGCGCTCCTGGCGGCGCACCGCGAGCGCGGCGTCGTCGTCGAGGGCTACAGCCCGCTCAAGCGCACCGACCTCGACGCGGCGCCCATCGCGGACGCCGCCCGGGCGCACGGCGTGACGCCCGCGCAGGTCGTGCTGCGCTGGCACGTCCAGCACGACGTCGTCGTCATCCCGAAGTCCACGAAGCAGCACCGCATCGAGGAGAACCTGGGCGCCCTCGGGTTCGAGCTCACGGCGGACGAGGTCGCGGCGATCGACGCGCTCGGCAAGGGCTGAGCGTGGCGGCCCGCGTGAGCGCCGGGCTGCTGCTGTACCGGCGGACCGGGGACGGCGTCGAGGTGCTGCTCGCGCACATGGGCGGCCCGTTCTGGGAGCGCCGCGAGCGCGCCTGGACGATCCCGAAGGGCGAGCCCGAGCCCGACGAGGACGACCTGCTCGCGGTCGCGGTCCGGGAGTTCACCGAGGAGCTCGGCGTCGCTCCCCCGCCGCCGACGTCGCCCGACCTGCCGCTGGGGTCGGTCCGGCAGAGCGGCGGGAAGGTCGTGCACGCGTGGGCGCGCGAGGGCTCGGTCGACGAGACGTCGGTCCGCAGCAACACCGTCGAGGTCGAGTGGCCCCCGGGGTCGGGCCGGACGCTCACGGTGCCGGAGGTCGACCGCGCGGCGTGGTTCACGCCCGACGACGCGCGGCTCGCGGTCGTGGCCGCGCAGGCGGAGCTCGTGGAGCGGCTCGCGCAGGCGCTGGGCTGACGACCCGTCAGGGGTTGTGCTCGACCTCGGCGGGCGGGGTGACACCCGGCGGTGTCGGGCCGGGCAGCGACTCGTCGAGGATCACCTCGAGGCGCTTGGCGCTGGTCGCGAGCACGTACCCGGCGAGTGCGAGCCCCATCGTCGCGGCGACGACGAGCACCTTGAGCACGAAGCCGGGGACGAGGACGGCGCTGTAGGCGGCCGGGACGACGAGCAGCAGCGTGACGTACGCACCGGTCCACATCCCGTCGCGGCGCTGCTCGAGCTCGTGGCGCATCGAGGCCATCGTCCACCTCCGTGGTCGGGGGTCGCCCGCCGTTGGACGACCCCGCCGGACCGAACACTACGGCCACGGGGGCGGGGGCGCGGGGACGATGGTCCCCGCGCCCCCGCTGCCGTCAGCGACGGACGACGACCGTGAGGGGTGCGGTCGGCGTCGTCCCGGCGGCGTTGGACAGCTCGGCGGTGAACACGTACGTGCCGGGCGCGAGACCGGTGAGCCGGGTGGTGACCTGCTGGGCGTGCGGGGTGTCCGGCGTGAGCGTCTGGCTGTCGACCTCGACACCGTCGCGGTACAGGACGTAGCGCTCCGCGTTGGTGCCCCACCACAGGCTCGCGGTGACCGTGAGGTCGCCGTCGCCGTCGCGGTTGTCGTGCCGCAGCACGGCCTTCGCGGGTGCCGCGTCACGCACCTTGACGGTGAGCGGCGCCGAGGTCGACGAGCCCCACGGGTTGAGGACCTCGACGACGTAGGTCCGGTCCCCGTCGGTCCGGCCGGACACGTCGAACGCGACCTGCTGGCGGCCGGGCGTCCGACCCTCCAGCCACGCGGCGTCGATCAGCACGCCGTCCTCGTACAGCTTCGCGACGGTGCCGTTGCTGCCCCAGTAGAGCGTCGCGGTGACCGTGTAGTCGCCGTCGTGGAGGCCCGTGTCCCAGCCGTTGTCGTGCGCGAGCCGGAACCGGTCGGGTGCCCGGTCGGCGACGGGCGAGCCGGAGGGAAGCACGCCCGCGCCGGCCTGGGCGCGCACGGTCGCCGCGACCTCGGCCGCCGGCTGCGCGGTGTACGGGTAGGCCGCGGCGGGGTCCCACCGGACCGCCGCGGACAGCGGCGTCGCGGCGGTCGCGTTGTACGCGGCCAGCACGTCGAACGGCTCGCCGTTCACGAGCGACCCGGTGACCTTCGCCTCGGTGCCGCCCCAGCCGGCGAGGATCTTCGCGGGGTCGGACGCCGGCAGCAGCTCGAAGACGTTCTGCTCCGCGACGATGCTGCTCTCGCGCCCGGCGCCCAGGTAGTACTGGAAGCCGACACCGTCGGGGTAGAGCGCGGGCTTCGTCTGCTCGTAGAGCTCGTTGTAGACGTGCACGTCGCCGTACCGGACGCGCGGCGCGCGCTGGCCGATGTCGGTCCAGCGGTTGTGGTGGTACGTGATGCGGTGCTGGCCGCGGTCCTGCGTCCGGGAGTCCGAGGAGCCGACGAGCGACGTCTTGTCGTGCTCGCGCAGCGCGTTGTACGAGACGGTGACGAGGTCGGAGCCGTGCGTGATGTCGACCAGCCCGTCGTGCACCTCGAACGGCCGCCCGTAGACGACGTCGAGCGTGGCCGGCGGGTGGTCGCCGTCGTCGAAGGTGTTGTGGTCGATCCACACGCTGGTCGACGTCCACACCGAGAGGTTGTCGTAGGCGGAGTTCCAGTTGCCGCCGGAGTCGTTCGCGTCCCACTGCGGGAAGCAGTCGTACGCGTCGGACAGCGTGAGGTTGCGGACGATCACGTTGCTCGCGTCGCGGATCCGCAGCGACCCGCCGACGATGCGGGCGTCGTCACCGACGCCGACGAGCGTGACGTTCGAGCCGACGTGCTGCAGCGTCTGGGCCGCCTGCAGCGCCGCCGCCGCGGTGCGCGCCGTCTCGAGCGGGCCGCTCGGGTCGACGCCGGGGCCGAAGGCGGCGATGTAGTCGCTCATCGCGAACGGCGCGCCGGTGCCCTCGACGGTGACCTGCCGCTCGAGGTCCGCGCACGTGGTCCGCGTGCCGTCAGGGCGTTCCCACGCGTCGATCGTGCCCCGCACGTAGACGATCCGCGGGACGGTGTTGCGGCGGGCGTCGGTCTGCGACCCACCCGGCTTGCCGGCGAGCGCGTCGCGCAGCTCCTGCCAGGTGTCGACGACGTACACCTCGCGCGGTCCCGCGGCGACGCCACCGGTCGTCGGGGCGGCGGTGCGGGCGACGCCGTCGGGCCGGGTGGTGCCGGACCACGAGGCCCAGCCGTCGCCGGGCGGCAGGACCTCGCGGCCCAGGTCGACGGCGGCCGCCGGTGCGGTCGGGGGGCGGTGCTGCGTGCCCGCGGCGGCGGGGAGGGCCGTCGCGGCGCCCGTGACGCCGAGCGCCGCGACGAGTGCGAGGGCGGCGGCCGTGCGGGTGCGTGCGCGGGGTGCGGCGGCGCCGGCGCGGCTCCGCGGGAGGGGGGCGGTGGTGCGCATGAGACTCCTTCGTCTCGGGACGCGGGTGCGGGGGACGGATGACCGCAGATGCGGTCAGAAACCGGTTTCCCGACGAATCCTCCTCAACGTGCCACACGTGTCCGGAAAGCGCAATCCCCGTCGGCCCCCAGCGACCGCGACACGCCGACGCGAGTCGGACCCGCGTCCAGTCCGGGATGACGGAAATGTCACGGTCGGATAACGTTCCGGGCGTGACGTTCCCGGAGCCGGCCCCTCGACGACGCGACCTGCGCCGACGCGACCGGGGCCGCCCGCGGCGCCGCCGCCGCGTCGTCGTCGAGACCCTGGTCGTCGCGACCGGCCTCGCGGCCGCCGCGATCGCCGCCCCGTCCGTCCTCACCCCCGGCGCCGCCGACGGCCTGGCCACCGCGTCCCCGGGCGCCGGGCTCGAGCAGCGCCTCTGGGACGCCGTGAGCCGCGGTGGCGGGCGCGCCGAGCTCAGCGACGCGTCCGCCTCACCGACCGTGTCGGCCACGCCGTCCGCGACCCCGTCCGCCGCACCCACCGCGACCGACGCCCCGGCCGCTCCCGCCGCGACCACGTCGCCCGCCCCCTCCGGCGGAGGTGCACCCGCACCCGCACCCGCACCCGACACCTCGTCCGCACCCGCGGCCGCACCCGTGCCGCAGCCCGTCGACGGCGAGATCGTCGCGCTCGGCAACGAGGCACGCCGCGCGCAGGGCGTCGCCGACCTCGCCGTCTCCGCGTGCGCGCAGCAGCAGGCCCTCGCCCGCGCGACCGTCCTGGTCGCCGAGGGCCGCTTCGAGCACGACCCCCTGGAGCCGATCCTGGCGTCGTGCGGCGGCCGGACCGTCGGCGAGAACCTCGCGCTCGGCTACCCGACCGCCAAGGCCACCGTCGACGCCTGGCTCGCGTCGCCCGGCCACCGCGCCAACCTCCTGTCCGCCGACTTCACCGGCATCGGCGTCGCGTGCGTGGACAGCGCGCGCGGCATGCTGTGCGCGCAGGTGTTCGTGGGCTGACGCCACACCCTGTCGATCCGCGGACGCCTCGCGCGTCATGGGGACGACGGGCACGCTCGGTCCGTCGGGGGACGACAGGAGGACGGACGATGTCGCAGACCTGGGTCGTGCTGCTGCACGGCGACGAGAAGGCGTGGGAGACGGCCGACGAGGCCACCCGGGCCGCCGCGTACGCGGACCACGACGCGTTCAGCGCCGCGTGCGCCGAGCGCGGCCACACGATCGTCGGGGGGCACGAGCTCGCGTCGTCGAGCAGGGCCGTCGTCGTGCGGAACGACACCGAGGGCCCGGCCGTGACGGACGGCCCGTACGCGGAGACCGTCGAGCAGCTCGGCGGGTACTACGTGGTGGAGACCGACGACGTGCAGGACCTCGCGCGCCTCGTCGTGACCGTGCTGTGGCCGGGAGACGTCGCGGAGATCCGCCCCGTCGCCTGACGCGGCGGGGCCGACGGACGCCGCGACCGGCGCGGGTGCGTCGATTTCGCTCCCGCGCCGGTGGTCGTGGACAATCGGGTCCATGGATGGGAGCGCTACCACACCGCGTACGGCGGTTCTCGTCGTCGACCTCCAGGTCGGCGTCGTCGGGGACTGCGTCGACGTCGACGGGGTGCTCGCCCGCACCGTCACGCTCGTCGACCGGGCCCGCGCCGCGGGCGTCCCCGTCGTGTGGGTCCAGGACGAGCAGGACTTCCCCCGCGGCAGCGCGGGATGGGAGCTGCACCCCGCGCTCGCCCCCGTGCCGGGCGAGGCCCGCGTGCACAAGGCGTACCGCGACGCGTTCGCCGGCACCGACCTGCAGTCCGTCCTCGTCCGGACAGGCACGACGCACCTCGTGATCGCGGGCGCCCAGTCGGACTACTGCGTGCGGACCGTCGCGCAGTCCGCCGCCGCCGCGGGCTACGACGTCACGGTCGTCTCCGACTGCCACACGACGACCGGCGCGCACCTCGCGGGCCGGTGGGTCGGCGGCGAGCAGATCGTCGCGCACGTCAACGCCTACTTCACCGGCCTGCGGTACCCGGGCCAGCAGGTCGCCGCGGTGCCGCACGACCAGGTCACGCTCGGCTCCTCCGTCGTCGCCTGACCGTGCGCCGCACCTCACCCCCCGCCCGCGTCCGCCGCGACCCGTCGCCGGCTCCTTCCCTGCGGGTGGTCACGCCCACCGCGTGGCATCCCGGTGATGTCGGTGGGCGGCGCGACGATGGCGGGCGGGAGGAACCGACCATGACGGACACGGACGTGCCCCGCAGCGGCGCCGACGAGCGCCTCGCCGCCGAGCTCGCAGGCGCCAGCTGGTTCCAGGTCGCCGCGGCCACCGCCCGCGCGCACCACGAGATCGAGCACTGCCCGGCGGGGACGGCGCGACGCGACGCCGAGGAGCGCTACGAGGCGCTGCGACGGTTCCTGGACTCGCGCACCGACGACCTCGCGGCACACCCCGTGTTCGGCGGGACGCCCCGCGCCGGTCGCTGACGCACGGTCGGGTCCCGCCCGGGTCGGGGCGTCAGCGGGTCGGCGCGTCGGCAGGTCGGCGCGTCAGCGACCCCAGGTCGGCGCGTCGGCGGACCGGCTCGCTCAGCGGCGACGCTGGAGCGCGTCGCGCCCCTTGTCGACGCCCGCCTTCGCCGCGGCCTTGCTGCGCTCCAGCACGCGACGCGCCCACACGAACTCGGTCGCCAGGATCGCCAGACCGGCGAGGATCGCGAGGATGCCCGGCCCGGGCAGGACGAGCATCGCGACGCCCGCGACCAGCACGACACCGCCCACGGACGCCACCGCGACCACCCGCACCGGCTTGGGCAGGCTGCGGATCGTCTCGGTGATGCGGCCCAGCCGCTCGGACCACGTGGGGCGGGCGGGGCGGGTTGTCGCCTCGTTCGTCATCGCGCCACGGTAAGCGACGACCCCGCGCGCGTGCACCACCGTCCGTGCGACGCGGCGGCACGGTCCCGCCCCGCGCGGGCGCGCGCCGCCGTCGCAGGGCCGCCACGCCGCCCCTGCGACGTGCACCGTCAGGACGACGCGGGCGCCTGCGAGATCGCGCCGAGCACCGAGCCGGCGTCGTGCCGGACCGCCAGGTCGCCCAGCGACAGGATGCCGACGACCTCGCCCTCGCGGACGACGGGCAGGCGGCGCACGGCGTGCGTGGCCATGAGACGGGCGGCGCCGACGAGGTCGTCGTCCGGGCCGACGACGACCGGCGAGCCCGTCGCGACCTGGCCGACCGGGTCGTTCGCCTCGCCGCCCACGGCCAGCACGCGCACCACGAGGTCGCGGTCGGTCACGATGCCGACGAGCCGGCCCTGCTCGACGACGACGAGGTCCCCGACGTCGTGCTCGCGCATGAGCTCGGCGGCCTGCCGCACGGTCGCGGTGGTGTCGACGGTGAGCGGGGACGGGGTCAGGACGTCCGCGACGGTGGCCATGGGCGGTCTCCTCGGTGACGCGCGTCGTCGTCGACGCGGTCCGGGCGGGCGCCGGTCCGCACCCGCGAACGCGGCACCGGGCCGCGTGACCACATCGTCGCCCCGCGTCGCACGGTCCGCACGCGGGCCGCACCCCCGGTCCGGACGTGCGGGCCGCCCGCCCACCGTCCGCGCGCCCGCGGTCCGCGCGCCCACGGTCCGCACACCCACGGTCCGGACGCGCGCCGCGGGCGTCAGGTGCTCTCGACGACGACGTCGCCCGGAGCCTTGTCGGGGCGCAGGCCGCGCCAGGACGGGTGGCGCAGGCGGCCGTCGGAGGTCCACTCGGCGAACGCGACCTCGCCGACGAGCTCGGGGCGCACCCAGTGCACGTCGCGGGTCTCCGCGGCGGGCAGACGCCCGACGAACGGCGACGCGCCGGTCTCGAGCGGCGCGAGCCGTCGCAGCAGGTCGTCGAGGGTGCGGCGCGTGAACCCCGTGCCGACCGAGCCCGCGGGCCGCAGCACGCCGTCGCCGTCGGGCACGCCGAGCACGAGCGAGCCGAGCGTGTCCGCCCGCGCGCCCTTGCCGGGCTTCCAGCCGACGAGCACGACCTCCTGCATGCGGACGTGCTTGACCTTGACCCAGTCGGGCGAGCGGCGCCCCGGCCGGTACGGCGACGACCGTCGCTTCGCGAGCACCCCCTCCAGGCCGTTCTCGCGGCTCGCGGCCAGCACGGCCGTCCCCGGGCCGTCGAACGACGGCGGCGTCTGCCACGACCGGCCCGCGAGGCCGAGCCCGTCGAGCAGCGCGCGACGGTCGTCGTAGGTCAGGTCGAGCGTGTCGCGGCCGTCGAGGTGCAGCACGTCGAACACGAGGTAGACGACGGGCACGCTCTGCGCGAGGCGTCGTGCGACGGACGGGTCGGCGACGTGCATGCGCTGCTGGAGACGCCCGAAGTCCGGCGCGCCGCGCGCGTCGAACGTGACGAGCTCACCGTCGAGGACCGCCTGCGTCGAGCCGAGCTGCTCGCCGAGACCGGCGATCTCGGGGTAGGACCGCGTGACGTCGAGGTCGTTGCGGGACATGAGCCGCACACGCCCGCCGTCGACGTACGCGACCGCCCGCACGCCGTCCCACTTCATCTCGTACGCCCACGCGTCGTCGTCGGGCGGCAGCTCCCCGGCGACGGCCGCCATGGGCCGGACCAGGTCGGGCAGGGGCGTCCAGTCGGGCCGCGTCGGCGGGTCCATACGGTGGATCATCCAGCTGCGCTCGTCGTCGCTCCGCCCGCCGCCGTCACCGCCCGCACGCCCGCGACCGCGCGTGCGGAACAGCACGTACCGTCCCTGCACGCGCTCGCCGTGCAGCACGACCTGGACCTCGCGGTCCGACCACTTCACCGTCTCGTACGTGCCGCGGTCCCAGACCGACATCTGCCCGCCGCCGTACTCGCCCGCCGGGATGTCGCCCTCGAACGTCGCGTACTCCATCGGGTGGTCCTCGGTGTGCACCGCGAGGTGGTTGGTCCCGGGCTCCTGCGGCAGCCCCTTCGGCACCGCCCACGACACGAGCACGCCGTCACGCTCCAGGCGCAGGTCCCAGTGCAGCGCGCGGGCGTGGTGCTCCTGGACGACGAACGTGCGCCCCTCGCCGTCGGGCAGCGGCGCGTCGGGCGGCGGGACGGGCTCGCGCGTGCGCGCCGGGTCCCGCTTCGCGCGGTACTCGTCGAGCGGACGTCCAGGCACGTCACGAGTCTGCCGCCGTGGTCGTCGCACGGCACGTGCACCCGGGCGCGGGCTCCGCCGGCTGCTCCCGCGCCGGCGTCGGGTCGCCCGTCTGCGGCACGGAGATGCCCCGCCGCCCCGGCGTCGGCACGGCGGGGCGGCGGGGCGGTCGGGGGCCGGTCAGGTCGTCGGGATCCAGACCCGCATGGTGCTGGGGCCGCGGTTGGCCCACGAGTGGTACGGGACGAGTCGCAGGTCGAAGCCGTCGGCGTCGCGCTCGCGCGGCTGCGGCCCGTACGGCCAGTCGGCCTCGGCGTGCTCCACGGCCCGCGCCCGGCCGCGAGCGCCGTCGCCGTCGGTGACGAGCGGCGCCGACGGGTCGAGGCGGATGGCGTCGACGTGCAGGTCGCCGGGCAGGTCGGTCGACTCGGCGCACAGGACCAGCGGCCCGCGCTCGACGGCCACGCAGCCGCGCACGGCGTCGATGCGGTCGTCGGGTGTCGTCACGCGGGGCTGCACGGGGAGCGAGAGGCGCACCTCGTCGCCCACCGTGAACGTCCGGCGGACGGTCGCGACGCCGCCCTCGACGGGCTCGCCGTCGAGCGTCGCCGCGCCCACCGCCCACGACGGCACGCGCAGCGACAGCTCGACCTCACCGTCGGGCGCCTGCGTCACGCGGACCACGACGTCACCCTCGTGCGGGTAGCCCGTCGCGACCTCGAGGCCGATCGCACGCCCGTCGCCGAGCGTCGTCGCGATGCGGGCCGGCGCGTACTGGTGCAGCTGCACGCCGTCGTCGGACACGGTCGCGAGGTAGGCGCCGAGCGACGCGAACGTGCGGGCCACGTTGGTCGGGCAGCAGGACACCTCGAACCAGGGCGCGCGCAGCCGCGACAGGGCCCGCGCGCTGACCTCGTCGGGGTTCGCCGCCGAGCCGGGGACGCGCTTGTGCAGCGGGTTCGTGTAGAAGAACGCCTGACCGTCCTCCGCGGGCGAGGTCGCGACGACGTTGAACAGCGTCCGCTCGACCACGTCGCCCCAGTGCGCGTCACCCGTCGCGAGCAGCAGCCGCCACGCGACCATGACGGACGCGACACCCGCGCACGTCTCGCAGTACGCGCGGTCCGGCGGCAGCTCGTGGTCGTCGCCGAACGCCTCGTCCTGGTGGTGCGACCCCATGCCGCCCGTGAGGTACGTCCGGCGCGCGAGCGTGCGCTCGTACTGGTCGCGCACGACGTCGAGCAGCGTCTCGTCGCCCGTCTCCACCGCGACGTCGACCGCGCCCGCCGCCAGGTAGAGCGCGCGCACCGCGTGCCCGCGCAGCACCGTGGCGTCCCGGACGGGCACGTCGTCCTGGTAGTACTCGCGCCCGTACTCGATGTCCGGCAGCGTGCCGCGGCCGCGGCGCTCGACGAACAGCGCGGCCTGGTCGAGGTAGCGCCGCTCCCCCGTCGCGCGGGCGAGCTCGACGAGCGCGACCTCGATCTCGGGGTGCCCGCACACGCCGTCGCGGCCGTCAGGCCCGAACTCGGCGCACACGTGGTCGGCTGCGCGCCGGGCGATCGCGACGAGATCGTCGTCGTGACCCGTCCGCAGCCGCGCGACCGCGGCCTGGATCAGGTGCCCGTAGCAGTACAGCTCGTGGCCCCACGCGAGGTCGGAGTAGCGCGGCTCCTGACCGGGCCGGCCGAACTTCGTGTTGAGGTAGCCGTCGGGCTCCTGCACGCGGCCGATCAGCGCGGACAGCTCGACGATGCGGGCCTCGAGCGCGGGGTCGCCGGTCCGGCCGACCTCCCACGCCATCGCCTCGATCATCTTGTAGACGTCCGAGTCGGAGAACTCCCGGCCCGTGCGCTGCGCCACGATCGTGCCGTCGAGCGCGTGCCGGAAGTTGTCGATCCAGCCGACGCGCGTCTCCCACGTGTCGCAGTGCCGGATCGACGCCTCGCCGTTGACGCGCTGCCGGTCGGCCCAGAAGCCCCCGGTGATCGCGACCTCGTCGAGGCCGAGCGGCCGCAGCGCCCCGGTCGAAGGCAGCACGGGTGCGGGTCGGGTGATGGTCTTGTGGTCCACGAGCGATGTCATCCCTTCAGCGCGCCCGACATGAATCCGTTGACGTAGTGCCGCTGGAGCACGAGGAAGAGGACGATGCACGGGATCGTCAGCACGACGACGCCCGCCTGCGTGGCGCCGTAGTCGATGACGCCCATGACCTGCTGGCGCATGTTGACCAGCGCCAGCGGCAGCGGCTGGTTCTCGCCCCCCACGAGGTACAGCGGCACCATGAAGTCGTTCCACGCGGCGAGGAACGCGAACAGCCCGATGGTGATGAGACCCGGCTTGACGGCCGGGAGCAGCACGCGCCGCAGCGCGCCGAAGGAGCCGCAGCCGTCGACGAGGGCCGCCTCCTCCATCTCCTTGGGCACCGCCTCGAACGAGATGCGCATCATGAACATCGCGAACGGCAGCTGGAACACGGCGAGGACGAGGCCCACGCCGACGAGCGAGTTGTTGAGCCCGATGTCCTTGAGCCAGATGACGAGCGGGACCAGCAGCGTCGCGTACGGGACCATGAGGATCGACAGGACGAGCAGGAACAGCGCGTCCTTGCCGGGGAAGGTGAACCGCGCGAACGCGTAGCCGCCGAACGTCGCCGCGACGAGCGTCGTGAGGACCGCGACGAGCGTGATGACGAGCGAGTTGCCGAGGTAGTGCCCGAGACCCGCCTGGTAGTTGAGCAGCGTCTCGTAGTTGCCGAGCCCGTAGCCGTTCACCTGCGCCGAGCCCGGCTGCGGCGACACCGACGACACGGCGGTCCAGATCATCGGGTACAGGAACAGGATGGCCAGGCCACCGGTCAGGACCCAGTAGGGCGTGCGTCCGAGCACGCGGGGCAGCGTCTTCATCGTCCGGCCTCCCTCACTCGTCCGGCGAGCGCCGCAGCGCCTTGAGCTGGACGACGTTGATGACGACGAGGGCGAGCAGCACGAGCACGGACAGCGCGGCGGCCATCCCGAGGTCGCGCTTGGACTCGAACGCGAGGTTGTAGACGAGCTGGACGACGGTCATGGTGGCGCCGTCCGGTCCGCCCTTCGTCAGGATGTAGAACTGGTCGAACGCGAGCAGCGACCCGGTGACGCACAGGATCGTGGCGAGCGCGAGCGACGGCTTGAGCAGCGGCAGCGTGATCTTGCGGAACACCTGCCACGTGTTGGCGCCGTCCATGCGGGCCGACTCGTAGACCTCCTGGCCGATGCCCTGCAGCCCCACGAGCAGCAGCAGCATGTAGAACCCCGCGAAGCGCCAGACGATGAGGATCACCGTCCCCCAGAGCGCGCCGTCGGCGGTGCCGAGGATGTTCACCTGGCCGCTGCCGATCCCGAACCGCGCGAGGAAGTCCGACATGGGGCCGACCTGCGGCGAGTACAGCGCGTAGAACAGCAGCGACGCCGACGCGAGGCCGAGGGCCGTGGGCAGCAGGAACGACGTGCGCAGCACCCCGCTCCAGCGGCTGCTCTCCTGCACCAGCAGCGCGAGCCCCAGGCCCAGGCCGATGAGGAGCACCGTCGCGATCACCGTGTACTTCAGCGTGAAGACGACGGCCGGCCAGAACATCCGGTGGTCGAGGACCTCCGTGTAGTTCTCCGGGAAGTTGGTGCCGTCGTTGCCGCCGAGGAGCGACCAGTCCGACGCGGACATGATCAGCACGAGCACGAGCGGGACGACGAACAGGACCGCGACGAGCACGGCCGTCGGGCTCGCGTAGAGCCAGCCGAGCAGGGGCCCGTGCGAGCGGTTGGCCCGCGGGCGGTGGCGGTGCGGGGGTGACGCGGAGGGGCCCGCGTCGGGTGGACGGGTGGTGACGGTGGTCATGCTGGCTCCGGGGTCGCGCCCGTCGTGGCGGGCTCGCGGGTGAGACGGGGTCGGGCGGCGGCGGGCTGCCGGCCGAGCGGACGGGTCCGGTGCCCGCCGCCGCCCTGGTCTCACTGGTCGAGGACCGCCGTGATGGCGTCGTTGTCCTCGTCGACCGTGCCGGTCTTGTCGAAGGTCGCGTTGCGGAACAGCGTGACCCACGGGCTGCCGGACGCGTTGAACGCCTCCGAGAAGTACTCGGCGACCGGCGTGCGGCCGTTCTCGGCGAGCTTGTTCATCGTGAGGGCCAGCGGGTCCTCCTGCGCGTACTCGTTGTCGAGCAGGCTGTTGCGGCCGGGGACCTCGCCGTTCTTCGCGACGACCTCGAGCTGGGTCTCGTCGGACATCATCCAGGCGAGGAAGTTCCACGCCTGCGCGACGTGCTCGGAGTCCTTCGAGACGCCCATCGCGTCACCGCCGAGGAACGTCGACTGCCCGCCGTCGATCCCGGGGATGCCCGTGACGCCGACGTCGATGCCGGCCTCCTGCGCCGCGTACACCGCGGTGTTCGGGTACTGCATGACGCCGACCTCACCGTTCGAGAACGGGGCGGTCCACGTGGCGCCGGTCTCCTCCTTGGAACCCGCGCCCACGGCGCCCGCGTCGTTCAGCCGCGCGTAGGTGTCGTAGACCTCCTTCGCGGTGTCGGACGCGAGCAGCGACTCCTTGCCGTCGTCGGAGAGCACCTCGTCGCCCGACGCCCAGATGGTCGGGAACCACGTGAAGACGAGGCAGCCGCCGCAGTTGCCGCCGTAGTACGTGCCGGAGACGCCGGGCTTGTTGAGCGCCTGGACCGCCTTCGCCTGCTCCTCGAACTCGGCGAACGTGGTCGGGCCCTTCTCCGGGTCGAGGCCGGCCTCGGCGTACAGCGCCTTGTTCCAGACCATCACGGAGATGTCGGTGACGAACGGGACGGTGTGCTTGGCGCCGTCCTGGTCCGTGCCCGCGTCGACGTGGCCCTGCGTGATGTCGTCGGCGTAGTCGAGCCCGTCGATGTTCTCGGTCAGGTCGGTGAACAGGCCGTTGGACACCCAGTAGGGCAGGCGGACGACGTCACCCGCGAGCAGGTCGGGCAGCTCGTCGTTCGTCGCCGCGGCGCCGACCTTCCCCTCCATGTCGTCGTTGGGGATGATCTCGAGCTCGACCTGGTTCTCGTGCGACGCGTTGTACGCCTCGACCAGGGCCTTGGCCTGCCGCTCCAGCGGCGCGCGGGTCCACATGGTGAGGGTCGTGCCGTCGTCGACGCCGTCGGGGCCGACGGACTCGGCCGGGGCGTTGCCGCCCCCGTCGTCGTCACCGCTGCTGCAGGCTGCCAGGCTCGTCAGCGCCAGACCGGCGACGGCCAGCAGGGCAGCTCCTCGTGCTGTGCGCGATCGGGACAACCGCTTGCTCATCGTGCTCTCCTCGGACTTCATCGTCGAAGCGAACTGCGGGTGTCCTCCGTCGGGCACCCGTGGGCGGAGGGTCTGCCGAAACCCTTTTCGGCAACGTAGCGGTCGCGGTTCGGGCACGTCAAGGGCTTCCTTCCCCGGGAGTTGCCGGTACGATCCCGAAAGACGACGGCGTCCAGCCGTGTCACTTTCGTTCTCGCAGGGGATGAACATGCAGACGACACCGGGGAACACGCGGAAGCCGCCGACCCTCGCGGACGTGGCCAAGCTCGCCGGGGTGTCGCTCGCCACGGCCTCCAAGTCGCTCAACGGGCGGCAGCAGGTCAAGGCCGAAACCCGTGAGAGAGTCCTTTCAGCCGCCGAGCAGCTGAACTTCTCCCCGAACGTCCTCGCGCGGCACCTGCTCTCCGGGCGGTCCGGCACGATCGGCCTCGTCACGCACGACCTCGAGGGCCGCTTTTCCATCCCCACGCTCATGGGCGCCGAGGACGCCGCCGGCACCGGCAAGACGTCCGTGCTGCTGTGCGACGCACGCGGCGACGCCCTGCGCGAGCAGTACCACGTGCAGGCGCTGCTCGGCCGGCGCGTCGACGGGCTCATCGTCGTGGGCGCGCGCCCCGACCCGCGGCCGTCGCTCGGCCAGCTGCCCGTGCCCGTCGTCTACGCGTACGCGCCGTCGCAGGACCCCGCCGACATGTCCGTCGTCACCGACAACGTGCAGGGCGGGCGGCTCGTCGCCGAGCACCTGCTCGCGTGCGGGCGCTCGCGCGTCGCGATCGTCACCGGCGACGCCGGGTACGGGGCCGCGCACGACCGCGTCGACGGCGCGACCGCCGTGCTGAACGCCGCCGGGGTCGGGGTCGTCGGAGGTCCGCTCTACGGGACGTGGTCCGAGGAGTGGGGCCGCACGGCCGCGGGGCTCGTGATCGCGCAGCACGCCGACGTCGACGCGATCGTCTGCGGGTCCGACCAGATCGCGCGCGGCGTGCTCGACACCCTGCGCGAGTCCGGCCGCCGCGTGCCCGAGGACGTGGCCGTGACCGGCCACGACAACTGGGAGATCCTCGCGCTCAACGCGCGCCCGCAGCTCACGAGCATCGACATGAACCTCGAGGAGCTCGGCCGCCGCGCCGCAGCCCTCCTGTTCGACGCGATCGAGGGCAACCCCCACCACGGCACCGAGGTCATCCCGTCCCGCCTGGTCCCCCGCGGCTCCACAGGCCCGAAGCCGGCCTGACCCTCCGCGCCCGCCCGCCTGACCGTCCCCGCCTGCCCGCCTGCCGCCCGCCGTCCGGCCGCCCGCCATCCGGCCGCCCGCCGTCGAACGCAACATCAGGCTGGTCCGGAGGGTCCGATGCGAGCCCAACGTTGCGTTCGCCGCCGGACTGCCGCCGCCGACCCGGGTCGACAAGGTCGGAGGACGGGGGCGGCAGGCCCGGACGGCGGGGGGGCGCGGCCGGCCGGTTCGGTCCGCGACAACGGCCGGCGACCCGGTGCTGGTGACCGGAACCGCGTCGCCACCGGTACTCACCCCCGGGTCGAGCCCGTCATGAGGACCGGCCGAGGGGTGGCCGCTCCCCCTCGGGCGGCCACCCCTCGTCGGTCACGGGTGGGTCAGGACCACGGCCAGCGCCAGCCGCCGCCCGACCAGGGCCAGTCCCAGCCCTTCTTCGGCGGGAGGACCGGGCCGACGGGGTCGGAGGTGGCCGACGCCGTGACCAGTCCGGTGCCGAAGCCCGTGACCTTGACGGTGACCGACGTCCCCTCCAGCGCGGCGGGCACCTGGAGGCGGTCACCGGTGACGCCGTCGAGGCGGACCCCGTCGGCGAACCAGGTGTAGGCGAGCCGCACGCCGCTGGGCTGCCAGCCCGTGGTCGACACGGTGAGCGTGTCGCCGACGCGCGCCTTGCCCTTGAGCTCGACCGACCCCGGCACGACGGCCGCGGCGGGCGAGCAGTCGGGGGCATCGGCCCGGTAGGCCCACGACACCGTCTGCGGGCCGGCCGGGAAGGCGTACCCGTCGAGCGGGACGGCGGTCAGCGTGACGAGCGCCCCGAGGGCCACGGTCACCGTCCCGGTCACCGCGGAACCGTCGACGCGGTACTCGACGCCCTCGACGGTCGGCACGGCGAGCGACCCGTCACCCGCGTCGCCGTCCGTGCAGACCGGGCCCGTGTAGACGGGAGCGGCGGGGGTGACGACGACGTCCTCGACCGGGCAGTCGGGGGCGACGAACTGGTGCTCCCACTCGGTCGTGGCGCCGTCGGCCAGCGTGTACCCGTCGGCGGCGCGGGCGGTGACGACGACCGACGCGTCGGCCGCGACCTCGACCGTCCCGGTCGCGTCGGTGCCGTCGATCGCGTAGACCACCCCCTCGGTGGACGGGATCACGACGCGCGCCTTCTCGGGCACGCCGTCGGAGCACACCTCGGCGGGCGTGAACGTCGGCGCGGCCGGGGTCACGACCCCGGCAGCCTCCGCGGCCCCGACCTGCCACTCGTGGATCCCGACGGACCCCTGCCCGGCGGCGGCACCCCACGACTGTGCGACGATCCGCAGCGCGCGGGTCGTGACGGCGTCGAACCCGACGGGCACGAACCCGGTCGACGTGCGCGCGTACTCACCCGACGTGAGCGCCACGTCGTGCCAGGTCGCACCGTCGGCGTCGAGGTACTGCAGCACCCACGACCGCGGCGCGATGAGGCCCTCGTTCTGCGCGTCCGGGACGTTCTGGTACCACCAGACGTTGGCGCGGTCGACGGTCACGTCGAACTCCCACGTGAGCTGCGCCCACTGCTCGCCGACGCGGTCCCACGTGCCCCACGACGCGCCGTACTTCGACGCGTCGTCCTCGCCCCACGCGTTCGTGCCGTCGTTCATGCCGGCGACGTTCTCCCACCCGGAGGTGAAGGACGCCGACGCCGTGGCGTACGGGGCGACGTTGCCGGTGAGCGACGCGCCGTCGCCGAGCGGGATCGTCACGGTGGCGGTCGCGGTGTTGCCCGCGCGGTCGCGGGCGCGGACGACGAGCTCGTGCGGGAGCATGTCGGGCGCCTCGACCACGGCACCGGCCTCGGACGCGACCCAGTCACCCGTCCCGTCGAACCGGTACTCGACCGCGGCGACACCGGACAGGGTGTCGGTCGCGCCGACGGTGACGGAACGGGTCGCGTCGTCGAGCACGGCCGTGACCGCCGGGGTGCCTGTGTCGACCTTGACGGCCCGGCTGACCTCGGCAGACGTGTTGCCGGCCGCGTCGGTGGCCCGGCCGCTGACGACCGTCTCCCCCTGCGCCGTCACGGGCACGTCGACGTGCCGGGCATCGGCCGTCGGGGTCCACGCACCGTCGCCGACGCGCGTCTCGATCGTCGTGAGGTACGACGTGTCGTCGTCGGCGGCGACCCGGACGGTGACGGGCGACGAGAACCACCCGTCCTCGCCGGACGTGCCGGACGCGGACACAGCGACGACGGGCGCCGTCGTGTCGTCGCCGCCCGGGTCGACGGTGCCGCCCACGCGGACGGTCGCGACGACGTACCCGCCGGCCTGCCCGAGCGCGCGGCCCTCGACGGTGAACGTCCCCGCGGCGGCGTAGTCCGCCGGGTCGACGGGCCGCCAGTTGACCGGCACCCACGCAGACGACGAGCCGTACGACGCCCGCACCGCCGCGGGCAGCGCCGGCGCGGTGCCGACGGGCGTCGCGACCTCGACGTCGGGCAGGGAGTCGGCGGCGACCGCGTACACCTCCCACTCCGAGACCGACACGGAGTGCACGTACGGCCCCTCGTCGAGCCCGCGGAACGTCGCGCGCAGCGCGGTCGTCGAGACGGTGTCGAACGTGACGGTGTGCCAGGTGTCGGTGGCGGTCGGGTAGGTCGCGCCGGTGACCGGCTGCCACGCGCCCGCGTCGTCGAGGTACTCGACGACCCACGAGGACGGCTGCCGGATCCAGTTGCCGTCACGGTGGAACTCGATGCCCACGGAGCCGGTCCGCACGGGCGCGTCCCACGTGTACTGCACCCAGTCGGACGGGTGCGACGACGTCGTGCCACGGTAGTTGCCCCACTGGTCGGGCGGCAGCAGCGCGGTGGTCCGGCGGAAGCCGTCGTTGACGGCGCCGAGCCGCATGGGCGGCTGCTCGGTGAACGACGCCGAGGCCGTGGCCGCGAGCGCGACGTTGTCCGTCAGCCGGAAGTCGGGGTCGTCGGCGAGCGTCTGCTGCACGGGCAGGATCCGGTCACCGTCCCAGCGCACCTCGTCGATCGCGACGGACCGGCGGAAGTGCCCGCCGCCCACGGCGTCCTTGGTGTGGTACGTGATCCACCAGCGACCCTCGTGCTCGACGATCGACGGGTGCACGGTCGTCGCGGACGTGCCGCCGAGGATGATCCCCTGGTACGTCCACGGGCCGAGCGCCGACGGCGCCGTCGCGTAGGCGATGCACGCCTGGTAGTTCGACGGCGTGCACGCTGACCCGCCCTGCTTCCAGTCGTAGGCCATGTAGTAGGTGCCCGAGCGCTCGAACACCCAGGGCGCCTCGAAGAAGCCGGTGAGCCCGGGGATCGTCTGGATCGTGCCGTCCAGCGCCGTCATCGACGACGAGAGCTTCACGACCCGCGCGACCGACCAGGACCCCCAGTACAGGTAGACCGAGCCGTCGGTGTCGGTGAAGACGTGCGGGTCGATGACCTCCTGCCCGGTGGTCGACGACCCGAAGACGTCGGTCCAGGTCAGCAGGGGTGCGCCGACCGCGTCGGTCCACGGCCCGACGGGTGAGTCGGCGACCGCGACGCCGATCGCCATGCGGTTCGGCACGGCCGTGTTCTCCCACTGCACGGGCGCGTACCAGTAGAACTTCCCGTCGGCGCCGGTCGTGACCTGGCCCGCGAACGCCGCGTCACCGGTGGCCCACGAGAAGACCTCGTCGGGGTCCAGGTTGTCGGCGTAGAGGTCCCAGTCCCCCGACGTCGGGTCGTCGGTCGCGAAGACCTGGTAGTCGTGCATCTCGAAGCCGCCCTGCTGCTCGGCGGCCTCGTCGTGCCCGGCGTACACGTACAGCTTTCCCTCGACCGACAGCGGCGCCGCGTCGGCGGAGTAGGACGTCCCGTCCCCGAGGATCGGGTTGCCCTCGGTGTGGAAGGACCGCGTGGGCGGCGGCGGGTCCGCCGCGACGGCGGCCGACGGCCAGGCCGCCACCGCCGTCGCGACGAGGGCCCCGGCCAGCGCGGCGGCGACGGACCTGCGTGTCGTCTGGTGCGTGGTCATGGTCAACGTCCCACCTTGATGCCGTCGGAGGTGCGCGTGGTCGGGCTGTAGCCGTCCTTGGTGCCGGTCACCTCGACGGTGAGGACGGCGCCGCGGTCGGCGGTGCGCACGAGGTACACGGGTGCGGTCGCTCCCTTGACGGCCTTGCCGTCGGCGAACCACTGGTACGACAGGTGCACCGGGAACGGCCCCCACACCCCGTGCAGCGCGGTCACGACCGACAGCGGCCGAGCCGCCCCCACGATCCGCACGTCGCGGGCCGTGAGCGTGCCGGGCTGCACGGTGGTCGGCGGCGACGAGGCCCACGTCGACGGTTCGTGCCCGGCGGCGCTGCCGCGGACCTCGACCGTCAGGACCTTGCCGGCCGCCGACGCGGGCACCTTCCAGCTGCTGGACGTCGCGCCCTTCACGACGGTCCCGTCGAGCAGCCAGCGGTACTCGAGCCTCACGCCGTCCGCCCAGGCCGAGGTCTGCGCCCGCACGGTGCTGCCGACGACGGCGGTCCCGGCGATGGCGGCGGTCCCGGCCTGGACGGTGGGCTTCACGACCGCCGCGGTGGGTTCCGAGGTGACCGACGTGCTCTCCCAGCCCTCCAGGTACCCGGTGACCTCGACGGTGACCGTCTTGCCGAGGTCCTTCTGGGTCGGCGTGTACTCGGCCCCGGTGGCGCCACGGACGGCCTTGCCGCCGACGGACCACTGGTACGCGAGCTCGACACCCTCGGGACCCCAGCCGGCGGTCTGCGCGAGCAGCACCTGCCCGACCGTGGGCACCCCCACGACCTCGACGGTCCCGGCGGTGACGACGGCCTCCCCCGGTCCGGCGACCACGGTCAGCGGCGCCTCGACCACGGAGTCACCCGCGGCCGCCCGGACGGTGTACGACCCGCCCGCGAGGTCCCGCGGGAGCGGGGCCGTACGCAGCGTCCCGGTGCCCTGCGCGTCGGTGACGAGCGTCCCGAGCGCGACCGCGCCCGGCTCGACCGTCACCGCGTACGCGGTGCCCGACGTGCCCCCGCTGAGCGTCACGTCGAACGCGTCTCCGGCGGTGACCGGGTCCGTCGGCACGGTGAGGGCCGTCGCCGCGACGGGCGCGCTCAGGACCTCCCACTCGACGATGCCCACCCACCCGGTCGGCGGCTTCGTCAGCGTCGCACGCAGCGCGGTCGTGGTGACCGGGGCGTGCGTGACGGTGTCGAACTGGCCGACGGTCGTCGTGTACGGCGAGGCGTCCGAGACGGGCGCCCACGTGACCCCGTCGTCGAGCAGGTACTCGAGCGTCCACGACGCGGGGGCACGCATGCCGCCGCCGTCGTCGAAGAACAGCAGCCGGCTGGTGTCCGTCGTGACCGGCGTGGGCCAGTCGAGCCGCGCCCACTGCGTGTCGCCCGCGATGTTCCACGTGCCCCAGGCGGACGCCTGCGACGTGACCGGGTGGTTCGCGACGCCGTCGGTGATGCCCGCGGCGCGGTTCCACGTGGTCGTGGCGGAGACGCTCACGGCCGCGTTCGGGGCGATGTTGACGGGTGCGTTCGGGTCGGGCGCCGGCACCGCCAGCGAACCGACGGCCGAGACGTTGCCTGCCCGGTCGGTGGCGCGGTACTCGACGGTCGCCGCGGTGGCGATCGTCGCGCCCGTGCCGTACGCCGTCCACGCGCCGCCGTCGACGCGGTACTCGGTCGACGCCACGCCCGAGCCGGTCTCGGTCGTCGCCAGGGTGAGGCGGCGCCGGGACTCGTCGAAGCTCGCGGTGACGACGGGAGCGGTGCCGTCGATGTCGACCGCGGCGGACTGGACCGGCGAGACGAGCCCACCCGAGTCCGTGGCGCGGCCGCGGACGGTGTGCCGCCCGTCGCCGCTCACCGTGACCGGTCCGGTCACGGCGGTCCACGCACCCCCATCGACCTGCGCCTCGACCGTCGGCGACGGGTCGGTGTCGTCGGTCGCGGTGACCGTCACGGCCACCGGGCCGGTGAACCAGCCGGACGCCGGACGCTCGGGGTCGGTGGTCAGCGTGACCACGGGCGCCTGCGGCGCGCCGGACGTCACGGTGACCACGGCTGTCGGCCGCTTGTCGGTGCCCGCGACGGTCCCCTCGACCGTGAACTCCCCGGGAGAGGCGTAGGACGACGGGTCGACCGCGTCCCACGTGACCGGCAGCGACGCCTCGGAGCCGTCGTTGTACGTCGCCACGACGCGGGCCGGCAGCACCGGGGCCGTCCCGGCGACCGTGGTCACCGGGGCGGGCTCGAAGGTGTTGATCTGCACGGCGTCGGTCGGCCGGACGAAGACCGTCGCCCGGGCCAGCCTCGCGGTGCCCGCGACGAAGCCGGGGACCGTGAACTCACCCTGCGCGGCGTACGCGTCGGCGGGCACGTCCTGCCAGTCGACCGCCCGCTCGACGCGGGACCCGTCGGCGAAGACGACCTCGACGGACGGCGGCAGCACCGGCGCGACCCCGACGAGCGTCCGGACGGACACGTCCTCGACCGCGACCGGCTCCTCCGCGAGCGCCTGCCACTCGATGATGCCGGGGTACGACGACCCGTTGCGGACGAGCGTCGCGCGCAGCGACGTCGTCGTCACCGACCCGTGCGTCACCGCGTTGAACGTCCCGTCCTCGGTCGGGTAGCCCCTGGGGTCCGGCACCGG
The DNA here is from genome assembly GCF_028583725.1 of Cellulomonas fimi. Classification (NCBI taxonomy): domain Bacteria; kingdom Bacillati; phylum Actinomycetota; class Actinomycetes; order Micrococcales; family Cellulomonadaceae; genus Cellulomonas; species Cellulomonas fimi. The sequence goes on along the minus strand of NZ_CP110680.1, from coordinate 907,199 downwards.
CTGCCACGAGCCGTCGTCGGCGAGGTACTCGAGCGTCCACGACGACGGCGGCAGGACCCCGCCGGGGTCGCGGTTGGAGTGGAACAGGATCCGCGACTCGTCGACGCGCACGGGCTCGGGCCACGTCAGCCGGGCCCAGTACGTGTTGCCCGCACCGGCGGCGGTGCCCCATGTGCCCCACGCGTCGGACTCGGCGGCGACCGGGTAGGACGCGAGGCCGTCGTTGATCGCGGCGACGCGGTTCCAGCCGGTGACGGCCGACGCGGACGCGGTCGCGTCGGGCGCGACGTTCGTCTTGGCGGTGCCGCTGACCTCGGCGTCGACCGTGACGTCACGGCTCGTCGTGAGCTCACCGTCGGAGGCCGTCAGCCGCAGGACGTACCGGCCGGTCGTGTCGAACTGCACGACGGTCGTGGCCTGCGCGGGCGACGCGACGACGGCCTGCGCACCCTCGGGCGCGCTGACGACGGTCCATGCCGACGTCAGCGTGCCGGACGGCTGCGCGTCGTCGGACACCGTCCCGACCAGGCGGACCTGGGCGGGCTGCTCGAACGTCGGGTCCTGGTAGACCGTGACCTTCGGTGCGGCGTTGGTCGACGGCGGCGCCTCGACGCCCGTCGCGAAGGCCTGCACCTCCTTGACGCCCGTGCGGAAGCCCGCAGCGTGCTGGACGGTCACGCGCAGCGCGTCGGCCTGCACCTCGGGGAACTGCACGCGGTTGAGGTTGGCCGTCGAGTAGACGGGCGACCGCGCCTGCCCCGGGACGGGGTGCCAGCCGGCGGCGTCGTGGTACTCGACCGTGAACAGCTCCGGTGCCGCGTAGCCCTGCACGGTCGCGCTGGAGGATGAGCGGTAGAAGGAGACGCGCACGTCGTCGACCGCCTGCGTGCCGTCGAGCGACACCTCGATCGAGTCGGTCGCGTTCGGCGAGCCGGCCGTCCCCCAGAACGGCTCGTTGACGGTGGTCCCGTCGACGGCGCCCTCAGGCGCGCGGCCCGACGCGGAGAACGACGCCGTGACCGGGCGGCCCGCGGCGAGGTTCGCCGAGCCCGTCGACGCGGTCGCGATGTCGGTGCCCGCCTTGGCGAACACGTCCACGACGCGGTCGCCGTCGGCGAAGCGCACGTCGGAGGCCGTCGCGAGATCGGCGGCGTTCGCGGTCACGACGGCCGCGTCGCCCTCGAGCACCTCGACCGACCCGGTCGCCGGGTCGTAGACGACGTGCGACAGGTCGTCGACCGTGAACGCGAGCTCGCCGTCGAGGAAGACGGAGTAACCGGCGGGCACGTCAGCGCCGTAGTGGTCACCCGTCTCGTCCCACGTCACCGTGAGGTCGCGGTCGTGGTAGCGGACGTTGTTCGCCGTGAAATACGGCCAGTCGATGTCGATCGGGTCGAGCTCGATCTTGCCGTCGGCCCGGCTGCGCAGGCCCATCGCGTCCTCGATGACCGTGAAGTTGGTCGCGCCGAGGATCGTGTGGTGGATCCACGAGCGGTACCCGATCGACCCGCCGTCGGCCGCGGAGCCGTTCGCCCAGAACTCGTTCTGGTTCGGCAGCCGGTTGTCCCCGCCCTGGTAGTGCGCGAACGCGTTCCAGTACAGGAGCTGCTTGTACATCTCCGGCGTGACGTAGTCCGTCGGGTAGTCGCGCAGCACCGAGGAGAACATACGGAACAGCACCGTCGAGTTGATGACGGAGAAGTTGTTCGACCCCTCCTCGGGCGAGTCCGCCTTGTCGACCTGGTTCGCCGTGAAGAACGGGAAGACCGGGTACTGGTCGGCGTCCGCGAACAGCCGCAACGCCTCGGTGTACGGCTGGTCGTAATCCGGGTCACCGGGCTTCGGCATGAGGCCGACGGTGAACGGGTAGTAGTTGTTGATCTCCTTGTACGGGTTGAGCGTCCCGTCCTGCGTCATGCGGTGCTTGAGCAGGTTCCCGTACAGGCCGACCTTGTCGGGCGTCGTCTGCGCGGGCTCCCACAGGTACTCGAGGACCGCGGCCTTGACGCGCTCCGCGAGCGCCTCCATGTGGTCGGCCTTCTCGGTCTGCCCCGCGACGCGGAAGAACTCCGCCGCGGCCTTCGCGTTCGAGTACAGGTACGCGCTCTCGGTGCGGTCCATGTTCGCGCCGTGCCCGGGCCAGTGGAACGACACCGCGTCGGCGTCGTTGCCCGTCATCGCGCCCCACGAGTACTCGATGAGGTCGTTGCCGTTGCCGTCGTACGCCTCCAGCAGGCCCTCGACGTCGTCCATCGAGTGCTGCCCGAGCGTCGAGCCGATCGCGCCCGGTCCGCCGTGCAGCTCGTAGGCCCGCCACGCGGCCTCGGTGATGTACTGCGTGTACGAGTTCGACCAGTTCGCCGGGTCGCCCGGGTTGTCGACGAACTTCCCGCGCTTCGACGTCTCGCCGACCGCGAGCGCGGGCCCGTAGGCGTACGTCGGGTCGCGGAAGTACTTGAGGTCGTCGACGAACATGCCGACCGTCAGCACGATCGCGTTGTTGTAGCCGAGCACGCCCTCCATCGACGTCGGGAACTGGTAGTCGTTCCCCGGGATGTCCGCGTCGAGGTAGTTGAACCGCATGAGCCACCAGCGGTACAGCAGCGTCTTGTCGATGTCGTCCGACGGTGTGTCGAGATAGGGGATGTTGAGAGCCCACCAGCGGTTGTACGCGGTGACGTGCGTCGTGAACGCCTCGGCGGGGCTCGCGGCGCGGTAGGCCGCGTACTCGGCCGCCGTCTGCGGGCGCTCGTCGGTGAGCATGCCGAGCTGGAGCTTGGTCGTCGCGGAGCCGTTCGCGGGCACCGCGAGGTCACGCACGAGCGCGTCCGACGCGGCGTCGGCGGTGAAGCCGTCGCCCGACAGCCGCGGCGTGATCGTCGTGAGGTTGTTGAACGCGCGCACGGTCCCGACGAGCTCGTCGCCCTCGACCGTGCGCGCCTGCGGCGACGTCGCGGAGAGCCGCACGTCGCGCGCGGCGCCCGAGGTGTCGGTGACCTCGACGTCCGCGACCATGACGTCCTGGTCGGTGATGAACTTCGTCTGCGTCAGCCGCAGCCCGCCGCCTGTGAAGACCGACTGGAAGTACGACGGCGTCTGGCGCCGCAGCGACGCCTGCTCGGTGAGCGTCACGGCCTCGCCGCCCGCCTGCACGGTGAACGTGAACGCCCCGCCGCCGCCGAGCGACTCCCAGTACGCGACGTCACCGTCCCAGCCGAGCCGGGCGGGCTGGTGCGTCTTCATGAACACGGCCCGCCCGCGCGTGAACGCGACGAGGTTCTCGGTGCCGTCGAACGCCGGGCCCGTGCGCGCGAGCGTGCGGTCGACCCAGAAGTCGTTCCCGGGCGCGCTGCCCGCACCGGCGGCCACGTCGGCGTCGAAGACCCGCTGCAGGTAGGGCGACGGCGCGTAGTCGACGCCTGTCGGCGGCACGGGCGCGTCGGAGCCGCGGAACGTCGGGTAGCCGAGGCTGCTCTGCGGCGTCTCGTCGCCCGGTACGGCCGCGGCGGCGACGGGGACGAGCCCCACGGCGACGACGGCGAGTGCGGTCAGGGAGGGAACCACGGCACGCCTGCGTGCCACGCGGGGATATCTCACGTCCGAAACGCCTCTCTACGTTGAGAATGCGAGGTTCCTGGCGAGACTGACATGGCACGCCACCGGGCCGCAATGGGTTTCGGTGTTTTCGGAGTTTTCGGTGGCGACCTCGCAGGTCGCGCCCTCCGACCGGCGCACCGGGCCGGTGAGAGCGACCCTGAGACGACTCTTGGCGCCGTAGTGAGGCCTGGCTAAGTTAGGCGGACCTCAGTCGCCCACCCGCGGGAGCCCGTCGTGCCCCAGATCGCCGTCACCCACGCCCCCAGCGGGCTCGTGCACGCATCCGTCGTGCGCGCCGAGCGCGTCACCCCGCACATGGTCCGCGTGACCCTCGGCGGCGAGGACCTGCGCCGGTTCGAGTACCGCGGCTTCGACCAGTGGGTCCGGCTGGCGATCCCGGTGCGGGACGACACCCGGTTCGACAACATGTCCGACCGGTTCGACACCCGCGCCTACCTGCGCTTCCTCACGCTGCCCAAGGCCACACGCCCGGTGATCCGCAGCTACACGATCCGCGACCACCGCCCCGACGGCCCCGACGGGACGCCCGAGGTCGACATCGACTTCGTCTGCCACGGCCCCGTCGGCGTCGGCGGCCCCTGGGCCGAGGCCGCGCAGCCCGGCGTCGACGTCGCGTTCATCGACCAGGGCTGCGGGTGGGTGCACGTCCCCGCCGACCGCGTCCTGCTCGTCGCCGACGAGAGCGGCCTCCCCGCGGTCGCCGGCATCCTGCGCGACCTCCCCCGCGACACCGTCGGCGACGCGTTCGTCGAGCTCATCGACGCCGCCGACGCCCAGCCCGTCGACGCTCCCGACGGCGTGACCGTGCACTGGCTCCCCCGCGCCGGCAGCGAGCCCGTCGGCGAGCTCGCCCTGGCGGCGCTGCGCGCGCTCCCGTGGTCCGACGGCACCGTCGCCGCCTTCGCCGTCGGCGAGTCCCGGCTCGCGACCGGCACCCGGCGGTTCCTCGTCAACGAGCGCGGCGTCCCCAAGACCCACGTCACCTTCTGCGGCTACTGGAAGGCCGGCACGCGCGCCCCGTCCTGATCCCCGCGGCCCGCCGGCCACGTCCGCCCGGTCCCGTTCACCTGACGGGGGGACGTGAGGTCGGGATCCGCCGTGCCGCGTCCCGCCCGCTGCTACCGTCGCGCAAATGCTGTCGAAGCGGACACTCCTCCCGGCGCTCGTCGCGGGCTTCCTCTCCCTCGCGCTCTGGCTGGGGGCTGCCGCGGTGCACGCGCTGCTCGTGCGCGCAGGGGTGCCGGCCGGCGTCGTCGGCTTCGTCGCACCGGCCACGTCCGGGCTCTCCCTGGTGCAGTACGGCGTCCTCGAGCCGTGGCACGTGGCCGCCGCCGTCGCGCTGGTCGTCGCGGTGGCCGCGCTCGCGCTCTCCGGTGCCGGCGCCGCGCGCACCGGCTTCGCCCCCCGCGTGCTCGCCGTCTGGTTCGCGGCGGCCGCCGGCGGCGTCGTCGCGGTCCTCACGTCGTCGGTCATGATCCTGTCCCCGGTGCTGCGGCACGAGGGCCTCGTCCCGACGCTGCGGGTCGCCATGCTCGACCCGGTCCGGGTCGGCGCCGCCTGGGGAGCGACCTACGGCTGGGTCGTCGGGCTCGCGACGGTCGCGCTCGCACGGCGGCTGGAGCGGGCGACCGGTGACGCGGACCAAGGCCCCGCCGTCGCGCCCGCCTCCGGGGCGCTGCGCGCCGCGGTCGTCGTCGGCGCCGTCGTCGGCCTGGGGTGGGCGGTCGCGGCCGGGGTGCACGGGTGGGTCGACCGCACGGTCGCCGAGCACGTCACGACGGCGCGCTCGGAGCTCGCGGCCACGGTCTCCACCGCCGCCGACTGGCTCGCACCCGTCACGACCGCCGCCGACGCGTCCCCCGGGGCGCTGCTCGTGTGCGGGGCGCTCGTCGGCACGATCGCCGGCGCGCTCACCTACGTCGCGGCCCGCGCAACCACGCTGCCCGGCGGGCGGCTCGTCCTGGTCCTGGCCGTGTGGCTGTCGTGCGTCGTCGCGGCGCTCGTGGGCGCGATCCCGACCGTGCTGGTCGGCCTGGGCCTCGACCCTGCCGGTGACGGCCGCTGGTACGTGCAGCAGACGCTGCTCTACGGCCCGACCGACGGTGGCGCCGCCGGGCTGCTGTACGGGTGGGTCCCGGCGCTGCTCGCCCTGCTCGTCGTCGGGCGGGCCACCGCGCGGCGCCCGGCGGACCCGCCCGCGGTCGCGGACCGAGGGGTCGACGTCACCGTCTGACGTCCACGCGGGACGGTCGGGTCGGCCGACGGCACCGGCCACGCCGGCCCTCGGCACCCCGCTCAGCGCCGCGTTGTCGGAGGTGCGTCGTAGCGTCGGTGCGGTGCACCACCTGTCACGTGCCGACGCCCGACGCGTCGCCGTGCGCGCGCAGCTGCTGACCGCGCCGCGGCCGACCGACGTCCTCACGGTCGCGCGCGGGCTGACGATGCTGCAGGTCGACCACACCAAGGCGGTCGCGCCGAGCGCCGACCTCGTGCTGTGGAGCCGGATCGGTTCCCGGTACGACCCCGACGAGCTCGCCGACGCGGTCGACGACCTCACGCTCGTCGACGTGCAGGGCATGATCCGGCCGGCCGAGGACCTCGCGCTCTACACCGCCGAGATGGCCGCATGGCCCGGGCCGGACGCCAAGGACTGGGCGCATGCGCAGGCCCGGTGGCTGCGCGACAACGCCGCGTGCCGGCAGGACATCCTCGACGCGCTGCGCGGAGACGGCCCGCTGACCGCGCGCGAGCTGCCCGACACGACGGTCCGCCCGTGGCGGTCGAGCGGCTGGAACCGGGACCGGAACGTCCCGATGATGCTCGACCTCATGGTGCAGGCGGGCGAGGTGGCCGCCGCAGGGCGCCGTGGCCGGGACCGGCTCTGGGACCTGGCCGAGCGCATCTACCCCGACGACCCGCCCGTGCCCGTCGAGGAGGCGCGGCGGCGGCGTGACGAGCGTCGGCTCCACGCGCTCGGCATCGCGCGGGCACGCGGACCCGAGTGCCCGGTGGAGCCCGTCGACGTCGGCGAGGCCGGGGAGCCGGCGGTCGTCGACGGGGTGCGCGGCGAGTGGCGCGTCGACCCGACGCTGCTCGACGCGCCGTTCGAGGGCCGCGCCGCGCTCCTGTCGCCGTTCGACCGGCTGGTCCAGGACCGCAAGCGCATGGTCGAGCTCTTCGAGTTCGACTACGCGCTCGAGATGTACAAGCCCGCCGCCGCCCGCCGCTGGGGCTACTACGCGCTGCCCGTGCTGCACGGCGACCGGCTCGTCGGCAAGGTCGACGCGACCGCCGACCACGCCGCGGGGGTCCTGCGGGTCCACGCGGTGCACGAGGACGTCCCGTGGCGACCGGCGGTCCGGGCCGACGTCGCGGACGAGCTCGAGGACCTCGCCCGCTGGCTCGGCCTCGACCTGCACCTCGGCGCGCGCACGCACGCGTCCTGACGGCACGGGCCGCACTCCTGCGAGGATGCGCGCGTGACGGTCCTGAGGTCCCTCGTCCTGTTCGTCGCCGCCGCCGTCGCCGAGATCGGCGGTGCGTGGCTCGTCTGGCAGGGCGTGCGTGAGCACCGCGGCTGGGTGTGGATCGGCGCGGGAGTCATGGCGCTCGGCGTCTACGGGTTCGTCGCGACGCTGCAGCCCGACGCGCACTTCGGCCGCATCCTCGCCGCCTACGGAGGGGTCTTCGTCGCCGGGTCGCTCGCCTGGGGGATGCTCGTCGACGGGTTCCGGCCCGACCGCTACGACGTGATCGGTGCCCTCGTCTGCCTGCTGGGCGTCGCGATCATCATGTACGCGCCCCGCAGCGGCTGACTCCCGGGGGGAGAGCCGTCCCGCGACGCGACCCGCCGCGCCCGGCCCGCGGACCGGCGCCTATCGTCGGGACGTGCCCCTGACCCCCGTCCCCGCCCGGTCCGCCGACGTCGACGAGATCCACGCGCTGCGTCGTGACCTCGAGGACTGGATGGCCGACCGCGGCGTCGACCAGTGGCCGCGAGGATCGCTCCCCCGCGACCGCGTCGAGGCGCAGGTCGCCGCGGGCGAGTGGTGGGTGGTCCGCGACGCGCACGGCCTGGCGGCGACGATCCGGCTCCTGTGGTCCGACCCGGACTTCTGGGGCGACGACGCGACGCCCGCGGTCTACGTGCACGGCCTGATGGTGGCCCGACGCCGGTCGGGCGACGGGCTCGGCGGCGCGCTCCTCGACTGGGCCGCCGCGCATGGCCGTGAGGCCGGCGTCGCGCGGTTCCGCCTCGACTGCCGCACCAGCAACCCCGCGCTGCGCCGCTACTACGAGGGCCAGGGGTTCGTCGCCGTCGGCGAGCGCGACTTCGGGACGCACCGCAACGTCCTCCTCGAGCAGCCGGTCCCCGCAGGCGACCGCACCGGGCCCTGACACCGGACGGCGGGCCGACATCAGGGGAAGGTCGGCCCGCCGTCCGCGGCGGGGTCGTGCTCCCCGCCGGGGGGTCAGCCCTGCGCGCCGGCGCCGCCGGCGGCCGGGCCACCCACGGGCGGCGTCACCGGCGGGGTGACCTGCGGGCGGTGCTCGGCGGACGCACCGCCGGCCTGCGACGCGTCGCCCTGCTCGCCCGCGCCCTGCGCCCGCTCACCCGCGTCCTGCGCCTGCTCGGGCAGCGTCACGCCGGCGCGCTCGCGCGCCTGCTCGGCGACGTCCTGGCCGACGACGCCGCCGTCGCGCGCGTCACCGGGGGCCGAGCACCGCACGCGCGCACCTCCTCGCTCCTCGACCGGCCGACTGCCGGCGGTCACCGTACGGAGGGTGGGCGGACCGGGCAATGCCGGAGGTCACGGGCGGGAGTGCGGGCGAGGTGCGCGCGGCGGTCAGTGCCGGCGTGCGCGACGCTCGCGACGTGCGGCGACGCGCTCGACGAGGCGGTACCGCGACGCCTCCTGCTCGATCGCGGCGAGGCCCGCCTCGGGCAGACGCAGCAGCGGTCGACGGCGGAACCGTTCGCCGTGCCGCCGCTCCACGGCGTCGAGCAGGCTCTGGCCCGCGCGGAGCACCCCCGACGACGACTCGACGTGGTCGGCCAGCAGCACCGCCCCGTCGGGGCGCACGACGCGCGCGAGCTCGAGCAGCACGGCGAGCTCGTCGTCGACGCAGCACAGCGCGAACGTGCACACGACGGTGTCGAAGGACGCGTCGGGCCACGGCAGGGCCGCCGCGTCGCCCTGCACGAGCTCGACGTCCGCGCCGAGCGTCCCGGCCCGGCGCCGGGCGAGGTCGAGCATCGCGCCGCTCTGGTCGACGCCGCACAGGCTGTCGGCGTGCCCGACGAGGTGCGGGAGGTTGGCGCCGGTCCCGACGCCGACGTCGAGCGTCCGCCCGTGCGCGCGCTCGCCGACCCAGGCGCGCGCGTCGGCGAGCAGGCGACGCTCGGCCCATGCCGTGACACGGTCGTACGAGGCCGCCTGCGCGTCCCAGTACGCGACGTGCTGACCGGTCATCGCCACCCCGCTCTCCTGATGCCGACCTCGCCAGGCAAACGCGCGGTGCGCCGGTCGTCAAGCGGAGACCGGGTGAGGTCCGCGTGCGTCGCCCGACCGGCCGACAGGTCCGCGGCCCCCAGCCGGCGTGCGACGGTCAGTCGTCGAGCCGGCGCTCCAGCAGGACGACGTCGCGCCACCGGCCCGCGAACGGCCCGAACGTCATCCGCCCGAGGCGCTCGCGCGTGCCGACGACGCGGAACCCGACCGCGGTGTGCAGCGCGAGGCTCGCGGTGTTCTCCGGGAAGACGCCCGCCTGCACGGTCCATACGCCCTGGGCGGGCGCCTCGACCAGCAGCCGCTCGAGCAGCAGCCGCCCGACGCCGCGGCCGTGCGCCGCGGGGTCGACGTAGACCGAGACCTCGACGACCCCGGAGTAGACGGCCCGTGCCGACACGGGCGACACGGCGACCCACCCGAGCACCGCGTCGCCGTCGACCGCGACCCAGCGCAGCCCGGGGTGCTTGCCGGCGTCGAACTCCTCCCACGACGGCACCTCCGCGGCGAAGGTCGCCTGGCCGGTCGCGATCCCCGCGGCGTAGATCGCCGCGACGCGGGGCCAGTGCGCCTCGGTCATCGGTGCGAGGGCGATCGCGGGGCTCGTCGAGGGCGGTGTCACGCGGGGATCCTGCCACCGGACGCATCTGTCGTCCGGCATGCGCCGGGCGCGGAGCGGTGCGCGTCGCCGGCGGGTCGCGTGACGACCGTCGTCGACCGGCTCCCGTTCGCGCAGGCCCGCGCGGCTGCGGGCTGACCACCCCGCGTCGCGCGGCCGCCCAGGTCCGCGGCGACGCACGACGACGGACCGCCCCCGTCCGGGAGCGGTCCGTCGTCAGTGCTGGAGGAGCTCGGCGTGCGACGGCACGCGCGGCGCGTACCGCAGCCGCATGCCGGCCTCGTCGGGGGTCCGGTCACGCTTGCGGTTGTTGCACCGGCCGCAGCACGCCACCGTGTTGAGCCACGTGTTCGGGTCGGCGGTCCGCGACCGCGGCACGACGTGGTCGACCGTGCTCGCGCCGCCCGTCCCGCAGTACGCGCACACGTGGCCGTCACGCCGCAGCACGCCGGCCCGCGACCACGTCGGGACGCCGCCCTGGTGCCGCCAGCGCATCTGCACGTAGCGGACCAGCCGCAGCACCGCCGGGAGCGGGTACCGGCCGAACCGCTTGCCCGCGACCGCCTCCTCGACGACCGCGACCTGCCGGTGCAGCATCCGCACCGCGTGCTGCAGGCTCACCCGGTGCAGGGGCTCGTAGCCCGCGTTCAGGACCAGGACTCCGGACACCGGGTTCACCTCCTCTCTCGTGGTCCGTGCGGACCGTGTTCGTGGTCCGTGCGGACCGTTCTCGTGGTCCGTGCGGACCGGACCGTGGATCGGGCGGCGCTACTCGGTGACCTCGACGACCGTCGCCCAGTCGGCGTGCCGGTCGCACCAGACGCGGTCGCCCAGGACAGCGAGCGGGTCGCGGACGGCGTGCGGCTCGCAGTCGACGCGGACACGGCGCAGCGGGTTGCGCGCGGCGGTGCGGGCGAGGCGTCGCGCGGCGCGGCGGGCGTCGGCGTCGGAGATCGGCGCGTGGGTGGTGGTCAGGGACTGGTTGACGATGCGGACCATGGCGGTCTCCTCTCCTCCGGTCGCCGGTCGGCGGGTGACGGACGTGTCGAGCTCAGGCGGTGACGGGTTGGGGCGGTGACGAACGACGACGGGCCGCTCCCCGGTGAGGGAACGGCCCGTCGTCGACGTGGTGGACGTCAGGTCGACGACGGGCTCACCAGGCGACCGCACTGCTCCGGGCGGTCGGTGGCGCGGGGCAGGACGAGCGCGCAGGTGGACGCGGTGATGACGCGTCCCGACCAGCCGGTGGTGCGGTCGTGCACGGGCTCCTCCTTCCGCGGCTCGTCGTGCCGTCACGGTGGTCGCCGCGCGCGAGGTCACGCGCAGCGCCCCGGTACTCTGCGCGCCGGGGTGTGCTCCTGGCCAGCGGTTTTCGCCCACGCGGTCCGGCGCGGCGGACCGGCGGTCAGCCCTGCGAGGCCGCGATCGCGTCGAGGTCGCGCACAGCGAACCGGTGGTGCTCCCACTCCTCCTCGAGGATCACGTGCAGGCACGAGAGCGTCGTCTCGGGGTACTCGGGGGCCCACGGGTGCGGGTGCTGCGTCGCGAGGTCGTCGGTCGTGACGGCCGCGAGGAAGTCCCGCACGAGCGCGACGCGGTCGGCGCGGGCCGCGAGCACCTCGTCGTACGTCGGTGTGGTCGTCGTGAACAGGGACAGGTCGAGGCCGTCGTCCTCCGCCTGCGGACCGGGCTGGCCCAGCGGGTGGAAGGGCTGTGCGAGGCCGACCACCGAGCGCCCGAGCCACGCGTCCGTCGCGAGCACGAGGTGCCGCAGCGTCTGCGCGAACGACCACTCCCCCGCGACGGACACGTCGGGCGTCCCCTCGGGCATCGCGGCGACCCGCGCGAGGGTCGCGTCCCACGTGCGCTGGAGCACGTCCCACGCGTCGCGCAGCCCGTCGGGGTCGGCGGCGCGGCGGGTCGACCGGCCGGGGAACCGGCGGTCGAGCTCGGCCTCGACGAACGGGATGACGTCGACGCCGTTGACGAGGAACGTGTCGCCGTCGGGCAGCCACGGGGCGTCGATCTCGACGCCCTCGACCTGCACGCCGCGCAGGACCGCGCCGGACAGGTCGGCGCCCACGAACCGCGCGCCGCTGAGGTCGGTGTCGCGGAACTCCGCCCCGCGCAGGTCGTCGGCCGGGCCGAACGTCGTCATGGCGTCTCCTCGTCGTCGGGCGTCGCGCGTCACGGTCGTGCGCGCGGGTCGGTGCGGGGGTGGTGCCGCCGTGCGTCGGACCGCCTCGTCGCGGGGTCGCCCGGTGCCGCCGATCGTCGCACCCGGCGCCGACACGGCACGATGGGCGGGTGACCGTGCGTGTGCGCCGGGTGTACGAGGAGCCGTCCGACGACGACGGGCTGCGCGTGCTCGTCGACCGGTTGTGGCCCCGCGGCCTGACCAAGGAGCGGGCCGCCGTCGACGTGTGGCTCAAGGACGTCGCGCCGTCGACGGAGCTGCGGCGGTGGTTCCACCACGAGGCGCCGCTGTTCGACGAGTTCGCGCGCCGCTACCGCGCCGAGCTCGCCCAGAACCCGGCGCTCGACCGGTTGCGGGAGGTCGTCGCGGCGCACGACGTGGTGACGCTCCTCTACGGAGCCGCGGACCCGGAGCACAACCAGGCGACGGTGCTGCGCGCCGTCCTGGAGTCGTGACCGGCCGCACCGTCCCGCAGACGTGACGGGCGGCGGTCAGGCCACGCTGGGCGACGGCTCCCCGACCGGCGTCGGGACGTGCCGCCAGTGCGTCGCGAGCGGCATTCGACGGTCGCGGCCGAACGCCACGCGGCTGACCTTGATCCGCAGCGGGACCTGACGCCGCTTGAACTCGCTGCGGTCGACGAGGCCGAGCACGTGCCGGACGGTCGCCGTCGCGGCGGCGCGGTCGTGCCCGCGGGCGACGAGGTCGTCGACGAGCCCGTCGGGGCCGGTCCGGTCCTCGAGGAACGCGAGCAGCAGCGGGTCCAGCACGTCGTAGGGCGGGAGCGAGTCGGAGTCCTGCTGGTCCGGCGCGAGCTCGGCCGACGGGGGCTTCGTGAGCGTCGAGGTCGGGATCGGCGGGGTCTCGCCGGCGGCGTCGGCGCGCGCGTTCCGCCACGCGCACAGCCCGTAGACGCCGGGCACGAGCCGCCCGTCGGCGGCGACCACGTCGGTCTTCAGCAGGTCGCCGAGCGGGTTCGGCGCGGTGCCGCACGTGTCGCCGTAGAGCGTCGTGTAGCCGACGGCGCTCTCGGACCGGTTGCCCGTCGAGCAGACGAGCGCGCCGGTCGCGTTGGCGATCGTCATGAGCGTCGTGCCGCGCAGGCGGGCCTGGAGGTTCTCCCACGCGACCGGGTCGACGTCCGGGCCGCCGACGACGTCCGCGAGCGCCGTGACACGCTCGGTGTAGGCGTCGGCGATCGGGACGACGTCGAACCGGATGCCGAGGTTCGCGGCGAGCGCGGCGGCGTCGTCGACCGAACCGGGCGACGAGTACGGGCCGGGCATCCCGATCCCGCGCACGGCGTCCGGGCCGAGCGCGTCGACGGCGATCGTCGCGGCGAGCGCGGAGTCGACCCCGCCCGACAGCCCGAGGACGACGCGCGGGAGGCCGACGCGCGTGCAGTAGTCGCGGAAGCCCGTGACCAGGGCGGTCCACACCTCCTCGTGCGGGTCGAGCGGCGGCGCCACCACGGGCGACGGCACCGGCCGGCGGCTGTCCGGGACGGCCGACCGGTCCACGCGCACCGCGTCGCGGAGCACGGGCCGGGCGGGCGCGACGGGGAGGTCGAGGACGAGCCGGTCGGCGGTGAACGCGGCGGCGCGCGCGAGCAGCCGCCCGTCGGCGTCGACGACGAGCGAGCCGCCGTCGAACACGACCTCGTCCTGCCCGCCGCACGCGTTGACGTACGCGACGGGCACGCCGCCCGCGACGGCGGCGGCCCGCAGCACGGCGAGGCGGCGCGCGGGCTTGCCGACCTCGTACGGGCTCGCGTTCGTCACGAGCACGGCCTGCGCGCCCGCGGCGGCGACCTCGGCGACGAGCGTCGGATCCCACACGTCCTCGCAGACGAGCAGCGCGACGGTGACCGGACCGGTGGGCGTCGGGACCTGGAGGAGCGCCTGGTCACGGCGACCCGCGCCGAAGTGCCGCGCGTCGTCGAACACCGAGTACGTGGGCAGCAGCGTCTTCGCGTGCGCGGCCTGCACCCGCCCGTCGGCGAGCACGACCGCGGCGTTGCGCAGCGGCCGGACGACGGCGTCGAGCGCCGAGCCGAGGTTGCGCGCCCCGCCCGCCGCCGGGAGCTGGTCGGTCCGCAGGGGCGCCCCGACGACGGTCACGACGGGGCCCGACGCGGCCGCCAGGTCGTCGACGGTGCGCGCGGCCGCGTCGACGAACCCGGGCTCGGCGAGCAGGTCCTCGACGGGGTAGCCCGTCACGGACATCTCGGGGGTCAGCAGCACGTCGGCGTCGACCGACCCCGCCCACGCGGCGGCGTCGAGGATCGCGGACCGGTTGCCGGCGAGGTCGCCGACGCGCACGGGCAGCTGGGCGAGCGCGACCCGCAGGGTCGCCGGGCTGGTCATCGGGGTCCTCCGGTGGTGTCGGTGGTCTTGGCGCGGGCGCCGTCGGGCCGCAGCATCGGCGGCTGGAGCGCGGCCGTCCCGGTCGGGCGGTACACGGCGGCCCGCCGGCCGCCCGTCGGACGCGGCTCGGTGTCCGCGTCCTTCGTCGCGAGCGAGCCCGTCTCGGCCTTGCGGCGGAAGTTGCCGGGGTCGAGACGGACGCCCCACACCGTCTCGTAGACGTGCCGCAGCTCGGACAGCGTGAACGGCGTCTCGACGAACGCGGTCGCGAGCGTCGTGTACTCGAGCTTGGCGGCGACCCGGTCGACGGCGTCGGTGAGGATCTGCGCGTGGTCGAAGGCCAGGTCGGGCGCGTCGTCGGGGTCGCCCGTGAGCGTCAGCCCGGGCAGGAACAGGTCGTCGACGTCCCACCAGTGCGCGGCGGCGGCGTCGGACCCGGCGCGCGGGGCGGGCAGGTTCGGCGCGAACGCGACGTGCGCGACGGACACCACCCGCATGCGCGGGTCACGGTCGGGCGCCGAGTACGTCGCGAGCTGCTCCAGGTGGCCGCCGAAGCGGGCCAGACCCGTCTCCTCGGCGAGCTCGCGCCACGCCGCGGTGGTCGCGTCCTCGTCGATCCCGACGAACCCGCCCGGCAGCGCCCACGCACCCGCGTACGGGTCGTCGGCGCGCTGCACCAGGAGGACCTTGAGGTGCCCGTCGCGGATCGTGAAGATCGCGAGGTCGACCGTGACGGCGAACGGCGGGTAGGCGGACGCGTCGTACCCCTCGGGGGCCTGCGCCGCGCTCACCGCGACTCCTCCAGCCGCACGCCGCGCCCGGTGAGCTCGGTGAGCGCCTTGACCGCGGTCGGCGCGGACACCGCGGCGGTCAGGTCGGTCAGCACGGTGACGACGGTCGCGGCGCGGCGGCGGGCGTCGATCGCGGTCGACGCGACGCAGAAGTCGGTCGCGATGCCGACGACGTCGACGTGCGCCACGTTGCGGGCCAGCAGCAGGTCCGCCAGCCGCACGAGCCCGCCGGGGGCGTCGACGACGCGTCCCTGGAACCCCGAGTAGTCCTGCCGCGACTCGCCCTTGACGACGTGCACGGTCCGCTCGGGCAGCACGAGGGCCGGGTGGTAGTCGGCCCCCGGCGTCCCGGCGACGCAGTGCACGGGCCACGTCGTGACGTAGTCCGGGGCCTCGCCGTCGGCCGCGAAGTGGCCGTCGTTGGTGTCGGGCAGCGGTGCGTGCCAGTCGCGCGTGGCGACGACCGTGTCGTAGTCGTCGCCGTGCCGCTTCACGTAGTCGGTGATCCGCGCGGCGACCTCGGCCCCGCCCGCGACGGCGAGCGCGCCGCCCTCGCAGAAGTCGTTCTGGACGTCGACGACGATGAGGGCGCTCTTCATGCTGCGGTCCTTCCCAGGAGCGGCGTCAGGGTCCGACGCCAGGTGGCCCACCCGCGCAGGCGGTGCGCGGCGGTGGTGGAGGTGCGGTTGGCGGGGGCGTCGAACGCGACGTGCCGCCACGTCGGGGTCAGAACGCCGGTGACGTCGGGCTTGTCGTCGACCAGCAGGTCGCCGCGCACGAGCGTCTTGTCCCGGGTGACGACGACGCGGGCGGACCACCCGTCGCCGAGGTGCCGGTCGGCCCACGCGAGCTTGTCGGACGCGCACGTCGGGTTGGCGAGCAGCGGCGCGGTGCAGATCCGGACGTCGATGCCGTCGGCGAGCATCTCGCGCATCGCCGTGACCGCGCCGTCGACGGGCGCCAGGTCGCGGAAGAAGCCCGGCGCGCCGGTGATCGCGTGCACCTCGTCGGCCCACCGACGCCCGACCTGGTCGAGGACGAGGAACCGCGAGGCGTCGGCGTCGGCGCGCTGCGGCAGGTCCGGGTGCGCGACGGCCCAGCGGTCCCAGAACGCGGTCTCGAGGTCGGCGAGGACGCCGTCCATGTCGACGAGGACGACGGGCGGGGTGCTCATGCGGCGGCTCCGGCGAGGGTGTCGGTCGAGCGTGCCTCGGCGACGAGGCGAGGCGCGCCGTCGGTGAGGTCGAGGTCGGTCGGCAGCAGCTCGGCCTTGGCGCCGCGGTGGTGCGCCCGGACCTCGTCGAGCGTCGGGGTGTGCACGACGTGCCCGTCGCGGACCACGGCGACCTGGAGCGCCCGGCCGGGGACGGTGCCGGTGGGTCCGACGACGACGGTCTCGCGCACCGCGCGACCCTGGTCGTCGAGCTCGCGGTAGGCGGTCTTGCGCCCGCCGGTGCTCGTCTTGCCGGCCGCGGTCTTCGCGACGGGCCGCAGCGGCGCGTCGGCCCCGGGCCGGTCGGCGACCGCGACGAGCTTGTAGACCATGCCCGCGGTCGGGTGCCCCGAGCCGCCGACGAGCCGGGTCCCGGCGCCGTAGACGTCGACGGGGGCGTCCGCGAGCGCGTCGATCGTGTGCTCGTCGAGGTCCGACGTGACGGCGATCCGCGTGCCCGTCGCCCCGAGCCCGTCCAGCAGCGCACGCGCCGCGCGCGCCTCGGTCGCGAGGTCGCCCGAGTCGATGCGGACCGCGCCGAGCGTCGGACCCGCGACGGCGACGGCGTTCCGGATGCCCTCGGTCGTGTCGTAGGTGTCGACGAGCAGCGTGGTGCCGGTGCCGAGCGCGGCGACCTGCGACGCGAACGCGGCCCGCTCGTCGGTGTGCGCGAGCGTGAACGCGTGCGCGGCGGTGCCGCGGGTCGGGACGCCGTACCGGAAGCCGGCCTCGAGGTTGCTCGTCGCGTCGAACCCGGCGACGTAGGCCGCCCGGGCGGCCGCGACGGCCGAGGCCTCGCCGGTGCGGCGGCTGCCCATCTCCAGCAGGGTCCGGCCGCGGGCCGCGGTGACCATGCGGGCCGCGGCCGACGCGACCGCGGAGTCGTGGTTGAGGATCGACAGGACGAGCGTCTCGAGGACGACGCACTCGGCGAACGTTCCCGTCACGGTGAGGACCGGGCTGCCGGGGAAGAAGACCTCGCCCTCGCGGTAGGCGTCGATCTGGCCGCGGAAGCGGTAGGTCCGCAGGTAGGCGGCGGTGCGGGCGTCGGCGACGCCCTGCTCCTCGAGCCAGCCGACGTGGGCGTCGGTGAAGCGGAAGGCCTGGACGGCCGCCACGAGCCGGCCGAGCCCGGCGACGACGCCGTAGCGGCGGCCCGCAGGGAGCCGGCGCGCGAACGCCTCGAAGACGGCCCGGTGGTGCGCGGTGCCGTCGGCGAGCGCGGCGCGCAGCATCGTCAGCTCGTAGTGGTCCGTCAGCAGCGCGGTGCTGGGGAGGGTGGTCTCGACCCGGTCGCTTTGAGTCATGATGACAATATGCATGCCGCCGCGACGGGCGCGCAAGCGATTCAGGTCAGATTGACTCGATCAGGCGACGCGGGACGGCGGCCGCTGAGCAGGGGGCGCGCGTCAGCGCGGGGCGCGCACCGTCAGGTGGGCGGCGAGGTGCTCGCTCACGGCGTCGACCACGCCGGGCACGATCGTGAAGTACGCCCACACGCCCCGCTTCTCGCGCGTGACCAGCCCGGCCTCGGTGAGCTGCTTGAGGTGGTGGGACACCGTCGGCTGGCTGAGGCCCACAGGCTCGATGAGGTCGCAGACGCACGCCTCGCCGCCCTCGTGCGCGGCGATGAGCGAGAGCAGCCGCAGCCGCGTCGGGTCCGCCATGGCCTTGAGCGTGCGGGCGAGCGCCGTCGCGTCGTCCGCGCTGATCGTCGGCGCCGTCGCCGGGGTGCAGCACGCGGCCGGCTCGGAGACGACGGGAAGCAGGTCCATGGCAGCCATGCGACGAGTGTATGGCGGGAAATCGATGGCTGTCGATATTGACAGTGATCAATGTCGAGGCCCATGATCAGTGGACATCGACAAGCATCGATATCAAGGAGGAACGATGGCCGACATCCGGGAGCAGGTCCGCGAGAAGTACGCC
Source organism: Cellulomonas fimi (assembly GCF_028583725.1). Taxonomy (NCBI): domain Bacteria; kingdom Bacillati; phylum Actinomycetota; class Actinomycetes; order Micrococcales; family Cellulomonadaceae; genus Cellulomonas; species Cellulomonas fimi. The sequence goes on along the minus strand of NZ_CP110680.1, from coordinate 888,956 downwards.
GAGGCGGCGCGGCAGGTCGGCGGCGACGCCGGCTGTTGCGGCGGCGGGAGCTGCGGTCCGACCGACGAGGCCGAGATCTTCGGTGCCGCGCTCTACGACCCGACCGAGCTGACCGGCATCCCCGTCGAGGCGCAGCTCGTCTCCCTCGGGTGCGGCAACCCGACCGCGGTCGCCGAGCTCCGCACGGGCGAGCGCGTCCTCGACCTCGGCAGCGGCGGGGGCATCGACGTGCTGCTGTCCGCCAAGCGGGTCGGACCGACCGGCTTCGCGCACGGTGTCGACATGACCGACGAGATGCTCGAGCTCGCCCGCGCCAACGCCGAGCGCGCCGGCGCGACCAACGTCGCGTTCCACAAGGGCACGATCGAGGACCTGCCGCTCGACGACGCGTCCGTCGACGTCGTCATCTCGAACTGCGTCGTCAACCTCTCGCCCGACAAGCCCGCCGTGCTCGGCGAGGTCTTCCGGGTCCTCGTCCCGGGCGGCCGCGTCGGCATCTCGGACGTCGTCGCGGAGGACCACCTCACGACCGAGCAGCGCGCCGAGCGCGGCTCCTACGTCGGCTGCATCGCGGGCGCCCTGTCCCGGCAGGAGTACCTCGACGGGCTCGCGACCGCCGGCTTCGTCGACACCGCCGTCACGTTCACCCACCAGGTCGCGGACGGCATGCACGGCGCGATCGTCCACGCACGCAAGCCGGAGGCCTGACATGCACCCCGAGCTGTACCTCACGCTCCACCGGCAGCAGCAGCGCGAGCTCGACCGCGCGCTCGCCGTCGCGCTGCTCCTCCGCGAGCGCGCGACCCCCGCGGCCGCCGGGCGCGGTCTCCGGACCCGCGCGCTGGTCCAGGACGTCGCGACGGCCGGCCGGTCGTTCGTCCGCGGTCTGCGCGCGCCCGTCGCCCTGACGGCGGACCGCTCCCCCGCGGCTTGCTGCGCCGCCTGACCGCCCGGGCTCCGCTACGGGGTGACGACCGGCACGCCGAGCGAGTCGAGGAGCCCGACGACCCGGCCGCGGATCTCGTCCCGGATCGGCCGCACGGCCTCGATCCCCTGCCCGGCGGGGTCGTCGAGCTCCCAGTCCTCGTAGCGGACGCCCGGGTAGAACGGGCACGCGTCGCCGCAGCCCATGGTCACCACGACGTCGGACGCCTGGACGGCGTCGGCCGTGAGGACCTTGGGCTGCTCGGCGGCGATGTCGACCCCGACCTCGGCCATGGCCTCGACCGCGACCGGGTTCACCTGCGCGGCGGGGGCCGACCCGGCCGAGCGGACCTCGACCGCGCCGCCGGACAGCGCGGCCAGGAAGCCTGCGGCCATCTGCGAGCGGCCGGCGTTGTGCACGCACACGAACAGGACGCTGGGCTTGTCGGGCGTGGTCACGGCTGCTCCTTCGGGACGGCGGCGGTCGCGGGCCGCCGTCGGCGTCCCGCTCGTCGCACATCTTGATCCCGCACGTTCAGTCAGTCAACATTGACTCAATGAACACTGAGTGGATGTGGGCGGTCGAGCGGCGCGCGGCGCTGCACGGCGCACTGTCCGACCCCGGCCGCCTCGCCGTCGTCGACCTCCTGTCCCGCGGCGACGCCTCGCCGTCGGAGCTCGCCGGCGCGCTCGCGATCCCGTCCAACCTGCTCGCGCACCACGTCAACGTCCTCGTCGAGCACGGCCTCGTCGCCCGGACGCGCTCCGAGGGCGACCGCCGCCGCACCTACCTGCGGCTGCTGCCGACCGACCTCGGACCGGTGACGACCGCACTCCCCCGCCCGCCCCGCGTGCTGTTCGTCTGCACCGCCAACTCCGCGCGCTCCCACCTCGCCGTCGCGGTGTGGAACCGCGCCAGCGACGTCCCCGCCGCGTCCGCCGGCACGCACCCCGCGGACGCCGTCGCGCCCGGCGCGCTCGCGGCGGCCGCGCGGCACGGGCTCGACCTGACCGGCGTCGCACCGCGCGCGCTCGCGTCCGTGCGGCGCGACGACGACCTCGTCGTGACCGTGTGCGACCGCGCGCACGAGGAGACCGGCGTGCGCGCCGACGTGCACTGGTCCGTGCCCGACCCCGTGCGCGACGGCGCACCCGCGGCGTTCGACAGCGCGGTCGACGAGCTCGACCGGCGGATCCGGGCGCTCGCGCCGCGGCTCGTGCTGACCTGACCGCCAGCACCCACCGCCCCGGCGCGGCGTCAGTCGTCGACGGTCATGTCCCCCGTCGCCGGGTCCTGCCCCGTCGGCGCGTACCGGAGCTGCACGACGCCCTCGCTGCCCACCGCGGGCGGCTCGAGCAGCCGCAGCCCCGACGGCCGCACGCCGTCAGGGAACACCTTCTTGCCCTGACCCAGCACGATCGGGTGCACCCACAGCGTCAGCACGTCGAACAGCCGCTCCGCGAGCAGCGTCTGGACGAGGTCCACGCTGCCGATGACGTGCGTGCTCTCGTGCCGGTCCCGCACGGCCCGCACCTCGGCGGCGAGGTCCGGCCCCAGGAGCGTCGAGCGCTCCCAGGTCAGGTCCGGCGCGCCGCGGCTCGCGACGTACTTGGGCACCTCGTTGAGCTTCCGCCCGATCGTGCTCGCGTGCCGCGGCCAGTACGCCGCGAAGATGTCGTACGTCCGGCGGCCCAGGAGCAGCGCGTCCATCGAGGCGATCCCGGCGCTCACCTCGCGGCCGACCATGTCGTCCGGGAGCGGCGCCTGCCAGCCGCCGAACGGGAAGCCGCCCGACGTGTCCTCCTCCGGTCCGCCGGGCGCCTGGGCGACGCCGTCGAGCGTGACGAACAGGTCGATGTGCAGGCGGCCCACGGTTCCTCCTCGGACGGTGCTGGTCCCGGCGCCCATTCGAGCGCAGCCGCGGACCGCGGTCCAGCGGAGCACGACCGCCGGACCCGCAGCGGTTGCGCCGGGTTGCCGACGCCGGGACCGCGTTCTAACGTCGAATGACATCTCTTCTAGAACGCTCCGCGTTCTCCCCGGGCGTGCCGCAGCGGACACGTCCGCGCCCCAGCACCGACCGGTCCCAGGAGGACCGCATGTCCCGACACCGTCTCGTCCGGACCGCGACCGTCGCCGCGATCACCGCGCTCACCACCGCCCTCGCGGGCGGCGCCTCGGCGTCCGCCGCCGCGGACACCACACCCCCGGGCACCCCGCTCTACGGCTACGCCGGCGGGTTCCAGTGCCTCATGCTCATCGTCGGCGTGCCCAAGGTCACCGACGACGTCACGCCCCAGGACCAGATCCGGTACCGCGTGCTCGCGAACGGCGTCGACATCGGCGCCCTCGAGGACAAGGGCTCGAGCGGCATGTGGGCGATCCTGCACCTGCTGCAGCCCGGCCCGAACGCGGTGCGCGTGCAGGCCGTCGACCTCGCCGGCAACCGCTCGACCAGCCGGGCGGCCACCGTGACCGGGTACTACACGCCCGGCTGCACGCCCGGCCACCTCTGACCGCTCACGGCGCCCCGACGACGACGCAGCACCGCCCGGCGCCGGGGTCCAGGCGCACCGTGAGCCCACCCGGGCAGACCTCGTCGACGACCCCCTCGACGAGGTCGCGGTTCATCACGCACACGACGTCGGCCCGCTCGACCGCGAGCCGCTCGAACGGGCAGCTCGTCAGGAGGACGTCCCCGCCGACGTCCCGCGGCTCGTAGCCGTACCCGGCGAGCACGGCGGCGACCGCCTCGCGCCCCGCTCCCGGGCCGACGTCCGCGCCCCGCGCGAGGCGGCGACCCGTCTCCCTCGCCACCGCCGCGAGCGCCTCGCCCACCGCGGTCCCGTCCCGCTGGGCGACGACGATCGCCTCGGCCATGACGCGACCCGCGAGGTCGTAGCGGCGCGGCGGCAGGCTCACGGCGACCTCACGGTCGGCGCGCCGGTAGAGCTTCGTCGGACGGCCGGCCCCCGGACCACCGCGACCGGGCGGACGCCGGTGCTCGACGTCCAGCAGACCCGCCGTCACGAGCTTGTCGAGGTGGAACTTGGCGACGTGGTGCGGGACGCCGACGCCGCTCGCAGCGGTCTCGCGGCTGACCGGGACGCCCTGGGCGACGACGAAGCGGTAGAGCTCCCGCCGCACGGGCTCCCCGAGCGCGGCGACGGCGGCCGTGTCGTCGCCGACGTCCTCGGGCACCTGGGCTCCCTCCCGACGGCCACCCTGCTGCCCCGGCGGCTCGTCGTCCCCTCGACCCTAACGTCGGCAGACGTGTCCGTCGGTGGACGCCGGCGCGCCGGCACCGCGAGCGCCGGTCGCGAGGCGGTCGCGCGTTCCCGGAGGCCGCCCGACGGTGGCGACGCGGCCGCGGGGCGTGAGGTGGCGCTCGGCACCTCACGACGTCTCGACGACGCCGGGCCCCGCGCGCGAACGACGCGTTGCGCCACGGACCGGTACGCGTCGGGCGCTCGCCCGCGTGACGTCGGCGGCGGTCGCTCACAGACGGGTCCCGGCGGTCGATGCGCACGTGCGAGCCACCCGCACCGCACCGCACCCGCAGGAGTCCCGTCATGCCCTCGCCGTCGACGCCCCGGACGACCGGCCGCACCGGTCGCGCCCTCGCGTCCGCCGTCCACGTCGTCGCCGCGCTCGCCGTCGTCGTCTCGCTGGTCGGCCCGCTGCCCGCGTCCGCGCAGGAGCCGACCGACCGGGTCCTCGGCGGGCAGACGCTCGCGGCGGGCGCGAGCCTGCACGCGGTCGGCAGCACGCACGTGCTGACCGTCCGCTCGGACGGCGACGTGACGGTGAGCGTCGGCGGCCGCGTCCTGTGGCACACGGGCACCACGGGCAACCCGGGGGCGCGCCTCGTGCAGCAGGCCGGCGGTGCGCTCGAGGTCCGGTCACGCGCCGACGCGGTGCTGTGGACGACGGCGACGTCGTCGCCGGGCGCCCGGTCGGTGCTCAAGCCCGACGGGGTGCTCTACACGATCAGCGCGACGGGGACCGTCGCGTGGAAGAGCGCGAGCGCACCGGGGGCGTCGCTGCGCACGACCGGCCTGGACCGGGTGCCGTCGGGCGGCGTGCTGCTGCCGCGCGAGTCCGTCACGAGCCCCGACGGGACCACGCGGCTCACGATGGGGACGGACGGTGCGCTCGTGCTGACGGCGGGTGACCGGACCGCGTGGCGGTCGCCGACCGCACGGGCCGGTGCGCACGCGCTCGTCGCACCCGACGGCGACCTGCGCGTCGTCGGGCCCGACGGTGCGGTGCTCTGGTCGAGCGGGACGTCGTCGGCGGGCGCCCGGCTCGTCGTCAAGGACCACGGCCGGGCGTACCTGATCTCCGCGACGCACGCGTCGGTCTGGTCCACGCCGGACACACCCGCCGAGCGCGTGCCGACCGTCGTCTCGCTGCCGCTGCCCGACCCGTTGCCGGTGCCGTCGGGCCCGCTGACCGGGACCCGCCCGGGGACCACCACGAGCTCCGGCACCCCGCTCGACGAGCGTCTCCCGGGGACCGTGCTCGCGGGCGCGCCGCAGTACGTCGACCCCGCGTCGCCGGCGGCGCGCGCCGCGCAGGTCGCCCGGGACGCCGGTCGCGACGCCGACGCCGCGCTGCTCGCCAAGGCCGCGGCTCAGGGCTCGGCGCGCTGGCTCGGTCCGCAGGACGCGACCGCGACCGTCGCGTCGTCCGTGCGGGCGTACGCCGCGACCGCGGCCGCCGCCGGTCAGACGCCCGTGCTCGTCACCTACGCGATCCCGGACCGCGACTGCGGCGGCCTCTCGGCCGGCGGCCTCGCGACGGCCGCCGAGTACCGCGCGTGGGTCGACCAGGTCGCCGCGGGCCTGACCCGTGCGCGGGCGGTGGTCGTCGTCGAGCCCGACGCGCTGCTGCACCTCGACCGCTGCGGCGACCGGGACGCCCGGCTCGCGACGCTCCGGCACGCCGTGACGGTGCTGAGCCGAGCCGGGGCCGAGGTGTACCTCGACGCCGCGAGCAGCAACAGCTTCGGCTGGGGGACGGCCGCGCTGCGCGACATGGCGCTGCGGCTGCGCGCCGCGGGCGTCGACCAGGCGGCGGGCTTCGCCGTCAACACGTCGAACTTCCAGCGCTCGGAGCACGAGGTCGCGTACGGCCGGTACCTGTCCGCGCTGCTCGGCGGGGCGTCGTTCGTCGTCGACACGTCGCGCAACGGCAACGGCGCGCTCGCCGGCCCCGACGGGACGGTGTGGTGCAACCCGGCCGGCCGCGCGCTGGGCTCGCCGCCGCGTGCGACCGGTGACGGCCCGCACGTCGCCGACCTGTGGGTCAAGACCGTCGGCCTGAGCGACGGGACCTGCGCGGGCGGTCCCGCCGCCGGCCGGCTGTGGGAGGAGTACCTCCTCGGGCTGGCGTCGCGCGCCACCTGGTGACGCCCGCGCCGGCCCGAGGAGGTCCCGGGGCGGTCCTCGCTCAGCCCGTCATCCGCACGTACTCGTCGACCAGGCCGACGAACTCCTCCCGCAGCCCGTACGGGTCCTCGCCGAGCGCCTCGCGCGCACGGTCCCGGGCCCGGGCCGGGCTCGCGTCGGCGGCGTGCTCCGAGCCGGACACCGCGAGCCCGAACTCGGCGACCGCGGACGCGAACCGGAAGTCGGCCGACGGGCGCGTCGTGTAAGTGTCGGCACCGGCCGGGAAGACGACCTCGGTGCTCGTGTCACCGCCCGGCTGCTTGTACCGGACGTGCACCGTGAGGAAGTCGTCGGAGCCGCCCGTCTCGACGTCCTGGTAGGCCAGGTCGTCCTCGGCCGACGCCCCGTCCGCGGGGACCAGCTCGTAGAACGCGGTGACCTCGTGCCCGGCGCCCACGTCGCCGGCGTCCTTGGTGTCGTCGTCGAATTCCTCGTCCTCCAGCCGACGGTTGTCGTACCCCAGCAGCCGGTACCGCGACACCGTCGCGGGGTTGAGCTCGACCTGCACCTTGAGGTCCTGCGCGACGACGAACATCGTCGAGTCGAACTCGTCCACGAGGACCTTGCGCGCCTCCTCGATGGTGTCGATGTACGCGTAGTTGCCGTTCCCGTGGTCGGCGATCGCCTCCATCGTCACGTCCTTCAGGTTGCCCATCCCGAAGCCGAGCACCGAGACGTAGACGCCCGTCTTCGCGTGCTCCTCGATGAGGTCCGTGACCTGCTCGGGCGTCGACGGGCCGACGTTGAAGTCGCCGTCCGTCGCGAGGATCACCCGGTTGTTGCCGCCCTCGACGAAGTTCTCCGTCGCGAGCTCGTACGCGGTCTCCAGGCCCGCCGCGCCGCCCGTCGAGCCGCCGGCCCGCAGGTCACGCAGGATCCCGACGAGCTCACGGCGGTGGTCGCCCGGCACCGAGTCCGCGAGCACCTGGTTGCTGCCCGCGTACGTCACGATCGACACCGTGTCGTCCTCGTCGAGCTGCTCGACCAGCAGCTCGAACGACTCCGCGAGCAGCGGCAGCTTGTTCGGCTCGTCCATCGACCCCGACACGTCGAGCAGGAACACGATGTTGTTGCCCCGGCTCGTCGGCGTCGCCGCCGTCGCCTGCACGCCGATCATCGCGAGCTTGTGGTCCGGCGCCCACGGCGCGTCCGCGACCTGCGTCGTCACCGTGAACGGGTCCGCCGCGTCCCGGTCCGGAGCCGGGTAGTCGTAGTCGAAGTAGTTGACGAGCTCCTCGATGCGCACGCCCTCCGGCGCGACCCCCTGACGGAGCTGGCGGCGCAGGTTGCTGTACGACGCGGTGTCCACGTCCGAGGCGAACGTCGACAGAGGGCTCGTCCGGACGTCCTGGAACGGCTGCTCCGGGGAGTCGTCGTACTCCTCCTGGTCGTCCAGCGGGACGTCACGCCAGCCCTCCGGGAACGAGTCGTCGTAGGCGACCTCGGGGCCGGCCATGTCCGCACCGGACTCGCCCGCGCTGCACGCGGCCAGCGTTCCCCCGACCGCCACGGCCGCGAGCGCCGCGGCCGCCCGTGCCCACGGCCGTCCCCGCCGCCGCCCGTCCGCACCGCCACGTCGCCGTGCCGTCGTCCGCGTCCCCGTCGTCGCCCATCCGCGCATCAGTCGCCTCCGTCTGTTCCGAGGACTGAAGCCTCCCGGCCCGCCGACGGTCACCGCCAGCACGGGGCAGTCACACGACTGTCCCGTTCAGGTCACGGACAGCCGGTTCCCAGAGTCGCCCGTGACCAGGCCGAGACACGCCTGTGACCAGGCAACTTGCTCCGCGACGACGGCGACGGGCCGTCGGGCGCGCGGCGGGAGGTACGGCTGCCCAATGCGTGAGCCGCATTTCTCAGAATGTGCGGCGGCGTCGAACAGATGCCGTTCCGTGAGGAATGCGGAGCGTCGTCACGGCCCCGACACGGGTCCGTCGAGCACCGACCCGCGCAGGTCCGGGTAGTCCGTCGCGACCGCGCAGTACGCCGACGTCGCGCCCGACGACCAGTCGTCCGGGTGCGGGAAGCTCACGTCCGTCCAGACCGCCCACTCGTCGAGCAGGCCCGGCGCGACGCGCTCGATGGACGCCGTGCACTCCGCGAACCCCCGGTCGTACCCCGGCTCCGTCGGGTTCGCGTACGTGTCCACCGGGCCCGACAGCGGGAGCACCGCCACGATCTCGAGCGCGTGCGGCCCGTCGCAGTCGACCGGCTCGGCCGAGCCGAGGTCGAGCGCGTTCGGGTACTCGTGCAGGCAGTCGCCGACCACGAGGTCCGACCGCAGCGTGTAGTCCGGCAGCTCGCCGCCGAACGCCAGCCCGCCGTCCGTCCCGGAGGTCGACGCCGCCCACACCGCGAGCCACACCCACCCGACGAACACCAATGTGCTCACGGCCCCCACGGCGACACCCGCGATCGCCATGCCGCGGCCCCGCGTGCCGCGCCGCCGGATCCGGCGCAGCGCACCGATGCCCAGCCCCAGGCCGACCGGGCCCGGGATGCCGCCGAGCAGCAGCAGACCGCCGACGCTCGTGGCGAGCGACGCGATCGCGAGGGGCTCGGTCGGCGGCGCGATCGGGGCGCCGTACCCGAACGGGCTCCCGTACTGCGCGGGCGCACCGTAGGCGGGCGGGCCGCCGTACGCGCCGGGGGCTCCGTACGTGGCGGGGGCTCCGTACGCGGTGCGGGCTCCGTAGGCGGTGGGCGTGCCGTGCGCCGACGGCGCCGCGAACGGCTGCGGCGCGCCGTACGGGGACGGCTGCGCGTACGGGCCGGGCTGCGCGTACGGGGAGGGCTGCGCGTACGGCGACGGCTGGGCGTGCGGCGACGGCTGGGCGTACGGCGACGGCTCGGCGTACGGCGAGGGCTGCGCGTACGGCGACGGCTGGGCGGAGGGGCCCGCCTGCGCGTGCGGGTCGGCGGGGGCGTACGGCGACGGCTGGGCGAACGGGTCGGCGGGGGCGTACGGATCGCCGTGACCGAGCGACGGCGTCGTCACCGGAGGCCCCGTCACCGGACCGGACTGCCCCGCGACGGGCGGCGCGTAGGGCCACGCCTCCTGCGCGGCCGGCGGGGCGTACGGGGACGCCGCAGGCGGTGCGTACGGGGACGCAGCGGGCGGAGCCGGCGGGGCGTCGGGGGCCTGGCGCTTGTCGAGCCCGGGCCGCGCGCCGCCCGGCGGAACGAACGGCGTGCCGCCCGCGTCAGGTCCCGTGTGCTCGCTCACCCGCGGCACGGTAACGGAGTCGACGGTCGCGCCCGCCCCGGTTCTGCCGGGTTCACCCGCGCGCCGTTCCCGCGGCCGTCAGGCGCGGCTCGCGGGCGCGCGGCCTCAGGCGGCGTCCGTCGCGCCGCCCGGCTCGCGGGATGCGCAGACGAGGGGGCGCAGGGAGTCCGGCCGTCGGCCGCCGTCCGGGTCGCCACCCGGCGAGGTCTCCCGCAGCATGGAGCGACGCGAGGCCCGTCCTCGCGCACGGCACGCAGGGGGTGGGTCGCCGCGGCGGCCCGTGCACGAGGGGGTCACGTCCGTGCGACGACGCATCGTCCTGAGCTCGATCCTGGCGGTCGCGACGATCGCCGCCGTCGCGACGCCACCCGCCCTCGCCGAGGACCCACCCGGCACAGGCTGGCAGGGGTCGGTGTGCGGCACCCGTACCGCAGTCCCGCTCACTGTCGCGCGCGACGTGGACGACGCGGGCGTCGTCGTCGGCTACGACCACCGGTCCCGGGCCACGTCGTGGAGCTCGCACACGGGCGCCTACCGCTGGTACGGCGGCATCGACGGCGGCCGGTCCTCGGAGATCAGCGCGATCAGCGGCGGCGGACGCGTCGCCGGCCTCGCCGAGATCGACGGCCCGACGCTCGACCCCGCGAAGGCCGTGCGCGTCGAGGGCCCGCTCCCGTTGACGCCGGTCGACCGCGCGCAGCGGACGCACGACCAGGTGCACGACGTCAACGACGCGAACGTCGTGGTCGGCACGAGCGAGATCCTCGGCGGCCAGGGCGCGACCGAGCCGTTCGTGTGGACCGACCGCAAGCACGTGCTCCCGACGCCCGACGCGTCGTACCGGATGGTGCGGACGCGGTCGGTCAACGAGTCCGGGTGGGTCCTCGGGTCGGGGTACCGGCTCGACGCGCAGGGCGTGTACCACCACCGCGTGCTCCTGTGGCGCCCCGACCTGACGGTGCTCGAGCTCCCGCCGCTCCCCGGCGACGCGACCTTCGTCGCCGAGCACCTCGACGAGCAGGGCCGCGTGATCGGCCACCGCCTCGGCGCCGACTGGACCGAGGACGCGCTCGTCACCTGGTCCCCGATCACGGGATACACCTTCGTCCCGTCGCCCGGCGGCGACCTCCAGGTCATCGACGCCGACGACCACGGCGGCGCGATCGGCACGGTCATCGACCCGACGTCGGGCTCGGCGCTCCCGTTCCTGTACCGCCCGGAGCTCGGCTTCCGCCGGCTGGCGGACGCCGACGGCGCGCTGCTGCGCGGGGTGCCCTACCGGATCAGCGAGGCCGGCCAGGTCCTGCTGATGACCGACGCCCGCCCGTCCCTGTGGACCCCGACCTGCCCGACACCCTGACGGCACGACCCGCGGGTGAAACGACGCGGCCCCACTTCTGCCGCGCTCCGCACCTCCCCTAACGTGACAAACCGGACACCGCGGCTCGCGCGGTGCCCGTTCACCGAGGGGGCACTCCATGGCTCGTCTACGCCTGACACTCACCGCCGCCGCACTCGCGGGCGTCGCGCTGTTCGCCTCGGCCGGACCGGCCGCCGCGTGCAAGCCCGACCCCCGGGACGACCCGGCGACGTGGGAGTACGGCGGCGTCTACGACTGCTCGAAGGCGACCGTCGGCCACGGCGTGCGGACCTACACCAAGCCGTCCCCGGTGGCATTCGTCGTCATCAAGACCGGCAAGACGTACTTCGTCAGCGACCTGGGCGACGCCAACGAGGGCGACCGCACCTACACGTTCGACAAGAACGTCCGCTTCGTCATCACGTGCAACTTCACGGACGCGTAGGGCGGCCTGCCCTTTCCGTCCGGCGGGGTGGACGCCTCACAGCCCTGAGTCGGTCGCCGACAGCCAGTCGGCGTGGATCGCCGCGAGCTCATCGCGCTGCTCAGGGGTCGCCGGATACACGTCCGCTCCCCCGTCGTACGGCGCGTACAGCCACGACAGGTCCGGGGCGAGGATCAGCGCGTTGGCGGTCTGGTCGTCCGCGACGATGCGCAGCAGCTGCTCCACGCCAGGGTCGTCGAGGCTGACGACGTCGACGTACAGGTGCGTCCACACCCACGTCCGGAACGCCGAGTCTTCCTCGGTGCGCACACTCATCCAGTACTGCGCACCGGGGATCGCCGCGGCGACCGGTGCCGAGCGCGGGATCGGCTGGCTGCTGGCCGACCACGAGGCCGTCACCACGACGACGTGACGATCCTCGTCACCCGCTGTGGCAGCGAGCTCGTCGAGCACGGTGCGGTGCCGCGTGAGGACCTCCTCGAGCTCGTGCTCGTCGTCCGGGTACCGCTTCGACTGCGGGAGGCTGTGGAACCGAACCCACCGGGCGTCCGAGCGCAGCCGATAGCTGATCGGCTCCTGACCGGGCCATCTGCTGTCCCACGCGCCGGCGAGCCACGACGCCTGCGACGCCGGTGCGAGGACCGCGCCGCTCAGCGCAGCATCGATCGCGGCGTCGGCGCGCGGGTCCCACGGCGGGCTCTCGAGGCTCGCCACGACGCTGTCCAGGACAGTGGACGACAGCAGCGCGTCGTAGGACCACCACGACCGGACCCACCGCGGCGAGAGCATCTGCACCGAGCCGAGAAAGTCGTCGTCGTCCGCGAAGAAGTCCAGCGACAAGCCGCCGAGCGAATGGGCGACGACGCGGAGCGAGGGATCCGCGGAGGCGATCACGCCGAGCACCTCCGCGATAGTGGTCGGGTCGTCGATCACCGCCACCGGCTCGTCCTCGGCATCCGACGAGGGATACCTCCGGTGCGCCTCGCCCAGACGGATCTCCAGGCGGGTCGCACCCGCCACGCCGTCGACGGTCTCGCGGATCTGCCACCGCGCGTCGTCGAGATCAGGCTCTGGGCTCACGTCGACGATGGTCGCGCACCGCACCGCACCGTCGCGCCGCGGCAGCCTCCCGGCGCGCCCGACCGATCCGGGTGTCCGCGGTCCATGTGTCACGGGTCGCGCGGTGAGTTGCCCGTAGGCTCTCCTCCTGGATGTCGGGCCAGACGTCTGCGGCGCCCCACCTCTCTCGCAGGTGTCTCCCATCCACCGGGCCTCTAGCTCAACTGGCAGAGCAGCGGACTTTTAATCCGCGGGTTGTGGGTTCGATCCCCACGGGGCCCACCCTCGCTTGCTCGTGCGGCGTCAGCGCCGGTTGAGGTCGCGCACGTGGAGCAACCCGCGGAGGCCGAGCGCACGCCGGTCGGCCGAGCTCTCCAGCGCGTCGACGACGACGGCGGCTCCGGTCCACCGTGCGCCGGCGTCCTCGACGAGCTGTCGGCAGGCGAGCGCCTGCCCGCCCGTCGCCGCCCACTCGTCCACGAAGAGCACACGGTCCCCGGAGCGCAGGACGGACCGACGGACGGCGAGGTCGAGGTGTCGGTCGCGGTAGTCGGGCGGTGTCCTCCGCACGAGCCAGACCTCGTCGTGGGACCCGCGTTCGGGCTCCTTGCGTACCGCGGCGAAGCCGACTCCGAGGTGCAGCGCCACCAGAGGTCCGAGCAGGAAGCCGTGCGACTCCGTGCCGAGGACGACCGTCGGCTGCATGTCGCGGAAGAGCCCGGCGAGTGCTGGCCCGATCTGTGCGAGGACCGCGGAGTCGCGCCACCACGCGCTGTAGTCGGCGTAGTAGGTGCGCGTCGCCGGCCAGACGGGCGGGTCCGACCGCCAGGTGAAGCCCGTGATCAGGCGGGAGCGCAGGTCGTCCACGCCGGTCAGTGTGGCAGCGGCTCCCAGCGGTCCCGGGTGTCGACGCGCGCGGGGCGATGCGTCTGGCGCGGGCTGCGGGCGGGCGGACGCGCGCAGCACGTCGGGGGAGGCTCGGCCGTGACGGTCACCGCCCGGTGGGCGGCCGGGCGGTGACCGTCGGGGGGCTCAGGCCACGCGCTCGACGGGGGCCTGGAGCTCGGTGACCCAGTCGGGTCCGGGCTCGTGGCCCTCGGCCTCGACGTACACCTCGCGCGTCGGGCCGGTGACGCGGTAGCCGTCGGCGGTGAGCTGCTCGAACAGCGCCATCCACGTCTCGCCGATCCCGGTCATGTCGCCGCGGTGCAGCGTCGTGGCGGCGAGCGGGACATCGGGGAGCGTGACGACGTCGTAGCCGTCGCCGGGCTGCGGGTCGGGACCGGCCGGGTAGGAGACGGTGACGCCGAGCGTGTCGTCGTCGTGGGGCTCGTACCAGAAGGTCGACGGTTCGAGGATCGGCCGGCCGGCGGCCTCGAGGGCCTGGTCGAGGCGTTCGATGAGCGGCCCGACGACGGGGCTCACGTGCTCGGGGCCCATGCCGGGCGCCTGGGCGGCGAGGGCGTAGACGGTGAGGGACGGGAGGGTGCGGTAGTCGACTGCGACGGTCATCGCGGCTTCTCCTTCGAGTCGGGAGAGCGTGCGCCGGATCCGGTCGGCGCGAGCCGCGTCGGCGGCGATGGCCGACTCGATCTCGCCCAACCGGTCCCGCAGCACCCGCGCGAATGCCGCCGGCTCGTCGTCGGCGGCGAGGACCGTCGCGATGCGGTCCAGGCCGACGCCGAGGTCGCGGAGCTCGACGAGGCGCAGCAGGTGCGGGACCTGTGCGGGTGCGTAGCGGCGGTAGCCGGTGCGGTCGTCGACGTGGACCGGCCGCAGCAGGCCGATCGCGTCGTAGTGGCGCAGCATGCGCACGCTGACGCGACCGATGCCGGCGAACTCTCCGATGGTGTACATGGCGTCGACCACGCTGGAGCCTGACACGGCGTGAGGGTCAAGCACCACGGCCGGGTTCAGCCCATGAGGGTGCAGACCGTGCGGCCGACGACGGACTCCTCCTGCGGGACGCCCGGGTCGCGCGCGAGGAGGACGGCGACGGCGCGGTCGGCGTCGCGGTCGGCGAGGACCTTCGCCTGGAAGCCGACGCCCCAGCCCTGCGTCATGACGCGCGGCCCGTCGACGAACACCCCGAGCCCGACGCCGTCGTCGTGCCGGTCCTCGGTCATCGCGGCGGCGGACGCCGGGTCGAGCAGGACGGACTCGTCGCCGCGCCAGGCGCGCAGCAGGTCGGCGAGCAGGAGCGCGACGTCGGCGGGGCTCGACCACAGGCCTGAGGCGGACGGTCCGGCGTAGTGGACCCGGACGCCGTCCACGCGGGTGCCGTCGCGGTGGTGCCCGGCGCACGCGGTGGCGACCACCCGGGCCAGCGTCTGGGCGCGAGTACCAGCGGCCGTCGGCTCGCCCGCCCAAACGGTCGTCGCGGCGAGGCCCAGCGGCTCGACGACCTCCCGGTGGACGACGTCCGCGAAGGACGACGACGTGACGGTCTCGACGACGCGCTCGACGAGGCAGTAGCCGGCGTCGGTGTAGGAGAACGCGACGCCGGGAGGCGCGGTCACGCGGACGGGACCGGCGTGGTGGGGGGTGCGACCGGCGACGACGTCCGCGGTGGACGGCGCCTCGTCGGGTGCGGGGGTGAACGCGTCGGGGGCGTCGACGACGCCGCCGTGGTGGGACAGGAGCTGCCGGACCGTCGGCCCGGGACCGGGCGGGACGACCTCGACGTCGAGCACGGCGCGCACGTCCGCGTCGAGGTCGAGCAGGCCGGCGCGCGCGAGACGCAGGGCGACGACGGCCGTCACCGTCTTGGCGGTGGAGCAGAGGTGGAACGGCGTCGAGGCGTCGGCCGCACGACCTGTGGACGTGTCGGCGAGACCGTCGACCGTCACCACGGGCGGCGCACCGCCGGGCACGACGACCGTCGCGAGCGCGGGCCGCCGCACCTCCCCCGGCGTACGAGCGGGACGGACGTCGGTGCTGGTCAGCGAGGGTTCCACCGACGCAGCCAACCACCGGCCGCGGGCACCGAGCCGGGCCTTCGGTCCGGGTGGGTGCCGGACCGAAGGCCCCCAATGACCCGCGGCGAGCGAGCCTCAGGACGCCAGCCGCTCCTGCACCGCCGCCGCGACGACCTCGGTCACCTCCGGCACCACGTGGAGGTTGAGCGCCGGCTCGAACAGCTCCGCCTCCAGGAGCACGAGGCCGTGCTCGGCGGAGTCGACGGTGTCGATGCGCGCGTACAGCGGCACGCCCAGACCGGTGGCGTCGCCGACGGCCGCGACGACCTGCTGCGCAAACGCGGCCTCCGCCTCGGTGACGGGCACCTCCTCGGGGTGCTCGACGTACACGCCGCCGATGAGCCCGCCGCCGGGTGCGAGCAGCGCACCCTTGGCGATCGCGTGCGTCAGCCGCCCGCCGATGACGTAGAGGGCCTTCTCGTGCCCGGCCGACAGCTCGGGGACCTCGGGCTGCACCATGACGACGCCGCCGGACGACAGGATCCGCCCGGCGAGGTCGACGGCGCGCGGGTCGTCCGCGCGGAACAGACCGGTGTCGCGCGCGCCCGCGGACACGGCGGGCTTGAGGACGACGTGCGCGTCGGGCGCGAACCCGCGCAGGTCCGCGCGGACCTCGTCGAGCGCGGTGCGGTACGTCGTCGGGACGACCGCGACGCCGCGCTCGGCGAGCTCCGCGAGGTACCGCTTGTCGAGGTTCCACCGCACCAGAGCGGGCGGGTTGAGCACGAGCGTCGCGGTCTCGACGTGCGCGAGCCACGCGAGGAACTCGTCGAGCCGCTCGGGGTAGTCCCACGGGCTGCGCAGCACGATCAGGTCGTGCCCCGCCCAGTCGACGGTCGCGTCGTGCCAGACGACGGGTGCAGCGTCGACGCCGCGGTCGCGCAGCGCGGCGACGAGCGGGCCGGTGTCGTGGTCGATGTCGTCGACGGGGTAGCGGTCGGTGACGACGACACCCACGCGGGGCGGGACGGCGGCGGTCGAGGTGCTCACGCGACGTGACTGTACGTCGCGCGCACGTCGCGCCCGGCGACGCGTCCGGCCGGCACCGCGACGTCGACGGCGCGGCCCACGGGCTCAGTCCTGCTTCGCGGCGCCCCACCCGTGCCAGTGGTCGATCTCGACGAGCACGCTCACGCGCGCGCGGTCGCGCACGGGGTACGGGTTGCCGCCGTAGTGGACCGACAGCCGGTCGATGTCGGCGAGGTCGGTGTCGTCGCGGATCTCGACCACGCGCCCCTGGACGCTCACGTGCGTGTACCAGTTGTCCTCGTCGATCGCGGTGAGCGAGACCTGCGGGTTCGCGCGCAGGTGCTTGAGCCGCGCACGGGAGGCGTCGAGGTTGAGCAGGATCCGTCCGTCGTCCTCGACGAGGTACCAGGTCGCGACGGTGACCGGGTGACCGTCGGGGTGGATCGTGCCCATGACGGCGGGGTTGGGGCGCGCGAGCAGCGCGGCGACGTCGGCGGGCAGCGGGGGCTTCGGCACGGAGGCGTCCTCTCGTCGTGGTGTCGGCCACAGTCTCACCGCGTCGCCGCAGGAGAGCACGCGCGGCGTCCGGTCGTCCCGGGTGGCGGACGTACGCTGGTGGGCATCCCCGGTCGCACCGCGGTCTCGTCGCGGGCCGGTTCCCGGAGAGGTTCCCTCGCGTGACTCGCGTTCCCGCGCCCGCCTCGGCGCGCTCCGACGCCCCCTCGCTCACCGACCCCCGCACCCGGCGCGCGTTCCTGGTCTACGCGGCCGCCGTCACCGCGTACTTCGTCGCCGTCGTGCACCGCACCGCGATGGGCGTCGCGGGCGTGGAGGCCGTCGACCGGTTCTCGCTGTCCGCGACGGCGCTGTCCTCGTTCGTCGTCGCGCAGCTCGTGCTCTACACGGTCATGCAGATCCCGGCCGGGCGCGTCCTCGACCGGTTCGGGCCGCGCGCGGTCATCACCGTCGGGTCGCTCGTGATGGCGGTGGGGCAGCTCCTGCTGGCGCTGGCGGACACGGTCCCGATGGCGCTGCTCGCGCGGGTCCTGCTCGGCGCGGGGGACGCGGGCATCTTCATCAGCGCGATCCGGCTCATCGCCGAGTGGTTCCCGCCGCACCGCGCACCCGTGATGGTGCAGGTCACGGGGCTCATCGGGCAGTCCGGCAACCTCGCGTCGGCGATCCCCGTCGCGTGGTTGCTGCACCACCACGGGTGGACGGCCGCGTTCGGCACGCTCGCCGCGGTCGGCGCGGCCGCGGCCGGCGTGGCGTTCGCGGGCATCCGCAGCCCTCGCCCTCGCGAGGCGCACGCGCACGAGAAGCTCGCCCCCGCGCTGCGCGCGGCTCTCCGGCCGCCCGGCACGCGGCTCGGCTTCTGGAGCCACTTCGCGACGCCGTTCAGCGCGAACGTCGTCGCGCTGCTGTGGGGCGTCCCGTTCTTCGTCACGGCCCAGAACCGGACGGCGGCCGAGGCGAGCGTGCTGCTCACGGCCCTCACCGTCACGGCGATGGTCACCGGGCCGGTCGTCGGGCGGTTCACCGCGCGGCACCCGCTCCGCCGGTCGTGGTCGGTGCTCGCGAGCTGCGCCGTGACCCTCGTCGCCTGGGTGTGGCTGCTGGTCCCGTCGACGCCCCGGCCGATGTGGCAGCTGGTCGTGTTCGTGGTCCTCGTCGGCGCGGGCGGCCCCGTGTCGCTCGTCGGGATGGACTTCGCGCGGACGTTCGCCCCGGCCGCGTCCCTCGGCACCGCGAGCGGGTTCGTCAACACGGGTGGCTTCACGTCCACGATCGCGGGGCTGCTCGGCGTGGGCGTCGTGCTCCAGCTCGTCGAGCCGCACGCCGCGGGGACGTACTCGCTCGACGCCTACCGCGTCGCGTTCACCGTGCTGCTCGTGCCGTGGGTCGTGGGCGTGGTGGGCGTGCTGTCGAGCCGCCGTCGCACGCGTGCGCTCATGGCGGAGGACGGCGTCGTCGTGCCGCCGCTGCGCGAGGCGCTACGCCGGGTCCGCGGCCGCTGACGGCTCACGTCCCGCGTGCGGCCCCGGTCGTGGGACGGGCGGCGGGGACCGGTCGGGTTCCGCCGCGCGGGCGACCGTGCGGTCCCCCGACAGCCACCGCAGCCAGCGCGTCGACGGGTCGGGCTCCAGCACGAGCGCGCGGACGAGGAGCGTGAGCGGGATGCACAGGACCGCCCCGATCGGCCCGATGACGAACGACCAGAACGCGACGGACACGAAGCTCAGCGTGAGCGACAGGTCCACGGCGTCGCTCACGAACTTCGGCTGCACGAGCACCTGCAGGACGACGTTGACCACGCAGTAGACGGCGATCACGGCGAGCATGAGGGGCCACCCGCCCACGACGAGCGCGAGCACCGCGGGCGGGACGAGCCCGAGCACGAACCCCACGTTCGGCACGAAGTTGGTGACGAACGCGAGGATCGCCCACACGACCGGCGCGGGGACCCCGAGCAGCGCGAGCGCGATGCCGTCGAGCACCGCGACGATCGCCCCGAACGTCGCGTTGACGACGTAGTACCGCCGCACGCCTGTCGTGAACCGCGCGATGCGCGCGAGGTCCGGCCCCCGCTCGTCGCCGAACAGCCGCCCCGCGCTCGCGTACCGCGCACCGTCCGCGGCCATGAACAGCACGTACGCGAAGACGACGAACAGCGCGCCGAGCAGCGACAGCGCGGACGACCCGAGCGACGCGACGACGCCGACGAGCCGCGCCGGGTCGACCGCGGCCGACGCCGCGTCGGCGGCCGCACCAGCCAGCCCGAGGTCGGCGAGCCGCTGCGTCGCGTCGTCGACGACCGCGCCGAGCTCGTCGGTGTAGTCGCCGACCATGACGGCGAACCGCGCGACCGCGAACGCGATCAGCCCGGCGATCGTGAGGATGACGAGCCAGCCGACCACCACGACGACGGTGGTCGCGGCCCAGGACGGCCACCCACGCCGCTCGAGCGGGAACCTCAGGGGGTGCACGATCACGACGATCACCGCGCCGAGCGCGAGCGGTCCGAGCAGGTCCCGCGCCGCCCACACGCCCGCCAGGAGGACGACGACCGCGGCCAGCACCACGAGCGTGCGCTGCGCGTGCCCGGCCCTTGTCCCCGCCGTCGCACCCGTTGCGTCCGTCCCCGTCCCGTCGCCCATCCCGACCTCCGTCGTGACGACCACCACCGGCACGCTCACCCTGGCGCGTGGCGGGGGTGTCGTCCAGCCACACGCCGCGCGCCCGTCGTGAGGCCCCGTCCGAGCCGGCGACGTGCCCGGATCACGTGTCGGACCCCGTCGGTACCGTGGACGAACCAGCCCACGACGGAAGGAACGGTCATGGCCGCACCGGTCACGCTCCGCGGGATCTCGACGCTCTCGCTGTGGGCCGACGACGTCCCCGCCGCCGGCGCCTGGTACGCCGACCTCCTCGGCGTGCAGCCGTACTACGCCCGCCCCGAGCCGCCCGCACCGCCGAGCTACCTCGAGTTCCGGCTGGGCGACCACGGCACCGAGCTCGGCATCATCGACCGCCGCTTCGCGCTGCCCGGGCTGCGCACCGGCGAGCCGGGCGGGATCGTCGCGTACTGGGCGGTCGACGACGTCCAGAAGGCGCTCGACGAGTTCCTCGCCGCGGGCGCGACGCCGCTCCAGCCCCTCACCGAGTACGGGGCCGGGTTCGTGACCGCGGCCGTGGTCGACCCGTTCGGCAACGTCGTCGGCCTCATGTACAACCAGCACTACCTCGACGTGGTCGTCACCGGCGACTGACCACCCGGCGGCAGCGCACCCGGCGGCCCGCACGGCGTCGACGGGATCCGCACCTCGTCCTCGCACGGCGAACACGGGCCGAGCGGTCGCGCGGACGGCCGCGTGGCAGGATCGAGCGCATGACGACCGACCAGACGGTGCAGGGCGCCTCCCCGCAGGCGGTCCCGACCGCCCCCGACGCGCCCGCGGCCGAGTCCGCGGCGCCCGCGCAGGAGACCACGCCCGCACCCGTGCACGCGGTGCCGACGACGCCCGACGTGACGAAGAACGCCGGCGACACCGAGCTGTGGGTCGAGCGCACCGGCAAGCGCCAGTACACGGGCCGCTCGTCGCGCGGCGCCGAGGTGCTCATCGGGTCCATCGGCGACGAGGGCCGGTTCACGCCCGGCGAGCTGCTGAAGATCGCGCTCGCCGCGTGCAGCGGCCTGTCGTCCGACGCGGCCCTCGCGCACCGGCTCGGCGACGACGTCGACGTGACGATCAAGGTCAGCGGCATGGCGCACGACACCGAGGACCGCTACCCCGCGTTCGCCGAGGAGCTCGTCGTCGACCTGTCGAGCCTCGACCCGGCCGCCCGCGAGCGCCTGCTCACGGTCGTGCACCGCGCGGTCGACCAGCACTGCACCGTCGGCCGCACCCTGGAGCACGGGGCTGCGGTCACCCTGACGGTGACCGGGGAGCGCTGACGCGATGCCGCGTCTCGTCGAGGCCGCCCTCGCGAAGGCGGTGACGATCCCGTCGTCGACCATCCACGCGCACGTCGACTCGCTGCGCCGTCGCAACCCCGAGGCCACGCCCGAGGAGCTCGTGCGGCTCCTCGAGAAGGAGTACCTGGTCGTCGTCGCAGCCGCCGGTGGCGCCGTGGGTGCGGCCGCCGCGGCTCCGGCCGTCGGCACCGGCCTCGCGATCACCCTGACCGCGAGCGACGTGGCGACGTTCTTCGGCGCGTCGGCGGCGTTCGCGCTGGCCGTGGCGAGCGTCCACGGGATCGACGTGGAGGACGTCGAGCGCCGGCGCGCGCTGCTGCTGGCGACGATCCTCGGCGAGTCGGGCGCGAAGGTGCTGGGTGACGCGGCCGAGTTCACGTCGTCGAACGCCGCGCGCGTGCTGCTCACGCGCATGCCGATGGCGACGGTCCGCAAGGTCAACTCGACGCTCACCCGCAAGATGGTCCGCACGCAGCTCACCCGCCACACGGGTCTCGCGCTCGGGCGGCTCGTGCCCTACGGGATCGGCGCGGTCGTCGGCGTGACGGGTGCCCGCGCGCTCGGCCGGACGGTCGTCCAGGGTGCGCGCGCCGCGTTCGGCCCGCCGCCGCCGCGGTTCCCGGAGACGATCGTCGTGGCCGCGGGCGAGACGCCGAAGCTCATCGTCGCCGACCGCAAGGACGGCGCACCGGTCCTGCCGACGCTGACCGCGGTCCCCGAGCAGCGTGGCGCGGGTCGCCGGCTCCGCGCGCTGTCCGGCCGCCGCACCCCCAAGGTCCCGGACCAGAGCTCGGCGCCGGACGAGTCCTGACGTCCGCCCTGCTCGGCGCCGCCGCGCGCCCGCCGACAGGGTGCGCGGCGGGTGCGGGACCGGGCGGCCCGGTGACGGGACCGGCCGTGCGGCGCTCGTGACGTGCACCGTCACCGCGACGGCCGGCCCGCGGGTCACCAGCGGGCGTGCACGTGCTCCCGGACGCGCTCGTCGTAGATCGCGCGCAGGCGCTCCGACGTGTCCGCTCCCAGCGGCGCGAGGTCCGCGGCGGCCGCGTTCGCGCGCGCCTGGTCGGGCGTGCGGGCGCCGGGGATGACGACGGAGACGCCGCGCTGCTCGACGATCCAGCGCAGGGCGAGCTGCGCGGTGGTCGCGCCCGCGGGCGTGAGCGCGGCGACCTCGCGCGCGGCGGCCACGCCGACGTCGTAGGGCACCCCGGAGAACGTCTCGCCGACGTCGAACGCCTCGCCGTGCCGGTTGAAGCTCCGGTGGTCGTCGGCGGCGAACGTCGTGTGCTCGTCGTACTTGCCGGACAGCAGCCCGGACGCGAGCGGCACGCGCGCGATGATGCCGACCCCGGCGTCGACGGCCGCCGGGAGCACCTCGTCGAGCGGCTTGCGGCGGAAGATGTTGAGGATGATCTGGATCGACGCGACGTTCGGTCGCGCGATCGCGGTGAGCGCCTCCTCGACGGTCTCGACCGAGACGCCGTAGGCCGCGACGCGGCCCTCGTCGACGAGCGTGTCGAGCGCGTCGTAGGTCGACTCGCGCGACAGCACGGCCGTGGGCGGGCAGTGCAGCTGCACGAGGTCGAGCGTGTCGACGCCGAGGTTGGCGCGCGAGCGGTCGGTCCAGCCGCGGAACGCGTCGAGCGTGTAGGCGTCGGCGACGTGCGGGTCGGCGCGGCGGCCCATCTTGGTGGCGACGGTCAGCCCGGACCCGGTCCCGCCGCGGGCGGCGAGGAAGCGGCCCACGAGGCGCTCGGAGCGGCCGTCGCCGTAGACGTCCGCGGTGTCGAGGAAGGTGACGCCCGCGTCGACGGCGGCGTCGAGGATCTCCAGCGCGGTGTCGTCGCCGACGTCGCCCCAGTCCCCTCCCAGCTGCCAGCAGCCGAGGCCGACGACCCCGACGCTCCGACCCGTGCGTCCCAGAACCCGCGTCTCCATGTGGACGACGCTACCCCGACCGCGGCGCCCTCTCGTGCACGGCGGCCCCGCCCGCACCCGCCCGGCACCGGCCCGGCTGCACCGCGGCGACGCCGCGCGCCGGCCCGCCGCGCCGACCCGCGCCGAGCACCGCAGGATGGGGGACGACGGGCGGCGGTCGACCCGCGGAGGGAGACACGATGACGACGACGACGCAGGTCCTCCCCCTGCCGGCCCCGCGCGCGTGGGACCTGGTCGCGGACGCGCGGAACCACGCGCGGTGGGTCCCGCTGACGCGGGTCGACGTCGCGGACGGCTACGTGGTCGCGGTGACGGGTCCGCGGGCGCGCCGGGGCGGCGGCGGGCTCGTCGACCGGATGCGCGTCGACCGGTTCGACCCGCCGCAGGGCGACGCACCGGGCGTCGCGGAGTTCACGAAGGTCGGGCGGGTGCTGCGCGGGACGGCGCGCATCGAGGTCGTGGCGCTGGGGGCGGACAGCGCGCGCGTGTCGTGGACGGAGTCGGTGCACCTGGCCGGTCCGGTGCCGGCGGCGCTGACCCGGGCGGCGGCGGCACCGTTCCTGGCGCTCATGGTGCGGCGCGCGTTGCGGCTGGCGACGTCGGAGGCGCGGCAGGACGAGGCGCACCACCTCTGACGCAACGGATCGACGCCGGATCCGCGAGCGACGCAACAGATCTGCCTCCGACGCGCAATCCGCGGTGTCGGCTTGCGTCACGGGCGGCCCCTAGGCTCGACATGACTGCCGTCCGTTCCCGCCGTCCCCACGAGGAGCACGATGACGACGACCGCCCCCGGTGCCACGCGCCGCCACTACCTGATGTGCGAGCCGCGCTTCTACACCGTCTCGTACGAGATCAACCCCTGGATGGACAAGACGCGGTACACCGACGTCGACCTGGCCGTCCGGCAGTGGCGCACGCTGCGCGACACCTACCTCGACCTGGGCCACCGCGTCGACACCATCGAGCCGATCGACGGCCTGCCGGACATGGTCTACGCGGCGAACGGCGCGACCGTCGTGGACGGCGTCGTCTACTCGGCGCGGTTCCGCTACCCCGAGCGCGGCCCGGAGGGCCCGGCGTACCAGAAGTGGTTCGCCGACCGCGGCTTCGTCACGCACACCGCGGCGCAGGTCAACGAGGGCGAGGGCGACATGCTCGTCGTCGGCGACATGGTCCTCGCGGGCACCGGGTTCCGCACCGACCGGGCCGCGCACGCCGAGGCGCAGGAGCTGTTCGGCCGGCCCGTCGTGTCGCTCGAGCTGGTCGACCCGCACTACTACCACCTCGACACCGCCCTGGCGGTCCTGTCGAGCGACCCGGGCGACCCGCAGATCGCCTACTACCCGCCCGCGTTCTCCGCGGGGTCGCGGTCGGTGCTCCAGCAGCTGTTCCCGGACGCGGTGCTCGCGACCGAGCAGGACGCCGTCGCGCTCGGCCTCAACGCCGTCTCCGACGGGCAGAACGTCGTCGTCGCGCCCGCCGCGACCGACCTCGCCGCCGCGCTGCGCGAGCGCGGGTACACCCCCATCCCGGTCGAGACCACGGAGCTGCTCAAGGGCGGCGGCGGCGCGAAGTGCTGCACGCTCGAGATCCGTCCGGCCGGGGCACCGACGGGAGACTGACGATGACCGCGCTGCAGGACGCCCGGACGTCGACGCTCGCGCGGAACTACGACCCGCTGCCCGTGACCCTCGTCTCCGGCGAGGGCTCCTGGGTGACGGACACCGACGGCCGGCTCTACCTGGACCTGCTGTCGGCGTACTCCGCGCTCAACTTCGGGCACCGGCACCCGGCGCTCGTCGCGGCGGCCCACGCGCAGCTCGACCGGCTCACGCTCACGTCGCGCGCGTTCGACCACGACCTGCTGCACCCGTTCGCCGACCGGCTCGCGGCGCTGGTCGGGCCGCTCCTCGTCGGCACGCCGATGGTGCTGCCGATGAACACGGGCGCCGAGGCCGTCGAGACGGCGATCAAGGCCTCCCGCAAGTGGGGCTACGACGTCAAGGGCGTGCCCGCAGGCCGTGCGCGCATCGTCGTCGTCGACGGCAACTTCCACGGCCGGACGACGACGATCGTGTCGTTCTCGGGCGACCCGGACGCGCGCGACGGCTTCGGTCCGTACACGCCCGGGTTCGTGCGGGTCCCGTACGGCGACGCGGCGGCGCTGGAGGCCGAGCTCGACGAGGACACCGTCGCGGTCCTGCTGGAGCCCGTGCAGGGCGAGCAGGGCGTCGTCGTGCCGCCGCCGGACTACCTGCCGGCCGTGCGCGCGGCGTGCACCGCGGCCGACGTCCTGCTCGTCGTCGACGAGATCCAGAGCGGACTCGGCCGCACCGGGACGACGCTCGCGAGCGAGCTGTGGGGCGTCCGGCCGGACCTCGTCACGCTCGGCAAGGCGCTCGGCGGCGGCATCGTCCCGGTGTCCGCCGTCGTGGGCCGCGACGACGTCCTGGGCGTCCTCACCGCGGGCACGCACGGGTCGACGTTCGGCGGCAACCCGCTGGCCTGCGCGGTGGGCCTCGCCGTGGTCGACCTGCTCGCGACCGGCGAGCCGCAGGCGCGGGCGCGGGAGCTCGGCACCCACATGGGCGGGCGCCTCGACGCCCTGGTCGACGCGGGGCGGCTCGCCGCCGTGCGACGCGTCGGGCTGTGGGCCGGGATGGACGTCGCCCCCGGACGCCCGGGCGGTCCCGCGACCGGCCGCGAGCTGTGCAGCCGCCTGCTGGAGCGCGGCGTGCTCGCGAAGGACACGCACGGGCGCACCATCCGCATCGCACCGCCGCTCACGATGTCGCCCGCCGACCTCGACACGGCGCTCGACCGCCTCGCCGACGCGCTGCCCTGACGGCCGTCGGGCCGGCGCGAGGCCCCGCACCACGCACGGTGCGCGGCCCGGCGCCGCGCCATCCGTCCGGACTGCCCTTCCCTCCGGACGCGACAGGGCCCGGAAGACGTGTCGCCCGGGCCCTGTCGTCGGCCCGCGCAGCGGCGGGCCGGCGTGGGTCAGCTGAAGCGGACAGCCCCGAAGAGCCACCCGGCGCTCGTGGCGGCGCCGACCGACATGCTGGAGACGTCGGTGCGCAGCATCTGCGCGTTGTGCCCGGGCGACCGCGACCACGCGGCCACGAGCGACGACGCGCTGCCGTTGCTCACGCACCCGACGATGTTGTCGCCGCCCGAGTGCCAGATCCCGCCCGTCGCGGCCATGTTCAGCGCGTGCGACGTGAGGCTGCCGGACCGCGAGATCGACAGTGCGCCGAGTCCGGCCGACGCACGGTAGGCGTTGATGGCCTGACCCACCGCACCGGCGCTCGCCTCGGCCGCCGCCCCGCCGGAGCCCTGGCAGACCTTGCCGCCCGCGGGCACGCCGCCGGTCGGCGCGGGCGCCGCGGTACCGCCGGACGACTGCGTCGTGGTCGTGGTCGTGCGCGTGGAGCGCGGCTTGACCATGGTCTTCGTGGACGCCCGCGCCGCGGCCTGCCGCGCCGCCTCGGCCGCCGCGGCCTGCTCGGCGGCGATGCGGGCCTGCTCGGCGGCCACCCACGCGGCCTGCGCGTCGACGACGGCCTTCTCCAGGCCGGGCACGCCGCCGGTCGCGGTGCGCAGCGCGGTGATGCTGACGTTCGGCCCGGCGATCGCGGTGCTCACGGTGCCCGCCGCGGTGTACAGCTGGCCCCGCGGGCCGTCGCCGGCCTGCGGGGAGGCGACGAGCGTCGCGAGCGCGTGCTCGACGACCTGCTGGGCGGACGTCGCCGCCGCGGTCCGGGCGGAGGTGTAGACGGCGGTGGCGGCCTGCGCGTCGAGCGCGTCGCGGACCCCGGCGTCCGTCGTCGCCGCGGGCAGCACGGCGGAGATCCGCAGACGGGCCTCGGCGACCTGCTCCTCGCGCAGCGCGGCGGACCGCTGGGCGGCCACCCCGGTCGTCGTGCCCGCGAGGACGAGTGCGAGACCGCCCGCCACGACGTACCAGGTGCGACGGCTGCGACCGCCGTGCGGGCGGGGCCCGCCCGCGCGGGTGCGCTGCGTCGGGATCGTGCCGGCGGGCGCCGCGGTGCGGGCACCGTCCACCGGCGCGACGGTCTGCGTCACGCTGTCCTTCGAGTCCACGTCCATTCGTCTCCCCCCGAATGACGACCCCTCCACCGGTCGGCGGTGGCGGGGCTCGACTATCCCTTCGGCACGCGCATGGTCGGTCTTGAGCGATCCGTTCCCTTTCGTTCGATCTCCGCCAGGGTGTCGGGTGCGCCCCGATGTCGCCACCCGAACGCGGACACGCGCCCAGGACGGACCGGGGCCGCCCCACGTCCGGGAAGATGGACCTCGTGCGAGACGACTCCGGCACCGACGCCCTCGACGCCGCGATCCTGCGGGTCCTCGCCCAGGACGCGCGCGCGACGTTCGCGCAGGTCGGGCAGCAGGTGTCGCTGTCGGCACCCGCGGTGAAGCGACGGGTGGACCGGCTGCGCGCGGCGGGCGTCATCCGCGGGTTCACCGTGCGGCTCGACCCCGCCGCGATGGGCTGGCACACCGAGGCGTTCGTCGAGCTGTTCTGCCAGGGCTCCACGAGCCCCGCGACGATGCGCGACGCGGTCGAGCAGTACCCCGAGGTGGTCGCGGCGAGCACCGTCACGGGCGACGTGGACCTCGTCGTGCAGGTGCGCGCGCGGGACATGCGGCACCTGGAGCGGGTCGTGGAGCGCCTGGCGGCGGAGCCGTTCGTGTCCCGGACCCGGTCGACCGTCGTCCTGTCGGCGCTCGTGCGCCGGCCCGACGTGCCCGCGGACCCGGCCGCGGACGACTGAGCCGGGCCCGGCGACGCGTCAGGCGCCCTGCTCGTCCTTCTGGCAGCGGTTCGTCACGACCATCACGGGGCAGTCCGAGTGGTGCAGCACCGCCTGGCTCGTCGACCCGAGCAGCAGGCCGGCGAACCCGCCCCGCCCACGCGACCCGACGACGATGAGGTCGGTCGCGACGGAGAACTCCGTGAGGAGCTCGGCGCCGCCGCCGTCGAGCGCGTGCCGCTTCACGACGACCTCGGGGTGCTCGAGCAGCGCGCGGTCCACGACCACGTTGAGCCCCTCGGCGACGTCCTTGAGCACCTGGTCGTGGTCGACCGTGTCGGGCAACCACGCGAGCACCCCGCTGAGCGAGCTGGCCGGCACGCCGGCGACGGCGTGCACCTCCGCGCCCCAGGCCGCGGCCTCGGTGATCGCGTACGCCAGCGCCCGCTCGGCCTGCGGCGACCCGTCGACGCCGACGACGATCCGGCGGACGGGCTTGACCGCGGGCAGCGCGGCGTCGTCGGCGAGAGCACGGCCCCCCTCCCGGAGCGGGACGACGACCGTCGGGCAGAAGGCGTGCGCCGGCAGCGCGGACGACACCGTGCCGAGCAACCGGTCCGCGAAGCCGCCACGGCCCCGGGTCCCGACGACCGCGAGCCGGGCGCGGTGCGACATCTCGACCAGCACGCCCGCGGCGTCCCCGGTCTGCACGGTCGCGGTGACCGGCACACCGGAGGCGGCGACCCGGGCCGACGCCTCGGCGAGCACCGCCTTCGCGCCCTGCTGGATCGCGGTGTCGTCGAGCGCCGCGTAGCCGCCGTCGAGGGACGCGGCCGTGAACGACGGCAGCGAGTACGCGCACACGAGCTGGAGCCCCCAGCCGCGGACCGAGGCCTCGGCGGCCGCCCAGTCCAGCGCGTGCAGGCTGGCGGCCGAACCGTCCAGCCCCACGAGCACCACGTCGTCCCGCACCATCGGGGCCTCCCGTCCTCGCCGCGCGACCGCTGCGTCGCGCGCCGTCCGGCGTCGGATCCTCACCCAGGTCCAGTGTGGCCCCCGGGATCACCGCCGCGCTCCCAGGAGACGGCAGCGATACCGTAGTTTGACACATGCTTGACCCGGGAACCTGCACGGACCGCCCGGAACCGGCGCACGTGCCCGCTCGCCGGCACGTCCCTGTCAGGACCGGACGTACGCGGCCCACAACGGCTCGGTGCGCACCGCCGCCGACCCGAACGTCACCGACCACCGCGGCGCGCGGGGCAGGAACGGCAGCTCCCACCCGATCTCGTGCAGCAGCCGGTCGGCCTTGCGGTGGTTGCACCGGACGCAGGCCGCGACGACGTTCGTCCACTCGTGCCGGCCGCCGCGCGAGCGCGGGTGCACGTGGTCGACGGTGTCGGCCCCGCCGCCGCAGTACGCGCACCGGTGGCCGTCGCGCTGCAGGACGGTGCGGCGCGTCGGTGGCACGGGCCGGCGCACGGGCACGTGGACGTACCGCGTCAGGCAGAGCACGACCGGCAGCGGCACGGCCGTGTGCTCGGAGTGCAGCAGGCGGCCGTCGGTCTCGAGCACCGTCGCCTTGCCGCTCATGACGAGCAGCACCGCCCGACGCAGGCTCACGATGCACAGCGGTTCCATGCTCGCGTTCAGCAGCAGCGAGCGGGCGCCGGACGACAGCGCCGACGGGATCGCCCGGGTAGCGGGCGGGGCGGTGACGGTACGCGCGCTCGCGCCGACCGTCCCGCCCCCCTCGGGGGCGAGGGCAGTTGTCTCGGTCAGCACGGCGTCCTCCCGACCTCACGGGTCGGACCGGCTGGCTGCCGGCCCGGCGAAGCAACAGCGTGGTGCGCGACCAGCGTACGCGGCGACCTGGACACGGCCATCGGACGTCGGCGCGCGGCGCGGGTGAACGCCCGGACGACAGTCCACGACGACGGACCCGCCCCCGTCGCCCTCACACGCCACGACGAGCCGGACGACGCCCTGGGGGAACGACGAGGCCCCGACGACGCGGACGTCGTCGGGGCCTCGGTGAAGCCGTTCTCGGTGTCAGCCGACCCGCAGGAAGACCGGCGAGGACTGCCAGATCGCGCGGAACTGGACCGTCTTGCCGGGGCGCGGCGAGTCGATCTGCTGGTTGCCACCGGCGTAGATCGAGATGTGGCCGGGGCTCCAGATGAGGTCACCCGGCTGCGCCTGGTCGCGGGAGATGACGGTCGCGGCCGCCTTGATGCCCGACGACGTGCGCGGCAGGGAGACGCCGAGCTGCGCGTAGACGTACGAGACGAAGCCCGAGCAGTCGAAGCCGGCGGGCGAGGAGCCACCGGAGACGTACGGGGTGCCCACGTAGCGGGCGGCGATCTCGAGGACCGCGTTGCCGGCCACCGACTGCGGGATCGGCGCGTTGGTGGTCGCCGCGGCGGGCGTCGCCGTGCGGGCCGCCGTGCGCGACGTGGTCGTCGCCGTGGCGCGGCGCGTCTCCGGCGGAGGCGTCGGCTTGACGGCCGTGACGGTCGGGGCGTCGAAGGTCCACGCGGCCTCGGCCGGGGAGCTGACGACGGGGGACGTGTTGAGCACGGCACGCGCGGACGCGGTCAGTGCTGCGGTGTCGACGGAGTTCAGGGCTCCGGCCGCCGAGCTGTCCGACGCGGCGCCCGCGGGGGCACCGATCATCGTGACGACGAGGCCGGAGGACGCGGCGACGACGGCCGTACGGCGGCCGACGGTGCCCATCTGCTCCGATGCGGCCGAAGCGAGCTCGGTCAGGGGCGTCGAGGGACGACGCGCAGACCGGTGCCGGGCGCGGGTGGTGCTCACGGTCACTAGGTGCCTCTCCTGTCGCCTGCGAGGTGAGCTGTCGGGTTCGAGTGGGAGAACACTCGGCGTCGGCGGCGGTCCTGCTGCCACCTCGGCTTCACCCCAAGGTCACCGTCTCCGGTGGACCACAAAACGTGGGTCCCCCGCCCCTGCCGGCGGTTCGTACGGACCTCGGGGCGGCGGCAGGGTTCGGCGTTCCGCTCGAGGGCTTCGCGGAGGAGGGTTCCTTGAAGCAGGTCGAACGTACAGGAGCCTTCCCGTGATTGTCACGTTCCGATCACGAAGAGATACGGCTCCTGTTGGACGGTTGTCCGGCGCGCCAGCGCAACACGCCGGGGCGACCTGGGACGACGGCATCCCGGCCGTGGGAGCGCGCACACGCGCAGGTGGTCGATCTCACCCGCGGGTGGACGGGACGTGTCGCGGGAGGGCCGCGCACGGCCCTCCCGCGGTCAGCGCGTGCCGACGAAGATGTGCCGCGCCACGTCGTCGGGCAGGTCGAGCACGGTGGCCGAGCCCGGCACCGCGACGGTCACGACGCCGTCGCCCCGCTCGACGTCGATCTCGCTGCCCGGGCGCACGCCCGCGTCGGCGAGCCGGCTCAGCAGCTCGACGTCGACCTGCAGCGGCTCCGCGATGCGCGCGACGACCGCGCGTCCGCCGTCCTGCCCCAGCGCGGGCGAGACCGCCGTCAGCGGCGTCACCCCGTCGAGGAACTCCTCGCGCGTGACCTCCTCGCCGATCTCCGCGAGCCCCGGGATGGGGTTGCCGTACGGGTCGAAGTGCGGGTGGTCGAGCAGCGACGCGAGCCGCTTCTCGACGCGCTCGCTCATCACGTGCTCCCAGCGGCACGCCTCCTCGTGGACGTACGGCCACTCCAGGCCGATGACGTCCGTGAGCAGGCGCTCGGCGAGCCGGTGCTTGCGCATGACGCGCACCGCCTTCGCGTGGCCGTCGGGCGTGAGCTCGAGGTGCCGGTCGCCCGTGACCACCACGAGGCCGTCGCGCTCCATGCGCGCGACGGTCTGCGAGACCGTCGGCCCCGAGTGACCCAGGCGCTCCGCGATGCGCGCCCGCAGCGGGGTGCGCCCTTCCTCGGTGAGCTCGTAGATCGTCTTGAGGTACATCTCCGTCGTGTCGATCAGGTCGCTCACCGCTACGCCTCCCGCATCAGTCCGTGCCGTGGCGGGTGACGACCGCCCGGACGCTGGGGACAGGTTAGTTGGTCGGTCCGACCGTCCGGGGCCGTGACCGCCTATCCTCGGGCCGTGCCTGACGTTCGCGACGCCCCGCCCGCGGTGACGATCCCCGCGCACCTCCTGCCGCGCGACGGCCGGTTCGGCTCCGGTCCGTCGAAGATCCGGCCCGAGCAGCTCGACGCGCTCGCGCGCACCGGCTCCGCGGTCCTCGGCACGTCCCACCGCCAGGCGCCCGTCCGGCAGGTCGTGGCACGCGTGCGCGCGGGCGTCTCCGCGCTGTTCGGGCTGCCCGACGGGTACGAGGTCGTGCTCGGCAACGGCGGGTCCACCGCGTTCTGGGACGTCGCGACGCTGTGCCTCGTCGAGCGCCGCAGCGCGCACGCGACGTTCGGCGAGTTCGGCGCCAAGTTCGCCACCGCGGCGGCGCGCGCGCCGTTCCTCGACGAGCCCGTCGTCACGACCGCCGCACCGGGCCGGGTCGCGGTGCCCGCGTTCGTCGACGACGTCGACGTGTACGCGTGGCCGCACAACGAGACGTCGACCGGTGTCGTCGCCCCCGTCCGCCGGGTCCCCGGCTCGCGCGAGCAGGGCGCGCTCGTCGTGGTGGACGGCACGTCGGGCGCCGGCGGGCTCGCGGTGGACGTAGCGCAGACCGACGCGTACTACTTCGCGCCGCAGAAGTCCTTCGCGTCCGACGGCGGCCTCTGGCTCGCGTGCCTCTCCCCCGCCGCCGTCGAGCGCGCGGCCCGGCTCGAGTCGGGCGACCGCTGGGTGCCGGAGTTCCTGTCGCTCACCACGGCCGTCACGAACTCACGGCTCGACCAGACGCTCAACACCCCCGCGATCGCGACGCTCCTGCTGCTCGCCGACCAGCTCGACTGGATCCTCGGCCAGGGCGGGCTCGCCTGGGCGGCGCAGCGCACGGCGACCTCCGCGGGCCACCTCTACGGGTGGGCCGAGTCGCGCGACTGGGCGACCCCGTTCGTGCCCGAGCCGGACGCGCGCTCGTCGGTGGTCGGCACGATCGACCTCGACCCCGAGATCGAGGCCGCGACCGTCGCGAAGGTCCTGCGCGCGCACGGCGTCGTCGACGTCGAGCCGTACCGCAAGCTCGGCCGCAACCAGCTCCGCGTCGCGATGTACCCCGCGGTCGACCCCGAGGACGTCCTCGCGCTCACGGCCTGCATCGACCACGTCGTCGAGCAGCTGTCCTGACGACGGGCGCCGCCCGCACCGCGCACGGCGCACGCGCGACGAGGCCCGCCCCGCGAGAAGCGGAGCGGGCCTCGTCGTCGACGGCCCCGGGACCGGTCCCCTCCGACCGACCCCGGCGTCGCGTCAGGCCGCCTCGTGCCGGCGGCGGACCAGCGTCACGGCGGTGACGGCACCCGCACCCACGACGAGCAGGCCGGCACCGGCCCACAGCAGCGGCGCGGTGTTGCTGCCCGTGGCGGACAGGACCTGGTTCGACGCCAGGACGGCCTCACCGGGCGGGTTGGTGGCGCAGTTCGGGCTCGACGGCGGGTAGGCGACGGTCGTCGTCATCTCCGGGTTGACCGCGAAGTTCACGCTCACCGACGGGCGGACCCAGTCGAACTCGTCACCCTCGACCCACGAGCCGTCGGACAGCTGGCTCCAGCCGGGCCAGTCGGCCCCCTTGCCGTCGGGGCCGACCACCGCGCCGGGCCACAGGACCGTGCCCGACAGCGGCAGGCCGGACTGCACGACGTCCGGGCCGCCGGGGTTGACCCACGTGATCGTCACGGTGGTGTTCGGCGTGCCGTTCGGCACGACCGCGTACCGCAGCTTCGGCACGTCGTTGTCGCAGATCGGCGTCAGCACGGACACCGTCAGGTCGCACGGCAGCGGGGCGCCGTACTCGTCGGTGTCGCCCTCGCAGCCGTACAGCGGGCCCGACGGCTCCTGCGTGGGCGCGGAGGGCTCCTGCGACGGGTACACCTCCGCCTGGGCCACGGCGGGGACGCCCAGGGCGGCCGCCGCCACCAGCAGCGCGGTGGCACATGCCCGGATGACCTTGCTCATGACCTTGCTCCCTCGATGGGCAGAACGGACAATTCGTGCTCATCCTCCCCCGCCCGGTCCGGCGCACCCCAGGGGAAGATCGGGTGATTTCGGACAATCACCCGGTCGCGCGCGCCCAGCACGGTCCTGGTCACCCGCGCGGGTGAGCGGGCGTCAGCGGTCGGCGCCGGGACAGGTCGCCGCGACGCTGCCCGGGCTCGTCAGGCTGGGCGTCGTCCACACGCTGAGGCGGCCGTCGCGCACCGGGACCTCGAACCGGTAGGTCGCCCGGCCGCCCGGGTCGAGCCGCGAGCCGGCGACGGTGACCGGCCGCCCGGCGACCGTCGCGGACCTGCCGCCGACGACGCCCTGGTCCGTCACGAGACCCTGCGGGGCACCGCCGACGGGCCCGTAGAGCGTGATGCTCGTGGCGAGCGACCCCACGGGCACCACGCCGCTCGTGCCGGTGACGTTCTCGGGGAACGACGCGACGTCGGCCGGCGGGTCGTACGCGAGGTCGAGGCGCACCGTCGCGGACGGCTGCGCGCCCGTGCAGCGCAGCTCCTCGACCGTGAGCGTCGGGCGCAGGTAGTAGTCGAGCTTGCCCGCGGTGCCGTCGTTGAGGAACACGCCCGCGGCGTCGTCGAACGGTCCCGACAGGAAGGCGCCGCCGAGCGCCGTCGCGAGGAGCCGCTCCTGCTCCGCGGGGTGGGCCGACCAGACCCGGATCCGGCCCTCCTCCCCGGCGTCCGCGGCCACCTCCACGAGGCCGCGCACGTCCCCGCCGCCGGAGCCGAGCGCGCCGAAGATCGTCGACGCCACGTCCGCGAAGAACGAGTCCGCGGCGCGCAGGTCGGGGTACCGCAGGTAGGCGTCGTGCAGCAGCGTCGCGAGCAGGGTGTCGGCGTCGAGCGTCGTGCCGCCCGGCTCCGTGACCGGGCCGACCTCGCGCAGGAGCGCCGCGACCGCGACGGGGTCCGTCGCGACAACACCGTCGACGGCGCCGCCCACGTCCTGCTGCCAGCGCGCCGCCAGCAGCTGCGCCGAGCGCGGGAAGTCCGGCGTCATGACCGCGTTCTGCACGAACCGGCCGAGACCCGGGCCCTCGACGGCGAGCTCCTCCTCGGTGAGCGGCAGGACCGGCTCCGCGAGCCCCTTGAGCTCGTCCGTGCTGCGCTGGTCGACGAGCGAGAGCGCACCGTCGTCCGCGCGGATCACGGCGAGGCTGCCGACGATCCCGCCCGCCGTGCGGAGCTCGGCGCTGTTGAGCGCCGCCACCAGGTAGGTGCGCGGCCCCTCGCTCCCGAGCATCGGCGGCAGCATGGTCGCCGCCTGGGCACCCGCGTCGAGCGCGCCCGCGACCTGCGCGAGGCCGTCGCGGGCCTCCTCGACCGGGCTCACCAGCGGTCCGACGAGCTCCGTGGTGTCGATGCGCGCGACGTCGGCCGACGCGGTGCGCGCCACGGCGGCGGCGTCGACGAGGTCCGGTGCCGCGGCGACGAACGGCTCGAGGTCGATGCGGCCGTCCGCGCCCCGGATGCTCGTCCCGTCGCCCAGCAGGTCCGTGACGGTCGTCGCGGC
The DNA here is from genome assembly GCF_028583725.1 of Cellulomonas fimi. Taxonomy (NCBI): domain Bacteria; kingdom Bacillati; phylum Actinomycetota; class Actinomycetes; order Micrococcales; family Cellulomonadaceae; genus Cellulomonas; species Cellulomonas fimi. The sequence continues at coordinate 853,723 of NZ_CP110680.1, read as the reverse complement.
GGGCAGCGCGCCCGTCGAGACGTCGTCGAGCGCCGCGGACACCGTGCTCACGGCCACGAGCTGCGGCCCGACCCGCGGCAGGTGCTCCGCGAGCCGCCACACCGGGTCCGACGACGACGCGTGCGCGCGCCCGGTCGCGTCCTGGATCTGCGGCAGCGCCGCCTCGAGGGTCCGGGTGTCGCCGTCGTCGAGCGCGCCGCGCACGTCGGAGACCGCGTCCTTGGCGTCGGTGAGGGCGTTCACCGTCTGGACCGCACGGAACGCCAGCCAGCCCGCGAGCAGCAGGACCACCGCGAGCAGGACGACGAGCACGACCACGACGCGGCCCGTGATCCGACGACGCCGTGCACGCCGGTCGCGGGCGGCCGCGGCCGGGTCGGCGGCGGCCGGTGCCGACGCGTCGCCGGCCGGGGACGGCGCGCCGCCGGTCGGCCCGTCGTCGTCGGCCCCGGAGCCGCGCGGGTCGGCAGCGCCGGCCGAGGTCCCCTCCGGACCGGGGCCTGGGGCGCCGACGTGCGTGCTCACCCGGCGATCGTGACATGCCGGACGAACCGCCCGACACGATCACCCGGTGGATTCACCCGGCCGCCCCGCAGCCGGCTCGGACGCCGACGGTGTCAGGCGACCGAGCGCGTGTTGGTCGCCTGGTCGGTGCCCAGGCGCAGCGCGGTCTCCGAGCGCGGCGTCGGCACCTCGTCGGCCGGGTCCGGGTGCAGCACCTGGAGGTGGGGGCGGGCGCGCCACCGGTAGCGGACCTGCACGTGCCACGCGCGGCGGGCCCACAGGGCGGCGCCGGTCGCGACCAGCAGCGCGGTGATCGAGCCGATGCCGACCGACCAGCGCGGGCCGAACGTCTCGCCGATCCAGCCGACGATCGGCGACCCGACGGGCGTCGCCCCGAGGAACACCATCATGTACAGCGCCATGACGCGGCCGCGCACGGCAGGGTCGGTGCTGAGCTGGATGGTCGCGTTGGCGGCCGTCATCATCGTCAGCGACGCGAGACCGACGGGGATCGCCGAGATCGCGTACGTCAGGTACGTCGGCATGAGCGCCATGACGCCGGTCGCGATGCCGAACGCGAACGCGGCGCCGATGACGAGCCGCACGCGCGGCCGCTCGCGTCGGGCGGCGAGCAGGGCACCCGTCAGCGAGCCGATCGCGAGGACCGAGCCGAGGATGCCGTACTCCCCCGCGCCGCGGCCGAACTCGGTGCGCGCCATCATCGCGGACGTCATCTGGAAGTTGAGGCCGAACGTCGAGATCACGCAGACGACGACCATGATCACGAGGATGTCGCTGCGCCCCCGCACGTAGCGGATGCCCTCGCGGATCTGGCCCTTCGCGCGCGGGACGGTCGGCATGCGGCGCAGCTCGCTCGTGCGCATCCGGGTCAGCGAGAAGATCGTCGCCGCGAACGTCACCGCGTTGATGACGAACACCCAGCCGGTGCCGACGAAGGCGATGAGCAGCCCCGCGACGCCCGGGCCGATCAGGCGCGCCGCGTTGAACGAGGCGCTGTTGAGGCCGACCGCGTTGGACAGCTGGTTCGTGGGCACGAGCTCCGCGACGAACGTCTGGCGCACCGGCCCGTCGATCGCGGCGACGACGCCCAGCAGCCCCGCGAAGACGTAGACGTGCCACAGCTCGGCGTGCCCGGACAGCACGAGCGCACCCAGCCCGGCCGCGAGCACGCCCTGGCCGACCTGCGTGGCGACGAGCAGCTTGCGCCGGTCGACGCGGTCCGCGAGCAGCCCCGCCCACGCGGACAAGAACAGCACGGGCGCGAACTGCAGGGCCGTGGTGATGCCGACCGCGACGCCGGACTCGTCGGACAGCTGGGTCAGGACCAGCCAGTCCTGGGCGACGCGCTGCATCCAGGTGCCCACGTTCGCCACCAGGGCCCCCGCGAACCACAACCGGTAGTTGCGGTGCTGGAGCGAGGAGAACGTGGGACTCATGAGGCGGCGATCCTCCGCAGGAGCTCGGCGGCGTCGGCGAGGAGCTGACGCTCCTCCTTGGTCATGCCCTTGAGGCGTTCGGTCAGCCAGGCGTCCCGGCGGCGTCGCGTCTCGACGACCTCCGCCTTGCCGGCGTCCGTGAGGGTGACGACGACCTGGCGGCCGTCCGTGGGGTGCTCGGCCTTCTGCACCAGACCGAGCTCGACGAGGGAGTTGACGGTGCGCGTCATGCTCGGCGGCTGGATGCGCTCCGCCTCGGCGAGCTGGCCCGGCGTCATCGGGCCGTCCTTGGCGAGCCAGGCGAGCACCGTGAACTGCGGGTCGGTGAGGCCCTGGGCACCACGCTCGGCACGGATCCGTCGCGACGCCCGACCGACGGCGATGCGGAGCTCTCCGGCGAGAGCGGGGGCGGTGGGCATGGTGATTACTCTAACTCATTACCTTGCGTAATGAGTGGTGGCGCGCACGTTCGCGGAGGACGAACCGTGACGTCCGGGGACGAGCCGGACAGGCGGGCTCAGGTCCGGTCAGCCCAGGAAGACCTGCGAGCAGGTGAGGGTGTCGTCGGCCTCGCGTGCGCACGCGATCCCCACCGACGTCAGCCCCGGGTCGAGGAGGTTCGCGCGGTGGCCCGGCGACCCGAGCCACGCGTCGACGACCTCCTGCGCAGGCGCCGCACCCCGGCTCAGGTTCTCCGCCGCGACCGACACCGCGCACGCCGCCATGACGTCGTCCATCGGCGCGTGGGTCAGGTCGGGGGCGCCGACCAGCGCGTCCGCCCGCAGACCGGCCTGCTCCGCGGCGCACCCGGACCAGGCCAGCGTCGGCAGGCCCTCGTCCGCCCGGGCCACGTTCGTCGCCGTGACGAGCCGCTGCGCGTACGCCCCCGGCGCCTCGTCGGCCGACCACGGCGCCCGCGGATCGACCGATGCCGCGGGCGGGGACGGCGTCGCCGCCGACGCCTCCTGCGACCCCGGCGTCATGCCGTCCGTGCGCGTCGCGAACCACGCGGCCACCGTCAGGACCGCCAGCAGCAGGCCCACGGCGACGAGCACCCAGCCCCACCGCGCCGACGACGCGGGAGCCGGCCTGTCGTCGGACCGACCCGGCGCCCCACCCGTCGTCGGACCACCCGTCACCGGGTCACCGTAACGGCCGCACCGGCCGCCCGACCGTCAGGGGCGGCCGAGCGCCCGGTACGTCCACCCGGCCGCACGCCAGCGCGCCGGGTCCAGCACGTTGCGGCCGTCGAGGATCCGCCGGTGCGCCACGACCGACGCGAGCGCGTCCGGGTCGAGGTCCCGGTACTCCTGCCACTCCGTCGCCAGCAGCACGACGTCCGCGTCGACCGCCGCCTCCAGCGCCGTCGCCGCGAACTTCATCTCCGGCCACTTCGCCTGCGCGTTGCCGATCGCCTGCGGGTCCGTGAGCGTCACGTGCGCACCCTGCAGCTGCATCTGCGCCGCGACCGACAGCGCCGGCGAGTCGCGCACGTCGTCGCTGTCCGGCTTGAACGACGCCCCCAGCACCGCGACCCGGCGACCCACGATCGACCCGTGGCACACCTCGCGCGCCAGGTCCACCATGCGCACCCGACGCCGCATGTTGATCGAGTCGACCTCGCGCAGGAACGTCAGCGCGTCGCTCACGCCCAGCTCCCCCGCGCGCGCCATGAACGCCCGGATGTCCTTCGGCAGGCAGCCGCCGCCGAAGCCCAGGCCCGCGTTGAGGAACCGCCGGCCGATGCGCGCGTCGTACCCGATCGCGTCCGCCAGACGCGTCACGTCCGCACCCGTCGCCTCGCACAGCTCCGCCATCGCGTTGATGAACGAGATCTTCGTCGCGAGGAACGAGTTCGCCGCGACCTTCACCAGCTGCGCCGTCGCGTAGTCCGTCACCACCAGCGGCGTGCGGTCCGCGAGCGGCGTCGCGTACACCTCGTCCAGCAGCGCCTTCGCCGCGTCGCCCTCCGCCGTCGGCACGCCCTCGTCGTCCGTCGGCAGGCCGTAGACGAGGCGGTCCGGGTGCAGCGTGTCCTTCACCGCGAAGCCCTCGCGCAGGAACTCCGGGTTCCACACGAGCGTCGCGCCCGTGCCCGCGAGCCGGTCCGCCAGGTTCTCCGCCGTGCCCACCGGCACCGTCGACTTCCCCGCGACCACGTCGCCGCCCGACAGGTACGGCTTGAGCGCCTCGAACGCCGACTCCACGTACGACAGGTCCGCCCGGAACTCGCCGTGCACCTGCGGCGTCCCCACGCACAGGAAGTGCACCTGCGCACCCGCCGCGTCCGCCATGTCCGTGCTGAACGTCAGCCGGCCCGTCGCCTTCGTCTCCGTCAGCAGCTCCGGCAGGCCGGGCTCGAAGAACGGCGCCTCGCCCGCCTCCAGCGCCGCGACCTTGCGCGGGTCGACGTCGATGCCGATCACCTCGTGGCCGAGCTTGGCCATGCAGGCGGCGTGGACGGCGCCGAGGTAGCCGCAGCCGATGACGGAGATGCGCACAGGAGTCCCCCTGGGAAAGAACGGCGGTGTGTCCGGTCACGCTAGCGCCCGGAGTCACCGCCAGACGCCGGGCAATCGGGTGTAATCGTGCAAGACCGGGTGAATCCGGCGAGTCCGGCGCTCGACGCAGGGCATCTCGAACGGCTTCGACGATGACGTCAGGGCTGCCGGCCACCGCCGGACCCGAGCGAACCCTGTCGACGGCCGGCGCCCCCGGTGCGTCGTGCGGCGCAGGACGAGGTCGCGAGCGTCAACCGCCCGGACGGCGCGGCCGCCCTCCGACGACGGAGCGTCGCGACGGTCGACCGACGACGTCACGCAATTCCGCGTGCCGCCCCGTGCAATCCCTCGAGAACACCGGACAGCCGCGAGGTGATCACGTCCCGCTCCTCGACGGCATCGGCGAACGAACGGTCGGCGAGCATTTTCCGTGCCTCGTCGAAACTCCACCAACGGGGTTTGCGGGAGAATGCACTGAGGTAGTCCGCGTACTTGGCGTCCGGCTCCTGGGTCCGCGACGCAAATCGGACGAGAATCGCCGGCACCGATGTCGCATTCGCGACGACGAGGCCGTGGAGACTCGACGTGACCACGAGATCTGATCGCGCGGCGCGTGTCGCCACCTCGAGCGGGGACCGCGAAGGGGCGACGACCTCACAACCGTCCGCCACAAGTCGCGCCAGCTGCGATCTCCCCGCAGCGGACCCATAGGTCCGGAAATGCGGGATGACGACGACCCCGCGGCGGCGCCCGTTGCGCGGGACGAGGTCGGAGACGGCGAGGCCCGGGTCTCCGAGCGGCACACCGGCGGGCAGGCGCAAGAAGTCCCGAGTGAGCTCGCCCCTGACAGCAAGGATCCGCGCAGGGTCGACGGCCGCGGTGGAGGGGTCACGGCGGAACTCGCGCGCTCCGGAGCCGAAGACCTGACCCTCGGGGTTGACCCCGAGAAATCGCTCCGCGACCGAGCCGATTCCGACGAGCGAGGCGGAGCTGCTCGGCGCCCATCGGACGCGTCGGCCCGTGAAATACTCCACGACGAGGCGGCTCAGCTCGTCCCCGAAGTTGCGCGGCACGGAACGGGCGGCGAATCCCAGCCTCATCCAGGCCCCCGGGTTCGCACGCATCTCGTCTGCGAAGGCACGCCCTTCGCGTCCAGGCGCCCACCAATAGAGAGAGATCGGACTCACTTGCAGTTGTCTCCCGCGGCGGAACGGACCTTGCTGCCGATCGTACAGCTCGCCGGAGCCGCCGCGACGTTCGCGTGCTGGGCGGTCGTGTCAATCGTCGCCGACAATCGCACCGAGTCTGCAGCTGCTACAGCGCTCGCCGTCGCCTCCGTCGTGGCGGTCGTCGTTTCTCTGGGTATCCCGCCAATGCTGCCCACGGAGGCCAGAGAACGCGCCACGGGCTCGGGAACCAGCGTCACGGCAACGATCTGCGCGGCGGTTTCGTGCGGCATGTGCCTCAGCGGGCTCGTGGTGGCGGCTTTTCCGGGGCGGGCGGTGCTGGCGCTGACGCTCGGGCAGGCAGGGCTGCTCTCGCTGAGCACGTTGGTCCAGGTCGTCGCACGACTCCGCAACGCACCGCGGCAGATGGTCGTGGCCGCGTTGCCGCCGCTGGTCCTTCCCGCAGGGACCGCCCTCACGTCGGCCCTCGGTGGCGGGCTCCGCCTCGGCGCGCTGGGGACGTGCGCTGCCGGCGTCGCGGTGGCGATCGTCGTCGCCCGGCCGTACCTGCGGCACTCGAGGTCCCCGCGACCGCACGCGCTGAAGCGGCAGCTCGGGCGGTCGCTCCTGCTCGTCCCTCATCTCGTCGCCTTCGCCATCATCGTCCAGGGACTTCGGCTCTCCGGAGCTGTCATCGCGAACGGCGCAGTCCCGGTGCCGCTGCACCATCTCGCCCTCGCCGCCGGCGTCGCGACGACCGTCCTTGCCAGCGTCCACGGGCTACTGACAGTCGACGTGCAGCTCGCCGGCGAGGACGACCTGACGAGTGCCGTGACCCGCGCCGGGCGGCGGTACGCGGCGCTCGGCGCGGGCTGCGGGGCGCTTGTCCTGCTCGGAGTCGCGCTTCTGCCGATCGCCCTCCCCGAGGCGCGCCACCCCGACCTCGACGTCCAGCTCATGCTGGCGGCCGTCTTCCCGGCGATGACCGCCTACTACGCGACGAGTGCAGGTCTGCTCCGCCGAGGTTCGACCGCCCAGATCTCCGCCACCTCGATCATCGTGGCCGCCGTGCTGCTGTCGTCGTCGGTCGCACTCCACGGTGACGTCGTGCGTCTCGCGGTCGGACTGTTCCTCGTCGCCGCACTCGCGCTGGCTCCCGTCGCGTGCCTGCTCGGGCTGTGGACCCGAGCGCTGGAGCCCGCTGTGACGGCGCGCCTCGCCGCGCCGTCCTACGCCGTTGCTCTGGCGGCGGCCGTCGTCGCCGTCACAGCGTGATCGTCCGACGCGTGAGCGATGTCGCCGTCACCCGCCGAGGTGCTCATCGCCCCGTCGAGGAAACCCACGACGACGAAGACCATCGGGAGGAGCACCCCGGCGAGGAGGCTCCAGCCTGTACCGCCCAGCAGGGCGAGTGCGGGCAAGAACGCCACGAGGGCGCGCGACGCATCACCGGCGGGACCTCGGCTCCGCAGTCGCGGCAGCGCGCGCACGGCCGCAGCTGCGAGCGGAAGGGCGAGGGCGGCCGCACCGACCCAGCCGAGCTCAGCCGCAGCGAGCAGCCCGACGTTGTGCACGGGCACACCCGACCCCGTGAGCGCGTCGACCGCTCCTCCGGCTGAGACGTAGTGGTTCGGTCCCACGCCCCACACAGGCTCCTGCCGAATGACGTCACCGGCGACGACCGCAAGGTGACGGCGGGCGTCGCCTTCTCCGTCGTCGGCGAGTCGGCCACTGAGGGCGACGACGGCGACGCCGGTCGCCGCGATCACCCCCCATGTCGCGACGACCTTCCACGCCACACGCTGTCGCGTGCCCGGGAGCAGCGCGAGCCAGGTCACCAGGATCGCCAGGAACCCGAAGACGGCGGCTCGTCCGCCCGTGAGGAGGAGGAGCCCCAGAGCCGCCACGAGGACGACCGCGATCCGCCGACGCCCGCGGAGATCCATGGCGGGTGCCAGCGCCAGCACGAGCACGACCAGGAGCACGACCAGCCGACCGAGGATGTTCGGGTGGTCGAGGGTTCCGTTGAACCGGCCTTCCATGAGGACTGCCTGGACGCTGGACATCGGGTTGATGGCGATGCCCGCCGTCTGAGCGAGCACGACGAACGCCTCGGCGACCACGATCAGGGAGACGGTGAACAGCAGGACCCGACGCGCCCCCGCGGTGACGCGCATGCCGGTCCGGAAACCGATCAACCAGGCCGCCGGGGCGAGCAGCAGATGACCGACGCCCGACCATGCTGCAGCGTCGACGTCCCATGCGAACGCCGTGCCGACGGCCATCCAGACGATGAACGGCAGCCACACAGCGGATCTGCGAGGGAGCCCCGACCCGAGCACCAGGAGCGCGGCCCCACCGACGACGAGGATGCCGTACGTCGCGACTGCGGGTACGGCGGGAGCGATCCCGACATGGCCCGCGGGACCCGTCGAGGTCAGGAACCGCGGGATGATGCTGGAGACGACGAGAGCGAGGGCCATGATGACGGCCGCGAGTCCCGTCTTCTTCGTAGCAGCGCCCACTGCCCAGATCGAGAGCACCACGATCGCCAGCGCGGTCAGCGTCATCCGGCTGCCCAACCGTCCACGGAGGCGAGCGCGGCCCGCAGCTGGTTCGAGACGGCATCGCGGCCGTGCTGACGCGCGTGCCAGTCGCGTGCACGGTCCGCGATCTCGGCCGCGGTCCGGGGGTCGGAGATCAGCCGCGAGACGTGCGCGGCCCACTCGGACGGGAGGTCGGCGACGAGCGTCTCGCGCAGATGCTCGACACCTGCCCCGCGCGCCACCACAGGACTCACGACGGTCGGAACTCCCAGGCTCATCGCCTCGATCATCTTCATCTGCACACCGGTCGCCATGCGCACCGGCACCACGACGACCTGCGCGGCCCGGTAGTAGGGGGCGACCGTGGGGACGCGGCCCCGGATCCGGACGTCGTCGGCGCTGCGCCGTCGCAGGGCACGGCGGGGTGCGTCGCCGACGACCTCCAGCCGGATGCCGGGGTGAGCCTGGCGGAGAAGCGGCCAGACGCGGTCGATGAACCAGCACGCGGCATCGTGGTTGGCGCCGTAGCTCATCCGACCGACGAACGCGACGGTCGGCCCGTCCGGACCGTCGCCTCCGCGCCGGCCGGGGTCCGTCGAGCCGGACAGAGCGTGCACCGAGCGCACGAGGTGCACGTTGGGTGCCTCGGGCCGCAGGTCGGCCGCGCTCGACACGAGCACGGCGTCGAAGCTCGAGACGATGCTCCGCTCTCGACGCGCCATGCGCCCCGACTCCACGTGACCGAGCAGCCGCCGCAACGAGGTCGTCCCTCGGTCTGCCATCTGCGCGTAGTACTCGCTCCGGAACTCGTCGAGGTCGATGAGCCTGATGCGAGCGCCCGTCACGTCGGCGAGTCCCGCTGTCCTCAGGACGTTGCACATCACGGCGTCGGGCTTCGTGTCCTCGGCGACGCGCTGCACGGTACGACGCAGGCGCACGGAACCGACGTAGGCCTCCTGGAGCGAACGGCGGGACCACACCGCGAGGCCAGCACGCGCGAGGCCTCCGAGGCGCCCGACTCGCACACCGACACGCCGATGGACGGGTACGGACTCGAGCGCACGTTCGTCCTCGGTCGACCACGTCGCCGCCACGAGGGTGACCTCGTGCTCCGCCGCCAGCCGCTCGATGAGGTACAGGCTCCGAGGGCGCATCGGCCCGGGCACCCAGGGCGTCACGACGAGGACTCTCATCGTGCGACTCCGACGAGGCGCGCGGCGGAGGCTGCGAGACGCGAGGCGTGCCGGTCCAGGTAGGTTCCGTACCCGCGCCGGTAGTGCGTCGACTTTCCTGCCGGCCCGGTGCTGGTGCTCTCGAAGTGCAAGACCTCGACGTCACGGAGCAGCATCACGCGGAACCCGAGGTCTCGGACACGCAGGCAGAGGTCGACGTCCTCGAAGTACAGGAAGTAGTCCTCGTCGAACCCGCCGACCGCATCGAACACCTCGCGACGCACGGCCAGACAGCACCCGGAGACCCAGTCCAGCTCGATGGGCGGTCCGGCCTGCATCGAGAGCCCCAGCTCACGACTTCCTCCGCCCACGACGCCGGTCGCGAGGATCCGTTGCCGGAGACGACGCGGCACCAGCCGATCCAGACCGAGCGACGCGAGCGTCTCCTTCACGAGGGACGGTCGAGCCCCTCCTGAGACGAGCGGCTCGCCCGACGGGGAGACCGCCCGCACGCCGACCACGCCTGTGCGAGGGTCTCGCACGCCGTCGACGAGGGCCCGCACCGCCTCGCGGTCGACGATGCAGTCCGGGTTCACGAGGACGACGGCGTCCGCATCCGGCACGAGCGCTGCGGCGCGGTTGACGCCCGCACCGAACCCACGGTTGGTCCCGTCCGTCGCCACGCGGACGACGTCGGTCATCGTGCCGTCGAGGACGTCGCCCGCGGGCAGGTCCGGCGAGTTGTCCCACACGACCACCTCGTCGACGCCGCTCGACGCCAACGCGTCGAGACACGCCCGCAGCGTCGACTCCGAGCGGTAAGCGACGACGATGGCGGCCGTCCTCACGGCTGCTCCCTGAGCGCCCGGACGAAGTCCTCGGCCGTTCGGTGCCAGTCCCCTCGTGCCACGACGTGCGCCGCGCCAGCCGAGCCGAGCCGGGTCGCGAGGTCTTCGTCGCGCCAGAGCGCCAGGAGAGCCGCAGCGAGCTGCGCAGGGTCGTCTCGCACGAGCGCATGCACTCCGTCCTCGATCGCGAGCGGCTCGGCGGCCGTGCTGTTGAGCACGACGGGTGCCCCGCAGCGCATGGCGCGCACGGCCTTCAGCAGGACTCCGGCGTCGACCAACGAGATCGCGATCGTCGCGTCCGCCGCGAAGAACTCGTCGTCGAAGTCGGGGACCGCGCCGACGACGTCGACGTTCGCGCTCGACCGTGCCACGAGATCGGCCGGCGGCCCGGCGCCGACGATCCGCAGCCGTGCCGTGCTGCACGCCGCCGAGAGGTGCGGCATGACCTCGTCGACCAGGTAGCGCGCGGCCCTCGCATTCGCGTCGCGCCACATGGCGCCGGCGAACACGAACGTCGGCGCATCCGTCCGGCGGTGTGTCCATGCCACGTCCGGGCGATCCACCCCGAGCCTGAGCAGTACCGGTTCACGCGTCGCCGGCGCGATCTGCCGGACGTCGCGTTCGGAGAGCGCGAACGCCTGGCGGGCACGCCCGAGTGCTCGGCGCTCGAGCGCGGCAACCCGGACCGCCTCGACGCGTCGGTAGGCGCGCTCTGCACCGTGGGTGGCTCGTGCTCGCTGGCTGAAGACCGTCGAGCTGACGTCGTGCAGCGTGATCGACCAACGGTCGTCAGGCTGGCTCAACGCGGCGCCGAACGTCTGCAGGTATTCGAAGTGCGTCCTGTCGGGCACCAGCATGCGGCGCAGCCGGCCGAACTCCGCGTCGTTCGCTCGCCCCCAGTCCTTGCGAACTGCTGCGGGCAACACCCCGAGGTGTCGGCTCGGTGCCGTCGACGGACGCACCCCGCCGTGCACGACGTAGCCCTCGGCGGAGCGTGGTGTCGCTCCAGGGGCGTAGACGTGCAGCTCGACGAGGGTCGCGAGCGCTGCGAGAAACGGTCGCCCCACGTCGTCGGCCGCGTGCTGGTGCACGACCGCCGGATCGTAGGGAGTGGCGAGCAGGACGCGCACAGTCAGGCCGTCTCGCCCGAGGTCCGGGGCGCGACCGCGTGCGCGACGTGTCGGCGGCCCGTCCCGCCGTGCCAGGCGACCATCAGTACGCCCCGTTCCGCATCAGGACCGCCTTCGCGGTGCGAGCGAGGAGGAGGAAGTCGTTGAACAGCGTCCAGTTCTCCACGTACGAGACGTCCATCCGCACGCCTGCCTCGACCGACAGGTCGGAGCGGCCGGAGACCTGCCACAGACCCGTGAGACCGGGCTTGACCCGGAGGCGCCGCTGGGCGGTCCGGTCGTACCTCGCCACCTCCTCAGCGATCTGAGGGCGCGGCCCGACCAGACTCATGTCACCGCGCAAGACGTTGAAGAGCTGCGGCAGCTCGTCCAGGGAGTACCGCCGGAGCACGCGGCCGACAGGCGTGATCCGGGGGTCGTGCCTGGGCTTGTAGAACGGGCCCACCTCGGTCACGCCTTCCGCGGCCAGGACATCGGCGAGGCGGTCGTGGGCATCGGCGACCATCGACCGGAACTTGTACATCCGGAAGTGCCGACCGTCCTTGCCGATCCGCTCCTGCGCGTAGAGGACCGGGCCGCGGCTCGTCGAGGCGACGACCGCGGCGATGACGACGAGCACCGGCGACAGCAGGACGACCAGGAATGCGGCGGCCGTCCAGTCGAACACGGTCTTGGCGACGTACTTCGCCCCGGTGAACTGCGGCTCGTCGACGTACATCAGGGGGAGTCCGGCGACCGGCTGCATGGTGACGCGTGGCCCGGCCACGTCGACGAGCGACAGGGTGAGGGCCAGGTCGACGTGCGACTTCTCGAGGTCCCACCCGAGGCGACGCACCGTGTCGGCGGTGATCGCGTCGGAGCCGGTGACGGCCACGGCGGACGCATGCGTCGTTCCGGCGATCCGGGCGGCGTCCTCCATCGAGCCGAGGACCGGCACACCGGCGACCGTCTCACCGACCGCGACCTCGCCCGACGGGATGCAGACACCGACCACGGTGTAGCCGGCTCGAGGGCTTCCGTGCAGGTCCCTGATCAGGCGGTCGACCTTCTGCCGGTGACCGATGACCACGACACCGAGCTGCATCCGACCGGCGTCGCGTTGACGATGCAACCACTGGCGCCAGCCGTACCGGCCAGCGAGAAGCATCGCGAGCCCCAGCGGCGCCGCGATGGCGAGATACCCCCGCCCGACGTCCATCTTCAACAGGTAGGCGACGATGGCGACGACCGCGAACAGGCGCCACGTCGCGCTGTAGACGCGGGAGTACTCGACCGGTCCGGTGCCGATGATGCGACGGTCGCGCGACCGGGTGGCCGCGAGCGCCGTCAGCCACGCGACCGCGAGCACGCCGGAGACAGCGAGGTAGGACGGCGAGAAGTCGCCCGACACGGCCGCGGTCGAGTCGAACCGGACGACGTAGGCGACGCCGACGGCGACGACGATCGCGACGGCGTCGGTGATGGTGAGGCGCGCGACGTACCAGGGCCACCAGGGCGCGACGCGCTCGACCCCGGCGGCGTCCGCGCCCTGCGGGCCTGTGCGTGCAGAGCGACCGTAGGGCGCAGAGGTGTGCGTCTCGACCACTGGCCCCCTCCGTCTGCGGTCGACGTCGACTAACCGCGACATCGTACCCGGGGCAGCGGTATCGCAATCCGTGGCAGGCGTCGTCACCGAGGCGTTTTGCGGCTCTTTGTCGCATAGTCAGAGCGCATTTTCGCCCGCTCCCGCTGCTGGCCCTCGCATGCACGAGGAGCAGCGCTCGGCGCACGCGCCAGCGCGAGAATCCGACGGCGTGAGACAATGACGCGCCCGCCGGGGGCACGGGACGGAAAGAGACTTTTCGTGGAGCTTCAGGACTACCTGCGCATCGTGCGCAAGCGCTGGGTGTCGATCGTCGCGATCACGGCGCTGTGCACGCTCGGTGCGGTGGCCGCGTCGCTGGCGATGACGCCGGTGTACCAGGCGACGACCCAGCTCTACGTCTCGGTGCAGGGCGGTGCATCGACGTCGGACCTGCTGCAGGGCGCGAACTTCACGCGCCAGCAGGTGACGTCGTACGCGCAGCTCGTCAACAGCCCGAGCGTGCTCGGGCCGGTCATCGACGACATGGGGCTCGACGTGCGGGTCGAGTCGCTCGCTGATCGCGTGCAGGCGGACTCGCCGCTGAACACCTCGCTGATCAACGTGACGGTGACGAACGAGAACCCGGCGGTCGCGGCAGCGACGGCGGACGCGGTCGCGGCGCAGTTCAAGGACGTCATCTCGGAGCTGGAGACCCCGGCTGACGGCGGTCCGTCGGCGGTCAAGGTGTCGGTGGTGCGGGAGGCGGCGGCCCCGACGGAGCCCTCGTCCCCGAACCTCAAGCTCAACGTGGCGCTGGGGCTCCTGGTGGGACTGGCGCTGGGCGTCGGCACCGCGGTGCTGCGCGAGGTGCTGGACACCCGGGTCCGGACGGAGGACGACATCACCCGCGTGACCGACACGTCGGTGATCGGGACCATCCCCTACGACGAGGACGCCCCGAAGCACCCGCTGATCGTCCAGTCCAGCCCGCACAGCCACCGCGCGGAGGCGTTCCGCCGCGTCCGCACGAACCTGCAGTTCCTCGACGTGGCGGACCGGCCGCGGTCGATCGTCATCACGTCCTCGCTGCCCGGCGAGGGCAAGTCGACGACGTCGATCAACGTGGCGATCACGCTGGCCGACGCGGGCACGCGCGTGGTGCTCGTGGACGCGGACCTGCGCCGCCCGGCCGTGGCGCGCTACATGGGCCTGGAGGGCGGCGTCGGCCTCACGACGGCGCTCATCGGCCGCGCGGACGTCACGGACGTCATCCAGCCCTGGGGGAACGGCAACCTGCACGTCCTGCCCGCGGGCCAGGTGCCGCCGAACCCGAGCGAGCTGCTCGGCTCACAGGCGATGGCGCAGCTGCTCGCGACGCTGACGTCGCGCTACGACGTGGTGCTGCTCGATACGGCCCCGCTGCTGCCGGTGACGGACGCCGCGATCCTGGCCAAGCTGACGGGCGGTGCGCTGCTCGTCGCCGGCTCCGACAAGCTGCACCGCAACCAGCTCGCGGAGTCGCTGTCGTCGCTCGAGACGGTGGGCGCGCGCGTGCTGGGCATCGTGCTCAACCGCCAACGCCGCAAGGCCGGCGAGCAGTACACCTACTACGACTACTCGCCGACGCCCGCGGTCGACGGGCGCTCGCGCTCGAGCCGGCGCCGCAAGGGCCGCTCGGCTCCGTCCGCCCCGGCGACCTCCCCCACGCCCGCCGCGACGACGGGCGCCGTCCCGGTGTCGACCAACACCGGGTCGATCTGGCCGGGCGACGCGCTGAGCGAGTCCCGGCTGCGCAGCACCGCGACGCCGCAGCCGCAGCACCAGCGAGGCGGCCCGCGCCCCTGAGCCGCGCGTCGGCGGCCACACCGCTCGCCGACGACACGAAGGCCCCCGCCGGATCCCGGCGGGGGCCTTCGTCGTGCGAGGGGTACGTCAGGCGCGGACCTCGGAGCGGCGGCGCGCGATGACGATCGCGCCCGCACCGACGGCGAGCAGCGCGCCCGCACCCGCGGCGATCGGCAGCGCGTCCGAGCCGGTCGAGCTCAGCGCGGCCGGCGCGGCGGCGGCACCGGCGACGGTGACGGCCTGCGTCGACAGCACCGCGCCGGACGCGGAGTCGGTGACGACGAGCGAGAAGGTGCCGGGCTGGGCGAGCGTGACCGAGAAGACGGCCTTGCCGGCGGCGTCGGTCAGCTTGCTGAACGACTTGGTGCCCGCGATGGTGACGGCGTCGACCGGGACCGACCCGGGCGTCGTGATGGTCAGCGTGACGTTGGTGTTCGCCGGGCCCTTGACGGTGACCTTGAAGGCCTCGCCGGTGGCGGGCGTCGTGTCGGAGACCGTGCCCTTGTCCTGGTAGTTCTCGGCGCCGTAGCCGAAGGCGGCGGACGGTGCGAGGACGAGGGCGGCGGCGGCTGCAGCGACGACGAACGCGCGACGGGTCTTCATGGTGCTCCCCCAGCATGGGACGGACGACATTGGCGCGAAATGCCCTTTGCGGGCGTTTTCCGGCCGATGACCCTGGAAATGGGTCGGCGTCACCGTACCGATTCGCTGGAGCAACCGGAAGGCAGGATCGTCGGCCCGGAGCCGCTGGCCAAGGGCGTGGAACGCACCACGACGTCCCCCGTGGAGGACTTTCCGGTGACGATCTCGAGATCGAGCGTGGCGGTTTGCCCGGGTGCGAGCGTGAATGTCCGCCCCACCACCCCCAGCCCGTCGTGGACCTGTGCGAGAACGCCGGTCTCGGTGGAGTTCACCCGCACCGACTCGATGAATCCCCCGGACGGCCCATACACGAGCACGTTGGTCTGCACCTGACCGGCCGGGAGGAGTCCGCCGACGAGGTACTCGGGGAGGCGGGCGGCGTCGGGGGGCGCGGTCGACGTCAGCGTCACGTCGAGGTCGACGACCTGCGACCCGTCCGGCCGGCACTCGCGGGCCTGCCCGGTGACGTCCAGGTCGAGGTAGTAGCCCATCTTCGCCTGCGTGCCGTCGTTGAGGTAGACGCCGACGACGGCCTCGTCGTCGCCGGCGCTACCCGTGAGCGCCCCGGCGAGGACCGTCGGCGCGAGCAGCGCCTGCTCGTCGTCGTGCGCGGACCAGACCATGAGCCGCCCCTCGCGCGCCGCCTGGGCGAGCGCATCGACGACCCCGCCGGCGTCGCCCTGCCCGCTCGCCACGGCACCGAACACCGTCGCGGCGGTCGACGCGAAGTATGCATCCTGCGCCTCGGGGTCCGCGACGCGCAGGTAGACGCCGTTGAGCAGCTCGGCCACCGCGTTGTCCCGCGTGAGCTCCCCGCCGCCGTCGAGCGCCACGGGCCCGGTCGCCTCGAGGACGTGCGCGAGGGCGCCCGGGTCGACCGAGAGCACACCGTCGACCTCGCCACCGACCTCCTGCTGCCAGATCGCACGGGCGAGCGCCGCAGAGCGGGGGAAGTCAGGGGTGAAGGTGACGTCGCGCATGTCGGTGCCGACCAGCGGGCTGAAGAGTGCGACCTCGGTCTCCGTGAGCGGCAGGGCAGGCTCCGCCAGTCCGGTCAGGGATCCGCCGCTGCGCTGGTCGGCGACCTCGATCCGGCCGTCCTCGACCCGCAGTACCAGGACGGTGCCAGGAATCCCGCCGGTCGCGCGCGGCTCGGCGTTGTTCTGGACGAGCACGAGGTACGTGCGTGGCTCTGCGGAACCGAGCATCGAGGGCAGCAGCGTCGCGGCACGGGCGGCGGTCGCCGTGGTCGCGGCGACCGCGTCCACCTGGCGGTGCAGCTCCTCGACGGGGTCGGCGAGCTCGCCGACGAGACGCGACGTGTCGAGGCCGTCGAGCTGCGCGACGGCCGCCTGCACGGCGGTGTCGGCGCCGACGACCTGCGGCGCGGCCGCGCGCAGCGGATCGAGGTCGACGCGCCCGTCGACGGGGGCGAGCGCGGCGGGGTCGACGAGCGCGACGGCGTCGACGAGCGGCGGCAGGCCGTGCTGCGCGAGGTTGTCGACGACGTCGGCGACGACCTGCACGGCACCGGTCTGGTCGCCGACCCACGGCAGCGCACCGGCGAGCGACCACACGGGACCGCGGGTGCGGGTGCGGGCCGTGGCGGCGTCCTCCTGGAGGCGGGCGACGGTCGCGCGGGCGGACTCGACGTCCCCCGCGGTGGCCTGCTCCTGCAGCGTGACGACCTCTTCCCGCGCGGCGAGCAGCGCGGAACGTGCGGCGAGGACGTCGGCGACGAGCCAGCCGACGCCCACGAGACCGAGGAGCACGAGCGCACCGACGGCGCCCAGGACGGCGCGCCGGTCGAGCACGACGCGGCGCCGCCAGCGGGGCTCGACGGGCGGCGTCTGCTCCGGCACGACCTGCGCGGACCAGGCGTCGCCCCAGTCCGGATGTGTCACGCAGGTCCTTCCGCTCGGCTTGGGTCACCGTCCCGCCGCGCGGACCCGGGCCCGGCGGCGCGCTCGATGGTAACCGCGCGCGCTGTGCACGGGCCGGACCCGCGGCGACGCGCGACCCGTCCGCACGCCGCGTTCCCGGCCGGCCGTGGCGGCGACCGCGGGGCGCGCCGGTGTCAGCGGGTGGCGCTGCGGTGCCGGGCGAGCAGCAGCGCACCCGCGCCGACCACGAGCAGCGTGACGCCGCCGAGCACGTACGGCAGCGCGTCGGCGCCGGTCGAGCTCAGCGTCCCGCCCGTCCCGGTCGACGTCACGGCGAGCACCTCGGTCGCGATGACCGCGCCGGTCGCGGCGTTCGTGGCGGTGAGGGTGTACGTGCCGGCCTGCGCGAGCGTGACGGTGAAGGTCACGGACCCGGCGGCGTCGGTCGTCTTGGTGAGCGACTTCGTGCCCGCGATCGTGATCGCGCTGTCCGGGATCGACGGCGGGGCCGTGATCGTGAGGTTCACGGGCGTGCTCGGCGTGTACTGCACGACGAACGTGAACGACTGCCCGGGCGCGGGTGTCGGGTCGGAGACCGTCGCGACGACGCTCGGCGCACGGTAGCCGTCGTCGGTGGTCGCGGCGCCGGCTGCGCTCCCGGCTGTCAGGAGCAGTCCGCCTGCGACGAGCACGGCGGCGATCTGGCGTCGAACGTTCATGAGTGTCCCCCTCGGCTTCCCCCGGGCCGTCGGCGCCGCGCACGGACACGGCACCCGCGTCCGACGGTACAACTGCCCCGGGCATCTGGAAACCCGGGGGTCGACCGTCGTCACGGCTACCGTGACCGGGTGACGTCCTCTCCCGCCGCCCGCCGACGCGCCGTCGTCGCGGTGCTCGTCGTGTACCTGGCGGGTGTCGCGCGCCTGACGCTGTGGCCCGAGCCGGCCCCCGACGCGACGTTCGGCCTGGTGAGGGCCGTCCTCGCGTGGATGCAGGACCGGGGGCTGCCGGTGACGTACGCGGGGACCGAGGCCGTCGCGAACGTCGTGCTGTTCGTGCCGTTCGGGCTGCTGGTCGGGTGGCTCCTGCGCCGCTCGTGGTGGGCCGTCGGGCTGGCCGCGGCGACGTCGACCGCGATCGAGCTCGTGCAGCGCACCATGCCGTCGCGGGTCCCTACCGTGCAGGACGTCGTCCTCAACACCCTGGGCGCGGCCGTCGGCGTGGCCGCGCTGCTCCTCGCCCGGCGCCGCGCCCGGACGCGGGCGGGCCGGGCCCTCCCGGAGGAGGACCCGGCCCGCGCCTGCGGTTGAGCGGGGCTCAGACGCCGAGGACGTCCTTGATGGGGCCGAGCAGGAAGTAGACGACGAACAGCACCGCGGCGCCCCACATGAGGGGGTGCACGGCCTTCGCCTTGCCGAGCGCGACCTTGATGACGACGAACGAGATGACGCCCGCGCCCATGCCGACGGTGATCGAGTAGGCGAACGGCATGAGGACGATCGTGAGGAACGCCGGGATGGCGACCTCCCAGTTCTTCCAGTCGATGCCCGTGATCTGCATGACCATGAGGAACCCGACGACGACGAGCGCCGGGGTGGCGGCCTCGAACGGGATGACGTCGACGAGCGGCGCGAGGAACGTCGCGAGCAGGAAGGCGACACCGGTCGTGATCGCGGCGAGGCCCGTGCGGGCACCGTCGCCGACACCCGCGGCGGACTCGATGTACGACGTGTTCGACGAGACCGAGCCGGCGCCGCCGGCGGCCGCGGCGATCGAGTCGACGACGAGGATCTGCTTGGTGCGCGGCGGGTTGCCGTCCTTGTCGAGCAGACCGGCCTCGCCGCCGATGGCGACCATCGTGCCCATCGTGTCGAAGAAGTCGGCGAGCAGGAGCGAGAAGACGAGCAGGACGACCGCGACGATCCCGATGCGCTCGACCGAGCCGAACAGCGAGAACTGGCCGAGCAGCGAGAAGTCGGGGGTCGCGACGACCTGGTCGGGGATCGCGGGCGTGTTGAGCTTCCAGCCGCCGGGGTTGCTGCCGTCGGGCGTCGACGGGCCGACCTTGGTGACCGCCTCGACGATGATCGACAGGACCGTCGCGGTCGCGATGGCGATGAGGATCGCGCCCTTGACCTTGCGGACCATGAGCACGATCGCGGTGATGAGACCGACCGAGAAGACGAGCAGCGGCCACGAGCCGAGCGAGCCGGCGATGCCGAGCTCGACGGGCGTCGCGAGGCTCGACGGGATCCGCACGAAGCCGGAGTCGACGAGGCCGATGAACGCGATGAACAGGCCGATGCCGACGGAGATCGCGGTCTTGAGCTCGACGGGCACGGCCTTGAACACGGCCTCGCGGAACCCGGTGAGCACGAGCACGAGGATGATGAGGCCCTCGAGCACGACGATGCCCATCGCGTCCGGCCACGTCATGCCCGGCAGGAACGCGATCGAGTAGGTGACGACGGCGTTGAGGCCGAGCCCGGCGGCGAGCGCGAGCGGGAAGTTCGCGACCGCGCCCATGAGGATCGACATGACGCCGGCGACCAGGGCGGTGGTCGCCGCGACGGCCGCGAGGTTCGGGGCGTCGCCGCCGCCGAGGAACGCGCCGTTGCCGCCGTCCGACGCGACGGTGCCGATGATGAGCGGGTTGAGCACGATGATGTAGCTCATCGTGAAGAAGGTGACGAGACCGCCGCGGATCTCCGTGCCGATCGTCGAGCCGCGCTCGGTGATCTTGAAGTAGCGGTCGACCGCGTTGCGGGGTGGCGCGGGAGTCTCGTCCTGCGCGACGGGGGCGGAGGGGGAAGCCATGCGCAGATCGTAGGAGAACGATCGCGTCCGCATGGTGGTTCCCACCGTCCGCAACATGAACGTCACATGGTGACGTGGACGACGCCCGCCCGGCGGTACCGGGCGGTGCAGCCCCGCCGGGCATCATGGACGCCGTGACCGTCGACCCCGCCGCGCCCGTGCGCGTCCTCACCGTGTGCACCGGCAACATCTGCCGCTCCCCCGCCGTCGAGCGGCTGCTGGCCGCGGGCGCGGGCGGCGCGTTCCGGGGCGACGCGGCGGCGGGCGGGCTCGAGGTCGGGTCCGCGGGCACGCGCGCGGTCGTCGGGTCGGGCATGAGCCCGCAGATGGCGGCGCTCGTCGCGGGCCGCGGGCTGGTCGCCGACCGGTTCGTCGCGCGGCAGCTCGACGCGGCCGCCGTCCGGGAGGCGGACGTCGTGCTCGCGCTCACGCGCAGCCACCGCTCCGCGGTCGTCGAGCTCGTGCCCGCCGCGGTGCGCCGCACCTTCACGCTGCGCGAGCTCGCCCGGCTCGCGCCGCTCGTCGACCCCGCCGAGCTCGCGGCCGCCGGCGGGACGCCCGCCGAGCGCCTGCGCGCGCTCGTCACGCTCGCCGCCGCGCAGCGCGGGCGGGTGCACGCCACGCCCGAGGACGACGACGTCGTCGACCCGATCGGCCAGTCCGACGCGGTCTACGTGCGCGTGTTCGACCAGATGGCGCAGGCCGTCGAGGCGATCGTCGGCACGCTGCGACGGTCGTAGGCTTCGCCCGTGCCGTCCCTCCTGGAGAAGCTGCTGCGCCCCGAGCGCACGCCGCCGCCCGCCGTGCAGGTGGACCTCGCCCACGTGGTGCTCGTCGGCACGGGCCTGTGGGCGGTCGCGCTCGTCGTGTGCGCCGTGCTCGGCTGGACCGGGGCCGTCGACTGGGCGCCGACCGTCGTGTGCGCGACGGGCGTCGTCATCGGGCTGGGTGCGCTCGTGTGGGCCCGCACGCGGCGACCGCGGACGGGCCCGGACGCCGGGCGCTGACCGGCGTCAGACGACGACGAGCGAGAACCCCCCGCGGCCGTACCCCGCCACGTCGACCTCGAGGTCGCACCGCCGCGCGAACGCCGGCACGTGCCGTGCGACGTCCGCGGGCAGCGGGTGCCCCGGCTCGTAGACGACGTCGAGCCGCACGTGCGGCGCCCCCTCCGCGTTGAGCAGCGAGCCCAGCACGTTGAGGATCTCGCTCGCGTTCTCGAGCAGGCCCGCGGGCAGCCCGCCGTGGTTCACGGCCTGCTGCGCCATCTTCACGGGGACCAGCCCGAGCGCGCCGCCGAGGTAGGCGGCGGCGGCCACGTCGAGCAGGACGAGCGCGGCGATCTGCTGCGTGTCGTCGAGGTACACGCCCACGAGGCAGCCGTCGCCCTTGGCGGGGTCCTGGCCCTTGGCGCCCGTGAGCACGTCGACCTCGCGGCCGACGAGGTTCTCGAGCAGGTCGCGCACCTCGACGGCACCGGCCAGCGGCGTCAGCGCGCTCATGCGAGCACCGGCTCGATGACCTCGCGGAACGACTCCGCGGTGAACGGCTTCGCGATGAGGAACAGCGCGCCGGCGGCGTCCGCGGTCGCCCGCATCTCGGGCGAGCCCTCGGACGTCACGAACCCGAACGGCGTCTCGAACCCCTCGGCGCGCAGCGCCTCCAGCAGCTCGATGCCCGACACGTTGGGCATGTTCCAGTCCGACAGGACGACGTCGGGCTCGTCGGCGCGGACGGCCGCGAGGGCTTCCGCACCGTCGGACGCCTCGCGCACGTCCCAGTCGTAGCCCGCCTGCCGGAGCGTGCGGATCACGATCTGGCGCATGACGCGGCTGTCGTCGACGACGAGGACGCGGATCATGGACGGTTCCTTCCTTCGGTGCCGTGGCGGGGGGCGTCCGTCACGGCGGCGGTTCGGGGGACGACGAGGACGGCACTCATTGTCCGCCCCCCGTCAGCAGGACCCACAGCTCGACCACGATCGCGCGGCCGCGCCACGACAGCGCGAGCTCCTGGACCCGCAGCGCGCCCTCGAGCAGCGGCACCGTGTCCGCGACCGCGGGCAGGCCGAGCTTGGCGGCGTCCGGCATGAGCGCCTTGATGTTGCCGCCGACCACGTTCGCGAGCTCGCCGAACGCGTCGACGAGGTCGTCGTGCGAGACCTCCTCGTCGGCGGGCAGCCCGAGCAGCGCCCGGGCCAGGTCGTGCGCCGTCGACGTGGCCGTGGTGAGCACCGCCCGGCCGCTCAGCTCGCCGAACAGGTCGACCCACGCGTGCACGGGCTCCTCGACGGCGGGCGTCCCGCCCTCCCAGGCGTTCAGGTGCCCGTCCTCGCCGTCGATCATCGACGCGAACACGTCACGGGCGATGAGCAGGACCTGGTCGGTCGCGACGTCGGTGCTCATGCGGTCTCCTCCACGGGGACGAGGCCGAGCAGGTCGAGCTTCGCCCGCAGCTCCTCGGCGGTGAACGGCTTGATCAGGTACTCGTGCGCGCCTGCCGCGAGCGCACGCACGATCTGGGACTGCTCGGCCTCGGTCGTGACCATCATGAGCGTCACGCCGCGCCACTCGCGGTTCTTGCGGACGTGCGTGACGAGCTCGAGCCCGTCCATCACGGGCATGTTCCAGTCGACGGTGACGAGGTCCACGGCCCCCTCCTGCTGGAGGGCGTCGAGGGCCTCCTGGCCGTCGGCGGCCTGGGTCGTCGAGAACCCGAGCCCTTCCAGGACGTTCGCGACGATGCGGCGCATCGTCCGCGAGTCGTCGACCACGAGTGCTCTCATCGGCTCTCTCCTCGGACGCTGTCGGACAGCTGGACGGCGGCGGCGCGCGCGGACGGCACGACACCGAGGGGGGCAAGGGCGGGGAACGGCCGGACGGTCGGGGCGAGGAGGCTGGGCACGGCGGCGGCGCGGTACACGGCTCCGCGCTCGACGGGCACCCGCTCCCAGCCGTCGTCGAGACCGATCGTCGTCTCCGCGGCGCCGAGGACGAGGAACCCGCCGGGGCGCATGGCCGCGAGCACGCGGTCGAGGACGGCCTGCTTGACCGGCAGGTCGAAGTAGATGAGCACGTTGCGCAGGAACACCACGTCGAAGCCCCCGCCGAACGGCGGCGCGTCGAGGAGGTTGTGCCGCAGGAACGTGACCTGCCGGCGCAGGGAGTCGCGCACGCGCCAGCCGGTGCCGTCGGCCTCGAAGTGGCGGACGAGCATCTGCGCGGGCAGCCCGCGGTTCGTCTCGAGCCGCGAGTAGAGGCCCTGCGACGCGCGGTCGAGCACGGTCGCGTTGATGTCGGTCGCGACGATCTCGACGGCCGTGTCGGGTGCGGCGTCGGCGAGCGTCATCGCGATCGAGTACGGCTCCTGCCCGGTCGAGCAGGCCGCCGACCAGACCCGCAGGCGGGGCAGCGTGCCGTCCGGGCCACGCAGCGCGGGCACGACGTGCTCGGCGAGCGCGTGGAACGGTGCGCCGTCGCGGAAGAACGACGTCTCGTTGGTGGTGAGCGCGTCGACGACGGCACGCACGTCGGCCTCGCGCTCGACTCCGCGCAGCTCGCGCACGAACGTGTCGACCCGCGTGTGCCCGGCCTGCTGCGCGAGCGGCTGGAGCCGGGACTCCACGAGGTACTCCTTGCCCGCGTCGAGGTTGATGCCGGCGCGTCGTGCCACCAGCTCCGCGACGTAGGCGAAGGCGTCGGGGGCGAGGCTCATCGGTGCGCTCCGGTGGGTTCGGCGGTGGCGTGGCTGAGGACGTCCTCCACGGCCGCGGGGATCTGGTCGACGGGCAGCACGCGGTGCGCGAGCCCGGCGGTGGCGACGGCTCCGGGCATGCCCCAGACGACGCTCGACGGCTGGTCCTGCACGAGGACGGTCCCGCCCGCGCCGACGACGTCGACGCAGCCCTGCCGGCCGTCGACGCCCATGCCGGTGAGGACCACGCCGAGCAGCTCGCCGCGCACGGCGCGCACGGCGGAGCGGAACAGGACGTCGGCCGCGGGCCGGCAGAAGTTGATGGGCGGCGAGTCGTCGAGCGCGGTGCGCAGCATGCCGGTCCGGGTGTCGACGCCGAGGTGCCGGTCGCCGGGGGCGATGTAGACGGTCCCGGGCAGCAGCGGCTCGTCGTCGCCCGCCTCGACGACCGCGGCGGGACCGACCCGGTCGAGCCGCGCGGCGAGCTGACGCGTGAAGACGGGCGGCATGTGCTGCACGACGAGGACGGGCACGGGCGGCGGCGCGGTGAGGCCGCGCAGGACGCGGGTGAGCGCCTCGGGGCCGCCCGTGGACGACGCGACGACGACGAGCTGCACGGGGTGCGCCGCGGGCATCGGCCGCGTGACGGGCTCGGCGCCGGGCGCGAGCACGTCGACCGGCGGGGCGGCGTGCGCGGCGTGTGCGGGCGCCGCGGGCTGCCGCACGTCGACGACGTCCTCGGTGCGCGGGACGAGCGCGAGGATGCGCGGGATCAGGTCGTGCGCGACCCGGGCGAGCGCCTCGTGCACCGACGCGGTGCCGCTGGGCTTCGTGACGTAGTCGGTCGCGCCGGCCGCGAGCGCGTCGAGCGTCGCCGTCGCGCCGCGCTCGGTGAGCGTCGAGAACATGACGATCGGCATCCGGTAGCCCTGTGCGCGCAGCTCCGCGACCGTCTCGATGCCGCCCATCTCCGGCATCTCGACGTCCATCGTCACGAGGTCGGGCTGGAGCTGCGCGACCTTCGTGAGCGCGAGCCGGCCGTTCGCGGCGATCCCGACGACCTCGATGCGCCGGTCCTGCCCGAGCACGTCGCTGACGATGCGCCGCACGACGACCGAGTCGTCGACGACGAGCACCCGGATCCGGCTCACGCGACGCCGCCGAGCTGCGCCTCGACGCTCGTCGCGACGTCGGCCTCGTACGGGACGACGACCACACCGCGCAGCCGGGCCTGCTGGAGCACGTCGTCGAGGGTGCCCTCGGCGACCGCGACCGCGACGACCGCGTCGGCACCGCCGTCGACGAGCAGGTGCACCTGCGCGACCTGGGTCGCCGAGTCGGGCGCGTAGTGCACGCGCACGCCGTACCCGAGCTGGGCGAGGCGCTGCACGAGCACGTCGCCCTCCTCGGCCCAGCCGGTCGCCGGCAGCGTCACGCCGACGAGCCGTGTGGCCTGCCACCGGGCGAGCGCGTCGCCGCTGACCTCGCCGTCCCCGGTCTGGTGGGCGAACGCGGCCGCCACGGCGAGCGCCATGACCGACGCCGCCCAAGCCTTCCGTCGCGACATCCCTGTCTCCTTCGTGCCGGCGGGCCTTCCGTGGCCCGGCGGTGGTGCACCTTCGGTCAGAAGGTGAACATCGACACCCGCTCGCGCAGGTCGGCGGACATGCGGGCCAGCTCGGTGACGGAGTCGCCCATCTGGGTGAGCACCTGCGAGCTGGTGGCGGCGGACGTGGCGACCCCGGTGATGTTCGCGGCGATCTCGCCGGAACCGGTGGCGGCCTCGGCCACGCCGCGGGACATCTCGTTGGTCGTCGCGGTCTGCTCCTCGACGGCCGACGCGATGGTCAGCTGGTAGTCGTTGATCGACGCGATGATCGTGCCGATCTCGCCGATCGCGGCGACGGCACCCGTGGTGTCGGCCTGGATCGCCTCGACGCGGCGCGCGATGTCCTCGGTCGCCTTGGCGGTCTCCGACGCGAGCTCCTTGACCTCGCCCGCGACGACCGCGAAGCCCTTGCCGGCCTCGCCGGCCCGCGCGGCCTCGATGGTCGCGTTGAGCGCGAGCAGGTTCGTCTGCTCCGCGATCGACGTGATGAGCTTGACGACCTTGCCGATCTCCTGGCTCGACGAGCCGAGGCGCGACACGGAGTCGTTCGCGCTCGCCGCGGCGCCCGTGGCCGCCTGCGCGACCTTCGTGGCCTCGGTCGCGTTCTGCGCGATCTCGCGGATCGACGCGCCCATCTGCTCGGCGCCCGCCGCGACGGCCTGCACGTTGCGCGACACCTGCGCGGCCGCGGCCGCGACGACGCCCGCCTGCGCGCTCGTCTCGTCCGAGCCGGACGCGACCTGGCTCGAGGACGCGGAGAGCTGCTCGGCCGCGACGGCGACCTCGTCGGCCGTGTGCTTGACCTCGGTCAGCGTCTCGCGGACCCCGGCCTGGGCGCGGGTGAGGGCCTCGCGCATCTGCCCCATCTCGTCGCGCGACGTGCCCGGGACGGTCCGCGTGAAGTCGCCGACGGCCATGCCGTTGAGCGCGCGGCACATGTCCCACACGCTCTTGCGGATGCCGGACGCCGTCTTGAAGCCGAGGAACATCGAGATCGCCAGACCGGCGAACAGGCTGATCCCGAGGATGTAGCCCGCCATGTCGACGCGGTCCTGCGCGGCGTCGGTCGTCGCGGTGACCTGCGCGGCCATCGCCTTCTCGACCTCGTCGAACTTCAGCACGAAGTCGTCGATGGCCGGCTGGCTCACGGTGTCGGAGATCGAGGAGTACGCGTCGGCGTCGTCGGCCAGCGCGGCGGGCACGACCTTCTCGTCCCGCAGCACGACCCACGTCTGGTACGAGTCGACGAACGCGGGCCAGGCCGCGTTGCCCACCGCGCCGCTCGACGTCCCGAACGCCTCGATCGCCTCGGCCATGTCCATGTCGTTGCGCCGCTGCAGCTCGACCCAGCCCTTGCGGATGACGGGGTTCTTGACGGCCGCGATCTGGGCGACGATGAGCCGAGCGTTGTGCTGGCCGTCGTCGACCGAGCGGGACAGCGCGGCCACCTCGGTGGCGACGACGTCGACGTCCCGCAGGTCCTGGGCGGCACGCTGGAGGGCGACGTAGGCGAACGCGCCCGAGCCGAGGGCGACGAACGCCACGAGGCCGAGCAGCAGCATCATCTTCGTCTGGATGCCCAGGTTGCCCAGGCTCATGCGCCGACGCGGGGCGCCGTCGCGGGAGGTCTTGCTCATCACTGCTCCTTGTCAGGGGCTTCGTCGCCGTCGTCCGTCAAGATCGGCCACGGCAGCGGTGCTGTGAGGGGTCGGGGCGACATCCACCCCCGCGCTGCTCAGGCGGCGGCCGCGGCCTCGTCGACGTCCAGCACCAGCAGCAGCCGGTCGTCGAGCGTGCAGGCCGAGCGGATGAGGGACCGCAGGGCCGGGTCGAGCGTCTCCGGCGGCGCGCCCACGTCCTCGACGGGCACGTCGAGGACGTCGCCGATCTCGTCGACCAGCAGGCTCACCGGCTCGCCGTCGACCTGGACGACCACCATCATCGGCTCGGCGTCCTGGGCGAGGCCCGGCAGCCCCAGCCGCGGCCGCAGGTCGACGGTCACGACGACCTGACCGCGCAGGTTGACGACCCCCGCGATCCCGGGCGGCGCGAGCGGCACGCGCGTGCGGGCGTGCGCGCGCAGCGCCTCCTGGACGCGCAGCACGTCGACGCCGTACAGGTCGTCGCCGATCGTGAACGTGACGTAGCGGTTCACGCGACACTCTCCAGCAGGTCGTCGGACTCGAAGTCGTGGTCAGCCGCGAGCAGCGCGGCGGGCAGGTCGAGCAGCTCGGTGACGCGCCCGTGCACGACGGTCGAGCCGACGAGCCCGGCGGCGTCGATGTCGGAGTGCTCGGCGTGGTCCTCGACGATGTCGACGATGTCCTCGACGACGAGCGCGGCGCTGCGCGAACCCCGCTCGTACACGACGAGCAGGAGCTCGTCGCGGTCCTCGGGGGTCGCACCGACCAGCGCGTCGACGCGGGCGAGCGGCAGGATCGAACCGCGGTACTGCACGACCTCGCGGTCGCCGACCGTCTCGACCTCGTCGGACCGCACGTGCTCGAGGCGCGCGACGCCGGCGAGCGGCATCGCGACCAGCCGGCCCTCACCGATGCGGGCGACGAGCAGCTGCTCGGTCTCGTGCGTCTCCTCGGCGACCGTCGACGCGTGCCCGACCGACGCGTGCTCGTGCTCGCGCGGCATGGCCTCGCGGGCGATCGACTGCATGTCGAGGATGAGCGCGACGCGCCCGTCGCCGAGCACGGTGGTGCCCGCGTAGGTGCTCACGGACTTGAGCTGCGCCGCGAGCGGCGTCACGACGATCTCCTCGGTCGCGAGCACGCGGTCGACGAGCAGACCGAAGCGGTTGTCGTCCGCCTGCACGACGACGATCACCCCGGGCCGCGACCCGGCGGGCTCGCCGTCGGACAGGCCGAGCACGTCGTGCAGCGGCACGAGCGGCAGCAGCTCGCCGCGCAGCCGGTAGACGGGTGCCTCGTGCACGTGCTCGACGGCCTGCTCCGCGCGCTCGTCGAGCGCGACCAGCTCGAGCACGTGGACCTGCGGCACCGCGTACACGTCGCCGTCGCACTCGACGGACAGCGACGGCATGATCGCCAGCGTCAGCGGGATCCGCAGGCGCCACGACGTCCCGACGCCGACGGTGGACTCGACGTCGACCGTCCCGCCCACCGCCTCGATGCGCGTGCGCACGACGTCCATGCCGACACCACGGCCGGACACGTTCGTGACCGCCGCGGCCGTCGAGAAGCCCGGCAGGAACAGCAGGCCCAGCATCTCCGCCTGGCCGAGCGACGCGACCTGCTCGGGCGTGCGCAGGCCCTTGCGGACCGCCGACTCGGCGACCTTCTGCGGGTCGATGCCGCGGCCGTCGTCGCGGACCTCGACGACGACCTGACCGCCCGCGTGGAAGGCGCGCAGCTCGAGCGTGCCGTGCGACGGCTTGCCCGCGGCGACGCGCTCGGCCGGCGGCTCGATGCCGTGGTCGACCGCGTTGCGCACGAGGTGCGTCAGCGGGTCCTTGACGGCCTCCAGCAGGCTGCGGTCGAGCTCCGTGTCGCCGCCGACGAGCTCGAGGCGCACCTCGCGCCCGCACGTCGCGGCGAGGTCGCGCACGACGCGCGGCATCTTCGCCCAGACGTTCTCGATGGGCTGCATGCGGGTCCGCATGACCCCGTCCTGCAGCTCGGAGGCGATGAGGTTGAGCTGCTGCGCGGACCGCGTGAGGTCGACGTCCTGCGACTCCGCCGCGAGCCGGGTGAGCCGGTTGCGGACCAGGACGAGCTCGCCGACCTGCCGCATGAGGCGGTCCAGCAGGTCGACGTCGATGCGCACCGACGACTCGCTCGCGCCGCGCAGCGTGCCGACCTCCTCCAGCGGCGCGGCCGCGGGAGCCATCGTCGGCTGGTACTCGCGCCCCGTCGAGAGATCCGCGAGCGCCGCGGTGGCGAGCGCCTGCACGGCGGCCGCCTCCAGCGCCTCGTCGGCCGCGCGCTGCGCGTCGGGGTCGACGTGCGGCGTGGGCAGCACCGGCGTCACGTCGCCGGCGCCGGACCCGCCGGCCGGCGCGGGCGGTGCGGCGGGGGTCGTCGGGACGCGCCGCGCGATCTGCTTGATCGTCGGGGCCTTGTCCGGGGTCGCGACGGCCTCGGCCGCGGGCGCGGCGGCGGCCGCGCCGACCTGCGCGGCGGTCTCGTCGGCGGGGGCCTCGCGGGGGTGCGGCACGTCGGTCGCCGGCTCGGGGGCGGGCTCGACCGCGTCGGTCGGCTCTGCCGCGGCGGGCGCCGCCTCGGCGGGCGTCACGGCGGGCTCGGCGGCCGGGGCCGGTGCCGCGGTGGCGGGCGCGGCGGCCGTGCGCCCCTCCTGCACCGCCACGATGGCCTCGACGACCACGTCGACGTCGACGTCGCCCTCGCCGCCGGTCCGCTCGATCGCGTCGAGCAGCAGGCGGACGGTGTCGACGGTGCGCAGCAGCACGTCGGTGGTCACCTGGTCCATCTGCCGGCGGCCGTCGCGCAGCTCGACCAGCAGGTTCTCGCCCGCGTGCGTCACGCGCTCCAGGCGGGAGAACGCGAGGAACCCGCTCGTCCCCTTGATGGTGTGGATCGTCCGGAAGACGCTGCTGAGCAGCGGCCTGTCGCCCGGGTTCTCCTCGAGCTCCACGAGGTCCCGGTCCAGCTGGTCGAGGTTCTCGTAGCTCTCGACCAGGAACTCGCGGACGATCTCGTCGATGTCCTCCACGCGTGCCTCCCCACCGGGAGGCGATCGGCGCCGGCCCGGCGCCCAACCTCATCGGCCGGTGGAGGTCCCTGCTGAGGGATCGGCGGAGGTGGTGCCGGTGCCGCTCTCGCCCGGCGGGCTCGCAGCCGGCGGCGCGAGGCGGCGGAGGGCCGCGGCGGTGCTGTCGTCGGCGGCCGCGGCGTCGGCGTTGGCGGCCGTGAGGGCCTCGAGGACCTCGGCGCGGTGCACGCGGACGTCGCGGGGGGCGTCGATGCCCAGGCGCACGCCGTCGCTGCGGACCTCGATCACGGTGACGACGATGTCGTCCCCGATGACGAGACGCTCACCGACGCGTCTGCTGAGCACGAGCATGCGAGCGACCCTACCGTCCGCACGCGGCGGCGCCCGCGCGCGACGTGCGAGTCACCCGCGACTCACCTGCGACTCACCCCGCGGCTCACGGGGCGGGCGTGCCGCCCGTGCCGCCCTCGGGCTCGGAGAGCCGCTGCTCACGGTCGCGCAGCTGCGCCTCCCAGTCCTTGAGCATCTGCTCGTGCTTCGAGTCGGACTCGCGGTCGCGGCGCAGCCGGTCGAGGAACTCGGGGTCGTCGTCGGGGGCGCGGTGGGGCCGCTCGTACTCGGGGAAGCCCGCGGTGCCGGTCGACGGCCAGGGCACCTGGCGGGAGCGCTCGTCCTTGGGGCGTCCGGCGACGAGCCACGCGACGCCGCCCGCGATCGGCAGGATCACGATGAGGATGAGCCAGCCGGTCCGGGACAGGTTGCGGATGCGCCCCTCGTCGGACTGGATGCAGTCGATGAGGCAGTAGACGAGCAGGCCGATCTCGACGACGAACGGCAGGTAGCGGAGCACGACCCCTCCTCCGGTGCCGCAGGCCCCGCGCCCCGGCGGACGCAGGCTAGCGGAGCGGCCCGCCCGGGCGGGCGCGTTCGGGTGACCCGGACGCCGGCGAGCGCGCGCGGCGGGACCGAGGGCCGTTGCCTTCCTCGTTGACACGTGTCACTGTATGGGAGCGCACCCACGGCCGCACCGACGCGGCCCGACCGCTCCCCCGACCGGTCGCTCCGCGCCCCGGCACGAAGGACGATCAGGACATGGCGTCGCAGACCCTCACGCCCGCACGCACCGACGAGCCCGGCGACGCGCTCGTCACGAGCGGGCCCGTGGACCTCGACGGGCGGCGGTTCTACCGGATCGCGTCGTACGACGACCTGCCGCCGTTCTTCATGACGCTCGTCGGGGCGAGCGACCTGTGGCTGTTCGTGTCGAGCACGGGCGGCGTCACCGCAGGTCGCGAGCACGCCGACCGCGCGCTGTTCCCGTACTCGACCGACGACAAGGTGGCCGCGGGCGCCGGCCGCACCGGCGGGTTCACGCTGCTGCGCGTCGAGACGCCCGCCGGCACGCGCGCGTGGCAGCCGTTCGCCGAGCGCCGCCCCGACGACCCCGCCGTCGAGCGCCACCTCTTCAAGGACTACCTCGGCACGACGCTCGTCTTCGAGGAGACCCGCCCCGACCTCGGCCTGCGCGCGCGGGTCGCGTGGCGGACCAGCGCCCGGTACGGCGTCGTCCGGGAGGTCGCGCTCACCGCGGTCGCCGACGCGCCCGTGCGCGCGCAGGTGCTCGACGGGTTCGTCGACCTGCTGCCCGCGGGCGTGACCGTCCAGACGCAGGCCGAGTTCAGCAGCCTGCTCGACGCGTACAAGCGCACCGAGGTCGACGCCGCGACGGGCCTCGGGCTCGTCTACCTGAACTCGACACTGACCGACAAGAGCGACCCGAGCGAGTCGCTCGCGGCGACGGTCGCGTGGCAGGTGGGCCTCGACCCGGTCGCGCACCTCACCTCGACGCGGCAGGTCGGCGCGTTCGCGGCGGGCCGCCCGGTCGCCCCGGAGCACGAGGTCCGCGGCGAGAAGGGCGCGTACCTCGTGGTCGCGGACGTCGCGCTCGCGCCCGGCGAGACGCGCCGCTGGCGGGTCGTCGCCGACGTCGACCAGAGCGCCGCCGACGTCGTCCGGCTGCAGGACGAGCTCGCGGACGCCGACGCCGCGGCCGCCGCGCTGGAGGCCGACGTCGTCGGGACGCGCGAGCGGCTGGACCGCCTGGTCGGCACCGCCGACGCCGCGCAGGTCACCGGCGACGAGCTCGCGTCCGCGCACCACGCGGCGAACGTGCTGTTCAACGTCATGCGCGGCGGCGTGCCGGTCGACGGCTACACGGTGTCCGCCGACGACCTGCGCGCGTTCGTCGCGCAGCGCTCGCCGCGGACCGCCGCGCGTCGCCGCGACTGGCTCGACGCGCTGCCCGCGACCACCGACCTCGACACGCTGCTGGAGCGCGCCGACGCGAGCGGCGACGTCGACCTGCTGCGCCTGGTGCGCGAGTACCTGCCGCTGACCTTCAGCCGCCGGCACGGCGACCCGAGCCGGCCGTGGAACAAGTTCCAGATCGCCCTCACGGACGCGAAGGGCCGCACGCGCGTCGACTTCCAGGGCAACTGGCGCGACATCTTCCAGAACTGGGAGGCGCTCGCCTGGTCGTTCCCGGGCTACGTCGATTCGATGGTCGCGGTCTTCCTCGACGCGACGACCGCCGACGGCTACAACCCGTACCGGATCTCGCGCTCGGGCATCGACTGGGAGGTCCCCGAGCCGTCGAACCCGTGGGCGAACATCGGCTACTGGAGCGACCACCAGATCGTCTACCTGGTCAAGCTGCTGGAGACGTCGCGACGCTTCCACCCCGGCCGCCTCGACGCGCTCGTCGACCGCGCGCTGTTCACGCACGCGGACGTGCCGTACCGGATCGCGTCGTACGAGCAGACCGTCGTCGAGCCGATCGAGACCATCACGTTCGACACCGCCGCCGAGGAGCGCGTGCAGGCACGGGTCCGCACGGAGGGTGCCGACGGCCGCCTCGTGCACGGCGCCGACGGCGACCTCGTGCGCGTGTCGCTCGGCGAGAAGCTGCTGCTGCTCGTGCTCGCGAAGGTCGTCAACCTCGTGCCCGACGGCGGCATCTGGATGAACACGCAGCGCCCCGAGTGGAACGACGCGAACAACGCGCTGGTCGGCAAGGGCCTGTCGGTCGTGACGCTCGCGTACCTGCGCCGCGCGCTCGCGCTGGCCCGCGACCTGCTCGACCACGACCTCACCGTCACCGACGAGCTCGCCGGGCTGCTGGCCGACGTGACCGCCGCGCTCGACGCGCACGCCGCGTCGGTCGAGGGCGGGTTCGACGACGCCGGGCGACGGGCCGTCATGGACGACCTCGGCGCCGCAGGCACCGCCTACCGGACGCGCGTGTACGCCGGGTTCGGCGGCGCGCACCGGACGGTCGGCGCAGCCGGGGTGCGGGCGTTCCTCGACGTCGCGCAGCGGTACGTCGACGCGGGCCTGCGCGCGAACCGTCGGCCCGACGGGCTCTTCCACTCCTACAACCTGCTCGACCTGCGCGGCGGCGTCGCACGCGTCGGGCACCTGCAGGAGATGCTCGAGGGCCAGGTCGCGGTCCTGTCGTCCGGGCTCCTGACGCCCGCGGAGGCGCTCGACCTCGTGCACGCGCTGCGCCGCAGCGCCCTGTACCGCGCGGACCAGCACTCCTACCAGCTGTACCCCGACCGCGAGCTGCCGACGTTCCTCGCGCGCAACACGATCACCGAGGCCCAGGCCGCGAGCGCGCCGCTGCTCGACGCGCTGGTCGCCGCGGGCGACACGACGCTCGTGCTGCGCGACGTGCACGGCGTGCACCGGTTCGCGCCGGGCCTGCACAACGCGCGCGACGTCGTCGCAGCCCTCGACGCGCTGGCCGCGGGCGCACCCGGCGTGGCACCGCAGCAGGTCGCCGACGGGCGCGACGCCGTGCTGGACGTGTTCGAGCAGGTCTTCCGGCACGCCGAGTTCACCGGCCGGTCGGGCTCGTTCTTCGCGTACGAGGGCCTCGGCAGCATCTACTGGCACATGGTCTCCAAGCTGCTGCTCGCGGTGCAGGAGAACCACGAGCGGGCGGTCGCCCAGGGCCTCGACGCGGCGGTCGTCCAGGGCCTGGCCGACGCGTACGAGGACGTCCGGCTCGGGCTCGGCTACTGCAAGTCGCCCGAGGTCTACGGCGCGTTCCCCGTCGACCCGTACTCGCACACGCCCGCCGGGCACGGTGCCCGCCAGCCCGGCATGACCGGTCAGGTCAAGGAGGAGGTCCTCACGCGGCTCGGCGAGCTCGGGCTGCGGGTCGAGGACGGCCGCGTCGTCGTGCGGCCCGCGCTCCTGCGCGCCGACGAGTGGACGGAGGCGCCCGCGACGTTCCGCTTCCACGACGCGGCGCAGCAGGAGCAGACGATCGCGCTCGACGCGGGCTCGCTGGCCTTCACGTTCTGCCAGGTCCCCGTCGTCTACCGGCGCGGGTCGGCGCTGCGCGTCACCGCCGTGCTGGCCGACGGCTCGCGCGTCGAGGGCACCGACGGCGTGCTCGACGCCGACGTGAGCGGGCGCGTCTTCGCGCGCACCGGCGACGTCGTGCGCGTCGACGTCGAGGTCCCCGCCGCCTGACCCGGCGCACCCGTTCTCGCGGCCCCCGGTGCGACCCGGGGGCCGCGGAACACGGCGGTCCGCTGCACGCGGTAGCCGACGAGGAACAGCACGAGGTCGGCGACGACCTTCGCGGCGAGCAGCGGCACCCCGGCGTGCGTCAGCACCCGCAGCCCCGCGTAGCCCGCGAGCAGCAGGTTCACCGCGAGCAGCGCGTACGCCACGGCCTCGCGCGACACCGGCCCGGTCGCGCCGCGCCGGAACACCCAGCGGCGGTTGAGGCCGAAGTTCACCGCCCCGCTGAGCACCCGCGCGCCGACCGTCGCGGCGAGCAGCGACCCCGTCGCGGCCGCGAGCGCGAGCAGCGCCACCGCGTCCACGGCGAACCCGGCGAGGGACGACGCGACGAACCGCAGCAGCGGCGCGTACACGCGTGCCGAGTCGACGAGCGGGCGGAAGTGCGACGACGCGTTCCCGTCGAGGTACACCGTCGCGATCGGCACCTCGACGACCGTCCGCCGCTCGTCGGCGGCACGCAGCAGCACCGCGAGCTCGTACTCGAACCGGTCCCCCGGCACGTCGAGCAGCCACGGCAGCATGTCCGCCGGGTACCCGCGCAGCCCCGTCTGGGTGTCCCGCACCGGCACGCCCGTGCCGAGCCGGAACGCGACGCGCGTGCACGTGTTGCCGACGCGGCTGCGCAGCGGCACGTCCCCCGCGAACGACCGCGCGCCGAGCACGACCGCCACGTCGCCGCGCGCCACGCGGTCCGCGACCGCGAGCACGTCGCCGACGGTGTGCTGGCCGTCGCAGTCCGCCGAGACGACGTCGGCACCGGGGTGCCGGGCGAGGACGTGCGCGACACCCGTCCGCAGCGCGACCCCCTTGCCACGGTTGACGGGGTGGGTGAGGACGTCGGCGCCCGCGCGACCCGCGGCGGCGAAGACCGGCCGGTACCCCGGGCCGCTGCCGTCGTCCACGACCACCACCGGCACGTGCGGGCGCGCGCGGCGCAACGCCTGCACGAGCGTCACCAGCCGGGCGTCCGGCTCGTACGCCGGGACCAGGACGACCACGGCTCAGCCGTCCGCGCCGGTCGCGGCGGTCGTGCCCGTCGCGGCGGTCGTGCCGGTCGCGGCGGACAGGCCGCCGACGTAGAGGATGTCGGACGTGCCGCGCTCGCGGCCCTTGCCGAGCGGGTCGTTGACGAGCTCGCCGCCGAACACCATCGTCGACGAGCCGCCGCCGTCCAGGTTGTACGCCGTGGTCGCGCCGAGGTCCTGCATGATCTCCGCGAGCCCCGTCAGCGTGACGCCCGCGGAGTAGCCGGGGCTCCGCCCGTCGACGACCACGAAGACGAGGTGGTTGTCGTCGACCACGCCGATCGCGGTGCGCGGCTGGTCGCCCTGGATCGAGTGGTTGCCGACGTTCGTGTCGACCTCGACGTCCTCGATCCCGTCGACGACCTGCCCGTCCTCGACGATCGCGGGCCCGAACGACACCGTGTTCCACACGCCCGCCGCGACGAGCGCGTCGGCGGTCGTCGCCGTCTCGTCGTACACCTCGACGTGCCCGTCGCGGTAGAACGCCAGCCCCTCGCGCGCGCCCTCGTCGCGGTACACGACGCCGTTGCGGATCACGATGCCGGTGTCGCGGAACCCGTAGTAGTCGCCGTTGATCGCGAGGACCGCGTCGTTGTCGGCGGCGATGTCCGACGTCGTCTCGGTGATGTTGGTGCCGAACTGGTTCTGCGCGAACGCCGAGCGCAGGACCGTCGCGTCGGACAGCACGACGTCCGCGACGTAGTAGGTGACGGTGTCGTCGCCCGAGCCCGTCGTGACGGTCGAGACGGTGATGTCGGCGTCGTCGGAGGTGTAGGTGGTGCCGGTGAGCGTGCCGGCCGACGCGCCCGACGAGCCGGACGAGCCGGAGGTGCCGGACGTCGAGCCGGCGCCGCCGCCCTGCGCCGCCTCGTACGCGTCGACGTCGCCGATCGCGACGTGCTCGACGACGTACCGGTCGAGCGCCCAGGCGGTCGTGCCGCCGAGCACCAGAACGACGGCGGCGACTGACGCGAGGACGGCGCGCCGGACGGGCCTGGACCGGCGGCGCGGGGACGTGAGGTCTGCGGGAGTCATGCCCCGTGTCTACGGAGCGGGTCCGTGCCCGCGGTGTGCCACCGCTGTGGCCGCCCTGTGCGCCGCGCCGTACGCCGCCCCGCGCGCCGCCGCCCGTCGGCCGTCCGGGCGGCCGTCGGTCAGGGGTGCGCGGCCGCCTCGTCGTCGACGGCCGCCGCCTCCTCGTGCCGCTCCGTCGGCGGTACCCCGACGCGCGGCGCGACGAGCGCGGCCACCACGGACAGGACGACCGTGAGCCCGAACGCGGCGACGAAGCCGGCGGTGCCGACCACGTCGTCTCCCCCGCCCGTGCCGTGACCTCCCGCGGCGGCCGCGCCGGAGACCAGCGCGAACAGCACCCCGCTCACCGCGAGGGCGAGCGCGGCGCCGACGGCGTCGCCGATCGACAGCGCGGAGCTGTTCCGGCCCTGCGTGCCCGGCCCGGAGTAGGCGAGCAGCAGCACGTTGAGCCGCGACGACGCGAGCCCCATGCCCGCACCCGCGAGCGTCCACGTGGTGACGAGCACCGCGGGGTGCAGCCCGGCCGCCGCGGTCGCCCAGGCCCCGACCGTCGCGCCGACGACGAGCACGGTGCCGATGCGCACGGCGTCCCGGCTCGCGAGCCGCTGCCCGAGCCGCCCCTGCACCGCCGACATGCCCGACCATGCGAGCGCGGCGGTCGTGAGCGCGAGCCCGCTGGCCGTAGGCCCCCAGCCGTCGCGCGCCGCGAGCAGGTAGGGCACGTACGCCTGCGCGCCGAAGAACGCGCCGGACACGAGCAGACGCGTGGTCAGGACGCTCGGCAGTCCCGGTCGCGCGCGCAGGGACCCGGGCGGCAGGAGCGGCCGGACGGCGACGAGCGCACCGGCGCCCGCGACGGCGGCCAGCACCGCGGACGGCACGGGCGGCAGCTCGACCGCGAGGTTGAGCGCGAGGACCGCGGCGGCGACGAGGACCGCGAGCAGGACCCGGACGCGGGCCTCGGCGGCGGTCACGTCGGACCCGGTCGCGGGCGGGCCGAGCGGGCGCAGCGTGCGCAGCAGCGGCAGGCTCGTCGGCACCACGAGCAGCGCGACGGCGAGGAACACCCACCGCCACCCGGCGGCCTCCGCGACGACCCCGGCGACCGCGGGCCCGACGAGCGACGGCAGCACCCACGCCGCCGAGAACCACGCGAAGGCCCGCGGGTGCAGCACGGGCGGGTACGCGCGCGCCAGGGTCACGAGCAGCGTGACGTTGACCGCGCCGCCCCCCAGCCCCTGCGCGAGCCGCCCGAGGACCAGCACCGGCATCGAGGCCGCGAGCCCCGCCACGACGAGCCCCGCGACGAACAGGGCCGCGCCGGCGAGGAACGGGCGGAACGGCCCGCTCCGGTCCGACCACGACCCGGCGACGACCATGCCCACGACGCCCGTCGCGAGCGGCCCCGCGAACGCGAACGCGTAGAGCGCGTACCCGTCGAGCACGTCCGCGACGCGCGGCATGACGGTCGCGACGGCGAAGGACTCGAACGCGACGAGGACGACCAGGGTGACGAGCGCGGCGGTGGTGGTGCGCCGCTCCCGCCAGAGGGCGTCGGTCGTGCGGGGGCGGTCGCCGGACGCTGTCACCTGGCGACCCTAGCCCGCAGATCCGTTGCCGCGGGAAACGCATTTCCGCGCGCCCGGTTGCCCGGGCGTCCGCCCGCGCTCGACGAGGCGACCCGCGCGGCTCAGGGCGCGGGGCGCGGCACGACGAGCTGGACGAGCGCGCGGACGCACGCCCGGACCGCACGGTCCGGACCGAGCTGCGCCCCGCGACGCACCGCCGGCTCGAACAGCGTGTGCATCGCGAGCGCGGCCGTCCGACCGTCGGCCGAGCCCCGCCACGTGTCCGCGGTGTGCCCCGCCGCGGCCGCGGCTTCGAGCAGACGCCACAGGTCGGTCGCGTCCTCGGCGCCGAGCCGGTCACGGAAGGCAAGCGCCTTCAGGATGAGCGCAGTACACCGCGGGCCGCACCTCCGAAGCGTGCTGCTGCGCACAGCGTCCCGAGCCCGTGCTCACGGCAGCACGGCGTCGCGCCGGCCGCCGGCCGCCGGTCAGCCCCTGAACCGTCCCACCAGCTCGTCGAGACGCACCGCTTTGCGGGCGACCTCGTCGGCGGAGCCGCGGATCTGGTCGACGTGCCCGGCGGTGTGCGGCGGTCGTGGTGCGGCGCTCGCGCCGGAGAGCGTCGAGGGTGCGGGGGTGATCGTCCGTGCGCGTCGCCTGGCCACCCTGGCCCGCGGATCCGTTGCCGCGGGACACGCATCTCCCTCGGCGCACGGCAGCCGCGAAGGCGCGCGGAACGCGGAAGGGCGGCCGGTACGAGACCGGCCGCCCTCCGCGACGTGCGCACCGCATGACGCCTCTCGGCGCGAGGCCGCTCGCGGCGGCTGAGGGTGAAGCCCGGGGGTCATGGGCGGTGCGACACCCTGCTCAACGGCCAGCCCTCGCCGGGCATTCCCGGCACCGGTACGGGGTTACCGGGCGGACCGCAGCTCCGCCGCGAGCGGGCACTGGAACGGGTCGCGCGCGGCGAGCCCGACGGCGTTCAGGTGCCGGACGACGATCCCGTAGGACTGCAGCAGGGTCGTCTCCGTGTACGGCACCCGGTGCTCGGCGCAGAACGCCCGCACGAGGGGCTGGACGCGCCGCAGGTTCGGGCTCGGCATGCTCGGGAACAGGTGGTGCTCGGTCTGGTAGTTGAGCCCGCCCATGAACAGGTCGGTCATGCGGCCGCCCCGGACGTTGCGGCTCATGAGCACCTGCCGGCGCAGGAAGTCGATCCGGGCGTCGCGGGGCACCAGGGGCATGCCCTTGTGGTTGGGCGCGAACACGGCCCCCATGTAGAGCCCGAACAGCCCGAGCTGGACGCCGAGGAACGCGAACGCCATCCCGACCGGCAGCAGCCAGAACACGAGCGCGAGGTAGCCGCCGAGTCGGAGCATCACGAACGCGATCTCGACCGGCCGCCGCTTCACGGGGGCGCGGCCGAAGATCGTCTTCACGCCCGAGACGTGCAGGTTGAGCCCCTCGAGCAGCAGCAGCGGGAAGAACAACCAGCCCTGCCGCTGCGTCAGCCAACCTTTGAGGCCCGTCCGGGGGGCCTTGAGGTCCTCGGTGTGGAAGACGATGACGTCGGTCGCGATGTCGGGGTCCGCGCCGACCTGGTTCGGCTTGGCGTGGTGGCGCGAGTGCTTGTGCTGCCACCACCCGTAGCTCATCCCGGCGTACAGGTTCGCGATGACGAGGCTCGACCAGTCGTTCCACCGCCCGGACTCGAAGATCTGCCGGTGCGCGGCGTCGTGCCCCAGGAACATGACCTGGCCGAGCAGGACCGCGACGAGCGCGGCGATGACGAGCTGCCACCACGACGGCCCGACGACGACGAACGCGGTGAACGTCAGCGCCAGCAGCGCCGTCAGCACGAGGAACCGCACCCAGTAGTAGGCGTGCCGGCGACGCATGAGACCGGTCTCCTGGACGGCCTTGCTCAGCGTCGTGAACTCGCTGACCTGGCGCTCGCGCGCGGACGGGGTGCGGGTGGTGGCCGGGGCGATCACGGGGGTGTCCACGGCGGCCTACTCGAAGTGGATCGTCGAGACGGCGGCGTGGGTCGCGTCAGACCGCCGTCGTTCCTCGACCACGCGGGCGTCGGCCGCGACGGCACGCTCGTCGCTCGCGGCGCGGAGCTCGCCGCCCAGGTCCCGCAGCATGGCGGCCAGCGCGGCGGCGAGGCCGTCACGGAGCTGGTCGAGGTTGGTGTTCTCGACGAGCAGGCGACGGTCGGAGACGGCGAGCCGGAGCGGCGGGCCGGTCGCACCGATCTGCTCGGCGAGCCGGCGGGCGGTCGCGGGGTCCTCGATGCGGGCGCGCTCGTCCCGGCTGACCTGGCGGGAGAACACGACCGGCACGGTGTACGTGGCGGGCTCGTCGGCGGTACCGAGCTCGGCGGGGAGGCCGGACTCGAGGATCGAGAGCAGGTGCAGGTCGCCCGTCGAGGCGTCGGGTGCGTGCGGCTGGATGGCGGTGGTCATGATCGACCCCTTCGAGAAGACGAGGCAGGCGGCGGGGCGAGCCGCCCGGGAGGGCTCAGCGCGTCGGCGGCGTGGTGTGCCGGTCCGAACGGATGCGGCGCCGCAGCTGGCCGATGCGCAGGGCACCGACGACGAGCGCGACGACACCGACACCGAGACCGGCGATGACGAGCACCAGCGCGAGGGGCGCGCTGCCGGCCATGCCGAGGAAGGCGACCTCGACGGGCTCGGTGTTCTGCATCATGAAGACGACGAGCGCGACGAGGACGAGTGCGCCCACGCAGACCCCGAACCAGGCGGCGCTGGTGCGGCTGCGGACGGGCTTGGGCGCCCGGGCGCCGGGAGCGGTGCGCGAGGGCCGGTCACCGAGCGGGAGCGGATGCTCGAGGTCGCTGGTGAAACGGGGCGTGGAGTTGCTCTGGACGGGCATGACGCCCTCCTTGGTGGTCCAAGGAGGGCGGGTCCTCGGCTGAGAGCCGGTTCATCCTGAGACTGCTCCCATCGTACGCCTGTTCGGTCACCCCGGCCGTCTGAACGAGGGCCGGCGGCCGGCCCCGCCCGACGACCGGTCCGCGCGGTCAGTCCCAGCGGGCCCGGTCGCCGAGGGCCTGGCTGAGCGCCGCGGCCCACGCGACCGGCGTCGCGGGGACGCCGTCGATCCACGCGACGGGCACGCCGACGGCCAGGGCGGCGCCCGGCTCGGCCGTGTCGAGCAACCCACGCATGGCGACCGCGTCGACGTGGGGCGTGACCGACCGCAGCCAGCGGCGCGCGTCGGCGGTGCGCGTACGCGCGTCCAGCACGGCCCACACCTGGTCGGCGTCGGACGCCGCCAGCAGTGACCGGGCGAGCTCGCGGTCCTCCGGGTCGGCGCCGACCGTGAGCGCGACGACCCACGGATGCTCCGCGGCCGACGCACCCGAACGCCACGCGGTGACCTGCTCGGCGCTCGACATCCGGCCCGGCGTGCGGCCCCGGCCGCGACCGCGACCGTTCGGCGCTCCGGCGAGGCGGACGGCCTCGGCGGGCAGGCGCAGGCGCTCGGCGAGGAGCACGGCGGCAGCGTCGGCGTCGTCGTCCGCGCCGATGACGACGAGCACGGACCCGGCGGTGCGCGGCGGCTGCGGCGCGGGCGGGACGTCCGCGAGGACGGCGGACAGCGTGACGCGCTCGCGGTCGAGCAGCCTCGCGGGGACCCCGATCTCGGCGAGCGCGGTGCGCAGGTCGGCCGCGTCCTCGGACGGGTCGGACGGCGCGGGCGCGACGGGTGCGCCCACGACGGGTGCGGACGCGACGGGGAACGTGACGGGCACGGCGTCGACGGGCGCACGCGGGGAGGGCACATCAGGCAGGGGCTCGGCGACCGCGGCACGCGGCGACACGGCCTGGAGCGCACGGGCGGCGGGCGGGGCGGCCAGCCCGGGGTCGGGCAGCGGGTCGGCGGTCACGGCACGCACCTGCTCCAGGACGTGCTCGAACGACGGCCCGTCCCGGTCGTCGGCGTCCGCACCACCGCCGGCCGCGGCCGCCGCCTCCGCGACGGCACCCCCGACCTCGTCGGCCTCGTCCGCGGCGGCGAGCAGCGCGGGCAGCCCGCCGGCGGGCACGGCGCGCAGCGCGGCGGGCCGGGCCTCCGGCGGCGGCGGGACGTCGACGGTGATCTCGTACCGCTCGCGCGCGAAGAAGCCGCCGATCCCGCCGGTGCGCACGCGCTCGGCGCGCACGACGCGCGCCTGCGGCCCGAACTCGGCACGCACGTGCGCCATGAGCTCGGCGAGGCTGGTGCCCTCAAGCAGCAATCGCGTGGTCACCGCGCACCACCCCCACGGTCTCGACGGTCAGGCCGCCACCGGTCACCTCGGCGTAGGACAGGACGGGCAGGCGCGGCAGGCCGAGCGCGACGAGCCGGCGCAGCGCGGGCCGCACGACGGGCGCGCAGACGAGCACGACCGCGCGCCCGTCGGCCTCGACCTCGGTGACGGCGGTGCGCAGCTGGTGCAGCACGGACTCGACGCGCGACGGGTCGACGAGCAGCTGGGTGCCACCGTCGCCGGGACGCAGCGCCTCGACGAACGACTGCTCGAGGCCCGGGTCGAGCGTGAGGACACGCAGCGTCCCGTCCTGCGCGTACTGCGCGGCGAGCGCGGGCCCGAGCGCGGCGCGCGCGGCCTCGACGAGCCCCTCGGCGTCGGTCGACTGCTTCGCACGCAGCGCGAGCGCCTCGTAGATGCGCCCGAGGTCGCGGATCGGCACCTCCTCGGTGAGCAGGCCCTGCAGCACCCGCTGCACCTCGCCGAGCGACAGCAACGACGGGACGAGCTCCTCGACGACCGAGGGGTTGACCTTCTTGACCGACTCGGTGAGGACGCGCACGTCCTCGCGGCCGAGCAGCCGGGCCGCGTTCTGCGTGATGAGCGCGCCGAGGTGCGTGATGAGCACGGACACGCGGTCGACGACCGTCGCGCCGGACATCTCGGCGGCGTGCCGCAGCTCGGCCGGCACCCACTTGCCGGGCAGGCCGAACACGGGCTCGTGCACGACGGTCCCCGGCAGGGCACCGAGGTCGTCGCCGAGCGCGAGCATCGAGCCGGCGGGCGCCTGACCCCGACCGACCTCGACCCCGGCGATCTTCACGACGTAGGTGGCGCGCGGCAGGTCGACGGAGTCGCGGGTGCGGACGGGCGGGACGACGATGC
Organism: Cellulomonas fimi; assembly: GCF_028583725.1. Classification (NCBI taxonomy): domain Bacteria; kingdom Bacillati; phylum Actinomycetota; class Actinomycetes; order Micrococcales; family Cellulomonadaceae; genus Cellulomonas; species Cellulomonas fimi. The sequence continues at coordinate 810,251 of NZ_CP110680.1, read as the reverse complement.
CGAGCTCCATCGCGGTCTTGCGGCGCAGGCCGCGCACGCGCGCGAGCAGGTCCTGGTCGGGTCCGGAGCCGACGAGGTCGACGAGGTCGGGTGCGAGCAGGATCTCGAGGGTGTGCACGCGCATGTCCTCGATGAGCTGCTCGGGGGTGTCCGCGGGCGGCGCGGCGACGGACGCCGCGGGCTTGGCGAGCGCGGCGGCGGCCTCGCGCGTCTCGCGGGCCTTGACCCGCTGCGCCACGAGGATCAGCGTCGCGCCGACGAGCATGAACGGCAGCTTCGGCATGCCGGGGAGCAGCGCCAGCGCGACGGCCCCGCCGCCGGCGATGAGCAGCGCGGTGCGCGACTGGCCGAGCTGCTTCGCGGCGGCCGTGCCCATGTCGCCCTCGGCGGTCGCCCGCGTGACGACGATGCCGGTGGACACGGACAGCAGCAGCGCGGGGATCTGCGTGACGAGGCCGTCACCGATGGTCAGCAGGCTGAACCGCTGGAGCGCGTCGCCCGCGGACATGCCCATCTGCACCATGCCGATGACGAAGCCGCCGACGAGGTTGATGACCGTGATGACGATGCCGGCGATCGCGTCGCCCTTGACGAACTTCGAGCCACCGTCCATGGCGCCGTAGAAGTCGGCCTCGGCGGCGACGTCCGCGCGGCGGCGGCGCGCCTCGTCCTCGTCGATGAGACCCGAGTTGAGGTCGGCGTCGATCGCCATCTGCTTGCCGGGCATCGCGTCGAGCGTGAAGCGCGCGCCGACCTCCGCGACGCGCCCCGCACCGTTCGTGATGACCGCGAACTGGATGACCACGAGGATGAGGAAGATCACGAGGCCGATGACGAGCGACCCGCCGATGACGAAGTGCCCGAACGCCTCGATGACCTGGCCCGCGTAGCCGTCGCGCAGCACGAGCCGCGTCGAGGCGACGTTGAGGCCGAGCCGGAACAGCGTGAACACGAGGATCAGCGACGGGAACACCGAGAAGTCGAGCGGCCGCTTGACGTACATGGACGTCAGCAGGATGACGAGCGACGCGGTGATGTTGACGGCGATGAGCACGTCGAGCAGCGCGGCGGGCAGCGGCACGACGAGCAGCAGCACGATGCCGACGACGCCGGCGGGCACCGCCATGGGCGCGATGGACCGGGACTTCATCGGGTGGTCTCCTGACCGGTGGAGGTCTCAGCGGGGTCGGTGGGGCCGGCGGGCCGGCGGCCGGCGCGCGCGGCGTCGCGCACGGCGGCCCGCGCCGCGGCGCGGTGGTCGGTGGTGTCGTCGGCGGGCAGCGTCGAGCCGCCGGGGACGCGGTGCTGGCCGGACGCGGCGCCGCGGCGGCGCAGGGCCATGACGAACGCGAGGACGCGCGCGACCGCGGTGAACAGGTGCGCGGGGATCTCCTGGCCGAGCTCGCACGCGGCGTGCAGGGCGCGCGCGAGGGGCACGTCCTCGACCATCGGGACGCGTGCGTCGGACGCGGCGGACCGGATGCGCGCGGCGACCGCCCCGGCGCCCTTCGCGACGACGCGCGGCGCGCCCGTGCCCGGCTCGTAGCGCAGCGCGACGGCGACGTGCGTGGGGTTGACGAGCACGACGTCCGCGTTCGCGACCTCGGCCATCATCCGGTTCCGGCTCATCGACAGCTGCTTCGAGCGGATCGCGCCCTTGAGCATCGGGTCCCCCTCCGTCCGCTTGTGCTCCTCCTTGACCTCACGGAGCGTCATGCGGGTCTGCTTGCGGTTGCGGCGCCACACGACGGCGACGTCGGCGACCGCCAGGAGCACGCCCGCGGCGATGCCGGTGCGCAGGAGCGTCGAGGTGCCGTCGGCGGCGATGCCGAGCAGGTGCGACAGCGGCAGCCGCCCCGACGCGAGCAGCGTCGGCACGAGCGCCTGGAGCGCGACCAGCAGGACGAGCGCGACGGCCGCCGTCTTGAGCAGCGTCTTGGTGCCCTGCCACCACGCCTGCCCGCCGACGAGCCGCGACGCGACGCCCTTCGGCTTGAGGTGGTCGGCGTGGAAGCGCAGGCGGTGCAGGTGGATGCCGCCCTGCGCGGCGCTGACCGCGATCGCCGCGAGGACACCGACCACGAACAGCGGGGCGAGCGTCGTGATCACGGTCATGAGGCCGTCGCCGAGGACCTGCGCGACGTCGGTCCCGTCCGGGTCGAGCGCGGCGTCGCGCACGACCGCGAGCTGCCCGAGCGCGGCCGCCTTGCCGTTGTCGAGCACGAGCGGCAGCACCGCGGCCGCGGCGCCGAGGCCGACCCACGCGGCGAGGTCCTGCGACCGGCCGAGGCCGCCCTTGCGGCGGACCTCCTTCATCCGCTGCGGGGTGGCCTTCTCGGTCCTGTCCTGCCCGTCGCTGCTCACGGCACGACCACCCCCAGCATCTGCTCGACCGAGCGTCCCGTCAGCGCCTCCATGACGGTGGGCAGCGCGAGGAACGCGAGCGAGCCGAAGACCAGGGTCAGCAGGATCTTCAGCGGGAAGCCCATCGCGAACGCGTTGAGCGCAGGCGCGACCCGCGTGAGCAGACCGAGGCCGACGTCGGCGAGGAACAGCACGACGATGAGCGGCCCGGCGATCTGCAGCGCCGCGAGGAACATCTGCGTGAGGCCGTCGGTGAGCGTGTGCCCGAGCGCGGCCGGGTCGAGCATCGCGCCGAGCGGCAGCGCGTCGAACGTGCGCACCAGCCCGGCGAGCACCAGCTGGTACCCGTCGGACGCGAACAGCAGCACCATCGCGGTCGTCTGGTAGAGCCGCCCGAACGGGCCGCCGCTGGTCTGGCTCATCGGGTCGTACGCGGTCGCGAGCTGGAACCCGCCGAACAGGTCGATCAGCGAGCCCGCGGACTGCACCGCGGAGAACACCAGCGAGACGAGGAACCCGAGCGCGGCACCGATGACGGCCTGCCCGACGAGCGACCCGACGAACGCGGGCGTCGTGTCGGACGGCAACGGGTCGAGCCGCGGCGACACCGCGAGCGCGATCCCGAGCGCGAGGGCGACCTTGATCGTCGCCGGCACGGCCCGCTGCGAGAAGGGCGGCGCGATCACGAGGAACGCGGCGACGCGCACGCTCGCGAGCATCGTCGTCTCCACCGCCCCGACGGGCAGGGCGATGCTGATCGGGTCCACGTCAGCCGCCGACGAGCGCGGGGATGCGGTCGAACAGCTCGTGCGTGAACGTGACGAGCTCGGAGATCATCCAGTGCCCGCACACGACGAGCGCGACCGCGGCGGCGATCGCCTTGGGCACGAAGCTGAGCGTGACCTCCTGGATCTGCGTCACGGACTGCAGCAGGGAGACGACGAACCCGACGACGAGCGCCGTGACCAGCACGGGTGCGGCGAGCTTGGCAGCGAGGACGAGCGCGTCGACGCCGACGTCGAGGACCGCGGTGGTGTCCATCAGCCGCTCCCCACGTAGGAGCCCACGAGGGACGTGACCACCAGCCCCCAGCCGTCCACCAGGACGAACAGCAGGATCTTGAACGGCAGGGAGATCATCACGGGCGGCAGCATCATCATGCCCATCGACATGAGCGACGCCGACACGACCAGGTCGATGACCAGGAACGGCACGAAGATGACGAAGCCCATGATGAACGCGGACCGCAGCTCGGAGAGCAGGAACGCCGGGGCGAGCGTCGTGAACGGCACGTCCTCGGGCGACGCGGGGTTCTCCTGCTGCGCGGCGCGCGTGAGCAGCGCGAGGTCCTGCTCGCGCGTGTGGCTCAGCATGAACTCGCGCAGCGGGCCCGAGCCCGCGTCGACGGCCTGCGAGAAGGTCAGCGACCCGTCGAGGTAGGGCTGGACACCGATCGCGTTCACGTCGCTCACGGTCGGCGCCATGATGAACAGGGAGAGGAAGAGCGCGAGACCCGCGAGCACCTGGTTGGGCGGGACGCCCTGCAGGCCGAGCGCGTTCCGGGTGAACGACAGGACGACGAAGATCTTGGTGAAGCTCGTCGTCATGAGCAGCAGCGCGGGCGCGACGGACAGCAGCGTGATCGCGAGCAGCACGACGATCGAGCTGCTGGGCGTGCCGTTGATGCCGTTGACCGCGACGGTCACGGTGTCGCCGACGGCGGGCGCGTCCGGCGCCGTGGGCGGCGTCGGGGCGAACCAGGTGACGGCGAGCGTGCTGGCGAGGCTCATCGGCGCACCGTGCGGTCCTGCAGCGTGCGCACGGCCTGCCGCCAGGTCGCCGGGTCGAGCACCGAGCCGTGCAGCGCGCCGTGCTTGACGTCCGCGAGCGGCAGGTCGAGGCCCGGGTCCGCCGCGGGGCGGGGGCGGGGCACGTCGGGGTCGACGACCTTCTTCGCGACGGGCGCCGGCTTGGTGGGTGCCGCCGCGGGCGGCGCGTGCACCTCGACGACGGGCGCGAGCTCGGTGAGGAACGTGACCTGCTGCTCGCCGTACCCGACGAGCAGGCGGCGCGACCCGACCGCGACGACGGCGACCCCGGCGTGCCGGCCGACCGACTGCCGCCCGACGACCTGGACCTGCGGCTCCTTGGAGCGCCCGCTGCCCGCGGCGCGCCCCGCCCCCCACCGACGGCCGACCCACCACACGAGGCCGACGACGGCCGCGAGCGACAGGGCGACGCGCAGGAGCAGCATGACCGAGTCCATCAGTCGACCGTGCCGCCCGTGTCCGAGCCGGCCACGATCTCGGTGACGCGGATGCCGTACACCTCGTCGACCACGACGACCTCGCCGCGTGCGACGAGCCGCCCGTTGACGAGCACGTCGGCGGGGCTGCCCGCGGTGCGGTCGAGCTCGAGCACCGCACCGGGCGCGAGGTCGAGCACCTGCTTGACGGACAGGCGCGTGCGGCCGATCTCGGCGGTGAGCGTCATCTCGACGTCGTAGAGCATGCGCAGGTTCGTGCGCGGCGTCGGGACCTGCGTCGTCGTCGGCTCGGCGACCTTGGGGCTGCGCACGCGCACCGCGAACCACGCGGCGGGCGCGGCGCCCTCGGCGGCCAGCGCGAACACGTCGGCGTCGTCGGCGAGCACCTCCGCGACCGGCGCGGGCCGGACCGTCTCCAGGACGCCGGCGCCGAGCGTGCGCGACGCCGCCTCCAGCGCGGGACGCAGCGCGTCCGCGAGCTCGAGCGGCACGCTCGACGACGCGACGGCCTCGGTGACCGCGTCACCCGCGACGAGGACGAGCTCCGCGCTGGGCGAGCCGACGAACGACGCGACGAGCGCCGTCGCGCCCGCGGGGATGTCCCGGTGCGACGCGCCGACCGCGGCGAGCGGCAGCGCCGAGGGCACCAGGGCGGCCGCGGCGTCGGCGGCGGTCTGCCCCGTGAGGGCGTCGGTGGTCTGGGTCATGCGGGGATCTCCTCGACGGTGACGACCTGGCAGGCCAGTCGGGGCCCGTGGGTGCCGGCGGCGCCACGGGCGAGCACGATCCCGTCGACGACCACGTCCAGCGGGTCGGTCGACGGGTGGGACAGGGGCAGCACGTCGCCGACGGCGAGGTCGAGGACGTCGCGCGGGTGCACGGTGACGGGCCGGAACCGGACCGAGACGTCGACCGGCACGCCGTGCACGGCCCGCTCGAGGTCGCCCTGCGCGGTGACGACCGCGCGGCGCTCCTCGTCGGAGCGCGCGTCGGCGCCCTCGGACGAGCGCAGCGCCCCGAGCAGCAGGTCGGACGGGAGCATGAGCGTCATGCGGTCCTCGCGGTCGCCCACGCGCAGCAGGAAGGCGGCGACGAGGACGGTCTCCTGCGCGGCGACGACCTGCACGAACTGCGGGTTGTACTGGACCGAGCGCAGCGTCGCGGACATCGACGTGAGGCCCGCGAACGCGTAGTCCAGGTCGCCGATCGCGTGCTGCAGGACGTCCTTGACGAGGGTCCACTCGATCTCGGTGAGCTCGCGGCCCTCGCGCTCGTCGCCGCGGCCGTCACCGCCGAACAGGTAGTCGATCCAGACGAGCGCGGCACCGACGGGCATCTGCAGGACGGCGGGCTGACGGCTCGGCTCGAGCGTGCACAGGACCATCGCGGTGGGCGACGGCAGTCCGCCCGCGTACTCGTCGTAGGTCCGCAGCTCCAGGTCCTCGAACGTCACCTGGCTGACGACGCGCAGGCGGGCGGTGAGCTGGGTCGCGAACTGCCGGGCGAGCCGCTGGAACGCCATCTCGAGGTGGCGCGCGTGCTCCCGGGCGAGGGTGAGCGGTCGACGGAAGTCGTACGGCTCGGGCTCGGCGGTGCGCACCCGACGGGCGGGCTGCGGCGCAAGGGGTGTCACGACCGCCCTATCGGCGGGCGCGCAGGGGTGCTGAGCGAAACCCCTGACTTCATCCCCTCCGTCGCCTCGTGCGACGGACTGCGGGGCGGTGCGGGCACCCTCCGTGGTGCCCTGGGTCGCCGGCGGCGGCCGGCCTACTGCGTGACGTAGTTCGTCAGGTAGACGTCCATCACCTCGCCCTCGTACGCCTCGACGAGCTGGTGCGCGAGCTGGTCCTTCAGCGCGGCACGGCTGGCGGGGTCGGAGATCTCGGTGACCGACCGGCCCGAGAACAGCTCGATCGCCAGGTCGAGCGCGCGCGACGGGTCGGGCGTCTCGTGCGCGTCCGCGGTGAGCTGCAGCGCGAGTCCGAGGCGCAGGTAGTGCCCGTCGGCCAGGTTGAGGCTGATGGGCTCGACCTGCAGGACGCTGCCCGCCTCGGGCGCGGGCTCCTCGACGGGAGCGCCGTCGCCCTGGAAGAACAGGAACCACGCGCCTGCCGCGGCCGCCAGCACGACGACGACGGCGCCGATGACCAGGAGCTTCTTCGACGGCATGCGCCGCTTCTTCGGCTCCGGCTCGGGCGCCGGCGGGGGCGTGGCCGAGGAGTTCGCGCCGATCTTGGCGCCGATCTTCGGGCCGGAGATGACCCGCTGCTCGATGGGCACGTCAGCCTCCCTGGGTCAGCGACGGCAGCAGCGCCCGGACCTGGTCCGGGGCGTTGCTGAGGACGACGAGGTCGACGCGGCGGTTCGCCGCCATCGCCTCCGGGCTGTCGCCCGCGACGAGCGGGCGCGTGTCGCCGAACCCGACGGCCATGATCCGGTTGCCCGGCATGCCGTCGACCTCGACGAGGTGCCGCAGCACCTGGGTGGCCCGGTCGGACGACAGCTCCCAGTTGGTCGCGTACCGCCCGGAGACCGGGATGACGTTGGCGTGGCCCTCGACCGAGATGTTCTCGCCGATGCCGACGAGCAGCGGCGCCGCGACGTCGAGGACGCGGTTCGCGGTGTCGGTGAGCTCGGCGCGCGCCGGGGCGAAGAACACGTCGTCGGCGACGAGCCCCAGCACGAGGCCGCGCTCGTCGATCCGCATGCGCACCGCGCTGTCCAGACCGTTCGCCGCGAGCGCCTGCATGATGCGCGCCTGCAGGTCCTGCAGGTGCGCGGCCTCCGCCTGCGCGGCCGCGAGGACCGCCGGGTCGACCGACTCCTGCGGCGTCTGCGTCTGCGGGACCATCGGGTCGGCCGCCTGCAGGCCGAGCCCGCTGTCGGCGCTCACCATGCCCGCGGACCCGTCGGCCGGGGTCGTGTCCTTGTGCACGGTCGCGCCGTCGAGGTTGCCCGACGTGCCGTCGAGCACCGACGGGGACGTCGTCGTGTCCATGAAGCCCGCGGCGAGCGAGTCACGCAGCGCGATGTACTTCTCCTGGTCCACCTGGCTGATCGCGAACAGCACGATGAACAGCGCCATGAGGACCGTGATCATGTCGGAGTAGCTCACGAGCCAGCGCTCGTGGTTGACGTGCTCCTCCTCGACGTGCCGGCGCGGCCGCCGACCCGCGCTCACGCGGCCCTCGACTTCGCCTTGGCGTCCTTGCCCTCGGGCGCGTCGGGCAGCAGGCTGCGCAGGCGCTCGCCGACGAGCCGCGGGTTCGCGCCGGCCTGGACCGACAGCAGCCCTTCGAGCGTCATCTCCATCTGCGTGCACTCCAGGTCGGAGATGCGGCGGATGCGCGTCGACAGCGGCAGCCAGACGACGTTCGCGGAGAGGATGCCCCAGAGCGTCGCGACGAACGCGGCTGCGATCGAGTGGCCGAGCGTGGCGGGCTCGGCGAGGTTCTCCAGCACGTGCACGAGCGAGATGACCGTGCCGATGATGCCGATGGTCGGCGCGTAGCCGCCCATGTCCTGGAAGTACTTGGCGTGCGCGCGCTCGCGCGTGCGCTTCGTGGCGATCTTGTCCTCGAGGATCATGCGCAGGTCCTCGGGGTCTGTGCCGTCGATCGCGGCCTGCAGCCCCGCCCGCAGGAACTGGTCGTCGATCGTGCGGGCCGCGTCCTCGAGCGCGAGCAGGCCCTCGCGGCGCGCCCGGTCGGCGAGGCTGACGAGCGTGTCGACGGTGTCGGACGGGTCGGGGATGCCGCTGCGCAGCGCGCGCGGGACGGCCGCGAACGACTCCTTCGCGTCCCGCAGCGTGTGCCCGGCGAGACCGACCCCGATCGTGCCCACCCACACCAGCAGCAGCGGCGCGGGCAGCATGACGGACATGGGGTCCGCGCCCTCGAGGATCATCGCGCCGAAGATGGCGACGAGCGCGACGACGATCCCGATGATGCCGGCCGGGTCCATCACACGCTCCTCGGTCGCAGCGGCACCGCCGGCGCGATCGGCGCCTGCGCGGTCGGGTCGTCGTCCTCGAGGTCGGGGACGAGCTCGATGTGCGGCGACGACTGGATCTCGCGCGCCCGGGCGAGGATCGACGCCCGGTGCTCGTTGATGCGGTCGATGACCTCGGGCAGCGACTCGGTGACGATGTACTTCGTCCCGTCGATGAGCGTGAGGATCGTGTCCGGCGCGGAGTCGATGCGCTGGACGAGGTCGGGGTTCACCCCGATCTGTCCTCCGTTGAGGCGCGTCACGACGATCACAGCGGTACCCGTCCCTGGTCACCCGGTCCTGCAGGCGGCTGACGCCGCCCCGGGCCCGTCCGTGGGCCCTGTGCTCCTCTGATCGGTCGGGGTCCCGGAGGTGTGAGGGTTTGCCCGCGATCCGTCGCGCTCGCCCTGGTCAGGAGCGGTGACCCGCCGGTCACGGGCCGGTCGCGCGCGCGTCAGGACCGGGGGCGGCCCGGTCCGCGCGTGCCGCGCTGGTACTCCTTGGTGATCTTCTTCCACCGCGCGCGCTCCTCGGCGGCGAGGCGGGCGTCGACGCGGCGCGCCTGGTAGGCGGCCTCGCGCTCCAGGCGACGGAACGAGTCGAGCCGCCGCGGCGCGAGGTCGCCGGACTCGAGGGCCGCACGGACCGCGCAGCCGGGCTCCTGCTCGTGCCGGCAGTCGGAGAACCGGCAGGCCGCCGCGAGCGCGGCGACGTCGGAGAACGTGGCGTCGAGCGCGTCGGGGTCGGCCACCACGCCGACGCCGCGGATCCCGGGGGTGTCGACGAGCATCGCGCCGTCGGCCAGCGGGACGAGCTCGCGGTGCGTCGTGGTGTGCCGGCCCTTGCCGTCCGAGCGCCGGTCGCCGACGTCCATGACCGGCCGTCCGGCGAGCGCGTTGACCAGCGTCGACTTGCCCGCGCCCGACGGCCCGACGACGACGAGCGTGTGTCCCGGTCGCAGGACGTCCTGACGGAGCCCGTCGAGCCCGCGCCCGTCCTGCGCCGACACCGCGTGCACCTCGACCGCGAGCGCGACGCGCGCGACGTCGGCGGCCATGCCGTCGGGGTCGGGCACCAGGTCCGCCTTGGTGAGCACGACGACCGGCCGGGCGCCCGACCGCCAGGCCAGCGTGAGGAGCCGCTCGACGCGGCCGAGGTCCGGGTCCGGGTCGAGGTGCTCGACGACGAGGACCGCGTCGACGTTCGCGGCGAGCGCCTGGGTCCGGGAGGTCTCGCCCGCGGTGTCGCGCACGAGCGCGGTGGTCCGCGGGAGCATCGTCGCGACGCGCGGGCCGTCGGGGGTGTCGTCGAGGAGCAGCCAGTCCCCGACCGTCGGGGGTGTGCGGCCCTCGTCGCTCGCGACGCAGCCGTCGCGGTCGAGGGGGACGCGGCGCGGCTCGTCGGTCTGGTCGGGGGCTTCGGCCGGGCGCTCGTCGTACGGCGCGAGCGCCTGCGCGGGCAGCACGAGGACCGCGCCCCGGTCGGCGCGGACCACGCGCACGGCCCCCGCGGGGATCGTGTCCGGTTCGGTCGTCATCGGGCCGACGGTAGGCGCGCCCGCGACGGGCGGCCACGGATTTCGAGGCCCGGGGACCGCCCTCGCGCCGTCCGACGTCCGGCTCCGCCGACCGGCCGTGGTCGGCGGGTCGTCGCCCGGTCCGCGGGCCTGCGGTCAGACCACGCCGAGGGCGAGCATCGCGTCGGCGACCTTGGTGAAGCCCGCGATGTTGGCGCCGAGCACGTAGTTCCCGGGTGCGCCGTACTCGTCGGCGGTCGCGAGGCAGCGGTCGTGGATGCCGTGCATGATCCCCGCGAGGCGCTGCTCGGTGTACTCGAACGTCCAGGCGTCGCGGCTCGCGTTCTGCTGCATCTCGAGCGCGGACGTCGCGACGCCGCCGGCGTTGGCGGCCTTGCCGGGCGCGAACAGCACCCCCGCCTCGGTGAGCAGCGCGACGGCGGCGGGCGTCGTCGGCATGTTGGCGCCCTCGGACACCGCGAGGACACCGGAGCGGACGAGCGCGGCGGCGTCGTCCTCGTCGAGCTCGTTCTGCGTCGCGCACGGCAGCGCGACCTCGGCGCCGACCTCCCACACGCGGCGGCCGGGCACGAACGTCGCGCCGCGGCGCTCGGCGTAGACGGACACGGGGAGGCGCTCGGCCTCGCGGACCTGCTGGAGCAGCGGCAGGTCGATGCCGCGCTCGTCGAGCACGTAGCCGGTGGAGTCGGAGCACGCGACGACGTGCGCGCCGAGCTGCTGCGCCTTCTGGATCGCGTACTGCGCGACGTTCCCGGCGCCGGAGACGACGACGCGACGTCCGTCGAAGGACGCGCCGCGGGTCGCGAGCATGCGCTCGGCGAACAGCACGGTGCCGTAGCCGGTGGCCTCGGTGCGGACGAGCGAGCCGCCCCACGAGAGGCCCTTGCCGGTGAGGACGCCGGCCTCCCAGCGGTTGGTGATGCGCTTGTACTGGCCGAACAGGTAGCCGATCTCGCGGCCGCCGACGCCGATGTCGCCCGCGGGCACGTCGGTGTGCTCGCCGAGGTGGCGGTAGAGCTCGGTCATGAACGACTGGCAGAACCGCATGACCTCGCCCGTGCTGCGGCCGCGCGGGTCGAAGTCGGAGCCGCCCTTGCCGCCGCCGATCGGCATGCCGGTGAGCGAGTTCTTGAACACCTGCTCGAAGCCGAGGAACTTGACGATGCCGAGGTACACCGACGGGTGGAACCGCAGTCCGCCCTTGTACGGGCCGAGCGCCGAGTTGTACTCGACGCGGAAGCCGCGGTTGATCTGCACGCGCCCCTCGTCGTCGACCCACGGCACGCGGAAGATGATCTGGCGCTCGGGCTCGCACAGGCGCTCGAGCACGGCCGCGTCGACGTACTGCGGGTTCTTGCGCAGGACGGGCTCGAGGCTCTCGAACACCTCCCGGACGGCCTGGTGGAACTCGCGCTCCCCGGGGTTGCGTCGCAGGACCTGGTCGAGGATGTCGGCGAGCTGCTCCTTCATGGGGTCATGGTCACACGGCGACACCTGTGCGTGAGGCAACCGTCTCACGGTCCGCGGGACGGTCGTCGAGGCGGACGAGCAGGTCGGCGAGCGCCGCGGAGATGGGCAGCCCGGTCGCGAGCTCCACGAACAGCCACTGCCCCGCGGGGTTGACCTCCAGGAACACGTGCTCGCCGTCGGGGGCCACGCGGAAGTCGGCGGCGCCGTAGCGCAGCCCGAGCGACGTGACGAGGTCCACGAGCCGGCGCTCGACGTCGTCGGGCAGCCGGTGCGTGCCGATCGGCGCGTTCATCGTGTCGATCCGGAAGTCGAACTCGTACGCGGACCGGTCGGCGCGGATCTCCGCGGCGAACACCTGCCCGTCGACGACGGTCGCCCGCACGTCGCGCCCGCCCGGCACGAGCTCCTGGAAGATCACCGGCGCGAACCGCACCGCGTCGATCATCTCGACGTCCTCCGGGCGCACGGGCCGGGTCTCGCGCCACGTGCGCGGTGTCGCGGAGAACGACTTGTAGACGACGCCCGCCGGCTCCGAGCCGACGAAGTCGCGCGCCTGCTCCGGGTCGTTCGTCATGCACGTGCGCGGGACCCGCAGCCCGAGCCGCGCGGCGAGCTGGAGCTGCCGCATCTTGCGCGACGCCGCCTCGTCGCGGTCCGGGTCGTTGACCCACTCCGCGTCCATGCACGCCCAGAGGCCCGCGACCATCGCGGCGCACTCGCCGTGCGCGAACCCGCGGTCGTGCGGGCGCGTCACCTCGTCGTGCAGGACGAACGGCTGCGGGCGACGCCACCAGACGGCGCCGACGTCCGCGAGGTCGAGCGTGCCGTCGGCGTCCGCCCACGTGCCCGTCCACGTCCCGTCGGGACGCTGCCGGGTGGTGAGCGCGGCCGACGTGGGCACGCGCGACGTGTCGAGCAGGCGGTGCCCGGCACCTCGTTGGTCGAGGTGCCGGGCCACGGTCTGCGTGTGCAGGTCGCCCGCGTGGGAGACGATGCCGATCACGTCGGCCTCGTCAGCCGTCCGCCTCGCCGGCCAGGGTCGCGTAGAGCGCCTGGAGCGAGGCGAGGACCTGCGTCTGGGTCGCGATGAGCGCCTCGAGCTCGGCGAGCACCGCGCCGAGCACGGTGTCGCCGCCCTCGTCCTGACCGAGCGAGATGTACGGCCCGGCCTGCACGAACGGTCGCTGCCCGCCGACGAGGCCACCCGTCAGCCCCGGGTTCACGACGGTCCCGCCGGGGTTGAGGATGCCGACGTCCGCCGCGAACAGCGTGCCGGGCTGGTCCGCCGCGCCCGAGTCGATCGCGACCGGCGTGCCCGCGTCGAGCGCGATGTGCGTGTCGCGGTTGAGCGACGTGAGGTTGTCCCGCTGGACGGGTGTCGCGAGGTCCTGCGCGAGCGGCGTGCCGAGGTGGTCCTGGAGCGTCGCGGTGCCGACGTCGGTCGCGTGCGTCGTCGCGAGGTCCTGCGACAGCGGCGTGCCGATGAGGTCCTGGATCTTCGGCGTCGCCGTGTCGGCCGCGACGGTGGTCGCGATGTCCTGCGCGATCGGCGTGCCGAGGGTGTCCTGCAGGAAGCCCGTGTCCGTGCCGCCGGCGGTGTCGGCCGACAGCAGCGTGCCCGTGACGTCGCTCGCGAGCGGGGTCGAGAGGTCGAGTCCGAGACCCGTGCTGGAGCTCGGCGTGAGCCCTTGCAGCGTGGGCGACGCCGCGACGATCGCCGCGATCGCGACGCCCGAGTTGCTGCCGCCCGACGCGGTGCACCCGCCGTTGGTGTGCACGCCGACGACGCGTCCCGACGGCGAGTGCAGGATGCCGGAGCCGGAGTTGCCGCCGAGCGTGTCGATGTCGGCGTACCGGATGGTGGTCGCGGTGACCTGGGTGGCCGGTCCCGCCTCGATGCGCTTGGGCGCACCCACCGGGTGGCCGATGATCGCGAGCATGTCGCCGACCGCGGGGTTGGTGGTGCCGAACTCCGACCAGCCGTACGTGTTGCCGGGGTTCCCGGCGACGCGGAACAGCGCCATGTCGAGGCCGCCGAGCCGGTACTCGACGAGCTGCGTGATCGCGAACGACTGCTCCGCCTGGAGCGTGCCGCCCGCGTCGACCTGGTAGTTGAGGTTGACGTGCATGGCCGTCGCGGCCTGCTGCGGCGACAGCGGCGTGCTCGTGCCGTTCTGCCGCGGGATCGTCCAGCCGTTCGGGTCCGGGTCGAACAGGTGGCCGCACGTGAGGACGAGGTCCGGGCCGATGAGCGTGCCGGTCCCCCACCGGACGCCGTTGACGTTCCCCGGGTTGGTGAACGTCGCCGCCAGGTTGCTGTTCCACTGCACCTGCACGACGGGTCGCTCGTGGGCGTTGACGAACGCGACGGTCACACCGAGCGTGCCGTCGTACTGCTCGACCTCCTGCGAGTCGTCCGTCGCGCCGCAGATGGACCGCAGCACCTCGGCGTACGGCACGCGCTCCCCGGCGTCGCGGGTCTCCTGCCCCGGCAGGTCCTCGAGATGCGGCGGGAACAACCCGTCGCCGCCGAGGTCCGCCGGCTTCTTCTTCGCTGGCATGGTCGTGCTCCTTCGGGTCGGCGACAGTCCCCCTGCCGCGCCGTAGTGGAAGGAGCCGTGCCCGACGCCACCGATACGCCTCGCGGGCCCCGGTCGCCCGCGCGACCTCCGGGTGAGAAGCCGCACGCGGCACGTCCCGGAAACGATTCGGCACCGCGGCCTGCTGTTTCATGGGCGCGCGCACACCCTGCGCGCGGACGGCACGCCCCCCGGTGCAGTGGCGTGCCGTCCGCATCGCCGGCGGGGACGACGACGCCCGCGCCGCACGAGGCGGGCGCGGGCGTCGCGACGGGGAGCGGCGGGTCAGCCGAAGTACGACGGGAGCGTCGCCGACCAGGCCGCACGGGCCTCGGACAGCGGCAGCGTGAACAGGCCGCGCACCTCGACCGCGGGCGCGTGCTCGTGGTCGGCGTCGTCGACCGGCGTCCCCGCACCCGGCGCGCAGGTCTCCGCGGTCTCGCCCAGCCGCAGGGCCGGCACGCCGCGCGCGGTGCACAGGTCGAGCAGACGGACCTCCTCCGAGCGCGGGACGGCGACGAGCACGCGCCCCTGCGACTCCGCGAAGAGCGCCTCGAACGGGGTCACGCCGTCGCGCGCGCACAGCGCGTCCAGGTCGACCTGCACGCCCGTGCCGTACCGCAGCGACGACTCGACCAGGGCGATCGCGAGGCCGCCCTCGGACAGGTCGTGCGCCGCGTCGACCAGGTCGTCACGCGCGGCGGCGACCAGCACCTGGGCGAGCCGGCGCTCCGCGGCGAGGTCGACGCGCGGCGGGGTCCCGCCGAGGTGCCCGTGCACGACGTCGGCCCACGCCGAGCCGTCGAGCTCCGCGCGCGTCTCGCCCAGCAGGTAGACGGCCTGGCCCGGCGTCGTCCAGCCCGACGGCACCGCGTCCGCGACGTCGTCGAGCACGCCGAGCACGCCGACGACGGGCGTCGGGTGGATGGCCGAGTCGATCTTCCCGGGCTCGCCCGTGCCGTTGTAGAGCGAGACGTTGCCGCCCGTGACCGGGACCTCGAGCTCCTGGCACGCGTCCGCGAGGCCGCGGATCGCCTCGACGAGCTGCCACATCGAGTCCGGGTGCTCGGGGCTGCCGAAGTTGAGGCAGTCCGTGACCGCGAGCGGCCGGGCACCCGTGGTCGCGACGTTGCGGTACGCCTCCGCGAGCGCGAGCTGCGCGCCCGTGTACGGGTCGAGCTTGCCGTAGCGGCCGTTCGCGTCGGTCGCGAGCGCGACGCCGAGGCCCGTCGTCTCGTCGACGCGGATCACGCCCGAGTCGTCGGGCTGCGCGAGCGCGGTGTTGCCCTGCACGAACCGGTCGTACTGGTTCGTCACCCACGACTTGTCGGCGAGGTTCGGGCTCGCGAGCAGCCGCAGGACGGTCTGGCGCAGGTCGGCGGGCGTCGACGGGCGCGCGAACCGCTGCTCGTCGGCCACCGAGTCGGCGTTGAGCGCGTCCTGCCAGGCCGGCCGCGCGTACGGGCGGTCGTAGACCGGGCCCTCGTGCGCGACGGTCTTCGGGTCGACGTCGACGATGCGCTGGCCGTGGTGGTCGATCGTCAGGCGGCCCGTGCCGGTGACCTCGCCGATCACGGCGGTCTCGACGTCCCACTTGCCCGTGATGGCCAGGAACGCGTCGAGCTTGTCGGGCGCGACGACCGCCATCATGCGCTCCTGCGACTCCGACATGAGGATCTCGCCGGCCGTGAGCGTCGGGTCCCGCAGCAGGACGTTCTCGAGGTCGACGTGCATGCCGCCGTCACCGTTCGACGCGAGCTCGCTCGTCGCGCACGAGATGCCGGCCGCGCCGAGGTCCTGGATGCCCTCGACGACCTGCGCCGCGTAGAGCTCGAGGCAGCACTCGATGAGCACCTTCTCCATGAACGGGTCGCCGACCTGCACGGACGGGCGCTTCGACGGCTTGGTGTCGTCGAACGTCTCGGAGGCGAGGATCGACGCGCCGCCGATGCCGTCGCCGCCCGTGCGCGCGCCGAACAGCACGACCTTGTTGCCCGCACCCGACGCGTTGGCCAGGTGGATGTCCTCGTGCCGCAGCACACCGAGGCACAGGGCGTTGACCAGCGGGTTGCCCTGGTAGGAGGCGTCGAAGACGAGCTCGCCGCCGATGTTCGGCAGGCCGAGGCTGTTGCCGTAGCCGCCGACGCCCGCGACGACCCCGTGCACGACGCGCGCCGTGTCGGGGTGGTCGACCGCGCCGAACCGCAGCTGGTCCATCACGGCGACCGGCCGCGCGCCCATCGAGATGATGTCGCGCACGATGCCGCCGACGCCCGTGGCCGCGCCCTGGTAGGGCTCGACGTAGCTCGGGTGGTTGTGCGACTCGACCTTGAACGTGACCGCCCAGCCGTCGCCGATGTCGACGACGCCCGCGTTCTCCCCGATGCCGACGAGCAGGTGCTCCTTCATCGCGGGCGTCGTCTTGTCGCCGAACTGGCGCAGGTGCGTCTTGGAGGACTTGTAGGAGCAGTGCTCCGACCACATCACGGAGTACATCGCGAGCTCGGCAGCCGTGGGGCGGCGGCCGAGGATGTCGCGGATCCGCTGGTACTCGTCCGGCTTGAGCCCGAGCTCGGCGAACGGCTGCTCCTGGTCGGGCGTCGCGGCGGCGTGCTCGACGGTGTCGGTCGTGGGCGCGGTGCGGGGGGATGCGGTGGTCATCGATTCCCTCGGTGGGGGCGCGGACGGCGGCGGGACGCCGGACCGCGGCGGGGTCGGCAGACGGGCACCAGGGTACCCGCGGCGGCGCGGCGGCCCGGCGGCCGTCCAGGGCGGCGCGGTCGTCGCCGGCGGTCGCAGCCCGCACGCGTCTGACGTGCAGGTTCTCACCGGACTCTCATCGCCCGGTTCGTCCGTGATGTCCGGCTGCCGCCTAGGGTCGGTCCCGCACGCCGTCCACACGCCGATCCGTCACCGAGGTCCGATGCTCCGCCGCGCCGTCGCCGTCGTCCCGCTGTCCTGCCTGCTGGTCGCGGGGAGCGCGGCCGCCGCGTTCGCGGGCGGGTCCGACGACCCGACGCCGTACACCGTCACCGCCGACGGGCTCTCGCTGCCCGCCGGCCGGACGTTCGTCGAGCACGACCACGTCAACGTCCGGTACGTCGTCGACGGCCAGACGCTCGCCGCGCAGCTCCACGTCCAGGCCGCGACCGCGCAGGGGGCGTTCGCGGGCAGGACGGGGCTCGCGTGGACCGAGCTCGGGCTCCCCGACCGGTACTGCGTCACGTGGGTCGAGGTCAGCGGGTACAACGAGCACTTCGGCGAGGGCGGCCAGCGGCCGGCGTGCACCGACGCCCCGACGACGGCGGAACCCGTCGAGCCCATGCCCGCCGTCCCGGCCGGCCCGCCCGAGGCCGCGCCGCCCGCGCCGCACGAGACCGCGGCACCCGCTCCCACGCCCAGCCCGACCGTGAGCGGCGCCGCGCTGGTCGCGACGCCGGGACCGACGTCGAGCGCGTCCGTCGTGCAGTCCGAGGTCCTCAGCGCCGGCGACGACTCCCCGGGCGGGGCGCTCGCGCTCACCGGGAGCGCGCTGCTCGTGCCCGTCCTCGGCGTCGGCACCGCGGCCGTCGCGGCCGGCGTCGTCCTGCGGTCCCTCCACCGCCGCTCGCACCGTCCACGGCCCGCGCACCGCGCCTGAGTCCGACAGGCTGCCCGACCGCGCCGCCGGCCGGGCAGCCGGCCTGCGCGGACGGGCACGCTCGCTGTACGCGTGCCGAGCAGCGCTGGACAATCACCCCATGCGCCGCGACCTCCCGCGCGCCGTGGGAAGGACGAGCCGCGCGGCCCCCGCTGCGGCGGCTGCCCGCCCCCGGCCCCGCGCCGTCGACGGGCTGCCCGCGCTGCAGCGCGCCGCGGGCAACCGTGCGGTCGCAGGGCTCCTCGCGGCCCGGTCGGGTGCGACCGTCGTCCAGCGCTACGAGACCGAGGAGCACGCGACGCTGGGTGCGCCGGGGACACGCGTCACCGTCGCCGGGATCGACATGACGCAGGGCGAGATGATCACGATGGGTGACTTCTTCACCGGCGTCGACCAGATGGAGGCCCACCCGCAGCAGGTCCGCGACGTGCTCGCCGCGATCCGGCGCGGCGGTGCCGGCACGGCCGACTGGCAGCGCGCCACGGGCGGGCGCTACCTCGAGCTCGCGACGGCCAACCAGGCGCACTTCGGCCCCCCGAACGCGGCGCTCGTGCCGGTCAGCGGCACCAGCACGGCCGACCACCGCGCGGCGTTCGTCGCCGGCCACTCCCGCGCGCTGTGGGAGTCGGCGCTGGGGCACCCCGACGTCGCCCAGCGGCACAACAGCTTCGCCGGCCACTTCCTGACCGACGCGTTCGCCGCCGGGCACGTCGTGAACAAGGCGGACGTCATGGCACGCTTCGCCGCCCGCCTCACCGACGCGGACGCGTTCCTGTCCGCGGTCGCCGCACGCGCGTGGGCGATCCCCGGCGTGGTCGCGACGATGTCGCGCTACGAGGAGAACTCGACGCCGCTGCACCTGGACTTCGACACGCAGGGCATGTTCGAGCGCTTCCTCAAGGGCGTCTCCGAGGCCAAGCCGGAGCTGGTGCCGAACAGCATCGCCAAGGTCGTCCACGACGTCCTCAACGGCCTCGCGGGCGATGCCTCGGTCGGGGGCCTCGACGTCGCCAACGACCGCGGCGACACCTGGCGGCTGTCCGGCGACGGGACCCTCGCACGGTCGCCCGACACGCAGCGGATCGCCGCCGCCGCGGTGGCGCAGTCCAACGCCAACCTCGCGGCCGTCGCCGGCACGGGCGCCCCCGCGATGACACCGGAGCGCACCGACGCGCTCGTCGCGAGCGTCTGGACGTTCGTGCCGCACCCGACGGCCGCCGGGACAGCCCAGATCGACGCGATCGTCGGCCGCCTGACCGATCCCGCGAACGCGGCCCTGGTCGACGCCTTCGCGCAGCTCATCGCCGGGAACCTCGACGCGATCGTCGAGGGGGCCACGGCGCTCGGGAAGATCCGACCCATCCCGCCCAGCCTGCTGGAGGAGGCGCAACGCGGGTGGCAGCGGCTCAACGACTGGCGGACCTGGGCGGGGGCCGCCGGCGTCCAGGTGCCCTGACCCGGCGCTAGCGCACCCCGCCGACGGCGGCGTCCGGCGGGAGCACGTGCACCGCGAGCACCGCGACGTCGTCGTCGGCGTGGCCGTCGAGCATGCGCGTGACCACGCCGTCGACGACGCGTCCCAGGCGCTCGTCGTCGTCGCCCGGCTCGCCCGCCCACGTCTGCGTGAGGACGTCGCACAGTCGCGCCACGCCGTGCGACAGGTGCTCCCCGCGGCGCTCGACGAGCCCGTCGGTGTAGAGCAGCAGCACGCTGCCGGGCTCCAGCAGGACCTCGTGCTCGCCACGCTCGGTCCCCCGGCCGACCCCGAGCAGCAGCTCGTGCCGGCCCACGTCGAGCGCACGCGCCGTCCCGTCGGGCGCGACCACGACGAGCGGGAGGTGCCCGGCGCTGGACCACCGCAGCCGCCGCGCGCCCGACCCCTCCGCCGTGCCGGCCGGCTCGAACCGCGCGACGACGGCCGTCGCCATCGTGTCGACGCGCAGCCCGTGCATCGCCTCGTCCAGGTCGCGCAGGATCGTCGCCGGCGCGGCACCCGCCGTGTAGCCGATGCCGCGCAGCAGCGTGCGGACCTGGCTCATCGCCGCCGCGGCCTGCGTGTCGTGCCCGATCACGTCGCCGACGGCGAGGACCGTCGAGCCGTCGCGCTGCAGGAAGGCGTCGTACCAGTCGCCGCCGACCTGGGCCGCGCGCGACGCGGGGAGGTACCGCACGACGACGCGCAGACCGTCGGGCTGGACGGGCGCGGACAGCAGCGCACGCTGGAGCGACTCCGCCATCTGGCGCTGCTCCTCGTAGAGCCGCGCGTTGTCGAGCGCGAGCCCGGCCCGGTCCGCGAGCTGCACGAGCATCGCCAGGTCGTCCTCGGTGAGGTCGCGCCGCTCCGCGTCGAGGAAGAGGGTCATCGCGCCGACGGTGCGGCCGCGCGCGCGCATCGGGATCGCGTACGCGTTCTCCGGTGCGAGCTCGCCGAGCACGGCCCGCGCCTCCCCGACCGACAGCACCTCGGAGATCGAGCGGGTCGCGTCGGGGACCGCCACGACCTCGCCGGTGCGCAGCGCGCGGTACAGGTACGACGACGGGTCGAGCGAGTTCAGGCGCAGCCGCGCGTAGCGGGCGACGGTCTCGCGGCGCGCCGGGTCGCCGTGCCAGCTCGCGATGTCGCGCAGGTGGCGCTGGTCGCTCGACAGCGTGATGAGGCACCAGGAGGCGAGGCTCGGCACCAGGTGCCGCGCGAGCCGCGCGACCGCGTCCTCGGTGTCGAGCGTGGACGCGAGGTCGTCGCCGACCTCCGCGAGCAGCCGCAGGCGCGCCTGGCCGACCTCCGCACGCTGCCGCGCCCACTCGGCCGCGCGGCGCTCGGTCTCGGCGCGGTCGCGCGCCCGGCGCGCCTCGTCCTGGGAGCGGCGACGCTCGGTGCAGTCGGAGAAGTAGACCGAGAGGCCGTCGGTGCCCGGCCACGCCCGCACCTCGTACCAGCGATCCAGCGGCGCCGGGTAGTACGCCTCGAACGTGCGCGGCTCGCCGGTGCGCACCGCGCCCCGGTAGTTCTCCTCGAAGGCCGAGCCGTTCGCGTCGGGGAACAGGTCCCACAGGACGCCGCCCAGCAGCTCCGACCGGGGCCGCGCGAGCAGCACCTCGGCCTCGGCGTTGACGTAGGTGAACCGCCACGCGTCGTCGAGCAGGAAGAACGCCGCCGACATCGTCTCGAGCACGCGCGAGATGCGGGCGTCCGCGTCGCGCCGGTCGGTCGTGTCGTAGGCCGCGCCCAGCACGCGCACGGCCGAGCCGTCCGGTCCGCTCAGGGCCCTGCCGCGCGCCTGCACCCAGCGCACGGTGCCGTCGGGGCGCACGACGCGGTACTCGGCGGCGTACTCCGCACAGGTGGCGATCGCGCGGCGCAGCGCCTGACCGACGCGCGCGACGTCGTCGGGGTGCAGGGCCGCCGAGAAGTGCTCGATCGTGCCGCCGAACTGCTCGCGCGGGATGCCGAAGATGGCGTGGAGCTGGTCGTCCCACTCGAGCCGGCCGGTCACCAGGTCCCAGTCGAACCCGCCGACCTCGCCCGCGGACACCGCGAGCTGCCAGCGCATCCGCTCGCCCTCGAGGGCGCGCGCGACCTCGTCGACACCGTCCGGGTGGACGACGCCGTCGCGGCACTCGACGGACGCGACGGGCGCGTCGTCGTCGGTGGGCTCACGGACCGGCACGGGCCCCCCTCGGCGGGCGGAGGGTGCCGCACGTCCGGACACCGTCGGGTCAGCATATGTCCGCACTCCGTCGCGACCGGTGGTGAGGCCGCGCTGCTAGCGTCCGGCACATGCGCCGCGCCGTCCCGACCGCCGCCCTGCCGGCGGGTGCCGCGCTGCTCCTGGCGCTGGTCGCGTGCGGTCCGCAGGGCTCGGACGACGCCGCCCCGACGCCGGCGGAGACGAGCGCGTCGGCCGACGTGACGTCCCCCGTTCGGACCCCGTCGCCGCCCGTCGCGCCCGAGGCCGCCGACGTCCGCGCCCGGGGCGTCCCGCTCACCTCCGGCGCGGTGACCCTGGCGGTCCTGGCGGTCCCGCCGACGACGGTGTCCGTGACGGCGGACGCCGACGGCAGCGCCCGCGCGACCGTCGGACCGGGGACCGTGCACGTGGCGGCGCCCGCCGGGTGGTCGCTCACGGTGCAGGACGACGGCACGGTCGTCGTCCTCGACGACGCCGGGACACCGGTGGGCGGCCTCGCGGGCGCTGCGGCGGACGCCGTCGGACCGGACGTGGCCGAGGTGCGCACGTCCACCGGGGACGCCCTGTGGCTCGCGTCGTCCGCGGTGGCCGGTCTGGACTGGGGGAACCGCGAGGGCGGCGAGTCGCTGGGCGTCACGCCGACCGCCTGGGCGCGCGCGTCGGGGCTGGCCGCGCAGGAGCTCACGTGGACGCAGCTCGTCGCGCAGGAGCCGCGCGCCGACTCCCGGACGATGCGCGACCAGCTGGTGTGCCACATGCTCGGCGCGCCCGACAAGGCGCAGTGGAACCTCGAGCCGTGGCGGCCCGACGTCGACGCGTTCGCGATGATCGCCGCGCGCTGCAACCCGGAGTAGACCGGCCCCGGGCAGGGCTTGCGTTCGAGCGCGCTCGAAGCGGCACGGTGTCGTCATGACCGATCTGCGACTGGCACTGGGCACCATCCCCCTCGGCACCACCGTGGACGAGCGGGACTCGTTCGCGATCCTCGACCGGTTCGTCGAGCTCGGCGGCACCCGGCTCGACACGGCCGACAACTACCCGTTCTGGCAGGACGGCTGCACCGGCGACGAGAGCGAGGCGACCATCGGCCGCTGGCTCGCCGCGCGCGGCACCCGCGACGCCGTCGTCCTCTCGACGAAGGTCGGCGCGCGTCCCCGCACGCCGGGCGACCGGACGCTCGACGACGTCGAGGGCCTGTCGGCGCGCGCGATCCGGGCGGCCGTCGAGGGCTCGCTCCAGCGCCTCGGCACCGACCGGATCGACGTCTACTGGGCACACGTCGAGGACCGCGCGGTCCCGCTCGAGGAGACGGTCGGCGCGTTCGGCGCGCTCGTCGCCGACGGCACCGTCGGCGTCCTCGGCGCGAGCAACCACGCGACGTGGCGGCTGGAGCGGGCCCGGCGGACCGCGCGCGACCTCGGCGTCACGCCGTTCACGCAGGTGCAGCTGCGGCACACCTACCTGCAGCCGCGGCCGGGCGTCCGGCTGCCCGAGGGCGGGCACACCCTCGCGACCCCGGAGACGTTCGACTACCTCGCGGCGGAGGGCGACCTGACGCTCTGGGCGTACAACACGCTGATGTTCGGGGCGTACACGCGGCCCGACAAGCCGATGCAGGAGCTCTTCGAGCACCCCGGCACGACCGCACGGCTCGCCGTGCTGCGCGAGGTCGCCGGTGAGCTCGGCGTCTCGGCGAACCAGGTCGTGATCGCCTGGCTCGTCGCGCACGGCGTGGTCCCGATCGTCGGCGCGACGCGCGTCGCGCAGGTCGAGGAGGCCGTCGCCGGGGCGCGCCTGACGCTCGACGCCGACCTCGTGGCCCGCCTCGACGCGCCGGCCTGACCGCGCGCAGGGCCTCCCGCGCGTCCACCCTGCGGTAGCACCCTGGTCACGTACCCGCGCCGCCCGGCATGCTCGGGCGGTGGGGTGCGACCGGGGAGGAGCACCGTGAGCGACACGCTCGCCGCACGTCTGGAGGCGCACCGCACCTGGCTGCGCACGTCCGGTGCCGACGGCGCACGTCTCGCCCTCGGGTCCGACGCCTCCGCGTCCGACCTCGCGGGCGCGGACCTGCGGGGCGCGGACCTGGCGTCCGCGGACCTCTTCGGCGTCGACCTCCAGCGCGCCGACCTGCGCGGCGCGGACCTGTCCGGAGCCCTGCTGGCGGGGGCCGACCTGCGCGGCGCCGACCTGTCGCGCGCGCGCCTCGGCAAGGCCGACCTCTCGGGCGTGTGCGCGGTCGGCGCGCGGCTGCACCGGACGTGGCTGGTCCGCACGGACCTCACGGGCGCGGACCTCACGGAGACCGACCTGAGCGGGTCGTACCTCGTGCGGACGGACCTCGGCGGTGCCGACCTGCGTGGCGCTGACCTGTCCGGCGCGGACCTGCACGCCGTGCTGGTCGACGCCTCGACCTGGGGTGCGACGACCGTCCGTGGCGCGGCCGGCACGGTCGGGCCGGTCGACGGCGTCGTGGACCTCACGGCCGACGGCGCGACCGTCCAGCGCACGGTGCCGGAGCTCGTCGTCCTGCTGGCCACGGACGGTGCGACGCTCGCGACGGTCCCCGACGACCCGGGGCCGCCGCCCGCGTGGCGCGGCAGCATCGCCTGACCCGAGCGGCACGGCCGACCTCGTGGCGTCTGGCGGACGCACGGACGGGCCCCGGGGTGCGCCTCCACCGCGCGCCCCGGGGCCCGTCGTCGTGCCGGGTCAGCGGGTGTGCTTCTCCGGGATCGGGGCGTCGCCGGACGCGCGCTGCGCGCGGTACCAGGCGCGCGCCTCGTCCTGACGCGCCTGCTCGGCGCCCGACGCGATGGGGGCACGCAGGTGCGCCTGCTCGAACCCGAACGCGTCGACGAGGTCCTGCGCGTGCGGCCGCAGGCGCGACACGAGCCGGTCGATGTACGACGTGACGGTCCGCGCACGGCCGGCCGAGAGCCGCCCGTTGACGAGGTACCAGGCGAGGTGCCGCTCGACGAGCGTGAGCCCGAACAGGTCGCGGACCCAGGTGAGGACCTGCTTGGTGCCGGGGTCGTCGACGCGCGCGAGGGCCGCGGTGAACGACTCCCACTGGACGAGCTCGGCGTGCGCGCGCGCGGCCTCGACGATCGCGTGCTGCTGGCTGTTGAACAGCGCGGCGGCGGTCGCGGCGTCGGCCTTCTGCGCGGGGCGCAGGGCCTGCGCGATCTCGGCGACCATCGTCTCGACCCGGTCGACGAGCAGCGCCCGCTGGGTGTCGGTCTCGCGGAGCTGCCCCGCGCTGCGGCGGACGTCGCCGACGTCGGCGATCGTCTGGATCGCGCGGTGCAGCGGCGTCCGGAACCGGGCGGCGTCGGACGCCCGCTCGGCGACGAGCTGCGCGACCTTGACGGCATCGAGGTGCTTGAAGCCCTTGGCGTAGTCGGTGAGGAGCCGCTTGCCGACGAGCTGGTAGAGCACGGTGTTGTCGCCCTCGAACGTCACGTAGACGTCCATGTCGGCGCGCAGGCTGGTCAGCCGGTTCTCGGTGAGGAACCCGGCGCCGCCGCACGCCTCGCGGCACGTCTGGAGCGTCTTGAGGGCGAGCCAGGTCGACGTCGGCTTGAGCGCGGCGGCGAGCGTCTCGAGGTCCTCGCGCGTCTCCGGGGTGTCGTTGCGACCCGAGAAGACGTCGTCGAACGCGGCGAGCAGGTCCTCGTGCGCGAACCCGGCGGCGTACGTCTCGGCGAGCAGCGGCAGGAGGCGACGCTGGTGCTCGGCGTAGTCGAGCAGCACGACCTCGTCGTTCCCGGCGCCCGCGAACTGGCGGCGCTGGTTGCCGTACGTGATCGCGATCGTCAGGCCGAGCCGCGACGCGGTGACGGCGGCGCCGTCGAGGGACACGCGCCCCTGGACGAGCGTGCCGAGCATCGTGAAGAACCGCCGGCCGGGGCTCGCGATCGGCGAGGTGTAGGTGCCGTCGGGGTCGACGTCGCCGTACCGGTTGAGCAGGTTCGTGCGCGGCACGCGCACGTGGTCGAACCACAGCCGACCGTTGTCGATGCCGTTGAGGCCGCCCTTGAGGCCGTCGTCCTCGCCGCCGACGCCCGGCAGGAACTCCATGGTCTGCGGGTCGCGGATCGGGACGTAGAACGCGTGCACGCCGTGGTCGACGCGCGGCTTGCCCGCGGGCGACGTGATGAGCCGGGCGAACACGACCGCGGCCGTGCCGTGCTGGCCGGCGTTGCCGAGGTAGTCCTTCCACGCCGCGCGGAACGGCGTGTGGATGACGAACTCCTCGGTCTCGACGTCGTAGGTCGCGGTCGTGCCGATCGCGGCGACGTCCGACCCGTGACCGGTCTCGGTCATCGCGAACGCGCCGGGAACCGCGACGGACAGCGCGTCGGCGAGGAACTGGTCGTGGCTGCGCTCGGTGCCCAGGTGGTAGATCGCGGACGCGAACAGCCCCCACTGGACCCCGGACTTGATCTGCAGCGACGGGTCCGCGTGGCCGAGCTCCTCGAACCGCGCGAGGAAGCCGCCGTGGTCCTCGGCACCGCCGAACCGCACGGGGAACGAGCGGTGCACGTCGCCCTCGGCGGCGAGCAGCCGCAGCTGGCCGAGCACCCGGTCGCGGTGCTCGGCCAGCGGCAGGCCCTCGATCCGGTGGAACCGCTCGTCGGCCATGAGCTTGCGTGCGCCGAGGCGCAGCTCCGGGTAGTGGCCGAGCAGCAGCCGTGCGAGGTGGTCGACGTCGAGGCGGACGTCGGCGTCGAGCCGGGGGTCGCCCTGCTCGGTCTCCGCCGTGGTGGGGCGGGGGGTGGTCGTCGTCATCGGGACTCCTCCGGGTCTGCGGGGTGCGTCGCGTGCGGGCTGGTGTCGGGTCGGGGACGGTCGCGGGCGAGCAGGCCGACGGGGCCGGCCCAGAGCCAGGCGGCGACCTGGGCGGTGAGGGCCTCGCGGTCGGGGGTGCCGGGCTGGTCGCGGTGCGCGAGCCACCACTCGCCCGCGCCGCGGACGAAGCCGACGGCGCCGGCGGCCCAGGCCTCGGCGAGCGCCACGCGCGCGGCTTCGTCGTCGTCGGCCGGGGCGGGCTCGTCGGGGGCGGCCTCGGGGCGACGCGCGGTGCGGCGGCCGTCGGGCTGCTCCTGCGTGAGGCCGCGCGCGAAGGGGGCGGCGACGAGCGCGGTCACGGAGTCGAGGAAGTGGCCGAGCGGCCCGCCGGACTCGACCGACCCGTCGCGCGTCACGAACGCGTACACGTTCGGGGAGGACTCGATCATCTCCAGGTAGACCGCGACCATCGCCCGCAGGCCCTCGCGCGGCGTCGGCGAGACGCGCAGCACGCCTTCGAGGGCGCCCTGGATCTGCAGCACGACGGCCTCGGCGACGGCGATCTGGAGGCCGGTCTTGTCGGTGAAGTAGCGGTAGACGATCGACTTCGACGTGCCGGCGGCGACCGCGATCTCCTCCATCGACACGTCGGGGCCGTGGTGGTGCACGGTGCGGCGCGCGATCCGGACGAGCTCGGCGCGACGGGCCTCGCGGTGGTCGGCCCAGCGGGTCGAGCGCCCGTCGACGGGCAGCTCGTGCGGGTCGGGCATGCGGTGGTCGGCCGGCGGCGGCGTCCCGGCGTCGGTGCGCAGGAGCGTGGGTCGCGTCGTCGTCGACGGCCCTCGTGTGATGGGGCTCACGAAACCGAAGGTATCAGGTACTGTGGGTTTCGGACACCACTTCGGGACGAAGGTCCCTCGCGCACCGGCACGAGGGCCGTCCGACTCAAGCGACGATGCGAGAGGAACCAACCCGTGGCCCCCTCCCCCCGCAAGACCCCCGCCGACCCGGCGACCCCCGTGGCCACGCGCCGCGCGCTGGTCCTGGGCGGCAACCGGATCCCGTTCGCCCGCGCCGGCGGGAAGTACGCCCACGCGAGCAACCAGGACATGCTCACCGCCGCGCTCGACGGGCTCGTCGCGCGGTACGGCCTGCAGGGCGAGCGCATCGGCGAGGTCGCGGCCGGCGCGGTGCTCAAGCACTCGCGCGACTTCAACCTCACCCGCGAGGCCGTCCTCGGCTCCGCGCTCGCGCCCACGACGCCCGCGTACGACGTGCAGCAGGCGTGCGCGACCGGCCTCGAGTCGGTCGTCGGGCTCGCGAACAAGATCCGCCTCGGCCAGCTCGACTCCGGGATCGCGGGCGGCGTCGACACCACGTCCGACGCGCCCATCGCCGTGAGCGACCGGCTGCGCCGCACGCTGCTCGACCTGTCCCGGGCGCGCTCCGTCGGGCAGCGCCTCGCCGTCGCGTCGCGCATCCGCCCCAAGGACCTCGCCCCGGCCGCCCCCCGCACCGACGAGCCGCGCACCGGCCTGTCGATGGGCGAGCACCAGGCGCTCACCACCGCGCAGTGGGGCATCACGCGCGAGGCGCAGGACGAGATCGCGTTCGCGTCGCACCAGCGGCTCGCCGCCGCGTGGGCCGACGGGTTCTTCGACGACCTCGTCACGCCGTTCCGCGGCCAGACGACCGACGGCAACCTGCGTGCCGACACGTCGCTCGAGAAGCTCGCGAAGCTCAAGCCGGTGTTCGGGCTCGGGCTCGACACACCCGCGACGATGACCGCCGGGAACTCG
Organism: Cellulomonas fimi; assembly: GCF_028583725.1. Taxonomy (NCBI): domain Bacteria; kingdom Bacillati; phylum Actinomycetota; class Actinomycetes; order Micrococcales; family Cellulomonadaceae; genus Cellulomonas; species Cellulomonas fimi. Next base: position 782,123 of record NZ_CP110680.1, on the reverse strand, counting down.
ACGCCGCTCACCGACGGCGCGTCGACGGTCCTGCTCGGCTCGGACGAGTGGGCCGCCGCGCACGACCTCACGCCGCTCGCCGTCGTCGTCGACGCCGAGGCCGCCGCGGTCGACTTCGTGCACGGCGTCGACGGGCTGCTCATGGCCCCCGTCTTCGCGGTGCCGCGCCTGCTCGCCCGCAACGGCCTGACGCTCGACGACCTCGACTACGTCGAGATCCACGAGGCGTTCGCGTCGACCGTCCTGACGACGCTCGCCGCGTGGGAGTCGGAGCAGTTCGGCAAGGAGCGGCTGGGCCTCGACGGGGCGTTCGGGTCCGTCGACCGGGCGCGGCTCAACGTGCACGGCTCCTCGCTGGCCGCGGGCCACCCGTTCGCCGCGACCGGCGGGCGCATCGTCGCCACGATCAGCAAGGAGCTGCACCGCCGCAAGCAGGCGGAGGGCCGCCCGGTGCGGGCGCTCGTGTCCGTGTGCGCGGCCGGCGGGCTCGGCCTCACCGCGATCCTCGAGGCGGCGTGACCATGACCGACACCTACCTCAACCTCGTCAACAGCGGCGTCACGAAGAAGATCGCGAAGCAGCTCGGCCTCCCCCAGCCGACGCCGCTGCGCCGCCACCGCCCCGGCGCCCCGCTCGTCGACGGGCCCGTCCTCGTGCTCGGTCGCGACGACGACGCCGACGCGCTCGCCGGGGTCCTGTCCGCGCCTGCAGGCGGCGCCCCCGGCGCGGCCGTCCTCGACGGCTGGGACCTCGAGGTGCACCGGCACGCGACCCCCGACACGCGGTACGCGGCCGTCGTGGTCGTCCTCACCGGCGTGACCCACCCCGACCAGCTCGCGGAGCCGGTCCTCGCGGCGGCGGCGACGTTGAAGGGGCTGGCCCGCGGTGGCCGCGTCGTCACCGTCTCGCGCGAGGCGGGCGTCGACGACGCCCCCGCGCTCGCCGCGGCCCGGCAGGGCGTCGACGGGCTGCTGCGCTCGCTCGCCAAGGAGCTGCGCGGCGGGGCGACCGGCAACGGGATCGTGCTGCGCGAGGGCGTGCCCGTGACCGCGCCGTCGGTGCTCGGTGCGCTGCGGTTCTTCCTGTCGGCACGCTCCGCGTTCGTCGACGGGCAGCTGCTGACGGTCGCGTCCGACGCGGGCGCGCTGCCGGCGTCGTGGGACGCCCCGCTCGACGGGCGCGTCGCGGTCGTGACCGGAGCCGCGCGCGGCATCGGCAAGGCGATCGCGCAGACGCTCGCCCGGGACGGCGCGACGGTCGTCGCGGTCGACGTCCCGTCCGCCGGGGAGCAGCTCGCCGCCGTCGCCAACGAGGTCCACGGCACCGCGCTCCAGCTCGACGTGACCGCCGACGACGCGGGCGCCCGCATCCTCGCGCACGCCCTCCAGCGGCACGGGCGGCTCGACGTCGTCGTGCACAACGCCGGCATCACGCGCGACAAGCTGCTCGCCAACATGACGCCCGACAAGTGGGAGTCCGTGCTCGCGGTGAACATCGCGAGCCAGCTGCGGATCAACGAGGCGCTGCTCACGTCGGGCGACTTCACCGACGCGCCACGCATCGTGTCGCTCGCGTCGACGTCGGGCATCGCGGGCAACCGCGGCCAGACCAACTACGCGGCGTCGAAGGGCGGCGTCATCGGCATGGTCCGCGCGACCGCGCCCCTGCTCGTGCCGTTCGGCGGCACCGCCAACGCGGTCGCGCCCGGCTTCATCGAGACCGAGATGACCGCGCGCATCCCGGCCGTCACGCGGCAGGTCGCACGGCGGCTCAACTCGCTCCAGCAGGGCGGGCTGCCCGTCGACGTCGCCGAGGCCGTCGCGTTCCTCGCGTCGCCCGCCGCGGGCGGGGTCGTCGGCGAGACGCTGCGCGTCTGCGGGCAGAACCTGGTGGGCCGGTGACGACGGTCGTCCTGCCCGCCGTCCCCTCGCTCGGCGGGCTGTACGCGCGCGGTGCGGCGGCGACCGGACGGCTGGCCGTCGCCCGCCGCGTCGGTCGCGCGCCGACCACCCTGCCGGACGTCGTGCACGAGGTCCGGGGCGTCCGCGCCGACGCCGAGCACCTGACGGAGTACCAGCACCTCGTCGGGGAGTCCGCGTCCGACCGGTTGCCCGCCGGGTTCGTGCACGTCCTCGCGTTCCCCGTCGCGTTCGCCGTCATGGTCCGGCCGGACTTCCCGCTGCCGCTGCTCGGGCTCGTGCACGTCGCGAACCACGTGACGCAGCACGCGCCCGTGACGCTCGACGACGCGCTCGACGTGCGGGCGTGGGCCGAGGGGCTGCGGCCGCACCGGTCGGGCACGACCGTCGACCTGGTCGCGGAGGTGCGGGTCGGCGACGCGCTCGTCTGGCGCGGGGTCTCGACATACCTCGCCAAGGGCGTCCGGCTCGCGGGCCGCCCGACCGACGACGAGCCGCGCGACGAGTTCGTCGCCCCGCAGCCGACCGGGCGGTGGAAGCTCGCCGCCGACACCGGCCGCCGCTACGCGGCCGTGTCCGGCGACCACAACCCCATCCACCTGTCCGCGCTCTCCGCGAAGGCGCTCGGCTTCCCGCGCGCGATCGCGCACGGGATGGACACGGCCGCCCGCGCGCTGGCCGACGTCGGCGCCGCCCGCGGCGACGCGTTCACGTGGTCGGTCGAGTTCGCCAAGCCCGTCCTGCTGCCGGGCACCGTCACCGTCCGGGTCGCCCCCGACGGCGCCGGGACCACGTCGTTCGCCGGCTGGGACGCCCGCACCGGCAAGCCGCACCTCACGGGCACCGTCGTCCGGGTCTAGACACCCGCGCGGCCGGGCTGCGCGTCGACGCGCGTCGCCCGGCCGCGGTCACGCGGTCAGTGGTCGACGTCCTCGCCCAGGTCGGACCGGACCGGCGTCGACTCGTCGAGGATCCGCTCGAGCCGCCGCGCACACCGCACCCGCACGAGCCCCACGAACGCGAGCGCCATCGCGACCGTGACGACCGCGCCCTTGCCGGTGATCGACGGGACGCGGACCAGGGCCATCACGGCGGGCAGGCACAGGACGAGCGCCGCGTAGCCGACCATCCAGTGCCGGTCCCGGCGCAGGGACAGCTCACCTCGCAGGCTCAGGTGCGGGTCGCGCTTCATGCCTGATCCATCGGCGCGCGCAGCCGCCGGTTCAAGGAGTCGCCCGGGTGAGTCGCCCGGGTGGTCGACGCTACGACCCGTCCGCCCGGCGACGCCACCAGTCCCACGCCACTCCGCGCCCGCTCGACGTCCACGTGCGCGCCGACCGGTCGGCGCCCTCACGCCGCCGACGACGCAGCACGTCACGGGGCGACTCCCCGCGGGTCGAGCGCCACGGACCGTCCGGCTCCTCGCGCACCATCAGCTCGTAGTCGCCGCCGTCCCGCTGGCACCGCGAGACGCCCGCGACGTGCGCCTCCGCAGCCGACCCGAAGGGTCCCTCGACCTGTCCGGCGGACGCACGCGGCGTCGACGGCGTCAGGGACAGGACACCGAACTCTCGCGACGACTGCGCCACGGCCACCCCACACCGTCGTGCTGCACCGGCCGCGTGTCTCGAGCCTGGACGGCAAGTCTGCCCCGACCGCAGGTGTCGGTGCGGGACCAGGGACCTATGGCCACCCCGCAGCCCTGACCGCGACGCGCACCACTCAGGCGACGGGGAACGCGTCCGCGAGCCCGCGGTGAACGAGGTCGATCTGGTCGTCGGTCAGCGGGCCGTCGCGGTTCAGGATCTGCGCGGCCTTCTTCGGCCAGAGCACGTCGACGTCGTCCAGGGCGAACGCGCCGCCGAACAGCGGCCAGTCGGCGTCGACGAAGCACAGCTGCCCGCGGACACGGACGTCGGGGTGGGTCGGCGCGAGCGCTGCGCGGACGAGCTCGACCTGCTTCTGCACACCCGTGAGGAGCTTCGTGCAGTCCCTGCCGCCGACCGTCAGCGTCGCCGTGCGGGGACGGAGCAGACCGCCCTGCACCCGGAGATCGGGCCGGCCCTTGTACCGCTTCGCGTCGATGACGTACACGCCTGTCGGCGCAACCGCGATGTGGTCGATGTTGGCGCGCGTCCGCGGGATGCGACGGTCGTGCAGGACGCGCACACGCTCGTTCGCGCACGTGTCCAGGCTCCGCGCGACGACCCGCTCCCCGCGAGCGCCCGAGCTCCATGCGCGCGTGCTCTGCGGGTCGTCGGAGAGCGCCAGGATCAGTCCCCCGAGCCGCGGGTGCTCCGCCCGGATCCGCTCCTCGCGCTTGGCGGCTCGGCGCTCGAACTCCCGCGCGGCGGACGCTCCGGCGTGCCCGGTCTCGACGGGCTCCTGAGCGTCGGCCTCGTGCACCGAGGGCTGCTCGTGGGCCTCGCCCGGCCGGACGACCACGTCGGGCGCGAGCGGTTGCGCCTCCGGGTCGACCGCGACCGGCGCGCACTCGACACATCGCACCGATCTCGTCGGCCGCTCGTACACCGCGACCGTGCCCGCCGCCAGGGGTGCAGCGCAGAGTCGGCAGTCCCCCGCATAGCGCAGCCGCATCGTCTTGTCGCCGGTTCCGGCGGTCTCGCTGCTCACACCCGGTCCATCGGCACCACGGCGGGCCGGGGTGAACCTGCGTCGCGCCCGGTCACGGCTGGAGGCGGGTGGGCTCCCACGTCGTGCCCGTGCGGACGTACTGGAGGCGGCGGTGGAGGCGGTCGGGGCTGCCGTACCAGAACTCGACCGCATCGGGGACCACGCGGTAGGCGGTCCAGTCGGCGGGGCGCTCGACGGGACCGTCGGCGGCGACGAGCCGGGCGGCCTCCGCCCGGAGGCCGGCCTCCGACGACAGCGGCCGGCTCTGCCGCGAGGCGGCGGTCGCGGCCTGCGCGGCGCGCGTGCGGCGGGCGAACAGGGCGTCCGACACGTCGTTGGCCAGGACCTCGACGGAGCCGGTGACGTTGACCTGCTGGAGCGTCTCGCGCCAGAAGAAGGTCAGCGCCGCGCGCGGGTGGGCGGCGAGGTGACGGCCCTTGCGGCTGCTGGCGGAGCTGCCGAACAGCAGGCCGTCCGCGTCGACGTCCTTGACGAGGACGGTGCGGGTGCGCGGGTCGCCGTGCTCGTCGACGGTCGCGAGGGTCGCGGCGAACGGCTCGCGCAGACCGCGGTCGACGGCGGCGTCCCACCACGTGCGCAGCAGCGCCAGCGGGTCGCGGGGCGGGTCGTCGAACTCCGGCAGGACGAGCGTCGCGTCGCCCGTCAGCGAACCGTCGGACGGCGCCTGGGCAGCACTCATGCGCCCCACCCAAGCACAGCGTGCGGCGGGAGGCCCGGCCCGCCGGTCAGCCGGTCGGCCCGGTCAGTGGGTGGGCGCGGCGGTGCGGACGTCGCCGTCTGGGGTGTCGCCGGACTCGGCGGCGGCGTTGGCGGGGCTCGCCGCCAGGACGACGCAGCCCGCGAGGGCACCGGCGAGCGCCACGGCGGCGGGCAGCGCCCAGCCGTCGCGGACGACGTCGCCGAGCGCGGTGAGCCCGACGACGCCGGGCACGACCACCTCGACGACGGAGACGATCGCGGCCGCCGTGCCGACCGGTCCGCGTTCGAGCGCGCGCAGGTAGGCCAGCGCACCGGCGACGCCGCCCACGACGATCGGGATCGCGAGGGGTTGGAGCACGGTGTCGAGCAGGTCGCCGTCGGCGTGCGCGGCACGGGCGCCGATCGCCGCGACCGAGTAGCCGAGCCCGCTGAGCACGGCGAGCAGCGCCGGCGGCCCGGACCGGTAGGCGGCGAGGGTCCCGAGGGCCACGACCGCCCCGGCGGCGACGGTCGCGGCGACGAACCCGTCGGGCGGGTGGACCGCGGGCTGCTCACCGCCGGCGGCCGCGACCACGACGAGCGCGGCGACGACCGCGACCACCGCGGCGACGTCGATCCTCCGCATGCGCGCGTGCAGGACGACGCGCGCGAGCAGCACGACGACGACCAGCGACGCGGCGATCACCGCCTGCACGACGAACAGCGGCAGGTGGTCGAGGGCCGCGAGCGACAGCAGCCACGCGAGACCGTCGAGGACGAACGCGGCGATCACGAGCGGCTGCAGGACCGCGCCGAGCCCACGCGCCCGGCGTGCGCCGACGGCCTGCATGATCGTGCTGACGCCGTAGCCGACCGACGACGCGACCGCGGCGAGCAGGGACCCGATCACGTCGGCCGCCCGCGCGTCGCCGCGACCCTCCTGCGTGCCGCGTCGTCCGTGCCCGGTCGCGTCACGTGGGCTGCCCGACGTTGCCGAGGAACCGGCCGATGACGGGGATCTCCGTCACGCCCTCGGCACCGGCCATGACGACGGCCTGCGTCGCGACGTACTCGACGGAGTCGAGGATCGTGTAGCGCGGCACCCACGACGGGTCGAACTTCTCGTTGAACTGGCCGAGCGTCGCCATCTGCGTGCCCTGCGACAGCCGCTGCAGCACGGGACGCGTGAGCTGGTCGAGGCGCGAGCCGCCGCCCTCCTCGTTCTCGAGGACCTCGCGCAGCACCGCGAAGTTGAGGCCCAGACCGGTGTGCCCGCGCGCCTTGAGCTCGCCGATCGTGTGGACGATGTTCGTGTCGATCAGCCCGTTGGGCAGGCCGTCGACGTCGAGGCGTCGGCGCATGACGTCGAGCGACCAGCCGCCGATCGCGGGCGCGGGCACCCACTGGCAGAACGCGTCGACGCGACCCGCGGGCGTCTGCGTGACCGACATCAGCAGCCCGGTGTCGGCCGGGTCGAAGAGCCGCGACAGGGTCATCGAGAAACCGCGCTCGGTCTCGCCGCGACGGGACTCGTCGCTCATCGCCTCGATCTGCGCGCGCAGGTGCGGGTCGATCGCGGACGGGTCGTGGAACGTCGTCGTGTAGCCCGCGCGCTCGACGCGTCCGACGGCCTGCCGCAGCGACTTGTGCGACCCGCCGGCCGTCGTGAAGGTCGTGCAGTCGACGATCGCCTCGTCGCCCAGGTAGACGACGCGCAGCCCGGCCGCCTCGTAGACGCCGAGCCAGTCCTGCCCGGCGCCGATGACGGCGACCGACCAGCCGTGGTCCTCGGTGTAGTCGAGGAACTCGGCCCACGTCTGCTCGCGCTCCTCGGGCGGCCCGATCGGGTCGGGCGACACGAGCGCGACGCCGCCGCGCACCGAGTGCGCGACGACCGAGCGGCCGACGAAGAACCAGTCCTTGTCGTCGCGCAGCGCGAAGTAGTCGAGCGTCCCGGTGCCCCAGCGCTGCACGATCGCGCGGGCGCGCTCACGCTCGTCGACGTGGTCGACGGCGTTGAGGCGGCGAGGCCGGCGCGGCGACGTGAGCGTCCACAGCAGCGAGAGCAGGAACGCGAGCTCGAGCACGAACTCCACGGGGCTGAGGAGGCGCGCCAGCCGCTCGATCTGGTCGGTGCCCGGGTCACGCACCAGCACCCACACGACGAGCCCGACCGTCGTCACGACGACGAACACGACCGCGAACACGACCAGCAGGACCGCGCGCCGCACGTCCCGACGGTTCGGCAGCACCGGGAAGCACGCACCCTGCGTCGCGAGCCAGACCGTGCCGACCACCACGGCGGCCGCGGCCAGCACGTCGAGGCCGCGCACGAGGTGCAGCACCGCGGACGCGACGAGCAGGCCGAGCGTGAGGATCCAGGACAGCCGGTGCCCCCGCCGCAGACCGCGCGCCGTGAACAGCAGGACGATCGACACCGTGATGAGCGCCGGGCGCGCCGACGCCGTCCCCGCGTCCGGGACGATGTCGTCGAACAGCGCGAGGTCGCGCCACACCCCCCGGAGCAGGCTCGACACGAGCCCGACGACCGCCAGCACCCAGACGGTCCTCGACGCGAGGACACGGACGTGCACGCGTCGGCGCTGCTCGTCGAGGGCGGAACGGTCGACTCGCGGGAGGAGCACGCTGCCCGGCATGCGCCCAGTCTGCCGGGCAGGCCCGTGCGCGCACCCTCCGCTCGGGGTGATCCGGCGCCCGCCGCGGTGGCCTCAGTCGGTGGCCGTCAGGCGGTCGAGCAGGCCCGCGCGGACCGCGGGCCACTCGTCGGCGAGGATCGAGAAGTACGCCGAGTCGCCGCGCGTCCCGTCGGGCGCGAGGCGGTGGCTGCGCAGCACGCCCTCGGGCACGGCGCCGAGCCGCCGGATCGCCGCGATCGACCGGGTGTTGCGGGTGTCCGCCCGGAACGCGACGCGCACGCACCCCCACGTCTCGAACGCGTGCGTGAGGAGCAGCAGCTTGCACGCCGGGTTGTTCGACGTCCCCCACCAGCGCGGCGCGTAGTACGTGTGCCCGATCTCGACGCGCAGGACGTGCGGGTCCCAGTCGTAGAACGACGTGCTCCCCCGCACCTCACCGGTCTCCGCGTCGAGCACCGCGAACGCGAGCCGTCCGGGCGTCGCCCGGGCCTTCGCGATCTCCGCGCGCCACGCGTCGAGCCCGACCGGCAGGGGCGACGACATGCCCGCCCAGACGCGCGCGTCGACGAACGCGGCCAGGCCCTCCGCGTGGGGCTCGTCGAGGGGGACGAGCCGGACACCGTGACCTTCGAGCGTGACGTCGCGCAGCACGCCCGCGAGCCTCGCACGTCGTGGCAGGGTGGCCCGCATGGAATCCCGCACGCTGGAACGTGACGGCGACCTCGACGCCGTCGACCTGGTCGGTGAGGACCTCGACGGGCAGGACGGCTCGCACTCGCGGATCCTCGAGTGCACCTTCACCGACTGCTCGCTCGACGGCGTCCGGCTGGACGGCACCCGGGCCGCCGACACGACGTGGACGCGCGTGCGCGCGGGGTCGCTGTCCGCGGTGTCGGCCACGTGGCTCGACTGCCGGTGGGAGGGCTCGCGGCTCGGTGCCGTGGAGGCGCACGGGTCGGAGTGGACCCGCGTCGAGCTGCACGGCGGCAAGGTCGACTACCTCAACCTGCGCGAGGCGCGGCTGGCCGACGTCCGGCTGGTCGGCGTCGTCGTGGACGAGCTCGACCTCGCCCGCGTGACCGCCCGCAAGGTCGTGCTCGAGGACTGCCGGGTGCGGCGGCTCGACGTCTCCGGCGCGCGGCTCGAGGACGTCGACCTGCGCGGTGTCGTCGGGCTCGAGCGGATCGACGGGCTCGACGGGCTGCGCGGTGCACGCATCACGCAGGACCAGCTGCTCGACCTCGCCCCGCTCGTCGCGGAGCACCTGGGCATCGTCGTCGGCTGACGTCGACCCACCCGGGCTCGCCCCGAGCAGGCGGCCCGTCGGCTCCGGGCCGGGTCAGTCGTCGAGGGCCGGGCCGCAGGCCGCCGCCGCCGTGGCGGCGAGGGCGTCGAGGCCGTGGACCTGCACGAGCGGGCGGGTGTCGTCGACGACGGTCCAGCAGGAGTCGACGACGTCGTAGCGGGCGGTCGGGCCGTCGGCGAGGAAGCGGCGCAGCGCGTCGACCAGGCGGTCGACGGCCTCGCTGGTCGTGCCCACGCCGACGGACGCGCGGATCGCGCCGCCGGACGCGCCGAGGTGCGCGAGCAGCGGGTGCGCGCAGAACCGGCCGTCGCGGACCCCGATGCCGTGCTCGGCGGACAGGTACGCAGCGACGAGACCCGGGTCGTGACCGGGGACGGTGAAGGTGAGGACGCCGACCGGGTCCGCGGAGTCGGGCCAGATGCGCGCGACCTCGACGCCGTCGATCGTGCTCAGCCCGTCGACCAGGCGGGCGCGCAGCGCCTCCTCGTGCGCGAGCAGCGCACCCGCGGGGAGGGCGGCGAGCCGGTCGCACGCCTCGGCGAGCGCGATCGCGCCGATGACGTTGGGCGACCCGGCCTCGTGCCGCGCGGGTGCCGGCTGCCAGACGGTGCGGTCGGCGCGCACGTCGCGCACGGCGCCTCCCCCGGCGAGGTAGGGCGTGCCGGTGTCGAGCCAGTCGCGGCGGCCGACGAGCGCCCCCGCGCCGAACGGCGCGTACGTCTTGTGACCCGAGAACGCGACGTAGTCGGCGCCCGTGCGGGCGAGCGAGAAGCCGCGGTGCGGGACGAGCTGCGCGCCGTCGACCGCCACGCGCGTGCCCTCGGCGTGCGCGAGCGCGACGACCTCCTCGATCGGCAGCGACTCACCCGTGACGTTCGACGCGCCCGTGATCGTGAGCAGCGCGTACGGCTGGGTCGCGAGCTCGGCGCGCAGGGCCGCGAGGGTGTCGGCGACGGTCCGGCCGATCGGCAGGATCGTCGTGGTGTTGCCGTGCCGCTGCGACGACTGCACCCACGGCAGCAGGTTGGCGTGGTGCTCGACGTCGAGGACGAGCACCTTGCCGCCCGCGGGGACGACGCCCGCGAGCAGGTTGAGCGAGTCGGTGGTGTTGCGCGTGACGATCGCGACGTCGTCGGGGCGGGCGTCGACGAACCGCGCGATGCTCTGCCGGGCCGACTCGTAGAGCGCCGTCGAGACCTGCGAGAGGTAGCCCGCGCCGCGGTGCACGGACGCGTAGAGCGGCAGGACCTCGGTCACGCGCGCGGCGACGGACTCGAGCGCGGGCGCGGACGCCGCGTAGTCCAGGTTGGCGTACACGCGCTGGGTCCCGTCGACGAGCGGGACGGTGGTGGTGCCGCCGACGACGGGCAGCAGGGCGGGGACGGGCTCACGGGTCGACGCGCGGGCCGCGTCGACCTCCGCACAGGACGTCTGCTCGGCGATGACGGACATGGTGCTCCTCACGGGTCCGTGGGACCCGGCACCGCCGGCCCCCGCGCTTGCCGTCCGCCGGTCGGCGGTCGGCCTGGTCGTCACCCGGGGCACCCCACCGCGGAGGAGGGTTGCCGGCCAGCGAGCCGGGGCTTCGCGCTGGCGCTCATGACCTGACGACGAGGGTTCCGTCGGGCGCGGGCGTGTGTCAACGGGACACGTCGGCCGTCTCGCATGACGGGACACGCTGTCCACTCCTTGGCGCGAGGTCGGGCGCCGCGCGTAGCATCACGCCAACCATCCAGAGCGGCCGAGAGATCTGGCTCGACGACGCCGCAGCAACCCCCCGGTCCGCCGGGCGAGGGTGCTACCGCCAGGACCGATGGAGGATCGCGATGCCGTACGCCGGTGACCTGACCCCGCAGCAGGCGTGGGACCTGCTCGCGTCCGACGAGCGCGCGCTGCTCGTCGACGTGCGCACCGACGCCGAGTGGCGCCTGATCGGCATCCCGGACGCGACGGACATCGGCGGCCGCGCCGCGCTCGTCGAGTGGACCACCCCGCAGGGCCTCAACCCGCGGTTCGTCGACGAACTCGCCGAGGCGGGCCTCGAGCCCGGCGACGAGCGGCCCGTCGTCTTCCTCTGCCGCTCCGGGGTCCGCTCGGTCGCCGCCGCGCAGGCCGCGACCGCCGCCGGGTTCGGCCCGGCGTACAACGTGCTGCGCGGGTTCGAGGGCGACGTCGGCCCCGACGGACAGCGCGGGCACGTCGGATGGCGCGCCGAGGGTCTGCCCTGGACGACGCTGTGACCGCCGACCGCGTGCCGGGCCGCGTGCCCGGTCCCGGCGACTGGGACGACCGGTCCGTCGACCGCGCCACGCTGCGGCCCGACACGCTCGCCGTGCGCGGCGGGCTCGTCCGGTCCGAGTTCCAGGAGATGTCCGAGGGCCTGTTCCTCACCCAGGGCTACGTGTACGACTCCGCCGCGCAGGCCGAGTCCGCGTTCGCGGGCGACGTCGACCGGTTCCTCTACTCCCGGTACTCCAACCCGACGGTGTCGACGTTCGAGGAGCGGCTGCGCCTGCTCGACGGCGCCGAGGCCGCCTACGCCACCGCGACCGGCATGTCGGCCGTGTTCACGGCCCTCGCCGCGCTCGTGCAGCAGGGATCGCGCATCGTGTCCGCCCGCGCGCTGTTCGGGTCGAGCGTCGTGATCTTCGACGAGATCCTCGCCAAGTGGGGCGTGCGCACCGACTACGTCGACGGGCACGTGCTGTCGCAGTGGGAGGAGGCGCTCTCGACGCCCGCCGACGTCGTGTTCTTCGAGACGCCGTCCAACCCGATGCAGGACCTCGTCGACATCGCCGCCGTGTCCCGCCTCGCGCACGCCGCGGGTGCGACCGTCGTCGTCGACAACGTCTTCGCGACGCCCGTCCTGTCCCGCCCGCTCGACCTCGGCGCCGACGTCGTCGTGTACTCCGCGACCAAGCACATCGACGGCCAGGGCCGCGTGCTCGGCGGCGCGATCCTCGGCTCGACCGAGTACGTCCGCGGTCCCGTCCAGACGCTCATCCGCAACACCGGACCGTCGCTGTCGCCGTTCAACGCGTGGGTGCTCCTCAAGGGCCTGGAGACGATGTCGCTGCGCGTGCGGCACCAGGCGGCGTCCGCCCTGACGCTCGCGACGTGGCTCGAGCAGCACCCCGCGATCGAGTCCGTCCGCTACCCGTTCCTGCCGTCGCACCCGCAGCACGACCTCGCGCGGGCCCAGCAGACCGGCGGCGGCACCGTCGTCACCCTGAACCTGCGCGTGCCCGAGGGCGCGACGCCCGACGTCGCGAAGAAGACCACGTTCGCGTTCCTCGACGCGCTGCGGGTCATCGACCTGTCGAACAACCTCGGCGACACCAAGTCGATCGTCACGCACCCCGCGACGACGACGCACCGCAAGCTCGGCCCCGAGGGGCGCGCCGCCGTCGGGATCGCCGAGTCGACCGTCCGCCTGTCCGTCGGGCTCGAGGACGTCGAGGACCTCCGCGACGACCTCATCCAGGCCCTGGACGTCGCGGCCGGCTGAGCGCGGCTCGGAGCGGGGCGACGGCGCGACCGTCAGAGACTGAGGGCCTCCACACCGGGCAGGTCGGCGAACCGGGCGCGCGCGTCCCGGGACGCGAGGACCCGGCCGGTGTGGGCGGCGTGGGCCGCGATGATCAGGTCGTGCGCGCCCCGGGGGACGCCGGTGCGGCGCACGTGCGCGAGCAGGCGCGCGTGCTGCGTCGCCGTGTGCTCGGTGTAGTCGAGCACGGTGACGTTCTCCAGCACCGCGTCGAGGACGCGCGCGCGGTCGGCCGCGCGGGCCGCGGTGTCGGCGAGCTCGATGCCGGTGCGGAACTCGGCCACCGTCACCGCCGCGATCGCGAGGTCGTCGTCGTCGAGGACGGTCCTGTCGAACGCCCGACGCTCGTAGGCGATCAGGGTCGTGGTGTCGAGGATCAGTCGCCGGCCCACGGATCCGTCTCGCTCGTGAGCAGGGCGGTGGCCTCCGCGATGTCGGCCTCGAACGCGTCGTCGAGCCGCGGCACCGCGTCGAGCGCCTCGCGCAGGCTCCGACCCGTGGCGGCGGGCACGGGAGCGATGCGCGCGATCGTCCGGTTGCCGCGCGTCACCATGACCGTCTCCCCCCGCTCGACGGCGTCGAGGAGATCGGAGAAGCCGCGCGAGGCTTCGGTCGCGGTGAGGATGCGCACCCGCTCAGGCTAGCAGACGGATCTGATTGTCTGATTTCCCGCTGGACGTCGATCGAGCCCGCGACGATCCCCAGCGGCCCCCTCAGCCCGGACGGCGGGCGGTGAGGTCGTCGACCGTGACGACGACCTGCGACGGGGTCGCGTCGGCGCTGAGGTAGGTCGTGAGGCCGATCGCACCGCGGGTCTGCAGTGCGGCCGTCGAGTCGGTGACGGTGACGGCCCACGCGGAGGGCTCGGCGGTCCCGTCCTTCCACACCCGCACACGGACGGTCGTCGGCGCGACACTGACGGCCTGCACACGGAGACGCAGCCGGTCGGTGGCGCCGACGACGAGGCCCGGCACCGCGACCGCGCGCAGCGTCGTCCCCGAGCGCTGCGCCTGCGCCTGGACCGTCCCCGTGCTGCTGACGACCGCGCGACCTGTGTAGGTGGCGCTGCCGACCTGACGCGCGACGAGCGCGAGGTAGAGGCTCCGGCTCGTCGGGCGCGTGAGCCCGAAGGTCGCGGTGAGGTCGGTGTCCTGCGACGAGACGCCCGCCAGGTTCGCGTACCGCGTGTGGCCGGCGGGCGTGCGGACGCGGGCGGCCGTGCCGTCGACGGAGAAGTCGGTCGGCACGACGGGCGTCGTCCACGCGCCCCCCACCTCCGCGGTGCCGAGACCGTTCGTCGCCGTCCGTGTGAACGGGTCTGCGGCGAGGTAGCCGTCGAGTCGCGCGACCTCCGTCGCGGCGAGCGCGAACGCGCCGACGCAGTACGCGATCGACGTCGTCGTGCTGGGTGCGGCGGGCTGGTCGCCGACGAGCTGGCAGTTCGAGACGAACCCGGTGCTCGTCAACGAGACCGTCGACAGGCCCTGCCACGCGCGGAGCACGACCGGCAGGTAGGTCGCCGCGTCGAGCAGCCCGGTGCGGATCCCGTACGCCATCGCGTACGTGAACAGCGCGGTGCCGCTCGTCTCGGGCGCCGGGTACAGCGACGGGCTCAGCAGGCTGGAGCGCCACATCCCGTCGGCACCCTGCAGCGGCACCAGGCGGGCGGCCATGCGCTGCAGCATCGCCCGGTACTCGGCGGCCTGCGGGTCCGTGGGCGGCTGGACCATGAGGGTGCGGGCCATCGCGGCGAGCACCCAGCCGTTCCCGCGCGACCAGAACACCTTGTGCCCGAGCGCGTCCCGCTGCGGGACGAACTGGCAGTCGCGCCACCACAGGCTCTCGGTCGCGTCGAACAGGCCGGTGCGGCCGCACCCGCGGCGGTACGTCGTGAAGCCGTCGTCGCGCAGGTAGGTGTAGAGCTGCGCGTGCTTCGCCGCGTAGGCGCTCTCACCCGTCCGGGTCGCCCAGCGCGGCCACAGCGGCAGGCCCATGAACATCGCGTCGATCCACCAGTACCGGTCGGCGGGCAGCGCGAGGTCGGCCGCCATGAGGGTGTCCGACTGGCCCAGGTCCGCCGGCAGGCCGCGGGCGGCCATGTCGTACCAGACCTGGATCGCGGCGCGGCTGTCCGGGTTGGACGTCGGGCTCGGCGGCGCGTCGCCGGTCCACGCATTCCGCTCGCCCCACGCCTGGAGCCACTGGGCGTAGGTCGCGTCCCCGGTCTCGCGGTGCAGCGCCTCGACGGCCATGAAGTACGGCGCCCACCGCCACCCGGCGTCGGACGTCGCACCGCCGCCGGTCGCGTAGAAGTGGTCGACGGCGAGCCGTGCCGCCTGCACAACCGACGCACGCGACGGTGGCGCCGGGGTCGCGGCGACGGCGGGGTGCGGGACGAACGACACGGCGGCCACCAGGACACCCGCGACGAGCACCGTGAGCGCACGCGACCTCGCCCGGACGCGTCCGCCACCCCGGGGACTCGTCGACGTCGTCGTCATGGACCTGTTCATCGCGTGCCGCCTCACGGACCGCGGACCACCGGACCTCCCCCGACGGTACGACCGTCGGTGCGCGCGGCACAGGTGACCAACGGCCCGCCTCGTCGCGGAGCGGGCGCGGGGCCTGGCGCGACGTTCAAGGCCGGCAGCCGCACTGCCGATGACCTGCGCATGCGCACTCCGCGACCGGTGTTCGTCATCTCGCTCGCCGTCGTCGCCGTGGGCGCGGTCGCGGCCGTGACCGTGCCCGGGGTCCTGCGGGCCGTCGACGGGCACCTCCGAGCCGAGGCCGTCGAGCGTGCGACCGCGCTGCCCGCGCCCGCGGGTGCCGTCACGCAGGCCGGGTGTCACGCCGACGACCTCGTCGCGTGCTGGAGCGTCGACCGCGCCGTCACGGACGTCGCCGCCGACCTCGCCGCCGGGCTCGGCGGCACGGACAGCGGTGTGCTCGAGCAGGACTGCTCGCCGACACTCGTGGCACCCGACCTCGAGTCGGACGCGTGCCACGTGTTCCTGCGTCTCGAGCGCGGCCACGGGGTGTTCGCCTTCGTCGACCCGACGGTCGACGAGGACGAGGACGGCACCGTCGTCGTGATGGGCGCCTCCGTCTCGCTCAGCGCCTGGTGAGCGTGGGGGCGTCCGCCTGACGCGTCCGGCCCGGCGAGCGCCGCGGTCAGTCGGGCGCGACCTCCGTGACGCGGCCGTCCTCGACGTGCCACCGGCGCGTGAGGCGGACGGTGTCGAGCATCCGGCGGTCGTGCGTGACGAGCAGGATCGTCCCGTCGAAGGACTCCATGGCCTGCTCCAGCTGCTCGATCGCGGGCAGGTCGAGGTGGTTGGTCGGCTCGTCGAGGACCAGCAGGTTGACGCCGCGGGCCTGGAGGAGCGCGAGCGCGGCGCGGGTGCGCTCGCCGGGGGACAACGACGCGGCGGGGCGGCCGACCTGGTGACCCGCGAGGCCGAACTTGGCGAGCAGCGTCCGCACGTCGGCCGTCGTCCAGTCCGGGACCTCCCGCGCGAACGCGTCCCCGACGGGTGCGTCACCCTCGAAGGCGGCGCGCGCCTGGTCGACCTCGCCGACGAGCACGCCCGGTCCGAGCGCCGCGCTCCCCTGGTCCGGCGTGACGCGGCCCAGCAGCAGCGCGAGCAGCGTGGACTTGCCCGACCCGTTCGGGCCGGTCACCGCCACGCGGTCCTGCCAGTCGAGCTGCACGTCGACAGGTCCGAGCGTGAAGTCGCCGCGCCGCACGACCGCCGCGCGGGCCGTCGCCACGACCGCGCCCGACCGGGGTGCGGCGGCGATGCTCATGCGGAGCTGCCACTCCTTGCGCGGCTCCTCGACGACCTCCAGCCGCTCGATCATCCGGTCCGTCTGGCGGGCCTTCGCGGCCTGCTTCTCCGACGTCTCGCCGCGGTGGTGCTTGACGTTCTTGTCGTTGTCGGTGGCCTTGCGGCGGGCGTTGCGGACGCCCTTCTCCATCCACGCGCGCTGCGTGCGGGCCCGCGCCTGGAGCGTGTCGCGGCGGGCGGCGTAGTCCTCGAACGCCTCGCGCGCCTGGCGGCGGGCCGTCGACCGCTCGTCGAGGTAGGCGTCGTAGGAGCCGCCGTAGCTCGCGACGCGCTGGAGGCTGCGGTCGATCTCGACGACGCGCGTGACGGTCCGCGCGAGGAACTCGCGGTCGTGGCTCACCACGACGACCGGTGCCTGGACGCGGTCGACGAACTCCTCCAGCCGGTGCAGGCCGTCGGTGTCGAGGTCGTTCGTCGGCTCGTCGAGCAGGTACAGGTCGAACCGGGACAGCAGCAGCGCCGCGAGCCCGACACGCGCCGCCTGGCCGCCGGACAGCGCCGTCATCGGCAGGTCCAGGTCGACGGTCAGGCCGAGGTCGTCGGCGACGACCCCGAGCCGTGCGTCGAGGTCCGCGCCGCCGAGCGACATCCACCGCTCGAGCGCCTCGGTGAACCGGTCGTCGGCGCCGGGCTCGTCGGCCGCGAGCGCGTGCGACGCGTCGTCCATCTCCGCCTGCGCGTCGAGCACGCCCGTGCGGCGCTCCAGGAACGTGCGCACGGTCTCGTCGTCGCGGCGCTCGACCTCCTGCACGAGGTAGCCGACCTGCGCGGTCGGCGGCGACAGGCTCACGGCGCCCGACTCGGGCGCGCGGCTCCCGGCCAGGATGCGCAGCAGCGTCGTCTTGCCGGCGCCGTTCGGCCCGACGAGCCCGACGACGTCCCCGGGCGCGACGACGAGGTCCAGGCCCGAGAACAGCTCGCGGTCGCCGAAGGCGGCCGACACCGCGCGGGCCTGCAGGGTCGCACTCATGCGCCCATCCTCCCCGACGGCGACGGCCGGGTCCGACGTCAGCGCGTGGCGTCGACGAGGACGGCGACGCCGTCGAGGAGGCGCGCGAGGCCGAACTCGAACGCGCGGTACGGGTCGTACGCCGCCTGGTTGGCCTCGCCCGCGACGGGGCCGACGCGCGCGACGGTCGGGTAGGTGTCGGCGTCGAAGACCTGGTCGACGTAGGGCGCGGTCGCCTCCCACCACTGGTCCTCGCTGATGCCGGTGAGGCGCTCGGCCTGCGCACGGTCGAGGACGCCGCGCGCCGCGCCCGAGACGAACCCGTTCACGAGGGTGACGACGGCGTCCATGGTGACCTCGTCGAGGCCGGTGCCATCGACCGCGCGGAGCTCGACCTCGTACTTCGCCATGACGTTCGGCCCGAGCGGGGGGCGGCCCATCGTCGCGACCTGCAGGAGCCAGGTGTGGCGTTCGAGGACGGCCCAGTTGGCGCGGGCGACGGCCTCCAGCCGGTCGCGCCAGCCGGCGGGTGCGACGGTCGACGCGTCGGCGGCGTCGGTGAGGCCGCCGAGCGCATCGACGACCTCCCCCAGCACGGCGTCGACCATGAGGTCGACGAGCTCGGCCTTGCCGGGGACCCACGTGTAGAGGGTCATCGCGCCCACGCCGAGCTCGGTCGCGACGCGGCGCATCGACAGCGCGGCGAGGCCCTCGGCGTCCGCGAGCATCACGGCGGTCTCGACGACGCGGTCCACGGACAGCCCGGCGGCAGCGCCGCGGCCGCGCGGGGCGGCGGGCTCGGCGGTGCGCCAGAGCAGGGCCATGCTGCGGGCGGGGTCGCCGGTCCCGGTGTGCGTCCCGGTGTGCTCGGTCATGACCTCATCCTCCCTGCCGGGAACAGGTGGCGACGCCCGTGCGTTCTTGTCGTACGCTGTACGATAAGCGCTCCCGTCCGAGGAGGTCCACCCGCATGCCCACGTCCACCGGATCCCCGACCACCCGCGCGGCCACGACGGCCGCATCCGACGTGCCCGCCGTCCGCGTCCGCGGGCTCACCCGCCGCTACGGCGACACCACCGTGCTCGACGGGCTCGACCTCGACGTCGAGCACGGCACCGTCCACGCGCTGCTCGGCCCCAACGGCGCCGGCAAGACGACCACCGTCCGCATCGTCTCCACGCTGCTCGACCCGCACGGCGGCACCGCGCACGTCGCCGGGTTCGACGTGGTGCGGGACGCCGCGCAGGCGCGCCGCCGCCTCGGGCTCGTCGGCCAGCACGCCGCCGTCGACGAGATCCTCGGCGGCCGCGACAACCTCGTCATGTTCGGCCGCCTCTCGCACCTCGGCACGCGCGCCGCCCGGCGTCGCGCCGACGAGCTGCTCGAACGGTTCGACCTCGCCGACGCCGCCGACCGGCCCGTCGCGACCTACTCGGGCGGCATGCGGCGACGGCTCGACCTCGCCGCCGGGCTCGTCCTCGACCCGCAGGTCCTGCTCCTCGACGAGCCGACGACGGGCCTCGACCCCGGCGGGCGCCGCGAGGTGTGGCGAGCGGTGCGCGACCTCGTCGCGGGCGGGACCGCGGTGCTGCTCACCACGCAGTACCTGGAGGAGGTGGACCAGCTCGCGTCCCAGGTGAGCGTGCTCGCGCACGGCCGGCTCGTCGCCCGCGGGACGCCCGACGAGCTCAAGGCGTCGATCGGGCAGGACCGGCTCGACGTCGTAGTCCGCACCGAGGCCGACCTGCCCGCGGCGCGCGCGGCCCTCGACGCCGTCGGCACCGACGTCGAGACGGACGTCGCCACCCGGCGCGTCACCGCGACCGTCGCGGACCGCGTCGCCGCGCTCACGCACGTGGTCCGCACGCTCGACGACGCCCGCGTCCCCGTCGACGACGTCGCCCTGCGCCGCCCGACCCTCGACGAGGCGTTCCTGCACCTCACCGGGGCTCCGGCCGAGGCCCCGGTCGACGCGCCGGCCGGGTCGACGGCCGGCCCCGCCACCGACACCGCCCCCGCCGCGACCGCCGAGGAGGTCTCCCGATGACCGCGACCACCGTCCCCACCCCGACCGCGCCGACCGTCCCGTCGGGCGGCCCGTCGTGGGCCCTGCGCGACGCCTGGACCGTCACCCTGCGCGACCTCGGGCACTGGCGCCGCCAGCCCTGGGACCTGCTCATCGGGCTCGCGTTCCCGCTGCTCCTGCTGCTGATGTTCGGCTACCTGCTCGGCGGCGCGATCGACGTCCCCGGCGGGTACATCGAGTTCCTGTTCCCGGGCATGCTGGCCGTCACCATGGCCTTCGGGCTGGAGTCGACGATGACGGCCGTCGCGAACGACGTGCAGCGGGGCGTGACCGACCGGTTCCGGTCGCTGCCGATGTCCCGGTCCGCGGTCCTCCTCGGCCGGGCGTTCGCGGACATGCTCTCCTCCGTCGTCGGGCTGCTCGTGCTGCTCGTCGGCGGCCTCGCCGTCGGGTGGCGCTGGCACGAAGGGCTCGGCAACGCGCTCGTCGCGCTCGGGCTGCTGCTCCTGCTCCGCTTCGCGTTCCTGTGGCTCGGCATCTGGCTCGGGCTGCTGTTCCGCGGGCAGGGCGGCGTGACGGCGGTGCAGATCCTCGTGTGGCCGTTCGCGTTCCTGTCGAACGCGTTCGTCCCGATCTCGACGATGCCCGGGTGGATCGAGGCGCTGTCGGCGTGGAACCCGATCACCGCGACCATCGCCGCGACGCGCGACCTGTTCGGCAACCCGACCGTCGCGAGCACGGGCTGGGCGTCCGAGCACGCGCTGCTGCTCGCCGTCGTGTGGCCCGTCGTCCTCGTCGGGGTGTTCGGCGTTCTGTCCGTGCGGCGCTGGACACGTCTGGGTCGCTGACGCGGGTCGCCGGGGTGGTGCGTCGACGGCGTGACGCACCACCCCGGCGCCGGCGGGTGCCGGACGGGACACGCCTGTGGAGGACGGGCCTGGCGGTCGGGCCGCCGCCGTATCCTCCACCGCATGCGTCTCCTGCTCACCGGTTCCAACGGCTTCCTGGGGACGCGGATCGTCGCCGACGCGCACGCGCGCGGCTGGCAGGTCGTCGGCGTCGGGCGCGCGGCGACACCGTCGAACGACGTCGCGCACTACGTCCGGCACGACCTGTCGCTCCCCCTCCCTGACGACGCGGTCCCCGGGCCGGTCGACGCCGTCGTGCACTGTGCCGCCCTCGCGTCGCCGTGGGCACCGCCGCGGGCGTTCGTCGCCGCGAACGTCGACGCGACGCGGCACGTCGCGCGCTGGGCCGCCGACCACGGCGCACCGCCGCTTGTGCACGTCTCGTCGTCGTCCGTGCTCTACCGCGACGCCGACCAGTACGACCTCACCGAGGACAGCCCCGTCCCGCCCGACGACGAGCTGCTCAACGCCTACGCCCGCACCAAGCGGATCTCCGAGCGCGTCGTCGCCGGCTACCCCGGCCCGCACGCCGTGGTGCGGCCGCGGGCGGTCTTCGGCGTCGGCGACACCGTCCTGCTGCCGCGGATCCTGCGGCTCGCACAGACCGGCGTGCTGCCCGTCCTGGAGCGACGCGACGGCCCCCCGGTCCGCACCGACCTCACCGACGTCCACACCGCCGCGCACTACGTGAACGAGGCCGTCGAGCGACGCGTCGAGGGGCTCTACCACCTGACGAACGCGCAGCCCGTGGACCTGTACCCCTTCCTGCTCGGCATCCTCGCGCGGCTCGGCGCCCGGCCGCGGACCGTGCGGGTCTCGCCGTCCGTGGTGCGCGGGCTCGCGGGTGCCGGTGAGCAGGTGTCGGCGACGCTGCTCGGCTGGCGCGAGCCGCCCCTCACCCGGTTCGGCGTGTCCGTCCTGTCGCGGTCCAAGACGTTCGACATGACGCGCACGCTGCGTGACCTGGGCGCGCCGGCCGTGTCGCTCGACGAGAGCGTCGACCGGCTCGTGCGCGCGCATGGCTGAGGCCGCGCTCGTCGTCGCGGCCCTCCTCGTGGTCGCGGCCGCCGTACGCGGGGGCCTCGCCGCCGCGTCGATCGCCGGGGCTACCCAGGCGGGCGGCGTCGGCGCGGACGAGGCGCTGCGTGACGTGACCGTGCTCGTCGCGGTCCGCTCGGGCGACCCGCTGCTGCCCCGGGTGCTCGCGTCGTCCGTCGCGACGCTCTCCCCCGCGCGGGTCCTGCTGCTGGTCGACGACGACGACGTCGCCGGGCAGGACGCGGCCGGCGCCGCCGTCGCAGGTCGCCCGCACGTCGAGGTCGTCGTCTGCCCGCCGCCCGCACCGGGGATCAACCCCAAGGTCCACAAGCTCGCGCTGGCCGACGTCCGCACCCGCACGGTCGTGCTGCTCGACGACGACACCGCCCTCCCCGCCGGAGGGCTCGCCCGCCTCGTCGCAGCGCTCGGCGACGCCGACCTCGCGACCGGCGTGCCCGTGTACCGGGAGCAGGGCGGGCTCTGGTCACGGCTGCTCGCGGCGTTCGTCAACGGCTCCGCGCTCGTCACCTACCTGCCGCTGGCGCGCGTCGGACCGCCCGTCAGCGTCAACGGGATGGTCGTCGCGTTCCGGAGCGACGACCTCGCGACGGTCGGCGGGTTCGCCGCGCTCGCGACCGCGACCTGCGACGACTACGCGCTCGCCCGCCTGTTCCGCGCGCACGGGCTCCGGATCGTCCAGACCGCGCACCCCGCGCTCGTCGCGACGACCGTCCCCAGCGCGTCCGACTACCTGCGGGTCGTGCGCCGCTGGCTGATGTTCGCGGGCGAGGTCGTCCGCCGGGACCTCTCGCCGCGGCTCGTGCTGCTCGTGCTCGTGCCGACCGCACTGCCGCTCGTCGCCGTCGTGCTCGCGGCGGTGTCCCGCGACGCGACGGCCGTCGTCGCGACGCTCGTCGCGCTCGCGGGGTCGGCACTCGTCACCCGGACGCTGCGACGGCGCGTCACCGCTTCCGGGAGGTCCACGGGTGCGGACCTCGCGCGCACAGCCACGCCCGCGGTGGCGACCGCCGGGGGCAGCGCGCACGGCGGGGTCGTCACCGAGGACGGCTCGGGTCGCGGCGGCGCGGACCTCTGGACGGCGCCGACGCACGGCGGCGCGTCCGGCTGGCTCGGTGTCGCGCTCGAACCGGTCGCTGCCGTGCTCGCTCCCCTCCAGGCCGTCGCCGCGCAGGTCGGGCCGCGGACGGTGACCTGGCGCGGGCGCCGTGTCGTCGTCGGGATCGGGTCCGCGCCGTGAGGTGGCTCGACGCGCACGCGACGGCGACCCCGGTCGCCGACGCGGTGGACGCGCGCGTCGCCTGGCTCACGGGGCAGAGCTCGTGGACGCACTCGGCACTCTCGCCCGAGCAGCACGCCGTGCTCGACGACCTCGCCGTCGCGGGCTGGACCCCGCTGCGGGTCGGCTTCCCGTGGACCGACCGAGCGCTCGCCCCGTACCGACGCGAACCGCTCGTGCGGGCGTCCGCGCGCAACGCGGCGCAGTGGGCGGCCGCCCGGCCCGGCACGGCGTTCACCCGGGAGACCGTGCGCCATCTGCAGACCTTGCTCGACCGGACGCGTCGCGACCTGCTGCTGCTGTGCGGCAGCACCGGCGCACGGATGATCGCGGTCGCCGCGCCGCGGCTCGCCGTGCCCGCCGGGCTGCACGTGCGCGTCGTCGGCCTCGGCCCGGTCGGCCCGCTCCCGCCCGCGGGTGGCCCGTGGACCGTGCACACCGTCCGCGGGTCCGCCGACCTGCTGAGCCGCTGGGGGCACCGTGGCCCGGTCGACGTGGTCGTCCCAGGCGGGCACCTGCGGGCCGCCACGTCGCCCGAGGCGAGGGCGGCGCTGGCCCGCATCGCCGCGGGACCGGGGCGTGGCCGGGTGCCGGCGAGTCCCGGTGAGCCCGACCAGCGGCGGGACGCGTCATGAGCGCGCGCCTGCTGCTCGTCGCGCCGCCCTTCGCCGGGCACCTCAACCCGCTCGTCACCCTCGGCCGCGGCCTGCGCGAGCGCGGGTTCGACGTCCGCTTCGCGACGGGGGCGACGAAGGTCGACCTGCTGCGGGCCCACGGCTTCGCCGTCGACGCGCTCCTGCCCGACGACCCGCACGTGTTCGACCGCATCGCCGACACGTCCGGACCGGTCAGGTCCAACCCGCTGCTGCTCACGCGCCAGCTCGCCGCGAACCTGCGGCTCCTGCCCCGCGCCCGCGCCGAGCTCGACGCGCTCGTGCGCCGCGACCGGCCTGACGCGGTGCTCGCCGACTTCACCGCGCCGGTCGCCGGCATGGTCGCGCTCGACCACGGCCTGCCCTGGCTCACGACGATGCCGACCCCGTTCGCGCTCGAGACCCGCACCGGCACACCGTCGTACTGCGGCGGGTGGGGTCCGGCCCGGCACGTCGGCCACCGCGTGCGTGACGCCGCGGGCCGCGCGGCGACGCGTGTGACCAAGCACGCGATGCAACGCGTTCTGGCCCCCGCCTTCCGCGCCGCCGGGACGGGCGTGTACCGCGCCGACGGGTCGGAGGCCGCCTACTCCCCGACGCACATCCTGGGGCTGGGCATGACCGAGCTCGAGCTACCCCGCGACTGGCCCGCGGCGTTCCGCATGGTCGGGCCGGTCACGGCGACCCCGGAGCGAGGGCCGGCACCGCGGCTGCCCGACGGTCCGCGCGTGCTCGTCACGCTCGGCACGCACCTGCCGTGGGCCAAGGAGGACCTGGTCGAGCACGCCCGCACGCTGGCCGACGCGCTCCCCGGGCACGCGGTCGTCGTGAGCCTCGGCGACGCCACGCGGTCCTCCCCCGACCCGCTCCACGTCGACGGTCGCGTGCACGTCCACGCGCACGTGCCGTACGACGAGGTCCTCCCCGGATTCGCGGCGGTCGTGCACCACGGCGGCGCGGGCATCACGTACAGCGCGATCCGCGCCGGCGTCCCGGCGGTCGTGTGCCCGCAGGACTACGACCAGTTCGACTTCGCGGCTCGCGTCGTGGCCGCCGGCGCCGGGGTGCGCGTGCGACGCCTGCGCGGCCGCCGCCTGGGCGACGCGGTGCGCACCGTGCTGGACGCGGACCGCACGCGTCTCGACGCGCTCGCCGCCGCGGCCGCGGCCTACGACCCGGTCGGTGCGGTCGCCGACGCGGTCAGCGGGTCCCTGCGGGGACGGCCGGATCCCGCCGGACACGTCGACGCTTGACCAGCGGGTCGCGCGGCTCGACGACACCGGGCACGACCGAGGGGACGGCGAGGCCCGCGCCCGCCAGCGCGAGCTCCAGCGAGCGTCGCGCGGCGTCGTACGCGGTGGCGGGCTCGACCGCGAGGCGCAGCACGTCGGTCGCCGTCTGGTCGACACGGAAGTCGTCGACCTCAGGGACCGCGAGCACGGCCGCCCGCACGAAGTCGGGGTGGAACGCGCCGAGCACCGGTCGCACGTCCCCACCGCCCGCGACCGTGAGCGCGTCACCGGGAACCCCGCCCCGGCGCGGCAGCCACAGGACGTCGTCGGACCGGCCGACGATCTCGCGCACCACGAGCATCGGGGAACCGCACGGGCAGACGTCGTCGTCGGGCACGAGGACGTCACCGACCCGGCGACGCAGCACGGCCTGGCTGCTGCGAAACAGGTCGGTGACGACCGGAACGAACCGCCCGCCGCCCGCGTCCTCGCGTTCGACGACCACGAGGTCCTCCGCGAGGTGCAGCCGGCCGTGCGCGCAGCTGGCCCCGAGGAACCCCTCGGCGGCCTGGTACACCTGGTCGACCCGCACGCCGAGCCCGTCCTCGACGACCGCGGCGTCCTGCGGGTCGAGCACCTCGGCCACGGACAGCACGCGACCCGGGTGCACGCCCAGGCCCGCGCGCGCGACCGCGACCAGCACCGACGGCGGAGCGACGAGCACGGTCGGGTCGGCGGCGCGGATCTCGTCGAGCAGACGCTCCTCGTCGAGCGCGAGATCGACGAACCGGAAGCTCACCCGGCCGCCGTCGACGCTCTCGTACAGCGGCCCGCCGGCACGCAGGACGAGCGTCACGCGGGCGCCGGCGAGCAACCCGTCGGGGAGGGTGCGGGCGAGGACCTCCCCCGCCCACCGGTCGCGCTCGGCCGCGGACGTGAGGAACGCCGTCTGCCGGCCCGTGGTCCCGGACGACAGCCCGACGGAGAGCCCACGGAGCGTGGTGCCGAAGTCGCGGCCGCGCTCGGCCGCACGCGCCGCGGCCAGGCACTCGTCGAGGCCGACGCCCCGCACGTTGAGGTCGGCGAACCGCGCGAGCACGTCGGCCTTGTCGACGACCGGCAGGTCACCGAGCGCGCGGGGCTGCGTGCCCGCGTAGAACGCGTACCGGCGCGGCGCGAGCCGCAGGACCCGGCGCAGGTGCCGGTCCTGCCACGCCACGAGCGCGGCCCGGTCGGCGAACGTCCGCCGCCGCGCCCGCGCGTAGTGCCAGACGACACGCGCACGGCTCACGACGACAGCTCCGCCCGCGCCTCGGCGATCGCGGCCTCGTCGTGGGCCGGCAGCACGAGCAGGTCGGGGCGACGCTCGGCGAGCCGGTGCAGAGCCCCGATCGTCCCCGTGTAGCGCGCCCAGTCCGCCGACAGCAGCCGGACGACGGGCGCGGGCAGCTCGCCGTGCGTCACCGCGCGCCGGTCCCAGGCGGCGTCGCCGACGAGCAGCACGTCGCGCGCCGCCGTGCGCACCAGGACGCCGAGGTGACCGGTCGCGTGCCCGGGCAGCGGCACGACGACGACCGATCCGTCCCCGAGCAGGTCCCGCGCACCGGCCAGCGGGTCGAGGTCGGCGTCGTCGGCGGGCGGGAGGGTCGCCGGGTCGAGCAGCCGGTCGGGCAGGTCGTCGGGCAGGAGCGTGGGGGCGAGCCCGCGCCGGAGGCGCCCGAACCCCCGGACGCGCGCGGCCTCCTCGACGGCCCGGCGAGCGACGACGACGCGAGCGGTCGGGAAGTCCCGCAAACCGCCGACGTGGTCGGCGTGCAGGTGCGTGACGACGACGTGCGTGACCTCGGACGCGCCGATCCCGCGCGCCGCGAGCTGCGCGACCGCCGACTCGTCCGGCCCGACGTGCACGGGCAGCAGCGCGCCGTAGACCCGGTCGATCCCGTGCGACAGCGCCTCGACGACGCGCGGCGCGTACCCGGTGTCGACCAGCACGACACCGCCCGCGTGGTGCACGACGCCGACCAGCGCCGGGAAGCGGATCTGCGCCCGGCCCGCGCCGCGCCGCGCGACACCCGCGCTGTGGGTGGTGTGCCCCGCCTCCAGCAGGGTCAGCCCGACGGTCACCACGTCAGTACCGCAGCATCGTCGCGGACAGCGCCAGCCCTGCGCCGGTGCCCAGCAGCAGCGCCGTGCCGCCGCGCCGCAGGCGGCCCGACGTCACCGCGTGGTGCAGCGCGGTCGGGACCGATGCGGACACCTGGTTGCCGTGGTCGGCGAGGATGTCGACCACGGCATCCGGGTGGACCCCGACGCGTTCGCGCAGGTAGCGCAGGCCCACGGCGCTCGCCTGGTGCGGCACGACGACGTCGACCTCGCCGACCCCCAGCCCGGCGCGGGCCTCCAGGTCACGCAGGAAGCCGGGCAGGTGCCGCGCGACCTGCCGCAGCAGCGCGGCGCCGTCCATGCGGAACAGGTAGGCCGACGGGTCGTCCGGCGGCGTGGTCACGTTGAACCGCGTCCCGCCCGCGTCGATCCGGCACGCCGCCCGGGCGTCCGGCCACACGCCCGACGCGCTCGCGAGGACCGCGGCCCCGTCGTCCGGGCCGGTCGGACCGACGACCACCGCGGCCGCGCCGTCGCCGAACAGCGCCGACCCCTCGACCTCGCGGTGGTCGAGGCCCTTCGACGCGATCTCCGTCGCGACCACCGCGACCCGCTCCCACCGGCCGACCGCGACCGCCGTCGACGCGAGGTCGAGGGCGGTGAGGAACCCGACGCACGACGCGTTGACGTCGAGCGCCGCGACCCGCCCGCCGGGCACGCCGAGGTGCGCGGCCGTGAGGACCGCGGTCGTCGGCATGGGCTGCTCGGGCGCGACGGCCGACACGACCACCGCGTCGAGGTCACCGGCGTCGAGGCCGGCAGCGTCGAGTGCCTGCCGCACCGCGGCCGCCGCCATCACCGACGACGTCTCCTCCGCCGACGCCCAGCGGCGCGAGCGCACCCCGGACCGCGCCTCCGACGTGCCGGCGTCGCGCCCGTGCGCGGCGTCGAGCTCGGAGGACAGGACGACACGGGACGGGCGGTGGACACCCGTCCCCAGCACCCGGACGGGCAGGGACGGGACGGTGGACCGGCTCAGCACGCGGGTCAGGATGCCACGCACGGCGCGCGCTCCCGGCCGCCGCTCCACAGCGCCGTCCGAGTCGTCCGCCACCGTCCCGAACGTCGCCCGGAGCACGCACCCGGACGCCGGCAGGGGTGCGCACCGGACCCACGCGCGCCCCCGCCGTACCGTCGTGCCATGACGCACGACGGTGTCCGCAACGTCCGCTCCGCGCTCGCCGGCCTCCCGGCGCCCTACCAGCCGCACCGCCTCGCCACGGTCAACGACCACGACGTCAAGGTCGTGACGCTCGACGGCGAGTTCGTGTGGCACACGCACCCCGACACCGACGAG
Organism: Cellulomonas fimi; assembly: GCF_028583725.1. Classification (NCBI taxonomy): domain Bacteria; kingdom Bacillati; phylum Actinomycetota; class Actinomycetes; order Micrococcales; family Cellulomonadaceae; genus Cellulomonas; species Cellulomonas fimi. The sequence continues at coordinate 753,947 of NZ_CP110680.1, read as the reverse complement.
CTCTTCCTCGTCGTGTCGGGCCGCCTGACGATCCAGCTGCGCGACGGCGACGTCGACCTCGGCCCCGACGACGTGTTCGTCGTCCCGCGCGGCGTCGAGCACTGCCCCCTCGCGCACGGCGACGTCCGGGCCGTCCTGATCGAGCGGGTCGGCACGACCAACACGGGCGACGCGGGCGGCGACCGCACCCAGCCCTTGCGCGAGCTCGACTGAGACCGGCGACGGGCCTGTCCTCAGGCGGCGGTCGCCGCTGACGTGCCGAGGCGGTGCGCGTGCTCGCGGGAGCGGCCGACGAGGGCGAGGACGACGGCGTCGACCCCGGTGGCCCCGGCGAGCGCGGCGGCGTCCGCGCGCACCTGCTCCGGGGTGCCGACGAGCCACGTCGACGACGGCCGCCACGCGAGCCCGGAGAACGCCTCGGCGTACGAGAGGTTGGCGCGGCGACGGGCCGCGTCGGTCTCGTCGTCGGCGACGACCGTCTCGACCTCCAGCACGACGCGCACGTCGCTGCGACGCCGGCCGACCGCGAGCAGGTGGCCCTCCAGCACGGCGACGAGGACGTCGACGGCTGTCGGCGTCGTGAGCGTCGGCGAGTAGCGGATGCGGACGGTGTCGGCCGCGGCCGCGGACCTCAGGAGGCCGACGTCGTCGAGCGCGGCGCTCGCCACGACGACCTCCGCGCCGTGCGGACCGGCCGCGACGGAGGTGGGCTCGACGGTCGTGCGGCCGGCCCGGTCGACCACGACGCGCTCGACGACGGGTGGGGCCGTGGCGGCGGGCGCAGGAGCGGCAGCGGCAGCGTGCATGCGGGCGACGGTGAGGGTGTGCGGCGCGCGGGTGCGCGCGAGGAGCTGAGTCACGGGAGGAGGTCCTCGGGTCGTACGGGTGCGCGGCGAGGGCCGTCGGGCCGCGGGCGCGCGAGGTCGTCAGCTCAGCGACAACACACCCGGGACGAGGACATGCGGGCAGGCTAACCGCGGCGCACGGCCACGCACCACCCCTGTCCGCGACGCGAGAACACGCGGGTGCGACGCTCGTCAGGCGCCCAGCAGCCACCGCAGCGTCCGCGCGTTGCGGACCGCGTTCCCGTCGCCGTCGTTGTTGAGGTAGACGAGCACGTCGCGGCCCTGCGCGTCCCACTCGCGCACCCGGTCGGCCCACCACCGCAGGTCGTCGTCGGAGTACGAGCCGCCGTAGAGCCACCGGTGCTCGGGCCCGTGCAGCCGCACGTAGACGAACGGCGCGGTCGCGCGCAGCACGCACGGGAGGCCGGCACCGCTCATGACGCACGACGCGGCGCCGTGCCGTTCGAGGATCGCGAACACGTCGTCGTGCTGCCACGACGGGTGCCGCAGCTCGACCGCGACGCGCACCCACCAGGGCAGCGACCCGAGGAACCAGTCGAGCCGCGCGTCGTCGCGCTGCTGGTCGGGCGGCAGCTGGACGAGCAGCACCTCGCGCCGGTCGCGCAGCGCGTGCCACGAGCGGGCGATCCGGTCGGCCCAGACCTCGGGCGCGTAGAGCCGCTTGGCGTGCGTGAGCCCGCGGGACGCCTTGACGGACATCGTGAAGCCCTCGGGCAGGCGGCGGTTCCAGGACGCGAAGGTCGCATCGCGCGGCCAGCGGTAGAACGACGCGTTGAGCTCGACGGTGCCGAACTCCTGCACGTAGCGGGCGAGCCGGTCGTGCGGCGGCAGGCCGGGCGGGTAGAGCACGCCCTCCCAGTGGTCGTACGACCAGCCCGACGTCCCGACGCGGATCGTCACGCTGGTCCCGGCGACGCCGTCAGAGCGTCTTCGCGAAGCACAGGGACAGCAGGTCGCCGACGTAGGGACCGAACGGCGCGACCGGCCGGTAGCCCTCGTCGACGTAGAGGCGGACGGCCTCGGGCTGGCGGACGCCGGTCTGCAGGAGCAGCGACGTCATGCCCGCCGCCCGCGCCTCCGCCTCCAGCGCGCGCATGAGCGTGCGCGCGAGGCCGGCGCCACGCGCGCTGTCGTCGACGAAGAGCTTCTTCACCTCGCCGGAGCCCGCGGGGTAGCCGTCGCGCGGTCCCCGCAGGGCGACGTGCGCGGCGGGCTCGCCGTCGAGGAGCGCGAGCAGCACGACCAGCACGCCGACGCCTTGCGCCGCGTCGTCGCCGTCGAAGCCGCCCGCCGCGTCCCACATCGGCTGCAGCTCGGGGTACCGCCACCCGTTGAACCGGTGCATGGCCCGGCGCAGCTCCCGCGCGCGCGGGTCGTCCCACACCGTCCGCTCGACCGTGACGCGCCCCTCGTACCGCGGCCCGCGCTCCGCCTCGGGGACGGGGACCAGGTACTTCGCGAAGCAGCGCGAGTCCGCGACGCCGACGTACTCGCCGTAGTTCTCGACCGGGAAGAACCCCGCCCGCAGGTAGAGCCCGATCGCCTCGGGCTGCAGCGGTCCCGTCTCCAGGACGAGGCAGCGCACGTCCTGCGCCGTCGCGAGCCGCTCGAGCTCCGTGAGGATCAGGCGCGAGTAGCCGCGACCCCGGTGCTCCGGGACCACGTACATGCGCTTGACCTCGGCCGTCTGCGGTTCGAGGTCGTCGTACACCGCGTCGACGTCGCGCAGCGCACCGATCGCGACCGGCTCACCGTCCGCGTGCAGCAGCACGACGCCGATGATGTCGTCACCGTTCATCTCGTGACCGATGTCGTCCTCGCCGTACCGGTCCCGCAGCTCGGCCTGCTGGGCGTCGCGCAGGCGCACGACGTCCGGGTGGTCCCAGGAGACGACGTCGACCGTGACGGCCGGGGCGTCCGCCGTCATCAGCCGACGAGGGCCTTGAGCACCGACGTGAAGAAGCGCAGCCCGTCCGTGCCCGTGCGCGGACCCCGGGGGCCGTCGGGGCCGAAGCCCGCCTCGACCGCGTGCTCCGGGTGCGGCATGAGGCCCACGACGTTGCCCGCCGCGTTGCTGATGCCCGCGATCCCGCGGCGCGACCCGTTCGGGTTCCAGCCCTGGTAGCGGAAGACGACGCGGCCCTCGCCCTCGAGCTCGTCGAGCGTGCGCTCGTCGGCGACGTACTGCCCGTCCTGGTTCTTCAGGGGGATCGTGATGTGCTCGCCCTGCGCGTAGTCGCGGGTCCACGGGGTGTCGGTGCGGTCCACGGACAGCACCTGCTCCCGGCACACGAAGTGCAGGTGGTCGTTCTTGATCATCGAGCCCGGCAGCAGGTGCGCCTCGGTGAGGACCTGGAAGCCGTTGCAGATGCCGAGCACCGGCAGGCCCCTGTGGGCGGCGTCGACGATCTCGCCCATGACCGGCGCGAAGCGGCTGATCGCGCCCGCACGCAGGTAGTCGCCGTACGAGAAGCCGCCGGGCAGGACGACCGCGTCGACCCCGTGCAGGTCGGCGTCGGCGTGCCACAGCGCGACGGGCTCGCCGCCGGCCAGCCGGACCGCGCGCGCCGCGTCGCGGTCGTCGAGCGTGCCCGGGAAGGTGACGACGCCGATGCGGCTCATCGGGCCGCGACCTCGGCGTCCGTGTCCTCGTAGACCGCGACGACGTCCTCGATCACCGGGTTCGACAGGACCTGCTCACCGGCCGCGCGGGCCGCGGCGAGGACCTCGTCCGTCACCGGCCCGTCGACCTCGAGCTCGAACCGCTTGCCCTGGCGGACCGAGGAGAACTGCGCGAAGCCGAGGCGCGGCAGCGCGCCTGCCACGGCCTTGCCCTGCGGGTCGAGGATCTCGGGCTTCGGCATGACGTCGACGACGACTCGTCCCACGGGGGTGCTCCCTGAGTTCGCGGCGGTGGGGGTCGCGGCGATTCTACCGACCTGCCGCGCACCCCCGGCCCCGTGTCCGCCAGCCGGAGCCGACGGTCACGCGTCGCGCTGCGGCGGGTCGAGCGGCTGGTACGGGCCGAAGCGGCCGACGTCACCCGCGGCCGCCGGTCGGCGCGGGTCCTCGTGGCGCAGCGTCCGCCGCGCCGCGCGCACGACCTCCCCGAGCACCATCACGGGGAAGCCGAACAGCACCGCATCCCACGAGACCCACCCGATCGCCGCCATGCCCGACGCGACCAGCCCGAAGACCGGTCCGAACAGCAGGATCTGCGCGAGCGCGACGCGGGCGTGGAACCAGCGTCCCGTGACGTCGTCCTCCAGCCAGCCGGAGTGCTCGGGACCGGGCAGCCGGTCCCGGAACCGGAAGGCGAGGTAGGTGCGCAGGGGCGGCCGCGTGCGGCGGCGGGTCGACCATCCGCCCCGGACGAGGCCCAGGGCCGTCCGGAGGTCGACGCGCCGGGCGTCGGGCGCCAGGTCGGCGAGCAGGGCGACGGCCTCGTCGGCCCGCGCACGACGCCAGCGCGGCGGGTAGGCGCGCAGCCACCGTCGGGCGGAGCGCTCGAAGCGGTCCGGGGGCGGGAGGGCCATCACGCACCACCCAGCAGCGGGCGTGGGCGGACGGGGGCGGCGAGGACGCGCTGCGCGCGCCGGGCGAGGTCGGCGAGGCGCGCGGTCTCGACGGTGAGGACGTCGCGGCCCTCGGGCGTCAGCCGGTAGTAGCGCCGGACGCGTCCGTCGACCACGACCTCGCCCGACGCCTCGGCGTACCCCGCCTCGACGAGCCGGTCGAGCACGCCGTAGAGCGTGCCCGCGCCGAGGCGGACGCGGTCGTCGGAGAGCGCGCGGACCTCCTGGACGACGCCGTACCCGTGCCGCGGCTCGTCCGCGAGCGCGAGCATGACGAGGTACGCCTGCTCGGTCATCCGGAACACCATGCTCGATATATATCGCGTGACGACCTATGGCGACCATCCCTCGGACGGGCGACGCCGCAGGTCAGCGGGGCCGTGGCGGCGTCGGACTACATCGCGCGGTGCGTCCACGCGCCCGCGACGAGCGTGCCCGCGACCGGTGTCGAGCGGAGCGTGCCCGCGACGGCGCCTCGGGCCAGCGGGTCGTCGTCGAGCACCACGAGGTCGGCCGGGTCGCCGACCCGCAGGCCGAGCCACCGCCCGTCGACCGACGCCGCGAGCGCCGTGAGCAGGTCCAGCCGCTGCTCGGGGTGCCACGGCTCCCGTCCGTCGCGGGCACGCCAGACGGCGGCGTCGATCGCGACCCACGGGTCGAGCGGCGCGACGGGCGCGTCGGACCCGAGCGTGAGTGCGACCCCGGCGGCGTGCAGCGTCGCGAGCGGGAACGCCCGGCGCGTGCGGCCCGCCCAGTGGTGGTCGGCGACGTCGCGGTCGTCCATCGCGTGCTCGGGCTGCACGCTCGCGACGACGCCGAGCGCGGCGAACCGTCGCACGTCGTCGTCGTCGAGGAGCTGCGCGTGCTCGACGGACCCGGCCGCACCGGACGCGGCGAAGGCGTCGAGCGCGAGCGCGTTGGCGGCGTCGCCGATCGCGTGGATCGCGCACCGCAGGCCGTGCGACCGCGCGTACGTCATGAGCGGGACGAGCCGCTCGGGCGGCACGGACAGCACACCGCGGTCGGACGTGCCGGGGTACGGGTCGTGGCAGTAGGCGGTGCGGGTGTTGAGCGAGCCGTCGGTGATGACCTTGAGCGGCCCCTGCTCGACGAGCCCCGTGACGCGGTCCCCGGTGTGCAGGTCGTCGCGCACGACGCGGTCGAGGTACTCCTCCCAGACGCCCGCACGCACGCGCAGCACGCCGGGCCGGGCGGCCGACCGGCGGCGCCAGACGTCGAGGTTGTCGGCGATCTCCAGGTCCACGACCCCGACGACCCCGCGCGCGGCGGCGGCGAGCGCCGCGTCGTGCACGGCGGCGTCGGCGACGTCGTCGGGCACGTGGTCGACGGCCCCCTGCAGCGGCAACCAGTCGCCCTCGCGCAGCAGGCCGCCGTCGTGCGCGCCGACGCCGAGGAGCCGGAGGCCGGCCGTGGACAGCCACGCGCAGTGCAGGTCGCCCGAGACGAGCACGACGGGCACGTCGCCGACGGCGGCGTCGAGCAGGCCCGACGTGGGCTCGTCGGGCCACAGCCCGTCGCGGAACCCGAACCCGACGAGCGGGACGCCCGGAGCCGGCGGCGTCACGTCGAGACGCGCCCGGACGAGCGCGACCGCCTCGGCGGCGGACGTCGCCCGCGAGACGTCGAGCCGCTGCCGCGCGAGCGCCCACTGCGTGAGGTGGACGTGCGCGTCCCAGAGCCCCGGCAGCACGTGCCGGCCGTCGAGCTCGACGACCTCGGTCCGCGGCCCGGCGGCGTCCGCGAGGTCCGGCCCGAGCCCGGCGACGCGCCCGTCGCGGAGCAGCACGTCGACGAGCCCGTCGTGGCCGACGCGCCGCGCGCCGCGCAGCAGGAGAGGGTGATTTGTCCCGATTGTCATGTCGCCCGCGTCGACCCCGCCGCTACCGTCGTCATGTGAGCACCGTAGGGGGCGGCATGGATCACGCAGCCGGGTACGACCCGTTCTTCCTCGGACCACCGTTGCCGCTGCCGGTCACGCCGCGGCCCACGGAGGACCTCCCGTCCACGCACTTCACCGTGCAGTTCGACGAGCACCACAAGCTCGCCGCGGCGACCGCCGTCAACATCGACGGCGACCAGCTGCTCGACCTGCCGCGCAACGACAGGTGGGAGCTCGACCCGCGCGTGCCGGCCGACCGGCAGGCGGGCCCGGACGTCTACCGCAACAACCGGCTCGACCGCGGCCACCTCGTGCGCCGCGCCGACCCCGTCTGGGGGCCGCCGGACGTCGCGCAGCGGGCCAACGTCGACACCTTCCGCTACACGAACGCCGCACCGCAGGTCGACGACTTCAACCAGGGCAAGCAGCTCTGGGTCGGCCTGGAGGACCACGTGCTCCGGTACGCCGAGACGTGGCGGCAGCGGCTCAGCGTCTTCACCGGCCCCGTGCTCCGCGACGACGACCCCGTCTACCGGGGGGTCGGCGTGCCGCGGCACTTCTGGAAGGTCGCCGTGTGGGCGACGCCCGACCCCGACGCGCCCGTCGGCGGCGCACCCGACGACAAGGCCCCCAAGCTGCGGCTCGCGTCCGCGGGGTTCCTCGTGGACCAGTCGCCGCTGCTCGCGGGGCTCGACCTCGACGAGGCCCAGCGGGCGGCGCGGGACGTCGACGCTCCCCCGCCGCTGGGCCCGTTCCGCACCTTCCAGGTGCCGGTGTCGACGATCGAGGAGCTCACCGGGCTCGACCTCGGGCCGGCGGTCGACGCGGACGTGCTGCCGCCGACGCGCGCGCTCGGCGACAAGGCGTGGGTGTCGCTGACGGAGCCGTCGGACATCGTCGTCTGACCCCGGCCCGTCGGACCGTCAGGTCCGCGCGGTCGCCCCGCGCAGCGGCACGACCATCGGCGTGCCCGTCTCCGGGTCCGGCACGACCCGGCACGCGAGCCCGAACACGTCGCGCACCCGCTCGGCGGTGACGACCTCGGCGGGCGGCCCCTCGGCGACGACGCGTCCGTCGCGCATCGCGACGAGGTGCGTCGCGTAGCGGGCCGCCTGGTTGAGGTCGTGCAGGACGGCGACGAGCGTGCGGCCCTCCTCGTGCAGTCGCGCGCACAGGTCCATGACCTCGACCTGGTGGGCGATGTCGAGGTACGTCGTCGGCTCGTCGAGGAGCAGCAGGTCGGTCTCCTGCGCGAGCGCCATCGCGAGCCACACGCGCTGCCGCTGGCCGCCGGACAGGTCGGAGACGTACCGGTCGCGCAGGTCGGCGACCTCGGTGGCGTCGAGCGCGGCGGCGACGGCACGCGCGTCGGCGGGCGACCACTGCCGCAGGATGCCCTGGTGCGGGTACCGGCCGCGCGCTACGAGGTCGCCGACGGTGATCGCCTCGGGCGCGACGGGGCTCTGCGGGAGCAGCGCGAGCCGGCGGGCGACGTCCTTGCCGCGCATCCTCTCGACGGGCTGCCCCTCCAGCAGGACCTCGCCCGCGCGGGGCTTGAGCGTGCGGGCGAGCGCGCGCAGCAGCGTCGACTTGCCGCAGCCGTTGGGGCCGATGATGACGGTGAACGACGCGCGCGGGATCGCGACGGACAGGTCGCGCGCGACGACGAGCTGGTCGTACGCGAGCGTCACGTCGCGCGCGGCGAGCGGCGACGCGGCGAGCGTGCCGGGCGTGCCGGGCGCGCCGGCCGGGTCGTCGGGGGTCGCCGGTGCGGCGGGTGCGGGGCTCATGCGGCACTCCTCCTCCACTCGCGCACCAGCAGGAACGCGAGGTAGACGCCACCGAGGGCGGCGGTGACGACACCGACGGGGAACTGCTGCCCCGGCACGGCGTACTGCGCGACGAGGTCCGCGACGACCAGCACCGCCGCCCCGGTGCAGGCCGCGGCCGCGACGCCCGGACCGGTCGAGCGCGTGAGCCGTCGGGCGATCTGCGGCGCGGTGAGCGCGACGAACGCGATGGGCCCGCAGACGCTCACGGCCGCGCCGGTCGCGAGCACGCCGACGACGACGGCCGCGGTGCGGACGGTCGACGGGCGCGCGCCGACCGCGGTCGCGGCCTCGTCGCCCATCTCGACGACCTGCAGGGGGCGGCTCAGGACGAGTGCGAGCGGCAGGAGCACGAGCAGCGCGCCGCCGACGATCGCCGCGTCGGTCCAGGTGCGCGCGAGCAGCGACCCGTTGATCCAGATCGCGACCTCCTGCGCGTCCTCGCGGTTGCCGCGCGCGAGTGCGAGCTGGACGAACGCGAGGGCCATCGCGCCGACGGCGATACCCGTGACGACCATGCGGTGCGGGGCGGCGAACCCGCGCCCGGTGCCGAGCCACACGGCGACGACCGCGACGACCGCCCCGAGCACCGCACCGACGGGCACGGGCAGGACGCCGGGCCAGACGAGGCCGGCGGCGACGGCGCCCGCGGCGGCGCCTGTCCCGAGCCCGATGACGTCGGGGCTGCCGAGCGGGTTGCGCGTGACGGACTGGAACAGCGCGCCGGCGACGGCGAACGCGGCACCGGCGGCCGCGGCGACGGCGAGGCGCGGGAGCGCCTTGGTGAACAGCGCCCACTCCTGGATGCGCGAGCCGTCCCCCGCGAGCACGGACGGCAGCTCGGCGAGCGGGATGCCGAGCCGCCCCGCGCCGACGGTCACGAGTGCCGCGACGACCGCGACGACCAGGGCGACGACGCCCACGACGACCGGACGGACGCGCCAGCGCAGCGAGAGCCCGCGCTCGGCGGACCCGAGGCGCAGCACCCGCGGCGGACGGCCCTGGAGCATCACAGCCCCATCCGGCCGCGGCGCACGGCGGCGATGAGGAACGGTGCCCCGACGAACGCGGTGACGGCACCGACCATGAGCTCGCCCGGCCGTGCGACGACCCGCCCGACCACGTCGGACACCAGCAGCAGCACGGGGCCGAGCAGCGCGCAGTACGGCAGCAGCCAGCGGTGGTCCGACCCGGTGAACGAGCGGACGACGTGCGGCACCGCGAGCCCGACGAACGCGATGGGACCGACCGCCGCGACGGCCGCGGCGCACAGCAGCGTCGCGGCGGCACCGCCGAGCAGCCGCGTGCGGCCGGCGTGCAGGCCCAGCGACGTCGCGGACTCGTCGCCGAGCGCGAGCGCGTTGAGCGGCCGGGCGAGCAGCGCGCACAGCACGAGCCCGACGACGACGAACGGCAGCACCTGACCGACGAGCCCGGGCGGCCGTCCGGCGAGCGACCCGACGACCCACACGCGGTACGAGTCGAAGACCTGCGGCTGCGTGAGCGACACGGCCTCGACGAGCGCGACGAGCACCGCGGAGACGGCTGCACCCGCGAGGACCAGCCGGACGGGGGTCGCGCGCCGGCCGCCCGACCCGATGAGGTAGACGGCGACGGCCGCGAGCAGGGCCCCGGGCATCGCCGTCCACACCGACCGGCCGGTCGCGGGGCCGAGCACGAGGATGCCGAGCACGACCGAGGCGGACGCACCCGCGTTGACGCCGAGCAGCCCCGGGTCGCCGAGCGGGTTGCGGGTCAGGCCCTGGATGACGACGCCCGCGACCGCGAGCGCCGCGCCGACGAGCACCCCGAGCTGGGTCCGGTCGACCCGCGACGCCACGACGCTGGAGGTGTACGAGTCGTCGGGGTGCAGGAGCGCGGACCACACGTCGCCGAGCGGGACGGACTTCGCCCCGACGGCCAGGCTGAGCCCGACCGCGAGCGCGAGCAGGGCGAGCGCGGCGACGAGGCCGACCGTGAGCGCGAGCGCGCGCGAGCCCCGGACGCGCGAGACGGGCGCGTCCGGGGCTCGGTGGTCGGCGACGGTGCTCATGGGTGCACGGTACGGAACGGGTCCCTCGCGGGTGACGTCACCGGCACGGGACCGTGTCCGCGGGCGCCCCGCCGGTCACGAGGACCGGCCGGGCGGACCGGGTCCGACGTTCGCCGCGCCCGCGGTGATGAGCGGCAGGTACTCGTCGAGCGCCCACGGCAGCGACAGCGGCGTGGCGGTCGTGACGGCCATGCCCAGCGAGCGGTCGAGCATCGGCACGTAGGCACCGGCGGCGAACGCGGGGATCTGGGCGAACAGCGGCTGCGCCTCGGTCGCGGCCTGCTCGGCCTCGTCCCCGAACCACGTGAACAGCAGCTGGACGTCGGCGAGCTGGTCGGCGTTCTCCAGCCCGAGGCTCGACGTGAACGTGTTCGGCGACGGCTTCAGGTCCGCGACGGACGGCGCGAGCTCCAGGCCGAGGTCGGTGAGCAGGTCGACGCGCGGGTCGCCCGGCAGGTACACGTCGAGGCTGCCCGGCGTGCCGGCGTAGACGTAGGCGAACGAGACCCCGGCGAGCTCGGGGTTCGCGAGCGCGGCCGCGTCGATCGCGTCCTGACGCGTCTGCAGCAGCGGCTCGGCCTGCTCCGGGACACCGAGGGCGGTCGCGATGATCTCGACCTGCTCCTCGATCGTCGTCTGCCACGGCTTCTCCGGGTACGCCACGACGGGCACGACCTCGGAGAGCTGGTCGAAGACGTCCTGCTCGAGGCCCGACTGCGGGGCGAGGACCAGGTCGGGCTCGAGCGCGACGATCGCGTCGACGTCGAGCGGGTACGCGGCGATCGCCTCGGGAAGCTCGGCGTCCCGCTCCTCGATCGCGTCGCGGAACCACGGGTGGTAGCCGTCCTCGTCGCCGCCCCACGTGTCGGCCTCGATGCCCACGGGCACCGTGCCGAGCGAGAGCGCGATGTCGTCCGCACCCCAGCCGAGCGTCACGACGCGCTCGGGCTTCTGCTCGATGACGGCCTCGCCGAGCGCCGACTCGATGGTGACCGGGAACGTCGTGCCGTCGCTCTCGGTGCTGCCGGGCTCGGGCGTGGCGGCGTCGTCGTCGGTCGAGCCGGCGCACGCGGCGAGCGCGAGGGTCAGCGCGGTCGCGGCGACGGCGACGGCGGAGCGGCGCAGGTGGCGCACGGGGGTACTCCCATCGGGTTCGGGGGCGGGCCGACGCGAGTGATCCCGTCACGGCCGGCGGATGAGGCAAGCCTAACCTCAGGCCCCGTCGCGCAGTCGGGACCGCGGTGTCGTCCTGCTCACACCGGTGGACGCCCCGTCACGTGGTCGCCCCGCCGGTGCTCCCCGTCCCCGCGACCCGTTCAGAGCGGCAGCGGGGTGCCCGTGAGCCGCTCGTACGCCTCCAGGTAGCGGTCGCGCGTGCGCTCCACCACGTCGGCGGGCAGCGCGGGCGGCGGCGTGTCCGACTCGCGGTCCCACCCGGACGCGGGCGACGTCAGCCAGTCGCGCACGAACTGCTTGTCGAAGCTCGGCTGCGCGCGCCCCGGCTCCCACGCGTCGGCGGGCCAGAACCGCGACGAGTCCGGCGTCAGCACCTCGTCGCCCAGCGTGACGGCGCCCGTCGTCGGGTCCGTGCCGAACTCGAGCTTGGTGTCCGCGAGGATGACGCCCCGCTCGCGCGCGACCGCCTCGGCCCGCGCGTAGACGGCCAGCGTGAGGTCCCGCAGCGTCGTCGCGGCGTCCCGCCCGACCTGCGCCACGACCGCCGAGAACGGCACGTTCTCGTCGTGGTCGCCGAGCTCCGCCTTCGTCGCCGGCGTGAAGATCGGCTCCGGCAGCCGCGACCCGTCGACCAGGCCGGCCGGCAGCGGGATGCCCGTGACCTCGCCCGACGCGCGGTACTCGGCCAGGCCCGACCCCGTCAGGTAGCCGCGCGCGACGCACTCGACGGGGAACATCGACAGGCGGCGGCACACCATCGCGCGGCCCGCGACCGCGTCGGGCACGTCCGTCGAGACGACGTGGTTCGGCACCAGGTCGGCGAGCTGCTCGAACCACCACAGGCTCAGCTGCGTGAGCACCACGCCCTTGCCCGGGATGCCGGGCGACAGCACGTGGTCGTACGCCGAGACCCGGTCGCTCGCGACGACCAGCACGACGTCGCCGTGCTCCGCGGTGATCGCCGCACCCGCGGCCGAGTCGTCCGGGACGTACAGGTCCCGCACCTTGCCGGAGTACGTGTGCACCCAACCGGGGAGCGCGACGGACGGTTCGGGCACGACGGCGGTGGTCACCGGCCTAGTGTGACGTGCGCGGCACCGACGCCGTGCACCAGTCCACCTGACGACGCCACCGCCGTGGCCCGCCTGGCAGGAGAGCCCGCGCATGCCCGACGACCGGCTGGACGACTTCCTCCGCGCCTTCCGCACGCTCGCCGACGCCGCCCACGCGGCCGCCCAGGCGCAGGCCGCGGGTGAGATCACACCGCTCGTGCCCGTGCTGCGGGAGCACCTCGGACGCGACCCGCGCGGGCTTCCGGTGCTGACCGAGGTCGTCCCCCTGCTGCGGCGGGTCGACGCCGACGTCGCGGTCGCCGCCGTCGTCGAGGCCCACGGCGGCGGGCGCCTGCTCGGGGTCGGCGGCGGTGAGCAGCGCATGCACTCGTCGCTCTCGGAGATCCTCAACACCGCCGGGCAGTGGGCCGCGCACTTCCCCGTCGGCGCCGTCGACTACGAGCGCACCGCGACCGGACCCGACAGCGAGCGGCGGGTCGTCGCGTTCGGGCTGCACCTGCTCCACGTCGGCGACGAGCCTGTCGTCCTCGGGCAGCGCCTCGCGAGCCCGCGTCACGAGGGCCAGGGCACGATCGAGGTCCTGTGCGCCGACGACGACGTCGCGGGGACGCTGCTCGCCGAGGTCCGCGCCGCCATGACGGAGCGCTCGGTGCTCCGCGGGCAGGTCGTGACGTTCAACGGCTCGCCCTACCAGCCCGGCGCGGCGGGCGTGACGTTCGTGCGACGCGAGGTCGTGCCGCGTGCCGACGTCGTCCTGCCCGACGGCACCCTCGACCGGGTCGAGCGGCAGGTGCTCGCCGTCGCCCGGCACCGCGACACCCTGCGCGGCGCGGGCCAGCACCTCAAGCGCGGCGTCCTGCTGTACGGCCCGCCCGGCACCGGCAAGACGCACACCGTCCGGCACCTCGTCGGCGCCGCCGAGGGCACGACCGTGATCCTGCTCGCGGGACCCTCGCTCGCGCTCGTGTCGCTCGCCGCCGAGACCGCCCGCGCGCTCCAGCCCGCGATCGTCGTCCTGGAGGACTGCGACCTCGTCGCCGAGGACCGGTCGTTCAGCCACGGCCCGCAGCCCCTGCTGTTCGAGGTGCTCGACGCGCTCGACGGGCTCGCGTCCGACGCGGACGTGACGTTCCTGCTGACCACCAACCGCGCCGACCTGCTGGAACGCGCGCTCTCGCAGCGGCCCGGCCGCGTCGACCTGGCCGTCGAGATCCCGCTGCCCGACGACGAGGCCCGCCGCCGCCTGTTCGCGCTCTACACGCGCGGCCTGCCCTTCGGCGACGAGGCGCTCGATCGGGCGACCACCCGCACGTCCGGTGTCACGGCGTCGTTCGTCAAGGAGGCGGCGCGACGCGCGGTCCTGATGGCCGCCGAGGTCGGGCGCCCGGTCGGAGACGGTGACCTCGCCGCGGCGGTCGACGAGATGCTCCACGACTCCGAGCGCGTCACGCGCTCGTTGCTGGGCGCGGGGCCGGTCCGCCCGGACGACGTGCTCGGGGCCGGCGCGTCCTGAGCCGCAGCGTCAGGCGTCGAGCGGCACCGCGACGCGGTCGACGCCCGACGCGAAACCCAGCCACGTGTGCCGGTTGCGCCACCAGCACCAGCCGACCTTCGGCGCCCCGCGGCGCTCGCGGCCGTCGCGGCCCGTGCCGAGCGAGATCCACACCGCGGGCGTGCGTGCGTCGTACGTGCCGTTCGCCCTGCGCAGCCGCGAGCCGATCGTCATGTAGCAGAAGCTGCGTTCGACGACCTCGGGGACCTGGAGCGCCCAGTGCATCCCCTCGGTCAGCAGCATGGGCGAGCGGCCGCGCGCGGCGAGCTCCGGCAGCGCCTCCTCGGGCGACCAGTTGCCCAGGTCGTCGCCGCGGTCCGGTGCGGTCACGACGTAGACGGGCGAGTCCGGGACGTCGAGGCCCTCGGTCGGTGCGAACGCGTCGACGTCCGTCATGTCCTCGACGACGAAGCCTGGCCGGTCGCCCAGCCGCAGCAGCGGAGCGAGCGCGGAGGCGGGGGCCAGGGCACGGTCGACCACGAGCAGGCCCGGGAGGTCGACGGTCGCCACGGCGTCCCGCACGCGCGCGGCGTCGAGCCCGGCGAGCTCGAGCACGCCGAGGGTCGCGAGCCGTTCCGCCTGCGCGGCGAGCGGCGGGAGCGTGGGCGGACCGACGGACTCGGTGCGGGGCGTCGTCGCGGTCATCGCTGGTCCTCCGGTCGTGCGGTCGCGGTCATCGGTGTCGCGTCAGCGCGCGGCGGCTGCCGCGGCGATGTCGGTGCGGTGGTGCGAGCCGTCGAGCTCGATCTGCGCGACGCCCGCGTACGCGGCCTCGCGGGCCGCCGCCAGATCGGCGCCGACCCCGACGACGGACAGGACGCGCCCGCCGTTCGAGACGAGGTGCGCGCCGTCGACCTGCGCGTCGTCGTCGCCCGCGGGGTTCTGCCGGAGCGCGGTGCCCGCGTGCAGGACGTGCACGCCCGGGAGCGCCTCGGCGTCGTCGATCCCGGTGATCGGGTCGCCGCCACGGACCGTGCCCGGGTAGCCGTGCGACGCGACGACGACCGTCACGGCGGCCTCGTCGCGCCACTCCAGCGGCGGCAGGTCGGCGAGCGCGCCGGTCGCCGCGGCGAGCAGCACACCCGCGAGCGGCGTCGCCAGGCGCGGGAGGACGACCTGCGTCTCCGGGTCGCCGAACCGCGCGTTGAACTCGACGACGCGCGTGCCCTTCGACGTCAGCGCGAGGCCGCAGTACAGGACGCCGACGAACGGCGTTCCGCGACGGGCCATCTCGTCGACCGTCGGGCGCGCCACGCGGTCGAGGACCTCGTCGACCAGGCCGTCGGGCGCCCACGGCAGCGGCGAGTACGCGCCCATGCCGCCGGTGTTCGGGCCGGCGTCGCCGTCGAGCGCGCGCTTGAAGTCCTGCGCGGGGACCAGCGGGACGACCGTCGCACCGTCGGACAGCACGAACAGCGACACCTCGGGGCCGTCGAGGTACTCCTCGACGACGACCCGGCCGCCCTCCTTCTCGACGCACGCGCGCCCGTGCTCGAGCGCGACCGCGCGGTCGTCCGTCACGACGACGCCCTTGCCCGCGGCGAGCCCGTCCTCCTTGACGACGTACGGCGCGCCGAACGCGTCGAGCGCGGCCTCGACCTCGTCGACCGTCGACGCGACGCGCGGCTCGGCGGTCGGCACGCCTGCAGCGGCCATGACCTCCTTGGCGAACGCCTTCGACCCCTCCAGGCGGGCCGCCTCGGCCGAGGGCCCGAAGACGGGGATGCCGGCGGCGCGGACCGCGTCGGCGACGCCCGCGACCAGCGGGGCCTCGGGGCCGACGACCACGAGGTCCGCGGCCAGCTCCGTGGCGAGCGCGGCGACCGCGGACCCGTCGAGCTGGTCGACCGCGTGCAGCGTCGCGAGCGCCCCGACGCCGGGGTTGCCCGGGGCGGCGTGCAGCGCCGTCACGGCCGGGTCGAGGGACAGTGCGCGGACAAGGGCGTGCTCACGGGCACCGGTGCCGACGACGAGGATCTTCACGGGCGCCGAGCCTACCGAGCCGTCCGCGGCGGCCGACCACCCGTCCGACGACCGGTCGCCCCGCCCGGCCCCGCCCGGCCACGGCCTCCCGTGCGGAATCACGTCGCCACAACCCCGCCCCCGCGCGACGACCCGGGTCCTGTGACCGGCGGGGGCCTTTCAGCGGTCACCGGACCCGGGTCGCCGGCGGCATCACGCGAGGGGGGCGACGAGGCCCGCGTCGCCCCGCCGCACGGGCGGTGCACGTCGGGCGGGGGCTCCGGTGTCAGGCGGTCGGGGGCTCCGGGTCGTCGGCCGGGAGCGGGAGCGCGTCGAGGTAGATGCGGTAACGGCGTCGACCGGTCGTCTCGCCCGCGTCCTTCCGGGCCTTCGCGGCCTCGACGTGCTCGTCCATGACGGCCTGCACCGCGGCGATGAGGTCGTGCGCCTCGGCCGGCGTCAGCTCGGTGGTGACGCGGTCGTTGATCTGCGCGTCCTCCCACTCGGGCTCGCGCGGGCTGTTCATCCAGCGGGTGAGGACGTCGGCACGGTCGGCCACGACGGACTGGAGCATCATCCGGGCCGCGGGCGCCGTCGCGGGGTCCTCGAGCATCTTGCCGTCGAGGCTGAACCCGACGGGCTTCCACCACCGCTCGCGACCGCCGGTGTGCGCGGGGTCGTCCTCGACGAAGCCGAACCGCTCGAGCTGACGCAGGTGGTAGCTCGTCTGACCGCTGCTCTCCCCGAGCACGCGCCCGAGCCGGCTGGCCGTCGAGGAGCCCATCTCGCCCAGGAGGTTGTACATCGCGATCCGCAGCGGGTGCGCGAGCGCCTTGAGGGCCTCGGGGCCGATCGGGCGCTCGGCGAAGATCGACGGCTTCCCCGCGGCGTCACCGGCCGCCGAGTCACGGCCCGCGGTCGCGTCGGGCGCGTCCGCGCGCGCGTCGAGCGCGGTCTCGGGCGCGGTCCCGGTCGCGGTCTCGGTCGCGTCGAGGGACGCCGGGTCGGCAGGGGTCTTGCGCTCGGCCATATGCAGAGATACCTTTGCAAAGTCTTCTCTGCAAAGAACTCTTTGCAGAACTTCCTCTTCGATCCTAGGGGCGCACGATGAGCACGCAGCACTCCCCCGCCGCAGCCGCACCCGTCGAGCCGCCGGTCGAGCCGTTGGGTCGCCGGTTCACCGCCGCCCTCGGCGCCACGGGCGCCGCGAACCTCGCCGACGGCGTCCTCGGCATGGGCGTCCCGCTCGTCGCGCTCACGCTGACCCGCTCGCCCGGGCAGATCGCCCTCATCACCGCGGCCGCCTGGCTCCCCTGGCTGCTGCTGGGCCTCGTCGCGGGCGTGCTCGTCGACCGGCAGGACCGTCGCGTCGTCCAGATCGTCGCGATGCTCGTCCGGGCCGCGGTCCTCGCCACCGCCGTCGCGCTCATCGCGACCGACCGCCTCACCATGACCGCGCTCGTGGTGATCGCCCTCGTCTACGGCGCGACCGAGGTGTTCGCCGACCTCGCCGCCGGCGCGCTGGTCCCCGACCTCGTGCCCCGCTCGCGGCTCGGCGCCGCCAACGGCCGCACGCTCGCGGTCCAGACCGTCACCAACTCGTTCGTCGGCGCACCGATCGCGGGCGCGGTCCTCACGCTCGGCACGGGCTGGGTCTTCGGCGTGCCCGCCGCGCTCGCCGTCGCCGCCGCCGTGCTGCTGTGGCGCGGCATCCCCGGCCGGTACCGCCACGCGCCCACCGAGCGGAAGCGCGCGGGCCGCGAGGTCGTCGAGGGCATCACGTTCCTCGCCAAGCACCGCGTCCTCGGCCCGCTCCTCGTCTCCGGCTCGCTCATGAACATGGCCAGCACCGGCTACTTCGCGGTCTTCGTCCTCTGGGCCGTCGGCCCCGGCTCGCAGCTGGGGATGCGCGCCGAGCACTACACGCTGCTCGCCGCCACGCTCGCCGTCGGCGCCGTGCTCGGCTCGGTCGTCGCCGAGGCGATCACGCGCCACGTCGGCGAGGTGCGGCTCATGCTCGGCTGCTGGCTCGCCAACAGCCTGCTGCTCATCGTGCCCGTCCTCGTGCGCAGCGTCGGCGCCGTCGCCGTCACCCTGTTCCTGCTCGGCTTCACCAACACCATCGGCAACGTCATCTCGATGTCGATGCGCCAGCGGATCGTCCCCGCGACCATGCTCGGCCGCGTCGGCGGCGCCGGCCGGACCCTCGGCTACGGCCTCATGCCGGTCGGCGCGCTGCTCGCCGGGTTCGTCGCCGAGACCTGGGGCCTCGAGGCCGTGTTCGTCGGCGGCACCGTGGTCGCCGTGCTCGCGACGCTCGGCTCGATGGCCGTCGTCCGCCAGCGGATGGTGGATGCCGCCGAGGCCGCGGTCCTCGCCGCCGCCGAGCAGGACGACGCGCGCGACGACGACCGCCCGGGCTCCGACGACGACCTCGACGGGACCGTCACGACCGCCGCGGACGACGCCGAGGCCCGACCGTCGTCCGCGCGCACCGCGACCGGCACCCGGGCGGTCACCGAGGCCGACCCGGCCCCCCGATCCCTCGCACAGGCCACCGCCTGACGCCGGAGACACCGACGGCACCCGGCCACGGGAAGGGGCGGGTGCCGTCGGCGTGCGTCCTGCGAGCCGACCGCGACGACGCGGCGGCGGGGACGTCAGGCCAGGAGGTCGTGGCGGATGATCGTCGCCTCGCGGCCCGGGCCGACGCCGATGGACGAGATGCGGGTGCCGCTGATCTCCTCCAGACGCAGCACGTAGCGCTGCGCGGCGGCGGGCAGGTCGTCGAACTCGCGCGCGCCGGTGATGTCCTCGGTCCAGCCGTCGAGGTACTCGTAGACGGGCTTCGCGTGGTGGAAGTCCGACTGGTCGGCGGGCATCTCGTCGTGCCGCGTGCCGTCGACGTCGTACGCGACGGCGACGGGGATGCGGTCCTTGCCGGTGAGGACGTCGAGCTTGGTGAGCACCAGGTCGGTGAGCCCGTTGACGCGCGCCGCGTACCGGACGACGACCGCGTCGTACCAGCCGGTGCGTCGCGGGCGGCCCGTCGTGGTGCCGAACTCGCCGCCGGTCTGGCGCAGCCACTCGCCGTCGTCGTCGAGGAGCTCGGTCGGGAAGGGGCCCTCGCCGACGCGCGTCGTGTAGGCCTTCGCGACGGCGACGACGCGGTCGATGCGGGTCGGGCCGACGCCCGAGCCGGTGCACGCGCCGCCCGCGGTCGCCGACGACGACGTCACGAACGGGTAGGTGCCGTGGTCGATGTCGAGCATCGTCGCCTGGCCGGCCTCGAAGACCAGCGTCTTGCCCGCGTCGAGCGCCTGGTTGAGCACGAGCGGCGTGTCCGCGACGTACGGGCGGACGCGGTCCGCGAAGCGCAGCAGGTCCTCGACGGTCTCGTCGACCGTGATCGCACGGCGGTTGTAGACCTTCACGAGCAGGTGGTTCTTCTGGTCGAGGGCGCCCTCGACCTTCTGCCGCAGGATCTTCTCGTCGAACAGGTCCTGCACGCGGACGCCGACGCGGTTGATCTTGTCCGCGTACGTGGGGCCGATGCCCCGGCCCGTCGTGCCGATGCGGCGCGAGCCGAGGAAGCGCTCGGTGACCTTGTCGAGCGTGCGGTTGTAGGGCGCGATGACGTGCGCGGCCGACGACACGAGCAGGCGCGAGGTGTCGACCCCGCGGGCTTCGAGCGCCTCGATCTCCTGGAACAGGACCTCGAGGTCGATGACGACGCCGTTGCCGATGACGGGGACGACGCCGGGCGACAGGATGCCGGAGGGCAGCAGGTGCAGCGCGTACTTCTCGCCGCCGACGACGACCGTGTGGCCGGCGTTGTTGCCGCCGTTGAACTTGACGACGTAGTCGATGCGCGAGCCGAGCTGGTCGGTCGCCTTGCCCTTGCCCTCGTCGCCCCACTGGGCGCCGAGCACCACCACTGCAGGCATCTGTCACCACTCCTACCTGCCTGCGATGCGGGGACGCACGGCGGAGACCGACCGACGAGGGCGGCGCTTGCACGTGGACCCGGGCACGGGCGGCAGTGACCCGGTACCTCCGAGAGGGTACCGGACGGTCAAGGAACGGTCATGGCCGGGCCGTCACCCGGGACGTGCCCGGTGCGGTGTCAGCGCAGCCCGGCGACCTCCTCGACCGACGTCCCCGAGTCGACCAGGAACTGCGCGCACCGCTGCGCCTCGTCGGTCTCGCCGATCGCCTCGGCCGCCTCCGCGAGCGCGAGCAGCGCCCGCAGGAACCCCTGGTTCGGGGCGTGGTCGACGGGCA
Organism: Cellulomonas fimi; assembly: GCF_028583725.1. Taxonomy (NCBI): domain Bacteria; kingdom Bacillati; phylum Actinomycetota; class Actinomycetes; order Micrococcales; family Cellulomonadaceae; genus Cellulomonas; species Cellulomonas fimi. The sequence continues at coordinate 733,677 of NZ_CP110680.1, read as the reverse complement.
CGGGACCGCGGCCGCGCCAGCCCGCCCGGCGCAGCGCGTCGAGGCCCCGGTGGTACCCGGTGCGGGCGTAGGCGTACGCGGCGACGGGGTCGCCCTCGTCGGCGAGCGCACGCTCGGCGAGCAGCGCCCACACGAGCGACGACGCGGGCGCGACGCCGACGACGTCGCGCGGCGCCGAGCCCGCCGCGAGCGCGGCGCGGGCGTCCGCGTCGGGGCCGTCCTCGGGCAGGTGCGTCGGGGCGGGTCCGTCGAGGAGGTTCTCGTGGCTCATGGGGCCAGTCTCTCCCCGACGGGCGTGCGGTGTGGTCCGTCCGGGGGACATCCCCGCCCGGACGGGGCGAACCGGTCGCGCGTCCAGGTGCTGCGGATGCGGGACCGTGGGAGCGCAACTACAGTCGAGCCGCCGGACCCCCTCCCGGCGCCCCGCAGGAGCTGGGTGACCCCCCGAACCCGGTGGATGTCCATGATCGAGATCTCCACGTCGGCGACGACGACCACGCTCGTCATCACCGGCGACCTCGACCTCGCGGAACGCGACCAGTTCCCCGAGGTGGCCGCCCGTGTCGTCGGGCTCCGCCGGCAGCTGCTCGTGATCGACATGTGCGGCGTCACCTTCATGGACTCGACGGGGGCCGCGTTCCTCATCTCGCTCGCCGACGCGAGCCGCAAGCGCGGCGGCGCGACGGTGCTGCGCGGAGCGGACTCGCGCGACCTGTTCGTCATCGAGATCTGCGGCGCGACCGAGCTGTTCCGCATCGACGGCGACCACCGCTGCGCGCACGGCACCGAGCCGGACGTCGTCCAGCCCGACGGCGCCCCCGCGCACTGACCTCTCGCGGCGCACGGCCCACCGCGCCCCGCCACTCGCGCCAGCGACCTCGCGCGCCCTGCGCCGCCGCGTCAGCGACCTCGCGGGGCTGCGCACGCGCGTCAGCGACCCGACGCGGCTGTGCCACGCGCGTCAGCGACCCGTGGCCGGCAGGCTTCCCGGCCGCACCTTCGCCCACACGAGCTTGCCGCCGCGCGACTGCCGCCAGCCCCAGTCGGCGAGCCGCTCGACGATCTGCATGCCGAAGCCGCCGACGCGCCCGGGGTGGCCGTCGGTCGCGACGGGCGGGGCCGGGTTGCCGTCCTCCACCTCGATGCGCAGGCCGTCGCCCGTGTCGTAGAGCTGCAGCGACACGTGGCCGTACCCGTGCAGCACGGCGTTGGCGACGAGCTCGGACACGACGAGCTCGGCGTTGGCCGCGTCGGGGATCTCCCACGCCTGGCAGGTGCGCACGACGGCGTGGCGGGCCCGCCCGATCGACGCCGGCTCGTTCGGCAGCGACCAGCGCCGCCGCCGCGGGCTGCGCGCGCGCTCCAGGTGGTCGCGCGGGTCGGGGACGCGCACGACCACGACGGCCACGTCGTCCTCGGGGTGGTCCGCGAGCCGGGACAGGAGCTCCTCGCCGATGCCCGCGGCGTCGCGCGCCGTGATGCGGGACGCCACGCCCGCGAGCGCTGCGAGACCGTCCCGCAGGCCGCGGTCGCGTCGTTCGATGAGCCCGTCGGTGTAGTACACGAGGACGTCGCCCTCGGCGAGGTCGAGCGTGCTCGTCGTGCGGACCCCGTCGCCGAACCCGATGAGCGCGCCGCCGGCGTCCCGCAGCTCGGTGGCGACGCCGTCGCGCACGTGCAGCACGGGCAGGTGACCGGCTCGGGACCACGCGAGCTGCCAGCCCTGCGCGCGGCGGGTCAGGGTCGACAGGACGAGACCCGCCGAGCGCGGGATCCGCATGCCCGTGACGAGCTGGTCGACGCGCTCCAGCACCGGCCCGGGCGTCGTGATGTCGAACGTGTAGGAGCGCACGACCGACCGCAGCTGGCCCATGGCCGCCGCGGCCTCCACGTCGTGCCCCACGACGTCGCCGATGACGACCCCCGCGACGTCCGGCGAGATCTGCAGGACGTCGTACCAGTCACCGCCGACCTGGACGTTCTCGGAGTTGGGTGCGTAGTAGGTCCACACGTCGAGCCCGTCGACCTCGGCCTGCTCGGGGAGCATCGACCGTTGCAGCGTCTCGGCGAGCCGGTGCTCGCGGTCGTACAGGCGCGCGTTGTCGAGCACGAGCCCGACGCGTCGTGCGGTCAGCTCGAGGATCGTCATCGCCGACGGCTCGACGGCGCGCAGGCCGCCCTCGTCGCGCGGGACGACCGCCATGAGGCCGAGCACCCGTCGACGCCCCGGCACGGGGAAGACAACCGCGTGCGCCCCCTCGGACGCCGGCGCCCCGCCGTCCGGGTGCAGCGCCCCGGCGCGCACGTGCTGGGCGAGCCACTCGGACGCGCTGCCGCACGCGTACCCGGCGTCGAGCGCCAGCTCGACGGGCCGGTCGCGCTCGCCGTCGAGCAGCATCTGGACGACGTCGGGCGCGTCGGGGCGCGGCCCGCGGGCGGCGGTGCGGAACGCGTCCCCGCGGTGACCACGCCCCGGCCCGCCGTCGATGCCGTCCGCGGCCCGCAGCCCGCGGTCGTTGAGGTAGAAGCCCGCCCAGCCGACGACGGCGTGCCGCAGGACCATCGCGATCTCGCGCAGCGCGTGCGGGTCGTCGACGTCCATCAGCAGGTCCGACACCTGGGCGATGAGGCCGAGGCTGCGGCGCTCGCGACGCTCCGCCTCGACGAGCGCGGCCTGCTCGGCGTCGTGCGACAGCTGCTCGGTCATGTCCTGGAACGCCGCGACCCAGTACTCGGGCTCGTCGTGCGCGACCGGCACGGGCGACAGGTGGACCTGGCAGACGAACCGTGTGCCGTCGCCGCGGTCCAGCTCGAACGTCGGTGAGAAGGGCTGCCGGGCGAGCAGGGCCTCCGCGAGCTGTGCCGCCCGCACCGGGTCGCGCGCGAGCTCGGTGCGGATGGCCGGCTCGCGGTCGTGCGCACCCTCCAGCCCGTACCCGACCGACCGCTCGAACGCCGCGTTCACCCAGACCGCGGTGAGCACCGCGTCCCGGGACTCGAAGAGGCCCATCGGCACGACCGTCGCGGCCAGGGCGCGGGCGTGCAGGTCGAGCGTCCCGGACGGTGCCGTGGCGGGCAGTCCGCCCGACATCGGATCCGCGTGGGAGTTGACCACCACCACCTCCGATCGTCTAGCGTGCCGAACGGGCGAACCGTCGAGGCAGTCGATGGCGCGCCTTCGAGGCCGGCACCAGAAGGAGCACTGTGCGCGACGGTAACAGCAGCAACCCGGACGAGTCGGCGACGCCCGACGACGTGGCCGGTCGCGTCGTGGGTGAACCCGGTGCGGTCCACGTGATCGTCGGCACCGACCGGACGCGGATCGTGCTCTCGGGCGAGGTCGACGCCGACCTCGGGCCGGAGCTGCAGGAGGCGACGGCCGAGGCCGAGCAGGTGGGTCTGCCGATCGAGGTCGACGCCCACCACGTGACGTTCATGGACTCGTCGGGCGTGGCCTTCCTCGCCCGGCTGTCGATCCGCAGCCAGCACCGGGTGCGCCTGCTGCGCGTCCCGCCGACCGTGCGCTTCCTCCTCGAGGTCACGCGCATCGGCGAGCTGCTCGACGTGGTCGAGGACGCCGACGACTCGGACTTCCAGCCCGTCGGCGACGCCCCCGTGACGAACGGGCCGACGACGGCCTGACCGGGCCGCGCCGGCGCCCCGCGCACGGGTCCTCGACGCACCGCGCCCAACACGTCGGCACGTCCCCCGAACGCCCGACGGGCCCCGACCACCACGCGTGGTCGGGGCCCGTCGTCGTCAGTGCGTCAGAGCTTGTGACCGGCCGAGCGGAGCTGCTGCGCCGCCTCGACGATGCGCTGCGCCATGCCCGCCTCGGCGAGCTTGCCCCACGCGCGCGGGTCGTAGGCCTTCTTGTTGCCGACCTCGCCGTCGACCTTCAGGACGCCGTCGTAGTTCTTGAAGAAGTGGTCGGCCACCGGACGGCTGAACGCGTACTGCGTGTCCGTGTCGATGTTCATCTTGATGACGCCGTTGTCGACCGCCTCGGCGATCTCCTCGGCCGTCGAGCCCGAACCACCGTGGAACACGAGGTCGAACGGCGACTCCTTGCCGACCTCGGCGCCGACGGCCTTCTGGATGTCCGCGAGGATCGACGGGCGCAGCTTGACCGCACCCGGCTTGTAGACGCCGTGCACGTTGCCGAACGTGAGGGCCGTCAGGTAGCGGCCCTTCTCACCGACGCCGAGCGCGCGGACCGTCGCGAGACCGTCCTCGGCCGTCGTGTAGAGCTTCTCGTTGATCTCGGCCTCGTGGCCGTCCTCCTCGCCGCCGACGACGCCGACCTCGATCTCGAGGATCGTGCGGGCTGCCTGCGAGAGCTCGAGGAGCTCCGCGGCGATGACGAGGTTCTCGTCCAGTGGGATGTCCGAGCCGTCGAACATGTGCGACTGGAAGGTCGGGTTCTCGCCGCGCTTGACCTGCTCGGCCTCCAGTGCGAGCAGCGGGCGGACCCACGAGTCGAGGTTCTTCTTGACGCAGTGGTCGGTGTGCAGGGCGACGGTGATGCCGTAGCCCTTGGCGACCTCGGCCGCGTACGCGGCGAGCGCGATCGAGCCGGCGACGCGGTCCTTGACCGTCGCGCCCGACGCGTACTCCGCGCCGCCGACGGAGACCTGGAGGATGCCGTCCGACTCGGCCTCCGCGAAGCCCTGCAGCGCGGCGGTGACGGTCTGGGACGACGTGACGTTCACGGCCGGGTAGGCGAACTTGCCCGCCTTCGCCCGGTCGATCATCTCGGCGTAGACCTCGGGGGTGGCGATGGCCATCTGCAGCACTCCTGCGTTCGTAGGGCGGTGTCGCCCACAGTTTGCCACCGTTCGGCAAAGGGCCGGTCGGGACGTCCTACCCACGGGACGGCCCCCCGCGCACGCTCGCGCCACCCGCGTCAGCCGAGCTGCCAGCCGACGAGGTTCCAGCGGGCGAGGAACCAGGTCAGCGCCACGAGCCCGGTGAGCAGCACGACCTGGTGGACGCGAGCGGCGCGCGTCGCGCCGGACCCCCGCCATGCCAGGGCCGTGAGCACCGCGCCGGCGGCCGCCGTCGCGAGCACGGCGACGCCCCCGCCGAGCAGGACGCGGAAGGACGCCGGGACCTCGTACAGGAACTCCGACGAGTCTCCGACGAGCTCCGCGCCGAGCGCCACGAGGAACGCGGTCCCGCCGAGGCTCGCCGCCGCCGTCAGGAACCGTGCCGCACGCCACCGCGGCGCGGTCGCGGACCGGCGTCGGCGCGCCCGCCGGCGCACGCCCACGACGGCGGGGGCGCTCAGGGAGACGACCACCGCGACGGCCAGGACCGCGAGGTTCACCGGCAGGGTGTCCGCCGCGGCCAGCAGGACGTGGTCCGGGCCGTCGGTCACCACGTAGTGGCGCCCGGTGCGACCGTCGACGGGCACGAGCATCCCGCCGTCGGGCGAGCGGTGCAGCCCGTCGGCCGTGGCCGTCCACGTCGTCCCCGCGAACGCGACCGTCCCGTCGTCCGCGACGCGGAGCCGGGACTGGTCGAGCAGCACGAGGAGCCGCTCGACGCTCGACTCGTTGTGCCGGGTCCGGGTGTAGAAACCTGCGCGCAGCAGCGGAGCCGGGTGCGCGGGCAGCGCCGACGCCGCGGCTGGGGGCGACGGCGTCGCTCCGTCGAGCGTGGGCAGGAAGCGGTCGGTGAAGCGTTCGACGACGTCCGGGAGCGTGCGCGCCCCACCGGTCGCGTTGAACGACACGAACATGCCGAGCCCGCACGCGGGCACCAGGACCAGCGCCGACTGGAACCCTTCCCAGCTCCCGTCGTGGACGAGGAGCCGGTGGCCCCGCACGAACCGCTCCTGGAACCCGTGCGCGGAGCCGGGGAGACGGTCGTCGGCGGTGAACGAGCGCGTGTGCATGAGCGCGGTCGTGCGCTCCCCGAGGACCGGACCACCGCCGTCGAGGTGCGCCTGCACGAAGCGCGCCATGTCGGCCGCGGTCGCGCTCACCGAGCCGTCGGGGGGCAGGCGGTCGAACGTGAACGGGATCGCCTCGGGCGGGACGACCTCCGAGTCGTAGCTGTGCGCGAGGTCGGCGGCGAGCCCGTCCGGGACGGGTTCGGCAGCCGTGGTCCGCGTCATGCCCAGCGGCTCCAGGACGTGCGCTCGCACGTACCGGTCGTAGGGCTCCCCGCTGACCTGCTCGACCAGGTGGCCCGCGAGCGCCGCACCCCAGTTGGAGTAGGCGGCGACCTCGCCGGGCGGGTAGATGCGGGCGGGCAGGTGGCGCCGGAGGGTCTCGCCGAGGGGCCGCACGTCCGCCGCCGCGCGCGCCCCGATGACGATCCCGCGCTCCTCGAAGCCCGCGGTGTGGTCGAGCAGGTCCCGGACCGTGACGGGCTCGCCGAACGCCGTCGGGACCGTGAACGCCGTGAGGTGCGCGTTGACGTCGTCGTCGAGGGCGAGCCGCCCCGCCTCGACCTGCTGCATGACCGCGGTCGCGGTGAAGAGCTTCGTGATCGACGCGATGCGGACCAGCGAGCGGTCGGCGTCCATCGGCGCGCCGGTCGCGGTGTCGGCGACGCCGAACCCCTCCGCCCGCACGGTGCGCCCACCCGCGACGACGGACACGACCGCTCCGGGGACACCGTCACGGGCGAGCTCCGCAGGGAGCCCGCCGAGCACGGCGTCGAGGGCGTCGTCGGTGACGGGCGCGCACGCCTGCTCGGCCAGCGCCGCGCGGGTCGCGGCCGGGGCGACGGCCGGGGCGTGCGGGACGGCCGACGGCGGCGCAGTGACGGCCGGGTCGTGCGGCATGGCGGACGGCGGCGCAGCGGCGGACGGGCCGGCCGCCACCACGGCAGCCGCCGTGGCGGACACGAGGACGAGGGGCAGGAGCGAGCGCATGCCTCCAGCGTCCGCGGCGGTGCGTGCCGGCCGCGTCGGAGCGTCGGAGGGTTCGTCGACCGACGAAAGTCGGTGCGCGCCGGCACGGACGACCGACGACGGTCGGACCCACCCCGGCCGGGGCGTCCCTAGATTGGGCCCATGTCACCGTCCCGCGTCCGCGTGCTGGTCGACACCGTCCTCGTCGTGGTGTCGCTCGCGCTGACCGTGATGGCCGTGCGCGGCGGCTGGTCGGCCGTGCCGGCCGGGGTGGTCGCGGTCGCGGGGACGCTCGGGTCCGCGGCCGTCCCGCTGCGCCGCACGCACCCGACGACCGCCGTGTCCGTCGCGGCCGCCGCCTACGCGCTCTCGGGGAACCCCCTGCCGCTCGCCGTCGGCCTCTGGGCGGCCGCGGCGTCCACGTCCGCGCGGCGTCTGGTGGCGTCGGTCGCGGTCGCGTGGGCCGGTCTCGTCGGCTGGTGGTGGATCGACGAAGGGCGGCTCGACGTCGACGACGCCCTCACGGCGCTCCTCGTGACCGCCGCCGTGGCCGGGGTCGGTGCCGCGGTCGCAACCCGACGCGACCTGCGGGCCGCACGCGACGCGGAGTCCGCCCGAGAGGCCCGGCAGCGGGCGGTCGAGCAGGAGCTGCGCACGGAGCAGGCGCGCGCGGACGAGCGGGCCCGCATCGCGCGGGAGATGCACGACGTCCTCGCGCACAAGGTGAGCCTGATCGCCCTGCACGCGGGCGCGCTCGAGGTCGGGCCCGGCGCGGAGGCCGACCAGGTCCGGGACGGCGCCGTGCTGATCCGCGTCACCGCCCGCGAGGCGCTCGACGACCTGCGCGCCGTCCTCGGCGTGCTGCGCGGCGCCGACGACGAGCCGCCCGGCGACCTCGCCGCGGTCGTCGCCGAGGCGGTCCGGGCGGGCCAGCTCGTGACGCTGCACGACGACGCGGGGACGCTGCCGGCCCCGACCGCGCGCGTCGTGCACCGCGTCGCCCGAGAGGCGTTGACGAACGCCCGCAAGCACGCGCCCGGCGGTCGGGCGACCGTGTCCGTCCGCCGGGACGACGGGCAGGTCACGGTGACCGTCGACGACTCCGGGCCGCAGCGACCGGCACTCGACCTGCCCGGCTCCGGGTCGGGGCTCGCCGGCCTCGCGGAACGCGTGCGGCTCGTCGGCGGCACGCTCGACGCGGGGCCCGACCCGGGCGGCGGCTGGCGCGTCCGGGCCGTCGTCCCGTGGCTCGACGAGCGCACCGGGGAACCGTCGAGATGACGACGGTGCTGCTCGTGGACGACGAGCACCTCGTGCGCGCCGGTCTCCGCATGATCCTGGAGACCGCACCCGACCTGACCGTGGTGGGCGAGGCCGCCGACGGGCGGGCCGCGCTCGACGCCGTCCGCCGGGACCGCCCCGACGTCGTGCTCATGGACCTGCACATGCCGCGTCTCGACGGCACAGCCGCGACCGCGGCGATCCACGCGCTCGACGCGCCGCCCGCGGTCGTCGTGCTCACCACCTTCGACACCGACGACGACGTGTTCGGCGCGCTCGCAGCCGGGGCGTCGGGGTTCCTGCTGAAGGACACCCCGCCCCACGACCTCGTCGAGGCCGTCCGACGCGCCGCGGCGGGCGACGCGATGCTCTCGCCGACCGTCGTCCCCCGGGTCCTGGCCCGGGTCGTGACGCACGAGCGGTCGCGGAGCCGGGCCGAGTCGCTCGAGCGACTCGACGCGCTCACCGCACGTGAGCGGGAGGTCGCCGTGGAGATCGGGCGCGGACGGTCCAACGCCGAGATCGGGACCCTCCTGGACCTGCGGGAGGCGACCGTGAAGAGCCACGTCACGCACCTGTTCGAGAAGCTCGGCGTGACGAACCGCGTCCAGGTCGCGATCCTCACGCTGCGCGCGGGCCTCGTCGACTGACGGGGCGCCCGGACCGCGAGCCGCGCCGCCGCCCGGTCGGGCCGGGTCGGGCTCGTCGCGTCAGGACGCGCTCCCCGCGTGCTGCGCGACCCACGCGTGCATCGCGATCGCGGCGGCAGCGCCCGCGTTGATCGAGCGCGTCGAGCCGAACTGGGCGATGTGCAGGACGTCCTGCGCGGCGGCGCGGGCGGCGTCGGACAGGCCGACGGACTCCTGCCCGAACAGGAGCACGCACGCGCGTGGCAGCGGGTAGCCCTCGAGCGGCACCGAGCCGGGCAGGTTGTCGACCCCCAGCACCGGCAGCTGCCCGCCGTCCGGGCCGGCCGTGGCCGCCCAGTCGAGCAGGTCGTCGACGGTCGCGTGGTGGCGGACGTGCTGGTAGCGGTCCGTGACCATCGCGCCGCGGCGGTTCCAGCGGCGGCGCCCGACGACGTGCACCTCGGCCGCGAGGAACGCGTTCGCGGTGCGCACGACCGAGCCGATGTTGAGGTCGTGCTGCCAGTTCTCGATCGCGACGTGGAACGGGTGCCGCCGGGTGTCGAGGTCCGCGACCACCGCCTCGACCGTCCAGTAGCGGTACCGGTCGACGACGTTGCGCCGGTCGCCGTGCGCGAGCAGGTCGACGTCGTAGCGCGGGTCGAGACGGCCCGTCGCGGGGTCGCGCGGCCACGCGTCCGGGCCGCCCGGCCAGGGTCCGACACCGACGTCCGCGGCGGCGTCCGCCGGGCGGTCGTCGGCGGGCTCGTCGTGGTGCGTCACGCGTCGCCCGTGCCCGTGCCGGGGACCGTGGTCGCGGTGGGCGACGTGGCCGTCGCGGCGGCCGACGTGGGAGCGCCGCCCCCGGTCAGGCGGTAGCGCCGGCACGGCACGTCGACGGTCACGCCGGGCGCGACCTCGACGCGGTGGTCGAAGGGCCCCTCGTCGGTCCAGCCGTGACGCTCGTAGAAGCGACGGGCGCGCGCGTTGCCGGGGACGACGGCGAGCCACGGGTGCGCGTGCCCGGCCTCGGCCGCGACGCGGGCCGCGTCGGCGAGCAGCGCCGCGGCGACACCGGTCCCCCGCGCGCTCGCGTCGACGTACACCTGGTCGACCTGGTCGCCGACCGTGGTGGCGAACCCCACGACCTCCCCGCTCAGCACCGCGACCCGGGTGTCGAGCACGAGGCCGGGGGCGCGGTCGACGAACGACTGCGCGGTGCGGAGTCGGGCCAGCTCGTCGGGGACGTGCCCGTCGTGGCCGTCGTGCCACCCGGTCGACCAGATCTGCGCCAGTCGCGTCGCGTCGCCCGGCACCGCGTCGCGGAGCACGACGTGGGCACCCGCCTCGCCGGGGACCGCGTCGTGCGGCGCGCGCGGGCCGTCACCGCGCGCCGGGTCGTGCGGCGCGACGGTGTTGCGCTCGTCGCCAGGGGGCGCGTCGTGGAGCGGGCCACGCGGGCCGTGGCTCATGCCCCGGCCGTCCGGGCGAGCCACTGGTCGTAGGTCACGCGCCCGTAGCGCCCGTCGGGGGCGGTCGCGTCGCCGGACGCGAACAACGCGCCCCAGCCCCACAGGGGGACGCCGACCGGAACGCGTCGGCTGTGGTGCGCGGCGGCCCAGCGGCGTGCGAGGTCGGCGCCGTCGAGCTCCTCCGGGCCGGCGACGGTGACCGTGCGGCGCCCCGGCTCGCCCTCGTCGCGCGCCTCCCCGTCAAGGGGCGCGTCCAGGCCCGCGGACACGTCGACGACCGCGCGGGCGACGTCGGCGACGTCGATCGGCTGGAGCCGGGCGCCCCGCAGGTAGGGCACGGTGCCGACGCGGCTGAGCGCGCCCAGGAGCGTGGGGCGGCCGAAGAACCGGTCGAAGAAGTCGTGGAACTGGGCCGCGCGCAGCAGGGTCGTCGGGACGGCGCTCGCCTGGTAGACGCGCTCCTGCGCGACCTTGGTGCGGTAGTACCCGATCGCGGTGCCGCGGTCGACGTTGACGATGGACAGCACGACCGCGAGGCCGACCCCCGCGTCGCGCGCCGCGAGCGCGATCGACGCGGCCCCGGCCGTCAGCACCTTCACGGTCGCGGGCGTCTCGCCGTTGACGGTGTCCACGACGACGTCCGCCCCGTCGAACGCGGCGCCGAGCCGCTCGGGTGCGTCGGCCGCGACCGCGTCGGCGGCGACGTACTCGGCCCCCACGACCTGACGGGCCGCCGGCGGGACGTGCCGCGACACGGACCGCACGCGGTGACCGCGCCGGAGCGCCTCCTCGACGACGGCCCGCCCCGCGAGCCCCGTCCCTCCCACGACCACGACCGTCCGCTGCGTCATGCCCCGATCATGCCGCTGCCCTCCCCCCGCCGACGACCAGCAGCGGGACGGGTGCGGGCGCGGCGCGTCAGGCCGCTGTCACGTCGAGCTCGACGACCGCCCACGACAGCGCGGGCAGGCGGACCGTCGCGGTCGAGCCGTCGACCGTCACGCCGTCGAGCGGCGCCAGGCCGACCGCGTCCGGGCGGTCCTGCGTGCTCGCGGTGAACCGGTCGCCGCCCTCGGGGACGGTGAGCACCTCGGCGCGGGTCACGCGGGCACCCGTCCAGCCGCGCAGGTCGACGGTCACGTCGGCGGCCGCGTCGAGGCCACGGTGCGCGAGGAACAGAGCGACGCGCCCGTGCTCCTCGTCCCAGGTGGCGGAGGCGTCGACGAGGTCGGTGTCACCGAACTTCCCGGCGTCGTACTGGTCGGAGGTCGCCGCCACGCGCAGGATCGAACCCCGGGCCAGCGCCGACATCCGGGCGAAGGGCCAGAAGATCGACTGCCGCCACGCGGGCCCCCCGGGCTCGGAGCGGATGGGCGCGATGACGTTGACGAGCTGCGCCTGGTTCGCGACCTTCACGCGGTCGCCGTGCCGCAGCAGCGAGTTGAGGAACGTCCCGACGACGACCGCGTCGGTGACGTTGTACTCGTCCTCGATGATCCGCGGGTGCTCCTGCCAGACGCCTTCGCGCTCGATGACGTGCGGCTGGTCGGGCGTGTCCTTGCCGCGCTGGTACCAGACGTTCCACTCGTCGAACGAGAGGTTGATGCGCTTGGTGTGCTTGCCCGCGGCGCGCACGGCGTCGGCAGTCGCGACCACGGACTCGATGAAGTGGTCCATGTCGACCGCGGACGCGAGGAACGACGCGTGGTCGCCCTCGTCCTCCTGGTAGTACGCGTGCAGCGACACGTAGTCGACGTACTCGTACGCGTGCCGCAGGACGGTCTGCTCCCACGTGCCGAACGTCGGCATGCCGGAGTTCGACGACCCGCACGCGACGAGCTCGATCGTCGGGTCGACGAGCCGCATGGCCTTGGCGGCCTCCTGCGCGAGCCGGCCGTACTCGTCGGGCGTCTTGGCGCCCATCTGCCACGGGCCGTCCATCTCGTTGCCCAGGCACCAGAGCTTGATGTCGAACGGCTCGGGGTGGCCGTTCGCGGCGCGCAGGTCGGACAGCGCGGTGCCGCCGGGGTGGTTGGCGTACTCGACGAGCTGCCGGGCGGCCTCGACGCCGCGCGTGCCGAGGTTGACGGCCTCCATGACCTCGACGCCCGCGACACGCGCCCAGTCGACGAACTCGTGCAGCCCGAACGCGTTGGTCTCGACGGTGTGCCACGCGCCGTCGAGCCGCCGGGGCCGCTGGTCGACGGGCCCGACGCCGTCCTCCCACCGGTAGCCGGACACGAAGTTGCCGCCCGGGTAGCGCACGACGGTCACGCCCATCTCGCGGACGAGGTCGAGCACGTCGGTGCGGAACCCCTGCGCGTCGGCCGCGGGGTGCCCGGGCTCGTAGATGCCCGTGTACACGCAGCGGCCCATGTGCTCGACGAACGAGCCGAAGATCCGGCGGGGCACCTCCCCGACGGTGAAGTCGCGGTCGAGGACGAGTCGTGCCTGGGTCATGGGTCTCCTCAGGGTGCTGCGGGTCGTGCGTGCGGTGCGGGAAGGGCGGCGGCCCGGCGGGTGGACCGGGCCGCCGCCGCGGACGTCACTGACCGCCGAAGCCGGTGGTCGAGAAGCCCTTGATGATCTGCCGCTGGAAGAACAGGAAGACGACGATCAGCGGGAGCGCCGCGAGCACGGCGGACGCCATCGTCTGCGCGTACTGCAGGCCGTACGCGCTCTTCACCGTCTGCAGACCGACGGGCAGGGTCATGAGCGAGGAGTCGCTCGTGATGATGAACGGCCACAGGAAGTTGTTCCACGCGGCGATGAACACGAAGATCGACACGGCCGCGAGGATGGGCCGCGACAGCGGCAGCACGATCGACCAGAACACCCGCAGGCGTCCCGCGCCGTCGATCCGGGCCGCGTCCTCGAGCTCCACGGGCACCTGCTCGAAGAACTTCTTGAGCACGAACACCATGGCCGGGTGGACGACCTGCGGCAGGATGATCGCCCAGTACGTGTCGACGAGGTTGAGCGCGAGCATCTCGTAGAACAGCGGGACGATCAGCACCGGCGGCGGCACGATGATCGACGCGATGATCACCCAGAACAGCCACCTACGGCCGCGGAAGTCGATGCGCGCGAGCGCGTAGGCCGCGAGCGACGACACGACCAGCGTGACGACGGTGATCGCGACCGCCGTGAGCAGGCTGTTCCACGTCCAGAGCGGGATGTTCCCCTCGCGCAGCACGCTCGCGTACGCGTCGGCGGTGAAGCCGTCGGGCGGGAACCAGGACACGGGCGTGGCCGCGGCGGACGTCTCCGACTTGAACGACGTGAACACGGCCCACAGGAACGGCAGGAGCCAGAACACGGCCAGCACGAGGAGCGCGAGGATCGCGAGGATGCGACCGGGGCTCGCGAACCGCTCGCCGACGCGCAGCCCGGCGGCGTGCGCGAAGCGTCCCTGGGGGCGGCGGCGACGGCCACCGACGACGCCGGCGGCTCCGGCGTTGGGCTGGGGGGCGACGGTGGTGGTCATCGGGCGTTCCTCCGCGACGTGAACCCGACCTGCGCCAGCGACACGATGATGATGACCGCGAAGAAGATGTACGCGATCGCCGACGCGTAGCCGAACCGGTAGCCGGTGAAGCCGGACTCGAAGATGTACTGGACGACGGGGCGGGTCACACCGCCGGGGCCGCCCTGCGTCATGATGTAGATCTGGTCGAAGACCTTGAGCGACGCGAGGATCTGCAGGATCACGATGAGCACGGTGGTGGGCCCGAGCTGCGGGATCGTGATGGACCACAGCTGCCGCCAGCGGCCGGCGCCGTCGAGCGCGGACGCCTCGTACTGCTGCTCGGGGATGTTCTGCAGCGCCGTCAGGTAGAGCAGGAAGTTGAACCCGACGGTCCACCACAGCGTCTCGACGACGACCGCGAGCATCGCCCACTTCGTGTCCTGCAACCAGGCCTGTCCCTCGATCCCCAGGCCGCTCAGCAGGTAGTTCACGAGCCCGAGCTGCGGGTTGTACATCCAGATCCAGAACTGCGCGGCGACGGTCGACGCCAGCAGGAACGACATGAAGAACGACAGCCGCCACAGCCACTGGCCGGGCAGGCCCTGGAACACGAGCAGCGCCATGACGAGCGCCACGAGCACGAGCGGCACCGTGGAGAGCACGGTGAACCACAGCGTGTTGAGCATGGAGCGCCACATGATCGGGTCACGCAGGGCCTCGGCGTAGTTGTCGAGGCCGAGGAACGCGCCGCCGGAGCCGGTGATCGACTCACCGGTGAACGACAGGTAGAACCCGTGCAGGAGGGGCCAGAGCAGGAACATCGCGAAGACGACGACGAACGGCGCGACGAACAGCCAACCGATGCGGGTGTCGCGCGACCGTTGCGCGCGGGTCACCGACCGTTCGGACGTCGTCGACCCGGGCCGGGTGCGGCCGGGGGCGGCGGTTGCGGCAGAGGACACGATCGGACTCCTTCGTCGGATCGGGCGGTCAGGTCGGCAGGACGGGCGTCAGACCGGGTTCGGCTTGGAGAGCTGCACGTCGACGCGTCGCACGAAGGCGCCGAAGCCCTCGGCCGGGTCGGCGCCGTTCAGGTACACGTTCTGCACCGTCTCGAGGAAGTAGTTCTGGAAGTCGCTGCCGGATCCGGTGAACCAGGCCTCGGGGTCGTAGTTGAGGATCTCGGCGGCGGGCGCGTAGTGCGCCTGCGGGACGAGGTCCTGGTACTCGGGGCTCTGCACGACCGGCTGGTACGCGGGGATGTGCCCGGCCTCGGCCCACGCGAACGAGCTCTGCAGGATGTCCGCGACGAACCGGTACGTGGCGCGGCGCTGCTCCGGGTCGGGGTCCGACTGGTGGGGCAACGTGAACGCGTGCGAGTCCGCGTACGCGGCGGGCGTGCCGAACAGCGTCGGGATCGGCATCGCGTCGAACGGGAGGCCGGCCTTCTTGGCGGTCGGCAGCTCCCACACACCGGTGAAGAACATGCCGCTCTCCCCCGACATGAACTCCGCGACGGCCGTCCCGTAGTCGCCGTCGGGCGCGCAGATCGTGCCGTCGAGCAGGGTCTGGATGTACTCCAGCGACTCGACCGCGGCGTCGGTGTCGACCTCCGCACGGCTGCCGGACAGGTCGAACGGCGCGTCGTGCTGCTTGTAGAGCGTGTAGAAGAGCCGCCACATCTGCGCGCCGTCGCCGAGGTACCCGTACGACAGGCCGTGCTTGCCGGTGACGCCCTGCATGGCCCGCGCGACCTCGAGGAACTGGTCGGCGTCCTCGATCGGCGCGAGCTGGCCGTCGGTCCCGAGCACGCCGGCCTGCTCGGCGACGTCGGTGTTGTAGAACATCACGAACGGGTGCGAGTCGAGCGCGATCGAGTACTGCGTCCCGTCGAGCCCACCCTTCTCCCAGACGCGCGGCAGGAAGTCCTGCTCGGTGACGTCGAACTCGGCGAGCAGGTCGAGGTCCCACGGGTCGAGCAGGCCGCCGGGCGCGTACCCGGCGATGCGCGACGCGTGCATGATCGCGGTGTCCGGGGCACGCCCGCCGACGCTCGCCATCGCGAGCTTGGTGTAGTACGGCGCACCCCAGGCCAGCACGGTCTGGGTCGCTCGGTAGCCATGGTCGAGGCCGTTCACGTCGTCGACCAGGCCGGCCATGTTGATGCCGTCGCCGCCGGACAGCAGGTGCCAGAACGCGAGCTCGCGCACACCGTCCGCGGCGGCGGTGGGTGACGCGCAGCCCGCGAGCGCGCCGGCGGCCGCGACACCGCCGATCGCCGCGAGGGAGCCGAGCAGCATCTGCCGACGCGTCATGCCGGGCGGTCCGGAGCGGCCGGGGACGACGAACCCGGCGCGGTCGAGCGCGGGGGTGGAGGGGACCGGGCCGCGCGGGGGCCCGTGGCGATCGGTCATGCCGTCACTCCTTCGTGAGACACGTGTCGAGGTCCTGCCACCGTCGGCTCGGGGACGGCTCGACGCCGTCCGCGGGATTGGCCGTGGCAGGACCAGTCGTGAGCATTACATCGTTGAAACGCCTCGGCAAGCGGGACGCCACGCCGTGAACCGGACACATCGCCGAGGCCCCTCGCGCGCGGGCCGCGGGCACGTGGAGACCTCCCGCGGCCGTCGCCCGGACCCGACGTCAGCGCGTGGTCGCGGAGCGCGTCGTGCTCGCGCGGACGACCACGCGGTGCGGGACGGTGAGGCGGCGGGGTGCGCGGTGGGGATCGTCGATGCGGTCGCGCAGCAGGTCCAGGGCCGTCGCGGCGAACGCCCGCAGGTCGAACGACACGGTCGTCAGCGGCGGCACCGCGTACCGGCTCGGCTCGACGTCGTCGAAGCCCGCGACGGCCACGTCGTCGGGCACCCGCAGCCCGCGCTCCCACAGGACGTGGACGACCGCGAGGGCCATGGAGTCCGTGAAGCAGAAGAAGGCCTCGGGCGTCGCGTGCTCGTCGAGGAACGCCCGCACGGCGTCGCGCGCCTCGTCGGCCGTCCACCGCGCCGTCGACAGCTCGAGCGCGGGGTCGTGCGCGACGCCCGCGTCCGCGAGCGCGCGCCGGTACCCCTCGGTCCGCTGCCGCGCCGCGGCGGTCTCCGCGTGCCCGGGAGCCCCCACGACGGCGATGCGCCGGAAGCCGGTCGCGAGCAGGTGCTCCGTCATGTCCCGGGCACCCGCGACGGAGTCGACACCCACCTGGTCGGTCCGGTCCTGCTCGACCTCGCCGATCAGCACGGTGGGCGGCAGCGGTCCGCGGGCCACGTGCTCGTCGACGACCGAGTCCGCGAGCGAGACCGGGTTGAGCACGAGCCCGTCGACGAGGTGCGAGCGGGCCCGCGACAACAGCGCACGCTCGCGTTGCGGCTCGGCGGCCGTCTCCTCGATCTGCACGCTCCAGCCGCGCGCGTGGCCCTCCTCGACGAAGTGGTGCGCGACCTCCGCCGAGTACGCGGTCGACAGGTCGGGGAGCGCGAGCGCGATGAGCCCGTACCGGCCGTTGCGCAGGCCGCGCGCGCCGAGGTTGGGCACGTAGTCGAGCTCCGCGAGCGCCGCCTCGACGCGGGCCCGCGTCTCCGGCCGGACGAACGCGGTGCCGTTGATGACGTTCGACACCGTCTTCGGGGACACGCCCGCGCGCAGCGCGACGTCCTTCACGGTGGACCGCATCGTCGACCTCTCCTCGGGCGCCGGTGGGCGCTCATTGTCCCGGCGGCCTCGCGTCGCGGTCCACACCGTTCCCACACAGGGACGCACGTCCGGGGCACGACCGGGCACGTACCCTGGACGCCATGCTGACGACGACCCTCGGGGCCGCCCTGCACGCCGCCGGCCCCGTCGCCACGCTCGGGCCGGACTTCCTCGACCCGGACCACATGATCTCCTCGTTCGGGACCGCGGTCGTCATCGGCATCGTCGCCGTCATCTTCATCGAGACCGGCCTGCTGTTCCCCATCCTGCCCGGGGACTCGCTGCTGTTCACGGCGGGCGCGCTCGTCGCGCAGGACACGTTCCCCGTGCACATCAACATCTGGGCGCTGTGCGGGCTGCTGTTCCTCGCCGCGTTCCTGGGCGACCAGACCGCGTTCTTCATCGGACGACGGCTCGGCCCGCGCGTCTTCAACAAGCCCGACTCGCGCTTCTTCAAGAAGTCGTACATCGACCAGACGTACGCGTACTTCGACAAGTACGGCGGCCGCACGATCATCGTGGCGCGCTTCGTGCCGATCGTCCGGACGTACGCCCCCGTCGCCGCGGGCGTCGGCAACATGCGCTACCGCACCTTCGTCTCCTACAACGCCGTCGGGGCGCTGCTGTGGGGCGTCGGCGTGACGATGCTCGGCTACCTGCTCGGCAACATCCCCTTCGTGCGCGAGAACATCGAGCCGCTGCTCGTCCTCATCGTGCTCTTCTCCGTCATCCCGATCGGCGTCGAGATGTGGCGCGCGCGCCGCGAGCGGGCCAAGGCGCCCCTCGACGCGGACGGCCGCGACACCCGCTACGACGAGCAGTCCGAGCGCGAGGCGGTCGAGCGCAAGGCGTTCGGCGAGTGACGCGGGAGATCCGCTCCTGGCTGTCCGACATGGACGGCGTCCTCGTGCACGAGGGCACCGCGCTGCCGGGCGCCGCCGAGTTCGTCACCGCGCTGCGCGACGGGGACCGCCCGTTCCTCGTCCTCACGAACAACTCGATCTTCACGCCGCGCGACCTCGCCGCGCGCCTGCGGGCCAGCGGCATCGACGTCCCCGAGCGCGCCATCTGGACGTCCGCGCTCGCGACCGCGCAGTTCCTCACCGACCAGATGCCCGGCGGGTCCGCGTACACGATCGGCGAGGCCGGGCTCACGACCGCGCTGTACGAGGCCGGCTACACGCTCACGTCGTCGGACCCCGACTTCGTCGTCCTCGGGGAGACGCGCACGTACTCGTTCGAGGCGATCACGCAGGCCATCCGGCTCATCCAGGGCGGCGCGCGGTTCATCGCGACCAACCCCGACGTGACCGGCCCGTCCGCCGAGGGCGACCTGCCCGCGACGGGTGCCGTCGCCGCGATGATCTCCGCCGCGACCGGCCGCCAGCCCTACTTCGTCGGCAAGCCCAACCCGATGATGATCCGGTCCGCGCTCAACCGGATCGACGCGCACTCCGAGACGACCGTCATGGTCGGCGACCGGATGGACACCGACGTCGTCGCCGGGATCGAGGCGGGACTGCGGACCATCCTCGTGCTGTCCGGGTCCACCCGGCGGGAAGACGTCGAGCGCTTCCCGTTCCGCCCGAGCGAGATCGCGGACTCCGTCCAGGACCTCGTCGACCGCGTCTGACGCGTCCCGCCGGCACCGCGCGCCGGCTGCGGCTCCGGACGCGTCGAGCTCGGTCCGCCGGACCTCGACCCGGGACCAAGGTCCCGGCCGCGCGACGGGGTCCGCGGGTCATGCTCGCCGCGTGCCGACGACCGCCCCGCACCGCGTCGCCCCGGCGCGCCGCCGCCGCGGACCCGGCTGGGTGCCGCAGCAGCACGGCGCGTGGGCGATGCTCGTCGTCCCCGTCGTCGTGGGTGCGGCGCTCGTCGGGCCGACGTGGCGACACGCGCTGTTGCTCGTCGCCTGGCTCGTCGCGTTCCTCGCGTACAACGCGGCGGGGCTGTGGCTCAAGGCGTCCCGGCGGCCGCGCTACCTGCCGCCGGTGCGGGCGTACGGGGTCGCGACGGCCGTGCTCGGGGCCGGGCTCGTCGCGTCCGCACCGTCGCTGCTCTGGTGGGCGCCCGTCTTCGGCGTCCTCCTCGCGGTGAGCCTCGTGTGCTCGGCGCGCCGTGCCGACCGCTCGTGGCTCAACGACGGCGTGACGGTCGTCGCGGCGATGCTCATGACCGTCGTCTCCGCCGGCCTGGGGTCGCCCGGCCCGCTGCCGGGAGCCGACGACCCGCGCACGTGGGCCGCGACCGGGCTGCTCGCCGCGTACTTCCTCGGCACGGTGCCCTACGTGAAGTCGCTGATCCGCGACCGCGGCGACCGCACGGTGCTCGCGGTGTCCGTCGGGTTCCACGGGGCGCTCGTCGCCGGTGCGGTGGGGGCCGCCGTGCTGGCCGCGCCCGCCGTGCGCGGTGCCGTCGTGTGCGCGGTCGTCGCGCTCGGGCTGCTCGCACGCGCGGTCCTGGTACCCCGGCGCCGGCCGTGGCCGTCCGCGAAGGCGATCGGCGTGGGCGAGATCGTCGCGACGGTCGTCGTCACCGCCGCGACCCTCGCGGTCGTCTGAGGTCCGCGCCACCGGCGCTGCGGAACCCCGTCGACCGGGGCCGCGGCCGACGCCCTCGTGTCAGGCCAGGCCGAGGTCGGCCAGGGTGAACAGGTAGTGGTACGGCACGCCGAGCGCCTCGATCTTCGCCTGGGCGCCCGTCGCGCGGTCCACGATCACCGCGACGCCCAGCACCTCGGCGCCGGCCTCGCGCGCGGCCTCGACCGCCGTGATCGGCGAGCCGCCGGTCGTGGACGTGTCCTCGAGGACGACGACGCGGCGACCGGCGATCTCCGGCCCCTCGATGCGCCGCTGCATGCCGTGCGCCTTCGCCTCCTTGCGGACGACGAACGCGTCGAGGTCCTGCCCGCGCGACGCCGCCGCGTGCAGCAGGGACGTCGCGACCGGGTCCGCACCGAGCGTCAGGCCGCCGACGGCGTCGACCTCGGCGGTGCCCAGCCCGACCTCCTCGAGCATGTCGAGCATGAGGTGGCCGATCAGCGGTGCCGCGCGGTGGTGCAGCGTGACGCGGCGCAGGTCGACGTAGTAGTCGGCCTCGCGGCCCGACGACAGCGTGACCTTCCCGTGCACGACCGCGAGGTCCTGGATGAGGGCGAGCAGCTGCTCGCGGGGCGTCGGCGACAGGTCGTGGGTCACGCCACCGAGGCTAGTGCGTGCCCGACGGGTGGACGGGCGCCGTCTCGTCCGTCAGGCGTCGGCGTCCGCGTCGGCCGGGGCGTCCTCGATCGCGCGGCGGTAGCGGCCGATCGCGCGGATCGCGGAGCGCGGAGCGATGCGGGCGAGGGCCGACATCGTGCGGTAGCGCGTGCTCGGGGTCGAGATGACGACGCCGCGGCGCACGTCGGCGAGGGCGGTCGCGACGACGTCCTCGGCGTTGAGCCAGACGATCTCCGGGTAGCCGCTCATGTCGATGCGGCCGCGCTCGTGGAACTCGGTGTGCGTGAAGCCCGGGTTCACGACGGTCGCGGTGACGCCGCTGTCCTTGAGCTCGACGGCGAGGCCCTCGGTGAACGACCGCACCCACGCCTTGTGCGCCGAGTACGTCCCGGACGCCATGAGCGCCGCGACCGACCCGACGTTGAGGATCGCGCCACGCCCGCGCGCGACCATCGCCTCGGCGGCCGCGTGCGACAGCACGAGGACCGCGCGCACCATGACGTCGAGCGCCGTGAGCTCGCGCTCCAGGTCGCCGCCGACGAACTCCTGGTTGATCCCGAAGCCCGCGTTGTTGACCAGCAGGCCGACCGGGTTCTCGTCGCTGCGCAGCCGGTCGGCCACGCGGGTCACGTCGTCGGGCTTCGTGAGGTCCGCGACCAGCACCTCGGCGCGGATGCCCGCGGCGGCCTCGAGCTGGGCGGCGAGGCGCGTGAGGCGCTCCTCGTCGCGGGCGACGAGGACGACGTCGTGCTTGGCGGTGGCGAGCTGCCAGGCGAACTCGAGGCCGAGACCGGCGCTGGCGCCCGTGACGAGTGCGGTTCCCATGCGGCCACCCTACGGACCGTCCCGGCCCTGTCGCAGCGCTTCGGCGAGCCGTCCCCAGCCCGGCGGTTCGTCGGGCCGTCCACGGGTCGTCCGGGTGGCTCCGCGGTGTGGGCCGCGGCTCGTAGGGTGGGCGGGTGCCTGCCGGACCCGCCCGCCCCCGCCCCCGTACCGACGCGTCGGCGGTGTGGACGGACGACGTCCCGCTGCCCGACGAGCCCCCCTTCGACCCGTCGTACGACGAGCCGCCGTACGACCCGGCCTTCGACGAGCCGCCGTTCGACCCGGCGTACGACGCGGCGCCGCCCGACCGTCCCGCGCGCGGCAGCGGCCCCGCGCGCGGTGCGTCGGCCGGTCGGTCCGGCGACCTGGACCGGAGGGCGCGCGACGAGGCCGCGCACGGGGCGCCGGTCCCGGGCCGCAGCCGCCCGCGAGCGGTCCCCGAGCCCGACGACGGCCCGCGTCCCACGCCGCACGAGGTGCTGCAGCGCGTGTGGGGGTACGACGCGTTCCGCGGCGAGCAGGCCGAGATCATCGACACCGTCGTGAACGGCGGCGACGCGCTCGTCCTCATGCCGACCGGCGGGGGCAAGTCGCTCTGCTACCAGGTGCCCGCGCTGGTCCGCCCCGGGACCGGCGTCGTCGTGTCGCCGCTCATCGCGCTCATGCAGGACCAGGTCGACGCGCTGTCCGCGCTCGGCGTGCGCGCCGGGTTCCTCAACTCGACCCAGCAGCCGCACGAGCGCCGCGCCGTCGAGCAGGCGTTCCTCGACGGCGAGCTCGACCTCCTCTACCTCGCCCCCGAGCGGCTGCGCGTGCCGGACACGGTCGACCTGCTCGACCAGGGCCGCATCGCGCTGTTCGCGATCGACGAGGCGCACTGCGTGTCGCAGTGGGGTCACGACTTCCGGCCCGACTACCTGCAGCTCTCGATGCTGCACGAGCGCTGGCCCGACGTGCCGCGCATCGCCCTGACCGCGACGGCGACCGCCGCGACGCACGCCGAGATCGCGCAGCGCCTCCAGCTCGAGGACGCCCGGCACTTCGTCGCGAGCTTCGACCGGCCCAACATCCAGTACCGGATCGCGCCGAAGGACAACCCGCGCGCGCAGCTGCTCGACCTGCTGCGGACCGAGCACGCCGGCGACGCGGGGATCGTCTACTGCCTGTCGCGGAACTCCGTCGAGCAGACCGCGGAGCACCTCGTCGCGAACGGCATCCCGGCGCTGCCGTACCACGCGGGCCTCGACCGCCTGGTCCGTGCGCGCAACCAGGCGCGGTTCCTGCGCGAGGACGGGCTCGTGATGGTCGCGACCATCGCGTTCGGCATGGGGATCGACAAGCCCGACGTGCGGTTCGTCGCGCACCTCGACCTGCCCAAGTCCGTCGAGGGCTACTACCAGGAGACCGGCCGCGCGGGGCGTGACGGGCTGCCGTCGACCGCGTGGCTCGCGTACGGGCTCGCCGACGTCGTGCAGCAGCGCCGGCTCATCGACACGTCCGACGGCGACGCCGCGCACCGGCGACGCCTCACGCAGCACCTCGACGCGATGCTCGCGCTGTGCGAGACGGTGTCGTGCCGGCGCGTCCAGCTGCTCAACTACTTCGGCCAGTCCGCCGAGCCGTGCGGCAACTGCGACACCTGCCTGACGCCGCCCGAGTCGTGGGACGGCACCGTCGCGGCGCAGAAGCTCCTGTCGACGATCGTGCGGCTCGACCAGCGCAACCAGCGGTACGGCGTCGGGCACCTCGTCGACATCCTGCGCGGCAAGACGACGCCGCGGGTCCAGCAGCTCGGGCACTCCGCGCTCAGCACGTTCGGGGTCGGCACCGACCTGTCCGAGGGCGAGTGGCGCGGGGTGGTCCGGCAGCTCCTCGCGCTCGAGCTGCTCGCCGTGGACTCCGACGGCTACGGCACCCTGCGCCTCGCCCCCGCGTCCGCCGACGTGCTCCGCGGCGACCGCGAGGTGCGGCTGCGCCGCGAGCCCGAGCGCGCCGGACGCTCCCGCGGCGGCTCGTCCGGCCGCGACCGCCGGGCCTCCGTCGCCG
The DNA here is from genome assembly GCF_028583725.1 of Cellulomonas fimi. Classification (NCBI taxonomy): domain Bacteria; kingdom Bacillati; phylum Actinomycetota; class Actinomycetes; order Micrococcales; family Cellulomonadaceae; genus Cellulomonas; species Cellulomonas fimi. The sequence goes on along the minus strand of NZ_CP110680.1, from coordinate 710,182 downwards.
CCGACCTCACCGACGACGCCGCCGAGCGGTTCGAGCGGCTGCGCGCCTGGCGCGCCGGAGCCGCGAAGGAGCAGGGCGTGCCCGCCTACGTCGTGTTCCACGACGCGACGCTCCGGGAGATCGCGACCCAGCAGCCGACCAGCATCGAGGCGCTCGGCACGATCAGCGGTGTCGGTGCGACCAAGCTCGACCGCTACGGCGAGGGGGTCCTCGCCGCGCTCGACACCGCCGAGTAGCCGTCCCCGCCTGCGGGTGAAGTTGCTCGCGCCCGGAATGTCGCGGTCCTACCGTGGGAGTCGCGAGGGTGCGTTCGGGGGGCAGCGCATCCCTCCGTGGTGCCGCGCCGGCCCCCGTTGCGACGAGACGGAGCCGTGATGTCGACGAACCCACCGGACGACGAACCCGACGCAGCAGGCCAGGCTGCGGGTGCCACGCCCGCAGGACGGCCGGATGCCGAGGCCACCGCACCACCTCCCGAGCCACCCGCCGCGCCCGACGCGGTGGGCGCCTCGAAGCCCGAGCGGTCACCCGCCGAGCCGCCACCGGCCGCCGGTGACGCGCGGCCACCTGCCGCGCCTGCGCCGCCGGCGAGCGCGCCGCCGCACCCGCCGGCCGGCTCACCGCCACCGGCGGTCGGGCAGCCGCAGCCGCCCGCCGCGTCCGGGCCGCCGCCCGGGTACGGGTCATCCCCGGCCGGGGCCGGGCAACCACCCGGGTACGGGCCACCGCCGGGAGCGGCACCCGGGTACGGACCGCCGCCGGCCGCGGCACCCGGTTACGGACCGCCGCCAGGGGCGGCACCGGGCTACGGGCCCGTGCCGCCCGCGCGCCCCTACGGCCCCTCGGGCGCTGCGGCGGCACCCGTCAGCGCGCTCGGGGCGCCGGGACCGGACGGGGTGTCGGACAAGTCGTTCATCGCGACGTGGCTGTTCGCGTGGTTCCTCGGGTTCCTCGGCGTCGACCGGTTCTACCTCGGCAAGGTCGGGACGGGCATCGCGAAGCTGCTGACCTGCGGGGGGTTCGGCATCTGGTCGCTCGTCGACCTGATCCTCGTGCTCGTGGGGGCACAGCGCGACAGGTTCGGGCGTCCGCTCGCCGGCTACGACCAGTTCAAGCGGCCCGCGTGGATCATCACGGCGATCGGCGTCGCGGTCGGGCTCGTCGTGGGGGCGATCAGCAACACGATCCGCCTGCAGAACGCGCTCGACACCGTCGAGGACCCGGCCGCGGTCGTGTCGGAGGCGCTCGAGGACGCGCAGCAGCAGGCGAGCGAGGCCGCCGAGGAGGAGACTCCCGAGGAGCCCGCGGAGCAGGCGCTCACCCCGCAGGCGTGGGCCGACGAGACGTTCGGCACGTTCACCCCGGCGACGGTGACGGGCACGGGCGACGCGGTCGTGCCGCTGCCGGCGGGTGCGACCGCCGGGATCGTCACGGCGACGCACGACGGCGCGGCGAACTTCGCGGTGCAGGTCCTCGACGCCGCGAACCAGTCGACGGGCGAGCTCCTCGTGAACACGATCGGCGCCTACGCGGGGTCGACGGTGTTCGGTCTGCGCGCGTTCGGCGAGGGGACGACGCTGCAGGTCAGCGCGGACGGCGCGTGGTCGATCACCGTCGCGCCGATCTCGGCCGCACCGCCGCTGGCTCCCGCGGGCGCGGGCGACGGCGTGTTCCTGTACGACGGCCCGGTCGGCACGCTCACGGCGACGCACGACGGTGACGGCAACTTCGCGGTCTCCGAGAACACGGGCGCGGTGTTCGAGTTCGGTCTGCTGATCAACGAGATCGGGCCGTACTCGGGGACCGTCCCGCTGAGCGCGGGGCCGTCGGTGGTCGACGTCACGGCGAACGGGGGCTGGACGCTCACGGTCGGCTGACGACCTACCCGCCACCGAGCGGGCCGGCTACCCGCCACCGAGCGGGCCGGCCCGGGTGCGCTCGGGCCGGTCCGCTCGGACGGGTCAGGCGAGGTCGACGTACACGTCGAGCGCTCCGGCCGGCGTGAGGCCGAGGGTCGCGAGGGTCGCCGCCTCCGCGTCGGTGTCGGGGTGCGCGAGCGCGAGGCGCGCGCCGGTCGCGAACGCGTGCCGCAGGAGCCAGGACCCGACGACGGCCCGCACGGCCTCCTCGGGCGCGTCCGGCAGCACCGCCACGCCCGCGAGAGCGGCCGCGGGACCGGCATGCCCGGCCGTGCGCAGCACGGAGCCGGTCGCGACCGGTGTGCCGTCCAGGGTCGCGAGCGCCACGGTCGCGTGCTCGGGTGCCCGCAGGAGCGGGTCGATCCAGGCGGCCTCGAGGGCGGGGTCGCCGTCGAACGCCGCGGCGGCGACCGCCGCGACCGCGACGAGGTCGTCGGTGCGCGCCGTGCTGACCACCAGGCCGGGGACGGGCGGGGCGTCGACGGTCCCGGCGTCGCGCAGGACGAGCCGCTTGCGGAACAGGAACCGGCCGTGCGGCCACGGCACGCCGGCGGGGACGCGGACGCCCCACGGGACTCCGAGCGGCTGGTACCAGGCGCGCACCGCGGCGAGGTCCACGGCGGCGGGATCGGTGACGTCACCGTTGTTCCACTGCGGGTGCGGCAGTCCGCTCGCCATGAGCCGGATACCGGGGAGCACGCCAGTGCGGCCCCCGCGCCCGGCCCGGAGCAGGCCGTGCTGCTCCCAGGCGTCGGCGTGCACGGTGCGGGCGATCGACTCGCGCGTGGCCACGGGACCGATCCTGCCCCCCGTCCGGGTGGTCGCCGCAGCGGCGCGCGAGACGACGGCGCGTACCGCTGCGCAGAACCGTCGCGGGGCCCTAGCGTGGCGACCGGGTGCGGCGCTGCGGCGTCGCGCCTGGTGAGAGGCCCATCCTGCACGTCGAACGGAGTCACTGATGTCGACCACCCCGCCCGAGGGCACCGGACCGGCCGAGCCGGTCGACCCGACGGACCTGTCGAAGCCGCAGCCGCCCGTCGCGCCGCCGCCGCCCGCGGCGCCGCCGGCACCCGCGTACGGCGCTCCGGCCTACGGTGCGCCGGCGTACGGCGACCAGTCCGGCTACGGCGTCGCCGCGGAGTCGGGCAAGTCGTTCGTCGCGACGTGGCTGCTCGCGTGGTTCCTCGGCGTGCTCGGCGTCGACCGGTTCTACCTGGGGAAGGTCGGCACCGGCATCCTCAAGCTCGTGACGTGCGGTGGCCTGGGCATCTGGGCGCTCGTCGACATCATCCTGGTGCTCGCGGGCGTGCAGCGGGACAAGGCGGGTCGGCCGCTCGCCGGGTACGAGCAGCACAAGAAGCTCGCGTGGATCATCACGGCGATCGGCTTCGTGCTGGGCTTCGCGGGCAGCGCGGCGAACCAGGCGACGATCACCGAGCAGTTCGACACGTCGTCGGCGGTCGTCGTCGTCGTGGAGGACGTCGCCATCTGAGCCAGCACGACCGACGGGGGTGCTGCGGTCCGCGGCACCCCCGTCGTCGTCCGGGGGCAGGGCGTCAGGGCGCGGGTCGCGCCGGGCCCGTCGTCCCGCGGACGACGAGGTGCGTGGGCAGCAGGTCGACGGTCGGCGGGATCCCGTCGCCGGCGGCCCGGCCGTCGGGTCGGCGGGGGCGGTCGATGCGGGCGAGCAGCAGGTCGGCGGCGCGCTGACCGGCACGTTCGAGCGGTGCGGCGACGGTCGTGAGGCCGGGGCGGACGAGATCGGCGCCGAACACGTCGTCGCACCCGACGACGCTCAGGTCGCCCGGGACGTCGAGACCGCGTGCCGCGAGGCGGTCGAGGATGCCGAAGGCGAGCAGGTCGTTGAACGCGAGCAGGCCCGAGACACCGGCACCGCACGCGGCGTCGGCGGCGGCGGCTCCGGCCTCGCGCTGCGGGGCGTAGGGCCCGAGGACGACCAGGTCCACGCCGAGCCGACGCGCAGCCGGGCGCAGGGCGGCACGGCGGTGGCGGTCGGACCACGACGTGCGCGGGCCGGAGGCGTAGGCGACCCGGCGGTGGCCGAGGGAGGCGAGGTGCTCGAGGGCCTGGACGGCGCCGCCGGGGGTGTCGAGCACGATGCCGTCGCCGTCGACGGGCCGGTTGATGGTGACGAGCGGCATGTCGCGCGCCCAGCGGGCCAGGGTGGAGTCGTCGAGCCGGGGTGCGGCGAGGATCGCCCCGTCGGCCGAGGACCGGATCATGCGCAGCGCGCGCTCCTCGGCCGGGACGGACTCCTCGGTGTCGACCAGGACGTGGGTGTACCCGTCGACCCGCAGCCGGGACTGCACGCCGCGCACGATCCCGAAGAAGAACGGGTTGGTGACGTCGGGCAGGACGAGCGCGACGGTGCCGGTGCGCCCGGAGCTGAGCGCCCGGCCGGATGCGCTGGGGACGTAGCCGAGCTCCTCGGCGGCGGCGCGGACGCGAGCGGCGGTGTCCTCGGTGATGCGGCCGGGACGGGTGAGGGCGCGCGACGCGGTCGAGACCGCGACGCCCGCGGCGTCGGCGACGTCGCGGAGGGTGGGCCGGGTGCCCGGCATCGGGGGTCTCCTCTCGTCCGCGCGGCGGCCGGTCGTCGTCGTCCGGGGTCCGGCGGTGGTGTCCATGCTGGTCCACGCGACGCGCGCCTGGCAATATCTGGCAAGCGATTGCCGCATTCCGGTCGCCGTGTCTAGGCTCGGCGTCGGAACGGACCGCACGCGGCGACGGAGCCGCGCACGACGGGAGCACCGATGACGAGTCAGCACCCCGAGCCCACGACCGACGCCCCGGCCGCCCCGCCGACGCGGTCCACCGGCGCCGCCGACCCGCGCGACGTGACGCCGGCGCCCGCCGACGGCGCCCGACCGGTGACCCGGCCGGCGACCCGGCCGTCCGGCAGCGCGATCCGGTCCGCGGAGGTGCTGGTCAGCAGCCCGGACCGCAACTTCGTCACGCTGCGGCTCACGACCGAGGACGGCGTCGTCGGCCTCGGCGACGCGACGCTCAACGGCCGCGAGCTGTCCGTCGTCTCCTACCTGCAGGACCACGTCGTGCCGCTGCTGATCGGCCGCGACGCGCACCGCATCGAGGACACGTGGCAGTTCCTCTACCGGTCGGCGTACTGGCGGCGCGGCCCGGTGACGATGGCCGCGATCGCGGCGGTCGACGTCGCACTGTGGGACATCAAGGCGCGCTACGCGGGCATGCCGCTGTACCAGCTGCTGGGCGGCGCGAGCCGGACCGGGATCATGGCGTACGGGCACGCGTCGGGCCGCGACCTGCCCGAGCTCTTCGACTCGATCCGCCACCACCAGGAGCTCGGCTTCCGCTCGATCCGCGTGCAGACGTCGGTGCCCGGCATCGACGCGGTCTACGGGGTCGCGGCGCAGCCGAGCAGCGGCGGCCGGTACGACTACGAGCCCGCGCAGCGCGCCCCGCTGCCGGCCGAGGAGGACTGGGACACGCGCGCGTACCTGCGGCACGTCCCCCGCGTGTTCGAGGCCGTGCGGAACGAGTTCGGTCCCGAGCTGCCGCTGCTGCACGACGGCCACCACCGCATGACCCCGATCCAGGCCGCGCGGCTCGGCAAGGACCTCGAGCCGTACGACCTGTTCTGGCTCGAGGACTGCACGCCCGCGGAGAACCAGGAGGCGCTGCGGCTCGTGCGGCAACACACCACCACGCCGCTCGCGATCGGCGAGGTGTTCAACACCGTCTGGGACTACCAGAGGATCATCCGCGAGCAGCTCATCGACTACGTCCGGTCCGCCGTCACGCACACCGGCGGGATCACCGCGCTGCGGCGCATCCTCGACTTCGCCGCGCAGTACCAGATCAAGTCCGGCATCCACGGGCCCACGGACATCTCCCCCGTCGGGATGGCCGCCGCGCTGCACCTCGACCTCGCGATCCACAACTTCGGCATCCAGGAGTACATGCAGCACGGCAGCCGCACCGACGAGGTGTTCCGGCAGTCGTTCACGTTCACCGACGGGTTCCTGCACCCCGGCGACGAGCCCGGGCTGGGCGTCGTCTACGACGACGAGGTCGCCGACCGCTTCGCGTACCAGCCCGCGTACCTGCCGTTCAACCGACTGAAGGACGGGACCGTCCACGACTGGTGATGCGCTCCGCGCCGACCGCCCGCACCACGGAAGGACCCGCGTGACCAGCACCGACGCCCACCCGATGTGGCTGCCCGACGAGGTGTTCCGCCCGCTCGGCAGCCGACGCGTCCGCCTCGACGTCGCTGGCACGGACGACGTCGTCCTGCGCACCGTGCACGACGAGGTGACGGCGGCGACGCACCGGTTCGGCGGCGCGCTCGTCGGCGGACCGGACGCGACGACCGGCGACCTCGCCCTCACGCTCACGTCCGACGCACCCGCCGACGGCTTCGTCGTCGGGCGGCACGACGCCGTCACGAACGTGCGCGCGGGTAGTCCGGCGGGGTTGCTCCACGGGCTGCACCACGTCGTCCGGCTCGGCGAGGCGGCCTTCGCGGACGACCTCGACGAGCGCCGCGTGGTGCCGGTCAACGGGATCCGGATGCTCGACCACTGGGACAACGTCGACGTGCACCCCGTGATGGGGCAGGTCGAGCGCGGCTACGCGGGCGGGTCGATCTTCTACGCCGACGGCCGTGTGCGCGACGACCTGTCCCGCGTCGCCGCCTACGCGCGGCTGCTCGGGTCCGTCGGCATCAACGCCGTGTCGGTCAACAACGTCAACGTGCACCGCACCGAGGCGCGCCTGCTCACCGACGGCCTGCCCGACGTCGCCCGCCTCGCGGCCCTGTTCCGCCCGCACGGCATCCGCGTGCACCTGTCGGTGTCGTTCGCGGCGCCGATGACGGTCGGCGGCCTGCCCACGTCGGACCCGCTCGACGCCGACGTGCAGGCCTGGTGGGCGGCGCGGGTCGCCGACGTCTACGACGCGGTCCCGGACTTCGGCGGGTTCGTCGTGAAGGCCGACTCCGAGGGCCAGCCCGGCCCGTTCGCGTACGGGCGCGACCACGCCGACGGGGCGAACCTGCTGGCCCGGGCGCTCAAGCCGTTCGGCGGCACGGTGTTCTGGCGTGCGTTCGTCTACGACCATCGGCAGGACTGGCGCGACCGCTCGACGGACCGCGCCCGCGCCGCGCACGACCACTTCGCGCCGCTCGACGGGCGCTTCGACGACAACGTCGTGCTCCAGGTGAAGTACGGACCGATGGACTTCCAGACGCGCGAGCCCGTCTCCCCCGTGATCGCCGCGATGCCGCACACCCGCCTCGCCGTCGAGCTCCAGGTCACGCAGGAGTACACCGGTCAGCAGAAGCACGCCGTCTGGCTGGGGCCGCAGTGGTCGGAGATCCTGCGCTTCCGCCCGTGGGGCGAGGGCGGCCGGACCGTCGCCGACGTCGCGGCCGGGACCGGGGCCGACGACGCGCCCCGCGCCGGGCTCGTCGCCGTGTCGAACGTCGGCGACGACGACTTCTGGACCGGCCACCCGCTCGCGCAGGCGAACCTCTACACGTTCGCACGTCTCGCGTGGTCGCCCGACGCGGACCCCGGAGCGCTGCTCGACGAGTGGATCGGGCTCACGTTCCCGGGCACCGACCCCGTCGTCGGCGAGACCCTGCACCGCGTCCTCGACGACTCGTGGCGGACCTACGAGGACTACACCGCCCCGCTCGGCGTCGGCTTCATGGTCCGGCCCGGGCACCACTACGGCCCGGACGTCGACGGCTACGAGTACACCCCGTGGGGCACGTACCACTTCGCCGACCGCGACGGCATCGGCGTCGACCGCACGCGCGCGACCGGTACGGGGTTCACGGGCCAGTTCCCGGCGCCCTGGCGCGACGTCTACGAGGACGTCACGACGTGCCCCGACGAGCTGCTGCTGTTCTTCCACCACGTGCCGTGGTCGCACGTGCTGCACAGCGGCGTCTCGGTCGCTCAGCACGTGTACGACACCCACGGGGACGGCGCCGCCCGCACGGTCGAGAACGCCGCCGCGTGGGACGCGATCGCGGGTCAGGTCCCCGCCGACCTGCACGCACGCGTTGCGGAACGCCTCGCCGAGCAGGTCCGCAGCGCCCACGAGTGGCGCGACCAGCTCCGCACCTACGTCTTCCGCCACAGCGGCATCCCGGACGCGACCGGCCGAACGGTGTACTGACCCGATATCCACGCGTCGCGGGCTATGAGGACGCGCTCACGCTCGTGGGTGGCCCGCCGCCCGCCTGAGCACGGTCCGGCTCGGCGTCCCGGGGCACGCCCGCGTTCCTCAGGTCAGGTGGTGAAGCGGGCGGTCGCGTCGGCGATCACCGGGGTGGCGTTGCGGACCAGGAGGGCGACGAGCGGGGACGCGAGCAGGACGAGGAGCCAGTCGGTCGCGAGCAGCGCGATGCCGACGGCGACGACGACGAGCGCGAGCACCCCGAGGCCGCTGACCGGCTTGGCCGCGAGGTAGTGCGCGGACAGCCGGGCGACGTCGCGCGTGCGGAACGCGAACAGCGACGACAGGACGAGCGCGTTCCCCGCCCACACGAGCACGGCGACGGCGACCACGAGGGACACGGTCGCGAAAGCCCCGCCGGACCCGCCCAGCGCTCCGGCGCCCGCGACGTTGACGGCGAGCACCGTCAGCACGACGAGCGTCGGCACCCACCACCGCAGCACGTCGCGCCAGTTGAGCCGGTACCCGCGCCAGTAGTGCCGCGCCGGTGACAGGTCGCGGTCGCCGGGCGGCGTCGTGAGCCAGTCGCGCCACGCGAACACCGCGGCGGCGAGCGACGGTCCGAGCGGCACGGCCGCGAGCGCGAACAGCGGCGCGTTGCCGGGCGCGCGGTCGAGCAGCACGAACGCCAGGAGGGTCGGCAACGACGTGAGCACCAGGAGCCCCTCGATCACGACGGCCCAGTAGACCGCCGCGGACCCGCGGGAGAACGGTCCGCGGCCGACCTCGGAGAACCGCTCGGCGTCCGCGCTCACGACGCTCACTCCGCCGGGCCGTCGTCGGGCGTGCGCGGCGTCGGCAGCTCCGGAGCCCCCGCGTCGACGTGGGCGCGCGCCCCGCTGAGCAGCGCGACCGCGCGGCCCGTCCCGGGCGGGTCGGCGACGAGCCGGTCGTCGGCGACGCCGAGCAGCCGGCGGTCGTCGAGGCCCTCGTGGAACGTGTCGACGACGGGCGTGACCTCGACGAACGTCACCTCGTGGCGCGCGAGGGACAGGTCGAGCGCGATGCGGCCGTCGAGGACCGGGTAGGCGGCGTGCGTCGACGACGGGCGGGCGAGGTCGCGCAGCACGTCGACCTGGCGTTCGGTCGGCGAGAACGGGCGGCCGAGCTCACGCCACGCGGCGAAGGCGTTGCCCTCGTGCTCGTTGACGCGCTCGCGCACGACGAACGCCGTCGCCGGTCCTCCCCCGTCGACCCCGGGACCCGCACCGCCGCCGACCGGGACCGACAGCCGCAGCTCGTGCCGCTCGTCGGCGGGCGCACCGTCGCTCCCGCCGACGGGCTGCCAGGCGAGCACGGTGACGCGCCCGTCGTCGTCGGCGCACACGAGGTGGTCGTCGCCGCGCGCGAGGACGTGCCGGCCCATGCGGGCCAGGAACGCGAACAGGTGGTAGGTCGGCTTGGGCACCTGCCGGTGCGTGAGCAGCCCGAACCCGCCGTGGAAGAACGACGTGGGGATCCACGCCTCCTCGAACACGTCGCAGAACGTCCAGTAGGAGAACGAGTCGACGTGGTCGCCACCGCCGACCAGGACGGGCGCGAGGTAGGCCGCGTTGTACGCGGTGTCGTGGATCGGGTTGTCCGGGCAGTAGGAGGTGTTGAACTCCGTGACGTGCACGGGCAGGTCCGCGAGCGGGTTGCCGGAGAGCAGGCGGCGCGGGGTCGCGAACTGGTCGAGCAGGTCCTGCGGCGGCTTGAGCGTCTGGTAGCTGCCGAACGGGACGTGCTGCGCGGGGCCGGACGCGTAGGCGTGCACGCTGAGGAAGTCGCACGGCACGTCGCGGCTCGTCACGAAGTCGGCGAACGGCTGCCACCACTCGTCGGCCCCGGGCGAGATGGCCGGACCGCCGACCTGCAGCGAGGCGTCGACGTCCTTGATCGCGCGCGCCGTGACCTCGTACAGCCGCAGGTACGCGTCCTGGTCGGCGTCCTTCCAGAACTGCGGGAGGTTCGGCTCGTTCCACACCTCGACCGGCCACTGCCGGACCTCGTCGATGCCGTAGCGGTCGACCAGGTGCCGCACGAGGGCGGTCACGAGGTCCGCCCAGTCGGCGTGCGAGGCCGGCGGGGTCACGTTCCCCTTCCACCAGAACACCGTCTGGTCCCCCGACGCGAGCGCCGACGGCATGAAGCCGAGCTCGACGAACGGGCGGATGCCGAGCGACAGGAACGCGTCGTGCACCTGGTCGACGTAGGTGAAGGAGTGCCGGAGCCCGGACCGGTCGCCGATCGACCAGGGGCGCAGCACGCCCACGTCGTCGGACAGCAGCCCGTGCCCGCGGACGTGCCGGAACCCGATGTCGCGCTGCACCAGGGCGAGCGAGTCGCGGTAGTCGGCGCGCAGCGCGAGGTTGAGCCGGCCGGTGCCGACACAGTGCCGCCACGCGTCGGACAGCGGGCCGAGCGGGGTGGCGGGGACGACGACGCGGGTCACGGGGCCTCCTGGAGGACGAGCACGTCGGCGGGCGCGAGGGTCAGGGCGTCACCGCGGCGGACGACGCGTCCGGTGAGGGCGTCCGTGCCCTCCACCTCGGACGTCACCGTGAGCGGCGTGCTTCCATGGTGCAGCACGAAGCGGTACCGGGTGCCGTCGGGCTGCACGCGGTCGACGACCTCGAGCGCGGGCTCGTCGGCGTGCGGACCCATGAGCCCGTGCTGGTCGAGCACGTGCCGCAGGACGCGTGCGACCCCGTCGTCGTCGAGGCCGGTGCCGACGTGCCAGGCGGCGCCCTCGCCGCGGGCGGCACGCGTGACCGCCGGCGTGCCCGCGTAGAAGTCGGCGCCGTACGTGCCGACGACCTCGGTGCCGTCGTGCGGGACGAGGAGCTCGAAGACGAGCGTCGCCGGGTGGGTCGTGGAGCCGTTCCAGTCGATCGCGCCGTCGGTGCCGGGACCGCCGAGGCGCAGCGTCACGGGGTTCGCGACGTCGGGCGCGGCGGAGTCGGTCTCCTCGACGCGGACGCCGAGCAGCGCGTCGAGCGGCGGCTCCCCGAGGAACGCGTTGTCGTCCTCGTCGACCCGGCCGCCGTAGAAGGTGGTGACGAGCGAGCCGCCGCGGTGCACGAACGCGGTGAGCCGCTCGACGACGTCGCCCTTGAGCAGGTGGAGCAGCGGCGCGACGACGACGTCGTACCCCGCCAGGTCCGCGGTCACGGGTACGACGTCCACGGCGGCGTTCGCCGACCACAGCGCCCGGTGGTACTGGAGCAGCGTCTGGACGTAGGAGACGTGCCGGTTGTAGCCGTCGGTCATCTCGACGGCCCACCACGAGTCCCAGTCGAGGAGCAGCGCGACCCGGGCGGGGGTGCGCGCACCGAGGACGCCGTCGCCCACCGTGCGGAGCGACGCACCCAGGGCCGACGCCTCGCGGAACACGCGCGTGTCGGTCCGCCCCGAGTGGTCGATCACGGCGCCGTGGTACTTCTCGCACGCGCCCTTCGACTGGCGGAGCTGGAAGAAGAGCGTCGCGTCGGCGCCGTGCGCGACGGACTGCCAGGTCCACAGCGCGAGGACGCCGGGCCGCTTCACCGGGTTCACGTCGCGCGACGCGGTGATCGAGGGCGTCTGCTCCATGACCCAGATCGGGGCGCCCCCGCCGACCCCGCGCATCGCGGCGTGCGTCGCCGCCATCCGGGCCGCCGTGCGCAGCGGGGTGTCCGCGGGCGGGTAGTTGTCCCACGTCACGAGGTCGAGGTGCGGCGCCCAGCGGTGGTAGTCGACCGGCTGGTAGAGGCCCATGAAGTTGGTCGTCACGGGCGTCGTCGCGTCGTGCGCGCGGATCGCGGCCTTCTCCGCGACGAACCCGCCGAGCAGCGCGTCCGACATGAAGCGGCGGTAGTCGAGCGTCGTGCCCTGGAACGCGGTGTGGTTCGGCCCGCGCCAGTGCTCGGACAGCATCGTCGGCGGCTGGATCTCGTCCCAGTCGGTGTACGTGTGGGACCAGAACGTCGCGTTCCACGCGTCGTTGAGCCGGTCGAGCGTGCCGTACCGCGCGCGCAGCCAGTCACGGAACCCCGCCGCACACAGGTCGCAGTAGCACGCGCCGCCGTACTCGTTGCCGACGTGCCACGCGACGACCGCGGGGTGGCCCGCGTACCGCTGCGCGAGCTGCGACGCGAGCGCCACCGAGAGCCGGCGGAAGTCCGGCGACGACGGGCAGTGGTTGTGGCGCTGCCCGTACACGTGCCGGCGGCCCTCGAGGTCGACGCGGCAGGCGTCCGGGTAGGCCCGCGCGAGCCACGGCGGCATCGCCCCCGACGGCGTCGCGAGCACGACCTCACGCCCGGCCTGCGCGGCCCGGTCGACGATCGCGTCGAGCGTCGAGAAGTCGTACCGGTCCTCGGCGGGCTGCAGGTGCGCCCACGCGAACACCCCGACCGTGACCGTCGTGATGCCGGCCTCGTCGAACGCGCGGTGGTCGTCCTCCCACACGTCCTTCGGCCACTGCTCGGGGTTGTAGTCGCCGCCGTAGCGGACCTGGTTGCTCACGATCGGCACGTCTCCCGGGACACAGGGGTGGAACGGCGGACCCGGCCGGTCCCGCGCGCAGCGACGCGGGAGCGGCCGGGTCCGGGTGGCGTCAGCCCTTCGCGGCCAGCGCCTGGTTGTAGGTCTCGACGTACTGGTCGACGTTGAGGCCCTTGAGCTCGGTCATCCACGCGTCCCACTCCGAGAGCGGGCGCGTCCCGAGGATGAACGCCGCGGTGTTCTGCAGCACCGAGTCGTTGAGCGCGGACTGCCAGAGCGTGACCTGCTCCTGCTGCATCTCGTCGAGCGGCGCGGTCGGCGCGAGCGGCAGCTCCTCCTTGTCCGCCATCGACTCGACGAACGCCCGGGTCGTCTCGGTCTGCATCGAGCCGATGAGCTCGTCGGTCGTGCCGTTCGCGAACATGAACACGCCGTTGCTGAACCCGAAGTCGGCGTTGAGCTTCTTGGTGCCGGCCGGGTTGAGGCCGTTCCAGTCGACGTCCGCGGCGAGCGTGCGGGTGTCGCCGTCCTTCGTGTACGTCGTGCCCTCGACGCCCCACTGCGCGAACTCGATGCCCTCGTCGGAGTAGTACAGCCAGTCGATCCACTGCAGCAGCGCGAGGAAGTGCGGCGAGTCCTTCGCGGCCGACGAGAGCATGAAGCCCGACGCGATGCGCGAGCCCGAGGCGACGTAGTCACCGGCCGGGCCGGCGGGGACGCGGATGAGCTTGACGTCGGCGGCGGTGTTGCCCGCGTCGGTGAACGTCTTGCGGTACGTCGTGATCTCCTGCGTGTTGCCGGAGATCGCGAGCGACTGGCCGGAGCCGAACTTCTGGATCGCGGTGTCGTCGTCCTGCGTCAGCGACTCGGGGTCGAGCAGGCCGTCCGCCACCAGGCTCGCGAAGTACTCGACGAGCTCCTTGTAGCCGTCGGTCGTCGGCGCGTAGACGAACTTCTCCTCGTCCTCGTCGAACCACAGACCCTGGCCGAAGCCCCAGCCGGCGATCGTGTCGAAGTTCGGCGCGGCGATGTTGAGCGTCGCGCCCAGCGGGCTGTTGTTCGTCGTCGACCAGCGGTCCGACATCGGCCACACGCCCGGGTTCGCCGCCTTGAGCTTCTCGAGGGCGTCCCGGAAGTCGTCCCAGGTCTCCGGGTCCTCCGTGATGCCTGCCGCGTCCCACAGGTCCTTGCGGACCGCGATCGAGTACTGCGGCTGCGGCGACTCGTACAGCCCGGGGAGCATGTAGTACTTGCCGTCGGCCTGCTCCAGCGAGTCGAGGTAGTCCTGCAGCCCCCACTCCTCGATCTTCTGCTGGAAGTTCGGCATGTACTCGACGTAGTCGCTCAGCGGCAGGATCGCGCCGCCCGAGACGAACTGCGTCTCCTGGCCCTTGTACGTCACCGGGATGAACTCCGGCGCGTCGCCCGACGAGATGATGAGCGACTTCTTCTGGTCCCAGTCGGACAGCGGCGCGCTCGTGATGTCGAACGTGACGTTGTGCTTGTCCTTCATCTCCGAGAAGAACAGCCAGTCCTCGTTGAGCGGGTAGTTCGGGTGGTCGCGGTACAGCAGCCCGAACTCCACGGGCTCCGTCGCGACGAACTCCGTGCCGGCCGCGAAGTCCTCCATCGCGCCGACGCGGTTCGCGTCCGGGATGCCGGCGTCGCCGCCCGTCTCCTCGGCCGTCGCGCCGTCGCCGGACGAGCACGCCGCCGTCAGGGCGAGGGCGAGGACCGCGATCGACGCCGCGGCGCCTGCGCGCTTTCGTGCTGACCTCATGATTCTCCTTTTCGTGGAACTCCGTCGTCCTGCACGGGAGGGGATGGGTGATGCGGTGTGTCAGCCAGAAGGGGTCACTGCTTGACCGCGCCGAGCATCACGCCCGACACGAAGTACCTCTGGATGAAGGGGTAGAGGCAGATGATCGGCAGCACGGTGAGGAGCATCGTCACGGACTGCACGTTCGCCGCGATCTGCGTGAGGCTGTCCGTCGAGCCGCCCTGGATCGACGTCCCCGACGTCACGCCCGCGAGCAGGTTCCGCAGGTACATCGTCACGGGGTAGAGCTTCGGGTCGTCGATGTAGAGGAATGCGGCGAACCAGGCGTTCCAGAACGACACCGCGTAGAACAGCAGCATCGTCGCGACGACCGCCTTGGACAGCGGCAGGACGACGCGGAAGAACACGCCGTACGTCGTCATGCCGTCGATCGCGGCCGCTTCCTCGAGCTCGCTCGGGAAGTTCTCGAAGAACGACTTCATCACCAGCAGGTTGAACACGCTGATCGCGTTCGGGAGCACGATCGCCCAGATCGTGTTGCGCATCCCGAGCTCGCTGATGAGCACGTAGTTCGGGATGAGCCCGCCGTTGAAGAACATGGTCGCGACCGCGATCCCGATGAAGAACTTGCGGCCCTTGAGGTTCCGCCGCGACAACGCGTACGCGTACGTCGTCGTGAGCGCCATCGCGATCGTCGTCGCGACCACGGTGTAGACGACGGTGTTCCGGTAGTTCCGCCAGAACATGTCGTCGCCCATGACGACGCCGAACGTCGTGACGTTGAACCCGCGCGGGATCAGGTTCACCTGCCCCGAGTTGATGTAGCCCTCGGACGAGAACGCCTGCGCGACGATGTTGACGAACGGGTACAGCACGAGCGCGCAGACGACGATCAGCAGCGCCGCGTTGACGAACCGGAAGGACCGGTACGCGCGGGAGTCCTGGACGACGCGGGGCTTGGTGCTCACCGCCGCGGCGGGCTTCGACAGGTCGGTGGTCACCACAGGCTCGCCCCTACGGTCTTGCGCGAGATCGCGTTGGCGGACAGGACGAGCGTCACGCCGATGATCGCCTCGAACAGGCCGATTGCGGTGGCGTAGGAGACGCTGTTCGAGACGATGCCGACGCGGTACAGGTACGTGGAGATGACGTCGGCCGTCGAGTAGATGAGGGGGTTCTGCAGCAGCAGGATCTTCTCGAAGCCGACCGCCATGAACGTGCCGACGTTGAGGATGAGCAGCACGATCATCGTCGGGCGGATCCCCGGCAGCGTGATGTGCCAGGTCTGCTGCCATCGGTTGGCGCCGTCGATGCGCGCGGCCTCGTAGAGCTGGTCGTCGATCGTCGTGAGCGCCGCGAGGTAGAGGATCGTGCCCCACCCGACGGTCTGCCAGACCTCGGAGCTCAGGTAGATCGTCCGGAACCACGACGCCTCCTGCATGAAGGTGATCGCGTCCCCGCCGAGTGCCGTGATGATCTGGTTGATCGTGCCGTTCACGGAAGTGAGCTGGAACACCACGCCCGCGACGATGACGACCGACATGAAGTGCGGCAGGTACGAGATCGTCTGCACCGACCGCTTGAAGTGCCGCGACCGGACCTCGTTGAGCATGAGCGCGAGCAGGATCGGCAGCGGGAAGACGATGACGAGCGTCAGCAGGCCCAGCACGACCGTGTTGGTGAACGCGTGCCAGAACTGCTGGTCGTTGATGAACATCCGGACGTAGTAGAGGCCGACCCACTCGTCGCCGAAGATGCTCGACCCGGGCCGGAACCGCCGGAACGCGACGACGTTGCCGAGGATCGGCAGGTACCGGAACACCAGCAGGAACACGAGCGGCAGGACGAGGAACGAGTACAGCCGCCAGTCCCGCTTGAGCGCCTGCCGCCACGTCGTGCGGCTGGGGCGGACGACCGTGCCGCCGGGGGTCGTGAACGTCTGCGTGCGGCGTGGGCCGCGCGCCTTGCGGGGTGCGGGGCTGCCCGCCGGCGGCGGGGCGTTGTCGGCGACCCCGACGGGCGGCGGCGCGCCCGGGGTCGTCGCGACGCCCGCGACGACGGGCTCCTGGACGCTGCTCATGCGGTCACCACCTCCGGTGCGTCGGCTCCGGTGAGCACGGCCACCTCGGTGACGAGGCGGCGGGTGTGGTCGACGGTCCGCAGCGGGCCGTCGAGGCGCGCGGCCAGCGTGGTGTGGTGGTCGGCGCTCGAGCGCGAGACCCGCAGCTCGACGTCGCCCGGCTCGACGACGCGGCGGCCGTCGGTGCCGGTGAACGCGGTGACGTCGGCGGGCACGGTGAACGTCACACGCGCCCGCTCGCCGGGGGCCAGGTCGACGCGGGCGTACCCGACGAGGCGCACGACGGGCCGCGTCACCTGGGCGACCGGGTCGTGCAGGTAGAGCTGCACGACGTCGTCGCCGGCGGCGTCACCGGTGTTGGCGACGTCGACCTCGACGACGGCCTCGCCGTCGACCGGCCACACGTCGCCGGTCGCGAGCCGCGCGTCCCAGTCGAACGACGTGTACGACAGCCCGTGGCCGAACGGGAACGCGTGCGTCGGGTCGATGTTCGACACCTGCGTGCGGCGACCGAGCGGCTGCGACAGGTACGTGCCGGGCTGGCCGGACGCGTCGGCGGGCAGGCTCACGGGCAGGCGGCCCGACGGGTTGGTCGCGCCGGTCAGCACCTCGGCGAGCGCCTGACCGCCGAGCTGCCCGGGGAAGAACGCCTGCACGACGGCCGCCGCGCGGGTCGCGAGGTCGCCGAGCGCGTACGGGCGGCCCGTGAGCAGGACGAGCACGACGGGCGTGCCCGTGTCGAGCAGCGCGCGGACGAGGTCGGCCTGGACGCCCGGCAGGTGCAGGTCGGTCGCGTCGCAGCCCTCGCCCGACGTGCCGCGGCCGAAGAGCCCGGCGCGGTCGCCCACGACGGCGACGACGACGTCGGCGGCCTCGGCCTGCGCGACCGCGTCGGCGAACCCGCTGCGGTCGGGGTCGGTGACGTCGCAGCCGCGCGCGGTCGTCGTCGTGACGCCCGCGGTGCGCAGGCCGTCGAGGACCGTCGGGATGTCGAGGCCGATCGCGTGGTCCGGGTGGTGCACGCCGACGTGCGCGGGGAACGAGTAGCAGCCGAGCATCGCGTACGGGTCGTCGGCGAGCGGTCCGACGACGGCGACGCGCTGCCCGGCGCTGATCGGGAGCGCCGCCTGCGGGTTGGTCAGGAGGACGACCGCCTCGCGGGCCAGGCGGAGCGCGACGTCCTGGCTCTCGGCGTCGTCGAACGTCAGGGTGTCGACGTCCGCCGGCAGCGGCTCCCAGCCCTCGTCGAGCAGGCCGAGCTCGGCCTTCTGCCGCAGCACCCGGTGCAGTGCGCGGTCGACGAGCGCCTCGTCGACGTCGCCACGGGCCACGGCGTCGCGCAGCGGGCGGCCGTAGCAGTGCACGGACGGCAGCTCGACGTCGACTCCCGCGCGCAGCGCCAGCGCGGCGGCGTGGCCGTCGTCGGCGGCGACCCCGTGCAGGGTGTGCAGGAAGCGGATGCCGTAGTAGTCAGCGACGAGCGTCCCGTCGAAGCCCCACGTGTCGCGCAGCAGCGTCGTGAGCAGCCACGCGTCGGCGGCCGACGGGACGCCGTCGAGCTCGGCGTACGAGTGCATGACCGAGCGCGCGCCGCCGTCCCGGACCGCCATCTCGAACGGCGGCAGGATCACGTCGGCGAGCTCGCGTCGCCCGATCGAGACCGGCGCGAGGTTGCGGCCCGCGCGGCTGGCCGAGTAGCCGGCGAAGTGCTTGAGCGTCGCGACGACGCCGGACTGCTCCAGCCCGCGCACGTAGGCGGTGCCGACCGTACCGACGAGGTACGGGTCCTCGCCGATCGTCTCCTCCGTGCGGCCCCACCGGTAGTCGCGCGTGACGTCGAGGACGGGTGCGAGGCCCTGGTGCACGCCCGCGGCCCGCATGCTCGCGCCGATCCGGGCGGCCATGGCCTCGACGAGCGCCGGGTCGAACGTCGCACCCCACGACAGCGGCGCCGGGTACGCGGTGGCCCGCCAGGCCGCGAAGCCCGTGAGGCACTCCTCGTGCACGAGCGCCGGGATCCCGAACCGGTTGGCGGCGACGACCTGCTCCTGCGACGCCGCGAGGCTGCGGGCGCCGGCGACCGGGTCCACGGGCGCCGAGCCGAACGGGCGCGTGAGCTGCCCGAGGCCGTCGGCGATGACGTCGGCCCAGGAGAGGTCCCCGGTCATGTCCGCCTGGTGCGGGGCGACGCCGCCCCCCGACGCGTCGGCGCCGACCCAGAGCCCGACCAGCTGCGACACCTTCTCGTCGAGCGTCATGGCCGCCACGAGGGCGGCGGCGCGCTCGTCCGGGGTGCGGGTCGCGTCCCGCCAGGGGGCGTGCGGTGCGTCCGTCATGGTCGTCGGCGTCCTCCCGTGCCCACGTCGTCGTGAGCGTCCGCAACTATCGCCACCGTTGGCGAAAGGTCAACGACTCGGAAACTAGACACTCCCGACAAGGCGTGTCAATCGTTTGCCAAAACTTGCCAGGATGCGCGGCCTTCACCCGGACGGCCTGCCGGAGAGCGTCGGAATGCGCCCTTCGCGGTGCTACGTTCGGACGCGATACTTGCGGTTCGCGGGAAGGTTGCGAGGATGACCAGCACGGATGCCGCAGGGCCGTCCGGGACCACCGACGGCGTCGACGAGCCCGTGCCGCCCGCGGGCGGGACGGCGACGATCGCCCTCATCGCCGCCGAGGCCGGCGTGTCCGTGCCCACCGTCTCCAAGGTGCTCAACGGCCGCACCGACGTCGCCGCGGTGACGCGCGCGCGGGTCGAGGAGGTCATCGACCGGTACCAGTACCGCCGCCGGCGCGGCCGCACGTCGACCGGCCCCGGGCTCATCGACCTCGTCTTCCACGAGCTCGACTCCGCGTGGGCCACGCAGATCATCAAGGGCGTCGAGGAGGTCGCCGGCCCCGCGCGCGTGGGCGTCGTCCTGTCCGAGCTCGGCGGCGCGCACCGCCCGCGGCAGGAGTGGCTCGACGACGTGCTCGCGCGCCGCCCGCGCGGCGTCATCCTCGTGCTGTCCGACCTCGACCCCGCGCAGCGCCGCCAGCTCGAGACCCGCTCGATCCCCTTCGTCGTCGTCGACACCGCCGGCGAGCAGCCGCCCGGCGTCCCCGTCGTCGGCTCCGCCAACTGGGCCGGCGGCCTCGCCGCGACGCGGCACCTGCTCGGGCTCGGCCACCGCCGCGTCGCCGTCATCTCCGGCCCGGTCGACGTGCTGTGCTCGCGCGCCCGCATCGACGGTTACCGGTCCGCCCTCGACGAGGCCGGCATCGCGACCGACCCCGCACTGATCCGCTACGGCGACTTCTTCGTCAACGGCGGCTACCGGCACGGGCTCGAGCTGCTGTCCCGGCCCGACCGGCCCACCGCGATCTTCGCCGGGTCCGACTTCCAGGCGCTCGGCGTCATGCGCGCCGCCCGCGAGCTCGGCCTGCGCGTCCCCGAGGACGTCTCGATCGTCGGGTTCGACGACCTGCCCGTCACCGAGTGGCTCGGCCCCGCGCTCACGACCGTCCACCAGCCGCTGCACGAGATGGCCGCGACCGCGACCCGCCTCGTGCTCGCCCTGGCCCGCGGCGAGACCCCGACCAACCAGCGCATCGACCTCGCCACCGAGCTCGTCGTGCGCGAGAGCACCGCGCCGCCGCCCGTCACCGTCTGACGCCGCGCGGCCCGCCGGCCCGACGACCCGTCGCGACGACGCGACCCGACCCGGAGGACCACCGTGGCCCTGTTCGACCTGCCGCTCGCCGAGCTGCGCACGTACCGCCCCGACCTCCCCGAGCCCGACGACCTGGACGCGTTCTGGTCCGCGACGCTCGCCGAGGCGCGCACGCACGACCTCGCGGTGACCGCCACGCGCGTCGACACCGGGCTGACGCTCGTCGACACGTGGGACGTGACGTTCGCGGGCTTCGGCGGGCACCCGATCCGTGCCTGGTACACGCGTCCCGCGGGCGTCGACGGGGACCTGCCCGCGGTGGTGGAGTTCCTCGGGTACGGGCGCGGGCGCGGCGAGCCGATCGAGCGCCTGACCTGGGCGAACGCCGGGTACGCGCACCTGCTCATGGACAGCCGGGGGCAGGGCGGGCAGCACGGCAACGGCGGCGTGACGCCCGACCCCGTCGGCTCCGACCCGGCCGCGCCCGGCTTCGTCACCCGCGGCATCCGGTCGCCCGGGACGGCCTACTACCGGCGGCTCTACACCGACGCCGCACGGGCCGTCGACGCGGTGCGCGCGCTGCCCGGCGTCGACGCGTCGCGGGTCGCCGCGCTCGGCAACAGCCAGGGCGGCGGCATCGCGATCGCGGTCGCCGGGCTCGTGCCCGACCTCGCCGCGGTCGCCGCGAGCGCCCCGTTCCTCTGCCACATGCAGCGGGCCGTCGGGCTCGTCGACACCGAGCCGTACGCCGAGATCGTGCGCTACCTCGCCGTGCACCGTGGAGCCGAGGACGACGTCTTCCGCACGCTGTCGTACCTCGACGGCGTGCACCTGGCCCGTCGCGCCCGCGCCGCCGCCCTCTTCGCCACCGGCCTGCGCGACACCGTGTGCCCGCCGTCGACCGCGTTCGCCGCGTTCAACGCCTGGGCCGACGGCGACCCGTCCGTGCCGCGCGACATCGCCGTCTACCCGTTCAACCACCACGAGAACGGCGACGCCGTCCACCACCGCCGCGTCCTGACCTGGTTCGCGACCCACCTCTGACGCTCAACCCGTGGCCCACGCCGCCGAACGCAACACCAGGCGCGTCTGCCGGGTGTTCCGCGGGCGTCATGTTGCGTTCGACGGCCGCGGGAACCCCCGGGGGGCGGCGGCGGGTGGCACGGTCAGGTCGTGGTGAGGACCGTGTCGAGGGTGCGGAGGAACGCCGGGCGGGCGTCGCGGTGGACGCTGTGGCCGGTGCCGGGGAGGTTGACGACCGTCAGGCGCGCTGCGTCGGGGCCGGCGTCCGTCACGGCGGCGAGAGCACGCGCCACGAGGGGCGGGCCGACGATCGTGCGGTCCGGGTCGCCCGTGACGAGCGTGACGGGGATGCCCGACGCCGTGATCTCGCCGACCGCGGCCGGCCAGTCCCGCTCGGCCCACCGGTGCGGGACCGCGGCCAGCCGCGGGTGCAGGCCGGCGCGGGCCGCGGCCCAGGGGGCGCGCTCGTCCTCGGGCCACGTCGGGTCGTCGCGCCGTGACTGCGCGACGAGCTCCTCGACGGGGGTGTCCCGCGCGGCGACGGCGTCGGCGAGCCAGGGCGGCGGGACGTCGCCGGCGGTCCAGGCCGGATCGACGAGCACGACGGCCGCGACGAGCTCGGGCGCGGTCAGCGCGACCTCCTGCGCCACGAGCCCGCCCATCGAGTGCCCGACGACGACGACGCGCTCGGTGCCGGGATCGGCCCGCAGCGTCGCGACCACGTCCGCGCCCAGGGCGCTGACCGCGAACACGTCGGGCAGCGGCCGGCCGCCGTGCCCGAGCGCGGTCGGCGTCAGCACCCGCCGGTCGTGCACGTGCGCCACGACCCCGGGCCAGCAGTCGCCCGAGTCGGACAGCCCGTGCAGCAGGACGAGCGGCGCGCTCACCGGCCGGTGCCGTCGACCGCGTGGGGCTCGATCGCGGCGATCTCGTCGTCGGTCAGCGGCGGCGCGGACAGCGCGGCGACGTTGTCCTCGAGCTGCGCGACCGATGACGCCCCGACCAGCGCGGACGTGATCCGGGAGTCGCGCAGGACCCACGTGAGCGCGAGCTGCGCGAGGGACTGCCCGCGACCGGCGGCGATCTCGTTCAGCGCCCGGGCCCGGGCCAGGTACGTCTCGGACAGCGCCGACGGCTTGAGGAAGTGTCCGACGGCCGCGCGCGAGTCGGACGGCACGTCGCCCGACAGGTAGCGGCCGGTGAGCAGGCCCTGCGCGAGCGGCGAGAACACGATCGTGCCGATGCCGAGGTCCCCGACGACGTCGAGCAGCGACTCCGACTCCCCCTCGGCGACGTTCTCGACGTGCCGGTTGAACATCGAGTACGACGGCTGGTGGATGAGCAGCGGCGTGCCGAGGTCCGCGAGCACGCGCTGCGCGGTGCGCGTCTGCGAGGGCGAGTAGTTCGAGATGCCCGCGTACAGCGCCCTGCCGCTGGTGACCGCGGTGTGCAGCGCACCCATCGTCTCCTCGATCGGGACGCTCGGGTCGGGGCGGTGCGAGTAGAAGACGTCGACGTAGTCGACCCCGATGCGCGCGAGCGACTGGTCGAGCGACGCGAGCAGGTACTTGCGCGACCCGCCGTCGCCGTACGGTCCGGGCCACATGTCGTAGCCGGCCTTGGACGAGATGACGAGCTCGTCGCGGTACGGCTTGAGGTCGCGCTGCAGGATGCGGCCGAAGTTCGCCTCCGCCGAGCCGTACGGCGGGCCGTAGTTGTTGGCGAGGTCGAAGTGCGTGATGCCCAGGTCGAACGCGCGGCGCAGGACGGCCCGCTGCGTCTCGAGCGGCGTCGTGTCGCCGAAGTTGTGCCACAGGCCGAGCGACAGCGCGGGCAGGTCGAGGCCGCTGTGCCCGGAGCGACGGTAGGTCATGGCGTCGTACCGCTCGTCCGCGGCGCGGTAGACGGGCTCGGTGGGCATCGCGGGGCGTCCTCTCGGCGGTGGGAGCGTGCGTCGCCACGCTAGCCCGCGCGGCGCCGGTCGGCCGAATCGATCCGATCCGGGTGCCGCCTAGGATCGGCGCGTGCTGCACGTCGTGTTCTTCGAGCCCCGCATCCCCGGGAACACCGGCAACGCGATCCGCATGGCGGCGGGCACGGGCGCGACGCTGCACCTCGTCGAGCCCCTCGGGTTCGACCTGTCCGAGGCGCGGCTCAAGCGGGCCGGGCTCGACTACCACGACCTCGCGCACGTCGTCGTCCACGCGTCCCTCGACGCGCTGCTCGACGCCCTGCCCGACGCGCGCGTGCTGGCCTTCACGACGCAGGCCACGACGTCCTTCGCCGACGTCGTCTACCGCGACGGCGACGCGCTCCTCTTCGGTCCCGAGCCGACCGGGCTGCCCGCCGACGTGCTCGCGCACCCCCGCGTCGACACGCAGCTGCGGATCCCGATGCTGCCCGGCCGCCGCTCGATGAACCTCTCGAACGCCGCCGCCGTCGCCACGTACGAGGCGTGGCGACAGCTCGGCTTCCCGGGCGGCGCCTGAGGGACGACGACGTCAGAGGTCGACGACCTCGACGAGCTCGTCGCCGCCGAGCAGCGAGCGGACCTCCGGCAGGCCCGACGCCCGCAGACGCCAGCGGTCCTTGGCCTCGCCGAGCCGGCGCAGCGCGAGCCGCAGCAGCTCGTCCGGTGTACCGCCACCGGGCTCCGACCACACGACGACCGCGTGCAGGGACGGCCAGTCCGCGGGTGCGATCCCCGACGCCGGCACCGCGAGCCGCTCGACGAGCTGCTGCCGCAGACCCTCGGCGACCTGCGCGGCGTGCTCCTCGTCACGCGCGTGCAGCGTCGCCGCGAGCGCGAGCTCGTCACCGCCGGTGCGGGCGGCGTCGGACCGGACGGGCGCGATCCCCCGCAGGCGGGCCCCGAGCGCGGCGAGCACGACGTCCGCGAACGCGTGCCCGCGCGTCGCGTTGAGGTTCCGGAAGCCCCGGACGTCGAGCAGCACGAGGACGACACGTGCCGCGGTCCCGTGCAGGTCCGCGCACCGCTGCGCGAGCCGGTGCTGGAGCATCGCGCGGTGCTCGAGGCCCGTGAGCGAGTCGTGCAGGGACCGGACGGCGAGCAGCGTCGACAGCGCGTGCACGAGGTCCGACGTGCTCGCGACCGCCCACACGTCCCCGGCGACGACGACGTCGTCGTACCTCCGCTCGTCGTGCCGCTCCATCGCCCGGACGGCCACCTCGGAGACGGGCGCGGACGGCGGTGCGACGAGCGGCGCCCAGTCGGCGATCTCGCCGGTCTCGCGCCGCGCGTGCACGGCGCGTCCGTAGCCGAGGCGACCGGTCATCGCGGCGGTGAACCGGGTCCTCGTGACGAGTCCGATGCGGCCGGGCTCGACGGGGTCGCGGACCGCGACGGTCGTGACGTGCGGCGAGCGGAACAGCACCTCGAGTCGCGAGACCGGCATGTCGGCCTCGACCACGTCGACGGCGCGCGCGAGCTCCTTCACGGTCGCGGCGGCGGTGGTCCGGTAGTCGCCCAGGGCGTGCTGGAGCCGGTCGGCGAGAAGCGTCAGGTCGTCGTCCACCCGGGCATCATTCTCGCAGGTCAGCGGGCAGAACGGACACGTCGCCGGAAGTTCACGGACCGTTCCCCGCGGGCTCGGTGACGGTTCACCCCGCCGGTCGGGCGACGACGCCGCCCGGGGCGACGCGGGCGCGCACGCGGGGAGACGCCGGGTCGAGGTCGAGGCCGACGCGCGGCCCGAGATCCGGTCCCCCGCCGCGCCGCGTGCCCGGCACCCCCGCGTGGGAGAGGATCGGTCGATGTTCACGACGCGCCCCGAGCTCACCGGCACCTTCGGCATGGTCGCCTCGACGCACTGGCTCGCCAGCGGCGTCGGGATGCGGGTCCTGGAGGCCGGCGGGAACGCGTTCGACGCGGCCGTCGCCGCCGGGTTCGTCGTCAGCGTCGTCGAGCCGCACCTGTGCGGGCCGGGCGGCGACGCGCCGATCATCGGCCACCGCGCGTCCGACGGGCACACCTTCGTCGTGTGCGGTCAGGGCACCGCCCCCGCCGGCGCGACGATCGACGCGTACCGCGACCTAGGGCTCGACCTCGTGCCCGGGACCGGGCACCTCGCGGCTGTCGTCCCCGGGGCGTTCGGCGCATGGCTCGACCTGCTCGCGCGCTACGGGACGATGACGCTCGAGGACGTGCTCGCGCCCGCGGCGGCGTACGCGCGCGACGGGTTCCCGCTGCTGCCGACGGCCGCGCGGACCGTCGCGACGGTCCGTGACCTGTTCGCCGAGCACTGGCCGACGTCGGCCGCGGTGTACCTGCCGGGCGGCGCCGTGCCCGA
Source organism: Cellulomonas fimi (assembly GCF_028583725.1). Classification (NCBI taxonomy): domain Bacteria; kingdom Bacillati; phylum Actinomycetota; class Actinomycetes; order Micrococcales; family Cellulomonadaceae; genus Cellulomonas; species Cellulomonas fimi. The sequence continues at coordinate 684,701 of NZ_CP110680.1, read as the reverse complement.
GGGGGGCGCGCGCTTCCGCAACGTCGCGCTCGCCGACACGTTCGACCGGATCCTCGCGGAGGCGCGGGCCGCCGGGGCCGACCGGGAGGCGCAGATCGAGGCCGCCCGCCGCGCGTTCTACGAGGGGTTCGTCGCCGAGGCCGTCGACGCGTTCGTCACCGGGACACCCGTGCACGACTCGTCGGGCCGCGCGCACACCGGCTTCCTCACCGCGTCGGACCTCGCGGCCTGGCGCCCGACGGAGGAGCCGACCACGACGCTGCGCTTCGCCGGGCGGACGGTCCACAAGACCGCCGCGTGGGGGCAGGGTCCCGTCCTGCTCCAGCAGCTCGCGATGCTCGACGCGCTCGACGTCGCGCCGCTCGTGCGGGCCACCGTCGGCGACACGCGGCCGTCGGGCGCGGTCACCGAGCTCGTGCACACCGTCGTCGAGGTCGCGAAGCTCGCGTTCGCCGACCGGGAGGCCTGGTACGGCGACACCCCCGACGTGCCGCTCGCGGCGCTCCTGTCGCCCGCGTACGCGGCGGACCGCGTGCGGCTCGTCGGGGCCGAGGCCGCCGACGGGCTGCGGCCGGGGCGGCCCGACGGCCGCGACGCCGTGCTGTCCCCCGTGCTGCGCCGCGTCGAGCGGCCCGCCGCGGTCGCGGGCGTCGGGGAGCCGACCGTGTCGACCACCGGCGCGACCCGGGGCGACACCTGTCACGTCGACGTCGTCGACCGCTGGGGCAACCGCGTGTCCGCGACCCCGTCGGGCGGCTGGCTGCAGTCGAGCCCGGTCGTGCCCGGGCTCGGCTTCCCGCTGCCGACCCGCGCGCAGATGTTCTGGCTCGCGCCGGGGCTGCCCGGCTCGCTCGGACCGGGCCGCCGGCCGCGCACCACGCTCAGCCCGGGTCTGGTGCTCGACGACGACGGGCGCGGCTTCGCGTTCGGGACGCCCGGCGGGGACCAGCAGGACCAGTGGACCGTGCCGTTCCTGCTGCGCCACCTGCTCGGCGGGCTCGACCTGCAGGCCGCGATCGACGAGCCGTCGTGGCACTCGTCGCACGTCCCCGAGTCGTTCTACCCCCGCACCCACGTCCCGCGCGGGCTCGTCGCGGAGTCGCGGCTGGGCGCCGAGGTGCTCGCCGCGCTCACCGACCGCGGGCACGCCGTGCAGGACGCCGGACCGTGGGCGCTCGGCCGGATCAGCGCCGCGGGCGTGCGGGCCGACGGGTTCCTCGTCGCCGCGGCCAACCCGCGGGGCATGCAGGGGTACGCGGTCGGCCGCTGACCGCTCGCGTCGGGGCCGCCGGAGGTCCGACGTCTCCCGGGCGCCGGACGCGTGTCTGTGCGGCGACTGTGCGCCCGCTGCGGAAGTCGTCCGATGTCTACCGGGCAGTACGGCAGGTTCATGAGGGTTCCATGAGGATCTTCATGCGTACGGAGGCAAGAGGTCCGACCACTGCTAGCGTCCGAGCCATGCACGATGTCGTGGATGCTCATCTCCAGGTGTGGAACCCCGACGCCGTCCACTACCCCTGGATGACCGGGGACGTCGCCGTCGTCGAGCGCCCCTTCCGGGTCCCGGACGTCGAACCCGACCTCGTCGACGAAGGCGTCGGCAAGGTCGTCCTCGTCCAGGCGGCGGACAACCGGGCGGACTCCGAGCTCATGCTCTTCCAGGCCCTCTCGTGCCCCCGCGTCGCCGGCGTCGTCGCCTGGGTGCCGCTGACCCAGCCCGAGGACGCGGCCGCCCAGCTCGACGCCTGGCGCATGGAGCCCGTCGTCGGCGTCGGACACCGCGTCCACGAGGAGCCCGACCCGCAGTGGCTGCTCCAGCCCGCGGTCGACGAGTCGCTCGACCTCCTCGCCGAACGACGCCTCACCCTCGACGTGCCCGCGCACACGCCGACCCTGCTCGGCCAGGTCGCGACGCTCGCCGAGGCCCACCCCAAGCTCACGTTCGTCGTGCAGCACCTCGGCGCACCCCCGCTCGCGGCCCTGCGGCACGGCGAGCGCGACGCGTGGACGCACTGGTCCGCCATGATCGGCGCCGTCGCCCAGCTCCCCAACGTCGTCGCCAAGCTCTCCGGGCTCGGCGCCGCCGCCGGGCCCGGCTGGACACCCGAGCACCTGCAGCCGGCCGTCGACCGCGCGCTCGAGCTGTTCGGACCCGACCGGCTCATGCTCGGTTCCCACTGGCCGTACGCGCTCGTCGACGGCGACTCCTACGGCCGCGTGTGGCACGGGCTGCGCAGCACCGTCGACCAGCTCCCCGACGACGCGCGCGCCCTGGTCCTCGGCGGGACGGCCAACCGCGTCTACGGGCTCCCGCTCGACGACCTCTGACCGACCACGCCCGCGACGGCGCGCCACACGGAATACTGCAGACGTGTCCCGATCCGAGGATGTCGTCGACGGCATCAAGCAGATGATCCTGGACGGCCTGCTCGGGCCGGGTGACCGCCTGCCGGCGGAGAAGGAGCTCGCCGGCACGCTCGGCGTCTCCCGCGGCTCCCTGCGCGAAGGCGTCCGCGCCCTCGGCACCCTCGGGATCCTCGACTCCCGCCACGGCGACGGCACCTACGTCACGACGCTCGACCCCGCGCGCCTGCTCGCGCCCGTCTCGTTCGTCGCCGACCTCCAGCACGACGCCGAGTTCCACGCCGTCCGCCGCCTGCTCGAGACCGAGGCCGCCGGGCTCGCCGCGCTCCACATCGACGACGAGGACGTCCAGCTCGCCCGCGCCGCGCTCGACGAGTCCGCCCGCGCCCTGTCCGCCGACCCCCTCGACCACGAGCGGCTCGCCGCCGCCGACGTCGCGTTCCACGCCGTCATCGCCCGCGCATCCGGCAACTCCGTGCTCGCCGCGCTCATCGACGGCATCGCCGGCCGCACCTCGCGCCGGCGCCGGTCCGCGCACGACGACGGGCTCGAGGACCGCACGTTCGTCGAGCACGAGGCGATCCTCGCCTCGATCGTCGCGCGCGACCCCGACCGCGCACGGCTGCGCATGGCCACCCACCTGCTGAGCCTGGAGGACGCGATCACCGGGTCGGACGTCGCCACCGCCGACCACGCCCGCGCCGAGGCCGTCCCCGCTCGCTGAGGCGCCGCCGCTCTGGCCACGGCGCAGCCGCGTCGACGTCCACGTGCGCGGGCGTGCGCCGGAGACGCGTCCGCGGGCGTGCACCGGAGATGCGTGCGCGGTCATGCACCGGAGGTGCGTCCGCGGTCGTGCGCCGCCCGAGGTGCGGCCGCGGTCCTGCGCCGGAGCCGCGTCCCGTGGGTGCGTCAGCGCGCGGGCGTCGAGTCGCGCAGCACGACCTGCGTCGGGACGTGCGTCAGGCGCGGCTCGTCCGACGGCTCCGCGAGCGCGAGCTCCGTCGCGGCGATGCCGATGTCGACCAGCGGGATGCGGACCGTCGTCAGCGGCGGGACCACGTCGCGCAGCGTCGAGATGTCGTCGAAGCCTGCGAGCGCCACGTCGCGCGGCACCTCGACGCCCGCGTCGCGCGCCGCCGCGAGCGCACCGAGCGCCATGACGTCGTTCACCGCGAAGACGACCTCGGGGAGGTCGCCGGCGCGCAGCAGCGCACGCATCGCGTCCTCGCCGCCCTCGTGCGTGAACGCGCTCGCGACCACAGACTCGGTCGGGACGTCGACGCCGAGCTCGGCGAGCTCGGCGACGAACGCCTCGCGGCGCTCGCGGGCCGTGAGGTGCCCGTCGGGCCCGCCCAGCACCGCGAAGGAGCGGTAGCCGCGCTCGTACAGCGCGCGGGCCAGGTCCGCCGCGCCCTGCGCGTTCGCGACGACGACGGCGTCGACGCCGAGGACCGGCTGCCCGATCACCGCCGCCGAGCCGCCGACCGCGCGGTAGTCGGCGAGCGCGTCGCGCAGCTCACCCGTCGTCTCCGGGTCGTCGAGGCGACCACCGGCGATGACGATCGCGCGCGCCCGCTGCCGCTTGAGCAGGTCGACGAGTCCCGCCTCGCGGCTCGGGTCGTGCTGCGTGCTCGCGAGCGTGACCTGCAGCCCGGCCCGGTCCGCCGCGCGCGTGACGCCCGCCGCGATCGACGAGAAGTACGGGTCGGCGATGTCGTGCACGACCAGACCGAGCGACGTCGTGCGGCCGCGCGCCATCGCCTGCGCGTTCGCGTCCGGCGTGTACCGGAGCTTCGCGGCCGCGGCGAGCACCCGGTCGCGGAGGTCGGCGCGGACCGTGCGGTTCGCGCTGCCGTTGATGGCGCGCGACGCGGTCGCCAACGACACGCCCGCCTCGCGCGCGACGTCGCTCAGAGTCACCGATCCCGCCATGCTCGCAAGGGTAGGGGCTCGTCGTGTCACAGCGGTGGCACAGTCCGTCACGGTGTGGCATCGCGCTGCTCAGAGGGCTCCTCCGCGTGTTGGGAAAGCGGTATCCTGAACGTCTTCCTCCACGAAGGGCTCTCGACGATGACGGCCACCCTCCGCCTTGCCGACGCCGTGCTCGTGCTGCGTCCCGACGACCACGTGGGCGTCGCGACCCGCGACCTGCAGGACGGGACCGTCCTCGCGCTCGACGCCGCCCCGGTGCACGACACCGCGGGAACGCCGCTGCACGCCGCGGCCACCGACCGTGACCCCACCCGTGCGGACGGCCAGAGGGACGATCGCCCCGTCGTCGCCCCGGGTGCGGACGCCGGCACGACGGTCGGCGGTCCCGTGCTCGTCGTCCGGCAGAGCGTGCCCCGCGGGCACAAGCTCGCACTGCGGCCCGTCGCCGCGGGCGAGCAGGTGCGCAAGTACGGCCAGTCGATCGGCCGGGCGACCCGGGACATCGCGGTCGGTGACCACGTGCACACGCACAACCTCGGCATGGACGACGAGGACCGCGAGTACGAGTTCGGGACCGCACGCGTCACCCTGCCCACACCGGCCGGGCCGCCGCGCACGTTCGACGGGTACCGGCGGGCCGACGGCCGGTGGGGCACCCGCAACTACGTCGGCATCGTCACGTCGGTGAACTGCTCGGCGTCCACCGCGCGGCTCGTCGCCGACCAGTTCCGCGGCCGCGCGCTCGACGCGTTCCCGCACGTCGACGGCGTCGTCGCGCTCACGCACGACACCGGCTGCGGCCTCGTCCCCACGTCCGAGGGCGCCCAGATCACACGGCGCACCCTCCGCGGGTACGCCGACCACCCGAACATCGCCGCGCTGCTCGTGCTCGGCCTGGGCTGCGAGATGCTGCCCGCGCAGTCCTTGCTCGACGGCCTCGACCTGCCCGCCGACAAGCCCGTGCGCACCCTCGTCATCCAGGAGAACGGCGGCATCCGCGCGACCGTCCGCGCCGGTGTCGCCGCGATCGAGGAGATGCTGCCCGCCGTCGACGCGCTGCGCCGGTCCCCCGCACCCGTCTCCGAGCTCGTCCTCGGCCTCAACTGCGGCGGGTCCGACGGGTACTCCGGGATCACCGCGAACCCCGCGCTGGGGTACGCGTCCGACCTGCTCGTCGCCCGCGGCGGCACGTCCGTCCTCGCCGAGACGCCCGAGGTGTTCGGCGCCGAGCACCTGCTGCTGCGACGCGCCGTGACGCGCGAGGTCGGCCAGAAGCTCCTCGACCGCATCGACTGGTGGAAGCAGTACACGGCCGCCGGTGGCGGCACCCTCGACAACAACCCGTCGCCCGGGAACAAGGCGGGCGGGCTCACGACGATCCTCGAGAAGTCCCTCGGCGCCGTCGCGAAGGGCGGTACCGCCGAGCTCGCTGCCGTCTACGAGTACGCCGAACCGGTCCGCGAGCGCGGCTTCACCTTCATGGACACCCCGGGGTACGACCCCGTGTCGGTGACCGGCATCGTCGCCGGCGGGGCGACCGTCGTCGTCTTCACCACCGGACGCGGGTCCGTGCTCGGCTGCAAGCCGACGCCGTCGATCAAGGTGGCGACGAACACCGCGACCTACCTGCGGATGCGTGAGGACATGGACCTCAACGCGGGGAGGATCGTCGACGGCACCGCGACCGTCGCGTCCGTCGGCGAGGAGCTGTTCGACCTCATCGTCGAGGTCGCGTCGGGTCGCCAGACCGTCTCCGAGGAGCTCGACCTCGGCGCCGACGAGTTCGTCCCGTGGCAGCTCGGCGCCGTCACCTGACCGATCGGCGCCGACGACACCCGTCGTCGAGCCCGTCCGAGGGCTGCCCGGAACGGGGCGGTGCCCCGCACACTCGTCGCCACGCCCGCCCGAGGCCGCACGGCACGGGTCGGCGCCCCGACGCTCGTCACCGAGCCCGCCCGAGGCCGCGCGGCATGTGACGGCGTCGTCGGCATCCGGCACCGAGCCCGTTCGAGACTCGTCCGTCACGCCGGTCTGCGCGCCACGGGCGGTCGCCGCCGAGTCGTCCGCAGCTCGCCCGCCGGGTCGTCCGGCGATCGCCCGGCCGGCCCGACGCCGTCGGGTCGCGCCGGCCGCGTCGTCCGGCGATCGCCCGGCCGGCCCGACGCCGTCGGGGTCGCGCCGATCGGCGCGCTGCCCGCATCCACCGACGAGCCGCCGGCCCCTCGTCGCGCCTCTTCTCCCCTGGTTCGTCCAGGACGGGCGACGCCCCACCCGGTCGTGCGCCGGGTGGGGCCTCGGTCCGTACGGGTCCGCGCTGGATGGGGTCAGCGATCGACGCGGGCCCCACCACCGCCCGCGAGCTTCAGCACCTCGGCCTTCGTCACCATCGTCGTGTCGCCCGGCGTCGTCATCGCGAGCGCACCGTGCGCGGCGCCGTACTCGACGGCTGTCGCGAGCCCTTCGCCCGCGATGAGCCCGTACGCCAGACCCGAGGCGAAGGAGTCGCCGCCGCCCACGCGGTCGAGGATCTCGAGACGCTCGCGGTGCGTCGCCCGCACCACCCCCGTCGCTCGCGACCAGGCCAGCGCACCCCAGTCGTTGACGGACGCGCTGCGCACGGTCCGCAGGGTCGTCGCGATGACCTTGAAGTTCGGGTACGCCTCGGCGACACGGTCGATCATGGCCGCGAACGACCCGATCTCGAGCTCGCTCAGGTTCTCGTCGACGCCCTCGACCTCGAACCCGAGCGACGCGGTGAAGTCCTCCTCGTTGCCGATCATCACGTCGATGAACGGGGCGATCGCGCGGTTGACCTCCTGTGCGCGGGCCTGGCCGCCGATCGCCTTCCACAGGCTCGGGCGGTAGTTGAGGTCGTACGAGACGACGGTGCCGTGCTTGCGCGCGACGGTCACCGCCTCGATGACGGTCTCGGCGGCGCCGTCCGAGAGCGCTGCGAAGATCCCCCCGGTGTGGAACCAGCGGACCCCGAGGTCACCGAACAGGTGCTCCCAGTCGATGTCACCGGGAGCGAGCTGCGCGGCGGCCGTGTGCCCGCGGTCGCTGACCCCGACCGCCCCGCGCACCCCGAAGCCGCGCTCCGTGAAGTTGAGGCCGTTGCGCACGGTGCGCCCGACCCCGTCGTAGGGCACCCACTTGATGAACGACGTGTCGAGCCCGCCGGTGAGGATGCAGTCCTCGACGAGCCTGCCGACCTCGTTGTCGGCGAGCGCCGTGACGATCGCGGTCCGGAGCCCGAACGCGCGACGCAGGCCGCGGGAGACGTTGTACTCGCCACCGCCCTCCCACACGCGGAACGACCGGGTCGTGCGGATGCGTCCCTCGCCGGGGTCGAGGCGCAGCATCACCTCTCCGAGCGACACCGCGTCGTAGCGCGTCTCCTCGGCCGGGCGGATCACCAGGTCGGACATTCGGTCTGCTCCTCGTGCTGTCGTGCGGTCCAGGGACGGCGGGCGGGTCGTCGGCCGGCGGGACTGCCGGTGTCGAGCGGGGCGGGAGGCCGGCGCGGGGCCGGCTGGGTCAGGTCGGGCGGTCGGTGCCGGCGAGCGCGACCGCCGCGGCGGTGAGCTCACGGATGCCGTCGAGGTCGCCGGCGTTGACGAGGCCCTTCGGCACCATCCACGAGCCCCCGACGGCCCGGACGGACGGCAGGGCGAGGTACTCGGCGAGGTTGCCAGGACCGATCCCGCCGGTCGGCACGAAGCCGACGCCACCGAACGGTGCGGCGAGCGCCGCGACGGCGGCCGCGCCGCCTGACGTCCCGGCGGGGAAGAACTTGACGGTCGTCACTCCGAGCTCGAGCGCCGCCATGACCTCGGTGGCCGTGACGGCACCGGGAAGCGCGAGCACGCCGTGCTCGTGGCACCGCTCGACGACCGCACGGCTCGTGCCGGGCGAGACGACGAACTGCGCGCCGGCGGCGACGGCCTGGTCGACCTGTGTGACGGTGAGGACGGTCCCGGCGCCGACGAGCACGTCGCCCCGGGCGCTCATCGCGCGGATCGCGTCGGGCGCGGCGGCGGTCCGGAATGTCACCTCGGCAACCGGGAGGCCGCCGGCCACCAGGGCGGCCGCGAGCGGGTCCGCGTGAGCGGCGTCGTCGAGGACGACGACCGGGACGAGGCGGTGCGCCCCGAGGCGGTCGAGGATGTCGGTGTCGCTCACGCGTGCTCCTTCGCAGCGGTGGCCAGGGCCGGCTCGGACGGGAAAGCGTTTCCCCTCCGAGAGGGAGCATACGCCTCCCGAGGGATCCGGTACGCCAGGTCCACGGCCGACTGGACGGCCTCGTCCAGGTCGAGCCGGTGCTCGGCGACGAGTCGCGCGAGGAAGCCCGCGTCGATCCGGCGCGCCAGGTCGTGCCTCGCGGGGATCGAGCAGAACGCGCGCGTGTCGTCGACGAATCCCGTCGTGTTGTAGAGCCCCGCGGTGTCCGTGACCGCCTCGCGGTACCGGCGCATGCCGTCGGGGGTGTCGAGGAACCACCACGGCGCGCCCAGTCGGACGGCGGGGTACACACCCGCCAGCGGGGCGAGCTCGCGGCTGAACGTGTCCTCGTCCACCGTGAACAGGACCAGGCGCAGGTTCGGGTGGTGCCCGAACGACTCCAGCAGGGGCCGCAGCGCGCGCACGTACTCGGTCGGGACCGGGATGTCGTAGCCGACGTCCGGCCCGCGCGCCGCGAAGACGGCCGGGTCGTGGTCGCGCAGCACGCCCGGGTGCAGCTGCATGACCAGCCCGTCCTCCGTCGACATGCGGGCCATCTCGAACAGCATGTGACCGGAGAAGGCCGCCGCGTCCCGCGCGTCCACCCTCCCGCGGAGCGCGTCGGCGACGATCCGCTCGGCGACGGAGTCGCTCAACGGCGCGGCGCCCGCCGCCAGGTGCCCGTGGTCGGTCGCCCGCGCACCGGCGGCGACGAACGCCCGACGGCGCTCCTCCAGGGCGGACACGAGCGCGCGGTAACCGTCGACCGTCGTCCCGGTCACGTCGCCGAGCAGCGCGACGTCGTCGCGCCAGCCGGGCCGGTCGACGTGCAGCAGAGCGTCGGGGCGGAAGGTCGGCACGACGCGCTCGCCCCAGCCGTCGGCGTCGAGCGTCGCGTGGTCGGGAAGGGTGGAGGTGGCCGGGTCGGTCGTCGCCAGGATCTCGATGCCGAACCTCTCGAACAACGCGCGCGGGCGGTAGGCAGGGTCGGCGAGCCGCTCGACGAGGTGGTCGTACACACGGTCGGCCGACTCGGCGGACAGCCGCTCGGACACCCCGAACACGTCGACGAGGACATGCTCCATCCAGTAGCGCGTCGGCGTACCGCGGAACAGGTGCCAGTGCGCCGCGAACGTCCGCCAGATCGCGCGCGGGTCGGTCTCCACCGGCTGCCCGTCCCGCCGGGGGACGCCGAGCGCGTCGTGCGGGACCCCCTGCGAGACGAGCATGCGCACGAGGTAGTGGTCGGGGACGACGAGCAGGGCAGCGGGGTCGGGGAAGGGCTCGTCGCGCGCCAACAGGCCGGCGTCGACGTGGCCGTGCATCGACACGATCGGCAGGCGGAGCGTCTGCTCCGCGATCTCGCGGGCGATCGGACGGACGACCGGGTCGCTGGGCAGCGCTCTGTCGGGGTGCAGTGTCCAGGCGGGACGCGCCATCGAGCGACCTCCTCGTCGAGCCGTACGCCGTCGATCAGACGACGGCATGAACGGCGTGCAATCGATTTCACCGCCTACCCAAGCAGGTCCGACCTCGTTCGGCAAGGGCGAGCCGTACAGACGTTCGAAGTGCGGGACAGGGCTTGTCCTCGCCGCTCACCGCGTGCTGCAATCGAATTCATCGCGACGGCCGCACCCGCGCCTGCCGTCGACCGGGCGAGGAGACAGGAGGCACCCACCGTGGTCGTGACGCTGCGCGACGTCGCGCGCCTCGCCGGGGTCTCCCCCGCGACGGCGTCCCGCGCACTGAGCGCCCCCGACCTGGTGGCGCCTGCCCGACGCGAGCAGGTGCAGCGCGCCGCCCGCGAGCTCGGCTACCGCCCCAACCGCGCGGCACGAGAGCTCATCACCGGCCGGACCGGCAACCTCTGCCTCGTCGTGCCCGACCTCGAGAACCCGTTCTTCGCGGCGGTCGCCAAGGGCGTGCAGGCCCGCGCACGGACGCTCGGTCACGCCGTGTTCGTGGCGGACGCCGAGGAGGACCCGCGCATGGAGTCCGAGCTCGTCGCCCACCTCGGCGGCCAGGTCGACGGCGCGATCCTCTGCTCGCCACGCATGACCGACGCGGACCTCGACCGGCTCTCGGCCGAGGTCCCCCTCGTCCTCGTCAACCGCGAGCACGCGCCTCTGCCCTCCGTCGTCATCGACAACGCCGACGGCGTCCGGCAGGCCGTCACGCACCTGCACGCACTCGGCCACCGGCGTGTGGCATACGCCGGCGGTCCGGCGGACTCGTGGTCGGACAGCCGTCGTCGGCTCGGGTTGCAGGACGTCTCGCACGGGCTGAGCGACGTGGAGGTCGTGAACCTCGGGCACTTCGCACCGGTCTTCGCGGGCGGCGTCGCCGCGGCCGACCTGGTCGCCGCGAGCGGGGCGACGGCCGTCCTCGCGCACAACGACCTCGTCGCGCTCGGGATCCTCAATCGGCTCCAGGCGCGCGGCCTGCGCGTCCCCGAGGACGTCTCCGTCGTCGGCTACGACGACATCCCCGCCGCCACGCTCGTCTCACCCGCCCTCACCACGGTGACCGTGCCGCTCGCGCGGCTGGGCCGCGAGGCGGTCGACCTCCTGGTCGCACACGGCCTGCGCGCCGGCCGGCAGTCCGCCGCCGAGCGCGCCCTCGCCGAGGCCCTCACGGTGGCGACGGACCGGTTCGCCGAGCCGGCCGCACCGTCCGCCACGGACGGCGTGCGGCAGAGGCCCGGTGACGACAGCGCACCCCACAGCCGCGACACCGGCGACGCGCCAGCCCCCCGGACGACGGCGGTCGAGACCGCCGGGCCCGCCCCTGTCCGGCTGCGCGTCGAGCTCGTCGTCCGCGGCTCGACCAGCACCGCACCTCGTCCCACGACCATGGAGAGCGACCGATGACGCCGCGCCTGTCCCGCACGACCCTGCCCGGTGCGACCCTGGCTCGTGCCGGGCTGCCCGGTCACGCGAACGTCCGCGGACCCGCCGTCGACCCAGGCGCCACCTCGGTCGGTCTCGTCCACCTGGGTCTCGGTGCGTTCCACCGCGCTCACCAGGCGGTCTACACCGAGGACGCCGCCGCGGCCGCGGGCGCCACGGGCTGGGGGATCCTCGGTGTGACTCAGCGCAGCGCGCGCGTGGCGGAGCAGCTGGCACCCCAGGACGGCCTCTACGGCGTCCTGACGAAGGGCACCGACGAGACCTCGCTCCGGATCATCGGGTCGCTCCGCGACGTCTCGTTCCCGGGCACCGGTACGGCCCACGTGGTGCGCACGATCGCCGCGCCGACGACGCACGTCGTCACGCTGACCGTGACCGAGAAGGGCTACCGACGGGCCGCGGACGGTCGGCCCGATCTCGCGGACCCGGACCTGGGGTCCGACGTCGCCGCTCTCGCCGCCGAGCTGGGAGGTGCGGACCCGGAGCAGCCTGCGCGCTCGCCGATCGGCCTGCTGCTCCGCGGGCTCGCGCGCCGGCACCGGGACGACGCCGGACCGATCACCGTCGTGTGCTGCGACAACCTCGCGGAGAACGGGCCGGTCGTCGAAGGGCTCGTCCAGGCGATCCTCACGGCCGTCCCCGGCGCTGACGCGCTCGCCGCGTGGGTCGCCGCCTCCGTGACGTTCCCCTCGACGATGGTCGACCGCATCGTCCCGGCGACGACGGACCAGCACCGCGCGGAGGCGGCACGCCTGACCGGCCTGGACGATCACGGGCTCGTCGTCGGGGAGCCGTTCACGCAGTGGGTCATCGAGGACCGGTTCGCCGGGGACCGGCCCGCCTGGGAGCTCGCGGGCGCCACGCTCACGACCGACGTCGCGCCGTACGAGCGCGCGAAGCTGCGGGTGCTCAACGCGTCGCACTCGACGCTCGCCTACCTCGGCGCGCTCCGGGGGTACGAGACGATCGCGGAGGCAATCGCAGATCCGGCGCTCGAGGCGGTGGTGCACGCACTCGTGGACGAGGACGTCCTCCCCACGCTCCAAGCGCCCGACGGGCTCGACCTCGCGCAGTACCGCGAGGACGTGCTGGCGCGGTTCGCCAACCCGAACACGGGCCACACCACGGTGCAGGTCGCGATGGACGGCTCCGCGAAGCTGCCGCAGCGCCTGCTCGGCACGGTCCGGGACCGGCTCGCGGCAGGCGCCGTGCCGACGGCCGCCGCGGCGACGATCGCCGCGTGGATGTCCTACGTCCATGCCACGACGCAGGGGGGTCTCGAGGTCGCGGGCCACCAGGTCACGCTCGACGACCCGCTCGCCGGTGTGCTCGCCTCGGCAGCCGCCGGGTCCGTCGATGGTCTGCCGGGGCGCCTGCTCGCCGTGCGCCAGGTCTTCGGCGACGACCTCGCCGAGTCGGAGGTGCTGCGGCGCGAGGTGCAGGCGCACCTGCGCACGCTCGCTGCCGTCTGACGGACGACCGAACGGGCAGCACCTGCGCACGCGCGCTGCCGCCTGACGGACGACCGAACGGGCCGCACCTGGCGCACGCTCGCTGCCGTCTGACGGACGACCGAACGGGGCGCACCTGCACACGCTCGCTGCGGTCCGACGGGTGACCGAACGAGCGAACCCGGTCACGCTCGCTGGCGTCTGCGACGACGCGACGAACGCCCGCGCACCCGCTCACCGGCGTCCGACGGACGACTCGATGAGCGCCCGCGCACCCGCTCACCGGCGTCTGACGGACGACCCGACGAGCGCCCGCGCACCCGCTCACCCGCTCACCGGCGTCCGACGGACGACCCGACGAGCCGCCGCACACCCGCTCACTGGCGTCTGACGGACGACTCGACGAGCGCGCCCGCGCACCTGCTTGTCGGCGTCTGACAGGCGATCCGACGGGTGCGTCTGCGTACGCCCGCCGACGTCCGAGGAGGGCCGGGCGACGGTCGCGTCGCGGTGATGGCCCGCGGCGCGGTGCGGTGCCCGCACGCCGTCGCAGGAGCGACGTGACGGATCGCCCTCGCCGGTGCGGCGCACCGGGTGGTCGCCGAGCCGTCGGACTCCGGCTCATGGGGCACTTGACTCGCACGGGCCGTGCGCTACGCTGGAAAGCGCATTCCCTCTCCGACCGACAACGCGGTCCTGAACCTCGGAGCGACCATGACGTCCCGCACCCTGCGCATCGCCATGAACGGCATCACCGGCCGGATGGGCTACCGGCAGCACCTCGTCCGCTCGATCCTGCCGATCCGCGACCAGGGCGGCGTGACGCTCGAGGACGGGACGCGCCTGCAGGTCGAACCGATCCTCGTCGGCCGCAACGCGGACAAGGTGCGGGAGCTCGCCGAGCTGCACGGGGTCGAGCACTGGACCACCGACGCCGACGCGCTCATCGACGACCCGACGGTCGACATCTACTTCGACGCGCAGGTCACCTCCCGCCGGTACGCCGCCCTCACGGCGGCGATGAAGGCCGGCAAGCACATCTTCACGGAGAAGCCCACGGCGGAGACGCTGGAGGAAGCGATCGACCTCGCCCGCCTCCGTGAGACCACGGGCGTCACGGCGGGGGTCGTGCACGACAAGCTCTACCTTCCGGGCCTGGTCAAGCTGCGCCGGCTCGTCGACGAGGGCTTCTTCGGCCGGATCCTGTCGCTGCGCGGCGAGTTCGGCTACTGGGTGTTCGAGGGCGACGTGCAGGAGGCGCAGCGGCCGAGCTGGAACTATCGCAAGGAGGACGGCGGCGGCATCGTCGTCGACATGTTCTGCCACTGGAACTACGTGCTCGAGGGCATCCTCGGGCAGGTGAAGACGGTGAACGCCCAGGCCGTCACGCACATCCCGACGCGGTGGGACGAGCAGGGCCGCGAGTACGCGGCGACCGCCGACGACGCGGCGTACGGGATCTTCGAGATCGAGACGCCCGGCGGTGACCCGGTGATCGCGCAGATCAACTCCTCGTGGGCCGTCCGGGTGTTCCGCGACGAGCTCGTGGAGTTCCAGGTCGACGGCACGCACGGGTCGGCCGTCGCAGGCCTGCGCAACTGCGTCGCGCAGCAGCGGGCGCACACGCCGAAGCCCGTGTGGAACCCGGACCTGCCGGTCACCGAGCCGTTCCGCGACCAGTGGCTGGAGGTCCCGGCGAACGCGGACCTCGACAACGGCTTCAAGCTCCAGTGGGAGGAGTTCCTCCGCGACGTCGCCGCCGGGCGCACGCACCGGTTCGACCTGCTGTCGGCCGCGCGCGGCGTGCAGCTCGCGGAGCTCGGCCTGCAGTCGTCGGCCGAGGGGCGCCGCCTCCCGGTCCCGGACATCACGCTGTGACGACCGACGTGGCCGCGGAAGGCACGGGCGTGGTGCAGGACGCGCACGACGCGCAGGCCGCCCCGACGGGCACGACGCCCGCCGACCTGTCGCGGCTGTCGCTGAACACGGCCACGACGAAGCGCTGGACGCTGCGCGAGGCCGTCGACGGCGCCGTGCGGGCCGGGCTGTCGTCGATCGGCCCCTGGCGGGACCGCGTGCAGGAGGTCGGCGCCGCGGAGGCCGCCCGCATCATCGAGGGCGCCGGCCTGCGCGTGTCGTCGCTGTGCCGCGGCGGGTTCCTCACCACGGACGACGACGCGGCTGCGCAGGCGGCGCTCGACGACAACCGTCGGGCGATCGTCGAGGCCGCGACGCTGGGCACGCGCGAGCTCGTCATGGTCGTGGGCGGCCTGCCCGCGGCGAGCGCGCCGGGAGGTCCCGCGCTCCCCTACCCGGCCCACGTGCCCCTGCCCGGCGCGGCGACGGCGCGCGCGGGGTCCGCGCACTCCGGTCAGCCCGGCGCACCGACGGCCGCGCGCGCGGCGGGTGGCTCGTCCCGCTCGGGTGGCGACGCACGGACGGATGACCCGGTGGACGACCCGGCGCGCGACCTGGTCGCCGCGCGGCAGCGGGTGGCCGACCGGATCGGGGAGCTCGCGCCGTTCGCGGCCGGTCACGGGGTCCGGCTGGTGCTGGAGCCGCTGCACCCGATCTTCACGGCGGACCGGGCGGTGATCTCGACGCTCGGGCAGGCGCTGGACATCGCGGAGCCGTTCCCCGCGGAGGTCGTGGGCGTCGTCGTCGACACCTACCACGTGTGGTGGGACCCCGACCTGCAGCGGCAGATCGCCCGCGCCGGTGCGGGCGGCCGGATCGCGGGCTACCAGGTGTGCGACTGGATCCTGCCGCTCGCGTCGGACCCGCTGCTGTCGCGCGGGCACGTGGGCGACGGGTACGTGGACTTCGCGACGATCACCCGGTGGGTCCGCGACGCGGGATACACCGGCGACGTCGAGGTGGAGATCTTCAACGAGGACGTGTGGTCCGCGCCGGGCGACGAGACGCTCGCCACAATGGCGGACCGGTACGTCCGGCACGTGCTGCCGCACCTGTGACGGTTCCGCTCGGACGGTCCAGCAGGCCGCCCGAGCGGGCTCCCGAGCAGGGTGCGGGGTCGCGTCGCCCGCCGACCTGGGTGACGTGACGACGACGGCGGTGCGCCCGGGGAGGGGTCCCTCCGGCGCACCGCCGTCGCGCGTCCGGCTCGCGTGACACCGGTGTGCTCGCGTGACACCCGTGGACTCGCATGACACCCGTGGACCCACGATCACGCCGTGGCGCGAACTCTCCCGTTCGCAAGACCGCCTCGGCGAGCGTCCGCCCGCCGGCGAGACAGCCGAGGGCGCTCAGCGGCCTCGCGCGCCCGTCGCGTCGCTCGCGGGCGACGCGTCGGTCTCGCACGTCGGGGCCGTCGCGAAGCCCAGCAGCCCTCGCAGGACGTCCGCGAACCGCTCTCCCACGAGCCGCTGCGCGGGCGCGTCGGGGTGCAGCAGGTCGGCCATCGGCAGGGCGACCGCGTCGTCGGCGCCGTAGAGGTCGAGCCCGTCGACGAGGTGCAGCGCATCGTCGCCGGCGGCCCGACGCGCGGCGACGACGTCCGCGAGCGCGCGTCGGATCACGCGCAACGTCAGGCGTCCGTCGGCGACGTCCTCGGGCCGGCCGCGCGTCGCGAAGACGGGTGCACCGGCGGGCGACGCGGGGTCGATGAACGTCGGGCCGGGCGTGTCCTCGACGAGCGGGCACAGCAGCGGCGACACCACGACGAGCGGCGTCGTCGGGTGGCCCTCGCGGATCGTGTCGAGGAACCCGTGGACGGCGGGCACGAAGGCCCGTAGCCGCATCGCGTCGTGGTTGACGACGTTGATGCCGAGCTTGACCGAGATGACGTCGGCGGTTGCGTCGCGGAGGGTGCGGGCGACGAACGGGTCCAGCACCGCGTTGCCGGACATGCCGAGGTTCACGAGGTCGAGGCCGGTCGTGCGGGCGGCGACGACGGGCCAGGTCCCCGTGGGCCGGTCGGCGGCGGCGCCGTGGCTGATCGACGACCCGTGGTGGACCCAGCGCCGGCCGGCGGTGCGCGACGGGGCGAGCACGGGCGCGTCGGCGTGCAGCGCGACGAGCCGCACGACCTCGCCGTAGGGCAGCCAGACCTCGACGTCGCGCACGACGCCGGCCCCGTCGGCCGGCCGGTCGGCGAGCGAGGCAACGCCCTCGGCGGGTGGGGCGACACGCGCTAGGACCGCGGCGGGCGAGGCGACGTCGACCGCGCGCTCGGCCGTCAGGGCGAGGTCGACCGACGAGGTCGCGCCGGGCCGCTCGACGGTCGTCCCGTGCCGCGGCTCGAGCTCGACCACGCCGCCCCCGGAGGCCACGCCCCAGCCGGCGGGCTGCTCGACGAGCTCGCCGTCGACGACCACGTCGAACGGCTGGGGGTCGGCGGGCGGCTGCGGGTCGACCGCGACGCGCAGCACGTCGACGTCGAGCCGCAGCCGCGTGGCGGCGGTGCGCAGCCGGAGCCGGACTCCCGCGGGCTGCTCGTCGCACAGGGCGACGAACCGGTCGGGGAACTGCGCGCGCGTCCACGCGGGCAGCCGGTGCGGCAGCAGGCCGCGATCGGTGGGTTCGAGCCAGGCGGCGCCGCGGACCTCGACCCGGTCGTCGGGCAGGGGCAGGACCACCGGCAGGGCCGCGACGGCCGAGGCGGTTGTGGCGGGCGCGACGGACGAGACCGGCGTGGCGGTCGTGACGGACTCGGCGACGGCGGCGGTCGTGACGGACCCGGCGACGGCGGCGGTCGTGACGGACCCGGCGACGGCGGCGGTCGTGACGGACCCGGCGACGGCGGCGGTCGTGACGGACCCGGCGACGGCGGCGGTCGTGACGGACCCGGCGGACTCTGCGGACTCGGTGGGCGCGGACCCGACGGGCGTGGTCGTGGTGGACATCAGAAGACGTTCCCGTGCGTACGGAACTCGCGCCACACGTTCTCGAAGAAGTCGTCGTCCTCGGGGATGGGGCGTCGGGGGCGCCAGCGGAACACGGGCAGGCCGGCGGGGTCGTCGTCCTTGCGCTCGACGACGGGCTTCCAGTCGACGCCGGGCGTCCAGTCGACGCCGGGCGTCCCGCCCGCGGGCGGCCGCCACCCGGTCTCCTGGACGACGTCGTCGAGCGCGCCGCCGTCGAGGCGGAAGCGGAACACCTCGGGCAGGTCGAGCTCCTCGTCGGCGGCGGGGCCGTAGCCCACGTGCGGCAGGGTGCCCTCCGGGTCGCTGTAGAGCACCGAGCCGCGGGAGCGCCCGCCGTGCGCGACGTAGTCGGCCATCGCCGACAGGTAGACGTATGCGGAGGTGAGGATGTCGCGGACCAGGAAGGTGCGGTTGACGGAGCGTCGCGACGACGCGTCGGCCGTGACCAGGTCGGAGTACGACGACAGCCACTCGTGCACCTGCACGAGCGCCTCGTGGATCGACGCGGCCGACCGCACGGGCCCGGCCTTGGCGCTCATGAGCACCTGGACGTCGCGCAGCAGGTCGCCGGTGTTGTCGGGCACGCCCGACGCGGCGCGTGCCGAGGCGCGCGCGACGAGGTCCAGCGCACCGTCGAGCACGGGCGCCGCCGCCTCCGCGAAGTCGGGCACCGCGACCGGGTCGACCGACCGGCGCGCCGCGATGAACTGTGCCGCGCGTGTCGCGCCGACCTGGCCGCTGTTGAGGGCCGCGCCACCGGGCCGGTAGACGCCGTGCGCGCCGCCCGCCTCGCCGACGGGGAAGAAGCCGGTGACGTTGGACTGCCACCACGCGTCGACGACGAGCCCGCCGTTGTTGTGCTGCGCGCAGACGTCGACCTCGAGCAGGTCGGTCTCGAGGTCCACGTACGGGTTCTTCTGCAGGTAGAACTGGTAGGCGGGCTCGTTCATGCGGCGCAGGCGCTCGATGGGCGTGCCGAACAGGACGCCCGCCCGGTCGAGGTACTCGTACGCCTCGGGCGACAGGGCGCTCGGGTCGAACGTCTCCTGGACGGGGTTGCGGCGGAAGTCGAGGAACACGCGCCGCCCGCGCAGGACGGTCTCGCGGTAGACGAGCAGGTCGATCAGCGACGACCCGTCGAGCGCCTTCCGGATGTCGAACGGCCACTGGTAGCCCTTGAGGAAGACGAGCGACATGAGTCGCCCGTAGTCGCCGATGGCCTCGGTGAGGAACTCGCGCTCGTCGCCGCCGTCGCGGTCGGTCGACACGAACCGCGGGACGACCTGCATGTACGTGCCGGAGACGTTCCACCGCGGGTGCGTCGACGCGAGCCCGAACTGCCACTCGGTGAGGTTCTTGCCGTGCACGCCCGCGCGGTACGCGGCCCCGGACGCGCCCCACTGGCCGTTCGGGAAGACGCGCGTCGCGTACATGCCGGCCGGGCCGCCGGTCGCGTAGACGATGGTGGTGCAGCGGAACAGCAGGAACGGCGAGCGCGAGCCGTCGTGCGGGACGTCGGTGCGCAGCACGAGCAGGCCGACGACCTCGGTCTCCCGCTCGGCGGCGGTCGCGCCGTCGTCGACGGGGACCCCGTCCGCGGATGCACTCGTCGCATCCGCGACCGGGCGCACGATGACGTCCACCACGCGGCACTCGTCGAAGATCCGGGTGCCGTTGCGGTGCACCTTCTTCTCGAGCTGCTCGACCATCGACCGGCTCGTGTAGGGCCCGACGGACGTGGCGCGACGGCGCGGGTCGTGGTCGGTCTTGTAGCCGATGAACTCCCCGAAGCGGTTCTGCGGGAACGGCACGCCGAGGTCGCACAGGCGCAGGAACCCGCGCGCGGACAGCGCGGCCTCCGCGAGCGCGTTGTCCCCGTCCATCGCGCCGCCCGAGTACAGCGTCTCGGCCATCTCGCGCACGGAGTCGCCGTCGCCGCCGGACAGCGTGAGCTTGTAGTACGTCTGCTTGTCGGAGCCGGCGTTGCGGGACGCACCCGCGTTGACCTTGTCGGCGACCATGACGACGTCGTCGTGACCGAGCTCCCAGAGCCGGTCGGCGGCGCTGAACCCGGCGGAGCCGGTACCGACGACGACGGTCCGCGCGGTGACGACGGGCACGTCGTGGTGGCCGATGCGCACGGTCTCGGGCTCGTGGCGGGTGGTGTCGCTCATCGGTGCGTCCTCGTCGTCGGGGTGCTCGTCGGGGTGCTCGTCGTCGGCCTGCTCGTCGTCGGCCTGCTCGTCGTGCCGGTCACCGGAGAAGTCACAGGACCGGGATGTGCATGCCGCCGTCGACGTGGAACACCTCGCCGGTCGAGTAGGGCGTCTGCCCGGACGCGAGGATCGCGACGGCGCCCGCGACGTCGGCGGGACGGCCCCAGCGGGCGATCGGCGCGAGCCCGCCCTCGAACAGCGCGTCGTACTTCGCGGAGACGCCCGCGGTCATGTCGGTCGCGATGACGCCGGGCCGGACCTCGTAGACGACGATGCCCTCGGGCGCGAGACGTGCCGCGAAGAGCTGGGTCGCCATCGCGACCCCGGCCTTGGAGACGCAGTAGTCGCCGCGGTTGGTCGAGACGGTCGTCGCGGACACGGACGACACGTTGACGACGGTCGCGACGGGGCCGGCGGGCGGCTCGGGCAGCGCGTCGAGCGGGCCGCGCAGGGCGAGGACGCGGTTCGCGAACGTCTGCGTGAGGAAGTACGGGCCGCGCAGGTTGATGCCGAGGACGCGGTCGAACGACTCGGCGCCGGCCTCGAGGAGGTCGGCGCGGACGGTGGGTGCGACGCCGGCGTTGTTCACGAGCACGTCGAGCCGGCCCCACGCGTCGACGGCGTCGTCGACGTAGCGGTGGTGGTCGTCGAGGTCGGCGACGGAGCCGCGGACGTAGCGCACGAGGTCGTCGGCTCCGGCGAGCTCGCGGAGCTCGGCGAGGACGTCGGCCGGCTCCTCGCGCGTGGCGAGGATCGACACGGCGTACCCGTCGGCGAGCAGCCGCCGCGTGATCCCGAGGCCGATGCCCCTGTTCCCCCCGGTCACCAGTGCGACTGCCGGCATCGTTGCCATCCCGTCCGAGTCGGTGCTCACCCGGCGACGCCCGAGCCGACGGTGCGGCGGGACGACGGCACGGGTCCGTGCGAGCGGGGCCGTCCGTCGGGCGCCGCCGCCGTCATCGTGACATGCGGACCAGGCGCGAGGCAAGCGCTTTCCGGCCAGCGGACACGGGTCGTCGTCGCGTCACTCCGAGCCCTTGAGGCCCTCCTGGCCCAGGAAGCGCATCAGCTTCGCCCAGGGCACGTCGTGCTGGGTGGCCAGGACCTTCAGCCGGGCGACCTGGTCGTCCAGCTTGTCGGTGGCCTTGTAGTCCGCCCGCAGCGCCTGCACGAGCGTGTCGCTCAGGTCGGTCACGCGGGACTGCGACTGGAACGTCGGGGCAGGGGCGCGCGGCTGCTGCCGCGCGGCCTTGCGCTCCTGGTACTCCTTCTCGCGCCGGATCTCGGCGGCATCGGGCGGATACACCTGGGCGCTGAGCGCAGGGTCCAGGATCACCGACAGGTCCGTGCCCCGGATCAGCTTGCCGTCAGGGTTCTGGCACGCGCCCCAGTGCAGGACGTCGGTCGGGCCCATGCCCTTCTGCATCTCCCTGATCGGGGTGGGCAGCGCCACCTGGGCGATCTCGCGCGCCGGCACCTGCGGCTCGCCGCTGATGTCCTCCTCGGTCTGGCGCTCGAGCGACAGGTGAGGCAGCGCGTGGCCGGGCGGGATGACCTGCGGATAGTCCGTCGGCGTGGCCTGGCTCCACAGGTCCTGCTCGAACGAGGCGCAGCTGCCGCCGTACCGGGCCAGCAGCTTGTCGTAGACGTCGTTCGGGACCACCCGGAGCGACCCGGCCGGCACGATGCCGCGGACCCTGACCCACTTGGCGACCGCGCGGGAGAGCGTGGCCTCGAGCGGCCCGTAGAAGACGACGACGCACTCGGCGGTCCCCGCCTGCTGCCGGTAGTCCTTGCCCAGGTTGACGCCGTGGCCGAACGCCACGCGCTCCTGCGCGAGCCGGTAGCCGGCCTGGTCGCCGGAGACGATCGTGACGACCTCCTGGCCGTGCATGGCGTTCAACCGGTAGCGGTGCGTGCCGTCCTCGCTCCAGTCGGGCAGCAGGGTCGCGACGAAGAGCACACGGTCCCTCTCGCGCAGCACCGGACGCTGGTCCGCGCCGTTGCCGATCTGCCGCTGGACGGGGGCGAGCGCGGGGGCGGGGGCCATCGCGGGGGCCGTGGCCAGCATCCGCTGGACCGCGCGGTTGCCGACCTGCCCCTGGAGCAGCCGGATCGTGCGCGCGGCCACCGGTGGCGGGGGGCCGGGAGCACGCCGCAGCGCCTCCTCCGCCCGTGCGACGGCTGCGGCCGCGGGTCTCGGCGTCGGCGTCGGGCGCGAGCCGTGCGGCTCGAGCGGGGCTCGGCGGTGTTCCATCGGACGTCCCCGGGTTCGAGGGCTGCGGGCGCTGCGGACCGGCGGCGCCTGCGCTCCGGCCGTTCCGTGGCAGGTGCGCAGCCGGGCAGAGGTGAGCAGGGTCCAGCGGCTCGCGCGAACCCGCCCCGGACGAGGCAGAGCGATCGGGAGTGCGGTGGCTGACGTGCCTCGTCAGGCTATCCGCTGCCCCAGGACGTCGCGATCCCGTGCGGTGGCCGCGCTCGTCGGGGCACGCGTGACAGGGTGATCCCGTGCCCCTCACGAGCGACCGGCCCCGCGTCCCCGGCGAGCGGGCCTGAATGGGCGCCGTCCTCACCGCGCTCGGCACGCTCACCGCCGTCGTCGTCGCCGGGTGGGTGCTCGGCCGGCTGCGCGTCCTCGGACCGCACGCGTCGGCGGTCCTCGCACGGCTCGTCTTCACGGTCGCGACGCCCGCCCTCCTGCTCGTGAGCATCGGGCGCACCGACCTGCACGTGCTCGCCTCCCGCGCCGCCCTCGCGACCTGGACCAGCACCGCGGCGGTCGCCGTCCTCGCCGCGCTCGTCCTGCGGTTCGCGCTGCGCCGCGACGCGGGCGACGTCACGATCGGCACGCTCGCGTCGTCGTACGTCAACGCCGGCAACCTCGGGCTCGCCCTCGCCGTCTTCCTGCTGGGTGACCCCGTCGCCGCCGTCCCGACGCTGCTGTTCCAGTTGCTCGTGCTCGCGCCCGTCGCGTTCACCGTCCTCGACGCCCGCCGCGCGCACGGGGTCGGCACGCCACCGCGCGCGGCCCGCGAGCCCGGTGCCCCCGACGTCGAGCGCGACCTGGCACCCGATGACGGCGCCGACCCCGCACCGGTCCCCCGCCCGCGTCGCGCTGCTGCCGCCGTCCGGGCCACGGCGCGCCGGACGCTGACGAACCCGATCATCGTCGGCACGCTCGCCGGGCTCGTCCTCGCGGCGCTCCCGTGGAAGCTGCCCGACGTCGTCTACGGCCCGTTCGAGCTCGTCGGCGCGACCGCCGCACCCCTCGCGCTGCTCACCTTCGGCATGTCGCTGGCCGTGCCCGCGACCGACCGCGAGCGCGCGCCCCGGCCCGACCTCACGCTCGCCGTCGTGCTGCGGTCCGTCGTGCACCCGGCGCTGGCCGCGCTCGTCGCGACGGCGTTCGGGCTGCACGGCGAGGCACGGCTCGCCGTGATCGCGATGGCCGCGCTGCCCACCGCGCAGAACGTGCTCGTCTACGCGATCCAGTACGGCCGCGGCCAGGCGCTCGCGCGCGACGCGGGCCTCGTCACGACGCTCCTCGCCCTGCCCGTGCTGCTGGTCGTGACCGCGGTCCTCTGAGCGTCGCCGCCCTCAGACGTTCTGCTCGCGGTCGACGTTCTGGGGCGCCTCCCGCGCGACGCGCCGCGGCTCGAGCGCGCGGACGACGAACGCCCCGACGACGCCCGTGACGCCGAGCGTCTGCGCGAGGTTCATGAGCGTGGCGACGAGCACCACCCAGGAGCCGCCACCGCCGAGGAACCCGACGGATCGCGCGAGGACCTCGTTCGCGACCGCGCCACCGACCAGCAGGCCGACGCTCCACCAGAACATCTGGACGGCGGACAGACGGGGCAGGTCCACGGGCCGCTCCTCTCGTCGGCCACCGCGCGGTGGCGGGCGGCCACGGTGCCGCCTGACCGCACCGTAGCGTCGCCCTCGCCACCCGCGGGGCCGATCCGCTCGTCGCGGTGACCGGCGAACGCTCAGGCGGGGACGTCGACCTCGCCGGCGGGCAGGTCGGCGGAGTGGTCGACGAACCCGCGGATCTCGACGTCCTCCGCAAGGGTCTCGGCGAGCAGCGCCGCGAGGTCGCGCACGTCGTCGGTCTCGACGAGGTAGTAGCCGCCGACCTGCTCGACGAGCTCGGTGTACGGGCCGTCGCTCACGGTGCCGGTGCCGTCGGTGCTGCGCCGCACGACGAGCGACTGGCCGGGGTGCGTGAGCTCCTCGCCGCCGACGATCGTGTGCCCGCGCGCCGGTGCGCGGCGGGCGAGCTCCGCGTGCCGGGTCGAGTTCCGCGCCATGTCGTCGTCCGTCCAGGCGTCCCACGTCGCCTGGTCACCACGCAGCATCACGAGGTAGCGGGCCATGTCAGTCCTCCTCACCGGGGCACCCACTGTGCCCTCGCACGCCCATGACGCGCGAGACCCACCCGGCTCGACACACCGGCGTGCCGGTCCGACACGAGCCGCTCAGGAGAACAGGCGCGCCTCCGCGGCCGCCCACTGGTCCTCGCCGGGCGTGCCCGGCCCACCGGGCTCGTAGCGGTCGAGGTCCAGGCCGCGCGCACCCACCGCGCGCAGGTCGGTGAGGGACCCCGACAGCACGCCCGCGGCGCGCGCCTGCACGAGCACGTTGCCGAGCGCGGCACCCTCGACGGGACCGGCGACGACGGGCAGCCCGGTGGCGTCGGCGGTGAGCCGGCACAGCAGCGCGTTGCGCACGCCGCCGCCGACCACGTGCACGACCTGCACGTCGCGTCCCGACAGCAGGGCGGCCTGCCGCACGGCCCGGCGGTACGCGAGCGCGAGCGAGTCGAGGATGCACCGGACGACCTCGGCCTGCGTCTGCGGCGGGGTCTGGCCGGTCCGCACCGCGGCGGCCGCGAGCCGTGCGGGCATGTCGCCGGGCGGGAGGAGCTCGGGGTCGTCGACGTCCACGACGGTCGTCAGGGGCGGCACCTGGGCCGCGGCGGCGAGCAGGTCGGGCAGGTCGGCGGGCAGGCCCGCGTCGTTCCAGGTCCGCAGCGTCTCCTGCAGCACCCACAGGCCCATGACGTTCTTGAGGTAGCGGACGGTGCCGTCGACGCCCGCCTCGTTCGTGAAGTTCGCGGCGCGCGACGCCTCGGTCAGCACGGGCGCGTCGAGCTCCAGCCCGACGAGCGACCACGTGCCGCACGAGACGTACGCGAACCCGGGCTGCGTCGCGGGCACGGCGACGACGGCCGACGCGGTGTCGTGCGACCCGACCGTCCACACGGGCAGCGGCGCGTGGTGTCCGACGTCGGCGCGCACGTCGTCGCGGACGTGCCCGAGCAGCACACCGGGGTCGCGCAGCGGCGGCAGGAGGCGCGCGTCGATCCCGAGCCGCTCGGCGACGTCGACCGCCCAGGTCCGGGAGGTCGCGTCGAGCAGGCCGGTCGTGGAGGCGTTCGTGACCTCGGCGACGGCGGTCCCCGTGAGCCAGGCGCCGAGCAGGTCGGGGACCAGGAGCGCCTGCCGCGCCGCCGCGAGCGCCGCGGTGCCCTGCGCGGCGACGAGCTGGAACACGGTGTTGAAGGGCTGCACCTGCAGGCCGGTGCGCGCGTAGAGCTCGGCCGCCGGGACGGTCGCGAAGACCTTGTCCGGGACGCCGTCGGTGCGGGCGTCGCGGTAGTGCACGGGGTTGCCGAGCAGGCGGCCGTCGGCGTCGAGCAGCCCGTGGTCGACGGCCCACGAGTCGATGCCGACGCCCGCGAGCGTCCCGACCTCGCGCGTCGCCGCGCGCAGCCCGTCGAGCACGCCGCGGTACAGGTGCAGCACGTCCCAGAACAGCGTCGCGTCGCCCCGTGCCCCCGCGCCGCCCGGGACCGCGGGCACGCGGACCGGCCCGTTGGGGAACCGGTTGACCTCGTGCAGCGCCACGCGCGGCCCGTCGGCCCCGTCGACGACCCGTCCGACGATGACGCGCCCGGACGACGCCCCGAGGTCGACGGCCGCGAACGCGCTCATCGCAGGAAGGCCGCCGCGACGCCCGAGTCGACGGGGACGTGCAGGCCCGTCGTCTGGACGAGGTCCGGCCCGGTGAGCGCGAACACCGCGGCGGCGACGTGCTCGGGCAGGACCTCGCGCTTGAGCAGCGTCCGCTGCGCGTAGTAGGCGCCGAGCTCGGACTCCGGCACGCCGTAGACGGCCGCGCGCTGCGCGCCCCAGCCGCCTGCGAAGATGCCCGACCCGCGCACGACGCCGTCGGGGTTGACGCCGTTGACGCGGATGCCGTGCTCGCCGAGCTCGGCCGCGAGCAGCCGGACCTGGTGGGCCTGGTCGGCCTTGGTCGCGGAGTAGGCGATGTTGTTCGGGCCGGCGAACAGCGAGTTCTTCGACGCGATGTAGACGATGTCCCCGCCGAAGCCCTGCGCGATCATCGCGCGCGCCGCCTCGCGGGCGACGAGGAACGACCCGCGGGCCATGACGTCGTGCTGCAGGTCCCAGTCCTTGACGGTGGTCTCCAGCAGCGGCTTCGAGATCGACAGGCCGGCGTTGTTGACGACCAGGTCGACGCCGCCGAACGCGAGCACCGTCTCGCGGACGAGCGCGGCGACGGCGTCCTCGGACGTCACGTCGGCCTCGACCGCGACGGCCACGTCGGGCCCGCCGAGCGCGTCCGCGACCTCCTGCGCCCCCGCGAGGTTGAGGTCCGCGATCACGACGCACGCGCCCTCGGCCGCGAGCCGCTCGGCGATGGCACGACCGATGCCCGACCCGGCGCCGGTCACGAGCGCGACCCGCGTCGCGAGCGGCTTCGGCGCGGGCATGCGCTGGAGCTTGGCCTCCTCGAGCGCCCAGTACTCGATGCGGAACTTCTCCGACTCGTCGATCGGCTGGTACGTCGAGATCGCCTCGGCGCCGCGCATCACGTTGATCGCGTTGACGTAGAACTCGCCCGCGACGCGCGCGGTCTGCTTGTCCTTGCCGAACGAGAACATCCCGACGCCGGGGACGAGCACGATCGCCGGGTCGGCGCCACGGATCGCGGGCGAGTCCGCGGTCGCGTGCCGGTCGTAGTACGCCTGGTACGCGGCCCGGTACTCCTCGTGCAGCGTCCGCAGCCGCGCGATCACGTCCTCGACGGGTGCGGTCGCGGGCAGGTCGACGACGAGCGGCGACACCTTGGTCCGCAGGAAGTGGTCGGGGCACGACGTGCCGAGCGCCGCGAGGGGTGCGAGGCGCTCGCGGGACAGGAAGTCGAGCACGACGTCGGAGTCCGTGAAGTGCCCGACCTGCGGGCGGTCGGCGGACGCGAGGCCGCGGATCACGGGCGCGAGCGCGGCAGCCCGCTCGCGCCGCGCCTGCGGGTCGAGCGGCTCGAAGCCCGGCACGACGGCGCCGAACGGGTGCCCACCCTCGGCGGCGAGCGCACGCGTGCGCTCCTCGATGAACGCCTCGGCGGAGCGGATGATCTCGAGCGAGCGCTGCTCGGCCTCGGCGGACGTGTCGCCCCACGCGGTGATGCCGTGCCCGCCGAGGACGCAGCCGATGGCCTGCGGGTTCTTCTCCTTGATCTCGGCGATGTCGAGGCCGAGCTG
Source organism: Cellulomonas fimi (assembly GCF_028583725.1). Classification (NCBI taxonomy): domain Bacteria; kingdom Bacillati; phylum Actinomycetota; class Actinomycetes; order Micrococcales; family Cellulomonadaceae; genus Cellulomonas; species Cellulomonas fimi. The sequence goes on along the minus strand of NZ_CP110680.1, from coordinate 657,152 downwards.
GAACCCGGGCCGGCGCCACGGCACCCACACGACGGAGTCGCCGAAGATCTCGTGCGTGAGCTCCTCGCCGTCGGCGGCGGTCGCGATCGCGATCCCGGAGTCGGGGTGCAGGTGGTCGACGTGCGCGGCGTCGACGAGCCCGTGCATCGCGGTGTCGATCGACGGCGCCGCGCCGCCCTTGCCGTGCAGGCAGTAGTCGAACGCGGCGACCATCTCGTCCTCGCGGTCGACGCCCGGGTACACGTCGACGAGCGCGCGCAGCCGGTCGAGCCGCAGCACGGCGAGGTTCTTCTCGGTCAGGGTGCCCAGGTCGCCGCCGGAGCCCTTGACCCACAGGAGCTCGACGTCCTGCCCGGTCACCGGGTCGGTCGCGGTGCCCTTGGCGGACGTGTTGCCGCCCGCGTAGTTGGTGACGCGAGGGTCGGAGCCCAGGCGGTTCGAGCGGGCGATCAGGTCGGCCGCGGCGCGGTGCGTCGTCGCGTCGGTCATGTCGTCAGGCTCCCCATCCGGCCTGCGTGCCACCGACACGCTCGGCCACGATCGTCTCGGCGTACCCGGACCGCGCGTACGCGGCCAGGGGCTCAGGGTCGAGACCCTGCTCGGTGCGCAGGTCCGCGAGCAGCGGGCGCACGTCGGTGTTGTAGGCGTCCATGAGGACCCCGTTCGCGCCGAGCACGTCGCCCGCGAGCTGGGCGGCCGTGAGCGCGTCGCGGTCGACGAGCAGCGCCTTGGCCGTCGCCTCCTGCACGTTCATGACGGACCGGATCTGGCCCGGGATCTTCGGCTCGATGTTGTGGCACTGGTCGAGCATGAAGTTCACGCCGCTGTCGGGCGCGAGCGCCCCCGCCTGGACGATCTCGTGCATGATCCGGAACAGCTGGAACGGGTCGGCGGCGCCGACCATGAGGTCGTCGTCGGCGAAGAACCGGCTGTTGAAGTCGAACGCGCCGAGCCGCCCGGCGCGCAGCAGCTGCGCGACGATGAACTCGATGTTCGTGCCCGGCGCGTGGTGGCCGGTGTCGAGCACGACCATCGCCCGCTCGCCGAGCGCGAGGCAGTGCAGCAGCGACGTGCCCCAGTCGGGGATGTCCATCGAGTAGAACGCGGGCTCGAAGAACTTGTACTCGAGGATCAGCCGGTGCTGCGGGTCGAGCGCGCCGTAGATCTCCGCGAGGCCCTCGGCGAGCCGGTCCTGCCGCGCGCGGATCGAGTCCTGGCCGGGGTAGTTGAGGCCGTCGGGCAGCCACAGCTTGAGGTCCTGCGACCCGGTCGCGCGCATGACGTCGAGGCACTGCAGGTGGTGCTGCACGGCCTTGGCCCGCACGCGCGCGTCGGGGTGCGTGAGCGAGCCGAGCATGTAGTCGTCGTCCTGGAACAGGTTCGAGTTGATCGCGCCGATCTGGACGCCGAGGTCCTTGGCGTGCCGCGCGAGCGCGTCGTAGTCGTCGACGAGGTCCCACGGGATGTGCAGGCTCACGCGCGGCGCGACGCCCGTGTACCGGTGCACCTGGGCGGCGTCGGCGATCTTCTCGAACGGGTCGCGCGGGACGCCCTGCTGGGCGAACACCTTGAACCGCGTGCCGGAGTTGCCGAACGCCCACGACGGCAGCTCGATCGTCTGCTGGGCCAGGACGCCGCGCGCGGCGGCGAGGGCCTCGGGGGTGGGGCTCATGCGAGGTCCTCCAGTCGGGCGGGGTCGGTCGTGGTGGGGCGCGGTGCGGTGTCGTCGGCGGTGCCGGCCGGGTCGGCGTGCGGCGGGCGGGCGGTCGGCGGCGTGGTGGGGAGCCCGGCGGCCCGGAGCTGGTCCTCGAGGTGGAAGACCTCGTCGAGCACCTGGAACCCCTCGTCGGGGTTGCCGTCGGTGACGAAGAACTCGGCCATCTCGGCCTGCCAGCGCGGGTTGACGGCGGTGCGCGTCATCGCCTCCTGCGCGGCGGCGTAGTCGTCGGTCTCGAGGTGCCCGACGAGCAGCCCGTCGGGGGCGAGGTACAGGGAGTAGTCGCGCCACCCGGTGTCGCGGAGCGCCTCGAGCATCTCCGGCCACACGGCGGCGTGCCGGGCGCGGTACTCGTCGAGGCGGTCCGGGCGGACCCGGGAGACGAAGCAGACTCGCGTCACGGCCTGCCTCCGATCGTCGCGTCGTTGAAACGATTCATCGTTGAGCACTCTAGGAACCGGGCGACCACGGCGTCAACCCTCTGCGGCAGATCCGCCGGGAAGCCCTTTCCCGGCCCGAGCCTACTGCCGCCCAGGGCCACCACGGCGACCGCGCCGGGCACGCCCGTGCACGCTGCGCACGAGGTCGACCGGCGGTGAGGCGGTCCGGGGACGCCGGACGGTCGGCCGATACCATCGGGGCGCGACGACGCAGAGCGGAGGACCACGGATGGCCACCACGACCCGGGGACGAGCGGAACGCCGCCCGTCGATCACCGACGTCGCCAAGCGCGCGGGCGTGAGCGTCGGCACCGTGTCGAACGTCCTCAACCGCCCCGACCAGGTCACTCCTGCGACGCGGGACCGCGTGCAGGCGGCGATCGACGAGCTGCAGTTCGTCCGCAACGCGTCCGCCCGCCAGCTCCGGGCCGGCACCATCCAGACGGTCGGTGCGATCGTGCTCGACATCGCCAACCCGTTCTTCACCGAGGTCGCGCGCGGCGTCGAGGACCGGCTCGCGGCCGAGGACTACACGCTCATGCTGTCGTCGTCGGACGAGGACCCCGAGCGCGAGTCGCGCTACCTGCGGCTGTTCGAGGAGCACGGCGTGCAGGGCGTCATGGTCACACCCTCGGCCGGGTCGATCGACGCGCTGCTCGCGGTGCGCGACCGCGGCGTGGACGTCGTGCTGCTCGACGCGACGTCGCCCTTCGACGACCTGTCGTCGGTCGCGGTCGACGACGTGCGCGGCGCGGCCCTCGCGATCGAGCACCTCGTGGAGCTCGGGCACCGGCGCATCGCGTTCGTGAACGGCCCGCTGAGCATCCGGCAGTGCGCCGACCGCCGCGCGGGCGTCCTGCAGGCGCTGCACGCCGCGGGGCTCGACCCCGAGCAGGCGCTCGTCGAGGTGACGATCGGGTCGCTCAACGCGGACGGCGGCGAGGAGGGCATCGCCCAGGTGCTCGACACGACCGACCGCCCGACCGCGGTGTTCTGCGTCAACGACCTCGCGGCGCTCGGGGTGCTGCGCGGGCTGCGGGCGCGCGACGTGGCGGTGCCGGCCGAGATGGCCGTCGTCGGGTACGACGACGTCACGTTCGCGTCGATGCTCACCGTGCCGCTCACGTCGGTGCGGCAGCCGACGCACCAGCTGGGCTGGACGGCCGCCGACCTGCTGCTCCGCCAGCGCACCGAGGGCGAGCGGTTCCAGCACCAGCGGGTCCAGTTCCAGCCGGAGCTCGTCGTCCGGGGGTCGTCGGACCCGAACGCCTGACCGCCTCCCCCTGGACAGGAGGCAAGCGCTTCCCCGTAGAGTGAGACGATTCAATCCGTCGCAAAGGAGCGCACGTGACCGACTCGACCACCGCGCCCGACGCCGCCGTCCTGCGCGTCGCGATCGTCGGCACGGGCGCCATCGCGCACGCCCACCAGCAGGTCCTCGACGCGAACCCCGGTGCGACCGTCGTCGCGGTCGCCGACCCGAACCCTGAGGTCAGGGACGTCTTCGCGGACCGGTACGGCATCCCCGGCCGGTACGGCTCGCTCGACGAGCTGCTCGCCGCCGAGACCGTCGACGTCGTCCACCTGTGCACCCCGCCCGGCCTGCACCGCGACCAGGCGATCACCGCGCTGCGCGCCGGCGCGCACGTCGTGTGCGAGAAGCCGCCCGTGCTGTCGCTCGCCGACCTCGACGCCGTGCTCGACGTCGCGCGCGAGGTCGGGCGCGAGTACGCCGTCGTCTTCCAGCAGCGCACCGGCACCGCGGTCGGGCACGTGCAGCGGCTGCTCGCCGACGGCGCGCTCGGGCGTCCGCTCGTCGGCGTCTGCCACACGCTCTGGTACCGCAAGCAGGAGGACTACTACGCCGTGCCGTGGCGCGGGAGGTGGGCGACCGAGGGCGGCGGGCCGCTGCTCGGGCTCGGCATCCACCAGCTCGACCTGCTCGCGTTCCTGCTCGGCGACTGGGCGGAGGTCGACGCTCGGGCGTTCCGGCTGGACCGCGACCTCGAGACCGAGGACACGTCGACCGCGGTCGTGCGGTTCGCCGACGGCGCCGTCGTGTCGGTCCTGACCACCGCGCTCGCGCCCCGGCAGACGAGCTACGTGCGCGTCGACACGACGCTCGGCACCGTCGAGGTCGAGCACCTGTACGGCCACGACGCCCGCTCGTGGCGGCTCACGCCCGCCCCGGCCGTGACCGGCGGCCCCGCCGAGCCCGCGCCGGACTCGTGGACCCTGCCGGCCGACGACGAGCCCAGCGGCCACACCCCGCTGCTGCGCGCCGTCTACGAGTCCTTCCGCACGGGCGCGCCGCTGCCGCCCGTCGCCGCCGAACCCGCCCGGTCCCTCGAGCTCATCACCGCGATCTACGCGTCCGCCGCGCTCGGCCGGCCCGTCACGAAGGCCGACCTCGCACCCGGCAGCGAGCTGCGCGGCGGCTTCCTGCACGGGATCGAGGACCTGCGACCGGTCGCGGCGGGGACGGACGCGTGAGCGCAGGCGTCACGGACGCGGCCGCGGGGGTCGACGACGCGCCGTCGGACGGCTCGTCGGTACGCCGCGTCGCGCCGGCGCCGCTGTTCACCGACCCGCTCGGTGCACCGACCGACCCGACGCTGGTCCGCGGCCCCGGCGGCACGTGGTGGCTGTTCGCCACGCGGCGCCGCCCCGACGACCCCGGCCCGGGCGTCACCTGGGTGCACGGCACGGACATCGCCGTCGCGACGTCCGACGACGGCGGGCTCACGTGGACGCACCGCGGCGTCGTCGCGGGCCTGGACCCGCACGAGGGCCGGAACACCCTGTGGGCGCCCGAGGTCGTGCACGCCGAGGGCCGGTTCCACATGTTCGTCTCGTACGTCCGCGGCGTCCCCGACCGGTGGGAGGGGCACGACCGGCACGTGCTGCACCACGTGTCCGACGACCTCGTGACGTGGGAGTACCGCGGCGTCGTGCCGCTGTCGTCGGACCGCGTCATCGACGCGTGCGTCGCACCGCTGCCCGGCGGCGGCTACCGGATGTGGTTCAAGGACGAGGCAGCGGAGTCCACCACGTGGTGCGCCGACTCCCCCGACCTGGAGACGTGGGGCCCGTCGCGCCCCGCCATCACGGGCCGCCCGCACGAGGGGCCGAACGTTTTCACGCTCGGCGGGTGGCACTGGATGCTCGTCGACGAGTGGCGCGGGCAGGCCGTCCACCGCTCGTCGGACCTGGAGACGTGGGCGTACGACGGGCACGTCCTCGACCGGCCCGGACGCCGCCCGGCCGACGGGTCGATCGGGCACCACGCCGACGTCGTCGTCGGGTCGGACGCGGACGGCGAGCCCGTCGCGTGGGTCTTCTACTTCACGCACCTCGTGTCGCCGTTCTCGGACGAGGGACGCACGCTGGGCGCGGCGCACGCCGCGACCCGCTCCGACGACGACCCGGTCGGCGGCGCCGCGGGCGGCGAGACCCCCGCGACCCGGCGGGCCGTCGTGCAGGTGGCGGTGGCGCGCGTCGTCGACGGGCACCTGGTGTGCGACCGCGACGAGCCCGTCGACCTCGACCTGCGCCGCGTCCCGCTCCCCTGACCTGATCCCGTCACACGCTCGACCCTGCACCCCGACCGCACCACCCCCGCGAGGTACTCCCATGACGAACCCCTGGCCGCTCGGCGTCGACGGCATCGCCTACGGCGGCGACTACAACCCGGAGCAGTGGCCGCTCGCGACCCGCGTCGAGGACGTCGAGCTCATGCAGCAGGCGGGCGTGACGCTCGTGAGCGTCGGCATCTTCTCCTGGGCGCAGCTCGAGCCGCGTCCGGGCGAGTACGACTTCGGCTGGCTCGACGACGTGCTCGACCGGCTCGCGGCGGCGGGGATCAAGGTCGCGCTGGCCACCGCCACCGCCAGCCCGCCGCCGTGGCTCACGCGGAAGCACCCCGAGCTGCTGCCGGTGCTGGCCGACGGCACGGTGCTGCACCCGGGCGGCCGGCAGGCGTACCGGGTGTCCGCGCCGCTGTGGCGCGAGTACGCGGTCGCGATGACGCGGCGGATGGCCGAGCGGTACCGCGAGCACCCCGCGCTCGCGCTGTGGCACGTCGACAACGAGCCTCGGCTGCCACGTGCCGCACGACTTCTCCGACGACGCGGCCGCCGCCTTCCGCCGGTGGCTCGAGTCGCGGTACGGGACGGTCGAGGCGCTGAACGCGGCATGGGGCACGGCGTTCTGGTCGCAGCGGTACGACTCCTTCGACGAGGTCCTGCCGCCGCGCACCGCCCCCACGTACCCGAACCCGACGCAGCAGCTCGACTTCGCGCGCTACTCCTCGGACGAGCTGCTCGTGCACTACCGCGCGCTGCGCGACGTGCTGCGCGAGGTCACGCCGCACGTGCCGACGACGACGAACCTCATGCTGTCGACGGGCACGAAGTGGATGGACTACTTCTCCTGGGCCGACGACCTCGACCTCGTCGCGAACGACCACTACACCCGCGCGCACGACCCGCTCGCGCACGTCGAGCTCGCGCTGAGCGCCGACCTGACGCGGGGCGTCGCGGGCGGCGACCCGTGGGTGCTCATGGAGCACTCGACGTCGGCGGTGAACTGGCAGCCGCGCAACCGCACCAAGCGGCCGGGCGAGATGCTGCGGCACTCGCTCGCGCACGTCGCGCACGGCGCGGACGCGGTCATGTTCTTCCAGTGGCGGCAGTCGGCGGCGGGCGCCGAGAAGTACCACTCGGCGATGCTGCCGCACGCGGGGACGGACACCGACGTGTGGCGCTCGACGGTCGAGCTCGGCGCGGCGCTGAAGGCGATCGGCGAGGTCAAGGGCTCACGCGTGCGGTCCGACGTCGCGATCGTCTGGGACTACCCGTCGTGGTGGGGCGTCGAGCTCGACTCGCACCCGTCGACCGACGTCACGTACCCCGACCGTGTGCTCGCGCACTACCGGGCGCTGTGGGAGCGGCACGTCTCGGTCGACGTCGTCGCCCCGTCGGCGGACCTGTCGGGCTACCGGCTCGTCGTCGTCCCGACGCTCTACGTGACGACCGACGCCGACGCGGCCAACCTGGCGCGGGCGGCGGAGGGCGGCGCGACGGTGCTCGTCACCTACTTCTCGGGGATCGTCGACGAGCACGACCACGTGCGGCTCGGTGGCTACCCGGGCGCGTTCCGCGACCTGCTGGGCGTCCGGACCGAGGAGTTCTGGGCGTTGCAGGACGGCGAGACGCTCACGCTCGACGACGGCTCCGTCGCCGACGTGTGGTCGGAGAAGATCCACCCCGCCGAGGGCACCGAGGTCGTGCGGACGTTCGCCGACGGTGACCTCGCCGGCGGGCCCGCCGTGACGCGTCGGGCCGTCGGGGACGGGTCCGCGTGGTACCTCGCGACGCGGCTCGACGACGCGGCGCTCGGCGCGCTGACCGAGACGCTGCTCGTCGAGGCCGGCGTCGAGCCCGTGCTCGCGGGCGTGCCGGAGGGCGTCGAGGTCGCGCGCCGGACCGCCGACGACGGCCGCTCGTGGCTCTTCGTGCTCAACCACACGACGGCGGCCGTCGACCTGCCCGCGGGCGAGGTGCTCGCGGGACGCACGACCGGCGGACAGGTCGACGCGGGCGGGTACGCCGTCCTGCGCGAGCTGTAGCGCTCGATCAGGGCCTTTCTCGCGGAACCCCCTGCCGGTCGGCCGCGTCGTCCCCCTACCATCACCGCCACGGGCCGACGGGGGCTCGTGGCGGTGCGAGGGGACGCGCATGGTGGACGTCGGCAGCGGTGCAGGGAGTGCGACGCGCGACCGGTCGGCACGCACGGGCGGGCGGAGTCGCCGACCCGTCGTGCTCGGGGTCGTCGCCGGGCTGGTCGTCGCCGCGGTGGCGGTCGTCGTCCTGGTCGTGCTGCCACGGACGCGCACACCGGACCCGACGACGCTGCTCGCCGACCAGGGCGTCACGGACGCGACCCTCGTGCGCGGCGCGGGCCAGGACCGGGTCCGTCTCGTCGTGCTCCCGCAGGACCGCCCGGCGACGGGCGTGACCGTGACCGTCTCGTGCACGGGTCGCGACGTGGCACGCGTGTACCTCGACGGCTCGTGGGAGGGCGGGGTGCCGTGCGGCGGCGACGCGCGGACGGTCGCCGGGGGTGACGTGACGCTCGGCGAGGCCGTGGACCTGTCCGTCGAGCACGTCGTGGAGGTCGAGGCGGAGCCGGGTGCCGTGATCGCCGTCACGGTGGCGACCGCAGGCGGCTGACCTGCGCACCCGCCCCACGTCTGACTTTTCACCCGCTGGTGTGACGCACGAACCGGACGACCCGGTTGCAACTGGACGCTTGTCCCGGTGAGGATGCGCCACATGGCAGCGACCCCGTCCGAGCCGCCTGCCTCCCGGCCGGCACCCCCCGACGTCGTCGAGCCGCTGACGCGACGCGACCTCCCCGCCGCCGCCGCCGTCCTGGCCGCGGCGCTCGCCGACGACCCCGGGTTCCGGCACCTGTTCCCGGTGGACACGCGGCGCGAGTCCGAGCTGCGCGCGCTCTACCGGATGACGCTCTCGGACGCCCTGCGGTACGGCATCACGTACGTGACGAAGCTCGACGGTGTCGTGACCGGCGCGGTCGCGCTGTACGCGCCCGGCACCTACCCGATGACGCCCGCGCGCTGGTGGCGGCAGGCGTTCCGCATCGCCGCGATCGCCCTGCGCACCCGCACGCACTCGTTCGGTCTGATCAAGTTCGGCGACCTGACGGCCGAGGGCGTGCCCGCGGACGCCTGGTACGTCGAGGCGCTGGGCGTCCGGCCCGACCTGCAGCGCGCCGGCCGGGGGAAGCTGCTGATGGCGCGGGTCTTCGCGGACATCGACGCGGGCGAGGCTCCGGGCTACCTGGAGACGACGAAGCCGCTCAACGTCAACTACTACTCCGCGCTCGGCTACGCGGAGACGAGCGCCCGCGTGGCGCTCGCGCCCGAGGGGCCGTGGATCATCCCCATGGCGCGCCCGCGCAAGGCCGCCTGACCTCCGTCGGGTCAAGCAGAGGTCAAGCGACCCCTTTCGCCAGGGAAAGCATGCGTGCCATGCTGGCCCTGTCACACCCCGGGGCGGGTGCACCTGCCGGCTCCGCGGGGACCGTCCGCCCGGTCCGCCGGGCCCGTTCGGCGAGGGGTGCGCGATGACTCTGTTCGGTGGATGGCGCCGGAAGGACCGGTTCGCGGAGACCGCGGCCGCGACGGCCGTGGTCCTGCCCGTGGTCGACGGCGGGACCGGTCCTGACGGACCGCCCGACCCCGTGGCGCCCCCGGTCCCCGACGTGACACCCGCCGCGCACGGCGGCGGGTGGTTCAGCGGCTGGTTCCACGGGGCGTCCGACGGCGGCTCGGGGGGTCACGGCCACGGCGGCTACGACGGCGGCGGGCACGGCGGCTTCGACGGCGGCGGGTTCGGGGGCTTCGACGGCGGCGGCTTCGGCGGCGGCGACGGCGGGGGCGGCGGGGGGTACTGACCCTCGGCCGCTCGCATCCGGCGCGGCCCTGCGCCACAGGTCGCGGCCGGTGCGGCCCGGTGAGCGCAGGGACGTGCGTGCGGTGTCGCGGGCGTGCCCCGGGCCCTGCGCGTACGAGCGTGTCGGTGGTGCGCACGACAATGGCGCGTGCCCTACGTGCTGCTCACCGACGACCCGGACCGGGCCGGCGGCGTGCTGCTGCGGCACACGTCGGACGACGGCGAGCCCGCGCCCGACGCCGAGCGGGTGCCCGCGCGCGACCTCCCGGCCGCGGTCGCCCGCTACGAGGCGGACCACCCGCGCTGGGTGTGGGACGACACGGCCCGCCGCTACCCCGCGCTGCTGCGCGCCGGCGTCCGCGTCGAGCGGTGCCACGACCTGCGCCTGTGCCACACGATCCTGCGCGGCAGCGCGTACGCGACCGGCTCGGACCTGGCCCGGGCGCCGCGCGGGCCGTGGGACGGTCGACGGCCGCAGGAGCCGGCACCCGCCGAGCCGGACCTCCTCGACGAGCTCACGCTGCTCGACGACCCGGGCGCCGCCGCGACGCCCCCCGCCGACCCGGACGACGTCCCGCTCGACGTACCGCAGGAGCTCGCCCGGCAGCTCGCCGCCGTCGCGGGCTCGACCGAGCCGGGGCGACTGCGGCTGCTGCTCGCGGCCGAGTCGACGGGCGCGCTGATCGCGCAGGAGATGCGGCACGACGGCATGCCCTGGGACACCGCGGTGCACGACGCGCTGCTCACCGACCTGCTGGGCCCGCGACCCCGCGGCGGCCGACCGGCTCGCCTCGAGGCGCTCGTCGAGCAGATCCGCACCCACCTGGTCCAGCCGACCCTCAACCCCGACTCGCAGCCCGACCTGCTGCGCGGCCTGCGGCTCGCGGGCTTCGACGTGCAGTCGACGTCGAAGTGGGAGATCCGCGCGCTCGACCACCCCGCGCGCGAGCCCCTGCTGGAGTACAAGTCCCTGTCGCGGCTGCTGTCCGCGAACGGCTGGGCGTGGATGGACACGTGGATCCACGACGGCCGGTTCCGTCCCGAGTACGTCCCCGGCGGCGTCGTGTCGGGCCGCTGGGCGACGAACGGCGGCGGCGCGCTCCAGCTGCCCGCGGCGATCCGCGCGGCGGTGCGGGCCGACGACGGCTGGCGGCTGGTCGTCGCCGACGCGGCACAGCTCGAGCCGCGCGTGCTCGCCGCGATGTCGGGTGACGCGGCGATGGCCGCCGCCGGGCGGCAGGCCGACCTGTACCAGGGCGTCGTCGACGCGGGGATCGTCGCGACCCGGTCCGACGCGAAGTACGCGATGCTCGGCGCGATCTACGGCGCGACCACGGGTGCGAGCGCGGCGCTCATGCCGCAGCTCACGCGCGCGTACCCGCAGGCCGTGGCGCTGGTCGAGGCGGCGGCACGCGCGGGCGAGCGCGGGGAGGTCGTGACGACGTGGCTCGGCCGGTCGTCGCCGGTCCCGGACGCCGCGTGGCAGGCCGAGCTGACGGCGGCGTCGGCGGAGGGCGCGGCCGCGGAGGACGTGCGCGCGGTGCGCCGTCGCGCGCGCGACTGGGGCCGATTCACCCGCAACTTCGTCGTGCAGGGCACGGCGGCGGAGTGGGCGCTGTGCTGGATGGCGTCGCTGCGACGGCGGCTGCGGGACGTGGAGGGCCGCCCGCACCTGGTGTTCTTCCTGCACGACGAGGTCATGGTGCACTCCCCCGCGGCGGTCGCCGACGAGGTCGCCGACGCGGTGCGGGCGGCCGCCGTCGAGGCCGGGCGCCTGCTGTTCGGGGCGACGCCGGTCGACTTCGCGCTGAACGTGTCCGTCGTCGAGAGCTACGACCGCGCGAAGTGAGCCGGCCGGGCCGCGTCCCACCGCAGGTGCCGTCACGAACCCGCGTCGCAGTCCGCCCCGAGGCCCGGTGCGGCGATCGCGGGCAGCGTCTCGGTCACCGGCCCCAGGACGGTGCCGAGCCGGACCTGCGGACCGTCGACGCCGAGGCTCTGCACGGCCGCGCAGTCCGTGACCTCCCACAGGATCACGAGCCACGAGTCGGTGCCCGCGGGGACCGGAGCAGGGACGGCCGGTGCCGCGCCGACCGGGAGACCCGGCACGGGGACGGGTCCGTCCACCGTGAAGAGGCCGTCCGGCGCCATGTCGGTCCCCGGCGGCCCGCCGGCGGGTGCGACCCACGCGCCGAGCACGTGCGCGCCGGGCACGTCCGCGACCGACGCGACCGTCACCGGTCCCGCTCCCCCGCGCGCGAGCGCGACCCCGACGAGCACCTGCCCGTCGTCGACCTGACGGGCCGCCCCCGAGGCACCCCCACGGTCGACGACGGTCGGTCGGAGCGCGGTCGACGCCCACCCCGCGAGCAGGACGGCGACGACGAGCGCGGCGACGACGAGGCCCGAGCCGCGCCGCGCGGGCGGGACGAGCCCGTCGACGTCGGGGTCCCGCGGGGGACGCGCATCGCCGTCGGGCGTCGCGGTGGTGTCGGCGATGCTCATTGGCCTAATGTACTGTGCCAATGGGCCAGAACGCACGACTTCGGCGACGGGAGGGGACATGGCGACGCTGACAGGGCTGCTCGTGCTGCTGATCGGCGCCGCGCTCGTCGGCGCCCTCGTGAGCGCCGCACGCTCCCGCCCCACCGCCGCGGACCTCGCGTGGCTCACCGGCGACCCCGCCCCACCCGCGGACGAGACCGACGTCGCGACCCGCTACCTCCGCCGGCACCGCACGTACCCCGTCGTCGGGGCGCTCACCGGCGTGAGCCTCGCGGTCGTCGTGGGGATCCGCTGGTACGGGTCGCTCGTGGTCGGCGTCGGCGGCCGCAGCCCGCTCGCCGACCCGCTGTTCCTCGGCCTCACGGGGGTCGTGGTCGGCGCCCTCGTCGCCGAGTCGTTCCGGCTCCCCCGGCCCCGGGGGCCCGTCCAGGCCTCGCTCGCGCCGCGCACCGGCGGCGCGGGCGCCGGACACGTCCGCGCGGCCCGGGCGACCACGGGCGCCGCCGCGCTGGTCACGGTCGCGGACGTGGTGCGCGCCGCGGTCGTGGGCGACGGCGCGTCCGTGGCGACCGGCACCGCGGTCACGCTGCTGCTCGGCGCCGCGGTCGTCGGTCTCGCCGAGCTCACCCGCGCGCGCGTCGTCGGCCGCCGGCGGCCCGTCCTGTCCCCGCGCGCCACCCGGCTCGACGAGCGGCTGCGCGCGTTCGCGACCGCGTCCGTCGCGCACCTGGAGCTCGCCGCCGCGGTGCTCACGCTCGCCTGGGTGGTGTCGGCGGCGTCGCTGCTGCCGGGCGACGGCGAGTGGCTCGGCGTGGTCGCGGTGGTCGCAGGGCTCGTCGTCGCCGTCGTGCAGCTGCGGGCCGCCCGGCCACGCCCGCCCCGCACCGCGCGGCTCCGCGACCCCGCCGTCCGCGCATGATCGTCCAGGTCGACCCCGGCTCGCCGGTCCCCGTCTTCGAGCAGCTCCGCGAGCAGGTCGAGCGGCTCGTCGCGTCGGGCGCGCTCGCCCCGGGCAGCCGCCTGCCGACGATCCGGCACCTCGCCGCCGACCTCGGCCTCGCGCGCGGGACCGTGCAGCGGGTCTACGACGAGCTCGCGCGCGACGGCTGGGTCCGCACCGCCGGCCGGCACGGCACCGTCGTGGCCGAGCGTCTGCCCGCGCCGCCCGACGCCGACGCGCTGCCCCGCGCCGCCGACCGGCTCGCGCTCGTCGCACGCCAGCTCAAACTGGACCCGCGCGACGTGCACGCGGCGCTCGACGCCGCGCTCGCACGGACCGGCGGCGCACCCGCCTGACGCCGGGCGCGCGCGCAGACCCGCCGCGGGCCGACCGTCCGGGGCTCGATGCGACGCGCGCGGCTCGCGTGCCGTCTCGTCGCGGCGCCCCCGCACCTCAGGAACGGCGCTGCTGGGCGCGCACGTGCAGACGCTCGCCCTGCGGGCCGAACAACGTCAGCAGCTCGACGGGCTCGGGGCCGGGGTTGAGGATCGCGTGCGGCGTGCGGGTGTCGAACTCGGCGACCTCGCCCGGGCCGAGCGTCAGGTCGTGCTCGCCGAGCAGCAGACGCAGGCGGCCGGACAGCACGTAGAGCCACTCCCAGCCCTCGTGCACCTTGAGCTCGGGATCGACGGGCGACGAGCCGGGCGGGATGACGACCTTGTACGCGCGCAGCCCGCCTGGACGCCGGGTGAGGGGCACGAACGTCCGGTCGTGGCGCTGGAACGGGCGCGAGTAGACGCGCGGGTCGCCCGTCGCGGGGGCGTCGACGAGCTCGTCGAGCGGCACCTGGTACTCGCGGGCCAGCGGGAGGAGCAGCTCGAGGGTCGGCCGCCGCCCGCCCGACTCCAGGCGCGACAGGGTCGAGACGGAGACACCCGTCGCGTCCGCGACCTGCGCGAGCGTCAGGCCCCGGTCGGACCGCAGCGCGCGCAGCCGGGCGCCGACCGCGTCGAGCGCGGCGTCGATGTCGTCGGGGATCGTCCTCACCTCGGATCGTGTCGGGACCGTCGCGGCGGTGCCGCACCGTTTGCCGGAACGGCAACGGGAGTTGCCATCCGATCGTCGCACGGCGCACAGTCGTCGGCAGGCCGACCCGACTCCTGGCGCGGCGACGGAACCCGGGCCCGGTGCGGCCCGACGAGACGAGGAGCACGCATGGACGAGCGGTACGACGTGGTGGTGGTCGGCGGCGGGGCCGCCGGGCTGAGCGGCGCGCTCATGCTCGGACGCGCCCGCCGGTCGGTGCTGGTGGTCGACGCGGGCGCACCGCGCAACGCGCCCGCCGCGCACGCCCACGGGATGCTCACACGCGACGGGACCCCGCCGCTCGACCTGCTGACGCTCGGGCGCTCCGAGGTCGAGCGGTACGGCGTGCACGTCGAGCGCGGCGAGGTGCTCGCCGTGCACCAGGAGGACGGCGCGTTCGGCGTCGACCTGGCCGACGGCCGCTCGGTCGTCGCGCGCGCCGTGCTCTCCGCGACCGGGCTCGTCGACGAGCTCCCCGACGTCGCGGGCCTCGCCGAGCGCTGGGGCACCGACGTGCTGCACTGCCCGTACTGCCACGGCTGGGAGGTGCGCGACCGCGCGGTCGTGATCATCGGGACCCACCCCATGGCCGCGCACGCCGCGCTGCTGTGGCGGCAGTGGACCGCCGACGTCACCCTCGTCCGGCACACCGCGCCCGCGCTCGCGCCCGACGACGCCGCGCGGCTCGCCGCCACCGGAGTGCGCGTCGTCGACGAGCGGGCCACCGCCGTGGACGGCCCGTCCGGCGACCTCGTCGTGACGCTCGCCTCCGGCGCGACCCTGCCCGCCGGGGCCGTCGTCGTCGGCACGCGCACGGTCGCCCGCGCCGAGCACCTCGCTCCCCTCGGCCTGCACCCCGTGCCGCTGCTCGTCGACGGCCACGAGATCGGTCGCGCCGTCCCCGCGGACCCGACCGGCGCGACGACGATGCCCGGCGTGTGGGTCGCCGGCAACGTGACCGACCTGCGCGCGACCGTCGTGGTGTCCGCCGCGGCCGGTGCGACCGCGGGTGCGCAGGTCAACGCGTGGCTCGTCGCGCAGGACGCCGAGACCGCCGTCGCGGCCGCTCGCGACCGCGGGCAGGGGCACGGGCACGGGCACGGGCACGACGGTGGCCGGCACGTCGACCCGACGACCGGGATCGAGCTGCCGGACGAGCTCGCCGGGATGTTCGCGCCCGCGTTCTGGGAGGAGCGCTACGCGGGCGCACGCCAGTGGTCCGGCCGGCCCAACGGCACGCTCGTCGCCGAGGTCGGCGACCTGCCCCCCGGCCGCGCGCTCGACATCGCCGCGGGCGAGGGCGGCGACGCCGTCTGGCTCGCGCAGCGCGGCTGGCACGTCACCGCGACCGACTGGGCGGCGGGCGGGCTCGCGCGCGGCGAGGCGACCGCGGCCGAGCACGGTGTCGCCGACCGCGTCACGTGGCGGCAGGCCGACATCACCTCCGACGACGGCTGGGACGACGAGGCGTACGACCTGGTCACGTCGCACTACCTGCACCTCCCGCCCGCGCTGCGGACCCCGGCGGTCGCGCGCATGGCGTCCCTCGTGCGGCCCGGCGGGACGCTCCTGGTCGTCGGCCACCACGCGTCCGACCTCGACACGTCGATGCGACGCCCGCACGTCCCGGAGCTGTTCGCCGACGCCGACGAGATCGCGGCGCTGCTCGACCCCGCGCAGTGGGAGGTCGTGACCGCGGAGGCCCGCCCGCGCGACGCCGTCGACCCCGAGGGGCAGCCCGTCGTCCTGCACGACGCGATCCTCCGCGCACGTCGTCGCGCCTGACGCCGGCGCGCTCCCCGCCGAGCGGAGCGGGGAGCCGCGTCGTACCGTCGCACGACAGCGAGCGGGGTCCCCGGCGGACCGGACCGGGAGGCGACGTGACCGACGACCACGCGGGCCGGGTCACGGCGCGCGCGCTGCTCCGCGGCCCCGGGGGCGTGGTGCGGGTCGCGGCGCTGGTCAGCGTGGTCGTCGCGCTCGTCACGCTCGGGCCGGTCGACGCCGCGCTGCTCGTGCTCGTCGTCGGCGGCGTGGCCCTGCCCCCGCTCGGCGAGGTCCCGCCGTGGCTCGACGCCGCGTACGGGGTCGGCCTGCTCGCGGCGGCGTGGTCCGGCGTGCTCGACCAGTACGAGGCGGTCGCGTGGCTCGACGTCGTCATGCACCTGGTCGTGACCGGGCTCGTCGCGGCGGTCGCGCACCTGCTGCTCGCGGTCCGGACCGGGGCGGTCGTCGACCCGCGGACGGCACGGGCGGCGGGCCTCGGCGGTGCGTCGGTGCTGGCCACCGCGGCTCTCGGGATCACGCTCAGCGTGCTGTGGGAGATCGGCGAGTACCTCGGCCACACGTACCTGGACCCGACGATCTACGTCGCCTACGGGGACACGATCGGCGACCTGGTCATGGGCGGGCTCGGGTCGGCGGCGGCCGGGGCGGCGCTCGTGCGGCACGGCGGGCGGGCGCGCACGCGTCAGCCGGTCGCCGGGACGGCGGGCGGGCGCGCACGCGTCAGCCGGTCGCCGGGACGGCGGGCTCCACGTAGGTCGTCATGACGCAGTTGCCCTGGCCCTTGGGCCGGTCGTACGTGAAGCCCAGCCGCTCGTACATCGTCCGCGTCGCGTTGTAGAGGAAGGACGCCGACGTCTTCTTGCCGGGCGGCAGGTCGTGCGGGTAGCACTCGACGAGCCCGCCGCCCGCCTGGGCGATGAGCGCGAGCGCGCCGCGCACGGCGACCGCGGCCATCCCGTCGCGCCGGTGGTCACGGTCGACGAACAGGCACGTGATCCGGAAGTCCGGGCGCCGCACCGACTCGCGCTCCCACTGCTTGCGGTGGTGGATGTTCGCGACCTCGTCGACCGGGCCGTACTGCGCCCACGCGACCGCCGCGTCCCCGTCGACGACCAGCGCCGCGTGCGCGCGGCCTGCGAGGACGAGCTGGTGCTTGAGCTCGCGGTGGCCGATCGCGCGGCGTTCCTCGGTCGGGTCGGGGTACAGGTGGAAGTAGGTGCACCAGCACCCGCCCCACACGCCGTTGTGCTTCTCGGCGAGGTCGGCGAACAGGTCCCAGGTGTCGGGACCGAGCGGCACGATCGGGTGGCCGTCGACGCTGATGCCTGCGGGGCTCACCCTCGCGACGGTAGGAGCATCGACCGGTGGCGGCAATCCCCTCGCGTGCCCCGCGCGGGCCGCGGTGGCGTGGTGTCAGCCGAGCGGCCAGGTCTGCAGCCGGCCGCACATGCCGTAGCGGCGGGGCGCCGGGTCCGGGCGGGCGTCACGCACGCGCGCCGACGCGAGATGCCCCGACGCGCCTCGCACGAGCCCTTCGAGCGCGCGCGCCGTGCCGTCGGTCTCGTGCAGGACGGTCCGCGTCCAGCGGTCCTGCCAGTGCGGCACGTACGGCCTGACCAGGCGGGCCGCGGCTTCGTGCAGCGGGCGCAGCGCCTGCGTCGGACCGACGCGGTGGACGTCGTCGAGCAGAGCGGCGTAGCCCTCCAGCGCGAGGTCACGGCGGCGACGGGCGGCCGCGGCGAGGTCGTCGTCGGACGCTCCCGGTCCCGGCAGCAGCGCGGCCGCGCGGTACGCGGCGGGGTCGGCGAGCACGTCGGGCGGGAACGTGAGCACGGCGTCACCCGCCTCCGGCAGCCCGGCGTTACCCATGACGACGAGCACCTCCAGGTCGCCGTCGTTGACCGCGCGGTGCACGACGCCCGGGTCGAAGCGCACGACGTCGCCCGCCGTCAGCCGGTGCTCGGCGAACCCGTCGGGGCCGAGGGTGTGCACGGCACCCGTCCCGCCGAGCACGACGTACGCCTCCGCCGACGCGGTGTGCAGGTGCGGCGACCCGGACCCGGCCCGGCCGACCCCGTCGGGCGCGGGCCAGTCGTACACGCGCAGGTGGCTCACCGAGACACCGCCGGGCAGGAGGCTCACGACGACCCGACCGCCGCACCCAACCCGAGCGCCGCGAGCCGTCCGGCGCGCGCGACGTCCGACGCGCCGTCCGCGACGACGACCGCGTACCGGAAGGCGACGGTGTCGCCAGGGCCGAACGGCACCTCGGTCGAGAAGAACGGCGCCGGGTTGAGGCAGCCGAACTGCTCGACGCGCGCGAACCACTGCGGCCCGGCCCCGTCGGCCTCGCCGGTGGCGTCGACCATGACGACGGTCGACGCGCGTCCGACGTCGTCGTGGCGCCCGACGAGCCCGAGCCAGGGCTGCCGCGTCCCGCGCAGCTCGTCGCCGCCCGTCCCGCCGGGCGCGACGAGGGTGCCGTCGGTGAACGACCGCGGCCCGCGCCAGAACAGCCCGCCGTAGCCGGCGTTCTCGCGCCCGCGCGTGGTGGGTGAGCCGATCGTGAGGTCGTGCGCGGAGACGTTCGTCATCGTCGTGGTGAACGTGAGCACCCACGCGTCGGGCTGGTCCGCGGGGACGACGAACGCGAGCGCGCGCTCCTCGTCGACCACGTGCTCGCCCGCCTGGGTGTGCCACGCGAGGGTGTGCGCGAGGTCGACCCGGTCGTGCGCGACGGTCAGCGTGCGCAACGCCTGGTGGTCCATCGACCCGTCGTTGTCGAGCTGCACGTACCCCCGGCCGTGCACGTACGTCGGGCCGCCCCAGAAGTTGTGCTCGCCCACGACGGGCAGCGACCAGGAGATCCCCTTGTGCCACACGTGGTCCCACGGGCGGAACGCGGAGACGAGGTCGCCGCCGCGCGTGCGCAGCGGGTGCACGTAGGGGCGCGGGCTCTCGAGCTGCGCGTCGTCGGGGACGTAGACGTAGCGCGCGAGCGTCGTGCCGCCCGCGGTGACGTCGACGGCCCGGCCGACGTCGTGCAGCGCGCCGACCGCGGGCCGCTCGTCGAGCCGCGGCAGACTGGTGCCCCCGGGCCCGGCCGGTCCGGCGGGCGCGGTCACGCGGTGACCTCGCGCGGGGCGCGGGACAGGTCGACGCCGAGGTCGAGGTCGTCGACGCGCACGGGCAGCCCGGTGACGAGCGACTGGTTGGCGGCGATGCCGACGGCGACGGCCCGCAGCCCGTCGAGGTACCCAGCGGGACGCCCGAGCACGTCCTGGGAGACGCGCAGGTGCCGCCGGAAGACGTCCTTGAGCAGGATCGCGTCGCCGCCGCCGTGGCCGCCGATCCCCGCCGGGATCGGGTACTCGACCGGCGCCTCCCAGTGCCGCTGCACGAGCAGCCGCTCGCCCTCGGGTCGCAGCCCGCCGGCGGCGATCCCCTCGGGCGTCGCGGACGGGTCGAGCACGACCTTGCCGTCGTCGCCGACGAGCACGGCCCCGCGCTCGACGACCTCGAGCTCGGCGCGCCCCTCGGTCCCGTTGACGGTGACCCGGTACCCCTCCCACGGGCTGTGCGCGTTGAGCGAGTACGTGAGCGTCGCGCCCGAGCGGTAGTCGACGACGAGGGCCATGTTGTCCTCGATCGTGATGCCGGGGCCGAACACGTCCTGGTCGCGCAGGTAGCCGTCGTGGTGCTCGGCGTCGAGGTAGAGCGCCTTGAGCCGCGGGTCGTCGTTCAGGTCCAGCGCGAACGGGTCCCCGGTCGTGCCGGTGCCACGCGTCGGGCGCGGCGCGAGCCCGCGGGCGGCGGCGTTCCGCTCGCCGTAGAACCTGAGGCCGCCCGAGGCGTAGACGCGCGACGGGACGTCGTCGAGCCACCAGTTGACGAGGTCGAAGTGGTGGCTCGACTTGTGCACGAGCAGGCCGCCGGAGTTCTTCTTGTCGCGGTGCCAGCGGCGGAAGTAGTCGGCGCCGTGCACGGTGTCGAGCGCCCACTCGAAGTGCACGCTCGTGACCTCACCGATCTGCCCGGACTGGATGATCTGCCGCAGCGACGAGTTCCGCGGCGCGTACCGGTAGTTGAACGTCATGACGACGTCCCGCCCGGTGTCGGCGACGGCACCCGTGATGCGACGGCAGCCCGCGCGGTCGGTGGTCAGGGGCTTCTCGACGACGACGTCGGCGCCGGCGGCGAGCGCGCGCGCGACGAGGTCGGCGTGCGTGTGGTCCGGGGCCGTGACGACGACGGTGTCGACGCGCTGCTCCTCGATCATCTTCTCGAGGCCCTCGGGCGTGTACCGCGGCAGACCGGCGGGCCCGTCGTGGCCGGTCGCGCGGCCGACCTCGGCGTCGTAGTAGTCGATGCGGCCGGGGTTGGGGTCGAGCCAGGCGACGAGGGTCGCGACGTCGGCGTGCTCACCGGTGATCGCCGCGACGTACATGCCCGCGCGGTGCCCCGTGCCCGCCACCGCGAACCTGCGCTGCTCCCCGGGCGGTGCGGGCGCGAAGTCCGGGACGACTCCCTGCGACGCGACGGTGCTGGCGCTGGAGGCGGGACGGGGGGCGGTGGGGTTCTGGTCGACCACGAAGATCCTCTGCTCTCGGTGCGACGTCGCACCGGTGTCGGGAAAGCGCGTTCCGTGACACCTAGCCTAGGTCGGCACGCGAGCGGGCGCCAGGGGCCTGGGCCGATCGTCGAATCGATCCGCGCCAGCGCCTGGGACGATGGTCGAGTCGATCCGCGCCACGGTTCTGCGACGATCGTCGAATCGATCCGTCCCGGTCGCCGGAGGGGACTTCCTCCACGCGCCCGGCGCGGGTTAGGCTCGCTTCTACAACGTTGCACGAACTGCCTGACGCCGCCGTCGGGCACCACACCAGGAGAGCCCGATGTCCCTGCGCGCCACCGTCCTGCTCCACCCCGACTTCCGCGTCGGGCCGATCGACCGCCGCCTCTTCGGCTCCTTCGTCGAGCACCTCGGTCGCGCCGTCTACACCGGCATCTACGAGCCCGGCCACACCACCGCTGACGAGCACGGCTTCCGTCGCGACGTCGCCGACCTCACGCACGAGCTCGGGGTCACCATGGCCCGCTACCCCGGCGGCAACTTCGTCTCCAACTACGACTGGGAGGACGGCGTCGGCCCCGTCGAGGAGCGCAAGCCCTTCATCGACCTCGCCTGGCGGACCATCGAGCCCAACACCATCGGCACCGACGAGTTCCTCCAGTGGGCCGAGCGCGAGGGCATCGAGCCGATGATGGCCGTCAACCTCGGCACCCGCGGCGTCGCCGCCGCCGCCGCGCTCGTCGAGTACTGCAACGGCGAGGCCGGCTCCCGCTGGGCCGACCTGCGCATCGCCAACGGCCGCGAGAAGCCCTACGGCGTGCGCCTGTGGTGCCTCGGCAACGAGATGGACGGCCCGTGGCAGATCGGCCACAAGACCGCCGACGAGTACGGCAAGCTCGCCGCCGAGGCCGGCAAGGCCATGAAGCTCGTCGACCCGAGCATCGAGCTCGTCGCGTGCGGCTCGTCGTCCATGCAGATGGACACGTTCGGCGAGTGGGAGCGGATCGTCCTCGAGCACACCTGGGACGTCGTCGACCACATCTCGATGCACGCCTACTACGAGGAGCTCGACGGCGACCGCGCGTCGTTCCTCGGCTCGGGCACCGCGATGGACCGCTTCATCCGCCGCGTCGTCGCGTCCGCCGACGCCGTCGGTGCGCGCCGCCGGTCCGACAAGCGGATCACCATCTCGTTCGACGAGTGGAACGTCTGGTACCTGCAGTCGCGCTTCGTCGGCGAGAAGAACCTGCCCCTGCAGAAGGACGCCCCGCGCATCATCGAGGACGTCTACTCCGCGCTCGACGCCGTGGTCGTCGGCGACCTGCTCGTCACGCTCCTCAACCACGCCGACCGCGTGCCCGTCGCGTGCCTCGCGCAGCTCGTCAACGTCATCGCGCCGATCATGACCGAGCCCGACGGCCCCGCCTGGCGCCAGCCGACGTTCGCCCCGTTCGCGACCACCGCCCGCCTGGCCCGCGGCACCGCGCTCGACCTGCGCGTCACCGCCCCGACCGTCACCACCGCGCAGCACGGCGACGTCCCCGTCGTCACCGCCGCCGCGACGCTCGACGGCACCGAGGGCGCCGTGTTCCTGGTCAACCGGTCCGCCGAGCCCGTCGAGGTCGAGCTCTCGCACCCCGGCGCGAGCCTCACGCTGGACCGCGGCGTGCAGGTCACGGCCGACCACGAGGCCGCCGTCGAGGGCCCCGAGCACGCCGCCCGGATCATCGCCGAGCACGTGACCGAGATCGACGCGCCCGTCACGTCCGCCGAGACCGGCCGCACGGTCGTGACCCTCGCGCCCGAGTCCTGGCTCGCGCTGCCGGCGACCCTGACCCGCCTCTGACCCTCCGGGCGGGCGAGCCGGCCCGCCCCGCCGGCCGAGCACGAGGCCCCGGGACCGCGATCTCCGTGTCGCCGTCCCGGGGCCTCGTCACTCCACGGGCGCACCCTCCCGCGGTCGCTCCCTTCCCGCCGCGTGCGCGTGGGCGGAGGGAGCGGGAGCATCGGTGCGAAGGCTCGTCGACGAGCGGACGCGCGGGAGGTGCGCGAGATGCCAGGACCCGTCCGGCGACCCGCGGACCCACGCGCGACCGTCGTGCCCCCCTCGGCCGTCCGCGCCGAGCACGCCGCGCGCGAGGACGACGAACCGCCACCGATCGACGAGGAGGACCTCCCGGGCGACATCCCCGTCGTCGCCCGCTGGGGCGCCGGTGCGCTCGCCGCGGTCGCGGGCGTCGTCGGCGCCGTCGCGGTCTTCCGGACGGACAACGGCGTGGGCGCGGCCGCACTGCTCCTGGTCGCCGTCTTCCTCACGATGACCGCGGTCGACGGGCGGTTCCCGCGCTTGCGGATCGGCGACAACGAGGTCGTCTCGAACCTGCGGCGCGCGGTCCGTCAGACCAAGGGCACCGCCGAGCAGGCGAAGCACCAGGCGGACGACGCCACGTACAACAGCACCGAGGTCATGGAGGGGCTCGCCGCGGCGCGCGACGGGCTCGAGGACGCCGAGGCCCGCATCGCCGCCCTCGAGCGGCGCGTCGGCACCCGTCCGGCGGCCGACACCCCGCCGACCGTCCCCGTCCCCGGCACCGGCACGCCCGACGTCGCGTTCGACCTCCCGCTCACCCCGTCGGCCGACGACGCGGCGGCACGGCACACACCGCCCGCCGCGGGCCCTGACCCGGGCGAGCACGGGTTGCCCGACGACCTGCGTGACCTGGCGGAGCGCTACAAGACGGTGCGCTGGACGATGCCGCGCGGCGCCGACCGCACCCGGGCGATGGAGGACCTCGCGCGCGAGATCGTCCGCGTCGCGAGCGCCTCGACCGTCGACGTGACGCCGCTGCTCGGCTCGACCGACCTCGGGCTGCGCCTCGTCGCGGCCTGCGCGCTCTACGCGCGTCCCGACCCGACCGCCGTCGTGCGCGTGGCCGAGCAGGCGCTGTCCGACCGCAAGCCGTTCAACGAGTACTGGTCGCTCCAGGCGCTGCGGCGCTGCGTCGCCGGGCGGTGCGCGTCACTGACGCCCGACCTCCGGCGGCGCCTCGACGCCCGCGCCGAGGCGATCGGTCGCGGCACGGATCGCGCGCGCGTGGTCGACGGGATCCTGCGCGACTGCCCCTGAACCGCGTCCACCCGCACGTTTGGATCCGGGACCGATGCGTGCCTATCTTATCGACACATTGTCGGCAAGAAGGAGGACCGGTCGTGTTCCTGGCATGGCGTGAGCTCACCTACGGGCGCGCACGGTTCGCGTTGATGGGGTCGGTCGTGGCCCTCATCGGCGTCCTCATGGTGCTGCTGTCGGGCCTCTCGGTGGGCCTGCTCAACGACGGCGTCTCCGGGCTGAAGAAGCTGCCGGTGTCGTCGTTCGCGTTCGAGGAGGGCGTCGACGAGACCGCCGCGTTCTCCCGGTCGGTCGTCGACGTCGACGCGGCCGACGCGTGGGCGCAAGAGCCCGGCGTGGACGCCGCGACCCCGTTCGGCAACACGCTCGTCAACACGCGCAGCGACGCCGGCGTGGACATCGACCTCGCGCTGTTCGGCGTCGACCGCGACGCGTGGCTCAACCCCACGCCGGCGGCCGGCGACGCGCTGGCCGGCGAGGGCCAGGTCGTCCTCACCGGCACGCTCCAGGACGAGGGCGTCGCGGTCGGCGACGTGCTCACGGTCGACCAGCTCGGCACCGAGCTCGAGGTCGTCGGCTTCGTCGACGGCCAGCACACGTTCGGCCACGTCGACGTCGGCTACGTCGACCTGCGCACGTGGCAGGAGGTCCGCGCGGGCGTCCGCCCCGGCGAGCCGGCGCCCGACCACGCGTACCAGGAGGTCACCGCGATCGCCCTGCAGCACGCCGACGGCACGACGCCCGGCGACGGCGACGCCGTCGCGGGCACGCTCCCGACCACGCTCACCGACTCCTTCGACGCCTCCCCCGGCTACACCGCCGAGATGATGACGCTCGAGATGATCCAGTGGTTCCTGTACGCGATCTCCGCGCTCGTCGTCGGCGCGTTCTTCACGGTCGTGACGATCCAGCGCCGGCAGGAGCTCGCGGTGCTCCGGGCGATGGGGGCGAGCACGCGGTACCTGCTGCGCGACAGCCTCACGCAGTCCGCGGTGCTCCTGGTCGCCTCGGCCGGGCTCGGCGTCGGCATCGGCCTGCTGCTCGGCGCGAGCCTGTCGGCGTCCGCGATGCCGTTCGCGCTGGAGGCCGGTCCCATCGTCGTCGCGACCGCCCTGCTCGTCATGCTCGGCATGATCGGCGCCGCCGCCGCCGTCGTCCGCGTCGTCCGCGTCGACCCCCTCACGGCACTGGGAGCCCACCGATGACCAGCACGACACCCACCACGACGCGTCAGGGTCTGCACCTCGCGGACGTCTCCCTCACGTACGGCGACGGCGAGAGCACCGTCACCGCCCTCGACGCGGTCAGCCTCGACGTCGAGCCCGGCGAGCTGCTCGCGGTCGTCGGGCCCTCAGGCTCCGGCAAGTCGAGCCTGCTCGCCGTCGCGGGCGGCCTGATCCGCCCGACCTCGGGCCAGGTGAGCGTCGGCGGCACCGACCTGACGTCGGTCTCGTCCCGCCGGCTCGCCGAGCTGCGCCGCACGCACATCGGCTTCGTGTTCCAGAGCGGCAACCTCGTCCCCGCGCTCACCGCGATCGACCAGCTGCGGCTCCCGCTGCACCTCGGCCGCGTCGCCGACCCGCGCGACCCGGCGCGGCTGCTCGAGGAGGTCGGCATGACGCACCGCGCCGACCGGCGGCCCGACAAGCTCTCGGGCGGCGAGCGGCAGCGTGTCGGCATCGCGCGGGCCCTCGTCACGCGGCCGCGCCTGCTGCTCGTCGACGAGCCGACCGCGGCGCTGGACCGTCACCGCAGCCAGGAGATCGTCGCGCTGCTCGCGCGCGAGGCGCACGACCACGGCGTCGCGACGGTTATGGTGACGCACGACCACGACGTGCTCCACCACTGCGACCGGGTCCTGCAGATGACGGACGGGCAGCTCACGAGCGCGTCCCTCTGACCCGTCCGGGAGGTGCACGTGCCGCGCATCAAGGCGGCGACCGTCGCCGAGCACCGCGAGCAGCAGCGGCGCGCGCTGCTCAATGCGGCACGTGACCTCCTGGCGGAGACCGGCCAGGCCCCGTCGCTCGCGGAGGTCGGTGCCCGGGCGGGTCTCGCCCGGTCGAGCGTGTACGAGTACGTGCGCTCACGCGACGGTCTGCTGGAGGCCGTCGTCGCGGACATCTTCCCCGCGTGGACGGAGCGGATCAGCACCGCGATCGCCGACGCGTCGTCGCCGGGCGCGAAGGTGTGGGCCTACGTCGAGAGCAACGTCGACTTCTTCACGGGGTCCGAGCAGCGCGTCGCGCGGGCGCTCGGAGCGGTCGTCGACCCCGCCGTGCTGCACGGTCCCCTGCAGGACTTCCACCGCTCCCTGCAGGGGCCGCTGCGCGACGCGCTGCGGGACCTCGGCGAGCCCGACCCGGACGTCACGGCCGACATGGTCGACGCGGTCGTGCTCAGCAGCACGCAGGAGGCGCGCACCCGCCGGCGCGCGAGCACCGACGAGGAGCGTGCGGCGATCCTGGCCGCGCTGCGCCGGCTGCTCGGCCCGTACCTGGACCTCCCGGCCGACGCGCCCACGGCGCCACGCTGACCCTCAGCGCCCGCGGAACGACACCCGGTACGCCTGCGGGCTGAGCCGGCGACGCCGGGCGAAGTGGTGGCGCAGCGTGTCAGCGCTGCCGATCCCCGAGCGCTCGGCGACCAGCCCCACGGGCAGGTCGGTCGACTCCAGCAGCTCCTCCGCGAGCGCGAGCCGCTGCTCCAGGAGCCAGCGGTGCGGCGTCGCGCCCGTGCTCTCGCGGAACCGCCGCACGAACGTCCGCTCGGACATGAGCGCCTGCGCGGCGAGCCGCCGCACGGGCAGGTCCTCGTGCAGGTGCCGGCGCGCCCACTCGAGCACGTCCGCCAGGTCGTCGGCCCGGACGGCGGCGGACGGCGGCTCGATGAACTGCGCCTGCCCGCCGTGGCGGTGGGTCGCGACGACCATGCGGCGCGCGATCGCGTTGGCCACGGTCGCGCCGTGCTCGAGCCGGACGAGGTGCAGGCACGCGTCGATCGCGGCGGCGGTCCCGGCGCTGGTCACGACGCTGCCCGCGTCGACGTAGAGCACGTCGGGGTCGACGTCGACGGACGGGTACCGCTCCGCGAGCAGCGGCGCGTACCTCCAGTGCGTCGCGGCCCGTCGCCCGTCGAGCAGGCCCGCCGCCGCGAGCAGGAACGCGCCCGAGCAGATCGACAGCACCCGGGCGCCGCGGTCCACCGCCCGGTGGAGCGCGTCGACGACCTCGGGCGGCGGGGCGACGGCGGCCGACGTCCACGCGGGGACGGCGACCAGGTCCGCGCGGTCGAGCCGGTCGAGGCCGTGGTCGACCTGCACCGCGTACCCCGACGTCGTCGGGACGAGGCCCGCCGTCGCGGACGCGACCGCGAAGTCGTAGCCGGGCAGGCCCTCCCACGTCCGGTCGAGACCGAACACCTCGGACAGCACCCCGAGCTCGAAGGCCGCGACCTCCGGCCCGACGAGCGCGACGACGTCGTGCAGCATGCGGCGATGTTGGCAGACGTTGCCCGAACGGCGGCATCCCTGCCAGTGGCCGGACCACCGGCGGGCTCACGACACTCGTCCGCATGACGACGAACCTCGACCTGACCTCGCACGACACCCGCGCCGCGGCGGAGCACTTCGCGGCGCGCCTCCGGTGGGCGATCGACGCCTCCGACCTGCACGCCGCCCTCGAGACCGGCGAGCCGGGCTTCGTGCTCGTCGACAGCCGCGGCGACGCCGGCTGGGCGCAGGGCCGCATCCCGGGCGCGATCCACCTGCCGCTCGCGGAGATGCGCGAGCGGGCCGCCGACGTGCTCGACCCCGACGTGCCCGTCGTGACGTACTGCTGGGGCCCGGGCTGCGACGGCGCCACGCGCGCGGCGCTCGAGCTGTCGCTGCTGGGCTACCGGGTGCGCGAGATGATCGGCGGCATCGAGTACTGGGCGCGCGAGGGGCTGCCCGTCGCGACCGACGCCGGCACCGCCCGGCGCCCGTCCGACCCGCTCACGGCGCCGGTGTCGAGCCCCGTCTGCGACTGCTGACCGCCCGCACCGCGCGGCCGCGTCCCGGCGGGCCCGGTGGGCCCGTCAGGAGCGGACGGTCGCGCGGTGCTCGACCGCGACCGTCGCGAGGGCCAGCAGCCCGGGGACGATGACGACGAGCGGAGGCAGCATCCAGACGATCACCCCGCACAGCCCGAGCGCGAGCACCAGCAGGAACGTCCCGGACAGGTCGTCGCCCGTGCGACGGCCGGCGTCCCGCAGGACGACCCGCCACACCGCGCCCGGCGTCCACCCCGCGGCGGCACGCAGCAGCGCGACGAGCAGCAGCACCGCGATCACGACCGAGACGACGCGCACCCCGGTCCCGCCCGGCAGTGCGCCCGTGCCGGCGAGGCTGACGTTGAACGCGAGCACGAGCAGCAGCAGGACGGAGCCCACGGAGACGAGCCACACGCCGCGGCACGCGAGCCGGAAGTCGTCCCACAGGTCGCGCAGGGTGTCGGGGCGACCGCCGACGTGCCGGCGCACGTGCGCGATCCCCGCGGCGAGCGCGGGCAGCGCGGTGACGACGGGCAGCGACAGGACGGAGACGGCGAGGCCGACGGTGAGCGACTCGCCGAACAGGCCGACGCGACCGCCGCCGAGCAGCGCCCGGTCGTCGGGACGCGCGCCGCCGTCGTCGGGCTCCTCGCCGTCGGGGCGGGGCTCCTCGGGGCGGCCGGTGTCCGTCATGGCGACAAGGCTCGCACGTCGGGGCGGCCCCGCCGACGCCGGACCGCCCCGCTGCGCACGCGTCATCAGCCCTTGAGGCCCTGCGTCGCGACGCCCTCGACGAGGTACCGCTGGAACAGGAGGAAGAACAGCAGCACGGGCACGAGCGCGAGGACGGCCATCGCCATCTGCGCGCCGTAGTCGGACGTCGTGGTCTGGTCGACGTAGAGCCGCAGGGCGAGCGGCATCGTCGCCAGGTCGGGGTCCTTGAGGTAGAGCAGCGGACCGAAGAAGTCGTTCCACGACCAGATGAACGCGAAGATCGAGCTCGTCACGAGGGCGGGCTTCATGAGCGGCAGCATGATCGACGTGAAGATCCGGACGTGCCCCGCGCCGTCGATGCGCGCGGCCTCGTCGAGCTCGCGTGGCAGGTTCCGCATGAACTGCACCATGAGGAACACGAAGAACGCCTCGGCCGCGAGGAACTTGCCGATGAGCAGCGGGACGAACGTGTCGACCAGGTCGAGCCGGGAGAACACGATGTACTGCGGGATGATCACGACGTGGAACGGCAGCAGGAGCGTGCCGATCATGAGCGCGAAGAACACGTTCCGGCCCGGGAACTCGATCCGCGCGAACGCGTAGGCGGACACCGAGCACGACAGCGTGATCCCGACGACCGAGCCGACCGCGAGGATCAGCGAGTTGGTGAAGAACGTCCAGAACGAGACGCCACCGATGCCGTCGAGCGCCTTCGCGAAGTTCGCGAACGTCGCCGCGTCGGGGACCAGGCTGACGTTGCCGACGATGTCGCTGCTCGGCTTGAACGACGAGGACAGCATCCAGACGGCGGGGTACAGGATGACCGCGACGATCGCGAGCACGAGGGCGTGGAAGCCGACGCCCTTGACGCGCTCGCGCGTGCGGTGCTGACGGCGCAGCTGGTCGCTGTGCTCGGTGGAGACGGGACCGCTGGGGGTCGCGGCGATGGTGGTCACTTGCCCTCCCCGGAGTAGTGCACCCAGAACTTCGAGCTGCGGAAGAAGAGCACGGTGATGAGGCCGATGACGACGACGAGGACCCAGGCCATCGCCGCGGCGTAACCCATCCGGAAGTCCTGGAAACCGCGCTGGTAGAGGTACAGCGTGTAGAAGAGCGTGGACCGCGCGGGCCCGCCGGTGCCGTTCGAGATGATGAACGCGGACGCGAAGATCTGGAACGCGTGGATCGTCTCGAGCAGCAGGTTGAAGAAGATGACCGGCGAGAGCATCGGCAGCGTGATGTTCCGGAACTTGCGCACCGGGCCGGCACCGTCGACGGACGCGGCCTCGTAGAGCTCGTTCGGGATCTGCTTGAGTCCGGCGAGGAAGATGACCATCGGCGCACCGAACTGCCACACGGTCAGCAGGATGAGCATCGGCATGGTGCGGTTGGGGTCGCCGACCCAGCCGCCCGCGGGGGCGCCGAAGATCTGGCCGATCTGGTCGACGATGCCGTCGTCGATGAACATCGCCTTCCAGACGATGGCGATCGACACGGACGCGCCGACGAGCGACGGCATGTAGAACGACGACCGGTAGAAGCCCTTGCCGCGGCGCCGGTTGTTCAGCAGCATCGCGACCGCGAGCGCGGCGATCAGCTTGATCGGCGTCCCGAAGATCACGTAGGTCGCGGTGACCTGCCACGCCTTGAGGTAGCTCGGGTCCTTGAACAGGAGCCGGAAGTTCTCGAGGCCGGTGAACTCGGGCGGCGCGAACAGGTTGTAGTTCGTGAACGCGAGGTACAGCGACGCGAGCATCGGGCCGGCGGTGAGGAGGAAGAACCCCAGCAGCCACGGCGTGAGGAAGGCGTACCCGGCGCGGGTCTCGGCGGCCTTGCGGCGCTTGCGCGCGGTGCCCGGCGGCGGCGCGGGGGCGGCGGGAGGCGTGGTCACCTCGGCGGTGAGGGTCACGGGTCGTTCCGTTCGTCTGGGAGCGGGTTCCGCTGGCGGCCGGTGTGCGGGGCCGCCGGGTGGGCGCCCCGCCCGCGGGGGTGGTGCGGGCGGGGCGCCGGTCGGCTCAGGAGGTGGCGAGCTCCGCCTCGGAGAACCACTGCGACGCGAAGTCGTCCGGCGTGATGGTGCCGTAGGCGAGCTCCTCGCCCAGCGTCTTCCACTTGGCCTCGATGGTGCCGAAGCCCTTGACCGGGATCGGGGTCGACTCGGTGACCTGCTCGGTCACGGCCTCCTCGTACGCGATGACACGGGCGTCGACGCTGCCCTCCTCGGTCTCGACCGCGGCGCGCTGCTCCTCGTCGGCGGGGACGCCCTTCGAGGTGCCGAAGATCCTGCCGACCTCGGGGTCGGTGAGGAGGAAGTTGATGAGCGTGGCCGCGGCCTCGGGGTGCTCGGTGTTCGCGCCGGCCGACAGCAGCATCGACGGCTTGAAGAACAGGTGCTTCTCACCGGGCTCGACCGACGGGATCTGCGCGAGCGCGATGTCCTGCGTGCCGGAGTCGGCGACGTAGGCGGCCAGGAAGTTGTCCCAGCTCATCTCGGTCGCGGACTCGTTGACCGTGAAGCCGCCCTTGGGCAGCAGGGACGTGCCGCGGTCGATCGGGTAGACGAGCTTGTCGGCGCGCAGGTCGGCCGTCAGGTCGAGGAACTCGACGACGTCGTCCTCGTCGAAGCCGAACGTGCCGTCGTCCTCGAACGGGGTGATGCCCTTCTGCAGCAGCCACTGGATGAAGAACCAGAACGTGCCGGTGTAGTCGACCGCGCCGTAGAGGGCGTAGCCGTCGGCGGTCTTGGCGCCGGCCGACGACGCGTCGGCGATGAACTCGTTGTAGTCCTCCCACGTGTACTCCGCGTCGTCCGGGAACTCGGCGCCGGTCGCGGCGATGACGGCCGGGTTCTGGAACATCGCGAACGTGTTGGTGGACGTCGGGATGCCGATCGTCTTGCCGTCGAGGACGCCGGACTCCGTGAGGGTCTCGTCGTAGCCCGACAGGTCGATCGTGCCGTCGTCGACGAACTCGGCGAGGTCGAGGAGCTGGCCGTTCTGGTTGAACTCGCGCAGGTAGGACAGGTCGAACTGCATGACGTCGGGGAGCTTGCGGCCCGCGGCCTCGGTCGAGCGCTGCGTCCAGTAGTCGGGGAACGCGGCGAAGCTCGTCTGCACCGTGATGTACGGGTACTGCTCCTTGAACAGGTCGAGGGCCTCCTGGTAGCGCGCGGCCCGGTCGTCGTTGCCCCACCACGTGAAGTTGATCGTGACGGGGTCGGTCGGGTTGGCGCTGGGGGCGGCGTCCTCGTCGTCACCCGAGCCGGAGGCGCAGGCGGTGAGGGAGAGTGCAGCGACCGCCGCGACGGCGGTGATCTTCCAGAGGGATCGCTTCATCGTCGGTGAGCCTCCTTGCTCGGTCAGTGAAAGCGCATTCCGGACGGTAGGTGAGCCCTCGCGGCCGTGTCAACGATTCTCGATGAAACGTTACAAAGCCGTTGTGTCGCACGCCACACCCCGGCGGCGCGCTCCACGCTACGGGACGCCGCGCGCAGTTGCGCAACTCGCCGCGTGACCGCGCGACCGGGTCGGTGTATCGTTTCAAACACTCGTTGGCGAGCGCTTACCGACGAGCGGCAGACAGCACGCCCGGGGCGCCGTAGCCTCGGGAGCACCGCACGCGCACCACCCGGCACGCGGCCCGCGGGACCCCCGCACCGCGCCACCTCCGTGCAGCCCGACGACGCGCCCAGGAGTCCCCACGGTGACCGAACGCCAGATCCCGTCGTGGTCCGAGCTCAAGCCGCTGCTGCGGCCCAAGCCGATCACGCTCAACGCGACCGACCGGCGCCTGGCCGACGCCCTCACCATCGCCGACCTGCGCTCGGTCGCGCGCCGGCGCACCCCGCGGTCCGTCTTCGACTACACCGACGGCGCCGCCGAGGCCGAGATCAGCCTGCGCCGCGCGCGGTCGCTGTTCCGCAACCTGGAGTTCCAGCCGTCGATCCTGCACGACGTGTCGGGCGTCGACACGACCACCGACTTCCTCGGCAAGCCGTCCGCGCAGCCGTTCGCGTTCGCGCCCACGGGCTTCACGCGGATGATGCACCACGAGGGCGAGCGGGCCGTGGTCCGCGTCGCCGAGCGCCGCGACATCCCCTACGCGCTGTCCACGATGGGCACGACGTCGATCGAGGACGTCGCCGCCGCCGCACCCGACGCGCGCAAGTGGTTCCAGCTCTACGTCTGGAAGGACCGCTCCGCGGGCGAGGACCTCATGGCCCGCGCCAAGGCCGCCGGGTTCGAGGCACTCATGCTCACCGTCGACGTGCCCGTCGCCGGCGCGCGGCTGCGCGACGCCCGCAACGGGTTCTCCATCCCGCCCGCGCTCACCGTCAAGACCGTCCTCGACGCCGCGACGCACCCCGCGTGGTGGCTGAACCTGCTGACGACCGAGCCGCTGACCTTCGCGTCCCTGTCCACGTGGGACGGCACCGTCGCCGAGCTGCTCGACAAGCTCTTCGACCCGACCATGACGATCGCCGACCTCGAGTGGCTGCGCGCCTCGTGGGACGGGCCGCTCATCATCAAGGGCATCCAGACCGTCGACGACGCGCGCCGCGTCACCGACGCCGGGGCCGACGCGATCGTCCTGTCCAACCACGGCGGGCGGCAGCTCGACCGCGCACCCGTCCCGCTGCGGCTGCTGCCCGACGTCGCCGAGGCCGTCGGCGACCGCACCGAGGTCTGGGTCGACACCGGCGTCATGTCCGGCGCCGACGTCGTCGCGTCGCTCGCCCTCGGCGCACGGGCCGCGCTCGTCGGCCGCGCCTACCTCTACGGCCTCATGGCCGGTGGCGAGCGCGGCGTCGACCGTGCCGCCGAGATCCTCTCCCGCGAGGTGCGCCGGACGATGGCCCTGCTCGGCGTCGCGTCCGTCGGCGAGCTCGGCCCGCAGCACGTGCGCCTGCCCTGACGTCGACGCCCCACCGACCGAGGAAGGACCCGTCCCCACGGTTTCCGCCGACCCACCCGGCGGGCCGGCGAACGACCGCGAACGCTCGTCGGGCCGCAGCGTCCTGTCCCTCGTCAACTTCCGGCTCCTCCTCGGCGCCCAGCTGCTGGGCGGCACCGGCATGTGGATGGTCCGCATGTCGACCGACTGGCTCGTCCTCGAGCTCACCGGCTCGTCGGCGGCGGTCGGCGTGCTCGTCGCGCTCCAGTTCCTGCCGATGCTCGTCGTCGGGCCGTTCGGCGGGCTGCTCGCCGACCGGTACGACAAGCGTCGCCTCGTCGAGGTCGCGCAGGTCGCCAACGCCTTGCTGGCCGCGGTCCTCGCCGTCCTCACGCTCACCGGCGCCGTCGCCGTCTGGCACCTGTACGTCGTCGCGGTGCTGCTCGGCGTCGTCGCGTCCGTCGACCAGCCGTCCCGCCAGGTCCTCGTCAGCGAGATCGTCGGCGACCGGGGCCTGCAGAAGGCCGTCAGCACCATGAACGCGATCGGCCAGGCCGGCGGGCTGCTCGGACCGGCCGCCGCCGGGTACGTCATCGCGCACTGGGGCGAGGGCTGGGCGTTCACCGTGAACGGTGTGGTCGCGCTGTGCGTCGTCGCGGTCGTCGCGTCGATGCGCGCCCGTGAGCTGCGCCCCGCACCGCGCGTCCCCCGCGCCCGCGGTCAGGTGCGCGAGGGCATCCGGTACGTGCTCGACCGGCCGCGGCTCGCGTGGGTCATCGTGCTCGCCGGGCTCATGGGGGCGCTCGGCATGAACGGGCCCGTCGTCCTCACCGCGTTCGCGCAGGACGTCTGGCACACCGGCGCCGCCGGGTTCGGGCTCTACAACGCGGTCAGCGCCGCCGGGGCGTTCGTCGGCGTCGTGCTCGGCGGGCGGTACCTGCGGCTGCGGACCCGCAACGTCGTCGTCGCGTCCGGGCTGTTCGCCGTCACCGAGGCGCTCGCCGCGCTGTCCCCCACGCACGCCGTCTTCCTCGTCATGCTCGCCGTCGTCGGTGGCGCGACGCTGCTGTTCCTCATGGCGGCGAACACCCTCGTCCAGCTCACCGCCGACCAGCCGGTCCGTGGCCGCGTGCTCGCGCTCTACTCACCGCTGCTGCTCGGCGGGCACGCGCTCGGCGGGCTGCTGCAGGGCTGGCTCACCGAGTGGCTCGGTGTGCGCGCGGGCCTCGTCATCACCGGGGCGCTCGCCCTCGTCGCGACGGCGTTCGTCGCCACGGCGCTCGCCCAGGTCGGCCGCCTCCGCCCGGCCCTCCGCCGCCACCCGTGGCCGTTCGCGATCGTCCCCCGCGACGCCCCCTCCCCCTGAGTCCGACCCGTCCCGCGCACGGCTCGTCCGTCGAGCACAACATCAGACGCGTCCCGACCCCCTCGGACGCGTCTGATGTTGTGCTCGGCCCTCCGGTGGCGGCGGGACCGGTGGCGGGACCGGCAGCGGTGGGCGGGACGGGTGGGGCGGCGGGCAATAGCGGGGTGTGACGTCGGCGACGACGGCCGGCGGCGTGGAATAGGGGTGGCGGGGGTGGTGCTGGGACTCGTATGCGTGCGATCACCTACTCCCGCTACGGCGGCGCCGACGTCCTCGAGCTCACCGAGCAGCCGACCCCCAAGGTCGGCGCCGACACCGTGCTGGTCCGCGTGCGGGCCGCGTCGGTCAACCCGGTCGACTGGAAGGTCCGGCAGGGGTACCTCGACCCGATCATGGACGTGCACTTCCCGGTCGTGCCGGGCTGGGACGTCGCGGGCGTCGTCGAGAAGGTCGGCCTCGACACCCCGGAGTACCGGGTCGGCGACGAGGTGTTCGGGTACGTCCGCAAGGACTGGGTGCACGGCGGGACCTTCGCCGAGTACGTGTCCGCGCCGGTCCGGACGCTCGCGCCCAAGCCGTCGAGCCTGTCGTTCGAGGAGGCCGCCGCGGTCCCGCTCGCCGGGCTCACGGCGTACCAGTCGATCCAGCGCAGCGGTGTGTCCGCCGGTCAGACGGTGCTCGTGCACGCCGCGGCGGGTGGCGTCGGCGGGTTCGCCGTGCAGATCGCCCGCGCGCTCGGCGCGACCGTCGTCGGCACCGCGTCGGAGTCGAACCACGAGTACCTGCGCGGTCTCGGCGCCGAGCCGGTGACGTACGGCGACGGGCTCGTCGAGCGGGTCCGTGCGGTCGCCCCCGACGGTGTCGACGTGGTCCTGGACTACGGCAGCCCGGACGCGGTCGAGACGGCACCGTCGCTGCTGCGGGACGGCGGCACGATCGCGTCGATCGTCGATGCCAAGGCCCGCGACGAGCTCGGCGGCCACTACGTGTGGGTCCGCCCCGACTCCGCGGACCTCGCGGCGCTGGGCGCGCTGATCGACGATGGCAAGGTCCGCGTCGAGGTCGCGCAGGTGTTCGACCTGGCCGACGCCGCCGCGGCGCACGAGGCGAGCGCGTCGGGCCACGTCCGCGGCAAGGTCGTCGTCCGCGTCTGACGTCGCTGCCCGGGGCTCGTCGGGCGGCGCGACCGGCCCGACCCCCGCGGCGGGCAGGACGGCCCGAGAGTGCGACCATGTCGCGCCCTCGGGCCGTCGTCGCACCTCCGCCGGAGGATGCGCGCGCTAGCGCTTCGTGATCGTGACGCGGACGGGGTCGCCGACGTCCTTGCCGAGACGCTTCCGGATCTTCGCGCTCAGCGACACCATGTGGCCGCCGGTCCCGGTGACCATCGCGCCGACGTTCTCCAGCACGACGTCGTCGACCGTCGCGTCGACGCGGACCGTCTTGCCGGTGCCGAAGAACTCCGCCGAGCCGGGGATCTCGACGCAGCTCCAGGTCTCGCCCTTGACCTCCACGCCGATGGTCGTGTCGAACTGCAGCTGCTCGGTCGTCGTCATGACGGCCACCGTACGGGTCGCCTCGGACGCACCGACGCCCCGTCCGGACAGGTCCGGGCAGGGCGTCGAGCGGTGAGAGCGCGGGCGGGCCGGTGTCAGCGAGCCGGCCCGCCCGCGCCGGTGCGTCAGCGGCGGACCACCACCTTCAGGTCCGTGCTGCTGGTCGTGCCGGCGGCGTTGGACAGCTCCGCGCGGTAGACGTGCGTCCCGACGGCCCGGCCGGTGACGGTCGTGGCCGCCTTCTGGGCGTGGACGCCGTTCGCGACGAGCGCCTGGGTGTCGATCAGCACGCCGTCCTCGTACAGCCGGTACTCGGTCGCGTTGGTGCCCCACCACAGGTTGGTCGTGACGGTGTACGTGCCGTCGCCGTCCCAGTTGTCGTGGCTCAGCACCGGCGTCGCCGGGTTCGCCTTGCTCACGACGACGGTCAGCGGGGCGGTCGTCGTCGACCCGTGCTGGTTGGCCAGCACCGCGGTGTAGACGTAGGTGCCGTTGCCCCGGCCGGCCACCTGGAAGGCGGCGGACTGCGCGGACGGCGTGGCGTCGACGAGGTCCCGCCGCGCCACCTCGACCCCGTTCTCCAGGAGCGTCACCGTGTGCGCGTTCTGCCCCCACCAGACGTTGAGCGCGACGGTGTAGGTCCCGTCGCCGTCCCAGTTGTCGGACGACAGCGCCCCGCGGGCGGGTGCACCGGTCGCCGGTCCGGGCACGCGCTCCCCCGGGCCGGGGTCCGCGCCCGTGAGCGCGAGCCGCGGCGCCGGCGGGGCCGTCATCCCCGCGCCGAGGAAGTACGACGTGTGCGGCGGCTGGTTGTAGGCGGTGTTCTGCCAGGCGACGCCGAGCCGGTACACCGGGTCGGACTGCAGGGTGCGCAGCCGGTGCTGGGTGACGTCGACGGTCGTCGCGATGCGCAGCGCGGACGAGTCCGCGAGGCGGGTGACGAGCTCCTCGCGCCAGTCACCGAACAGGTCGGCCTGGAGCGCCGGGGTCCCCTTGGTGCTGTTGTTCGACAGCGTCCCGGTCGCCCGGTAGACCTCCGTGGCGGCCCCGGCGGACGGCGACCACTTCGCGATCGTCGGCACGCCCGTCGTGGTCGTGGTGTCCCAGTCGTGGTCGGTGATCTCCCGCAGGAGGTCGCCGTCCCACCACGTGAGGAAGTTCGCCGCGGGGATGGACGTGCCGAGCAGCGTGCCGTCGGCCGCCCGGAGCTCGCCCGAGCGCGAGTTCCACTCGCCGGTGCTGACGACGGCCCACGACTCCGCGCCGGTGTGGTCCGGGTCGATGTCGCCCGAGGCGGCGCGGCCGGTGTCGCGCGTCGCCGGCATGGACCACAGCACCTCGCCGGTGCGGGCGTCGCGGAACGTCGCGCCGATGCCCTTCGACGACGGCGCCTCCTCGTGCGCGGCGAACACCTCCAGGCCGGGCCGGGACGGGTCGAGGTCGGACACGTGCAGCGCATCGCCGTGGCCGAGCCCGGTGACGTACAGCGGGTCGCCGTCGTCGTCGATCGTCATGGACCCGAAGACGATCTCGTCCTTCTGGTCCCCGTCGACGTCGGCCACGGACAGGTTGTGGTTGCCCTGGCCCTTGTACCGGTCGCCCTCGACGTCGGAGTCGAACACCCACCGCTTCACGAGCTGCGCGCCGTCGAAGTCGTACGTCGCGATGACGGTGCGCGTGTAGTAGCCGCGGCTCACGACGAGCGACGGGTGCTCGCCGTCGAGGTAGGCGACGCCGGCGAGGAACCGGTCGACGCGGTTGCCGTAGGCGTCGCCCCACGCGGACACGTCGCCGCGCGGCGGCGTGTAGTCGACGGTGTCGACCGCGGCACCGGAGCGCCCGTCGAAGACGGTGAGGAGCTCCGGCCCGGTGAGGACGTAGCCGCTCGAGTTGCGGTAGTCCGCGCGGGCGTCGCCGATGACGCCGCCCACCCCGTCGACGGTGCCGTCGGCGGTCTTGGCCGTGACCTCGGCCCGCCCGTCGCCGTCCAGGTCGAACACCTGGAACTGGGTGTAGTGCGCACCGGCCCGGATGTTGCGGCCCAGGTCGATCCGCCAGAGGCGGGTGCCGTCGAGCTCGTACGCGTCGAGGTAGACGTTGCCCGTGTACCCGGCCTGGGAGTTGTCCTTCGCGTTGGACGGGTCCCACTTGACGACGATCTCGTACTGCCCGTCGCCGTCGAGGTCGCCGACCGACGCGTCGTTGGCGCTGTAGGTGTACGGCTGGCCGTCCTTGGCGTACGCGTCGGTGGGCTTGTCGAGCGGCACGTCGAGGTGCTGCGCGTCCCACGGGCGGAACTCGGGCGTGGCCCAGCGTTCGATGCCGTCGACGACGCTGCTCACCCGGTAGACGGACGTGGCGGTGCCGCCCGCGTCGAGGGTGTTGGTCGAGCCGCCGACCGGTGCCGTGGTGAGGCGCGTGCCGTCGCGGTAGACGTGGAACCCGATCGACGCGGGGTCGGTGCCGAGCATGCGCCACCCGACGTACACGCCGCCCTCGACGACCACCGCGACCGGCGACCGGTCAAGACGTTCCGACTGCCGGGACAGCGTCGTGACCGCGGGCGACGTCACGGGGAGCGACTGTGCGGACACGCCACCGGCGTTGACCGACGCGACGCGGTAGGAGTACTCGATCGTCGTCAGCACCGTCGTGTCCGTGTAGGACGCGGTCGACGCCCGCCCGACGAGCGCGTACGGCCCGCTCACGGACTCCGACCGGTACACCTGGTAGAACAGCGCGCCGTCGACGGGCGTCCACCGCACGGTCACGTCGTTCTTGTTCACCGCGCCCAGCGTCACGCCGAACGGCACGCCCGCGACGGGCACGGACGGGTCGACGGTCGTCACGTCGAGCACGTCGGTCGGCACGGACTCGGCCCCCGACGGGTCGAGCGCGACGACGTGGTACCGGTACGCGAGGCCGACGTCGGCGGTGGTGTCGACGAACGTGGTGTCCGCCGTGTCGCCGATCACGACGGGTGCCGTCGCCCCCTCGGCCTGCCGGTACACGCGGTAGCCGGCGTTGTCGTCGGTGCCCGTCCACGACAGCGCGACGGACACGGCGGCGCCGTCGATCGTCACCCCGTCGAGCACGAGGTCCTGCGGCGCGAGCAGCAGCGGCGTGATCTCGATGCCGTTGAGCCGCGACGACGAGCCGGTCATGACGATCGAGAGCTGACCGTCGGTCACCAGCACCGGCTGCGACACCTTCTCGGAGACGGATCCCGCGCCCGCGTTCGACGCCCCCCAGTCCTTGCCCTCGATCTGCACGTTCGAGCGCGACGTGCCGATCCAGTCGCCGTTGTACGTCTTGACGGCGTACGAGCCGTCGGGGACGTCGACCGCGAACACGTGCTGCGGCCCGGGCAGCAGGAAGTCCCGCTGCAGGTCGTTCGGCGGCGTGGGGAAGTTCGTGCCGCGGTCGCGTCCGCCCATGCCCGTCGGGTCGAGCCAGCCCCACCCGGTCTCGGGCGTGTACCGGCTGTTCTGGTTCACCTCGGTGTAGCCCGGCATGACGGGCGACCCGGCGAGCTGCACGTCGAACTTGTGGAGCGCGGCCTTCGTCGTGACGCGGACCGTGGCGCTCGGCGCGGACTCGCCGCGCCCGTTCACCGCGGTGACCCGCAGGTCGTACGACGCGCCCTCGACGAGCCCGCCGACGGCGGCCTGCGCGAGCGTCGACGTCGCGACGAGCGCGTACGCGTCGTCACCGGCCGCCGCGTCCTTGCGGTAGACGCGGTACACGTCGGCACCCTCGACGGGCGTCCACGTGAGCTGCACACCCGCGTTCGAGACGTTCCCGGCGACGACGCCCGCGGGCGCGTCCGGCACGGTCGCGGGCGGCTCGAAGCCCCCGACCTCGTCCGCGAGCGGGACGTCGAGCGCCGCGACGTCGGTCGCGACGAGCCGCGCCATCTGGATCGCGCCGTACTCCTGGAAGTGCGTGTCGTCGACCGTGCCTGCGGGCCGGTTCGGGTACACGCCCGCGGGGACGTGCAGGAACACCGCCTTGGCGGCCTCCGGCCCGATCTCGTCGAGGTACGCGCGGCTCGACGCGGACAGGTCGACGAGCGGCGTGCCCGTCTCGGCGGCCAGCGCCTTCGCGGCGGCGACGTACTCGGGGAAGGACACGTTGAACACGCCGGTGGTCGCGTCGAACGAGCGCCGCGACACGGGGGTCACCAGCACCGGC
Source organism: Cellulomonas fimi (assembly GCF_028583725.1). Lineage (NCBI taxonomy): Bacteria > Bacillati > Actinomycetota > Actinomycetes > Micrococcales > Cellulomonadaceae > Cellulomonas > Cellulomonas fimi. Next base: position 616,740 of record NZ_CP110680.1, on the reverse strand, counting down.
GTCGCACCGCGCTGCCGGGCGCCGTCGACGTAGGTGCGCAGGTACTCGCGGTAGTCGGCGGGTGCCGCGTACCGGTCGTCGACGCCGTACGTGTTGTCGTTGTGGCCGAACTGCACGAACAGGTAGTCGCCCGGCTTGATGAGCCGCAGCACCTCGTCGAGCCGGCCCTGGCTGATGAAGTTCTTCGACGAGCGGCCGCCGATCGCGCGGTTGTCGACGACCACGTCGTCGGACAGGTAGCGGTCGATCATCTGGCCCCAGCCGGCCTGCGGCGCGTAGTCGGCGGTGTACGACTGCACCGTCGAGTCGCCGGTCACCCACACCGTCGGCTTCGGGCCCGCGGCCCGCGGCGACTGCTGCCGGATCGTGAGCGCGGCGAGCTTCGGCGCGGTCCCGCCGAAGTCGAGGTTGAGCTGCCCGTCCACCACGGCGATGTCGAACGACATCTCGAGGAACTGCCCGGCGGGCTTCGCGGTCGTCGCGACCTTCGCCATCTGCTCGGCGGTGATCGCGATCTCCGACGCCTCCGTGGCGTCGCCCGCGACCACGTCGACCGTGTAGTCGCCGGCCGGCAGGTCGACGACGAGCTCGGTGTCGCCGACCGTCACGAAGTCGGAGCGCAGCGCGTCGTCGGTCCCGCGGTCGGTCGCGGTGACCTGCGACGGGTCGACGAACCCGGCACGCGTCGTCGGGCCGTACGCGCTCGTGGCGTCGAGGCGCGTGCTGCCGGGGACGAGCGCGCCGCTGCCCAGGTCGAACGCGAGCACGCCGTCGGCGGGGAGCGTCGGGTCGGTGACCCCGTCACCCGCGAGGCTGCTGACGGTCGCGGCCGACGGCACCGACGCGCCCGCTCCCGTGAGCGTCTGCACCCGGTACCAGTGGGTCGTCGTCGTGTCGACGGCCGCGTCGGTCGCGAACACGTCGCCCGTCGTCCGCGCGACCTCGGTGTACGGGCCGGCCAGCGCGTCGGCGCGCGTCAGCACGTAGCCCGTCGCACCCGCGACCTCGTTCCAGCGCAGCGTCGCCGCACCGGGGGTCACGTGCGCGAGCCGCAGCGCGGTGGGCGCGGCGATCGTCGGGTCCGGCTCCGGCTCGGGGTCGGGCCCGGGCTCGCCCGTGACGGCGGTGACGACCACCGCGTTCACGTACCCGCCGGCGCCCGCGCCCGTGACGCCCAGCGTGAGCTGGCCGTCCGCGACCGTCGTCCGCCAGGTCCCCTCGACGGCGACCTGCTTGGTCTTGAGCGTCCCCGCGGTCGCGCCCTCGAGCGTGAGGTTGGTGGTGGTCGTGCTCGACGACGCGAGCAGGTCACCCGAGCGGACCGTCACGTCGTAGGTGCCGTTCGGCACGTCGACGACGAACGACCACGCGGTCGCGAGGACGAAGTCGCGGTCCGCGGCGTCGGTCGCGCCGCGGTCGCGGGAGATCGGCGTGACGCCGTCGGCGGGGACGATGCCGAAGCCCGTCGACGCGTCGTACCGGGTCGCCTCGGTGACCTGGCGGTAGCCGTCCGCGACGGGGCTGGTCGCGGTGCCGAGGTCGAACTTCCACGTGGCCGGGTCGCCGTCGGCGGCGTGGGCCGGCAGCGCGACGGCCGCGAAGGTTCCCGTCGCGAGCGCGGTGGTGAACGCGACGGCGGCAGCCGCGCGGCGACGACGCGCGTGCGGCCGGTCAGGGGCGGGCTCGGGCAGGGGGGTCCGGGGACGGGTGGGGCGCATGCGTCACCTTCGTGTCTCGTCGTTGAGAGCAGGGACCGACGGGCCGCGGGGTGTGAATCGGTTCAAAGGCGCGACCAGGACCATTCCTACCCACGCCGCGCGGACCTCCGCAAGAGGGACGGGGAAAGAAGTGGAAAGCGCTCACCCAGTGGACGGTCCAGCCCGCGCGCCGGCGGCTGCCGCCCGCCACCCGTCTCAGAGCCGGGCCTCCGAGGGCCGGACGCGCCGGAGGCTGCCCCGCGTCCCCGCGGAGCAGCCCCCTCGTCGGCGTCGGACGGCACCCTCACCGCCCGCGCCGTGCGCTCAGCGCGACGCCCTCCCCGTCGTCGCGCGCGCGGCCGGCCCGGTCAGCGGAGCGTCCACCGCTGCGCGCCGGTGCCGTTGCAGTCCCAGATCTGGACCTGCGTGCCCGCGGTGGACGTCCCGCTCGGGACGTCGAGGCACCGGCCCGACTGCGGGTTGCGGTAGGACCCGTTCGACTGCGGGATCCACACCTGCGCACCCGTGCTGTTGCAGTCCCAGAGCTGCACCTTGGTGCCGTTGCCCGTGCCGCCGCCCGCGATGTCCAGGCACTTGCCCTGCACGCGCAGGGTGCTGCCCGCCTCGACGAACGTCCACTGCTGCGCGACGGTGCCGTTGCAGCCCCAGATCTGGACCTTGTTGCCGTTGGTCGTCCGCTGGGCGTCGTTGTCCAGGCACATGCCGTTGGCGTTGACGAAGGCGCCCGCGGTCGTCGAACCGCCACCGCCGCCACCGCCCGTGCCGCCGCCCGTGAACGGGCTCAGGACGAGGCCCGCGGAGCGCGGGTCGCCGTCGTGCACGAGCGACTCGAACGCGCCCACGTCGTCGAACGCGAACGCGTACGCCTTGCCGTCGGCCATCGCGGCGTGGATCGCCTTCGCGTACTGATTGGTCGGGTTGCTCTTGTAGAAGTCGGCCGCGTTCGTGCTCGGCTGCGTGTCGACCGTGCCGAGCGTGCCGCGGTTGAGCGCCGCGCAGAGCGTGCGGGCGATCGGCCCGACGACCTGGTCGTTCGGGGCGTGCAGGTTGCCGTCGCAGCCCCACACGTCGGCGCTGCTGGGCTTGCTGAACGACGCGACCTGCGCACCCGACGCGTTGGTGAAGCGCATGACGTCCCCGCTCGTGCGGCCGAAGTACTTGACGTTCGGCTGGTCGCCGAACGGCACGACCGTCAGCGTCTTCGACGTGTACGCGTTCCACGCCGACGTGATGTACGGGTCGAGGTAGGTCGCGCCCAGCAGGCCGGCGCCCGCCGCCTTGCCCGGCGCGAGCACGCGCAGGACCGTGCCGTCGGACCGGGTCACGACGCTGCCCGACCAGCCCGGCTGGGACTTGAGCGCGTTGATCACCTGGTCGCGACCGTTCGCGACGACGTCGCCGGTCCGCTTCGTCGCGCCGCTCGCGCCCGTGACCGTCACGGCGTGCGGGATGGCGAACATGTCGACCTGCGAGCTGTTGAGCCAGAGCCCGGAGTCGTTGTAGGTGAGCTCGCTCCAGTCGAACAGCACGTCGCGGCTCGGGTCACCGCCGGCCCACGGCGCGGGCTGCACGAGCCCGTCGGGCGTGAGGAAGAACGGCAGCTTCGCGCCCATCGAGAAGTAGATGCGGCCCGAGAACCCGCGCGGCACGTTGATCGTGCGCGTGCTGCCGTCGGCGGGTCCGGCGATGGAGACGTCGGGGGCCGGCGACGGCGGGTTGGAACCCGCCGGCCACGGCGTGAACGTGCCGCCCGCGTTCACGTAGCCGAGGCGGCCCGTCGCGAGGTTGGTCCCGAGCACGTACAGGTGGACCGCGTCGCCGCGCCCCGTGCTGTTCGTGACGGTGACGGGCAGGACCGACGGCCCGACGGCCTGCGCCGCGGTCGTGGCGGTGAGCGTGAGCGGGACCGCGAGGGTCGCGGCGGCGAGGACGCCGAGGGCGGTTCTGAGTCTGCCGATGCGCATGCGATGACCTTCCGGGGAGGGGGTCGGAGGGCGTCCGCCCGGGTCGCGGGTGCAGCCCGGGGCGGGCGATGACACGTGTCACCCGACCGACGGCGCGCAGTCGCTGCTCGTCGTCCGGTGGTCGGGCGCGATGGAGTGCGACCGGAGGCCGCTCTCGCGCGGTGCGTCCCGCAGCGGTCGGGCGACGATGCCCGACGACCGTGGGTCGCGGTGGTGCCACGCCACCGCGCGACGAGACCGAGCAGCACCCTCATTGGTTACTGACAGGCAGGTAAGCGTGATGACCCGAGTCATCTTGGCGTTTACCCGAATGGCCGTCAAGCGAGCCCTCCGTCGTCCCGCTCACCCCATCAGGCACTCACCTCAGGACGCTCCCCGCGCGTCGTGGCCTCGCGCCTCGCAGGCACCGCTCGCGTCGGGCGATTTTCGCCCTTATGTCCCACCCGGCACACGGGGCACAATGGCGGCACGCTGCTGATCCGAGGGGGCCGTCCGGTGTCGAGCGAGACGCACGAGAGCGATCAGGGGAAGGTTCCGGAGCCGGGACCGACAGAGCGCCCCGCCTTTCTGCAGTCGGTCAGCATCCGAGGGCCGCACCGGCCGCGGGACCCCGAGCCCGACGATGAGTGACCAGGGCTCCGTCTACGCGGCCTACATCGCGAGGAACCTGACGAACGAGCGCGAGCGGCGCACCGCGCTCGAGGCGCGCGCGGGCACCGTGACGTCGACGTCGGCGGCCCTCGTCGCCCTCGTCGCGACGGTCGGCGCCTGGCTCGGCGGCAGCGGTCGCACGTACGCGACGGGCACGGTCGCCGCGGTCGTCGTCGCGCTGGCGCTCTTCATCGCGTCGGCACTCCTCGCCCTCGTGTGCGGGCAGCTCCGGCCCTACCAGGTCCCGGACCCGGCGACTCTCCAGGCGTTCATCACGGTCTCCTGGACGGACACCGAGGTCACGGCGCGCAACAACGCGGCATGGCTGGACCTGGACACGCTCACGACGCTGCGCGAGGGCAACGGGACCAAGTCACGGGCGCTCGACTGGTCGCTGCGGGCGCAGCTGCTCGCCCTCGCCGCCCTCGGTGTCGCCGTGGCCTGGGAGCTCGCCTCGACCTGACCGCGCCGACGGCCACGGTCGCGCAGCGACCCGCCAGGGGAGGGATCCAGATGACGACGGACGGGCCTGACGCGGGCGGCGTCGCCGACCTGGTCACCGCGCTCCGCACGTGGCGCGCCTCGGTCGGTGCGGACGACGGCACACCCGTGCCCGCCGAGGTCGACGACCTGGCACGTCGGCTTCAGCAGACGCTCGACGCGGCCACTCGCGGAACCGTCGACCGCCGGTCGGCGGTCTTCGCCCACCTCGAGCTCGGCTGGTGGCACCACCTCCACAGCTGGGGTGCGGACGGCGAGCGCGACCGGCGCGAGTTCTCCGTCGGGGTCAACCACTTCTCGCTCGCGCGGCTGCTGTCGAACGACACCGTCCCCGCCGCCGCCCTTCCCTCCGAGGTCGCCCGCTGCGCTCGGGACGAGCAGCCCGACGGCACGTGGCAGATGCTGACCTGGTTGAACGCCGACGAGGCCCGCCTCCAGGTCCTGCTGCAGACCGTGGACACCGTCGAGCCGTACCGGGCCCTCGTGGCAGTCCGACGACGGCTGCTCGCCGCCCACGACCACGGCGACGAGCAGGACCGCTTCGGGCGCGTGGGGTCGTTGGCGTCGGCCGTGCGGATGCTCGGGACGCGCACTGCGGACCGGACGCTGCTCGACGAGGCGGCGGCGCTGCTGCGGTCGTTGTTGGGCGCGGGCCTCGATCCCACGCACGAAGCCGTCGTCCGGACGAACCTGTCGAACGTGCTCTGGGAGCTCTACGGGGTGACGAACGAGGTCGGGCTGCTGCACGACGCCTGGACGAGCGCGCGGACCGCGTGCGCGCTGGTCGAGGACCTGCCGGAGCGCCGGCTCACCGCGATGACCACGATGGCCAGGGTCGGTCTCGTGCTCTACCAGGCGACCGGAGAACCGGACGTCCTCACGACGTCGCTCGCCCAGGCACGGTCGGCGTTCGACGACGTCACGGAGGAGCGACCCGAGGCGTCGACGCTCGCCGTCACGCTCGCTCAGCTCTTGACGTGGCGGTACGCGCTGACGGGGCAGACGGACGACCTCGACCGCCGGGTCGAGCTCGGCCGCTACGCGGTCCGCACGGCCGGACCGGTGAAGCAGCTCGTCTTCGCCCACGCCGCCCTGGCCGAGGCACTGAGCGGCCGGTACTGGCAGCTCGACGACCCCGTCGACCTCGAGGAGGCGGTCGAGAACCAGCAGGAGGCTGTCGACCTGCTGGAACCCGACGACCCTCGACAGCACGAGATGCGTTCCAACCTGGCCGTCCAGCTCCGCGCACTCGGAGCGCTCCGTCGCTCGCGAGAGCTGGTCGACCGAGCGGTGGACGAGTCGGCGCGCGCCCTGGAGCTCTGCCGTCCGGACGACCCGGGCCGCCCTCGCACGCTCGAGACCGCCGCCTCCGCGCTCGTGACGCGCTACGAGCTCCTCGACGACCTCGCCGACCTGGACACCGCGGAGGAGCGAGCACGCGAGGCGGTCCGCGTCACGCGCGAGATCGATCCCGAGCTGGCCCGGCGGCACGGCCACCTCGCCCGGATCCTCGAGGCCCGGCTCTTCGTCGACTGGGACACCGCCCGGGTCGACGAGCTCGTCGGCGTCGGCGAGGCAGCGGTCGCCGCGTGCCAGGCGACGGCCACCGAGTACGTCGGGCACGTGTACGCGCTCGCCTGCTTCCACGTGCACCGCTACCGCGCGCTCGGCGACGAGGCCGCAGCGCACAGCGCCCGTCGACTCTTCGCCGACGCCGGCGCGCATCCTCTGGGACCCGCCGAGCTCCGGTACAAGGCGGCGGTGGAGTCCGCCCGGCTCGCGGAAGCGCTGGGGGATCGGGACGAGGCCTACGCCGGGTACCGAGCGGCGTCGCGCCTCCTCGCCGAGCTCGCGTGGCGCGGGGTGCCGCTCTCCCGCCGTGTCCGCGCCCTCGCCGGCCACGGGTGGGTGGTGTCCGCGGCCGCCGAGCTCGCGCTGGAGGCAGGCCGCACCGACGACGCGCTCGACGTCCTCGAGGAGGGCCGGCAGCAGATCTGGCAACAGGACTCCGAGCTCTCCGGTGACCTGTCGACGCTGCGACGGATCGACCCGGGACTGGCCGCCGACGTCGAGGCCGCACGGGCGCTGCTCGCGAGGGCCGAGCACGCACCGGGGGCGACCGCGACGGCCGATCACGTGGCGCCGGCCGGCGCGGCCGTGCGCGACACCGTCGGTGAGCAACGGCGCACCGCGCTCGCCCGTTGGGACGAGGTCGTGGCACGCGCGCGCACGCTGCCCGGCCTCCACGACCTGCTCCGGCGTCCGGCCACGTCGGAGCTCATGCACGCGCTCGGCGAGCGGCGTGTCGTCTACGTCGTCGCCGGCCGGCGGTGCGGCTACGCCCTGCTGCTCCGTGACGGTGAGCTGCGGTCGCTCCGCCTGCCGCGCGCGACCCGGGCCGCGGCCGAGGAGGCGGCGCGCGCCGCACGGGACGCGCTGGACCGTCTCGGCGACACGGAGCCGGAATGGGTCGGCACGGAGATCCGCCACCTCCTGGAGTGGTGCTGGTACGCCGTCGTCGCGCCCGTGCTGCGCGCGCTCGACTGGATCGACGCGCCGGACGGCGCCGAGGAGCTCGCGTCGCGGCGGCTCTGGTGGTGCCCGACCGGGCCGCTCGTCTCGATGCCGCTCCACGCTGCACAGAGCACCGGCGAGGGAACACTCGGCGTGATCACCGCCCTCGAACGGTGCGTCTCGTCGTTCACCGGGAGCCTCGCCGGGCTGGCGGGAGCCGTCCGACGCGCCACCGACGCGGCCCCCGCCACGGAGGTCGCCCTGGTCGGCTGCGCGACCGGGGTCGCCGACCATCCGCTGGCCCACGTCCACGACGAGCTGGACGCGGTGGCCGCCCACGTGCGCGCCGGCGAGCGGCGTGACGAGCCGGCCCCCACCGTGGCCGCCGTCCTCGACCTCGTCGAGCGGGCGCCCGCCCTCCACATCGCGTCGCACGCGCGCAGCCAGGACCGCGAGACGACCGCGGCGCTCCTGCTGCACGACGGCGCACTCGAGCTCCCCATGCTCGGTGCGCGCCGGCCGGCGCGACCCGCCTGGGCGTTCGTCTCGGCATGCGGCACCGCCGAGGCGGAGCCCGGCACCGCCGACGAGCACCTGACGCTGGCCGCCGGGTTCCAGGCGGCCGGCTACCCCTACGTCGTCGGGACGCTGTGGAGCGTCGTGGACGACGTCGCCGTCGAGACCGCCGGGGCGGTCTACGGCCACGTCGTGCATCCCGACGGGATGGACCTGTCGCGGACAGCCGCGGCGATGAGCTCGGTCAGCCTCGACCTCCGACGCCGGTACCCCGCGTACCCGTTCCTCTGGGCCGGCCACGTCCACTTCGGCCCCGACTGACGGCTCCGCTCGCGAGCCGTCGCCGCCTCGGCGGACGTCAGTCCGGCCACCCGCACGACGCCGACACCAGGTCGTACACCGCACCGCGGAGCGCGTCCGACGACGGCACGTAGAACACCGCCTGCTCGACCCCGTCGACCCGCGCGTGCACCCCGAAGAACGTCCCGCGCTTGTCCTCCGCGACCGCGTGCGGATCGCACCGGCTGGGCACGACCGGCAGCACGACGGTCGTCCGGCCGGCCCCCGCCGCGGTGTCCACCGCGACCGGCCAGTCGTTGGCCAGGTCCGCGGGGATGATCAGGTTCGTCCGGTCGATCTGCCACACCTCGACGCGAGGGCCACCCGCGACGGGCTCGACGTGCAGCGTCAGGCTCCCGACCAGGCGGCCGTCGACCGGGTGCTGCGGCAGGTCGTCGTCGAGCCAGAGCCGCGCCCCCGCCGCGACCGCGAGCGTCGCGCAGTCCTCGCCGTGGATCCGCGCGAGGTGCCCCTGCGGGTCCTCGGGCGTCACGACGACGGTCCCCGCGCGCCCGTCCGGGTCCACGACGTCGAGCACGACCTCCGCGGCCCCGGCGCCCGCCGACGACCGGGACGCACCCGGACCGCCCGGACCGCCCGGACCGCCCGGGCAAACCGGATCGCCGAGCCGGACCGACAGGTCGCGGTCCACACCCGCGCGGACGTCGCGCCCGCGCTCGCTCGTCGCGTCACCCGCGACGGTCGGTGAGCGCAGCGTCGCGCGCTCGACGGTCACGTCGACCGTCCCCGTGTTGGCGACGCGGACCTGCACGACGCGGCGGCCCCAGTCCGCGCGCGACTGCCGGATCTCCACCGCGAGCGCGCCTGCGACGTCGTCGGGCAAGGTGCCCCCGCCTCCCTCGGCCGTGAGGCCCGACGTGCCCGGCGTCGCGCCGGCACCGGAGGTGCTGTCGCCGCCCGTGCAGCCCGCGACCGCCGCCGCGACGAGCACCGCGGCGGCGCCGAGCCGGACGCGCCACCTCACGCGGCGATCCTCGCGCACCCCCGCAGGCGGCGTCACCTGCCGGCCCGACCCCGTCACCTGCCGACGACCTGCGGGGCCGCGAGAGCGGATGGGGTCAGGGCCGGGTCCAGGGCGCGCCGAGGGCGGTGAAGGTGCGGCCCTCGACGGCGACGCGCTCGCACCAGTCGACGACGTCGGTGACCACGGGCCACGCGTCCGGCCCGCTCCCCTGCCAGGCGACGTGCGCGGTCCCGACCGCGGCCGGGTCGGGCGCGGTGCGCACGGCCTCGAGCACGCGCATGAAGGCGCCGGTGTCGCCGACGCCGCAGCGCAGCGGCACGTCGTCGGACCGGCGCGCGTCGAGCAGCTGTGTCAGCAGGTCGACGCGACCGGTGGTGATGCGGCGCGTGCCGCGCGGCGAGCGGACCTCGACGGCGTCCTGCTCGTAGGAGAGGGTGAGCGACCCCTCCGTCCCGGTGACCAGCACGCGGGCGGGCGTGCGCTCGGGCGCGCACACGGTGAGCCCGGCGGCGACGCGCAGGCCGGAGCGGGTCGTGACGACGACGGACGACGTGTCGTCGGCCTCGATGTCGTGCGCGTGGAACAGGTCGACCTCGACGTCGGCGACGTCCTCGACGGTCCGGGCACCGGCGACGAGCAGGGCGGTCGCGACCGCGTGCGCGAGCGGGTTGGTGACGACCCCGTCGACGACCTCGACGCCGTCGAGCGTGCGCCGCCCGGCCCACGCGGCGCGCTGGTAGTACGCGACGGTCCGGACCCAGGTGCCGACGGCCCCGACGGACACGAGGTCGCCGAGCTCGCCGGACGCGACGATCCGCACGACCTCGTCGACGGCGCCGGACCCGAAGGTCTGGAACCCGACCTGGCACCGCCGTCCGGTCTCCTCGACCACGGCGAGCAGCTCGGCGTGATCGGCGAGCGACGCGGTCGTCGGCTTCTCGAGCAGCACGTCGCAGCCGGCGCGCAGCGCGGCGGACGCGAGCGGCAGGTGGGTGGGGATGGGCGTGGACAGCACGACGACGTCGGGCTGCTGCACGTCGAGCAGCGCGTCGAGCGACGGGAACCAGGGCGTGCCGGGCGGGACGTCGGCGAGCCCGTCGACGGGCCGCGGGTCGACGACGCCGGACAGCACCGCGCGCCGGTCGGAGGCGAGCGCGGCGACCCGTCGCACGTGCGACGCACCGTGCCCGTGCACCCCGACGACGGCGACCCGCGCCAGGTCGAGCGCGGCCGGCGCAGTCACGCCCAGACCTCGGCGGCGAGGACCGCGGCCTCGTCCTGGGTGAGCGCGCGGTCGACGACGACGGCGGCGAGCCCGGCCCGCAGCACGTCGCCGGCGGGCACCTCGACGGGCGCGTCCCACGCGAGCGCGGGACCGGCGCCGACGTACTCGGCGACGCGCACGAACCACGGCCGCGCCTCCCCCGGGCCCTGCACGAGCAGCAGCGTCGTGGTCGTCGCCTCGCGCCGCTGCACGAAGGCCAGCCACGGCGACCGGCTGCCGTGCACGGCCTCCTCGCCGACGAGCCCTTCGCCGAGGACGGTCGTGAGGTCGGCGGACGGCAGCCGCCAGAACAGCCCGCCGTACCCGGCGCCGGGGCGCCCGTTGGTCGCGGGGCTCTCGATCCGCAGGTCGCCGTGCTCGGCGCGCAGCTCGGTGGTCCACCGCAGCGCCCAGCCGCGCTCGTCGGGCAGCGCGCGCGTGCTCAGCCGGCGGTCCTCGCGCAGCAGCGGGCGGTCGCGCTCGTCGCGCCACAGCACGTCGTCGACGAGCGTCGTGCCGTCGTCGTCGAGCCGGACGCCGGTGGACACCTGGCGGCCGTGGTTGGGCAGGAGGGTCGGGCCCTCGTCGCGCAGGAAGGTGCGGCCGCCCCAGTACGACGTGCCGTTGACGACCGGGACGGCGACGGAGACGCCGTAGTGGTGCCGGTGGTCGACGGGGCTCGTCTGCGTGAGCGCGGTGCCGGCGGCGGTGTGCACGGGGTGCAGGAACGGCCGCGGCGAGTGCACGGGCGGGAGGGTGTCGCCGGGCTCGTAGCGCGCGAGCGGGGTCGAGGCGCCGGGGCGCGGGCCGGTGCGGACGGTGGCGGTCAGGACGTGCGCACGTCCGTCGGTGCTCCAGCGCGGGGCGGACTGCACGTGCGGCTCTCCCGGACGGTCGGTGACGGGCTGGGTGCGGCGGCGCAGCCGGACGGCGGGCGGCACGGGGCCGGTGCTGGCGCGCACGGCGAGCAGCGGGCGGATCAGGGGTGGCGTGGGGTCGACGTCGTCGCCCGCGGCGGAGCGGCGCAGGTGCTCCCACGCGAGGCGCCCGAGCTCGACCTGCGGGACGGTCGCGGTGGTGAGCGACGGCGTCGCGAAGCGTGCGAGCTCGATGTCGTCGAAGCCGGTGATGGAGATGTCGCCGGGGACGGCCACGCCGAGCTCGTTGAGCCGCGCGAGCAGGCCGAACGCGACGAGGTCGTTGTACGCGACGACGGCGGTGGCCCGGGACGCGAGCACGTCCTGCGCGGCGGCGTAGCCGGAGTCGACGGACGAGCCGGCCGGCATCTCCGACAGCCGGAGGTCCTCGCGCCGGGCGGCGGCGACCCGCAGCGCCTCCAGGCGGGCGGAGTGCGACGCGCTGCTGGTCGGGCCGGCGAGGTAGAGCAGGTGCCGGTGCCCGAGCCGCGCGAGGTGGTCGACGATCTGCTCGATGCCGTCGGCGTAGTCGATGCCGAGCGTCGGGGTGGTGCCGTCGGGGGCGCGGTTCACGACGACGACGGGCGCGATCTCCGGGAGCAGCGCGCGCAGCGTGGGCTCGGGCATGCGGGGCGAGACGAGGACGACGGCGTCGCAGCGCAGCCGTGCGTCGAGCGCGACCTTCTCCTCGTCGACGCTGTCCTCGGCGGTGTCGGCGACGAGGACCCGGTACCCGCTCTCGGACGCCGCGGAGGCGACCCCGCGGAGCACCTGCTGGAACATCGGGTTGGCGAGGTCCGGGACGACGACGGCGACGGTCTCGGTGCGCCCGAGCGACAGGCTGCGCGCGACGTTGCTCGGCCGGTAGTGGAGCTGGTCGGCGACCTCACGCACGCGGGACGCCAACTCGGCGTCGACGGTCGTCCGGCCGTTCATCACACGCGAGACCGTGGCGCGCGAGACCCCCGCGATGCGCGCGACCTCCGCGATGGTCGGCGCGGAGCGCGCCCACCCGTTCTGCGTCACTGCAGTCCTCCACCGGGTCGTTCCCGTCCGAGCCCGGGGCACGCGTTGCTCGGCCCCCGGGTACGGTTCGTGGCCGAACATACACCACAGGAAACCGGTTCCCAAGGCGCTTGGCCGGTGCTACGGTACCCAATCGGGAACCGGTTTCCCGCTGCAACGCCGATGCACAACGAGGTGGTCGACGCATGTCGGTAGTAAGTGAGTTCCGGCGAACGACCGGGAGACGAGGAGCCGCGGGCACCGCCCGTGGCGTCGCGGGACGGGGCGAGGGCAAGGTCGCCGCCGTCTTCCTGGCGCCGTGGTTCCTCGGGCTTTTCCTCATCACCATCGGGCCGATGGTGATGTCGCTCTACCTGTCCTTCACGGAGTACCGGCTGCTCAAGCCGCCGACGTGGATCGGGCTGGAGAACTACACGCGGATGTTCGAGGACCCCCGGCTCCTCAACTCCCTCAGGGTCACGTTCACGTACGTGCTGACGGCGGTGCCGCTGCAGCTGATCGTGGCCCTCGGGCTCGCGATGCTGCTCGACCGCGGGCTCCGCGGCCTGTCGTTCTACCGCTCGGTGTTCTACCTGCCGTCGCTGCTCGGCGGCTCGGTCGCCGTCGCGATCCTCTGGCGTCAGGTGTTCGGCGCGGAGGGCCTCGTCAACGCGTTCCTCGCGCTGTTCGGCGTCGCGGGCAAGGGCTGGGTCTCCGACCCCGACACCGCGCTGTGGACGCTGGTCGCCCTGCACGTCTGGACGTTCGGCGCCCCGATGATCATCTTCCTCGCGGGCCTGCGGCAGATCCCGGAGATGTACTACGAGGCCGCGTCGATCGACGGTGCCGGCAAGGTCCGGCAGTTCCGCAGCATCACGATCCCGCTGCTCACGCCGATCATCTTCTTCAACCTCGTGCTCCAGGTCATCGGCGCGTTCCAGAGCTTCACGCAGGCGTTCGTCGTCTCCGGCGGAACGGGCGGACCGGCCGACTCGACGATGTTCTACACGCTCTACCTCTACCAGAAGGGCTTCACGGCCCTGCAGATGGGCTACGCCTCCGCGATGGCGTGGCTGCTGGTGCTCATCGTCGCCGCCATGACGGCTCTCAACTTCCTCGCCTCCAAGTATTGGGTCTTCTACGGTGATGACTGACCTCCAGATGCGCCCCGACCCCGCCGCCGGCGTCCACGCCTCGCGCGCCGACGCACGGCACGGCGGCACCGACGCCCCCGCACTCCGTGTGCGGTCCCCCTGGCCGTCACGCTGGCGCGCCTTCCTCAAGCACGTGGGCCTGATCGCGCTCGCGCTGATCATGCTGTACCCGCTGATCTGGCTGCTGGTGAGCTCGTTCAAGCCGAGCGAGCTGATCTTCCGGGACGTGTCGCTCATCCCGTCGGAGATCGACACCACCAACTACACGGCGGGCTGGAACGCGCTGCAGTACCCGTTCAGCCGGTACCTGCTGAACTCGGCGCTGATCGTGCTCGGCTCGCTCGTGGGCAACCTCGTGAGCTGCTCGATGGCGGCCTACGCGTTCGCGCGGCTCCAGTTCAAGGGCCGGCAGCTGTGGTTCGCGATCATGCTCATGTCGATCATGCTGCCGATCCACGTGATCATCGTCCCGCAGTACGTGCTGTTCTCCCGGCTCGAGTGGATCAACACGTTCCTGCCGCTCATCGTGCCGAAGCTGCTGGCCACGGATGCGTTCTTCATCTTCCTCATGGTCCAGTTCTTCCGCGGCATCCCGAAGGAGCTGGACGAGGCCGCGCGCCTCGACGGCTGCGGGCACGGCCGCATCTACCTGCAGATCATGCTGCCGCTGTCGATGCCGGCCCTCGCGACGACCGCGATCTTCACGTTCATCTGGACCTGGAACGACTTCTTCAGCCAGCTGATCTTCCTCACCCGACCGGACATGTACACGGCACCGGTCGCCCTGCGCACGTTCATCGACGCCACGGGCCAGAGCTCGTGGGGGCCGATGTTCGCGATGTCGATCGTCTCCCTCCTGCCCGTCTTCCTCGCGTTCCTCTTCGGCCAGAAGTACCTGGTCAAGGGCATCGCGACGACAGGCATCAAGTAGCACCCGGGCTCGCGCCCGGCCGCAGTGACCAGCACACCGACGTCCTCGTCACGAAGGAGAACCATGCGCCACCGTCCCGCCCTCCGCGGCCGGACCGCCGTCCTGCGGTCCGCTGCACTGCTCGCCGTCGGGGCCCTCGCCCTGACCGCCTGCGCCGGGTCCGACGAGCCCGCCGCCGAGGCCACCTCGTCCGGGCCGCCCGAGCCCGTCGAGATCCGCTTCTCATGGTGGGGCTCCGACACCCGCCACGAGCTCACGCAGCAGGTCCTCGACAAGTTCACCGAGAAGTACCCGCACATCACCGTGGTGCCGGACTACACGGACTGGAACTCGTACTTCGACAAGCTGAGCACCGGCGTCGCCGGTGGTGACGCCCCCGACGTCATCACGCAGGAGGAGCGCTACCTCGCCGACTACGCGTCGCAGGGCGTGCTCGCGGACCTCAACGAGCTCGGCCTCGACACCTCGAAGATCGACCCGAACGTGCTGCAGTCCGGCACGATCGACGACGCGCTGTACGGCGTCGCGACCGGTGTGAACGCGTACGCGATCGTCGCGGACCCCGAGGCGTTCGCCGCGGCGGGCGTCGAGATGCCCGACGACACCACGTGGACGTGGGAGGACTACGTCGAGATCGCCAACGAGATCTCCACGAAGACGGGCAAGGCCGTCTACGGCGCGCAGGACTACGGGTTCAACGAGCCCGGGTTCTCGATCTTCGCGCGGCAGCGCGGCGAGTCCCTCTACAACGAGGACGGCGAGGTCGGCTACAAGGAGTCGACGCTGGCGCAGTGGTGGCAGTACTCGCTCGACCTGCAGGACGGCGGCGGCACGCCCGACGCGGCGCTCACGGTCGAGACCGACGCGGGCGGCCCCGAGCAGTCGCTCGTCGGCACCAACAAGGGCGCCATGGCGTGGTTCTGGACGAACCAGCTCACCGCCATCACGACCGCGTCGGGCCGCCAGCTCCAGCTCCTGCGCGTGCCCGGCGAGTCGGAGGAGGAGCGCACCGGCATGTACTTCAAGCCGGCGATGTTCTACTCCGTCTCCGCGAAGTCGCAGCACCCGGAGGAGGCCAAGCTCCTCGTCGACTTCCTGCTGAACGACCCGGCGGCCGGCGAGATCCTGCTGTCCGACCGCGGCCTGCCGGCCAACACGGACGTCCGCGCCGCGGTGCAGGACAAGTTCAACGACACCGACAAGCAGGCCGCCGAGTTCCTCGCGAGCCTCGAGGGCGACATCGTCGACGGTCCCGTCGTGCCGCCGGTGGGTGCGGGCGAGGTCGCCGGCATCACCAAGCGCATCAACGAGGAGGTGCTGTTCAAGCGCCTCACGCCCGAGCAGGCCGCCAAGCAGTTCACCGACGAGGTGAAGCTGGCCATCGGCCAGTAGTCCTCACGCACGACGCCGGCCCGACCGCCGGCAGCACGTCCCGACGGGGCGGTCCGCACGCAGCGGGCCGCCCCGTCCGCGTCCGGGTGGCAGCGACCCCGGTATCTCCCCCGGCGGCGCGTGCTCCTGCACGGTGCCAGGGTGGGTGCTGGCGGGCCCCGCGGCCCGCCACCTGCCGGAACGCACCACGACCGGCCCGAGCGGCCGACGAAGGACCCGACGATGCCCGACCCGCACCCCCCGGTCCCGTCGCCGTCGCCGCTGCCCCCGCCCGTCCCCACCGACGACGACACGCGCGCGCACCGGCGCGTCGACTTCGACCCGGCGGTGCACGGGTTCGCGTTCCCCAACGCGTTCGTCGACGAGCTCATCACGCTGCCCAACGGCACGACGATCACGACGGCGGGCCGGTGCGGCGGCATGTCGTACGCGGCGCTCGACTACTTCCTGTCCGGCCGCCCGGTCCCCCGCTGGTCCGCGGACCTGTACGCGCCGCAGCGCGTCCCCCCCGACGAGAACTGGCTCGCGAAGTACGTCCACGACCGCCAGCTCCAGTCGTTCCTCACGGGCTCGGCGACGAAGTTCCTCACGTGGACGCTGCACTCGGACGACGAGACGTGGGTGTTCAAGGGCGTGAGCCGCTGGACGAAGGAGGAGGAGGTCCCGCGCGTGATCGCGTCGGTCGACGCGGGGCGCCCGGTCGTCCTCGGCCTCGTCGTCGCGCGGGCGCTCGCGAAGGTCGGCGACAACCACCAGGTCGTCGCGTACGGGTACGACGTGGACCGCGCGACGGGCCGCGTCGCGCTCCAGGTGTACGACCCGAACACGCCCGGGCGCGAGGTCGTCCTCACGTCGGGGCCGGGGCAGAAGGACTGGTCGGCGTCGAACGGCCGGCGCTGGCGCGGGTTCTTCGTGCAGGACTACGCGCCCAAGCCTCCGCGCGTCCTGACCCGCACGGCACCGGCCCGCGACCGGCAGGTGCGCACCGGCGACGTCGTCAAGCTCTCGCACGTGTGGACGGGCCGGTCGCTGCACTCGCACGGGCTCGCGTACACGCACGCCGGGACGTCCGGGCAGCAGCAGGTCACGGCGTTCGACGGGTCCGACGACAACGACCTGTGGCGGCTCGCGGCGCCGCACGGGAACGCCGCGGCGGTGGGCGACGGGCACGCGCTGCGGCACGGCGACGTGCTGCGGCTGCGGCACGTCGAGACCGGACGGAACCTGCACAGCCACCGGGGCTTCCCGTCGCCGCTGACCGCGCAGCAGGAGGTGACGGCGTTCGGGCGCGACGGTGCGGGCGACGCGGGCGACGACTGGCGCGTGGAGGTCGACGGCGGCGGGCGCTGGCGCGCGGGCTCCCGTGTCCGGCTGGTGCACGTCGCGACGGGCGTCGCGCTGCACTCGCACCGCCGGTCGGACCCGGCCCTGACGGCGGGGCAGCAGGAGGTCACCGGGTTCACCGGGCGTGACGGCAACGACTGGTGGACGGTCCTCGAGGTGCGCTGACCCCACTCGCGGGCCGCACGGCCGGTGCGCGTCCGTCGATAAATCCCGACCAGAAGTCTCAGGATTTGGGAGGGGTCTTCTCACCCCTCGGCGGCGCTGGCACGGTGGATCCCATGTCGACCCGCCGAGCACCCGCCACCGCAGCCGTGCTGCCCGTGGCCCGCTCGTGTCGGGCGTGTCCCGCCTGTCGGTGACCGACGACCACGCCGTCGTCGCCCGCTGACCGGTCCGCGGCGCCCCCACGCCGCGCCCGACGGCCCCTCAGAGCCGTCGCCGCCCTCGCACCGAGGGCACCTCTCCCCCGCGCACCACCACGCACCGAACGCCGCACGCCCGCACGGGGCAGCGGCGCGATCCGTCCTGCCGTCGAGAGGCACACGCATGTCCACCCGTACCCGCCGGACCCGTCCGGCACCGCGCACCGCGGCGCTTCCCGCGGCCCGGCCCCGGCTCGCCGCCGCGGTCCTCGCCACCGTCCTGACCGGGACGCTCGCCGCCTGCTCCGGCGCGAGCGCGCAGACGACCGGCGACGGCCGGACCGGCGCACCCGCCGCGACCGGCGAGCTGCCCACCGAGATCCCCGCCGGCACGACGCTCGTCATCGGCGACCCCACGACGCAGAAGGCCGTCGAGATCGCGGGCGACGACCTCGACGCGGACCTCGGCTTCGAGATCGAGTGGGCCAACGTGTCCGGCGGTCCCGCGACGACCGAGGCGTTCCGCGCCGGGTCGCTCGACGTCGGCGCGGTCGCGGACATCCCGCCGATCCACGCGACCTGGACCGGCCTCGACGTGCGGATCGTCGCCGCGTCCTACCGCGAGGACTGGGCGGACTTCCCGATCTACGAGTTCGGTGTCGCGCCGGGCGTCGAGGGCGTGGACTCGCTCGAGGACTTCAGGGGCCACCGCATCGCGTACAGCCCGGGTCAGGCGCAGGGCGTCATCGTGCTGCGGGCGCTCCAGGAGGCGGGCCTCGACCTCGACGACGTCGAGCTCGTCGAGCTGCCCAGCACCGGTGACGTCTACCCGACGGCGCTCGCCGCGGGCGAGGTCGACGTCGCGCCTCTCGGCGGCGTGCAGATCGCGCGCTACGTCGACCAGTACGGCGAGGACGGCGGGAACACGGTGACGCACGGGCTGCGCGACGACCCGAGCGTGCTCTACGCGCCGACGTCGACCCTCGACGACCCGGCCAAGGCCGCGGCGCTGCGCGCGTACGTGCGGCTCTGGGCGCAGGCCAAGCTCTGGGTCGAGGACCACCCCGACGCGTGGGTGCAGGGGTACTACGTCGCCGACCAGGGCCTGTCCGAGGAGGACGGCCGCTACCTCGTCGAGCACGCGGGCACGCCCGACGTCCCCGCCGACTGGACCGACGCGATCGAGCGCCACCAGGAGACGATCGACCTGCTCGCCGAGGCCACGGGCAACGAGCCGCTCGACGCGCCCGACCTGTGGGACCAGCGGTTCGCGCCGGTCATCGCGGAGGCCGTCGAGGAGTACCGGGCGGGGGCGGGCAGCTGATGTCGGTCCTCACCGCACCACGGGCGCTCGCGTCGCCCCGCCCGCTCACCCGCCCGACGACCACCCGTCGCCGCGCCACCCGCCGCCTCGGACCCGGCCGCAGCATCCCCGGCGGCGCCGCTCTGGGCCTGCTCGCGCTCGTCGCGTTCTGGACCCTCGGCAGCGCGACCGGTTTCATCGACCAGCGCACGCTCTCCGCGCCCTGGACGGTCGTCACCACCGCAGGCGAGCTGATCGAGTCCGGCCGCCTGCAGGAGAACCTCGCGGTGTCCGCGCAGCGCGCGCTCCTCGGCCTGCTCCTCGGCATCGTCCTCGGCACCCTGCTGGCGCTCGTGTCCGGCCTCACCCGCATCGGGGAGGCGCTCATCGACGGGCCCGTGCAGGTCAAGCGGGCCATCCCGAGCCTCGCGCTGCTGCCGCTGCTCATCCTGTGGCTCGGCATCGGCGAGACGATGAAGGTCGTCACGATCCTGCTCGGCGTCTTCGTGCCCGTGTACATCCACACCCACAACGGCCTGCGGACGATCGACGCGCGCTACGTCGAGCTCGCCGAGACCGTCGGGCTGTCGCGCTGGCAGTTCGTGCGCCGCGTCGTCCTGCCGGGCGCGCTGCCCGGGTTCCTGCTCGGGCTGCGGTTCGCCGTGACCGGCGCGTGGCTCTCGCTCGTCGTCGTCGAGCAGATCAACGGCACCGCCGGGATCGGCTACATGATGGAGCTCGCGCGCACGTACGGGCAGACCGAGATCATCGTCGTCGGCCTCGTCCTGTACGGCGTCCTCGGCTTCGGCTCCGACGCGCTCGTCCGCCTCGTGCAGAGGAGGGCGCTCGCATGGCGACGCACGCTCGCGGACTGACCCGCGCACCCGGGATCCCCGTCCACCCCGACGCGTCGACCGTGCTCGCCGACGGAACCGCGGCACCCGCCGCGCCCGCCGCCGCACCCGCGCACGCCGACGGCCGCTCGCCCGAGCGCTCCGCGGTCCCGCCGCCCGCGCACGGCGCCCTCGCCGACGAGCGCACCACCACGACCGACGGGTCCGTCGTCGTCCGGCACCTCGACCGCGCGTACGGCCTGGCCGAGGGTGACGGGCGCGTGCTGCGCGACCTCGACCTCACGATCGCGCCGGGCGAGTTCGTCGCGATCCTCGGCCGCAGCGGGTCGGGCAAGTCGACGCTGCTGCGCGCGCTCGCGGGCCTCGACCACGACGTGCACGGCACCGGGACGGTCGCGGTGCCCGAGCGGGTGTCCGTCGTCTTCCAGGACTCGCGGCTGCTGCCGTGGGCGCGCGTGCTCGACAACGTGACCCTCGGCCTGCGCGGCGCGCACGCCCGCGACCTGGGGCGCGAGCGCCTCGCCGAGGTCGGCCTCGCAGGCCGCGAGCGCGCGTGGCCCACCGAGCTGTCGGGCGGCGAGCAGCAGCGCGTGTCGCTGGCCCGCTCGCTCGTCCGGGAGCCGCAGCTGCTGCTCGCCGACGAGCCGTTCGGCGCGCTCGACGCCCTCACCCGCCTGCGGATGCATCAGCTGCTGCGCGACCTGTGCGCGCGGCACCGCCCGGCGGTGCTGCTGGTCACGCACGACGTCGACGAGGCGATCGTGCTGGCCGAGCGGGTCGTCGTGCTCGACGAGGGGCGCATCGCGCTCGACGTGCCCGTGACGCTCGACGACGGCCCGCGCGACCCGGCCGACCCGCGGTTCGCCGCGCTGCGCACCCGCCTGCTCGGCGCGCTCGGCGCGCTGAGCACGCCCGGCACCACCCCGACGGCCGGCACCGCCGGCGTCGTCCCCGACCTGGACCACCACCGCGACGACCTTGGGAGCACCCGATGACCACGCACCGCGCAGGCCACCTGCACCTCAACGCGTTCCTCATGAGCACGGGCCACCACGAGGCGTCGTGGCGCCTGCCGGAGAGCGACCCGTCGTCCGTCTCGACGAACATCGCCTACCTCCAGCGCCTGGCGCAGACGGCGGAGCGCGGGAAGCTCGACTCGATCTTCTTCGCCGACGGCCCCGCGCTGCACCGGGACATCGGCCGCCGCCCGTCGGGCACGCTCGAGCCGACGGTCGTCCTCGCGGCGATCGCGGCGGTCACCGAGCGCATCGGCCTGATCGCGACCGCGTCGACCACGTACAACGACCCGTACAACCTCGCCCGACGCTTCGCCTCGGTCGACCACATCAGCAACGGCCGCGCGGGCTGGAACATCGTGACGACGGCGTTCGTCGAGGCCGCGCGCAACTTCGGCCTCGACGAGCAGCCCGCGCACGCCGACCGGTACGCGCGTGCGGCGGAGTTCATCGAGGTCGCGCTCAAGCTGTGGGACTCGTGGGAGGACGACGCCGAGATCGGTGACAAGGAGGCGGGCGTCTGGGGCGACTCGTCGCGCGTCCACCCGATCGGCCACGTCGGCGAGCACTTCCGCGTCGCGGGCGCGCTGACGACGCCCCGCTCGCCGCAGGCGCACCCGCTGCTCGTGCAGGCGGGGTCGTCGGAGGACGGCAAGGACCTCGCGGCGCGCTCCGCGGAAGCGGTGTTCACGGCGCAGCAGACGCTCGAGGACGCGCAGGCGTTCTACGCGGACCTCAAGCGCCGCGCGGTCGAGTGGGGCCGCGACCCCGCGACGGTGCTCGTGCTGCCCGGAATCGTGCCGGTGATCGGCGCGACCGAGGCCGAGGCGCGGGAGAAGGAGGACGAGCTCGACCGGCTCATCAACCCGGAGTACGCGCGCGTGCAGCTCGCGGCGCAGCTGCGGGTCGACCCCGAGGACCTGCCGCTCGACCGCGAGCTGCCGGACCACCTGCCGTCGGAGGACGAGATCGAGGGTGCGAAGAGCCGGTACACGCTCATCGTGAACCTGGGGCGGCGCGAGCGGCTCACGGTCCGCCAGCTCATCGGCCGGCTCGGCGGCGGGCGCGGTCACCGCACGTTCTCGGGGACGGCCGAGCAGGTCGCCGACGCGATCCAGGACTGGTACGACCAGGGTGCCGCCGACGGGTTCAACATCATGCCCGCGGTGCTGCCGTCGGGCCTGGAGGAGTTCGTCGACCAGGTCGTGCCGATCCTCGTCGACCGCGGCATCTTCCGGTCCGAGTACACGGGCACGACGCTGCGCGACCACTACGGCCTGGCGCGCCCCGCGAACCCGCACACGGTGGCACGCCTCGCGACGGCGGAGGTCGCCCCCTGACCTGCCGCCGACCGCGACGCCGCTGACGGGCCGCTGTGCGCGCGCCCGTCAGCGGCGGACCGTCAGCGGCGGGCCGTGAGGACCATCCAGACGAGCTCGCCCGACGTGCTGTGCGTGAGCTTCGTGCGCCAGCGTCGCGTGAGGTCCGCGTGCTCCTCGGGCGACAGCAGCGCGCGCACGTCGTCGCCGCGCTCCTCGAGGACCCGCAGCCCGTGCTCCTGCGACGCGACGAGGTCGGCGGTGCGGTCCTCGGTCACGACGTCGGTGAAGCCGCACGACGTCAGCAGGTCGGCGTACGCGTCGAGCGTCAGCATGTGCTGACCCCACGCGAGCATCCGCTGACCGAACTCCGCCGACGCGTCCGACGTCCCCAGGCAGTAGTCGGTGACCAGGACCGTCCCGCCGGGACGCAGCGCGTCGTGCAGCAGGCGCCACGCGACGGGCTTCTCGTCGTGCGCGAGGAACGCCCCCGCGTCGCGCGTCCACACCACGTCGAAGGCACCGGGCCGCACGACGTCCGACGTCAGCACGTTGCCGCACACGAGCTCGACGTCCGCGCCGGGCGCGTCGACCTCCCGGCGCTCGCGGGCCAGGTCCGTCATGTCGGGCGACGCGTCGAGCCCGACCACCCGCACACCGAACCGGGTCGCGAGCCGGAACGCGTCGCCGCCCAGGCCCGACCCGACGTCGAGCACGTCGGCCCCGGCACGCAGACCCGCGCGCGCGGCGAGCGCGTCGAACACCTCCGGCTCGGCCGGGCCCTGGTAGCCGCGGCCGTAGAGCAGCTCGTGGCGGAGGGCCACCTCGCGGCTGTAGCGGTGCGCGATGGTCGCAGGCAGTCCGTCGGGCATGGGTCGTTCTCCTCAGGGGGTGGTCGCGGGTGCGGGGCGCTGGACCGGGACGTGGTCGGTGCGCGGTGTCCGGGCGGTCCGGGCGGGGTCGTGGGGGCGGAGGAGCTCGACGTCGCTCGCCGACGGCCCGGTGGGGTGGCACAGCGCCGCGACCAGGTCGCCGACGGCGGCCGCGTGCGTGAAGCCGTGGCCGGAGAACCCGCCGCACACGACGAGCCGGAGCGTGCCCGGGACGCGGCCGACGAGGAAGTCGCCGTCGGACGTGTAGGCGTCGACGCAGGCCGACGCGGCGACGGGCTCGGGCGCGAGCGCGGGCACCCACGTGGACACGAAGTCGACGACCGGACGCGTCTCGTCGGGCGAGGGCGGCCCGGCCCGGCCGGCGCCGAGCCGGTCGGGGTCGAGCAGCCGCGACGACCCGCCGACCTTCACGCCGCGACCGTCGACGTCCGGCAGCCCCCAGAACCGGTCCGCGCCGACCTGCCGCACGAACGCGGGCCACGCACCCCCGGGTCGGACCTGCTCCCCGGCGCGGGCCGGGGCACCGTCGACCCTGCCGACCGGGCGGAACCACGCCTGCACGACGCGTCGCGCGGGCGCCCCGACGACGCGCGCGGCCTCCCCCGTCGCGAGCCACGCGCCCGTCGCGAGCACGACCCGCCGCGCCCGCAGCACGCGGTCGTCCAGCACGACGACGACCCCGTCGGCACCGTCGCGGACCTCGCGGACGACGCGCCCGACGAGCACCTGCGCCCCGCGCTCCGCGGCGCACGCCACCGCGGCGCGGACCGTCGCCTCGGGACGGACGACCGCGGCGGCGCGGTCGAGCAGCACGGTGTCGTCCGTGCGGAGCGCGAGGTGCGGCACCGCCCGGGCGGCGGCGCGCGACCGCAGCACCTGGACGGAGGTCCCGCAGCGTTGCGCGACGGCGCGCGTGCGCCCGACGAGCGGACCGTCGCCCGGCCCGACGACGGCGTGCGCGCAGGGCGTCAGCAGGGTCGTGCCGGACTCGGCCTCGAGCTCGCGGTAGCGCGCGAGCGACCGGTCGGCGAGCGCCGGGTAGTGCGCGCCCTCCCAGTGCAGCCGACGGAACAGCCGCGTGCCGCCGTGCGACCCGCCGTGCACGTGGCCGGGCTCGTGCTGCTCGACGCCGACGGCCCGCAGCCCCGCGCGCGCGAGGGCCCACAGCGTGGTCGCCCCGGCGACCCCGAGCCCGACGACGACCACGTCGACGACGTCGTCGGCCCGGTCGACCCCCGCTCCCGGACGGTCGCCGGGCATCAGATCTTCATCGCGCAGCCCCGGCTCTCCAGCCGGTTGACGCGTCGCTCGATGCGCAGCACGTCGCCCGTGACACCGCACGGGCACGCGACGTCGCGGTCGACCCAGCCGAAGTCCTCGCTGAGGACGAACCCGGGGAAGCTCGTCGGCGTCGGGTCGCAGTACGCGAGCAGCCCCGACTCGCCCGGCTCGACGGGCGCGAGCGTGCGGGCGTCGCGCGCGCTCACGTACAGCCACGGCGGGCAGTGCTTGGCGTGGTGGGCGCACTCGAGCGCGATGGTGTTGAGCTCGACCATGTTGAACGCGTCGCGCACGGCACCGGCACCCGGCAGCCCGAGCGACGGGACCAGCACGTCGTGGAGCGCGTCGCGCGCGACGGCCTGCCCCTGCCGCCCCTTCCAGCCGCCGATCGTCACGGCGAACCGGCGCGGGTGCGCGGGCAGCGGGCGCGAGCGCAGCGCGTGCGCGAGGTCCCACAGCAGCGGCGGCGGCCCGACGACGAGCGACGGCACGGACGGGTCGTCGGCCGCGAGCGCCGCGACCAGGCGCTCGGTCTCGACGGCGCCGTCGCGCACGTAGAAGTCGGTCTCGTGCAGCACGGAGACGCCCGACATGACGTAGGAGATCCACAGGTGCTGCGACTCGTCGACGCGCGGGCCCACGTTGTGCACGACGGTCTCGGCGTGCTCGACGTCGAGCAGCTCGTGCGTCGCGGCCGTGACCGACGCGAAGAACCGCATGAGCGTCGCGTCGTCACGCGGGACGCGGGACACCGTGCCCTGCGTGCCGCTGCTCGTGGTCATGACGACGGGCTCGGAACCGGTCCGGACCAGGTCGGCCGCGCGCTTGAACACGCCGCTGGGCAGCAGCGGGATCCGGTCGAGCGTGTCGGCGTCGATCGACGCCGGGTCCAGCCCGTCGGCGTACCGCGCGTAGGCGGGGTTGTGCGCGACGTGGTGCGCGACGGCGTCGCGCAGGAACGCGGCGCGGACCTCGGGCGTCGCGCCGTCGCGCAGCACGTCGGTCGCCGACAGCCACGCGTCGAGCGCGCTGACCTCGTCGGCCGTCGTCGTCGGGGCGGGTCGGGTCGCGGTCGTGCTCATCGCTGCTCTCCCTCGGCGGGCGCGGGTCGGGGGTCCGTGCCGACGGCGGCGAGGTCGTCGGCCTGCATCGTCGCCCGGACGCGGTCGTACCGGTCGACGAGGTAGTGCTGCGCGGCGTCGGTGCGGCGCGTGTAGTAGCGGCCGGGGTCGTCCCACGAGCGCTCGATCGACACGAGCCGGACGAGCGTGTGCATGCCGAGCGAGCCGTCGTGCGTGAACCCGGCGCGCGGCATGCGCGAGAACCCCGCCTCGACGAGCCGGTCCGCGCCCGCGGCGGCCCACCGGTCCCGGTGCTCGGTCGTGATCCGCCAGGGGTGCACGCTCAGCGTCTGGCTGTGCCGGTCGAGGTGCCGGGCCACGTCGCCGAGGTCCTCGACGGGGTGCACGAACAGCGTGCGGCCGAGCGGGTGCGGCAGGTCCGTGGTGCCGAGGGGCAGCTCGACGACCGCCCAGTCCGGGGTGACCGTCGACGGGAAGCCGCGGAACGACGCCTCGGCGAGCAGCGCGGACCGGTTGGCGAGCACGTCGCGGTTCTCGGTGACGAACGGCAGGTTGCCGGTGAACGTCGCGAACGCCTCGCGCGCGGCGGCGACGAACGCCGCGGTGTCGCCCTTCACGAAGACGCGCTGGGTGTTGAAGCACGCCTCCTGGTCGTAGAACGCGGCGTCCTCGACGACGCGCATCGCGGCCTCGCGCGGGTCGGTCTGCGTGAGGTCGACGACCGACGCGCTGTGCCGCGGGCCGTACTCGGCGAGCGGGACGTTGACGCCGAGCTTGCTGCGCACGGACCGGACGGCGGCCTCGCCGCCCCACACGCAGGCGGCGTCGACGGACGCGATCGCCGCATCGCCGACCGCGTCGCCGTGCGGCCAGTACGGCAGCGACAGCGCGCGCGACACCGGGTGCTGCGGGTCGACCTCGAGCACCGCGAGCGCGATCCCGACGGGCGAGATCGGGTCGCGGGACGGGAGCTTCGCGATCGAGCGGTTCTTGGTCACCATGCCGCGGCACAGGCTGTACATCGACGCGAGCGGCAGGTTGCCCACCAGGTAGTGCAGGACGAGACCGCGCGGGTACGCGCGCCGGTACGACATCTGCACCGGCAGCCACTCGTCGAGGATCCGCTGGTCGCCGAACTCCGACTCGATCTGGTCGTACAGGTGCCAGCGCTGCGCGAGGAAGTGCCCGATGGTCTCGTAGTCGCGCTCCATCATCACGTCGGGGAACTGCGTGAGCGTGTGCGCGTGCCGGCGGACGAACATGCGCGCCGCGAGGCGACGGGCGTCCCACAGCTCGCCGACCTTGCCGAGGAACGTGATGATCTCCGCCGACGAGACCGCCGCGAGCTCGGCGTCGAGGTCGGCGGCCGCGGCGTGGATCTCGTCGAGGTGCGCCTGGTGGAACCGCGGGATGCGGACCGCGGCGCCGCTCTCGAACCGCAGCAGGTGGACGTCGTCGTCCTGCGGCCCGTCGGCGTACCGGGCGACGCCGTTGACGATGAGCGGGAGGTCGATGACCTGGTCCATGGGATCTCCGTTCGGTGGTGCGTGACGTGTGCGCGGGGCGCGTCGGGCGGGCGGCGCGCGTCGGGCGGCGGGCTCGTGTCAGGCCGGCTCGGCGCGCGGGACGCGTCGGGCCAGGCCCGGTGGGCAGGCGACGAGGAAGGCGACCGCGACGACCGCGAGCGCGACGGCGACGGCCGCGAGCGCGCCGCCGACCCGGTCGACGAGGTCGGGACCGGCGGGGACGGGCCCGGCACCGGGACGGCCCGCGTGCACGGCCCACCCGGCGAGCGCGACACCCAGCACGCCGCCGGCGTTCCGCACGAGGTTGCTGGTGCTCGTCACGACGCCCGCCCGGGGCGCGCCGGCCAGCCGCAGCAACGCGATGGTCGCGGGGGTGAGCGCGAGGGTCGCACCCGCGCCGACCAGGACGAGCGCGACGGGCCGCACGGGCGACGCCGGGTCGAGGCCCACGCCGACCGCGAGCCCGGTGCCCGCGGCCATCGCGAGCAGCGCGCCGCCGACGAGCAGCCGCTCGGGGAACCGTTCGGCCAGCCGCCCCGCGACGAACCCGACCGCGAACAGCGCGACCGTCAGCGGCAGGAACGCGACGCCCGTCGCGAGCGCGCTGCGGCCGAACGCGGCCTGGTCGCTGAGCGGCACGAGGAACACGAACGCGTAGAGGCCGGCGAAGGTCGCGCCGCCCAGCAGCAGGAGCACCGCGACCTCGGAGCGGGTCACCAGGTCCGTCGGGAGCACGGCGTGCGGCCTGCCGCGACCGCGGCGCAGCAGGAGCGTGACGGCCCCGACGAGCACGACGACCGCGAGCGCGGGGCCGAGCGGACCGGGCGGGACGTGCTCGATGACGAGGACGGCGGCGGTGAGCAGCGCCGCGGCGAGCACGACGACACCGACGACGTCCGCCCGGCCCGGGACGTGCGGGGCGACGGGTGCGGACCGGCGGATCGCGAGGAGCCCGCCGCACACGACGACCCCCACCGGCACGTTGAGCCAGAAGATCGACCGCCACCCGGCGGTCTGCACGAGCACGCCCCCGACGAGCGGCCCGACCGCGAGCGCGACCGCCCCGATCGCCGACCACAGCGCGACGGCGTGCGACCGCGCGGGTCCGGCGGGGTGCACGGCGGCGACGAGGCCGAGCGACGCGGGCACGACGACGGCGGCGCCGACGCCCTGCGCGGCCCGCCCCGCGAGCAGCACGCCCGCGGTCGGTGCGAGCGCGCACGCCGCCGACGCGACCGTGAACACCGCGACGCCGACGACCGCGACCGGCACGGCCCCGTACCGGTCGACGAGCGGCCCGGCTCCCGCCAGCCCGACGGTGAGCGCGACGGTGTACGCGTCGAGCACCCACTGCAGCGCGCTCAGCCCGCCGCCGAGCTCGGTGCCGATCCGGTCGAGCGCGACGTTCACGACCGTGACGTCGAGGAAGAGCATGAACGTCGCGGCGGTGAGCAGCCCGATCCCGGTGCGTGCCGCGCGTGACGTCACGGGGCACCCGCGGACGTGACCGCGGCGAACGCCCTCCGGAACGCCGCCATCTCCTCGGGCGTCCCGATCGACACCCGCAGCCGCCCCGGACCGCCGATCTCCCGCACCAGCACCCCGCACGCCACCAGGCGCTCCCAGACCGCGCACGCGTCGTCGAACGGCCCGACGAGCACGAAGTTCGCGTCGGAGTCGGGCACCGTCCAGCCGCGGGCGCGGAGCCAGTCGACGAGGTCGTCCCGTCCGCGACGCAGCGCGTCGACCGTGCGCAGCTGCTCGGTCCGGTGCGCCAGGAGTGCGCAGCCCGCGGCCTGCGTGAGCGCCGACAGGTGGTACGGCAGCCGGACGACCCGCAGCACGTCGACCACCGCCGGGTCCGCCGCGAGATAGCCGATCCGCGCCCCGGCCCCCGCGAAGGCCTTGCTCAGCGTCCGCACGACGACCAGGCGCGGGTGCCCGTCGAGCAGCTCGACCGCACTCGGCACGCCCGCGCGGCGGAACTCCGCGTACGCCTCGTCGACCACGACGAGCCCGGGCGCCGCGTCGAGCGCGGCGGTCACCGTCGCGAGCGGCAGCGCGGTCCCCGTCGGGTTGTTCGGCGACGCGAGCACGACGACCGCGGGCCGGTGCGTCGCGAGGTCGTCGACGAGCCGCGCGGGGTCGACCCCGTACCGCTCGTCGCGGGGCTCGCACCGCCACGCCGTCCCGGTGTTGCGCGCGTACTCCGGGTACATCGGGTACGTCGGCCCGTACGACAGCAGCAGCCGGCCGGGCCCGCCGAACGCCTGCAGCAGCTGTTGCATGACCTCGTTCGACCCGTTCGCCGCCCACACCTGCCGTGCGTCGAGCGGCACACCGGTGTCGGCGGTCAGGTGCCCCGCGAGCGCCGTGCGCAGGCGCGTCGCCTCGCGGTCCGGGTACCGGTGCAGGTCCGCGGCCGCCTCGGAGACCGCGCGCGCGACGGCGGCGCTCGTCGCGGGGTCGGGCGGGTACGGGTTCTCGTTGGTGTTGAGCCGCACGGGCACGTCGAGCTGCGGCGCGCCGTACGGCTCCTGGCCGCGCAGCTCGGGCCGGACCAGGTCACCGATCGGGACGTCGGCGACGGGGACCGCGGGCTGCCTGATGCCGGACGCCGTCATCCCGGCACCCCGGCCGGCTCGGCGACGGCGGGACGCGCGCTGCTCGCCCGGACCAGCGCGTCGAACGACGGCACGTCCACCGGGCGGTCGCTGCCCACGAGGTCGAGGCACGCCCGGACGGTCTCCTCGACGTAGCGGCGCGCGACGACGGGGTTGCGGTTGAGCCGGTGCGTCGCGGCGGGCACCTCGACGAGCCCGACGTCCCGACCCTCGTCGGCCAGCCGGCCGGCGGCGGCCCGCACGCGCGTCACGTCGACCCACGGGTCGGTGTCGCCCGCGACGAGCCGCACGGGCACCGCCACGCGCGCGAGGTCCTCGACCGCCTCGTCGTACCCGTGCAGCCCGTGCGTCCGCGCGTCGTGCACGAACCCGTCGCGCACCTCGTAGCCGAGCACGTCGACCGTCGGGGGCAGCCGGTCCAGCTCCGCCTCGACGAAGTCCGTGCCGATCACCTCGCGCAGCGTCGCGGTCACGTCGAGCACGGGCGTCACGAGCACCGCGCCGCCCGCCGGGGCACCGCCCGCGAGCGCACGGACCGCGGGCCGGGTCGCCAGGCTCACCGCGACGAGCAGCGCGCCCGGGTGGAGGTCGAGCACCGCCGCGACGTCCTCCGCCTGCGCCGACAGCCGCGTCCCCGCGATCTCGCCGCTGCCCGAGCCGACGTGGTGGCGGAAGTCCACGCGCACCGTCCGGAAACCGTGCCGGTTGAGCGCGTGCGCGAACGGGAACATGCTGCGCGCGGTGCCGCCGAACACCGGCGCGACGACGACGTCGCCCAGGTGCTCGCCGTCGGTGGGCGCGTCGACGAGCAGGCCGATCTCGCCGTCGGTGCCGACCGCGTGCCGGGTGGTCGTCGTGCCCATGCTGGGGGTCCTCTCGTCGGGTCGTGCCGGGGGGCGCACGACGGTCGCGCCGCGCTGCGGGGCGGGGTGGCGGGCCAGCAGGTCGTCGACCCAGCCGACCGTGTCGCGCATGACGTGGTGGTCGCGGCCGGGACGCATCGCGGACACGAGGAACGAGCGCTGCCCCTCGAGCACCGGGCCGAGCACCGTCACGCGCGGGTCGGACGTGCCGTCCGCACGCACCGGGTGGTGCCGGTCGTCGACGCGCACGCCGCCGGGCCGGAAGGCGTCCGCGCCCGTGCCCGTCGCCCACAGCGACGCCGCACCGCGCTCGACGAGCCGCCGGTAGAGCGGGTTGAGGTCGGTCCGCACGTCGAGCCGCGGCACCCACGCGTCGACGAGCACATCGGGCGTCCCGCCGAGCGCGTCGACGGTGGTCGTGGGCACCGCGCACGGCCCTCTGCGGTCGACGCGGTCGTCGCGGTCGACGCGCACGAGCCCGGACCGCAGCAGCGCGGCGACGCGCGCCATCACGTCGGGCGACGCACCGTTCGCGAACCGGTTGTGCCACGGCACCACACGCTCGACGAACCGCCGGTGCGACGCGGCCGTGAGCCCGCCGTCGTCGACGGCCGCCGAGATGACGCCGCGCAGGTCCCGCCACACGCCGTTGCGCGCGGTGAGGTGCGGGCTCACGCCGACGCCCTGGCGCGCGCGCCGCACGTCGAGCTCGATCACGTCGGCCAGGTCGTCGCCGGTCGCGAGCGGGTCGACGAGCGCGTCCCAGTCGAACCGGTCGGCGTCGTCGACGTCGCCCGTGTGCGCCAGCAGGAGCCGGGCGAGCGCGTCGGGCCGCGCGTCGTCCCCCGTCCGACCCGCGAGGCCGTCGTCCACGAACGCGTCGACGGCGTCCTGCACACGGGTCGCCGCGTCGCGCGCGGCGTCGAGGCCGCGCAGCGTCGCGTCGTGCTGGAAGGCCATCTCCAGGACGATCAGCGGCAGCAGGTCGCGCTCGACGTCGAGCGCTCCCGTGCCGTCCCCGCCGCCCTCCCGCGGGCCGCCGCGCGACCGGCGCAGTCGCGGCAGGACGTCGTGGCGCAGGAAGCGGCCGCCGCGCGCGTCGACGAACGGGCTCACGGTCGAGAGCACCGCGGGCCGCGCGTACGGGAACACCCCCGAGCCGCTCGTGCAGTGGATCGTCGACGGCTCCGCGCCGGACCGCAGGTACGTCAGCCGTCCGCCGCGTGCGCGCGCGAACCGGCCGCCGCGCCCCGCCGTGAGCGCGATCAGCACGTCGAGGGCCGTCATGCCGGTGCCGACGAGCGCGACGCGCGACCCGGCGGGCACCTCCGCGACCGAGCCCGGGCCGTCCAGCGGGTACGCGCGCGTGACGTGCACGGCCGCGTGGTCCCCCGGTCCGGCGCACGGGTCGGCCGTCGGGTGCGCGGGTCGCGGCGACCCGTGCCCGGTCACGAGCAGGACGTCGTCGACGGTCCACGTGCGCCCGTCGGCGGCCAGGACGTCGAGTGGGCCCTCCGGCCAGGACGCCTCGGGGGACGACTCGCGGAGCTCGACGACCTCGACGGCGTGCCGGTGCACACGCGCGCGCCCGGTGCGCTCCAGGTCGGCGGCGAACCGGGCGAGCCGCTCCTCGAGCGCGGCTCCGTGGACGGCGCGCGGGGGCCAGGCCGCGGGCTCCTCGGGGACGCCGTCGGACCGCTGCGCGATCCACCGCGCGAGCGTCGGACGCTCTGCAGGCGGACGCAGCGGTCCGGCGCCGGTGACGGTCTCGTCGGCGGCGAACGACACCTCGTCCGCGGTGCGGTTGAGGACCGCGGTGAGCGGCTGCCGCGGGTCGTGCACGGACCCCGCGCCGAACCGCCCGGTCCGCTCGAAGACGTGCACCTCGAGCGTCCGGCCGGCCGTCAGGGCGTCGGCGTGGGCGCTGAGTCGTTCGAGGGCGTACGTCGCGCGGGGACCTCCCCCGACGACGGCCACCCGCAGGGGACGCGTCACGTCGCCACCGGTGCGGTGGCGTGCGACGGGCCCGCGTGCCGCCGTTCCCGCTCGTGCCGGGTACCCGTCCGGGGTGCCGCGGCGACCACCGCGTCGAGCGCGGAGACGAACCCGCGGACCTCGTCCTCGGTCAGCGTGCCCATCGTCGCGACACGGAACGCCTGGTCGCGCAGGTGCTCCTGCGACGCGTAGACGACGTAGCCGCGCGCCCGCAGGCCCGCGTGCAGCTCGGCGTACCCGAGCCCGGGCGGCAGGTCGAGCGACGTGAGCGACGACGCACGCTCGGCGGGGTCGAGGTGCACCGTGAACCCGCGCTCGACGAGCCCGGCGCGCAGCAGCTCCGCGAGCCGCCCGTAGCGGGCACGTCGACCGGACACCGTCTCCGCGCGCAGGCGCCGCAGCGCGACCTCGAGCGCGTAGAACGTCGGGACGGCGGGCGTGAAGGCCGGGACGCCCGCGCGCGCCTGGGCCCGGTGGTGCCGGCCCAGGTCGACGGTGTACCCGCGTCCGGGGCTCCCGGCGAGCGCGTCGAGCAGGTCGGCGCGCGCGGTGACGAACGACAGGCCCGGCATGCCTTCGAGGCACTTGTTCGACGTCCCCGCGAGCCAGTCGACGCCCTGCGCCGCGACGTCGACGTCCTCGCACCCGACGCTGCTCACGGCGTCGACGACCAGCGACCGGCCCGCCTCGGCCACGACCCGGGCGATGCCGGGCAGGTCGTTGAGCATGGCCGTGCTCGTCTCGTGGTGCACGAGCGTCACGTGCGTGACCTGCGGCTCCGCGGCGAGCCGGGCCGCGACGTCGCGCGCGTCGAGCGGGCGTCCCCACGGCACCGCGAGCTCGCGGACGGGGATGCCGTGCGACTGCGCGATCTGCCGCATGCGCTCGCCGTAGTGCCCGTTCTCCAGCGTGAGCACGACGCCGTCGGCCGGCACGGCGCTCGCGACGGCCGCCTCGACGGCGCCCGTCCCGGACGACGTGAGCACGACGGTGTCGTGCGTGCCGGTGCCGCCGCACAGGTCGGTCAGCTCGTGCCGGACGCGGGCCAGCAGGTCGCCGAAGTCGGACTCCCGGTGGCACAGGTCCGGTCCGGCGAGCGCCTCGCGGACCTCGTCGGCCGTCATCACCGGGCCTGGGTTGAGCAGCACGACGCGCGTCACGGCCGCACCTCCGACGCGAGCGCGGCGGCGAGGCGGCGGGCCGCGTCGGGCGGCTGGATCGCGGGTCGCGGCAGGTCCGGGTCGGTGCCGGGGCTCACGGGCACGTGCACGAACGTCGTGCCGGTCGCGCCGAGCACCGCCTCCGCGACCGCGGCCGGCGTCGTCGCGCTCCGGGCGTCGCCGTACCCGCAGGCCCTCGCGACGCCCACGAGGTCGACGTGCGACGACGACGTGCGCTGCCCGCCCGTCGACTCGTACGACCCGTTGTCGAGGACCAGGTGCACGAGGTTCGGCGGCCGCACCGCGCCGATCGTCGCGAGCGCCTCGAGCCGCATGAGCGCCGCCCCGTCACCGTCGAGCACGACGACCCGCCGGTCGGGCACGGCCGTCGCGAGGCCCAGCGCGACGCTCGACGCGCACCCCATCGACCCGACGACGTACAGGTTCTCCGGACGGTCCCAGCCGGCGGCGAGCTCGCGCGCGGTGTAGCCGGTCGTCGCGACGAGCACGGTCTCGGGCCCGACGGCGTCGACGACCGCGCCCAGCACCTCGGCGCGCAGCGGCGGTCGGTGGGCGTCGTCGTCGTCCGCGGGCGGTCGCGGCACCGCCTTCTCGAACGTGCCCTTGCGCACGACGAACGCGAACGGCCGGCCGGTCGCGTCCAGGTGCCGCAGCGCCTCGTCGACGCGCTCGCCGAGCACCACCGGGTCGGACGGGAGGATCTCGTGCCGCACGCCCATCGCGTCGAGCAGGTCGGGCGTGATCTCGCCCATGAGCCGGTGCTGCGGCTCGTCGGGGAAGCCCGGCTCACCGCGCCACGTGACGAGCAGCAGCACGGGCACCTCGAGCGTGCTCGCGAGCGACGTCAGCGGGTTGACGGCGTTGCCGAGCCCGGAGTTCTGCATGACGACGACGGGCCGACGCCCGCCCAGCCGCGCGCCGACGGCGATCGCGACCGCCTCGCCCTCGTTCGCCGCGGCCAGGTACTCGACGCCCGCGCCGTCCTCCATCCGCCGGATCGCGGGGGCCAGGAACGAGCACGGCACCCCGACGACCGGCCCGAGCCCGCGCGCTGCGAGGACGTCGAGGAACGCGTCGGCCTCCAGCACCGCGGGCACGTCGACGAGCGTCGTCACGAGCGGCTCGCCAGCGGCGCCGCGGCGAGCGCGTGCTCGACGCCCGCGGCGTCGTGCCGGCGCTCCTCGTCGAGCATGTCGCGCAGGCCCTGCAGCTCGAAGACGTCCTCGACGGTCGCGATGTCGTCCTCGAACCGCGATGTGCGACCGTCGCGCAGGATCGACGAGAACGTCTGCGACACGGCCGTGATGAGCGCGCGCAGCCCGTGGTTCGCGTACACGACCATCTTCGCGCCGGCCTCCTCGAGCTCCGCCGCCGTGACCGTGTGGTACGTCGTCGGCACGACCACGACGGGCAGCGGCGACGACCAGCGCTCGAGGAACTCCAGCACCACGTCGGGCGAGCGGTCCTTCGCGTGGATGAGCACCGCGTCCGCGCCCGCCGCCTCGTACGCGTGCGCCCGGGACAGCGCCTCGTCCAGGTCGTGCCCCGCGATGAGCGCCTCGATGCGCGCGATCACGAGCAGGTCGCCGGTCCGCGCCGCGGCGGCGGCGGCGATCTTGCCGCAGAACGCCTCGACCGGGAGCAGGCTCTGGTTGCTCGCGACGAAGCTGTTCATCTTCGGGAAGAGCTTGTCCTCGATCGTCACCGCCGAGATCCCGGCGGCCTCGTACCGGCGCACCATGTGCATGACCTGCGGGACGTTGCCGTAGCCCGCGTCGCAGTCGGAGACGACCGGGATGCGCACCGCCGACGCCATCGACGCGGAGACGCTCAGCAGGTCGCTCATCGTGAGGATGTCGGCGTCCGGCACGCCCTGCGACGCCGAGACCTCCAGGCCGCTCGCCCAGACCCCGTCGAAGCCCGCGCGCTCCGCGAGCCGGGCGCCGAGCGGGTTGTGCGCGCCGACGATCCGCACCAGGCCGGGCGCGTCGAACAGCTCGCGCAGCGTGGTCCGGCGGGCGGGGACGGGGACGGCGGGGTGGTCGGTGCGGGTCATGGTGGACGAACCTCCTGAGGAGTGGCGTGCTCGGACGGCGGCAGGGCACGGCGCCGCCGGGGCGGTGCGCGCCCGCGGTCGCCGGGTGCGGTGCGGTGCTGGGTCGCGGCCGACGTGCGTGGTCGCGGTCGTGGCGTGGTCGGTGCTCGTTGCGCGGGCAGCGGTGCCCGGTGCGTGGGTGCCGGCGGCGCCCGGTGCGGGGGCTACGCGAGCTGGAGCTCGCGGCAGACGTGTGCGAGGTACCCGTCGATCGCGTCCGCGTCGTCGCCGCCGACGGCACGCGCGCGCTCGCGCCCCTTGTCGATCACGTCGACGAGGCGCTCGACCGAGAACGTGTCGATGGCGGCGAGGTCCGCGAGCCGGGCGCGGACGACGTCGAGCTCGCGCGGCCCCTGCCCCTCGCCGGCCGGCGGGACGCCGACCGGGCGAGCCGGGCTGAGCGGCGGACCGTCGTCGGCCAGCTCGCGCGGCGCGTACTCGGGGCACGACCGGGCGAGGCGCGTGCGCAGCACCTCGACCGGCGCGGACCCGACGAGCTCGTCCGCCCAGACGACGTTGCCCCGGCTCGACGAGATCTTCGCGCCGCGCAGGTGCATGAAATGGTTGATCTTCACGCGCGACGGCACCATCGGCCGAATGGCGAGCGCCTGCGCCAGGGCGGTGAACAGGAACGCGTAGTAGTAGGTGTTGTCGACGCCGAAGAAATAGATCACGTCGGGGTCCCGACGATTCAGCTCGGCGACGCCCTCGGAAAAGGGCAGCCGGGTGTCGACGCCGCATTCCTGGAGCAGGCACCACGTGTGGTGGAAGAAGATCTCGACCCACGGGTTGAGCACCAGCCCGGAGTCGTCGACCGCGACGCCGTACGGCGACTCGAACTGCCACAGCGCGAGGTGCGGGCCGAGGCGGTCGAACAGCGCCGACGCCCGGCGGGACGCCCCGTGCCGGTGCCGCATCGTGTCCTCGACGGCCGCGACGGCGCCCGCGTCGAACGACAGGAAGCGGGCCGTCGTCGTGCCGCCCGCCGCCGTGCGGCACTGCGTGCACAGCAGCCCGAGCGCGTCGTCGACCTGCTGCGGGAGCGAGCAGTTCTCGCACACGTTGAGGTACGCGTCGTGCAGGCAGCCGGTGCACGCCGAGCGTGCGTACGCCTCGAGCTGCGTGCGCCCGCAGCCCTCGCACCGCGGAACCTCGCGCTCGACGACCGTCACGACGTCCGTGAGCGCCCGCACGCCCTCCCGCAGGAAGCGCAGGTAGTCCGGGTCGCGGTTGTCGCCGAACGCGTCGTGGCGCAGCGCGTAGGCGTCGAAGTCCGCGCGGATCCGGCCCGTGTACTCCCGGGACAGCGCGTCGGGCTCCGCACCCACCTCCACAGCCTTCTTCGCGACGTACGACTGGTACGTGTCGACGTGGCTGACGTGCCGGATCTCGCGGTCGTCGAGCAGCCGCACGAGGCGCACGTACAGGTCGGCCCGCAGGTAGGGGCCGCCGACGTGGCCGACGTGCAGCGCGCCGTTCGGGGTCGGCGGCGGGGTGAAGACGACCGTCGGGGCGGTGCGCGCCATCGCCGTCAGGCCACGGGTGCGGGCTCGCGCACCGCGCGCCACCAGATGCTCAGCAGCCGGGCGGTGGTGGTGCCCGCGTTGGTGAACGCGTGCGCCTGGCCGATGTGCGCGAGCCCCATGTCACCGGTCGTGATGCGCTCGCGCCGGCCGTCGAGGTAGAAGTCCACGTCGCCGTCGAGGACGAGGAAGACCTCCTCGACCTCGGGCTTGTTGACGTGCTCGCGGATCGTCTCGCCCGGCTCGAAGACCGAGATGGCCGCGCCCATGGCCTCCTTGCCCGGGCTGGTCTGCGCGAAGGTCTCCGCGAAGCGCCGGACGAGGACGTCGTACTCCGGCTTGTACTTCTCGGTCGAGTTCCTGTCGATGTGCACGCTCGTGCTCCCCCTGCGGTGCGAAAGAAAGGACGCCCGTGGGCCCAGGAGAATGCACCGGGACCGCGTGGCGTCACGGCACGTTAGCGAACAATCCGGACAAGTGGCAAGAAAGGGTCACGCCACGTCCACGTCCGCGTGGACGACCGTCCAGATAATGCGCGGCGGCCGGTACGGCGGGGCACGTGACGATGCGCCTGCGACGAGGCCCCGCCCGCGCCGGTCGGCGGGCTCGCCGCACACGTTCGCCGGGCCGGACGGAGCGGGCGGTCCTAGCATGCGGCGCGTGCCTCGCCTCTACGCGACCCCGGGCCCGGTCCTGCGCCGGCAGGTGGTCGGCGACGTCGTCGCCCTCGTGGTCGTGGCCGCCTCGGTGTGGCTGGCCGTCCACGTCCACGAGGCGGTGTGGCGGCTCGCCGACCCCGTCCGCAGCATCGGCTCGGGTGCCGACGGGATCGCCGACCAGCTCGCCGCCGGGCGCGACGGTGTCGCGGACGTCCCGCTCGTCGGCGACCCCTTGTCCGCGCCGCTCGACGGCGCGTCCGACGGTGCAGCCGCGATCGCGACGGCGAGCCACGAGCAGGTCCTGGCGGTCGAGCGGCTCGCGCTCGTGCTCGCCGTCGCCGTCGTCGCCGTCCCCCTCCTGGTCGCCCTCGTCGCCCGGCTCGCCCCGCGCGTGCGGTGGTGGCACGGGACGCACGACCTGCGCCTGCTGTCGGCCGCGGGGCCGCACGGCGACCGTGTGCTCGCGCTCCGTGCGCTGACGTCCGCCGCGCCGCGCGACCTGCTCACCGTGCACCCGGACCCCGCCGCGGCGTGGCGCGACGACGACGAGCCGGTCGTCCGCGACCTCGCGGCGCTGCACCTGCGCACGCTGGGCGTCGCCCGGCGGTAGCCCGCGCGGCGGCGGTGCGACCGCGCGGGTCCCGCCTCGTCGTTCCCGGTCGAGCGGCGGGCAGGAGCCCGGGCCGGTCAGCGCGCGAGCCAGCCGCCGTCCACGGGGAGGACCGCGCCGTGCACGTAGTCGGCGGCCGGCGAGCACAGGAACACGACCGCGCCCGCGACGTCCGACGGCGTCGCCCACCGGTGGGCGGGGATGCGCGCGAGGATCTCCTGCGCACGCGCGCGGTCCTGCCGCAGGTCGTCGGTGTTCGCGGTCGCGACGTACCCCGGCGCGACCGCGTTGACGTGCACGCCCGACGACGCCCACTCGTTCGCGAGCGCACGCGTCAGCCCCGCGAGCGCCGACTTCGACGCGGTGTACCCGGGCACGGTGATCCCGCCCTGGAAGCTCAGCATCGACGCGACGTTGACGATCCGCCCCGACCCGCGCGCGACCATCGTGCGCCCGACCTCGCGCGAGAGCACGAACGCCGAGCGCAGGTTGACGTCGAGCACGTGGTCGAAGTCCTCGTCGGAGTGGTCGACCGCGGGCGTGCGGCGGATCGTGCCACCGTTGTTGACCAGGATGTCGACGTCCCGGCCGGCGAGGTCGGCGGCGAGCGCGGCGACGGCGGCACGGTCGGCGAGGTCGGCGCGCAGCGGGGTGAACGTCCGCCCGGCGGCCTCCACGGCGGCCCGCACGTCGCTCGCACCCGGCGGCAGCGAGTGGCTGACGCCGACGACGTCCGCGCCCGACCACGCGAGGGCCTCGGCGATCGCGAGCCCGATGCCGCGGCTCGCGCCGGTGACGACCGCGAGCCGGCCGGTCAGCCCGAACAGACGGGCCGTGTAGTCGGCCGAGGTGCTGGGGGCGGTCGTCATGGGCGTGCTCTCCTCCGGTGCGCCGTGGGCGACCGGTGCGGTCAGCCCGTGTGACCGAGCGCCGCGGAGATCTTCTGCGCGGCCTCGACGGCCAGGGGGGCCATCGCCTCGATCTGGTCGATGCTGTGCTCGAGGGTCAGCGTCGAGATGCTGATCCCGTAGGTGACGGTGTGCGTGGTGTCGTAGATCGGCGCCGCGACGCACGCGACGCCCGGGACGTTCTCCTCGCGGTCGAGCGCGTACCCGAGCCGCCGGATCTCGGCGACCTCGGCCCGCAGCCCGTCGAGCGTGGTGATGGTGTTCGGGGTCCGCCGCGGCAGGCCCACCCGCTCGACGAACCGTTCGAGCCCCTGGTCGGTGAACCCGCCGAGGACGACCTTCCCGATCCCCGACGTGTGCAGCGGGATCGCGAGACCGACCCGCGACGGCATGAGGTACGGCTTGTCGGAGTCGGCGCGGATCAGGTACACGATCTCGTCGCCGTTCTTGACCCCGACGTGGACGGTGCAGTGCGTCTTCTCGACGAGCTCGTCGACGAACGGCTGCGCGATCGCCGTGATGTCGATGCGCGCCATGGCCTGCCCGGCGAGCGACAGGATCTTCGGGCCGGGCAGGTACGTGCCGTCGGCGGCGACCGCGACGAACTGGCGCTCGATGAGCGTCGCGAGGATCCGGTGCGTGGTGGCC
Source organism: Cellulomonas fimi (assembly GCF_028583725.1). Classification (NCBI taxonomy): domain Bacteria; kingdom Bacillati; phylum Actinomycetota; class Actinomycetes; order Micrococcales; family Cellulomonadaceae; genus Cellulomonas; species Cellulomonas fimi. The sequence continues at coordinate 576,803 of NZ_CP110680.1, read as the reverse complement.
TTCGCGAGCCCCGTGGCCTCGACGACGTCGGTGAACCGGCCGTGCGCCATCGCGGCCTCGAGCACGAGCAGCGTCTTCTCGCTCGCGCCGGGCGCCTGGTCGAGGCGGACGGGCTGGTCGGGCTCGTCGCCCGCTCGCGTGCGGGGTGCTGGCGTCGAGCCGGAGACCATGTCCGTCCACCTGTCGTCGTCGGCGCGCTAGCGCATGTCGGTGATGGGATGCCCATCCATGTCGTCGAACGACTGATTCTCGCCTGCCATGGCCCAGATGAACCCGTAGCTCGCGGTACCGACCCCCGAGTGCACGGACCAGCTCGGCGCGAGGACGGCCTCGCGGTTCGCGACGAGCAGGTGCCGGGTCTCGGTCGGCTCGCCGAGGAGGTGCACGACGCGGGCGTCGTCGGGCACGTCGACGTACAGGTAGACCTCCGTGCGCCGGTCGTGGGTGTGGGCCGGCATGGTGTTCCACATGCTGCCGGGGTGCAGCGTCGTCATGCCCATGACGACCTGGCAGCTGCGCACGCCACCCTCGTGGATCACCTGCCGCAGCGTGCGACGGTTCGACGTCAGGGCGTCGCCGAGCTCGCGCACCGTCCCGCCCTCGGGCCCGACGAGGGTCGTCGGGTACGACGTGTGCGCCGGCGCGGAGAACACGTAGAACGCGGCCGGGCCGTCGGGTCCCGTCGGTTCCGTCGACGCGAGCACGACGTCGCGCGCACCGCGTCCGACGTACAGGAACGCACCGCGGTCGACGGCGTGGGTCTCGCCGTCGACGGTGACCGTGCCCGGCCCGCCGACGTTGACGACGCCCGCCTCGCGACGCTCGAGGAAGTGCGCGGACCGCAGCTCGGGGAACGCCGGCAGCGCGAGCGGCCCGGTGGCCGGGACGACGCCCACGAGCACGACGCGGTCGTGGTGCGTGTGGACGGCACGGGCCTCGTCGTCGGCGAACAGGTCCTGGACGAGGAACCGCCGCCGCAGCTCCTCGGTGTCCGCCCCGCGCACGTGCTCGGGGCTGGTGGCGTACCGCTGATCCATCGGGAACCTTCCGGGTCGGGGTGCAGGTCGGGTGGGCCGGCTCAGAGCAGGCCGAAGAGTCCGGGCAGCCACAGCGACAGCCCGGGGACGAAGACGACGAGGAAGAGCACCGCCACGAGCGCGAGGAAGAACGGCATGAGGTGGCGGATGACGGGCTCGATCCGCACCCCGGCGACCTGCGCGCCGACGAACAGCACGGGCGCCGACGGTGGCGAGATGATCGCGATGCAGAGGTTGAAGGTGAGCATGATCCCGAAGTGCACCGGGTCGATCCCGTACTGCATCGCGATCGGCAGGAAGATCGGCGTGAAGATGAGGACGGCGGGCGTCGCGTCGAGCGGGATGCCGATGACGAGCAGCACCAGCATCATCACGAGCAGCACGACGACCTTGCTGTCCGTCCAGCCGAACAGGCTCTCGGCGATGAGCTGCGGCATCCGCGTGAAGCTCATGACGAACGACATGATCGACGAGACCCCGATGAGGAAGATCACGACCGAGCTCGTGCGGGCCGCGGAGTACAGGATCCGCGGCAGGTCCCGCACCCGGATCGCCCGGTAGAGGAACGACAGCACGAGCGACGCGACCACCGCGACCGCCGACCCCTCGGTCGCGGTGAAGAAGCCGCCGACGATGCCGCCGATCACGACGACGACGAGCGCGAGGGACGGCAGCGCCTGCACGAACACGGTCCCGATCTGACGCAGGTCCGCCCGGACCGGCTCGCGCAGCTCGGGGTGCCGTCGGGCGTACCACGCGACGACGAGCATGCACGCGACGCCCCACAGGACGCCCGGCACGTACCCGGCGAGGAACAGCGCACCGACCGAGGCGCTGCCGCTGGCCATCGCGTAGATGATCATGAGGTTGCTCGGCGGGATGAGCATGCCGCTGGGCGCGGACGCGACGTTCGTGGCGGCGGTGAACGCCCGGTCGTACCTCTCGCGGGCCTGCATCGGCGACATCGTCGTGCCGACCGCCGCCGCCGCCGCGATCGCCGACCCGCTGATCGCCCCGAACAGCATGTTCGCCAGGACGTTCGTCTGGGCGAGCGGGGCGGGCGTGCGGCCCACGAGCACCTTCGCGAGGTTGATGAGCCGCGTCGCGATGCCGCCGTTGTTCATGATCCCGCCGGCGAGGATGAAGAACGGGATCGCGAGCAGGGCGAACGAGTTGACGCCGTTGAACATCCGCTGCGCGGACGTCGCGGCGCCGTCCTCCAGGCCCATGACGAGGACGAGCGAGACCGCCGACGGCAGGCCGATGCTGATGCTGACCGGCGCACCGATCGCCATGAGCACGGCCATGCCGCCGAACAGGACGGCCGTCACGAGTCCGACCTCGGTCACAGCTCGACCCCTTCCTCGGGTGCCGTGTGCTCGACCCCCGCGTAGCGGCGCGAGAGCGTGCCGGCGAGGTGGTAGAGCAGGTAGAAGGCGAACAGCACGCCCGCGACCGGGACCGCGAGGTACAGGACCCCCGCCGAGACGGGCAGGACCGGGTTGGCCTGGTCCCACGTCTGGTGCGCGTTGGTCCAGCCGCCCCAGACCATGACGACGGCGGCGAACGTGAGGGTGCTGAGGTACGCGACGATCTCCAGCACGCGCTGCGCGGCGATCGGGGCCTTGAGCACGAAGTAGTCGATCGCCACGTCGGCCTTCTCCCCGGTCGCGATGGAGACGCCGATGAGGCTGACCCACACGAACACGTACCGGGCGGCCTCCTCGGACCAGACGCTCGGCGCGTCCAGCACGAGGCGCGTGAAGACCTGCCACGTCACCAGCAGGACGAGCAGCGCGAAGAGCGTCACGCAGACCGCCCGGAGCACGGCGTCGAGCGCCGTCTTGAACCGGGTGAGCAGCGCGTGCTCGGTGTGCACGGGCGGCGTCGCGCGCGTGCCGGCGTCGTCGGGACCGTCGTCCGGTGCCGGCGGGGGTCCTGGAGGGGATGTCATGGACGGACCTCTCGGTGCGAGAGCGCGGGGGCGTCAGACGTCACTCGGCCGCGGCGCGGACCTTCTCGTGGATCTCGCGGATGAACTCGTTGTCGAGCTTCGACTCCGTGAGCGGCCGGATGACCTCGGCGAACGCGTCGGCGTCGGCCTCGTTGAACTGGGCACCAGCCTCGGTCGCCATCTCCTTGGCGACCTCGATCTCGGTCTTCCAGAGGTCGCCCTCCTCCTCGACCGCGGCCGCGAGCTCCTCCTCGAAGATCGCGCGCACGTCGTCGGGCAGGCCGTCCATGACCGCCGGGTTGGTGATGAGGTAGTCGGGCAGCATGAGGTGCCGCGTGTAGCTGAAGTACGGCGCGACCTCGGCGTGCTTGACGTTCGCGTAGGTGAGCTCGTTGTTCTCGGCCGCGTCGATGACGCCCGACTGGAGCGCGCCGTACACCTCGCCCATGCCCATGGGCGTCCCGGTGCCGCCCATGAGGCGGATCATCTCGATGTTCGTGTCGGACTCGATGACGCGGACCTTCATGCCCTCGAGGTCGGCGGGCGTCTCGATCGGCTTCTCGCCGTTGTACATCGACCGGACACCGCCGTGGAACGCGGCGAGCACGTGCAGGTCCTGGTCGTCGAGCGATGAGTACAGCTCGGACACGATGTCGGGGTCGTTCGTCGTCTCGCGCTGGTGATCCTGCGAGTCGAACGTGAACGGCAGGTTGAAGACCACGAAGTCGGGGTTGAAGTTCTCCATCAGCGGGCTCGCGACGACCGAGAACTCGACGGCACCCGACTGGACGAGCTCGATGGTCTCCTTCTGCGCGCCCAGGGTCTCGTTCGGGTAGATCTCCAGGTCGTACGCGCCGTCGGTGCGCTCCTTGATGCGCTCGCCCATCGCGTCGAGCGCCCGGAACTGCGGGTGGTTGGGCTGCTGGTTGAACGCGACCTTGAAGACGGTCGCGGCCTCACCGCCCGACGAGCCGGTGCTGTCGCCGGCGGCGGTGCCGGTGCCGGTGCTGCACGCGGCGAGGCCGAGCGCGGCGGCGAAGGTGAGCGCGGTGACGGAAACGACGGTGTTTCGCCTCATGGGTGCTCCTCGGTGCGGGCCCACGGCGGGCGTGGGCGCTCGGGCGCTCGCAGGGCGTGCGCGGGGGATGGATCCGGGGGGTGCGGGCGGTCCGGCCCGCCGGTGACTGCGGGGCAGGCCGGTGCGGGTGCAGGTGCGGTGCGGGATGCGGTGCAGTTGCGGGATGCGGTGCAGGTGCGGTGCGGGTGCTTGCGGGAGTCAGGACGACGGTGTCAGACTTTCGTGGAACTCAGTTCCATCTAGCGGAACGGAACGGTAACGCAGCGTCGCAGACCGGTCAACACCCCGCCTTCCGGGCGGGAAGAGCCGTTGCTCGTGGCGCCGTGGCGGCCCCGCCGCACCCGCTCCGGCCGTCCCGACGCGCCCCGGAGGACGCATGACGACGCCCGACCTGTACGTCTCCGCGTACATCACCGCCCCGACCGACCCCGCCGCCGAGGACCGGTTCTTCGACGCCGTCGCGGACCTCGACCTCGCCGGCCTCGAGTTCGCGCTCCAGCCCGAGGGGCACCGGACGCTCGTCCCCGCCTGGATCGACGCGCACGTCCCCGCGGTACGCGACCTGGTCGTCTCCCTCGTGCCGACGATGACCGCGCGCCGCGCCGACGTCCCGGCCTACGGCCTCGCGTCCACCGACGCCGAGCAGCGCGCCCGAGCGATCGACGACGTGGCCCGCGCCCGCGACCTCGCGCACGTCCTCGCCGACCGGCACGGCGTCCGGCGCGTCAGCGCCGTCGAGGTGCACAGCGCGCCCGGCCCGCTCCTCGGCTCACGGGACGCGTTCGAGCGCTCGCTCGACGAGATCCTCGGCTGGGACCTCGCGGGCGCCGAGCTGCTCGTCGAGCACTGCGACGCGCTCGTGCCCGGGCAGACGCCCGCCAAGGGCTTCCTCGGCCTCGACGACGAGATCGCGCTCGTGCAGTCGTTCGGGCTCGCGCCCGACCTGCTCGGCATGGTCGTCAACTGGGGACGCTCCGCGATCGAGGGCCGCGACACCGCGACCCCCGTGGCGCACACGCGCGCCGTCGCCGACGCCGGCCTGCTCCGGCTCCTCGTCCTGTCCGGTGCGACCGACGCCGACACCGCGTGGGGAGCCGCGTGGGGCGACATGCACATCCCACCGCGCGGCGACCACCCGGCGCTCGCCGCGTCGTCGGCGTCGCTGCTCGGCCCGCCGGAGATCGCGGCCACCCTCGCGGCAGCCGGCGACGTCCCGCGGATCGGGCTCAAGTGGGGCGTCCGCCCGCTCGACGCCGACGTCGCCACCCGCCTCGCGGTCGTCACCGCGACGATCGACCAGGTGGCCGCCGCACGCCCCGCCCCCGTGGCCCGCTGAGACGCCAGGAGGCCCGGCCCCCTCGTGGGGACCGGGCCTCCTGCGGTCAGGCGGTCGGCGTCAGGCGCCGAGCGGCTGGGTTCCGGTGCCGCCGTCGCCGGCGCCGGAGATCGGCGGGGCCGCCGGCACGTCCGTGCCGGAGCCCGGGGTGCCGACGCTCGCGCCGACCGGGACGGGCTCCTTGCGCAGACCCTTGGCGATGCCGCGGAAGATGAACTCCCCGAGCAGCCCCTCCCCCTCGGCGTCGACGACGACCAGCTGGCCGCCCTTGAGCTCGCCGAACAGGATCTTCTCGGACAGCGCGTCCTCGATGTCCCGCTGGATCGCACGGCGCAGCGGCCGGGCGCCCAGGACCGGGTCGTAGCCCTTCTCCGACAGCAGCTTCTTGGCCGCCGGGGTGAGCTCGATGCCCATGTCCTTGTCGCGCAGACGCTTGTCGAGCTTCGCGACCATCAGGTCGACGATCGCGAAGATCTCCGGCTGCGAGAGCTGCGGGAACACGACGACGTCGTCGACGCGGTTGAGGAACTCCGGACGGAAGTGCGTCTTGAGCTCGTCGTTGACCTTGGCCTTCATCCGCTCGTAGGACGTCGACAGGTCGCCGCCGGCCTGGAAGCCGGTCTGCAGGCCCTTGGCGATGTCCCGCGTGCCGAGGTTGGTGGTCATGATGATGACGGTGTTCTTGAAGTCGACCACCCGGCCCTGCGAGTCGGTCAGGCGACCGTCCTCGAGGATCTGCAGCAGCGAGTTGAAGATGTCCGCGTGCGCCTTCTCGACCTCGTCGAACAGGACGACGGAGAACGGACGACGGCGCACCTTCTCGGTGAGCTGACCGCCCTCGTCGTAGCCGACGTACCCGGGGGGCGAGCCGAACAGCCGCGACACGGTGTGCTTCTCCGAGAACTCGGACATGTCGAGCTGGATCAGCGCGTCCTCGTCACCGAACAGGAACTCCGCGAGCGCCTTGGCGAGCTCGGTCTTCCCGACGCCCGTGGGGCCCGCGAAGATGAACGACCCACCGGGACGCTTCGGGTCCTTGAGCCCGGCGCGCGTGCGGCGGATGGCCTGCGACAGCGCCTTGATGGCGGCGTCCTGGCCGACGACCCGCTTGTGCAGCTCGTCCTCCATGCGGAGCAGGCGGCTGGACTCCTCCTCGGTGAGCTTGAACACCGGGATGCCCGTGGCGTTCGCCAGCACCTCGGCGATGAGCTCCTCGTCGACCTCCGCGACCGCGTCGAGGTCGCCGGACTTCCAGGCCTTCTCCTTCTCCTGGCGCTTGAGGCCGAGCTGCTTCTCGGCGTCGCGCAGGCGGGCGGCCTTCTCGAAGTCCTGCTCGTCGATCGCCGACTCCTTGTCGCGGCGCGTCTCGGCGATCTGCTCGTCGAGCTCGCGCAGCTCCGGCGGAGCCGTCATGCGGCGGATGCGCAGGCGTGCGCCGGCCTCGTCGACCAGGTCGATCGCCTTGTCCGGCAGGTACCGGTCGTTGACGTACCGGTCGGCCAGCGTCGCGGCGGCGACGAGCGCGGCGTCCGTGATCGAGACGCGGTGGTGCGCCTCGTAGCGGTCGCGCAGACCCTTGAGGATCTCGATCGCGTGCTGGAGGTTCGGCTCGGACACCTGGATCGGCTGGAAGCGGCGCTCCAGGGCCGGGTCCTTCTCGACGTACTTGCGGTACTCGTCGAGCGTCGTCGCACCGATGGTCTGCAGCTCGCCGCGGGCGAGCATCGGCTTGAGGATCGACGCGGCGTCGATCGCGCCCTCGGCGGCACCCGCACCCACGAGGGTGTGGATCTCGTCGATGAACAGGATGATGTCGCCGCGCGTGCGGATCTCCTTGAGGACCTTCTTCAGGCGCTCCTCGAAGTCACCGCGGTAGCGGGAGCCGGCCACGAGCGCGCCCAGGTCCAGCGTGTAGAGCTGCTTGTCCTTGAGCGTCTCCGGCACGTCGCCGCGGACGATGTCCTGCGCGAGGCCCTCGACGACGGCCGTCTTGCCGACGCCGGGCTCGCCGATGAGCACCGGGTTGTTCTTGGTGCGGCGGGACAGCACCTGCATGACCCGCTCGATCTCCTTCTCGCGCCCGATGACCGGGTCGAGCTTGCCGTCACGCGCCGCCTGCGTGAGGTTGCGACCGAACTGGTCGAGCACGGCCGAGCCCGAGGGCTGACCCTCCTGGGGGCCGCCGGCAGCGACCGGCTCCTTGCCCTGGTAGCCCGACACCAGCTGGATCACCTGCTGGCGGACGCGGTTGAGGTCGGCGCCCAGCTTGTTGAGCACCTGGGCGGCGACGCCCTCACCCTCGCGGATCAGGCCGAGCAGGATGTGCTCGGTGCCGATGTAGTTGTGGCCGAGCTGCAGCGCCTCGCGCAGGGACAGCTCGAGGACCTTCTTGGCGCGCGGCGTGAACGGGATGTGACCCGACGGCGCCTGCTGGCCCTCGCCGATGATCTCCTGCACCTGGGCGCGGACGGCCTCGAGGGAGATGCCGAGCGACTCCAGGGCCTTGGCCGCGACACCCTCACCCTCGTGGATCAGACCCAGGAGGATGTGCTCGGTGCCGATGTAGTTGTGGTTCAGCATCCGCGCCTCTTCCTGGGCGAGGACGACGACGCGGCGGGCTCGGTCCGTGAATCTCTCGAACATGTGCACTCCTCACGAGCGACGTGCTCGCCGGGTACCCGGGGCGGCGGCCGGTGGGCGACGACGAGCGGCGTTGTTCGATGCTAACCACAGGGGGTACCCCCCACTGCCCGTGTTCGCCGCAGGCGTGAAAGGCGACCCGGACGGGCGGTCCGTCCGGGCGGGCGCCGCGGCGGCGGGGTCGGTGCGTGGCCGTTTGCGAGGATGGGCCGGGTGAGCGCCGAGACCCCCGTGCTGGAACCGCCCGTCCTCGACGAGGTGCCCGACGTGCGCCTGGTGGCGCTCGACATGGACGGGTCGCTGCTCGACGACGACAAGCGCGTGCACCCGACGTTCTGGCCGCTGCTCGACGAGCTGCTCGCGCGCGGCGTCATGGTGTGCCCCGCGAGCGGCCGGCAGTACGCGACGCTGCGCGCCCAGATCGGCCGCGACGACCTCGTCTACGTCGCGGAGAACGGCGCATACGTGGTGCGCGGCGGCGTCGAGCTCGCGTCGGACACCCTGGAGACGGCGACCGCGCACGACGTCGTGGACGTGGTGCGGGCCGAGGCCGCCGCGGGCCTCGACGTCGGGACCGTCCTGTGCGGCAAGCGGTCCGCGTACGTCGAGCGGGCCGACGACCGGTTCCTCGCGCAGTGCCGGCCCTACTACGCGCTCCTGGAGGTCGTCGACGACCTGCGCGCCGTCGACGACGACGTGCTCAAGGTCGCCGTCTACGACTTCGGACCCGCCGAGCGCGGCGCCGGTCCCGCGCTGTCCGAGCTGCGCCGCGAGTCGCGCGTCGTCGTGTCCGGCCAGCACTGGGTCGACGTCATGAGCCGCACGGTCGACAAGGGCGCCGCGCTGCGACGCGTCCAGGAGCAGCTCGGCGTCACGCGCGACCAGACCATGGCGTTCGGCGACTACTTCAACGACCTCGGCATGCTCGACGCCGCCGCGTGGTCGTTCGCGATGGACAACGCGCACCCCGAGGTCCGCGCGCACGCGCGCTTCGTCGCCCCGTCGAACAACGACAACGGCGTCGTCCGCACGATCGCGTCCGCGCTGGGCATCGCGATCGGGTGACCGGCCTGGGCGCGGGCGCGTCCCGGCGGCACGATGGGCGCGTGCTGACCGCCGACGACGTCCTGCGGGCGAGGTTCACCGCCACGAAGTTCCGCGACGGGTACGACCAGGACGAGGTCGACGACCTCCTCGACCGCGTCGCCCGCACGCTGCGCGCCCGCGAGGGCGGCGAGCCGACGACGGATCCCGTCACCGTCGCCGAGATCGACGCCGCCCGGTTCAGCGTCCGCCGGTTCACCGAGGGGTACGACGAGGTGCAGGTCGACGCCCTGCTCACCGAGGTCCGCGCGACGCTCGTGGCCCCCGCCGTCGCACGCCCGGCGGCCGCGCCCGCCCCCGGGTCCGGTGCTGCGTCGGGTGGCGCGCCCGGCGACGTCCCGGGCCTGCTCCCGTCCAAGCCGTCGTCGGGCTGGCGGCGGCTGTTCGGTCGCTGACCGGCGATCCCCGCCGATCGCGGCACAACCCGGACGCGATCCGTCCGGTTACCGCCCTAGCGTGGCACGCATGGACACGATCACGTTCCTCCGGCCCGACGGGCTCGTGCAGAGCCCCGCGTTCTCCCACGCCGCGGTGATCCCGCCCGGTGCGACGACGATCCTCGTCGGCGGGCAGAACGCCGTCGACGCGTCCGGCGCGCTCGTCGGCGGGGACGACGTCGCCGCCCAGGTCACGAAGGTCATGGCGAACGTCGTCACGGCCCTCGAGGCCGCCGGTGCGGGCGTCGCCGACCTCGTGAGCGTCACCGTGCTGTTCGTCGACGGCGTCGACCTCGCCGCGGCCTACGGCGCCGCCGCCCCGGCCCTCGCGCGCGAGGGCGCCCCGCCGCTCGTCACCGCCGCGCGCGTCGCGGGCCTCGGCGTCCCGGGCGCGCTCGTCGAGGTCTCCGCGGTCGCGGCCGTCGTCCGCTGACCGACGACCCGCCGCGACCCCGCCGGTCCGCCGCGCGTCGCCCTCGCTCCTGCCGCCCCGCGCATCGTTGTGCCTCGGGGTCGCGCCGGGTCACGATCGGCCCATGACGACCGACGCCCGCACCGCGACCACCGCGACCACGACCGACCCGCTCGCGTCCCTGCGCGCCGCGATCGACCGCGTGCCCGGGTACCTCGACGCGGCGACGTGCGGTCTCCCGCCGCGGGCGACCGCCGACGCGATGCGCGCCGGGATCGACGCCTGGCAGGCGGGGCGGATCGACATGGCCGCGTACGACGACGCCGTCGACCGGTCGCGCGCCGCCTACGCGCGCCTCGTGGGCGTGGACGTGGGATCGGTCGCGATCGGCTCCCAGGCGTCGAGCCTCGTCGGGCTGGTCGCGGCGAGCGTGCCCGACGGTGCCGAGGTCGTCGTCGTCGACGGGGACTTCGCGTCGGTCGTCTTCCCGTTCCTCGTGCACGCCGACCGGGGCGTGACCGTGCGCCAGGTGCCGCTGGAGGAGCTCGCGGCGAGCGTCGGGCCGGCGACGGCGGTCGTCGCGTTCTCGCTCGTGCAGTCGCGCGACGGGCGGGTCGCCGACGCCGACGCCGTCGTGGCGGCCGCGCGGTCGGTCGGCGCGCTCACGGTGTGCGACGCGACGCAGGCGGTCGGCTGGTTCCCCGTCGACGCGGGCCGCTTCGACGTGACCGTCGGCGCCGCGTACAAGTGGCTGGCCGGGCCGCGCGGCGCCGCGTTCCTCACGGTGAGCGACGCCGCCCGCGAGCGCCTGCGTCCCCTGTCGGCCGGCTGGTACGCCGGTGAGGAGATCTGGCGGTCGATCTACGGCCCGGACATGACGCTCGCGCACGACGCCCGCCGGTTCGACGTCTCCCCCGCGTGGCTCGTGTGGCTCGGCACCGCCCCCGCGGTCGAGGCGTTCGCGTCGGTCGACCCGTCCGACGTCCGCGCGTACGACGTCGGGCTCGCCGACGCGTTCCGGGACGGCGTCGGGCTCGGCCCCGGCGGCAGCGCGATCGTGTCGCTCCCCGACGACGACGCGGGCACGCTCCGCTCGGCGCTCACGGCCGCGGGCTGCCGCGTGGCCGGTCGCGGCGGCGGCGTCCGCCTGGCCTTCCACGTCTGGAACGACCCGGACGACGTCACCCGCGCGCTGGCCGCCGTCCGGCCCCACCTCCCCCGCTGACCCACCGCCACCCGCCGCCGCCTCACTCCCGTCCCCGACCGGTCGAGCGCCGTCGACCACAACACTGTGCGCGTCCCACCGGGCTGAGACGCGCACAGTGTTGTGGTCGGCGCCCGGGTGGCGCGAGAAGGTGGGGGCATGAGCGGGGACGACGGCACCGAGCGGCGCCCGGTCGACGTCGCCGGGGTCGTGCTGACGCCCGGTGCGGGGGCCGACCGGGACCACCGGACGCTCGTCGCGCTGGAGGCCGCCCTCGCGCCGCTGCCCGTGCTGCGGCTGAGCTTCCCCAACCGCGAACGCGGCAGCAGCGCCCCGGACCGCCCCGAGGTGGCCGTGGCCCACCTGCGGGAGCGCGCCGCGGCCTTCGCGGAGACGCTCGGGGTCGGGACCGAGCGGCTCGTGCTGGGCGGGCGGTCGTTCGGCGGCCGCATGTCGTCGCTCGCCGTCGCGCAGGGGCTGCCCGCGGCGGGGCTCGTGCTGCTCTCCTACCCGCTGCACCCGCCGGGCCGCCCGGACCGGCTGCGCGCGGAGCACCTCCCGGACGTCGCGGTCCCCGTGCTGGCGGTGTCGGGACGGCGCGACCCGTTCGGCTCGCCCGAGGAGCTGACGACGCACCTGTCGACCGTCCGCGGCCCGCTGACCACGGTCTTCGTCACGGGCGACCACTCCCCGAAGGACGACGCGGCGGTGACGGCCGCCGTGCGCGACTGGCTGCTCGGCCCCGCTTCCTGAGCGGACCCTGAGAGCGCGCCCTCGACACGTCGGGGGACCCCGACCCACGATTCGGGGGTATCCCGGATGTCCGGTCTGTCCCCTTCTGCGAGAGCGTCCTTCTCAGGGGTACGCGACGCGGGAGCGCCGGACACCCCGCTCGTCGCGCACGCCGCGCCGGCACCGCAGCGCCCGTCCGCACCTCGCACATCCATGCACGACTCCGCACCACGCACCGGCCGTCCCCGTCGTCGAGACCCGAGGAACCGTCATGTCCCAGGTCGCCGGGTGGATCACCCACCGCTACGTCAAGTACGTCGTCATCGCGTTGTGGCTCGTCGTCACCGCGTTGCTCGGCCCGCTCGCGGGCAAGCTCACGAGCGCGCAGGAGAACGACGCGGAGTCGTGGCTCCCGGCGGACGCGGAGTCCACGGAGGTGCTCGCGGCGGCGGCCGCGTTCCAGCCGGACGACGTGGTGCCGGCGGTCGTCGTCTACGAGCGCGAGGGCGGTCTGGAGCCGTCCGACCAAGAGACGGTCGCGGCGGACGTCGCGGCGTTCGCGGACCTCGACGGGCTCGCCGGGGAGGTCGTCGGTCCGATCCCGTCGCAGGACGGCGAGGCCGTGCAGGTGATCGTGCCGATCGACGCGCCCGACGGGTGGGACTCGCTCGGGCCGACGGTCGAGGCGATCCGCGCGACGGCCGACGAGGGCGCGGACGGGCTGGTGCCGTACGTGACCGGGCCGGCGGGACTCGCGGCGGACCAGTCGGAGGCGTTCGAGCGGATCGACTCGACGCTGCTGTTCGCCGCGGGCGGCGTCGTCATCGTGATGCTGCTGCTCACGTACCGCAGCCCGGTGCTGTGGCTGCTGCCGGTCGCGTCGGCGGTCGTCGCGCTCACCGTCGCGCAGGCGGTCGTGTACGTGCTCGCGGACCGGTTCGACCTCACGGTGAACGCGCAGAGCGCGGGCATCCTCACGGTCCTCGTCTTCGGCGCGGGCACGGACTACGCGCTGCTGCTGGTGGCCCGCTACCGGGAGGAGCTGCGCAAGCACGGCGACCGGCACGCGGCGATGGCGGAGGCGCTGCACCGCGCGAGCCCGGCGATCATCGCGTCGGCGGCGACGGTCGCCGCGGGCATGCTGGTCCTGCTGCTCGCGACGATGAACTCCACCGCCGGGCTCGGTCCGGTCGCCGCGATCGGCATCGGCGTCGCGCTGCTCGTCATGCTCACGCTGCTCCCCGCGCTGCTGGTGACGTTCGGGCGCTGGGTGTTCTGGCCGAAGGTGCCGCACCTGGGCGACGACGAGCCGACGACGCACGGCGTCTGGGCGCGGATCGGCGCGCAGGTCGCCCGCCACCCGCGTCGGACGTGGCTGGCCACCGCCGCGGTGCTGGCGGTCGCGAGCATCGGGTGGCTGCAGCTCGACCCGTCCGGGCTGTCGAACGAGGAGTCGTTCCGCACGACGCAGCCGTCGATCGAGGGCGAGAAGGTCCTGGAGGCGCACTTCGACGGCGGTGCCGGCGCCCCTGTCGTCGTCCTGGCGGACGCGGCGCAGGCCGACGCGGTCCGGGACGCCGTCGCGGGCGTCGAGGGCATCGACGCCGGCTCGGTGAGCGAGCCCCTGGTCGCCGACGGCCTCGCCTACGTCGAGGGGACGCTGGAGTCCGCACCCGACAGCGACGCGGCGGACGCGACCGTCGACCGGGTGCGCGACGCCGTGCACGCGGTGCCGGACGCCGACGCGATCGTCGGCGGCACGACCGCGATCGACCTCGACGTGCAGCGCGCGTCCGCGGCGGACAACCGGCTGCTCATCCCGATCATCCTGCTCGTCGTCTTCCTGGTCCTCGTGCTGCTGCTGCGCTCGCTCGTCGCCCCGCTCGTGCTCATGGGCACCGTGGTGCTGAGCTTCGGCGCGGCCATCGGGATCAGCGCGCTCGTCTTCCACTACGCGTTCGGGTTCGGCGGCACCGACTCGTCGTTCCCGCTCTACACGTTCGTGTTCCTCGTGGCGCTGGGCATCGACTACAACATCTTCCTCATGACGCGCGTGCGGGAGGAGGCGCTGCGGCTCGGGCACCGGCGGGGCGCGCTCGTCGGGCTCGCGGCCACCGGCGGCGTCATCACGTCCGCCGGCCTGGTCCTCGCGGGGACGTTCGCGGCGCTCGGCACGCTGCCCGTGGTGTCGTTCGCGGAGATCGGGTTCGCGGTCGCGCTCGGCGTGCTGCTCGACACGCTCGTCGTCCGCTCGATCCTCGTCACGGCGCTCAACCTCGACATCGGCCCGCGCATGTGGTGGCCGAGCGCGCTGGCCCGCCGCCCCGAGCCCGCGCACGCGCGGCACGCGGTCGACCCCGCCGACGCGGTCCCTCAGGAGCCGGTCGGCAGCCGCTGAGCCGGGAGCGGCTCGTCGGCCCGACCGCCGGGTGTCGGCTGCTCGTCGGTCCGACCGCCGGGCGTCAGTGGTGCGGTGCCGCGAGCGCGCGCTCGAACGCGTCGAGGAGGGGCGCCGAGAACAGCACGAAGCGCACGAGCGAGATCCCGCTCGGGTGCGTGTGGCCGTCCTCGTCGGGACGCTCGGTCGACGTCTGCCACGCGCGCGCGACGCCGACGGCGACCCGCGCGACCTCGTCGGCGTCCCACCCGTACGCACCGGCGCTGACGGCGGGGAACGCGATGCTCGTCGCGCCCACCTCGACCGCTCGTTCGAGCGACCGGGAGAAGCACGACGCCAGGTCGGCGGTCTCCCGCTGCCCGCGGTGCCGGTTCGGGCCGACGGTGTGCACGACCCACCGCGCGGGCAGATCGAACCCCGGCGTCACGACGGCGTCGCCGACCGGCAGCCCGTCGGGGTACGCGGTGCGCCGCAGCTCCCGGCACGCCTCCAGCAGCCGCGGCCCGGCGGCGGCGTGGATCGCGCCGTCGACGCCGCCGCCCCCGAGGAGCGAGGAGTTCGCGGCGTTGACGATCGCGTCGACGTCCTGCGTGGTGATGTCCCCTTGGACGGCCTCGATCCGCATGCGCCCATCCTGCGGGCGCCGCCGCCGGGCGGCCAGCGGCGCGCGCGCTCGCGCGTCCGGTTTGCGCGGGTCTAGCGTGCGACCAGGTCGCGGTCGCGGCCGGTCGGGACGGTGCAGCGGTCGGGCCGCGCCACGCCGTCCGACGCGCACGGCGGTCGCGCGAGGTCGCGCGGGAGCGGGGTGGCGGGGTGCCGACGAGGACGACGAGGACCACGACGAGCGAGCCCGCGTTCTCGCTGCGGTCGCTGGAGGTGCGCCATGCCGTCGGCTGGGTCGTCGGCGTGCTGCTCGTGGCGGGCGTCGGGGGCGTCGTCTGGCACCTCGTGGACGTGCGGTCGACGGGTCAGCTCGGCGTCCTCGCGATCGGCGCGCTGTGCGCGGGCGGGCTGCTGCTCATCGCGGTCGGCTGCGGGACGTTCACCGCCGAGTACGTCAAGGTCACGACGACGGAGACCACCGAGTCGGACCCGGCGACGGGCGCCCGTGACGCGCCGACGGCCGCGGTGCAGGCGCTCGTGCCGCAGGTCGCGGCGGGTCTGGCGAAGCTGACGCCCGCGCGCTCGCTGATCTTCGCGGGCATCACGCTGCTGCTCGTCGCGGGGGCGGGTGCGGGCATCGGGTACACGCTCGACCAGGTCGCGGGGAACGCGCCGGCCAGCACGCCGAGCCCGGACCCGAGCGGGTCGCCGGCCGAGTCCGGCGGCGCCGGCACGACCGGACCGTCGCCGTCGCCCGAGGACTCCTGACGCACCCGCGCCCCCCGGCGCGGACGTCGCCGGCGGAGGGCGCCCGAGGCTCCGCGCACCGGGACGGACGTCGCCCGTGCGCGCGCCGGCCGCGTGCCATCCTGGGCGCATGTCGACCGAGGTCAGCGGCACCCCGACCGGCTACGCGCGCGGTCGCGCGACGCGCGAGGAGATCCTCGACGCGGCGATGCGCCTGTTCGGCGAGGTCGGCTACACCTCGGCGTCGCTGCGTGAGGTCGCGTCCCGTGTCGGCATCACGCACCCGGGTCTGCTGCACCACTTCAAGAGCAAGGTGGCGCTCCTGGAGGCCGTCCTCCAGCGCCGCGACGAGATCGACGAGGCCGCGATCCGCGCCGACCGCGAGGCGGGCGTCGACTACTTCGAGGCGCTCGTGCTGCTGGTCGAGCGCAACGCGCAGCGACCCGCGATCGTCGAGCTGTTCACCGCCCTGTCCGCGGAGGCCACGTCGCCGAGCCACCCGGCGCACGCGTACTTCCAGGAGCGCTACGCGCGCGTCGTCGGGACGACCGCCGAGATGCTCGAGGAGCGCCGCCGCGAGGGCCGGCTGCGCGCGGGCGTGGACCCGCTGACCGCGGCCCGGCTCCTCACAGCCGTGATGGACGGGCTGCAGGTGCAGTGGCTGCTGGAGGCGGACACCCCGGGCACGCGCGTCGACATGGCCGCGAGCCTGCGGGGGGCCTACACGGTGCTGTTCGTGCCGACCGACGGCACGACCGGGGCGTAGCGGCACCGTCCGGCGCTCGCACCCGCCACGACGGTCCGGTCCGCCGCGCCGGCATCCGGGTCAGGCGTTCGCCTTCTCCACGAGCACGTCGAGCTGCTCGGGCGTCAGCGGCGACAGCCCGAAGTCCGCGAACACGCGTGCGGGCGTCTGGGCGAGCATCGCCGCCATGGTCTCGTCGATCGGCGGCGCGTCGCCCGACGCGAGGACCGCGCCGATGAGCGGTCCGCCGACGGGGTGCGCGGTCCACTCGGCGAGCGTCGACCACGCGGTGAGCTCGCCCCACAGCGGCTCGCCCACGACCTCGACGGCGGCGCTGCCGTGCACGTCGCGCGACGACGCCCCGACCTCGACGACGAACGTGCCGCCCTCGACGACCCAGCGCCGCAGGCCGGGGTGCCAGTACGACAGGTCGCGCGCGTCGAGCGTGCACGTCACGGTCCGCTGCTCGCCGGCGGCGAGCGTGACCTTCGCGAAGGCCTTGAGCTCGCGCGTCGGGCGCAGCACGGACGCCTCGGGGTCGCGCACGTAGACCTGCACGACCTCCGCCCCCGCGCGGCGCCCGGTGTTCGTGACGGTCACCGACACCTCGACGCGGACGTCCGGGCCCTCGCCGGACACGTGCGCGCGCACGTCGTCGTAGCGGAACGTCGTGTAGGTCAGCCCGTGACCGAACGGGTAGGCGACGTCGATCCCGCGGGTGTCGTACCAGCGGTACCCGACGAGCACGCCCTCGCCGTACCGGACGACGCCCGCCTCGCCGGGGAAGTTGCCGAAGGCCGGGGTGTCCTCGATCCGCAACGGGATCGACTCCGCGAGCCGGCCCGACGGCGCGACGGTCCCGAGCAGCAGGTCCGCGACGGCCGAGCCGCCCGCCTGCCCGCCGAGCCACGTCTCCAGCACCGCGGCGGCGCGGTCGCGCCAGGGCAACGACACCGCGGCGCCGTTGGCGAGCACGACGACGACGCGCGGGTTGACCGCGGCGACCGCGTCGAGGGTCGCGACCTGGTTGTCGGGGAGGCCCAGCCGGGGGCGGTCGTAGCCCTCGGACTCGTCGGGCCCGGGCAGGCCGAGGAAGACGACGACGGTGCGCGCCGTGCGGGCCGCCTCCACCGCGGCCGCGCGGAGCGCGTCGTCGTCGCCTGTCGGCCCGCCCGAGATCGTGAAGCCGGGCTCGAACGGCAGGTCGGTGCCCGTGGCCGCCCGGAGCGCGGTGAGCGCGTCGTCGAGGCGGGTGGGGACGACCTGCGAGGAGCCGGCGCCCTGGTAGCGCGGGGTGCGGGCGAACTCGCCGACCACGAGCAGCCCGTCGCCGCCGTCGAGCGGCAGGACGGGCGCGCCGTCGACGGTGTCGTTCTTGAGCAGCACGGCGCCGGCCGCAGCGGCCTCGCGGGCGAGCGCGTGGTGCGCGTCGACGTCCACGGCCTCCCGCGCGGCGGCGTCCGCGTCGGCGCGCGCGGGCTGGGCGCGCGCGACGAGGTGCAGCACCCGGCGGACGGCGGTGTCGAGCACGGACTCGTCGAGCGCGCCGCTGCGGACGGCGGCGACGACGGCCTCGTCGGGGCGCGGGCCGGCTGCGGGCATCTGCAGGTCGAGACCGGCGACGAGCGCGGCGACGCGGTCGTGCACGGCACCCCAGTCGCTGACGACGACGCCCTGGAAGCCCCACTCGTCGCGCAGGACCTCGGTGAGCAGCCAGTGGTGCTCGGACACGAACGTGCCGTTGAGCTTGTTGTACGCGCACATGACGGTCCACGGCTGCGCGCGCGTGACGACGCGCTCGAACGCGGGGAGGTAGATCTCGCGCAGCGTCCGCTCGTCGACCTCGGCGGAGACGCGCATGCGGTCCGTCTCCTGGTTGTTGGCCGCGTAGTGCTTGAGCGACGTGCCGACGCCCTGGCTCTGGATGCCGTCGACGAGCGCGGCACCGATCTCGCCGGCGACGACGGGGTCCTCGGACACGTACTCGAAGTTGCGGCCGCACAGCGGGGTGCGCTTGATGTTGACGCCCGGGCCGAGGAGGACCGCGACGTCGTGGGCACGGGTCTCGCGGCCGAGCGCCTCGCCGACCCGCCGGACGAGCTCGACGTCCCAGGTGGAGCCGAGCGCCGCGGCGGTCGGGAAGCACGTCGCCGGGACGGAGTCGAACAGGCCGAGGTGGTCGGCGCCCGTCTGCTGCTTGCGCAGGCCGTGCGGACCGTCGGTGAGCATCACGGCGGGGACGCCGACGCGTTCGACGCCCTTCGCGTGCCAGAAGTCGCGGCCGGAGGTGAGCGCGGCCTTCTCCTCGAGCGTGAGCGCGGCCAGCACGTGCTCGACGTCGAACGGTGCGTACCCCATGACGGCTCCTCGCCCTCGTATTCACCGGCTGCAAAAACCTACCACTCGGTAGGGGTGTCGCCCAGGGGTGCGCACGGACGACGAAGGCCCCTCGGTCGCTTACACCGAGGGGCCTGCCGAGAAGCGTAACGAGCACGTGCGCCCGGACGGGTGAACTGCGCATGGCGTGTCCACATATTCCGTCCACAGCCCTGTGCGCAACCGGTGTCGGCCCAGCACGAGCTGTGGACGAACCTGTGGGCGCGACGGTGGACAAAAGTCGGTCGCCCCACCCCCTTGCACGCCCCCACGGCACAGGACTAGAACTTCACCAACGAGCTCGACAGCATCAAGATCGCAGGTGAGAGGCCCTTTCGGGGGCGGACCACCCGCGACGCGGGCTGCCGGGCACGGGCCGACCGGAGAACGGGCGACCATCTCGACGAGGCGACTCGTCGACCTGTGGACGACGACGCAGGGGTCGCAACGGACCGGAAGGTCGGACGCAGTCCTCCCGCCCGCGGCGGACCGACGGCGCCGACGCCCCCGGGCGACGGCACCCGAGAGAAGCCGGGTGACGGGCAGGAACCGCACCGTCGCAGCGGTGTCCTCGCCGGTCCTCCGGCGGACGTGGACCTGCGGCCACGGGAAGGCCCCTCGGACGCTTACTCCGAGGGGCCTTCTCCGTGCGCGCACCCGGCGCGTGCACCCGGCGCGCGTCTCGGACGACGGGTGCGCCGGGCGGGCGTGGGCGCTCGCTGCCAGACTGCCGTTGCCTCGGGACACCGGCGTCCGGACGGCACCGCACGTCCGTCGACGCACACCGAAAGAGGATCCTCCCGTGCAGACCACCACCCGCCGCGCCGCAGCGTCGCTGCTGATCGCGACCGCCCTCACCTTCACGGCGGCGTGCTCGTCGTCGAGCCCCGAGGCCGAGGACACCGCGAGCGCCGTCCCGACCAAGGAGGCGCCCGCGACCGTCGACGAGGCCACCGAGGACTCGACCGACTCCGGCGCCGACGACCAGGCGGCCGCGCTGGACGCCTACGTGACGGCCCTGCAGGCCACCGTCCCGCAGCTCATGGCGCAGTTCGACGGCACGTACTCCGCGATCACGATCACCGGCGAGCAGCCGAGCACGGTCGTCTACACGTACACCTACGCGCAGCAGCTCGACGGCCCCGCGACCGCGAGCGCCCTCGACGGCCAGGTCGACCAGCTGCAGGACGTGTGCGACTCCGCGGTCTTCCCGGAGATGGAGGGGCAGGGCATCACCGTCGACCCGCAGGTCCGGTACGTCTACCTCAACGCCGACGGCGCCGAGATCTGGTCGCACACCTTCGCGAAGTCCTGACGCGTCACCCGGCGGCCGGTGACGACTCCAGCAGGATCGTCACCGGCCCGTCGTTGACGAGCTCGACGGCCATGTCGGCGCCGAACACCCCCGTCGCGACCTCGAGCCCGCGCCCGCGCAACGCCTCGACGACGGCGTCGACCAGCGGCTCGGCGACCGGGCCCGGCGCAGCGGCGTTCCACGTCGGCCGGCGCCCCTTGCGCGTGTCCGCGTAGAGCGTGAACTGGCTGACGACGAGGACGGGCGCGCCGACCTCGACGGCGCTGCGCTCGTCGCGCAGGATCCGCAGCTCGGCGATCTTGCGCGCGACGAGCTCGACCTGAGCCGGCCCGTCGCCCGGCGTGACGCCGACCAGCGCCACGAGCCCCGGACGGTCGACCGACCCGACGACCACGCCGTCCACCGTCACCGACGCGCGCGTGACGCGCTGCACGACCGCCCTCACGCGTCGCCCCCCGGGCCGAACGTCGGCACGACGGCCCCGACGGGCTGGCCGTGCCCGAGCACCGGCGTCGCGCCCAGCGGGCCGAGGACCTCGGGGTCGACCCCGGCCACGGCGAGCGCCGCCGCGAGCACGGCGGCCCGCGGCCGCCCCGACCCGTCGAGCACCTTGAGCGCGACCGCCGACCCGTCGGGCAGTCCCGCCGCGTACACGCCGTCGGCGCCGTCCTTCGCGACCAGCCCCGGCACCCCGGTCATGAACGCCGTCGCGTCGCGTCCCGTGCCGGCGACGTGCCAGGGGTGCGCGCGCACGGCGGCCGCGACGCGCGCCTCCGGCCCCGACGGGGACGTCGACACGCGGGCGAACGCACGCGCCAGGCCGACGAGCGTCGTCGAGAACAGCGGTGCGCCGCACCCGTCGACGGTCGTGTGCGCGACGCCGGTCCCGGTGAGGTCGGCGACCGCGTCGCGCGCGGCGACCTGCACGGGGTGCGTCGGGTCCAGGTAGTCGCCGGTCGACCAGCCGCGGGCCGCGCACGTCGCGAGCATCGCCGCGTGCTTCCCGGAGCAGTTCTGCGTCAGCGACGAGCGGTCCTCCCCGTCGGCGCGCCAGTGCCACGCGGCGTCGGGGTCGAGCGGCCAGTCGGGGGTGTTGCGCAGGTCGTCGGTGCCGAGGCCCGCGCCCGCGAGGACGGCGCGCACGACGTCGAGGTGGCCGGCCTCGCCGTTGTGGCTCGCGCACGCGAGCGCCAGCGCGGCGCCGTCGAAGTCGAGTCCCGCGCGCAGCATCCCGACGGCCTGCAGCGGCTTGAGCGAGGACCGCGCCCAGATCGTCACGTCCGGGTCGCCGAGCGCGAGCCGCACCGACCCGTCGGCGGCGAGCACGACGACGTGCCCGAGGTGCACCGACTCGACGAGGTCGCCGCGCACGACCCGCGCCAGCGGCACCGCCGCCGAGGAGACGTCCGGGCGCGACTGCCCGGCGGTCACCAGCCGCCCGACGGGCCGCGGGGACCGCGGCGCCGCGTGTAGGGCGCGATCGCCGGCCGGACGTCGACGAGGTACACGATCGCCCCGACGGCCGACAGCAGGCCGAGGAACGACAGGAAGCCCAGCCCGATCGGCGGCGGGATCGACATGAACGAGACGGCGGTCGCGACGCCGAGGATCGCGCCCCAGAACCCCTTGGTGCGCTTGCCGGCGGACGTGAACGCGGCCGGCGGGCGCCGCAGCAGGTCGACCAGCGCCCACACGCACAGCCCGAAGATGGCGAGGAAGAAGATCAGGTACAGGTAGACCTGCAGGGTGGCGACCACGCCCTGAGCCTACGAGACGCCGGGACGCGGCGGTCAGATCTCCGGCAGGGCTGCCCGCGCGTCCCCCGGCGCCACGCCCGCGGACTCCAGCAGGTCGACGGCCAGCGACCGGTGCAGCAGGACGAGGCTCTGCACCTGCCAGTCGTCGGCGGCGAGCGCGAACGGGTCGAGGGCGTGCGCCACGGCGAGCAGCGCGGTGCGCGCCCGCTCGGGGTCGCGACCGGCGCCGACCGCGGCGGCGAGCTCGTCGACGGCGGTCGCGGTCGACGCGACCTGCGCCGCGAGCCCCGACGTGTCGTGCGGCGCCTCGGCCGCGAGCACGGCCAGCGCGCGTCGGGCGAGCACCCGGGTGTTGCGCATGGCGCGGTCGGCCAGGACGGCGCGCGTGACGTGCCCGGCCAGCTCGTCGGCGTACCGGCGGCTCGCGGGCGACAGCCGCGCGAGGTCCCGCGCGTTCCCGGCGCGGTCCGACCACTCGTCGAGCGCGGGCTGCGACGCCCGGCCCCGCAGCAGCGCGTCCTCGACGGCGGGCACCGCGCGCTCGTCGAGCCCGCGCGCGAGCGCGTGCAGGACGCCCGCGAGCTCGTCGAGCGCCGCACGGCCCAGGGCGCGCGGGTGCCGGCGCGGGTCGCTGGGCGTGAGCAGGGCGACCGCGAGCGCGACCGCCCCGCCGAGCGCCGCGTCCACCCACCGCCCGAACGGCCCGCCCGCCGCGGCGGGGAGGCTGACGATGACGATCGCCTGCACGCCGGCCTGCGTCGTCAGCATCTGCCCGCGGTCGAGGAACCGCGCGAGCAGCGCCGCGACGAACAGCACGAGCCCGACCTGCAGCGCGCCCTGCCCGATGACGACCGCGACGAGCTCGCCGAGCGCGACGCCGATGGCCACGCCCACCGCGAGCTCGGCGACCCGGCGCACCGAGCGGTCCATCGAGAAGCCGAGCGCGATCCACGCGCTGACCGGCGCGAAGAACGGGTACGGGTGCCCGAGCCAGAAGTGCGCGATCGCGAACGCCACGGACCCCGCGACGGCCGCCTGGAGGATCGGGAACCACGACGCCTCGACGCGCGACCACCCCTGCCGCACCCGCGCGCGCCCCAGCACGGCGAGGTCGCGACGCCCGAGCGACCGCAGGCCCCCCAGGTCGTCCGGGCGCGCGCTCGTCACGACGGGCCCGTCGTGACCGTGCGACCCGTCGAGCCGCCGCCCGTCGGGCCGGGCCGGGTCACAGGCTGGGGTGGTGCCCGAGCCCGCGGCTCACGGGACCGCGCGGCGCGGGACGGTCGACGGAGACGCCCTCGCCCGGCACGACCTCCTCCTGCGCGGCCGCCACGGCGCCGCCGTCGGAGTCCACGACGAGCGGCGCGTCGACCGGCACCGAGCGCTTGACGACCGCCAGCGCGACCGGCCCGAGCTCGTGGTGGCGCGCGACCGACGTGACGTGCCCGACGACGCGACCCGGCTCCGGCGACCCGGCCCCGCCCGCGACGTCGTGCACCTCGGCGCCGGCCTCCGGCAGGACGTGGCCCGAGCCGTCGAGGTGCAGCAGCACGAGCCGCCGCGGCGGCCGCCCGAGGTTGTGCACGCGCGCGACGGTCTCCTGCCCGCGGTAGCAGCCCTTGTGCAGGTGGACCGCGGTGCGCAGCCAGTCGAGCTCGTGCGGGATGGTCCGATGGTCGACCTCGCGCGCGGACCGGGGACGCAGGGCCTCGACGCGGACGGCCTCGGACGCCCACGTGCCCACCAGCGGCCAGCCCGCGGCCTCGCGCGCCCGCACCTCGTCGACGAGCCGGTCGCGCGGCACGAGCACGAGCCGCCAGGCACGGTCGGCGCCGGGGTGCACGTCGTCCGCGGGCCCGTACCGGGTGCCGCCGGGGGCGGTCGCCGGCCACGGGTCGCGCCACGTCACGGGTTCGCCCTCGGCGCCCTCGGCGTCGACGGGCTCGCCGATCGCGGCCCAGTCGTCGGTGACGTCGTCGATCTCGACGCGCAGCATGAACTTCATCCGGTTCAGCCACGCCGCGAGCGCGACCGGGGTCTCGGTGACGAGCCACGTCGCCTCGCCGTCGTCGACGACGCCCGCGGCGTGCTCGACGTGCCCCTGCGGCGACAGCACGAGCAGCTCGGTCGACGTGCGCGGGGGCAGCGTCGCGACGTCCTGCGAGGTGATCGAGTGCAGCCAGCTCAACCGGTCCGGCCCCGCGACGCGCACGACCCCGAGGTTCGACTGGTCGACGACCGCACCGCCGCGCGTGAGGGCACGCTGCTCGGCCGTCGGGTCGCCGTAGTGCCAGGCGACCCCGGCGTCAGGCCCGGACCCGGCGACGGCACCGCGCCGCCGGAGCAGCGGGCTGGTGTGCCGCACGGACTCGCCGTGCGCGGTCCGCTCGACGGCGTCGGCGGTCACGCGTCAGCCCTCGCCCGCGTCGACGCGGGCCAGCCGGGCCGACGCGTACGACTGCATCGGCTGCCCGAACGCGGCGATGTCGTGCGCCCACATGAGCTCACCCTGCACGAGCCCGTACAGGCGCTTGCCGGCGGTCACCTCGGCGCCGCTCGCGGTCCGGGCGATGAGGTCGCTCACCAGGTCGATGCGGCCCTTGCCGACCTCGCCCACGTACACCGCGACGTGGCCGGACGGGTCGGAGACGAGCAGCTCGACGGGGTGCTGGTCGGCGCCGAGCCCGTCGGGACGCTCCGGCGGCACGCGCCAGTAGCCGGACTCGGTCGACCACACGGGACCGGGGCCGTCGGACGTGCCGGCGCCGTCGTCGAGCGACGCGGCGTCGTCGGGCGCGACGACGAGCCGGATCGTGGAGGTGTACGAGAGGTACGGGCCGCCGTCGTGGTCGATGACGACCTCCTGCGTGAAGGCGGTCTCCTCGATCCCGGGGTAGCCCACGACCCCCTCGCCGTGCCAGCGGCCCACGAGCCACGCCAGCGGGTACACCTCGGGTGCCAGCCCCTCGGGCAGGACGAACGCCATGTCAGGCCTCTCGACGGATCAGCTCTGGCCCTTGAAGAGCTTCCAGACGACGAGCCCGGCGACCCACGCGATCGCCAGGGTCGCCGCGACGAGCAGGCCGATGAAGACTCCCTCGAGCGCAGTCATGCACCGAATCCTAACGACGTGGCACCCGTACGCTGTTCCGGTGAGCAGCGGCGTACGACCTCTCGTGATCAAGACCACGTCCGGCACCGAGCGGCCGGAGGCGACGAACCAGGCGTTCACGGTCGCCGCGGCGGCCGTCGCGGCCGGTGCGGACGTGTCGCTGTGGCTGACCGGCGAGTCGGCGTGGTTCGCCCTCCCCGGCCGTGCGGCGGACCTCGACCTGCCGCTCGCGACGCCGCTGGCGGACCTCCTCGAGGTCGTCCTGGAGGGCGGCGCGGTGACGCTCTGCACCCAGTGCGCGGCCCGCCGTGACATCACGGAGGACGACGTGATCCCGGGCATCCGCATCGCCGGCGCGGC
The DNA here is from genome assembly GCF_028583725.1 of Cellulomonas fimi. Taxonomy (NCBI): domain Bacteria; kingdom Bacillati; phylum Actinomycetota; class Actinomycetes; order Micrococcales; family Cellulomonadaceae; genus Cellulomonas; species Cellulomonas fimi. Next base: position 551,456 of record NZ_CP110680.1, on the reverse strand, counting down.
GGTGTTCGTCGAGGAGACCCTCGCTCCCCAGGCGCAGGCGCTCGTCTACTGACGGGCCGCGTCAGCCGCGGCGCAGGCGCAGGCCGATCAGGTACAGCTCGCAGCCGAGGCACAGGCCGAACGCCGCGTTGAGGAACGCCGCGGCGAGGGCGACGGCCGCCGCGACGGGCACGGCCACGGCCACCCCGAGCGCGCCGAGCACGACGCCCGCGCCGGTGACCAGCAGACCCACGAGCTGTGCGAACCGCGGCGGACGGGGGTCCTCACGCTCGACGACCGGCCCCAGGCGCGGCGCGACGACGCGCCGGAACACGGCGGCCTGCCAGGTGCCGGAGACGCCGCGCGCGACACCGAGCGCGAAGCCGGCCGCGACGACGGCGAGCAGCGCGAGCGCCACCCCCGGCCGGGCGCCGAGCAGCAGGACGAGGACGAGCAGCACGGCGGTCACGCCGGCACCGAAACGCGGTCCGCGCACGTCGACGCCGTCGGGCCGCTCGGCGGCGACGGGGGCGGTGGCGCGGGCGGTGGCGGGCTGGTTCACGGGGACTCCTCGGGGGCGGGGCAGGGCGCGTGGCACGGTTCGCGCGGCACGGGACGCGCGGCAGCGACAAGGACGCAGGACGGTGACGGGACGCAGGACGGCGACGTCACGCGGGACGGCGGGGCCGGGGGCGCCGTGACCCGTCGGGCTGCGCCCGGGCGGGCCGCACGCCGGCGGCCCGGGAGGGGCGCGTCAGCGCGTGGCGACCCCGTGGCGACAGGAGTCGAGCGCGGCCAGCGCCTGCCGGCGGTCCGTCGCACCGGACATCCGGCCGACGACCGCTCCGCTCGCGTCGAGCAGCAGGACGGTGGGCGTGCGCATCACGCCGAAGCGTCGCACGAGGTCCAGGTGCTGCGCGACGTCGAGGTCGACGTGCGAGACACCGTCGTGCTCGCGGGCGACGGCGTCGAGGACGGCGTGCGTGCGACGGCACGGCGTGCACACCTCGCTCGAGAGCTGGACGAACGTCGCGACGGCGCCGAGCGGCGCGCCGACCTCCGCGGCGGTCAGCACGTCGTCGCGCGGCTCGTCGGCCGGGCCGTCCGCACCTCCGGCCGGGGTCGCGGCGGCGAGCACGCCCGGCGGGACCGGCGTGAACCGCCCGTTGCGCGACCGCCACACGAACCCGACGACGACGGCCAGCGCGAGCACGCCGAGCACGAGCAGGACGCGGTCCACGTCAGCCGACCAGGACGCGACCGACGACGTAGACGAGCAGCCCGGTGACCGCGACGGGCAGCACGACGACCGCGAGCGCGGGCCGGCGCCGCTCGAGCGCCTCCATCCGGTCGAACAGCGCGTGCAGCGCGGTGACGAGGATGCCGACGGCCACGCCGAGCAGGCCGCCGGCGAGCGGGGCGAAGTCCGGGAGCACGAGACCCGCGACGGCCCCGGCGGCGGCGGAGGCGGCGGTCGTCGCGAGGACCCCCATCCACACGGGCAGGTGGATCGCGACGACGACGGACCCGACGGCGAGCGCGAGCGCGGCGGTGACGACGAGCGCCTCCCCCTCGGGCCCGCGCGCGATGGCGATCCAGCCGGTCGCGGCGACCGCGACCAGCGCGCCCGCGACGGTGCCCGACACCGACTCGACGAGCCGGACGCGCCCGTCGCGCCGGACGAGCTCGGCGACGAACGCGAGCACCACGGCGGCGGCGAACACGATCGGCAGGCGCTCGAGGTACGGCTGCTCCTCGGCGAGCGTCACGGCCGCGACGGACCCCAGCCCGGCGAGGGCGATCACCACGCCGGTGCCCGCGCCGAACGGCAGGTTCGCGAGGGGCGGCCAGCCGACCGCGACGAGCACCACGAGGACGGCGCACGCGCCGGCGAGCGGGTAGAGCCCGACGAAGCCGGCGACGGCGACGAGGGTCGCGAGGACGGCCGTCATGACGGCCCGGGTGGCGAGCTGCATCCCGCGGCTACCGCCCCGTCGTCCGAGGAGTCGTGGCGGGCACCGGCGCACAGGTCGCGCAGGTCGTCACGGGGGCCACGGAGGGGATGAGCACGGCAGCGATTGTCGCAGACGCGGCCCGTCCGCTCGGCCGTCGTGCCGCACGAGGTCCGCGCGCGGCGCGGTACGGTGTGCAGCACTCGCACGCGGGGAGGAGGTTCCACGTGGCAGATCTGCTGCTGCTCACTCCCGCGTCCGGGGGCTCTGCTCAGGTGCTCCCGGCGCTCGGTCTGCTGTCGCACCGGGTCCGGGTGCTCCCTGTCGAACCGTCCGCGCTGGTGGACGCCCCGGACGCGGACATCGTCGTGCTCGACGCGCGCCGTGACCTGGTCACGGCCCGGACGACGTGCCGTCTGCTGCGGGCCACGGGTCTGACGGTGCCGCTGGTGCTCGTCCTCACCGAGGGCGGCCTGACGGTCGTCACCGCCGAGTGGGGCGCGGACGACATCATCCTGGAGTCGGCCAACCCGGCCGAGGTCGAGACGCGCTTCCGGCTCGTCATGGAGCGCGCGGCGACAGCGGGCTACGACGACGCCCCGCAGGAGATCTCCTCGGGCGAGCTGACGATCGACGCGGGGGGCTACACGGCCCGTCTGCGCGGACGCCCGCTCGACCTCACGTACAAGGAGTTCGAGCTCCTCAAGTACCTGGTGCAGCACCCGGGTCGCGTGTTCACCCGCGCCCAGCTCCTCCAGGAGGTCTGGGGCTACGACTACTACGGCGGCACGCGCACGGTCGACGTCCACGTGCGTCGCCTGCGCGCGAAGCTCGGTCCCGAGCACGAGCAGCTCATCGGCACGGTCCGCAACGTCGGCTACCGGTTCGACCCGCCGAAGGACCGCCGCGCCGCGGTCGACGACCGTCCCGACGTCCCGGCCCCCGCGGACGCCTGACGCCCCTCGTGCGGTGACCGTCCCGCACACCCCCGCGCGACCGGCGCCGCCTGACGCCTCGGCCCCGCCGTCCCGTTACCCTGGTCCGCGGTGAGCCGGGAAGCCTGGTCGGCACGTCCCGTCGTCGTGCCCGGAGGTCGCCCGTGCCCCGCCGTCCCGCCCCCCGCCTCTTCGCCGCCCTCACCCCGGGCGGCGAGCGCAACCTGCTCGACACGCTCCGCGAGGAGCGGACCGGCGGCGTGCTGCTGCTGGTCGGCACCGTCGTCGCGCTGCTCTGGGCCAACCTGTGGCCGTCGTCGTACACGGCCGTGTCGGAGACGGTCGTCGGACCGGCGGCGCTGCACCTCGACCTGACGCTCTCGGCGTGGGCGACGGACGGGTTGCTCGCGATCTTCTTCTTCGTCGTCGGCCTGGAGCTCAAGCGGGAGATCGTCGCGGGCGAGCTCCGCGACCCGCGCACCGCGGTCGTGCCGATCGTCGCGGCGGTCGGCGGCATGCTCGTCCCCGCGGCGCTGTACCTCACCGTCAACCTGACCGCCCCCGGCGGGGACCCGACGGGCTGGGCGGTCCCGACCGCGACGGACATCGCGTTCGCCGTCGCGGTGCTCGCGGTCGTGGGCCGGTCGCTGCCGAACGCCCTGCGCGCGTTCCTGCTGACGCTCGCGGTCGTCGACGACCTGCTCGCGATCATCGTGATCGGCGTCGTCTACACCGACCACGTCGCCCTCCTCACGCTCGTGGCCGCGCTCGTCGTCGTCGGCCTGTTCACGCTCGCGGTGACGCGCGGCCTGACGAGCCCGTGGCTGCTGCTCCCGCTCGCCGTCACGGCGTGGGCCCTCATGCACGCGTCGGGCGTGCACGCGACGATCGCCGGCGTGCTCCTCGGGCTCGTCGTCCCCGCGACCCCCGAGGCGACGCGGCGTGCGCTGCGCCTGCGGGAGACGCCCGCCGAGTCGCTCGCCGAGCGGTGGGAGCACCGCTGGCGGCCCGTGTCCGCCGGGTTCGCCGTGCCGGTCTTCGCGGTGTTCGCCGCGGGGGTCACGTTCAGCGCAGCCGTGGTGCGCGACGCCGTCGCGGACCCGGTCGCGCAGGGCGTCGCGCTCGGCCTCGTCGTCGGCAAGCCGCTCGGCATCCTCGGCGCGACGTGGCTCGTGGCCCGGTTCACGCGAGCCGCTCTCGCGCCCGGGCTCGGGTGGGCCGACGTGCTCGCCGTCGGGCTCGTCGGCGGCATCGGGTTCACCGTGTCGCTGCTCGTCGGCGAGCTCGCGTTCGGGGCGGGCAGCGCGCACGACGAGCACGTCGTCGTCGCGGTGCTCGCGGGCTCCCTCGTCGCCGCGTGCGCGGGTGGCGCGGCCCTGTGGCAGCGGGACCGGCACCACGCCTCGACAGGCCCCGGCGCCCACGGGACCCGCGCCAGCGGGTAGGTTCGGCTCCGATGAGCACCGTCGACTCCGCGACGCTCCTGATCGAGGGACCGTGGCGGCACCGGTTCGTCGCCGCGAACGGCGCCCGGTTCCACGTCACCGTCTCCGGTCCCGACGACCGCGACACGCCCCTCGTCGTGCTGCTGCACGGCGTGCCGCAGTTCTGGTGGGCCTGGCGACGGCAGATCCCCGCGCTCGCGGACGCCGGCTACCGGGTCGCCGCGATGGACGTGCGCGGGACCGGGTCGTCGGACAAGCCGCCGCAGGGTTACGACGTCCCGACGCTCGCCGCGGACGTGGCGGGGGTCGTCCGGTCGCTCGGCGCGTCGCGCGCGATCGTCGTGGGCAACGGCACGGGCGGGGAGATCGCGTGGGCCATGGCCGCGCTGCACCCGGACGTCGTGCAGGCCGTCGCGGCGCTCGGCGCACCCCACCCGCTCGACGTGCACGGCCACCCGCGCACCGCGCTGCGCGCCGGCGCCTGGCGTCGACTCGCGTTCGCCCAGCTCCCGTCGTTCCCCGAGCGCGCCCTGCAGCGCGGCGACCTGGTCCGCACGCTCCTCACGGAGTGGGGCGGCGCGCCCGGCTGGCTCGACGCGGCCACCGAGCGGCGGTACCGCGAGGCCGTCCGCGTGCCGTTCGCGGCGCACAGCCAGATGGAGCAGCTGCGCTGGCTCGTCCGGTCGATGCCACGCCCCGACGGCCGTCGCTACCACGCCGCGCTCGAGCAGACGCGCCCGCTGCCGGTCCTCCAGGTGCACGGCGGTCGCGACGGTCTGCGGCCCGCGACGCACGCGCCCCTGTCGGCCGCCACCAGGTCGCTCGTGGCGGAGCGCTACCGGTACGAGCTCGTGCCGTCCGCGGGCCACTGGCTGCCCGACGAGGCCCCGGACGTCGTGTCCGAGGTGCTGCTCGACTGGCTCTCCGAGACGGCGCTCGTCAGCCCCTGACGCGGCGCTCGTCGGGCCGCGAGCCTCGACGTCGCACGCGTCAGCCCTTGAGCATCGCCGTCGCGCGCACCGGGTCGTTCTCCCCGATGCCCGCCGACGGGCACCACGCCGCGACCGGGCACGCCCCGCACGCGGGCTTGCGCGCGAAGCACGTGCGCCGGCCGTGGAAGATCAGCCGGTGGCACGCCATGGTCCAGTCCTTGCGCGGCAGCAGCTCCCCCAGCTCGCGCTCGACCACCAGCGGGTCCTCGCTCGTCGTGTAGCCGAGCCGCAGCGACAGCCGCAGCACGTGCGTGTCCGTCGTGATCCCCGGGATGCCGAACGCGTTGCCGAGCACGACGTTCGCCGTCTTGCGCCCGACCCCCGGCAGCTGAACCAGCTCCTCCAGCCGGTGCGGCACGACGCCGCCGTACCGCTCGACCAGCGCCGCCGAGAGCCCCGTCACCGACCGGGCCTTCGCACGGAAGAAGCCCGTCGGCCGGAGGATCTCCTCGAGCTCGTCCGGGTCGGCCGCCGCGAGCGCCGCCGGGTCCGGGTAGCGCGCGAACAGCGTCGGCGTCGTGAGGTTCACGCGGACGTCCGTCGTCTGCGCGGACAGCACGGTCGCGACGAGCAGCTCGAACGGCGACGTGAAGTCCAGCTCGCACCGCGCGTCCGGGTAGCGGACCGCCAGGGCCCGGTCGACGCGGCGGGCGCGCCGGGTCCGGGCCAGCGGGGTCTCGGTCGTGGCCGGCGAGTCGCTCACGCGAGGCAGCGTAGGCCGACGCGGTGACACCCGCCGGGCGACCGTCGCGAGCCGCGTCCCCCCGTCGGCGCAGCGCGTGTCGCCCCGTCGGCCCAACCCCGTCGATCTGCGGACGAACTGGTCGGGCGCCCGGCTCAAGTCGGCTCGTCCCCACGCCGAACGACAGGTGACGACCTGGAGGCTCACCCCGATGACTGCACCCACCGAGCAGCGCGTGCGCGACCTACGTCTCGACCGTCGCGCGCTGCGCGCCGAGCGGGCGCGCGTCGGGTGGTGGCGTCGCCTGGTGCGCGCCCGGCTCGACCTCGCCGTCGCCCAGGTCACGCGCCCTCAGACGCTCGGCGAGGACGTCGCCTTCCAGCTCCCGCTCGACGTCGGCGTCGACGTGCCACGCCCGGCCGAGCTCGCCGCCGTCCTCACCGGGACGCCCGCCGACGAGCTCGCGACGCTCGACGACCTGCGCGCCCTCGACGAGCAGCTCGCCCGCTACGAGGCCGGCGTCGCGTCGGCCCTCACGGACGCCACGGACCAGCTCATCACGCGCCTCGCACTCGACCCCGAGGCGACGGCCGCGTGCCTCCGGGAGCCCATCGGTCGGGGCTGAGGCCCCTCATACGGCAAACTGTGAGATGGCCGGTGCCGCGACCAGCGCGCCGGACAGGTACCGCCACCGAGCCCGCCGGGCCGCGCGCGGTCGTCAGGCCGGTGACCCGCGGGTCGGGCCGGGAAGGAAGGAGCCACGGTGGAGGACGACATCGTGCTGGCTGCCCCGCTGTTCGCGGGGCTGGACGTCGAGACGTCCGGGGCGCTCGTCGCGACCATGAAGCAGCTCCATCTCGTGCGCGGCGACACGCTGTTCCACGAGGGCGAGCCCGGTGACCGGCTGTACGTCGTGCGCGACGGCAAGATCAAGCTCGGCCGCCGCTCCAACGACGGCCGCGAGAACCTCCTCGCCGTCCTCGGTCCGGGCGAGATGTTCGGCGAGCTGTCCCTGTTCGACCCGGGCCCGCGGACCGCGACCGCGACGGTCGTCGCCGACGCCGAGGTCCTCGAGCTCGGCCACGGTGACCTCGTCAAGTGGCTCCAGGACAAGCCGTCCGTCGCGCAGCAGCTGCTGCAGGCCCTGGCGCGCCGGCTCCGGCGCACCAACGAGGCGCTCGCGGACCTCGTGTTCTCCGACGTGCCCGGCCGGGTCGCGAAGGCGCTGCTCGACCTGTCGACGCGGTTCGGCGAGAAGGTCGACGAGGGCGTCCGCGTCGCGCACGACCTCACGCAGGAGGAGCTCGCGCAGCTCGTGGGCGCGTCGCGCGAGACCGTGAACAAGGCGCTCGCCGACTTCGCCGCGCGCGGCTGGGTGCGGCGCGAGGGTCGCGCCGTCGTCCTGCTCGACATCGACCGCCTGGAGCGGCGCGCCCGCTGAGCCCGGCGGCACCACGACGTGCGACGGCCCCGGTCCTGACGGACCGGGGCCGTTCGTCGTCGTACGAGGAGTGCGGCTCAGTCGTGCAGGCGGACGACGATCTCGACCTCGACGGGCGAGTCCATCGGCAGCACCGCGACGCCCACGGCGGACCGGGCGTGCACGCCGGCCTCCCCGAGCACCTCGTGCAGCAGGAGGCTCGCGCCGTTCACGACCGCGGGCTGCCCGGTGAACCCCGGGTCGCTCGCGACGAACCCGACGACTTTGACGACCCGCGCGACCTGGTCGAGCGCGTCGGCGCCGGACGGCCCGCCGCTCGCCTCGATCGCCGCGGCCACGGCGGCCAGCGCGTTGAGCGCCGACGTGCGGGCGTACCCGGCGGCCTCGTCGGGTGCGACCAGACCCGGCCCGTCGCCGACCTTGCCCGTCGCGGGCAGCGCACCCGCGACGAACGGCAGCTGCCCGGACGTCCACACGGTGCTGCCGTCGCGCAGGGCGGGCACGTACGCGGCCAGGGGTGCGGCGACGGTCGGCAGCTCGAGCCCGAGCTCGGCGAGCCGCGCGGCGACACCCATCAGGCCTGCCTGGGGCGCTTGAGGTAGGCGACCAGGCCGGCGTCCGGGCCCTGGATCACCTGGACGAGCTCCCACCCGTCGGCGCCCCACTGGTCCAGGATCTGCTTGGTCGCGTGGATGATGAGCGGAATCGTCGCGTACTCCCACTGCTGCGTCGCCATGCGCCCACCCTAGCGGGGTGCGACGGCCACGGCGGCGCGCCGTGCAAGCGCTCTCACCGGACCGGCAGGACGCCCGTCTCGAGCCCCACGAGCTCCGCCCGCCACGACCGGACCTCGGGCCGCCGGCGCAGCAGCGCACGCCGCTCCCGCTCGGTCATGCCGCCCCAGACGCCGAAGTCCATGCGGTTGTCGAGCGCGTCGGCGAGGCACTCCAGCCGGACGGGGCAGCCGGTGCACACCGAGCGCGCCTCCCGCTGGGCCGCGCCCTCGACGAAGAGCGCGTCCGGTGACAGCTTGCCCGTGCCACAGGCGGCGATCGCGGTCCAGTGCGCGTCCAGCGTGACGGTTGCCACTCACCCTCCAGAGAAGACGGACGGGTGCCGCGGGCACCCGTGTCCTGCGGGGAAACTAGTCGGTCAAGCGTCCGTCTGGCGAGACTCCTTTCGGGTCATTTCGCCAGATGGACGCTCGACCAGTCCCCGAGGTGTGCAGGTCCGGTGCAGGTCGCACCGCGGACGGGCCGGGAGGAGAGCGCTCCGAGGTGGCCCGACTACCCTGTCGCCATGCCGCATCCTCCGCGCGCGCGGGGCCGCCAGGTCAACGCGTTCCAGGCCCTGGCGCTCCTGCTCTCGTTCGTGCTCGTCGCGGGCGTCAGCGGCGTGCTCGCCGCCGGCCTCGTGCTGCCGGGCGTCGCCGTCGCCGACGAGGTCACCGACCTCACCGTCACCGCGTTCGACGACCTGCCGACCGAGCTCGAGCCCACCCAGCTCCCCGAGAAGTCGGTCATCCTCGCCGCCGACGGCACGCTGCTCGCGACGTTCTTCAGCGAGGACCGCGTCGTCGTGCCGCTGTCGGAGATCTCGGTCCACCTGCAGCACGCGGTCGTCGCGATCGAGGACAAGCGGTTCTACCAGCACGCGGGCGTCGACCCGCCCGGCATGCTCCGCGCCGCCGTCAAGGGCGCGCTCGGCAGCTCGGACGAGGGCCAGCAGGGCGCCTCGACGCTGACGCAGCAGTACGTCAAGAACGTGCTGATCCAGGCCGCCGCCACCAAGGAGACCGAGGCGGAGCGGCTCGCCGCGATGCAGGCCGCCACCGAGGCCGACGGCGCCGAGGGGTACGCCCGCAAGCTGCGGGAGGCGAAGCTCGCCATCGCGCTCGAGAAGCAGATGACGAAGGACGAGATCCTCGAGAAGTACCTGAACATCGCGCAGTTCGGCATCAAGGTCTACGGCGCCGAGGCCGCCGCGCAGTACTACTTCGGCATCCCCGCGAAGGACCTCAACTACCTGCAGGCCGCCACGATCGCGGGCGTCACGCAGAGCCCGACCCACTGGGACCCCGTGCGCGACCCGGTCGTGTCGAAGGAGCGCCGCGACACCGTCCTGCTCACCATGCACGAGCAGGGCTACATCACCGACGACGAGTTCCAGGCAGGGCTCGCGACGCCGGTCGAGGCCACCCTGAACCCGCACCCGCTGCGCGTCGGGTGCGTCGCCGCCAGCGACGCGGTCCCCGGCTCCGGCTACTTCTGCGACTTCGTCACCAAGGTGATCGTCAACGACGAGACCTTCGGCGCGGACGCCGCGACCCGCAAGGCGCTCCTCTACAACGGCGGCCTGACGATCACCACGACGCTCGACCCGGGCAAGCAGGCGATCGCCGACGCCGAGGTCAAGGCCGCCGTGCCGGTCGACGACTCCAGCCGCCTCGGGCACGCGCTCGTCAGCGTCGAGCCCGGCACCGGCAAGATCATCGCGATGGCGCAGAACCGCATCTACGCGCCCGTCGCCGCCAACCCCGGCGAGGAGCCGATCAACTTCAACACCGACTTCGCGTACGGCGCGTCCGGCGGCTTCGCCCCGGGCTCGACCTACAAGCCGTTCACGCTGCTCGCGTGGCTCCAGGCCGGGCACAGCCTGTACGAGGTGGTCAACGGCGCCAAGCGCCCGCTCAACGAGAACATGTTCAGGATCTGCGGGGCCAAGGCGGGCAACGCCCCCTACACGCCGAACAACTCCGAGGGCAACGGCAGCATGATGACCGTCCTCGACGCCACGCGGAACTCGGTCAACCTCGCCTACCTGTCCATGGCGATGGAGCTCGACATGTGCAACATCGGCGACGCGGCGGAGTCGATCGGCGTGCACCGCGCCAAGGGCCGCGAGCGGGACGACGGCACGATCGACCGCCTGCTCAAGGGCAGCACGCGCTTCGGCGTCAACCCGTCGAACGTCCTCGGCACGGACGTCGTGGCCCCCCTGACGATGGCGTCCGCGTTCGCCGCGTTCGCGTCGGGCGGCATGTACTGCAACCCGATCGCCATCACGAGCGTGACGGACACCAACGGCAACCCGATCGAGGTCCCGGACGCCGGCTGCCACCAGGCCATCGAGGCGCGCGTCGCCAACACGATGAACTTCGCGCTCAGCGGGGTGTGGCAGGGCACCGCCGACGGCGTCGGCGCACCGCCCTTCCCGTCCGCGGGCAAGACGGGCACGACCAGCGAGAACGAGCAGACGTGGTTCGTCGGCTACACGCCGCGCCTCGCGACCGCCGTCTGGCTGGGCGACCCGAAGGAGTCGAGGCGCCAGGTCAAGCGCATGTACGTCGGCGGCAAGTGGGTCAACCGCGCGTTCGGCGCGACCGTGTCCGCCCCCACGTGGAAGCGGTTCATGGTGCAGGCGCTCGCCGGCGGCGACAACCCCGGCTTCGCCGCCCCCGACGACAAGCTCGTGTACGGCGAGAAGGTCAACGTGCCCAACGTCGTCGGCAGGACCGAGGGCGACGCGCGGGCGATCCTCGAGCAGCGCGGCTTCAAGGTCCGCGTCGACGGCGCCCAGGTGCCCTCGAACGTGCCTGCCGGCAGCGTCGCGGAGCAGAGCCCGTCCGGCCAGGCCACGAAGGGCGGCACGATCACGCTCAAGCTGTCGAACGGGCAGGGCGGCGGTCAGCAGCCGCCCGGTCCCGGCGGTCCGGGCGGCTTCCCCGGCGGAGGCGGTGGCGGCCCCGGGAACAACAACGGCCGCGGTCAGCCGTGACGGTCGGACGCACGCTCGGCACCGCGGCGCTCCTCGGTGCCGGCGCGCTCGCCTGGTCGGTCGTCGAGGCGCAGTGGTACACGCTGCGCGAGGTGACGGTGCCGGTGCTGCCGTCGGGCCAGGACCCGCTGCGGGTCCTGCACCTGTCCGACCTGCACCTCACGCCCGGTCAGCGCCGCAAGGTCGACTGGGTGCGGGACCTCGCGTCGCTGGACCCGCACCTCGTCGTCGACACGGGTGACAACTGGGCGCACCTCGACGCCATGCCGGCCCTGCTGGAGGCGCTCGAGCCGCACCTGGCCCGTCCCGGGGTGTTCGTGCTGGGGTCGAACGACTACGTCGCCCCACGGCCCAAGAACCCGGCGCGCTACCTCCTGCCGGACTCGCGCGGCGCCGGCCCGGTGCGGCCCGTCGAGCTGCCGTGGCGCGAGCTCGTCGCCCGGTTCGACGCCGCCGGGTGGATCGACCTGTCCAACCGCCGCGACGTCGTGAAGGTCGACGGGCGCGTCCTGTCGCTGGTCGGCACGGACGACGCGCACCTCGACCGCGACCGCTTCCCCGCGGCCGGCGGTGACGACGACGCCCGCACCGGCTCGACGCCGGTCGACCTGCACCTCGGGGTCACGCACGCGCCGTACCGCCGGGTGCTCGACGCGATGCACGCCGACGACGTCGACGTCACCATCGCGGGCCACACGCACGGCGGACAGCTCGCGGTGCCGCTCTGGGGCGCGCTCGTCACGAACTGCGACCTCGACACCCGCCGTGCCAAGGGCCTGCACGGCTGGCCCGGCCCGCGTCCCGACCGCACCGGCGGGGCCGGGTCGTCGTGGCTGCACGTGTCGGCGGGACTCGGGACGTCGCCGTACGCGCCGGTCCGGTTCGCGTGCCGCCCCGAGGCGACCCTGCTGACGTTCGTCGCCGCCTGACGCGTCCTCGCGACACGTCGCGGACGGGCCCGGAGACGTCGGTCACGGCCGCCGTATCCGGTTTCGTCGATCGGAGGTCCGTCGGCTATCCTTACGGGGCTCCACGGGGTGTGGCGCAGCTTGGTAGCGCGCTTCGTTCGGGACGAAGAGGTCGTGGGTTCGAATCCCGCCACCCCGACACACACGAGAGGCCCGGATCGGCATCATGCCGGTCCGGGCCTCTCGTCTTGCCCGCGGACGGGCCGCTCGTCAGCGGGGGCCGAGGTAGGAGACGTTGCCGTCCGAGGAGCGGATGACGACGGTGCGGGACGCCGACGGGTCGGTGGGGGCCTCGACGGTCTGCCGACCGTTGGACGTCGAGATCGTCAGCGCGACGGGCTCCCCGGTGCCGACGACGACGACGCTCCCGTTGCTCGTCACGGCCTCCACGTCGCCCTGCACGGCGGCGACGTCGATGCTCCCGTCGCTGGTCCGGACGCGCGCGTCGCCGTCCACGTCGCCGACCTGCACGCTGCCGTTGCTGGTGACCGCGTCGAGGTGGCCGCCGATCCCGTCGGCGTCGATGCGCCCGTCGCTCGTGCGGGCGGAGACGTCGCCGGTGACGTCGGTGACGACGACGCCGCCGTTGCTCGTGCGCAGCTGCGCGTCGCCCGTGATCCCGGTGACCTCGACTCGGCCGTCGGAGGTCTGCGCGTCGAGGTCGCCGCTCAGCCCGCGTGCCACGACGGCCCCGTTGGACGTCCGGACGACGACCTCGGTGCCGCGCGGGACGTGCACCTCGAGGGCGCCCTCGCAGACGCCGAACCAGGAGCCGCACTCGTGCCGCACGACGAGCCGGTCGCCGCGCTCCTGCACGGAGTACGTGGGCGACGTGAAGCCGCTGCGGGCGATGCGCTCGACGTCGACCGCGTCGTCGTCGCCCGCGGAGACGGACACGCGCCCGTCGGCGACGAGCTCGACGACCCCGGCGGCGTCGTAGGTGGCGTTCGCGCGCTCGGTGCTCGACATCGCGAGGTCGGCGGCCTGGAGGCCGCCCCACCCGATGATGACGACGCCGAGGGCGACGCCGGCCCACAGGAGGCCGCGACCGAGGGGCGTACGGGTCGGGTCGGCGGGCGGCGGGCCGGCGGGGGTGACGGGGGGCTGCTGCAGGGTGGCGGTCATGCGCGTGCTCCGTTCGTGGGTCGGTCGGTGCGGACGCCGCCGGGCGGCGTGACGACCGGGCCGGGCTGGGCGGCGGTCGGGCCGTGCTCGAGCCAGCGCAGGACGGCGAGCACGCGGCGGTGGTCGTCGGCGTCGGGCGGCAGGCCGAGCTTGGTGAGGATGGACGTGACGTGCTTCTCGACGGCGGGCAGGCCGACGACGAGACGTTCGGCGATGGCGGTGTTGGAGCGGCCCTCGGCCATGAGGCCGAGCACCTCGCGCTCCCGCGGGGTGAGGGTCTCGAGACCGGTGCTGCGGGTGCGGGCGAGGATCTGGGCCACCACCTCGGGGTCGATGACGGTGCCGCCGCCCGCGACGCGCTGCAGGGCGTCGAGGAACTCCTCCACGTCGGCGACGCGGTCCTTGAGCACGTACCCGAGGCCGCGCACGTCGCCGGCGAAGAGCTCGGCGGCGTAGCGCTGCTCGACGTACTGCGAGAGCACGAGGATCGGCAGGCGACGGTGCAGGCTGCGCAGGTGGACGGCGGCCCGCAGGCCCTCGTCGGTGTGGCTGGGCGGCATCCGGACGTCGGTGACGACCACGTCGGGCAGGTCGTCGCCGGCCGTCCCGGTGCCGAGGGCGGCGACGAGCTCGTCGGCCGTCGGGTAGCCGGTGACGTCGTGGCCCTCCGCCTCGAGCAGGCGGGACAGGCCGTCCCGGAGGAGGACGGAGTCCTCCGCGATCACGATGCGCACGGCACCTCCACGGTGAGCCGGGTCCCGCCTCCGGCGGGGCTGTCGAGGTCGAACGTGCCGTCCAGGGCGGCGACGCGGCTGCGCAGGCCGTCGAGCCCGCTGCCCGGCGCGGCGGTCGCACCGCCCTTGCCGTCGTCGGCGACGACGACGCGCAGCGCGGGCCCGGTGGGGCCGTCCACGACCGTCGCCTCGACGAGGACGCTCTGCGCGCCCGAGTGCTTGGTGACGTTCGTGAGCGCCTCGGCGACGACGAAGTACGCGGCGGCCTGCGTGGCCGCGGGTGCCAGCGCGAGGGTCTGCGGCGCCGGCACGTCGACCGTGACGGACACGGGCGTGCGGGCGGCGAGCGCCGAGAGCGCCGCGTCGAGCCCGCGGTCGGTGAGGACGGCCGGGTGGATGCCGCGGACCAGGTCGCGCAGCTCGGCGAGGGTCTCCTTGACCTCGCGGTGCGCGTGGTCGAGGGCGGCGGCGGCCGTCTCGGGGTCGCGCGTCGCGGCCCGCTTGGCGGCGCCGAGTTCTCCACGCCCAGGGCGACGAGCCGCTGCTGGGCGCCGTCGTGCAGGTCGCGCTCGATGCGGCGGCGCTCCTCGTCGGCGGCTCCGACGGCGGCCGTGCGGGTCTCGCGGAGCTGCTCGGCGCGGACCTCGGCCCGGTCGACCGCGGCGCGCGCCTCGACGAGAGCCTCCGACTGGGCGGTCGGGCCGAGCAGCCCGCGCGCCAGGCGCACCGTCACGAGCGAGGTCGCCTGTGCGGCGAGCGCGGCGAGCCACAGCAGCGCGACGCCGCCGAGGACGGTCGCGAGGATCACGAGCGGCCACGCGAGGCCGAACCAGTCGTCGACGACCGAGCCGCGCCCGTAGCCCGGGAACGCGATCGCCGCGACACCCGCGCCGGCCAGCGTGAACACGAGCGTGAACCCCAGCGACGAGACGCCCAGACCCGCCGCGGCGTACACCTGGTGTGCCCACCGCCGGCCGTCGGACAGCACGGCCCACCACGTGCCCCAGCGCCACCACCCGGGCCGCGGGCCGCGGCGGTAGGTCGGTGCGGCGACGACCGCACCCGTCTGGGCGGCGACGCGGGCGCGCTCGGCGCTGGCGAACCACTGCCCCGCGACCAGGCCGCCCACGAGCATCGGCAGGCCGATGCCGAAGGCGGCGACCAGGCTCGCGGAGGTGAGCGTCCAGATCATCGCGAGGAGCCCGAAGGTCAGGAGCCACGGCCAGCCGATCGTGATCTGCGCGACCGCACGCCAGGTGGCGGCGTCGCCGGGGGCGCGGAGCAGCGCGTGACCGGAGAGGAACGCGGGGGCGACGACGCGGGCGTCGTCGGTCGTCGTCGGCGCCGCGGGTGCTGCGGTCGTGGCGGCGGGGCCGGAGCCGCGCGACGCGACGGGCGCGGGCGGCTGGCTCGGCGGTGCGCCCGGTGCGGGCGGGACGGTCGGAGTGGCCATGTCGTCGAACCTAGGCGTCGGCGACCCCTCGTCGACAGCACGCCCACCCCCGAGGTGGAGGTAGGGACAACCCCACCCCGACGCGCCGAGGCCGGCCCGGGACGTGCCCGGACCGGCCTCGGTGTCGTGCGGGTGGCGTCAGCTGCAGGCCGCGCCGTTGAGCGTGAACGTCGTCGGGTTGGCGTTCGTGCCCGAGTGCGAGCCGTTGAAGCCGATGTCGGCGCTCTGACCCGGGGCCAGGGTGCCGTTCCACGCGGCGTTCTTCGCGGTCACCGTCGTCCCGGACTGGGTCCAGTCGGCGCTCCAGCCCTGCTGCACCTTCTGACCGTTCGCGAACGAGAAGCCGAGGCTCCAGCCGTTGAGCGTGGTCGTGCCGGTGTTGGTGATCCGCACCGACGCGGTGAAGCCCGTGTTCCAGGTGCTGGCGTTGTAGGTGACCTTGCACGAGCCGGTCTGCTGGCCGGACTTCGTGGTGACCGACAGGGCGCTCGACGCGGCGGACACGTTGCCCGCGACGTCCCGTGCCCGGACGGTGTACTGGTACGCCGTCGCGGCGGTGAGGCCGCTGTCGGTGTACGTGGCGGAGGTCGGCGTGCCGACCTTCGTCGTGCCGCGGTAGACGTCGTAGCCCGCGAGGCCCGAGCCACCGGTGTCGGTGGACGCGTTCCACGTGAGGGTCACGCTGGTCTCGCCCACGGTGGTCGCCGTGAGGCCCGTCGGGACGCTCGGCGCGGTCGTGTCCGGCGTGGTGTCGGACTTCGTGGTGACGGTGACGGCCGTCGAGGCGGCGGACACGTTGCCGGCGACGTCACGCGCCCGGACCGAGTACTGGTACGCGGTCGCGGCGGTGAGGCCGGTGTCGGTGAACGTCGTGCCCGTCGTCTGGCCGACGCGGGTCGTGCCGCGGTACACGTCGTACCCGGCGAGACCCGAGCCGCCCGTCTCGTCCGTCGACGCGGACCACACGACCGTCACGCTGTTCGTCGTGCTCGCGCTCGACAGGATCGACGGCACGCTCGGCGGCGTCGTGTCGGACGGCGTGGCCTTCGTGGTGAGCGCGAGCGCCGAGGACGCCGCGGACACGTTGCCGGCCGCGTCGACCGCCCGGACGGTGTACGAGTACGCCGTCGAGGGGGTCAGGCCCGTGTCGGTGAAGGACGTCGTCGTCGCCGAGCCGACCTTCGTGGTGCCGCGGTACACGTCGTACGACGCCACGCGGGTGTCGTCCGTCGAGGCCGTCCAGGAGATCGTCGCCTCGGTCGAGGTGACGAGGCCGGCCTGCAGGCCCGTCGGGACCGACGGCGGCGTGGTGTCGGGCTCGGTCGTGCCCTCGTCGAAGAGACGCGCGTAGTCCGCGAGCGCCCCGGCGATGGCCGTCTGGGCCCAGAACCGGTGGTATGTGAACTTCGGCTCGGCGCCGCCGTCGAGGTACGCCTGGACCTTGGACCAGTTCGGGTCGTTCTTGTAGAAGCTGCGGATGTCGAGGAAGGACACGCCGGGCTTGATGGCGTCGCCGTTGGGCATCGTGCCGGTCCAGCCGGACGGGATGTAGATGCCGTCACCGTTGGCGACGTAGGTGTCGTCGAACCGCTTGTAGTCGCCACGGGTCTCGACCGCGGCCACGCCCAGCGGGTCCTGGTTGTTGGCCCAGATGGCGTCGAGGAGCGCCTTGGCCTTGTCGCGCGACGCGGTGTCGCCCGACTTGGCGGCGTAGAACAGCAGCGCGCGGGCGGTGTCGCCGGCGACGCCGACGTCCTGGCCGTAGGACGTGACCTCGACGGTCAGGCCCGGGTTGCCGGTCGGCGACGCGGCGTTCCAGGTGTCCGGCTTGCCGGTCCACTTGAGCTCGCTCGGGACCTTCCAGTTGGCGCCGTCGGTCGAGATGTTCGCGACGACCCACGGGACCCACTTGTCGAGGATCTTCTTCGCCTGGGCGTTGCCCGAGGCGTAGTAGAGCTCGGCGACGCGCTGGACGCCCCACGCCTGCATGCCGAACCAGCGGTTCGACGGCGGGTCGACGTAGACGGGCGCCTCGGTGTAGCCCATGCCGTAGAACGTGGGCGTGCCGGCCGGCGGCGTGGCGTAGGCGCCGTCCCAGCTGTTCGTCGCGCCACCGGCGATGCCGCCGTTGGACGCCTGGAGCCACGTGTAGAACTCGAGCTGGCGCTGCATGGACGCGGACCAGTCGGACTTCGCGGTCGGCGACTTGGGGGTCAGCTTGGCGTCGGTCGACAGCGCCCACGCGGTGAGCGGGTTCTGGTAGCCGAAATGCGCGTGCGACGAGCCGATGCGCCATGCCCAGCCGGCGTTCGTGTCGGTCGCGCCGCCCCACGCCATGTACCAGGAGAGCAGGTAGTGCGCGGCCTCACGGCCCTGGCCGGGGGCGCAGGACGGCGAGGTGCAGCCGATCTTCTTGAAGTACTTGTCGAAGAGCGTGTAGCGCAGGTAGTCGCCCATCTTGGCGGCCTTCGCCACGGTCGCGGCGACGTCGGCCGCCTTGCCCTGCTCGGTCGCCCACTGGTTGGCCCAGTAGACGGCCTCGATGGCCCGCGCGTCGGCGTCGGACGCCGAGGTGTACTTCCACTGCTTCGCGTACGACGCGTCCTTGGTGAACAGGTCGAGGTACCCGTTCTTGCCGCCGTACTTGAACTCCTCGCACGACGGCTGCGGGACGGTCTCCCAGACCGACTCCTGCGGGCCGCGCTGGAAGGTGTTGATGAACGACGTGCCGGTCGCGGTCGGGCCGAGCGTGCAGCCCGCGCCCGGCGTGGCGCCGAAGCCGTAGACGTTGTCGACGTCGGCCAGCCAGTGCATCTGGTAGACGTCCGCGTTGCCGTAGGTCGACTTGAGCTCGGCGCCGATCGGGTCGGTGCCGCCGCTGATGCCGCTGTTGAGCTGCGACGGGTAGGAGCTCGGGTGGTTGAACTCGGGCGCGTAGGTGGCCGGCGAGTTGGGGTTGTAGAAGGAGTTCGTGGGCTGATCCACCGACTGGGGGATCATGTACTTCTCCATCGTGTCCCAGGCGTGGTTGAGCGGTGCCCAGTCCTGGGTGACCTGGCCGTAGAGGGCCTCGAGCCACAGCCAGTACGAGTACGCCTCGGAGGTCGTCTCGTGGCCGTAGTCGGGCGCCTCGACCATGAGGGTCTCGACGGCGTGGTACGGGATGCCCTGGGCGCTGAAGTACCCGTTGGCCGGGTCCTTGATCTTGTCGTACTGCGCGAGGAACCGGTTCGCGTACTCGCCGTCGACGGCGGCGCGGACCGGCGAGGCCGCGGGGACGGTGACCGTGGCGGGCAAGCCTGCTCCGGTCGCGGCGAGCGCGGGGGTGATCCCCGCGGTCGCCAGGAACGACGACACACCTACGGTGGCTACAGCCACCCAGGCGGTTCGCCGGCGGGTCGTTGACGACATCGTCCGTACCTTTCGTGGTGTGCGGGCCGCCCGTGCGACGTCACGCGGGCGTGCCCACCGGGCCCCGTGCGGGCACGCGCGGGACGGTGGCGGAGGTGCACTCCTGCCCGGCCTGACCCTCGGGCCGGTGTCCGCGGCGATGCGGGCGGCTCGGGGTGCACGTCGGGCAGGTCGGGCCAACCATCCGCAACCGCACAGGGACCGTCCAGACTCCTAAACCTTTCGGGTGGGAGCGCGACCACGGACGCTCCGCGTGTCGTGCCGTTCCCACGCCGCTCCCACGACGACGGCCCGCCGGGGACCTCCCCGACGGGCCGTCGCGCTCCCCCCTCCGGGAGCTCTCGGGTGGTCACGACCAGCGGAACAGCCGTGCCGCCAGCGGGCTCCCGACGACCGCCCACACGGCGAGCGCGAGCAGCTCGACGCCCGGGAACGGCTGCCCGAACCACGCGGCCGACATCGCCTGCGCGGCGGCGCCCAGCGGCGTCCACTGCGCGATCGTCTGGACCACGTCGGGCATGAGCGGCAGGGGCAGCCACACGCCCGCGAAGAACAGCGACATGAAGTAGACGGTCGCGCCGATGCCGTTCGCCGCCGGGCCGGTCGGGGCGACCGCGGCGATGAGCGAGCCCACCGCGAACGCCGCGAGCACGGAGAGCACGAACGCCCCCACGACCAGCAGCGGCTGCTCCGGCGCCTCGACGCCCACCACCACGACGCCGAGCACGAACGCGAGCACCGCCGCGACCAGCAGGGCCGCGAGGTTCACCGCGACCTGCGCGACCAGCACGCGCGTCGGCGGGACCGGCGTCGTGGACAGCCGGCGCAGGACGCCACGCTGCCGGTACGTGGCGATCGTCGTCGGGTACGTCGTGAACGCGACCGTGCCGATCGCGAGGGCCAGCACCGTCGGCGTGTACCCGGTGATGGCCGTGAACTGCGACAGGATCGGGTCCTGGTCGTCGAACGGCTGGTCCGCCCACGGCATCACGAGCCCGAGGACCGTGAGCAGCAGCGCGGGGAAGACGATCGCGAAGAACGCGTTCGACGGGTCCCGCAGGAACAGGCGCCCCTCGGTGAGGGTGAGGCGGCGCAGCGCGCGGGCTCCCGACGGGCGGCGCGGCGTGACCGTGCGGGCGGGGGCGGTGGTCGTCGTGGACATGGCCTCAGTTCTCCCGGTTCTTCGCGCGGCGCGCGGCCTTGGCGGCGGTGACGGAGGGGCCGGCGTCCTGCGACGCGCGACCGGTGAGGGCGACGAACGCGTCCTCGAGCGAACCCTGCTCCAGGTGCAGGCCGAGCGGGCGGATGCCGTGCTGGTGGAGCGCGACGAGCACGTCCTGCACGACGTTGTCCGTGCCGCGGACCTCGACGGTGCCGTCGGCGGCGTCGACGGTGTCGGCGGTGCCGTCGGCGGTCGCGCCGGCCGTCGGCGCGACGTGCGTGACGGTCGGCGTGCGGTCGAGCAGCCCGGCGGGCAGCGGCGCCGACGGGCGGAACCGCAGCACCTGCTCGGCCGTGGCGCGCGCGGCGAGCTCGGCGGGGGTGCCCGTCGCGACGACCCGGCCCGCGTCGATGAGCGCGATCCGGTCGCACAGCCGCTCGGCCTCCTCCATGAGGTGCGTGACCAGCACGATCGTCACGCCGCGCTGCCGGATCGCCTCGACCACGCCCCACGTCTCGCGCCGGGCGTGCGGGTCGAGGCCCGTCGTGAGCTCGTCGAGGATCGCGACCTCCGGGTTGCCGACCAGTGCGAGCGCCACCGACAGCCGCTGCTTCTGGCCACCGGACAGGTTCTGGAACCGGGTGTCCGCCTTCTCGGTCAGGCCGAGGTCGGAGACGAGCGACGCCGGGTCCGCCGGGTCCTCGTAGAACGACGCGTACAGGTCGAGCGCCTCGCGGACGGTGATGCGCGGCGGCAGCTCGCTCTCCTGGAGCTGGAGGCCGACACGCTCGTGCAGGCGGCGCGCGTCGCGACGCGGGTCGAGCCCGAGGACGCGGACGTCGCCCGCGTCGGCGTGGCGCAGGCCGCCGACGATCTCGACGGTCGTCGTCTTGCCCGCGCCGTTGCGGCCGAGGATGCCGAAGATCTCGCCGGGCTGGACGTGCAGGGAGACGTCGTCGACGGCGACGTTGCTGCCGTAGGTCTTGCGCAGGTGCTCGACCTCGATGACGGGGGTGGGCATGGTGCTCCTCCAGGGTCGGTGCGGGACGGGCGCACGGCGGGTCGCCGGGCGGCTCGAGGGTGTGCGGTGCCGCGGGAGCGGCGTGCGGGCCGTCCCGTGGTGCGCGGAGAGGGGTGCGGGTGGTGCGGGTGCCCGGCGGTGGGCCGGTGCGGGTCAGGTCAGCTGGTGCGGACGGGCACGTCGGCGGTCCGGACCAGCCGGTCGACGACGAACGCCATGACGGCGACGAGCACGAGGCTCGCGGCGACCGCGACGGGCGTCGTCACGCCGTTGCCGCCGAACCACGACTCCGTCGCGATCGGCCCGGCGTCGGCGGCGAAGAAGGCCGAGACGATCAGGATCGGGCCGGCGGTGAACGGCAGCAGGAGCGTGCCCCACCACCCGCCGGTGCGCAGGTAGACGATGCCCACGAGCAGCCCCGACACGTAGGCCACGAGGTACGTGAGCAGCGCGGCCGGGATGAAGGTCTCTGGCCCGGCGCCGGCCGAGAGGTCGTCGAAGAACTTCCACTGCCACCCGGCCGCGTCGAAGACCGCGCGCTCGACGAGGAGCAGCAGCGAGAACATGCCGCCGTAGAGCACGGCTGTCGCGGCGGCGGCCACGAGCGACCCGCGGACCAGGCTGCGGCGGGTCAGGCCCGTCGCGACGTGGATCGGGAAGTACGTCGTGGTGACGATGATGAACACCGAGAACGGGAACCAGATCGCGCCCTGCCGGGTGAACGCGACGATGCTGTTGTGCAGGTCGCCGACGTTGACCACGATCACGACGACCGCGGCGACCACGACGACCGCGAGGCCCCAGAACCACGCGGCGAGGTAGATCTGCGTGCGCAGCAGCCAGCGCGCGGTGAGCCACGTCTGGTTCTCGACGTGGCCGGCCCGGGCCTTCGCCGGGAGGGCGGGCGTGGCGG
Source organism: Cellulomonas fimi (assembly GCF_028583725.1). NCBI lineage: Bacteria > Bacillati > Actinomycetota > Actinomycetes > Micrococcales > Cellulomonadaceae > Cellulomonas > Cellulomonas fimi. Next base: position 529,466 of record NZ_CP110680.1, on the reverse strand, counting down.
CGGTCATCGGGACTCCTGCGGGGTGAGGACGTCGGCGGTCTCGCCGGCGCCACGGTCGGTCAGGTGGACGAAGAGGTCCTGCAGCCCGACGGCGCCGAGCTCGAGGCCGGCCGCGCGGGCACGCACGTCGTCGTCGGCCTGCGTGCCGATGACGGTCGCCTGGGCCGTACGGCCGAGGGACTGCCGGGCGACCACGCGACGGCCGACGACGAACGCGTCGACGGCGTCGGCGGGACCGGTGACGGTGAGCCCCTGCTCGCGGAGCGTCGCGGCGTCGTCGGCGGCGATGACGCGGCCCTTGTCGATGACGACGACGTCCTCCAGCAGCCGCTCGACCTCGCCGATCAGGTGGCTCGACAGGACGATCGTGCGCGGGTGCTCGATCCAGTCGGCGAGCAGCGCGTCGTAGAACGCGTACCGCGCCGGGGCGTCCATGCCGAGGTGCACCTCGTCGAGCAGCGTGAGCGGTGCCCGCGTCGCGATGCCGACGACGACGCCGAACGCGGACCGCTGCCCGCGGCTCAGACGGTCGGGGCGCTTGTCGGGGTCGAGCTCGAACCGGTCGAGCAGCGCCTCGGCGGCCTCCCGGTCGAAGTGCGGCCGGCGGTCGGCGAGGAACGCCAGGTTCTCCTTGATCGCCTCGTCGAGGACGACGTCGCCGCTCTCCCGGATGAGGCACGTGCCGCCCATGATCCGCGGGTTCTCCCACGGGTCCTCGCCGTCGACGAGGATCGTGCCGCCGTTGCGGCGGCGGAAAGCGGCCAGCACCGACAGGAACGTCGTCTTGCCGGAGCCGTTGCGGCCGAGCAGTCCGGTGATCGCGCCGGGGCGGATCTCGAAGGACACCGCGTCGAGCGCGGTCGTGGAGCCGTAGCGGGCGGTGAGGTCGCGGACCTCGACGCCGAAGCCGGTCATCGGGCACCTGCCTGGGGGGTGTCGGTCTGGGTGGCCTGGGCGGCCTGCGCGTTCGCGCGGAGGCGGGCGACGACCTCGTCGACGTCGATGCCCAGCAGGCGGGCCTGCTCCAGCATCGGGTCGACGACGTCGGCGAAGAACGTGTCGCGGCGCTCGGCGCGCAGCTTCTCGCGGGCGCCGGGGGCGACGAACATGCCGACGCCGCGGCGCTTGTAGAGGACGCCCTCGTCGACCAGCTCGGCGAACGCCTTGGCGGCGGTGGCCGGGTTGATGCGGAAGGTCGTCGCGTACTGCGTCGTGGACATGACCTGCTCCTCGGCCTCGAGGGCGCCGCTGAGGACGTCCTGACGGATCTGGTCGGCGATCTGGACGTACAGGGGTTCACGGCCGTCGAACATGCGGCTGCTCCTGTCGTCGTGAAGTTCCTTGGTTCATTACTCGACTAATGAACCACAGAACCGCCGTGCGCCACAAGAGGACGAGGGAAGGTCCGGGATGGTTCGCTCGTTGCGGCAGGTGCGGCCCCGGTCCCCCGGGCGCGCGACCGACGACGACGAGGACCCATGCCCGACTACGGCCACGAGCTCACCTTCGGCACCTTCATCACCCCGACGAACGCCGACCCGCAGGTCCCGGTCTCGCTCGCCGTGCTCACCGAGGAGGTCGGGCTCGACCTCGTGACGTTCCAGGACCACCCGTACCAGCCGCGGTTCCTCGACACCTGGACGCTGCTCTCCTACGTCGCCGCCCGGACCTCACGCGTGCACCTCGCCGGCAACGTGCTCAACCTCCCGCTGCGCCAGCCCGCCGTCCTCGCGCGTGCCGTCGCGTCGCTCGACCTGCTGTCCGGCGGGCGCGCCGAGCTCGGGCTCGGGGCCGGGGCGTTCTGGGACGCGATGGTCGGGATGGGCGTGCCGCGGCTGACCCCGGGCCAGGGGGTCGACGCGCTGTCCGAGGCGATCGACGTGATCCGCGGCCTGTGGGACACCTCGACCCGCTCTCCGCTGCGGGTGGGCGGGTCGTACCACTCCGTCGACGGCGCCAAGCGCGGACCGGCGCCCGTGCACGACGCGGGCATCTGGCTCGGCGCCTACAAGCCGCGCATGCTGCGGCTCGTCGGCGAGAAGGCCGACGGGTGGCTGCCGTCCGAGGGATACATGCAGCTCGGCGACCTCGCGCGCGGCAACGCGGCGATCGACGCGGCGGCGGTCGCCGCGGGACGGGACCCGCGGGAGATCCGCCGGCTGTACAACCTGACCCCCGGCTCGGGTTCGCTGGTCGGATCGGCGTCGGCGTGGGTCGACGCGCTCGTCGCGCTCGCGCTCGACGACGGGGTCGGGACGTTCATCCTCGGCAGCGACGACCCGTCGGTCATCGAGACGTTCGGGACCGAGGTCGCGCCCGCCGTCCGGTCGGCGGTGGCCGCCGCGAGGGCGTCGGCCGGGACGGCGACCGGGCCCGTGCGATCCGCCGCCGCGCTCGCGAAGCGCGTCGACGGGATCGACTACGACGCGGTGCCCGCGGGCGTCGAGGTCGTCGAGCCGGGCGACCGCCGGTACGCCGAGGTCCGGTCGACCTACATGCGCCGCGGCGCGCCCGGTCTGGTGCTCCGGCCGTCGACGACCGCCGAGGTCGCGTCGGCCCTCACGTACGCGCGCGGGCAGCGCGGGCCGCTCGCCGTCCGGTCCGGCGGGCACGGCATCTCCGGGCGGTCGACCAACGACGGTGGCGTCGTGCTCGACCTGGAGCGGCTGTCGTCGATCGAGGTGCTCGACGAGTCGTCGCGCCGCGTCCGCGTCGGGGCCGGGGCCACCTGGGGGGCCGTCGCGTCCGCGATCGCGCGGCGCGGGTGGGCCATCTCGTCGGGCGACTACGGCGGTGTCGGCGTCGGCGGGCTCGCCACGACCGGCGGCATCGGGCTGCTCGGGCGGCTGCACGGCCTGACGATCGACCACGTCCTCGCGTACGAGGTCGTGCTGGCCGACGGGTCGGTGCACGTCGTCTCCGCGTCATCCGAGCCCGAGCTCTTCTGGGGGCTGCGCGGCGCGGGCGGCAACCTGGGCGTCGTCACGGCCGTCGAGATCGAGGCGTCCGACGTGCCCGACGTGGTGTTCGCACAGATGGTCTTCGACGCGACCGACCCGGGCGCGCTCGTGTCGCGCTGGGGTGCCCTCGTGCAGGACGCGCCCCGCGAGCTCACGTCGTTCCTCCACCTGTCGGCGGGCGGCCGCGACCGCGGGCCGATGGCGCAGGCCATGACGGTGTGGGCGTCGGCGGACACGTCGGCCGCCGTGGAGGTGCTCGAGCCGATGCTCGACGTCGCGCCCGTCCTCCAGCAGCGCGCCCAGGTCACGCCGTACGCCGGGATCATCGGGCCGGTGTCGAAGCACCACGACGGCGGCGCCCCGCCCGTGTCACGCTCGGGCCTGCTCCCCCGCATGGTGCCCGACGCCGGTGCCGCGCTCGGCGACCTGCTGCTCAGCGGCGAGGCATCGCTGCTCCAGCTCCGCGCCACGGGCGGGGCGGTGCATGACGTCGACGCGTCCGCGACCGCCTACGCGCACCGCACGCAGGAGTTCTCGGTCACGTCGTTCGCCGGGCGCCTCGACCGGTCCGGCCTCGACGACGCGTGGGACCGCCTCGCGTACCCGCACATGGACGGCCTCTACCTGTCCTTCGAGACCGACCCGCGCCCGGAGCGCCTGCTCGACGCCTTCCCGCCCGCGACCCTCGACCGCCTGCGCGCCCTCAAGCGCACCTACGACCCGGACCACGTCTTCGACCAGAACTTCCCCATCGACCCCGCCGGCTGACACACGGACGCCGGCGTCCTTCATGCCCGACGACAGCCGCCGACCCGGGGATGGGTACCGCTCAGACAGGCGCAAGCGGTCACAAGACCCGGGTCGGCGTCCCCTCCCCGCGTCCGAACGCAACATGGCGCGCGGTCCGGGGGTCCGGAACGCGCGCCATGTTGTGGTCGGCGGCGGGTGGCCGCCGGACGAGGGGTCAGGCGGGGGTGGTGGCCGTCAGGCGGGCCGCGACGAGCTCAGCGATCTGGACGGCGTTGAGCGCGGCGCCCTTGCGGAGGTTGTCGTTGCTGACGAACAGGGCCAGGCCGCGACCCTCGGGCGCGCCCTCGTCCTGGCGGATGCGGCCGACGAGGCTCGGGTCGGCCCCGGCCGCCGCGAGCGGCGTCGGGACGTCGTCGAGCTGGACGCCCGGCGCGGAGGACAGGAGCTCACGCGCGCGCTCGGGCGACAGAGGCCGCTCGAACTCCGCGTTGATCGACAGCGAGTGACCCGTGAACACCGGGACGCGCACGCACGTGCCGGAGACCAGCAGGTCGGGGATGCCGAGGATCTTGCGGGACTCGTGGCGGAGCTTCTGCTCCTCGTCGGTCTCGAAGGACCCGTCGTCGACGACCGAGCCCGCGAGCGGGATGACGTCGAACGCGATCGTCCGCGGGAACTTCTCCGCCGCCGGGAAGTCCACGGCGGACCCGTCGTGCGTCAGCGCGGTGATGTCCTGCGACGCCGCGGCCGCGATCTGCCCGGCCAGCTCGGCGACGCCCGCGAGGCCCGCGCCCGACACGGCCTGGTAGGTCGACACGACGAGGCGGCGCAGACCGGCCTCCTCGTGCAGGACCTTGAGGACCGGCATCGCGGCCATGGTCGTGCAGTTCGGGTTGGCGATGATGCCCTTCGGCACGTCAGCGAGCGCGTCCGGGTTCACCTCCGAGACCACGAGCGGCACGGACGGGTCGCGGCGCCACGCCGACGAGTTGTCGATGACGACCGCGCCGGCGGCCGCGAACCGCGGGGCGTGCTCCTTCGACGTCCCGCCGCCCGCGGAGAAGATCGCGATGTCGATGCCGGACAGGTCGGCGGTCGCGACGTCCTCGACGACGACGTCGGCGCCGCGCCACGGCAGCGTCGTACCGGCGGACCGGGCCGACGCGAAGTAGCGGATCGTCCCGACGGGGAAGTCCCGCTCGTCGAGCAGGCGCCGCATGACGCTCCCGACCTGGCCGGTCGCTCCGACCACCGCAACGGTGAGCCCGCTCATCGTCCCGTCCCTCCGTACACGACAGCCTCCTGCTGGTCCGCGTCCAGGTCGAACGCCGTGTGGACGGCGCGCACCGCGTCGTCCAGGCTGTCGGCCCGCGTGACCACGGAGATCCGGATCTCCGAGGTCGAGATCATCTCGATGTTGATGCCGGCGTCCGACAGGGCCGCGAAGAGCTTCGCGGAGACACCGGGGTGCGACTTCATGCCCGCGCCGATGAGCGAGAGCTTGCCGATCGTGTCGTCGTACTGCAGCGACTGGAACCCGATGTCCGGCTGGTGCTCGGACAGGGCGGCGGTCGCGGTCGCGCCGTCGGACGCGGGCAGCGTGAACGAGATGTCCGTCAGCCCGGTGGCGGCGGCCGACACGTTCTGGACGATCATGTCGATGTTCACGCCGGACCCGGCGACGACCTGGAAGATCCGGGCGGCCTTGCCCGGCACGTCGGGGACTCCGACGACGGTGATCTTGGCCTCGGAGCGGTCGTGCGCGACGCCCGCGATGATCGGCTGTTCCACTGCTGCTCCCTCGGGGCTGTCGGCGGCCGGCTCGTTCGTCACGAGCGTGCCGGTGTGGGTCGAGAACGACGAACGGACGTGCACGGGCACCTCGTACCGGCGGGCGTACTCGACGCACCGCAGGACGAGGACCTTCGCGCCGCTGGCGGCGAGCTCGAGCATCTCGTCGTAGGAGACCCGGTCGAGCTTGCGGGCGGCCGGGACGATGCGGGGGTCCGCCGAGAAGACGCCGTCCACGTCGGTGTAGATCTCGCAGACGTCGGCGCCGAGTCCCGCCGCGAGCGCGACGGCGGTCGTGTCCGACCCGCCGCGGCCGAGCGTCGTGACGTCGTTCGTCTCCTCCGTCACGCCCTGGAAGCCCGCGACGATCGCGACCTGGCCCTTCTCGATCGTCTCGCGGATGCGGTGCGGGACGACGTCGACGATGCGTGCGCGGCCGTGCACGGCGTCCGTGATGACGCCCGCCTGCTGACCGGTGAACGACTTGGCCTTCACGCCGAGGTTGTTGATCGCCATCGCGAGGAGCGACATCGAGATCCGCTCACCGGCGGTGAGGAGGATGTCCATCTCCCGGGACGGGGGCAGCGGGGTGATCTGCTGCGCGAGGTCGATGAGCTCGTCCGTCGTGTCACCCATGGCCGAGACCACGACGACGATGTCGTCACCCGCTCGCTTGGCCGCCGCGATCCGCTTGGCGACCCTCTTGATGCTGGCGGCGTCCGAGACCGACGATCCGCCGTACTTCTGCACGACAAGTGCCACGTGCCTGCTCCATCTGTCGCCGGCCTCCGTCTCTCTCAACGGCCCGCCGGGTTCCTTGTGGTTCGCCGGAGCGTAGGCACGCGCCGCGCCCGGCCGCAAACCCGTTCCACCCCTCGACGCGGCGCGACCTCCGACCCGTGCCGCTGTCGACGCCCGCCTCAGGTGAAGCGTTTGAGGGGGTGACGGGCGGGCGTCGACGCGCGGCAGGCTTCCCCGCGACGCAGCAGGGGGCGCCGCGGACGGTCGCGCGCCACGGTCGACGCGAGGACGCGGCGGTCGTCGCAGGGCGGCGTCGGAGAGGACCGGACATGTCCATCGCAGTCGTGCGCGCCCGGGGCCGGGTGCTGATCGCCGCGCTCGTCGTCGTGCTGCTCGCGGTCGTCGGGACGCTCCTCGCGCAGGCGTCGCGCGCGTCCGGAGCGGTCGCGGCGTGCGCCGTCACCTGGACGAACAACACGTGGCCCGGCGGGTTCACCGCCGACGTCCGACTGACGACCGGCACCCCGCTGACGTCGTGGACCGTCACGTGGACGTGGCCCGGGAGCCAGCAGGTGACGTCCGCCTGGAACGCCACCGTCACGTCCGAGGGCAACCGCGCCTCCGCGCGCAACGCGGCCTGGAACGGCACCGTCCCGACGGGCGGCACCGCGTCGTTCGGCCTGCAGGGGTCGTGGTCGGGCGCGAACACGGCACCCACCGACTTCGCCGTCAACGGCATCCCGTGCGACGGGCGTCCGACGACGACGCCGACGCCCACGGTCACCCCGACGCCGAGCGTGACCCCGACGCCGACGGTCACGCCGACGCCGACCCCCACGGTCGAGCCCACCCCCACGCCGACGGTCGAGCCGACCCCGACCCCGACGCCGACCCCCACCGTCGAGCCGACGCCCACCCCCACCCCGACCGGGGACGGCTGCGGGAGCGCGCTGTTCTGCGACGGCCTGGAGTCGCAGACGTCGACGACGCCGTCAGGTGCGTGGAGCGTCGTCACGCCGGACTGCTCGGGCCAGGGGCGCATCGAGGTCGACAGCGCCGTGGCCCACTCGGGCAGCCGCTCGCTCAAGGTGGTCGGCGCGGCCGGGTACTGCAACCACGTCTTCGCGAAGGCCGCGGCGGACCTGAGCAGCCTCTCGCAGATGTGGCTGCGGTACTGGGTGCGGCACACGACGGCCCTGCCGACCGCGCACACGACGTTCCTCGCGATGCGCGACGCGGGCGACGGCAACCGTGACCTGCGCATGGGCGGCCAGAACGGCGCGCTGCAGTGGAACCGCGCGTCGGACGACGCGACCCTGCCCGAGCAGTCGCCGAACGGCGTCGCGCTGAGCTCGCCGCTCACGACGGGGACGTGGCACTGCGTCGAGGTGCAGGTGGACCGGGCAGGCCGGCTCGCGACGTGGCTCGACGGCTCCGCCGTGACCGGGCTGACCGCGGACGGCACGCCGACGCACGACGTCGACGGCCAGTGGTACCGGACGGCGTGGGCGCCGCGCCCGACGGACCTGCGGCTCGGCTGGGAGAGCTACGGCGACGGTGCGGACACGCTGTGGTTCGACGACGTGGCCGTCGCGGGCTCGCGCCTGGGCTGCTGAGACCCCCCACGCACGGAGGGGGACGACGACCCCGTCGTGACGACCGCCGCGGACGAGGCAGCGGGCGTCAGGGCGGGGTCGTCACCTGCCCGGCGGGGCGGGCGTCCGGGTGACTGACCGCGACCTCCACGGTTCCTCCACCGCGAACGGGCGTCCGACGTCGCGGGCCGGTCCTACGGTGTCGCCATGACGAGCGCGGTCGACGACGACACCCCCGGCGACGGTCCGCCCCCCGCGGGCGCACCGGCCACGACGACGGCGCCGCCCCCGTCCGGCGGTGACGGGATCGTCGTGCAGGGCCTGCGCCGCGCGTTCGGGACCGTGCAGGCGCTCGACGGCGTCGACCTGCGGGCCCGCGCCGGTGCGGTCACCGCGCTCGTCGGGCCGAACGGCTCGGGCAAGACGACCCTGCTGCTCGTGCTCGCCGGGCTCCTCGTGCCCGACGAGGGGGGCGTGCTCGTCGCCGGGCACGACCCGGTGACCGACGGACCCGCCGCCCGGGCCCGCACCGGCTGGATGCCCGACGCGTTCGGCACGTGGGACTCGCTCACCGCGCGCGAGGTCCTCGGCACGTTCGCGGCGGCCTACCGGCTGCCGACAGCGCAGGCAGACGCGCGCGTCAGCGAGCTGCTCGCGACCGTGCACCTGTCGGAGTTCGCCGACCGGCCCGCGAGCGTCCTGTCCCGCGGGCAGAAGCAGCGGCTCGGCCTCGCGCGGGCGCTCGTGCACGACCCGCAGGTGCTGCTGCTCGACGAGCCCGCCAGCGGCCTCGACCCGCGCTCGCGCGTCGACCTGCGGCTCCTGCTGCGGCGCCTCGCCGACGAGGGCCGCACGGTCCTCGTGTCCAGCCACGTGCTGTCCGAGCTGGAGGAGATGGCCGACGACGCGGTGTTCCTGTCGAAGGGACGGACCGTCGTCGACTCGTGGTCGGCCGACGCGGCCGCGGCCACCCGCACGTTCCACCTCAAGGCCCTGGCCGCCGCGCCGCTGACCGGCTGGCTCGCGACCGCGGGCATCGCCTGGCGCCCCGACGGCCCCGCCACGGAGACGACGCCCGGCGGCCCCGCGGGCGTGCTCGTCGACGTCACGGACGACGCCGACGCCGCCCGCGTGCTGCGCTCCGCCGTGTCCGCGGGGGTCGACGTCACGTCGTTCGCCCCTGTCGTCGGCCGGCTCGAGCAGGCGTACCTGGACCTGGAGGAGGAGCGCCGATGAGCGTCACCCCCGTCGACCTCGACGACGACGCGACCACGACCCCGCCGCCCGTGCCGTCGGGCCGCCGCTCCGCGACCTGGGGCCTCACGTGGCACGGCGTGCGGACCGTCGCCGCCCTCGAGCTGCGCCAGCGCGTGCGGTCGACCCGCTGGGTCGTCGCGCTGGTCGTCTGGTTCCTCGTCGTCGGTGCGCTGACGCTCCTCATCACCGGCGCGATCGGGACGATCGACGAGGAGGGCCTGGAGCGCGGCGCGATCGCGTTCGGCGCGGTCACGATGCTCGTCCTCGGGCTCGGGCTGCTCGTCACCCCGACGCTCACGTCGACCGCCGTCAACGGCGACCGCGCCGCCGGGACCCTCGCGACGTTGCAGGTCACGCTGCTGACGCCCGCCGAGATCGCCGCCGGCAAGCTGCTCGCCGCATGGGCCGCCGCGTGCGCGTTCCTCGTCGCGAGCGTCCCGTTCCTCGTGCTCACGCTGTTCCTCGGCGACACGCCCCCGACGTCGCTGCTCGCCGGCCTGCTGCTCGTCGCGCTGCTGCTCGCGACCGTCTGCGGGATGGGCCTCGGCTGGTCCGCGCTCGTGTCACGCACCGCCGGGTCGACCGTCCTCACCTTCGTCACGGTCGCCGCGCTCACCGTCTTCACGCCCATGCTGTTCGGGCTGACGCTGCCGACCGTCACCTCGACCGAGGACGTGCGCGTCTACGGCGTGCCGCCCCAGGGTGTCGAGGCCGACCTCCTGCAGTGCGAGGAGTTCACGCAGCGGACCGAGGTCATGCACACCGAACGCACCTGGTGGCTGCTCGGCGCGAACCCGTTCGTCATCGTCGCCGACGCCGTCCCCGCGACGGCCGACACGGACGTGCCGCCGTCGGAGCCGCTCGGCGCGATCCGTGAGGGCGTGCGCGACCTGCGCGACGGCCCGCCCGCCGTCGAGGACTGGTGCTGGATCGACGACGCGCAGCCCGCGAACTCGACCGGGAGCCACAACACGACGCCCGTCTGGCCGTTCGGCCTCGCGCTGCACGTCCTGCTCGGCGCCGCCGGGTTCGTCGTCGCGGTCCGCCGCCTGCGCGTCCCGCAGCACCGACTCGCCCGCGGCACCCGCGTCGCCTGACGACGGAGCTCAGACGGGGTCGTCGGTGGCGAACCCCATCGCGTCGGCGGCGCGCCGCATCGCCTCGTCGTGCGTCAGGACTGGAGCGCGTCGTACTCCGCCTCGGCGGCGACGTCGTCCTCCACGTCGAGGCGCAGGTGCGCGAGCATCGTCTGGATGACGCGCAGCAGGCCCGACGCGCGCTCGCCCCAGTCCGACAGGTACGAGAACTGCCACCACCACAGGGCCTCGGTCACCGAGCCCGCCTCGTAGTGCCGCAGGCCCTGCGCGAGCGCCTGCGCGATCGCGACGAGGTCCCCCGACACCGACGACTGCTCCAGCTCCGGCGTCACCAGCGGGTCGACGACCTCGGCGTACTCGTCGATGCCCTCGAACACGTTCGCCAGCGCCGCGCGCAGCGGGTCGACGTCCGGGTCCGGGCCGCGGTCCGGCTCGAAGCGCTCCGCCGGCACGACGTCCGTCGTCGCCCCCAGCCGCGCACCGACCGCGAGCACGTCGGACACCGCGAGCAGCAGCAGCGGCAGCGTCGCCTCCGGCGTCGTGCCCGCCGCGACCTCGGTGACCGTCGTCAGGTAGCTGCGGGACTCGTCCGCGACCGCGCGCGCCAGGTCCTGCAGGTCGGCGTCCGCCGTCGTCGCCCTCACGGTGTCCATCACTTCCCCCGTCCTCGCGTCCCGTCGCCGGGCCACGTCAGGCGCTGATGCGCCGTCGTCCCTCGAACGCCCGCCCGAGCGTGACCTCGTCCGCGTACTCCAGGTCGCCACCGACCGGCAGGCCCGACGCCAGACGGCTCACCGTCAGGCCCATCGGGACCAGCAGGCGCGCCAGGTAGGTCGCCGTCGCCTCGCCCTCGACGTTCGGGTCCGTCGCGAGGATCACCTCGGTCACCGTGCCGTCGGCCAGGCGCGTCATGAGCTGCGCGATGCGCAGGTCGTCCGGGCCGACGCCCGCGATCGGGTTGATGGCCCCGCCGAGCACGTGGTACTTCCCGCGGAACTCGCGGGTCCGCTCGATCGCGACGACGTCCTTCGGCTCCTCGACGACGCACAGCACCGTCGGCGACCGGCGCGGGTCACGGCAGATGCGGCACTGGTCCTCCTGCGCGACGTTGCCGCAGACCTCGCAGAACCGGACCCGGCGCTTGACCTCGACGAGCGCGTCCGACAGGCGACGCACGTCCGCCGGGTCCGCCGCGAGGATGTGGAACGCGATGCGCTGGGCGCTCTTGGGACCGACGCCGGGCAGCCGCCCGAGCTCGTCGATCAGGTCCTGGACCGCGCCCTCGTACACGCGCCCAGCCTACGGTGTGGCGGGCGCCGGCCGGTGGTGCCGCAGGTCACGCGTCGCCGCGCGGCACCGCCGACCCGCCCGCGCGGCGCCGTCGCGGCGTCACGCCTGCGGGTCGTCGAACTGCTCGTCGATCACCGTGCCGCCGAGCAGCTGCGCCACGAGCGGCGCGCCGACCAGGGACGACGACGTGATGTCCGGGTCGTCGGGCGACGGCTCGTCGATCTCCTGCCGGGCGGCCGACCGCGCCGCCGACTCGCGCGCGGCGGCGGCCATGCCACGCTCGCGCGCCGACGTCGCCGCGACGTCCGGCGGGGGCTCGGGCAGGCCGGGCTCGCCCGGGTCGTCGTCCGGCGGCTCCGGCAGCGGAGCGTCGTCGTCCCACGACGCCGCCGCCTCGGCGGCGCTCACGACACCGCGCGGCACGGGCACCGGGGCAGGTGCGGTCGCGACGGCCGTCGCCACCGCACCCGTCGACGGCTCACGGCGCGCGGCACCGAAGCCCGTCCCGCCGTCGTCGGGCACGCCGTCAGGACCGGCGGGCGCGGCGCCACGGGGAGCCGCCGCAGGTCCGGACGTCGGGCCTCGGCCCGCGTCCTCGTCCGGCCGACCTCCGGTCGACGCAGGACCCGAGGACGGTGCAGGCGAGGGACCCGCACCCGGGGGACGCCCGCCCCCGCTCCCCGGCCCGGCGCCGGGCTCTCCGAGGACGCCCTCGACGCGGACGTCGAAGCCGAGCGTCTCGCGCACCGCGCGGGCGACCACGTCGGCGTGCGCACCGTTGCGGAACGTCGCGGCGAGCTGCGGGGTCGTGAACGACAGCCGCAGCGTCGTCGCGTCGAGCTCGGCGACCTGTGCGTTGCGCGGGTCGACGAGCGCCCACGTCACGCGCCGCAGACCCTTCACGGTCTCGAGGACCTCGGGCCAGCGCCGGCGCAGCACCTCGGTGTCCCGCGACCCGCCCTGCGCGGCGGTCGTCGCCGACACGCTCGCGGGCGCGGGCGAGGTCTCCGGGGCAGCCGCCGGCCCGGGCGTGGCCGTCGGCTCCGCTGCGGACGCCGGCGCGGGTGCCGACGCTGCGGAGCGCGCCTGCGTCGCGACGGGCCCCGACGGGCTCGGCTCGGACGCCGGCTCCGGCTGGTCGGCGGTGCGCGGACCGACGCTGCGCTGGTCGGCGGTGCGCTGGTCGGCGTCCGTCGCGGGCTCACCCGGCTCGGACGAGCGTGTCTCGACGTCGTCGCCGCCGTCGGGAGCGCCGCGCCCGCGCTCGGCCGACGCGTCCGTGTGGCTCGCGGCACCGTCCCGCGCCGGAGCGGCGTCCTCCCGGACCGCGGTCGCGGTGTGATCGGCGACGGCCGGCCAGTCGTCGACAGCGCCCGGCTGGTCGTCCGCGCCTGGCCGGTCGTCCGCGCCCGGCTGGTCGGCGACGGGTCCGGACGCCCTGCCGGCTGCCCCGCCGTCCGCCGGCGCGACGGCCCCGGTCGCAGGGGCGAGCGACGCTGCCGCCGGCACCACGTCGGGCGCGCGTGCGGGCTCGGGAGGCGCCGTCGGACCCGGCGCCGCCGGAGCCCCGCGGTTCGCGAGCGCCTCGCGCACGGCCGCCGCCCCCCGAGGCGTGCCAGGGGCGGCAGCGGGAGCCGGGCCGGGCTCGGCGACCCGTACGGCGTCGACGTCGCCCGGGCCGACGAGGCGTGCCGAGGAGAAGGCGGCGCCGTCGGCGGGGAGCCCGCGCTCGAGACGGTCGAGCCGGGCGCCCAGACCGGAGCGGGTGTCGTCGGCGGCGGGCAGGAGCAGCCGCGCCATGAGCAGCTCGAGGTGCAGGCGCGGGGACGTCGCGCCGGTCATCTCGGTGAGCGCGGCGTTCGCGAGGTCGGCGGACCGCGACAGCTCGGACGCGCCGAGGTGCTGGGCCTGCAGGCGCATGCGCGCGAGCTGGTCGGCGGGCACGTCGCGCAGCGCGGCGGCGGCCGCCTCGCCGGACGCGGCGATGACGATGAGGTCGCGCAGGCGCTCGAGCAGGTCCTCGACGAAGCGGCGGGGCTCGTGGCCGGTCGTGATGACGCGCTCGACGACGCGGAACGCGGACCCGCCGTCGCGGGCGGCGACCGCCTCGACGAGGTCGTCGAGGAGCGCCGCCGGGGTGTACCCGAGCAGGCCGGTCGCGTCGTCGTAGTCGAGCCCGCCGTCACCCGAGCCGGCGATGAGCTGGTCGAGCACGGACAGGGTGTCGCGCACCGACCCGCCACCCGCGCGCACGACGAGCGGCAGCACGCCCGACCCGACGGGCACGCCCTCGCTCGCGCACAGCTGCTCCAGGTACGGCACGAGCACGTCGGGCGGCACGAGCCGGAAGGGGTAGTGGTGCGTGCGGGAGCGGATGGTGCCGATGACCTTGTCGGGCTCGGTCGTCGCGAAGATGAACTTGATGTGCGGCGGCGGCTCCTCGACGATCTTCAGCAGCGCGTTGAAGCCCTGCGGCGTGACCATGTGGGCCTCGTCGAGGATGAACACCTTGAACCGGTCGCGCGCGGGGGCGAACGTGGCGCGCTCGCGCAGCTCGCGGGCGTCGTCGACACCACCGTGGCTGGCCGCGTCGATCTCGACGACGTCGAGGCTCCCGGGTCCGCCGCGCGCGAGCTCGACGCACGACGGGCAGGTGCCGCACGGCGTGTCCGTCGGGCTCGCCTCGGTGTTCGCCTCGCAGTTGAGGATGCGCGCGAGGATGCGGGCCGAGGTCGTCTTGCCGCAGCCACGGGGGCCGCTGAACAGGTACGCGTGGTTGACCTGGCCGCTGCGCAGCGCCTGCCGCAGGGGTGCCGTGACGTGGTCCTGACCGATGACCTCGGCGAAGTTCTCGGGCCGGTAGCGGCGGTACAGGGCTGTCGTCACGCGAGAACCCTAGACGCCCCCACCCACGCGCGGCAGCGCCCGTCCCCCGGCCTGCGCGGACACCGCGGGCGGTCGCCCGGCCGCCCACGCCGCACCGCGTCGGGTCGGCGCGGCGCGTCGCGCGTCGGCCTGTCAGCCGACCAGCACGACCGCGGCGAGGACCAGCACGACGACCGCCCCGACGGGCGACGCCCACGACCGCCCACGCTCGCCGACCGCCCGTCCGAGCGCGCCGGACGCCACGCCGAGCACGGTCTGCCAGGCCGCCGACGCGACGCCCGCGCCGACGACGAAGAGCGCACCGGCGACGAGCACGGACGACCCGTCCGCTCCGAGCCGCGCGGCGAGCCCGACGGCCACCGTCGCGAAGATCAGCAGCGTCGCCGGGTTCACGATCGTCAGCCCGACGAACCGCACGTACGCGGCGCCCGGCGTCGCGCGCGCGAGCCACGGCCCGGCCGACGTCGTCACGCGCGACGTCGGGCGCGCAGCCCCGGCCGCGGCTCCCGCCGTCCGTACCGCGGCGACGTCGACCGCGACGGTGACCGCGTCGCGCCCCGTCCTCTCGCGCCACCACCCCCGCAGCGCGACGACGGCCACCGCGACGAGCACGGCCGCCGTGACCCACCGCACGACGCCCTCGTGCCGGGCGACGACCTGCCCGACGGGAGCCCCGGCGGCGACGGCGACGGTCGCGTACAGCAGGTCGACGGTCGCGACGCCGAACCCGGCACCGATCGCGACGCGGGTCCCGTGCACGACGCCCTCGCGCAGCAGCAGCACGCCGATCGGCCCGACGGGGACGGCGACGGCCAGTCCGGCGAGCGCGCCGAGCAGCAGGGCGGAGGTCACGTCCACGCGGACCAGGATCGTCCCGGCGCGGCGTGCGCGTCGACGGTCCGCTGCGCAAGTCGTCGTCGGACTGCGAGAATGTGCGCCGTGGACGTCATCGACGACGCGATCCTTCGCGAGCTGACCGCGGATGCGCGGTTGCCGTTCCGCGAGCTCGGCGCGCGGGTCGGGCTCTCCGCCAACGCCGCCGCGGCGCGCGTGCGCCGGCTCGTCGACGACGGCACGATCCGCGGCTTCACGATCGTGACGGCCGGTTCGCCGACGGGGGTCGCCGGCGGCGGTCTGGAGGTGTTCATCGAGGTCCGCCTGGCCCCGGAGACGACGAACGAGGACTTCCAGGCGGCGCTGCGCCGAGCGCCGGGATTCCCGCAGGTCCTCGACGCGGTGCACGTGACGGGCTCGTACGACTACCTGCTGCACGCGCTGGTCGCGGACCCGGCGTCGCTCGACCTCCTGGTCCGCCGGCTCAAGCGCGAGGCCGGCGCCGCCCAGACGTTCACGCGCCTCGCCCTGCGCGACCCCGAGCACGCCTGATCCCGCCCGGTCGACCCCGGCGCGCACGTCGGCAGGTCGCGCTTGCGCGACGGGTTCACCCCGTGCGCGGGACGTCCGTCCCTGTCAGGACGCGCGGAGCCGTCGATAGGTTCGACGACGGCTCGTGACACCGGGGAAGGCAGCAGGGGATGACGTTCTGGCACACCGCGGTGCTCGTGCTGGGCGGCACGGCCTTCGTCGTCGCGCTCGTCGTCGTCGCGTCGGCCGGCTCGCTGCTCGCGCAGTGGACGCGACGCGAGCGTGCGTCCTCGGAGACGTGAAGGACCCCCCGCACACCCGCCAGAGCTCACCTGCCCTTGCTGCCTTCCGGCCCTGGGGGGGTTCAGCGAGATGACGCCGCACGAGGGGTCTGCCCACCAGCCTAACGGACGCCGGGGCACCCTCGCGCACGGCGGAGGCGCGCGCCGGACTGCCGGGCGGCCGTCCGGCGGGCGTCAACCCAGGACGTGCCGCAGGTAGCGCCGCGGGTCGTCGAGGAACCCCCGCCACCGCAGGACCAGGTCGAGGTCCTCCCACGCGCACCGCCGCATGCCCCACTCGCCGACCTCCCAGATCGTCGCGCCCGGCAGCGCGGCGAGGATCGGCGAGTGCGTCGACAGGACGACCTGCGACCCGGGAGACCGGGCGAGGTCGTGCAGGTGCGCGACCAGCGCGAGGCAGCCGGTGAACGACAGGGCCGCCTCGGGCTCGTCGAGCAGGTACAGGCCCGGCTTGAACATCCGGTCGCCGACGAGCGACAGGAACGACTCGCCGTGCGACATCTCGTGGAACCGCGGCTCCGGGCGCGTGCCCGGGTTCTCCTCGAGGTACGTGTAGAAGGAGTGCATCGTCTCGGCGCGCAGGAAGAAGCCGAACCGCCCGGCGCCGACGTCGCGCTCCAGGCGGAACCGCAGCTCCGCCTCCGACGGGCGCGTCGAGTGCGCCGAGCCGATCGAGCCGCCCTCGGGTCCCATGTCGCGGCTCAGGGCGAGCGCCTCGACGAGCGTCGACTTCCCGGCGCCGTTCTCGCCGACCAGGATCGTCACGGGGTCGAGGTCCCAGCCCTCCTCCATGACCTGACGGACGGCGGGGATGCGCGCGTACCAGGGGGCGTCGTCGCCGTCGAGGGCACCGGACGGCTGCACGCGTCGCACGGGCAGCGGGCGGTCGAGGCTCACGCCGCAGGTGTACCCGTCGGGCGGGTGCACGTCCAGGGGGTGTGCCCCGCGGCCGACCGGGCCAGACTCGGAGGCGTGAGCAGCGACGGCATCCCGGGACCGGCGGCCGAGCCGCCCCAGCCTCCCGCGCCCGCGCCCGCGCCCGGCGGCGAGCGGTACGACTACGACCTCGTCGTCATCGGCTCCGGGCCCGGCGGGCAGAAGGCCGCGATCGCGGCGGCGAAGCTCGGCCGGCGGGTCGCCGTCGTCGAGCGGCGGCACATGATGGGCGGCGTGTCCGTCAACACCGGCACGATCCCGTCGAAGACGCTGCGCGAGGCCGTGCTGTACCTGACGGGGATGGCGCAGCGCGACGTGTACGGCGCGAGCTACCGCGTGAAGAGCGACATCACGATCGAGGACCTGTTCGCCCGCACGCAGCACGTCATCGGCCGCGAGATCGAGGTCGTCCGCGCCCAGCTGCTGCGCAACCACGTCGACCTGCACGCGGGCCGTGCCGCGTTCGTCGACCCGCACACCGTCGAGGTCACCGACGACGACGGGCGGCGCAGCCGCTTCTCGGGACGCTTCGTCGTCGTCGCGACGGGGTCCCGCCCGCACCGTCCCGACACCGTGCAGTTCGACGAGCGGACCGTCGTCGACTCCGACGGCGTGCTCGCGCTCGAACGCGTGCCCGGCTCGATGGTCGTCGTGGGCGCCGGGATCATCGGCATCGAGTACGCGTCGATGTTCGCGGCGCTCGGCACGCGCGTGACGATCGTCGACAAGCGCCCGACGATCCTCGAGATGTGCGACCCCGAGGTCGTCGAGTCCCTCAAGTTCCACCTGCGCGACCTGTCCGTCTCGTTCCGGCTGGGCGAGGAGGTCGCCGGCGTCGACACGGGGTCGCGCGGGACGGTCACGCGGCTCGCGTCGGGCAAGAAGATCGCGGCCGACACCGTCATGTACTCCGCGGGCCGGCAGGGGCAGACCGCCGACCTGAACCTCGCCGCCGCGGGCCTGGAGGCGGACCGGCGCGGCCGCATCGTCGTCGACGCGGACTACCGCACCGCCGTCCCGCACGTCTTCGCCGTCGGCGACGTCATCGGCTTCCCCGCGCTCGCGGCCACCTCCATGGACCAGGGCCGGCTCGCCGCGTACCGGGCGTTCGACGAGCCCGCGCGCGAGCTCGCGTCGGTCCAGCCGATCGGGATCTACACGATCCCGGAGATCTCGTACTGCGGGCGGACGGAGGACCAGCTCACCACGGACGCGGTCCCCTACGAGGTCGGGATCGCGCGTTACCGTGAGCTCGCACGCGGCCAGATCGTCGGCGACTCCTACGGGATGCTCAAGCTGCTCGTGCACACGGAGACGCGCGAGCTGCTCGGGGTGCACATCTTCGGGACGTCGGCGACCGACCTCGTGCACATCGGCCAGGCGATCATGGCGTGCGGCGGCAACGTGGACTACCTCGTGGACACCGTGCTCAACTACCCGACCCTGTCCGAGGCGTACAAGGTCGCGGCGCTGGACGCGACGAACAAGATCCGCGCGGTGGCTCGGTTCAGCGAGGTGTGACGGAGGAGGACCGGTGGCGGGGCTCACGTGGGGAGGGCCCGCTCGGGACCTCGACTGCCGCATCTGCGGGACGAGCGGCACGGCCGACGGTGTCGTGACGACGGTCGGGCTCGACGGGGCCGACATCCACGGCGTGCGCTGCGCGACCTGCGGCGCGCTCGACCTGCTGCCCGTCGCGGGAGCGTCGGGCTCCGACGACGTCCAGGTCGACGAGTACGTCGAGGGCGGCGCCGGTGTCGGCACCATCGCGACGGCGCTCGCGGCGGTCGACCCCGCGCGCGTGCGGCGGTTCCTCGACGTCGGCTGCAACTACGGCTTCGCGCTGGACGTCGCCCGGTTCGCGCACGGCTGGGAGGTGCTGGGCATCGACCCGTCGTACGCGGCGGTCCGCGGCGCGGCCGAGCTCGACGTGCCGATCGTCCACGACTTCCTCACGACGGAGTCGGACCTGGGCGGCACGTTCGACCTGATCCTCGCGAGCGAGGTCATCGAGCACGTGCCCGCTCCGCTCGACTTCGCGCGCGTCCTGCGCCGCCACGCGGGTCCGACGGGGATCGTCCTGCTCACGACCCCCGCCGCCGAGCACGTCACGCCCGAGTCGCCCGAGCCGGAGGTCGTCGCGGCCCTCAGCGCCGGCCTGCACACCGTCCTCGCGACGCGCGACGGCCTGCGCGACCTGCTGCGGAAGGCCGGGTTCGCGGTCGCCGAGGTCCGCCGCGAGGGCCTCACGCTCGTCGCGTTCGCGACCGACGACACCTCCGCACCCGCACCGCACTGGGACCGGCACCTCCCGCCCGCCGTGCTCGAGGAGTACTACGCCCACCGCGCCGCCGACGCCGACCCGTCGGGCGCGCTCGCCGTCGGCACCGCGACGCGCCTCGTGCGCTCGCTCGTCGCCCGGGGCGCGTTCGACGAGGCCGAGAAGGCGATCCCCCGCATGGTCGAGACGGTCCGCGCCCGGCACGGCGTCGACCTCGACGACCCCGACGCGGCGCTCGCGGCGCTGCGCGCGGGGGCGGACGCGTCGTGGGCGCTGCCCGGCGCGGCGCACGCGATCGGCATGACGTGCCTGCTGGCGCGCGACGACGCCACCGCCGCCGAGCGGTACCTCGCGCTCGCGCAGGCCGCCGCGATCGCGTGGATCGGCACGCACCCCACCGACCTCGACGCGCTCGACGTCCGGTTCGAGGCCGCCGTGCACCGGGCGGTCGCCCTGGCCCGCACCCGGCCCGCCGAGGCGGCCGCCCTCGCGCTCGAGCTGCCCGAGCACGTCGACACGTCCACGCCCGACGCCCGCGACCGGGTCGCGGGCCGCCGCTGCCACGTCCTCGTCGAGCTCGTCGCGCGCGGCCGGTACGCCGACGCCGGTCCGCTCGTCGGCCACGTCGCGGACGACGCGCCCCGCCTGGCCCGCAGCGACGGCCGCTGGTCGACGACCGCGCTCGACGCGCTCCTCTCGCTCGGGATGCGGGCGCTCAACACCGGCGACCCGCGGGCCGCGCGCCTGTGGTTCACGACGGCCGCCGACGCCGCCGCCGAGCACCCCGGTGACGCGCACGCGCAGGCGATCGCGGCGGCCGCGCACGCGCACGTGACGCTCGCCGCCGCGCAGGGCGCCACGGACGAGGTCCCCCCGCTGCGCCCGCTCGGGACCGCCGTGCACCACGGCGTCGACGTGTACTGGTGCGACGCGTCCGGCGTGTACCTCGAGGGCTGGGCGCACGCCGCACCCGAACCGGCGACGGGCGTGTCCGTCGAGGTCGGCGGCACCTCCGTCCGCGCGGCGCGACGCCCCCGCCCGGACCTCGCGACGTTCTGGCCCGACGACGCGCACGTGGCCGACGCTGGGTTCGCCGCCTACGTGCCCGGAACCCCGCACGGCGAGGTCGCGCTCGTCGTGCACACCGCGCGCGGCGACCACCGCGTGCCCCTCGCACTGCCGGACCACCCCCTGCCGCGGCACGACGCTCGCGCGGAGCTCGACGAGTCGGAGCTGTTCGCCGAGCTCGCCGCCGCCGCGCCGCCCGGTCCCGTCCTGTGGCTGGGCTCGCGCACCGACCGGCCCGACGAGTACGCGCGTCTCGAGGCGCCCTTCGCGGGACGCGTCGTCCAGCACGTCGACATCCACCCCGGGCCGGGCGTCGACGTCGTCGCGGACGTGCACGCGCTGTCGTCGGCCGTGCCCGCCGGGACGTACGCGCTCGTCGTGTCCCGGAGCCTGCTCGAGCACGTCGCCGCGCCGTGGATCGTCGCCGCCGAGATCGCCGCCGTGCTCGCCCCCGGCGGGCTCACGTGCCACGTCGTGCCGTGGACGTGGCCGACGCACGCCCAGCCGAACGACTTCTGGCGGCTCTCCGACGCCGGACTGCGGCAGCTGTTCGGGCCCGCCACGGGCTTCCGCACGCTGCGCACGGGCATGACCGGCACCGTGACCGTGACGCCCGGGGCGCACTGGCGCGAGAACGCCTACCTCATGCCGGCCGTCCCGAGCGAGTCGGGCGCGTGGGTCGTCGCCGAGAAGGTCGGGCCGCCCGCCGGCCCGGTGACCTGGCCCTTCGACGCGACCGACAGCGCCGACGTCGCCCGGCAGTACCCCGTCGACGGCCTCGCGCCCGCAGCGCCTCCGGTCGGCACGCTCACCCCGACGGAGCCGACGGACGTGGCCGCGCCGACCGGCGCCGTCGGGTCGGTGCGCGCCGGTACCCGGCCCGTCGCCGCCACCGCCCAGCCGCGGTCGGCGGCCGTGACCGCGATCCTGCCGCTGTACCAGGGCGCCGCGTACATCCGCGACACGCTGCGCTCCGTCGTCGAGCAGACGCTGCTGCCCGTCGAGATCCTCGTCGTCGACGACGGCTCGACCGACGGCGGCGGCGCGCTCGCCGCCGCGTTCGACTCCCCGGTGCCCGTCCGCGTCCTGCGGCAGGCCAACGCCGGGCAGTCGGCCGCCCGCAACACCGCGGCGGCCGCGGCGCGCGGCGACCTGCTCGCGTTCCTCGACCAGGACGACAGCTGGTACCCCCAGCACCTCGCCCGGCTCGTCCGGCCGTTCGAGAAGTCCCCGCACGTCGCGTGGGCGTACAGCGACTTCGACGAGATCGACGCCGCCGGCGGCACCGTCACGCGCTCCTACATCCGCACCTACGCGCTGCCGCACCCGCACCGGACGCTGCTCGAGCTCCTCGCGGCGGACCTCATGGTCGTGCCGTCGGCGTCCGTGCTGCGCGCCGACGCCTACCGCGAGGTCGGCGGGTTCGACCCGCAGCTCGTCGGGTACGAGGACGACGACCTGTTCATCCGCATGTTCCGCGCGGGCTGGCACGCCGAGTTCGTCCGCGAGTCGCTGACCCGGTTCCGCGTCCACCCGACGAGCACGTCGGCCGGCGAGCGGTTCCGCACCAGCCGCGTGGTGTTCCTCGACAAGCTGGCCCGCACGACGCCCGACGACGTCCGCATGCACCGGTACTACGTGCGCGACCTCGTCGTCCCCCGGCTCTTCCAGATCACGATGGACGACTACGCGACCGCGCTGCGATCGGGCGACCTCGACGCCGCCCGGGCGATCGCCGTGACCGCGGCGCAGGTCGCCGACTACGGCCGGCCGACCGCCCGACGACGCCGCCGCCTGCGGGCGCTCGAACGGCCCGAGCTCGTGCAGGCCGCGCTGCGGGCGCGCGACGCGCTCCCGGCCCGGCTCCGGCCCGCCGTGCACCCCGCGTTCGACCGGCCCTGACGCGGTCGACGCGCCCCCGCGTCCGGTGCCGCCGGGATCAGCCCTGGTCCGCGTCCGTCGTGCCCTCGTACAGCCCCAGCTGGTTGCCCTCCGAGTCCTCGAACACCGCCCACCAGCTCGTCGGCGAGATGGGCTCCTTGCCGCGCACGACCTTGCCGCCGTGCGCCTCGACCGTCGCGAGCACCGCGTCGATCGAGTCGACCTCGACGTAGCTGCGCGGCACCTGGAGGTCGCCGCCGCGCTGCGTGAACCCGCCACCGCTGATCTTGTTGGGGGCCTGCCACATCGGGTAGCCCTCGTACCCCGGGATCTCCTGCGCGTCCCACCCGAACACCGTCCGGTAGAACGCGGTGGCGCGCCCCAGGTCGTCGGCCGGGATGTCGATGTGCGTGATGTCGCCGTGCGCCATGGCCGTCGCTCCAGTCGTCGCGCTGGTCGCCCGCCGCCGTCCGCGCCGGGCCGGACCTCGTCAGACTAGGCGCGGCGTGCAGGCCGGCGCAGCCCGTGCATCGCCGGCCCGCGGTCCCCCAGCCGCACCGACCCGACGTGCTCGAACCCGCGCGCCTCGTAGAACCGCACGTTGCTGTCGAGCGTCGTGTTGACGTGCGCCGGCAGGTGGTCGGGTGCCGCGTCCAGCCCCGCCTCGACGAGCGTCGCGCCGATCCCGTACCCGCGCCGGTCGGCGTCGACGCCAAGGAAGTGCAGCAGCACGTGCGGCTCGTCCGGGAACAGGTCGCGCATGGCCTCGAACCCGTCACGGACCATCACGACCCGGTCCGACGGCAGCAGCAGCCCGAGGACCGACGGCCCCGGCAGCGGCGGACCGCCGTCCGCACCCACCGCCTGCGACCCCGGGACCCGCCACGCCGCCGCCCCGACCGCGCGCCGGTCGTCGACCGCGAGCCACGTCGTCCCCGCGACCACGTACTCCTCGACGCCCGCCCACAGGAACGCCGCGACCGCTGCCGACCGGTCCGCCCGCAGGCCGAAGATCCAGTCCATCAACGGGTCGTGCGCGAGCGCCCGGGCGAGCACCGTCCGCGTCGCCGTCAGGTCCGCCGCGTCCGCGCGCCGCACGCGCACGCCCGTCGTCGCCGTCTCGTTCCACGCGTCCTGCGCCACCACCCTGGGGCCTCCCGTCGCCGGTCCGTGCACGTGCGCCGCCTGCCCATCGTGGCCGCTCACCCCGGTCGCCGTCGCCCGTTTCGGAGAAGCCGGTCCGGTCGAGTACCCTGGGCGCGCCTGGAGGATTCGCCTAGTGGCCTATGGCGCACGCTTGGAAAGCGTGTTGGGGTAACACCCTCGGGGGTTCGAATCCCCCATCCTCCGCCGGAAGAAGGGCCCGTGACCTGCGGTGACGTGGGTGGCGGGCCCTTCGTCGTCGGCGGGGGCGGCCGGCCGGCGGGCGCGGCGGTAGCAGTTCTGGTAGCAGTTCGTTTGATCCGCAAGCCTGCCGCGACTCGGCCGGCGATCAGTCGCATGCGCACCGCACCTGTTGATCGCGAACCTAGGATGCAGGCAGCAGCCGCCCGGAGCAGCGAGGAGCCCGATCATGGTCGGAGACGAGACCGCACTGAGTCTCGACGTCGAAGAGGACGACCTTGCCAGGGAGATCGGCCCCGACTCCACCGTGACGTGGGGCGCCGACTGGACCGTCTCGACGATGATCGAGCAACTCGCCAGGGACCGCTTCGACCTCGAACCAGCCTTCCAGCGACGTGACGTCTGGTCAGACCGCAAGCGCTCGCGCTTCATCGAGTCGCTCCTCCTTGGGATCCCTGTGCCGCAAATCATCCTCGCGGAGCGGCGCGAGTCCCGGGGACGGTTCATCGTCCTCGACGGCAAACAACGCCTCCGGAGCCTGCAGCGATTCGCCGGGCTCGACGGACCTCCCATGAGGCTCACCGGACTTGAGGTGCTGCGGGAGCTCAACGGATTGACCTACGAGGCACTCAGGTCGGAGTCTCCCCTAGAGAACTATGGAGCCGCGCTCGAGAATCAGGCTATCCGCGCAGTCGTTCTAAGGGACTGGCAGAATGAGTCTCTGCTCTACCTGACCTTCCTTAGGCTCAACTTCAATGTTGTGGGCCTCTCGCCTCAAGAACTACGTCGCGCGTTGCATCCCGGTCCCTTCATGGAGTTTGTGATGCAGCGCTCCACGGAGAGTCCGGGGATTAAGCGATTCCTGAACATCAAGGACCCAGACTTCCGGATGCGCGACGCCGAAATACTCATCCGGCACATTGGGCTCTCGCTCCGCCTCGAAGACTACCGAGGCAACTTGAGGCGCTTCCTGGATGAAACGTGCGAGTTCGGAAACCGCGAATGGCGCACGTGGGCGAGTGACGTGTCGGATCTGGCTGATGGCCTCGACCGCGCTGTCGAGACCACCCACGAGATCTTCGGGCGCGATGCCTTCAAGCGCCCGAGCTATCGGGGATACGAGACGCGCAGGAACCGCGCAGTCCTCGACGTTATGGCGTGGTACTTCCAGCACAGGGACGTCGCAGCGGCAGCTCTCGAGTCTGGCTCTGCCGTCAAGGCAGCGTTCGAGGACCTCTGTCGAACAGACCCGACTTTCTCGGATTTCCTAGTAGCGACGACGAAGTCGGTGAGCGCCGTCCGAGGGCGGCTCGCAATCTGGGGAGACCGGCTGGCGACGGTACTACCCGAAGTTGATCTTCCGAGGGCTTAGCCGTGCCTCGACACGTTATCGCCGTGGCAGCGCTAGCAGAGCGGGTTCTTGAACTACGACGGGCGTTTGGTCGCCCCCCGTCCGCGTCTCCGAGCGACAGCGACCTCCGGGACGGCGATCTCTACCTCGTGGCGGTTCACGCTGCCTTCGAGTACTTCTTCGAGGAGGTCGGCAGGTATGCCGCGCACGCGGGACTCGCGGCGTTCGCCGCCACGGGGCATGTGAGTCAACCGCTGGGCTCATTGATCGAGTGTCACCACTGGCAGACCTTCAAGAACGGTGGGGGCGAGAAACCCTCGCAGGCCGGTCCGGTCTCGCCGGACACGGTCGCCAAGGCAGTGCGGTGGTACGTGTCCCAGATCGACGCCAACAATGGGATCAAGCGGAGCAACCTATTCTCCTTGTTTCTTCCGCTGGGCTTTGTCGAGGGCGATTTTGACCCTGTCTGGCTAAGTGAGATGGACTCGCTTGGTTCGGATCGCGGCGACATTGCGCACGGCCGGCCTGCTACTAGCCATCCGAGGCGAGCGGTCGTGCTTAGCCAGAGCGCGCAGCCCACCGTCACGATATGGACGCCGCGCGCGCTGCATAGAAGTCAGCGCGAGACACCATGGGGTGTGGAGACCAAACTGGCGCGAGTCTGGGGCGAGCTGGTGCGGTGGGATCGGAAGGTCCTAGAGCGAACTCTCACTTAGGGAGTGGCGTCACTGCGTTCCCCAGAGCAACTCGCCCATCCGCCGGTTCGCCTCTTCGACGAGCTCAGGCACGACGTGCTGGTAGCGCGTCGTCATCGCCGGCGACGTCCAGCCGAACATGCTCATGACCACGCGCTGGTCGACGCCCTGGACCAGCAGCAGCGTCGCGGCCGTGTGCCGCGCGTCGTGCAGACGCGCCGGCCGGATGCCGAGCCCTTCGAGGAACGCCGTCCAGTGCAGCGAGTGGTCGCGCGGCGCGACCGGACGGCCGGTCACCGTCGTGAAGACCAGCCCGCAGTCCCGCCACAGCGTCCCGGCATGGGTTCGCGCCTCTCGTTGGCGTCGCCGGTGCTGGCGCAACGCGACGAGCAGCGGCTCCGGCAGGGGCAGCGTCCGGCGTGACTGCTTGGTCTTGAGCTCGGCCAGCACGAGCCCGCCATCGCGGCGCTGCGGGCACTGCGACGGCTTCTCGAGGCAGCGGTCCGGGTCGGCGCAGCCGTGCCGCCAGTTCCGGCGCTCGAGCTGGCGCCGCACCTGCAGCCGCCCGGCGTCCAGGTCGACGTCGGCCCACGACAGCCCGAGCACCTCCCCGCGCCGCAGCCCGAGCGAGATCGCGAGCATGAACGCCACGCCGTTCGGCTCGTCCTCCGCGGCCGCGAGGATGCGCCGGGCCTCGTCGACCGTCAGCGGCTCGATGTCGGGCGGGTCGTAGCGGGGCGTGTGGGCGAGGGTCACCGGGTTGCGCGGGAGGCGCCGTCGTCGGACCGCGTCGTTGAGCGCCTTGTTGAGAGTCCGGCGGACGTGGTGGGCGGTTCCGGCGTTGAGGCCGCTCGCCAGCAGGACGGCGTACAGGTGCTCGATGTGCTCGGGCTGGAGCGCGTCGAGGCGGTGCCTGCCGATGGTCGGGTTGATGTGCCGGTAGACGTCGACCGTGTACCCGGACAGGGTGCTCGGCCGCACGCGCAGCGCCGTCGCCCGGAGCCACTCCGTGAGCCACGTCTCCAGCCGCGGCGACAGGCCCGCCGGAAGCGCCGACTGGTCCGTTCGCTGCCGCTCCAGCTCGCGAACCTTGCGGACCACCTCGGCGCGCGTCGCGCCGGTGCGCTTGCGCCGGTCCGGCGAGCCGTCGGGCCGGATGCCCATCGACACGAAGCCGTACCAGCGCCCGTCGTTCCCCTGGAAGACCGACGACCGCTGGTTGCCCGCTCGGGTGCCCATGGCGTCACGGCTCCCCGACGCTCTGCTGTCGGCGGCGCCGCTCGACGAACTCGTGCAGGCAGTCGGCGGGGACGCGGTGCAGCCGGCCGATGTGCACGCTCTCGACCTCGCCGCTGTGGATCAGCTCGTACATGGTGGTGCGGCCGACGGACAGGCACTTGGCGGCCTCGACCACGCTGAGCATCACGCGCGGGGTCTGGATGATCTCGATGTCACTCACGACGGTTCTCCTTCTCGGTTGGGTTGGGTGACGTGCGTCAGCGACCCAGCACCGGTCCATCGGGGATCGGTGGCTGGGCGGCGGTCAAGCGATACGCCGCCGACTGTGGAGGGGGTGCTCCCCACGGCTCCTGTGGATGAACGGGCGGCACCGCGGGCGCGAGCTCTCGAGGGTGGTAGGTCGCCCAGGTCTCGGTCGCGGTGGGCTCGGCGTGGCTGGTCGCGAGGATCTGCTCGAGCAGCTCGCGGCCCGACGACGGCGCGTGGCCGTCAGCGAAGACCCCAACGATGGCTCAGTGCTGCGCGAAGGTGGCTGCTCCAGCGCGGCGGACACACCGATTGGGGACGACATCGCCTACCTCGTCACCGTGCGCCAGGAGGCCATGGACTTCCTCGCGACGATCGACCAAGACAGTCGACTCGCCGACGTTGATGCCGCCTGGGCGTCCTGCATGGCTGACGCCGGGTTCGCGGATCGGTCACCCCGCGCAGCGCAGGAGCGATTCCTGCAGGAGCAGCTGGCGGCGTTCGTCGACGGTGTCGGCCCGGAACCCTCCGTCGTCACAGGCTGGCGCCGCCGAGGAACGCCGCGTCGCCGTCGCGGACCTCCATTGTCGAGAGGCGACGGACTGGACGGCCCGCCACCGAGCCGTCGAGCTGGAGGTCCAGCAGGAGTACGTGGATGCCCACCTTGCCGACCTCGAGGCCCTGGTCGACGCGATGGCGCCGCGCACCGACTGACGGTCACGCGCAGCCGACCGGGCACGCCTTTTACGCTGGCCAGGCGAGCACTCCGGTCTCACGTGGCGAAGGACATCCTGCGGTCAAGTGAGAGCGTCGGCGGGGAACGGTGATCTCGACCCTCCGACCAGCCCTGGACCCGGCTGCTCGCACGGGTACGGGCGGACCAGAGCCCGCGCGCCGTCACCTCGCGCGCACGCTGTTCGGACCGACGAAGCGACCGGCCGACCGGCCCCCGCACGGCGTGCAAGAAGAGTCGGCGCTATGAGGCTCCTTCGTCCGCGCCGGTCTGGATGTCTTCGATCAGCTCCCCATGCTCGTGGCGCAGCTGCGTGAGTAGGAGGCTGCCGAGACCGAGCACGCCGATGGCGTAGCGCTGGGCATCCTCGCGCCTCTGGATCTTGTGGCGGTCGACGTTGCTCAGTGCCTGGGCGAAGCCGGTAGCCAGTGCACGCCAGCCCTCCCGTTCCGCCGCTCGCGACCCGAGACGCCAGTCGCTCTCGTCAGCGAAGACGCGTCCCATCAAGTCCTTGCCCACCAACGAGTCGCCCTTGCCGGTCTTCGGGTCGCCGGCCCACGTGCGGACACGATCCTCGAGGAAGATCGCCGACTGGCTCGCCACCTTCCCCCAGTCCTGATCCTCGACGAGCCGTTTCACGTGCTCCCATAGCTCTGGATCGAACGACCGAAGGTCGACGGGCTCCTCGTCGTCGACCCGCAGGCGCAGTTGGTAGATGGCGGCGTCGATCACTCCGCACGCATTGCGGATGCCGCCGTGCCGCGCCTGCTCGAAGCGGTAGTCGGGCGTGCTCGTGCTCCACGCGCCCAGCGTGTAGCGAACGGCGTCAAGCCTCTCGACGAGGTGATCATCCCTGCCGAGGGCAGCAACGAGAACCCCGCGCACCTTGCCTTGCCATGCCGTGAGGTGCTCACCCCCGCTCATCACCGCGGACGTCGTCGCTTCCGTCTTGAGGCCCTCGAGGGCGTCGATCGCCTTCTCCGCGCGCATGGCCCGACGATAGAGGGCGGAAGCGGCGCTCGTGCGCCGTTCCTGCCGTCGCCCGTCGCCCGTCGCCCGTCGCCCCAGCGGCCCTAGCTTCTCCGCGACGCAGCTGCGAAGCTCGGGGCCGTGCTCAACGCCTGGCCGTCGTGGACGTACTTCCCTCGAAACGCGACGCCTCCAACGTGGATCCGACCGCTCGTCGAGGTGGTGCGTGCGGTCGAGGCAGCGATCTCGACTGCTGAGCCCGGCTCGAAGGCGACCAGCGATCAGGTCCTTGCGGCGCTGGCGCCGGGCCTCCAGGGACTGGGTTTCCAGGTGGAGACCGCGAAGTCCTGTGACGCGAAGGTGGCGCGGCCCGTGCTCTTCGGCGAGAACGGCGTGCCGACAGTCACGTACGAGGTCGATGGCGTCCACGACGAACTCGGCATCGTTCTCGAGGTCGAAGCCGGCCGCGGTGCACAGAACAACGCGGCCTACCGGGACGTCATCCGCGCGAGCCTGATCGTCAACGCTCAGTACCTCGTCCTATTGATGCCGCTGGTCTATCGCTTCGGCGGGCGGGAGGGTGGCCGCACTTCGGAGGTCCGTGCCTACGACGACGCACGAGCGATGCTCGACGCGGTCTACGCCAGTCGTCGACTGCCCCTGCCCTTCGCTGGTGTGCTGCTCGTTGGGTACTGAGGAGCCCGCGAGCTCTCTATCGCCCCTCCCCACTCCTCGGGGAAACGCGCCAGCCGCCCGGCACCGTCGCGGAACCGCGCGAAGGCCCGTTCGCCCAGCGGAAGCGCCGCTGTCACGACCGCTGCGACCTCCTCGCGCAGTACTCGGATTCGCCCGCGATCGCCGCTGCGTTCCGCCTCATGCAGCGCCTCGGCGAGCCGGCCAGCTTCGTCATACCACTCGGGTTCGAGCCCGTCCGGCAAGTACACAAAGGAACCCCCGGCGACGATCCAGTCGCCAGAGGTACCAGTCATCCGCTCGTGCGCGGCCCGGAGTGCGGCAGCCACGTCCTCCGGCGTCCACTCGTCGTCGTCGATTACTGCGACCACGACGGCCCAGCCGTTGCCGAGCATCGGCCAGCCGTAGGCGCCAGTCGTGTCGATCGCGTAGTCATCGAGTTCCAGCCCCGCTCCCCGAGCGGCGTCGACCAGTTCGTCGAACCGGGAGGGCGGGCCCTCGAAGCGCATCTTGCGGAGCATCCGCCAAGCCTGCCGCCCACGGCGCCTGCAGTCAGCTGCGAAGTCGCTGTGCTCTGATTCCCCGGGGCCTGACGCAGCAACTTCCGGGCCGGCACGCGGCGCTCGCCGGTAGCAGTTTCGGTAGCAGTTTGTCTCGAGACAGAACCTGCCGCGCCAAGCCGCCCCTATCCGCGCACGCCGCTGACCAGCCCAAACGCATCCACCGGCACCCGCCCGCGACCCCTCCAGGCCACTTGGAAAGCGTGTTGGGTGAAAGCCCTCGGGGGTTCGAATCCCCCATCCTCCGCCGCCCGAAGGGCCCGCGACCTGCCACCGTGCAGCGCGGGCCCTTCGTCGTCCGCGAGTCGTGCGGCAGGATCGCCGCGTGCCTCTCCGCCGCCTCGATGTGCTCGCCGACCAGCCGTTCGCCGAGATCGGCGACCCGACGCTCGTCGTCGACGACCCGGCGTACGACTTCGTCGTCGTGGCCGGCGACCTGCCGTACTCCCAGTGGTTCGGCGCCGGCACGGCGTCACGTGCCCACGC
Source organism: Cellulomonas fimi (assembly GCF_028583725.1). NCBI lineage: Bacteria > Bacillati > Actinomycetota > Actinomycetes > Micrococcales > Cellulomonadaceae > Cellulomonas > Cellulomonas fimi. The sequence continues at coordinate 498,950 of NZ_CP110680.1, read as the reverse complement.
CCGGGTCGGCGTCTACGGCCGCGCCGATCTCGTGTGCCGACAGCTCGCGACGCTCCGGCGGCCCGCCAACGACGTCGCGATCCACCCGTCGGGCACGCTTGTCGCCGTCGGGACGGGCGCCTACGACGGCGGCTACAGCTTCGAAGGCGAGCTCGTCCTCCTCGACCTCGAACGGGCACGACGGACCAGCCCGTTCCGTGACGGGCGCCAGGTGAGGACGGTCCGCTGGGTGGACGACCAGCGGCTGGCCGTCGTGCTGGCGCCGTGGACCGACGACGACGTCGCCGACTGGAAGGACCTGGTGGGCGACGCCTTCGAGGTGCAGGCGCCCTGGCACGAGCTCCGCGATCGCGAGCTGGACCTGTCGGGGCACCAGGCAGAGGCGGTGCCGTTCGTCTACCCGGAGCCCGCCCGGGCGGACGCCCGGGCCGCCCTGGAGCGCCTCGCCGCCGAGACCGGACGGACGTGGACCTTGAGGCGCGCGGTGTGGAGCGTCGCCGGATGCCCCGACGGGTCCGTGGTCGCGGCGTGCGAGGGCGTGGCCGCCGAGCGGTGGGACGCGACCGGAGGGGACGACCCGAGGTGGCGGATCACGACGACGGGGACGGGCTGTCAGCTGACGGCCCTCGACGCGACGACCGTCGCGACGACCGTCGAGCTGCGGCCGTCGTGGGCCGACGGCCGGCCCCTGCGCCGCGAGTCCCAGCACCACGTCGTCGACCACGCGACGGGCGTCGTCGTCGGCGAGATCGTCCCCGAGAGCGCGTCCGTCGCCGTCGGGTCGACCGGCCCGTACTCGCTGCTCCGACCGGCGACCCGGGACGCAACCTCGACCGACTGCCTGGTGATCGACCCGGCGGGACGGACCGTCGGCCGCGTGCCGACGACGGGGTACGACCCGTTCAACCACTGGTTCGACGTCGCCGGCGCGCCGGTCCCCGTCGTCCTGGTCGGCTCCGACGCGAGGAAGCCCCACCTCGACAAGTGGGTCGCCCGCGTCGTCGTCGCCGAGGGCGGGCCCGTGCTGGAGCGGCTCTTCCCCCTCGACTGGCAGGGGACCGAGCAGCGCCACCTGTTCGGTGGTCCCGGTGTCTACGTCGACGACGAGCTCGGTACCGGCGTCGTCCACTGCGGCGAGATCCACGCGGGCTCCGGGAGTCACAGCCCGTTCGCGGTCCGACGCGACTACCCCGACGGCGCGGCTCGCTGGACGCTGGACCTGCCGGGAGTCGCGACGGACGCCGTGCACGAGGAGGGCGTCGTCGTGCTCACGACCTCCAACGGGTGGCTCGTGCGCGCCGACGCCACGACAGGCGCTCTGGTCGAGGCCGTCGAGCTCGAGGTGCACGGCTCACCCGTCGTCCCTCTCTCCGTCACCCCCTGCGGACCGGGACGGCTCGCCGTCGGGCTCCTGGACGGGCGGATCCTGCGGTTGGAGGTCGGCACGACGACGACGTCGTGAAAGCCCCGCGTCGCCGGATCGACGGTGGGACGATCCGCGCGTGACGACGACCGAGGCGACGGCGACGACCGGTTCCGCGCCGAGCGATCCCGCGGGCCCGAGGAACGCGCACTGGTGGCGGCGGGCCGTCGCGTCGGTCGCGGACGGGCTGCTCGTCGCGGCGGTCGCGTGGCTCGCGACGGGGTCGTTCGTGCCGGTGCCGTTCCGGCCGGTGCCGGTGCTGCCGCCGACCGGGGTGCCGGTGATCGAACCGGACGGGCGGTTCTCGTGGTGGACGTGCGCGGCGGTGGTCCTGCTGCTGGTGCTCCAGGCGTTCACCGGGATGACGCCGGGCAAGGCGATGGTCGGCGTCCGCGTGGTCCGGGAGCGCGACGGTGCGCCCGCGGGGCTGCCGGTCACGGTGCTGCGGGACCTGCTGCACGCGCTCGACTGGATCCTGCTCGTCGGCTGGCTGCGACCGCTGTGGCACCCGCGGCGGCAGACGTTCGCCGACTCGGTCGTGCGGACGGTGGTCGTGCGCGCCCGGGTGGACGTGCCGGTGCCGGTGGTCGTCGGCGTCGCGACCGCCACCGCCGGGGCCCTGGTGCTCGCGCCCGCCGTGACGGAGAGCGGCGAGACGAGGGTCGAGTGCACGCTCGTCCCCGACCACGCCTCGGGTCTCGCGACCCTGTCCGGACGCGAGCCCGGGGACGTCTGGGTCACGCGGCTCGGCGTCCGGCGGCTGTCGCCGGCGCGTCCGCCGGTCGTGCTGTCGTGGACGCTCGCCCCCGGCGCCGAACCGGACGGGACGACGCTCGACGTGGCGGTCGTCGGGGCGGACGGTGACGCGGCGTGGCGCTCGACGGTCACGTTCCGTGACGGTGCCGCCTGGGCGGACGACGTGACCCAGGTGCCGGAGCTGACGATCCCTCGCAGCGTGTTCGACGACGCGGGACCGGGCGCGCTCGTCGAGCTCACCGGGGAGGCCGACGGGACGTCGGAGGTGCTGTGCGCGCTCGGGTTCGGTGACGACGCCACGGACGTGCCCCTGTCACCGCGCGTCGATCGGTGACGCGGCGTCGTCGCGGACGGTGGCCTAGATTGACGCGGACGACCGCACGCAGCCGTGGGCTGCGGCCACGGACGACGACGGAGGCGACATGACCGACGAGACGCGCTCGAACCTCGACGCCCGGCTGCAGCGGCACGGGTTCGCGCGGGACGTGCACCGCGGGCTCAGCAAGGGCATCGGCTTCCTCCCCGTGAGCGACGAGACGAAGTCGATGCTGACGGCGCGCAGCGGCGAGGCCGTGGCGTTCGCCGCGGAGACGGGCGTCGCGCTCGCGAACGGGGCGGTCGTCGCGGGCAAGGGCGCGGTCGACGCGGCCCGCGAGGGGTACCACGCGTTCGAGGAGAAGCGCGAGGAGGAGGCGGCGGCGGCGAAGCGGCCGTTCTCCATCGTGACGGCTCCGCCCGAGGCGCCCGCGCCCGTCGCGGAGCCGGCCGACGCGGCGGCGGGTACCCCCGGCCCCGAAGGTGAGGGCGACCTGCTGGAGCGGCTGGAGCGGCTGGGGTCGCTCCGTGCGGCGGGCCACCTGTCGGACGCGGAGTTCGAGGCGGCGAAGGCGCGCCTGCTGACGGGCGCCTGATCCCGCGGGCGGCACCGCCGCCCGAGCGACGCCGCGTCGTCCGGACGGACGACGGTCCGGCGCCGTCTCACCCGATCGCACGCTGTGAACGGTCACGGTTGGGTCTCGTCGATGGACACGCCCTTGCGCTGACCAGGGCTTCCTGACGTATCTTGTGCACGGTCCCAGGCTGGGACCGTGCACAGCGTGGACCGCGCGTGTGCGACCCGCGTTCGACCCGACGGAGTGTCATGACGCCCACCAGATCCCGCTCGACGCGTGCCGCGCGAGCGACCACCGCCGCGATCGCCGTCGGTGCGGCGATCCTCGCGCCCACCGCCCTGTCCGCCGCCGCCGAGGACACCGGCCCCGTCGACGCGGGCATCTTCGTGGAGAAGGTCGACGGCCTGCCCGCCGACTTCGCCGCCGGCGTCGACGTGTCTTCCGTGCTGTCGCTCGAGGACAGCGGCACCGTGTTCCGCGACGCCGACGGGCAGCAGGCCGACCTGTTCGAGGTGCTCGCCGACCACGACATCACCTACGTCCGCGTGCGTGTCTGGAACGACCCGTACGACGCCGACGGGAACGGCTACGGCGGCGGGACGGTCGACGTCCCCCGTGCGGTCGAGATCGGCCGCCGCGCGACCGAGGCCGGGCTGCGCGTGCTCGTCGACTTCCACTACTCCGACTTCTGGGCCGACCCGGCCAAGGTGCACGTGCCGAAGGCGTGGGCGGACCTGACCGACGCCGAGCGCGCCGACGCCGCGGGCGACTTCACCGCCGACACGCTCGACGCGTTCTCGGCGGCCGGCGTCGACGTCGGCATGGTGCAGATCGGCAACGAGTCGAACAACGGGATCGCGGGCATCCGCTGCGAGTCCGGGAGCGCCACGGACGCGTCGTGGGCGCCGTGCGTCGCCGTCTACGAGGCCGGGTCCGCGGCCGTCCGCGCGTCCGACTACGGCGACGACGCGCTCGTCGCGCTGCACTTCACCAACCCCGAGAACGGCCGGTACGCGAGCTACGCGGGCATCCTCGACCGGGCGGGTGTCGACTACGACGTGTTCGCGAGCTCGTGGTACCCGATGTGGCACGGCTCGCTGACGAACCTCACGAGCGTCCTGAAGCACGTCGCCGACACCTACGACAAGAAGGTCATGGTGGCCGAGACGTCGTGGGCGTACACGACCGACAACGGCGACCAGCACGGCAACACGATCAACACCTCCACGACGCCCGTCTACCCGATCAGCGTCCAGGGCCAGGCCGACCTGGTGCGCGACGTGATCGCGGCCGTGCACGCCGTGGGCGACGCGGGCATCGGCGTCTTCTACTGGGAGCCCGCGTGGCTGCCCGTCGGCGGTCCGTCGGACTGGGCGTCGCAGAACGCCCTGTGGGAGCAGTTCGGCTCCGGCTGGGCGTCGAGCTACGCGGGCGCGTACGACGAGGACGCGCGCGACTGGCACGGCGGCTCCGCGTGGGACAACCAGGCGCTGTTCGCGTTCGACGGCACCCCGCTCGAGTCCCTCGACGTGTTCCGGTACGTCCGCACCGGCGCGACGACCGAGCGTGTCCCCACGTCCGTCGAGAAGCCCGTCGTCGACGTCCGCCTCGGCGACCCCGTGACGCTGCCGTCGACGATCACCGTCCGGTACAACGACGGCACGGAGGAGACCGCGTCCGTCACGTGGGGCGGCGCGCTCAGCTGGATCCGCGGGACCGGCACGTACAGCATCCCGGGCCGTACGTCGACGGGCGTCGACACGGTCGCCACGGTCCGCGTCCGCGCGGAGAACGTCGTCGTCAACGGGTCCTTCGAGGACGCCGACACGAGCATGTGGGACCTCACGTACTCGGTCGCGTCGGGCGACAACGCCATCAAGACGACGGGCAACGCGACCGACGGCACGCGCGCGGTCGCGTTCTGGGCGGGCACGCCGTTCACGGTCGACCTCAGCCAGCAGCTCACGGGCGTCCCCGCCGGCACGTACACGCTGTCGGCCACGCTGCACGGCGGCGACCAGACCGGCACCGACCTCACCATCTGGGCCTGGAACGAGACGAGCGGCACCCGGTCCACGCCCGTGTGGCTCGCAGGCTGGAACAAGCCGACGACGTTCACCGTGCCCGACGTGGTCGTCGGCGACGACGGGCTGGTGAAGGTCGGCGCGTGGCTGAGCCTCGACGCACCCGCGTGGGGCGTGATCGACAACGTGCGGCTCGAGCCGTCGGTCGCGGCCACCACGGTCGACACCGCCGCCCTGGAGGCGGCACTGGCCGACGCCGACGCGGTCGACCGTGACGCGTGGACGCCGGCGTCGCTCGCGGTGCTCGACGACGCGGTCGCGTCGGGTCGCGTGATCCTCGCGGCCGGACAGCCGACACAGCAGGACGTCGACGACGTGACCGCTCTCGTGACGGGCGCGGTCGACGGGCTGGAGCCCGCGGCGACGCCCACCCCGACGCCGACCGTCACGACCACGGCGACGCCCACGCCCTCGCACGACCCGACGGGCACGCCCACGACCACGCCGACGTCGGGCCCGACGACGACGCCCGCCCCGACCGCGTCGCCGTCGTCGGGCAGTCCGGCGATCACCGCGAGCCGGACCACGGTCCGACCCGGCGACACCGTCACCGTGACGGTCACCGGCGTCGCCGGCACGCAGGTCGAGGTCGGCGTCGCCAGCACGTACCAGCGCCTCGCGACCGTCCCGGTCGTGGGCGGCACGGCGACGGCGACGGTCACGATCCCGACGACGCTCTCGCCCGGTCTCCACCACCTGCAGGTGCGCGACGCCTCGGGAGTGGTGCTCGCGCAGGTCGAGATCCGGGTCGCGGGCGCATCGCTCGCCACGACGGGCGCTGACCTCGCGGCGCCGGTCGCGACGGGCGTGCTGCTCCTCCTGCTCGGCGGTGCGGCGGTCGTCGTCGCGACGCGGCGGCGGGCCGGCGCAGGTCGGGCGACCGCCTGACGTACGACATCCCGGCACGACGGGAGCCCCGGGTCGCGACGGCCCGGGGCTCCCGTCGTGCGGAGCACTCCCGTCGTGCGGAACGCGTCCGTCGTGCGGAGACGTCGCGGGGCACGCGGGCACGCGTGTGACCGGTGGACGGTTCACCGCACACGAGCACCGTCTCTGACGTACCGTGGGAGTGACTTCACAGCACGGGCCTCGACCGCCGACCCGGCCGGGGCCTTCGTCGTATCCGTCGAGCCAGGGCGATCCGGCGACGTGTGCCCGAGACTCCGTCGCCTCGCGCCTCGCCGCGTCCGCGCCCGGACCGACTGGACGGACAGCCCATGAGCACGACCGCCCTCCCCGCCTCGCCCGTCGACGGCTCCGCCGGCTCGCGCCGCCGCGCGGTCAGCGACTTCACCGAGCTCGCGCACGCCGTGCAGGCCGCCGGCCTCATGGCCCGCCGACCCGGCCACTACGCCGCACGCCTCTCCGGAGCGGTCGTCGCGATGGCGGGCCTCGTCGCCGCGGTCGTGCTGGTCGGCGACTCGTGGTGGCAGGTCGCGGTCGCCGTCGTCGCCGCCGTCGTCCTCACGCAGGTCGCGTTCCTCGGCCACGACGCCGCGCACCGGCAGATCTTCGCGTCGGGCCGCGCGAACACCTGGGCCAGCCTGGTCCTCGCGAACCTGTTCGTCGGCCTGAGCCACGGCTGGTGGCAGCACAAGCACACGCGCCACCACGCCAACCCGAACAAGGTCGGCACGGACCCCGACATCGACATGAAGGTCCTGTCGTTCACGCCCGAGCAGATCGCCCGGCGCGAGTCGGCGCTGTCGCGCTGGTACCTGGCCCGGCAGGGGTTCTTCTTCTTCCCGCTGCTGCTGCTCGAGGGTGTCGCGCTGCACGTCGCCGGGGTCCGGCGCGTGCTGTCGCGCGAGCCGCTGGAGCGTCGCGGCGTCGAGATCGCGCTGCTGACCGTCCGCCTCGTCGGCGCCCCTGCGCTGGTCCTCGCGGTGATGTCGCCGCTCAAGGCGCTCGTCGTCGCCGTCGTCCAGCTCGCGCTGTTCGGCTTCTACATGGGCGCGTCGTTCGCGCCCAACCACAAGGGCATGCCGCTGCTGCCCAAGGACGCGCGCGTCGACTTCCTGCGCCGCCAGGTGCTGACGAGCCGCAACATCCGCGGCGGCCGGTGGGTCGACGTGCTCATGGGCGGCCTCAACCACCAGGTCGAGCACCACCTGTTCCCGTCGATGCCCCGCGCGACGCTGCGCCGGGCGCAGCCGATCGTCCGCGCCTACTGCGAGGCGCGCGGCATCCCCTACGCGCAGGTGTCGCTGGTGCGCTCGTACCGGATGATCGTCGACCACCTCAACACCGTCGGCCGCCCGGACCGCGACCTGTTCGCCTGCCCGATCACGGCGGCCTACCGCGCCTGACCACCCACCGCCGACCGGGCGTCGATACCGTGTCGGCATGGCCGTGACGATCACCGTGCACGAGGTCCCGGCCACCCACCCCACGGCGCCCGACGTCGTCAGTGCGATCCGTGCTCGCGCTCGCGCGTTCCCCCCGTTCGACGCGTCACGCGTCGCGCGCGATCTCGACGCCGACCGACGGTGACCCCGCGCGCGGCCGCGTCCGTGCGTCGTATGAAGGGCCGCGCGCGCGTCGTTTGATAGATGTCTTGTCATATATAAGACGTGTCATCTATGGTCGGAACATGTCGCTGAAGCACGCCGTGCTCGGGTTCCTCTCGGTCGCACCGATGACGGGCTACGACCTGCGCAAGCACATGGAGGAGTCGGTCGCGCACTTCTGGCCGGCCGACCAGGCGCAGATCTACCGCACGCTCACCGTCCTGGCCGCCGACGGGCTCGTCGACGTCCGCACCATCCCGCAGGAGGGCCGCCCCGACCGGCGCGAGCACTCCATCACCCCCGCGGGCGAGGCCGAGCTCGACCGCTGGCTCGCCTCCCCCGTCGAGTACGTGCCGTCGCGCGAGTCGTTCCTCGTCCGCCTGTTCTTCGTCGGGCGCCTCGGCGTCGAGCAGGCACGCGCGGTGCTGCACGAGCGCGCCGCCGAGGCCCGCGAGCTCGTCGCCGTCCTCGAGCACACCCGCCATCTCAACGACCAGGCCCTCGCGCAGGCGGGCGGGGACGTCCCGCTCCCGATCCGCCTGCGGCTCGCCACGCTGTCCAACGGCCTGGTCCACGCCCGCGCCGAGCTCACCTGGATCGAGGACCTCCTCACCGAGCTCGACGAGGCCTGACGCCCCACCCTCTCGCCCCCCCTCTCCCCCACACGCCTGCGCGCGGCGCGCGGCGACCCGGGGTCTGTGACCGGTTCGGCAGCCGTTCCGGTCACGAGACCCGGGTCGCCTGTGTCGCTGACCCTTCGGCCGCGTGGCGGGTCCGGGGGCGGACCTCCGCACCGCATCGGCACCGCATCCGCACCGCACCGCACGAGGAGACCCGTCATGTCCACGTCCACCGCCGCACGTCCCGCCGGCACCCGTACGCCCCGACCCGCGTCGTGGCGCAACGTCACGATCTACGCCGTCGGCGTCATGGTCCTGTCCGTCCTCGGCGGGCTCGCGCTCGCCGGCGCGGAGGACAAGTCGACGAGCCCCGGCGCGCTGCTGTTCGTCCTGAGCCCGATCCTCATGGCGGTCGCGCTGCGCACGCTCGGCCGCGACGGCTGGGCCGACGCGGGCCTGGGGATCGGCCGCGAGCGCGGCTGGTACGTCTTCGGCGCGCTGTGGATCCCTGCGGCGAGCGCGGTCGCGCTGCTGGTCGGGGCCCTGACGGGCCGCGTCCACGCGGGCGACGGCGGGCTGTCGCTGTTCGGCACGCTCGTCGCGACCGGCCTGGTCGCGCGCACGCTGTTCGCGCTGTTCGAGGAGTGGGGCTGGCGCGGGTACCTGGAGCCGCGGCTCCAGGCACTCGGTGTGCGCGGGCTGCGGCGGCACCTCGCGGTCGGCGCGCTGTGGGCCGTCTGGCACGTGCCGTACATCCTCGCGATGGGCTCCGAGTACACCGACGTGCCGCTCGCGCTGCAGATCCCGCTGTTCACGGTCGCGGTCCTCGCGATGGCCGTCGTGCTCGGCGTCATGCGGGCCCGGACGGGCAGCGTGTGGCCGGCGGTCGTCGAGCACGGCCTCGCCAACGCGGTCGCGTTCGCGCTCCTCGACCCGGGCGTCGTCCGCATCGACGCACCGCTCGCCTTCGCGGCCCGTCCGGAGTCGCTCGTCGTCCTGCCGATCCTGGTCGCCACGGCCGTCGTCGTCTGGCGCCGCTGGGGACTGCGCGACTGACGTCCCGTCCGTCGTCCTGCCGATCCTGGTCGTCACGGCCGTCGTCGTCTGGCGCCGTTGGGGGCTGCGCGACTGACGTCCCGCCCGTCGCCTGTCGACCCCGCTCGCCACGGCCGTCGTCCGGCGCCGCCGGGAACCCGCGACGAGCCCCGCCGTCAGCCGGAGCGCCCGAGGCACCCGTCACAGCGCGACCGGCGCGAAGACGGGATTCGGCGCCCCCGCTGACAGCGGGCCGATCGCGAGGCACGATGCCCGGGTGACGTCGAGCACCCCGGCCCTCACCATCGACCGCGACCCGGCGGCGCCCCCCGCCGAGGACGCCGCCCCGCGCCCCGCGCTGCTGTCCGTCGACGACGACCCGGCCGTCTCCCGGGCGGTCGCGCGCGACCTGCGCCGCCGGTACGGCTCCCGCTACCGGATCGTGCGCGCCGAGTCGGGTGACGCCGCCCTGGAGGCGCTGCGCGAGCTCAAGCTGCGCGGCGAGCAGGTCGCGGTGCTGCTCGCCGACCACCGCATGCCCGGGATGACGGGCATCGAGTTCCTGGAGCAGGCGATGGACCTGTTCCCGACCGCCCGACGCATCCTGCTGACCGCGTACGCGGACACCGAGGCGGCGATCGACGCGGTCAACGTCGTCGACCTCGACCACTACCTGCTCAAGCCGTGGGCGCCGCCGGAGGAGAAGCTGTACCCGGTGATCGACGCGCAGCTCGACGCGTGGGCCGCGAGCGCGCCGGCACCGGTGCCGCAGGCGAAGGTGGTCGGGCACCGCTGGTCGGCGCGGTCGTCGGAGGTGCGGGAGTTCCTGGCGCGCAACCAGGTGTCGTACCGGTGGTTCTCGTCAGACTCGCCCGAGGGGCGCCGGCTGCTGGAGGCAGCGGGCGCGGACGAGTCGGCGGTGCCGCTCGTCGTGACGCCCGAGGGCGAGCCGCTGCGGTCGCCGGACGACGCGACGCTGGCCGCACGGGTCGGGCTGACGACGACGCCCGCGACGGACTTCTACGACCTCGTGGTCGTGGGCGGCGGGCCCGCAGGGCTGTCGGCGGCGCTGTACGGGGCGTCGGAGGGGCTGCGCACGGCGCTCATCGAGCGCGTCGCGACGGGCGGTCAGGCGGGGCAGAGCTCACGGATCGAGAACTACCTCGGCTTCCCGGACGGGGTGTCGGGCGCGCAGCTCACCGAGCGGGCGCGGCGGCAGGCGCTGCGGTTCGGCGCCGAGATCGTGCTGGCGGCGGACGTCGTCTCGCTCGAGGTCAACGGCGCCGCGCGGCACGTGCGGCTGGGCGACGGCAGCGTCGTGGGTGCGCACACCGTGCTGCTGGCGAACGGGGTCTCGTACCGCGAGCTCGACGGTCCGGGGCTCGCGGCGCTCACCGGGCGCGGCGTCTACTACGGATCGGCGCTGACCGAGGCGCCGGCGTGCACGGACCAGGACGTGTACATCGTCGGCGGCGCGAACTCGGCGGGGCAGTCGGCGATGCACCTGTCCCGCACGGCCCGCTCGGTGACGCTCGTCGTGCGCGGCGAGGGGCTGTCGGCGTCGATGTCGCACTACCTGGTCGAGCAGATCGAGGCGAACCCCAAGGTGCACGTGCGCACCTGTTGCGAGGTGGTCGAGGCGATCGGCGACGACCACCTGGAACGCCTCGTGCTGCGCGACTCGACGACGGGCGAGAAGCACGAGGTGCCGACGAGCCACCTGTTCGTGTTCATCGGCGCGGTCCCGCGTACCGACTGGCTCGACGGGACGGTCGCGCGCGACCCCCGCGGGTTCGTGCTCGCCGGACCCGACCTGCTCGACGAGGGCCGACCGCCGAGCGGCTGGCCGCTCGACCGGCCGCCCTACCACCTGGAGACCAGCCGACCCGGGGTGTTCGTCGCGGGCGACGCCCGTGCCGAGTCGGCCAAGCGCGTCGCGTCCGCCGTGGGCGAGGGAGCGATGGCGGTCATGCTCGTCCACCGGTACCTGGAGCAGCTGTGACGACCACACCCGACCGTCTGCCCTGCGACATCGCGGAGCTCCGCACGCTCTTCCTGTTCGACAAGCTCGACGACGAGCAGCTGCTGTTCCTGTGCTCGCGCGGGCACGTCGAGCGGCAGGAGCCCGGCTTCGTGTTCCGCGAGGGCGAGCCCGCCGACGCGTTCTACGTCCTGCTCGACGGGTCGCTCGCGCTGTACCGGCGGGTCGGCACGGACGACATCGAGATCAGCCGCACGTCGCAGGTCGGCGTGTACGCGGGCGCGTGGCACGCGTACCTGCAGCAGGAGGAGGCCCGCAGCTACCTGCACTCGCTGCGCGTCCTGACGCCGTCGCGGTTCTACGTGCTGCCCGCCGCGGACTTCTCCGAGGTCATGCACACGTGGTTCCCCATGGCGATGCACCTGCTGGAGGGGCTGTTCTTCGGGCAGAAGAGCATGCAGACGGCCACCGCCCAGCGGGAGCGCCTGCTCGCGCTCGGGTCGCTGTCGGCGGGCCTGACGCACGAGCTCAACAACCCGGCGTCGGCGGCGACGCGCGCGACCGCGACCCTGCGCGAGCGGGTGGCCCGGATGCGCAGCAAGCTCGCGCTCGTCGCGTCGGGTGCGTACGACCGCGACGAGCTCGTGCAGATCATCGAGCTGCAGGAGAAGGCCGTCGCCGCGCTGGAGGAGGCGCGCGGGCGCCCGCCGATGTCGGCGCTGGAGGCGTCGGACCGCGAGGACGACGTCGCGGACTGGCTCGACGACCACGGCGTCGGCGACAACTCCGAGATGGCGCACTCGTTCGTCGAGGCGGGGATCGACCCGCAGTGGCTCGAGGACCACGTCGGCGGGATCCCCGAGAACGTCGTCGCGGGCGCCGCGCACTGGCTCGGGTACACGCTCGAGACCGAGCTGCTGATGAACGAGGTCGAGGACGCGACGAGCCGCATCTCGACCCTCGTCGAGGCCGCGAAGCAGTACTCGCAGATCGGCCGCGCCCCGCAGCAGCAGGCGGACGTGCACGTCCTGCTCGACAGCACCCTCACGATGCTCGACGCGAAGCTCCAGGGCATCGACGTCGTCCGGCACTACGACCGGTCGCTGCCGCCCGTCCTCGTGCACGGCGCCGAGCTCAACCAGGTGTGGACCAACCTGATCGACAACGCGCGCCAGGCGATGGCGGACAGCGCCGAGCGCCGTCTCACGATCACCACGCGCCGCGTCGACGACTGGCTGGAGGTCGAGATCGCCGACACCGGTCCCGGCATCCCGCCCGAGATCGTCGACCGCGTCTTCGAGCCGTTCTTCACCACCAAGCCCGTCGGGTCCGGCACCGGGCTCGGCCTCGACATCTCGTGGCGGATCGTCGTCGGCAAGCACCACGGCGACCTCCGCGTGACGTCGCAGCCCGGCGACACCCGCTTCCTCGTCCGCCTGCCCCTCACCCCACCGGAGGCCTCGTGAGCATCGACGTCGACACCACCGTCCCGCCGAGCGGCACCGGCTGCGCCGAGTGCGAGGCCGACGGCGGGTGGTGGGTGCACCTGCGCCGCTGCGCGCACTGCGGCCACGTCGGCTGCTGCGACACGTCCCCCGCGCAGCACGCGACCGCGCACTGGCGCGAGACGGGCCACCGCTACATGCGCTCGTTCGAGCCCGGTGAGTCGTGGTGGTGGGACTACGAGGAGAACGCCCCGGTGGACGGACCGGACCTCGCCCCGCCCGAGTCCCGGCCCGACGCGCAGCGCCCGCCGGCCCCCCGCGACCGTGTGCCGGAGAACTGGCGCGACCTCATCCACTGATCCGACGCTCCGCCAGCGGCGGTCCGGTCAGGACGTGCGCACCGCCGTGCCCGCACCGGGGCCGGCTGCCTCGATGTGCTGCTGGAGCAGGTCGAGGTCCGCGCCGGGGAAGAGCGCCGCGGGCAGCGCCGCGAGCATGCGACCGTGCCGGTGCTGCAGCACCACGACGTCCTCGCGCCGGGTCACGGCGCGGTAGGCCGCGTACGACGTCGACGACGATCCCAGCGGACCGTCCACCCACAGCGCGTCGGAGGTGACGGCCGCGCGGAACACGCTCCCGGGCGGGATCGCCCGGCCGAACTGGCGACGCATCTGCCAGCCCAGGACGGCCGGCAGGACGACCACCACCAGCAGACCCGCGACGAGCCCGACGAGGACGGCGACCGGGTCGAAGTCGGCGACCACGAGCAGGCCGACGACAGCGAGCAGGACGGCCGCGACGACGACGAGCATGCGCCGCGTCCAGAACGCCTGCCGCACGAGGACGCGGGACACGCGTGCGACGTACCCCGCGTCGGACGTCCACTCCCGGACCGGCGTCGCGGGGTCGTCGGGCGGGGGCAGCAGCGGGTCCACGCCCGGATCGTAGGGCTGCCGCCGGCCGGTCGGGGCGGGTTCGCCGCGACGCCACCCGGACGACCGAGCGCCCGGGACCTGGTCGGGGTCCCGGGCGCCCGGGCCGCCGGAGGAGGAGGTCCGGCGGCGTGGCCGGCGGAGGGGTGCCGGCCGGGTGGGTCGGACGCTCCTATGGATCGTCAAGCCGGTTGTGGGCCGTGTTCGAGCTGTCGAAACAGGTCGCGGGCGATGTAGCGCTTGAGGCAGCGGCGGATCTCGCGGTCGGTCTTGCCCTGCGCGCGGCGGCGTTCGATGTAGTCGCGTGTGGGCTGGTGGTAGCGGGTGCGGGACAGGGCGATGACGTGCAGGGCGCGGTTGAGCTGGCGGTCACCGGTCCGGTTGAGGCGGTGGCGGGTGCGCAGCCCGGAGGAGGCGGGGATGGGTGCGGTGCCGGCGAGCATCGCGAACGCGGCCTCGGATCGGATCCGGCCCGGGTGGGACCAGCTGGTCAGGACCTGGGCGGCGACGATCACCCCGACGCCGGGCGCCTCGAGCAGGTCCGGGCGCCAGGCCCGCACGATCACGGCCATGGCCTGTTCGTGCCCGCGGGCCTCGGCTTGCAGCGTGATCACGCGTCGGGCCAGGGCGCGCAGCACCGTGGCGGTCGTCGCGGTGTGGCCGTCCCAGGCGGGCCGTGCGCGCAGCCGTGCGGCGGTCGTGGTCATCGTTGCCGTCGACCGGCCGCGGAATGCCGCCCGCAGGACCTCCGGGGCGGCGACCACCAGCGCGTGCAGCTGACGTTGCGCGAGCGTGGCGGCCTCGACCGCGGAGCGACGCGCGGCCATCAACGCGGCCAGGTGGGCGCGCGGCCCGTCGGTCTTGACCTGTGCCAGGTGCTGGCGCCCCAACGCCTCCCGGGCCGCGCGGGCCGCGTCCAACGAGTCGGACTTCGCGCCATGGCGACGCGCCGCACGAGCCGGCCGGTCGAGCTCGATGACCTGCTCACCAGCGGCGCACAGGTGGCGGGCCAGGCCAGCGCCATAGCCCCCGGCGCCTTCCAACGCCCACACCCGCGCGCCACCGTGGCCGCCAGCCCACCGCAGCAGCTGGTCGTAGCCGGCCGGGTCGGTCGCGACCGTGACCTCGGCCAACACCCCACCGGTGGTCGCGGCCACGACCGCGGCGGTGTGCGTGTGCTTGTGAGTGTCGACCCCGATGACGACGTCGACGAGTTCGGCAAGACTGGGCATCGCGTTCATCTCCTTGAACCGGGGGAACGTAGGTTCCGGTCCGGTCGGAGACGGCAGGACTGTGACGGGACACGCACCGCTGCAACGGTGCGGTCAAGCTCCTGATCAGGCCAGCAACTCCGGTCGGGCCGGGGCCGGCAACCACACGCGGACAAGTCCGCTCCAAGGCACGAGACCAGTCAGACGAAGGGTCACACGCGCAGTCACCGAGCCACAGCCCACCGCACCCATCAAGGCTGCGTCGAGATCCTCACAGTCAGTCGAGCATCGCGACGACCTGCTCGGCCTGGTGCGTGAGCGCGACGCGGGCGCCGTCGGAGACCGTCGAGACCCGCGACCGCGGCGTGAGCGCCGTGACGAACGCCTCGAGCGACTTCACGGCGACCTTCTCGTTGCCGTGGTCGGCCGCCACGTCGGCGGTCTTGACGGCGGCGAGCAGGACGGCGGCGACGGGTCCGCGGATCTCGCGGGCGTCGATCCGTGCCTTCACGGCGGACTCCAGGGCGTCGATGCTGCCGGGCGCCCAGAAGTCCGCGACGGGCACCTGTGTGTAGTCGGTGTCGGACGCGAGGTAGAAGCCGGGGTACGACGGCTGGTTGTACGTCGTCTGCTGGCGCGCGACCTCGGCCCGGTACTGCGGGTCGTGCATGAGGGTCGCGAGCTTGTGGCTCGTCACCTCGGTGGACACGAAGACCCGGATCGCCGAGGAGTCGGCGGTGCGGACGAGGAGCTCCTCGCGCCAGTCGCCGAGGACGTCGGCGACGAGCGACGGGTTGCCCTTGGTGCCGTTGTTCGCACGGGTGCCGGTCGCGGTGAGCAGGCGGCCGCGGTTCCAGTCGTCGATCGTGACGTCCTGGTCGCCGGACCCGTTGACGATCTGCGTGGTGCCGTCCGCGGCCCACCGGATCGACTGGTTGGTGCCGGGGATCGGACCGGGCGTGAGCACGCCCGCCGCCGAGTACAGGCCGAGCGAGTTCGAGCCGCCGGGCAGCGACGCCCACGCCTCCAGGCCACGCGTGCCGGGCAGCACGTCGCCGACCATCGAGCGGCCGGTGTCGCGGCCGGAGTAGACGCCGAACAGGACCTCGCCCGTCGCGGCGTCGCGCATCGCCATGCCGTAGGGCGCGAACGTGCCGCCCTCGTGCGCGGTGAAGATCTCCAGGCCGGGGCGGTCGGGGTCGATGTCGGTCACGTGCATCGCGTCGCCGTGGCCCAGGCGGACGTTCGCCCCCGGGTCCGCGCTGCCCGCGGGCAGCGTGTCGAACGACGAGTACAGCAGCGAGCCGTCGTCGTCGATCGTCGCGGCGCCGTAGACGAGCTCGTGGCGGCCGTCGGCGTCGACGTCGGCCACCGACAGCGAGTGGAAGCCCTGCGTCGTGATCGTGCCGAACTCGGGGTCGGTCCCGTCGCGCCCGTGCGGGCCGTCGTTGAACGGGTTGGTCAGCGGCACGTGACCCGAGTCGACGTACCACCGCTCCTGGAGCTTCTTGCCGTCCCAGTCGTACGCGACGACGGTCGTGCGCGTGTAGTAGCCGCGCGCGAACACCGCCGACGGGGTCTTCCCGTCGAAGTAGCCGACGCCGGACAGGAACCGGTCGACGCGGTTGCCGGGCTCGATGCGGGCCATCGCGTAGTCGCCCCACAGCAGGCCGTCGTCGTCGCGGCCCGGCTTGTAGTCGACGGTCTGGAGCTCCTTGCCGGTGTCGCCGGCGAAGACCGTGAGGTACTCGGGGCCGTCGACGATGAAGCCCTCGAAGTTGCGCAGCACGTTGCGCGCGCTGCGGCTCGGCGCGTAGACGTCCATGAAGTAGTCGGTGAGCGCGCGGGCGTCGGCGTCGGACAGCGGGTAGGTGTACTGCGGCGCGATGCCGAAGGCCTCCTCGAGGGTCGCGGGCCACTGCCCGGACGTGACCTCGGGCCGGTCGGCCCAGCCGCGGAACATCGCGACGACGTGCTCGTAGTACCCCTGCTTGCTGAGCCGGTAGTCGACGGTGTCGGTGACGCCGGCCTTGCGGTCGTCCTTCGGGATGCTGATGTACTTCTCCGATTTCACCGAGCCGTCGGTGCGGTACGTCGTGATCTTCGAGCCCGGTGCCGTCTTCATCATGAGCTCGGCCTTGCCGTCGCCGTCGAAGTCGTAGACGGGGAACTGCGTGTAGTGCGCGCCGGCGCGGATGTTGACGCCGAGGTCGATGCGCCACAGCTGCGTGCCGTCGAGCTCGTACGCGTCGACGTACACGTTGCCCGTGTACCCGATCTGGCTGACGTCCTTGGAGTTCGACGGGTCCCACTTGACGACGTACTCGTAGGCGCCGTCGCCGTCGACGTCCGCGACGCTCATGTCGTTCGCGGAGTACGTGTAGGCCTCACCGACGGGCGTGACGCCGTCGGCGGGCTTGTGCAGGGGGAGGTCGACCGACGCCTGCGCCCACGGCGTGGCGTCGGTGCCGTCGACCTCGACCCCGTCGACGACCGCCGCGACGCGGTAGCGGGACGTCGCGGTGCCGGCGGCGTCGAGGTAGTTGGTGGAGTCGGAGACGGTGGCGATCTTCGTGCCGTCGCGGTAGACGGCGAAGTCGGGGCCGGTCTGGCCGGTGGCGGTGGCACCCGTGACCTCGGGGGCGAGCAGGCGCCACGACAGGAAGACGCCCTGGCCGGTGGTCGCGGCGACGAGGCCGCGGTCGAGCCGCTCGAGCGTGAGGCGGTCGGGCCCGTCGTGCTTCCCGCCCTGCGCACCCGTCGCGGGCGCCCCGGGGGCGGCGACGGACGGCACGGCGAGGCAGCCGACGAGCAGGGCTGCGGTCCCGGTGGCTGCCGCGAGGCGGCCGTGGAGACGGGGAAGACTCATCCTTGAATCCTTTCAAAGCGCTAGGGCTCCCCGGACGGCAAGAGCGGCCGGGGCGCCGTTGCCCCAGGCCTGTCCGCGACCGTACCCCGGCAGTCCGTCCCGGTTGAAGCCCCGACGGGCGATTCGACGGATACTGCGGGTGGGAGCGTCACCACGCTGCGGAAACCGCTGTCCGCCGCGCATCCGGTCGGCCCCGACCGGTCCGCGACCGCGCGTCGACCCGTCGGGCCCTCCACGCACGACGTGCCCGCCGCGTGCCCGTCGTGCACACATCCGGCACCGGTCGCCCGGAATCGCGCGACGTGCCGTACGGTGGAGGGGTAGTCGCAGTTGTCATCACCGCCGCGGGGCGACCCCGGCACGACGTTCTCGAGAATCTCTCGGCAGCGGACGGACGACACACCGTGATTCACCGGTCCCGGACACCCGGGGTTGTCTAGCACCACACACCGACAGAGAAG
The DNA here is from genome assembly GCF_028583725.1 of Cellulomonas fimi. Lineage (NCBI taxonomy): Bacteria > Bacillati > Actinomycetota > Actinomycetes > Micrococcales > Cellulomonadaceae > Cellulomonas > Cellulomonas fimi. The sequence continues at coordinate 480,730 of NZ_CP110680.1, read as the reverse complement.
AGAGCATCATGCCCCTGGGCACCGTGAAGTGGTTCAACGCCGAGAAGGGCTTCGGCTTCATCGCCCCCGACGACGGCGGCCCCGACGTCTTCGCGCACTACTCCGCCATCGCGAGCAGCGGCTACCGCTCGCTCGAGGAGAACCAGAAGGTGCAGTTCGACGTCACGCAGGGCCCCAAGGGCCCGCAGGCCTCGAACATCACGCCGGCCTGACCCAGCGCCGCACCTGACCGGGCGCCCCAGCACGACTGTGCCGGGGCGCCCGCGTCGTACCCGGGCGCGGTCGCCGACCGCCGCGCACTCCTGCCCGTTCCCCCCCGCACGCGACCGGCCCCGCACGGGGCAGAGACGGACCACCGTGACCCAGACCAGCCCCGCCGGCCCCGCCGGCTCCCGCGCAGGCACTCTCACCGCCGAGCGCCCCCACCCCACCAGCAGCTTCACCGCGCTGACCCGCACCATCCAGGAGGCCGGGTACATGCGCCGCCGCTACGGCTTCTACGCCGCGCGGCTCAGCGGCGCCGTCGTCGCCGTCGCGGGCCTCGTCGCCGGCATCGTGCTCCTCGGTGACTCCTGGTGGCAGGTCGCCGTCGCGGCCGTCGCCGCCGTGGTGTTCACCCAGATCGCGTTCCTCGGCCACGACGCCGCGCACAAGCAGATCTTCCGCTCCGGCCGCGCCAACGACTGGGCCAGCCTCGTGCTCGCCGACCTGTTCGTCGGGCTGTCCTACGGCTGGTGGCAGCGCAAGCACACCCGGCACCACGCCAAGCCGAACCAAGTCGACGCCGACCCGGACATCGACCTCCCCGTGCTGTCGTTCACGCCCGGCGACGTCGAGAAGCGCCGCTCCCCGCTCGCCCGCTGGTTCCTCGCGCGGCAGGGCTGGTTCTTCTTCCCGCTGCTCCTGCTCGAAGGCCTCGACCTGCACGTGTCGAGCGTCAAGCGGCTCACCCAGCCCGGCCCGATGCAGCGCCGGTGGGTCGAGGCTCTGTTCCTCACCGTCCGCCTCGGCGGTTGGCTCGCACTCGTCCTCGCCGTGATGTCGCCCGGCAAGGCCGCCGTGTTCCTCGCCGTCCAGCTCGGGCTCTTCGGTCTCTACATGGGCGCGTCGTTCGCGCCCAACCACAAGGGCATGCCGCTGGTCCCCAAGGACTCGCGCATCGACTTCCTGCGCCGCCAGGTGCTGACCAGCCGCAACATCCGCGGCGGGCGCTGGCTCGACGTCGTCATGGGCGGGCTCAACCACCAGGTCGAGCACCACCTGTTCCCGTCGATGCCGTCGATCAGCCTGCGCCGCGTCGCGCCGATCGTCCGCGAGTACTGCGCGACCCACCAGATCCCCTACACGCAGGTGTCCCTGGCCAGGTCGTACGCCATCGTGGTGCGTCACCTCAACACCGTCGGGCTCGCCGACCGTGACCCCTTCGTGTGCCCGATGGTGGCGGCCCACCGGGTCTGACCCGTCCGTCCTCGTCTGACCGGGTGAGACGGTGCGAAGAAGGGCAGTGCCACGGAGGGCTCTCTCGCGTACCCTCTTCCCGTAGTCGCGTTGCCTCGCTTGTCACGTTCGCCGTCAGGACCCCTGCCGGTGTCGGACGACGACCACCGTGATCACCGGTCCCGGTCTTCGGGGTTGTCAGTACCGCACGTGAGAAGAGAGAGAACATGCCTGTCGGCACCGTGAAGTGGTTCAACGCGGAGAAGGGCTTCGGCTTCATCGCCCCCGAGGACGGCGGACCCGACGTCTTCGCGCACTACTCGGCCATCCAGACGAGCGGCTACCGCTCGCTCGAGGAGAACCAGAAGGTGCAGTTCGACGTGACGCAGGGCCCCAAGGGCCCGCAGGCGTCGAACATCACGCCCCTCTGATCGTCTCCCCACAGACGCTCTGAGCACGAGGCCCCGGTCGCAGCAGCGGCCGGGGCCTCGTCGTGTCCGCCGCCGTCAGCCGGTCGTCCCGTCCACGTACAACCAGCGGCCGCCCTCGCGCACGAACCGGCTCGTCTCGTGCAGCGCGCCGCGCACCCCGCCCTCGCGGTAGCGGGCGACGAACTCCACCACGCCCGCGTCGTCGAACGGGCCGCCCGCCGACGTCGACCGCACCTCCAGCGAGCGCCACTCGACGTCGTCGTCGAGCACGAGCGCGCGCGGGCGCGTCGAGACGTGCCACGTCTCCCGCAGGTAGGCCGCGTCACCCACCGCGAACGCCGTGAACCGCGAGCGCATCAACGCCTCCGCCGTCGGCGCCGCGCGCCCGTCGAGCAGCGGACCGCAGCACTCCCCCAGGGTCAGGCCGGTGCCGCACGGGCAGCGGGCGTCGTCGGCGGGACGCGTCGTGGTCATGCACCGGGGATATCACCCCGCGCGCCCGTTGTCCCCGCCCGGCCCGAGGGCTAGGACGGGAGGACCGGTCCGCGCACCGGGGCGACGGGCCGAGCCCCGCGGGACCCACCGGTGGGGCGACGAGACCGGGGGGCGGTCCGCATGCTGCGTCGACGACTCCTGACGGCCCTCGCGGCCGCCGTCCTGCTGCCCGCGGCGCTCGTCGTCGCACCGGCCGGGGCGGCGCCGCCCGCGGTGACGCACGGCGGGCACGGGCGACCGCACGTCGTCGACCTGGGCTCGCTGGGCGGTGCGCACACCGTGCCGCTCGCGGTGAACGCGCGCGGGCACGTCGTCGGGCGTTCCCTCACGGCCGACGGGCGCTGGCACGCGTTCTCCTGGCAGCACGGGCGGATGACCGACCTCACGCCGACCGCCGACAGCGCCGCGGCGCTCGACGTGAACGACCGCGGGCAGGTCGTCGTGCAGGTCACCGACCTCGCGGGCGGGCCGCCCACGTCGGAGCTGCGTTCCCGGCGGGGCACCGAGCCGCTCGGCGAGGTTGCGGCACAGCAGGTGAACGCGAAGGGCCAGGTCTCCGGGAGCGTCCTGACGTTCGACGGCGACTTCAGCTCGAACCCGTTCGTCTGGACGCGTGGCACCCGCGTCGACCTCGGCCCCGTGCCGGGCTTCGCCGGGCCGAGCAGCCGGCTCGTCGACCTGGACGACCGCGGGCGGGTGCTGGGCATCGGGCTCGGCCCGGAGAGCTTCGAGCTCGGCTACCTGTGGTCGGCGGGCACGTTCACACCGATCGGCGACCCGTTCGTCTTCGGCGGCAACGCCGTCGTCGACCTGTCGGACTCGGGCTGGGTGCTGGGCACGGCGTACGAGGGCGGGCCGTTCCTGTGGCGGGCGGGTGTGCAGACGTGGCTCGGCCTGCCGCCGGGGATCGGCGAGGCGCTGCCCGTGGCCGTCGACGAGCACGGGCACGCCGTCCTGAACCTGCGGTCCGACGCGTCCGGGACCGAGCGCGCGCACCTCTGGGACGGCACGCGGTACGTCCCGCTCGGCCCTGCGGACGCGGCGACCCACGCGACCGCCCTCGACGACCACCACCGCGTCGTCGGCTCGTTCACGCCGGCGTCGGACCCGTCGCGCACGAGCGCGTTCCTGCTCGACGGCGGCCGTTTCGTCGACCTCGGCGCCGGCATCGACGGGGCCGTCACCGCGCAGGCGGTCGCCGGCCGGTACGTCATGGGCACCGTCCTGGCCCCTGACGGCTCGACGCACGCCCTGCGCTGGACGCTCCGCTGACGCCCGGAGGCGATCGGCGGAGCGGGTGACGTGCCGACCGGGAACCCCGGTGGTGGTCGCGGGTGTGCCACCATCAGCGCCCATGGGATGGAGGCGGGCCGCGTCCGTCGGGCGCCTGCGGCAGGAGTACCTGGCCCTCGACGCCGACGGGGACGCCGCCGGCGCGGAGCGGCTCGCGCGTCGCCTCGTCGAGCAGCACCCGGACGACGGGGCGACCTGGTTCAACCTCGGCCTGTACGCCAAGGCACGGCGGGACTGGCCGGCGAGCGCGCGGTGCAACAGCCGAGCGCTCACGCTGGCGAGGCGTACCCAGGACGAGCCGGCGGCGTGGAACCTCGGCATCGCGGCGACCGCCCTGGGCGACTGGGCCGAGGCGCGCCGGGCCTGGCGCGCCTACGGTGTCGACGTGCCCGACGGCGACGGGCCGGTCGAGCTCCCGCTCGGGCACGTCCCCGTCCGTCTCAACCCCGACGACGACGGCTCCGGCGGTCCCGCGGCCGAGGTCGTCTGGGCCCGTCGGCTGTCCCCGGCGCACGTCCGGGTGGTCAGCGTCCCGACGCCCCCGAGCGCGCACCGCTTCGGCGACGTGCTCCTCGTCGACGGGGTCCCGCACGGTGAGCGCTTCGACGGGCGCCGGTGGGTGTCCGTCTTCGACGAGATCGCCGTGCTCGAACGGTCGACGGTGCCGTCGTGGACCGCCGAGGTCACGGCGCCGTCCGCCGCGTGCACGACCGCGTTGCGGGACGCCGCCGCGATCGTCGAGGTCGAGGCCCAGGACTGGACGGCCACCGTCCGGCGCCTCTGCGTCGCCTGCTCGACCGGGCGCCCCGGTCCCGGGCACGACCACGAGGAGACCGACGAGTGGTCGCCGGACCGCACGTTCGGGCTGAGCGGCACACGCACGGCCGTCCGCGAGCTCCTCGACGCGTGGGCGCGGGAGCGCCCCGGCCGCGACGTCGTGTCGGTGACGGAGATCGTCTGACGCGCGCCGCCCCGGCAGGACGCGCGGTCAGTCCGCGCGGACCAGCGGCTCGGCGAGGACCGAGCGGAGCAGCGGGCGGCTGGTCTCGGTCGCGGCGAGGACGAGCAGGCAACCGCCGACGAGGCACCCCACGAGCAGGGCGATGCCGCGCCAGTCCGCGAACGCGGCCGTCTTGAACAGCGGCGACAGCATGACGACGGCGACGAGCGACGACCCGCCGGCGACGCGCACCATCGGCCCGGTCACCTCGCGGCGACGGACGGCGTCGAGCAGCTCGACGGGCATCCCCGCGAGGTGCGCGAGCGCGTACTCGCGGCGCCGGTCGAGCACCGTCGACGCCTGCTGGATCCCGGCGGACACCGCGGCGAGCAGGAACGCGATGACGAGCGTGAGCATCGCGCCGGTGACGAGGTCGTCGTCGAGGATCTCCCCCTGCCGGTCGACCTGCTGGCCCGACGTGAACATCGGCAGGACCGCGAGCGCGCCCGCGACGAAGCCCGCGAGCCCGAGCCCGCCGACGACGCGCCACGCGCCGCGCGGGTCGTCGGCGAGGCGGCGGGCCGCGAGCAGCCGGACGGGGGTGCGGGCGCGGCGCGCCTGGACGCGGCCCATGATCCCGAGCACCCAGGGCCCGACGAGGTTCATCGCCCCGAACCCGGCGGCGAGGAACCCGAGCAGGACGGCGACGAGGGCCGCGGCGAGGCGTCCGGCGGCGGCGGTCGCGATCGCGAAGCCGACGAGCGCGGCGGCGAGGACGACGACGCGCACGACCTTGAGCCCGGGCGGCGTGGTGCGGCGCGCGACGCCGAGCGGCGACACGACGACCCGGCGCAGCGACACGAACCCGCTGACGGCGGCCAGCACGGGGACCGCGACGAGCACGGCGAGCACCGGGAGCGGCCCGACCCACAGCTCGCCGACGGAGAACGTGCCGCCCTGGAACGGCACGAGCGCCCACACCGGCAGCAGCGCGACGTAGCCGAGCACGCCGATCACGGCGCCGACGAGCCCCTGCACGCACGTCTCGAGCAGCGACAGCGCGACGACCTCGCGCGGGGTCGCGCCGAGCAGCCGCAGCGTCGCGAGCCGGGCGTCGCGCCGGGCGACCCCCATGCGCGCGGCGGCACCGGCGAGGGTGACCAGCGGGACGACGAGCAGGATGAGGGCGGTCCACGCGAGCTGCACGTACAGCATGCCGAGCTCGCGCTGGAGGGCGTCCGCGGGGTGCGCCGCACGCTCGGCGAACCCGAGCAGCCCGCCGACGACGGACAGCGTGAGCGCGGTCGACACCGCGAACGCGGTGACCGACAGCGCGGTGGTCACGCGGGTGTCACGGCCGCCCGCACGGCGCAGGTGGGGCGCGAGCGCGACGACGGCGTTCACAGCCGCACCTCGTCGACGACGCGCCCGTCGCGGACCTCGATGCGCCGGCCGCACCACGCGGCCACCTGCGGGTCGTGCGTCACGACGACGAGGCACGCGCCGACCGACCGGGTCGCCTGCGTGAGCAGCCGCATGACCTCGAACCCGTTGGCCTGGTCGAGCGCGCCCGTGGGCTCGTCGGCGAAGACCACGTCGGGCTGCGTCACGAGGGCCCGCGCGACGGCGACGCGCTGCGCCTGACCGCCCGAGAGCTCACCGGGACGGCGGCCCTCCATGCCCGCCAGCCCGAGCGAGTGCAGCCAGCGGGTGGCGAGCTCGGTCGCCTCGCGGCGCGGTGTGCCCTTGAGCATCGCGGGGAGGGCGACGTTCTCGACCGCCGGGAGCTCGGGCAGGAGCTGCCCGTTCTGGAAGACGAAGCCGTAGTGCGAGCGGCGCAGCAGCGACCGCTCGCGCTCGTCGAGCGCGTGCACGGGTCGGCCGCGCAACGTCACGGTCCCGGCGTCGGGCACGAGGATGCCGGCCAGGCAGTGCAGCAGCGTCGACTTGCCCGACCCGGACGGGCCGGTCACGGCGAGCGCCTCGCCGTCGGCGAGGTCGAGGTCGACGCCGGCCAGGGCGGTCGTCTCGCCGAACCGCTTGACGAGGCCGCGGGCGGACACACGGACGGTGGTGGCCGTACCGCCGGCCACGGGGACGGCGCCGGTCGCAGGGGTGCTCATGGCGTCCAGCGTGCCGGGGCCGCGGTCCGACGCGCGTCCCCCGGCGGTCCCGCCGTGCGGAACGTCGACGCCGACCGCGGTCCGACCACGGACGCCCGCGCGTCCGACCGGGGGCGGACGCGCCCTCGCCCCGTCGTCGCGACCCGCACCTCCCACCGGGTGATACCGGACAGGAATCGTGGACGCGGCTCGCCCGACGGCCCGACCCACCTAGACTGCCCACCGTGATCTTCAAGGCGGTGGGCGAGGGCAGGCCCTACCCGGACCACGGGTACGAGAGCCCCCGGCAGTGGGCCGAGGTCTCGCCGCGCGTCGTGCGCCTCGACCAGCTCGTGACGACCAAGCGCACGCTCGACCTCGACGCGCTGCTCGCCGAGGACTCCACGTTCTACGGCGACCTGTTCGCGCACGTCGTGCAGTACAAGGGCGTCATGTACCTCGAGGACGGGCTGCACCGCGCCGTGCGGGCCGCGCTCCAGCAGCGTGCGGTCCTGCACGCGCGCGTGCTGGTCGTCGAGTCGGGCACGGGCGCGGCGGCGGCGGAGGAGCCGGGCGGCGAGCCGGCCGACGACCTCACGGCCGTCGCGACCCCCGTGACCGCCACGGCGGACACGACCAGCGCGACCGCTGCGAGCGGCGAGGCCGGTGCGACCACGGAGACGGTCGAGCCGTGAGCGACCTCGACCGAGCCCGGGCGCTGCGCCGCCGGCACATGCACGAGCGGCAGGCCGTGATCTTCGGGGTGCTGCTCGCCGGGCTCGCGGTCGCGGGCCTCGGCGCGACGGCCGTCTACACGGGCAGCGTGAACCTGCCGTTCGTGGCGCGCGGCTTCAGCACCGCGCCCCCGCCGCCGGTCCCCGACCCGGACCCGTGCCCGCCCGCGGGCACGCTGCCGCTGGCGTACAACCAGGTGACGATCACCGTGCTCAACAGCACCAGCCGTGTCGGCCTCGCGGGCGGCGCGGCCGCGGAGCTCACGCAGCGCGGGTTCGTCGTCGCGGGCTCGGGCAACACGCAGCCCGCCTTCGACGGGGTGGCCCGCATCTCGTTCGGCGTGGCCGGTGCGGCCGCCGCGTACACCCTGGCCGCACAGCTGGAGGGCGAGGACCTGCACCTCGTCGTGCGGGAGGACCCGTCGGTCGACCTGACGCTCGGCACGCAGTTCGCGGAGCTCACGCCCGCCGACCAGGTCGTGCTCGACCCGTCCGTGCCGCTCGTGGCGCCCGAGGGCTGCGTGCCGCTCGACCAGGCCGCCATCGAGACCCCGGAGCCGGAGACGCCCGCGGCAGACGGCGCGGAGGCGCCCGTCGAGGGCACGGAGGAGCAGGCCCCGCAGGGCTGACCCCTCCGCGCCCGGTCCGGGTCAGTCGCGCGGCGACTCGGCGACGGGCACCGACGTCGGGGTCGCGGGCTCGGCGCCCGTCCCGCGCCAGCGCGCCACGACCCGCATGAGGTGGTAGAGCCCGATCGCGGTGGCGGTGCCGAGCGCGATGCCCTCGAAGCGGAGCTCCCCGACGACCCACGTGTAGTTGGCGACACCGACGACCAGCGCGATCGCGGCCGGGACCAGGTTGACGGGGTTCGAGAAGTCGACGCGGGCCTGGATCCAGATGCGTGCGCCGAGCAGGCCGATCATGCCGTAGAGCATCGTCGTCGCCCCGCCGAGCACCCCGTCGGGGATCGTCTTGATCAGCTCGCCGAACTTCGGCGACAGGCTCAGCACCAGAGCGCCACCCGCGGCGACCCAGTACGCGGCGGTCGAGTACACGCGCGTCGCAGCCATGACGCCGATGTTCTCCGCGTAGGTCGTCGTGCCGGAGCCGCCGCCGAGGCCCGCGAGCGACGTCGCGACCCCGTCGGCGAACAGCGCGCGGCCCGTGAGCGGGTCGAGGTCGCGGCCCGTCATCGCGGCGACGGACTTCACGTGGCCGACGTTCTCGGCGACGAGGACGAGCACCACGGGGACGAACAGGCCGAGGATCTCCACGTCGAAGGACGGTGCGGTGAACGGCGGCAGGCCCACCCAGGCGGCCTCGCGGAACCGCGTGAAGTCGACCTGGCCCTGCAGCAGCGCCGCGGCGTAGCCGACCAGGACGCCGACGAGGATCGACAGGCGGCCGAGGATGCCGCGGAACAGCACCGTCGTCAGGACGATCGCCCCGAGCGTGACGACCGCCGTCAGCGGCGCCTTCTGGACCGAGCCCCACGCGACGGGCGCCAGGTTGAAGCCGATGAGCGCGACGATCGCACCGGTCACGACCGGCGGCATCACGACCTCGATCCAGTGCGACCCCGCGACGTGCACGACGGCACCGACCGCCGCGAGCACCAGGCCCGTGACGAGGATGCCGCCGACGGCGACGGACTGGCCGCCGCTCGCCGTGGCGGCCACGACCGGGGCGATGAACGCAAAGCTCGACCCGAGGTAGCTGGGCAGCCGGTTGCGGGTGATCAGCAGGAACGCGACCGTGCCGATCGCGGAGAAGAAGAGCGTCGTCTGCGGCGAGAAGTCCGTGATGAGCGGGACCGCGAACGTCGCGCCGAACATCGCGACCACGTGCTGCAGGCCGATCCCGACGGTCCGGGGCCACGTGAGCCGCTCGTCCGGGGCGACGACCGCCCCCGGTCGCACGTTCCGCCCGTCCCCGTGCACCGCCCAGCCCAGACCCGCCATCGACCGCTCCCGTCACGTCGTCCCGGCCACCTCCCGGCGCCGGCTGCACCGCAGGGTACGGCCCCTGCGGCGCTCGACGCGCGGACCGCGGTCCCACGTGCCACGGTGACCCTGAAGAGCGCGACCCACCTGCCGAGGAGGAGTCCACGATGACCGAGCCCGACGTCCCCGAGACCCGCCCCGCACCGTCCGGCGTCATCCCCGGCGGCGCACCCGACCCGGTCCGCGACACCGCGCCGCACGCGGCGCCCGCGCCCGACGACGCCGAGACGCAGGACAGCAGCTACATCGACGACTCGACGCCGCGCGTGGTGCCGGTCGTCGGCGCCGGCCCGGCCGTCCCGCCGCCACCGGCGCGCCCGATCCAGGAGTAACCCGGCCCCCGTCCGGCCCGCACGCCCGGCGCCGTGCGGGCCGGACCGTCCGCGTGCCGTCGCGGACGCGACCGGTGTGGAACCCCGACACGGCCGTCGTGACGCCGCTATAGCCTGGGGCCGCTCGTCCGCCCTCGTCCCGCACGGCCGCCGGAGGCTCCCCTGCACCGCTTGCTGCGCTCCTTGACGGCCGTCTGGGTCGCGTTCCTCGCCGTGCACGCCTGGCTGGCGTACGTCGGCGTCGTGCTCATCCCGCAGAAGGCGTTCTGGGACCTCGAGCTCTACCGCTACTGGATGTGGCTCGGCGTGCACGAGGGGCAGTGGCCCGTCCTGTCCGGCGACTGGGTGTACCCGGTCGGCGCGATCGGCCCGATGCTCGCCGCCGCCGCGACCGGTCAGTGGACCGGCCCCGCGTACGCCGTCACCTGGTCCGTGCTCGTCACCGCGCTCGACGCCGCCGCGCTCGGGGTCCTGCTGCACGCGCCGCGGCTCGCGCGTCCCGCCGGGACCGGCGGCCGCCGGCCGCACGAGCCGCGCACGACGACGGGCGCCTGGTGGTGGATCGGGTTCCTCGCGCTCCTCGGTCCCATCGCGATGGGCCGGCTCGACGCCGTCGTCGCGCCCCTGGTCGTCGTCGCGCTCGCCGTCACGCTGCGCCACCCGCGGGTGTCGTCGGTGCTGCTCACCGTCGCCGCCTGGATCAAGGTCGCCCCGGGTGCGCTGCTGCTCGCGGTGGTCGTGGCGGTGCGCCGGCCGTGGCGGGACGTCGTGCTGCCCGCGGCCGTCGTCAGCGTCGTCGTCGTCGGGGCCGTGCTGGCGCTCGGCGGCGGCGCGCACGTGGCGTCGTTCCTCGGTGAGCAGGAGGACCGTGGGCTCCAGATCGAGGCCGTCGGCGCGACGCCGTGGGTGCTGGTCGGCGTGTTCAGCGACACCGTGCGCCGCCACCTCAACGAGCCGATCGTCACCTGGGAGGTGTCCGGCCCCGGCACGGCGGGCGCGGCCGACGCGCTCGGCGCGCTGTTCTTCGTCGGACTGGCGGCGTGCGCCGCGCTGCTGTGGTGGCGTCGGCGGCACCTCGGGGACCGGTTCTGGGAGGACGCGGTCGCGCAGCGCGAGCTCGTCGTGCGCGGGGCCCTGCTGCTGGTGCTCGCGACGATCGTCTTCAACAAGGTCGGGTCGCCGCAGTACGTCGGGTGGCTGGCGCCGCCGGTCGCGGTCGCGCTCGCGCTGCGGCTCCCGGGCTGGCGGACGACCGCGTGGACCGTCGCCGGTGTCGCCGCGGCGACGCAGGTCGTCTTCCCGTGGGGGTACGACCAGATCCTCGGGGGCGGGCTGCTCGTCACCGCCGTCCTCGCGGCCCGCAACGTCGCGCTCGTCGTGCTGCTCGTGACGACCGCCCGCGCCCTGCTGCGGCCGCCCGCGCACGACCTGCCGCCCGCGGCGGGCGATGCGCCGGGAGCCGGTGCGCCGACGACCGCGGACGCCACCGCGGCGACCGGCGGGCCGTCGGCGCCCACGGGTGGGTCCGGTGAGCTGGCGACGCCCGCGCCCGCGGGGGCGACCGGCCCCCGGACGCCGCAGACGGCGCCGCTGCACGAGGCGAGCGACGCCGTCTGACGGCATGCGGTGACGCGAGGCGTCACCTGCGGACGGTGCGTCAGCTGCGGGGCGGGTGCGCCTGCGCGGACGCGATGAACGCGAGCATCGACGCGCGGGACGACCCGTCGTCGATCGCGTCTTCCGACAGCCCGGTGGCCGTCGTCCACGCCTTCTCCGCCGCGTCCTCCCCCGCGAGCGCGGAGTACGTCACGACGTAGTCGGCGAGCGGCCCGGTGAACCCGGACTCCTCGACGGCGGCCGAGATCCGCTCCGGGTCGACGCCGGTCGCGAGCGACATCTGCACCGGGCCCATGGGGATGAGCTGGATGCCGAGGATCGCCGACGGCTCAGGGCTGAACCACGTCGCGTAGTCACGCTTCGCGCCCCAGCTGATCGAGAACACCTCGTGGCCGAACCCGTCGAGCGCGGGGTCGTCCAGGTCGGGCGCCGTCCAGTACGCGCGCGCCGACGCGGCCTCCGTGGAGGTCATCCACGCCGCCTGCGTCGCGAGGTCGTCCTGCCCGGACGCCTGCGCCCACAGCCCGAGGCCGTTCCACGCGTTGACGGCCTCCGAGGACGACTCCTGGTTGTTGCCGTCCGCGAAGGGCGACGTGCCCGACGCCCACGAGTGCCCGAACCACGGGTCGAACGACCGCAGCTGCGGCAGCTCGTCCGTCGGGGTGGCCGAGGCGATGTCGGCGGCGAGCAGGTCCATGACCGGCGCGAGGTCCTCCGCGAGCGACTCGTCGTCGGCCGACAGGAGGCCGGCCGCCGCGAGGAGGTACCCGTAGTGGAAGTGGTGGTCGTTGAGCTCGTCCGACCCGAACGAGGGCGTGAGGCCGATCGCGGACCGGGCGGCCGCGTCGTAGACGACGCAGCGTGCGTCCCGCTCGGCGCAGCCGTCGGGCTCCGCCCACTCGCGCAGCGCGTCGGTCGTCCGGGTGCGCAGGTCGGCCACCACGTCGTCGGCGCCGAGCTGCTCGCCCAGCGTCACGAGGGACGCCGCGCGGAACAGCGCCTTCCCGCCGAAGTACGTGTCCGACGGGAACGGCTCGGTGGCCGCGACGTCGGCGCGCAGGGCGTCGACGATCGCGGTCCGACGGTCGTCGGGGACGCCGTCGAGGTCGAGCGCGCCCGTGGGCCGCACGGTGGGCGCGAACGCCGACAGGTGCGAGCCGGCGCAGAGCTCGAGCGTGCCGTACACGCTCGGGTAGGTGCCCAGGTCGCAGCCGTCGCGCTCCGGCTGGGTGCCGGTGCGCTGGTGCGGCGCGAGCACGTAGGCCGACGGCGTGCCGCCCGCGGTGTTGTACGTGAGGGTCGTGCGGGCCACGTCGTCGTCCACGCCGTAGGTCACGTCGACCCCCGTGACGGGGTCGGCGGCGGCGGTCGCGAGCGCGGCGGCCGCGTCGGCGTCGGCGTCCTGCGGGACGGGGTACCAGGTCGCGGTGTCGCCCGCGGCGAGGGTGGTCGAGCCGCCCTCGGCGCCGACGAGCGCCCAGTCGGTGCCCACGACGGTGGCTGTCGCCGGCTCGCCGTCGCCGCCGCCCGAGAACGAGCTGCCCTCGGCGGTCGCGTCCAGCGTGAGGTCCCGCTCGGCCGTCAGGCTGACGAACGGCGAGCCCTCGGCGAGGACGACGTGTCCCAGCACCGCGCCGGTCGCGTCGAGCAGGTCGACGGTCACGCTGACGGGGTCGGCGGCGCTGACCTGTGCGGACGCGGCGCCAGCGTCGACGGTCACGGCCGGGACGTGCGGTGCGACGACCGCCTTGTCGCTGGCCACCGGGTCCGGCAGGCCGAGCGTGAAGCCGGTGTCGGTGAGCGCGAACGAGACCGGCTGCGCGAAGACCGGCTGCGGCTCGTCGCCGAACACGAGCCCGCTGTACCAGCGGTTCGTCGGCGGGACGACGCCCTCGGCGAGGCGCACGGGCGCGATCTTGCCGACGGCCTTCTGCTCGACGCCGGCCGTCAGCGCGGCCGTGTCGACCTCCGGGGTGCGGGCGTCGGGCGGGCCGGCGACCGGGGCGTCCGGTGCGGAACCGCCGCCGGACCCGCCGGCCGCGGGGGCGCTGCGCCCCCACGGGCCGACGAGCACGACGACCGCGGCGAGGGTCACCACCGCGAGGGCGGCGATCCCGGCGATCAGCCAGCGGCGGCGACGGGGCGCCGGTGCGGGCGGGGACAGGGGCGGGTGGTCCGTGGTGCGTGCCGTCATCCGAAGAGGCCCTTCAGGTAGGTCTTGACGGAGTCGGCGGTGCGGGTGACCACCCCGTCGTTCGTGAGGTGGAGCTCCGCGGTCACGGGGGTGCCGGCCGAGACGAGCCCGTCACCGTCACCCTCCACGAGCTCGTCGCCCGTGATGGTGAAGACGGCCTGCGCCTGCCCGCCGACGGTCTCGACGTCGTTCCGCTCGACCGTCGCGGCGATCTCCCGCTGGTCGGGCAGCACGACGGTCACGTCGGCGCCGTCCGGGACGCGGGCGTACTCCTTGGCGGACAGCCGGTACTCGGCCTGCACGTAGAGCGTGCCGGCGCGCTGGACGGTGGCGAGCTCGGACGCCGACTGCACGAACGTGCCGCGCTCGGAGCCGACCTTGGTGACCGTGCCGTCGCCCGTCGCGAGGATGACGAGCTTGCCGTCGGGGTCGATCTGGGTGGCCTCGGTCGCCTGGCGGGCGAAGCCGTTGCGGATGTCGTACTGCAGGGTCGCGGAGTCGATGACGAACAGGGGGTCGCCCGTCTTCACGGTGTCGCCCACGTCGACCTTCTGGTCGACGACGAGACCCGAGTACGGGGTCCCGACGCTGTACGTGCGGGCGAGGATCTGCGCGGAGTCGCTCGTCGCGACCCCCCGGGTCTCGTTGAGCTGGTACGTCGCGAGCGCGGCGATCATCGCGACGACGATCACGCCGACGACGAGTCGGATGCGGCTGGCCCAGGTCATGCGGCACCTCCGGTGAGTGCGAGCTTCGGGTCGGCCGCGTCGTTGCGACGGGTGGACTCCTGGTCGGCGCGGGCGGCGCGGGCCGCGAGACGGCCGGCGTGCCCCTCCTTCCAGGCGGTGATGACGAAACCGCCGAGGATCAGCGTGTTCGTCGCGTTCCAGGCGAGCGCGAGGCTCAGGTAGCCGTTGCCGAGGTCCTTCCAGACGCCGACGACGGTGGTGAGCAGCAGGAACACGAAGAACATGACCTGCGGCTGCATGAAGGCGAACGGCGAGCGATAGGCGCCCTTCTGGCCGGTGACGTGCCACTTCTGGTCCTTGCGGAAGATCGCGTTGACCAGGGCCCTCGTGTAGATCGGGAACGACACGGACGCGAGCAGCAGCACCTCCCACCGGAAGGAGCCGAGCGTGTAGAAGGCCAGGATGATCTGCATGACGTAGAACCCGGCGTAGTACAGCGCCCACTGGCCGGGCGTGATCGACAGGTTCATCGGGGTGAGGTCGAAGAAGATCTGCAGCGGCGGCACGAGCAGCAGGAGCAGCGGTGCGATCCCCGTGAGGTAGTGCGTCGCGGTCACCGTGTACATGAGCCGCTGGTCCATCGTCAGGCGACGCTTCCGGGAGAGCGGGTTGTGGGTGAGCATGATCTCGAAGCCGCCGGTCGCCCAGCGGAGCTGCTGCTTCGTGTACGCCTCGACGGTCTCGGGCGTGTCACCCACGGCGAGGGTCGTGGGGATGTAGATCGTCCGCCAGCCCTTCTCGTGGAGCATGAGCGACGTCCACACGTCCTCCGACTTCGAGTCGGAGTAGATGCCGCCGATGGAGTCGATCGCGGCGCGGCGGAAGATCACGTTGGTGCCGACGCAGAACGCGGCGTTGAACCGGTTCCGGCCCGGCTGGACGAACTTGTAGAACACGGCCTGCATGTAGCCGGCGCCGCGGGAGATGATCGTGTGCAGGTTGCCGTACGTCTGCGGGGTCTGCACGAACGCGACGTCGTCCGTCGCGAAGAACGGCACCGTCTCGTGCAGGAACTCGGGCTTCGGCACGAAGTCCGCGTCGAACACGACGAAGAAGTCGCCGCGGGTCAGGGACAGCGCGTGGTTGATGTTGCCGGCCTTCGCGCCGTTGCTCGACAGGCGCCGCACGTAGCGGGCCCCGAGCTCGGCGGCGAGGTCGCGGACCTCGTCGCTGCGGCCGTCGTCGAGCACGTAGGTGTCGTGGCGGCCCTGCATGGCGACGGCCGCCGTGACGGTGCGTCGGATGGTGTCCAGGTCCTCGCCGTACGTCGTGATGAAGACGTCGACGCTGATCGGCCACTCCTGGAGGTACATCCGCCAGTCCTGCGGACGCTTCTCGGTCTTGTCGCGGACGATCTCCGCGATGTCGTACAGCCTGTCCTGCGCGAGGTGGAACCCGAAGTTGCGCGGGTTGTGCCCGCTGGACAGCACGGTCCACATCGCCAGCAGCGCGTGGACCACGAGCACCGTCTCCGCGAGCATGACCATCACGTACGGCAGCCAGTCACCCCGGTTGGCCGGGTTGAGCAGGAAGACCGCGTAGACGATGACGCCGGTCGCCGCCAGCAGCACGAGCAGCAGCAGCGACGGGCTCTGGGCCTCGTTGTTCTCGGGTGTGCGGGTCGGTCTGATCCGCTCGGACTCGGTCCTGCGCGGCTCGATCACGAGCCTGTCGAAAGTTGTGGCCACGTAGCGCCCCCATGGTGGTCGTCCGGTCGAGCGGAGGGCTCGTGACAGAACCCTCCGTTGCGACGGCGACGCTGGCGCCGGGCCCACGAGAAGCGGGAGGCGCCGCAGGAACCCGGTTGCGTCGGGTGGGTTCCCGGCGGGCGTCGCCGCCCCGTGATGTCTTCGAACGTACGGACGTATGCCCGGTTAGTCCACGCGCGCCCGGTGTGCGCCGGGTCACAGTTCGGGTCGGATCGGGCGAACCGGAGATGAACGCGCAGGACGAACGGGCAGGTGGCCATGCGTGGCGGCGTCGGCCCAGGCCACCCGTGTGACGTCCACGGAGAGAGGTCCCATGTCTCAGGGCGCGAGACGCGGGACGTCGCTCCGGGCAACGGGTTTCACCTGCGGGGGACCCGGCCCACCCGATCGGGCTCGTCAGCCCAGGCGCGGCACCACCTCGCGCGCGACGAGGTCCAGGTGGTCGAGGTCCTGCAGGTCCAGGACCTGCAGGTACACCCGCGACACGCCCTGCTCGCGCAGCCGTCCCAGGCGGTCAACCACCTCGTCGACCGTGCCCGCGATCCCGTGCTCCCGCAGCTCGTCGACCTCGCGGCCGATCGCCTGCGCGCGGCGTGCGATCTGCGCCTCGTCCGACCCGACGCACAGCACGAGGGCCGCCGAGCGGACCAGGCTCTCCTTTGCGCGGCCCGCCTCCTCCAGCGCACGGTCCACGTTCGCGAGCTTCGCCTCGACCTCGTCGAACGCCGGGAACGCGAGGTTGAACTCCGCCGCGTACCGCGCCGCGAGCGCCGGCGTGCGACGCGGGCCGCTGCCGCCGACGATCACCGGCACACCGGCCTTCGACGGGTCGAGCGGCGACTGCTGGACGGGCTTCGGCAGCGCCGGGGAGTCCGTCAACGTGTAGTGGGCGCCCGCATGGTCGAACGTCTCCCCCACGGGCGTGCCCCACAGGCCGGTGACGACCGCGAGCTGCTCCTCGAGGATGCCGAACCGCTTCTCCGGGAACGGGATCCCGTACGCCGCGTGCTCCTGCGCGAACCACCCCGTGCCCAGCCCCAGCTCGACGCGGCCGCCCGACATCTGGTCCACCTGCGCGACCTGGATCGCGAGGATCCCCGGGTGGCGGAACGTCGCCGACGACACGAGCGTGCCCAGCCGGATGCGGCTCGTCTCGCGCGCCAGCCCCGCGAGCGTCGTCCACGCGTCCGTCGGTCCGGGCAGGCCGTCGCCGCCCATCGTCAGGTAGTGGTCGGACCGGAAGAAGGCGTCGAAGCCCAGGTCCTCGGTGGCCTTCGCCACCGCGAGCAGGTCGTCGTACGTGGCCCCCTGCTGGGGCTCGGTGAAGATGCGCAGATCCATGCCCCCACCCTCACACGCGCCGCGCCGCCCGCGCGCCGCGGCGCCCGCGCGCGGTGGGTGAGAGGGCCGGTCAGGGGCCGACTGCGCGGGCGGGGGGTCGGGGGCGCGTGCGAGGGTGGAGGGGTGCCCCACCGACCGCTGACCTCGTCCGCCCGGGCCGCCGACGCGCTCGCCGTCGCCGACTGGCGACGCCGCGTGGCCGAGACGTACGCCGCCGTGCGGCGGATCGCCGCCGACGACCCGCCCGCCGCGCACGCCGTGTGGGTGCAGCGGCGTGACGAGCTGTTCGCCGAGCACCCCGCGTCCCCGCTCGACGGCCCGACGCGCGCCTCGTTCGCCGGGCTCGAGGTCGCGCGCTACGACGCCGCGTACCGGTTCGAGGTCGAGGTCCGGCCGGCCGAGCCGCAGCGGCTCGACGTCACCACCGGCACCGACGGTGTCGTCCCGTTCGAGCGTGTCGGCGTCGTCGACCTGCCCGACGTCGGGTCCCTCGCCGTCTGGGCTCTGCGGTCCTACGGCGGCGGGCTGTTCGTGCCCGTCCGCGACGCGAGCGGCGGGAAGCCGGGCGGGACGTTCGGCGGCGGGCGGTACGTGCTCGACACCATCAAGGGCGCCGACCTCGGCACCTCGCACGGCCTGCTGGTCGTCGACCTGAACTTCGCCTACAACCCGTCGTGCGCGTACGACCCGTCGTGGGCGTGCCCGCTCGCGACGCGCGCGAACACCGTCCCCGTCGACCTGCCCGTCGGAGAGCGGACCTTCCCCCTCCCCGACCCGACGACGGACTGACGCCGGCTCCGTCCCGTCAGCGCTGGCAGACCGGGCAGAGGTAGAGCTTGCGGCCCGCCATCTCCTCGACGACGACCGGGGTGCCGCAGACCCGGCACGGCAGGCCCGCGCGGCCGTACACCCAGTGCCGCTCGGTCGGGTCGGCGATCGCCCGGGCCCGGCCGGCGTCGTCGAGGTCCTCGCGCGTCAGCATGACCCCGGTGCGGATCCCGTCGGGAAGCAGCACCGCCCAGTCGTCCCACAGCGCGCGGGCGACGTCCCGCGGGACGCGCCGGCCCGGGGTGTGCGGGTCGAGACGCGCGCGGAACAGCAGCTCGGCACGGTAGATGTTGCCGATCCCCGCGACGACGGACTGGTCCATGAGGAGCTGCCCGACCGCGACGCCGCGCGACGTGATCCGCTCGACGACGACGTCCCCCGCCGCGTCGAGGTCGTCGGTCGACGCCGGGTCGGGGCCGAGACGGTCGACGACGGCCTGCGCCTGCGACGGGTCGAGCACCTCGCACGCGGACGGCCCCCGGAGGTCGGCGACGGACCTCTCGGTCGCCAGCCGCACGCGCACCGCGCCGACCGGGTCGGGCGGGAACGTCGCGACGAGCCCACCCTCGGCGGCGGGCGACTCGCGCTCGTCCTCGCCCATCCGCACCGCCCGCCGCAGCCGGGGTGCGCCCATCGACCCGCGTGCGTCCTGGCCGTCGACGATCGGCGAGATGTCGCCGTAGAAGTCCCACGCGCCGTACAGCCCGAGGTGCACGCGCAGCACGTCGCCGCCCTCGAACGTCGCGAAGAGCTGCTTGCCGACCGCGGCCACCTCGGTCAGGACCCGCCCGTCGAGGCGTGCGGCACCGGCAGCGAAGCGGCCCTGCGGGGAGGACACCGCGAGCCGGTAACCGGCGAAGTCGGCGGCGAGCTGGCGGGCGATGCGGTGGACGGTATGACCCTCGGGCACGGTCACGCACGCTAACGCGATCGGCGGCCACCCGCCGCGCCGCACCACCGTCGACCGCGCGCGCCCTCCGCCTTCCGCTGACGGAGCCGACGGAACCGGGCCGCACGTCAGGCGGTCGGACCGCCCAGCGGCACGGCGGCGGGAGTCGGGCGGGAGGGCTCGTCGGCGAGCTGCGGGACCACCGCGTCGGCGCCGCGCGTCGCGGCCTCGTGCGCGGCGACCAGCACGTCCGTGATCTCCCGACCCAGCAGCTCGTGCCTCTCCAGCAGCGCGTCACGCAGCGCCTCGACCAGGTACCGGTGCCGGGAGAGCAGCCGCCGGACGGTCGCGCGCGCGTCCTCCAGCACCTGCTCGAGCTGCTCGCGGGCGCGCTCGTCGCTCACCACCGCGTCGACCAGCGGCTTCTCCGTCGCGAGGAACGACACGAGCGACCCCGTCATGCCCGCCGCCCCGACCATCTGCGCCGCGGTCCGCGTCGCCGCCGCCAGGTCGCTGGCCGGGCCGGTCGTCGTCTGGCCGAAGAACAGCTCCTCCGCGACCCAGCCGCCCATCGCGATCTGCACGAGCGCGCGCAGGTCGCCCTGCGACCGCGTCCAGACCTCCTCGCAGTCGCCGTGCGCGAGCAGCCCGAGCGCCTCGCCGCGACGGATGATCGTGAGGACCTCGAGCGACCGGTTCGGGGCGACCAGCCACGCCGTCACGGCGTGGCCCGCCTCGTGCGTCGCGATGAGCTCCTGCTCGGCGCGCGTGTAGCGGACGGGCTGGCCGATGCCGACCATCTCGGTGATGCGGGCCGTCTCGACGTCCTGGAACGACATCGTGAGCGAGCCGCGGCGCAGCGCGTTGACCAGCGCCTCGTCGAGCAGGTGCTCGATCATCACGGGTGTCCAGCCGTTCGTCGACGCCGCGACACGGTCCCGGGCGACGGGGTCGTCGAGCTCGGCGTCGTGCGCGCGGCGGGCCAGGAAGTGGTCGACGAGCGCGCGGCGGCCGTGCGCGTCCGGCGCGGAGAACGTGAGCCGGCGGTCGAACCGACCCGGGCGCAGCAGCGCGGGGTCGAGCGAGTCGGCGCGGTTCGTCGCCGCGATGAGCAGGATCGGGGCGCGTCCGGGACGACGCTGGCGGATCTGACGCGTCGCCGGCAGGAACAGGTTCACCGCGGCGACCAGCCGGTTGTAGACCTTGTCGCCGCCCGTCGGCTCGTCGAACGACTGCATCTGCACGAGCAGCTCGTTGACGACGCCACCCGTGCCCTCGCTGATCGCGGCGTTCGTGACGACTCCGGGCGTCCCCGCCGTCGCCGCCCCGACGACCGTGCGCGACGACGACGCGAGCAGGCCGCCGCGACGCATCGCGATCGCGTCGATCTCCTCGATGAACCCGATCGCGCCGCCCTCGGTGCGCGCCGCCCGCCGCAGCGCCCGGAAGTACGCGCGGATCTTGCGCGCGGTCGCGCCGTAGTACATCGACTGGAACGACGTCGCGGACACGAACAGGAACGGCACGCCGGCCTCGGCGGCCATCGCCTTCGCGGTCATCGTCTTGCCCGTGCCCGGCAGCCCCTCGAAGAGCAGGCCGCGGCGCGGCGTGCCGCCCATCTGGTCGGCGAACCGCCGGTGCGTCTGGAACAGGTCGATCGAGCGGCGCACGTCCTCCTTCACCGGGTCGATCCCGATGACGTCGTCCAGGCGCACGTCAACCTGCTCGGGGCGGTACGTGAGGTGCGGCGAGCGCGCCGAGCCGACCTGCGTGCCGACGAGCAGCACGAGCAGCGCGGCGAAGAACAGCACGGGGACGAGGATCAGCGGGTCGACCTCCGGCAGGGCCGGGAGCGGGCTCCGGCCGAGCAGCGCACTCACGATCACGTACGCCTCGGCCGCCAGCACGACGGCCGCGAGCCGGTACACGCGTCGACGCCGCATGCGCTCGCGGTCGAGCGCGATGTCGTGCGCACCCTTGCGGATGGGGGAGACCAGCTCGTCCTCGTGCATGCGTCCGCCTTCCGTCGGCCCGGGTCGGTCCATCGTCAGTGCACGTCGGGGGCCCGGCAACATCGGACATACCGGACCACTCGAACGGACCAACCGGACGAACCCCCGCGCGCGGCGGGTCTCAGGCGTCGGCGCGGAGCGTGCGGCGCAGGGCCTCGACCTCGACGGGCGTGAGACCGAGGCCGTCGGCGAGGTACCCGTCGAACGAGCCGAACCGGGCCTGCATCGTGTCGAGCGCGGCCCGCAGGTAGTCGGGCCGCACCTCGAGGAACGGCGTGACGAGCGTCGCGTCGCCGCCTGCCGCGTCGAGCTGTGCGAGCAGCGGTGCGAACGTGGCCCGGACCGCCGGGTTCACGGCGAGGAACTCGTCCATCGCGCCGTCCTCGTCGACGCCCGCCGCGAGGAGCAGCACCGTCGCGGCCCAGCCCGTGCGGTCCTTGCCGGCCGTGCAGTGGAACAGGACCGGCGTGCCTTGCGCGTCGAGGACGGTCCGCGCGAACGCCGCGTAGCCCGCGAGCGCCGCCGGTGCCGAGACGAGCCGCCGGTACGTGGCGCGCATCTGCTCGGCGACGTCCATGCCGTCGAGCGTCTCGAGCAGGGCCGCGGGGCGGGTGAGCAGCGTCGCCGCCTGGGCTGCGGCGGCGCCGGGGAGGTCGGCGAGCACGTCGAGCTCGACGAGCCGCGCACCCGCGGGCAGCCGTTCGGGGCGGGCCTCCCGCTCAGCGGCCGTGCGCAGGTCGACGACCGTCCGGAGGCCGAGCGCGGCGAGGGCGGGGTCGTCCGCGACACCGTCCGACGTGAGCTCGGCCGAGCGGAACGCGACACCGCGCGCGACGGTCCCGCCGTCCGCGGTCGCGCGGCCGCCGAGGTCGCGCAGGTTGGTCACGGCGGTCGCGGGGAGCACGTGCGCGTCGCCGACGTCCGTCATGCGGCGATCGTGGCACGGCGACGAGGCCGGCGCCCTCCCCGCACGGCGCCGCGAAATCCCGACCGTTCTTGTCCGTATATCGAGAAGACGTCCGCCGACCCCTTGCCGCCGCCACGACCGCTGGTAGAAACCGCGGCCAGGTCACGAGCACCAGCACGCAAGCCCCGGCTCGCTGGTCAGCAACCCCTCCACGACGGGGTGCTCCGGGAGATGACCAGGCCGCACCGCCCGGTGCGGCAAGCGTGAACGTGAAGGAGCCGCACCGTGAGCCACCTGACTGGTCCGAGCGTCGTCGCCCTCGTGGGCAACCCGCGCCCGGCCTCCCGCACCCGCAGCACGGCCGAGCACGTCGCCGGCCGCCTGCTGCCCCACCTCGGCGCCGACCCCGCCGGTCCCACGACCGACGGGGTCACGACGGTCGACCTCGCCGACGTCGCGGGCGAGCTGTTCGCCGCCGAGCGCCCGGCCGCCGACGCGGCGCTGCGGACCGTCGCCGCGGCGGGTGTCCTCGTCGTCGCGACGCCCGTCTACAAGGCGTCGTACACGGGCCTGCTCAAGGCGTTCCTCGACGGGTACGGGCCCGACGGGCTGGCCGGGGTCGTCGGGGTCCCGCTCGTCGTCACGGGCTCCCCCGCGCACGCGCTCGTCGGCGAGGTGCACCTGCGGCCCCTGCTCGTCGAGCTCGGCGCGACCGTCCCGACGCGGGCGCTCGTCGTCACCGAGACGGACCTGCGGGATCCGGCAGCCCTCGACGCCGTCGTCGACCGGTGGCTCGACCGGGCGGCCGAACCGCTGCGTCGCGCCGTCCGCGACGCCGCCGACCTCGCGGAGGCGCTGCGATGACCGCCGAGATCCTGCGCGCCCTCGACGCCGACCTCGCGCTGCACGACGAGGAGCAGCTCACGCCCGACGCGTACAAGGACGTGTTCCGCCGCCACCCCGCCGGAGTCGCGGTCGTCACGCTCCGCGACGGCGAGCGGCTCGTCGGCTTCACCGCGACGTCCGTCATCTCCGTGTCCGCCGCGCCGCCGCTGCTCGCGTTCTCGCTCGCGTCGACGTCGTCGTCGTGGCCCGCCGTCTCGCGCGCCCGGACGCTCGCGATCAGCTTCCTGTCCGGCGCGCAGGACGACGTGTCGGCCCGGTTCGCCACGAGCGGGATCGACCGGTTCGCCGCCGGCGGCTGGTCGGCGCTGCCGTCGGGCGAGCCCGTGATCGACGGTGCCGTCTCGTGGGTGCGCGGCCGCGTCGTGCAGCGCACGCCCGTCGGCGGCTCCTACCTCGTGTCCGTCCGGGCGCTCGCGCACGGCACGACCGACGAGGTCACGCCGCTCGTCTACCACGACCGCACCTACCACCGGATCGGGGACGCGACCGCGATCTGACGCACCCCTTTGCCGCGGGGGCCGCGTCTGGCGGACGATGGGATCTCCCCGTCCCGGAGGTCCCCGTGCGCACGCCCGTCGCCGACAGCCGCCGCGCGGCCGGTGCGGCCGCCGTGGTCGCGCTGGTCGTGGGCCTGACGGGGTGCGCCGACGCGGGCGCCGCCACCGCACCGCAGCCCGTCGTGCTCGCCGCACCGGTCGCCGTCGCCAAGGTCGCCGCGCCCCCACCCCCGGCACCCGTCGACCTCACGACGCTGCCCGTGGTCGACGTGCTGCACGTGGTGCCCGGCCTGCCCGGCAGCGAGGGGCTCACGCCGCTCGAGAACGACGACCCGTCACTGGGGCGTTGGCGCACGGTCGTCGTGTCGGAGCCCACGGCGGTCCACGCGAGCGTCGGCGGGCCGGCCGTCGGCGTGCTGCCGACCGACGTGCTCGGCGCCGCGAACGTCCTGCCCGTCGTCGACGAGTCCCCCGGCTGGGTCCGCGTGCTGCTCGCGACGAGGGGGGCGCTCCCGCGCGACGACCGCGCGCAGGTCAACGGGCGCACGGGGTGGGTCCGCGCGGACGACCTCATGCCCGCGGGCACCGACTGGTCGGTCGTCGTCGACGTCGCCGCCCAGACGCTCACCGTCGACGACGGCACGTCGGTGCGCACGTTCCCCGTCGTCGCCACGGGTGCACCCGCGACACCGACCCCGCACGGCCTGGCGTTCCTGCTCGGCCTGCGCTGGTCGGAGCCCGGCACGACGACCCCGCGCGTCCTGCCGCTCTCGACCCAGAGCGAGACGATCGACCACTACGACAAGCCCACGGGCACGGCGGTCACCGCGATCCACACGACGACCCTGCGCGGTCGCGGGGCCGTGTCGAACGGGTGCGTGCGGGTGACCGACGACGTGCTCGACGTGCTCTGGCAGGCGCCCGCGGGCACCGTCGTGACCACCGTCGGCTGACCCCCACCGTCTCGCCGGGCGCGCGCGCGTCCGCGCACCTACCCTCACCGCATGCGCGCCACCACCGTCCGCCGCCGCGCCCTCGTGCGCGCCGCGACGCTGGGTGCCGTCGTCGCGCTGCCCGTGGTCGTGCTCGCGTTCCTGGTGCGCGCCCAGGTGACCGCCGTCGTGCGGTTCGACGAGGCCGTGATCGCCGCCGCGACCGACGTCACGCGCGCCGACCCGACGCTGCGCACGGCACTCGTCGTGTGGCAGGAGGCGTTCCGCGCGGTGTTCGTCAACGCGGCCGGGGCGCTGGTGTGCCTGTGGGTGTGGCGGCGGCACCGGCTCGGCACGCGCGCGCTGTGGGCGGTCGGCACGCTGCTCGCCGGGTGGGTCCTCCAGCTCGCCGCGAAGGGACTCGTGCAGCGCGCCCGGCCCGTCGTCGAGGACGCCGTCGAGCACGCGCCCGGGTCCAGCTTCCCGTCCGGCCACGCGACCAACACCGCCGTCGTGGCCGTCACGCTCACCCTGCTCGTCTGGCCCCTGCTCGGCCGCGTCGGACGCGTCGTGGTGCCCGCGGTCGCGGGGCTCGCGGTCGTCGTCACCGCGGCCGACCGGGTGATGCTCGGTGTGCACTACCCGTCCGACGTCGTCGCCGGGATCCTCCTGGGCGTCGCCATCGCGGGTGCGTCCTACGTCGGCTACCGCGGCTGGGGCGCCGACACCCCGCCGCCCGCGGACGTCCCCGACGTGCCGCACGGCGGCGACGCCGTGCCCGAGCCGGCCCGACGCGACGACGACGTCACGCCGGCCACCCCGTCCCCCGCCGCCCGGCGCACCGCCGGGACGCCCGTCCCCCGTGAGGAGCCCTGAGTGCACGAGTTCCTGCACCGCTACGAGCTGGACACGTCGGCCCCGACGTCCCGCCAGTTCTGGCACGACCTGTCCCGCCGCGCGCTGCTGCCGGCCGTCGGGCTGTGGCTACTGATCGTCGGCGTCGGCCTGCTGATCGTCGGGCCGCTCGGCAACCTGCCGTCCGAGGCGGGCGTCAACGAGTGGTTCGTCAGCCGCCGCACCGACGCGCTGAACACGCTCACCACGGTGCTGTCCGGGATCGGCCAGACCGAGTTCATCATCGGCGCGTGCGCGCTCGCGATCGGGCTGATCTGGTGGCGCACCAAGCAGTGGTGGTTCGCGGTCGTGCCGGGCCTCGCGGTGTCGCTGCAGGCGATCGTCTTCCTCACGTCCGCGCTGGTCGTCGGCCGCACCCGGCCCGAGGTCGAGCAGCTCGACGTCTCCCCGCCGACGTCGTCGTACCCGAGCGGCCACACGGGTGCCGCGACCGCGTTCTACCTGACGCTCGCCGCGCTGTGCCAGCGGATCGGCAACCCCGTGCTGCGGTGGGTCGCGACGATCCTGTGCGTGCTCGTGCCGTTCGCCGTGGGGGTCGGTCGGATGTACCGGGGCATGCACTCGCTCACCGACGTGGCCATGGGGTTCGTCAACGGCGTCGCGTGCGCGGTCCTCGCGTGGGGCTACCTGCGGCGTGACGTGCGACCCGGGCGGTCAGCGGGCGACGCGGTCAGCGCGGGTCGCTCGCGGGCCTGACGGGCGCCTGCCGCGCCTCCCGGCCCGCGAGCGCGGCCAGCGTCAGGAGCTGCTTGCGCATCATCACGAGGTCGCCCCACGCGAGCAGCGCGCGACCGGCCCGGACCAGCCGACCCTGCCGTCGCGAGCCGATGCGCAGGACGGCGACGTAGCGCGACCGGCCCGGCCCGTCGTCGTGCACCGCGTACGTCACGGTCACCGGCCCGAACAGCGCGAGCGCGCGCCGGTCGACGATCCGCATCGTGAGGTGGGCCCCCGGCTCGACGGACGTGAGCGCGAAGATCCGCATCATCGCCGTGCCCGGGGTCAGCTCCGACGGGTCGACGGTGCGGGACCGCGGGCTGCGCCGGCCGCCGTTGTCGAGGAGGTCGTAGCTGTACGGCGCGAGCCGCAGCTGGCACAGCCACCCGAACGCGACGTCGCGCGGCGCGGGCACGGCGACCGCCCGCACGAGCCGCACCGGGTGGTCGGCGGCCTCGTCGTCGCACGCGTACCGGCGGGCCACCTCGTCGGGACGCGCGCCCCAGACCTCCGCCACGCTCATCGCCGCCCCCTGACCGGCCGGGCGTCGTGGCACCGCCTGCGCCACGTGTCCCCGCGACCTGCCGCCGACGCTAGGGCGGGTCGGGGTGCGGCCGCACCCGCGGCTCAGCGGGCTCTCAGCGCGGCGCGCCGTTGCGCCGGACGAGTGCCCTCGCGCCCCTCGCCCCCACGGGTGACGGCGCCCGCCGACGGGCCCTCACTACGATGGCTCGGTGCCTGCGCGCGGCCCGGCGCCCCACCCGACGGCCTCCCAGACGGACGTCGTCATCGAGGGCATCAAGCAGATGATCCTGTCCGGCGAGCTCGGACCGGGCTCCCGGCTGCCCGTCGAGAAGGTCCTCGCCGCGCGGCTCGGCGTCTCCCGCGGCCCGTTGCGCGAGGGGGTCCGCGCGCTCGTCCTGCTCGGCGTCCTCGGCACCCGGCGCGGCGACGGCACCTACGTCACGTCGCTCGACGCGGGCCGTCTGCTCGAACCCGTCGGCTTCCTCGCCGACCTGCCCGGACGCGACGACGCGGTGCACCTGGCCCGGGTCCGGCGCGTGCTGGAGGTCGAGGGCGTCGGGCGTGCGGCGGTCGAGATCGACGACGCGACGCTCGCCGAGCTGCGCGCGCTCCTCGACTCGGTCGACGCGCTGCTGGACGACCCCGACCACGACCTGACGACGATCATCGACGCCGACCTGCGGTTCCACGACGTCATCCACCGCGCGTCGGGCAACCCCGTCCTCGCCGGCCTGCTCGACTCGCTCGCGGGCAGCACCGCGCGCACCCGACTGTGGCGCGCGATCCGGGAGGACGGCGCGGTGCGGACCGCGCAGGCCGAGCACCGGGCGATCCTCGCGGCGCTCGAGGCGCGGGACGTCGACCGCGCGCGGATCCACATGGCCGCGCACCTGCTGAGCGCCGAGGAGTACGCGGCGTCGCTGCTGTGACGCGCCGGCGTCAGGCGTAGGTGCCGCGGTCCACGCCGGTCACCGTCGTCAGCAGGAAGACGCTGTCCTCCAGCGCGACGACCGCGTGCCGCTCGTGGGTCAGCACCCACAGCTCGCCGGCCGCGGGCTCCGCCTGCACGTCCGCCGACTCGACGCGCACGCGCCCGCGCAGGACCTGCAGCGTCGCCGCCGCCGGGGAGTTGTGCTCGCCCAGCCGCGAGCCCGCGGTGAGCGCGAGGACGGTCTGCCGCAGCTCGCCGTCGTGCGCGACGAGCTCCGCGCTGCGGCCGTGCGGGTCGGTACGGGCACTCTCGAGGTGCCGGTCCGCCAGGGCTGTCAGGTCGATCACGCCGGTCTCCTTCGCGAGCGGTCGGCTTGATCGTAGGAACCACGCCGCCCGCCCGCCCGCCGACGCACGGCGCGCCGCGTCAGCCGTTCATCGCCCCCGACGCCACGAACCAGATCATCGCCGCGGTGCCGAGGAGACCGCCGACGACGCCGAAGACCCCGCGACCGCTGCCGTGCCCGCCCGAGCGGGCCCGGACCAGTGCCCACCCGCCCACGCCGATCGCGAAGGGCCCGAGCACCCACATCCCGAGCGCGAGCAGCCCGAGGTAGCCCGCGAGGATCGACTGCCACGAGCGGCCGACGGGCACGAGCCAGTGCATCGCGTTCCGGGGACCGTGCTCGTCGGTGGTGACCGGCGCCGCGGCGTAGGCGTACGCGGCGCCCGCGGAGGTCGGTGCCCCGAAGCCGCCGCCGGAGTAGGTCGGCGCCCCGAAGCCGCCGCCGGCGTAGGCGGGCGCGCCGTAACCGGTCGCGGGCACCGCGGGTGCGGGCGGCGGCTGCGGGGTCGTGTGCTCGGTCCAGGCGGCGCCGTCGAACCAGCGCAGGACGCCGGGCGTCGCACCGTCGGCGTACCACCCGGGGGCGTGCTGGCTCATGCCCGGGTCGTCGGCGTCCGGACGGCCCGACTTGAGCGGTCAGTCCTGGCCCGCGCCCGGCACCTTGTCGACGACGTCCTCGTACCCGGCGGTGCCCGGCAGCTCGGCGGGCGCGTAGATCAGCCGCACGACACCCGTCGGCAGGGCCTCCGACGCGAGCAGCCGCAGCGGGTAGATCGGCTCGCCCTCGTCGAACAGCCGCTCCCCGCTGCGTGCGGCGACCGGGTGCACGAGCAGGCGGAGCTCGTCGAGGAGCCCGGCCGCGAGGAGCTGCCGGACCACCGACAGCGAGCCGGGGACGAGGATCTTGCCGACGGCCGGGTCCGCCTTGAGCGCGGTCACCGCCGCGACGAGGTCCCCGTCGACCTTCTCGACGTTGCGCCAGCCGAGGTCCTGGTCACCGCGCGTCGCGACGACCTTCCGGGTGTCCCCGAGCGTCGCCGCGAACGGCGCGTCGTCACCGCCCGCGGCCTCCCGGTCGGGCCACGCCCCCGCGAAGCTGTCGTACGTGACGCGTCCGAGCAGCAGCACGTCGACGTCCTCGTAGTCCTCGCCGACCGCCTGCCCCATCCGCTCGTCGAAGTACGGGAAGTGCCACGCGGGGTCGATCTCCGCGACACCGTCGAGCGAGATGAACAGGGTCGAGACGAGCGTCGCCATGGCGTCCTCCGGGGTCGGGGCCGCGCCCGGACGCGCGACCGCCCGGACGATCAGACCACGGACGGCGGGCCCGCGACGACCCCACGGCGCGTGCGACCAGGGCGAGGACCAGGCGGCGGAGGACCGGGCACGGCCGACGTCGGCATCGTGTGCTCGGTCCACTCCCGCCCGTCGAACCACCGGTGCTGCCCACGCCGACGCGTGTCGGGGTACCAGCCCGCGGGGATCTTCCTTCTGGCCACGTCTCCAGCATCGGCACGCACGGGCCCGACTTGAGCGGGCGCGGCCGCGTGCCGGGAGACCGCCGACGGCGGCGGGGCCTTGGTCCCTCGACGCGCGACCGTCCCGGGCGTCGACCGGAGGTCGGAGCTCTTCCCGAGGGCTGCCCGCGGGGCGCGCGTCGGGGAGGATGACGACGCGGCCCCGAGGAGGACGATGACGACCCGACCGACCCTCTACCTCACCGTCGGGCTGCCCGGCACGGGCAAGACGACCGAGGCGCGACGCATCGAGGTCGAGCGGCACGCGCTCCGCCTGACGAAGGACGAGTGGGTCAAGGCCCTCTACGGCCACGACAACCCCCGGGGCGCGACCGCCGTCATCGAAGGCCGGCTCGTCGAGATCGCGCTGCGCGCCCTCGAGCTCGGCACCGACGTCGTCCTCGACTTCGGCCTCTGGTCACGCGACGAGCGGTCCGCGCTGCGGCAGGCGGCCGCCGACCGGGGCGCCGTCGTCGAGCTGCGCTACCTCGCGCTGGCACCCGACGAGCAGCGTCGACGGCTCGACCGCCGCCACGCGGAGGAGCCGCACACGACGTGGCACATGTCCGACGACGAGCTCGCCGCGTGGGCCGCCGCGATCGACGTGCCGACGCCCGACGAGCTCGACGGCAGCGCACCCGTCGACGACCCGCCGCCCGGGTTCGCGACGTGGGACGCGTGGCGGCGGCACCGCTGGCCGCCGTCGGTGCACGGACCCCGCCGGTAGTCTC
The DNA here is from genome assembly GCF_028583725.1 of Cellulomonas fimi. NCBI lineage: Bacteria > Bacillati > Actinomycetota > Actinomycetes > Micrococcales > Cellulomonadaceae > Cellulomonas > Cellulomonas fimi. The sequence goes on along the minus strand of NZ_CP110680.1, from coordinate 450,701 downwards.
GCGAGAGGTCCGTCACCGGAGACGAGGTCGCGATGCGAGCCCACGACGTCCCGCAACCCGGCCCGTCGCGCATGGTGCCGCTCGCCGGCCACCCGCTCGTCGTGGGCGTCGTGCCCGACCAGCCCCCGCTCGTCGTGCTCACCGCGCTCGAGTGGGCGCGGTCGGCCCGCGCGTCGGCGCTCTACTCGCGTACGTCGACGGCTCCCGCTACCCGGGCGAGGAGCACCCCGACGGCACCGTCGAGCACGAGGCGATCGACCCCGACGGCGTCGACGACTCGTGGCGGGACCGGTCCCGTGCGATCGAGGCGGCCCTCGCCCGGACGCTCGCCGGCGCCGACGTCCCCTGGCACTTCCGCTACCTCGCGGGACGCGTCGACCGCTCCCTCACGCACCTGGCCCGCGCCGTCGACGCCGCCGGGTTCGTCGTCGGCACGCGCGCGCCCGGCCCCGGCGCCCGGGTGCGGGAGCTCGTCGAGGGCTCCGTCGCCGTGCACCTCTCGCACCACCAGCACCGCCCGGTGCTCGTGGTGCCCGTGCAGGTCGTCGACTGGAAGGCGGGCGCCGCGCGCGGCACCACCGGATGACGGCGGACCGGGACCGGCGCGGCCCCGCAGCGCGGCACCCCCGCACACCGGGTCGGCGTGCGGGGGTCCGTCGTGTCGGGCGCGGTGGTGTCAGGCCGTCGTGGTGAACGACGCCGTCAGCGGCACGGTGCTGTCGCCGCCGATGCCGACGTCGAACGTCGTGACGTCGACGACCCAGTCGCGCGCGGCGGCGCTCCAGTAGCGCAGCTCGTCGGGCCCGACCTCGAACGTCACCGTCTGCGACTCCCCCGCGGCGAGGTGCACGCGGCGGAAGCCCTTGAGCTCCCGGACGGGTCGCGCGGCGCGGCCGTGACGCTGGTGCAGGTAGAGCTGCACGACCTCGTCGCCGTCGTGCGCGCCGGTGTTGGTGACCGTCACGGAGGCGGTCAGACGCCCGTCGCGCGGCAGCGTCTCGGTGTCCAGGCGCAGGTCGTCGTAGGCGAACTCGCCGTAGCCGAGCCCGAAGCCGAACGGGAACAGCGGCGTGCTCTCCTCGTCCCAGTAGCGGCGACCCTGGTTCTGCGGCTCGAACGACGTCGTGTGCGAGTAGATCATCGGCACCTGGCCCACGGTCCGCGGCCACGAGAACGGCAGCTTGCCGCCGGGGGCGACGTCGCCGAGCAGCAGGTCCGCGACCGCCGTCCCGCCCTGCGTGCCGGGGTACCAGACGTCGAGGATCGCCGGCACGTTCTCGGCGGCCCAGCGCAGGTCGAGCGGGCGGCCGTTCATGACGAGCAGCACGACGGGCGTGCCGGTCGCGGCGACGGCCTGGAGCAGCTCGAGCTGGCGTCCCGGGAGCTCGAGCGACGACCGCGACGCGGCCTCGCCGATCATCCCCTGCCACTCGCCGACCACGACGACGGCGACGTCGCTGCTGCGCGCCACCTCGACGGCGCGCGCGAGCTCGGCCTCGTCGTCGAAGTTCTCCGGGTCGGGCGTCGCGTTGCCGGGGAACATCTCGAACATCGACGGGAAGGTGCGCTGCGCGGGGCGGACGCCCGGCGCGTACCGGACGTCGGCGGTGTCGCCGAGCCGCGCGCGCAGCCCGTCGAGGACCGTGACCGTCTCGTCGAGGTCGTAGTCGAAGACCCACGGGCCGAGCGTGTCGCGCTTCGAGTCGGCGAGCGGGCCGACGACGGCGACCGAGCTGAGCGCGTCCGCCTGGAGCGGCAGCAGGTGGCCCTCGTTGCGCAGCAGGACGGCCGAGCGCTGCGCGGCCTCGCGGGCGACCTGGCGGTGCGCAGGGTCGGCGAGCACCTCGCGCGCGCGGTCCTCGTCGACGAACGGGTCGTCGAACAGGCCGAGCCGCAGCTTGACCTCGAGGATGCGGCGCACGCACGCGTCGACGGCCTCGATGCTGACGCGACCGTCCGCGACGGCCTGCGGGAGGTGCGCGTACGCCGGGTCGGAGATGGCCATCTCCAGGTCGAGCCCGACCGACGCGGCGCGCGCGGCGGCGTCGGCGAGGTCGGCCGCGTAGCCGTGCGTCGTGAGGTTGCGCACCGCGTTCGCGTCGCTCACGAGGAAGCCGTCGAAGCCCCACTCGTCGCGCAGCACGTTCTTGAGCAGCCACTCGTTCGCCGTCGCGGGGACGCCGTTGAGCGGCATGTACGCGGTCATGATGTTGCCCGCGCCCGCGTCGACCGCGGCCTTGAACGGCGGCAGGTACACGTTGCGGAGCTGCTGGTCCGACAGGTCGACCTCGTCGTAGTCGCGCCCGCCGATCGCGGCGCCGTACCCGGCGAAGTGCTTCGGACCGGCGACGACGCGCTCGGGCGTGCCGAGGCACTCGCCCTGGAACCCGCGCACCTGCGCCGCCGCGACCGCCGATCCGAGGTACGGGTCCTCGCCCGCGCCCTCGACGATGCGGCCCCAGCGCGGGTCGCGCGCGATGTCGACCATCGGCGCGAACGTCCAGTGGATGCCGACCGCGCGGGCCTCGCGCGCCGCGACGGCCTGGCCGCGCTCGATCGTGTCCGGGTCCCACGACGCAGCGAGCGCGATCGGCACGGGCAGGATCGTGCGCAGCCCGTGGATCACGTCGTACCCGAACAACGCCGGGATCCCGTGGCGGGAGCCCTCGACGGCCTGCCGCTGGAGCCGGTTGGTGCGGGCGGCCTCGTTGACGAACAGCAGCGAGCCGGCGCCACCGCACGCGAGCGCGTCGTCGACCTCGCCGGGCTTCTGCGGCAGGTCGCTCACGGCCGCCTCGCCCTCGGGCAGGTCGAACGCGAAGTACTGGGTGAGCTGGCCGGCCTTCTCCTCGATCGTCATGTCGGCGAGGAGCTCGTCGACGCGGGCGCGGATCGCGCTCTCGTCGGTGGCGCGGGTGGTGTCGGTGACGGTCATGTCGGTCCTTCCTGGGGTGTTCGGGTTCCGGGCGTGGCGGGGGTGGCCGCGGCGCTCAGCGGACCTTCCTGATCGGGATGATGACGAGCGCGCCGATGACGCTCGCGATGCCGGCGACCCACAGCAGCAGGTCGTAGTTCTGGTTCACGGCGCTGTTGACCGCGAGCAGCACACCGCCGAGCGCGGGCGCGAGCGTCTGCGGGATCGCGTTGGCCATGTTGAAGACGCCGAGGTCCTTGCCGGAGTCGTCGGGGTTGGGCAGCACGTCGACGACCAGCGCGAGGTCGACGCCGACGTAGATCCCGTACGCCAGGCCGAGGATCGCCTCGACGGCGTAGAACTGCCCGACGGTGCCGGCCTGCGTGAGCATGAGCGTGCCGATCGCGAAGATGAGCGTGGACCCCGCGACGAACACCTTGCGGCGGCCAGTCCGGTCGGAGATCCAGCCCGCGACGGGCGAGACCGCGACGAGCACGAGCGTGTAGATGAGCACGCCCGTCGACACGGCCGCGACGGCGTCGCCCGCGTCGAGCCCGATCCGGTCCTGCATGTAGAACAGCCGGAACGTCGTGAACATGAACGTCGCGAGCACGATGAGGAACCGGGACCACCACGCGAGCGCGAAGTCGGGGTGCCGGCGCGGGTTCACCCAGAACGTCGTGACCCACTCGCGCAGCGACATGCGCTCGGGCGTGCCGGGCAGCACCTGGTCGGGCAGCACCCACGCGTAGACGCCCATCGCGACGATCGCGAGGACCGCGGGCCCGACGAACATGATGAGCAGGTCGTCCTGGAAGAACTGCGCGACGAGCGTGCCGCCGTAGATGCCGATGTTCTGCGCCATGCCGAGCGCCGCGGCGATCTTGCCGCGCTGCACCTTCGGCACCTGGTCGGCGAGCGTCGCGACGAACGGTGCGAGCGTCGCGTTGGCGCCGATCTGCGCGAGGAACCAGCCGAGGGTGACCGTCGCGACGTTCGTGCCGAGCGCCATGATCACGAAGGCCAGCGTCATGACGACGGTGCCGCCGACGATCCAGGGCCGGCGTCGACCCCAGCGGGACGTCGTCCGGTCGGACAGGCGGCCGAACAGCACGTTCGCGACGAACGCCGCCGCCGCGCCGAACCCGGCGACGAGCGCGACCGCGGAGGTCCGCTGGGCCTCGGGGACGATCGAGTCGACCTTGACCGCGATGCCGACGATGGCCGGGCCGAGGAGTGCGACGAAGAAGACGAGCTGCGCGACGAAGAGCGCGATCGTGAAGCGCGGGCCGACCTTGCGGGTCGGCTCGCTGAACCAGTGACGCTCGCGGGGCTCGAGCACGTCGTAGGCGACCGCGGCGGCCGTCGTGGTCGGCGTGGTGCCGTAGGGGTTCGTGGCCATGGGGGACTCCGGAGGAGGAGGGGGACTGTGGGTGGCGGGCCGGTGATTCGACCCACTTTTACGTATCAGTGCCGCTGATACGTTAAAGTTCCCCGCATGGCCCCGTCAAGACGCGCGTCGGCAGCAGACGGAACCGCACGTCGCCGCGTCACGGCGACGGATGTCGCCCGGGAAGCCGGCGTCTCGCAGGCCACCGTGAGCTACGTCCTGAACAACACCCCAGGTCAGACGATCCCGGCGCACACCCGCGAACGCGTGCAGGAGGCGATCGAACGCCTGGGGTACACGCCGCACGGCGCTGCGCGCGCACTCCGGACCGGTCGTTCCGACGTCGTGCTGTTCCTGCTCCCCGACTGGCCGATCGGCCCCGCCGTCGTCGGCCTGGTCGAGGGCCTGACGGAGCGCCTCCAGGCGCACGGGTTGTCGCTGTTCGTGCGTCGGACCACGGGCGGTTCGGCGCTGTCCGGGCTGTGGCGGACCGTCGCGCCCGCCGCCGTCGTCAGCCTCGACGGGCTCGACGACACCGAGCAGCGCGCCATGGAGGACGCCGGCATCCCCGTCGTGAGCGCCCTCGTCCGCCCGCGGCGCTCGGTCCAGGGCGTCCTCACCGTCTCGCACACGCTGATCGGCGCGACCCAGCTCCAGCACCTCGCCGCCACCGGCCACCGGCACATCGGCTACGGCCTGCCCGACGACCCCCGCGTCGCCGTCTTCCGCGACCTGCGCCTCGACGGCGTCCGCACCGCCGCCTTCGAGCTCGGGCTGTCCGAGCCGTCGACGCGCGTCGTGCCGATGGACGTCGCCGGTGCGGCCGACGCCGTCGCCGCCTGGCGTGCCGAGTCCCCCGCGGTGACGGCCGTGTGCGCGTACAACGACGACATGGCCTTCGCGCTCCTCGCCGGCATGCGGGCACTGGGACTGACCGCCCCCACGGACCTCGCGATCATCGGCGTCGACGACACCCCCCTGGCCCCCTTCGCGCACCCACCCCTGACGACCGTCCGCCAGAACGCCGACGCGGTCATGGACTACCTCACCGCCGCCGTCCTGCGACGCCTCGCCGGCGGGACGCCCCCGCGCCCGCCCCGCTCCGAGGCCATCACCCTCGTGGTCCGCGAGTCCGCCTGACGGACGGGCTCACCCGAACGAGTCGAGGGGGTCGACACCGCCCGCGAGCGGTGGTGCGGTTCCGGTACGGTCCGATGCGGATCATCCGGACAGGGGGTGTGCTCGTGAGCGTGACCGGCACGGCCGGCGACCTGCGCACGAACGTCTACCGCCGCGCGCTCGGCGACGTGTGCGCACAGGCGGACGACCTCCTGCACGACGCGGGAGCGGGGCCCGGCAACCCCGTGGCAGGCGTCGCGGCGATGATCGCGGACGCGTGGACGGCGTCCGGCAGCACGGCACGCGCGGCTTTCCTCGCCGACCTCGCCGAGGCGGGTCTGGCGTGGCGCGGGGCCGTCGTCGGGCTGCGTGACGACGCGGACGCGAGGCGCGACGACGAGCCGGTGCAGATCGACGTGGAGGCGCAGCCGCACCTGCGGTGGAAGACCGAGCAGGCGTCCCTGTCGGCCCGCTCCCGGGCGGTGTGATGGGCCTCGCGTCGATGGACCTCGGCGTGCTGCGCGAGGCACTGTCCGAGCTCGAGATGTTCACCCGCCGCGCCCGGGGCGGGTGGCCCCGGGTGGAGCAGGCGACGCGACGCGCGCAGCTGTCCCCCTCGCGCACGGCGCTCGAGCTCGACCGGAACCTGGACACGATCGTGCGGCTGCGCGGCGACCTGCGCGCCCGCGTGGATCTCATGGAGCTCGCCGACCAGGCCGAGGCCGGCCGGTCGCTGCACGGGTCGACGAGCGGCGTCGTCACCCTGTCGATGCCGAACGGCGACTCGATCGAGGAGGTCCGCCGGCTGCTCGGCGGGCAGCTCGCGACACGCCTGACCGGACTGGACCCGTACTCCCAGCGCGTCGACCGCAGCGACGTCGAGCAGCTCGACCGGCTCGCGGCGCTGCTGGGCACCTACAGCCAGGACGCGCAGGTCATGCAGGGGCTCTTCGACACGCTCGGCCCCCGCGGCACCTTGGAGGTGCCGATCGTCCTCAAGGACCTGCTGGCCGCCTACGAGCGCGACGCGCGGTCCTCGTTCGACGACGACGGCCTCTGGCGGGAGGGCACCTCGACGGTCGAGCACCTGCGGATCCTGCAGGACGACGTCGTCGCCGCCCTCGGACGCGGCCTGGGCGTGTACTCGGCGACCGACGCCTTCCCCCGCGACTACGCCGACGGCCTCGTCGAAGCCGCCGCCGGGCACACCGGCGAAGGGTGGGCGCTGGCCCAGGTCCTCGGCCACGGCCGCTACGACGGGACGTTCCTCGTCGACGTGGCGTCCGGGCTGGTCGAGCTCGAACGCACCGAGACCGAGAACCACTGGATCGAGCAGCCCGGCGTGCTCGACTGGCGGCTCGGCACCGAGGACCAGCCCCGCTACGACCCGCTGGTCAGCGCGCTCGGGCAGCTCGCGCGCGACCCGCAGGCCACCCTCACGTTCTTCAACCCCGACGGCGGCGGACCCGCGACCACCGCACGCGTCGAGCACGTCGTGCGCCGGTCCTGGTACGCCGACGACGGCGACACCGCCGGCCGCGCGCTCGACGTCGCCGCCACCGCCCTGCACACCTACGGCCACCCGCGGGCCGCGGACGCCGCTGCGGTCGCGACCGCGACGGTCCGCGCCCTGGCCGACGCCGGGAGCTTCGGCGACGCCGGCAAGGACAGCCTCGGACACCTGCTCGCCGCGTACGTCGTCGACATCAACCAGGTCGCGATCGGTCGCGCGCAGAGCAGCGCCGAGCCACCCAGCAACGCCGTGTGGGACGTGGACCTGCCCCCCTCAGCCGTGTTCGCCGACGTCCACCTGCGGACCGTCCTCCGCGACGTGATGACCGACCCCGCCGCCGCGAGCACCCTCGGCGAAGCCACCGCGGCCTTCAACGCCGCCCGCATGGCCGCCGGAGTGGACGCCTGGGCCGCGGGCGACGACTTCGGCGCGGCGCAGGCCGCCGCGAACCAGTCCGCCGCCCTGCAAGGATTCATCGTGCGCTCCATGACCCTCGGCCTGACCGCCCAGGCCGCCGAGACCGACGCGCACGTCCAGGCGTTCCTCGGCGCCGCGACCGACCTCATCGACCTCATCCCCACCGGCGGTGCCGTCACCTCCTTCTTGGCCGACCAGGCCAAGTCCGCGGGCATCGAGGCGGTCACCTCGTCCTGGACCGAGAACGAGGCCCGGGTCAGCGGAGCACGCCACACGGTCGAGCAGGTCGCGCTGCTCGACGTGCAGATGGCGATGGTCATGGCGATGGCCGAACGCGGCCTGCTGCCCGACGACGCGATGCGCGACAACGACGACCAGACCTACCCGTGGTTCACCGGCGGGGCGTTCGACGCCGACAGGGCCTCCGACCCGGAGGTGCGCGACGCCTTCGTGGCGTGGATGAAGTCCGGTGACACCGGTGAACGCGCGACAGCGATCCTGCCGGACATGAACGCGGAGTTCGCCTCCGGGACGAGGTCGGCCCAGTGAGGAACACCCGTGCGGCCCTGACGGGCGCCGGCGCGCTGGCCCTGCTGGCTCTGCTGGCCGGATGCAGCACCCCGGACGACTCGCCCGTACCCACGCTCGCCGAAGCCCCCTGGATCTGCCCCGGGGTCCCGCAGACCGGCGTCGAGCTCGCCCTCGGCGGCCCGGCCGAGGTCGAGACGACCAACTCCTGGGAACCCGGGCTGGGCCACGCGACCTTCCAGTGCTTTGCCGAGCGCGGCGACGACGCGCGACTGATGGTCACCTACGGCGGCCCGGGCAGCGGCCCGAGCCCGCAGGACGTGCGGACAGGTCGCGGTGCCGTGCCGATCTCCGCCGATGCCGACGGGGAAGGCTGGGCCGAGCACGCCGAAGGCTCGAGCGTCGCGACGTGGCAGTGCGGGGACAACATCCTGAGGGTCGGGCTCGTCGGACCGGTCGACGGGCGCGACGGGCTGACCGACGTCTCGAACCTGCTCGTCTCGATGCTGCCGTGGGCGTGCGAAGGGGAAGAGGTCCCCGCTCTCCCCGACTGAGCGCTCAGCATGTGCCGGGAACGACGAAGGGCCCCACATCCGCATGCTGCTGCGGGTGGGACCCTTCGACTGGCGGTAGCGGTGGGATTTGAACCCACGGTGGACTTTCACCCACACACGCTTTCGAGGCGTGCTCCTTAGGCCGCTCGGACACGCTACCTCGCGGAGAAGAGTACCCGGTCGGGGCCGATGCTCCGAATCGGCCCCTCGCCAACCGGGCGCTTACGGTGGGAGACGTGAGCGATGCCGTCCTCGACCCCGCGGGCACCCTGGCCGACGTGGTCGACGTGCTGCGCGGCCGGCGCCTCGCGGTGCTGACCGGGGCGGGCGTCTCGACGGACTCGGGGATCCCCGACTACCGCGGCCCGGACTCGCCGCCGCGCACGCCGATGACGTTCCAGCAGTTCACGGGCGACGAGCGGTTCCGCCGGCACTACTGGGCCCGGAATCACGTCGGCTGGCGGCACGTGGGCCGCACGCAGCCGAACGCCGGTCACCTGGCGCTCGCGCAGATGGAGAGCAACGGCACCGTTCGAGGCGTCATCACGCAGAACGTCGACCTCCTGCACGAGGCCGCGGGCTCGCGGAACGTCATCGACCTGCACGGGCGCTACGACCGGGTGGTCTGCCTGAGCTGCCACCACGTCATCTCGCGCACGGAGCTCGCGCAGCGGCTGGAGGACCTCAACCCACACTTCGCCGACGAGGTCGCCGACGTCGAGATCGCGCCCGACGCGGACGCGGTCGTCGAGCGGACCAGTCACTTCGTCGTGGCGGACTGCGCGGTGTGCGGCGGGATGCTCAAGCCGGACATCGTCTACTTCGGCGAGACGGTCCCCCGGGAGCGGGTGGAGCGGGCCTACGCGATGGTCGACGACGGTGACGCGCTCCTGGTCGCCGGGTCGTCGCTCCAGGTCCAGTCCGGCCTGCGGTTCGTGCGGCACGCGGCCCAGACGGGCAAGCCGGTCGTGATCGTCAACCGCGGCACGACCCGCGGCGACCGCCACGCGACGGTCACCCTGCACGCGGGGACCTCCGAGACGTTGACGACGCTCGCGCAGAGTCTCTGACGAGAACCGCGCGACGGTGCCCGTCGCCGTCCAGCCGGGCATGGTGACCGGACAGCCGCCGGAAGCGGTACCGAGGCCCGGGTCGACGCTGCCGAGGCGCGGACCGAACGCGGCGGGGCAGCGAGCCACCGCTCGAAGGTCGACGGTTCCGCGCGCCGGTCAGAGGCGCGGGACGCCGTCGCGGTGGGTCTCGAAGAAGCGCTGGAGGAGGAGCCCGCACTCGTCGGCGCGCACTCCCCCGACGACCTCGACGCGGTGGTTGAGGCGGCGGTCGCGGACGACGTCCCACTGCGACCCGCACGCGCCGGCCTTCGGGTCCCACGCACCGAGCACCAGCCGCGCGACCCGCGCCAGCACCAGAGCCCCCGCGCACATGAGGCACGGCTCCAGCGTCACGACGAGCGTGCAGTCGTCGAGCCGCCACCGCCCCAGCCGGTCGGACGCGGCGCGGAGCGCGACGACCTCGGCGTGCCCGGTCGGGTCGCCGGTGGCCTCGCGCACGTTGCGGCCGCGCGCGACCACGTCGCCATCGGGGCCGACGACCACGGCACCGACGGGCACGTCGCCGGTCGCGACCGCGCGGCGGGCCTCGTCGAGCGCCAGGCCCATCGCCCACGCGTCGGCGGGCTGCACCGCCCGGCGGGGACCGTCCGTCATGCCCGCCATGATGACGCAGCACACGCCCACCGCGGGGACCTACGCCACGTCCACCTGGTGGGACTGCCGGTAGGTTGTGCGCATGCGCCTGCACGTCGCGGACCACCCGCTCGTCGCCCACAAGCTCACGGTCCTGCGGGACAAGGGCACGCCGTCGCCGACCTTCCGGCTGCTCGTCGACGAGCTCGTCACGCTCCTCGCGTACGAGGCGACGCGGGACGTGCACGTCGACACGGTCGAGATCGAGACGCCCGTGACGACCGCGACGGGCGTGAAGCTCGCCGACCCGCGGCCGCTGGTCGTGCCGATCCTGCGCGCGGGCCTCGGGATGCTGGACGGCATGACGCGGCTGCTGCCGACCGCGGAGGTCGGGTTCCTCGGGATGCAGCGCGACGAGGAGACGCTCGAGGCGGTCACGTACGCGAACCGGCTGCCCGACGACGTGTCCGGCCGCCAGTGCTTCCTGCTCGACCCGATGCTCGCGACCGGCGGCACGCTCGTCGCGGCCATCGACTACCTGCTCGCCCGCGGCGCGCGCGACGTCACCGCGGTGTGCCTGCTGGCCGCGCCCGAGGGGCTCAAGGTCGTCGAGGACTTCGTGGGCGACCGCGCCGACGTGAAGATCGTCGTGGCGGCCGTCGACGAGCGGCTCAACGACAAGGCGTACATCGTCCCCGGCCTCGGCGACGCGGGCGACCGCCTCTACGGCATCGTCTGACCCGGAGGCAGGCGGCCGCTCCGCATCCTGAGACGCTCGCCGCTGCCTCTTGGACCCACCCGCGCCGGGTGCCAGCATCGCGCGTCGTCGACGGCTCGGGGGACGCGGTCGACGCCCGCGCTGCCGGGCCGACCACCGGTCTGGGGGACCAGGGAGGTCCGGCAGCGCGACACCCCGGCGGCGCGCCGGCTCGGGTCGCCGCCGCGACGGGCCCGCCTTACCGTCGAGGGCATGCGCATCGCGATCGCCGGCGGTCACGGGAAGGTCGCGCGCCATCTGTCGCGCGCGCTCGCGGCGCGGGGCGACGTCCCCGTCGCACTGGTGCGGCAGCTCGGGCACGTCCAGGACGTGACGGACGACGGCGCGGAGGCGGTGGTCCTCGACCTGGAGCGGTCCAACGCGCGCGACGTCGCCGAGGCGGTCGCGGGCGCGGACGCGGTGGTGTTCGCGGCGGGCGCGGGCCCGGGCAGCGGCGTCGAGCGCAAGGACACGGTCGACCGGGCCGCGGCCGCGCTGCTGGCGGACGGCGCCGAGCTCGCGGGCGTGCGCCGGTACGTCCTGGTGTCGTCGATGGGGGCGACGTCGGAGCCGCCGGACGGCACGGACGACGTGTTCGCCGCGTACCTGCGCGCGAAGGCGGCGAGCGAGGAGGACCTGCGGTCCCGCGACCTCGACTGGACGATCGTGCGGCCCGGCGGGCTCACCGACGACGACGCGCAGGGGCATGTCCGGCTCGACGCGCACGTGCCGCGGGGTTCGATCCCGCGCGCCGACGTCGCGGAAGTGCTTGCGGCGGTCCTGCACGCGCCGCTCACCGCGGGACTCGTCCTGGAGCTCACGGAGGGCGTCGTGCCGGTCGAGGCCGCGGTCGCCGCGGTCGTCGAGCCCGCCGACTGACCCGCTCACGGCCAGGGCGACCGCCGCCCGGCCACGAACGGCACCGGCAGCTCGGCCGCGACCGGCAGCGCGCGACGGCGCGGCGCCGACCCCGGGCAGGGTGGGCACGGACCCACGAGCGGGCCGGTCGGCCCGGCGCCGGGCCGGTCAGCCCGCCGCGCGCTCCGAGGCGACGACGGGCTCGGTGCGCAGGGTCACGACGCCGATCAGGTACTGGTCGCCGCTCGTCGTCGCGGACAGCGAGGAGACGTCGCCGGACAGCCGCACGGGCGCGAACGCCTTGGCGTCGAGGCCGAGCGAGTTCGGCCACCTCCACCCGTGCGCGGTCGAGTCGAAGGCGTTGCCGGCGCCCGAGCCGGGCGTGCTGCCGTCCCACCGGACGGGCACGAGCGGGCGGTTGCCGTCGAGCAGCAGACGGTCGCCGACGGCGGTGCGGTCACCCTCCCAGGCGACGACACCGAGGCGCGCGCTGGTCCCGGCCTCGGCGGCGAACTCGAAGACGGGCGGAGCGGCGGAGGTTCCGATCCATGCGGCGCCGTCGTACACGGTGACGGTGGAGTCGCTGGACGGGTCGGCGTAGACGACGACGAGCGACCAGCCCGCGTAGTAGGACCGGTTGGGGTCCTTGCTGCTCGCGCGGACGGCGACGTCGGCGACGGACCAGGTGCCGCCGCCCTCTGCGGCGACGAGGCTCGTGACGTCGACGAACGCTTGGTAGTAGGACCGGCCGGCGTTGTCGGAGACGCGGTCGACGTCGCCGTCGGCGGCGCGCAGCGTCTGGTAGGGCGTGGTCGGACCGCGGAACCGGACGACGGCGGGGTCGCCGCTCCAGGTGTCACCGGGGCCGATGTTCGCGGACCAGTAGAGACCGGCGAAGGCGATCTGGCGTCCGGCGGGAACGTCGAGCTGGGTCGACGACGACGTCCGGACGGCGGGACGGGTGCCGTTCGCGTCGGGCAGGTCGGGGGCCTCGTCGAGCTCGACCATGTCGAAGCTGTTGTTGTCGCGGTCGCCGTTCTGCAGCGCGGGCAGGCACGTCGTGAGCGTGGTGCGGCAGGTGAGCAGCGGTGCGCCGACCTCGGTGACGGACCAGCCGCCCTCGAACCGGCCGCGCGGGCTGAGCCCGGCCGACGAGGTGCTGACGTCGGTCGCCGCGCTCACGGGGGCGGCGCCGGGGCCGGTCGCGGCGGCCACGAAGGCCCCGCGCGCGCTGCCGGACCAGCGGACGTTGACGAGCACCTCGGACGCGCCGCCCGCGGCGATCGCGCCGACGTCGCAGCGGAACCGGCGCGCGTCGAGGGCGACGCAGTTGTCGGTCGTCGGGCCGCCGCCCTCGGTGTCGACGGTGAAGGCCGCCGGGAGGGTGAGGGTCGCGACGACGTCGTCGGCGTCCGCGGCCGTGTCCCCGCCCGCGGCGCTGACCGCGAAGGAGACGGTGCCGGTCCGCGACGAGTCCGTGAGGGTGACGACGGGCGGCGTGACGGTGAGGACGGGCGCGGTCGCGCTGACGGCGACGCGGTGCTCCTGCGCGGCGTCGGCCCCGGGCGCGTCGACGCGGACGACGAGGTCGCCGAGCCCGCCGACGGCACCCGGCAGGGCGTCGAGGTGCGCGGTGAGCGGGACGGTCCCGCCGCCGGGCAGGACGTCGTGCGTGCAGGTGATCTCGACGGTGTCGGTCGGGTCGCAGGTCCAGCCGTCGACGGGGGTCGCGGGCCACGCCGCGCCGGCGGGCCGCGTCAGGCGGGCGACGAGACCGGGTGCCTGGACGTCGCCCAGGTTGGAGACCGCGAGCGCGACGCTCGACGCACGCCCGCGGGCCAGCGTCGTCCCGACGTCGCCGGTGAGCCCGAGGCGTGTCGGGCGCTGGACCGTGAAGCCGAGCTCGAGGTGCTCGGGCGCCCGGACGCCGGTGGGGCGCAGGTCGAGCCCGAGGGTGCGGGCGCCGACGGCCCCCGGCTCGTCCGCGGTGAGGAGCAGGGACAGGGGCGCGGCGGTCCGCGGCGCGATCCGGTCGGTCCGGCACGTCACGCCGGCGGCGCCGTCGGCGCACTCCCACGCGCTGCCGTCGACGGGTGCCCAGGTCACGCCGGCCGGGAGCTGCAGCGTGGCCGTCGCGGGGGTCGGCCCGACGGGCGAGCCCCCGACGTTCGCGAGGTCGAGGTCGACCTGCGTCGGGCGACCGGACAGCAGCGCGAGCGACGCGGGGGTGCTGCGTAGCGCGAGCCGCGCGGGCGCCGCCTGGATGCGCAGCGGGAAGGGCGCGGGGCGGTACTGGATGCCGCCACCCGCGACGCGCAGCCCGACGGCGGCGTCCACGCCGTCGTACGCCTCGTCGATCGAGACGCTCAGGACGAGCCGGGCGACGGACGACGGCGGGAGCGTCGCGAGGGTGCAGCGGACGACGCCGGTGCCGGTCCCGTCGGCGCACACCCAGCCCGCGGCCGTCGTGACGGCGAACCGGCCGGGCGCGAGACCCGCGAGCGCGGCGTCGGCGATCCCGTCGACGGACACCCCGACCGGCAGGGTGACCTCGGCGACGAGGTCGGTCGCGACGGTGCCGCCGGTGTTCTGCACGCCGAACGCGAGCTCCTGGCCGGCGATCCCCGCCGAGAGGACGAGCCCGCCCTCGGGCAGCACGACGTCGACGTCCGCGGGGGCGGGCGGCGGCGGGGTGGTCTCACCGTCGGGCGTCTGCTCGTCGGTCGTGGTGCGCGGCCCGGTCCGCACGCGTGGCGTCCCGTCCTGCTGCTCGTCCGCGAGCAGCGCCCCGGACTCGTCGAGGTCGGGGACGTCGGTGGGTGACGGCGTCGGGGTCGGCGTGGGCGCCGGGGTGGTGTCGGTGCCGGGGGTGGGCGTGGGGGTCTCGGCGGGGACGGACACCGAGGGGGCGGGCAGCGCCTCCGGGTCGGTGCCGCGGGTGAGCCCGTAGATCCCGACGGCGGCGATCGCGGCGACCGCGACGGAGCCGGCCGCGACGGCGACGGCGCCGAGCGGGATCGACGACAGGAGGGCGGCGACGCCGCCCGTGGCGGCCGTGCCCGCGGTCGCCCCGACGACGGCGGTGGTCCCGGTGGCGGCTCCCGCCCCGGCCGCGACGCCGCCGGCACCACCGGCCGCACCGCCGGCACCGCCCGCGGCCCCGGCACCGGCGCCTCCGCTGAGCGCGGCCGCCCCGGCGGCGATCCCGCCGCCGACCGGGAGCACGTGGGCGAGGGCGCCGAGCCCGACGACGCCGAGAACGAGCGGTGCGACGACGGCCCGCATGCCGTGGTTGACGTCGCCGAGCTCGAGGACGAGCGCCCGGCAGTCGCCGCACCCGTCGAGATGCTTCTCGACCTGCGCGTTCTCGCGTGTGCCGAGCCCGCCGCGCACGTAGGCGCCGAGCTTCCCCGAGACGGTGCGGCAGCCCTCGTCGAGCGGGTCCTGGAGGTGCTGCTGGAGGTAGGCCTGCCGCAGCCCCTCGCGCGCGCGGTAGGCGAGCGCGGCGACGCCGTTGGCGGTGAGGCCGAGGACGGGGGCGATCTCGGCGGGCGAGAGCCCCTCGACCTCGGAGTGCCACAGGACGGCCTGCCAGCGCTCCGGCAGGGAGTGGAAGGCCCGCGACACGACGCCGCGCTCGAACCCCTCGAGCGCGGGCTCCTCCGCGGTGCCGGCCCATGCGGTGCCGCGTTCGAGGGTCGCGAGGTCGTCCGTCGGCTGCACCCGCCGGGCCTTCTCCCGGCGATCGGCGGCGGTGCGTCGCACGACGGTGAAGAGGTAGGCGCGGAACGCGGACTCGGGGCCGTTGCCGCGCTGCAGCGCACCGTGCACGGCGGTGAACGCGTCGGCGACGACGTCGTCGGCGTCGGCGTGCGAGTCGGTGTACTGGCGGGCGACGACGAACGCGGCGCCCGCGTGACGCTCGTAGAGGGCGCCGAAGGCCTCGGCGTCACCCGTGCGCACGGCAGCGATCAGCTCGGCGTCCCCTGTGACGCCGTCACCGAGCCGCGTGCTTGCCACCACGACCTGCTCCCGTCAGCGTTCTTCGTCGAGCGCACAGCCTGCCACAACGGATGGATCGGGTGTCCAGACCGCAATCGCCCAATTGCAACGTACGTGATTGTCCGGCGGTTCCGGGCGGCGAGCGACGGGGAAAGCGCTCGATCGCGTGGGTGAAAAGTTCCGCATCTCGCGTCACCGCAGGCGGGCGGCTCCCTCTCATCAGGCGTGACGACAGACATCGGCAGGGACGACGCCGCGGGCGTGGCGCTGCGCGAGCGCTGGCGGCACGAGAGCCTCGGCTCGGTCTGGCTGCGCCCCGCGGACTGGTACCACCCCGCGGTCGACGACCTGGCCGGCGCGGTTCTCGGCGACCGCGACCCCACGCTCGCCGCGGCCGAGCTCGGACGCGCCCGGGGCCACGACGGCGTCGGCATCGCGGAGACGATCGACGACCTCGCGTGCCTGTACCGCTCGCGTGGCGTGGCCCAGCCCCCGCTGCTCGCGGTGCGCGCGCTGTGCGACGGGTGGGCGGACGCCCAGGCGGCGGCCGTCGCGGTCGGCACGTCGCTTGACCCGGAGTCCGGCCTCCCGACGCGGCAGTACCTCGCCGTGCGGCTCGCGGAGACCTACCAGGACGGCGACCGTGCGGCCCTCCCGGCGCACGAGTCGCATCACCTCGTGCTGGTCGACGTCGCCGCGGGCGCGGTGGACCCGTTCTCGCGCGCAGCCCGGTCGGCGGCGGTCGGTGCGGCGATGACCGCGACGTTCGGCGAGGGGCACCCGATGGCGACGCTCGGTGGCGGCGTGTTCGCGGTGCTGTCCCGACGGCAGGACCCGCTCGAGGAGCGGGTGTCGCGCCTCCAGGCGGAGATCGCCCGACGGGTCGAGCGGCTCGAGGTCCGGGCCGCGACGCGCCAGCCGGTCCGCGTGTGGGTCGAGCCGCTGCCCGCGACGCACGAGCAGGCGGTGCACACGCTGCGGCGCGTCTCGCGGCCCTGACCGGGCGCGGGCCGGCCCGCCCAGCGAAGGTCAAGCGTCGATAGGAGAAATCTCAACTGTCGCTACGGCGCAGGTCAGGGGCGAGTCGGACGGGCGCCCGGGACAAGTCGGGCGGATGCGTCTACCGTCGTTCTATGAACCCCGCCGACCTCGCCCCCGACCCTGCCGCGGCAGGGAACCCGTCCGCCCCTCACCCGGCCGGCGCGGGAGCGTCGTCGAGCGGCCCCGCCGTCCCCACGCAGCCCCGCCACCGCGACGTCCCGCCCGAGGACCTCGACGTCGACCTCACGGCCGACCCGCCCGGCCCGCTGCTCGCGACGGGCACCGTCGCCGACGTCTACGCGCTCGACGACCGGCGCGTCCTGCGCCGCGACCGCGACGGGCGTGACGCGTCCGGCGAGGCCGAGATCCTGCGGCACGTCGTCGCGCACGGGTTCCCCGCACCGGCCGTGTTCTTCGTCCAGGGGCCCGACCTGGTCGCCGAGCGGCTGCACGGTCCGACGCTGCTGCAGGCGCTGACCGCGGGCGAGGTGTCCCTCCACGACGGTGCGCAGATCCTCGCCGACCTGCACCGCCGCCTTCACGAGATCCCCGCGCCGGACGGCTGGAGCGACACGCGGTCGCAGTGGCCGCACGTGACCGGCGGCCCGACGGTCGTGCACCTCGACCTGCACCCGGCGAACGTGATCCTCAGCGAGGCGCACGGGCCGGCGCTCATCGACTGGTCGAACGCACGCAGTGGCCCCGCCGAGCTCGACGTGGCGCTTACGGCGCTCATCATCGCCGAGGTGGTCGTGGACGCCGGCGGCGAGTACTCCGCGGGGGCCCGGGCCCTGCTCGCGGCCTTCCTCACGTGCGTCGGCACCGACCTGCTGGGCGCACTCGACGACGCCGCCGCGGTCCGCTCGCAGGACCCGTCGCTCGTCGCCGGGGAGCGCGAGCTCGTGCCCGCCGCCGCGGCCCTCATCCGGGAGCTCGTCGCGGTCGCGACGCCGCCCGAGCACTGACGGACGCCCCGCGAGGGGCGAACGGCGAGGACCGCCCGGTGCGCACGGGCGGTCCTCGCCGTCGTTCAGGGGGTGCCGGCGTCTGCCGCGGCCCGGCGGCCGCGCAGCCCGCGCAGCAGCAGCGCGCCGCCAACGCCGATCAGACCCGCACGGACGACGAACGTCCACAGGCCGCCGACGAGCATGAGCAGGCCCGCGAGCGGGAAGACCCACCCGAGCAGCCGGAACGTCGCATCGGGGGCGATGCGCGCGTCGGCGGGGCGCGCGACGTCGTAGATCACGTCGACGGTTGCGCCGACCGACGGGCACGAGCTCGACCGGTAGCCCGCCGACGCCGTGTGGACGGCGCCGTCGACCGTGTAGGACGCGTCCGGCGAGCACAGCCGGTCGCCGTCGTCGTCGCGGCTCTCGTTGCGGGCGGTCACGGTGCCGACCGTCTGCGCCTCGCCCGCGCCGACCGTGCCCGCGTCGATGAGCAGCGGCTTCACGACGAGCAGGCCGACGGCGAGGAACACGAGGCCGAACAGCATCATCTTGACCGCGCCGCCGATGCCCTCGCGGTTCCGGCCGAACCCCACGACGCCGTCCGCGACCATCGCACCCCCGACGACCGCCTCGCCCGTGCTGCGCCCCTGCTCGCTCGCGGCGTAGCGGGAGGCGGCCGTCCAGAGGTCCGCGGCGACGCCGGCGAGCTGGGGCGGGACGACCGCGACCGGGCCGGTCGGCCCGTTGAAGCCCGGGGACGGCGGGACGGGTGCCGGGACGCGCGCGGCCGGCAGGGCGGGCTGCGGGACGACGGCGGTCGCCGGACGTGCCGGAGCGGCGGCGGCCGGGCTCGGCGCGGCGATCGGGACGCTGCCCTCCGCGGGCGGCAGCGGCTGGCGGTGGTCCGTCCACGCCGTCCCGTCCCAGAACCGCATGGTGCCGGGCTCGGCGGGGACGGCGTACCAGCCGGCGCGTGCGCTCACCGCGGCCTCCTTCGGACGGGACCGCGTCGAGCCGACGCGGCAGCCGCACCCTACGGAGCACCTCCGGCGGCGCGGGAGCCCGTCGGGCGCACGTCACCTTCCCGGCGGGGGGCGAACCGTCGCGAACCGTACGACTCGACCCCGGGCACCGCGAGACCGCCCGCACCCGGACGAGCGAGCGGGGCGGTCTCGGTGCGGCGTCAGCGCGGGGCGTACGTCAGGCAGTCGGCCGAGTCGTGGCCGGCGCCCACGCGGACCGACTCGGCGCTGCACTCGAGCGCGGAGTTGTGGACGCAGTCGTCGCGCTGGCACGCGCCGACGTGCGTGACGACCTTCTCCAGGCCGCCCTTGACGCCGAGCGGGATGAACGTCGCGCAGGCCGCGTCGCCCGCGTGCCCGCCGATCGTGATCGCCGCCGCGTGGCAGTGCGAGTGGTCGTTGTAGGAACAGCCGGCCACCGAGCACTCGGCGACCGGGGGCAGGTCCATCAGCGTGCTCATCGGTACCTCCACGATCCGGGGGACGAGGCGTACCTCACCGACGGTAGACCCGTCGGGCGCCTCGCGCCTAGGGAGGGCACGAGGTTCCGCCGCAGGTCAGAGGCCGTTTTCAGGTGAGGCTAGCCTCACTCCGGACCGGTCCGGCGGGTGCCCGTGGGACGCGTCGGCGTGCTCCCGCCGCAGGTCGCAGGGCTGCCGTGTCAGTACGTGAACGCCGCGATGCGGTCCTCGAGATCCTGCGCCATGACGGCGAGCTCGCGGATCGAGGTGCCCATCTGGGTGAGCACCTCGGTCGTGGACTGCGCGGCCGACGCGACACCCGTGATGTTCGCCGCGATCTCGCCGGCGCCGGTCGCGACCTCGACGACACCGCGCGACATCTCGTTCGTCGTCGCCGTCTGCTCCTCGACCGCCGACGCGATCGTCAGCTGGTAGTCGTTGATCTGCGCGACGATGTGCGAGATCTGGTCGATCGCCGCGACGGCGCCCTCGGTGTCCGCCTGGATCGCCTGGACGCGTCGCACGATGTCGTCCGTCGCGTTCGCCGTCTCCTGCGCCAGGTCCTTGACCTCACCGGCGACGACCGCGAAGCCCTTGCCGGCCTCGCCCGCGCGGGCCGCCTCGATGGTCGCGTTGAGCGCGAGCAGGTTCGTCTGCGCGGCGATCGACGTGATGACCTTGACGACGTCGCCGATCTCCCGCGAGCTCGTCCCGAGCCGCGCGACCGTGTCCGTCGTGCGCACCGCGACGGCGGTCGCCTCCTCCGCGACGCGCGCGGCCTCGTTCGCGTTCTCGGCGATCGCGCGGATCGACGCGCCCATCTCCTCCGCACCGGCCGCGATGACCTGCACGTTGCGGCTCACCTGGTCCGCGGCGGCGGCGACGACCCCCGCCTGCGCGGACGTCTCCTCGGCGCCCGCGGCGACCTGGGCACCGGCCGCGGACATCTCCTCCGACGCGGCGGCGACCGTCCCCGACGCCTCCGTCACGCCGGCGAGCGTGGTCCGCAGGGCCGACTGCGCGCGACCGAGCGCCGCCGCCATGCGGCCGAGCTCGTCGTCGCTGCGGACCTGCGCGGTCACGGTGAGGTCGCCCGTCGCGAGCGCGTCGACGCTCCGCTGCACGTCGCCGACCGCACGGCGAACGCTGCGGGCGAGCAGCATCCCGAGCGCGACCGCGACGGCGAGCCCCACGCCGGCGACGCCGATCATGGTCCAGCGCGCGAGGGTCGCCGCGGCCGCCGCGTCCGCCTGGTCCTGCGCGACCTCCTCGTCGACGTGCGTGCTGAGCTCGGAGAGGGACGCGACGAGCTCCGTGCCGACCCGCGCCATCTCGTCGCGCTCCACCGACCACGCCACCCGGTCGTCCGCCATCGCCGGCGGCAGCACGTCCGCGTCGACGCCGGCCTTGTACTCGTCGTACCGCGTGAGGAACGCGTCCCACTCCGGCGGCATCGCGCCGTAGCTCGCGGCGTACGCCTCGGCGAACGTGTCCGTCTCGGAGTCGAAGGCCGCGTAGGCGGCGCGCACGGCCGCCATCGCCTTCTCCTTGTTCTCCGCGTCCGGGTACGCGGGAACGCTGGTGATCGAGTTCCGCACCGTCCACAGCGCCGACGTGAGCGCGGCGAGCCGGCCCGTGACGTCGCTGCTGGCCTGCGCGGTCGCCGCCGACCGGTCGGCGAGCGTGCTCAGCGACAGGACCCCGTACGCGCCGACCGCGGCGAGGACCACGGCGAGCATCCCGACGAGGCCGAGGATCTTCGTCCGCACCGACCGGTCGGCGACGAGCCGCCGCCGACGCTTCGCGCCTCCGCGGCTCCCCTCGGCCCGTCGCTCGGCGGTCGGCTCCGGCGACGACCGCTGGGTCGGGACGTCGGCGCGCTGCGGGGTGAGGACGGGCATGTGGCTCTGCTCCTGGGTCGCGGACGACGGGTGTGTCGTCACCCGTCCCACCGAGCCCATCGGCCGCCGCCGCCCGCTGTTGACCCTCCGCGCGTTTCTCACGGTCCGCGAGCCCGCCCCCGTCGCCCGGACGCGCCGACGGTTGCCCCGCGCACCGGACGTCGTGGCTGGTCCGGTGCGCGGGGAGGTCGCGCGCGCGGTCAGGCGTCCGCGTCGACCACCCGGTAGAAGTTCCGCTCCCACCGGTGCCGCCGGATCACGGCGCGCTGCTCGTCGGTCAGCCGGCGACCGTCGCTCGTCGCCGCGTTCCGCTCGACGTTCCGGACGGTCCGCATGCCCGCGATGACGGTCGACACCGCCGGGTCGTCCAGCACGTACCGCAGCGCCACGTCGGGCAGCGCGTCGGTGTCGATGCCGAGGTCCTCGACGAGCGCCGCGACGCGCTGCTCGACCTGCGCCGGCCGGTCGCCGCCGAAGTACGTGTTCCGGAAGTCGCCCTCCGGGAACGTCGCACCCGCCGTGATGCGGCCCGTCAGGCCGCCCTCGTCGAGCGCGACGCGCACGATCACGCCCACGCCGTGCTCCTCGCAGGCCCGTAGGAGCTGCTCCTCCGGCTGCTGGTGCCACGCGTTGTAGATGACCTGCACCGTGTCGACCGCGCCGCTGCGGACCAGCGCGAGCGCGTTCTCCGGCTGGTAGTCGTTGATCGACACCCCGAAGAACCGGATCTTGCCCTCGTCCTTGAGCGCCGCGACCGTCTCCAGCCAGTCGCCCTTGCCGACCCACTCGTCGGACCAGACGTGGAGCTGCAGGACGTCGAAGCGGTCCAGCCCCGACGCCTGGAGGCTCGTGTCGAGGCTCGCGCGGATGTGGTCACCCGGGAACGTCTCGTCCGGGTGCAGCCCGTCCGGCGCGGGCCAGACCATGTTCTTCGGCGGCACCTTCGTCGCGACCAGCACGTCCGGGTGCTCGCGCAGGACGCTGCCGACGATGCGCTCGCTCTCCCCGTACCCGCGCGCGGTGTCGACGAAGTTCACGCCGAGCTCGATCGCGCGGTGCAGCGCCGCGACCGACTCGTCCTCCTGCGCGCCCTTCCACTGCGACGCCCCGATCCCCCACGCGCCGTACCCGATCTCCGACACCCGCAGGCCCGTCCGGCCGAGCTGGCGGTACTCCATGCGAACTCCTCGGTGCTCTCGTCGGCCGGTGCGCACCGGCCGACGACCAGCCTCACCTGCGCGCGCGCGTCGCGCGAGCCGTCCGTCCGGCCCCGCCCCTACCGACCGTCCCAGGACCACAGGCTGATCGCCGTGCGCCCCACCGTCCGGGGATCGTCGGCCACGACCGCGAGCTGCACGAGGACGAGCGGACTCGCCGTCCGCGCGTGCGCTCGTGCCCACGCGATCGCCTCGACGACGTCGACCCCCGCCAGCTCGTACGTCACCTCCTGGCTCGCCGGGGTGCTGTCGTCGTCGTGACGCTCCCCGGTCCAGACGGTGACCCGGAAGACGGGTGCCGTCACCTCGTGCGTCATGTCGCGCGGATCGACGAGACGTGTCCTGACGGGTTCGGCTTCGTGCGGTGCGTCGTGATCCATGGGCCTCAGCATCCTCCTCGTGGCACGGATCCCGCCGAGATCCCGTCGGTGGCTCGTCAGGCGAACGACGCGTCGGTGACCGTCGCGCGGAAGAACTCGCCCTCCGCCTCGCGGTCGGTGCCCGCCCACCAGCTCGCACGGAACCGGCCGGGCATCGTGACGCCGTGGAAGGTCGCCTCCGCGTCGACGGTCACGCCGAAGTGGTGCAGGGCGTGGCCGCGCCCGTCGGGGTCGCCCCACCGGTCCATCGTCAGGCGGAGCAGCCGTCCGTCCGGTCCGACCTCGAACCGCACGCCGTGCTCGTCGCCGTCGATCAGCCAGCGCCCGACGAACGCGTCGGGATCGTCGTCGGCGGTCCACGTCGCGACGCCGAACGCCGTGGGGACGAGCGCACCCTCGCCGGCGAGGCGCCCGGCGGCGCTCCGGGAGACGTCGTCGTCCTGCGCGCTCATCACCGGCACGACGCCCGCGAGGCGCCACCGCATCTCGCCCACGCCCGCGACGTACCGGTCGAACCCGCGCACGGGCAGGCCCAGGATCGCGGTGCGGGCGTGCCAGACGAACGCCGCGCCGGGGACGATCACCTGGCGCGCGGTGAACGGTCGCCACGACCCGATCCTGATGTGGCCGTGCATGGTGAGCGTCGCCGCGCGGTGCAGCGGCGTCCCCTCGGCGATCGCGTGCCGCAGCCAGCGCCGCGTCGCCTCGGGCAGCCCGTCGACGTCGGCCGTCGGGAACAGCGGCACCGGCTCCCCGAGCCGCGGGCCGGGGACGTCGTCGAGCCGCGCACGCGCCGTCGGCGTGTGACGGGACAAGGAGACCTGCACCCCCTCCATCGGGACCTGCTCCGCACGCTACGGGCGAAGCGGGACCACCGCGCGAGGCGAAGGTCCCGCCTCGCGGACGTCAGGCGGCGGTGGCGACGTCCAGCACCCACGTCACACCGAAGCGGTCGGTGAGCATCCCGAAGCCCGGGCTCCACGCCGAGGCGGCGAGCGGCTCCACGACGGTCGCGCCGTCGACGAGGCCGTCCCAGACCGCGCGGACCTCGTCGAGCGTGTCGCCGCGCACGGAGACGAAGAACGGCTGGTCGGTGATCGTCATGCCGTTCTCGCGGCGGGTCGAGCCGGGCGTCCCGACAGCGGCGCGCGGGCCGGGGACGTCGTACGCCATGACGCGGAAGCCGTTGTCGGCGGCGGCCAGCCCGAAGACGATGCCGTCCGCGCCGGGCGCGTCCGCGGGCATGCCCAGGTCGGCGTACGTCGTCGCGACGACCTGCCCGCCGGTGGCCGACGCGTACAGGGCGAGCGCCGCGCGCGCGTCGCCGTGGAAGTTGAGGTGGGTCGTGGTCGTGAGGCTCATGTCCGCTCCTGACGGGTTGGTCGCCGGGTCGTTCCCGGTGACCACCACCGTCGCGGTCATGTAGGTCAGGACCGGTCCTACTACGCGCCTACGCTGACGGGCATGGCGACGCCGACCTCCCGCCTGCTGCGGCTGCTCTCGCTGCTGCAGACGCGACGCGACTGGCCCGGGTCCGTCCTCGCGGAGCGGCTCGGCATCAGTCGCCGGACCGTGCGCCGCGACGTCGACCGCCTCCGGGAGATGGGCTACCGCATCGAGGCGACGATGGGCGCCGACGGCGGCTACCGACTCGACGCCGGGTCCGAGCTGCCGCCGCTGCTGCTCGACGACGACCAGGTGCTCGCCCTCGCCGTGGCGCTGCAGGCCGCACCGGCCACGGGTGCGGCGATCGACGAGGCCGCCGTGCGCGCCCTGACCACGCTGCGGCAGGTGATGCCGGCGCGGCTGCGTCACCGCCTCGACGCGCTGACGTTCACGACGCTCCCCGCCGGCACGCAGCCCGGTGCAGCGCCCGACGTCCTCGTCGCCCTCTCGGCGGCCGTGCGCGCGCACGAGGTCCTCCGTCTCGACTACGCCGGCACACAGTCGGACACCCCGCCGACGCCCGGACCGGCACGCCGCGTCGAGCCGCACCACCTGGTCGCGTCACGCGGCCGCTGGTACCTCGTCGCGTGGGACCTCGACCGCGCCGACTGGCGCCTGTTCCGCGCCGACCGGCTCACCCTGCGCACCCCGAACGGACCGCGCTTCACGCCGCGCGAGGTCCCCGGCGGGGACGTCGCCGCGTACGTCGCCGCCCGCTTCCAGGGTGCCGACCCGACCGGTGCGACCGGCGGGCCGCCGTGCCGCGGGACCGTCGTCGTCCACCTGCCGGCGTCCGACGTCCGGCCGTTCGCGGGCGACGGGGTGGTCGAGGACCTCGGCCCCGACCGGTGCCGCCTCACGACGGGCTCGTGGTCGTGGGTGGCCCTCGCCGCCGCGCTCAACCGCTTCGACGCGGACGTCGAGGTCGTCGATCCGCCCGAGCTGACGCGGGCGTTCGCGCGGCTCGCCGCCCGCAACGCCGCGACCGCCGCCGCCGGGCCGTCGTGACGCGCGAGAGGCCCGCGACCCCGGGCGGGGTGCGGGCCTCTTGTGGCGTCGGTCAGGACGGGATCAGAAGTCCCAGTCCTCGTCCTCGGTGTTGACGGCCTTGCCGATGACGTACGACGAGCCCGACCCCGAGAAGAAGTCGTGGTTCTCGTCCGCGTTCGGCGACAGGGCCGACAGGATCGCCGGGTTCACGTCGGTCTCGTCGCGCGGGAACAGCGCCTCGTAGCCGAGGTTCATCAGGGCCTTGTTGGCGTTGTAGCGCAGGAACTTCTTGACGTCCTCGGTCAGGCCGACGCCGTCGTACAGGTCCTGGGTGTACTCCACCTCGTTGTCGTACAGCTCGAAGAGCAGCTCGAACGTGTAGTCCTTGAGCTCCTGGCGCTCCTCGGCCGACAGCTTCTCCAGGCCCTTCTGGAACTTGTAGCCGATGTAGTACCCGTGCACCGCCTCGTCGCGGATGATCAGGCGGATCAGGTCGGCCGTGTTCGTGAGCTTGGCGCGGCTCGACCAGTACATGGGCAGGTAGAAGCCCGAGTAGAAGAGGAACGACTCGAGCAGCGTGCTCGCGACCTTCCGCTTCAGCGGCGAGTCGCCCTTGTAGTACTGCATGACGATCTCGGCCTTGCGCTGGAGGTTCGGGTTCTCCTCCGACCAGCGGAACGCCTCGTCGATCTCCTTGGTGGAGCACAGCGTCGAGAAGATCGACGAGTACGACTTGGCGTGCACCGACTCCATGAACGCGATGTTCGTGTAGACGGCCTCCTCGTGCGGCGTGAGCGCGTCCGGGATCAGCGAGACGGCGCCCACGGTGCCCTGGATCGTGTCGAGCAGCGTCAGGCCGGTGAAGACGCGCATCGTGAGCGTCTTCTCCTCCTCGGTGAGCGTCGCCCACGACTGGATGTCGTTCGACACCGGCACCTTCTCCGGCAGCCAGAAGTTGCCGACGAGCCGGTCCCAGACCTCGGCGTCCTTCTCGTCCTCGAGCCGGTTCCAGTTGATCGCCGACACGCGGTCGATCAGCTTCAGCTTCCCCGTGGGGGTCATGGTCAGTCCTTCGTCGTTCGTGGTCGCGGAAGTCAGTTGCCTCAGGTCACAACATGCAGCTGACGCAACCCTCCACTTCCGTCCCCTCCAGGGCGAGCTGGCGGAGGCGGATGTAGTAGATCGTCTTGATGCCCTTCTTCCAGGCGTAGATCTGCGCCCGGTTCAGGTCACGGGTCGTCGCCGTGTCCTTGAAGAACAGCGTCAGCGACAGGCCCTGGTCGACGTGCTGCGTCGCCTCGGCGTAGGTGTCGATGACCTTCTCGTAGCCGATCTCGTACGCGTCCTGGTAGTACTCCAGGTTGTCGTTCGTCATGAACGGCGCCGGGTAGTAGACGCGGCCGATCTTGCCTTCCTTGCGGATCTCGATCTTCGACGCGATCGGGTGGATCGACGACGTCGAGTGGTTGATGTACGAGATCGAGCCGGTCGGCGGGACCGCCTGCAGGTTCTGGTTGTAGAGGCCGTGCTCCTGCACGAGGGCGGCCAGCTGACGCCAGTCGTCCTGCGTCGGGATGTGCACGCCGGCGTCCGCGAAGAGCGTGCGGACGCGCTCGGTGCGCGGCGCCCACTCCTTCTCGACGTACTTCTGGAAGTACTCGCCCGTCGCGTACTTCGAGTCCTCGAACCCGTAGAACGCCTGCTTGCGCTCCTGCGCGAGCAGGTTCGACGCACGGATCGCGTGGTAGGCGACCGTGTAGAAGTAGATGTTCGTGAAGTCGAGGCCCTCGTCGGACCCGTAGAAGATCCGCTCGCGCGCCAGGTACCCGTGCAGGTTCATCTGCCCGAGGCCGATGGCGTGGCCGCCGCGGTTGGCGCGCTTGACCGACGGCACCGACTCGATGTCCGTCTGGTCGGAGACGGCCGTCAGGGCGCGGATCGCGGTCTCGACCGACTTGCCGAAGTCCGGGCCGTCCATCGCGAGCGCGATGTTCATCGAGCCGAGGTTGCAGGAGATGTCGCGGCCGACCTCCTTGTAGGAGAGGTCCTCGTTGAACGTCGACGGGGTCGACACCTGGAGGATCTCCGAGCACAGGTTCGAGTGCGTGATCTTGCCCTTGATCGGGTTGGCACGGTTGACCGTGTCCTCGAACATCACGTACGGATAGCCGGACTCGAACTGCAGCTCCGCGAGCGTCTGGAAGAACTCGCGGGCGTTGATCTTCGTCTTGCGGATCGACGCGTTGTCGACCATCTCGTAGTACTTCTCCGAGACGTCGATGTCCGCGAACGGCACCCCGTACACGCGCTCGACGTCGTACGGCGAGAACAGGTACATCGGCTCGTTCTTCTTCGCGAGCTCGAACGTGATGTCCGGGATCACGACGCCGAGCGACAGCGTCTTGATGCGGATCTTCTCGTCGGCGTTCTCGCGCTTGGTGTCGAGGAACCGGTAGATGTCCGGGTGGTGCGCGTGCAGGTAGACCGCACCCGCGCCCTGGCGCGCGCCGAGCTGGTTCGCGTACGAGAACGAGTCCTCGAGGAGCTTCATGACGGGGATGACGCCCGAGCTCTGGTTCTCGATGTGCTTGATGGGCGCGCCGTGCTCGCGGATGTTGCTGAGCAGCAGCGCGACGCCGCCGCCACGCTTGGAGAGCTGCAGCGCGGAGTTGATGCCGCGCGCGATGGACTCCATGTTGTCCTCGATGCGCAGCAGGAAGCACGAGACGGGCTCGCCGCGCTGCGCCTTGCCGAGGTTGAGGAACGTCGGCGTCGCCGGCTGGAAGCGGCCCGACACGATCTCGTCGACGAGGCTGATCGCGAAGTCCTGGTCACCCTCGGCGAGGCTCAGCGCGACCATGCAGACGCGGTCCTCGAAGCGCTCCAGGTACCGCTTCCCGTCGAACGTCTTCAGCGTGTACGACGTGTAGTACTTGAACGCGCCGAGGAACGTCTGGAAGCGGAACTTCTTCGAGTAGGCGTACTCGAAGAGCGTCTTGATGAACGCGCGGTCGTACTTCGCGAGGACGGCCGGGTCGTAGTACTTGTTCTCGACCAGGTAGTCGAGCTTCTCGTCGAGGTCGTGGAAGAAGACCGTGTTCTGGTTGACGTGCTGCAGGAAGTACTGCCGCGCCGCCTCACGGTCCTTGTCGAACTGGATCTTCCCGTCCGCGTCGTAGAGGTTGAGCATCGCGTTCAGGGCGTGGTAGTCCAGCCCCGTCAGCTCTACGCGGGTATCTGCGACTGTCGCTGCCAAAATGTCCTCAATCCCTCGCGGACGCGGTGCACGTCCTCGTTCGTTCCCATGAGCTCGAACCCGTACAGGTAGGGGACGCGGCACTTGGCCGCCACGATGTCCCCCGCGATGCAGTAGGCCTCGCCGAAGTTGGTGTTGCCCGCCGCGATGACGCCGCGGACGAGCGACCGGTTGTCCTCGTCGTTGAGGAACTTCACGACCTGCCGCGGCACGGCGCCGCCCTCGTTGCCCCCGCCGTAGGTGGGGACGACCAGGACGTACGGCTCCGTCACGTGCAGGAACGGGTCCGTCGGGCGGAGCGGGATGCGCTGCGCCGGCAGCCCCAGCTTCTCCACGAAGCGGTGCGTGTTGTTCGAGGCGGAGGAGAAGTAGACCAGCGAGCTCATCGGCCTGCTCCCCTCACCTCGGACGGTCGGACCGTCGGTCTCGGTCTGCGGTGTCGGTGCGAGGGCACGGCGGAGCCGACCCTCTTCTTCCGTACCGGGGGCGGATGCCCGCCGGGCCGGCGCGGTGCGAGTCCTGCGCCGGCCCGGGGCGTCCGTGGTGGGCGACCCGTCCGGCCGCCCGCGTAGGTCAGGCGACGGCAGCGGCCATGCGGTCGGCGAGCACCTTGATGCGGTCCGGGCGGTAGCCCGACCAGTGGTCGCCGTCGACGATCACGACGGGCGCCTGGAGGTGGCCGAGCGACATCACGTAGTCACGCGCGTCGGCGTCCTCGCTGATGTCCACGACGGTGTACTCGGCACCCAGCTTGTCGAGCGCGCGGTAGGTCGCGTTGCACTGCACGCACGCCGGCTTGCTGTAGACCGTGATCGTCATCGTGGCTCCTTGTTCACTCTCGCGCGACGCTCCCCCCGGAGTGGGTCGCGATGGTCCGTGGGCCCCTGTCGGAGCCGATCGCGGTTCCCCCACCGCGTCGACTTCAGACACTACACCTAGGGGTGGGACTCGCAAGCCACCACTAGGGCTTGTGTTACATCCGTGTCGTTCAACTTCACCCTGTGGAGAACCCAGGGTATCGCCGAGGTCTGACAGAGCCCCCGACCTGCGGGTTCGCGGACCGTCCACAGGCGTCCCCAGGACAGGCACAGCACCGTGCACAAGCGGGTCCACAAGGGCAGCGTCCAGTTCGTCCGGACGCGCCGGTGGGCGACACGCCGCAGCGGCCGCCGGACGTCGTCCGACAGATCGCCCGGACGGGTGACGGACGCCACGACCCGGCCCCGCCGCCCGGGCCCGAGTGCCGCGTCCGCAGGTGCGCACGACGACGTCGGGCCCCGGCGCGTGACGCGTCCGGGGCCCGACGAGAGCGGCTGAGCGGTGCGGCTACAGCGGGAAGGCGGCGTACAGGTCGGCGATGTCCGCGACCGGTCCGACGACACGGAACACCGAGGAGCCGTTGGTCCAGACCGCGACACCCGTCCCGTCGCCCGCGTCCACGACCGTGAACGTCCCGGCGGGCGCGCCGCCCGCGACGACCTCGCCCGACAGCGGCAGAGGGCGGTCGGTGCCACCGGCGGTCGCCGACGGGCTCGGCTCGGCCGCCGTCGTCGGCAGCGCCGCGACGAGCCCCTCCGCGAACGCGGAGGCCTCCTCCGGCGTCTCCCACTGACCGGCCCGCACGACGACCTCGCCGCTCGCGCCGTCACCGAACGTGTCCGAGTACGCCTCGACGGCGCCCGCGGCGAGCCACTCGTCGTCCGGCGTCGAGCCGGTGAGTGCGTACTGCAGGACCGTCGTCGGCAGCGCGGTCGCGAAAGCGGTCGTCGCCGTCCGGGCCGCGGGCTGGATCGTCGGGGTCGGCGACGGCAGCAGGATCGTGCTCGCGACCGGCGGGGGCGTCTCGTCGCCGGTGTTCCGGGACAGGAGGATCCCCGCGACGACGATCGCGGCCACGACCACGACGGCGCCGATGATCGCCGGCAGCAGCCAGCGCGGCCGCCCGCCCGAGCCGCCGCCCGTCGGGCCGTCGGAGGAGCCGCCCGTCGCGTCCGGCGACCCCGTCGCGGCGGACGCCGCCGGCACGGCCTTGACCGGTCGGGTCGACGGCTTGCCGAACGACGGGCGCACCGGGACCCGGCGGGACGGGCCCGTCGCGGGACCCGTCGGCGGAGCGGTGGGGAGGCCCGAGGGCGTCTCGACGGGCCCCGTGGGGACCGCGGGACCGGCGGGCGCGCTCGGCGGCGCCACCTGCGACCACGACGGGCCGGAGGCTGCGGCGGCCGGGCCTGCGGGCGCGGCACTCGTCGGGGACGACGGGCGCGCGGCAGCCGGACCGGCCGGGACGGGCGCGGGACCCGTCGGCGGGGCGGTGGTCGGCGTCGGCGGGACGGGGGCCGGCGGGGCGGTGGTCGGCGGGACGGGGGCGGGCCCCGCGGCCGGCGCGGACGCGGCCGCGGCACCGGCGGGCGCGGTGGGCACGCGCGTCGGCAGCGGAGCCGCGGCCTGCGCCGGTCCCGCCGCGACGGTCGGGGGCGTGAACGCCGGACGGACCGCGGCGGCCCCCGCGGGCGCGTCGGTCGACGGCGCCGCGCGGACGAGGCCCGGCGGCGGGCCGGCGGGAGGTGCGGCGGGAGGTGCGGCGGGCGCTGCCGCGGGGGCCGGGTCCACGCCCGGGCCGGAGCGCCGGGGGAGCGGTGCGGGCGCGGTCGCCGGGACCAGCGGCGGCGTCGCCCCGCTGCCGGCGACGGGGCGGTCGGCCGTCGCGGGGGCGCCGCCGTCGGGAGCCGTCGCACCCGTCGGCGCCCAGCCCAGCCGCCCCCAGTGCGGGCTCGTGTTGCCGCCGGATCCGCCGGTCTCGGTCATCGGGTTCCCATCGCTCGCCGTGCCCGACACGCCCGCCGGACGCTCCGCAGCCTACCGACGGGCGCTCAGCCGAGGACGTCGCGACGCCGGAAGGCGGCGAACCCGGCGGCGAGCAGCACGACCGCGACGGCGGTGACCGCGACGACCGGCGGCCACGACATCTCGTCGGCGGGCAGGCCGGGGAGGTAGGTGAACGGGGACAGCGCGTCGGACCCGTCGGGCAGCAGCTCGCCGAACATGCCGACCACGGCGACGTACGCGACGTACGCCCACACGACGGCCAGCAGGCGCGGCGCGACGGCGTACACGAGCACGGCGAGGCCGAGCACGCACGCGATGCCCGGCAGGGTGACGGCGGCGGCGCCGACGAGCACGCCGACCTGCGCCGGGTCGTCGAGGCTGACGGCGGCGGTCACGCCCATGACGAGCCCGCTGACGAGCATGATGACGAGCCCCGCGACCCCCGCGACGCCGACCTGCGTGCCGAGCCAGCGCCACCGCGACACGGGTCCGGCGAGCACCCGGGCGCCGCGCGTCGCGACCTCCTCGTGCCGGACCGCCGCGACGCCGGTGACGACGTACGAGGCGGCCATGACGGCGAGGAACATCGTGTAGAGCGCGAACGCGCCGGCGGTGGCGTCGGTCCCGGTGCCGAACATCTGGCCGAGCGTCGCGTCGTCCTCGATGAAGTCGACGATCGCCCCGGCGAGGACGCCGATGAGGGCGCCGCACAGCACGATCGCGACGCCCCACGACACGATCGCGCCGGTCTGCCGGCGCAGCGTCAGCGCGGTCATGCCGGCGAGCGCGCGGCGCGCGGCGGGCCGGCCGAGCCGCTCGGGCACCAGGCCGGTGCCGAGGTCGCGCCGCCCGACGAGCCGGAACGCGACCGCGACGCACACGGCCGCGAACGCGACGCCGATGAGCAGGGGCCACCACCGCTCGTCGACGTAGGCGCGCGTCGCCTGCGCCCAGCCGAACGGCGAGAGCCACGTGAGGACGCTCGTGCTCTCGGGTCCGCGCACGTCGCCGACGGCGCGCAGCAGGAACGCGACGCCGAGCGCCGCCATGCCGAGGCTCGACGCGGTGCGCCCGTGCGACGAGAGCTGCGACGCGACGGCCGAGATCCCCGCGAACACGAGCCCGACCATGACGACGCCCGCGCACATCGCGGCGGAGCCGACGGGGTCCAGGTCGGTCGACAGCAGCGCGAGGAACGTCAGGCCGCCGACGGCGAGCGTCGCGACGACGGCCGCGACGATCCCGGCGACGACGGGCGCGTCGCGCCCGACGGGGGCGGACCGCACGAGCTCGAGCCGGCCGTCCTCCTCGGCGGCGCGCAGGTGCCGCGTGACGGCGAGGATCGCCATGATCGCGACGGGCAGCATGACCCAGAGCGCGATCTCGTTCGCGGTCATCGCGCCCAGCGTGTAGTCGTCGAGTCCGTACCCGGGACCCGCGAGCGCGGTCGCGGCGGGCGACGAGATGAGCGTCGCGCGGGCGGCGCGCGTCGCGGGGTCGGCGTAGACGGTGGCCAGCGCGTCGACGGAGACCTGCACCATCCCGGCGACGGCGACGGCCCACACGAGGATGCGCCAGCGGTCGAACCGCAGCGCGACGCGGACGAGCGCGCCGGTGCCGACGAGCGGGTCGTCGCGCACGGACCGCTCGGCGGCGGCGGGGACCTGCGCCCGGGCGGTCGTCGTCGTCATCGCCCCTCGCCCTCCCGCACGCCGAGCGTCGCGAGCTCGTCGCTGTACTCGCGCAGGAACAGGTCCTCCAGGGTCGGCGGGTGCGCGACGAGCGACGTGACGCCGAACGCGGGCAGGGCGGCGAGCACGTCGTGCAGCGCGGCCGTGTCGACGTCGGCGGTGACGTGACCGTCGTCGCGCCGCAGGTGGTGGACGCCCGCGAGCGTGCCGAGCGAGGTCTCCGCGGCCGCGCCGTCCCGCACCCCGGCAACGACCGTCGTGCGGGTCAGGCCGCGCAGCTCGTCGAGCGAGCCCGACTGCACCGCCTTGCCCTGCCGGATGATCGTCACGCGGTCGGCGAGCGCCTCGACCTCGGCGAGGATGTGGCTCGACAGCAGCACGGTCCGCCCCTCGGCGGCCGCCTCGCGCACGACGTCCTGGAACACGGCCTCCATGAGCGGGTCGAGGCCGCTCGTCGGCTCGTCCATGAGCAGCAGCTCCGCGTCGGTCGCGAGCGCCGCGACGAGCGCGACCTTCTGCCGGTTGCCCTTCGAGTACGCGCGGCCCTTGATCCGCGTGTCGAGCTCGAAGCGGTCGACGAGCTCGGCGCGTCGGCGCGGGTCGAGGCCGCCGCGCAGGCGCCCGAGGACGTCGATCGCCTCGCCGCCCGACAGGTTCGGCCACAGGCTCACGTCGCCGGGGATGTACGCGAGGCGGCGGTGCAGCGCGACGGCGTCGTGCCACGGGTCGCCGTCGAGCAGGCGCACCTCGCCGGAGCTCGCGCGCAGCAGCCCGAGGAGCACGCGGATCGTCGTCGACTTGCCCGCGCCGTTGGGCCCGAGGAAGCCGTGCACCTCCCCCGTCCGGACGGAGAGGTCGAAGCCGTCGAGCGCGCGCTTGGCGCCGAACGTCTTCACCAGGTCGCGAATGACGATGGCGTCACTCATGGGTGTTCTCCTCGTAGGCGAGATAGGCGTCGAGGTAGGAGCTGTCGGTGAACAGGCCGTCCGTGTAGAGCTCGAGGCTGCCGAGCATGACGTCGGCGTACATCGCGGCCATGGCGGCCGTCGGGTCCTCGGTCGGGGCGGGGCCGCGTCCCGCGGCGGCGTCGGTCTGCGCCATGACGATCGTGCCGACGGTCGTCGCGATGAGCGCCCGGGCACGGCCGTGCGGGTCGCGGCTCGGCCGGATCGTGCCCGCGGCGACGCCGTCCTCCAGGTACTTCTCGGCGTCCTCGACCATCCCGTCGACGAACCGCGCGGCGAGCGAGCCGCCGTCGAGCAGGCTCCGCACGACGTAGGCGAACAGCGGGGCGTACTGCTCGAGCGTCGCGAGCTTCGCGACGACGTCGGTGGGCGGGGCCCCGGCGACCGCGGCGGACTTCTCCTCGAAGATGCGGTGCAGGACGTGCTCGTCGCACGCCGCGCGCAGCGCGTCCTTCGAGCCGAAGTGGTGGACGACGAGCGCCGCGCTGACGCCGGCGTCGGCGGCGATCGCGCGCATGCCGGCGCGGAAGCCCTCGCGCCCCCAGCGGGCGATGGCCGCGTCCCGGATGCGGGCGCGGGCGGTCAGGTCGTCGGAGGCTGAACGCACGTTCACCACACTAAACACTCGTTCAGTCTGCGCGCAAGCATCCGGTCGTCGCGGGCCGGGTGTCGACGGCCGTCGTGTCGGTGGGGGTCGGTACCGTGCCCGGCGTGAGCACGACGACCACCAAGCGCGCCGACCGCAGCGCCCGCCCCGGCTTCCGCTGCGCGGAGTGCGGCTGGACGGCCACCAAGTGGGTCGGGCGGTGCGGCGAGTGCCAGGCGTGGGGCACGGTGAGCGAGGACCTCGGGCCCGGCGGCGGTGCACCGCGCACGGTCGCGACGGCCCCGACCCGCTCCCCCGCCCGGCCGATCAGCGAGATCGACGTCGAGGCCGCGCGCGCCCGCCCCACGGGCGTCGACGAGCTCGACCGCGTGCTCGGCGGGGGCATCGTCCCGGGCGCGGTCGTCCTGCTCGCCGGCGAGCCCGGCGTGGGCAAGTCGACGCTGCTGCTCGACGTGGCCGCGCGCGCCGCCCGGGGTGGCCGCCGCGTCCTGTACGTCACGGGCGAGGAGTCCGCGGGGCAGGTCCGCCTGCGCGCCGGACGCGTCGGCGCGCTGCACGAGCAGCTGCTGCTCGCCGACGAGACCGACCTCGCGACGGTGCTCGGCCACATCGAGGTCGTCGACCCCGACCTGCTCGTCCTCGACTCGGTGCAGACCATCGCGTCCGCCGCCGTCGAGGGCACCGCCGGTGGTGTCGCACAGGTCCGCGAGGTCACCGCCGCCGTCATCGCCGCCGCGAAGTCGCGCGACCTGCCCGTCGTGCTCGTCGGGCACGTCACCAAGGACGGCTCCGTCGCGGGACCGCGCACGCTCGAGCACCTCGTCGACGTCGTCTGCCAGTTCGAGGGCGAGCGGCACTCGCGCCTGCGGCTGCTGCGCGCGACCAAGAACCGCTACGGCCCGACCGACGAGGTCGGCTGCTTCGACCTGTCCGAGAACGGGATCGTCGGGCTCGCCGACCCCTCCGGCCTGTTCGTGTCCCGCGCGCACGCCGCCGTCCCCGGCACGTGCCTGACCGTCACGCTCGAAGGCCGACGGCCGCTCGCGACCGAGGTGCAGGCGCTCGTCGCGCCGTCCGCGGTGCCGAACCCGCGCCGCACCACCAGCGGCGTCGACTCGTCCCGCCTCGCGATGGTGCTCGCCGTGCTGCAGCGGCGGCTCGGCGCGCGGCTCGCCGACCAGGACGTCTACGTGTCGACCGTCGGCGGGGCACGCGTCGTCGAGCCCGCCGCCGACCTCGCGCTCGCGCTCGCCGCCGTCAGCTCGCGCGAGAACACCGCCCTGCCGCAGGGGCTCGTCGCCGTCGGCGAGGTCGGGCTCGCGGGGGAGATCCGCAGCGTGTCCGGCGTCGGGCGACGGCTGTCGGAGGCTGCGCGGCTCGGGTTCACGCGGGCCGTCGTGCCCGCCGGGTCGCTCGACGGGGTCGCCCCGCCCGACGGCATCCGCGTGCTCCAGGTCGGCGACCTCGCGCAGGCCGTCAGCGCCGCCGGGATCGGCGCGTGAACGGCGACTGCGAGCACCGCGACGTCGAGTGGGACCCGCACCCGCTCGCGCTGCGCCCGGACGTCGACACCACCGTGCACTGGCTGCGGTGCACCGCCTGCCGCGTCTCGACGGCCGTCGTCGACCACCGCACGCCGCCCGCGCTGTGAGCGCGGCGAACGGGCGGACGTCCGCACTCGTCGTGCCCGGTAGGCGGGTCGTCCGGAACTCGCTCGACACGGCTCGTTACCATGCTCAGGTGCCGACCTCGCACGCCCCCGACGACCTGCTCAGGTCCACCCTCGCCGCCGTCGCCCCCGGCGGTGAGCTTCGCGACGGCCTCGAGCGGATCCTGCGCGGCCGCACGGGCGCCCTCATCGTCCTCGGCTTCGACGACCTCGTCGCGAGCATCTGCTCCGGCGGGTTCGAGCTCGACGTCGAGTTCTCCGCCACCCGCCTGCGCGAGCTCGCCAAGATGGACGGTGCCGTCGTCGTCGACGGCGAACGCATCGTCCGCGCCGCCGTGCAGCTGCTGCCCGACCAGACGATCGAGACGTCCGAGTCCGGCACCCGCCACCGCACCGCCGAGCGCGTCGCCAAGCAGACCGGCTTCCCCGTCATCTCGGTGTCCGCGTCCATGCGGATCATCGCGCTCTACGTCGGCGGCCAGCGGCACGTCCTCGAGGACTCCACGACCATCCTGTCCCGCGCCAACCAGGCCCTCGCGACCCTCGAGCGCTACAAGGCCCGGCTCGACGAGGTCAGCGGCACGCTGTCCGCGCTCGAGATCGAGGACCTCGTCACCGTCCGCGACGTGTCGACCGTCGTCCAGCGGCTCGAGATGGTCCGCCGCATCTCCGAGGAGATCGAGGGCTACGTCGTCGAGCTCGGCACCGACGGCCGCCTCCTGACCCTCCAGCTCGACGAGCTCGTCGGCGGCCTCGGCTCCGACCGCGCCCTCGTCATCCGCGACTACGTCGACACCCACCGCCGCGACGTCGACACCGTCCTCGCCGCGCTCGGCGAGCTCACGTCGACCGAGCTGCTCGACATCGCGCACATCGCCCGCGTGCTCGGCCTGCCCGGCGGTGGCGACGCCCTCGACGCGGCCGCCGGCCCCCGCGGCTACCGGCTGCTGTCGAAGGTCCCCCGCCTGCCCGGCACGATCGTCGACCGGCTCGTCGCGCACTTCGGCGGGCTGCAGAAGCTCCTCGCCGCCAGCATCGACGACCTCATGGCCGTGGACGGCGTCGGCGAGCAGCGGGCACGCGCCGTGCGCGAGGGCCTGTCCCGGCTCGCGGAGTCGTCGATCCTCGAGCGGTACGTCTAGCCGGTTCGGCGCTCAGCCCGGCCGCGGAGCGGTCCGGGCCGGCGTGCCGGTCAGCCCAGGCCGAAGACGACCGGCGTGGCCGTCGCACCCGCGAGCGTGAAGGCCGCGGAGTAGGTGCCGGCGCCTGGGGTCGGCTGGTCGGCCGGGCACCCCTGCGCCGAGCGGACCCGGTTCCACGCGAGCGTCGACTCGTCGGCCGCACCGCCCGTGAGCAGGAGCGCGCGGGACTCGTTGCCCGCGACCGGGCAGTCCTTCGACGACCACACCCGGTCCACGCCGGAGGTGATGACGATCTCCCGCTGCGTGTCGCCCGCGTCGACGACGCACGGCTGCGAGCCGGTGTTCGTGATGCTCACGGTGAACGTCGGGCTCGTGCCCTCCGGGAAGGACTCCGCGGTCGCGGCGATCGCGAGCGCGAGCACCTCGGGGGTGCAGTCCGGGGGTACGCCGGACGGGTCGTCGGTGTCCTTCTCGTCGTCGGCGGCCGGCGCCACCGGGGTCTCGGGCTGGGACGACGGGGTGTCCTCCGGGGCCGCGTCGGTCGGGCCCGTCGCGGAGCCGCGTCCGGCGACGAGCCACACGACGAGCGC
Source organism: Cellulomonas fimi (assembly GCF_028583725.1). Lineage (NCBI taxonomy): Bacteria > Bacillati > Actinomycetota > Actinomycetes > Micrococcales > Cellulomonadaceae > Cellulomonas > Cellulomonas fimi. The sequence goes on along the minus strand of NZ_CP110680.1, from coordinate 412,789 downwards.
GACGAGCAGCAGCGGGATCCCGAGGACGACGACGCGTCGCACCCAGTACACCCGGGCGGGGAGCGGGCCCGCGGGCCGGACGACGCCCATCGCTCCCCCTCGGTCGGCTGGTCGGTCCTCGTGGCGGCCGGGGCTCGGTGGCAGCGAGGCGGCCCGGCGCGCGACCACAGTACGGCTGCGACCGGCACGGGCCGTGCCCGACTCGCGGGCCGAGACGCACCGAGCGCCCGCGAGCGCACGGGCAGCCGCCCCCGGGCGTCGGCGGCGTCGGCGGTGTCGGGGAGGATGACCGGGTGACCGCGACCCTCGACTCCACCCCCGACGCCGACGCCGTGCGCGCCGACGTCGTCGCGTGGTTCGACGCGCACGCGCGTGACCTGCCGTGGCGCGCACCGGACCGCACACCGTGGGGCGTCCTGGTCAGCGAGGTCATGCTCCAGCAGACGCCGGTCGTGCGGGTCGAGCCGGCGTGGCGGGCGTGGATGACGCGCTGGCCGACACCGGCGGACCTCGCGTCCGCGAGCACCGCGGACGTGCTGCGCGCGTGGGACCGGCTCGGGTACCCCAGGCGGGCGCTGCGGTTGCAGGAGTGCGCGCGGGCGCTCGTCGAGCGGCACGGGGGTGAGGTCCCGGACGACGAGGCGGCGCTGCTCGCGCTCCCGGGGATCGGCGCGTACACGGCGGCGGCGGTGCGGGCGTTCGCGTTCGGGCGACGGTCGGTGGTGCTCGACACGAACGTCCGGCGCGTGATCGCGCGCGTCGGGGCGGGGGTCGCGCTGCCGGCCCCGGCGCAGACGGTCGCGGAGCTGCGGCTCGCGGAGACGTTCGTGCCCGACGACGACGCGAGCGCCGCGCGGTGGGCGGCGGCGTCGATGGAGCTCGGGGCGCTCGTCTGCACGGCGCGGTCGCCGCGCTGCGACGCGTGCCCGGTCGCCGGTCGCTGCGCGTGGCGGGCGTCGGGCCGGCCGGTCGACGAGCACGCGGGCCGGCGGCGCACGCAGGCGTGGGCGGGGACCGACCGGCAGGTGCGCGGGCGCGTGATGGCGCTGCTGCGCGATGCGATCGGCCCGGTGCCGCAGGACGCGGTCGACGCCGTCTGGCCCGACGCCGTGCAGCGCGCACGGTGCGTCGACGCGCTCGTCGCTGACGGTCTCGTCGTCCGCGTCCCCGGGCGCAGCGACGACGACCCGCCGACCTACCGACTTCCGGTGTGACGCCACGGACCGGCCGTCCCGTCCGGCGCACCGGCGAGATGACGCGGCGCCGTCGTGTCACGCCTGGCGGCGTGGGACCAGGTTGAGCAGCGCGAGCGTCGCGAAGACGGCGGTGTTGACCGCGACGACCGTGCTGAGCGTCTGGAACCAGGGCGTCGTGAGCGTGGACTCCGTGATGACCGGCTCCCACAGGATCGCGGCGAGAGGCGCCAGCACGACGGCACCCCGCGCGAGGCCGGCGCGGTCGACGTGCCCCCACTGCGCGCGCCTGCCCGCGAGGATGTCGGCGATGCTGCGCACGAACACCGCGAGGATCAGCTCGGCGTAGGCGAGCTCGACGACGAGCGGGAGCGCGAGCAGCCGCCCGCGCACCCCGACGCGCCAGACGGTGACCAGCCGTTCGACGACGAACAGCACCCCGACCGCGGTCCAGAACCCGAGCCCGAAGAGCAGCCGCCCGGTCGCGAGCCACTGCACGAGCACCGCCAGCAGGTACAGGTTGACCGCGACGGTCGCGTAGGCGAGCCCGACCTGCTGCACCCAGTAGCGCGCCGTCGTCGGCGTGAGGCCGTACGCCCCAAGGTTCTCCAGCGCCCCACGGTCCCACCGGATGCGCTGACGCCACAGGTGCCCCCACGTCGGCATGACCTCGGTGACGGCACGGCACTCGCGCGGCGACACGACGCGCGCGCCGAGCGTCTTGAGCGCGAGGGTCAGCTCGTTGTCCTCGGTGAGCGCGAACGGGTCGTACACCTGCCCGGGACGGCCGGGGACGAGCGACCCGCGCTCGGCGGCGACCGTGCGCAGCGCGTCCGCGCGGAACAGCGTGCCCGTGCCCGTCAGCACCATGACGCGGCGCCCCCGGTGCCGCGCGATCGTCCGCGCGTACCGCACGTACTCGTTGCGCTGGAGCTGCCCGACGAGCCCGGAGCCGGCCTCGCCGACGAAGATGCCGCCGACGGCGTCCTTCGCGGCCCGCAGGTGCCGTTCGGCCACGGCGAGGAACTCCGGCACGAGGGCGGTGTCGGCGTCCATCACGAGGACGGCGTCGTCCGGGCCGGTTACGGGGAGCAGCTGGTCGAGAGCCTGGTTGAGCGCGCCGGCCTTGCGCCCGGTGTTCCCCACGGTGAGCACGACGCGCGCGCCGTACGCCTCGGCGACGCTCGCGGTCGCGTCGACCGAGTTGTCGACGACCACGACGACGGCGTCGGGCGGGCGGTGCTGGGCGCGCAGGCTCTCGATCGCCGCACCGATCGTCGTCGCCTCGTCGTGCGCCGGGATGAGGACCGTGATCCGCAGCGGCCGGTCGGGGTGCGCGGTCTGCCGTGCCGACGCGAGGTGCGGCTCGTCCCCGGTCCGCCGCGGGCTGGGCTGCGGCTCGCCCGCGGCGCGTTCGAGCCGTCCTCGCTCGGCGAGCACACGCGACGCCTCCGCGACCTCGACGGACGCGACGAGCAGCACGAGCGCGACGACGAGAAGGGCGGCCGCGACCAGGACGGCGCCGCCGGGGAGCCGGACGACGAGGACGTCGGGGACACCCACCTCGAGAGCCCGCGTCGTGAGGATGCCGTCGAACCCGTCGGTCGTGAGCAGCAGGCCTCCGACGACGAGCAGCGCGACGGCCGCGCCGACCAGGGCGGCGGACGTCCAGCCCAGCCGCCGGATGCGCCGGTACGTCGGCAGCGCAGCCGACCCCGTGCGTCGCGCCATGCCAGCCTCCTGACCAGGCGGTCCGACAGGGGAAGGCTAGTGCGGCGCGTGCCGTGGCGGGCGACGGCGTGCCGTCGGGCGGTGCGCGTCCCGGCGGGCGATAGTCGTGCCGCGGCGCCGAACGAGCCGCACCCCGCCCTCCGGAGGTCCCGATGCGTCTCGTCGACGTCGTCCGCTACCCCCTCGACCGGTTCGACAGCGCCGGCGTGCTGCTCGAGGCCGTCCCGCCGACGACCGGTGCGACGAGCGTGCACGTCGCGCGGCTCGACGCGGGTGGCACGATCGGCCGGCACCGGGCGGTCCGGCGGCAGGTGCTGGGCGTCGTGTCGGGCGACGTCGAGGTGCAGACCGACGACGGGCCGCGGGTCGCGGCCGGTCCGGGCACCCTGGTCGTCTGGGAGCCGGGCGAGATGCACCAGACGTGGGCGGTCACCGACGCGGTCCTGGTGATCGTCGAGACGTCGGGCGACCTGGACCTCGGTGAACCCTTCACCGACCGCACCCCCGACTGATCGACCGGCCCGGTCCCCGTCCTCCGAGCGCCGAACGCGCCCGCACGCACGTCCGGAGGGTCGGAGGCGTGCGTGAGGGCGCGTGCGTCGGCGGGGGCGACGGGGACGGGCCGAGGGCCGTGCGTCAGGCGGGGGACGGCAGGCCGTCGCCCACGTCGGGGTCGGTCGTCCGGACCACGGGCGTCGTCGGCGCGTCGTGCGCCTGCGACGTGACCGCAGCCGGCACGGCGGGCTCGGGCTCGGTCGTCGCCGGGGCGGTGTCGGTGAGGGCCCAGGCCTCCTCGGCGACCGACCGCGGCCGGACGAACGCGACGACGAGGTACGCGAGCAGCGACGCGACGGCGCCGTACATCGTGGGCCAGCCGTCGAACGTCGCGGGCACGAGGTCGTTCGGGACGTAGAGCACGTCGTTGGGCACGCCGTAGATCGTCGGCGTGAGGACGAACAGCCCGAGCCGCACGGTGAGCCCGACGACCATCGCGGCGACGGCCGCGTCGCGTCCGCCGCGCTTCCAGAAGAGGCCGAGCAGGAACGGCACGACGAGCGCCGCGAGCATGAGGTCGAACGCGAGGGTCAGCAGGATGCCGGTCTGGGCGACCTCGAGCGCGACGGTGACCCCGAGGATCACGATCGGGATCATCGCGAGGCGGGTCCAGCGCAGCAGCGGGTCCTTGACGCCGGGCGTGTCGACGACGCGGCGGACGCCGAAGATGTTGCGGACGGCGACGGCGGACGTCGCGAGGATCGCGCCGGACGCGGTGGAGAACGACGCGGCGACGATGCCCGACAGCACGAGGATCGCGAGCCCGGGGGGCGCGTAGTCGTCGAGCAGCGTGAACAGGACGGGCCCGTCGACGGTCGTGATGCCGAGGACGGAGACGGCGGTGAGAGCGACGAGGCCGTACGCGACGCCGACGATCGCGGTGCCCGCGGCGGCGGTGAAGCAAGACCGGCGGGCGATCTCGGGGGACTTCGCCGCGAACACGCGCTGCATGAAGTCGATGGCCACGATGTCGCCGATGCCCAGCGAGATGAGGGTCGCCCAGTTGATCGGTGCTCCCGCGTCGGTCGACGTGAGCTGCTCGAGGTCGAACGGGCCCATGCCGGGGTCGATCTGGAAGCCGATGGTCGAGCCGACCCACCACAGCAGCGCGACGGTCGCGGCGGCGGTGATCGCGATCTGGATCGCGGCGGTGTAGGCGTCGGAGAACATCCCGCCGCCGATCGTGTAGACGAGCACCAGGACGACGGCGAGGACGACGCCGACCGTGTAGTCGAGCCCGAGGAACCGTTCGAGCAGGAACCCGCAGGCGACGAGGTTGCCGGCCATGAGGATCGCGAACGCGAAGATCATGAGGACCGACGCGGCGATCTCGACGCCCCGGCCGTACCGGATCCGGTAGAAGTCGCCGAGCGTGAAGAGCTTCAGGCGGTGCATGGGCTTCGCGAGGAACAGGCCCGTCAGCGTGAGGCAGATCGCGAGGCCGAGCGCGAGCGACGTGCCCGCCCAGAAGCCGAACGACGAGGTGAGGTCGGTGTTGCCGACGGTCGCGTTGGAGTCGACCGCGGCGGCCATGAGGGAGGCCGCGACGAGGGGGACGCCGAGCCGGCGGCCGGCGACGAGGTAGTTGGCGCTGTCCCCGTCGACCTTGCGGGCGACGAGGATGCCGACGAGGACGACGGCGAGGACGGAGAGCCCGACTCCGGCGATGATCATGGTGGCTCCGGGAGGGACGGCGGCGGCGCCGGGCTGCTCTCCCGGGTCGGCGCGGTGGCCAGGTCACGAGCGCGTGCCGAGGAGTTTCTGTCGCTCGACAGGTTCATTGACCACCCGGGCTGTGTCCGCGTCGCTGCACGGACGAAACGGCTGTGTTAAATCCCGTCCCGCAGCGACCGCGCACACGCGCGCACACGCGAGGACCGGCCGCTCAGTCCCCGAGCAGCCCCGCCTCGTGCACCGTGACGACCAGCTGCACGCGGTCCCGGCACCGCAGCTTGCGCAGCACCTCCGACAGGTGCGTCTTCACCGTGGACTCGCCGATGAACAGCTCGCCGGCGATCTCCGCGTTCGACAGCCCGCGGGCCGCCGCGAGCGCCACGTCACGCTCGCGCGGCGTCAACGTGTCGAACTCGGGCGACGGGCGGCGCACGCGCCGCGAGAAGTCCTCGACGAGCCTGCGCGTCACGTTCGGGCCCAGCAGCATCGAGCCCTCGGCGACGAGCCGCACCGCCTCGACCAGGCGCTCCGCGGTGACGTCCTTGAGCAGGAAGCCGCTCGCACCCGCGCGCAGCGCGTCCAGCACGTACTCGTCGAGGTCGAACGTCGTGAGGACCAGGACGCGGGTCGCCGGGTGGCGCGCGACGACCTGCTGCGTCGCCGCGATGCCGTCGAGCACGGGCATCCGCACGTCGACGACGGCCACGTCCGGCTCGGTGCGCGCGACGAGCTCGACCAGCGCGCGCCCGTCGGCGGCGGTGCCGACGACCTCCAGGTCGGGCGCGGACCCGAGGATCGCCGCGAACCCCTGCAGGACGACCGGCTGGTCGTCCGCGACGACGACGCGCGTCATGCGCGGCCGCCGCGTGTCGCGCCCGGCCGGTCGTCGGGCGCGCCGTCGGGCAGCAGGGCCTCGACCACGAACTGCCCGCCGACCGTGCGCACGTCGAGCAGACCCCCGAGCGCCTCGACACGCTCGCGCATCCCGACGAGCCCGCGGCCGGGCACGACCGCGCGCACCGGTTCCGGGACGGCGTTGCGGACCAGGAGGCCGACCCCGCGCGCGTCGCTGCGGAGCTGCACGTCGACGGGCTCCCCGAACGCGTGCCGGCGCGCGTTCGTCAGGCACTCCTGGACGACGCGGTACAGCACGTAGCCCGTCGGCTCGTCGATGTCCCGCCACGAGCCCGTCACCCGCACCTCCTGCCCGGCGTCCCGCGCGGCCGCGACGAGGGCGTCCACGTCCCGCGCACCCGGCTGCGGCGCGAGCCCGGGCCCCTCCGAGCGCCGCAGCACCGTGAGCACCTGCCGGAGCTCCGCGAGCGCCTCGCGGCCGTCGGCAGCGACCGCGGCGAGCACGGCGCGCGCCTCGTCGTCGAGTCCCGGGTGCTGGTAGGGCGCGCTCTCCGCGCGGACGACGACGAGCGAGACGTGGTGCGCCACGACGTCGTGCAGGTCGTGCGCGAGCCGCGCACGCTCGGCGACGGCGGACGCCACGGCGAGTGCGTTCTGCTCCTGTGCGGCGGCGTCCCGGGTCCGTGCGCGACTGCGCGCCGCGGACCCGGCCGCAGCGGCGAGGCTCGTGGCGGCCGCGACGGCCACGGCGTGCGCGACGAAGGTGTACGCGCGGAACCCGAGCCCCGACCCGGCGTCCGTGACGCCGATCGGCACGCTGGCCAGGACCGGCGACGCGCAGTACCAGGCGGCGACGGCGACCGCCGCGAACGCCGGCACGGCCGCACGCCGCGGCCGGTCGACGGCCGCGAGGACGGCGACGGCGACGAGCCCGAGCAACCAGCCGTACGCCCACCAGCCCACCCACGGGTAGGAGACGAACGGCAGCAGGGTGACGGCCGTCGCCCAGACCGGGTGCCGCCGGGCGAGCAGGATGCCCGTGGCGACCACGACGGCGCCGCCGAACATCAGGCCCGACGAGACGGCGGGCTCCACCGCGTACGACGTCCACTGCCCCGTCTCGCTGAACGTCAGCCGCGACACCGTCGGGCTGCTGAGCAGGAACGCCACGACGATCGCGGCGAGGACGGCTGCCGGCAGCAGCCGTCGCAGGGCTGCGGCGTCGGGTCGCGCCGCCGCGACGGCGGGCTGCCGCACCGGGGCGTCGGACGACGAGGCGGTGGTCACGAGAGTCGATGGTGCGCGTCGGGGGCGGTGCTGCGCCACGCTCGCGCGGCGGACCCGGGTCTCCGTCGCGCGGCGGAGGACGGGTCGGGGGTCGGCGTCACGGCTCGCGGCCGGGCGGGCGCGCGGGTGCGGGTGCGGGCGTCGTGAGGGCCGAGCCGGTCGCACGCGCCGACGCCACGGCGGCCGCGTCGCACCCGGCGAGCCGCAGCACGCCGTCGGCGACGGACGCGGCGACCGACGCGGCGAGCGCCTCGCCGGCTCGGCGGCGGAGGATGACCGACTCCACCAGGCCGAGCACGAGCGGACCCACGTCGCCGTCGGGTGCCGGACCGGCAGGGTGACGCGGACCCGCGGCCTCCTGCGCCGCGTCGTCGCGTGCGGTCGCCGCAGCACCTCCCGCCGGGGCGGGCTCTCCGCCGGCGAGGACCTGGGCGGCGAGGTCGTCGTAGCGCGTGCGCAGGCGGTCGCGCAGCGCGTGGAACTCGGCGAACTGCTCGCCGTCGACCTCGGGCAGCAGGTAGAGCGCGCCGACGTTGACGGGGCTCGTCGTCAGCAGCAGCACGTCGGCGTGCGCGAGCGCCCAGAGCCGTGCGGCGGGCGGGGCGTCGGCGGCGGTCGCGAGGTTGTCGGCGAGCTCGAGCGACGGGCGGACCGACCCGAGCAGCAGCTCGCGCAGGATCGCGTCCTTGCTCGTGAAGTGGTGGTAGATCGACGCCTGCCGGACGCCGGCGCGGTCGGCGACCGCGCGGGTGCTGGTCGCGGCGTAGCCGACGGTGCAGAAGAGGGCCGCGGCGGCGTCGAGCACGTCCTGCCGGGTGTCCCGCTGCTCGTGCGGGTCGCCGGTGGCGCGTGGTCGTCCCGGTCTGCGTCCCATGGCCTGGGGAACGTACCACCGGCCCGTGAGGTGCCCGCTCGCGACGGGACGCTCCCGACGGGCCGTCTCGACGGCCGTCCCTGAGCGCCGACCCGGGTCTGGTGACCGGTACGGCCGCAAATGCGGCAACGACGCCCGGGTCGAGGTCGATCCGCGGCCGGTGAACCGTCGGCACGGGTCCGTCGTCCCGGGGGTGCGGGCGGCGTAACGCAACGTTTACGGGGTGGTGATCGGCGGGGAACAGGCCGTCGCGACGCTGTTTCTGTCAGACGACAGAAAACCCGGGAGCCCCACATGACGACCGTCGACGACACCGGCACGACCGCCGGCGCCCGCGCGCACGCCCGGGCCCAGGAGGCCGCCGCGCACGGCCGGGTCCAGGCCATGCCGACGCTCCCCGCGAGCGCCTGGCCGACCCCGCCGGCCGACGTCGACCCGGCTGACCTCGTGCACGCCGAGGTCGTCGCGGGCGGCGGCTACACGCACCTCGCGGTCGCGCGCGGCACGCACGTCCGGCTCACCGACCTCGACGGCGACGCGTGCGCGCACGTGCTCGCGTACCGGCTGGACCGGCCGTGGGAGCGGCTCAACGTCGCGGACACGGTCAAGGTGCAGTGGCAGGTGTACCTCACCGCGGGCCACCTGCTGCTGTCCGACGCGGGCCGCGTGCTCGCGTCGGTCGTGCAGGACTCGTCGGGCCATCAGGACGCGCTGTTCGGCACGACGACGCGCGCCCGCAACGTGCAGCGCTACGGCGACGGCGACGCGCACGGCCCGTCGCCCGCCGGCCGCGAGCTGTTCGCGCTGGCGGCGGCGAAGCACGGCCTGACCCGCCGCGACCTGCCGCCGAGCGTGTCGTTCTTCCAGGGGGTCCGGGTCGACGACGACGGCCGCCCGCACTTCACCGGGTCGGCGGGCGCGGGCGCCGCGGTCACCCTCCGGGCCGAGGTGCCGCTGCTGCTGCTCGTCGCCAACACCGCGCACCCGCTGGACCCGCGCCCGGCGTTCACGTCGTCACCGCTGGAGGTCCTCGCGTGGGCGGGCCGCCCGACGGCACCCGACGACCCGCTCTGGACCGCCACGCCCGAGGGCCGCCGCGCCTTCACCAACACCGTCGCCGACCTCACCGCCCGGGGGATCGCATGACCACGACCACGCCGACGCCCGGCACGCCCGACACCGCGGTCACCGACGCCTTCGGGACGAGCTCGACGACCGCGCCCGACCTCACGTCCCCGGCCGGGTCGGGCGGGGACCCCGTCCCGGCCGGGGAGGTGCTGCGCGACGACGTCGTCCCGGCCCGCGCACCGTGGTCCGCGGTCGTCGCGGCCGGCGACGTGCTGACGATCGTCGACCTCGGCGGGAACCAGGCGGTCGACTTCCTCGTCTACGACGCGCACGACACGTCGCTGCGCTACAGCGCGCCCGACACGATCCAGGCGCAGGACTCGGTGTTCCTCACGACGGGGTCGGTGCTGCGCGACTGCGAGCACGGCGAGCTCATGACGGTCGTCGCGGACACGTGCGGGCGGCACGACACCCTCGGCGGCGCGTGCTCGCAGGAGTCGAACACGCTGCGGTACGGCCACCACACGCGTGCGCAGCACGCGTGTGTCGAGAACTTCCTCGCGGAGGGCGGCCGGCACGGGCTCGGCAAGCGCGACCTCGTCTCGAACGTCAACTGGTACATGAACGTGCCGGTCGACCCGGACGGCGCGCTCGGGATCGTCGACGGCATCTCCGCCCCGGGGCTGGCGGTGTCGCTGCGGGCGGAGCGCGACGTGCTGGTCGTCGTCTCGAACTGCCCGCAGGTCAACAACCCGTGCAACGGCTTCGACCCGACGCCCGTCCGGATGGTGGTGACCCGATGACGTTCGACACGCTGCTCGTCGCGAACCGCGGCGAGATCGCCGTCCGCGTCCTGCGCACCGCGCGCGACCTGGGCCTGCGTACGGTCGCGGTGTACTCGGACGCCGACGCGGGAGCCCCGCACGTGCACCTGGCCGACACTGCGGTGCGTCTCGGTCCGGCACCCGCTGCGCAGTCGTACCTGCGGGCCGACGCGATCGTCGAGGCAGCGCTCGCGACGGGTGCGGGCGCGATCCACCCCGGCTACGGGTTCCTGTCGGAGAACGCGGGGTTCGCGCGGGCCGCGGAGGCGGCGGGGATCGCGTTCGTCGGGCCGACGCCGGACCAGCTCGAGCTGTTCGGCGCGAAGCACACGGCCCGCGCGGCCGCGGCGGCGGTGGACATGCCGATGCTGGTCGGCACGGGTCTGCTCGCGGACCTCGACGAGGCGCAGGCGGAGGCGGACCGGATCGGGTTCCCGGTCATGCTCAAGGCGACCGCGGGCGGGGGCGGGATCGGCATGCGCGCGTGCGCGACGCCCGACGAGCTCACGGCGGCGTGGGAGGCCGTGCGACGGACCGCGGGTGCGGCGTTCGGGTCCGCGGGCGTGTACCTGGAGCGGCTCATCACGGCCGCGCGGCACGTCGAGGTGCAGGTGTTCGGCGACGGGCTGGGCCGCGTCGTCACGCTGGGCGACCGCGACTGCTCGCTGCAGCGGCGGCACCAGAAGGTCGTCGAGGAGGCCCCGGCGCCGGCGCTGCCCGACGCGGTGCGGCAGCGGATCGCCGACGCGGCCCGCGACCTGGCCGCGTCGGTCCGGTACCGCAGCGCGGGGACCGTCGAGTACGTGTACGACGCGGAGCGCGAGGAGGCGGCGTTCCTCGAGGTCAACACGCGCCTGCAGGTCGAGCACCCGGTGACCGAGGCCGTCTACGGCGTGGACCTGGTCGCGTGGATGATCCGCCTGGCGCAGGGCGACACGAGCCCGCTCGACACCCCGCTGCACCCGCGCGGGGCAGCGGTCGAGGCCCGTGTCTACGCCGAGAACCCGGATCGCGACCACCTGCCGTCGGCGGGCACGGTCACGGCGTTCGCGGTGCCCGCGGACGTGCGCGTCGACACCTGGGTCGAGCCGGGTCTGGAGGTCTCGACCCACTACGACCCGCTGCTCGCGAAGGTCGTCGCGGCGGGCGACGACCGGGACGCCGCGTGGGCCGCGCTCGACGACGCGCTCACGGTCACCCGGCTCGACGGCGTCGCGACCAACCTCGGCCTGCTGCGCAGCATCGTCCGCACCCCCGAGGTCGCGGCCGCCGCGCACCACACGGGCACGCTCGCGCACGTCCGCGACGTGACGCCGCGCGTCGAGGTGGTCCGCGCGGGGATGCTCACGACGATCCAGGACTGGCCGGGCCGCACGCACCTGTGGCACGTCGGCATCCCGCCGTCGGGCCCGATGGACGACCTGTCGTTCCGCCTCGGCAACCGCGCCCTCGGCAACCCCGAGGGCGCCCCGGGGCTGGAGTGCACGATGGCCGGCCCGGAGCTGAGGTTCGTCACGGGCGCGACGGTGCTGGTCGCGGGCGCGCCGACGCCCGTGACGCTCGACGGTGCACCGGTGCCGCAGTGGGAGCCGGTCGAGGTGCCGCCCGGCGGCGTCCTGGCGATCGGCACCCCGACGGCGGGGATGCGGTCGTACGTGCTGGTCCGCGGCGGGCTCGACGTGCCGCGCGTGCTCGGCTCGGCGGCGACGTTCGACCTCGGCCGGATCGGCGGCGCGACGGGGCTCCCGCTGCGGCCCGGCGACCTGGTCCCGCTGGGCGCACCGGCGCCCGACGCGGCCGACGCCCACCCCGTCCCCGTCGACGAGCGGCCCGTCATCCCGTCCTCCTGGCACGTCGGGGCGCTGGAGGGACCGCACGCGGCGCCGGAGTTCTTCACGACGGACGACGTCGAGGAGTTCTACGCGGCCACCTGGTCGGTGCACTTCAACTCGGCCCGCACGGGCGTGCGGCTCGTCGGCCCGAAGCCCACCTGGGCGCGGCCCGACGGCGGCGAGGCGGGCCTGCACCCGTCGAACATCCACGACACCCCGTACGCGGTCGGCGCCGTCGACTACACGGGCGACCTGCCGATCCTGCTCGGCCCCGACGGCCCGAGCCTGGGCGGCTTCACGTGCCCCGCGACGGTCGCGCTCGGCCAGCTCTGGAAGCTCGGGCAGCTGCGGCCCGGCGACGAGGTGCGCTTCGTGCCCGTCGACGAGGCGCAGGCCGACGACCTGCGCCGACGCCCGCAGGCGGACCCGGTCCCGCGCCGGGCGCCGCACGTCGACGGCGGCGTCCTGGGCCGCACGCCTGCCCGGCCCGCACGCACGGCCGGCACCGCGCCGGTCGCGACCACCACCCTGGGCGCCGCGGGTGTCGAGACGACCGACCCCGAGGTCACGTACCGCCGCTCGGGCGACGACAACCTCCTCGTCGAGTACGGGCCCATGCGCCTCGACCTCGCGTCCCGGATGCGCGTGCACGCGCTCATGGAGGCGGTGCAGCAGCGCGTCGACCACGACGGCCTGCGCGGCGTCGTCGACCTCACGCCCGGCATCCGCTCGCTCCAGCTCCACGTCGACCCGGACGTGCTGCCGCTGCGCCGCGCGCTCGAGGTCGTCGAGGAGGTCGAGGAGACGCTGCCCGCGACGCGCGACCTCGTCGTGCCGAGCCGCACGGTGCACCTGCCGCTCTCGTGGGACGACCCGTCGACGCGCGAGGCGATCCAGCGCTACATGGCGGGTGTCCGCGACGACGCCCCGTGGTGCCCGTGGAACATCGAGTTCATCCGCCGCATCAACGGCCTGGACTCGGTCGACGACGTGTACCGCACGGTGTTCGACGCGTCGTACCAGGTGCTCGGGCTCGGCGACGTCTACCTCGGCGCGCCCGTCGCGACGCCGCTCGACCCGCGGCACCGGCTCGTCACGACGAAGTACAACCCGGCCCGCACGTGGACCCCGCAGAACGCGGTCGGGATCGGCGGCGCGTACCTGTGCATCTACGGGATGGAGGGGCCCGGCGGGTACCAGTTCGTCGGCCGGACCATCCAGGTGTGGGACACGTACGCGCGGCACCGGCCGTTCGAGCCGGGAACCCCGTGGCTGCTGCGGATCTTCGACACGATCCGCTGGTACCCCGTGGGAGCCGACGAGCTGCTCGACCTGCGCGCCGACATGGCCGCGGGCCGGCACGACGTCCGCATCGAGGAGAGCACGTTCTCGCTGGCCGAGCACGAGCGGTTCCTCGCGGCGAACGCGCCGTCGATCGCCGAGTTCCAGGCCCGGCAGGCCGACGCGTTCGCGGCCGAGCGGTCGGCGTGGGAGGCGGCCGGCGAGTTCGACCGGCGCGACCCCGAGCCCGCGCTCGCCGGACCGTCCGCCGGTGCGGTCGTCGTGCCCGACGGCTGCGACGGCGTGGAGGCGCCGTTCGTCGCGACGGTGTTCCGCGTGGACGTCCGCCCGGGCGACGTCGTCGAGGCCGGTCAGCAGCTCCTCGCGCTGGAGGCGATGAAGATGGAGGCGCCCGTCGTCGCGGCGAGCGGCGGCACGGTCGTCGACGTCACGGTGACCCCGGGCGACCAGGTGGGCCCCGGTCAGGTGCTCGTCGTCCTCGACCCCGTGGCGGTGACGACGGCGGCGTGACGACGGCCCCGCGCCGGGCGGTCCGTGCTACGCCTGGTCGAGCTCGATGAGCATGCGGGTGTTGCCCAGGGTGTTCGGCTTCACGCGGGCGAGGTCGAGGAACTCGGCGACGCCGTCGTCGTGCGACCGCAGGAGCTCGGCGTACACGTCGGGCGTGACGGGCGTGCCCTCGATGGCGTGGAACCCGTGCGCGGTGAAGAAGTCGACCTCGAACGTGAGGCAGAACAGGCGGCGCAGGCCGAGGCCGCGGGCGCGGTCGACGAGCGCGTCGAGCAGCAGGTGGCCGACGCCCTGGCCGCGGTAGGCCCGGTCGACGGCGAGCGTGCGGATCTCGGCGAGGTCCTGCCACATGACGTGCAGCGCGCCGCAACCGACGACGGTCCCGTCGGGCGCCTCGGCGACGACGAACTCCTGCACGGCCTCGTAGTAGCCGACCCACTCCTTGGCGAGCAGGATGCGCTCGTCGGCGTAGGGCTGGACGAGGGCACGGATCGCGCGCACGTCGGCCGGGCGGGCGGACCGGATCGTGAGCTGGTCGGACGTCACGCGCACACGGTAACCGTCGCGCGCGGCTGCCCGTCCGCGAGGGTCATGGACCCCCGGGGTGGGCGGTCCGTCGCACGGCTGCCGGTCCGACGGCGGCGCCGGCGCGCGCGTCCTAGCGCAGGGCCCCCGCACGGGCCCGCGGTTCGTCACGGCTGTCCAGGCCGGCGCGGTCGGCGTCGGCGTGGTCGAGCACCACGAGCGCGTGCCGGAGCTCGCCGAGCGCGCGCCGCGCGTCGACCGCGAGCGCGGCGAGCGCGGCCCGGCGGTCGGCCCCGCCGTCGCGGTACCGGTAGGGCGGGGCCAGCTCGGCACGTGCCGCGACGAGCGAGATGCGGCGGGCGGCGGCGTCGGTGAGCTCGCGTGCGAGGCGCGCACGCTCGGCGGCGTCGGGGTCGTCCGCGGGCGTGTCGACCGGGTCGCGGCGCCGGTCGACGACCCCGCCGACGGTGGCGACCGTGAGGGCGACGACGAGCAGCCCGAGCATCGCGCCGAGCGTCACGACTTCGTCGCGTCCGTCGCCGACGGCGCTCGACCCGAGCGGGACGGACGCGACGATGTCGGAGACCGTGAACCAGCTGGTGACGGCGACCGCGGCGGCGGCAGGCAGGGCGGCGCGCCAGGGTGCGCGGTGCGCGGCGACGGCCGCGACGGCGACGAGCCCGGCCCACCAGCCGAGCACGAACCAGCCGGTCCAGACGGTCGTCGCGAACGGCATGAGGACCAGCACGGTCGCCCACCCGGGGTGGCGGTGTGCGACGAGCACGCCGAGGACGACGGCGACGATCCCGACGAGGAGCAGCGGTGACCGCAGGGCGGGGACGGTGAGGTAGGCGCCGCCGGGGACGAGGAGGAGCTCGGGCGACAGCGCGAGCGTCACGCCGACGACGCCGGCGAGCACTCCCGCGAGGGGTCCGGGACGCGTCGTGACGGCGTCATGACCACGCTCACCTGCGCCGTCATAGCGTTGTGAGACTGCGTCGCCATCGGCCATGACCCGATCGTGCCGTGCAGCACCGACATCGCGCCACGTCCGACCGGCCCGGACACGCCGGTCACCGCGTGCGCCGGGACGAGAACCACCCGGACGGGTGACAACCGTCGGCGCGGTCCGCCCGGGGCCGACGACCCGGGAGGTGCGCGCGGGCCACGTCACCGCGTCGCCACCACGGCGGACGCGTCAGGAGCCCGACGATCGCCGCGACGCGATCCGCGCCGCCGCGTAGAGCACGAGGCCCACGACGAGCAGCACGCCCGCGAGCAGCCAGTGCCTCGCCTCCTGCTGCGTGAGCAGGCCGACGCACGTCGCGGCGGCCAGCACCGGCAGCGGCGTCCACGCCCGGAAGTGCGGCTGCTCGACGCGGTCCCGACGGAGCACGAGCACGGCGACGTTGGTGCTGAGGAAGACGAGCAGCAGGAGCAGGACGACGGTCGACGCGAGGTCGACGAGCGACCCCGTCGTGGTGAGCACCATGGCGACGGCGGTCGTCACGACGATCGCGACGATCGGCGTCCGGCGCCCGGGGAGGACGCGGCCGAACACGGACGGCAGCAACCCCTCCTCGGCCATGCCGTACGCGAGGCGGCTCGCCATGATCATCGTGAGCAGCGCGCCGTTGGCGACCGCGACCAGCGCGACGACGGAGAACACCTCGAGCGGCACGCCGCCGGCGACGCGCACGACCTCGAGCAGCGGTCCGCTCGACGCCTGGAGGTCGGCGGGCGCGACGACGGCGGGCGCGACGATCCCGACCAGCAGGTAGACCACCCCGGCCGTGAGCAGCGCCCCGAACAGCGCGCGCGGGTAGGTGCGGCGCACGTCGCGCACCTCCTCGGCCAGGTTCGCGGACGTCTCGAACCCGACGAACGAGTAGAACGCGATGAGCGCGCCGCCCAGGGTCGCCGCGGCGACCCCCGTGCCCTCCGGCAGCTCGGTCAGGCGCGACACGTCGCCGTCGCCGCGGCTGAGCACGATCGCGCCGAGCACCACGACGAGCACGAGCCCGCTGAGCTCGATCGCGGTCATGACGACGTTGGCGCGCAGCGACTCCTGGATGCCGCGCGCGTTGAGCGCCGCGACGAGCGCCAGGAACACGAGCGCCGCGGGCACCGCCGGCACGTCGAGGAACACCCCGAGGTAGTCGCCCGCGAACGCGAGCGACAGGCCCGCGGCGGACGTGACGCCCGCGGCGAGCATGCAGTACCCGACGAGGAACGACACGACCGGGCGCCGGTACGCCCGCTGCGCGTAGACCGCGGAGCCACCCGCCCGCGGGTACTTCGTCACGAGCTCCGCGTACGACGCCGCGGTGAGCAGCGCCATGCCGAGCGCGACGAGCAGCGGCACCCAGATCATGCCGCCGGCCTCGCCCGCGAGCTCGCCGACCAGCGCGTACACGCCCGCGCCGAGCACGTCCCCGAGGATGAACAGGAACAGCAGACGGCCGGACACGCTGCGCCGCAGGCGCGTGTCGTCGACGTGGTCCGGGGCGGTGGCGGTGTCGGTCACCGAGCGAGTATCAGCGCGTGCCCGCGGCCCCGCACGGCGAGCGGGTGGCCCGCGGTGGCGGGGAGCGCCGGCGGGTCCCGGCGCGTCAGGCGCGTGCCGACGCGTCGGGGGTGCGTCGTGCGGTCCGGCGCGGCAGCGGGGGCTCGGCCGCGTCGAGCAGGCCGGTCGCGGTGAGCTCGTCGACCACGAGGTCCGTCACCACCCCCGCGCGCAGGGCGGCGAGCAGCGGCGCGACCTTGTTGTCCCCCGCGACGACGCACACCCGACGCGGCACCCGCTGGAGCTCGTCGGGCGTCGGGCCGGTCGCACGTTCGTTCAGGTGCACGTCCTGCCACGACCCGTCGGCGCGCAGGAACACGGTGCACACGTCGCCCACGACGCCCTCGTCGTGGAGCAGGCGCACGTCGGCGTCGTCGAGGTAGCCGGCCGAGTACACGTGCGACGGGACCGCCCCGGCCACCGCGCCGACCGAGAAGACGGCGATGTCGGCCCGCCGCTGCATGTCGAGCACGCGCATCACGGACCGCTCGCGCCACATCGCGCGCTTGGTGTCGGGGTAGTCGAAGAACGCGGGGACCGAGAAGTGGTGCACGGCCGCGCCGAACGCGGTGCCGAACGACGAGATGAGGTCCGACGCGTACTCGATGCCGGACGTGCGCATGTTGGCGGCGCCGTTGAGCTGCACGACGTGCGACCCGCGCGTGGGCTTGGGCGTGAGGTAGCGGGACACCGACGCGAGCGTGGTGCCCCAGGCCACGCCCATGACCATGTCGGAGTCGAACCACGACGACAGGAGACGCGCGGCGGTCATCGACACCTGGTCGAGCCGCTCGATGTGCGACGCGGAGTCCGGGACGGGCACCACGTACGCGTCGACGCCGAACGTCGCGGCCACCGAACGCCCGAGCCCCGGTGCACGCGTGCTCGCGGGGCGCAGCGTGATCTCGACCAGCCCGGCCTGCCGCGCACGTTTGATGAGCCGCGAGACGGTCGACCGGGACGTCCCGAGGTGCCGCGCGATGACCTCCATCTTGAGGTCCTGCAGGTAGTACATGGACGCCGCGCGCAGGACGTCCTGCTCCCGCTCGACGTACATGGACCCCTCCTCCCGCGGACGCCTGTGCATGCACGTATGTGCACCCCGGTTGCGCGTCCGTTCGCCCCGTGATGACGATAGCGAGCGGCCACGGGCGCAGCGATCCGAGGCAGACAGATCACCCGGGGGACGAGAACCACATGCGGACAGCACCACTGACGGTCCAGGCACGCCAGGACGCGCTCGACGTCATGCGCGCGAGCGGCGAGCGCGGCAACGAGCTCGACGTCCTGGTCATCGGGGGCGGTGTCACGGGCGCGGGCATCGCCCTCGACGCCGTGACGCGCGGCCTGTCGACGGCCGTGGTCGAGGCGCAGGACTGGGCGAGCGGCACGTCGAGCCGGTCCAGCAAGCTCGTGCACGGCGGCCTGCGGTACCTGCAGATGCTCGACTTCCACCTGGTGCGCGAGGCGCTCACCGAGCGCGACCTGCTCATCAACACGCTCGCGCCGCACCTCGTGAAGCCGGTGTCGTTCCTCTACCCGCTGGAGAACCGCGTCTGGGAGCGCGCGTACGTCGGCGCGGGCGTCCTGCTGTACGACACGCTCGCCACCGTCAACGGCTCCAAGCGCGCGATGCCGATGCACCAGCACCTGTCCCGCAAGGGCATGGAGCGGCTGTTCCCCGACCTGCGGCACGACGCCGCCGTCGGCGCGGTCCGGTACTGGGACGCGAGCGTCGACGACGCGCGCCTCGTCGAGACCCTGGTCCGCACGGCCGTCTCGTACGGCGCGCACGCCGCGAGCCGCACGCAGGTGCTCGACCTGCACACGACGACCGGCGGTGCGGTCACCGGCGCCGAGCTCGTCGACCTCGAGACGGGCGAGCACCTCGACGTGCGGGCGCGCGCGGTCATCAACGCGACGGGCGTCTGGACGGAGGAGACGGAGAGCCTCGCCGGGTCCGAGGGCGGTCTGCGGGTGCTGGCCTCCAAGGGGATCCACATCGTCGTGCCGCGCAGCCGGATCGCCGGCAACACCGGCCTGATCCTGCAGACCGAGAAGTCGGTGCTGTTCATCATCCCGTGGTCCCGCTACTGGGTGATCGGCACGACCGACACCCCGTGGGAGCAGGACCTCGTGCACCCCGTCGCGACCAGCGCGGACATCGACTACGTCATCGAGCACGCCAACGCGGTGCTGTCCCGCCCGATCTCGCGCGACGACGTCATCGGCACCTGGGCCGGCCTGCGGCCGCTGCTGCAGCCGCACGTCAAGGAGGGCACGTCGTCGGCCAAGGTGTCGCGCGAGCACACCGTCGCCTCCCCCACGCCCGGCCTCACCGTCATCGCGGGCGGCAAGCTCACGACGTACCGCGTCATGGCGAAGGACGCCGTCGACTTCGCGATCGGCTCGCGCGCCACGAGCCTCCCGTCGCTCACGCACGACCTGCCGCTCGTCGGCGCCGAGGGCCTGCGCGTGTTCCAGCGGCAGGCCAAGGCCATCGGTGCGAGGTACGGCTGGGACCGGCCGCGCATGGACCACCTGCTGCACCGGTACGGGTCGCTGCTGGGCGAGCTCATCGATCTCGTCGACGCCGAGCCGACGCTCGCCGAGCCGCTGAAGAACGCGCCCGCGTACATCGGCGCCGAGATCGTCTACGCCGTCAGCCACGAGGGCGCCCTGCACCTCGACGACGTGATGATGCACCGCACCCGGCTCAACTACGAGCAGGCGGACAAGGGCGTCGGCGCGCTCGACGAGATCGTCGACCTCATCGCCCCGGTCCTCGGCTGGGACGAGCGGACCCGCAGCAAGGAGATCGCCGCGTACACCGCCCGCGCGGAGGCCGAGGACGCCGCCGCGCAGGAGCACGACGACGCGGCCGCCGAGCAGGTGCGCCTGCGCGCCGCCGACCTGGCCCCCATGCGCCGCCTCGACGACGTCGTCGGCGCCGGGACCAAGCCGGGCTCGCCGCGCGGCCGCGGATCGGCAGGTCCCGCCGGCACCTGAGCACGACCCGGACTCCCCGCGGCCCGTGCGCGGGGTGCACGTGACAACGACGTCTCGTCAACAGAAGGGATAGGCCGTGGGCACACTCATGTCCCAGGCGTTCGTCTCCGAGATCCTCGGCACCGCGATGCTGATCCTGCTCGGCGCCGGTGTGGTGGCGAACGTGATCCTGCCCGGCACCAAGGGCTTCGGCGGCGGCTGGCTCCTCATCAACTTCGGATGGGGTCTCGCCGTGTTCGCCGGTGTCTACACCGCCTTCAAGTCAGGCGCCCACCTCAACCCCGCCGTCACGATCGGCCTGTTCACGGCCGACCAGCCGTTCTTCAGCAAGACCGGTCCCGAGGACGTCGTCACCGCGTCCATCGCACCGACGGTCGGCAACATGCTCTGGTACTGGCTCGCGCAGATGATCGGCGCGTTCGTCGGTGCCGTCCTCGCGTGGCTCGCGTACAAGAAGCACTTCGACCAGGAGGCCGAGCCCGGCATCAAGCTCGCGGTGTTCTCCACCGGACCGGCCCTGCGGTCGTACGCGTGGAACTTCGTCACCGAGGTCATCGCGACGTTCGTGCTGGTCTTCGTCGTCCTCGCGTTCGGCCCGACGCCGTCCGGCCTCGGACCGCTCGCCGTCGCGCTCCTCGTCGTCGGCATCGGCGCGAGCCTCGGCGGACCCACCGGGTACGCCATCAACCCCGCGCGTGACCTCGGCCCGCGCATCGCCCACGCGATCCTGCCGATCCCCGGCAAGGGCGGCGGCGACTGGTCGTACGCGTGGGTCCCGGTGCTCGGGCCGCTCGTCGGCGGCGTCCTCGCCGGGCTCGCCGGCATCGCCTACATCCTCTGACCGCGGCCACCGACCGAAAGGCAGACCCCCATGCCCGACACGCAGTACGTCCTGGCGATCGACCAGGGCACGACCAGCTCCCGCGCGATCGTCTTCGACCACGGCGGCCAGATCGTGTCCGTCGGCCAGAAGGAGCACGAGCAGATCTTCCCCAGGGCCGGCTGGGTCGAGCACGACCCCGAGGAGATCTGGGTCAACACGCGTGAGGTCGTCGGCCTCGCGCTCACCCGCGCCAACCTGACGTACCGCGACATCGCGGCCGTCGGCATCACCAACCAGCGCGAGACCGCGGTCGTCTGGGACCGCACGACCGGCAAGCCGGTCTACAACGCGATCGTCTGGCAGGACACCCGGACGCAGAAGATCGCCGACGAGCTGGGGGCGCTCGGCGGCGGTGCGGACCGGTACAAGGACCGCGTCGGGCTGCCGCTCGCGACGTACTTCTCCGGCCCGAAGATCAAGTGGATCCTCGACAACGTCGAGGGTGCGCGCGAGAAGGCCGAGCGCGGCGACCTCGCATTCGGCAACACCGACGCGTGGGTGCTGTGGAACATGACGGGCGGCGTCGACGGCGGCGTGCACGTCACCGACGTCACCAACGCGTCGCGCACGATGCTCATGAACCTCGACACGCTGTCGTGGAACGAGGAGATCGCCGGCGAGATGGGCATCCCGCTGTCGATGCTCCCCGAGATCCGGTCGTCGTCCGAGGTGTACGGCAAGGGCCGCGAGGGCGGCATGGTGCCCGGGGTGCCGATCGCGGGCATCCTCGGCGACCAGCAGGCCGCCACGTTCGGACAGGCGTGCTTCGAGGTCGGCACGGCCAAGAACACGTACGGCACCGGCAACTTCATGCTGCTCAACACGGGCACGAAGCCGATCCCGTCGAAGAACGGTCTGCTGACGACGCTCTGCTACAAGATCGGCGACGCGGACCCGGTCTACGCCCTCGAGGGCTCGATCGCGGTCACCGGGTCGCTCGTGCAGTGGCTGCGCGACAACCTCGGGATCATCAAGTCGGCGCCGGAGATCGAGACGCTCGCGGCGACCGTCGAGGACAACGGCGGCGCGTACTTCGTGCCCGCCTTCTCGGGCCTGTTCGCGCCGTACTGGCGGGCCGACGCGCGCGGCGCGCTCGTCGGGCTCACGCGGTACGTCAACAAGGGCCACATCGCCCGCGCCGCCCTGGAGGCCACCGCCTTCCAGACGCGTGAGGTGCTCGACGCGATGAACGCCGACTCCGGGGTCGACCTCACCGAGCTCAAGGTCGACGGCGGCATGGTCGCCAACGACGCGCTCATGCAGTTCCAGGCCGACATCCTCGGCGTGCCCGTCATCCGGCCGAAGGTCGCCGAGACGACCGCCCTCGGCGCCGCGTACGCCGCGGGCATCGCCGTCGGGTACTGGTCCGGCGAGCAGGACGTCATCGACAACTGGGCCGAGGACAAGCGCTGGGAGCCCGCGGCCGACGACACCGAGCGGGACCGTCAGTACCGCCTGTGGAAGAAGGCCGTCACCAAGACCTTCGACTGGGTGGACGACGACGTGCAGTAGGGACGTCACAGGAGGACCGTCGCGGCACCGGGGCAGCCGCGACCGTCACGAGGGCCGGGTGGACCGCAGGCCACCCGGCCCTCGGTGCGCCTGCGCAGGACCGACCGGGCGACGTCGTTCGGAAAGCGCCACGAACAGGGACGCTCCGGCTATATGGTCCGGCCTGACGCCGACGACGTGCGTCCGATCCCTGGAGAGGCCATGCCCGTCCGAACCCCCACCCGCACGGCGTCCCGGGCCCTCGCGCTCGCCCTCGCCGCCCTCCTCACGCTCACCGGGCTGGCGACCGCCGCCACGGCCGGGACGACCACGGGGACCCTCACCGGTCAGGTCGCCGACACGGCCGGCGCACCCGTCGTCTCGACCACCGTCCAGCTCCTCGCGCCGAACGGCCCGCCGGCCGGCCTGTCGACGACGACCGACGACACGGGCGCGTACACGCTCGCGGACGTCCCGGCCGGCACCTACGTCGTCGAGGTCGTCGCACCGTGGGACGGGCCGCTGCTCGGCGGCTACCACGGCGGCGACCGTCCCTGGACGGCGACGACCTTCACCGTCGCGCCCGGCACGACGACCGTCGTCGGCACGACCGTCCTGCAGACGGCCGCGTACGTCGCGGGCCGCGTCGTGTCCGGCGGGCAGCCCGTGACGTCGGCGTTCGTGCAGGTCGCCCCGGCGGGCTCGATCCAGTCGTCCGCGTACGGCGGCACGTGGCTCGACGGCACGTTCCGCCTCAAGGCGCCCGCCGGCCCCCACACCGTCCAGGTGTCCGGGCCCTCGGGCGGCGGCCACCTCGCGACGTGGTGGCCCGGGACCCAGGACCGTCAGCAGGCGGGCACCGTGACCCTCGTCGCGGGCGAGACGACCGCGCTCGGCGACATCGACCTGCCCACCGGGACCGCGATCCGCGGCACCGTGGTCGGCCCCGACGGCGCGCCCGTCGCCGGCGTCTCCGTGTCCGCCTCGTCGAGCACGGGCGCGTCCGGCTGGGCGACGACCGCCGCCGACGGCACGTACTCGGTCAGCGGCCTCACCCCCGGCGCGTACACGGTCGGCTTCCGGCCGCCCGCGTCGTCCGGGCTGCTCAGCGAGTACCACGACGGCGCGCACCGCTGGGAGGACGCGACCCCCGTCGAGGTCGACGCCGACGGTGTGAGCGGCGTCGACGCGTCGCTCGAGCAGGGCGTGTGCCTGACGGGCACCGTGCGCGACGCGCAGGGCACGCCCGTGAGCGGCGCGAGCGTCAGCCTGACGTCCACCGCGGGCGGGTCCGGCACGTACGGCTCGACCGGCCCCGACGGCACGTTCCGCCTCACCGACGCGCCCGCCGGCGACTACGTGCTGCGCGTCGAGAAGTGGGGCAGCGACCTCGTCGCCGGCTACCACCCGGGCTCGACCGACCTCGACGGCGCCACCGTCTTCGCGCTCGACGCGGGCACGTGCGTCGACGCCGACGTCACCATGCCCGTCGGCGGCACCGTCTCGGGCCGGCTCCTCGGCCTCGACGGCACGCCCGTCGGCGGGTACGTCCACGTGCTCGACGGCGAGCAGTTCGTCCAGAGCGCGTCCGCGGGGACGGACGGCACGTTCGTCGTCCGCGGCCTGCCCACCGGCGAGTACCAGGTCCGCGCGCAGGGCGACGAGGGGATCGTGACGTTCCACCCCGGCGTCGCGTCGGGCGCCGACGCGCAGACCGTCGCCGTCACCGCGGGCGACGACACCCCGGTCGGTGACCTCCGGCTGCTCCCGGGCGCCACGATCACCGGCACGGCGACGACGCCGGGCGGCGACCCGGTCACCGCCGAGATGTTCGCGTCCGACCCCGCGCTGACCTACGACGGCACCGTGTGGGGATCGGTCCTGGACGGCGCCTTCACGTTCGACCGCCTCACCCCCGGCCAGTGGGTGCTGCGGGTCGTCGCCGAGTCGCGCGGCGAGCCGTCGATGTACGACGGCGTCACGACGTACTACGACGGCGGCACCGGCACGCAGCAGCGCAGCAGGGCGGTGCCCGTCGACGTCGCGCTCGGCGAGACCGTCGACGGCCTCCACCTGGTCGTCCCGCCGCGCGGCACGGCCGAGAGCGAGCTGACCGCGACGGTCGCGTCGGCGACGGGCGTCGTCGGCCGGAAGGCCACCGTCTCCGTGACCGTCACGGGCGCGCAGGGCGTCCCGACGGGTGCCGTCGAGGTCCACGGGCCCGCGGGCTTCCTCGGCGACGCGCTGCTCGACGCCACGGGGCACGCCGACGTCACGTTCACCGTGCCGGACCTGGCGTGGGGCTCCGACGGCGTGCCGTCCGCGCTGACCGTCCGCCACGTCGGCGACGCCGTGTACGACCAGCGGCTCGTCGAGCTCCCCTTCGAGGTCGACACGACCCCCGACCCGGAGCCCGTGCCGCCGACCGTCGCGTCCGTCGACCCCGCGACGGGCAGCGTCCTCGGCGGGACCGACGTCGTCCTCACCGGGTCCGGCTTCGTCGGCACGCCCGTCGTCACGTTCGGCGGCGTCCCGGCGATCGACGTGGTCGTCGAGTCCCCGACCCGGATCCGGGCGACCGCGCCCGCGCACCCGGCGGGGCCCGCGGCCGTGGTCGTGACGACCGGGCAGGGTGCGAGCGACGGCGCCGCGCAGTTCGCGTACGAGCAGGTCGGGACGGTCACGGCGCTCGCCTCGTCGGCACCGTCGGTGCCGTCGGGCGCACCGGTCACGTTCACGGCCACCGTGAGCAGCCCGTCAGGCACCCCCACGGGCGACGTGCGGTTCGCCGTCGGGTCGGGTCCCGCGCAGACCGTGGCCCTCGTCGACGGCGTCGCGACGCTCACCGTCGCGGCCCCGGCCGCGGGCACGCACACGGTCACGGCGACCTACGCGGGCGACGCGACGTACCTGTCGTCGACCACGTCGGTCGCGCAGGTCGTCACCGCCCCCGCGGCCAAGCCCGTCCTCACGGCCGCGCTGCCCCCCGTCGCCTGCACCGCGGGCGGCACGACCGTGCTGCTCGTGGGCCGGAACCTGCGGGGCACGACGGCGGTGACCTTCGGGTCGACGCCCGCCGCGAAGGTCAGCGTCGTGAGCGACACCGCGGTCGCGGTGCGGGTCCCCGCGCACGCCGCCGGGAAGGCCGAGGTGCGGGTCACCACGGCGGGCGGCACGTCGAAGGCCGTGCCGTTCGTGTACGTGGCCCCGCCGCGCGGCTTCACGTGCCCGAAGGTCGCGCCCGTGTCCTGACGGACGCGTCGCACGACGACGGGAGGGGTCACCGGGCACGGCTCGGTGACCCCTCCCTCGTCGTGGGTGGTCCACGGCAGCATGGGCGGCGGACCCGCGGCCGTGCGCGCCGCGGGCGGTGGAGGAGACGACGATGACGTGGTGGATCTGCCGGACGTGCGCGGTGGAGAGCGCCGCACGGTCCGACGTGTGCCCCATCTGCGCCGACGAGCGGCAGTGGGTGCCCGTGACCGGGCAGGAGTGGACGACGCTCGACGCGCTGCAGGCCGAGGGCCACGGCGTCGCGGTCCGCGAGCTCGAGCCCGACCTGTTCGGGCTGACCGTCGCGCCCGGCGTCGGGATCTCGCAGGAGTCGAAGCTGCTGCGCACGCCCGCCGGGATGCTGCTGTGGGACCCGCTCGGCTTCGTCGACGACGCCGCCGTCGCGGCGGTCCGGGCGCTCGGGGACGTGGTCGCCGTCGCGGCGTCGCACCCGCACATGTTCGGCGTGCAGGTCGAGTGGAGCCGTGCGCTCGGCGGCGTGCCCGTGCTGGTGTCCGCGGCCGACGCGGGCTGGGTCCAGCGTCCCGACGCCGTGGTCGAGACGTGGGAGGGCGAGCGCGAGGTGCTGCCCGGCGTCGTGCTGTCGCAGCCCGGCGGGCACTTCCCCGGCAGCGCGGTCGTGCACTGGGCCGCGGGGGCCGAGGGCCGCGGCGTGCTGCTGTCGGGCGACACGATCTTCGCCAACCCCGACCGCACGGCGGCGTTCATGCGCTCCTACCCCAACCGCATCCCGCTGTCCGGCACGGTCGCGCTCCGCGTCGCGGCGCACGTCGCACGGCGCCCGTTCGACCGGCTCTACAACAACTTCGACGGCGTCATCCCGGCCGACGCCCTCGCCGTCGTCCAGCGGTCCGCCGAACGGCACGCCGCCTGGACCCGCGGGGACTTCGACGACCTCACCTGACGCGCGCTCCGCGCGTCGCCGACATACGGTCGAGGAGGGCGGTCGCCCGCCACCCCGGCGGAGCGACCGCACGGCCGCTCCCAGGAAGAGGGAGCACCCATGAGCAACCCGATCCCCGACCCCGGTCGCGTGCCGGACTCGCCCGTCTTCGACGACCTCGCGCCCGACGACCCACGTCGCGAGGAGGACCCGCTGCCGAGCGACGCGCCGCCCGCACCCGACGCGCCGGGCGTGCCCGACCGAGGCGACCTGGGCCCGACGACGTCGGCCGGGGAGCCGCCCGACTGACCCGAAGGAGCCGCCATGTGGGCCTTCCTGCTGCGCCGCGTGCGCACCGTCCTGATCGCCGCCGTCGTCGTGCCCGTCGTCGCGGGCGTGGCCGGGAAGATCGCGTCCCGCGTCGAGCACGCGCAGGGTGGACCGACGCTCGTGTCGCGCGGCCTGCGCCTCGTCGAGTCCACGGGTCGACGCGCCCGCCGCGCGCTCGCCTGAGCGAGCTCGTCGTCGCCGGGGCGCAGCCGGCGTCCGGCTCGTCGGCCGCGCCGGGCGTCCGCGTCCGGCGGCGGGTCGGCGCGCGGATCAGGTGAAGTACGCGCCGCCGTTCACGTCGAGCACCGTGCCCGTGACGAACGCGGCGCCGTCGGACACCAGGTACAGGACGGCCTCCGCCACGTCGTCGGGGATGCCCGCCCGGCCGACCGCCGCGGCCGAGATCGCCGCACGCTGCGCGGGCTCCGGCGTGTGCGTCGCGTGGAACGGGGTGTGCGCGACGAACCCCGGCGCGACCGCGTTGACCGTGATGCGACGCGGACCGAGCTCGCGCGCGAGCGCCCGCGTGAAGCCCTCGAGCGCGGCCTTCGCGGTCGTGTACGCGACCATGCCCGTCCCGCCGCCGCTGCGTGCCGCCTGCGCGCCGATGCTCACCACGCGGCCGCCGTCCGGCATCACCGACAGGGCCGCGCGCGTCGCGTAGAAGACGGACGACAGGTTGAGGTCGAGCACGTGGTGCCAGTGCGCGTCGTCCATCGCCGCGAGCGTGCGCCGCTCCACGATGCCGCCGACGTTGTTCACCAGCAGGTCGATCCCGCCGCCCAGCGCCGCGGCCGCCGTGCTGACCGCCTTGTCGACGTCCCACGAGTGCCGCGCGTCGACCTGGACCGCCGTCGCCGACCGGCCCTCCTCCTCGATCTCCGCGACGACCTGCGACGGGTCGTGCGACAGGTGCGTGACCGCCACGTCGGCCCCGGCCCGCGCGAGCGCCACGGCGACCGCGCGACCGATCCCGCTGGCGCCGCCCGTGACGAGCGCCCGTCGCCCCTTCAGCCCTTCGCCCACGTCGTCCTCCCTGACCCGCCCGTGGCGGGGTGCCCGCCGTCCGGGGCCCGTTCCTGGCCCCGGCGTCGCTGGCCGAACGGTATCGAGGCGCTTCGCCCCGCGAACAGCCCGTACGTCCTTTTCGTCCGTCCGGTCGACACCCACCCGGTCCAACGACCGCCGGCCGGGCGTCCCCGCGGCCGACCCGCGCGACGGGTCCGGGCTGTCGGCCGGGGCCGGTAACGTCGCCGTCCATGCGTCTGGCCACCTGGAACATCAACTCGATCCGCGCCCGCACCGAGCGTGCCGTGTCCTTCGTCGAGCGGAGCGGCGTCGACGTCCTCGCGCTGCAGGAGACCAAGTGCAAGGACGAGCAATTCCCCCGCGAGCCGTTCGAGGCGCTCGGCTACCAGGTCGCGACCGCCGGGTTCAGCCAGTGGAACGGCGTCGCGATCGTGTCACGCGTCGGGATCGAGGACGTCGAGGTCGGCTTCCCGGGCATGCCGACGTGGGGCGACCCGGCCGTCGCGGAGGCCCGGGCTCTCGGCGCGACGTGCGGCGGCGTCCGCGTCTGGAGCCTCTACGTGCCCAACGGCCGGGAGATCGACGACCCGCACTACGTCTACAAGCTCGACTGGCTCGCGCGGCTGCGCGACGCCGCCGCCGGGTGGCTCGCCGCCGACCCGGAGCTGCCCGTCGCGCTCGTCGGGGACTGGAACATCGCCCCGCTCGACACCGACGTCTGGGACCCCGCCTGGTTCGCGGGCCGCACGCACGTCACGCCCGCCGAGCGCGCCGCGTTCACCGCGCTCGCCGATGCCGGGCTCACCGAGGTGTCCCGCGCGCACGTGCCCGCCGAGCACACCTACACCTACTGGGACTACCAGCAGCTCCGGTTCCCCCGGAACCAGGGCATGCGCATCGACCTCACGTACGCCTCGCCGGCGCTCGCGGCGCGGGTCACCGGCGTCACGATCGTGCGCGACGAGCGCAAGGGCAAGGCGCCCTCCGACCACGTCCCCGTCGTCCTCGACATCGCCGACCGCACGACCCCCTGAGCGGGGGATCCGCACGTCGGCGGCGTCGGCTAGGTTGCGGCCATGAGCAACGAGCCGGGCGGGCCGACGCCCGAGCACGACCCCTTCGCCGCGCCGCGTGACCCGAAGGCCGCCCCCGAGCCGACGCAGCCGCTGCCGCCCCCGCCGAGCGGGTACGAGGCCGTGCCGAGCGCCGCGGCCCCCGCGGCGCCGCAGCCGCCCGCCGGAGCACCCACGCCGCCGCCGTACGGTCAGGCCGGGTACGGGCAGCCGCCGGTCGGGCAGCCGCCGGTCGGGCAGCCGCCGGTCGGCCAGCCGGCGTACGGCCAGCAGGGCTACGACCAGCCCTCGGCGTACGGCCAGCAGCCCGGCTACGGGCAGCCCCCCGCGTACGGCCAGCAGCCCGGCTACGGGCAGGGCGCGGCGTACGGCCAGCCACAGCCCGGCTACCCGCAGCAGCCCGGCTACGGGGCACCGGCCCGTTCGACCGACGGCCTCGCGGTCGCGTCCCTCGCGACGAGCGCGGGCGGCCTGCTGCTGACCGCGGGCCTGCTGTCCCCCGTCGGCCTGGGCCTGGGCATCGCGTCCCTCCGCCGCATCCGGCGGACCGGGCAGGACGGCCGCGGCCTCGCGATCGCGGGGATCGTCATCGGGGCCATCGGGACCCTCACGATCGTCCTCACCGTCGTCGTGGGGATCATCTTCTTCGCGCGCGTCGCCACCGACCAGAACGTGCAGTCCGCGCTCGAGGACCTCGGCGAGACGGTCGACGAGGGCCAGGCGGGTCCGGACGCGTCCGACGAGCTGGGGTACTGGCAGCTGCGCACCGACCTGCCGCCGGGGACGTGCCTCTCCGAGTACCCGAACCAGTACGACATGAGCGACGCGGACGTCGTCCCGTGCTCCGAGCCGCACAGCACCGAGATCGTCACGCAGGTCCAGCTCGACGGCCCGGTCGTCGACGACGTGGACGACCCGTCCTACGACGCGGCCGTCGACGTGTGCTTCACCGCGATCGACTCCCGGGCGCCCGGCCTGTTCGACGTCGGCGGGTTCCCGGACGTCTACTTCCCGCACCCGGACGACTTCGACACGCCCGGCGGGTCGACGGCGCTCTGCACGTACACCGCGGACGAGTCGAACCTCACGGGCTCGATCGTCACGGGTGACGTGCAGGTCGCGGGGCAGGGGGTCGGCTCCTGAACGAGCCGCTCGGGCAGGGGGAGGACTACCCCGAGCCGTACTACGCCGCGGGCTGGGAGGACGCCCGCCCTCCGCGCGAGCCGCTCGCGGCCTGGGCGCTCGCCGCGGGCGTGCTGCTGCTGGCGCCGCTCGCGCTCGTCCTCGGGATCGTCGCGCTGCGCCGCACGTCCTCGCGGGGGACGCGCGGGCGCGGGCTGGCCGTCGCCGGGATCGTCCTCGGGGCGCTGGGCACGCTCGGCGTCGTCGTGGCAGTCGTCGTCGGGTTCGTGAACGCGCAGGCGACCCGTCCGCTGCCGGGTGACGTCGGGTCGGCGCGCGACGCGCACGCCGTACAGCTCGTGACGGGCACGTGCATCGCGGAGCTCCCCGACGACGGCACGGTCGACGTGGTGCGCGTCGTGCCGTGCGCGCAGGAGCACGAGGCGCAGGTCGTCACGGAGTTCGACTTCGCGCAGGACGCGGTGTGGCCCGGTCAGCAGGCGGCCGACGCGCGGGTCGCGCGGGCGTGCGTGCTCGACGAGGACGAGACAGCGGCGGGCGTCCGGCCGGTCACGTGGTCGCCGACGGAGCAGGGCTGGTCGCGCGGCGACCGTCGGGGCCTGTGCCTCGCGGTCGTCGACGGCGGCGGCGTCACGGGCTCGTTCCTCGACGGCTCCGCGACGCTCCCCTGACAGGCGCGTCCGTCAGTCCGGGACGGTCCGGCGCCGGCGCGTGCGCGTCCAGACGAACCGCCCGACGAGCCACGCGAGGATCGCGTACACGAGCCAGTTGAG
Source organism: Cellulomonas fimi (assembly GCF_028583725.1). Lineage (NCBI taxonomy): Bacteria > Bacillati > Actinomycetota > Actinomycetes > Micrococcales > Cellulomonadaceae > Cellulomonas > Cellulomonas fimi. The sequence continues at coordinate 382,085 of NZ_CP110680.1, read as the reverse complement.
CCAGTCGCTGTACCGCCCGATGTCCTCCCACCGGTCCCCGAGCGCGTACCCCGCGAGGATCAGGCCCGCGTTCCATACGCCCGACCCGATGAGAGTGAAGACGCTGAACCGCACGAGCGGCATCCGCTCGACGCCCGCCGGGATCGACACGAGGCTGCGGACGACGGGCACGCACCGGCCGACCAGGACCGCGGCGCCGCCGTGGCGCACGAACCACTGCTCGGACCGGTCCAGGTCCTCGACCTCGACGAGCGGGACCTTGCCGAGCCAGCGCCGCAGCCGCACCCGCCCGACGCTCGCACCGATCGCGTAGAGCACCCACGCCCCGATCAGCGAGCCGAGCGTCGAGGCGACGATCGCCCACACGAGCGACATCTGCCCCTGGCTCGCGACGTACCCGGCGACGGGCAGCACGACCTCGGACGGCAGCGGCGGGAAGACGTTCTCGAGCGCGACGAGCAGACCCACGCCGATCGGCCCCAGCGTGGCGATGACCGACACGACCCACCCGACGAGACCGGTGAGCTCGGCCTCCGACGTGGCGGCACCGAGGCTCGCATGCGGTCCGATTCCGGCGGCGGCCAGGTGCAGGGGGGACCTCATCGGTCCGATGCTGTCATCCGTCCAGCGCGTGCGCGCGGCGGGCCGACCTGGGCGGACGTGACATCGGTCGCACCCGTCGCGGGGCCGTGCGTCACTCCCCCGGGTAGACGACGCCGAGCTGGCGGCGGGCCTCGTCGGTCGTCTCGAGGATCCGGACCGTCTCGGCGAGCGGGAGCAGCGGGGAGTCCGTCCGCCCCTCGGCGACGTACGTCGCGAACGCTGCCGCCTGGAACGCGAGGCCGCCGTACCCGGTGACGCGGTTGGCGTCCCAGCGGGCGGTGCGCTCGCCGACCGTCACCGTGAGCGCGGACGGCAGGTAGGCGGACTCGTCGACCGCGACGTGGCCCGCGGAGCCGTGCACCGTGGTGGTCTGGCCGGTCGCGGTGAGCATCGACGTGAACAGCTGCGCCTGCGCGGCGCCGTACGCGACCTGCAGGCTGACCTGCGCGTCGACACCCGTGGACGTGAGCGACCCCGACGCCTGCACGGTCGACGGCGCGACGCCGAGGCCCGCGTGCCGCGCGACGAACGACGCGAACGCGACGGGGTACACCCCGAGGTCGAGCAGCACGCCGCCCGCGAGCGCCGGGTCGACGAGCCGGTGCGTCGGGTCGACGTCGGCCCGGACCGCGAAGTCGCCCGTGACGCGGTGGACGTCGCCCAGCGCACCGTCGTCGAGGAGCTGCCGCAGCACGTCGGTGTGCGGCAGGTACCGCGTCCACATCGCCTCCATGAGCAGCACGCCGGCCTCGCGGGCCGCGTCGACGAGGTCGCGCGCCTCGGCGGCGTTGCGCGTGAACGCCTTCTCGACGAGCACGTGCTTGCCCGCGCGCAACGCGAGGAGCGCCTGCTCGTGGTGGTGGCTGTGCGGGCTCGCGACGTAGACCGCGTCGATCCCGGGGTCCCCGACAAGCGCCTCGTACGACCCGTGCGCGCGCTCGATCCCGTGCTCGTCGGCGAACGCCTGCGCCCGCTCGACGGACCGCGACCCGGCCGCGACGAGGTGCTGCCGGCTGTGCTCGCGGACGGCCGTCGCCCAGCGACCGGCGATGTAGCCGGGCGCGAGGATGCCCCAGCGCAGCCGCGGGGCGTCGGCGGGGTCGGGCGTGCGCGGGTCGGGGAGGTGCAGGTCGGCGGGCATCGAGCCAGCGTGCCAGACGCGCGCGGACGGGGCAGGCGCAGCCCACGGTCGGACGCGTCAGGGTGTCGACGTCGCGTCGGACGCGGTGCGCAGGTCGGCGACGAGCGCGGCGAGCGCAGCGGTCCGCTCCGCCTTCTCGCGCAGGCGCAGGACCGACGACGGGTGCGACGTGACGACCACGCGGGCGTCGGTCTCGTCGAGCACCCGCCCGCGCACCTCGCCGACGGTGACGTCGCGGCCGAGCACCGCGCGCGCGGCGGTCGCGCCGAGCGCGACGACGACGCGCGGCCGGACGGCGGCGAGCTCGGCGGTGAGCCACGGCAGGCACGCGCGGATGTGTGCCACGGCCGGGGTCTTGTGGATGCGGCGCGGGCCGCGCTCGACGAACCGGAAGTGCTTGACGGCGTTCGTCAGGTAGACGTCGTCGCGCGCGATCCCGGCCTCGCCCAGCGCCTCGTCGAGGATCCGCCCGGCGGGCCCGACGAACGGCTCGCCCTCGCGGTCCTCGCGGTCGCCGGGCTGCTCGCCGACGAGCACGAGCCGCGCGGTCGGCGAGCCGGTCGAGAAGACGACCTGCGTCGCGGGCGCCCACAGCTCGCACCCCCGGCACGCGGGCGCCGCAGCTGCCAGGGCGTCCACGTCGGCGTCGTCGGGCACCCACTGCTCGGCTCCGGGGCGGTCGGGATCCGGTCGGGCCACGTCGACCTCCGTCGTCGGACGACCGTGCGGCGTCTTCGCACCCCTCCAGCGTCGCGCTGGGCGGGGCTCCCCGCACGACGGCGCCCGGTCCTGCCGCGCGACAGGACCGGGCACGTCGGTGCGGTGCCCGACCGCCGGGCTCAGGCCGCGGACGACACCGTGAGCGTGTCGCCGTCGCGGTCGACGCGGACGGTCTGGCCGTCGTGCACCTCGCCGGAGAGCAGCGAGCGGGCCAGCCGGTCGCCGATCTCGCGCTGCACGAGCCGCCGCAGCGGCCGCGCGCCGTACGCGGGGTCGTACCCCTCCAGGGCCAGCCACTCGCGCGCGGCGGGCGTGACGTCGAGCGTGAGCCGACGGTCCGCGAGCCGGCGGGCGAGCGCCGCGACCTGCAGCTCGACGATGTGCCCGATCTCGTCGAGCGACAGCGGGTCGAACAGCACCACGTCGTCCAGCCGGTTGAGGAACTCGGGCTTGAACGCCGTCCGCACGGCGCCCATCACGGCGTCCTTCTTCGCGTCGGCCGACAGCAGCGGGTCGACGAGGAACTGCGACCCGAGGTTCGACGTCAGCACGAGGATGACGTTGCGGAAGTCGACCGTGCGGCCCTGGCCGTCCGTCAGACGGCCGTCGTCGAGCACCTGGAGCAGCACGTCGAAGACCTCCGGGTGCGCCTTCTCGACCTCGTCGAGCAGCACGACCGAGTACGGCCGGCGGCGGACGGCCTCGGTGAGCTGACCGCCCTCCTCGTACCCGACGTACCCGGGGGGCGCGCCGACGAGCCGTGCGACCGAGTGCTTCTCGGAGTACTCCGACATGTCGATGCGGACCATGGCCCGCTCGTCGTCGAAGAGGAAGTCCGCGAGCGCCTTGGCGAGCTCCGTCTTGCCGACGCCGGTCGGCCCGAGGAACAGGAACGAGCCGGTCGGACGGTCGGGGTCGGAGATGCCGGCCCGCGCGCGGCGGACCGCGTCGGACACGGCCGCGACGGCGGTGCGCTGGCCGATGAGCCGCTCGCCGAGCACGTCCTCCATGCGCAGCAGCTTCGCGGTCTCGCCCTCCAGCAGCCGGCCCGCGGGGATGCCCGTCCACGCGGCGACGACCTCGGCGACCTCGTCGGGGCCGACCTTGTCGGCGATCATCGGCGTGCCCTCGGGTGCGAGCGCCTCGTCCGTGGCCTCCTCCGACTCCTCGGCGGCGGCGATCTCGCGCTCCAGCGCGGGGATCTCGCCGTACTGGATCCGCGCCGCGGCCTCCAGCGAGCCCTCGCGGAGCAGCCGCTCGGCGTCGGTGCGCAGCGTGTCGAGCCGCGCCTTCAGGTCACCGACGAGGTTGTGGCCGGCCTTCTCCTTCTCCCAGCGCGCGGTGAGCGACGCGAGGTCCTCGCGACGGTCGGCGAGGTCCTTGCGCAGCCGCTCCAGGCGGTCGAGCGACGCGGGGTCGTCCGACTCCTGCAGGACGACCTCCTCCATCTCCAGACGCGTCACCGCACGCTGCAGCTCGTCGATCTCGACGGGCGAGGAGTCGAGCTCCATGCGCAGGCGCGACGCGGCCTCGTCGACGAGGTCGATCGCCTTGTCGGGCAGCTGGCGCCCGGTGATGTACCGGTCGGACAGCGTCGCGGCGGCGACGAGCGCGGCGTCGGAGATCGTGACCTTGTGGTGCGCCTCGTACCGCTCCTTGAGCCCGCGCAGGATCGCAACGGTGTCCTCGACGGACGGCTCACCGACGAAGACCTGCTGGAACCGGCGCTCCAGGGCGGGGTCCTTCTCGATGCGCTCGCGGTACTCGTCGAGCGTCGTCGCACCCACCAGGCGCAGCTCGCCGCGGGCCAGCATCGGCTTGAGCATGTTGCCCGCGTCCATCGCGCCCTCGGACCCGGCGCCCGCGCCGACGACGGTGTGCAGCTCGTCGATGAACGTGACGACCTGCCCCTCGGCGCCGGTGATCTCGGCGAGGACGGCCTTGAGCCGCTCCTCGAACTCGCCGCGGTACTTCGCGCCCGCGACCATCGCCGCGAGGTCGAGGCTGACGAGCCGCTTGCCCCGCAGGGACTCCGGCACGTCGCCCGCGACGATGCGCTGCGCGAGCCCCTCGACGACGGCCGTCTTGCCGACGCCGGGCTCGCCGATGAGCACGGGGTTGTTCTTGGTGCGCCGGCTGAGGACCTGGATGACGCGGCGGATCTCCGAGTCGCGCCCGATGACCGGGTCGAGCTTGCCGTCCCGGGCACGCTGCGTGAGGTCGATGCCGTACTGCTCCAGGGCCTTGAACGTGCCCTCGGGGTTGGGGCTCGTCACGCGGCTGTTGCCGCGCACGTTGGGCAGCGCGGCCGCGAGCGCGTCACGGCTCGCGCCGGCGGAGCGCAGCGCGTCGGCCACGCCGGACTGCCCCGCGGCGAGGCCCAGCAGCAGGTGCTCGGTCGAGACGTAGTCGTCGCCGAGCGAGCGCGCCTCGGCGGACGCGGCCTCCAGCGCGGCGGCGGTCGCGCGCGACGCGGACGGCTGCGCGACCGTCTGGCCCGCCGACGACGGCAGGCCGACGAGCGTCGACCGGACCGAGCGGCCGAGTGCGGCGCGGTCCGCGCCGACGGCGTCGAGCAGGGCGTTCGCGACCCCGCCCTCCTGCTGGAGCAGGGCGTTGAGGACGTGCGCGGGCTCGAGCTGGGGGTTGCCGGCCGCCGACGCCTGCTGGATGGCGTCGCCGAGGGCCTCCTGCGAACGGGTGGTGAACTTGGCGTCCACGGGTTCTCCTGTCCGGACGGGATCGGGGTCTGCCCGACTCAACATCGACCAAAGTTGAGTCTATTCCACTCAACTCTCGCCGCCACCCCACGTTGAGGCGTCGGCGCCCCGCCCCGTCGAACGCAACACCAGGTCCGCATCACCGGCCGGAGACGGGTCTGATGTTGCGTTCGGCACCGGCGAGGGCGCCGTCCGACGGGCGAACCGTCGCCCGGGCGTCATGTTGCCGTCGTCGCGGCGACACGTCGTGTGCCTAGCGTCGGGAGCGACACCGAAGAGAGAGCAGGGCACCGATGACCCTCACCATGACGCTCGTCCGGCACGGGCGCACCCACTTCAACGCCCGCCGCATCCTGCAGGGACGCTGCGACTCCCCCCTGACGCGCGACGGCCGCGCGGGCGTGCGAACCACCGCCCGCCACCTCGCCGACACCCCGTTCACCGCCGCCTGGTCCTCGCCGTCCGGCCGGGCCGTCGCCACCGCCGTCGAACTCCTGCGACACCACGACGGCGTGCCGCTGCGGACCGACCGCGGACTGCTGGAGTACGCGTTCGGCATCTACGAGCAGAAGCCCGAGAGCGTGCTCGACGAGGTCGTCGCGTGGCCCGACCTGGTCACCGAGGTCCTCGCCGGGCGCCACCCCGGTCTGCCCGGCGGCGAGCACGCCGCCGAGTTCATGGACCGCACCCGTGACGTGTTCGCCCGCATCGCCGCCCAGCACGACGACGGGGACGTGCTCGTCGTCGGCCACGGCCTCACGCTGGGCGCCTACCTGGCCACCGTCGACGAGGTCGGCCTCGTGCCGCTGCCGAACGCGTCCGTCTCGACGGTCGAGGTCGACCCCGACGGCACCGCCCGCATCACGAGCCTCGCCGTCGACGTGGCGAACCAGGGCCACATCGCCGCCCGACCGATGCGCACCCCCACCCCGGTCCCGTCGGTCGCCTGACCACGATCTGCCGCTCGACCCGGTCCTGAGTGCCGCTCCGGCACGGTCAGCGGTCACCAGGACCGGGTCGGCGTGGGACGCCGGTCGAGGACCGGCGGGTGGCAGGATCGCGCGCATGGACGACGACGTCATCGACGTGCCCGACGTGCTCGGCGACGGATGGACCGCGCGGACGATCCCGCTCGCACCCGACCACCGGTCCACCCGCGGCGTCGACCCCGTCGCGACCCTCGTCAGCCCCGCGGGTGCGCTGGGCGCCGACGGGCCGCGGCGCGAGCGGGCGGTGCTCTACCTGCACGGGTTCGTCGACTACTTCTTCCACCCGCACGTCGCCGAAGCCCTCGCGCAGCACGGGTACGACCTGCACGGGCTGGACCTACGTGACTACGGGCGGTCGATCCACGACGGCCGGGTCCCGAACGACACGCGCGAGCTCTCGGTGTACGCGGAGGAGATCGACGCCGCGGTGCGGCTGCTGCGCGAGCGGTACGCGTCGGTGTCGCTGCTCGGGCACTCGACGGGCGGGCTCGTCGCGGCGCTGTGGGCGAACGGGCGGGCGGGCGCGGTCGACGCGGTCGTGCTCAACAGCCCGTGGCTCGACCTCCGGGGGTCGTGGTTCGAGCGACACGCGCTCACGCAGGCGCTGCGCGTCGTCGGGCGGGTCGCACCGGACGTCGTCGTCGGGCACATCGCGCCGCACTACGGGCGCGCGCTGCACAGCGAGACCGGCGGCGAGTGGGACTTCGACCTCACGTGGAAGCCGCACGACGGCTTCCCGGCGCGGGCGGGGTTCGTCCGCGCGATCCGGGCGGGGCACCGGCGGGTCGCGCACGGTCTCGACATCCAGGTCCCCGTGCTGGTGCTGGCGTCCGACGCGTCCGGACCGGACGACCGTGAGCACGACGCGCTGCTCACGACGGACTCGGTGCTCGACGTCGCGCACATCCGCGCGCTCGCCCCGCGGCTCGGCCCGGACGTGACGTTCGTCGAGGTGCCCGGCGGTGCGCACGACCTGGCGCTGTCGCCGGCGCCGGCCCGCGAGCGCTACCTCACGGAGGTCGTCGACTTCCTCGACCGCGTGACGGGCGGTCGCCCGGAGGCGTCGTGAAGGTCCTCGACCACGAGCGGTGGTCCTGGTTCCTGCTCGAGTCGGACGGGTCGCTGCTGCTCGACGTGCACGTGAGCCAGGGACCGGTGAGCGGCTCGCTGCTGATCGTCCTGACGGACGGCGAGCGGGACGCGTACGAGCACGAGGGGCGAGCGGCGCTGACGCGGCTCGCGGCGCGCGTCCAGGACTCGGCGCCGCTCGCGGCGGGGTCGTCGTCGCCGTACCGCGCACGTGACCGCACGCGCACCCTCGGCACGGCGGTGACGGCGGCGGTCGTCGCCTGGCGGGCGGGCGACGGCGCCGACCCCGCGCCGCCGGAGGTCAGGAGCGACGGGGCGAGCCCTGCTCGTCGGGGGCGTCCGGCGGGGTGAGCGGTACCCCGGCGGCGGACTCGGCGGGTGTCGGCTCGTCGAGCGGGGCGGCGCGCAGCTCGGGGCGGTTGGTGACGAGCAGCCACGCGGCGAGCGTCGCGAACAGCAGGGGCGGGATGAGCGTGGCCTGCGGGATGATCGCGACGACGAGGAAGATGCTCAGCCACCCGCTGCGCGTCGCGGCGACGATGATGCCGACGGTCGCCGAGCCCACCGCGAGCGCGGTCGGGACCGACGGGAACGCGACGGCCACGGCGTAGCCCAGCGCGACGCCGACGAACGTCGCGGGGAAGATCCGGCCGCCCCGGAACCCGACGCTCGACGCGACCAGCAGGGCGACGAGCTTGATCAGCGCGAACGCGAGGAAGCCGAGCGCCGTCGTCTCGCCGACCAGGCCGGGCAGCTGCTTCATCTGCTCGAGGCCCTTGAACAGCGTGATCGGGCCGCCGAGGGCACCGAGGAGCCCCAGGACCAGGCCGCCGAGCGTGAGCAGCAGGACCGGCTGCCGGACGCGGTGCACGAGCCGGTGCAGGGGTGTGAAGACGTACGACGCGGCCAGCCCGAGCGCGGCGGCGCCGAGCGACACCGCGACGGCGACCGCGAGGTCCGTGACCTGGATCCCCGGGTAGGCCGGCACGTCCATCGCGAAGTCGAGGTCGGACAGGAGCAGCATCGTGAGCGCGCCGGTCGCGGCGGAGACGAGCGGCGCGAACAGCCGGTCCCACAGCGGGATGCGCCGGTCCCCCGGGTCGAGCTCGCTGAACATCAGGGCGGCCGCGAGCGGCGTGCCGAACATCGCGCCGAGCGTCCCGGCGGTCGACAGGGCCATCCACTGCGGGACCCCGACGCGTCCCGCGACGCGCGCGCCGATCCACACCACGAGCGCGGCGTTGATCGCCATGATCGGGTTCTCCGGACCGAGGCTCACGCCGCCCGCGAGCATGAGGACCATCGCGAGCGCGAGCCCGGGCAGCACCCGGGGCGGCAGCGGCGGCTCGACGAGCCCGGCCGACGCGGGGTCCGGGCCGGCGTGCCCGGGCGCGAACCGGATGACGAGCCCCACGAGCAGGCCGGTGAGCGTGAGGACCACGACGATCCAGACGGGCGAGTCGCGGTCGAGCCCGAAGACACCCGACAGGTCGTCCCACAGCCAGCCCTCGACCACGTCCGCGAGCGCGCTGAGCCCGATGAGCAGGAGCCCGCACAGGACGCCGACCAGGGCGGCCGGGATCGCCAGCGCGAGCAGCTGCCGCACGGGCACGCGGAACTCGGTCGTCGGCTCGGTCATCGCCACCTCCGTCCCGCCCGCGTCCACGCCCAGCGTCCCCGGGCCGGGTCGTCGTGCGCGTCACCCCTCGCGGATGACCGGCGGTCAGTCGTGGATCGACGGTTCCTCGGGCTCGGACAGCGACAGGAGAGCCCCGACGACGCCGGGCGTCCGGGCGATCCGCCGTTCGAGCGCGGCCAGCACGTGCGACGCCTCGGTCTCGGCCGGCTCGCCGTCGAGGTCGACCGCTCCGGTGAGGAACACCTGCCGGGCGCCCACGACCTCGAGGCGCAGCCGCGTGACGCGCGCGACCTCGGGCAGCGCGAGCAGCGCGTGCACGGCGGCGGCGTGCAGGGCCGGGTCGACGGCCTCGCCGACGAGGAACCGGCGGTTGCGGTCGATGAGCACGATCGCGACGACGCCCAGCAGGATCCCGACGAGGATCGAGCCGATCGCGTCCGGCACGGTCGAGCCCGTGACCTGGTGCGCCGCGATCCCGCCGGTCGCGATGAGGATGCCGACGATCGCCGCGGCGTCCTCGAAGAAGACCGCGCGCACCGTCGGGTCGGACGTCGCGAGGACGTGGTCGAGCAGGTCGCGGTCGCGTCGCGCGGCAGCCCGCTTCGCCTGCCGGGACGCCTGCACGAACGACACGCCCTCCAGCACGAGCGACACGGCGAGCACGACGTAGGCGACGCCGAAGTCCGACGCCGGCTCCGGGTGGGACAGCTCCTGGATGCCGTGCGTGATCGAGACGCCCGCCCCGACGGCGAACAGGCCGATCGCGGCGAACAGCGACCACACGTACACCTCGCGGCCGTACCCGAGCGGGTGGGACGGGTCGGCGGGCTTCGCCGCGCGCCGCTGCGCGATGAGCAGGAAGACCTCGTTGCCCGCGTCTGCCCAGGAGTGCGCGGCCTCGGCGAGCATCGACGCGGCCCCCGTGATCACCGCGGCCGCGGTCTTGGCGATCGCGATGAGCACGTTCGCGCCGAACGCGATCGCGACCGTCAGCGCGGACTCGCCGTGCCCGTCGCCGTCGGGGTCGCGGGGGACGCCCAGGACGTCGACGGTCGGCTCGTCCGGACCGGACCGCGTCATGCGTCCGTGACTAGCACCTTCGCTCGCGTGGTGCGACCGGGACGAACGGTGTGGGATGGGCACGCAGCAGCACCGAACGACGAGGAGGACCGATGACGACGCACCGGGGCAGCTGGCCCACGGGCACGCCCGCCTGGGCCGACATCACCGTGCCCGACCTGGACCGCGCCGTCGACTTCTACGGCGCCCTCCTGGGGTGGCGGTTCGAGCGCGGCGGACCGGAGGTCGGCGGGTACACGCAGGCGTTCGTCGGCGGTCGGCGCGTCGTCGGCATGGGGGAGCCGACCGGTGAGGATCCGGCGCCGCCGTCGGCGTGGTGCCTCTACCTCGCGACCGACGACCTCGCCGCGACCACGCAGGCCGTGACGGACGCGGGCGGGCAGGTGCTGCTGCCGGGCATGGAGATCGTCGACTTCGGCTCGATGGCGATCTTCGTCGACCCGACGGGGGCCGTGTTCGGCGGGTGGGAGCCGCACGGGCACACCGGCTGGGACGTCACCGACGAGCCCGGCGCGATCGTGTGGACGGAGGTCATGTCGCACGACCAGCCCGGGTCGCTCGCGTTCTACCAGCAGGTCTTCGGGTTCACGGCCGACGACATGAGCGGGCCCGGGTTCGCGTACGCGTCGGTCAGCCTGGACGGGCAGCTCGTCTGCGGGATCGGCGGCTACAGCGACAAGGTCGACCCCGAGACGCCCGCGGCGTGGACGCTGTACTTCGGCACGTCCGACACCGACGCGACGACGCAGCGCGCGGTCGACCTCGGCGGCACGGTGATGAGCCCGCCCTCCGACACCCCGTACGGCCGGATGTCGATCGTCTCGGGCCCGTTCGGCGAGGTGTTCGCGCTGATCGCACAGGACGACGACCCGGCCTGACCGGCAGCGGCGCGGCGTTCCGTAGGCTCGCGGGGTGACCCTGCCCTCCGACGCGTTCCGGCACGTCGCGTCGCGACCGCACGAGCCGCTGCGCACGTTCCACCCGCGCCGCGCCACGCTCGGCCGCGATCGGGAGCGCGCGCTCGCGCACCTGTGGCCGCGGTACGGGTTCTCGGTGCACGACGACGCGCTCGGCCGCGCACCGGTGCGTCCCGACGGCACGCTCGACACCTCGGCGCTGTTCGGGCGGGATGCGCCGGTCGTGCTGGAGATCGGGTCCGGCATGGGCGAGACGACCGTCGCGATGGCCACCGCCGACCCCGGACGCGACTACCTCGCCGTCGAGGCGCACCTGCCGGGCGTCGCGAACCTGCTGGTCCTCGTCGAGCGCGCGGGTCTGACGAACGTGCGGGTCGCGCACGGCGACGCGCTCGACCTCGTGCGGCGGCACGTCCCCGAGGGCACGCTCGACGCCGTGCACGTCTTCTTCCCCGACCCGTGGCCCAAGGCCCGGCACCACAAGCGGCGGCTCGTGCAGCCCGCGCACGTCGCGCTGCTGCGGTCCCGGCTGCGCGTCGGCGGCACGCTGCACTGCGCGACCGACTGGGTGGACTACGCCGACCAGATGCTCGACGTGCTCGCCGCGGACCCCGGCCTGGAGAACACCGCCGACGGTTTCGTCCCGCGCCCCGCGCACCGGCCGGTCACCAAGTTCGAGCAGCGCGGGATCGACCTGGGCCACGAGGTCCGCGACGTCGTCATGAGGAGAGCCCGATGACCCCCGACGAGCCCGCCACGCCCGGGGCGGACGACACCGGCGGCGGCGATCGCGTGTTCCGCGTGCTCGTCGTGCCCGGCGTGAACCCCGACCGCTGGCTGCGGGTGTGGCGTGAGCGCCTCGCCGACGTCCCCCTCGAGCTCGTCGTCGTCGAGCCGCCGGACGCCGAGCCCGCCCTGCGCGCGGGCGACGCGGACGTCGCGATCCTGCGGCTGCCGGTCGACCGTGACGCGCTCTCCGCGATCCCGCTCTACACCGAGGAGACCGTGGTGGTCGCCGCGCGTGACCACGTGTTCTCCGTCGCCGAGCAGGTCACGCCCGCCGACCTCGCCGACGAGACGGTGGTCCGCCCCGACGACGACCTCGTCGGCTGGACCGACGCCCCCGGCGAGCCGTTCGCGGGCGGCCCCGTCGCGACGACCGCGGACGCCGTCGACCTGGTGGCCGCCGGGATCGGCGTCGTCCTGCTGCCCCAGTCCGTCGCGCGCCTGCACCACCGCCGCGGCCTCGTGTCCCGGCCGGTCACCGACGCCCCCGGTTCGGTCGTCGCCCTGACCTGGCTGACGGACACCCACGACGACCTCACCGAGGAGTTCATCGGCATCGTCCGCGGCCGCACCGCGGCGTCGTCCCGCGGGCGCGGCGCCGCGGACGCCTCGCGCGCCGGCGGCGCGGGCCGGACCGGCACGGGGGACCGGCGGGCGGCCGACGCCTCGTCCCCGGGCTCAGGACGCAGCGCGAGCACGACGGCAGGCACGTCAGGCAAGAAGGCGGGCGCGTCGGGCAAGGGCGGCGCGTCGGGCAAGGGCGGCGGCACGTCGGCGGGACGGCCGCAGCGCGGCGGTCCGGCACGGTCGTCGGGCCGGGGCCGTCGTCGGGGCCGCTGAGGGCGACGTCGTCAGTCCTCCGCGCGCTTGGCGGCCTCCGCGCGGCGGTCGGTGTCGCGCGCGCGCAGGCGGCGCTCCTCGCGGCGGACCTCCTCGAACGTGGCCCGCTCGCGGACCAGCCACTCGGGCGGGTCGGCGATCAGGGCGTCGATCTGCTCGGTCGTGAGCGGGTCGGTGATGCCGCCGCGGGCGAGGCCGCTGATCGACACGCGCAGCCGGCCGGCGACGACGGTGCGCGGGTGCGGCCCGTCACGACGCAGGTCGACGAGCCACTGCGGGGGGTTGCGCTGGAGCTCGGCGAGCTCGTCGCGCGTCACCGGGCCGGCCTGGAACTCGGGCGGCGTCGCCGGGAGGTAGACGTCGAGCTTCGCGGCCGCCGTCGACGGCTTCATCTCCTGCGGCTTCTTGGGGCTCACGCGCCCACCCTAACGACCGCGCACGCCCACGACCGCGCCGCGCACCCTCGCGACCGCGCCGGGGACGGCCGCGGGGCCCCGCCGCGCGTCGCGACGAGGCCCCGTGGTCGGGTGCGGGCGGGTCAGGCGCCCGGCGGGACGGGTGCCGCGTGCCAGACGCGGTCGAGGTAGTCGCGCATCGACCGGTCGGACGAGAAGAACCCGGCGCGGGCGACGTTGACGATCGCCGACCGCGTCCAGGCCTCCGGGTCGGCGTACGCGGCGTCGACGCGGGCCTGCGCGTCGGCGTACGCCTGGAAGTCCGCCAGCACGAGGAAGCGGTCCTCGTGCAGCAGGTTCGACACGATCGGCTCGAACACGCTGCGGTCGCCCTCTGAGAACGCGCCCGACGCGATGAGGTCGAGCGCGTGGCGGAGCTGCGGGTTCGTCTCGTAGTACGACGTCGGGTGGTAGCCGCGCTCGACGACGTCGGCGACCTCGGGCTCGGTGAGGCCGAACAGGAAGAAGTTCTCGTCGCCGACGAGCTGGCGGATCTCGACGTTCGCGCCGTCGTCCGTCCCGATCGTCAGCGCACCGTTGAGCATGAACTTCATGTTCCCGGTGCCCGACGCCTCCTTGCCGGCGAGCGAGATCTGCTCCGACAGGTCGGCGGCGGGGATCAGCGTCTCGGCGAGCGTGACGTTGTAGTTCGCCGGGAACGCGACGGTGAGACGACCCTCGACCGCCGGGTCGGCGTTGACGACGCGGCCGACCGCGTTGATGAGCCCGATGATCTGCTTCGCCATCCGGTAGCCGGGTGCGGCCTTGGCGCCGAACGCGAAGGTCCGCGGCGTCACGTCGGCCGGGTCGAGCGCGCCCGACGTGATCTGCTCGTAGAGCGACACGACGTGCAGCAGCTTGAGCGTCTGCCGCTTGTACTCGTGCAGGCGCTTGACCATGACGTCGAACATCGTCTCGGGGTCGAGGACGATGCCGTCGCGCGCGGCGAGCAGGTCGACGAGCCGGCGCTTGTTGGCCGCCTTGATCTCGCGGAACCGCCGGCGGAACTCGGCGTCCTCCGCGAGCGGCTCGAGCGCGCGCAGCTCGTCGAGGTCGGTCACCCACTTCTCGGACCCGAGGACCTCGGTGACCAGCCCGGACAGCCCGGGGTTGGACAGCCGCAGGAACCGGCGCGGCGTGATCCCGTTGGTGACGTTGGTGAACTTGCCGGGGTAGTACTCGGCGAAGTCGTGCAGCACCTTGTCACGCAGCAGCTGCGAGTGCAGCGCCGCGACACCGTTGACCTTGACCGCCGCGACGGTCGCGAGGTGCGCCATGCGGATCCCGCGCTCCGGGAACTCCGCGATGATCGACATGCGGCGCGCCCGCAGCTCGTCGTCGGGGTACGCGGCGCGCAGCCCGACGAGGAACTGCTCGTTGATGCGGTAGATGATCTCGAGGTGACGCGGCAGGAGCCGGCCGAGCAGCTCGACGGACCACACCTCGAGGGCCTCGGGCAGCAGCGTGTGGCACGTGTACGAGAAGACCTGCCGCACGACGCTCCACGCGTCGTCCCAGGACCACTTCTTCTCGTCGACGAGGATCCGCATGAGCTCGGGGATCGCGATGACGGGGTGCGTGTCGTTGAGCTGGAAGTGGATGCGGTCGGGCAGGTTCGTCAGGTCGAAGTCCTTGGGCAGGACCTGGTCGACGAAGTCCTTGAGCGAGCACGCGACGAAGAAGTACTGCTGCTGGAGCCGCAGCTCCTTGCCCTGCGGCGTCGAGTCCTCGGGGTAGAGGACCTTCGAGATGTTCTCGGCGAACGTCTGCGCGCGGACGGCCTGGGCGTAGTCGCCGGAGTTGAAGATCTCCAGGTCGAACGCGCGCGTCGCGCGGGCCGACCACAGGCGCAGGGTGTTGACGCGGCCGTTGCCGTAGCCGGGGACCATGTAGTTGTACGGGACGCCGAGCACGCTCCAGCCCGGGAGCCAGCGCTTGCGGGTGGTGCCGTCGTCGTCCTCGTAGTCCTCGACGGTCCCGCCGAAGCTCACGGTGACGGCCATCTCCGGGTGCGGGAACTCCCACGGCGAGCCGAGCGTGAGCCACGAGTCGGGCTTCTCGACCTGCCAGCCGTCGACGAACGTCTGGCGGAAGATGCCGTACTCGTAGCGGATCCCGTAGCCGATCGACGGGACGTTCATCGTGGCGAGCGAGTCGATGAAGCACGCCGCCAGACGGCCGAGGCCGCCGTTGCCGAGGCCCGGCTCGACCTCGGCCTGGCGCAGCGTGTCGAGGCTGATCCCGAGGCCCGCGAGCCCCTCCTCGACGATGTCGGTGAGGTCGGCGGCCAGCAGGGCGTTGTCGAGCTGGCGCCCCAGCAGGAACTCCGCGGACAGGTAGGCGACGGACTTGGCCTGGAGCTCGGACTGCCGGCGCAGGGTCTCGAGCCAGCGGACCATGAGGTAGTGGCGGACGGTGCGGGCCAGCGCGAGGTACTGGTCGTTGACCGAGGCCCGGGAGAGGTCGACCCCCTGCCCGAAGTTCAGCTCGCGCAGGTACTCCCGCACGAAGCCCTCGACAGTGCGCTCACGCGTCGCGACGGGTTCGGTGTTCGCTGTCACCTCACTCACGGTAGCGGCGCTCCTCTCAGAAGGTCACCGTTGCGGTGACGGTGCAGGTGGTGGCACCCTGTCGGGCCCTGCGGGACGCGGGCACACGGGCACACGGGCACACGGGCACACGGAAGGCCGGCACCCCTGGTCGGGTGCCGGCCTTCCGGTGGTCCTCACCGCGGCGGGGTCACCGCCGTGCTGGCGGGTTCGCCGTGCGGTGTCAGACCGCGGCCACCGCGGGCCGCTCGACCGTCGAGGTTCCGGCGACGACGGTGCCGAGCGAACGGATGGCCCAGCCCACGAGCCCGAAGGTGACGCCGACGCCCATGACGAGCAGGGCGACACCGAAGGCGACGACCGACGTGAACAGCGACGCCCGCAGGAACGAGCCGTTCATCACCGTGGCGCGGACCGGGTCCTCACGGTCCAGCTCGGCGTAGGTCTTGCCGCCCGACGCGTCGAGCGCGTGGTGGTTGATGATCGCGGCCTGCGAGTACGCCTCCCAGGGCGTGTCGACGATCTGGTTCGCGAACATGTCCGCGTCCTCCGAGACCGTGATGTTCTCGGCGCGCAGGTTGCTCGACACGGCGCCCCACGTGACGGCGCCGGCGACGAGGAAGATGCCGCCGAGGATCATGACGATCAGGCCGATCAGACGGGCCGGCGACTTGGTGGTGACGGTGCTGGTGCTCATGGTTCGTGACCTTTCGGTACCCCCGGAGTGCGGATCTCCCCAGATCCGGTGAGCCGATCGGGCTCACATGAAGATCGTTGCGTTCACATGGGCTTCACGTACGGGACCCAAGTCCCACGTTTTTCCACGGTGTCGTCGCAGGTCAACCGCCCTTTTCGGGCAGGCGCACGGAGGAGGGCGCGCGGGGACCGGGGGTCGGACGCGCCCTCCTCCTCGCCAGGGACGCGTCCCCACGCCCCGGCGTTGTGCCCCCTGCTGCCCCGACCGGCCGCACCTGCCGGTAGCCCGGGGCCATGCCCGCAATCCCACTCCCCCCGGAGGCCGCTTTCGCGGGACTTAGGTCACTGCGGACCTGCGCGTTCACCGGAACGGCGGCTCACACGAGCTCGACGGAGGGACGCAGCCGGGCGGGGGTCCAGCGCTCGCGGCCGCGCGCCGCCAGGCACGTGAGACCGAACGCGACGGCGGCGGTGCCGAGCAGCAGCGCGACGTCGACCCAGACGTACGGTGTGAGCGGCCCGCCCGCGACCGACCGGCGCACCGCGTCGTTGGTCCAGCTCATCGGCAGGAACGGGTGGACGGCCTGGAAGAACGGCCCGAACGTCTGGATCGGGTACGCACCCTCGCCCGCGGCGACCTGCAGGACCAGCAGGATCACCCCGACGAACTCGCCGACCAGCCCGAACGCCGCCTTGAGCAGCTGCACGAGCGCGACGAAGCACACCGCCGACGCCGCGAGCACGCCCAGCAGCACCCACGGCGCGTCCGGGCCGACCCCGACCAGCAGCAGGGCGCCGAAGAGCAGCGCGGCCTGCAGCAGCACCACGGCACCGCCCGCGAGCAGCGGCGGCCCTGCCACGGCGAGCGGTCCCGCGCCCCAGAGCTGCCCGCGGCGGTCGAGCGGCGACAGCACGAGGAAGACGAACACCGCGCCGACGAACAACCCCAGACCGGCGAAGTAGCTCGTGAACCCGTCGCCGAAGTGCGCGATCGGGTTGTCGCGGACCCGCTCGACGGTGACCGGACGGGACAGCACCTGGCCGAACGTCTCCCGGTCGACCTCCGTGATCGGCACGTCGAGCTGCTCCGCGGCCTGCGCGAGCCCGTCGGCGAGCTGCTGCGCGCCGGGGGCGAGCTGGTCGGCCAGCACCGTCGCGAGGTCCTCGGACCCGTCCGCGACCGACCGCGCGCCGTCGGCGAGCGCCTGGCCCTGCGCGTTCGCACGGTCGGCGGCCGTGACGGCCTCCCCGGCGAGGTCCGACAGCGCGCCCGCGTCGTCGGCGATGTCCGCGGCGTCGTCCGCGGCGTCCTCGACGGCCGGCACCACGGTCGCCTCGAACGAGTCGCGGATCTCCGCGACGCGCGCCGCCGCGTCCGGCTGCCCGGCGGCCGCGAGCTGCTGCTCCAGGGCGGTGAGGCGCGCCGACACGTCCTGCGCCGCGTCCGCCGCGCCCGACGTCCGCGCCGCGACCGACGCCGCCACGGTGGCGAGCGAGTCGGCGAGCGCCGGGACGTCCTGCACCGCGTCGTCGACGTCCGCGAGCGCGTCCGCGACCTGGGTGACCCCGTCCGCGACCTGCGCGGCACCGTCCGCGACCTCGCGCGCCGCGTCGGCGGCCTGCTGCGTGCCGTCCGCGAGCTCCTGCGCGGACCCGCCGACCTCGCCGCCGGCGTCCTTCGCCTGCCCGAGCAGCCCGTAGACGACGTCGAGGTAGTCGGCCTGGACCTGGCTGCCGGCCGTGCCCTCGACGGCCTCCGACGCGTCCTGGGCGAGCACGCCGACGAGGTAGTTGCCCGCGTCGTTCGTGCGGACCTCGATCTGCGCCTGCTGCGGGTCGGCGCTCGACAGCGACGCGACCTGCGCGGAGAACTCCGGCGGGATCGTCACGACGACGTAGTACGTCTTGTCCTCGAGCCCCTGGGCGGCGGTCTCGGCGTCGGTCGCCGTCCAGTCGAGCGTCCCCGACGTGAGGACGACGCGTTCCAGGTCGTCACCGGCGGCCAGGTCGCTGCCGTCGACCGTCTGCACGGGCTCGTCGAGGTTGACGAGCGCCGCGGGGATGTGGCCCGACCGTGCGTACGGGTCCCAGTAGCCCCACACGAGCACGCCGCCGTAGATCGCCGGCACCGCCAGCACCCCGACGAGCACGACCGCGGCGAACCGGTCGCGCACGAAGCGGGCCAGCGTCAGCAGGGCGGCCCTCACGCCGGACGCCCCAGGACGCGCGTCGCGGGTCCGGCGTCGGGCGGGCGGAAGTCCCCGGCCGTCACGACCAGGACCGTGGACCCGTCACGCGCGAGCCGCTCCGTGAACGCGGTCATGGCGTCGCGGTCCTGCGCCGACCCGGACGGGAACGGCGCGACGACGACCGGCGGGTCGCCGGCGACGGCCGCGACGAGGCCCAGGAGCGCCTTCTGCGACGCCGGCAGGTCGTCGGCCGCCTGCCCGACCGTGCCGGCCAGCCCCGCGTCCGTGAGCAGGCTGTCGAGTGTCTCGTCGTCGAGCCGGGAGCCCGCCCGGCGGTGTGCCTGCCGGACGACCTCGCCGACGCGCGCCCGGTCCTCCAGCAGCCGCAGCCGGGGCACCCAGCCGATCCCGACGACGCGTCGGACCGCGCGTCCCGACCGGCGCGTCGCGTCGCGCGGGTCGACGACGTGCACGTGCCCCTCGTCGACGGCGAGCCGACCCGCGAGCGCGAGCGCCGTCGCGTCGCGCGCGACCGGGTCGAGCGTGACGAGCCACGTGACCGTGCGCGCCGCGAGGCTCAGGTCGAGGCCGCGGACCAGCCACCGGGCGCGGTCGCGGACGCCGACGTTCGCGGCCTCCAGGACGGGCGTCGAGGCGTCGGGGACCAGCACGGCCCCCACGGCGGCACCGACGGCCGCGGGCGGCGACGCGGCGGGTGGCACGGTTCGCGGGAGCGGCGACGTCGGGGCCGCGGGCGGTGGCACGGCCGGGACGGGCTCCGTCGCGCCGCCCGGGGCCTTCGCCTGGCTCGGCAACGGAGCAGCGGGGACGGCGGGGACGGCGGGCTCCGCGGGCGGTCGCTCCGTGTCGTCGGCGGATGCGTCGGGCTCGGCGGCGGGCGCGTCCGGGCCGTCGCCGGACTCCGCGTCGGCGGGCGTGCTGTCACCTCGGCTGTCGCTCATCCCGGTCCCCCCGGTCGGACGTCGCACCCGAGGTCAGCCAAGCACGGAGCGCCCCGTGCCGCGCGCAGAGGGTGGTGCGACGCTCGTCAGGACGGCCTGCGGCGCACGACGACGCGCGCGGCTGCGCCCGCCACGAGGAGCCCGAGCGCGAGGACGAGGAGCCCCGCGCCGGGGCCGCCCGTCGTCGCGAGCGCGGCGTCGCCGCCGGGTTCGACCGGCGGCACCAGCGGCGGCACGGGCGGGGTCGGCGGACCGGGCGGCCCGGGCGGGTCGACGCCCGCGTAGACGTTGAGCACGGTGCACGTCACGTCGGCCTCGGCCGTGACGACCACCGTGTCGCCGAGCAGCGTCGCGCCGTCGCAGGTCCACTCCTCCTCCCGGTAGCCGGCGGGACCGTCGAGTCCCTCGGCGAGCGCGTACACGCCTGGCACCACGGGGACGTCGGTCACGGCCGCGCTGCCGGCGGGTCCCTGCCACGAGCCGCCGGTGCCGCTGGCGAGGAGCGTGAAGTCGGCGGGCTGCGCGTCGCCGCCGAGCACGGCCTTCTGCAGCGTGAGCGTGCCGCCGATCCACGTGTTCGTGACGGTGCAGGTGACGACGTCGTTCTCGGCGAGCGTCACGGTGCCGCCGGTCACGGGGTGGTCGGGCCCGCAGTCCCACGCGGCGAGCTCATAGCCCCGCTCGGCGACGACGGTCTGCGGCACCTCGGCCAGCGCGTACGTCCCCGCGGGCAGGACGCCCTGCACGCCCGACGTGCCGGAGACCGCCCCGGTGCCGGGCGCCGAGGCGACGAGCGTCCAGTCGGCCGGGGAGGCGACGCCGCCGTCGACGACCTTCTGCAGCGTGACCTGCGCGCGCGTCCACCGGTTCGCGGCGGTGCAGGTCACGTCGTCGCCGAGGTCGAGCGTCACGTCGCCGCCGACGACGGGCACGGTCGCGCCGTCCGCGTCGACGCACGTCCAGCCCTCCAGCGCGTAGAACGGCGGGCCGAGCTCGAGCAGGCGGTACGACCCGACACGCACGGGCACGCCGGTCACGGACACGGTGCCGGTGCTGCCGACGAGCAGGTCCTGGTCACCGATCGCGAGGAGCGTCCACGCCGTCGGCGCGGCGGGCCCGCCGCCGGTGTTGTCGACGGTCTTGGCCAGCGTGAGGCGGGGCGACTGCGCGGTGTTGACGATCGTGCACTGCACGTCCTCGGTGAACGGCGAGCCGTCGAGGTTCGTCGCGGGGATCGTCACGGTGTCGCCGACGCTGGGCAGACCGCCCACGCCGAAGGAGCAGATCCACGACGACGCGTCGTACCCGGCGACCGGGTCGGGCGTCTCGCTCAGGTCGTACGTGCCGGGGACGACCGCGGCGACGGTCACGGACGGGTCGCCGGTCTGGCCGACGACGGTCACGGGCCCGGCGGCGGTCAGCGTGAAGTCGTCGGGTGCGAGGGTGCCGCCCGCGCTGTTGTCGACGACCTTCACGAGCGTGAGGTGGGGCTGCGTCGCGGTGTTCGTGATCGTGCAGGTCACGTCCGCGCCCGGCCCGACGGTGACGACCGAGCCCGCGAGCGGCGCGGCACCGCAGTCCCAGGCGGACGCGGTGAAGCCGGCGACGACCGACTCGCTCAGCACGTAGTCGCCGGGTGGCACGTCGACGGCCGTCACGGCGGGCGCGCCGCTGCGGCCGGCGAGGCTCGCCGGACCGGTCGCGGTGAGCAGCCACGTGCTCGGCGGCGTGCCGCTGCCCTCGACCTCCTTGACGAGCGTGAGGGTGCCGCCGGTCCACGTGTTCGTGACGGTGCAGACCACGTCGACCGGGTCGACGATCGTCACCTGGTCGCCGACCGCCGACGCCCCGGTGCAGGTCCAGGCGCTCGCGGTGTACCCGGGGACCGGGTCCTCGCCCAGCGACCACGTCTGGCCGGTCTCGACCTCCACCTGCGTGACGGCGTCGGAGCCGGACGTGCCGACCACGACGACGCCTTGGTCGCTGACGGCGCGGAGCGTGAAGTCGTCGAGCGTCGCAGGCCCGCCGACGACCTGCTTGACGAGCGTGAGGCTCGCGTCCTCGATGGTGTTGGTGATCGTGCAGGTGACCTCGGCGCCGGTCGCGACGGCGACCTGGTCGGTGCCGGTCCCCCCGGACGAGCAGACCCAGGGCGACGCGACGTAGTTCGCCGGGCCGCTCTCGCTCAACGTGTACGTCCCCGCGGGAACCGGGACGGACGTGACTGCGGGCTGCCCGCTGCGGCCCGTCACGGTGACGGGACCGGCCGCCGTCAGCGTCCACGCCCCCGGGACGACGGTGCCGCCGATCACGTCCTTGACGAGCGTGAGCGTGCCGCCCGTCCACGTGTTGGTGACGGTGCAGACCGCGTCGCCGTCGCCGTCGGTCAGGGTCAGCGTGCTGCCGCTGACGGTTCCCCCGGTGCAGGACCACCCGGACGACGTGTACCCGGCCTGCGCGACGGGGGTCGTCGCGGTCTCGGCGAGCGTGTACGTCCCCGACGGGACGGGGACCTCCGTGACGCTCGGGGACCCGGAGACGCCCTGCACCGTCCCGGGCGGCCCCGTCCCGGACAGCAGGAAGTCCGCGGTGGTGGCCGGGCCGCCGACGACCTCCTTGCGCAGCGTGACGAGGTGCGGCGTCGGCTCGGACCGTGCGTTGGTGACGACGCACTCGACGTCCTGGCCGAGCGACACCACGACGCTCGACGGGCCGGTCTGCGTGCCGCCGGTGCACACCCAGTCGCCCGCGGTGTACCCCGACGGGCCACCGGTCTCGGCGAGCTGGTACTCGCCGATCCGCACCGGGCCGGTCGCCGTCCCCGCGCCGGTGACGGTCGTGGGCCCCTGCGCGGTGAGGGTCCACGCGGTGGGCGACGCGGGGCCCCCGGTCACGACCTTGCGCAGCGTGAGGCTCGGCTGGATCGCGTCGTTGCGGACGGTGCACGTGACGGTGCCGTCGGCGGGGACGGTGATCGTGGGCGTCGGGTCGGTGAACGTCCCCGCGGCGCCGCAGTCCCAGCTCACGAACGCGTACCCCGGGACGCCGCCGGACTCGCTGATCGTGTAGTCGCCCGCGGGCACGACGAGCGACTGCACGCCGTTGAGGCCGTCGCCGGTGAACGTGTACGCCGGGTCCTCGGTGTTGACCGCGGTCATCGTCCACAGCTCGCGGCGGCCCTCGCTCGCCCCCGTGTCGAGGTTCTCGATGCGCTTGAACAGGGACAGCCGACCGGTGACGTCGGGGTCGACCTGCGCGGCGGCGGGCGACGCGACGAGCCCCACCGCGGCGAGCACCGCCGCCAGGACCACGGCGGCGACGGGCAGACGGCGCACGACTCCTCCCCCTGCGGGCCGGAGGCCGACGTCGACCCGCCGTGCCGCGCGCTGCTCGGGGCACGTGACTCGACCATCGCACAGCGTCGGATGCACCGCACGACCCGGACCGGGCGGGACGTACCGCCACGGTCCGGGTCGTCCGGCTCACTCGTACGCGACGGCGTCCAGCACCTTGAGCCGGGCCGCCCGCGTCGCGGGCCACAGCGCCGCGAGCACCCCGACGACGACCGCGAGCGCGACCATCCCGCCCAGGTTCGCCCACGGCACGGCGAGCTGCGAGAGCCCCTCGTCGGCGAACACCGTCGGCAGGGTCGCGGCGAGCGCGACCCCGACGGCCAGCCCGAGGACGGTCCCGAAGACGGCCGTGAGCACCGACTCGACGGTCACGGTCCCGGCGAGCTGGAGCCGGCCGAGGCCGACCGCGCGCAGCAGCCCGATCTCGCGGGTCCGCTCGATCACGGACAGCGCGAGCGTGTTGACGATGCCGAGGACCGCGATGACGACGGACAGCCCGAGCAGCGCGTAGAGGATGACGAGCACCTGGTTGACCTGGTCGGCCAGGCTCGACACGAACTCGTCACGCGTGAGGACGGACACCACGACGTACGGCGCGACGGTGTCGGCGACGGCCTCCTGCAGCGCGGCGGCGCTGACGCCCGACGCGGCGGACACGAGGATCGTGTCGACCTGCTGCTGCGCGGGCGCGACGAGGCCGTCGAGGACCTGCTGGTCGACGACGAGCGGCGAGCCGAGGACGTTCGTGGTGAAGACGGCCGTGACGGTGAGGTCCTGCGGGCCGTCCGTGCCGCCGACGGTGATCGTGTCCCCGACGCCCCAGCCGTGGTCCTCCGCGGCGGCCTCCTGGACGGCGACCTGCCCGGCGCCGAGCGTGTCGAGCGTGC
Source organism: Cellulomonas fimi (assembly GCF_028583725.1). NCBI lineage: Bacteria > Bacillati > Actinomycetota > Actinomycetes > Micrococcales > Cellulomonadaceae > Cellulomonas > Cellulomonas fimi. The sequence continues at coordinate 358,470 of NZ_CP110680.1, read as the reverse complement.
CGTCGACGACCTCGACCTCGACCGACCCGTTGAGGGTCCCGTCGTCGACGCCGACGACGTACTGCACGGCGGGCGCGTCGTCCCCGCTCGACACCGCGAGCGGCGCGAACGCGATCGCGTCGGACCGGCCCGCCTCGGGCAGCGCGGCGACGTCGGCGACGGCACCGGCGGGGATGACGTTCGTCGCGGACCGCACCACGACGTCGGCGTTGGTCTGCGCCTCGACGACGCCGGAGACGGACTGCTGCGCGGTCACCGCGATGACGGAGACGGCGCCGACGAGCGCCATCCCGATCATGAGCGCGCCCGCGGTGTTCGCCGTGCGACGCGGGTTGCGCACGACGTTGCCGCGCGCGAGCCGCCCCACGGGTCGCAGCAGCCGCACGAACGGCCACGCGAGCAGCCCGACGACCGTGCGCGCCACGACGGGTGACAGCATGAGGACGCCGACGAGCACGCCCGCCGCACCGACGCCGAGCGCGACCTCGGCGCTGTCGGCCTCCGGCCGCAGCATCGCGACGGTCAGCGCGGCCCCGCCCAGGAGGGCGACGGCGAGGCCGCCGACGGCCCGCCAGCGCAGCGACCGCTCGGGGGTCGTGACGTCGTCGCGCATCGCCTCGACGGGCGGGACGAGCGCCGCACGCCGGGCGGGCAGCGCGGCCGCGAGGACGCTGACGACGGTGCCGACGACGAGCGACACGACGATCGTGGTGGCGTCGACGGGGATGTCGCCGACGAGGTCCATGCCGGCCGTGCCGAGCGCGACGCGCAGCCCGGACACGAGCCCGAGCCCGCCCGCGATGCCGACCGCGGAACCGACCAGGCCGACGACGGCGGCCTGCACGAGCACCGACGCGAACACCTGCAGCGGCGACGCCCCGACGGCGCGCAGCAGCGCGAGCTCGCGCATGCGCTGCCGGACCGACATCGCGAACGTGTTGGAGATGATGAACGCGCCGACGAACAGCGCGATCCCGGCGAAGACCAGCAGGAACGTCGTGACGAACCCGAGCTGGCTCGCGATCTCCTCCTTGTTCTCGGCCCGCAGCGCGTCGCCCGTGACGACCTCCAGGCCGTCGCCGGCCAGCGGTTCGAGACGGTCGACGAGCTGTGCGACGGTCGTGCCCTCCGCGGCGTACACGGCGATGTCGCCGACGCCGCCGTCGGGCGCGAGCACGTCGAGCCCGGTCTGCGCGTCGACCAGCACGATCGTCGCGCCGGCCATCGGCCCGCCCAGGTCGACGCGGCCGACGACCTCCACGGGCACGACCTCGCCGCCCAGCACGGCGTCGGTCGTGTCGCCCACGGCCAGGCCGGAGGAGTCGAGCGTGGCCGACTCCAGCGCGACCTCGCCCGGGCGCTCGGGGCCGCGGCCCTCGACGACGTCGAGCGACGGGTCGTCGGGCACGTACATGACGGCGAAGGACGGTGCCTGGGTGCTCTGCACGGCGGTGCCGTCGGCGCCGACGAGCACGATCGGGCCCTGGACGCCGGCGACGGCGTGCGCGACGCCGTCGACGTCCGCGACCTCGGCGACGAGGTCCCGCGGCACGCTCTCGCCCGTGGCGGTGGCCGTTCCGGTCACGACGGACGACCCCTCGGCCTGCTGGACGCGGACGTAGGCGTCGGCGGGGGCGGCGGCGTCGACGATGCCGTCGAAGGTCGACGACATCATGGTCCGCAGCGCGAACGTGCCCGCGACGAACGCGACGCCGAGCGCGACGGCCAGCAGCGACAGCAGGAACCGCACCGTGTGCGCGCGGATCCCGCGCAGCGCGACGCGTCCCATCAGAGGGCCGCGGGCTGGACGGCCGCCACGGGCGTGCCGTTCGAGGTGGCCGGACGCGCCGGGCGCAGCGCCGCGAGTGCCGCGAGCACCGAGTCGGCGGTCGGGTCGACGACCTCCCCCACGAGGCGCCCGTCGGCGAGGAACAGCACGCGGTGCGCGTACGACGCGGCGGTCGGGTCGTGGGTGACCATGACGACGGACTGCCCGAGCTCGTCGACGGACCGGCGCAGGAAGCCGAGCACCTCGGCCGACGACGTGGAGTCGAGGTTGCCGGTCGGCTCGTCGGCGAACACGACCGCGGGCCGGGTGACGAGGGCGCGCGCGCACGCGACGCGCTGCTGCTGCCCGCCGGACAGCTCGGACGGCTTGTGGTCGAGGCGGTCCGCGAGACCGACGGCGCGCACGACGGTGTCGAGGTGGGCGCGGTCGACGGGTCGCCGCGCGATGTCGAGGGGCAGCGTGATGTTCTCGAGCGCGGTCAGGGTGGGCACGAGGTTGAAGGCCTGGAAGACGAACCCGAGGCGGTCGCGGCGCAGCTTCGTGAGGCGCCGCTCGTTCATGCCGGACACCTCGAGCCCGTCGACGACGACCGTGCCCGCGTCGGTGCGGTCGAGCCCCGCCATGCAGTGCATGAGGGTCGACTTGCCGGACCCGGACGGCCCCATGATCGCCGTGAGCTCGCCGCGGCCGAAGTCGACGTCGACCCCTGCGAGGGCGTGCACCGCGGTGTCGCCCCTGCCGTACGTCTTGACCAGCCCGCGCGCGCTCGCGATCGGGGTCGTGTCCCTCGTCATGTCCTCCGCCTCTCCCCGCACGTCGTCCGACGTCCGTGCTCACCTCACGGCACGCCGACGCGTGCCCGCCACGGACGATGATCCTCGTGCGGCGGGGTCGGGGACATCGGTGACGTCCCTGGTCAGGCCCTGGTCGGACCCTGAGCGGCGTCGGGCGTGCCCCCGGGGGCGGACCCCGGGCCGACGTCGCCGGTGCGCACCGCCGGCCGGTACGGCTCCTCCCGGACGGCGTGCGCGACGACGAGCTTCAGCACCATCACAGGTCCGAACCACGCGAGGCCCTCGGGCGTTCCCGCGATGGGGGCCGCGACGAGCGCGACGGTCGCGAACCCGAGCGCGACGGGCCGCTCGAGGTAGGCGGGGACGGACCGGACGACGATGACGCCCGCGACCGGCACGAGGTACCACCACAGCGCCCACACCCACGTCGCGTCGGGCACGACGGCGGCGAGGACGAACGGGTGGACGTGCAGCGCGGTGAACGCGACGTGGTCGTGCAGCACGCGGTCGAGCCGGGTCACGGGCGGCGCGAGCGGGGAGTGGTACAGCCGCTTGGCGGAGCCGAGGGCGTTGGCCGCGACGCCGCCGGTCACGTCGAGCGCGACGAGCAGCACGACGGCCCACGTGAGCCAGGACCAGTCGTCGGGTGCGGTCAGCACCAGGACGCCGACCGCGAGCGCCGTCGTCGCCCACACGACTCCGCGTTCCGCGCGCGTCGCGCCGGTGCCGAACAGCCAGTCGCGCGGGCCCGGCGGGACCGCCCAGTCGACGGGTGCGGCGCGGGTGCCGCCCGCCGCGGTCGCCTCGTCCATCCGTCCGTCCTCTCCCCCTGTCCGTCCACCCTGCGCCGTCGTGGGCCGGTCGTCCACGTGTGGGCCGTTGGCGCAGGTCAGGACGGTTCGTCGCGGTTGTCCGCGACCGGACGGGTGACGCGGCGTGTGACGTCGGTCGTTGAAGGTTCAAAATTCGCGCGCGGGACCGGACGCTTGTCCAGGTCCCCGAAGACATCGCGGGTCTGCTCCCCGACGAAAGCTGTGGCCCCCTCATGCCCACCGGCCCCCTGGCCCCGTCCGCGCCCCCCACCGGGGCCCGCCGGCCGGCCCGCCGCACGACCGCCCTCGCGGTGCTCGTCACGCTGCTCCTCGCCCCGCTCACGGCCCTCGGCCTCGCGAGCCCCGCCGCCGCCGCGACGTACCGCGCGTTCGAGCCCGTGTTCTCCGCGAACACCAACGGCGACGTGCTGCTCGCCGCGAACACGCTCATGTCGTGCAACCCGACGACCGGCACGGGCGCCGCGACGTGCCTCACCGCGCGGGCCGCCACGACGGGCAACTACTCGAACAACAGCTACGCGTCGCAGTTCGTCGACGTCGACGCCGACGCGTTGACGTTCAACTCCTCGTCGTCGGACGTCACCGTGCCCACCGACGGCACCGTGCTGTTCGCCGCGCTCACGTGGGCGGGCCGGACGGCCGCGACGTCGGCCACCAACGCGGACCTCGGGCTGCGCGGGACCGCGCGGTTCAAGGCGCCCGACGGCGCCGGGTACCGCACCGTCACCGCGAGCCGGGTCGACTCCTCGCCCGACCACGCCTACCAGTCGTACCTCGACGTCACCGCGATCGTGCGCGCCGCGGGCAGCGGCACCTACTCCGTCGCGAACGTGCAGTCGTCCTCGGGCGGGACCAACCAGTACGCGGGCTGGTCGCTCGTCGTCGTGGTCTCCGACCCGGCCGCGCCCGCGCGCAACCTCACGGTCTTCACCGGGTTCGGCTCGGTCGCGAGCGGCGACCCGCTGCCCACGTTCACCGTGAGCGGCTTCCTCACCCCGCCGAGCGGTCCCGTCAAGACGACGCTCGGCGCCGTCGCCTACGAGGGCGACATGGGGCTGACGGGCGACGCGTTCCAGCTCAACGGCACGACCGTCACCGACGCGATGAACCCCGCGACCAACGCGTTCAACTCGTCGATCGGGCGGCGCGGCGCGCAGGTCACGACGCGCAACCCCGCCCACGCCAACCAGCTCGGCTTCGACGCCGACCTGTTCCTCGCGGACGGCATCCTCGGCAACAGCACGACCAGCGCCACGATCACCCTCACGACCGACGGCGACCAGTACTACCCGGGCGTCGTCACGTTCGCGACCGAGCTCTACGACCCGAAGCTGCTCGGCTACAAGTCGGTCGTCGACCTCGACGGTGGTGCGGTCGTGCCCGGCGACGTGCTGCGGTACACCGTGCCGGTCGAGAACATCGGCCTCGACACCGCCGCCGACTCCCGCTTCTTCGACGCGATCCCCACGGGCACCACGTTCGTGCCGGGCTCGCTCGTGGTCGACGGCGTCCCGCAGACCGACGCCGCCGACGCGGTGGACGTCGGCCACTACGACGGCTCCGAGAACGGCCACGTCGTCGCCCACCTCGGGGCGGGCGCGACCTCGGCCGCGGGCGGCAGCATCCCGATGACGTCGGGCACGCCGCAGCACACCGTGTCGTTCGACGTCACGGTCGACCTGGACGCGACGAACGCGCAGCAGATCGTCAACGGCGCCGCCATGACGTACCGCGGTGCGACGACGTACGCGTCCGCCGCGTCGGCGTCCAACGTGCTGATCGACCCGGTCGTCGCGGCGCCGCTGCCGGGCGGGAACCGTCCGCCCGTCGCGACGCCGCACGTGCTCACGTTCTCCCCCACGCAGAGCCAGCGCGCGATCGACGTCCCGGTGCTCACGGGTGACACCGACCCCGACGGCGACACGCTGACCGTCGTGGCGGTGACCGACGCGGCCGGCGGGAGCGTCGAGATCCGGCCCGACGGCACCGTGCGGTACACGCCGCGCGACGACTTCGCCGGTCGTGACGTGTTCACCTACACGATCCAGGACCCGGGCGGCTACCGCGCCACGGCCTCCGTGCAGATCGAGGTGCTCAACACCGCCCCGAACGCCGTCGCCGACACCGCGACCACGCGCGGCGCCACGCCCGTGGACGTCGACGTGCTCGTCAACGACGACGACCCCAACGGCGACACGCTGCGCCTGCGGTCCGCCGGCCCGACGAGCGCCAACGGCGGCACGGTCACCGTCCTCGACGACGACACCGTGACCTACACGCCGCGCGCCGGCTTCAAGGGCACGGACACGTTCGAGTACGTCGTCGAGGACTCGCGCGGCATGACCGACACCGCGGTCGTGACGGTCACCGTCACCAACAACGCGCCCGTCGCCGTCGCCGACTCCTACACGGTCAACACGGGCGCGTCACGGTCCGTCGCGCTGCTCACCAACGACACCGACGCCGACGGCGACACGCTCGGCGCGGTCCTCGTCACCGGTCCGTCGCACGGCACGCTGACGCTCAACCCGAACGGCACCGGCACGTACACGTCGAGCGGTTCCTACCGTGGGACGGACTCGTTCACCTACCGGGTCTCGGACGGCACCGCGCAGTCGAACGTCGTCACGGTCACCTTCACCGTCAACGGCGCCCCGACGGCCGGCGACGACACCGCGACCGTCGCGGCCGGGCAGACGTCGGTCGACGTCGACGTCCTGACCAACGACGCCGACGCGGAGGGCGACCTCACGGTCACCGTGACGGGCGCCCCCGCGCACGGCACGACCGCCGTGCAGGCCGACGGCACCGTCCGGTACACGCCGACCGCGGGCTGGGCGGGCACCGACCGGTTCACCTACACGGTGACCGACGAGGGTGGGCTCACGGACACCGCGGAGGTCGTCGTGACCGTCGCGAACACCCCGCCGGTCGCGGTCGACGACACCGCCAGCACCGCCACGAACACGTCGGCGAGCCACGTCGCCGTGCTCGCGAACGACACCGACGTGAACGTCACCGCGGGGGTCGCCGGGCAGTCGCTGCGCGTCGTCTCCGCGACTGCCGACCGCGGGACGGTGGACGTCGAGACCGACGGGACGCTGAGCGTCCATCCGCCGACCGGCTTCTCCGGCACGATCGTCGTGACCTACACGGTCGGCGACGGGGCCGGCGGCACCGACGTCGGCGAGCTGCGGGTGACCGTCGCCAACGGCTCGCCGTCCGCGGTCGCCGACGGCCCGGTGAGCACGCCGACCGACCGGTCCGTGCTGGTCGACGTGCTCGACAACGACACCGACCCGAACACGGCCGACGTCCTGTCGATCGTCCCCGGCTCGGTCACGACGCCGCGCGACGCGGGCGGCACCGCCCGCGGCACGGCCGTGATCGAGGACGGCGAGGTGCGCTACACGCCGCCGACCGGCTGGGCCGGCACCGTGACGTTCACGTACGACGTCACCGACGGCGACGTGACGGCCACCGGCACGGTCACCGTGACCGTCGCCAACGCCGCGCCCGTCGCGGTCGACGACACCGCCTCCACGCCCTCGGGCACGGCGGTCACCGTGGACGTGCTCGGCGACGACACCGACGCGAACATCCCCGGCACCGACCAGGTGCTCACCGTGACCGGCGCGACCGCCGACCACGGCGCGACCGTCGTCGTCGAGGCCGACGGCCGCCTCACCGTCACGCCGGCCGCGGGCTTCGCGGGCGACGTCACCGTCACCTACACGGTGTCGGACGGCGCGGGTGGCACGGACACCGGCACGCTCGTCGTGACCGTCGCCAACGCGGCACCCGTCGTGCCCGCCGTGAACGGCACGACGCCGTACGCGACGCCCGTCGAGCTCGACCTGCTGGACGGCGTCACCGACGCCAACGGCGACCCGCTCACCGTGACGGTCGGCACCCCCACCGGCGCCGACGGCACGACGCGCGGCACCGTGACCGTCACGAACGGCGTCGCGACGTACACCCCGCCCGCCGGGTACTCCGGCACGGTCACCTTCACGTACACCGTCGACGACGGGACCGACACGACCACCGCCACGGTGACCGTCGTCGTCGGGAACGCCGCCCCGGTCGTCGTCAAGGCACCGACCGGCCGCTCCACCGTCAGGACGGACGCCGGGTCCGCCGTGACCGTCGACGTCCTGGCCGGCGTCACCGACCCCGACGGCGGCACCGTCACCGTCGTCGACGTGAGCCAGCCGTCCTCCGGCACCGTGACGATCGTCGACGGCAAGGTCGTCTACGTCCCGGCGCCCGGGTTCACCGGCACCGTGACCTTCACCTACACCGTGGTCGACGACCAGGGCGCCCGCACCACGGGCACCGTCACGGTCGAGGTCGTCGACGGGCGGGCGGCCCTCGCCACGACCGGCGCGGACGTCGCGTGGGTCGGCGGGGCGGCGCTCGTGCTGCTGACCCTCGGTGCGGCGCTCGTCGTCGTCCGCCGCCGCCGGGGGGTCACTGCCGCCTGACGTCGCGCCACCGCAGTTCCGGAGCCCGGTCCCCTCAGGGGCCGGGCTCCGGTGCCGTCAGGGCGGGTCACCACGGCCGGTCGCACGCGCCGGCCCGGGGCTCGTGCGGCAGCCGTCGGTCGTCAGCCGTCCGCGGTCGCGAGCGCGTCGTCGACACCCGTCTCCCGCGGACCGCCCAGCGCGGGCGGTCGGGACGTCACCGCGTCCCACGCCGCGCGCAGCGACGCCGGCACCTCGCGCACCCGGTAGACGACCGCCTTGCCCGGCTCGACGCTCGCCGCGGACACCCCGACGCCCGTCACGTCGATGCCCGCCTCCCGGCACGAGAACAGCATGCGGCGCAGGTGGTAGCTCTGCGTGACGACGACGGCCTCCTCGACGCCGAACACGTCGTGCGCCCGCACGCAGGTGTCGTGCGTGTCGAGCCCGGCGTGGTCCCGGACGATGCGGTCGGCGGGGACGCCGCGCTCGACGAGCCAGTCGCGCATGGCCGTCGGCTCGTCGTGCCAGCGCGTGCTGTTGTCCCCGCTGACCAGCACCACCCGGACGGTGCCGCGCGCGTAGAGGTCGGCCGCGGCGTCGAGCCGCCGTCGCAGGTACGTCGACGGGCTGCCGTCGGGCCGCAGCCCGGCGCCGGGGACGATGACGACGGGGGTGTCCGGGACGTCGTCGACCGACGCGCGCACGCCCGACTGCCCGACGCCCTGCACGACGAGGAACGTCCCGAGGACGGCCGCGCCCAGCACACCCGCCCCCACCGCCACCAGCCTGCGCACGCTCGCCACGGCCGCGATGCTAAGCCGGGGTCGGGCCCGTCCGGGCCGGAACGGCCGCCCGGCTCAGGTGAGCGGGGCGCGCCACGTCGTCGAGCGGGTCAGCGCGACCGCGTCCAGCGCGCCGAGCGGACCCTCGACCGAGCGGCGGCGGTCCGCGGCCTCGGCCGGGAGCCACACCGCGGCGTCCCGGTGAAGGGGCAGGACGCGCAGGGTGACCCGGTCGGCCTCGGCTCCGGGCAGCACGTCGAGGTCGACGTCCCACGGCGTCCCGTCCCAGAACCGGTCCGCGACGACGCGTCCGTCGACGAGGAGCTGTGCGACGTCGCCCGCCCACGCCACGTGCAGGTGCCGGACGGTCCCGTCGACGGGCGCGCCGACGTCGGCGAACCGGTGCTCGGCCGCGAGGTCCGCGACCCGGTCGGCGGTCGGCGCCGACGCCCGCCCGTCCCGCTCGCCGTACGACACGGCGGGCTCACCGGCGGCACGGACCTGCGTCGACGCGACCGCCCCGGCACCGACGGCCTCCGGGGGCGCCCCCGTCGCGGCGCGCACGTCGAGCCGACGCCAGCCGTCCGGCGTCCACCGGTGCACGACGGGTGCGGCGGCGGCCCGGACGACGACCTCGTCGTCCTCGAGCCACAGGGGGTCCACGCTGCGCAGCAGCACCCGCCCGTCGGGCCCGTCGAGCACCCACACGCGGTCGGCGTCGACGGCACCGACGACGAGCACCCGGGCAGCCGGGCCGTCCCCGGCCTCGGGAGCGCGCAGCTCGACGAGCCCGCCGGTCCGCTCGTCGACCGCGTGCACGCCGGGGGCGACGGCCCAGCCGTCGCCGGACACCCGCACACCCGGCGCGACGACGACCTCGACGGGCACCCCGGGCGACGCGAGCAGCACGAGCGTCCCGTCGGGCAGCGTCGTGAGCGCCGACGCGGTGGCCCACCGCAGCCGCACGGACCCGCCGCGGGCCGTGGGCAGGTCGAGCCCGAACGGCCACCGCGCGAGCGTGCCCGGGGGCACGTCGACGGGTCGTGACGGCAGCACGAGCGGCCCGTCGGGCAGGTCGACCCGGACCTGGACGCCGCGCAGGGTCGGCAGCGGCACGTGCGGCTGGTGCCAGACGACGAAGACGAAGCCCGTCCCGTCGGCGGCGCGGACGGACCAGCGCAGCGTGCGGCTGTCGTCGACGCCGGAGGGCCGGTCGTCGGGGAGCGTCGACGGCATCGTCGCGAGCGTCGGCCCGAACGCCGCGAGGAACGCGTGCTGCGTGCGCAGGGCGGCGTGGGTCGGGGCGAGCAGCCCGGCGGCGCCGACCGCGGCGTGGAAGTCGTAGTCGTAGGTCGGCAGGTCGTTCGGGTAGCCGGTCGCGTGCGACTCCTGGAGGTCGGGGCCGGGGTTCGTGCCGCCCGCGTACATGTAGTAGCCCTGCCAGGCCGACCCGGACGCGACCTTGCCGTGCGCGACGGCGGCCACGTCGAGCGCGGAGGGCACCGGGCGGCGGTGGTACGTCGTCGCCATGCCGCCGCCCAGCTCGCACGTCGCGGGCGGGAACGCCGTGTCGCGGTCGACGGTCGCCGCCCCCTCCTCACCGCGCACGTCGGCGCCGATCCCCGGGTCGTCCCACGTGTGCGACACCTGGTAGTGCGCGCGGAACGTGTCGTGCCACCCGGCGTCGGCGTCGACCCAGAACCCGTCGCCGTACCCGCCGTACAGGGGCAGCACCTCGCCCGCCGGGAGCTGGGCGCCGCCCCACGCGGTCGCGGTCCACAGCGGCGCGCTCAGCCCGGCCTCGCGGGCCAGCCGCTTGAGCGTCGCGAGGTGGCCGGGCTGGTCGTAGAGCTCGTTGTCGAGCTGGATGCCGAGCACCGGCCCGTCCGGACCGCACAGCGCGCCGAGCTCGGCACCGAGCCGCCCGAACCACGCGCGCACCAGGTCGAGGTAGGCGGGGTCGTCCGTGCGGTGCCGCACGGGTGCGTCCTGCACCCAGTCGGGGAGTCCGCCGTTGCGGACCTCGCCGTGGCACCACGGCCCGATCCGCAGCACGACGTGCAGCCCCTCCTCGGCGCACGTCCGGACGAACGCGGCGACGTCGAGCCCGTCGTCGAACCGCGCCGCGCCGCGCACGGGCTCGTGGTGGACCCACACGACGTACGTCGCGACGACGTCGACGCCGCCCGACCGCACGAGTCGCAGCGTCTCCCGCCACCGCGACCGTGGCACGCGCGAGTAGTGCACCTCGCCCGACACCGGCACCCACGGCGTCCCGTCGCGCTCGACCCACCGCGACGTGAGCGCGAGCCCGGGCCGGCGGTCCTCGTCGTTCGCCATCGCCGGGCGGGTCAGCGGCTCCGACCAGCCGGTCGGGCGCACGCGCGGGAGGTGGTCGGGCACGGGCGGGCTCCTCGTCGTCGGGGGCGTCGCCGACCTGTCGAGCGGCGGCCGGCGACACACTCTCGCACGTTCCGGGCGTCGACTGTGCACGGTCCCACCCGGGCGGCGGAGCGTGTCGACGCGTCAGCCCGCGGCCGCCTCCGCGTGCGCCCCGGCGAGCGCCACGTCCAGGTCATCGAGGATCTCCCGGCACCGCGCGACGTCCCACGGCGTGCCCGCGAGCTCGAACTCGAACAGCACCGGACGGCCCGACCGCTCCGCGATCTCGCGGCACGCCCGCTGGTAGTGCGTGCCGAAGTTCCGGTTGCCCGACCCCATGACGCCGACCAGCGCGCGGCGGTTCACCGGCGAGCGCAGGAACCGTCGGACCGCCTCCGGGATCGTGTCGTTCGCCGGGTTGCCCGTCTTGTACGACGGCGTCAGCAGCACCCACGGGCCGTCGACCTCCGACGACCGGTGCTCGCGCTCGGCGAGGTTCCGCACCGGCCGGTCCAGTCGCTCCGCGAACGCGCGCACGAGCCCCGACGTCGACGAGTAGTAGTAGACAGGCGTCCGTCGCACGCCCTGCCCCTGTCGCACACCCGGCTCGCTCGGCACCCCGCCATGCTCACCCGGCCCTCGGCCCGGGACGTAGGACCCAGGGCCCGGGCCTCTGCCCGCCGCGGCGTGCCGTCGACCCGCGAGACACCGGGTATTCGGCTGGCCCGGCACGCCCGGACGTGCCCACGATGCCCACGTGCTGACCCTGAGCCAGATCCGCGCCCTGCGCCGGACCGTCGACGACGCATGGCGGTCGCCCGTCGCCGACGCCGTCGCGGCCGCGTGGGGCGCGCCCCCGGGGTCCGCGCTGCTCTGGCGGTCGTCGGCGTCGCACGTCGTCGTCGCCCCCGGCGGGGTCCGCGGCACCGACCGGCCCGTCTACCTGCGGTTCGTGCCCGAGTCCGCCGACGGTGCGCGCGGCTTCGCGCGCGGGACGCTGCTGCACGCCCGCCTGTCCGCCGACCACGCCGACGTCGCCGCGCTCGTCCCGTCGTCGTCGGGCCGCCTGCTCGAGCGCGTCGCGACCCCCCTCGGCGACGTCCTCGCCGCCGCCGTCCGGCGGGTCGACGGCGACGAGACCGACGTCGACGACCTCACGCCCGACCTGGCCGCCGCCTGGGGCCGCGGCCTCGCCCGCTTCCACACCGCCGCCGCCCGGTATGCCGACGTCGTCGACACCGCGCCCGCCCCGCCGCTCGCCGCGCTGCTCGACGACCCCGACGACGCCGTCGCCGCGGCCGCCGCCGCGCTCACCCGCACCCTGCGCGACCAGCCGCCGGGGCCGCTCGTCGTCGGGCACGGCGACCACGAGCTCGACAACCTGCGGTGGCGCGGCTGGCGGCCCGTGTGCTTCGACCTCGACGAGGCCGCCCGACGACCCGCCGCCGCCGACGTCGCCGCCGCGGTCCGCGACCTGCTCGGCGCCGACCCGACCGCGCCGGCGCACCCGGACCTGCTCGACGCGTTCCTCGACGGCTTCGCGCGCGCGTCCGGGACCGTCGTCACGCCGCACGCGCTGCTGCCGCACGTCGCCGCGATCGCCGCGTCCCACCTCGTCGACGTCCGCCGGGTGCTCGACCTCCCGCCCGACGACCTCGCCGACCCCACCGACGCACCCTGGCTCCCGGACCTGGCCGACCACCTGCGCACCCACGCGGCGACGCAGCGGACGATTCTGCTCGCCGCGACCCACGCCGTCGCGTGACCGCTCGCAGACGAAGGACTTCTCCACCACCGGAAGAGTCGTACGGAAAGTTCCGCTGTTCGCGAGGAGACGAGAACTACAACGCTGTGACCTCTCGATTCGCAGAAGTGTGGCGCCCCAACTTCTGCGAATGGGCGATATCGTGGAAGTGTGGATCGATCTCGCTTCGCAGGCAGCCCGGTCGGCACACTCGTCCCGTTCGTCGGGACGGACGGTCGCACCGGAAGGCCCTTCTCCCACGTCGCATTCGTCGCCGACCCGCTGGGCGGCGAGCCACAGCTCGCCGCACGCTCCTGGCACGCGGTCGGTGAGGCGCGAGCTGCCATCGCCGCCCTCGACACGTTGACGACGTTCGTGCCGAACGCACAGCTCTTGAGAGCGCCCAGCCTGCGGCGAGAAGCCCAGAGCACCTCCGCGCTCGAAGGCACGTTCGCGCCACTCAAGGATGTCGTCGCAGGTCGTTCGACGACTACCGGCTCACGGTCGAGCGAGCTGGCCGAGGTGCTCAACTACGTCGAGGCGGCGGAGTCGGTCTTCCACGCGCTCACGTCAGGCTCGGCGCTCTCCTTCGGGCTCGTGGCCGGAGCGCATCGACTGCTCGTGCACGAGACCGAGTCCGACGGCCCGGATGCCGGCCGGGTACGCCGTGGGCACGTCGTCATCGGAAGTCCCACCGGCACGGTCGAGGACGCGCGCTTCGTTCCGATGCCTCCAGGAGCGCCGCTGGAAGCGGCCGCTCGGGACATCTTCGACTGGATAAGCACCGCGGTCGACGGCGGCGTCGACCCCGTGGTCGCGTGCGCGTTGACCCACTACCAGTTCGAGACGGTGCACCCCTTCAACGACGGGAACGGGCGTCTGGGTCGGCTGCTCATCGTGGCGCAGCTCATGACGACAGGGTTGCTCCGGGTGCCCCTTCTGACGGTGTCGCCCTGGTTCGAGTCCCGCCGGTCGGAATACCAGGATCAGCTCGCCAACGTCTCCGCCGGCGGCGGATGGGATGCCTGGGTGCAGTTCTTCGCCACTGGCCTCGCTGCATCGGCGAAGGACACGATCGCTCGGATCGAGGGGATGCTGGCGGCGCATCGCGAGGCGATCGATCGTCTGAACCGGGCCGGGATGGGCGCCGTTGCCCGCGCGATCGTCGATGTGCTGCTCGAGCAGCCGCTCATCAGCGCGTCCCAGCTCGTCGCCCGGACTGGCCGTTCGTCGGCAGCCGTGTACGCGCAGGTCAAGAGGCTCGTCGACATCGGTGTGCTCAGCGGTCCGTACGGCTCCTACGACAGGCTCTACGTCGCCGACGCCATCTGGAGTGCCACTCAGCGTTGAGCCCTCTGCCCGCGCCCCGAGGACGTCGGGCGGCTAGACCGTCGCCGGCGTGCTGCCGCGCAGGATCGACGTCATCTTCTTGCCGCGCGCGACCTCGTCCACGAGCTTGTCCATGTACCGGATCTTCTGCATGAGCGGGTCCTCGATCTCCTCGACCCGGTACCCGCAGATCAGCCCCGTGATGAGCGACGCGTCCGGGTTGAGCCCGGGCGCCTGCGCGAAGAACTCCTCCAGCGAGCGTTCGTCGGCGATCGCCGCGCGCAGACCGGCGCCGTCGTAGCCGGTGAGCCACGTGACGACCCGGTCGACGTCCTCGCGGGACCGACCCTTGCGCTCGACCTTCTCGACGTACAGCGGGTAGATGCTCGCGAAGCTCATCCCGAAGATCCGGTGCCCTGCCATGTCCGTCGCCCTTCGTCGTCGCCGGCGGCGTCGTCCCCAACCCGCCGTCCGCCCGCCAGTATCCCGCCGTCCGGCGGTGCCGGTCAGCCCCGGCGCCGCGGCCAGTCGAGCATGACGAACAGGTCCCGCTCGCCGGGCCGCCCCTCGAGCAGCGCACGGGCCAGCGCGGGCTCGCCCGCCTGCTCGCACGACCACAGGTCGAAGTCGACGACCTGCGACCACGCCGGCGACAGGTACCCGAGCACCGTGGTGCCGCGCACGACCTTCACCACGTCGTGCTCGCTTGCGCGCCAGCACCACGGCGAACCCCCGGTCGGGCATCCGCTCGCCCGCCAGCGGCGCCTCCTCGACGAACCCACGGACCCGCACGGGCACGCGGCCACCGCTCGACGGCACGAGGCGGCCGGGCAGGTCGGTCGGGGACGACCAGCGCATGCCGGGAACCTACTCCTCGACGCCGCCGCCGTCGCCGGGGACGGTCGGGACGGCCGTGGAGCACGTGGTCAGGAGCCTGCCGTCGACGAGCACCTCGACGTCGACGGTCCCGGCCCTCACCTGTTCGAGCGGGATCCTCGTCCACCCCGCCGTCACGTCGACGCTGTGCTCCGAGGTGCCCGCGGCCGTCGTGGTGCGGACCTCGAGCTGACGCGACGGGTCACCGGACGGCGCGACGTCCCGCCAGGACAGCTCGAGCGCCAGGGTCGCGGGCCGGGCCGCGCGGTGACCGCTCAACGTGGGCCACAGCCGGAGGTCGTCCCTCCACTCCCGGTCCAGGACGAGGGCGGCACCGTCGACCGTCACGGCCAGCCCGCGCGTCTGCTCCGTCAGCCCGCACTCGGCCTGCGCGAGCCGCTCCGTACCGCCCGACTGCCCCCACCGCACACCCGCGAGCACACCGACGACGACCAGCACGTACGCGCCCACGGTGACGGCCCGGGCGCGACGTCGCCGGACCGCGTCGGCGGTGTCGTGCTCCATCGGCCAGCGGGGCCGCCGGACCACGACCGTCCGGGCGAGGCCGTCGGCGAACGTCCGGCGCTCGCGGTGCCACAGCGGCCGCAGGTAGCCGATCAGCAGGATCGCGTCGAGCAGGTGCGCGAACCAGCGCCCGACCGACCGCAGCACGCCCGGCCGTCCGTCGAGCGGGAGCCCGTCGGGCGTCGCCCGCACGACCGCGACACCCATGGCCCGGCGCCCGGGCGTCTGCCCCGTGAGGCCCTGGAGCACGAGCATCGCGAGCAGCGCCCCGACGAGGACCAGCGACGACGTCCACGGCGTGCCGGCGCTCTGCGGCGTCGCACCCATGTCGAACGTCGGCTGGAGCGTGGGCGACGCGGACCCGTCACCGACCGCGAACCACGTGATCGCACCCAGCACGGCGCTATCGAGCAGCGCCGCGACGACCCGTCGCGACCAGCTCGCGTACGCAGGTGTGAGGTCGAGCTCGGCCGCGGGCGGCCGGAGGACGGGCACGGTCATGCGCAGGATCGTCCCAGGTCACCGCGCCACGCACCAGGGTCGGCGCGGACCCGTCCGCCCGCTCAGGCGGCGACCTTCAGCGTGAGAGTCGATCGCCGCCGCTCGACCGGTCGCCGTCGCCGGTCTCGCTGTCCGCGGCCTGCACCGTCAGGCAGTCCGGCGGTCGCTGTGCCACCACGGCGTCGAGCGAGCTGAGCCCGATCGGCGGTCCGTCGGCGACCGCGAGCTGTGCCGTGATGGTCGACGGCGTGCCGAGGTCGACGAGCTCGTCGACAGGGACGGTCGTCTGCAGGCGGTAGCAGAACGACTGCGCACGCGTCCCGCCGGTGACAGGAACCGGCGACAGGTACGAGGGCAGCGTGTAGGTGACGGTGTCGACGCGGTCGAGGTCCGGCGCCGCGGCGTCCACCCACACGCTGACGTCGTAGGACACCGTGCGGCTGCCGGGGACGATGTCGGCGTCGACGGCGAGCCGGTAGGTCGGCTCGACCGTGATCGTCTCGAGCGCGCGCTCCTCGTCCCCGCGCGCCACGACGAAGTCCGTCTCGCGCGGCTCGACCGCTCGCGCCTCGACGAGCACCTGGTGGTCTCCCGCCCGGACGTCGTCCAGGGTGAACGCGCCGTCCGAGCGCGTCGTCACGGAGGTCTCGCCGTCGAGCGTCACCGTCGCGCCCTCGAGCGGTGCCTCGCCGAGCATGACGACGCCCGTGACCGTGGCACGCGTCGGGGCGACCAGCTCAGCCAGGAGGTCGCCGAGCGGTGTCAGGGCCGTCACCAGGAGCGCGCCGAGGACCGCGACGACGACCGGCACCACGATCTGCGCGCGCCACGCCCCTCGCCGCGCGGGTGACGGTCGTTCCTGAGCCGGCTCGCCGCTCATGATGCCCTCGGTCCCGCGGTGCGGGCGCGTTCGCCAGCCTCACGCCGTCCTCATCGCACCTGGAGAGGAGGCATTCGCCCGCCGGGTGATACCGCCCGACGACGCACGGCTGCTGCGTCGGAGCTGAGTGCGGGGGGCGCGTCACGAGGTCGAGCCGGGATGCGAAGAGCCCCCACCGGGATGATCCGGGTGGGGGCTCTCAGTCAAACACTGACCTGTGCGCCCGGAGGTGTTGTGGTTCACGACATCGTTGATAGGTGAGTCGCGACATCGTTGATACCGGCCGGGCCGCGACGATCGACCATGTCGAAGGCCAAGGTCATCGTGCTGTCCGTCGTCGAGCAGGGCCTGACCAAGGCGGAGGCCGCCCGCCGGTTCGAGGTGTCATGGCAGTGGGTCCACACCCTCGTGCAGCGCTACGAAGCCGACGGCCTGGACGGTCTGGAGCCGCGCTCGAGACGCCCCCGCAGCAACCCGAACGCGACCAGCGAGCACGTGCGCACCCGGATCGTCGAGCTGCGCGAGAAGTTGACCGTCGACGGCCTGGACGCCGGCCCGGTGACCATCGCCTGGCACCTGGCCGCCGAAGGACTGGACCCGCCGGCGCCGTCCACCATCCGCCGCGTCCTGCACGCCGAGCAGCTCATCGTGTCCGAGCCGCGCAAACGCCCCCGCTCCTCGCTGCGCCGCTTCGCCGCCGAACAACCCAACGAGACCTGGCAGTCCGACTTCACCCACTGGCCCCTGGCCGACGGCACCGACACCGAGATCCTGAACTGGCTCGATGACCACTCCCGCTACCTGCTGGCCTGCACCGCCCACCCCCGCGTCACCGGCACACTCGTCGTCGAGACCTTCACGACCTGCATCAACGCCTACGGACCGCCCGCCTCCACGCTGACCGACAACGGCTCGGTCTACACCTCGAGGTTCACCGGCGGACGCAACGCGTTCGAGTACCTGCTGCACGCCCTGGGCATCCAGCAGAAGAACGGCCACCCGAACCACCCGCAGACCCAGGGCAAGATCGAACGCTTCCACCAGACCCTGAAGAACTGGCTCGCACACCAGCCACCAGCCGCCGACCTACCCGCGCTACAAGCCCAGCTCGATGCCTTCCGCGCGCTCTACAACACCGCCCGCCCGCACCGCGCCCTGGACCGAGCCACCCCGCACGACACCTACCACGCCCGCCCCAAGGCTCGACCAGCCGGCACCACCATCGCCGGGCACTACCGGCTGCGCTTCGACCACGTCGGCACGAACGGCAAGATCTCCCTGCGCCGCGCCGGTCGCATGCACCACCTCGGCATCGGCGCCGCCCACCGCGGCACCTCCGTCCTGGTCCTCATCGACGAGACCACAGCCACCGTCATCGCCCGACACACCGGCGAGATCCTGGCCACCTGCACCATCGACCCGACCCGCACCTACTGGCGCAACAACGAACGAGAGGCCGGCCGATGGCCGGGCTCTCCTCTATAAACGATGACGCGGGACATCTATCAACGATGTCCCGCGTCATCACACTGTGCGCCCGGAGGGACTCGAACCCCCAACCTTCTGATCCGTAGTCAGATGCTCTATCCATTGAGCTACGGGCGCGTGACCCTCGCGGGCCGTCCTGAACGATACAGGGACGACCGGCCAGTCCCCAAACCGGAACCACGTGACCCTCGGCACGCGACGTCGCTGCTGGCAGGATCGCGGCCATGACGAGCACCGGGCGACTGGGCACGGGCGGCGGACGGTTCGGCATGCGGGCCGACGTGCTGCGGCACGGCGACGGGCACGACGGCAGCCGCGTCGGGTACGTGGAGCTGTTCTTCGACCTCGTGTTCGTGTTCGCGGTGACGCAGCTGTCGCACCTGCTGATCGCGCACCCGGACGGCGAGCACCTGCTCCAGACGCTGATCCTCGGCTGGGCGATCTGGTGGCTGTGGATCGACACCACGTGGGTGACGAACTGGCTGGACCCCGAGCGGCTGCCGGTGCGGGCGATGCTCATCGTCCTCATGCTGCTGGGCCTGCTGATGTCGAGCGCGATCCCCGAGGCGTTCGGCGACAAGGCGCTGCTGTTCGCCGTCCCCTACGTGACGATCCAGGTCGGGCGGACCCTCTTCACGGCGTGGGCGATGGGGCGGCACTGGCCGGTCAACGCGGTGAACTTCGTGCGCATCACCGTGTGGTTGTCGGTGTCGGGCGTGTTCTGGGTCGCGGGCGCGCTGCTGGAGGAGCAGCGGCTGCTGCTGTGGGCTGTGGCGGCCGTGATCGACATGGCGGGACCGCGGTCGATGTTCTGGGTGCCGGGGATGCGCTCGACGAACGCGACGACGTGGGAGGTGCGCGGCGACCACATGGCCGAGCGCGTCGCGCTGTTCATGATCATCAGCCTGGGCGAGTCGATCATCGTCACGGGCACCGCGTTCGGGGACCTGCCGGTGACGCCGGTGACGGTCGTGGCGTTCCTCGCGGCGTTCACGTCGACCCTGCTCATGTGGCTGCTGTTCTTCGACCGGTCCGAGCGGCGTGCTGCGGAGTACTTCGCGTCGCGCGACGAGACGGGCATGGTCGCGCAGACCGCGTACACGAACGTGCCGTTCCTGCTGGTCATGGGCATCGTCGCGACCGCCGTCGCCGACGAGCTGGTGCTTCTGCACCCGGAGGGGCACCACGGCGCGACCGACGGCTGGACCGCGTGGATCATGTGCGGCGCGGCCGCCGTCTACCTGCTGGGCAACGCGCTGTTCCGACGCGCGACGGGCGGCCGCTGGTCCGTCTGGCACCTCGGTGGCGTCGTCGCGGCGCTCGCGCTCGTGCTGCTCGCGCCGGTCGCCACGCCGCTCACGCTGTCGTGGCTCGCGAACGGCGTGCTGCTCGCCGTGATCCTCGGTGACGTCGCCGTGGCCCGGCGCGCGCAGGCCGCCGCCCGGGCCCCCGAGGGCGACCGGGCGACGGCGTAGGCGTCCGTCAGGCCGCGTCGGCGACCCGCGGGAAGAGGCGGGCGACGAGGTCGTCGAGCGTCACGACGCCCGCGAACCGCGCACCGTCCCGCAGGACCGCGAGGTGCTGGCGCTGCTCGCGCATCTGCGTGAGCGCCTCGTAGACGGGCGTCGCCGCGTCGAGGGTCAGGACCGGACGGACGAGGTCGTCGACGGGCTCGTCGTCGCCGCGCACGAGGGTGTCGCGCACGTGCACGACACCGGTCAGGTCGTCCCGGCCGCCGACGAGCACCCGCAGGTGCCCGGTCGCCCGGGTCGCCGCCCGCACGTCCGCGGCGGTCGCGCCCGCCGGGACCGCGGTGGGGTCGCGGTCGGCGCGCGCGAGGTCCGCGACGGTGAGCGTCTGCAGGTCGAGCGCGCCCGTGACCTGCGCGGAGTAGGCGGCGTCGAGCGCGCCGACGTTCGCGGAGTGCTCGACGAGGTGACGCAGGTCGTCGGGGTTCTGCCCGCTCGCGACCGTGTCGGTCGGCTCGACGCCGACCTTGCGCAGGCACCAGTTCGCGGCCTCGTTGAGCCCGCGCAGCAGCGGCCGCGTCGCCCACATGAAGGCGCGCATCGGCAGCGCGAGGAGCGTCGCCGACGACTCGGGGTGCGCGATGGCCCACGACTTCGGCGCCATCTCCCCGACGACGAGGTGCAGGAACGTCACGACGACGAGCGCGAGCACGAACCCGGCGACGTCCGACACCCACGCGGCCAGGCCCCACGACTCGAACAGCGGGGTCAGCCAGTGGTGCACCGCCGGCTTGGTGATCGCGCCGAGCGCGAGGGTGCACGCGGTGATGCCGAGCTGCGCACCCGCGAGCAGGACGGTGAGCTCGCCGGACGAGCGCAGCGCGGCGCGCGCCGAGCGGCTCGTCGACGCGTCGTCCTCCAGACGGTGCCGCTTCGCGGCCAGCGACGCGAACTCGACCGCGACGAAGAACGCCGACAGCGCGATGAGCGCGACGGTCACGACGGCGACGACGAGCGGGCTCATCGGGCCTCCTCCGACGTCGCGGCCGCGATCTCGGCGGCGGTGGGCGGCGGCTCGGCGGGCACGGTCACGCGGACCGTCGCGGGGACGTGGCGGTCGACCTCGAGCACGTCGACGCGCATCCACACCTCCTCGACCCGGTCGGCGTGCGCGAGCTCCGCCGGGTCGGCGGGCAGCAGCACCAGCACGCTGGTCCCGACGGGCGGCAGCGCGCCGTGCGCCTCGATGACGAGACCCGCGATGGTCTCGACGTCGCCGCGCGGCAGGTCGCGGCCGATCGCGCGCTCGACCTCGTCGAGGTGCACGTCGCCGGGCATGACCCACGCACCGTCGTCGAGGACGGGCGCGGCGCCGGTGACCGGGTCGTGCTCGTCGGTGATCTCCCCGACGAGCTCCTCGGCGAGGTCCTCGACCGTGACGACGCCCGCGAGGCCGCCGTACTCGTCGAGCACGCACGCGAGCTGGTTCGTGCCGGACAGCGCGCGCAGCGCGTCAGGCAGGGCCATCGACGTGGGCACGAGGACCGGCGGGCGCAGCAGCGTCGCGACGGGGGTGTCGTCGGGCTCGGTCGTCGCCAGGACGTCCTGCAGGTGCACGACGCCGAGGACGTCCTCGTCGTCGGACACGACGGGGTAGCGCGAGTGGCCGGTGCTCATGCGCAGGCGCAGGTCGCCGACGGTGTCGTCGGGACGCACGACGTCGACGCGCGAGCGCGGCACCATCGCGTGCTCGACGTCGCGCTCGGGGAAGTCGAGGATGCGGTCGAGGAGCACGGAGAGCTCGGTCGGCAGGTCACCGGACTGCGCGGACTCGGCGACGATGTGCTCGAGGTCGCGGACGGTCGCGGAGTGCTCGACGTCGTGGACCGGCTCGATGCGCAGCAGGCGCAGGAGCGCGTTCGACGCGGAGTCGAACACGCGGATCAGCCAGCCCATCATGCGCAGGTAGAGCGTCGTCGACGCCGCGAGCGCGACCGCGACCGGCTCGGGGCGAGCGATCGCGAGGTTCTTCGGGAACAGCTCGCCGAACACCATCTGCACGAGCGTCGAGAACAGCAGCGCGAGCACCGTGCCGACCGCGATCCCGACGCCCGTCGGGACGCCGACGCCGCCCAGCGCCTCGCCGAGGGACTCGCCGATGAGCGGCTCCGCGACGTACCCGACGAGCAGGCCGGTGACGGTGATGCCGAGCTGCGCGCCCGACAGCATGAAGGACGTGCGCTTCGTGACCGCGAGCGCACGACGGGCCGCGGGGTCGCCGGCCGCGGTGCGCGCACCGAGGCGCGACCGGTCCACGGCCATGTACGCGAACTCCTGCGCCACGAACCAGCCCGTGGCCGCGGTGATCGCGAGCACCACGAGCATGCCGACGAGCAGGGACAGCACCCACATCTCAGTGCTCACCCACCCTCACCGGTCGTCGTCGTCGGTGGGGTGGGTAGGGACTACTGCCGCCGTCCATCTCTCTCCAGGTAGGGGACCCGTTCGACACACACCAACGCGCGTGTCGCCGCGGGAGTTCCTGGGGCGCGTGCGACCTGCGGCACATGGGAGCGACGGGCGCCCGTCAGTTGAGGCTGACCTCCACCGCGTCCCGCACGTCCTGCACCGCTCTCGTCGCGCTCGCGACGGGTCCGCCGACCGCGAGCCCGACCGCGACGAGCGCGGCCACACCGACGGCCGTCCAGCCCACCGGGGTGAGCGGCGGCGCACCCCGGAAGACCGCGTCCCGGTAGCCCCGCACGCCGCGCGCGACGAGACCGAGACCGAGCACGACCAGCACGATCGAGCCCGTGTCCACGATCGCGTGCGTCACGAGGCACAGCGCACCGGACAGCGCGAACGCCAGGAGCCCGCCGCCCACCTCGAACCACAGCGCGTTGCGGCGGCGCACGGCCGCCTCGTCGCGGCGGTTCTGCTGGTACGCCGCTCCCTGGGACACGGTGTCGGCGAGGTTCAGCGACTGCCCCAGGCGCGTGGGGACCTGGCCGAACGTGCTCGCGCCCCCGGTCTCCCAGGGCGGCACCGACGCGGTCGGGGCGGGCGCGAACGCGGGCTGAGCCGGCGAGGACGCGGGTCGGGCGGGCGCGACCGCGGGCGGCGCCGGCGAGAACGCAGGCTGCGAGGGCGTGAACGCGGGTCGAGCGGGCGTGGACGAGCGCTCCGCCGGTGCATGCGCGGCCGGCGTCGGCGTCCGCGCGGGTTCGGTGTGCGCCGGGTCGGGCGTCGTGTGCCCGGTCCACCGCGCCCCGTCGAACCAGCGGAGCTCGCCGTGCGTGCGGCCGTCCCGGTACCAGCCCGCCGGCGGGGAGGCGTCGTGCGTCACGCGAGGATCGTCGCAGCCGTCACCCGAGCGTGGCTGCGCCCTGCCGCGCCGTTCACCCGATCGCGAGGCCGGCGGTACGCGCCTCCGCGCGGATCAGCTCCAGGCTCGAGTCGAGGGTCCAGGACACGTCCGCGGCCCGACGCAGCGACCCGGTCACGTGCGCCGGCAGGTCCGCGTCGCCCTTGTACGCGAGCCGGTGCTCGAGGCGCGCCCACGCGTCCGCGGCGACCGTGCGGAGCTGGATCTCGACCGCGACGTGCTCGCGCCGGCCGCGGACGTCGACGGGCACCTCCACGACGAGGTGCAGCGCCCGGTACCCGCTCGCCTTCGGGCGCGCGAGGTAGTCCCGCTCGGACAGCAGCACGACGTCCCCCTGCGCGAGCAGCAGGTCGCGCACGCGGTACAGGTCCGACGCCACGTCGCACACGACGCGCACACCCGCGACGTCGAGGATCTGCGCACGGATCGCGTCGGGCGTGAGCGGGACGTCCTTGCGCCGCGCCTTCGCGAGGATCGACTCGACGGACTTGAGCCGCGTGCTGACGTGCGCGACCGGGTCCCCGGCCGCCTGGTGCCGCTGCCGGCCGCGCATCAGCGTGAGCTTCGCGGCGACGGTGTCGATCCCGGACCGGCCGAGCAGACGCAGGCGCTGCAGGTCCGGCGCGAGCTCGACGGCCGCCGGGTCGGGCAGGACGGTCGTCGTCGCCGCACCCACCGCGGCGTCGCGGCGGGCAGGCGACAGGTCCCCGGCGGGTCGTGGCGTCGGCACCGACCGGAGGCGGCGGACGCGCGGTGTCAGGGTGTGCGGGTGTCGTCCCGCGTGGGCGGGGGTGGTGCTCCACCGGTCGACGGTCTGGACGGACACGGGGTGTCTCCTCAGGCTGCGCTCGTGGCGGCCCGCATGTCCCGGGGCCGCACGAGTGCCATCCCACGCCGGCCGGACCCGCCCCGGCGGCGCGCGTGCGTGGAAACACGCAGACGTCCGCCGGAGAACCCGCACCGGCCGGCGCCGCAGTCCTGGCGGCAGCAGCCGTGACGCCACCACCGACCGTGCCGGCACACAGCAACGCCCGCCCGGAGGACCGGACGGGCGGCAGCCGCTCGAGCGTGCCGGTCACGAGGCCGGCGAGAGCGGAGACGGTGGGATTTGAACCCACGGAAGGGTTGCCCCTTCACGACCTTAGCAGGGTCGCGCACTAGACCTGGCTATGCGACGTCTCCAAGTGCAGCACAGGGTACCTGGCGCGCTGACCGGGCGGCAAAGCGTCCGCTGACCAGCGTCGGGACCGACGCGCGGACCCTGCTCAGCCGTGTGGGCGGCAGTGCCGATACTCCTCCTCGTGAGCACAACCTCCGGGACGCGGGGTCGACGACGGGCGCTCGTCGGACTCCTGGGCACCCTCGTCGTCGCCGCGGCCGCGGCGTGCGGGCCGATCGGCACGACGACGTCGACGGGGGGCGCGGCGGCTCCCCCGGACGCACCTCCCGGCGCGCTGCCCGGTGCGCCCACGGAGGGCTCCGGCGACGGAGGGCTCGACGCGGCGCAGGGGCAGACCGCGCTGGCCACGCTCGGGCTGCTCGAGGTCAAGGGGCGCGCGCCGAAGACCGGGTACGACCGCGACCTGTTCGCGTACCGGGAGGTCGACCTCGACGGCAACGGCTGCGACACCCGCAACGACGTCCTGCGACGCGACCTGACCGACGTCGTGCTCAAGCCGGGCACGCAGGACTGCGTCGTGCAGTCGGGCACGCTCGCCGACCCGTACTCGGGCACGTCGATCGCGTTCGTGCGCGGGGCGTCCACGTCGGCGGACGTGCAGGTCGACCACGTCGTCGCGCTGTCCGACGCGTGGCAGAAGGGTGCGCAGCAGCTCGACCGGGCGGCGCGCGAGCGGCTCGGCAACGACCCGCTCAACCTGCTCGCGGTGTCCGGCCCGCAGAACACGCAGAAGGGCGACGGTGACGCCGCGACGTGGCTGCCGCCGCACAAGGCGTTCCGGTGCGCGTACGTGGCGCGGCAGGTGGCCGTGAAGCACGCGTACGGCCTGTGGGTCACCGCCGCCGAGCGGGACGCGATCGCGGGGGTGCTCGCGTCGTGCCCGGACGAGCCGCTGCCCGCCGGTGCGACGTCGCCGCCCGTGGGCCAGGCGCCCGCACCCGTCGACCCCGCACCCGTCGAGCCCGCGCCCGCGGACCCCGCGCCTGCCGCGGGCGGCACGCCCGCCGACCCGGGCAACGCGCGGAACTGCGCGGACTTCGCGACCTGGGCCGAGGCGCAGGCGTGGTTCGAGACGTACCTGCCGCACTACGGGGACGTCGCGGAGCTCGACGGGGACGACAACGGCGTCGCGTGCGAGCGGCTGCCGGGCGCGCCCTGACGGTCGCCCAGGCGTCGTCGACGCTCGTCCTGACGCGTCAGCGCTCGAAGGCCCAGACACGGTCGGTGAGCATGCGCGCGACGGCGAGCCCGATGGACAGGGCGACGACGACGAGCGCGGCCTGGACGCCGTACGCGAGCGCGGCGGTCGTCTGCCCGTCGGACAGGTGGAAGACCGCCCGGTAGGCCGTCACGCCCGGGACCATGATGACGACGGCGGGCACCGAGATCGTGATGCGCGGGACGTGCAGGCGCGGTGCGACGACGGCCGCGAGGAGGCCCACCAGCAGCGCGACGAGCGCGGCGGCGGCCTGCACCACGACGCCCGCGTCGACGAGCTCGAGCCGCACGACGTTCGCGACCATGCCGACCGTCGCGGCGCCGACGGCCATGGGCCACGGGCTGTTGAACATGAGCGCGAACCCGAGGACGCCGAGGAACGACGCGACGAACCGGAGCGTGAGCAGCAGCGGTGTGTCGAGGCCGAGCGGCGGCGGCGGGTCGGGCTGCAGGCCGACGACGCTCGACACGGCCCACACCGCGAGCGCGGCGGACGTGAGGATCATGAGTGCGTACACGAGCCGCGCGACGCCCGCGGAGAAGTCGAGCTTCGCCAGGTCCAGGGCGCCCGTGACGAGCGCGAACCCGGGGATGAGGAACAGCACCGCGGAGACGTAGCCCGCCTCGTGCCGGACGCCGATCGCGCCGACCCCGTGCAGCACGGTGACGAACCCGAGGTACGTGAACGCCCCGAGCGCGGCCGCGAGCATCGTCACGCCGAACTGGTTATAGCCGCGGTGCAGCAGCGCCCGGCGCAGCGCCTGCCCGAGCGACGCCCCGACGAGCACGCCGACCACCTCGACCGGCCCGCCGTTGTTGAGGAACGCGAACGCGGCGCACGCGATCCCGGACCACAGCGCGTTGAGCAGCGCCGGGTACAGGGGCTTGCGGGCGGCGATGTCGTCGAGCTCGGCGGTGGCCTCCTCGACGGTCGTCTCGACGCCGTCGCGGAGCTTGCGGCCCTCCAGCCGGGACACGAGCGCCTCGAGGCGGGACAGCCGGTCGGCGTTGATGCCGACGGACCGGACCTCCGCGACCTCCGTGCGGAACGACCGGCCGCGGTGCGACGTCGTCGTGATCTCCGTGAGCGTCACGTGCGCCTCGTGCCGGTCGATGCCGAGCGCACGGGCCATGCGGGCCATCGACGCCTTCACGCGGTAGGACCCGGTCCCCGCCGACAGGCTCAGGCGGCCGACGCGCAGCGCGACGCCCGAGCGGCGGATGAGCTCGAGCTCGTCGTCGTCGGGTTCGGTCGGCACGAGGCCCATCATCGCGGGTCAGGGACCCCTGGTCGCCCGGGACCGTCGTCCCGGGACCGGGTGTCGGGGGTGTGCCGCTCGTCACCGGTCGGCCGCCAGCCGTCCGGGCTCGCGGCCGCGACCGCGCCCCGGTGCGCGACGAGCGCCACGGCGAGCCCGACCGCGAGCGCCGTCGCGTGCCCGACGTCGGTGAACGACCGCAGCCAGATCCCGGGCAGCACCCACACGGCCACGAGCACCCCGAGGTACCACCACCGCCACCGTCGGGGCACGCGCGCGACGAGCGCGCCGGACACGCACGCCAGCACGTAGCTGACGCCGACGTCGTCGGCCCCGGCCAGTCCCGGCGAGAACCACCCGCGCGCGATGCCGGTCGTCAGCACCGCCCCCACGACGAGCGACGCGACGACCTGCCCCGCGGCCATCACGACGAGCGTCGCGCCGCGCCCGAGCCAGCGCTGGACGTAGGCCACGGCGACGACGAGCGCGACGACGAGCACGAGGTTCGACGGGTGCGGCAGCACCAGGCCGCTGAGGACGAGCGACTCGACGGGACGCTCGCGCATGTTGTCGAGGTTGCCGGACGCGTGCGCGGTGACCGCGTCGACCGTCGCGTCGGGGAGGAACGCCATGACGAGCGCACCGGCCGTGACGAGGCCGCCGTAGACGAGCGCGACGTCCGAGCGTCGCACCGTCCGGCCGACGTCCCGCAGCACCCGCCCGGCGGCCTCCCGGCGCGCACGCCTGTGCTCGGTCACGCGGGGCTCGTCACGCCCGCGCGCGCTCGCCGGCCGCCGCCTTCA
The DNA here is from genome assembly GCF_028583725.1 of Cellulomonas fimi. NCBI lineage: Bacteria > Bacillati > Actinomycetota > Actinomycetes > Micrococcales > Cellulomonadaceae > Cellulomonas > Cellulomonas fimi. Next base: position 330,764 of record NZ_CP110680.1, on the reverse strand, counting down.
CGGCGACCTCCTCGACGCGCGCCGCGCGCGTCGCCGGCCGCTTCGCGTCGACGAGCCAGACCAGGTGCAGGCGCTTGACCGACCGCGGGAACGCGTCCCACGTCTCGCGCGCGCCGGGGTGCGCGTCGAACGCCGCGGCCAGGTCGGGCGGGACGACGAGCGCCTCGACGTCGTCGAGCAGCGTCCAGGACCCGTCGGCCTTCGCGGCCTCGACGACGGCCCTGCCCGCCGGCAGCATCCGCCCCTCGGCCTCGAGCCGGACCAGCCGCTCCTTGTTGGTGCGCGCCCACCCCGACCCGGGCTTCCGCGGGCAGAACCACTGCGCGGTCCGCTCGTCGTCGAGCGACCGCTGCGTCGCGTCGATCCAGCCGACGGTCAGCGCCTCCTCGACGGCGGCCTCGTACGGCACGGCGGGCCGGCCCGTCGACCGCCGCCACGACACGAGCCACACGCCGGTCTCCGCCGCGTGGTGCGCGACGAGCCAGTCGCGCCACTCCTCGACCGTCTCGACGTGCAGCTGCGGCGCGTCCTTCTGACCCGTCATGGGGCCGATTGTCCCCTCCCGGTCCGACACCGGCACGGCTACCGTGACGGGCATGCTGCTGGCGGAGGAGACGTTGCTGCTGCTCACCGACCCGGTGAGCGGCCGTGCGCTCACCTCGGGCGAGCGCGTCGGCCTCGCGGCCGCCGGGGCGGTCCTCGTCGAGCTCGTGCTCTCCGGGCACGTCGAGGTCGCGGGGAAGGGCCACCCGCTCGCGGCACCCGGCCGTGTCGTCGTGCGCCCGGTGCCCGCGACCGGGGACGCGGTCCTCGACGAGTCGCTGCACCGCCTCGCGCTGGACGCGCGCCCGCGCAAGCCGCAAGACGTCCTGCCGCGGCTCGCGAAGGGCCTGCGCGACGCGCTGCACGACCGGCTCGCGACCGCACGCGTCCTGCGGGCGGAGCCCGTGCGCGCGCTCGGCATCACCTGGAGCACCCGCTGGCCCGCCGTCGACCCCGCCGGGGAGCCCGCGCGGCTGCGCGCCCGCGTGCGCGACGTCATCGTCGGCTCGCGCGCGCCCGACGCGCGCGACGCGACCCTCGTCGCCGTCGTGCACGCCGTCGGCCGGGTGCCGGACGTCGTCGGGGACGTCGGGCTGTCCCGCTCCGAGGTGCGGCGCCGTGCGAAGGCGGTCGCCGACGGTCAGGTCGGGGGCGAGGCGGTGCGCCGCGCGATCGCCGCCGCGGAGAGCGTCACGGCCGCCCTGGCCGCAGCCACGGCCGCGTCGATCGCGGTGACGTCGTCGAACGGCTGACCGCGGGCGAGCGGCCGCCTCAGGAGCCGTCGAGGTCGGCCAGCGCGCCCTCCGCGCGCTCGAGCGCGTGGGCGGCGTCCGACGCGGCCCGCTCGGCGCGGCGCAGGTCCCGCTGGGCGGACGTGACGTCCTTCTCGCGCGTGTGCAGGCTCGACGCCGCACGGCTCTCGGCCTCGTCGGCGCGGGTGAGCGCCTTCTGCGCGGCCGCGAGCCGGTGCCGCAGGTCGACGAGCGCGGCGTTGAGGTCGTCGACCTCCTGCCGGGCGTCCGACGCGGCGGTCTCGGCGTCGGCGGCGGCCTGCTGCTGCGCGTCCCGCTCACGGGTCGCGTCGTCGAGCTGCTCGCGGGCGGTGCGCAGCGCGTCGGCGGCCTCGTCCCGCGCGCGGCGGGCGGACGCGACCGCCTCCTCGCGCTCGCGGCGACGGCGCCGGTCGGCGGCGGACTCGCGCGGCTCGGGCGGCTGCGCGGGCTCGGGCGGCTCGACGACCCGCAGGTGCGCGCGGCTGCGTGACGTGGTCGTCCGCGGGGTCTCGTCGCTCGCGCGCGAGGCCGGGGCGCGGGACGGTCGCGCCGGCGCCGCGGCCGGCTCGCCCGACGCGATCCCACCGAACCCCACGAACTCCCGGCCCGCGGTGAGGCGGCCCGACGTGACGTCGCGCGCGACCTCCGGGTCGGCGAGCGCGGCGGTCAGCGTCGCGTCCACCTCCTGCGCGACGGCGTCGCCGACCTTGTGCCCGGCCTGCCTGCCGAGCGCCTTCGCGCGGCCGACCAGCGACGTCACGAGCGCGCGCCGCTGCCGCGACAGGTCGCGCAGGCCCGCGCCGTCGAGCGTGCGCTCGGCCTCGCGCAGGCTGTCGCCGAGCGTCACGAGCTGCTCGTCGAGCCCGGGCACGTCGCGCAGCAGCGCGTTGACCAGCCACGCGGCGACGGTCGGCTTGCGCAGCGCGGAGATCTCGGCGGCGAGGTCGCGGTCGCCCGCCGCACGCGCGTCCTTCGCGGCGGCGTCGCGGCGTGCGACGAACTGGTCGGGCGGCGCGCCGTACAGGTCGTCGGCGACGTCGTCGAGGTCCACCGGTCAGCCCTCGGCGCGCGCGTCGGCGTCGCCGGCGCCGGCCGGCGCGGCCGGCTGGTCGGCGAGCGCGAAACGGACCCGGCGACGGGCGGTCGACGCCTCGGCCAGCCGGACCCGCACGTGCTCGCCCACGGGCAGCGCGGTGCCCTCGACGCGCGCCCGCACGACCGGGTCGCGCAGCTGCACGACTCCCGAGGTGCGGTCGTCGTGCGCGTCCACCACGACCCCGTCGAACACGTCGCCGACCCGGCCGGTGAGCAGCGCCGCCTCCAGCAGGTCGAGGCAGCCGCGCTCGTACTCGTTGGCGCGGCGGTCACCGCCGGCCATGAGCGCCGGGACGTCGGGCAGCGCGGACCGCACCCACTCCGGCACGTCCTGCCCGGCGACCAGCGCGACGCACGTCTCGCCGACGAACCGGTCGACGAGGCGCCGCAGCGGTGCCGTCGTGTGCGCGTACGGGGCCGCGAGCGCGGCGTGCTGGGCCTGCTCCGGCACCGTGCCGTCGAACGCCACGTAGGCCGCGCCGCGCAGCAGGGTCGTCGCCTCCGTGAGCAGCGCGGCGTGCGCGGGGACGGCGGCGTCGAGCCCCCGGACGACGTCGCCGACCGGCGCGCCGTCGGGCCACGGCACGTCGAGCGCGTCCGCGGCCCGGCGCAGACGGGCCACGTCGCGCGGGTCGGCGGGCGGCAGGGTGCGCAGCACACCGATGCGTCCGTCGAGCATGAGCTGCGCCGCGCAGAGGCCCGTGAGCAGCGAGATCTGCGCGTTCCACTCCTCGGCGTCGAGCGTCGCGCGGCTCACCAGCGCCCAGTGCCCGTCGACCCGCTGGACCTCCTGCTCGGGCGTCGGCAGAGTGATGCCCCCGCGCGCCCGCTCGGCGTCCTGCCGCAGGCGCCCGACGTCCCGCAGCAGGGCGAGGGTCCCGTCCGCGGTGCCGTCGTCGTACGCCCGCTGGACCTCGTCGTACGTGAGCTGGGCGCGCGAGCGGACGCGTGCCCGCCGCACGTCGACGGCCGTCGGGGCGCCGTCGGCGTCGAGGTCGACCGTCCAGAGCAGCGCGGGCACGTCCTGGTCCGGCAGCAGGCTGGCGGACCCCTCGGACAGCGCGGGCGGGTGCAGCGGGGTGCGGCCGTCGGGCGCGTAGAGGGTGACGACGCGACGTCGCGCCTCGGCGTCGACGGCGCCGCCCGGGCGCACCCACGACGCGACGTCGGCGATCGCGTACCGCACGCGGAAGCCGGTGCCGCGCCGCTCGATGTGCACCGCCTGGTCGAGGTCACGCGAGCCGGGCGGGTCGATCGTCACGAACGGCACGTCGGTCGCGTCCGGGAGGTCGGCGAGCGGTCCCGCGGTGGACGCGGACTGCGCCTCCGCGACCACGTCGGCCGGGAACGCGTCGGGCACCCCGAGCTCGTCGCGCAGGTCGGCCAGGCCACGCTCGACGTCGGCGTCGACCGCGTCCGCGGGCCGAGCGGCGAGGGACGGCGGGACGAGGTGGACGCGACGTCGGGGCACCTCGCGAGCGTAGGACGGTCGCGCGCGCGGCGCAGCGCCGCCGGGCGGTGACCTGCGGCGACGGGCGGCCGGGGGCGGCGCCCGGGAGCGTGACGTCGACCCGTGCGGGCCCTAGGCTGCCCGCCATGACGGCGCGCGCGGTGCGGGTGCGGGCGGGACGGGCGTGAGCCGCTCGCCGGTCTCCTCCGCACGCCCGGCGGGCCTGCGGGGACTCGCCGGACGAGCCGCGCTCGGCCTCCTCCGGGCGTCGCTGCTGGTGAGCCCGCGTCCGACGGTGCTGCTCGTGCGCCGCCAGTTCGCGCGGGGCGTCGTCGACCGCACGGCCCGGCTCGACGCGCTCGGCCCGGCGGACGTCACCGCCGTCCTCGACGAGCGCTACGGGCCCGGCGACGACGAGGTCCTCGACGTGTTCCACCCGGCCGGTGCCACCGGCTCCCTGCCGACGGTCGTCTGGACCCACGGCGGCGCGTTCGTCGGCGGGACCAAGGACGAGCTGCGCGGCTGGTTCCGGATGCTCGCGAGCCACGGTGTCACGGTCGTCGCACCCCGCTACACGCGCGCACCCGAGGCGCGGTACCCGACGCCCGTCCGCCAGGTCGCCGACGCGCTGCGCCACGTGCAGGAGCACGCCGCGCGGTTCCACGTGGAACCGTCGCGGCTCGTGCTCGCGGGCGACTCGGCCGGCGCGCAGATCAGCGCGCAGGTCGCGACGCTCACGACGGTGCCGTCGTACGCGCGCTCGCTCGGCGTCGAGCCGACCGTGCACCCCGCGCAGCTGCGGGGCGTCGTGCTGTGCTGCGGCGTCTTCGACCTCGCGCAGCTCGACCCGCGGTCTCCGCTGCGCGACGTGCTGCGGGCGTGCGGCTGGGCGTACAGCGGCGACCGGCACTTCCTCGACGACGAGGCGTTCCTCTCGTCGATGTCCGTCGGCCGGCACGTCACCGCGGCCTTCCCGTCGACGTTCGTGACCGTCGGCAACGCCGACCCGCTGCGCGTCCAGTCGGTGACCCTCGCGGCGACCCTCCAGGGCCACGGCGTCGACGTCGAGACGCTGTTCTTCCCCGACGACCACGAGCCGGCGCTGCCGCACGAGTACCAGTTCGAGCCCGACACGGCCGACGGTGCCGTCGCGCTCGACCGCATCCTGCACTTCGTGCGCCGCTGCACGGCCTGACACCGCGACCGCCGGGGCGAGGCGCGTCCGGCCCGCGCCCACCCGCGACCACGACGGGGCCTCCCCACGCCGCACCGCCCGGTCGCCCGCACGGGCGACGTCGCCCGCTCCGGTTGCAGCACCGACCTCCGCGCCGCACGATCACGTCGCCACCGACCGCGCCACCCGCACCGTCCCGAGCCCGTCCCGCCCACCCGCACCAGCCCACCGCCCCGCACCAGCCACGCCGACCCGCACCAGCCACACCGACCCGCACCAGCCACCTCGACCGGAGGGCCGTCCGACGATCCCCGTGCTGCTCGACCCCGTCCCGCGCGAGCGGACCGCCCGGGGCGCCGACGTCGACGTCCCGCGGACCGTCGACGCCGCGCTCGCCGCCGTGCGCACGTGGTCCGACGACCTGGTCCCCGGTGCGGGCGGAACCCGGCGGCTGTGGGAGCTGCTCGCCACGCTCGCGGCGGCCGACCTCTCCGTCGCGCGGGCCGTCGAGCCGCACCTCGACGCGCGCGCGATCCTCGCCCAGGCGCAGGCCCGTCCCACGGTCGTCGACGACAGCGCGACGTGGGGCGTGTTCGCCGCGGAGGGTCCCGGCGTCCGGCTCGACGCCGTCGAGGACGCCGACGGGTGGCGGCTGCGCGGGGTCAAGCCATGGTGCTCGCTCGCGGACCGGCTCGACGCGGCGCTCGTCACCGCGCACCTGCCCGACGGTGGCCGGGGCCTGTTCGCCGTCGCGCTGCGCGGTCCCGGCGTGACGCCCGGTGACGATCCGTGGGCCGCGCGCGGGCTCGTCGAGATCCCCAGCACGTCCGTCCGGTTCGACGACGTGCCCGCCCAGCCCGTCGGTGCACCCGGCTGGTACCTGACGCGCCCGGGGTTCTGGTGGGGCGGGATCGGCGTGGCCGCGTGCTGGTACGGCGGCGCGGTCGGGCTCGCGCGGCGTCTGCTCGACGGGGTGCGCGGCGCCGACACGCCCCTGCTGCACCTGCACCTCGGCGCGGTCGACGAGGGCCTGCAGTCCGCGCGGCGCGCGCTCGCCGAGGCCGCTGCGCTCGTCGACGCGGGCACGCTCGACGCCGACGACGGCCGCCTCCTCGCCAAGCGCGTCCGCGGCACCGTCGCACGCGTCTGCGAGGACGTGCTCACGCGCGTCGGGCACGCGCTCGGCCCGGCGCCGCTCGCGCTCGAGCCCGAGCACGCCAAGCGCGTCGCGGACCTGCAGGTCTACGTGCGGCAGCACCACGCGGAGCGGGACGACGCGTCGCTCGGAGCCGCGCTGGCCGCGCGCGGGGGGTCCCCGTGGTGACGCGGGGCAGCACCGCCGTCGCGCCGACCGGGGGCACGTCGGGCGCGGGTGCGACTGACGCGGGCATGACCAACGCGGGTGCGACTGACGCGGGCACGACCAACGCGGGTGCGACTGACGCGGGCACGACCAACGCGGGCACGACCAACCCGGGCAAGAACCGCGCGGGCACGACCAGGGCGGGCACGTCCGACGCCGCCACGACCGGCGCGGGCTCGCCCGCTGCCGTGGTCGGCGGCCGGGTCGCGTTCGAGGGCCGCGACGCCCCGGCGGCCCCCGCCGACGCCTGGGCGGCCGACCCCCGCTGGCCCGACCTGCCCGCGCTCGCGCTCCCGACCGGTCGGACGGTCGTCGTCGCTGCGCACGCGGACGACGAGTCGCTCGCCGTCGGCGGCCTCGTCGCCGAGCTCGCCGCGCGGGGCAACCCGCCGGAGGTCGTGGTCCTCACGGACGGCGCGGCGTCGCACCCCGGCTCACCGACGCACGCCCCCGCGGCGCTCGTCGAGCGGCGCGCCGCCGAGGTCCGGGCGGCCGTCGCGATCCTGTCGCCGGCGTCGCCCGTGACGCTGCTCGGACATCCCGACGGCGGCCTGCGCGAGGTGCGCGACGCCGTCCGGGACGACCTGCGCCGCGTGCTCGGCACCGACTCGGTCGACACGCTCGTCGTGCCGTGGCGCGGCGACGGCCACCGCGACCACCGCGTCGCGGGCGAGATCGGGGCGGCGCTGGCGGCCGAGACCGGCGCGCGCCTCGTCGAGTACCCGCTGTGGATGTGGCAGTGGGCGACGCCCGACGACCCGCGCGTGCCGTGGGACCGCCTGCGCGTCGTCGACCTCGCGGACGCGTCCGTCGTCCGGCGTCACCGGGCCGTCGCGGCCCACCGCTCGCAGGTGCACCCGCTGTCCGACGACCCGCGCGACGCGGCCGTCGTGCACCCCGCCCTGGTGGCCGCGCTCGACCGGGACGTCGACGTGCTCGTCGTCGACGACGACGCGACGCCCGCGACGCTGCGGCAGGACTTCTTCGACGCGACGTACGCGCGCCGCGACGACCCGTGGGGCTTCGAGGACCGCTGGTACGAGGAGCGCAAGCGGGCGGTCACGCTCGCGGCGCTGCCCGCGGCACGGCACGGTCGCGTGCTGGAGGTCGGCTGCTCGATCGGCGTCCTCACCGCCGCGCTCGCGGAGCGCTGCGACACGCTGCTGGCCGTCGACGTCGCACCCGCCGCGGTCGCGCGGGCGCGCGAGCGGGTCGCGGGCGCCCCGCACGTCCGCGTGGAGGTCGGCGACGTCGCCGCGCGCGTCCCGGACGGTCCGTGGGACCTCGTCGTGCTGTCCGAGGTCGGGTACTACCTGTCCCGCGCGGACCTCGTCCGCACCGCCCGCGCCCTGCGGGCCTCGCTCGCGCCCGGCGGCACCGTCGTGGCCGTGCACTGGCGGCACCCCGTCGCCGACTACCCCCTGACCGGCGACGAGGTGCACCGCGTGCTGCGACGCACGCTCGACCTCGCCCCGCTGGTCCGTCACGAGGAGGCCGACTTCGTGCTCGACGTGCTCGCCGCAGACCCCCGGTCCGTGGCCCGACGGACGGGGCTCCTGTGAGCGTCCGGCACGTCGCGGTCGTCGTCCCCGCGCGTGACGAGGAGGACCTGGTCGGACGCTGCCTCGCGTCGGTGTCCGCGGCCGCGCACCGGCTCCCGGCCGACGTGCGCGTCGACGTGGTCGTGGTGCTCGACGGGTGCCGTGACGGCACGGCGGACGTCGTCGCGTGCTTCCCCGCGGTCCGCACGGTCGTCACGCGCGGCGGCAACGTCGGCCGGGCGCGCGCGGCCGGGGTCCGGTCGGCGCTGGACCGCGTCCGCGGCGACCTCGCCGACGTGTGGGTCGCGTGCACGGACGCCGACTCGGAGGTGCCCGACGGCTGGCTCGTCGAGCAGCTCCGGCTCGCCGACGAGGGCGCGGACGTCGTCGTCGGGACGGTCCGGCCGGACCCGCGGGACCTGCTGCCGGAGGAGGTCGTCCGGTGGCAGCGCACGCGCGTGCCCGGCCGGCCGAACGGTCACGTGCACGGCGCCAACCTGGGCGTCCGCGCGAGCGCGTACGTGGCCGCGGGCGGCTTCGCGCCGCGGCGGGAGCACGAGGACGTCGGGCTGGTCGCCGCGCTGCACGCCGCGGGGGCGACGATCGTGGCGTCGGACGTGGTCGACGTGCTGACCTCCGGGCGGCGTGCCGGGCGGTCGCCGGGCGGGTACGCGGGCTACCTCGCCGAGCACTTCCCCCGGCCCGCACCGGCGACGGACGGTCCGTCGCCCGCGCCCGCACGCGGCCCGGCGGCCCTGGTCGCGGCCGACTGAGCCGGCCCTCCGGACGACCTCCCGACGGCGACCGGCCGGGCGGGCGCTCGCGTCAGACCTCCGGTCGTGCCTCGTGGCCCGGGCGGCCGTGCGTGCGGTTCCGCTCCTTGAGCTGCGCCTCGTAGACGTGCCGCCTTCCGCCCATGAGGCGCTCGCGCGTGCGGCGCTCGGCGTCGGCGAACGTCCGGTAGTAGCCGTCGTCGAACTCCTCGACGACCTGGAACGTCCACCGGCCGTCGAGGACGTTGCGTCCGACGACCTCGGCGCGGAGCTCGTCGGCGACGTCGGGATGGCCCGCGTCGGCGAGCCGGTCGAGCGCGTCGGCGAGCTCGGCGTCGGCGCGGCCGACGAGGCGGTGGAAGGCGTAGAGCATGCCGCGCGCGTGCTCGATGACCTCGAACGCGGCGGTCACGCCGCCGACCGCCTCGACGACGGCGTCGCTGACGCCGGGCGGGGGCAGGTGGTCGTCGGTCGGGCGGTCGGGGGTGCGGCTGTCGGTCGCGTCGCTCATCGCCCCATCGTCCGTGGCGTCCGGCCGGCCCGCCCGTCGGGCGGGCGACGCACCCGGCCGGTCCGGTCCGCGCGACGACGACGGGCCACGGCGCGTCGTACCCGCGCCGCGACCCGTCGTCCGGGGTGGCCCGGGGTGGTCCGGGCGGCCGGGTCAGTCCTCCGCGAGGATCGCGTCGACCTGGCCCAGCGCCTCGCGGATGCCGTCCTCCATGCCCATGCTCACCAGCTGCTCCATGGCCTGCGCCGACGGGAACGTCGACGTGATCGTCATGAGCGTGCCGGGGAACGCGCCGTCGAGCTGCACGACCGCGCGCGTGACGAGGCCGTCGTCCTGCGGGGTGCCGGACTGGTCGGCGAACCCGTCGTCGAACGCGAGGCCCGTGGGTGCGTCGATCGCGACGAACTCCCACCAGCCGTGGGCCTTCTCGCCCTCGGGGCCGGTCATGTAGTACTGCGCGCGGCCGCCGGGCACGAAGTCGTGCGAGGTGAACGTGGCGGGCCACGTCGGCGGGCCCCACCACCGCTCGAGCTTGCGCGGGTCCGCCCAGACCTCCCAGACCTTGTCGGGCGTGGCGGTGAACTCGGCCTTGATCGTGAGCGTCAGCGCCTGCGGGTCCTTGTGGCTCTCGATGACGGTCATGCGTCCTCTCCTTCGTCCAGCAGGGCGTGGATGCGGTCGATGCGTCCGCGCCAGATCTCCTCGTAGGCGTCGAGGAGGCGGGCGGCGGCCCGGATCGCCTCGACGTTGCCGCGCACGAGCCGCTCGCGGCCCTGCGTGGTCTTGGTGACGAGCGCGGCGCGCTCGAGCACGGCGACGTGCTTCTGGACGGCGGCGAAGCTCATGTCGTACCGCCGGGCCAGTGCGGAGACGGACTCCTGCTCGTGCAGGACGCGCCGGACGATGTCCCGACGGGTCCGGTCGGCCAGGGCAGCGAAGACCCGGTCGACGTGGTCGGTGTCCATTCCTACAACCATGTGGTTGTACATTACGCCGCCACCGTTACGTCCGCAAGGGCGCCACGACCCCGCACACCTCGGCCCGCCACCAACGTCGTCCCGGTGGTGCTCGAGCGCGTCGAGGACGACGAGGTTGTGCTCCAGCTGCGCGCGGTGCGCTGGAGGCGTTGACCGGACGACGCAGCGACAGCATGTCGCTCGCGATGTCGGTCGGAGCTACGCTGACCAGCAGTTGCTACGGAGTGGGGGCGCCGTGAGGGGCAACCGTCGGGCTCTCGGACCAGACGCGTCTCAAGGGACGCCGCGCGCGTGCCGTCGTGCATCGTGCGAGACCTCGCCCGCGCGGCCAGCCCTCCCCACTGGCGGCGGCCCGTCCGCGCGCCTGCTGCTGGGACTCCAGCGATCCGCAGGCAACCGGGCGGTGCAGCACCTGATCGCCTCTGCGCCACCGTCTCCAAGCCGGCCTGGGGACGCCGGCCGACCCGCCGTGGCGGTGCAACGGATGGTCAGGACGATCGGCAAGGTTGACGGGGAGGTGCTCGTCGGGTACGAGCGGCTGGCCGGGGCAAACGCGGAGCTGCTTCAGAAGCCGATGGTCCCAAATGGGGAGCCTCTCAACACCAGCTCGTCCAGTTTCGAGTTCACTGAGGCATTTCTCCCGGCACCGGAGCGCGAGATCCTCATCGGTCACGGGAACGAGTACGAGCTCGGCGAATACGACGAGAACTTTTTGATGATCGCCTTCCGAAAGCGCATGACAAAGGGCCTTCGCTACCAGTTTCTGCTCTACGCGTGCAGGGTGGCGGCCGGGCCGGATCCGCTGCATGCGCTGGGCGGCCGGCTATTTTCTCGGTTGAGGGCCTTGGGCTACACCGTCGAGGGCCTCGCGCCGACCACACTCGCGTACGTCGTCAGTGAGCATGATCACTACACCGGGAGCCCTTACAACCCTGCCGCGACCAACTCGGTTAAGGGCGCCGCCGTCGCGTCCTACCGGGCGGCGTTGATGGAGACGGTGTCCGAGCTTATAGAGGTGCTCCAGAATCCAGATCTTCCCGCGCCGGACGCCCCGTCCCCCGTCCGCCTCATCCGCGGCCGCACCGGACATTTTGTGGAGGCAAACCCAAACCCGGATGCGCCAGCGCCGCTGGCGCCGCATGGCACGGCCATTCCTCTCGACCAGGCCGCTTCGGCTGATTTTGAAACACTCAGAACCAGCAACGTCAAGGTGAAAGTGCTGACCAAGGCGAACAAGGACCAGTACCGCAACTATAGTCGCAACGTCGCGAACCTCATCCTCACGCTCGAGGCATTCCGCGCGACGTTCACAGCATCGTCCATCGAGGCGGTCCTCACCAAGCTCAAGGTGATCATGGGCCTGAAGACGTTCAACGAGCTGGTGCTGCAACGCGGAGGCCTTTCCTACGACGAGCTGACCCTCGTCCTCGACAGCCGATACCGCAGAAAGCTGCTTGACCCGGCAACGGCCCAAGCGGCTGCTCCCGGGGCTAAGGGGAGCGCCAAGCTCCCACAGCCCGGTGATCCCAACTGGGCCACCATCTAGGACGCGTGGGCGATCAGGTGCGCGGCGTACTGGCCAGCTGAGGCGGTGCGGCGGGCGGCCTTGTATCCGGTACGGATGGGGGTCTGGCCGGCTTCGGCGGCAGCCCAGGGTGCGGGGTTGGTGGGGTCGGTGGTGGCGCCGCGGGTGATCTGCACCAGGTGCAGGATCGGTGCGGTGAGCTTGTCGGGCAGGGGTCGCAGGCGTCGGCTCATGGTGGGGTCGGTCCTTCCGGGTCGGGTGGGGCTGGTGGTGGGCGCGGTTGTGGGCCGTCGGGGGCTCGATGCCTGCGGCGGGCCAGACCCCGCCGGGTTGGCCGGTCCCGGGCCGGGGCGTGTCGCCTGCCCGGCCCAGGGGGCTTGCTCATGCGTCCGGGTCGTCCTCGCGTACGTCGCTGCCGACGCACCCCTCGCACATCGCGCGACCCTCGCCCCACCGGACCTCGCCGTCGGGGACTGCGTTCCCGCAGACCACGGACTCGACGCCCTCGTATGCCTCCGCGTCGTCCGTCGATTCGCCGGTGAGCAAGGCCTCCACGTCGGACAGCGGGTAGCCCCAGGTGGCCAGGGCGGTGAGGTACGCGCGCTTGGCGGCGTCGGGGTGCCGCCAGGTGTGCACGCCGGTGACCTGCTCGATGGTGGCCAGCAGCAGCACCAGTGCGAGGTGCTGCGCGCGCCGGGGTGGCCTTCGCGATCACCTCGTTGAGCGGGTCAGGCTGTCCCCACTGGTAGGTGGGCAGGTTCAGCCAACCACCGGCAGCCGACCGTCGTCGACCGCCTCCTCCAGGTCCGCGTGGTCCGACTCCGTGCGGTCCGCGTACGCGGCCGCGAAGTCCGCGAGCGCCTCGTCCGCCGCCGAGGACCCGCCCAGGTACGCGCCGATCGCGATCGCGTCCCCCGACCGTGCGTGCGCCCGCGCGAGCGTCCACGCGCACAGCCGCCCGTACGCCGTCAGTCCCGTCGGCCGCGCACCCGTCAGGTCCAGACCGCCCTTCCAGTCGCGCAGCTGCCGCACGTAGTAGTCCCGCGCGACACCGTCCGGGCCCGCCGACCGCTGCCACCCGAGCATCACGTCGCTCACCGCCTGCATCAGACGCTGCCCCTCGACGACCCGCTGCCCCTGCTGCGCGTACCCGTCGCCCCCCACGTGCGGCGCCAGCACCGACGCCTGCGCCTCCTTCGCCTGGAGCACCAGCACGTCGTCCGCGTCCACGCCCTGCAGCAGCACCACGAACGCGCGCGTCCCGACGCTGCCCACCCCCACGACCTTCCGGGCCACGTCGACCACCCGGTACCGCTCCGCGAGCCGACGCCGGTCCGGCGCCAGCGACGCCCGGTAGTCGACGAGCAGGTCGGTCATGCCCCGCCGGAACGCGGGTGCGGCGTCCGCGGGCAGCACGTCCTCCAGCGTCGACACGAGCGGCGGGTCCGCGACGAACCGCCGCTCGTCCCCCTCCACGCGCGTCAGCCGCGCGGCGGCCTGCAGGTGGTCGCGTCGTCGCGCCTTGTCGAGCGCGGTGCGTGCCCGCCGCACCATCCGCTCGTCCTGCGGCACCGCGTCGACGAGGTCCCCCAGGTCGATCCGCGCGTACCAGACCGCCAGCGCCGACTGCCCCGCGAAGTCCCGCACCGCCTCCCGGTACGCGCGCGCCGCCGTCACGACGATCTCCCGCCGACGGCGGCGCCCGACGTCGAGCGAGCGCCCCACGACCTCCAGGCTCGCCAGCAGCCGCTTCAGGTCCCACTCGAACGGCCCCGGGTGCGTCTCGTCGAAGTCGTTGAGGTCGAACACGAGGTTCCGCTCGGGCGACCCGTACGTCCCGAAGTTCGCGACGTGCGCGTCACCGCACAGCTGCACCCGCAGCCCGGTGTCCTCCGACGCGCCCAGGTCCGCCGCCATCACCACCGCCGACCCGCGCAGGTACGCGAACGGCGATTCCGCCATCCGCCCGTACCGCACCGGCACCAGGTCCGGCAGCCGCGTCGTCGCCTGCGCCTCCAGCAGGTCCAGCGCCCCCGGCCGCCCGTCGCGCGTCGCGACGTCCGCCAGCGCCGACCGCGGGACGCGCTTGCGTGCCGACCGCCCCTCGGCCGCCCGTGCCGCCCGCTCGGCCGACGGCCGGACCTCAGGCGCCGTCCGGCTCCCGACCCCGACGCGCTCCTCCGTCATCCGTCGACGGTAGGCCCGGGGACCAGGACGCCTCCTCGCCCGCAGCGGGTGACCCGTCGCACGACGCGGCCGGGCGCGTGGTCGCCCGTCCGCGGTCCGGACGCGCGGGGGCGTGGCGGAGGGCGTGGGATTCGAACCCACGAGGACGGGGGTGTCCCGCCCCAACGGTTTTCAAGACCGTCTCTTTCGGCCGCTCAGACAGCCCTCCCGGCGCCGCTGGGTCCGCCTGCCCGAGGCCCGCGCGCTGGGGTCGATCCTCCCACAGCAGCCCTCCGCGCCAGCGCCCGTTCCGCGACCGACGCGGCACTCACGACGCCGGCTGCGCCCGCTCCCACCAGCCGGCCGGCCACCCCGGGCTCACGACCTCGAGGCCGTGCAGCGCCGCGACCTGCGCGAGCTGCACGTCGTACGTCGCGACCGTCCCGACCTGCGCGTGCGCGACCGCGGCGCCCACGTGCAGCGCCACGAACGACGGCAGCACGGTCGCGACGCGCGCGGCCGCGTGCAGGGACTGGTCGGAGAACCGCACGACCTCGACGCGGTCGGTCACGTCGTGCGCGACGCCGTGCGCCTCGACCCCGCGCGGACGTGCGACACGACGCAGCTCGCTCACGCCGAGGAACGTCGTGACGAGCCGGTCCTCGTGCTCGGCGACCCACGCGAGCCACGCGTCGCGCGACGGTGCGCCGCGCAGGTACCGGGTCAGCGCCGACCCGTCGACGTAGACCCGGGGCCGCTCGCGGCGCGGCACCAGCGACCACGGCACGGCGCCGGTCGGGGCGGCGGAGTCGGGCGCGACGGGGTCGACGGCCACCGTGGGCGCGACGTCGTCGTCTGGCGCGTCCCCCGGCGGCCCGACGACAGCCGACCGGACGACGGCCGAGTCGACGACAGACGAGTCGACGACAGACGAGTCGACGACAGACGAGTCGACGACAGACGAGTCGACGACAGACGAGTCGACGACAGGCGAGTCGACCGCAGCCGGGTCGACGACAGGCGGGTCGACGACAGCCGGGTCGACGACAGGCGAGTCGACGACAGACGGGTCGAGCGCAGCCGGGTCGACAACAGACGGGTCGACGACAGACGGTCCGACGACAGACGGCTCGACGACAGCCGTGTCGACGACGGGCGGCTCCACGACCGGCGGCTCCACGAGCGGCGGCTCGACGGCGCCCGGGCCGACGGCGCCCGGGCCGACGGCGCCCGGGCCGACGCCGGCCGGCCCCCCCTGGACCGGCGAGGCCACGTGCGCGTGCACGGGCGCGAACGGGTGCGGGACGTCGGGCGGCGGAGCAGGTGCGGAGGTCGGCGCCCAGGGCAGCGGCCGACCGGCGGGGTGCGCGTCGGTCGGGATCGGCGGCACGGGCTGCTCGGCCTGCCGGTCGTCGGCGGGCGTGCGCGGCTCGGGCAGGACCGGCACACGCGTCACCACGCGGTCGGCCGCCCCGTCGCCCGGACCGTCGAGCACCGGCGGACGCCCGAGCACCGGACGGCGCTCGGGTGGCGGCGGGGGGACGACCGGCGGCACCCTCCCATGATCTCGCACCCCGTCTGGGACCCCGGACGTCGCCCGACCCACCCCCCGGTGGTCCGGCGGGGCCGCCGACGAGGGCGCAGACGCCGACGGCCGGCCCCCGTGCGGGGACCGGCCGTCGGTGCGTGCGGGGTGGCTCACCGGTTGCGCAGACGCTCCATCGCGAGCTGCACGAGCGAGATGAGCGCCTGCTTGGTGGCGGCACGCGACCGGGCGTCCGTGTAGAGCACGGGCACGTGCGCCGGGATGGCGAGGGCCTCACGGACGTCGTCGAGCTGGTGCTTGGCGACGCCGTCGAAGCAGTTGACACCCACGACGAACGGGATGCCACGGCTCTCGAAGTAGTCGACCGCCGGGAAGCACTGGTCGAGACGGTCCGTGTCCACCAGGACGACCGCACCGATCGCGCCGCGGACCAGGTCGTCCCACATGAAGAGGAAGCGGTCCTGGCCCGGCGTGCCGAACAGGTACAGCCACAGCTGGCCCGGCAGCGCGATGCGGCCGAAGTCCATGGCGACGGTCGTGGTGGTCTTGCGGTCCGACACGCCACCGGCGTCGTCGACGCCGACGGAGTGCTCGGTCATCGCGGCCTCGGTGTTGAGGGGCTCGATGTCCGAGATGGACCCGATGAAGGTCGTCTTGCCGACGGCGAAGCCGCCCGCGACGACGATCTTGACGACGGTGGGTGCGACAGACCCCGCGGTCCCCGCCGGAGCGGCGACGGCGGCGTCAGAGGGCGGAAATGCCATTGAGAACACTCTCCAGCACGCTCAGGGACAGGGCGGGGGACTCACCGGTGTTGACCTCGACCGGCTGAGAGGTGTGCACGCGCACGTACTGCTGGTCGGAGAGGTCGGACACGAGGATCCGGACCACCCCGAGGGGGAGGTGGAGCAGAGCCGAGAGCTCTGCGACCGAGATGTAGGTGTGCGCGGCGTGCTGCAGGATCGCCCGCTTCTCGGGCGGCAGCCCCGCGCTGGTCACAGCGCCCGGCATCACCTCGACCAGCGCCTCGAGGGGCAGGTCGGAGCGCGCCGAGCGCACGCGGCCGCCGGTGACGGCGTAGGGCCGCACCGTCCTGGCCTCGTACTCGATGTGCTCACTCATGTTCGAGCCGTCTCCGTTTCGCGTCAGGCCACGGGGGCGCGGGTCGCGCCGTCGACGGGGAGCTGGCCGCGCATCTCGGAGATGAGCTGCGGGGTGAGCGTCGCCTCGGTGCGCGAGACGAGCATCGCCATCTCGTAGCCGATGAGGCCGACGTCGCAGCTCGACTCGGCGACCACGGCGAGGACCGAGCCGTTCGAGACGCTCATGAGGAAGAGGAACAGGGCGTCCATCTCGATGATCGCCTGGCGCACCTCCCCCGCACGGAGCTGGCGCGACGCGCCACGGGTCAGGCTCGACATGCCGGAGACGATCGCCGCGAGCTGGTCGCCGCTGGTGCGGTCGAGCTGCTCGGACATCGCCATGAGCAGACCGTCCGCCGACACCACGAGCGTGTGGCGAGTGCCGGGCACGGTCCGGACGAAGTTGTCCAGGAGCCAGCCGAAGTTGGCTGCCTCGGTGCTGAGCGCGGTCACACTTCCTCCTTGCTGGTGCAGTCGGTGACGACTGCGGGGTGAGACGTCACCTGGGCGGAGACGGCTGGTCGGGATTCGTAGGCCGTCATGAGGCCTGGCCGTTCTGGCCGGAGGGGCCGTCCGCGGCACGACGGCCACGGCTGGTCCCGGACTGGAAGCTCGACAGGCGGGAGCGGAGCTGGTCCGCGTCGCGCTGGACGGGCTTGCCCTCGTCCGCGGCCGGGACGGCCGACGGCACAGCTGAAGGAACACGCCGCTGCAGCGTCTCACCGGACATGCCCATCGAGGCGGGCCGGTAGGCGGACAGCTGGCTGAGCTCCGAGAGCGCCTGCTCCTGGATGTCCGATCGCATCGCGAGCATCGCGGCGACCTCGTCGTCGAGCGTCCCGATGCGGGGCGCGACCGACGGCGGGAGCGACGGGTGCGGGACGGTCGCGGCCGGGGCCGCGGCTGCCGGCGGGCGGGGAGCCCACTCCGGCGGCGCCCAGCCGGCGCCGGACCGCTGCTCGGTCGCCGCGGCGGCCGGCACGGGAGCCGGGGCCGGGGCGGGCGCGGCCGGGGCGGTCCACGTCGCCGCGGCCCACGAGGGCGTGGCGGCGGGCGCGGGCGGCTGCTCGGCGTTCCAGGCGGACGTGCGCGGCGGGGCGGGCTGCTCCGCGACGGGCGCGGGGGCGACCGGGGTCGGCGCGGACGCCGTCTCGGCGCCGTCCTCACCCTTGCGACGACCGAACAGACCCCAGCGACGCTTCGGCTTGTCCTGCTCGCCCCCCTGGACGAGCTCGTTGAAGCCGGCGCTCGGGGCGGCAGCCGCGGCGGCCGCGGGCTCCTCGGTGGGCGCGAACGCGCGGGTCGCGCCGTGCCACACGGGCTGCGGGCCGGCCTGCTCGGCGACGGGCTCCGGGGCGACGGGAGCCTCGGCGACGGGCGGCTGCCACGCGGGCTGCTGCTCGGCGACGGGCGCCTGCCACGCCGGCTGCGGCTCGGCGGCCGGGGCCTGCCAGGCCTGCTCGGCGACGGGCGCACCCCAGGCGGGCTGCGGCTCGGCGACCGGCGCCTCCCACGCGGGCTGCGGCTCGGCGACGGGCGCCTCCCACGCGGCCTCGGGCTCCTCGTCGGGGACGAGCTGCACGGGGGCGAACGTCGGCGCAGCCGGGGCGGGCTCGGGCTGGACGACGGGCTCCGCGACGGCCTCGGCGGCCGGCTCGGCGGTCTCCCAGGCGGGCGCCTGCCACGTCGGCGGCTCCCAGGCGGGCGCCTCCCACGCGGGCGTCGGCCACGCGTCGGCCTCGGCGGCCGGCTCCTGCGCCGGGGCTGCGGGCTCCGGCACGACCGGGACGGCGCCCGTGTGCCAGGCGCGAGCCTCGTCGAGGGCCTTCTCGAACGGCACGTCGGCCTGCGGCGTCGTGGAGCGGGCAGCCCATCCGGCGTACCCGCTGTAGGACGTGAAGCCCTGCAGGCGGGACGTCCACACCGGGGCGTCACCGGCGGGGGCGTCGGCCGTGGCGGGCTCGTCGACGACGGGCTCGGCCCACGACGCGGCCGGGGCGGCGGGTGCGGCGGACCGCGACGGCAGGCCGGTCGAGGTCGCGGCGGGCGCCTCGGGGGCGCTCCACTGCTCCTCGGCGGCGGGCGTCGGCTCGGCCGGTGCGAACGACGGGGCCCAGGCGGGCTCCTGCGTCTCAGCGGCCGGCGTCGGCGCCCACGCGGGCTCCTCGGTCTCGGCGACCGGGGTCGGCGCCCAGGCGGGCTCCTGCGACTCGGCGACGGGGGTCGGCGCCCAGACGGGCTCCTGCGTCTCAGCGGCCGGCGTCGGCGCCCACGCGGGCTCCTGCGACTCGGCAACCGGCGTCGGCGCCCACGCGGGCTCCTGCGTCTCAGCGGCCGGCGTCGGCGCCCACGCGGGCTCCTGCGACTCGGCGGCCGGGGTCGGCGCCCAGGTCGGCTCCTCGGTCTCGGCAACCGGAGTCGGCGCCCAGGTCGGCTCCTGCGACTCGGCGACCGGCGTCGGCGCCCACGCGGGCTCCTCGGTCTCGGCAACCGGGGTCGGCGCCCACACAGGCTCCTCGGTCTCGGCGACCGGCGCCGGCGCCCAGGCCGGCTCGGACTCCTCGGGAGCGGCCGCGACGGCGACCTCGTCGGCCGGAGCCTCGACGACGTCCGCCGAGTCCTCGGCGGGGGTCGGCGACCACTCGTCGTCCTCCGCGAGCTGCGGCACGACGATCGGCTCCGCGGCCTGGGAGTGCGCACCGAGCGACATCCAGGGCGCGCGCACCGGGTCGGCGGGACGGTCGTCGTCGTCCGAGGCCAGGCCGGGGATCGAGATGCCGGACGCCGGGGTGCCGGTCGCCAGGTCGCCGCGACCGCGGAACCCGGAGAACAGACCGGCACGCGCGGCCGGCGAGGCGGGCGCGGCGGGAGCAGGGGTGGCCTCGGGCTCGGGCGTGGGGGCCCACGCCGCGGTCGACGCCCGCGAGCGGCTCGGCAGGCCCGAGTTGAGCGGGGTCGTCGCGATCGTCGGCGGCGTCCACTCGCCCCCGGCGGAGCCGAGGTCGGCGGCGAGGTTCCCGGACGGGACCTCGGGCAGGACGATCTTGTCCTCGTCGAACGTCTTCGCGGAGCGGGTCGGCAGCTGGCCGCCGCCGCGCACCGGCAGCGACGAGGGCGCGATCTCGTTCTCGCCCGTGTCGTCCGTCTTCTTGCGCCGCGGCAGGCCGAGGCCCGTCTGGCCGTCGGTGAGCGCCGCGAGGTCGACCTCGCGGACGACGGGCGCCTGCTCGGCCACCGGGGCGGGGGCCGCGGCCGGCAGCTGCGCGGGCTGCGCCGCGGGCGGCGCGCCGTACAGCGAGGTCTCGGTCGCGACGAACAGCGTCGACGGGAACCGGACGATGGTCTCCGTACCGGTGCCCTGCGAGCTCTTGTGCAGGCGGACCTCGGCACCGAGGCGCTGCGCCAGCCGGCCGACGACGAAGAGGCCGAGGCGCTGGGCGCCCAGGGCGTCGCTGGCGGACACCGACACGATCTTCGAGTTGGCCGCGGCGAGCTCCGCCTCGGTCATGCCGAGGCCGTGGTCGAGGATGCGGACGTACACGTGCTGCCCGGACACGCCGGTCGTGACGGTGACGGGCGTCTCCGGCTCGGAGAAGATCGTCGCGTTCTCGAGGAGCTCGGCGAGCATGTGCGCGGCACCGAGGGCGTTGAAGCCGAGCATGTGCGGGTCGACCTGCAGGTCGAGCTCGACGCGGTCGTACTGCTCGATCTCGGAGGACGCGGTCCGGATCACGTCGGACAGCGGCATGGCGTCGCGCAGGCGTCGACCGGAGTCGATGCCGGCGAGCACGAGGAGCGACTCCGCGTTACGACGCATCCGGGTGGCCAGGTGGTCGAGGCGGAAGAGGTTCGCCAGGGTCGACGGGTCCTCCTCCGCGCGCTCGAGCGAGTCGATGAACGACAGCTGGCGGTTGAGGAGCACCTGGTCGCGACGGGCGACGTTGACGAACATCTCCGCGATGGAGCCACGGAGGGCGGCCTGCTCCTGGGCGACCTGGACGGTCGTCGCGTTCACGGAGTTGAACGCCTCGGCCAGAGCGCCGACCTCGTCGCGGGAGTTCACGGGGATCGGCTGCAGGACGATCTCGGGACCCTCGCCGGGGACGGCCACCTGCTCGACGAGCTTCGGGAGCTGCTCGCGGACGTCACCGGCGGCGGCGGTCAGACGCCGCAGCGGCGTGACGATCGCCCGGGCGATGACGAGGGCGAAGAACAGCGACAGGGCGGCGGCGGCGATCGCGATCGCGATCGTGTAGACGGCGCGGGTCTCGGCGGCGGTCGCGGCGGAGTCGGCGATGTCGGACGCCCGCTCGAGGACGGCCTCGTTGACACTCACGAGCGACGCGAGCTGCTGCTGGATGTCACCGGCGTACGCGGCGGGGTCGATGCGGTCGAAGCCCTGCGCGTTGCCCTGCTGCATCCACGTACGCATCGACGTGAAGGACGAGGAGGGGTCACGGGCGGGCATCGCGATGCCGTTCTCACCGAGCCGCTCGACGGCGGCACGGGCACGGGCACGGGACACCTCGGTCGTCGTGACGAGGTTCTGGTAGACGCGGGCGCCGGCGGCCTGCGCCTGGCGGGCACGCAGCAGGCCCTGACCGGCGAGCATCTCGGTCACGAGGCCGTCCGCCGTCGCGGAGACGTCGCGGTACGCCGTGACGTACTGGGCCAGGTCGCGGTCGTCGAGGACGTTCGCGACCTGCTCGACGAGGTCGATCTGGCCCTTGATGATGGCCTCGTAGCTGTTGGCCGTCTGGTTCCGGTCGCCCTTGCCGTCGACGAGCGTGCGCACCTGCGGCAGCGCCGTGTTGTGCGCGAGCTGGACCTCCTGGAACTGCCGCACCACCGAGGCGGGGAACTCCTCGAGGTCGAGCTCGCGGGTGATCGGGCGCACCTTCGCGAGCATCGAGTCGGTGGCGCTGCGCGCCGCCTCGATCTCCTCCATGGGCGCGGCGTTCACCGACAGCACGCGCTCCGTCTGGATCGCGCTCGCCAGCGGGGCGTACGCCTGGAGCGCCGCCACGGCACCCTCGGCCGCCCGCACACGCTGCGCCTCGCGGATCGCGTCGTACGAGATGAACGCCCCAGCACCGAACAGGACGAGCATGGGCACGGCAAGGACAGCCAAGATCTTGGCGCGGATGCCAAGCCGTCGCAGCATGTCGTTCCTTTCCTCCACCCGACACGGGTGTTGCCACCGGGGGGCGTGCCGGCCCTGCGTCCTGACGGACCCTCTGGGGGTCCACCGCCACCATCGGCTCCTGGACACCGGACCATTAGCCCGGGCCAGAGTTTGCCATGGACCTCACCCGATGGGATACGTCGGGACGAGACCAGGTGCGCACCCTATCTGCCGCGTCCTGACGGGCCGCTAGGGTGCGCAGATGCGGGCAGTCGTGGTCTCGGAGCCGGGTCCGGCGGACGTCCTGCGCGTCGCCGAGGTGCCCGACCCGACACCCGGGCCCGCGGACGTCCTGGTGCAGGTCAGCGCCGCGGGAGTCAACCGCGCGGACCTCCTCCAGCGCGAGGGTCACTATCCCCCGCCGCCGGGCGCCCCGGCCTGGCCGGGGCTGGAGGTGTCCGGGGTCGTGGTCGCCGTCGGCGAGTCGGTGACGGACCGGTGGCGGCCCGGCGACCGCGTCGCCGCGCTCCTCGCGGGCGGAGGTTACGCCGATCGGGTGACGGTGCGCGCCGACCTGTGCCTCCCCGTGCCGGACGACGTTCCCCTGGAGGACGCCGCCGCACTGCCCGAGGCGGTCGCCACGGTGTGGTCGAACCTGCGCGCGGCGCACCTGTCCCCCGGGGAGTCGCTGCTCGTGCACGGCGGGTCCGGCGGTGTCGGCTCCGTGGCGGTACAGCTGGCAGGTGCGCTCGGCACCCGGGTGCTCGCGACGGCCGGCGGACCCGACCGGGTGGCGCGGGTCCGCGAGCTCGGTGCCGACGTCGCGCTCGACCACCGCGAGGAGGACCTCGTCGGCCGCGTCCGTGCGGCGACGGACCACCGCGGTGTCGACGTCGTGCTGGACGTGCTGGGTGCGGGGGCGCTCGCGGACAACCTGCGGCTGCTGGCCGACGGTGGCCGGCTCGTCGTCATCGGGCTGCAGCAGGGTCGACGCGCGGAGCTCGACCTCGGCCTGCTGCTCGCGCGCCGCGCGTCGGTGATCGGCACGACGCTGCGCTCGCGCCCGCACGCGCAGAAGGCGGCGATCGTCGACGGTGTGGCCCGGCACGTGTGGCCGCTCGTGGCCGAGGGCCGGGTGCGTCCCGTCGTGCACGCGCGCGTCCCGCTGGCCGACGCCGCGGAGGCGCACCGGATGATGGAGCGCGGCGAGGTCTTCGGGAAGGTGCTGCTGGTCCCCTGACGCCGCCCGCGCGCCGGTGGGCCGGGCCCCTCAGTCCAGCAGGCCCGCCGCGAGCGCCGGGACGATCACGGGCGTGAGCGGCAGCCGCGGGATCAGCGTCGCCTGCACGGCGTGGTAGAGGTCGGCCTTGCCCGCCCACACCGTGCGCGACACCGTGTTGTCGGTGCCGAGCTCGTGCCACCAGGACCCGCCCTCGCGGTCGAGGTGGTGCTCCCCGACGTACTCCCACCACTGCGTGTAGAGGTCGTCGTACCGCGCCTCGCCGGTCGCGGCGTGCAGCGCGGCGGCCGCGGCGACGGCCTCGGCGGCGACCCAGTGCATGCGCTCGCGCACGACGGGGCGGCCGCTCCAGTCCACCGTGTAGACGAATCCGGGGGCGCCGTCGACGTCCCAGCCCTCGCGGACGCCCGCGTCGAACAGCGCGACGGCGTCGTCGAGCAGCCACGTCGGGGCGACGTCGCCGCGGGCGGTGACGGCGGCGCGCGCGTGCAGGGTGAGCCGGGCCCACTCGAACCAGTGGCCGATCGTCGCCCCGTAGGGCCGGAACGGGTGCGCGGGGGTGTCGACGTTGTACTCGAGGTCGGCGACCCACGCGGAGTCGAAGTGCTCCGGGATGCGCCAGGAGTTGCCCTTCGCGAAGCCGTCGACGACGCGCTCGACGATGCGCAGCGCGCGGTCGAGCCAGACGCGGTGCCCCGTGACGTCGGCGGCGGCGAGGTACGCCTCGACGGTGTGCATGTTCGCGTTGACGCCGCGGTAGCCGTCGAGCGTGGTGAACGTGCGGTCCCACTGCTCGACCGCGAGCCCCGCCTCGTCGTCCCAGAAGTGCCGCTCGGACACGGCGAGCGCCTCGTCGAGCAGCTCGCGCGCACCGGGCCGGCCCGCGGCGGCCGCGCTCGACGCGGCGAGGATGACGAACGCGTGCGGGTAGGCGGCCTTGTCGGCGTCGCGCGGGGTGCCGTCGCGCTCGACCTCGGCGAACCAGCCGCCGTGCTCGTCGTCGTGGAAGACCCCGCGCAGCGCCGCGAGCCCGTGGTCGACCAGCGCGGCCGAGCCGGGGCGGCCGAGGAGGTGACCGATCGCGTACACGTGCGTCATGCGGCACGTGATCCACAGCTCGAGCGGGCCGTCCTGGGGAGCGCCCTGCTCGTCCTGCCGCGCGAACCCGCCGCCGGGGACCGCCGACGCCCTCCCGAAGTCCAGCAACCGGTCGGTCTCGCCCTCGAGCCACCGGGCGTGCGCGGGCGTCGTCAGCCAGGACATGCGTCAACCCTACCGACGGCGGACCGGTCGACGGTCCGGGCTGCACCGGGCGGGACGGGCGGGACACAATGCCCGGATGAGCGACGACGAGGCACGTGACGAGGTCGGCACGCAGCAGCACGCGCAGGGCCCGACGGGCGCGGGTCCGCGGGTCGTCGTGGTGCCCGCGCCGGACGGCGCCGACGACGCGCAGGACGACGCCGGCGAGGACGTCACCGACCTGGTCGGCGAACCCGCGAAGGTCATGCGGATCGGCACGATGATCAAGCAGCTCCTCGACGAGGTCCGCAGCGCGCCGCTCGACGACGCCGCCCGTGCGCGTCTCGCGGAGGTGCACGAGCGCTCGCTCAAGGAGCTCGAGGACGGCCTGTCCCCCGAGCTCGTGGCCGAGCTGCACCGCATCACGCTGCCGTTCGTCGACGAGCAGACGCCGTCGGACGCGGAGCTGCGGATCGCGCAGGCGCAGCTCGTCGGGTGGCTGGAAGGGCTGTTCCACGGCATCCAGACGGCGCTCGTGGCGCAGCAGATGGCGGCGCAGGCGCAGCTGTCGCAGATGCGTCGCGCGCTGCCGCCCGGCCGAGGCGGGATGCCGGGCGCGCACCCCGGGCACCCGGGCCTCGCGATCGGCGACCCCGACGACCCGGAGCGCCCGGGCACCGGTCAGTACCTGTAGCCGTCCCGCCCAGCGCGGCGACCTCGCCCCGGCGCGCGCATCCGAGCGGCCCGGCCCGCGCGCGGCCTCCCGTCGTGCGGGCGAGCCGGTCCTCAGGCGGGCGGCGGCGCCTCGTCGGTGGCGGTCCGGTCGGTGCCGGTGAGCGCGATCGCGCCCGAGACCAGCACCAGCCCGGCGAGCTCGGCGGGGTGCGGGACCTGCCGCAGCACGACGGCACCGACGACGGCCGCCGTCGCCGGCAGCAGCGCGAGCAGCACCGCGAACGTGGCGGGGCGGACGCGCCGCAGGACCACCTGCTCCAGCCCGTAGGGCACGACGGACGACAGCACGGCGACGCCGACGACGAGCAGCGCGAGCCACGCGTCGGTGGCGACGGGTGCGGCGTCGGCCACGAAGAACGGCGCGAGGACGAGCGCGCCCGCCGTCATCGCGACGGACAGCCCGGTGACCCCGCCGCTCTCCGCGGTCGCGACGCGGCGCCCGAGGACGATGTACCCGGCCCAGCACGCGGCGGAGATCCCGATGGCGACGAGCCCGACGACCGCGTCGCCGCCCGGCACCGCGCCGGACTCCAGGGTGACGCCCGCGAGCAGCACGACGCCGAGGGCCGCGACGCCGATCGCGACACGGTCGCGCCACCCGTGCCCGGTGACCGCGGCGACCGCGACGGGCCCGACGAACTCGAGCGCGACCGCCGTGCCGAGCGGCAGGTGGTCGATCGCGACGTAGAACGCGACGTTCATGAGCCCGAGCACGACGCCGAACAGCACGGTGGTGCGGACCGCACGACGCGTCCAGAGGCCACGTGACCGCCACGGCCGCCGCCACAGCACGAGGACGACCGCGGCGACGGCGAGCCGCAGCCACGCGACGACGGCGGGCGGAAGCACGTCGAACAGCCCGACCGCGATCGCGGCGCCGAGGTACTGGGTCAGGCCCGACAGCACGAAGAGGAGCGGCGCGGGCACGCGTCCAGCGTAGGCACCGGCACTCCGCCCGCCCGGCACGCTGCGGCCCGCGTCACCCCGGAGGGTGCGCGGGCCGCAGGTGTCTGGCGGTCGAGCGGGGGTCAGCCCTTCACGGCACCGCCGAGCAGGCCGCGGACGAAGTACCGCTGGAGCCCGAGGAACACGATCAGCGGCACGATCATCGCGATGAACGCACCGGCCGACAGCAGGTGCCACTGCGACCCGCGCGTGCCGGCGAGCTCGGCGACGCGCACCGTCAGCGGCGCGACGTCGGGGGTGCCACCGGCGAACACGAGCGCGACGAGCAGGTCGTTCCACACCCACAGGAACTGGAAGATCGCGAACGACGCGATCGCGGGCGTGAGCAGCGGCAGGAGCACCTGGAAGAAGATCTTCACGTGCCCGGCGCCGTCGACGCGCGCGGCCTCGACGAGCGACGGCGGGATGTCCTTCATGAAGTTGTGCAGCAGGTAGATCGCGAGCGGCAGCGCGAAGATCGAGTGCGACAGCCACACGACCCAGAACGAGCCCGCGAGGCCCCACGACACGTACTGCGAGAGCAGCGGGATCAGCGTGACCTGGATGGGCACGACCTGGAGCGCGAACACCGCGACGAACAGCAGGTTGCGGCCCTTGAAGTCGATCCACGCGAAGGCGTACGCCGCGAGCAGCGCGAGCGAGATCGGGATGATGACGGCCGGGAGCGTGATGACGACGGAGTTGACGAAGAACGTCGACAGGCTCGTCGACGACCCGAACAGCGCCTCCTGGTAGTTGTCGAGCGTCAGCTCCGGGTTCCACGGGAGGGTCCACCAGCCCGACGACCGGATCTCCGCGCGCGGCCGGAACGACGTGACGAACAGGCCGAACGTCGGGACGGTCCACAGGATCGCGATGGTGATCGCGATGCCCGACGCCCACGGCGAGCTGAGCTTGCCCTTCACGGCCATCGCGCGCTTCTCCGCGCGGGACATCTTGCGCGCGGGCTTCGCGACGCGCGTGTCCGCCTCGGTCTCGTCGACGAGGTTGGTGGGAGGGATGACGGTCATCGGATCTCCTCCGCCAGACGCAGCTGCCGCACGTTGTAGACGACGATCGGGATGACGAGCACGAACAGGATCACGGCGAGCGCGGCGCCGAGCCCCTGCTGCTGCGCCCGGAACGACTGCGTGTAGAACTCGTACGCCACGACCGACGTGTTGAAGTTGCCGCCCGTCATGGTCCGGACGATGTCGAAGACCTTGAGCGTCGACATCGCGATCGTCGTGAGGACGACGACGAGCGCGGGCCGGATGCTCGGGACGGTGATGAAGCGGAACATCTTGGTCCCGCCCAGTCCGTCGAGCCGCGCGGCCTCGACGATGTCGTCGGGGATCGCCTTGATCGCGGCGGACAGGACCGTCATCGCGAAGCCGGCCTGGATCCACACCATGACCGCGATGAGGAAGAACGTGTTCCAGGGTTGGTTCAGCAGGAACTGCTGCGGTGGCAGCCCGAGCCACACGAGGAGCTGGTTCGCGAGGCCGATCTGCTGGATGTTGCCCTGGTCGGGTCGGTACTCGTAGACGAACTTCCAGATGATCGACGCGCCGACGAGCGAGATGGCCATCGGCAGGAAGATCAGCGTCTTGGCGAACGACTCGAACCGTGTCCGGTCGACCATGACGGCGTACACGAGCCCGATGAACGTCGCGGCGAGCGGGACGAGCACGACCCACAGCAGCGTGTTGCGCAGGACCGTCTGGAACTGGTCCTCGGTGAAGGCGCGCACGTAGTTGTCGAAGCCGACGAACGCGTCACCGGTGTTGTTGTAGAAGGAGCCGCGGATCGTCCGCAGCCCTGGGTACAGCAGGCCGAACGCGATGAAGATCAGCGTCGGGCCCAGGAAGCCGAGCGCGACCGCCCACGAGGGCAGCCGCTTGATCCGGTCGACGCCGAACAGGATCAGACCCATCACGACCACGAACAGCAGGATCGCGATCACCATCACCGCGAACTTCTCGCCCGTGGTGTCCGCTTCGAGCAACCAGTCCATGGCTCACCCTTTCCTCGCCGTCGAGGCCGGCGTCGATGCAACGGGGGGCGCGGTCCGTACGCGCGCCGAAGACGTCGGGACAGCCGGTGCGACGGCCGTGGTGGGGGCCCGGGACGGACCCCCACCACGGCGGTGTCACACCGGTCGAGGCGTCACTGCGGCCAGGCCGCCTCGATGTTGTCGAGCGTCTCCTCGTCGGACTGGTTCTCGGCGATCCACGCGGTCATCTGCTTCCAGAACGCGTCGGCGCCGACGGCACCGGGCATCTGGTCGGACCCGTCGAACCGGAAGGTGTACGAGTCGTCGGTCAGCAGGTCGAACGACAGCTTGTCGATCGGCGACTGCAGGAGCTCCGGGTCGAGGCCGTTGTTGGCGGACAGCCAGCCCTGGCCGGTGACCTCGGCCTTCTTGTTGGCCCACTCGGGGCTCGACAGGTAGGCCTGGAACGCCGCGACCTCGGGACGGTCGGCGAACGCCGTCACGAACTCGCCACCACCGAGCAGCGGCTTGTCCTCGGCGGTCTTGCCCGGCAGGTAGAACGCGTACACGTCGCCGTCCTCGGCGACCGTGAGGCTCTCGTCCCAGTTGGCCTGGTAGAAGTTCGCCGCACGGTGCAGGAAGCAGGCGCCGTCCGGGATCGGCTGCGCGGCCTCGTTCCACGGGGTCGTCGCGATGGACGTCACGTCGCCCCAGCCGCCGTTCACGCGCTCGGAGTCCTTGAGGATCGAGCCGACGGTCCCGAGCGCCTCGAGGATCTGCGGGTCGTTGAACGGGATCTCGTGGTTGACCCACTGGTCGTAGACGTCGGCACCCGCGGTCCGCAGGACGACGTCCTCGAGCCAGTCGGTGGCCGGCCAGCCGGTCGCGTCGCCGGACTCGATGCCCGCGCACCACGGCTGCACGTCGGGGTAGTCCTCACGGATCTGGTCGGTGAGCGCGATGAGGTCGTCCCACGTCGTGGGGATCTCGTAGCCGTTCTCCTCGAACGCCGACGGCGAGTACCAGACGAACGACTTCACGTTCGCGCCGAGCGGCGTCGCGTAGAGCGTGCCGTCGACGGTGCCGTAGTTGACCCAGCCCTCGGTGTAGTACTCGTTCGCGTTGTCGATGACGGCCTGCGGGGCCGGCACGACGACGTCCGGGTACTGCTCGACGATCGACTTGAGGAAGCCGGGCTGCGGGATGTACGCGATGTCCGGCGGGTTGCCGGCCTGGAGGCGCACCGGGAGCTGCGCCTCGAACTCGCGCGAGCCCTCGTACTCGATCTTCGCGCCCGTGCACTCCTCGAACGGGGCGTAGGAGTCGATCTGCTGCTGCGACTCCGGGTCCACGATCGAGGTGTAGACGCTGATCGTCTTCCCCGACAGGTCGCCGTAGTCCTCGTAGGCCGAGCAGTCGGTCGTCGACGTCTCGTCGCCGCCGCCCCCGCCGTCGTCGTCGTTGCCCGAACAGGCGGTGAGCACGAGCACGAGACCCGCCCCCGCCGCCGCTGCCGCGGTGTAGCCGCGACGCTTGCGCAAGCCGTTCATGAGACCTCCACGTCGTCATGGTCCGGACGGCGCGACTCCACCCCGTCGCGCCCTCCCCAGCGATGCAAGTCGTTGCGCAAGGGTTTCGCAACCGGCACACGGGGACAGAACGGTCACAATTGGGCAACGCACACGTGTCAGCCGCCGGTGGCCGTTGCCCTCGGCACCTGCGACGACGCCTGCGGGCGCCTCGTCAGCCCACGAGGCTGCGCAGGACCGCGACGACGCCGTCGTCCTCGATCGTGCCGGTGACCTCGTCCGCCGCCGCGCGCACGACGTCGGACGCGTGGCCCATCGCCACGCCCCGCGCGGCCCACCGCAGCATCTGCACGTCGTTGGCCCCGTCCCCGACGGCGACCGTCGCGAACGGCTCGACGCCCTCGTGCTGCCGGATCTCCTCGAGCGCGCTGGCCTTCGACACCCCGCCCGGGGTCAGGTCGAGCCACGCGGACCAGCCGACGGCGTACTCGACCTCGTGCAGGCCGACGCGCTCCACGAGCTCGTGGAACTCCTCGGGGCTCGCCTCGGGCGCCCGGATGACGACGCGCGTCGCGGGCGTCGACGCGAGCTCGTCGAACGGCACGACCTGCACCCGCCCGGACAGCTCGCCCGCGGGGAAGTCCGCGGACACCTTGAATCCGACGCCGAGGTCCTCGACCGCGAAGAGCGCGTCGGGCAGCTCCATCGCGATCGTCCGCAGGGCCGGACCGGGGTCGAACGTCACCGACTTCGTGATCGCGAAGCCCTCGTCCGTCCCGTCGATGCGGGCCGTCACCGCGCCGTTCGAGCACACCACCCAGCCCTCGGTGAGCCCCAGGTCGCGCGCGACCGGAACCGCCGAGTGCGCGCCACGACCCGTCGCGAGCACCACGTGCACGCCGGCCTCCCGCACCGCCGCGATCGCGTCGCGCACGTCGGCGGAGATGACGCCGTCGTACGACATGAGGGTGCCGTCGACGTCGAGCGCGACCATCGTGCAGCGGCTCATCGCACGGGCTCCAGCACGTCGAGCCCGCCGAGGTACGGGCGCAGCGCCTCCGGGACGCGGACCGACCCGTCGGCCTGCTGGTGGTTCTCCAGGATCGCGACGATCCAGCGCGTCGTCGCGAGCGTGCCGTTGAGCGTCGCGACCGCACGGACCGTGCCGTCCGCGGTGCGCTCGCGCACGCCCAGGCGGCGGGCCTGGAACGTCGTGCAGTTGGACGTCGACGTCAGCTCGAGCCACCGCTGCTGGCTCGGCAGCCACGCCTCGCAGTCGAACTTGCGTGCCGCGCTGCTGCCCAGGTCGCCCGCCGCGGTGTCGATCACGCGGTACGGCAGCTCGACGAGGTCCAGCATCGCCTTCTCCCAGCCGAGGATGCGGCGGTGCTCGTCGGCCGCGTCCTCGACCGTCGTGTAGGAGAACGCCTCGACCTTGTGGAACTGGTGCACGCGGATGATGCCGCGCGTGTCCTTGCCGTACGAGCCGGCCTCGCGCCGGTAGCACGCGCTCCACCCCGCGTACCGCTTCGGGCCGCCCGTCAGGTCCAGGATCTCGCCGCTGTGGTAGCCCGCGAGCGCGACCTCCGACGTCCCGACCAGGTACAGGTCGTCCGCGGGCAGGTGGTAGATCTCGTCCGCGTGCGCGCCGAGGAACCCGGTGCCGGCCATGACCTCGGGCTTCACCAGCGTCGGCGTGATGACGGGCGTGAACCCGACCGCGAGCGCCCGGTCGACGGCCGCGTTGAGCAGCGCGAGCTCGAGCCGCGCCCCGATGCCCGTCAGGTAGTAGAACCGCGCGCCCGACACCTTCGCGCCGCGCTCGGTGTCGATGGCCGCCAGGCCCTCGCCGAGCGCCAGGTGGTCGCGCACCTGGAAGTCGTCGCCGTACTCCGCCGCGAAGTCGCGCGGGGTGCCGACGTGCTCCAGCACGACGTAGTCGTCCTCGCCGCCGCCCGGGACGCCGTCCTCGACGACGTTGCCGATCCGCCGGGCCAGGTCCGTGGCGTGCCGCTCGGCCTCGTCGGCCTCCGCCTGCAGCCCCTTGACCTTCTCCGCGATCGTCTTGCCGTGCGCGAGCAGCGCCTGCTTCTCGTCACCCTGCGCCGACGCGACCTTCTTGCCGTGCGCCTTCTGCTCCGCGCGCAGCGTCTCGAACTCGGTGAGGGCGGCGCGGCGGCGGGAGTCGGCGTCGAGGACCTGGTCGACGAGGGACGGGTCGTCGCCACGCAGCCGCTGGCTGGTCCGGACGAGCTCGGGTTCCTCCCGCAGGAGCCGCAGATCGATCACCCGCCGACTCTACCGACCGCCCCGCACCCGCCGCCCCGCACCTCCGCCGCTCCACCCGGCCCGCAGCACCCGGGTCCCGGGTCGCGGGTCGGGAGGTGGCGTCCGTCGGTGGCCCGGGAGGCGGTGCTCGGGGTGTTCGGGCGGGCCAGGGCGGGGGCGGGCCGTAGATTGCCCGTGTGTCGTGGGAGGGGTGGGTCGCGGTCGCGGCGGGTGCGCTCGCGCTCCTCTCGCTGCTCGGCGTCGGTGTGCTCCTCGTCCGGCAGCGCGAGCTGCGCCGACGCATCGAGGCCCCCGGCGCCGCGAGGTCGGCCCGGGCGCTGCGGCTGGCGCGGGAGATCGAGGGCGGCGGCCAGCTCGTCGCGTTCGTCGCGAACCCCTCGAAGCCCGACGTCGCCCACCTGCGCGCGGCGGTGCTGCGGCTGTGCGCGGAGCAGGAGCTGCCGACCCCGCTCTGGCTCGAGACGACGGTCGAGGACCCCGGCGTGGGCCAGACGCGGCTCGCGGTCGAGCGGGGGGCCGACGTGGTGGTCGCGATCGGCGGCGACGGGACGGTGCGCGCGGTCGCGGAGGGACTCGTCGGGACGGGCGTGCCGATGGGGCTCATGCCGCTGGGGACGGGCAACCTGCTGGCGCGGAACCTCGACATCCCGCTGTCGGACCCGCTCGCGGCGATGCGGGTCGCGGTCGAGGGCCGCGACCGGACGATCGACGTCGGCTGGCTGCGTGTCCAGCGCTGGGAGTCCGACGTGCACGACGACGTCGCGGAGGCGGCAGACAGCCTGCCCGACGACACGGACCTGCCGCGCGACCACATCTTCCTGGTGATCGCGGGGGTCGGGTTCGACGCGGCGATGGTGGCCGACGCCGACGAGCAGCTCAAGGCGCGCGTGGGGTGGATCGCCTACTTCGTCGCAGGGATGAAGCACCTGCACGGGCGGCGGACGCGCGTGCACGTCAGGCTCGACGACCAGCCGGTCGCCACGACGCGGCTGCGCAGCCTGCTCATCGGCAACTGCGGCCGGCTCCCGGGCGGCATCACGCTGCTGCCCGACGCGGAGCTCGACGACGGCTGGCTCGACGTCGCGGCGATCGACACGCGCGCGGGGATCGCGGGCTGGGCGCAGCTCCTCGGCGAGGTGGTGCTGCAAGGGGTGGGGGTCCGCAACGACCTGCCCGCGAAGATCGGCCGCATCGACCACACCCGCGCGCAGGAGGTGCGGCTCGTCGTGCCGGGCGGCGACCACGTGCAGGTCGACGGCGACGTGGTGGGTCGCGTCACGGAGCTGAGCGCGCGGATCGACCCCGGGGCGCTGGTGGTGCGCGTCCCGACGCGCTGACGGCGGCCCCTCGGCCCGCGGTCGGGCGGTCGTTGCTCCGGGGTGGTGAAGAATGCCCGACTCCTCCGCCGATGTCCGTTCCCGCCGCTACCGTGGAGAGCAGTCGACGCGGACGGTCGCCTCCCACCCCCGAGGGCCCGCCGCGGTCGCGGAGCAGACGAGGAGCACGGTGACCACCGACAGCCGCCCCGAACCGCCCGCGGGTGCGCCCCGGACGGCGCCCGTGCCCGTGGTCGGGTCGCCCGCGAACCATCGCACGACGCTCGCGTCGGTCGCGCTCGGGACGGTCGGCGCGCTCGCCGCAGCCGCGCTCGGCCTCGTGCTCCTCGCCCCGGACCCCGGCCCCGCGGCCGACGACCGGGCGATGCTGCTCGACGACCGCGCGGTCGCGCCGCCCGCGTTCGCGCTGGTCACGGGCGCATGGTCGGACGAGGACGCCGACGGTCTGCGCGGCGCCGCCGAGGCCCCGCTGTCGGGCGTCGTCGTCCACCTCGAGACCGCGGACGCCCGCCCGGCGCACCACACCGACGGCAGCCTCGTCGCCGCCGCGACGACCGGAACCGACGGGACCGCGGCGTTCGACGACCTCCCGGACGGCGTCTACCGGGTCCGCTGGGAGCTGCCCGCCGGGTACGCGCTGACGACGGCCGTCGCGGCGCCCGGACGTGCGCTCGTGGACTCCGACGCCGAGCCCGTCGACGGCGACCCGACGCGCGGCCTGTCCGGACCGGTCGCGCTCACCGAGCCGGCCGACCTCGACCTCCCGGCACCGGCCGACGGCGTGACGGCGGACCGGGTCGCACGCGGGCTCGACGTCGGCGCGACGCCCGTCGCGCAGGTGCTGGGGGTCTCGCTCGGCTGACCAGACCCGACCCGCCGGTCAGGTCGCGGAGCCCTCACGCACCGCGCGCAGCCACTCGCGAGCCCCGACGAAGTCCGCGTCGGCGGTCCCGACGTGCACGGTCGGTGCGACCGCGTCGGCCCGCGGGTAGGAGCCGAGGAACCGCACGTGCGGGCAGCGGCGGTGCAGGCCCATGATCGCCTCGCCGACCCGCTCGTCGGTGATGTGCCCCTCGGCGTCGATGGAGAACGAGTAGCGGCCGAGGGCGTCGCCGATCGGACGCGACTCGATGCGCGAGAGGTTCACGCCGCGCACGGCGAACTGCTCGAGCATCGCGAGCAGCGCACCGGCCTCGTTGTCGGGCAGGTGCACCACGAGCGTCGTCTTGTCCGCGCCCGTCGGCGGCGGGACGTGACCGGGGTGGCCGACGACGACGAACCGCGTCACCGCGCTCGGGTTGTCCGCGACGTGCTCGGCCAGCGGCACCAGCCCGTACGTCTCGACCGCGGGCGGCGGGACGAGCGCGGCGTCGAAGCCGAGGTCCGTGGGCTCGCCGTCGGCGGCGCGCCCCGCGAGGAGGGCGGCCGGTGCGGTGTTCGACGTGGCCGGCACGTGCACGACGCCCGGCAGGTGGTGCGCGAGCCAGCGGCGGCACTGCACCCACGCGTGCGGGTGCGCGGAGATGCGTCGCACGTCCGCGAGCGCGACGCCCGGCGCGGCCGCGAGCGTGAACTGGACG
Source organism: Cellulomonas fimi (assembly GCF_028583725.1). Lineage (NCBI taxonomy): Bacteria > Bacillati > Actinomycetota > Actinomycetes > Micrococcales > Cellulomonadaceae > Cellulomonas > Cellulomonas fimi. Next base: position 296,167 of record NZ_CP110680.1, on the reverse strand, counting down.
GGCACGAGCACCTCGCGCAGCAGCACGAGGGGCGCGCCGCCGGCGAGGCTGTCGAGCGTGGCCGTGACGCCGCCCTCGACGGTGCTCTCGATCGCGACGACCGCGAAGTCGGCGCCGCCGGACCGGACCGCCTCGATCGCGGCGGCCACGTCGGTCTGCGGGAGGTACACCGCCTCGTCGGGCCCGACGACCTGCCGCAGCGCCGCCTCGGTGAACGTGCCCGCGGGCCCGAGGTAGGCGTACCGCGGCCGCCCGCCGGAGGACTCCGACGACGCCCCGGGCGCGACCGCTCCTGGTGCGGACATCACAGCTCCTCCTCAGGCGCTCCACGCGGCGTCGACCCCACCCGCCGGGGTCGAGGGTAGTGCGCCCGTAGGCTTGACCGGTGCCGACCTCCGCCCGCCCGCGCGCCCTGCGTCACCGCGTGCGTGCGCTCGCCGGCACGCTGCTCGCCGCCGCGACCGTGCTGCTCACCGCCCCGACCGCGACCGCCGCGACCCCCGCCCCGACCGCCGAGGACACCGCCGCCGCGCCCGTCGTGCTCGTCGGCGTCACCGGCCTGCGCTGGGACGACGTCACGACGCTCACCACGCCGACGCTGTGGGACCTCTCCCGCGACGGGTCCATCGGTCTCGTCGCCGCGCGGTCCGTCGCGTCCCGGTCCTGCCCCGCGGACGGCTGGCTCGCGGTGTCGTCGGGCGAGCGCGCCGCGGACCTGCCCGCCGACGACCGCACCTGCCGCTCGCTGCGCGACCCCGGCGAGGACGGCCAGGTGCCCGGCTGGGACGACTACCTGTCGTCCGCCGAGTCCGAGTCGTACGGCGCGCGCCCCGGGCTCCTCGGCGACCTGCTCGCCGGTTCCGGCACCCCCGCGACCGGCATCGGCCCCGGTGCCGCGATCGCGCTGGCCGACGGCGACGGGCTCCCGGTCGGCACGCACCTCGCCCGCCCGGGCAGCACGAACGCCCTGACGCGCACCGTGCGCGACGCGCTCCAGACGTCGCGGCTCGTCGTCGTCGACGCGGGCGTGCTGCGCGACCCCGGTTACGCGACCGCCGCGCGCGGCTCGTCCACCCCGGTCGAGGAGGAGCCCGGCGACGAGATCCCCGGCATCGCCGACCCGACGGACCCGGAGCTGCCGACGCCGGGCGCGATCGTCGAGCCCACGCGGTCCGCGCAGGCGCAGACCCTCGACGACCGCATCGGCGCCGTCCTGCGGGCCACCGAGCGCAGCGGCGCGACGGTCCTCGTGGTGTCGCTCGCCGACTCCAGCCGCGCGACGCTCCAGCTCGCCGCCGCGCTCGGCACCGCACCGAACGGCGACGAGTACGCGCGCAACCTGCTCACGTCGGGCGCCACCCGGCAGGCCGGGCTGGTGCAGACCGTCGACGTCACACCGACGCTGCTCGACTCGCTCGACCTCGAGGACGACGCGCCGGCGCTCGCGGGCGCGACGATCGTCCCGACCGCCGGTCCCGTGACCGCGTCCGGGCGGATGGCGACGCTGCTCGACGTGCAGCAGCAGGCGCAGTGGGTGACGCGCGTCAGCGGCGGGTTCTCGACGCGCATGGTGCTCGCGCAGGCGGTGCTGTTCGTCGCCGCCGCGATCATCCTCACGCGCAAGGGCCGGTCCGACCGCCGACCCCTGCGGCCCGCGCTGCACGCGCTCAAGATCGCGTCGCTCGCGCTCGCGGCGGCGCCGATCACGGCGTTCCTCACGGGTCTCGTCCCGTGGTGGCGTGCCGCCGACCCGCGCATGGCGTTCTGGTGGACGGTCCTCGCGTGGATCGCGCTCATCACGGCGCTGGCCCTCGTCGGGCCGTGGCGGCGCTCGGTGCTCGGACCCGCGGGGTTCGTGGCCGCGGTGACCGTCGGCGTGCTCGTCGTCGACGCCTGCACGGGCTCGCACCTCGTCATCGACACGCCCATGGGCGCGCACCGGCTGCTCGCCGCGCGGTTCTACGGCATGAGCAACCAGGCGTTCGCGCTGCTCACCGCGGCGGGCCTGCTCGTCGCCGTCGCGATCGCCGACCCGCTCGTGCGCCGCGGCCGGCGCGTCCTCGCGACCGTGCTCGTCGCCGGCCTCGGGCTGCTGCTCGTCGTCGTCGACGGCGCCCCCGGTCTCGGCTCCGACTTCGGTGGCCCGCCCGCGCTGATCCTCGCGTTCGCGCTGCTCGCGATCACCGTGAGCGGCCGGCGCGTGCACTGGAGGACGCTCGCGATCATCCTCGGCGTCGGCGCGCTCGTCGTCGGCGGGTTCGCGGTGCTCGACTGGATGCGCCCGCCCGCGGACCGCACCCACCTCGGCCGGTTCTTCGCGACGGTCCTCGACGGCGGGCTGTGGGACGTCGTCTACCGCAAGCTGTCCGTCAACCTGCGCGTGCTCACCAACTGGCGCTACCTCGTGCTCGCCGTGTTCGGCATCGCGCTCACGTGGATCGTGCTCGCGGGCGACCGGCCGCGGCGAGGCGCGCTCATGGGCCCGCGCAGCCCGCTCGCGGGGCTGCAGGCCGCCGTCCCGCTGCTGCGTCCCGCGGTGCTGGCCATCGGCGCCGGGCTCGGCGTCGGGTTCCTCATCAACGACTCCGGCATCGTCGTGCCCGCCACCGGCATCGCGGTCGCGGTGCCGTGCCTCGTCGCCGCGGCGGCGCAGTGGCGGCTCGAGGCGCCCGAGCCGCAGGCGGTCGCCGTCGACGAGAGGACGCCCGCCGCGGTCGGCGCGCGCGGCGAGGCCGACGCTCAGGGCGAGGCCGACGCTCCCGCCGGTGGCGGTGCGGTCGCCGACGGTGGCGGTGCGGTCGTCGACGGTGGGGTCAGCGGTGCGTCTGCGGCGGACGCGACCGCGGCGCGACCGCCTGCTGCACGGCCGACGCCGCCCCCCGCACCCGACGCGCACTGACCGCGAGCTGCACGTCGCGGTACTGCGCGGCCCGGTGCAGCTGGCCCTTGAGGTCGCTGCCCGACGGTCGGTGCCGCAGCTCGCAGGGCACCTCGATCACGCGGAACCCCTGCCGCAGCAGGTCGATCGTCATGCCCGTCTCGACACCCCAGCCGCGCGCGAGCGGCGTCGCGGCCTCGAACGCCTCGCGCGTGAGGCAGCGCATGCCGGACAGGGGCTGCGTGGGTGTCCAGCCGGTCATCGACGCGATCGCGCGGCGCGCGGCGCCGACGACGATGCCGCGGCCACCGGCGCCGGGCTGCGGCGGCAGGAGCGCGATCGACAGGTCGGCGTGGCCCTCGACGACGGGCGGGACGAGCGGTGCGGTGTTGACCGCGGTCTCGCCGAGGTCGCCGTCGATGAACAGCAGGACGCGGGGCGACCGGTCGGGCGCATCCCGCATGGCGACGACGGCGGCGCCGGTCTCCATGGCGGCGGCCTTGCCGCGGTTGTGCGAGTGCCGGACGACGACGGCCCCGGCCTCGCGGGCGACGTGCTGGGTGTTGTCCTCGGAGCCGTCGTCGACGACGAGCACGAGGTCGACGTGCGGGATGGCGCGCGCGGAGCGGACCGTCGCGGCGATCCGCCGGGACTCGTCCTTCGCCGGGATGATCACGGCGACCCGCTGCTTGTGCCGGTGCGGCTTCGGCTCGCGCGCGTCGTGCGCGGGCTCACGCGCGGCGTCGCGACCGGCGTCCCGGCCTCCGCGCCGCTGACGACCGCCCGTGGCCGGGGCCTCGGGGTGCGCGTCGGACGTCGCGGCGGGGGCGTCGACACCCGTGTCGGCGGGCGTCGTCGCCTCGTCGACCGTCGTGGTGGCGGGCGTCCGGCCACGCGTGCGCGTGGGCGCGGTCGCAGCGGCCGTCGAGGCGTCGGTCGGGCCGGCCTCCGGCTGGTCGTCGGCGGCCTTCCCGCCCTTGCGCGTCACGGGCGTCAGCCTAGCGAGCCGGACGGCGACCGCCCGCCCGGAGCCGCAGGCCGGGACGCCGACGACACCCGTCCGGCGGGCGGCGTCGGCGCGGCGGGCGTGGGCGCGGCGGGCGTCAGCGGAGGGTGACCTGGCGGGCGACGAGCCCGGCGCGGGCGCGACGCTCGTTCGCGTCGAGCGGCTCGGTCGACGCGAGCGCCTCGGCGAACGAGGGGGCGAACGCCGCGAGCGGGGTCTCGACGTCCTCGGCCTCGGAGCCGCGGGCGAGCTCCCACACCGGCACGACGAGGCCGCTGGACCGGAAGTAGCCGACGAACTTGCCGCCGTCGAACCCGGACGCACGGCGCGCGTGCAGGCGGGCGAGCGCGTCGAGGACGACCTGCTCGTCGTGCGGCTGCGCCCAGCGGAGGAACTCGCGGGCGCCCATGCGGCACCAGTAGGCGGCGTCGGCGGCGGCGAGCTTGCGGGTGTCGATGATGCCCGCGTCGGCCTCCTCCATCGCCGCGACGAGGTCGGGCGTGCGCTCGGTGTCGGGCGCGAGCCAGTAGGAGAACGAGTCGTGCACCGTGACCTCGAACGGCACGGACGGGTCGAGCACGTCCTGGAGGCGCGGGCCGGGACCGGGCAGGCCGACGGTCTCGACCGCGGTGCCGGGCTCGACGTCGAGGGCCTCGAGCAGCGCGGCGGCGAGGTCGCGGCTCGCGTCGCCCGACGAGCCGACCGTCTGGAGCGCGAGGAGGACGACGCCGTCCGCGCGGTGCAGCGCGGGCCAGGCGGTGGGCAGCACGGTGGTGACGAGGACGTCGCGCGCCCCGTGCTCCTTCGTGGTGCGGGCGGTCGCGGTCGCCGCGGGGACGAGCTCCTTGAGCGCGACCCAGTCGGGCTCACCGGGGAGCCCCTCGAACGGACGCAGCACGAAGTCGGGCGTGTTCCTGGCCATGTCCCGAAGGGTACCGGGAGTCCCCGGGACGGGCGGCGACGCCCGCCTCGCACGCGGTCCTCGAAGGGCGCGGTCGTCATGATGACGAAGACCGCGGCGCTCGAGTACGCGCAGCGAGGCGTGCGGGTCAACGCCGTCGGGCCGGGCATCATCCGCACCCCGTGGCTCGACAACCTCGACGCCGACCTCATCGACACCCTGGCCCAGCAGGTCCCGCAGGGACGCATCGGGGAGTCCGCCGAGGCCGCCAACGTCGTCGCGTTCCTCGCGTCCGACGAGGCGTCGCACGTCACCGGCCAGGTGTGGCTCGTCGACGGCGGGCGCTCCGCCGGCTGACGCCCGCGGGCACACCACGACGACGGACGGCTGGGACCACCGGGGGCTGCGCGCGCGCAGGTCATGCGGAAGGATCGACCGCATGGACCCGCGCGCCGGAACCCCTGCCCAGCCGTCCGACCTCGTCGACCTCGACGCCCTCCTCGGGGCCTACTTCGACCGCGAACCCGACCTCGACGACCCCGCGCAGCGCGTGGTGTTCGGCACGAGCGGGCACCGCGGCTCGGCGCTCGACTCCGCCTTCAACGAGGCGCACATCGTCGCGATCACCGCGGCCATCGTCGAGTACCGCCGCGGGCAGGGCACCGACGGGCCGCTGTTCATCGGCCGCGACACGCACGGCCTGTCCGAGCCCGCGTTCCGCTCCGCGCTCGAGGTGCTCGCGGCGGCCGGTGTCGAGGTCCGCGTCGACGCGCGCGACTCGTGGACGCCCACGCCCGCCGTCTCGCACGCGATCCTCAGCTACAACGGCGCCGGGACCTCCGAGGGCGTGCGCACGTCCGGCCCCGGGCTCGCCGACGGCATCGTCGTGACCCCGTCGCACAACCCGCCGCGCGACGGCGGCTTCAAGTACAACCCGCCGGACGGCGGCCCCGCCGGGTCGCAGGCGACCGCGTGGATCGCCGACCGCGCGAACGCGATCCTCGCGTCGGGCTGGCGGTCCGTGCCGCGCCTGAGCTACGAGCAGGCGGTCGCGGCCGAGACGACGCGCAAGCACGACTACCTGTCCGCGTACGTCGACGACCTCGCGAACGTCCTCGACCTCGAGGCGATCCGGACGTCGGGCGTGCGGATCGGCGCGGACCCGCTGGGCGGCGCGTCCGTCGAGTACTGGGGCGCGATCGGCGAGCGCTACGGCCTCGACCTCACGGTCGTGAACCCGCAGGTCGACCCGCGCTGGTCGTTCATGACGCTCGACTGGGACGGCAAGATCCGCATGGACTGCTCGTCGCCGTACGCGATGGCGTCGCTCGTGCAGCGGATGGCGGGCGGTGAGGCGCCGTTCGACGTCGCGACCGGCAACGACGCGGACTCCGACCGCCACGGGATCGTCACGCCCGACGGCGGCCTGATGAACCCCAACCACTACATCGCCGTGATGATCCACTACCTGTACGGCGGCGCCCGCCCGGGCTGGCCGTCGGGCACCGCGATCGGCAAGACGCTCGTGTCGTCGAGCCTCGTCGACCGGGTCGCCGCGCGCCTCGGCCGGCGCCTGCTGGAGGTGCCCGTCGGGTTCAAGTGGTTCGTGCCCGGCCTCGTCGACGGGTCCGTCGGATTCGGCGGCGAGGAGTCCGCCGGGGCGTCGTTCCTCCGCAAGGACGGCACCGTGTGGACCACCGACAAGGACGGCATGCTGCCCGCGCTGCTCGCGTCCGAGATCATCGCGACGACCGGGAAGTCGCCGTCGCAGATCCATCGCGAGCTCGTCGGCGAGTTCGGCGAGTCCTGGTACGCGCGCGTCGACGCCGCCGCGACCCGCGAGGAGAAGAAGACGCTCGCCGCGCTCGACGCCTCCCAGGTCACCGCGACCACCCTCGCGGGCGAGCCGATCACCGCGCGCCTCACGCACGCGCCGGGCAACGACGCCGCGATCGGCGGCCTCAAGGTCACGACCGAGAACGCGTGGTTCGCCGCGCGGCCGTCGGGCACCGAGGACGTCTACAAGATCTACGCCGAGTCGTTCGTCTCCGAGGACCACCTGAAGCAGGTCCAGGACGAGGCCAAGCAGGTCGTCTCCCAGGCCCTGGGCAGCTGACGCCCGCCGCCCCCCGGCCAGCTCCGCACGACGACCCGGGTCCGGGTACCGCTGACGTCCGCTCTCCGGTACCCAGGCCCGGGTCGCCCCTGTGCGTGGTGACGACCCGGGCCTGGTGACCGCTGACGCGCCGTCGCCGGTGCTGCGGCCCGGGTGGCGTCGATGTGGGCGGCCGGTGGTCGACTGGGCGACCAGCGGAGCGCGTCTCGCGTCCCTCCGCGGCCCGCAGCGAGAGGACCCACCCATGGCGCACCTGCTGTTCTTCGACTTCGCGACCGACGGGCCTGTCGGGGACGAGGCCGTCACCGCGTTCGGCGGGCTCGCCGCGGACATCGCGGCCGAGGACGGCTTGCTCTGGAAGGTCTGGACCGAGGACGCCGAGGCCGGGACGGCGGGCGGCGCGTACCTGTTCACGGACCGCGAGTCGGCCCAGCGCTACCTCGCGAAGCACACCGCCCGTCTCGCGGGCTTCGGCATCACCGACGTGACGACGTACTCGCGGCCCGTGAACGCCGGTCTCTCCGCGATCACGCACGCACCCGTCCCCGACTGACCGGGGAGGAGCCCTCGACGAGCCGCTCTGCGGTGCGCGGCCGTCCCGCCGTCACCCGCGCGCGGCCGTCCGGGCCGCGAGGGCGGCGGCGATCTCGGCGGCGCAGTCGGGCGTCGGCCGTCGCGTCGTGTCCACCTCCAGGTCGTACCGCACACCCGCGTGGACGCTGAGCGCCTGGGCGCGCGCCATGCCGGGCGTGCGATCGGGCCGTTGCGCCTCGCGCGCGGCAGCGACGTCGGGGTCGCAGCGCACCCCGACCCACACGACGTCGAGCCCGTCGAGCGCCCGGCGGACGCGCTCCTGCCCGGCGCCCCCGGCCAGCAGGACCTCGTCGAGCACCAGGCGCGCGCCGTGGTGGGCCATCGCCGCGAGCCCCGCGTACCAGGCGTCCTGCCCGGCGGTGAAGTCGGGGCCGACGCTGACCGTGCCGTCCGGGGCGAAGGTGATGTCGGCCCGCGGGCTGTCACCGCCGCCCGGGAGGGCGTCGACCAGGGCGTCGACGCCGAACGTCAGCCACAGACCGGGGAGCGCCTCCTGGAGAGCGCGGCACAGCGAGGTCTTCCCCGAGCTGGAGCCGCCGTTCACGACGACGACGTCGACCTGTCCGGACGCGTGCGGCATGCGCGCCACCGTACGTCCCGGCGGGACCGGGCGGCGTGGCGGCGGGGACACGGACGGGCCGCGCACCTGGTCGAGGTGCGCGGCCCGTCGTGCGGAGCGGCGTCGGGGCGCGACGCCGCCCGCTGCACGCACCCCCGACCCGACGCGGTCGGGTGGTGCGTGCGGGGGTGACCGCCGGACCGTGCCTCCGGCGGCCCGAGGTCGGTCGCCGACACCCCGGCGACCGTTCAGACGACCCGTCAGGCGGCGGTGCGGCCGAGGCCCCGGAAGGACCAGCCGGCCTGGCGCCAGCGCTGCGGGTCGAGCTTGCCGCGCGCGTCGATGACGTTCGCGTTCTGCGTGAGGGCGGCGAGCTTCGCCGGCTCGGCGCCGACGAACTCGTCCCACTCGGTGAGGACGAGGACGACGTCCGCACCCTCGACGGCCTCCTCGGCGGAGGTCGCGTAGCCGAGCGTCGGGAAGGACGCGCGGGCGGTGTCGCCGGCCTCGGGGTCGTACACGGTGACCTGGGCACCGCGCAGGTGCAGGGCCGCGGCGACGTTGAGGGCCGGCGAGTCACGCACGTCGTCGGTGTGCGGCTTGAAGGCCGCCCCGAGGACGCCGACCCGGCGGTTCAGCACGGAGCCCCCGCACGCCTCGAGGGCGAGGTCGATCACGCGGCCGCGCTGGCCCATGTTGATCTCGTCGACCTGCTGGAGCAGGGCGGACGCCTGGTGCGCACCGAGCTCGTTGGCGCGGTGCATGAGGGCGCGGATGTCCTTCGGCAGGCAGCCGCCGCCGAACCCGAGACCGGCGTCGAGGAACTGGCGACCGATGCGCACGTCGTGGCCGAGCGCGTCGGCCAGGACGGTCACGTCGGCGTCGGCGGCCTCGCAGACCGAGGCGATCGCGTTGATGAACGAGATCTTGGTCGCGAGGAACGCGTTGGCGCTGACCTTGACGAGCTCCGCGGTGGGCAGGTCGCAGACGACGACCGGGGTGCCCTCGGCGATGGGCGTCTCGTAGACGCGGCGCAGCAGCGCCTCGGAGTCGGCGGTGGTGCCGCCCATGACGATGCGGTCGGGGTGCAGCGTGTCCTGGACGGCCTTGCCCTCGCGGAGGAACTCGGGGTTCCACACGAGCTCGACGCGGACGTCCGTGCGGGCCTTCTGCGCGACCAGCTGGCGCAGGCGCGCACCGGTGCCGACGGGCACGGTGGACTTGCCGACGATGAGCGCGTCGTGCGTGAGGTTCTCCGCGATGGCCGTGGTGGCGGCCTCGACGAAGGACAGGTTCGCGGCGTGGCTCGTCTTGGTCTGCGGCGTGCCGACGCACACGAAGTGCACGTCCGCGAAGGCCACGGCCTCGGCGACGTCGGAGGTGAAGCGCAGGCGGCCGGTGGCGAGCTGCTCCTCGAGGAGCTCGGGCAGCCCGGGCTCGTAGAAGGGCACCTTGCCGGCCTGGAGCGCGGCGACCTTGGCGGGGTCGACGTCGTACCCGACGACCTCCATGCCGAGCGCGGCCATCGACACGGCGTGCGTGGCGCCGAGGTAGCCGGTGCCGAGCACCGAGATGCGGGGGGCGGGGGCGTCGGCGTCGAACACGCGACGGGGGAAGTGGTCCGCGACCGTGAGGTCCTCGGTGTGCTGCTCGGTCATGTCGTTTCTCCTAGAACGGCGGGGGTTGGCAGTGGGCGTCGCGGGCGTCATGACGCACCGCCCGGGAGGGCGAAGCCTGCGGCGGGGTCGTGCAGACCCTCGACGAAGGCGGCGAGGGAGTCGGCGCGCGACTCGACGCGCCAGTCGTTGGTGAGGCGCTCGCCCTGGCTGATGGTGGTGACGGCGTGGTTGAACCAGGCGAACCCGACGACGTCGGCGTTCTCCGGCTTGGCCAGCGCGTCGAACAGGTCGGTGACCCATGCGGCCTTCTGGCCGCCGCTCTCCGACGCCCCGATCTCCGCGAGGAAGATCGGCTTGTGCGTGATCGAGCGCAGCTGGTCCAGCGACTTGTCGAAGGTCCACGCGAAGGTCGGCGTCTGGCCGTCGCGGTACGGCGGCCGGTAGTAGCCGGACAGTCCGACCCAGTCGACGTACTCGTCACCCGGGTAGAGCGACTTCGTGTAGGCGAGCGACTGGTTCGCGGCGGGCAGGTTGTTGACGATGTTCGGCGCCCACACCCACAGCACGTACTGGTTCGCGCCGGCGGCCTCGAAGACGTCGTGCACGTGACGCCACATGGCCACGTACTCGCCGGGGCTGTTGCCGTTGACGGACGCGCCGCCGGAGCCCTGCTCGTTCCACGGGTACCAGGACGCGTTCATCTCGTGGTCGAGACGGATCGCGACGGGCAGACCGAGGGCCGTGACGTCGGCGGCGTACTGCCGCAGGTAGGCGTCGTAGCGGCCGTTGATGATCTCCTTGAGGGACCACTCGGGCTCCTCGACGACGTCGTTCGCCGTCGCGAGGTTCCGCGACTCCCACGTGAGCATGGGCATGGCGCCCTTGGCCCACGAGCGCGTCACGGCGTCGGCCCGGAAGTTGCCGTCCCAGCCCTGGAAGTAGCCGACGATGCTCGGCTGCGTGCCGACCTGCGCGGCGACCGCGTCCTGCTCGGCCCAGCTGAACGGGGCCTGCGGGGTGTAGAGGCCGAACTGGCGGGCCGTCGGCTGCCGGAGCTCGGCGAGCGACGGGGCCGTGGGCTTGACCTCGGGCGCCGGGCCGGACGACGACGGCGTGGCGGCCGCGGCACGGGCCCGGGCGAGCGCGGCCTCGGCCCGCTCGGCACGGTCGCGCGCCTTGCCGCGCTCGGCGGCGGCCTTCTTCTCGGTCGCGGCCTTGGCGGCGGACGCGGCCTTGGCGGCGGCCTGCTCCTCGGCGGCCTTCTGCTGCGCGGCGGCGTCGGCCGCGGCCTTCTCCTCGGCGGCCTTGGCCTTGCCGCGCTCGGCGGCGGCGGACCGCTCGGAGGCGGCCTTGCGCTGCGAGCGCTCGAGGTCGAGGACCTCCTGCTCGCGGGCCTCCAGGGAGTTGCGGAGCTTGTCGTTCTCCGCCTGGAGCCGCAGCTCCTCGGCGGAGGCGCGGGTCGGGACGACGCCGTCGACGGACGGCGACAGCCAGACGCCGACGGTGACGGCGATGAGCGCGAGGGCGATCGCGGCTGCGGTCAGCCGCTTGCGGGGGGACGGTCGGATGGCCCGGGTCCACCAGCCGTGGGCGGTGTGCTCAGACATAGACGAGTGCCTCCAGGGCGAAGATCAGCACGGCGGCCACGTAGGGGATGCCGGCGAGGGGGTTGAGACGGCGACGGCGACGCGGCGCGGGGGCCGGTGCGGCGGCCGCGGTGGCGCGGCGGACGCGGGTCGGTGCCTCGGTCAGGACGGTGCCGTCGGCGGAGCGCTGGCTCGGGACGACGCCGTCGGGGGCGCGGTCGACGAGGTCGACGGGCGCCTGCGGGGCGTTCTCGAGCTCCTCCATGAGGTCGCCGCCGGCGTAGGCGCCGGCGCGGGTGCCCCAGCCGGACGCGTGCGCCATGCGCAGGAACCCGAGCAGGCGGACCGGCATGAGGAAGAACGTCGAGACGATGATGAAGATCGGCAGCCGCAGGAAGTCGGACGGCTTCTCGTGCAGGTGGCGGATCTGGCGGATCGCCATGGACAGCACCGACGAGATGATCATCGTGGCGACGACCCAGACCCAGCCCTCGAGGCCGGTGTAGGTCTCGAGGATCGCCTGGTAGAGGTTCACGCCCGTGCCGGAGACGGCGCGGTACACCCAGCCGGCGATCGTCCCGACCAGCAGGAACGGCAGGATGATGTCCATCACGAAGAAGATCGCCAGGACGGGGGCGTGGCCCATCATCCAGGGCAGCATCCGCAGGGTGTTGTACTGGCTGCCGCGGGCCCAGCGCAGCTGCTGCTTGAAGAGCTTCTTCACCTGCAGCGGGGCGTCCGTGTAGACGAGGCTCGTGTACTGGTACACGCACTTGTACCCGGCCTTGAGGGTCAGGTTGGTGAGCGTGCGGTCGTCGGAGACCTCGAGGAAGACGCCCATGAACTTCTCGTGCATGAAGTCGTCCATGACGTCGATGAGGATGTGCCGGCGGAACGCGATGGTGCGTCCGGGGAGGCAGCCGACCTGGCCGAGCGCGGACTGCGCGGGCATCGAGTAGAGCGCGCGGGTGTTCTCGAGCCAGTCGGCCCAGCGGGTGATCCAGGACCGCTCGGGGTCGAGGATGCGCTGACGCGTGGTGACGCCGCCGATGTTGGCGTCGGCGAACGGCTTGACGAGCTCGGGGAGCGTGCCGTCGGTCCAGACGGTGTCGGAGTCGACGAGCACGGTGATCTCGCCGCGCGACATCTCGGTGCCGATCTTGACGGCGTTGCGCTTGCCCGGGATCGGGGTGTGGACCCAGCGGACGAGCGGCGCGAACTCCTCGCTGACGCGCTCGAGGCCCGGGTTGGGCTTGCCGTTGATGACGACGATGACCTCGTCGGGCTGCTGCGCGACGATCCGCGAGAGCACGTCGTGGAAGAGGTCGAGGGGCTCGTCGACGACGGGGACGACGACGGAGGTGGTGCCGTGGAACTCGCCGGTGTACGGCTTGTACCGACGTGAGAGAAGGACCTTGAGCAGCCACAACGCCCAGATCAGCGTGGAGAAGACAGCGAAGAGATAAAACTCCGACTGCCCTTCCAGCATATGACGCAGCTGAAGCACGAATACGAACATGAATTGCCTACCCGACACGGTGGTGGCGAATTACTGACGGGCTGTCCCGGCGTCGTCGGCGATCCAGCATGGACGTCACCGTGGGAAGCGCGCAGGCCCCCACAGGCGCGTCGAGAGACCACTGGCAGGCCGTTGACCTGCGAGTGGACGTGCGCAACCGCCCCCTGCTTGATGGAGGCGCACGATCCGAAGCCGGGGACAGGCACACGGATGACAGCGCCCGGCGAACTCGGTAAATCGAACTTACCAGGCGGTAACAGGGGATTTAGACGGACACTTGTCCAAAAGTGACCGCGCTCACCGCAAGCGCTTACCCCTTGACCGGAGATGTCCGGTTTGCCCGAGGCAACTTCACACGAAATTTACAAGAAGTTGCTCCGGACGACAGCCGCCGACGGGACGTCGCCGAGGCCCTCAGGGCCGGTGCAGGAGGTCCTGGTACTCCGGGTGACGGGCGACCCACGCCTTCACGTACGGGCACAGCGCCACGACGTCCCGGTGGCTCTCGCGCACCGCGTCCAGCGCCGCCTGCACGAGCGTCGCGGCGACCCCGCGACCCTCCGCGCGCGGGTCCACCTCGGTGTGCGTGAACACCACCGTCCGGCCCACCACGTCGTACACCGCGAACCCCAGGAGCTCGCCCGCCGCGTCGCGGGCCTCGAACCGGTGCGCCTCGGGCGCGTCGCTGACCAGCACGTCCGTCATGCACCGATGGTGCGGCACCCGGCGCCCCACCACCAGCCCCGGCCGCCGTCGGAGCGCGGTGCGAGACTGGGAGCATGCTCCAGCCCTACCGCGAGATCCTGTCGCGCCCGGGTGCCCTCGCCTTCTCCGTCGCGGGGATGGTCGCGCGCCTCCAGATGTCGATGATCGGGATCGGCATCGTCCTCATGATCTCCGCGCTGTACGACTCCTACGGGCTGGCCGGCCGCGTCTCCGCCGTCTACGTCGTCGCCCAGGCCCTGTGCTCGCCGCAGCTCGCGCGGCTCGTCGACCGCCACGGGCAGGCGCGCGTCATGCGTCCCGCCGTCGCCGTCGCGTCCGTCGGGCTCGTCACGCTCGTCGTCGCGGCCCGCGCCGACAGCAACCCGTGGCTCCTCTACGCCGCCGCCGCCGTCACGGGCGCCGCCGTCGGGTCGTTCGGCTCGCTCGTGCGCGCCCGCTGGTCCGGCGTGCTCGGCGGCGACCCCCGCCCCATGCACACCGCCTACGCGCTCGAGTCGACCATCGACGAGTTCGTCTTCATCGTCGGCCCCGTCCTCGCCACCGTCCTCGCGACCGGTGTCGACCCCGCCGCCGGCCTCGTCGTCCCGCTCGTCGCGCTGCTCGTCGGCGGGTACTGGTTCCTCGCGCTCCGCGCGACCGAGCCCGCCCCGACCGTCGCCGCCGGCGGCGAGCGCGTCCGCGGGTCCGTGCTCGCCAACCCCGGCATGGTCGTGCTCGCGCTCGTCTTCGTCGCGATGGGCGCGATCTTCGGCGCGACCGACGTGTCCACCGTCGCGTTCGCCGAGGAGTCCGGGAACACCGGCATCGCCGGCGTCATCCTCGCGGTGTTCGCGTTCGGGTCGCTCATCGCCGGCCTGCTCTACGGCACGCGGCACTGGGTCCGGCCCCTGCACCAGCGGTTCGCGATCGGCGTCGTCGTCCTCGCCGTCGGGGTGTCGTTCTTCGTCGTCGCGACCAACCTCGTCGTGCTCGCCGCCGTCATGTTCGTCACCGGGTTCGCGATCGCGCCCACGCTCATCAACGGCAACGCGCTCGTCCAGCAGCTCGTCCCGCCCGCGCGCCTCACCGAGGGGCTCACCTGGGTCGGCACGTCGCTCGGTGTCGGCGTCTCCTTCGGCTCGTCGATCGCCGGGTCCCGCATCGACGCCGACGGGTCGCACGGCGGGTTCCTCGTCGTCATCGTGTCCGCCGTCCTCGCGCTCGTCGCGACCCTCGCCGCCTACCGCACGCTGCGCCCCCGCCCCGACGCGACGACCGCCGACGTGCGCGTCCCGCGCGCCGTCGAGGACGAGTCGCCGTCGCCCACCGCCGGTGCCGCGGTCGCCGCGTGCGAGGTCGCCGACTGCGTCGACCCGCGCGGCGCGGTCCCGCGGCAGCGCGGCGCCGCCGACGGCGACGTCGGCAGCGCCGTCGAGCACCCCGCGCCGCCGCGCCCGACGGGCGTCGCCGAGGACGGCTGACCGCCCGGCCGCGGGCGGTCCGGCCGGACATCACCGACGCCGTCGGCGCCGCGACTTTCGACACCACGCGCGCCCCGGTTTTCGACACCACGAACAGCCCTTCGGCCCTCCCCCGGCGCGCCGACCCCGCAGTAGCGTGCGCGTCGTGACCCTCGCCGACGAGACCCCCGCGGCCGCCCCGGACACCGACGTACCCGTCGACGCGCTGCGCGCCGTGCTCGCACCGCTCGGGACGATCGCCGCCGTCGAGCGCCTGACCGGCGGGATGTTCGCGACGAGCTACCGCGTGACCCTCGACGACGGCACCCGCGTCATCGTCAAGACCGCGCCGACCGCGACCGACGCGCTGCTCACCTACGAGCACGACCTCGTCCGGTCCGAGGCGCACGTCTACCGGCTCGCCGAGGAGCACCCGGCGCTGCTCATGCCGCGCGTGCTGCTCACCGACTTCACGCGCACCGACCTGCCGTCCGACGCGCTCGTCGTGAGCCACCTGCCCGGCGTGCCGCTGGTCGACGTCGGCTTCGGCCCGGCCGACGAGGACCCGCGCGCCGCGCGCGCGGAGCACGAGCTCGGCGCCTACATGGCGCGGCTGCACACCGCGGGCCTGCCGGCGCCCGACGGCGGCTTCGGCTACCCGAACCCCGCGGCCGGCCTCAACAGGCGCACGTGGCGCGAGACGTTCACCGCCATGGTCGAGGCCGTGCTGACCGACGCGCCCCGGTGGGGCGTCGTCCTCCCCGCCGACGAGGTGCGCGCCGCCCTGCGCCGCCACGGGGACGTGCTCGACGACGTCACGTCGCCCGCGCTCGTGCACACCGACCTGTGGGCCGGGAACCTGTTCGTCGAGCCGTCGACCGGCGAGATCGTCGGTGTCATCGACCCCGAGCGCGCGTTCTGGGGGGATCCGCTGCACGAGCTCGTCGGCGCGGACTGCCACAACGTCGGCCCCGTGAACCCGCGCGTCCTCGCGGGCTACGCGAGCGTCGTGCCGGGTGGCATCGACGTGACGAGCCCGTCGGCGCAGACCCGGCTCACGCTGTACCGGACGTTCCTCACGCTCGTCCTCACCACCGAGATCGTGCCCCGGTCCTTCGACGGCGAGTGGCTCCCCGGGTACCGCACGACGCTGGCCGACGCGCTGCGGACGTTCCTCGACACGCTCACGTCGGACAGTCGTCGGGCGGTAGCCGGGGGCGCTACTTGATGACCCGGACCTCCTGAGGCCAGCCGCACCCCTCGGCGACCCGGCCGGCCCACAGCTTGGCGGTCTCGACGTCCGGCACGTCGATCACGGTGATCCCGCCCAGGTACTCGGTCGTCTCGACGTAGGGGCCGTCGGTGATCGTCACGGTCCCGCTCGTCGCGTCGGCGGTGAACGCGTCGGCCAGGTCCTCCTCGAGCCCGCCGGCGAAGACCAGCACCCCGGCCGCCTCCATGTCACGGACGACCGCGGTGCTGGGCTCGACGCGGCTCCGGAACCACTCCGCCGGGTGGTCCCCGACCCAGTTCTGCTGGAAGTAGATGGCGTACTGCGTCATGGTCGCTCCTCCGGTGCGGCTGCGGCGTGTCACCACTGTGACGGACGGGGATCGCCGGGATCGACAGCGCGGCCGCACGACGACCCGGTCGTGCGGGCTCGTCGCCCCACACCGCCTCGGCGGAGGGCGTCGCGGGTGGTCAGGGGGTGGGGTGGTGGGCGTCGTAGTGCCAGAACGTGCGCTGCGCCCGGACCAGGAGGGTGACCAGCACGACGCACGTCAGGCCGCCGACCACCGCCGTCCACCCCTCGCCGACACGCGTCGCGAGCCCGCCGAGGAGCAGCTCGCCCAGCCGCGGGCCGCCCGCGACCACGACGACGAACACGCCCTGGAGGCGTCCGCGCATGTCGTCGGGCGTCGCGGTCTGCAGGATGCTCTGCCGGAACACCGACGAGATCGCGTCCGCGGCGCCCGCGACCACGAGCGTGAGCACCGCGAGCGCCAGCGCGCCCCACAGCACCTGGTCGGGCCGGGTCGCGTCGACGCTCACGAGGACCGCGCCGAACCCCGCGATCGCGAGCCCCCACACGACGATCGCGAGCGTGATGATGCGCCCCTGCCAGCGCACGTGCACCAGGGCTCCGGAGAACAGGCCCGCGAGCACCGCGCCGACCGCGACGGCCGCGCTGACCACGCCCGTCGTCGTCTCGCCGCCACCGAGGTAGAGCAGCGCGACCGCGGGGAACAGCACGCGGGGCGACGCGGTGATCATCGCGACGAGGTCGACGGCGAACGTCATGCGGACGTTGCGCTGCGTGCCGAGGTAGCGCAGGCCGTCGACGACCGACCCGAGGCCGACGCGCGCGCGTCGCGCCGACGACGGCTCCGGCGGGACCGGTGGCAGCCGCAGCAGCGCCGCGAGCGCGAACGTGAACAGCACGGCGTCGAGGGTGTACGCGGCGGCGTAGTCGAACGCGGCGACGAGCCCCGCACCGAGCAGGGGGCCCACGGTCAGCGCGACGTTCCAGCCCGTCGTCTGCAGCGCGTTGGCCGCCGGGAGCAGCGTCGGGTCGAGCAGGCGCGGGATGATCGCCGTCCGTGCCGGGCTGTTGACCGCGCCCGCGGCCGACTGCACCGCGACCAGCGCGTACAGCAGGGCGACGTGCTCGTTGCCGAGGTACGCCTGCACCGCGAGGCCGAGGACGACGGTCCAGGCGACCAGCGACGCGACGAGCGCGACGCGGCGGCGGTCGTAGTGGTCGACGATCGCCCCGCCGTAGAGCCCGAACACCACGAGCGGGACCAGCGCGCACACGCCGAGGACGCCGACGGAGAACGTCGAGCCCGTGAGGTCGTACACCTGGAGCCCGACGGCGACGACGGTGAGCTGCGTGCCGAGGTTCGACACCGACAGCCCCCACCACAGCCGTCGGAACGCCGGGCTGACGCGCAGGGGTGTGGTGTCGACGAGGACGGACATCGCCGCCACTGTACGTCGCCCGGGGCACCCGTCCTGGGCGTGCGGGTGGGGGCGGGCGCCGGCGTGGGAGGGTGGGCGGGTTCCGCAGCGGGAGGAGAGCCGGTGGGCGTGCAGCACGTCGTGGTGATGGGCGTGTCGGGGACGGGCAAGACGACGATCGGGCGGCTCGTCGCCGAGGCGCTCGACGTCCCGTTCGTCGAGGGCGACGACCTGCACCCCCCGGCCAACGTCGAGAAGATGGCCGCGGGCGTGCCGCTGACCGACGCGGACCGCGGCCCGTGGCTGCGGCTCGTCGCGGCCGCGATGACCGAGCACGCCGAGGCCGGCCGCGGGACCGTCGTCGCGTGCTCCGCGCTGCGGCGGGCGTACCGGGACGTGCTGCGCGGGGCGCAGGGCCGTGTGCGGTTCGTGCACCTCGCGGTCCCCGACGAAGAGCTCGGGCGGCGGATGGCCGGGCGGCGCGGTCACTTCATGCCCGCGTCGCTCCTGGAGTCGCAGCTCGCGACGCTCGAACCGCTGGGCGAGGACGAGGACGGCCTCCGGCTCCCGGTCCACCGCGACCCGGCGCAGACGGCCGCCGCCGTCGTCGAGGCGCTCGGGGCCTGAGGGCCCGCCCGGCCTGACGGCCAGCCCGCCTGACGGCCCGCCCGCCTGCGGGCCGGACACGCCGACGCGCCCCCGCCGGCCCGCCGGGTGGCGGTCGTGAGGGCGCGTCGTCGTGGTCGGTCGCTCCCCGTGTTCACCAGGCCAGCGGGGAGCGGCGACTCGTCAGGGGGTGCGGGTGCGGGCGTCGTCGGCGTCGATGATCGGCTCGCCGGCGATGATGTCGGGGGCCGGGTCGTCGGCCTCCGGCGTCGTGGACGACCGCCAGGGTGCGTTGCCCGCGACGGCGGACCTCGCGGCCTCGACGGCCTTGTCCTTGAGCGCCACACCCTGCTGCTTGGCGAACGCGGTCGCCTGGCTCTCGACGTCCTGGACGTAGCCCTGGACGCGCGGGTCCTGCCAGACGTCGTTCGCCCAGCCCTTGATCTTCTCGAACTGACCCCGTCCTGCACGGGTCCCGAGCACGTACCCGAGCCCGACGCCGACGGCGAACACGACCTTGCCCTTCATGAGCGGTCCTCCCGAGGGTCCTGACGGCGGCGCACCCGCAGAGCGCACCGCCCCGTCCGAAGGTCCGAGCGTAGGCACCCACCCGCGGGTCCGCGCGGTGAACGACCGGCGGCGACCGGGCGCGCGGCGTCCGCCAGGCACGAGCGGGACGGCCCGCCGCGCGCGGGGGGACGTGCGGGACGACACTGGCGGCACGTGCGTCGGCGGGGGGAGCCACGATGAGCGAGCCGGGGACGGCCACGACGGGCACGCGCCCGTCCGACGGCCCACCGCTGCGGCGGACGATCGGTCGGCGCGTCCTGCTGCTGTTCGTCGTCGGCGACATCCTCGGCGCGGGCATCTACGCCCTCACGGGCAAGGTCGCCGCCGAGGTGGGCGGCATGGTCTGGCTGCCGTTCGTGTGCGCGTTCGTGCTGGCGACGCTGACGGCGACGGCGTACGCGGAGCTCGTCGGCCGGTTCCCGCAGGCGGCGGGCGCGGCGCTCTACGCGCACCGGGCGTTCCGTCGGCCGTTCCTCACGTTCCTCGTCGCGTTCGCCGTGATGATGTCGGGCGTCACGTCCGCGAGCGCGGCGGCGCGCGCGTTCGGCGGCGACTACCTGGCGGAGTTCGTCACGGTCCCGACGCTGGTCGCGGCGTGGTTCTTCCTGCTGGTCATCACGGGCGTCAACCTGCTGGGGATCTCGGAGTCGGTGCGCGTCAACGTCGTGCTGACGATCGTCGAGGCGACGGGCCTGCTGGTGATCCTCGCGATCGGCGGGTGGGCGCTGCTCACGGGCGAGGGCGACCCGGGCCGGGCGTTCGTGCTGGAGACCGACGGCGCGGCGTGGGTGGCGGTCCTGGGCGCGACCGCGCTCGCGTTCTACGCGCTGCTCGGGTTCGAGGACTCGGTCAACCTCGCCGAGGAGTGCCGCGCACCGCGCCGCGACTTCCCGCGCGCGCTGTTCGGCGGGCTCGTGGTCGCGGGCCTCATCTACGTGGGCGTCGCGTTCACGTCGTCGATGCTGGTCGAGACGGACGTGCTGGCGGAGTCGACGGGTCCGCTGCTCGAGGTCGTGAAGGTCGCCGGGCTGACGTTCCCGCCGGCGCTGTTCGCGGTGATCGCGCTGCTCGCGGTGTCGAACACCGCGCTCATCAACATGCTCATGGCGTCGCGGCTGGTCTACGGGATGGCGCAGGAGCGGATCGTGCCGCGCGTGCTCGGCCGGGTGGGCGGGCGGCAGACGCCGTTCGTCGCGATCGCGTTCACGGTGGTCGTCGCGCTGACCCTCGTCTCGACGGGCGACCTCGCGGGGCTCGCCGACACGACCGTCCTGCTGCTGCTGCTCGTGTTCGCGACGGTCAACGTGGCCGTCCTGGTGCTCCGCCGCAGACCCGACGAGGGCCGTGCCGAGGGGGACGACCGGGCCCACGACCGGGCCGACGACCGGGCCGACGACCGGGCCGACGACGGGGCCGCGCCGGGCCGCCCCGCGGCGGACGACGCCGACGCCCGCCCCACGTTCCGCGCCCCGACGTGGGCACCCGTCGCGGGCGCCGTCGTGTCGCTCGTGCTCGCGTCACCGCTGACCGGACGCGACCCCGCGGTGTACGTCCGCGCGGGCATCCTGCTCGCGATCGGCGTGCTGCTCTACGTCGTCAACCGGTGGGCCGTCGGACGACGCGGGGCGGACCGGTGAGCGCCCGTCGTCGCGGCGAGGACGAGGTCGCCGTCCCGACGCGCGCGTCGGCGCCCGCCCCCGGACGGGAGCGACCTCGGCAGGTGCCCCTCGTGACCGGCGCGGCCGCCGTGGCGTCCCTGGGGCGGCTCGCGGGCAACCGGGCGGTGAGCGGGCTGCTCGCGGGCACAGGACCCGTCGTGCAGCGCAAGCTCGGGTTCGAGTTCCAGAGCACGCGCAACACGTTCGTCCCGGGCGGCGGCGTCCCGGGGGTCGCGGAGAAGGAACGCGTCTACGAGGGCCAGGAAGGGCTGTTCCGCATCGAGGGCGACAACGCGACGGCCTCGCAGTCCGACCTGGAGTTCGTCACGACCGCGACCGACGACATCGTCGACGCGCTCGCCGCCGTGCAGGGCGCGAGCAACGTCGCGACGGCCCTCGGCGCGACCGGCAGCACCACGGTGCACAAGGGCGCCGGCCCGTTCGCGGGGAGGTGGCTCCGGGACGCCCGGATCGACGCGCCCGACAAGACGTTCGCGGCCACGCCGCAGGCCACGATCGGTGTGCCGCTGGCCAAGGTCGCGACCCTGCTCGCCAACGCCATGACCGTCCCCGTCGCGGACCGCGAGAAGAAAGACCCCCAGACCACGGTCGTCCGTGAGATCCGCGGCGAGACGCTCGACAAGGTCCGGACGCGGACCGGCACGTGGACCGGGGCGCGGACGCTCTCCGGCGCCGTGAGCGGTCTGCTCAGCATGGTCGCGTACTACCTCGAGGCCGGGAGCCGGCCGCCGGAGAAGGTGAAGGAGCCGACGGGCTCGTCCGTCCAGATCGACGGCGTGTGGTGGGACCTCGGCACGACCGACGGCCCGAAGGCGTCGTTCGGGCTGATGGCCCGCACGAGCTTCCGGGCCGCGTTCCTGAGCCTCTCGGGGGAGGACCAGGAGGTGTTCCGCGGCCTGATGCAGCCGAGCGCGGCACGCGGCGCGGTGACGGTCGAGCCGGTCCTCGGCGACCGGCTCGACATGACCTCACGGTTCCCCGTCGCGCCCTACCGCGCCGACCCGGACGTCGTCGCCCAGGACGACGCGCTGCGGGACGCCTTCGTCGTCCGGCGGGTGAAGGACCGGGACGGCAACAACGCGTACGTCGTCATGCAGGGCCCGACCGTGCAGCAGTGGCTCAGCAGCATCTGCGCCGACGTCCCCGGTCACGACCGGGCCGGCCGCGACCTCATGTCCCCGCCGATCGGCTGGGGCAAGCGCGACCCCGCCCGGGAGCAGACGGACCCCTTCCCCGGGCCGCAGGAGACCCGGGACCGTCACCTGTACGGCATGGGCGCGTACCCGATGGACACGCGCACCGAGCGGGGCAAGGCCGCCGAGAACCTGTTCATCGTGGAGATCCGCGAGCTGTCCGACTCGCTCCAGCACTTCGACATGCCGTCCAACCCGCCCGCGAGCCAGTGGGTGGCGACCGCCCGGATCGCGCTGTCACACCACTTCGCGGGCCTGCTGAGCACCGAGGCGGCGGCGCTGTGGGACACGATCAGCACCGCGAAGATCGAGGCGGGGGTCGCCCAGCTCCGGCTCGCGACGCCGGCGATCCTCGCCTTCCTCAGGGGTGAGAAGGCGACGACGAGCTAGGGGCCCTCCCGGACGTCGGTCCTCGTCGCCGCCGGTCCGCGCCCGCTGCCACACCGTTTTCCGCACCTCCCACCCGTCGGAGACCTCGGCCCACAGCACGACGGGCTGGTCGGGGGCGTCGTGCCTCCACCGGACACGCTGGAAGTACGAGGTCGGCCCACGGCGGTCCTCGCGCGGCCGTCCCGTACCGGTGGGAGACGTACCCGCGCGCGACGGGTCGGGAGCGGTCACGCCGGCCGGTCGGCGTGCGCGCGGTGCAGCGCGCACACCTCCTCGACGAGCGCCTCCGCCGGGCCGTCGACGACGGCTCCGGGGACGACGGACTTCACCGGCAGCGGAGCGACCGGACCGGGCGGCAGGCCCCACGCGCGACGCCACGCGACGAGCTGCCCGCTCGACGCGACGTAGACGATCCGGCCGAGGCCCGCCCAGCCGTGCGCGGCCGCGCACATCGGGCAGTGCTCGCCGGAGGTGTAGACGGTGCAGCCGGGCCGCTCGTCGGGCGGGAGGTGCGCGGCTGCCCAGCGGGCGATCTCGAGCTCGGGGTGCCGGGTGCCGTCGCCGTCCTTGACGCGGTTGCGGTCCTCCAGCAGCACCGTGCCGTGCGCGTCGACGAGCACCGAGCCGAACGGCTCGTCACCGTCGTCGAGGGCCTCGCGCGCGAGCGCGACGCACCGCCGCAGGTGGACCAGGTCGGCGTCGGTCACGGCCATGAGCCGACCCTAGGACAGCCGGGGCGGCGCGGTCAGCCGCGCCGGCGGGTGCGGCCGGCGCGGCTGACGGCGTGGGTGCGGGGCGGTGCCGTCAGGGCAGCCGCGGGGTCCTGACGCTGAGGACCGGCCCCACGAACGTGCCGGCGGCGTTCTGCGCGACGACGCGGTAGTAGGTCGTCGTGCCGGGCGCGAGCCCGTCGACGACGCCGCTGGTCACGGTCTTCTCGTACGTCAGCGCGGCGACGTCGGTCACGGGCGACCGGGACCCGAGGGCCGTCGTCGGACCCCACTCGAACCACGCGGTCGTGGCGAGGCGGTGCGGGTGGACCTGAGCGCCGAACGAGGTCGACGTGGGCGTCGTCCCGGACGTGTACTGCCGCGACGACGTGGGGCGGCCCGCGGTCTCGAAGCTGCTCGTCGTGACGGTCGTGCCGGCCGGCGTGATGGTCGTGGTGCGCACGTGGTAGGTCGTGCCGGGCGCGAGCCCCGTGAGCGGCTGGTTCACGGTCCGCATGTACGACACGGCGGGCACGCTCACGACGGCACCGCGTGTGCCGTACGCGGTGCTCGTCCCCCACTCGACCTGGACGGTCCCCGCGTACCCGTGCGGGTCCACGAGCGCCTGCGACGTCGCGCCGGTCGTCGTCACGTCCTTGGCGTAGACCGTGACGGTCGGGGCCGGGGCGGCGCGCAGCGTCACGGCGTCCGTCACCGCGCGCCCGCCGGCGTCGGTGACGGTGAGCCGCGGGTTCCACGTCCCGGCCGCGTACGTGTGCGTGAGGGTCGCCAGGGGCGTCCCCGTGCCGGTCAGGACGGGGGTGCCGTCGCCGCGGTCCAGGGTCCACGACGCGACGCCCGCGCCCGCGACGTGGCCCGCCCCGGACGACCGGGACGCGTCGAGCGTGACGGTCAGGGGTGCGCTGCCGTGCGTCGTCGACACGTCGAGGAACGCGCTCGCACGGGTGCGCGCGGCCGGCCGCGCGGCGATCTCGGTGAAGGCCGCGAGGCTCGCGGGCGACGAGTCCACCCACCACGGGCAGCTGCCCTGCTGGTGGAAGTACAGGACGGCCTTGACCTCGGGCCACGCGGTCCACGTCGCCATCGCGTCGCGCAGCCAGCCCGCCTTGCGCTGCGGGTCGGCGGGGTCCTCGACGGACCCCCACTCGGCGACCATGACGGGCTTGCCGTGCGCCTGCGCGAACGTGCGGGCCGCGGCGGACTGGCTCGCGACCGGGCTCCACGACGTGGGGCCGCCCGGGTTGCAGCCGGACCAGTTGTAGACGTCGAGCCCGACCCAGTCGACGACGTCGTCGCCCGGGTAGAGCGCGTCGGCGGTGGGCCTCGTCGAGCCGGTCGCGAACGCCGCGGGCGTGACGATCCACGTCCACACGACGTTCCGCACGCCGCGCTCGCGGAACACCTCGACGTAGTGGCGCCACGCCGCGCGGTACTCCTCGGGGGTGCCGTAGCCGGTCGCGTAGTCGGGCTCGTGCTGGAACGTGAGGAAGATCGGCACGCCGAGACCCGCGACGGTCGTGGCCTGCGCCGCGATGGCGGCGTCGTGGTCGCCGCGCGCGATCGACGCCCAGGACACGGCCGTCCCGTCGGCCCGCTTGGACGCGACGGACACGGCGGGCGTGCGTCCGCGCGCGACGGCGGACGCGACCCCGCCCGCCCGCAGGTCGTCGCCCCACCGGCGGTAGACGCGCTGGACGTCGAGCTTGCGGCCGACCGTGTGCTCGAACGCGGCGACGGCGTCGTCCACGTTCGCCGACGAGCCGGTCGCGACGAAGGCGCCGAACAGCAGGCCCGACGCGGGCGTGAGCGCGGCGCTCGCGGTCGACGGTGCGGGTGCGGGCTCGGCGGCCGCGGCGGGTGCAGTGAGACCGCTCACGAGGAGCGCGGCGACCCCGGCGGCGAGCAGCGCGGTGCGGGCGGTGGGTCGGTGGTGGGCATGGCGGAGGACGCCCTGGACGGGCGCAGGCGTGCGCATGGTGGGGAGCCCCCTGGGTCGTTCGGCAGCCTGGCGGACCACGAGGGCCCCATGGCTTTGCGTCCCTGCCTCGCGGCAGGTTTGCCGTTGTCGCTGACCGGGCGAGCATATGTCGCGCATGCGCGACAGAGGAAGGGGTCACCGGCCCCGACCTGCGCGGCGCCGGCCCGTCCGACGCCGCGTCACCCCGTCAGCCGCGCCAGGCGGGGAGCTGCTGCACCGACCACTCGTTGCCGTCGGGGTCGCGGAAGCCCGTGAACCGGCCCCACGGGAACTCCTGCACCTCGGGCGCGTCGATCCCGTGCTCCACGAGGAAGGCCCGCGCCGCGTCGGCGTCGTCCACGACGACCTGGAGGCCCTTGACCGAGCCGGGCGCCGCGTCGGTCAGGCCGAGCCCGACGGCGATCGAGCACGCCGAACCGGGCGGTGTGAGCTGGACGAACCGCACGTCGTCGCTCACGCGCTGGTCGTGGTCGACGACGAACCCCACCTGCTCCGCGTAGAACGCGACGGCACGGTCCACGTCGCTCACCGGGACGATCACGAGCTCGAGCCTGAACTCCACGGGAACCCCCTCGGTCGGCCCGCCGGACGACCCCGGCGGCGTCCGACCCATCGTCCCGCGACCCACCCACACGCCCACCGGCCGCCAGGAACCGCCCGCCGCGGGTGATGCCGCCGCCGTCGCCGTCGCGGGAAGGTGCCGGGCGAGGTCGGCGGCGCGAGCGACGGGAGTGCGTGATGGCGAAGGGATCGGACGCGGGCGGTGCGGGCGGCGGGGCGGTGTACGGCCTCGGGCTGATCGGCGCGGCGGTGTACTACTTCTCGGCCGGGGAGGGGTTCTGGGACTTCGTCCTCGCGATCCCGAAGGCGCTCGTGTGGCCCGCGATCGTCGCGTACGAGCTGCTGAAGTCGTTCTACGGCGGCTGACCGGACGCGACCGTCAGAACCCGGTGTAGCGCCCGGGCCGGTGGTTGAACGTCACGACGAGGCTCAGCAGGACGGCGCCACCGGCGGAGACCAGCACGTCGAGCGGCGGCGCGACGGCGAACGCGGCGAGGACGACGAGCGTGTCGAGCGCCATGAGCACGTGCCCGGCGCGGATGCCCGCGCGCTCCTGGAGCAGCACGGCGACGATCGAGAAGCCGCCGACGCTCGACCGGTGCCGGAACACGACGAGCAGCCCCGTGCCGCACAGCAGGTTGCCGACGACCGCCGCGAACCACGGGTCGACGGACGCGACGTCAAGGTGCGCGGCGGTCAGCGCGGTACCGAGCGAGACGAGCCCGACGGTCGCCGCGCTGCGCAGCGTGAACGACCACCCGGACCGGTGCGCCGCGAGCGCGAAGAACGGCACGTTGAGCGCGAAGAACAGCACGCCGAGCGGCACGTCGACCGCGTGGCCCAGCAGCAGCGCCGCACCCGCGATGCCGCCCGTGACCAGGCCGGCGGCCCGCAGCAGCGACATGCCGACGGCGACGAGCACGACGCCCGTGAGCAGGCCGAGCACGTCCTCGGCGCGCCCGTGCGGGATCGCCGTGGGCAGCGTCGGGGTGTCGGTGGTGGCCATGGTGTCGTCCTCGGTCGCGTCGTCGGGGCGGGCGACGCTGCCCGGGGCGTGCGCGGCCGTGGTCCGGCGCGCGCAGGACATTGTGACCGACGGCGGTGCCGCGGCGTACGGGACGAAGGGCAGTCAGCGCACGGGTGCGTCGGGGTCGCGCGGGGGCGAGCCGAGGACGTACGCCATGTGCCCGCCGAGGAAGCCCCCGGCGCCGAGTGCCGCGGCCCCGGCCGCCGACGCGAGCAGGCCGACGCCCCGGTGGCCGCGACGCCGTGCCACCCACGACGCCGTGTAGCAGGCGAGCGCGACGCCGTTGCAGGCCGCGTGCACGACGCCGACGCGCCGGGTCCGGTCGTCGCCCGCCGCCCAGTCGGCCCACCCGGTGACGAGCGTCGGCCCGGCGGCGAGGACGCCGGCGCCGATCAGACGTCGGGCCGCCTCGTCCTGCCCGGTCGCGTCGAGGACGGCGGAGCTCAGCCACAGCCCGAGCGGCACGTCGGTGAGCAGCGGGTGCGCGGCGTGGCCGAGCGGCTTGCCGCGCAGCAGGCGGCGCAGGCCGTCGTGCTGGAGCGGGGTGCGCCAGAGCGCGGCGAGCTTCTCGACGACCGGGTCGAGCTGGTGCGCGGTCTCGAGCGCGCGCGCGACCGAGCCCGCGAGGGACTCGGCGCGCGGGCCGGAGTGCCGTCCCACGCCCTCGGGCTCGCGGGTGTGGTCGCCGGGGCGGTCGGTGTCGGCCGTGACCATGAGGTTCCTCCGGGACGTCCGCCGCCGGCACGCGCCGACGGGCTCACCGGCCACGTCTCGACCGTCCTGTCGACCCTACGCAGCGGCGGGCCGGCCGCAATCTCAGCCCTTCGAGCCGGTCGTCGCGATGCCCTGGACGAAGTGCCGCTGACCGAGGAAGAACAGGATGATCATCGGGACGGTCGTGATGACGCTCGCGGTCACGACGATCTCCCAGTGCCACTCCCCGCCGAACCCGAACTGGTCGAGCATCGCCTTGAGCCCGCGCGGGACGGTGAACGTCGACGAGTCCTGCAGGTAGATGAGCGGGCGCATGAGGTCGGTCCACGCGGCCTGGATCTCGAACAGCAGCGTGAGGATGAGCGCGGGCTTGCACAGCGGCACGGCGATCCGGGCGAACAACGTCCAGTTGCCCGCGCCGTCGAGGCGCGCGGCCTCGAACAGCTCGCGCGGCAGGGAGAGGAAGAACTGCCGCAGCAGGAACACGTAGAACGCGCTCGCGAACAGGTTGCCCGCCCACAGGGGCGTGAGACCGCCGACCAGCCCGAGCTGCTTCCAGATGAGGTACGTCGGCACCATCGTGACGGCGCCCGGCAGCATCATCGTGGCCAGCACCAGCCCGAAGAGCGGCCCGCGGCCCGGGAAGCGGAAGTACGCGAAGCCCCAGGCGACGAGCGCCGACGAGACCGTGACCGTGACGGCGGCGAGCGTCGTGACGACCAGCGTGTTGACGAGCCACGTCCACATCGGCGCGACCTGCCACACGTCGACGTAGTTCTGCAGCGTGAACGTGCGTGGGATCAGACGGTTGTCGAAGACCTCGCCGCGCGGCTTGAACGACGCCGAGAGCAGCCACACGAACGGGTAGACGAACGCGACCGTCGCGAGCACGAGCGCCGCCATGACCGCGACCCGCGTCACGAGGCGGCGCGGACGGCGGCGCTCCGTGACCGGGCGGGGCGCGGCGGTGACGACGCCCTGCGGCATCCGGGTGGCGGAGGCGGTCGACGTCATCGGTCCCCCTCGTAGTACACGACGCGCCGGCTCACGAGGACCTGGACGGCCGTGATCGCCATGATCACGAGGAACAGCAGCCACGCGAGCGCCGACGCGTACCCCATGTGCAGGAACTCGAAGGCCTGCTGGAACAGGTAGATGACGTAGAACAGCGCGGCGTCGTTCGAGTAGGTCGTGTTCCCCGACCCGAAGAACGCGGTGTACGCCTCGGTGAACATCTGCAACGACCCGATCGTGTTGACCACCACGACGAAGAACAGCGGGCCGCTGATCATCGGCAGCGTGACCGCGCGGGTGCGGTGCCAGAAGCCGGCACCGTCGACGCGGGCGGCGTCGTACAGGTCGGCGGGCACGTTCCGCAGCGCGGCCAGCAGGATGATGATCGTCGAGCCGATCGTCCACAGGCCCATCACCACGAGCCCGGGCTTGACCCAGTCGGGGTCGGTGGTCCACGCGGGACCGGCGATGCCGAACCACCCGAGCACCGTGTTCACGACGCCGCTCTGCCCGTTGAACAGGAGCAGCAGCAGCACGCCGATCGCGACCGGCGGGGTCATCTTCGGCAGGAAGAACGCGGTCCGGAAGAAGCCCGCGGACCGTGCCGCCCGGTCGAGCAGCAGCGCCAGCCCGAGCGCGAGCAGGATCTCCGCGGGCACCGCCATGACGGTGTAGATCAACGTGTTCCGCAGCGCGAGCGCGACCTTGGGGTCCGCGAACAGCTCGCGGTAGTTGTCGAGCCCGACGAACCGGGGGTCGTTGATGACGTCGTAGTCCGTGAGCGACAGGTACGCGCTGTAGACCATCGGCCACGCGGTGAACACCAGGAACCCGACGATCCACGGGCTGATGAACCACCACGCGTGGCGCGCGTCACGGCTCGACACGCTCGACCGCCGCCGGCGCGGGGCCGCGACCCCGGCCGGTGCGGTCGTCGTCGTGGCGGCCATCAGTCCGTCGCCCCGCCGTCCCAGCGCTCCCACGCCGCGTCGAGCGCCTTCTGCGCCTCCTCCTGCGCCTGGGCCAGGGCGTCCGCGGGCGCCTGCTGGCCGTTGAGCACGCGGTTCACCGCGTCCTGCCAGGCCGTCTTGAACTCGCTGTCGGCGGGGTTCGCCGGGAGCGCGAACGTGTGGTCGTTGGCCTCGTACATGGCGTTCACGCCGGTCGCCCACGGCTCCTCGGTGACCTTCACGAGGGTCGAGCGGATCTCGTCGTCCGCCTTCTCGTTGCCCGTCAGGACGCCCGTGAACACGAGGCCCTCCTGCTCGCGCGCGTCGGCCCGCGCCTGCGCCGCGGCCATCCAGCTGTCGAACGACACCATCGACGCCGCGAACCGGCACGCCGCCTCGGGGTTCGCCGATCCCGCGGGGATCGCCCACGCCGAGCCCGTCGCGTACGCGAGCGGCTCACCCTCGGGGGTCCGGAACGCGTCGAACGCCATCGGCGCGTCCGGCGAGTTCTCGTTGAGGACGTTGACGTACCACTGCTCCATCGGCATCGCGCCGAGCGTGGACGACGCGAACTGGTTGCCGGACCCGAAGAAGTCCGCCGCGTCGCGCGCCGACTTCACGCCCGCGAACCCGCCCTGCACGTCATAGACGTTGACCGCGAACTCGAGCGCCTCGAGCACCTTCGGGTCGTCCAGCTGCGCCGTGCGCCCGTCCTCCGAGAGCAGGTCCGCGCCGTTGGCCTTGGCCCACAGCGGCAGGAACTCCGGCATCTTCGAGTCGTACCCGATGACGCTCACCGTGCCGCCGTCCGACGTCGACAACGCCGTCGTCGCCGCGGTGACCGCGTCCCAGTCCGAGCCGTTGACGTCCTCGATCGTCAGGCCCGCCGCGTCGAGCAGCGACTGGTTCGCCATCGTGAGCTGCACCTGGTTGAACTCCGGCACGCCGTACAGCTGGTCGCCGAACGTCACCTGCGCGAGCGCCGCGTCCCGGAACGCGTCCTCGTCGATCTCCTGCGACGCGTAGCACTCGTCCAGCGGCACGACCGCGCCGCGCGACGCGAACGTCCCGATCTGGTCGCGGTTCGCGTACACGACGTCCGGCGGGTCCCCCGCGGCGACGGCCGACAGGAACGCCTGGATGTCGAGGTCACCCTCGATCAGCGACACGTCGACGTCCGGCATCGACTCCTTCGCGCGCTCCAGACGGGTCTCGCCGATCTCGTCGCCCGCCCCGAAGCCCATCACCGTGAGCGTCCCGGAGACGTCCGCGTCGGGGTCGAAGGACGGCGCCGCCGTCCCGTCGCCGCCACCCGTCCCGCGGGCGCACGCCGTCAGGACCAGCAGGACCGCTGCACCCGGGACCGCCCATCGCACTGCACGCATCGGAGCCTCCGCCTGGCTCGAAGGGCGATCCGCGTCGCCCCTGACCGGCTCCGAACTACCTCAGGGCTCCCCTCAATATGAACCGCCTCTCCCGGCTCGGCGAGCCGAGGCGGGAGAGGCGGTTCTCCCGACGGCGCCACCTGCGACGTCCGTTCGGCTCGCCCCACGGCGGGGCGAGGGGTCGGCGTGCGGTCGGCGCGGGGGCTCCGCGTACCCGGGCGCGGGACGGGACGGGACGTGGATGCCGCGACAGGGCGCCGTGACTACGCTGGGCACATCATCCGGCCGACAGTGTCCAGCCACGGGCGCCCGGCTGCCGGGCGTTGCGGAGCACGAGTGATGGACGACCTCCAGTCGGGACAGTTCCTCATCCCGGTCGACGGCCGCCCCTGGTGGTCGGACGAGCTGTACGCCGTCCTCGGGATGTCCCCCGGCGACGTCCCGCCGACGCTCGACGCGCTGCTGCGGCACGTACGCGTCGACGAGCGGGAGGCGCTGCGCCGCGCGGTCGAGGAGTGCGCGCGCGGGGGTGCCGCGTTCGCCCAGGTGCACACCGTCAAGCGACTCGAGGGCGAGTCCCGGGTCATGGCGATCGCCGGGGTCGCAGAGCCGGCAGGAGAGGGGCACGACGTGCGCGGTGTGGTCGTCGACGTGTCCCCCGATGTCCGCGCGCGTGCCGCGCGGGCCGTCAACGCGAAGCTGCCCGAGCTGCTCGCGGAGCGTCCGGTCGTCGAGCAGGCGATCGGGTGCCTCGGCCTGGTCTACGGGGTCGACCGGGCCGGCGCCCTGGAGATGCTCCGGTGGAGCGCGGACCGGCGCGACGTCGACGTGACCGCAGCCGCACGGCTCGTCATGCAGGCAGCCGTCGCCGCGGGCGGTGACCTCGGCACCCAGGGGGGCCGACTCGAGCGTGCCGTCGCGGGCGCGCTCGACGACACGCCACCCGCCTGACGCGTCACGGCCGCGCTGCGCTCATGCGGTCGGGAGCATCGACGCAGTGAGGCGTGCCGTTCGTCCCACCCGCACCGGGTCGACGCCACCTACTCCGTGAGGTCGTCGAGCTCGCGCGTCCGGGCGGTCCGCTGGCGCGACTCCGCGTCGCCGGTGGCGGGCTCGGCCTTGATCGACCGGAGCTCCTCGCCCACGGTCTCCAGCTCCTCGTGCGTCGACCGGAGGTCGTCGTTCGCCGTCTCCAGCTCCTCCACCGTCGACCTCAGCTCCTCCTCCGTCGACTCCGGCAGCTGAGACGTCGCCCTCGTCCCTCGCGGACGCCCCGAGCGACTCATCCGCCAGTCGGCCTCGGCCGCCTCGCGGTGCTCGCGCGCGCGGGAGCGGTGGCGAGCGGGGTCCGACCCGAGCCGTGCGAGCCGCTCGTGCACGTCGGCCGCGGCCTCGTGCGCGAGGGCGGCCCGTTCGAAGACGTCGGCGGACCGGGCGCGCGCGGCCGCCGCGGCGCGCTGCGCCTCGCGGGCCGAGGCTGCGCCGTCGTCGACGTGAGCACGCGACGACGCGCGACCCTCGCGCAGCTCGGCCGGCCGCTCGCAGGCCCGTGCCGTGAGGTCGGCCGCCGAGCGCCACCTCCCGTGGGCGCGCGGGTCGGTCGGGGGAGCGACCCATGGCGCCTGGTCGGCCCTGTCGTCGAGCTCGCCCACGCGTTCCACCACGGTCTCGTCCGGCAGGTCGATCAGGTGGGGTCGCCCGAGTCGCAGCGCCGTCCGCCGTCCGCGCGCGATCGCGTGCCACGCGTCGGCGGTCGGCTCACCCTCGAGCCGCCGGCCGACCAGCGTCACCCAGCCGCCGTCCCAGCGCACGGTGCGCACCGCGTCGTCCATCAGCACCACCTCCGCCCCCGCGAGGCCCGTCCGGTGTCCTGCTCGTCAGGCGCTGACGGCGCCGAAGCGACGTCCCGGCGCGAGGGCCTCGTCCGCGGCGCGCACGACGCGCGCCGGCAGGGTCCCGACCATCCCGGCGGGGTCGCCGGCGGGGACGACGACCCACAGCCGGACGTGGTCCGAGTCCGCGCGCCGCGCCGTCCCGGCGAGCAGGTGCCGGGCCGCCGCGCCGATCCCCGCCGTGCGTTCGAGGTCGACGACGAGGCCGCCCTGCGCGCGGGCCTCGGACCACACCGTGCCGAGCGCCTCGGCGAGCTGCCGCGCGGTCCACGGGTCGACCCGGCCGCCGACCGTGACCACCGGGCCGTGCGGCCCGTAGGTCGTCGTGGTGACCTCGCCGCGGTCGGCACGTCGACGGGGCGGGGCGTCCGGGTCGTCGAGCATGCGCTCGAGGGCGTCGCGGGCCGACGGTGCCAGGCTCTCGGCCTCGCGCACGACTGCGACGACCCGCTGGGCGAGCAGCGCGAGCTTGACGTTGAGCCGCATCGAGCTCCAGCGCAGCAGGTCGAACGCCTCCTGCTCGTCGATGCCGTACACGAGCATGAGGGCGCCCTTGGCCTGGTCGATCAGCGCGTGCGACGCGAGGGCCGTGCCGAGCTGCAGCTGTGCGTCGTGCCGCGCGGCGGCGGTGACGGCCTCGTCGACGTCCAGGACGAAGCCCCCGACGCGGGGCTCGCCGGCGTCGTCGCGCTCACGGGCACCGGTGAGGGTGACGCGTCGTCGGCCGTCGCCCTCGGCCGCGTGCACGCGGTGCGACACGGCGAAGGACGTCCCGTGCGTCACGCAGGCGGCGAGCGCGTCGGTGACCCGCCCGCGGTCGTCCTCGAGGACGCGGTGCAGCAGGCGTCCCACGCCCACGGCGCCCGGCTGTGAGCCCCCCGTCCCGGGGCCGTAGGTCGCCTGCATGGTGTCGGACCACCACCAGCGACCGCCCTCGTCGTACGTGTAGCGGCCTACCGCCTCGGCTGCGTGGACGGGCATGGGTCCTCCTCGCGGCTCCGCCGCGAAGGAAGAGAGAGGCTGGGTCCGAACCCCCCGGGGCCGTCGTGGACGCCGCTTCTCTCGACAGTAGACCCGCGTCCCGGTGCCCGCGCGGTGCGTCGGCCGTCGCGGATGTCCGAGGCCCGATCGTGGACACGTTTCACCGGACTCTTACTAACAGGTCGGTAAGTGTGGTTTCCTCCGGTGTGTCCACCCTCGACGGAGAGGAACCCGCATGGACCCGCACGTCCCCGCGAGCAGCCGGTCACGACGACGTCGTCGCGCCCCGCTGATCGCGACCCTCGCCCTCGCGCTCGCCGCGACGGCCGCCGCCCCCGCGACCGCGCACGGCGGCGGCGCGCCCGCCACCCCGAACCTCGGCCCGAACGTCGTCGTCTTCGACCCGAGCATGCCGGTCGCCGACATCCAGGCGAAGGTCGACCAGATCCACGCCCAGCAGGTCGACGCCGAGATGGGCACCGCCCGGTACTCGCTGCTGTTCAAGCCCGGCGAGTACGGCACCGCCACGCAGCCCCTGCAGATGAAGGTCGGCTACTACACCGAGGTCGCCGGCCTCGGGGCGTCGCCGACCGACGTCGTCGTGCACGGCAAGATCGAGACCTACAACCGCTGCCTGTCCGACGACCCCGCGAACCCGAACTGCATCGCGCTCGTCAACTTCTGGCGCACGCTGTCCAACCTCACGCTCGACATCGACGGCGCCGGCCAGGACGGCTGCCGCGCGTCGGCCAACTTCTGGGCCGTGTCGCAGGCGGTGTCGCTGCGCCGGATCAACGTCCTGGCGAACGAGGGCGACCCCGGCTTCTCGCTCATGGACTACTGCACCGCGGGCCCGCAGTACGCGAGCGGCGGGTTCATCGCCGACTCCCGGTTCGGTGACGTGGTCAACGGCTCGCAGCAGCAGTGGCTCACCCGCAACAGCTCCGTGCGCAGCTGGTCGAACGCCGTCTGGAACCAGGTGTTCTCCGGCGTCGAGGGCGCACCCGCCGACGCGACGTTCCCCGACCCGCCGTACACGACGCTCGACACCACCCCCGTCAGCCGCGAGAAGCCGTACCTCTACGTCGACTCCCGCGGCACGTGGCAGGTCCGCGTCCCGTCGGCGGCCGAGGGCACGCGCGGCATCACGTGGGCGAACGGCATGACGCCCGGCCGATCGATCCCGCTGCGCGACTTCTACGTCGCCAAGCCCGGCGACTCGGTGCTCAAGATCAACGCGCAGCTCGCGCTCGGCAAGCACCTGCTGCTCACGCCCGGCGTCTACGACGTCGCGTCGACGATCGCCGTCTGGCGGCCCGGCACGGTCGTGCTCGGCACCGGCCACGCGACGCTCACGTCCGCGCGCGGTGCGACCCCGCTGTTCGTCGCCGACGTCCCGGGCATCGTCGTCGCGGGCGTCACCATCGACGCCGGCCCGACGAAGTCGCCCGTGCTCCTCAAGGTCGGCCTCGACCACCGGCACGCGCCCGACTGGGGCACCAAGAGCCGTCGCGACCCGATCACGCTCAGTGACGTCTACTTCCGCGTCGGCGGGCCCCACAAGGGCAGCACCGACGTCGCGCTCGAGATCAACGCCGACGACGTGCTCGTCGACCACACGTGGGTGTGGCGCGCCGACCACGGCGTCGAGGGCTTCACCGAGGGCGTCAACGGCGACACCGAGCGCTGGCGCACCAACATCGGTCACAACGGCGTCGTCGTGAACGGCGACGACGTCACCGCGACCGGGCTGTTCGTCGAGCACTTCCAGCAGCACAACACGATCTGGAACGGCGAGCGCGGACGCGTCGTCCTGTACCAGAACGAGCTGCCGTACGACCCGCCGACGCAGGCGGACTGGACCGAGCCCGACGGCACCCTCGGGTGGGCCGGGTACAAGGTCGGGGACCGCGTGCGGTCGCACCAGCTGTGGGGTGCCGGTGTCTACGTGTTCAACCAGAACAACCCGTCGATCGTCACCGAGAACGGGTTCGAGGTGCCGCAGCGTCCGGGCGTGACGCTGAAGCACGTCATGACCGTGAACCTCAGCGCGGGCACGATCCGCCACGTGGTGAACGGTGTGGGCGGTCAGGTGGACAACACGAACACGGGGACCCCGTCGTTCGTCACGTCCTACCCGTGACAGGTCCGGTGGGTCGCGGGCCGTGGCTGCCCGCGGCCCACCGGGTCCGCTCGCGCCACCCGGCCGCGCGCCGGGTCGGCTCGCGCGTTCCGCGCCGGACTCCGCCGGTCAGCTCGCGCGCTTCGCGCGGAAGTCCTCCGCCATCTGCTGGGCCTGGGCGTTGATGACGCGGCGCAGGCTGTCGTAGAGCACCTGGGTGCGGGCGTCGCTCTCGCCGCTCTCCACCGCGCGCGACCAGGCGCGCTTGGCCGCGGCGACGTCGGCGTTCGTGACCTCGATCCGCATGTCCATCCCGCAAGCCTCCCCGAAGTCCTGGGATGACTACGCCCGGTTGGACCCAGGTCACCCGATCGTGTGCCGACGGTGTCCGCCGTCCGGGTGCGCCCGTCGCCGCCTCGGCGCAACCGCACCCGACGGCCTCTGCTGGACCGTCGCCCACGGTAGGCGACCCGGATCGGCGCGCAACCGGGGCACCCGGGCGGCGGACGGGCGGCGACATCCCGGGCCGACGGTCCACGATGTCCCGGTCGGGTACGAGGAGGCGCCATGGGACACGACGTCGTCGTCGTGGGGTCGGTCAACGCCGACCTCGTGCTGCAGGTCGGGCGACACCCGCGCCCCGGCGAGACCGTCCTGGGCCGCGACGCGGTCACGCTGCCCGGCGGCAAGGGCGCCAACCAGGCCGTCGCCGCCGCACGGCTCGGCGCGTCCGTCGCGCTGGTCGGCGCGGTCGGCACCGACCAGAACGCCGCCGTCGCGCTCGGCCTGCTGACGTCGGCGGGCGTCGACCTCGCGCACGTGCGCACCGTCGACGGGCCGACCGGGCTCGCCGTGGTGACGCTCGCCGACGACGGCGAGAACACGATCGTCGTCGTCCCGGGCGCCAACGCCGCCGTGACGCCGGCAGCCGTCGACGCGGCCCGCGCCGTGGTCGCGGGGGGCCGCGTGTGCGTGCTCCAGGCGGAGATCCCGCTCGACACCGTCGGTCACACCGCCCGCCTCGCGCACCGTGCCGGCGTGCGGGTGCTGCTCAACGTCGCACCCGCGACGACGCTCCCCGACGACGTCGTCGCGCTCGCCGACCCGCTCGTCGTCAACGAGCACGAGGCGGCCCTCCTGCTCGGGCACCCGATCGCCCCCGGCGCCGAGGGCGCGCACCACGCCGCCACGGAGCTCGCGGCGCGGGGGCCGGCGTCGGTCGTCGTCACGCTCGGGACGTCGGGGGTCGTCGGGCACGAGGCGGGCGCCTCCTGGTCGTGGCCCGCCGTGCGGGTCGACGCGGTCGACACGACCGGCGCGGGCGACGCCTTCGTCGGCGCCCTCGCCGCCCGGCTCGCCGTCGGGGACGCCCTGCGGGACGCGGCGGCCTTCGCGACCCGCGTCGCCGCGGCGTCCGTCACGCGCCTCGGCGCCCAGCCGTCCTACCCGTGGGCGACCGACCCCCTGCCGTGAGCAACGGTCGGCTCGGCGCTCCGGATCACACGACGCGGTGCCGAGAGCGCGCGGCGAACCGATCCATCGCGTCCAGCACCTCGGCCGCCTGCCAGACCCGGTCACGCGCGCCGTTGCCGACCTGCGTCAGGACTCCGTCCTCCACGAGTCTGTCGACCGCGAGCTGGGCGTTCACCGTGGTGATCCCGAGCCGTTCGGCGACCAGACGGACATCGACGACCGGACGCGTCGTGAGGAGGTCGGCGAGCGCCCACGCGGCTGCGCCCCGGCGCGCCCGGATCCGCTCACCCCAGCCGGCGCGCGCGTCGGAGACGTCGGCGATGAGCCGTCGCGAGCTCGCCAACGCCGGGAAGACGGCATCTGCGACCTCGACCACGATCGGCTCGACGTCCCCGTCCCGGTAGACGGTCAGGGCGCGGAAGTACCGGTCGGTGTCGGCCAGCAACCCCGCCGACACCGGCACGATCGCCTCCCGGGCAAGACCCCCGTGCCGCAGCTGGGCGTGCAGGAGCGCGCGCCCCGTGCGGCCGTTGCCGTCCGGGAACGGGTGGATGGACTCGAACTGCGCATGCGTGAGAGCCGCCTGCGCGAGCACCGGCACGTCGTCGCGCGCCATGAATGCGGCCAGGTCGTCGATCGCGTCCGGGACGCGAGTGTGCACGGGGGCGACGTACGCCGCCCCGTGGGGGCTCCGGGCACTCCCCCCGATCCACACCGCCTCCTCGCGCCACCGGCCGGCAGCCGACGGCATGTGGTCGGCCATGAGCGTCCGGTGCATCGCGAGGATGGCGGCGCCGTCCAGCCGCTCGGCTCCGTCGAGCGCCTCGGTCATCGTGGCGACGTTGGCGACGATCTCGTCCGCGTTCGCCCGCCCCTTCCGACCGAGCTCGGCGAGAGCGATC
Organism: Cellulomonas fimi; assembly: GCF_028583725.1. Classification (NCBI taxonomy): domain Bacteria; kingdom Bacillati; phylum Actinomycetota; class Actinomycetes; order Micrococcales; family Cellulomonadaceae; genus Cellulomonas; species Cellulomonas fimi. The sequence goes on along the minus strand of NZ_CP110680.1, from coordinate 258,095 downwards.
GCCTTCGGGGACGACGTGAGGTTCTCGATCTGCGACGAGCTCGCAGCCTCCGTGCGCAGCAGCAGTGCCGCGTACGACGTCGTCGCGGCGTGCGTCTCGCCGTCGAACCGGGCGATCTCCGCCGAGGCCTCGGCGACGAGCGCGACCGTCGACGTGGACAGGACGACGGGGGCCTCGGCGATCGAGGGTGGGACGGCGGCTTCGTACGGACCGGTGCGTCCGCTACGGCCGGTGCGCGGCCCGTATCCCGCGTCCGCCGACTGCCACTCGACCGTCTCGCTGCCGAACGCGGGCCATGCGGCCGGTCGCGCAGAGGGCGGATCCGTTGTCACAGGACGACGTTAGCATCGGATGTGACGTCATCCGTTGCCAAGGCGGACGCCGACCGCACGTTCCGCGACCAGCGGGGCGCCTAGCCCTCCGACGACGGGCGCTCGACGAGGTACGGGCGGCCGTCGGGGCCCGTCACGCGCTCGAAGGACTGCCGGATCTCGACCTCGCGGGCGCGCTCGTCGTCGCTCACCGCGCGCCCGCGCCCGTCGGGCGAGCCCACCGACGGCGGGCCGACGAAGCGCAGGAAGAACAGCGTCACGTGGTTGTTCAGCGCGTCGAACCGGTCGGCGAAGCCCATCGTGAGTTCCATTCGTGCGCGGATGATTCGTGCACGAACTTATCACTAGGATGCTCGCATGCCGACCACCGTGACGGACGCCTCGGACACCGACCCGCTCGCCCTGGAGGCGCAGCTCTGCCTCGCGACGTCCGCCGCCGCCCGCGCGCTCGTCGGTGTCTACCGGTCGCTCCTCGAGCCCCTCGGCCTCACGCACCCGCAGTACCTCGCGATGCTCGCGCTGTGGCAGCACGGCGACCTCTCGCTCAAGCGGCTCGCCGCCGTCCTGCAGCTCGAGCCCGCGACCACGTCGCCGCTGGTCAAGCGCCTGGAGACGCTCGGCCTCGTGACCAAGACGCGCGCGGGCGACGACGAGCGGCAGCTCGTCATCGCGCTCACCGACGAGGGCCGCGCGATGCGCGCCGACGCCGTCGGCATCCCCGCCGCGATGGTCGACCGCCTGGGCCTGTCCCGACGGGAGATCGACGACATCCGCGTCGGCATGGAGACGCTGCTCGCCGCCTGCCACCGCGCCACGGCCTGACCCGCCACGCACGCCGCCGCCCGGCAGCCGTCACGTCAGGCCCGCGAGGCGGTAGAGCACGAGCGAGCCCGCGACGGCGACGTTGAGGCTCGACCCGGTCCCGACCATGGGGATCTCCACGGTCACGTCGAGCAGGTCGAGCGCCTCGGGCGGGATGCCGGTCTGCTCGTGCCCGAGCACCATGACCGTCCGGCGGCGAGCCGCGGGCAGGTCGCCGAGCCGCACCGACTCCTCGGTCAGCTCGACGCCCACGACCGCCGAGCCGCGCTCCCGCTGCTTCTCGAGCCACCGGACCGGGTTGCCGGTCCAGTGCACGCACGCGGGCTGACGGAGCGTGTTGCCGCGCGCCAGCGCCTCGGGCACCCACGGCAGCCGCGGGACGGCCAGGCACGCGCCGACGGCGTCGCACGTCCGCAGCAGCGTGCCGAGGTTCACGCCGTGCAACGGCCACAACGGTGCGGCGACCAGGTGGTCCCAGCAGGAGTGCGGGCGGGGACGTCGCTCCCGACGCAGGTCCTGGCGGGTGCGGACCCGCACCTGCGGGCCGGTCACGGGACGACGAGGGCGAGCCCTCCGGGTCGAGTCTCCATGCGGGCGGTGCTTCGCGGCGCACCGGGGGCCATCGTCGACGGACGGACGGACGCCCCGAAGGTACGCACCGGCGCACCAGCCGTCCAGCCCTTCGGCCGTCGCGACACGCGCCGCAGGTGGTGCGTCGACCGTGAGCCCGGTGCGGCGCCGGACGTGCCGACGCCGCACCTTCAGCGGTCAGGACTCGCGCAGCACCTCGCGGACGAAGCGCGCGGAGTGCGCGCGCAGCGTCTCGATGCGGCGCTGGACGACGCCGGCCGGGTCCTGGCCGGCCTCGATGATCGTCGGCTTGCGGCGCACGTTGCGCGAGCAGTGGAAGTCCGTGCACACGAGCGTCCCGAGGGTGTCGCCGTTGCGACCGGCCGCACCTGCCCGGCGGGCGACGTACATCGACACGTCGTCGGTCGCGTAGACGTCCTCGCACCACGCGCACACGGCACGGCGGCGCGACGCGACCTCGGGGGCCCGCAGCGTGACGCCGACGATCCCGTCGTCGACGGGCACGACCACGTAGGAGCGCAGCGGCGCCTTGCGGTCGATCCACCCCAGGTAGTCGAGGCGGTCCCAGCGCAGGTCGGCCAGGTCGGACGGGAGGGTGAGCTGCGCGGCCTCGCGGCGCGAGCAGTTCACGAAGGACGTGCGGATCTGCTGTTCGGTCAGGGGAAGCATGGGTCTCGGCTCTCGTGCGGCAGGAGCCGTCGCCGGACCATCGGAGGTCCGGGGACGGCACGGGTCAGGAGACGGCCCGCCGGGGTGCACCGAGGAACCCGCGCGGACCAGGTCCGGACGGGTCGTCGCCGTGAGGCGTCAGGCGTGCGGGGCGGGCGTCGGGCCCGCGCCTGAGGAGGCCAGGACGGCCGCCTCGCTTCCCTGCTGCATCGAGATGCACTCCGTGCTCGCGGTCGCGGGCTGGTCCCGCGACGCAGATCGCCGTCCATGGTGCACCCGGGCGCGCTCACGACCAAACACGGCGAGGTGGAGACACCCCGGCGAGGTCCCGGCGGCCGCCCTCAGGCCGTCCGCGCCTCGAGCGCCTCGCCCGGCGCGGCTGCGGCGACCGGCGCCCGCTTCCCCCGCTGCGCCACCACCACGCCGAGCACGACCAGCACCCCCCCGACCGGCTCGTACCAGTGCACGCGCTCACCCAGGACGAGCGCGCCCAGCACCACCCCGACGAGCGGGGTCAGGTACGTGACCGTCGACGCTCGCTGCGCGCCCCACGCGTCGACGATCCGGTTGAACCACACGTACGCGGCGCCGGTGCCCAGCGCGCCGAGGGCGACCATCGCGCCGACCAGCGGCCACGACACCTCGAGCGTGCCCAGCGTGCCCACGGGCACGATGAACGGTGACGCGGCCAGCACCAGGAGCGCCCCGGCGCCGATCTGCCCGGCCGCGACCGACTCGGGCGGCAGGCCCAGCGGCGTGACGAACCGGCGCAGGTAGGTGGTGCCGATGCCGTAGCTCGCCGTGGCCCCGAGGCATGCGAGGACGGCCGGGACGCTCGCGGACACGCCGCCCGCGAGCCAGGTCCACGGCGCGACGACCACCACCACGCCGACGATGCCGACGAGCAGGCCGACCCGCTGCCGGGCGACCAGCCGCTCGGTGGGCAGCAGCGCCGCCGCCCACGCGGCGGTCATGAGCGGCGTCGTCGCGTTGAGGATGCTGGCGAGCCCCGACGTCACGTGCTGCCCGGCCCACGAGAACAGCAGGAACGGCACGACGCACAGGATGACGCCGAGCACCGCGAGGTGCCCCCACGTCCGCGCACCGCGCGGCCAGCGGCGCCGCAGCACGACCATCGCGACGAGCAGCGCGAGCGCTCCCAGCGTCAGCCGCGCCAGCACGACCTGCGCCGGGCTCAGGCCCTCGTCGAGCCCGACCTTGATGAACAGGAAGCTCGCACCCCACACGAGGGCGGCGGCGAGGTAGTAGACGACGATCGTCCGGTCCCGGGTCACGTGCACCACCGTGGCCGAGACCTCCGACATGAGGCAAACGCATCCGGCTCATGCCGCGATACGGTCGGTTCATGCCCACGCTCGTGCAGCTCCGGGTCTTCGTCGCGGTGGTCGACCGCGCGTCGTTCACCGACGCCGCCGCGGCCCTCGACGTCAGCCAGTCCGCCGTCTCGCACGCCGTCGCCGCGCTCGAGCAGGAGGCCGGCGGCCGGCTCGTCGAGCGAGCGACGCCCGTCGTGACGACGGCGCTCGGTGCCCGCCTGCTCCCCCACGCGCGCGCCGCGATCGCGTCCGCCGACGCCTTCACGGCCGAGCACGCCTCGGCGCGGTCGGCCGGGACCGTCCGGCTCGCCGCCGTGCCGACGGTGTGCCAGGGCCTCATGCCGGCGCTCCTGCGGACGTGGGGCGACCGCCTGCCGCTCGTCCACGTGCGCGTGTTCGAGGGCGACGACGACGAGCTCGCGGAGTGGCTCGAGGGCGGCATCGTCGACGCCGCGGTGCTCGTCGACCCGGACCCGGCACCGGACGGTGCCCGGCTCGTCGCGCGCGACGACTTCCGCGCCGTCGTCCGCACCGACCACCCGCTCGTCGACGCCGGCCCGATCCCGTTGGCCGAGCTCGTGGACGACGGCCTGCTCGTGTCCGGGGGCGGGTGCGAGGCCCAGGTCCGGCGCCTCCACCGCACCGCCGACCTGCCGTTCTCCCCCGGACAGCGCGTGCGCGAGCTGGCGACGATGCTCCGCATGGTCGAGGAGGGCATCGGGGTGTCCGTCATGCCCAGTCTCGGCGGCGGCCTGCTCCCCGACGGCGTCGTCATGGCCCCGCTCGCACCGACGCTGACGCGCGACCTCGTGCTCACCGGCCCGACGACCCGCCCGTGGCACCCGCTCGTCCGCTCCCTCGTCGCGGCGACCGACGAGCACCCGCTCGACGCGACGAGCGAGGCCGTCCCCGCCCTGGCCGGACGCTGACCCCGGCCCGACGTCGGCGTCGTCCTATCATCACGACGTCCGTGACCGACGCGGGCGACGGTGCCGGAGGTCGACGATGACGTCTGCTGGGAGCGACGCGCGCCCGCACGTCGTCGTCGTGGGCTCCGGGTTCGGCGGGTCGGTGGCCGCGCTGCGGCTCTCCGAGAAGGGGTACCGCGTCACGGTCCTGGAGGCCGGTCGACGCTTCACGGCCGAGACGCTGCCGCGGACGTCGTGGGACGTGCGGCGGTTCCTGTGGGCGCCGCGGCTCGGCTGCCACGGCATCCAGCGCATCCACGTGCTGCCCGACGTCGTCGTGCTCGCCGGTGCCGGTGTCGGCGGCGGGTCGCTCGTGTACGCGAACACGTTGTACGAGCCCGAGTCGGACGCGTTCTGGTCCGACCCGCAGTGGGCGGGCATCACCGACTGGCACGCCGAGCTCGCGCCGCACTACGACCAGGCCCGACGGATGCTCGGTGTCGTCGACAACCCGACGGTCACGCCCGCGGACCGTGTCGTGCTGGCCGCCGCGCGTGACCTCGGTGTCGAGGCGACGTTCCGGCGCGCGCCGGTCGGCGTCGTGTTCGGGACGCCGGGGGCCGCGGTCCCCGACCCGTTCTTCGGCGGGGCCGGGCCCGAGCGGCGCGGCTGCCTCGAGTGCGGCGAGTGCATGACGGGGTGCCGGCACGGCGCGAAGAACACGCTCGAGACGAACTACCTGTGGCTGGCCGAGCGGGCGGGTGCGCGGATCGTGCCCGACACGACGGTGACGTCGCTGTCCCCGACGCGCGACGGCCGCTGGACGGTGTCGACCGTCCCGACGGGTCGACGCGGGCCGGCCGCGACGCTGGCGGCGGACCAGGTCGTCGTCGCCGCCGGGGCGTGGGGCACGCAGTCGCTGCTGCACCGGCTCAAGGCCGACGGGACGCTGCCGCGGCTGTCCGACCGGCTCGGGGCGTTGACCCGCACCAACTCGGAGTCGCTCGGCGGCGCGGCGCGCCGGGTGCGGGGCTGGCGGCGGCACGAGCCGCTCAACGGCGGCGTCGCGATCACGTCGTCCGTCTGGCTCGACGAACGCACGCACCTCGAGCCCGTCCGGTACGGGCGCGGGTCGAACCTCATGGGCCTGCTCGCGACGGTCCTCACCGACGGTGGCGGGCGCGTGCCCCGGCCCGTCCGCTGGTTCGGGCAGGTGCTGCGGCACCCCGTGCGGGCCGTCTCGGTCGTCACGGGGCTCGCGTCATGGTCGCAGCGCACCGTCATCGGGCTCGTCATGCAGACCGGTGACGCGTCGATCACCGTCGGGCCGCGCCGCACCCGGCTCGGACGGTGGCGGCTCACGTCCACGCCCGGCGGCGGCGAACCGAACCCGACCTGGATCCCGCGGGCCAACGCCGCCTACCGGCGCATGGCGGCGCACGTCGGCGGCGGCGCGTTCAGCAGCCTCGGGGAGATCGTCGACGTGCCCATGACCGCGCACTTCATCGGCGGCTGCACGATCGGCACGAGCGCCACGGACGGGGTCGTCGACCCCTACCACCGCGTGTTCGGGTACGACGGCCTGCACGTGCTCGACGGCTCGACGATCACCGCGAACCTCGGCGTGAACCCGTCGCTCACCATCACCGCCCAGGCCGAGCGCGCGTGCGCGCTGTGGCCGAACGCGGGCGACCCGGACCCGCGCCCGGCCGTCGGCGCGGGGTACGTGCGCGTCGCGCCCGTGCCGCCGCGCGCGCCCGTCGTGCCGCCCGGGGCGCGGGGTGCGTGGCGCCTGATCGTGCTGCGCCCGGCCCCGTAGACCTCAGCAGCCCGCGGAGTCGAACGGGCACAGCTGCTCCCAGCCCTGCTGCGCGAGCCCGGACACGGTCGTGCGCGCCGACCCGACGGTCGACTCGCCGCCGTCGAGCCCGACGAGCATCACCGCGGTGCCGCGGCGGGTCACCGCGACGTAGGTGCCCATCGCGTCGTCGAGCGGACCCGATGCCGACGACCCGTAGTAGTCGGTCGCGAGCCCGACGCCCTGTGCGCCCACCGGCACCGGCTCGGCGACGTAGAGCGTCGGCGGCTCGCCCGCGGTGCACGCGGTCAGCGCGGCCGTCAGACGCTCCGCCTCCGCGACCGCGGCGTCCGCGTCCGGGAGCAGCACGACCTGCTGCACCCCGACGGACGACTCGAGCTCGCCGGTGCCCTGCGTGACGGTGCGCATCGCGGACGTCGGGGCCGGCGCCCCCGCGGCGCACGCGTCCGGCAGGCGCCAGTCGACGACCCCCGTGCTCTCGTCGCGCGGGGCCGCGAGGCCCACCGCCGACCAGTCCGCCTCGGCGAGCATCACGTCCGGCGCGACGTCCGTGGCGACCGACGCCGTCGGGGTCGGCGACGCGGCCGGTGTCGACGCGGCAGCGGTCGGCGACGGTGGTTCCTGCGCCTCCGGCTCGGCGGCGCAGCCCGCGAGGGCCAGCGCGCACAGGACGATCGTCGAGGTCAGCGTCGTGATCCGCATGGCGTCCACCCTCGCACCCGGCCCCCGAGGGCCGCCCGTCGACCGCCCGAACAGCAGCGGGCGCGGGGGCGCGACGAGTAGCGTCCCGCACGTGACGATGCGGCACGTCGACCTGGTCGAGACGGACGACCCGTCGACGCCCGCGCAGGACGAGGACCCGTCGTTCCTCGACCGCGTCCGTCGCCGGCCGCGGTGGCTGGTCGCGGGCGCGACGGTCGTCGCCGGGCTCGTCGCGTACCAGCTCGTCAGCGACCACCGCCTCCGGGTGCAGGACGACGCCCGCGCAGCCGCTCTCGCCGACGTCCCGCTCGTGCTCGACCCCGTCGACCCCGCGTTCCCGGTGTTCCTGCGCGGCTCCTACTCGTGGCGGGACGGGGACGTGCCGCCCGAGGTGTCCGCGTACCTCGGCATGGGGGTGCCGGTCGCGGACGTCCTGGTCACCGGGACGTCCGGGTCCGGCGGCGCCACGGAAGCCCGGCTCGTCGCGCTCGACCCCGCGACCGCGGAACCCGTCTGGGAGACGACGTTCGCCCCGCCGGTCGAGGGCGCGCTCGACGGCGGCTCGTGGTGCTGGCCCCCGGAGGACGAGGCGGCGACGTCCCTGCGGTGCGTCGTCCACTGGCAGCTGCCCCCCTCCGCCGACGCACCGGCCGACGGCCTCTGGACGGACGTGACGGCGATCGTCGAGGTCGCCGGTGCGGACGGGCGCGTGCTGCGCCGCACCGACCTGCCCGCGGGGGCGATGCTCGGCACCGGCCCCTGGGGCACGGTCGTCGGGACGCGCGACGGCGCACGCCTGACCCTGGCCGCGTCCGAGTGGGACGGCACGACGCGGTGGACGCGCACGCTCGACCTCCCGGAGGTCGGGCCGGACACGTACGTGTCGATCATGGCCGTCGAGGACCGCGTGCTGGCCACCGTCGGCCCCGACGACGCGGGGTGGCTGCTGTCGGCCGACGACGGGGCGACCCTCACCACGCTGGAAGGCCACGGCGGGCTGTGGGGGCAGACGACGCTCCGGCCCGACGGCTCGGTCGTCGTCACCGACCCCGAGCGCGCGACCGACGAGCCGACCGGGGACGTCCCCGTGATGCTCGTGCGCCCCGACGGGACCGAGGTGCCGTTCGACGGTGACCACCTGGAGTGGGTGGGGCTCGACGACGGCACCCTGGAGGACGCCCTGCTCACCGGGACGGCGGCCTCACCGAGCTCGACCCGCACGCGCGGCGGCGAGCCGCTCCCCGCCGACCCGGCCGCCGACGACGGCAGCGTCGCACGCCTGCGCGAGCCGGACGGCTCCGTCCGGTGGGAGGTGCCCGGCCTCGACGTGCTCGCCGCGATCGCGCTCGACGGCCTGGTCGTGGCGCGGACGCCCGACGAGCTCGCCGCCGTCGACGCCCGGACCGGCCGGGTCCGCTGGCGCGTGCCGATGCCGGGCGACGGCGTCTCGGTCCACCAGCTCCTCACGGACGGCCGCGTGATCCTCGCCGCCCGCGGGGCGCAGCTCGACGCGATCTCCTACCGGGGCGAGCGCCTGTGGTCCGTGCACGTGCAGGACGCGGGCGAGGAGCACGTCGTGCGGCCCGGTCCCGCCCCGACCCCCGCGCCCACGGGCGCCGACGTGGCCTTCGGCGACGAGGTCACGTGGATGGCGTCGCTCAGCGGCCGGCTCGCCCTCGGCGTCAGCGACCAGGACGGTGAGCGCCAGGAGTACGTCGTCTTCGAGCACCGCTGACCCGCGGCCCCGCGGGTGGCGCAGCCGGTCAGTCGGCGATGCCGATCGCGTACCCGACGAAGAACAGGATCACCACCACGACGAGCGCCCCGATCAGCGCGTACGCGATCCAGTTGGCGCGCGTCGACGCGGATCCGGGCTGCCGGTCCGACGCACCCGACGTCGACGACTCCGCGGGCGGCGACGGGGGCGACCGTCAGGCGTCGAGCCCGAGCGCCGTGGAGCAGCGGTCGACGTCCTCGGGATCGAGGACGAGCGTGGCCGCCTGCGCGGAGTCCTGGATCGACGCGGCCCGTCGCGCACCCGGGATGGCGATGAGCCGGTCGCTCAGCGCGAGCTCCCAGGCGAGCACGACACGCTGCGGGCTGACCTCGTACGTCGCGGCCAGCTCGGCGAACACCGCGAACCGCTCACCCACCGCGCGTGCACCACCGCCCGTGCCGCCGAGCGGGCTCCACGGGAGGAACGCGATGCCGCGGCGCTCGCAGTGCCGGAGCTCGCCGTAGCTGCCGGGGTGTCGCGGCGAGAACTCGTTCTGGACGCTCGCGAGGTTGCCCTCCCCGAGCACCTGCTCCGCGATCTCGATCTCCTCGACGCTCGCGTTCGAGATCCCGAGCGCGCGCACCTTGCCCTGGGTCTGGAGCGTCTTGAGGTTCTCCATGACCTCGCCGTACACCATCCAGCGGTCGGGCCGGTGGTACTGGTACAGGTCGATCGCCTCGACCCCGAGGTTCCGGAGGGACTTCTCGACGGCGCCCTGCAGGTAGGCCAGCGACCCGTCGCGACCCCACGACTCGCCGGGGCCCCGCGTGATCCCGCCCTTGGTCGCGATCACGACGTCGCTCGTGTCGCCGCCCCACGTGCGGACGGCCTTCCCGACCAGCACCTCGTTGTGGCCCATCGTGTCCCAGCTCGGCGCGTAGATGTCGGCGGTGTCGATGAGGGTGACGCCCGCGTCGAGCGCGGCGTGGATCGTCGCGATCGCGTCGTCCTCGCCGGGGTATGCCCTGTCGTCGTTCATCGACATGGGCATCGCGCCCAGGCCGATCGGGGAGACGCGGAACGGTCCGAGCTGTCGCAGGTTCACGACCCTCATGCTGCCGCGCGCGGCGGGATCGGGCGCGCGCAGACCGCTGGCAGGCGTCACGGCTCCACAGCCGCCGTCCGCGCGTGCCCGGCACGGGTGGCACGATGCCCCGGTGCGTGCCGTGATGATCGATGTCGTCGGGTCCCCGCCGGAGGTGCGGGAGGTGCCCGCCCCCACCGCCCCGCCCGCGGGCGTGGTGGTCGAGGTGCGGGCGACGGGCGTCTGCCGGAGCGACTGGCACGCCTGGGCGGGCCACGACGACGACGTGACCTTCCCGCACGTCCCCGGTCACGAGCTCGCGGGCGTCGTCGTCGAGGTCGGGCCCGAGGTGCGGCGCTGGCAGGTCGGCGACCGCGTGACGGTGCCGTTCGTGTGCGGCTGCGGGACGTGCGAGTGGTGCCTCGCCGGCGACGCGCAGGTCTGCCCCCGGCAGCAGCAGCCCGGCTTCACGCACTGCGGCTCGTTCGCCGAGCGGGTGGCGCTGCACGCCGCCGACACCAACCTCGTCGCCCTGCCGGACGGCGTCGACTTCGTGACGGCCGCGAGCCTGGGGTGCCGATTCGCGACGGCGTACCGGGCGCTCGTGGCCCGCGCGCGCGTCGCCGAGGGTGAGTGGGTCACCGTCTACGGCGCCGGCGGCGTCGGCCTCAGCACCGTGATGATCGCGCGCGCCCTGGGGGCTCGCGTCGTCGCCGTCGACCGCAACCCCGAGGCGCTCGCCGCGGCCTCCCGCCTCGGAGCGGACCACGTGATCCAGGCCGGGTCCGCCGACGTCCCGGCGGCGGTCGTCGAGATCACCGGAGGCGGGAGCCACGTGACGGTCGACGCGGTCGGCAGCGAGCAGACCTGCGCCGACGCGATCCTCAGCCTGCGCCGGCGCGGCCGGCACGTCCAGGTCGGGCTCCTGCCGCCGGTCGACGGGCACCCGCGCGTCCCCATGTCGCGCGTCATCGGCTGGGAGCTGGACCTGCTCGGCAGCCACGGGATGGCGGCGGTCGACTACCCCGGGATGATGGACCTCGTCGAGCGCGACGTGCTCCGGCCGGGGCTCCTGGTCGAGCGGACCGTCGGCCTCGCCGAGGCCGCGACGCTCCTGCCCCGCTTCGACAGCGCGGTCGTCGCCGGGGTCACCGTCGTCGACCCGACCCGGTGACGAGCCGTCGCGCGCCCCTCGGGCGACGTCAGCGACGTCAGGCCGGCGGGATGTTCTGGTTGAGCCGGAAGACGTTCTCGGGGTCCCAGGCCGACTTCACCTGACGCAGCCGGGCGTAGGTGGCGTCGCCGTACGCCCGCCGGACCCCCGCACTGCCCTCGTCGGCGAGCGCGTTGACGTAGACGCCGCTGCTCCACGGCTCGAGCCCCGCCGCCAGCCCGCGGCACGACGCGACGATGCGCTCGTCGTCCGCGGCGTCCTCCCAGCGGGCACCGACGTCGTACTCGAGCTCCACGTCGCGGTGCACGAACGCGGTCGCGTCGGCGTCGACGTCGGCGATCGCGCCGCCGTAGGAGACGAGGCTGGCCGCACCGACACCGGCGTCGACGTGCGCCAGGAACGCCTCCAGACCCGCGTCCGGCAGACCGCGGACGTAGTGGCTCTTCGCGTAGCGGCGGAAGCCGTGCGCCGTCGGCGCGTCCGACTGGCTCTGCACCTCGAGGTACGACCGCGGTTCGACGCGTCGGGCGAGCGGCGTCCCGAGGTGGTCGAGCTCCGCGACGAGCCCCTCGGCTCCCGCGGGGTCCCCGACCCGGACGAACCCCAGCGTGAGCGGACCCCCGGCGACGATCTCCGCGTACAGCGTCGCGGCACGCGGCGCGTCCGACGCCCGCGCCGTCCAGGTCCGCAGCGCGTCGAGGGCGTGCTCCGGGTCGAGGTCCACCTCCGCCACGAGCGCCTGTGTGCCGACGTCGTGCAGCGCGAGGTCGAAGCGCGTGACGACGCCGAAGTTGCCGCCCCCGCCGCGCAGCCCCCAGAACAGGTCGGGGTTCTCGTCGGCGGTCGCTCGCACGACCTCCCCCTGGGCGGTCACGACCTCGAACCCGAGCGCGTTGTCGCACGTGAGGCCGACCTGGCGCGCGAGCCAGCCCACACCGCCGCCGAGCGCGAGGCCGCCGATCCCGGTGTGCGACACGATGCCCGCGGTCGTCGCGAGCCCGAACGGCTGCGTCGCCGCGTCGAGCGACCCGAGGAGCGCGCCGCCCTGCACCTGCGCCGTGCGGGCGGCGGGGTCGACCGTGACCTCCCGCATCCCCGACAGGTCGATCATCAGCCCGTCGTCGGGCACCGCCCACCCGGCCGCGCTGTGCCCGCCGCCGCGGATGCCCAGCGTGAGGCCCAGGTCGCGCGCCACCCGGACCGCGCGCTGGACGTCGGCCACGCCCGCGCACCGCACGACGTACCGCGGCCGCCGGTCGACCGCGCCGTTCCACACCGCGCGCGCCTCGTCGTACCCCGGGTCGCCGGCGACCAGGACCTGACCGTCGAACGCGGCCGGCAGCTCTCGAGTCTCGGACATGACCCGACTCTCCCGAGCGCGGGACGGCCCTGCCAAGGGGGTGACCGCCACGGATCGCGCAGCGACCGCCAGAACCGGTCGGCGTGAGCGACGAGCGCGACCGTCACACGCGCGTCAGGCGCTCACGCGGCGGCGGACAGCCGGGCGACCTCGTCGGCGGTGAGGGTCAGGGAGGCGGCCGCGGCCGAGTCCTGGATCGACTCCGGTCGCGACGACCCCGGGATGGGGATGACGACCGGCGCGAGTGCGAGCTCCCACGCGAGCGTGACCTGGAACGGCGAGACCCCGTGGTCGGCCGCGATGTCGACGAACGGCGCGAACTCCGCGCCCAGCTCGCCGGACCGCGCCAGGGAGATGCCACCGAGAGGGCTCCACGGCAGGAAGGCGATGCCGAGCTCGGCGCACAGCTCCAGCTCGGGCAGCGACGAGCGGAACCGGGGCGAGAACTGGTTCTGCACGCTCACCAGCCGACCGCCGAGGATGTCCTGCGCCTCACGGATCTGCTCCGGGTTCGCGTTCGAGATCCCGGCCATCTGGACGACGCCCTCGTCGAGCAGGTCGCGGACCGCCCCCACCGAGTCGGCGTAGGGCACCGACGGGTCGGGGCGGTGGAACTGGTACAGGCCGATCGCGTCGACGCCGAGCCGCTGCGCGGACGCCTTGGCGGCCGCCTTGAGGTAGTCGGGGTCACCGTTCTGGGTCCACGAGCCGTCCCCGGGGCGCAGGTGGCCGCCCTTGGTCGCGACGAGGACGTCCGACGTGTCACGCCCGAAGGACCGCAACGCCTTCGCGATGAGCTCCTCGTTGTGCCCGACCTCGCCCGCGTCGCGGTGGTAGGAGTCCGCCGTGTCGATGAGGGTCACGCCCGCGTCGAGCGCCGCGTGGATCGTGGCGATCGACCGGGCCTCGTCGGGCCGGCCCTCGATCGACATCGGCATGCCGCCGAGGCCGATCGCGCTCACCTGGCGGTCACCGATGCTGCGAGTCTGCATGAGTCGTCTTCCCTCGGGAGTCGGTCGGGCGGATCGCCCGGGTCCGAGCCTAGGTCGGTCGCACGACCCCCGCCGCCGCACCGGCCCGCCGCCTGCTGCGGCGGCGGCGACGCGTCAGCTCGCCTCGGAGCGGCCCTCGCGCCAGTAGCCCATGAAGGCGACGGCCTTGCGGTCGACGCCGCACTCGGACACGAGGTGGCGGCGCAGCGTCTTGATGACGGCGGCCTCGCCCGCGAGCCACGCGTACAGGTGCGCCTCGGTCGCGAGGGGCTCGCCGGTCGTCCAGTCGACGGGCACCTCCCACAGGATGCCCTCGTCGACGTCGACGTCCTCGAGGTCGACGTCGGGCGCGGGCGCCTGGCCGGGCAGCATGCGGGCGCACGCGGCCTGGACCGCGGGGACGAGGAGCGAGCCGTGCGGGTTGTCGCCGCGGCCGTACCAGCGGACGGTCACGCCCTCGGGCGCGACGAGGTCGAGGCGGTCCTCGGGGTGCGGCATCTCGATGATGGCCTCGCCGCGCGCGTCGGCGGGCAGGCGCTCGAGGATGCCGGCGATGGCGGGCAGCGCGGTCTCGTCGCCCGCGATGAGCAGGCGGTCGGTGCGGGCCGGGGGCACGAAGTCGACGCCGCCGTGCGGGCCGACCGCGTCGGCGTTGGGGCCGAGGATGACGAGCTCGTCGCCGGGGGCGGCGGAGCCCGCCCAGCGGGAGGCGGGGCCGAGGTCGCCGTGCAGCACGACGTCGACGTCGAGCTCGCGACGGTGCTGGCGGACGGCGCGCGCGGTGTACGTGCGGACGGTGTGGCGGCGCTCGTCGGGCAGCGCGCGCCAGCGGCCGTACCAGTCGGCGGAGCCGTCGAGCGAGAGCAGCTCGTCGTAGCCCGCGTCGCGCAGCGGCAGGAAGAACTTGATGCGCTGGTCGAACCCGTTGTCCGCGAAGCGGTCGAGGTCGTCGCCGCTGAAGGTGATCCGCAGGACGCTGGGGCACAGGCGCTGCACGTCCGCGACCTGGACCGCGAACATGCGGAACGGCAGCGCGTCGGTCGCGGCGGCGGTGGTCTCCGTCGTCGTGGTCGTCGTCACGTCGGCCACCCTACGCGAAGGTGAGGCTTGCCTAAACCCGGGTGTTCGTCACATGGACACCCGGCCCGCGCGCGGCGTCAGGCGCGGCGGCTGCGCCACAGCAGGTAGACGAAGTACGGGGCGCCGATCAGTGCCGCCACCAGGCCCGCGGGGATCTGCGCGGGCGCGATGACGGTCCTCCCGACGGTGTCCGCGGCGCTCAGCACGACCGCGCCGAGCAGCGCCGCGACGGGGACGACGCGCGCGTGCGACGACCCGACGAGCGCGCGCGCCAGGTGCGGCGCGACGAGCCCGATGAACCCGACGACGCCGACGGCCGACACGGCGACGGCCGTGAGCAGCGCGGTCACGACGAGCAGCCCCAGACGCGTCTGCTCCAGGGGGACGCCGAGCACGCGCGGCACGTCGTCGTCGAGCGCGATGACGTCGAGGTCCCGCCGCCAGCGCACCAGCAGCGGCGCGAGCACGACGAGCGCGACCGCGACGGGCCACACCTGCGCGGCGGTCCGCCCGTACGTCGAGCCGGACAGGAACGTGAGGGCCATGGTCGTGTTCCACGGGCTCGTGAGCACGACGAGCAGCGTGATGATCGAGGAGGCCGCGGCGGAGACGCCGATGCCGACGAGCACGAGCCGGTCGGAGCTGAGCCCCCGCCGCGACGACAGGCCGTAGACGAGCGAGAACGTCAGCCCGGCGCCGAGCACCGCGCCGACGGACACGCCCCACACCGAGGTCCCCGGCAGCAGGACGGTCGCGAGCACCGCGCCGACGCCCGCACCGCCCGTGATGCCGAGCAGGCCCGGTTCGGCGAGCGGGTTGCGCGCGACGGCCTGCACCGACGTCCCGGCGAGGCCCAGCGCGGCACCGGCGAGCAGCGCCGCGAGCACGCGCGGCACGCGCTGGTCGAGCACGAACGACACCTGCCGTCCGCTGGTCCCGGCGAGCCAGTTCGCGACGTCGCCCGTGAGCAGCAGGCGGTCACCGAGCAGCAGACCGGCGACGAGCAGGCCGACGACGAGGACGACGAGCAGCCCGACGACGACGCCCACGCGCGTCCGCGACGCGGCCCGCGCCCCGACCGACGCCGTGACCCGCACGGGCCCGGACGCCCGCAGCCGGCGCGCGAGCCACACCATGAGCGACGCCCCGAGCAGGGTCGTGACGACGCCCGTCGGGATCATCACGCCCGCCCGGGCGGGCACCAGCGCGCGGATCAGCACGTCGGCGGCCAGCACGACCGCGCACCCGGCGAGCGCCGCGAACGGCAGCAGCAGGCGGTGCCGGAACAGACCGGGGACGCGCGACGCGACGAGCCGCGCGATGACGGGCGCCGACAGCCCGACGAACCCGACGGGCCCCGCGACCGTCACGGCGAGCGCCGCGAGCAGGACCGCGAGCAGCACCGCGACGACGCGCGTGCGCCGCACGTCGAGGCCCAGCACGGACGCGGTGTCGTCGCCGAGCGCGAGGACGTCGAGCCGCCGCGCCCAGGCGACGAGCACAACGATCGTGACGAGCACGACGGGCGCCGCCTGCGCGACCTTCTGCGTGCCGGACTGCACGATCGTGCCCTCGCCCCACGCGAACATGCCCTGCGTCTCCTGCTCGAACAGCAGCATCAGCAGGTACGTGATCGAGGACAGCGCGAGCATCGTCGCCGACCCGGCGAGGACCAGGCGCGACGGGCCGGCGGCACCGCCGCGCGCGATCGCGAGCACGAACGCCGCCGCCGCGAGGCCGCCGACGAACGTCAGGGCGCCGCTCAGCACGAACGGCAGGGAGATCCCGAGGACGGCCGCCAGGACGACCGTGACGTACGCGCCCGCGTTGACGGCGAGCGTGTCCGGCGACGCGAGCGGGTTGCGCGCCACCGACTGGAGCACGCCTCCCGAGACACCGAGCGCGGCCCCGACGAGCAGACCGGCGAGCACCCGCGGGGCGCGCGACGCGACGAGGACCGCGAGGGTCTGGTCGTCGCTCGCGCCCCACAACAGCTGCCACAGGTCCCGGGCCCCCACGTCGGAGGTGCCCAGGGTCAGGTCGAGCACCGCGAGCGCCGCCACGAGGACGACCGCCGCGGTGAACACCCCCACCAGCGGGAGCGCCGCGGCGCGGAGCGGCACGGCGGGGGTCCCCGTCGCGCCGCCCCGGCCCGGGCGCGTGCCCGCCGGTGCGTCGACCTGCTCGTCGAGACCGAGGCTCACTTCGTCAGCGCGCCCACCGTCGCGTCGATCCACGCCTCACCCGAGGCGGGACCGCCGAACATCCAGATGCCGTCGGGCAGGCGGTGCACGTCGCCCGCGACGACGAACGGCAGCTGCTGCCAGATCGGGTTCGTGCCGAGGCCCTCGGTGAACGCGTCGCCGCCGTCGGTGTCGTTCGCCACGTACAGGAAGTGCACGCCCTCGCCGAGCGTCGTCAGACCCTCGACGTCGGTACCGCCGAGGCCGTAGTCGGGGTCGCCCTCGACGGACCACGCGTTCTCGAGACCCAGGAGCTGCGCGATGCCGCCGAGGTAGGAGCCCTCGGTGTAGGCGCGGATCGAGACGGCGCCGTCGGACAGCCAGCCGTCGGCCATCGCGACCTTCGCGCCGGCGAGGTCGGCGTCCGCGAGCTCGGCCTTGGCGTCGGCGACCGCGGCGTCGAACTCGTCGAGCGCCTTCTCCGCCTCGTCCTCGGTGCCCGTGGCCTGGCCGAGGACCGTGATCGTCCGCTCCATGTGGCCGATCGGGTCGCTCGCGTCCGAGCCGCGCAGCGCGATGACCGGGGCGGTCTCCTCGATCTGCGCGATGACCTCCTCCGGGAGGTCCGTCGTCGTGACGACGAGGTCGGCGTCGAGCGCGGCGATCGCGTCGAGGCTCGGCTCGCCGCGCATGCCGACGTCGGCGACCGACGCGTCGAGCGGCACGACCGTGTCCCACGTGTTGTAGCCCTTCACGTCGGCCTGGCCGACGGGCGTGACGCCGAGCGTCAGCAGGTTCTCCGTGAGGCCCCACTCGAGCGAGACGACGTCCGTCGCGGGGGCGTCGAGCGTGACCTCCTCGCCGCGGTCGTCGGTGATCGTGACCGGGCCACCGGCCGCCTCGGTCGTGCCGGGCTCGGCGGCCTCGGCGGGCTCCTCGGTGGTGCCGCAGGCGGTCAGCAGCAGGGCGGCGACGGTGCCCGTCACGACGGCGGCGGGCAGGGCGCGCAGGGTTCGCATGGGATTCCTCGGGTGGTGGTGGTGCGCCCCACGGGGGCGGGGCGCGGTGTCAGGCGGTCGGTCGGGTCAGGCGGGGGTGAGGCTGCGGTGCGTGTGCCGGCCGACGGGGCGCGTGCGGACGCGGCCCTGGTCGTCGACGGTCACGTCGATGCGGATGCCGTAGGTCTCGGTGAGCGCGTCGGCGGTCAGCACCTCGTGCGGGAGGCCCGCGCCGACGACCTCGCCGCGGCGCAGCAGCACCACGTGGTCGGCGACTGCGGCGGCCTGGTCGAGGTCGTGCAGCACGACGCCGACGGCCACGCCGTGCTCGTCGGCGAGGTCGCGGACGAGGTCGAGGATCTCGACCTGGTAGCGCAGGTCCAGGTAGGTCGTCGGCTCGTCGAGCAGCAGGACGCGCGTGTCCTGCGCGAGGCACGTCGCGAGCCAGACGCGCTGCAGCTCGCCGCCGGACAGCTCGTCGACCGGGCGGGCGGCCATGTCCGTGGTGCCGGTGACGTCCATCGCCCACGCGATCGCGCGCGGGCCGTCGGGGTCGTCCTGCCGCCAGCGGCCGCGGTACGGGTGGCGGCCGTAGCCGACGACGTCGCGGACGCAGACGCCCGACGGCGTGGGCCGCGACTGCGAGAGCAGCGTGACGCGTCGCGCGAAGTGCTGCGCCGACAGCGTGCGGGCGTCCTCGACGTCGGGCAGGGCGATCGTGCCGGCCTCGGGCTTGTGCAGCCGTGCGAGCGCGCGCAGCAGCGTCGACTTGCCGGACCCGTTGGGGCCGATCAGCGCGGTGACCTCGCCGGGCAGCAGGCGCAGGCCCGCGCGCTCGACGACGACCGTGCCGTGGTACGCCAGGCGCAGGTCGTGGCCGCGGAGCGCGGGCACCCCGGGCGCGGCGGTGGCGTCGTCGGACGGGCTCGTCGTGGGCACACGCGCAGGTTAGCCTCAACTAACTAAGGATTGCCAAACCTGTCCCACGCACCGGGCGGCGCTCGGTGACGAGCGACCCGGCGTCAGATCGTGGAGGCTCCCGGCGAGGGGCAGGCTCAGGCGACCGACGTCCCGAACGCCAGACCCAGCGCGTACGTCACCGCGGCCGCCCCGAAGCCGATCGCGAGCTGCCGCAGCGCCCGCTTGCCCGGCGACGCCCCCGACAGCACGCCGACGGTCGCGCCCGTCCCCAGCAGCGCGAGACCGACGAGCGCCGCCGCCCACGCGACCGCGACCAGCCCGTCGGCGCCGAACACGTACGGCAGCACCGGGATCGCCGCACCCGACGCGAAGAAGCAGAAGCTCGCCACCGCGGCGCCCATCGCCGTGCCGACCGTCTCGTGCTCGTCGACCTCGACCAGCGCGTCCTCGTCGCCCTCGCCCGCCGCGACCGCGAGCGCCTCGCGCGCGACCGCGGGCACCCCGGTCACCGCCTCCGTGCGCGAGCCGCCCGGCCCGAACGCCGCGAGCACCTGCGTCGCCCGCGCCTGCGCCTCGTCCGCGTCCAGCCCGCGCGCCCGGTAGACGAGCGCGAGCTCGTTCGCGTCGACGTCGAGGTGCGGCAGCGCCTCGGCCGCGTGCCGGCCGGGCCGCGACGCCTCCAGCAGCTCGCGCTGCGACCGGACCGACACGTACTCGCCCGCGCCCATCGACAGCGCACCCGCGAGCAGCCCCGCGAGGCCCGTGAGCAGCACCGTCGCCTGCGACGCACCGCTCGCGCCGATGCCCAGCACCAGCGCCAGGTTGCTCACCAGGCCGTCGTTCGCACCGAACACCGCCGCGCGGAACGTGCCCGACATCCGGTTGCGGCCCCGCGTCGCCAGACCGCGCACGACCTCCTCGTGGATCCGCTCGTCGGCGGCCATCCGCGGCGTCGCGTCGGCCTCGTCCGCGTACTCCGAGCGCGCCTCCGCCCGCTGCGCGAGCGCCAGGACGAACACCGACCCGAACCTCCGGGCCAGCCAGCCCAGCACGCGCGTGCGCACGTCGCCCTGGAGCGGCCGGCCCACGTCGTCACCCAGCAGGTCCAGCCAGTGCTGCTCGTGCCGTCGCTCCGCCTCCGCGAGCGCGAGCAGGATCACGCGCTCCTCGCCGGACCGACGTGACGCCAGGTCCCGGTACACCGCCGCCTCGGCGCGCTCGTCCGCGAGGTAGCGCCGCCACCTACGCACCTGGCGGGACGACGGGCGCGGCGCGGCGGGAGGAGCGACAGGGACCACGGCGACCATGCTCACACGCGTCCGGGTGCCGGAGCGTCCCGTCGGGCGAGTTCGAGTTGCCGAATCGCCGGATGTGCACAACCGTGGCGGAGTCCCCCACATCAGCCCCCCGGACGAGGTCGAGCAGGAGGCCCCGTATGCGCGCCGAGACGTCCGTCGCCCCCGCGCTCTCCGCGGTCGCGCCGGCGCGCCGGTGGGCGCGCGAGCGTCTGCTCGAGGCCGGCGTCGAGCCGGCCCGCCTCGAGGTGCTCGTCCTGCTGGTCAGCGAGCTGGTGACGAACGCCGTCGCCCACGCCGACCCGCCCGTGACGCTCCGCGTCGACGTCGACGACGTCCGCACCCGCGTCGAGGTCACCGACGGCGCCCGCGAGGAGCCCGTCCTGCGCAACCCGCCGCCCACCGCGCTCGGCGGTCGCGGCGTCATGTTCATCGACCGGCTGTCGTCGAGCTGGGGCACGGCCTCCGAGGACGACGGCGTCGCCGTCAAGGCGGTCTGGTTCGAGCTCCGGCACGACGACGTCCCCGCCGACCTCGCGCGGTTCTCGCCGCCGGCCTGACGCCGCAGGGCGGGTTCGGACCGCACGGCCGCCCCGCACGGGCCAGGATGGGCCGCATGCCGGAGACCACCACCGCCCGCGTCGCCGTGTACGTCGACTTCGACAACATCGTCATCTCGCGCTACGACCAGACCTTCCGCCGCGGCGACTGGTACCGCGACAGCGCCCGCGAGCACCGCATGGACGCCCGCGCCGACGACCCCGTCGCGCAGCGGCTCGCGCAGGCGCGCGTCGACGTCGGCGCGATCCTCGACTACGCGTCGTCCTTCGGGTCCGTCGTCGTGAGCCGCGCCTACGCCGACTGGTCCGTGCCCGCGAACGCCGCCTACCAGCGCCAGCTCGTCGACCGCGCCGTCGACCTCACGCAGCTCTTCCCGGTGACCGCCGGGCTCAAGAACGGCGCCGACATCCGGCTCGCCGTGGACGTCGTCGAGGACCTGTTCCGCCTGCCCGACGTCACCCACGTCGTCGTCGTCGCCGGGGACTCCGACTACGTCGCGCTCGCGCAGCGCGCCAAGCGCCTCGGCCGGTACGTCGTCGGGATCGGTGTCGCGGGTGCGACGTCACGCGCGCTCATGGCCGCGTGCGACGAGTTCGCCGACTACGACGACCTGCTGGAGACGTCCGCCGCCGACGACGCGGACGACGAGGCCGTGGAGGACGCCGCCGACCGGTCGGGAGCCGACCAGGCCACGACCGGCCCCACCGCCGTGGACCGCCCTGCCGGGACGGGCGGGCGCGGGAACGGCAAGGGTGGGCGCGCCGGGTCCGGGGCCGGCGGCGCGGAGTCGCCCGACGACGCGACGACGGCGCCGGCGTCGACCGGCACGGCACGCACGGCGGACGACGCGGACGCCGTGGAGTCCGCCGACCGCCCGGCCGCGCGCAGCGGCAAGGCCGCCCACCGGGCCGCCACGCAGCTGCTCATGCGCGCGATGCGGCTGGTCCGCACCAAGAAGCCCGACGACGAGTGGGTGTCGTTCGGCGAGCTCAAGAACCAGATGACCCGCATGGACCCGGCGTTCAGCGAGCGGTCGCTCGGGTACCGGTCGTTCGGGGACTTCGTCGCCGACCGCCCGAGCATCGTCGAGTCGTCGCGGTCGGCCGACAACCAGCCCCGCGTCCGCCTCCGCCCGGGCTACTGACCCCTCGACGGATCGCCCGGGCGGTCCGGCCCCCTGCCGCCGTCGAACGCAACATGAACGCCGTTCCGCATCACGGGAACGCCGTTCATGTTGCGCTCGGCGGTGGGCCTCGGCGGGTCAGTCGTCCCAGGGCGGGGTCTCGTCGAGCTTCGCGTAGTACTTCGCCAGGTGGCTCTTCACGCGGTCGCGGTCCTTGTCCGGCAGGTCGACGCCGCCCCGCGAGCCCTGCATGACGGCGGCGGCGGCGAACACCCCGCGCGGGACCGCGCGCAGGCGGCCGTCGACCACGTCGGCGATGAGCAGCTTGTACGCGGTGAAGTTCTCCTTCGCGTCGGCGTCGTACCAGACGTGCGCGTCGCGGTACTTCGCGTTCGGCTCGTCCTGCGCGTCGGCCCACGCGCGGACGCGCTTCTCGGCGGCGTCGCCGTCCCACGCACGGTCGCGGTCGGCGAGCGGGAGGTCCTGGAAGGCGGTCACGGCCATGGTCGGTGC
Source organism: Cellulomonas fimi (assembly GCF_028583725.1). NCBI lineage: Bacteria > Bacillati > Actinomycetota > Actinomycetes > Micrococcales > Cellulomonadaceae > Cellulomonas > Cellulomonas fimi. Next base: position 235,914 of record NZ_CP110680.1, on the reverse strand, counting down.
TCCTCTCATCGGTGGTGCCGCGGTCACTCCGTCGACGCGGCGCGCAGCTTCTCCAGCAGCGGCCCGGCGGCCTTCTGGAGGAACTCGGCCTGGTTCTCGTCGCCGACCTGCACGATCGCGACGTCGGTGAACCCGGCCTCCCAGTAGGCGCGGACCGACTCGACGCACGCGTCGAGGTCGGGGCCGCACGCGATCTGCTCGGCGACGTCCTCGGGCCGGACGAACTGGCTCGCGGCGTCGAACGCCTCGGTCGTCGGCAGGTCGGCGTTGACCTTCCACCCGCCCGCGAACCAGCGGAACTGCTCGTGCGCACGCTCGATCGCGCGCTCCTGCGACGGGTCCCAGCTGATCGGCACCTGGCCGATCTTGCGCGACAGCGGCGCCCCCGACGGGCGGGCGGCGTCCCACGACGCGACGAGGTCGCCGTCGGGCTCGACCGCGACGAGGTGGTCGGCCAGCGGGGCGAAGCGCGACACCGACTGGTCGCCGGAGACGGCGACACCGATCTCGACCGGGCTGTCCGGGACGTCCCACACGCGCGCGGAGTCGACCCGGAAGTAGGCCCCGTCGTAGGTCGTGCGCTCGCCGGTGAGGAGCTCGCGGATGATCTCCACAGCCTCCTCGAGCATGTCGTGCCGCTCACCGACCGCGGGCCAGCGCTCGCCGACGACGTGCTCGTTGAGGTTCTCCCCGGCGCCGAGGTTGAGCGTGAACCGGCCGTCGGACAGCACCCCGAGCGTCGCCGCCTTCTGCGCGACGACGGCCGGGTGGTACCGCAGGATCGGGCACGTCACGTACGTCATGAGCTCGACGCGGCTCGTCACCTGCGCGACCGCGCCCAGCGTCGACCACGCGTAGCCGGAGTGTCCCTGGGCGTCGAGCCACGGGAAGTAGTGGTCGCTGGACACCTCGAAGTCGAAGCCGACCTCCTCGGCCGCGGCGGCGTACCGCACGAGCTCCTTCGGGCCGGACTGCTCGGTCATGAGCGTGTAGCCGAATCGCGTCATCGTTCGACCGTCGCACCGGTCCCGCCCGACCGCATCCCAGGGCGCCGCGCGAGGCGACGCCCACCGGCCGTCGGCGCCCGCGACGCTCAGCGGGCGTCCGCGCGCTCCTGGGCGTCGACGGGTTCGTCGGCCGGGCGGCCGCGCGAGGACAGCTCCGTCCAGACGGGCCCGGCGACGAACCAGATCACGAGGACGAGCGTCGCGCGCCCCAGCCACCCGAGCAGCACCTCGCGCTGGTCCGGCTCCTGCGCGATGAGCAGCAGCACCCCGAGCACGGCCGCGGCGACGACCCACGCGACGACCACGCGCCCCCACATCCGCCACTCGTGCGCGCGCGCCGGCGCACCCGTCTTCGGCACCTGCGGCGGGCGCGGTCCGCCGGCGAACCGCCACGACACCCACGCGTCGACCTTGTGGACCGTGTACGTCCCGAACCCCGCGGTGAAGCCGAGGTACAGCGCGGCGAGCCCGTGCGTCCACGTCGGCTCGCTGCCGCGCAGCAGGTCGCCCACGGTCGCCACGAGCAGCACGACCTCGAGCAGCGGCTCGCACAGCAGCAGGACGGTCGACGTGCGACGCCACCGCAGCGCGTAGCGCGCGACGACGGCGGCGACGAGGAACACCCAGAACGCCACCTCGCACGCCACGACGAGCGCGGCGACGGGGTTCTCACGGATCAGCTCCAGCAGCTCGGCCATGCCGTCACCCTCGCCGCGGGCCGCGGTGCGTCGCGTCGGGCGGAGGACCGATCCCGTGCGCGCCCGTACATCCTTCGGACGACGGCCGTCGGGGGGCGCTGTGCTGGGATGGGCGGATGACCGAGGCGACCGACGGCGTGCGCGGGTCCGTGCGCGACGCGGCGTCCGACCGTCCCGCCCGTGCCGGCGACGCGCCCACCGGACCGGGGCACGCGGTCCGCGCGCCGACCGCGGCGGACCCGCCCGGCACGGGCTGGTGGGACCGTGGCGCGCGGCTCGTGCAGACCGTGCGGGCGCGCGGCTGGTGGGACGACCGGACGGCCGCCGTGGCGACGCTGCTGTTCGGGCTCGTGCTGCTCGGCCTGGGCGTCGCGAGCGCGGCGGCGCCGTGGGTGCCCGACGTCGTCGCCGACCGGGTCGGCCTGTGGCACGTCGTGCTGCTCGTCGTCGCGTCGACCGCGCTCGTGGTCAAGCGGCGCCACCCCGTCGGCGTCCTGCTCGTCGCGGCCGCGTGCGCGCTGCTCGACGCGGTCCTCGGCGGCAGCGTCGCGACGCTCGTCGCGCTGTTCGACGCCCTCTACACCGCCGCGCTCCTCACCCGCGAGGCGGTGCGCCGGCGGATCGTCGTCACCGTCGTCGCCGTCGTCGTCGTCACGCCCGTCGTGGTGATCGCGCTCGGTGCGCCGCCGCGCGAGGCCGTCCTGCTCCTGCTCCAGTCCGTCGCGATCTACGGCACGCCGCTGTGGTGGGCCCACGACGTGCGGCGCCGCGACGAGCTCGCCGCGCTGGAGTCGGACCGCGCCGCCGCGGAGGGGCGCCGGGCGGAGGCCGAGCGCGACCGGGCGGAGGCCGAGGGCCGGCGGGCGGAGGCCGAGGGCCGGCGGGCGGAGGCCGAGCGGCAACGGGCCGACGCCGAGCGGGCCGCCGCCGAGCTCGCGCGCGCGCACGCCGACGACCTCGCACGCATCGCCGACCTCGACCGCGAGTCCGCCGTCCGCGAGGAGCGCGCCCGCACGGCCCGGGACCTGCACGACGTCGTCGCCGGGCACGTGTCCGCCGTCGCGATCCGGGCCGAGGCGGCGCTCGCCGGTCCCCCCGACCAGGCGGCCGACCGTGCCGCGCTGCGGGCGGTCCGGGCGGGCACGCTCGACGCGCTCGCCGAGCTGCGGTCGATGATCGTCGTCCTCCGCGGCCGTCCCGACGCCGTCACCGCACCCGCCGGCCTCGACCGCCTCGACGACCTCGTGCACGCCGCGCAGGCCGCCGGTCAGCAGGTCGAGGTCTCCGGCACCCGGCCCGACGGGCTCGCCGCCGCGACCGACCACGCCGCGTTCCGCATCGTCCAGGAGGCCCTCACGAACGCCGCCAAGCACGCACCGGACGCCGTCGCGCGCGTGGTCCTCGCCGCCGGCGACACCGGTCTCGACGTCACCGTGACCAACGCGACGGGCGACCGCGCCGTCCCCCCGCCGCTGCACGGCGGCACCGGGCTGCTCACGATGCGCGAGCGCGCCGAGGCGCTCGGCGGCACGCTCGACGCCGGAGCCCGCGACGGCACGTGGACGGTGCACGCGCACCTCCCGACGGTGGTCGGATGAGCGGCCACGCGGACCACACCCCCGGCGCGCCGCACCGGGAGCCGGCGGCCGGGCGTGCGCCGACCGTGCTGCTCGCCGACGACCACGCCGCGATCCGCGCGGGGCTGCGGCTGCTGCTCGAGCAGGGCGGGATCGAGGTCGTCGGCGAGGCCGCCGACGGCGCGGCCGCGATCGCGAACGCCCGCGCGCTGCGTCCCGACGTCGTGCTCATGGACGTCCGGATGCCCGGCGTCGACGGCATCGAGGCGACCCGCGTCATCACGCGCGACGGGCTCGCCGACGTCCTGGCGCTCACGACGTTCGACCTCGACGAGTACGTCCTCGGGATGCTGCGCGCGGGCGCCGTCGGGTTCCTGCTCAAGACGACCGGCGCCGCCGCCCTCGTCGACGCCGTGCAGCGGGTCGCCGCCGGCGACGGGGTCCTCGCGCCCGAGGTGACGCGCCGGCTGCTCGCCGACCTCGTCGCCGCCGCACCGGCCCCCGTGCGCGACGTCCCGTCCGACCCGGTGCAGGCCGACGCGGTCGCGTCGCTCACCGCCCGCGAGCGCGACGTGCTCGCGTGCCTGGGCGCCGGGATGTCGAACGCGGACGTCGCCGCCGCGCTCGTCATCACGGAGTCGACCGCGAAGACGCACGTCAGCCGCGTGCTCGCCAAGCTCGGCTGCGCGTCGCGCGTGCAGGCGGCGATCGTCGCCGTCGAGGCCGGCGTCGTTCGCGACTAGGCCCGTGGGGGGCGCCAGCCGACGACCGGAGCCGTGCGGCGCACGAGCAGGGGGCCGGCGAGGCGCCCGACGACGCTCATGAGGGCGTCCCGGACGGCGACCGCGGCGGGTGCCGTCCACGTCGTCGGCCGGCCGACCTGCGCGGACATCCGCTGGACCCGCCGGGTCCGCGGCAGGCGCTCCGCGGTGTACGCGGCCAGCGCGGTCCGGACGGTCGAGGCGTCGGGCGCCCCGAGCAGGACGGCGAGCGTGACCGCGTCCTCCAGCGCCTGACAGCCGCCCTGGCCGAGGTTCGGCGTCATCGCGTGCGCCGCGTCGCCGAGGAACGCGACCCGGCCGACGTCGAACCGCGGCAGCGGCGTCGCGAGCCACCGCAGGTCGTGCCGCAGGACGTCGCGCGACTCCAGCCCGGCGACGATCGTCGGGATGGGCGCGTGCCACGTCCCGAACCGCCGCCGGAGCTCGGCGGCCTCGTCGTCGGACCGACCACCCGGCGGCAGCACCGCCGTGGCGTACCCGTAGACGCGCCCGTCGGCGAGCGGTGCGAGGCCGACGACGGACCCGCGACCCCACGTCTCGGCGGGCACGAGCCCGTCCGGCTCGGGCACGACGAACCGCCATGCGACGACTCCCGTCGCGACCGGCCCGGGGTGCGTCGGGAACAGCGCGGCCCGGGTGCGCGAGTCGATCCCGTCGGCGGCGACGACGAGGTCGGCGTCGAGCGTGTCGGCGCCGGCGTCCGTCGGCGCCCGGCGCACACGCACCCGTGCGGGGCGGTTCGCGTCGCCCGGGTCGGCGACGGTCGCCTCGACACCGGTGCGCAGCGTGCCGTCCGGCAGGGCCCGGACCAGCAGGTCGACGAGCCGCGCACGGTGCACGACGACCGTCGCCTCCCCGTGGGCCTCGCTCGCCGCGGTCGCATCGGCGCGCACGAGCCAGCGCCCGTCGGCCCGCCGGATGCCGATCTCGCCGCGCAGCGCCGCCATCGCGCGGACCTCGTCGGCGACGCCGAGCGCGTCGAGCGCGCGGATCGCGTTGGGGGCGAGGGCGATCCCGGCGCCGACGGGTTCGAGCGCGATCGCCCGCTCCAGGACGGTGACGGCCCAGCCGGCCCGCGCGAGCCCGACCGCTGCCGCCAGGCCCCCGATCCCCGCGCCGAGCACGACCGCGGTGGCCTGCCGCGCGTCCGGAGAGGTCGCGTCGCGGCTCACGCGTCCGCCCACGCCTCCCGCGCTGTCCGGACGGTCCGGCCGGTGCGCGCCGACTCCTCGATCGCGAGGCCGAGCAGATGGTCCTGGCAGCCGTCGGCGAGCGGGTACGGCGGCGGGCCGTCGCCGCGCACCCACGCGCCGGTGGCGGCGAGCAGGGTCGCGGCGGCGACGTCGTCGTCGGCCAGCCGGGCGCCGTCGAACGGGTTGCGGTACAGGACGCGCCCGTCGAGGCTCACGTGCTCGAGGTCGAAGCCGTCGAGGTCCTGCTCGACGCCCGACATGCGGCGGACCAGCGACGACGTCACGACGGTCCGCTCGTCGACCCACCGCGTCAGGCGGTCGTCGACGAGCTCGCCGTGCGACCCGCGGACGACGATCCGGTTGGTGCGCAGCGGGTTGTGCCACTGGTTCTCGGTGAAGTCGTACAGCGCGGTGCGCCCGCCCCCGAAGTCGAGCGTCGCGAGGATCGACCAGCGGTCGCGGGGCTCGGTCTCGCCGGTCCAGCCGTCGCGGCTCCTCGGGTCGAGCAGCGGTGCCGTCGTCGAGACGGCGTGCACGTCGACCTCGCCGCGTCCCGTCCCGAGGAGCCGCCGGACCAGGCCGACCGCGTGGTACAGGTGCGTCGACGAGATCTGCACGCTCGTCGGCGTGCCGACCAGCCCCTCGTCGACGAGCGCGATCCGTGCCTGGTGCTGCGGCATCGACGGGCTGTGCTCGGCGACCTGCACCAGCCCGGACGCGCCCACGTCGGCCCAGAGCGCGCGCAGGCCGTCGGCGTCGGGCGCGGGCGGCGTCTCGGCGAGCACGGGGACGCCCAGCCCGACGAGCTCACGCGTCGCCTCGGGCGTGACGGGCCACGGCACGGAGACGACGACGAAGTCGGGCCGGTCGGCGACGAGCTCGGGGATCGTGCGGACCGTCGGCACCTGCCACGCCCGCTCGACCTCGGCGCCGCGCTCGGCGGTCCGCGTCACGACCCCGACGCACCGGAACCGGTCGGGCATGAGGCGCGCCGCACGGAGGAAGAACTCCGCGCGCCACCCGCTCCCGACGACCCCGAACGTGACCGGTCCACCGTTGCCCATGCGCCCGCCTCTCCGTCGACCCGGACGGCCCGAGGCTAACCCGGCCCCCGCCCCCACCGCCTCGCCGACCGCCACCGACGCGCGACCCGGGTCTGGGTACCGCGCGGACGCGGTCCGCGGTACCCGGACCCGGGTCGACCGGGTTCCGTCGACGCCGAGCGGTCGGTGCGCGTGCCGGTCGTCAGGCGCGGGCGGCGCGGAAGGTGTCGACCAGCGGGACGGTCGGGCGGCCGACGAGCGTGCGCAGGTCGGCGGTCGCGTCGGCGAGGTCGCCGCGCGCGATGCCCTCGTCCATCGTGAGCAGGAACCCGATCGTGCCCGCGTCGAGCCCGGCGCCCTCGAGGATCGCCCGGTGCTCCTCCGGGGACACCGCGCGGTGCTCGACCGGCCGGCCCAGGGCCTCGGCGGCGGCCGCGGCGAGCTCGTCGTGCGTCCACGCGACGTCGCCGCTGAGCTCGTAGACACGCCCGTCGTGCCCGTCGGTCGACAGGACGACGGCGGCAGCCTCGGCGTAGTCGTCGCGCGGCGCGGAGGCGACCCGCCCGCCGTCGGTGCTCGACACGACGACACCCGTCGCCGCGGCCTGCTCCAGCACGGGCAGGTAGTTCTCGGAGTACCAGTTGTTGCGCAGGACCGTCCACGTGAGACCCGACGCGCGCAGCACCTCCTCGGTGGCGCGGTGCTCGACGGCCAGCGGCAGCGGCGTGGTGTCGGCGTGCGGGGCGCTCGTGTAGACGACGCGGCCCACCCCGGCCGCGGCGGCGGCCTCGATCGCGCGGGTGTGCTGCGGGACGCGCCGGCCGACCTCGCTGCCGGACACGAGCAGCACGACGTCGGCGCCGTCGAACGCGGCAGTCAGCGTCGCGGGGTCGTCGAAGTCGGCGACGGTCGTGCGCACGCCGCGCGCGGCGAGGTCGGCCAGGCGGTCGGTGGAGCGGCCGGTCGCGACGACGTTCTGCGCGGGCACGCCGCGGTCGAGCAGGTGCTCGACGACGAGGCGGCCGAGGTGGCCGGTGGCTCCGGTGACGACGATCGACATGGTGGTCCTCTCGGTGGCCCGGCAGCCGGGCGGCGGGTGTGTCGCCGTCGTCAACCGCTGCCCGTCGCGGCACCTTCCCGTCGGGAGGTACCCACTTCGTCGTAAGGTACGGACGTGACGGTAAGCAACGAGGTCAGCGTCCTGGACCGGCTCATGACGGACGGGGTTCTCGCGTCCGCGTGCCCGAGCAGGGTGCTCCTCGACCACGTGACGAGCAAGTGGGGCGTCCTCCTGCTGGTCGCCCTCTCCGAGCGCTCGATGCGGTGGGGCGAGCTGCGCCGCGTCGTCGAGGGCATCAGCGAGAAGATGCTCGCCCAGACGCTCCGGACCCTCGAGGCCGACGGCCTCGTGCACCGCGAGGTCACGGCCACCGTCCCGCCGCGCGTCGACTACTCGCTCACACCGCTGGGCGACGAGCTCGTCGCGCGGCTGCTGCCGCTCATGGCGTGGGTCGCCGACCACGCCGACGCGATCGTCGGGGACGGCGCGGCGGCCCGCTGAGCCCGGCGTCGCGGGCGGCATCGCCGCGTCCGTGGCCGTGCCGTCCGTCGCTCGCAGGCCCTCCCACCTCGGCGGACGTCGCCGCCGCGGCGGCGCCCTCACGGCGCGGTGGGTGCGCCGCCCCGGGCCGAGGTGCGAAGGTTCCGTCCACAGCACCGTCGCTGTCGTCGAAAGGTCCGCACCATGTCCCTCTCCGTCGTCAACGTCCCGGTCGCCCTCGTACGGTTCGCGATCGCCACGCTGGCCCTCATCGGGACGCACGAGATCTGGCTCGACGGCGACCTCGACGGCCTCGTCTACTTCACCAACCAGGCCGGGCTGATGCTCGCGGTCGTGATGATCTGGGCCGGCTTCGCGTCGCTGCTGGGCCGGCCGCAGCCGCCCGCGTGGCTCAAGGGCGGCGTCACGCTGTTCCTCGCGATCACCGGCCTCATCTCGTACTTCGTGCTGGCGCCCGAGGCCGCCGACGCCCCCGCGGTCGCGTTCGGCCTGACGTCGGGGACCATCGAGCACGAGATCACGCCGGTCGCGGCGTTCCTCGACTTCGTGCTCCTCGACGCGCACCGCCGGCTGCGGCTGCGGCACGCGGCGTACTGGCTCGGCTACCTGCTCGCGTACTGCGTGTTCGCGACGGTCCGCGGGCTCGTGTGGGACCTGGGCTACCCGTACGGGTTCATCGACCTCGGCGAGCTCGGCTGGGGCGGGCTCGCGCTCAACGTCGCGATCTACGGCGTCGGCTTCTACGTGCTCGGCCTCGCACTCGTCGGGATCGACCGCCTGCTGCCGGCCCGCGCGCTCGTCGGCCGCCCGGCCCCCGACCGGCCGCGGACGCCCGTCGAGACGGGCGAACCCGCGCCGGTCGAGGCCTGACGACGTTCCGGTCGGCCCGGTGGCCCGCCGACCCGGGCCGAGCCGCGTCAGGCGGGCGCCGCGTCCGAGCCCGAGCCCGAGCCGGCGATGTTGACCAGCCACGTGGTGCCGAACTTGTCGACGACCATGCCGAACGCGTCACCCCACGGCGCGACCGTGAGCGGCTCGAGGACGGTCCCGCCCTCGGCCAGCGCGTCGTACCAGCCGCGGAGCTTCGCGTCGTCGTCGCCGCTGAGCGAGACCGAGATGGTGGAGCCGGACGCGAGCTCCATGCGGCTCGGCACGTCCGCGGCCATGAGCGTGAGGTCGGGCGTCGTGAGCTGGCTGTGCATCACGAGGTCGGCCTCCGACGGGTCCTGCGCTGCGCCGAAGTCCGCGAACGTGCTGACGTTCAGCTCGCCGCCGAACACGGACCGGTAGAACTCCATCACCTCCCGCGTCCCGGTGCGGAAGTTGAGATACGGGTTCAGGGTCACGGCCATGGGGACTCCTCGTCGATCCGGTGCGGACGGGGCCATCGTGGACCCGACCACCGACACGTCGGTAGGGCGCCCGGGCGGCGCACGGGTGAACGGCGGACCTGCGGTTCCGCGACCACGGTGTGAAGCAGGTCACACAGCCCACGCACAGGAACGGCCGCGTGGTTGGATGCCGCGTCTGACGTCGGCGGCCCTGCCCCGACGCACCCCACGACCCCCGGAATCGAGTACCCGTGTTCCCCATCCGGCGCGTCGCGACGTCCGTCGCCGCCCCCGCCCTCCTGCTCGTCGCGCTGTCCGGCTGCGCGCTCCTCGGCCCCGAGGAGGCGCCCCGCGAGTCGCCCGGCGGTCAGATCACCGAGTCCGCCGACGCCGACGTCTTCTCCGTCCAGGTCGGCGACTGCCTGAACGCGGGCGCCATGGAGGAGACCGAGATGGAGTCGCTCCCGGTCGTCCCCTGCACCGACCCGCACGACGGCGAGATCTACGCGCAGACCGAGCTGGCCGAGGGCGACTTCCCCGGCGACGCCGAGGTCCAGGCGCAGGGCGAGGCGTTCTGCACCGCGGAGTTCGAGGCGTTCGTCGGCATCCCCTACGACGACTCGGCCCTGTACCTGTGGCCCCTCACGCCGACGCAGGCCGGCTGGGAGACGGTCGACGACCGCGTCATCCAGTGCGTGCTCGACACCGACGGCGAGCTCGTCACGGGCACCCTCAAGGGCGCCGCGCGCTGATCCCGGACGACGCCGCGCGGGTCTCACCGCCCGCGCGGCGTCGCGCGTCGGCGCGTAGCGTCGGACGCTCCCGGGGAGCCGGACGCCCCGCGGAGGGAGCGTCATGACGAACCGCCTGGCCGCGAGCACGAGCCCGTACCTGCGCCAGCACGCCGACAACCCCGTCGACTGGTGGGAGTGGGGCGACGACGCCTTCGCGGAGGCGCGACGCCGCGACGTGCCGCTGCTCGTGTCGGTCGGGTACGCCGCGTGCCACTGGTGCCACGTGATGGCGCACGAGTCGTTCGAGGACGACGCGACCGCCGCGTTCATGAACGCGCACTTCGTCAACGTCAAGGTCGACCGCGAGGAGCGGCCCGACGTCGACGCCGTCTACATGGCCGCGACGCAGGCGCTCACCGGGCAGGGCGGCTGGCCCATGACGGTGTTCACGACGCCCCACGGCGTCCCGTTCTTCTGCGGCACCTACTTCCCGCCCCGTCCCGTGCACGGCGTCCCGTCGTTCCCCGAGGTGCTGGCGGGGATCGCCGCCGCGTGGCAGACGCGTCGCGACGAGGTCGACGCGACGGCGACGACGATCCGCGACGCCTTCGCCGCCTCCCGGTCCGGCCCTGCGCCGTCCGACGACGCGGCGGCTCCCCGCATCGACGGCGACCCCCGGGCGACGGTCGACCACGGCGCCCCGCTCGTCGCGTCCCCGGCGGCGGTCGTCGACGACACGCTCCTCGACCGCGCGCTCGGCCGGCTGCTCGTGTCGCAGGACCGCGTGCACGGCGGGTTCGGCGGCGCCCCGAAGTTCCCGCCGTCGACGGTCCTGGAGTGGCTGCTGCGCCGGCACGCGCGGACGGGCGACCCACGCACGCTCGACGCGGCGGAGCACACGCTCGAGGCGATGGCGCGCGGCGGGATCCACGACCAGCTCGGCGGCGGCTTCGCGCGGTACGCGGTCGACACGACGTGGACCGTCCCGCACTTCGAGAAGATGCTCTACGACAACGCGCTGCTCCTGCGCGCGTCCGCGCACTGGTGGCGCAGCACCGGCTCCCCGCTCGCGCACCGCGTCGTCACGGGCACGGCCGACTGGCTGCTCCGGGACCTGCGCACCGCCGAGGGCGGGTTCGCGTCGTCGCTCGACGCCGACACCGAGGGCGCCGAGGGCGCGACGTACGTGTGGACGCCCGGTGAGCTCCGCGACGTGCTCGGCGCGGACGACGGCGCCTGGGCGGCCGCGATGCTCGGCGTCACGGCGGACGGGACGTTCGAGCACGGCACGTCCGTCCCGACGCTGCACGCCGACCCCGACGACGAGGCCCGCGCCGCGTCGGTGCGCGCCCGGCTGCTCGCGCACCGCGCCGGCCGCGCCCAGCCCGCCCGCGACGACAAGGTCGTGTCCGCGTGGAACGGCCTCGTGATCGCCGCGCTCGCCGAGGCGGGGGCGCTCCTCGACCGGCCCGACTGGGTCGACGCGGCGGTCGGCGCCGCGACGCTGCTGACCGACCTGCACGTCCGGACCGACGGCGACCCCCGGGCCGTCGTCCCGCTCCGGCTCGTGCGGGCGTCCCGCGACGGGGTCGCCGGTGCGGCGGCCGGCGTGCTGGAGGACTACGCCGACGTCGCCGACGGCCTGCTCGCGCTCGCCGCGGTGACCGGCGACGCCCGCTGGGTGCGGTCCGCGGGCGGGCTGCTGCAGACGGTGCTCGACCGGTTCCCCGACGGCGAGGGCGGCTTCTTCGACACGGCCGACGACGAGACCGACCCGGTCCTCGCCCGGTTGCGCCGCCCGCACGACCCCGCCGACGGGCCGACGCCGTCGGGCCAGGCCGCCGCGGCCGGCGCGCTGCTCACCTACGCGGCGCTCACCGGCTCGTCGCGCCACCGGGAGGCGGCGGAGCGCGCGCTCGCCGAGCCGCTGCGGATCGCCGTCCAGCACCCGCGCGCGGCGGGCTGGGCGCTCGCGGTCGCGGAGGCGCTGCTCGACGGGCCGCGCGAGGTGGCCGTCGTCGGGCCACCCGACGACGACGCGACCCGCGCCCTGCACCGCGTCGCCCTGCGCTCACCCGCACCCGGCCTGGTCGTCGCCGTGGGACCGCCAGCCGGACCGCCCGCCGGACCGCCGACCGCCGGGCCGCCGACCGCCGGGCCGCCGGCCGCCGGGCCGCCGACCGCCGGGCCGCCGACCGCCGGGCCGCCGTCACCCGCCGCCGACGGTCCCGACGTCGCACCTGCCCTGCCGCTGCTGCGCGACCGGCCGCTCGTCGACGGCCGCCCCGCCGCGTACGTGTGCCGCGGTTTCGTCTGCGACCGCCCGACGACCTCCCCGGCCGACCTCGCCGCCGCGCTCGGCACGTCCGTGTGAAGGGTTTCGCGCGGTCGTCCTCAGCAGACCCCCAGGAAAGTCGCGTACCGTTCCGGGGTCCGCCGCCTGACCCCGGGCGGGACCCGAATCGACGGAGGACCCTCGTGCGCCGCACGACCACCGCTCGCGCCGTCGTCGCCACGGCGACCGCGCTCGTCCTGTCCCTCTCGCTGGCCGCGTGCAGCGGTGACGGCGGCTCCAGCGACTCGCCGTCGGGCGACGCGTCGGCGTCCGCGAACGCCGCGGTCGCCGCCGACAAGGCCGCGCTGGCCAAGGTGAAGATCGAGGGCGAGGCGGGCGAGGAGCCGACCGTCACGCTCCCGAGCAAGCCGTTCAACGTGACGACGTTCGTCGCGCACCTCGTCGAGGACGGCGACGGCGACGAGCTCACGGACGGGCAGATCATGTCCGTCCAGATGCTCATGCTCAACGGCACCGACGGCTCGACGATGGGCTCGACGTACGACACCGACACCCCGCAGCGCATCAAGGTCGGGCAGACCAGCATCGCGGAGCTCGACACCGAGCTGAAGGGTGCGCACGTCGGCGCGCGCGTGCTCGTCGCGCTGTCGTCGGGCGAGAACAACACGCAGGTGTACGCGATGGAGGTCGTCGACGCGGTCGACGGCGCCGACCCGGCCAGCCTGCCGACCCGCGCCGAGGGCGAGGCCGTCGCACCGGCCGCCGGCCTCCCGGCCGTGACGCTCGGCACGGACGGCGCACCGTCGGTCGCGCCGGTCGCCGGCGACGCCCCGACGACGCTCGTCACGCAGCCCCTGATCAAGGGCTCCGGCAAGGTCGTCGAGGAGGGCGACTTCGTCACCGTGAAGTACACGGGCTGGCTCTGGGACGGCACGCAGTTCGACTCCGCGTGGGAGAAGGGCGAGCCGTTCGAGTTCCAGGCCGGCGCCGGCGCGGTCATCCAGGGCTGGGACACGGGCGTGCAGGGCCAGACGGTCGGCAGCCAGGTGCTCCTCGTCGTCCCGCCGGACCAGGGCTACGGCGCCCAGGACCAGGGCACGATCCCGGCCAACTCGACGCTCGTCTTCGTGGTCGACATCCTCGACGCGCGCTGACGCACGCCGCTCCCGACGGCCCGGGACGCCCCTCCGCGCGAGGGTGCGACCCGGGCCGTCGCCGTCCCGCCGCACCGGGCGCGGGGCCTCCCGACCCCTCGCACCTCGCGCCGACGGATGCCAGGGTCTCTCGTCCTGCCACGCCCGCACGGGTCTGGCTAGTGTGGTCGCACGTGCCCCCGGGGAACCGCCGGGAGGCGGCCGGGAGACGACGATGGACCAGGCAACGACGCCGAGGATCCGCACGGTGGCCCTGCTGGGCGCCGCCGGCGCGGGCAAGACGACGCTCGTCGAGGAGCTCCTCCACCAGACCGGGGTGCTGACCCGGCCGGGGCGGGTGGAGGACGGCTCGACGGTGAGCGACCACGAGCCGGAGGAGATCGCGCGCGGCATCTCCCTCGGGCTGGGCGTGGCCCCGTTCCGATGGCGCGCCCCCGACGGCGGGACGTACGACGTGACGCTGCTCGACACCCCCGGGTCGCCGGACTTCGTGGGCGCGTGCGACGCCGCGGTGTCGGCCGCGGACCTCGCGCTGATCGTGGTCAGCGCGGTCGACGGCGTGCAGGCGGGCACGCACGCGGCGTGGCGCACCGCGGCCGAGGCAGGGCTGCCGGTGATCGTCGTCGTCACCAAGGAGGACAAGGCGCGCGCGGACTTCCGGCACGTCGTCGCCGACCTGCGGGCCGCGTTCGGCGACGGGTTCGTGCCGCTCGAGCTGCCGCTCGGCGAGGAGTCCGCGTTCACGGGCGTCGCGGACGTGCTCACCGAGGAGGGCCTCGCGTACGACGCCGAGGGCCACCACCACACCGAGCCGCTGCCGGCCGACGTCGCGGACGAGGAGCACCGCCTGCACGACGAGGTGACGGAGGAGATCGTCGCGCACGACGACGAGCAGCTGGAGCGCTACCTGTCGGGCGACGTACCGAGCGCCGCCGAGCTGGAGCGGACGCTCGCGCACGAGGTCAGGGACCGGGAGGCTTTCCCGGTCCTCGTCGTCTCAGGGGTCACCGGGGTCGGCGTCGACCGGCTCGCGGACCTGCTGTGCGAGCTCACCCCGTCGCCCACCGACCGCACCGCGCGCGTGCTGGCCGGGGAGACCGTCGTCGAGGTCGCGGCCGACCCGGACGGCCCCCTGCTGGTGCACGCGTTCCGCACGCTCGCCGACCCGTTCGTCGGGCAGGTGACGCTGCTGCGCGTGCTGTCGGGGACCCTGCGGCCCGGCGACAAGCTCGTCAACACCACGACCCGCACCGAGGAGCGCATCCCGGGCCTGTTCCGGCTGCGCGGCAAGGAGCACGTGCCGGTCGACGCCGTCCCCGCGGGTCACGTCGCCGCCGTCGCGAAGCTCACCGGCACGCCGTCGGGGTCGCTGCTCGCGGACCGCACCGGCCCCGGCGCCGCGATGACGGCCGTCCCGCCGCGCACGCGCCCGCCCGTCTACGCGCTCGCGCTCGAGCCGCTCACGCAGTCGGACGACGACCGGCTGTCCGGCGCGCTGACCCGGCTCGTCGCCGAGGACACGACCCTCACGGTCGACCGCAGCACCGACCGCACGATCCTGCGCGGCCTCGGCGACACGCACCTCGCCGTCGCGCTCGAACGGCTCGCGCGCGTCTTCGGCGTGCACGTCCGCACGTCGCCCGTCCCCGTCGGGTACCGCGAGACCATCCGCAAGCCCGTCGAGGCCGAGGGCAAGGTCAAGAAGCAGTCCGGCGGGCACGGGCAGTACGCCGTCGTGCAGCTGCGGGTGTCCCCGGCGCCGCACGGGTCGGGCTTCGAGTTCGTCGACAAGGTCGTCGGCGGGGCGATCCCGCGCGGCTACCTCCCCGCGGTGCAGAAGGGTGTCGTCGAGGCGATGGAGCACGGCGGCCCGCACGGGTACCCCGTGGTCGACCTGCGCGTCGAGGTGTACGACGGCAAGGCGCACTCCGTCGACTCGTCCGACATGGCGTTCCGCACCGCCGCGGCGACCGGCGTCCGGGAGGCGCTCGCCGCCGCCGGGACCGTCGTGCTCGAGCCGATCAGCCACGTCTCGGTCGTCGTGCCCACGACCGCGCAGGGCGACGTCATGAGCGACCTGTCGTCGCGCCGCGGCCGCATCACCGCGACGACGTCGCTCGACGACGGGACGGTCCGCATCGAGGCGTCGGTGCCCGAGGCCGAGCTCGCCCGCTACGCGCTCGACCTGCGCTCGCTGACGGGCGGCCGCGCCGAGCTCACCATGACCCCCGACCGGTTCGAGGTCTGCCCCGACCACCTCGTGCCCGCCTGACACCCCTCCGACCGGCCACGACACCGCCGACGGGCCTACGCTCGGGCCCATGGCCCGCTACTTCGACGTCCACCCGCACGACCCGCAGCCGCGCGCGGTCGCACAGGTCGTCGACCTGCTGCGAGGCGGCGGCCTCGTGGTCTACCCGACGGACTCCTGCTACGCCCTGGGCTGCCGGGTCGGTGACCAGGAGGGCGCCGAGCGGATCCGCCGCATCCGGCACCTCGACGACCGCCACCACTTCACGCTGGTGTGCGCCGACTTCGCGCAGCTCGGGCAGCTCGTGCACCTCGACAACGCCGCGTTCCGCGCGATCAAGGCGGCGACGCCCGGCCCGTACACGTTCATCCTCAAGGCGACGCCCGAGGTGCCGCGCCGCCTCGCGCACCCGAAGAAGCGGTCCGTCGGCGTGCGCATCCCCGACAACCGCGTCGCGCAGGCGATCGTGCGCGAGCTCGGCGAGCCGCTGCTGTCGTCGACGCTGCTCCTCCCCGGGCAGGACGAGCCGCTCACCGAGGGCCGGCAGATCAAGGAGGAGCTCGACCACGTCGTCGACGCCGTGGTCGACGCGGGCGACTGCGGGACCGTCCCGACGACCGTCGTCGACTGGACCGAGGGCGCGCCCGAGGTCGTGCGCGTGGGCGCCGGGGACGCCTCGCGGTTCGCGTGAGCCGCGTCGGTCAGTCGGTCGCGTCGACCGTCGCGCGCCCCGACCAGACCGCCCCGAACGGCAGGAGCACCCACGGCTGCGACGTCGACGGCGGCAGCACCGTGTGCAGCCACGCCGCGTCGCTGCCGTCCGCCGGCGCGCTCCCCGACCCCGGGCACGTCGGGCACCCGCAGTAGCAGTCGACCCGGCCCCCCGGCTCGTCGGACGAACCCGTGACGGTCCGCTCCATGTCTCGCCTCCTTCGACGTGCCGGAAGGATGCGGGGTGGTCGCGCTGCCAGGAAAGCGTCCCAGGTCACGATGTGGTCCCGATCGGGTCGCGGTGTGGTCCGATGGGGGAACGGACCACGGGACGGACCGGTGCGGAGGCGTTCATGAGCGGCAGGCACGTCGGCGTCGTCGGGCCGAGCGAGGCGTCGGCGGTCGAGCTGGACGTCGCCGAGGAGCTCGGCCGCGGGCTGGCGGCGCGCGGTCACGTCGTCCTGTGCGGCGGGCTGGGCGGCGTGATGGCGGCGGTGTCGCAGGGCGCGCACGCCGGGGGTGGCACCGTCGTGGGGCTGCTGCCGGGCGACGACCGCGACGCCGGCAACCGGTGGCTCACCGTCGCGCTCCCGACCGGGCTCGGCGAGGTCCGCAACGCGCTGCTCGTGCGCGCGAGCGACGTCGTCGTCAGCGTCGGCGGGTCGTGGGGCACGCTCAGCGAGGTCGCGCTGGCCGTCCGGACGGGCGTGCCGGTGGTCGCCGTCGGCGGGTGGGTGGTCCGCGCGGCCGACGGGCACGAGCCCGCCCCGCCGCCCGGGGTGACCGCCGAGCGTCTCACCGGCGGTTCGTCGGCACGCCCCGCCGTGCACCACGTCCCCGACGCGCGCGCCGCCCTGGAGGCCGTCGACGACCTGCTGGGCTCCCACCGGTGACGGACCGGACCGACACCCCGCACCCGCCGGCCCGCCCGTCGCCGCGGCGTCGCGTCGTCGACCGCGACGTGCCCACCCCGTCGGGCGACGCCGCACCCGACGACGCACGGCGTCCGCCGCTCGCACGCGACGCCCCGACGCTCGACGACCTCGACGCGCTCGTCGTCGGCTGCCGCGCGTGCCCGCGGCTCGTGGCGTGGCGCGAGGAGGTGGCCGAGGTGAAGCGCGCCGCGTTCCGCGACGAGACGTACTGGGCCCGACCGGTGCCGGGGTTCGGCGACCCGCGCGCGGGTGTGCTCGTCGTCGGCCTGGCCCCGGCCGCGCACGGCGCGAACCGCACGGGCCGCATGTTCACGGGCGACCGTTCGGGCGACTTCCTGTTCGCGTCGATGCACCGCACGGGGTTCGCGTCGCAGGCGCTGTCGGTGCGTCGCGACGACGGGCTGACGCTGACCGGGATCCGCGTGACCGCGCCGGTGCGGTGCGCGCCGCCCGCGAACGCGCCGACGCCGGCCGAGCGGCGCACCTGCGGGCCGTACCTGGCGCGCGAGATCGAGCTGGTGGACCCGGCGGTGATGGTCGTGCTGGGCGGGTTCGGGTGGCAGGCGGTGCTCACGACGCTCGCGGAGCAGGGCTGGGACGTGCCGCGGCCACGACCGGCGTTCGGGCACGGCGTCGAGCTGCGGCTGCGACGGCCCGACGCCGGGACGGGCCGCGACGCGCTGACGCTGCTCGGCTGCTTCCACGTGAGCCAGCAGAACACCTTCACGGGCCGGCTGACGCCCGCGATGCTGGACGCGGTGCTGGACCGGGCGCGGGCCCTCGTCGTGGGTGGCGGGGGCTAGCGTCGGACGCACCGGGCCGCGCGGTGGTCGCGCGGCGTGGCCTGCGAGGAGGTCGTCGTGGAGGTCGCGTTCGTCGCCGGGTTCGGCCCGATCACGCGCGACGGTGCCGCCGCGCGCGCGTTCTGGGAGGGCGGCCTGGGCATCCCGCTCGAGGAGCCGGCGCCGGGCTACCTGACGAACGACGCGCTCGACGGCGTGAAGGCGTTCGCGCTGTGGCCGCTCGCGCAGGCGGCGGAGTCGACGTTCGGGTCGCCGTCGTGGCCGGACGACGTGCCGGTGCCGCAGGCGTGGGTCGAGCTCGACGTCGCGTCGGTGGACGCGGTGTCGGCGGGTGTCGCGGAGCTCGCGGCGGCGGGGCACCGGGTCCTGCGCGAGGCCGCGGAGGAGCCGTGGGGCCAGACGACCGCCCGCCTCCTGAGCCCCGAGGGCCTGCTGGTCGGCGTCACGTACACGCCGTGGATGCACGCGACCGCCTCGACGGACTAAGTTCGGCGGACTGAATAAGTCGTCTACGCTGTCCAGGACGTCGCGACGGAGCGACGGCGGGCGGGAGGACGACGTGAGCGAGCAGATCCCCGGCGGGTACGTCGCCGGCATGACGTGGGGCTGGACCGGCGTCCGCGGCACGTGGGGCGGACCGGCGGCCGAGCGGTCGATGGACCTCATGGTCGAGCGCCTCGGCGTGACCTGGACCGCGATCACCTTCGCCGCCTACCAGGACACCGCGCAGTCCGTCGACGTCCGGTTCCACGACGCCCCGACGGTCTCCGACGACGAGGTCCGCTGGGCCGTCCGCGCCGCCAAGGCCCGCGGGCTGCGCGTCGTCCTCAAGCCGGTGGTCAACGTCGCCGACGGCACCTGGCGCGCCCACATCAACTTCTTCGACCACGACGTGCCGTGCGAGCCGACGTGGCGCGACTGGTTCGCCTCGTACACCGCCTACGTCGTCCACCACGCACGCATCGCTGCCGAGGAGGGCGTCGAGATGCTGTGCGTCGGCTGCGAGATGGTCCAGACCGACCGCCGCGCCGACGAGTGGCGCGCACTGATCGCCGCCGTCCGCGGCGTCTACGACGGGCTCGTCACCTACAACTGCGACAAGTACCAGGAGGACCGCGTCACCTGGTGGGACGCCGTCGACGTCGTCTCGTCGTCCGGCTACTACCCCGTCGACGACTGGGAGCACCAGCTCGACCGCATCGAGCCCGTCGTCGAGCGGGTCGGCAAGCCGTTCCTCTTCATGGAGGCCGGCTGCCCGAGCCGCGAGGGCTCACCCGCGCTGCCGAACGACTGGGCGCTGCACGGCGCACCCTCGCAGGAGGCCCAGGTCGCCTGGTACGAGGCCGCCTTCACCGCGAGCGCGCGCCGCCCCTGGGTCCAGGGATTCATGCTCTGGGACTGGCCGGCGGCGCTCGACGACGAGGCCGACGCGGCCACCGACGACGGCTACTGCGTGTACGGCAAGGCCGCCGAGACGACCGTCCGCGATGCGTACGCCGAGAGGACGACGACCCGCGTCTGACCCACCGCCGCACGGGTGCTCGGCCACCAATCCGCTGGCCAGGAGCGGGGATGACCTCCAGTCTGGCGGGCATGGACAAGCCTGGGGAGCGCCGTGCGGAGGTCCTCGCGTCGGCGGCGCTCGACGGCGACCCGGACGCCCGACGGGACGCGCTGGTCGGCCTGTCGCAGCTCGACGGCACGCAGTGGCTCCGGCTCGACGAGTCGGTGCGCGGCGCGGGCCGGTGGTGGTACCCGGGGGGCTGGCACGTGTCGACCGAGGCGGACCGCTGGCGGGCCGCGATGGCCGATCCGGGCGCCCTCGACCTCACCGTCGTCGTCGTCGGGAGCATGGTCGCGGACGGGCGGATCCGGGAGCGCGCCGTCCGGCTGCTCGCCGACCGTCGAGGGCCTGTCGTCGCCGCAGCCCTGGCCCTGCGCACCCTCGACCACGTCCCCGTCGTGCGCGCCGCCGCGCGCGACGCGCTGGTCTCGGCGCTCGCGGGCCCCGCGACGCCGGACGACGCGGTGCGCGCGCTCGGCGTCGTCCTCGCCGGAGGTGGACGTGTGCGCGGTCGGGACGCCGTCGCCGCCGTCCTGACCGTCGCGACGCGCACGACCACGAACTCCGACCTCGTCGAGCACGCGCTCCGCAGCCCGGACCGCATCGTGCGGCGCTGGGCGGCGGACGTCGCGTGCCGGTCCGGGCTCCTCGCGCCCGAGCGGCTGCTCACCCTCGTGCGCGCCGAGGCCGACCAGGTCGTGCTGCTCACGTACGCCGACCACTACCTCGCGACCGCGGACCGCGCGCAGGTGGGCGCGCTGCTGGACGCGCCACGCGTCGTGGTGCGCGTCCGCGCGTTCGACGTCGCCGTCGCGGACCTGACCGACGAGCACGTGCTGACCCTGACCACCGACGCCGCGGCGCGCATCCGCGAGCGCGCCCGTGGGCAGGCCGCCCGTCGCGGGCTCGACCTCTCCGCGTGGACCCTGGCCCGGCTGGCGACGGACCCGCCGCCGCGCGTGCACGCCGCGTGCCTCGAGACGCTCGCCGGGACGGGTGAGCCGCGGCACGTCGACGTCCTGCGCGCAGCGCTCGGCTCGGCCGAGCCGCGGGTGCGCGGGGCTGCGGTGTCCGGCCTGGGGGTGCTGGCGGACCGCGACGCCGTGATCGCGATCGCCCGCCCCGCGATGCTCGACCCGTCTCCCCGGGTCACCGCCGCGGCGGCGCGGGCGCTGGCGCGCGTCTTCGCCGGGCCGGCGGTCACGGACGAGGCGTGGTCCTCGCCGCAGCCGTGGAGCCGCCGTGCGGCGTGGGCGGTGTCGCGGTCGTCGGGTGGGTGGCACCGGCTCGAAGGCAGCCTGCGGGCCGCGCTCGATCCCGACCCGGCACTCGCCGCCCGCGGCACCCAGGACGTCGCCGCCTGGCTGGACGCGTACGGCGCCCGGATGTGGCTCGACCTCGCACCCGAGCAGCGCGGTCGCATCGCCGACCTGCTCGACCGCGCGCCGCTCGGCGCGCAGCGGACGCGGGTGGCCGCGTTCGTGGGCGTCCCGGTGTCCTCGTCGGTGCCCGCCGAGCGGCGCTGGTGGCGCTGGTGGGGCTGACCCGGCTCGCCGGGCGGACCGGCGCGCGGCGCGCTCGGCCACGAGAGGCGCGACGTCCGCTGCGTCCGTGACGCGCGCGTCGCTTCACCTGGGGACTGGACGCACACATATCCGCATATCCCACGTATGCTGATATGCGTGCGTACGACGCTGCTGCTGCCCGACGACCTCTATCGCGAGGTGAAGTCCACCGCCGCCGCCTCTGGCGAGACGATGACGTCGTTCGTCGAGGAGGCGCTGCGGGAGGCGCTGCGTCGCCGCGCGAGAGCCGGGCATGCCGCGGTCGACTTCGTCGTCGCGCCGACCGGCTCCGGCGGCCTGCAGCCCGGTGTCGAGCTCGACGACAGCGCGGCACTGCTCGACGTGATGGACGCCCGGTGATCCTGCCTGACGTCAACGTGCTCGTCGGGGCCGCCCGCGCGGATGCGCCACAGCACGCGAGGCTGCGCACCTGGGTGGAGCAGCACGTCCCCGGACCGGAGACCTTCGGCCTCACCGACGCCGTCCTCGGCGGGGTCGTGCGCGTCCTCACCCACCCGCGCGTGTTCGTCCGACCGTCGACGCTCGACGAGGCACTCGGGTTCGTCGACGCCCTGGTCGCGCATCCCAACGTCTCGCGCGTGACGCCCGGACCACGCCACTGGCAGCTCGTCGCCGAGCTCTGCCGGGCCGCCGACGCTCGCGGCAACCTCGTCGCCGACGCGCAGCATGCCGCCGTCGCGATCGAGCACGGCGCGACGTGGGTGTCACAGGATCGCGACTTCGCACGCTTCCCCGGCCTGCGCTGGGTGACGGCCGTCGAACCCGGGTGATCCCGCACGGCTGCCGCGGCGGCCGGCACACGACGACCGCCCCTCAGCGCGCGTGACCGACCAGACGCCGTCCGCCCCTCAGCGGCCCGTGACGGACCAGACGCCGTCCGCGAGGTCGAGAAGGCGGGGCAGGATCGCGTCGCCCGCGACGCGCAGACCGTCGTGCAGGTGCTCGTTCGTGATCCACACCTGCACGTTCCCGACCGCGTCGGCGGTCCGCAGCGCGAGGTCGAGGTCGACGTACGGGTCGTCGTAGTACTGCACGGCGGCGACGGGCACGTCGTTCGACGCGAGCCGGTCGAGGTCGTACAGCGCAGGCCAGTTCGTGCGCTCGGCCAGCAGGTGAGCGGCCGCCTCGAAGGGGCGCAACGCCGCGTGCTGCGCGTACATCCACGGGTACATCGCCTCACCCGTGAGCAGCAGCGGCCGGGACGACGACGCGAACACCGGACGCCGGTCGTGCTCCGCGGCCGCGGCCCACCCACCCGTGCGCTCCCCCTGGTGGTAGATGACCTCCTGCAGCACCGCGTACAGCGGGTTCGTCTCGAAGCCCGTCCGCGACGCGACCTCGGCGAGGAAAGGGACCGACGGCTCGCCCGTGACGTCGTCGGTCGCGGTATCGAGCAGCCAGTGCAGACCGCTGATGCCCGTGCTCATGCCGAGCGACATGCCGAGCGTCTGCAACCGCTCGACGGTCAGCACGTCGCCGCCGGGCAGCACCACGTCGCAGGCCGCGACCCGGTCCGCGAGCACCCCGAGCAGCGCGACGTCGTCGGGGTGCTGCCGCGCGAGCTCCCGGTTGCGCGCCTCCTGCCGGTCGAACGTGTGCCGGTAGACGGTCTCCGCGTCGACCGTCAGCGAGGGCAGGCCGCCGGTCACGTAGCAGCGGGTCAACGCCTCGGGGTGCCGCGACAGGTACGTCATCGTGAGGAACCCGCCGTACGACTGCCCGAGCGTCGCCCACCGCCGGCCGCCGAACACGGTCGCGCGCAGGTGCTCGGCGTCCGCGACGATCGCGTCGCCGCGGAAGCACGCGAGGTACTCCGTGACGGTGGCCGCGTCCGCACCACCCGCGGTCATCCGCTCGACCGTGCGCGCGTCGACGCGCGACGACCTCCCGGTCCCGCGCTGGTCGAGCAGCACGACGCGGTACTTCTCGAGCGCCTTCGACAGCCAGCCGCCCTGCGCGGGCCGCGGCCCCATGCCGCCCGGCCCGCCCTGCAGGAACAGCAGCAGCGGCAGGTCGTCCGACGCGCGTCGCGGGTCGACCACCTCGCGCGCGAAGACGTCGATCTCGCCGAACCGGGTCGGGTCGGCGCGGTCGACCGGCACCCGCACCCGGTGGTCGCGCACGACGAGACCCGTCATGCGGTACCCGTCGCCCTGCCCGTCCTCGCCCGGTCGCTCACCCATGCGCGTCAGCGTAGGTGCGCCCGGCGCGTGGGACGTGACCTCAGGACCGCGCCTCCACCGACACGTCCGGACCGGGGAAGACGAGGCTCTCGTGCCCGTCGTCGAACTTCACCAGGTACGGCCCCTCGGCGCCACGCGCCTCCACGACCGTCCCGCGGCGGTCCGTCGTCCCGACCGTCCGGCCGTGGACGACCACCGTGTCTCCCACCTCAGCGTGCATCGTCGCTCACCTCGCCACCCAGGCTAGACACCTGCGGGCGCCGCCACCACGCGTGCCCTCACGCCTGCCCTCACGTCTGCCGACGGGCGGCCGCGCCGCCGGGCACGCAGACTGGCCAGGTGCCGGGGCGAACCGGCGACCCCGACGAGCCGACAGGAGACGACATGGGCATCGACGACCTGGTGAGCAAGGCGAAGGGCGCCCTGGCGGGCCACGAGGAGCAGGCGAAGGACGCGCTGGACCGTGCCGCCGACGCGGTGAAGTCCCGCACGGACGACGGCACGGACGCGAAGGTGGACCAGGTCGTCGAGAAGGCGAAGGACATCCTCGACCAGCAGAAGGGTCGCCCCTGACCCCCGCCGACGGCCCGGCGCGCCCGACGCGCGGGCCACGGGAATGGGTCGCCGAGGCGGAAGGTTGGCACCGACATGCCTCTGACCGGTGAGTACGCACCCAGCACGTCCGAGTGGGCCCGCAAGCAGGCGGAGCTCTTCGAGGCCACCGACGGCCAGAAGGGGAACACGCTCCAGGGCAAGCCCGTCATCGTCCTGACGTCCGTCGGCGCGAGCAGCGGCAAGCTGCGGAAGAACGCGCTCATGCGTGTCGAGCACGACGGCCGGTACGCGGTCGTCGCGTCGAAGGGCGGCACGCCCGAGAACCCCGCCTGGTACCACAACCTCGTCGCGCACCCGCACGTCGAGCTGCAGGACGGCGCCGTGAAGCGCGACTACGAGGCCCGCGAGGTGTCGGGCGCGGAGCGCGACGAGTGGTGGGCGCGCGCGACCGAAGTGTGGCCGGCCTACGACGACTACCAGACGAAGACGGACCGCCAGATCCCCGTGTTCGTCCTCACCCCGCTCGACGCCTGACGCCGCGGCCGGCGGCTCGTACGCGCGTCGCCGGCCCACGTCGTCGGACCGGTCGTCGTGTCAGCCGAGCAGGAGCTTCCAGCCGCCGACGCCGAGCAGCCCGCCGAGGATCGGTGCGGCGACCGGCACCCACGAGTAGCGCCAGTCCGAGCCGCCCTTGTGCCGCAGCGGCAGCAGCGCGTGCACGATGCGCGGCCCGAGGTCGCGCGCGGGGTTGAGCGCGGGCCCGGTCGGCCCGCCGAGGCCGGCGACGAGCCCCCAGACGAGGAACCCGATCACGACGTGCGCGAGGCCGGGCTCGGTCGTGGTGAGCGGTGAGTTCACGATGCCGAGCGCGCACGAGAAGAGGACCAGCGAGCCGAGCAGCTCGTTCGCGAAGCCGTTGAGCCGGGACCGCGCGGCGTTGACGGTCGAGAACGTCGCGAGGATGTCGTCGGGGTCGGTCGTCGCGTCGTAGTACGGCTTGTGCGTGACGACGATGGCGAGCTGCCCCGCCATCGCACCCAGCATCTGCGCGGCGATGTAGTACGGCACGTTCGACCAGGGGAACATCCCCCAGGCGGCGAGCCCGAGCGTGAACGCCGGGTTGATGTGGTTGCCGCTGACCCCGCCGAACATGACGGCGGGGATCATGACGCCGAACCCGTATCCCATGGCGATGAGCGACCACCCGCCGCGGTACCCCTTGGACCCCTTGAGGTGCACGTTCGCGACCGTCCCGTTGCCCAGGATGATGAGGATCGCGGTGCCGATGAACTCGCACGTCACGCGGATCCAGAGCGCGTAGGACGGGTCCATCGGGTGCGTCTCCTCTGCGGGCTCGCTCGCGGTCCGCGCCGCCGGGCGGCGCGGTCAGGCTGTCAGGTCAAGACGTGCTGGTCGTCGCCGGGACGTCCTGCTGCTCGCGCCCGGCCACGGAGTGCCGGTAGGAGTACACCGCATAGATGACGATCCCGAGCAGCAGCCACACCGCGAACCGCACCCAGGTCAGCGCGGTCAGGTTGAGCATGAGCCAGATGCACGCGAGGCCGGAGATGATCGGCAGGGCGGGCGACCACGGCACGCGGAAGCCGCGCGGGAGGTCGGGACGCCGCTTGCGCAGGAGCGGCACACCGAAGCTGACCAGCACGAACGCCGACAGCGTCCCGATGTTGATCATCTCCTCCAGCAGCTCGACGTCGGAGAGCCCGGCGATCAGCGCGACGACGACGCCCGCACCGATCTGCAACCGGGCCGGCGTCCGGAAGCGCGGCGACGTGCGGGACATGCCGCGCGGGAGCAGCCCGTCGCGGCTCATCGCGAACACGACGCGCGTCAGGCCCAGCAGCAGCACCATGAGCACCGACGTGAGCCCGACGAGGATGCCGACGCTGATGATGCGGCCCGCCCAGTCCGCCCCGACCAGCACGAACGCCGTCGTCAGCGACGGCGAGTCGGACGCGGCGAGCTCGGTGTACGACACCATGCCGGTGACGACGACCGTCACGAGGATGTAGAGCACGGTCACCACCGCGAGACCGCCGAGGATGCCGCGCGGGATGGTGCGCTGCGGGTCGTGCGCCTCCTCCGCGGTCGTCGCGACGACGTCGAACCCGATGAACGCGAAGAACACGAGCGCGGCGCCGGACAGGATGCCCATCACGCCGTACATCGAGGGGGACATGCCCAGCAGGAACGCGGTGAGCGGCTGCTCGAGCGAGGTCGCGCCCTCAGCCGGCTGCGACGGCGGCACGAACGGCGAGTAGTTCGCGGCGTTGACGTAGAAGAACCCGGCGACGATCACGAACACCGTGATGCCGACCTTGATGATCGTGAACACGCTGTTCACGCGTGCGCTGAGCTTCGTGCCGATCGCGAGCAGCGTCGTGAAGACCGCCACGATGACGACCGGCCCCCACTCGACGTCCACCGGCCCGAGCTCGAGCGTCGTGGGCACGTCGACGCCGAACAGGCCGAACGCGTCGGACAGGTACACGCCCCAGAACTTCGCGATCACCGCCGCGGCCAGCAGCATCTCGAGGATGAGGTCCCAGCCGATGATCCAGGCCACGAACTCGCCCATGGACGCGTAGGAGAACGTGTACGCGGACCCGGCGACAGGGAGCGTCGAGGCGAACTCGGCGTAGCACATGATCGCGAGCGCGCAGACGATCGAGGCGATCACGAACGAGACGATCACCGCGGGGCCCGCGTAGTTCGCGGCCGCCGTCGCGCCGACCGAGAAGATGCCCGCGCCCACCGCGACCGCCACGCCCATGATCGCGAGGTCCCACGCGGTGAGGTTCCGCTTGAGGTGCCGGTCCGGGTCCTCCGCGGAGGCGAGCGAGTCCTCGACGGACTTGCGCCGGAAGATGCTCGTCGACGTCGCCATCTCAGCCCCTTCGCCGGCGTGCGCTGACGTGGGACAGCATGCCGGGGATGCGTGTGCTCGGCACCCTGGCGCCTCGACCCGGTGGACACCGATGCGCGTGTCCAGGGCTGTGGACGGCTCAGTGTGTCAGCGGGTGACGTGCACGTCCCGGGACCTGCGCACCATGCGGACCGCCGTCGCGTCCGCCACCATCGCGAGGGCCGCCCCGAGCGCGTACGCGAGCAGGTCGACCGGCACGAAGGTCGTCCCCACGACGAACCGGGCGGCGGGCACCGCCTCCACCAGCGCGGCCGGTGCACCGGTCAGCTGGGCGAGCTCCACGGCGACGCACACCGCCGTCGCGACCGCACCCGCGCGCCACGGCCGGACCCGCGGCCGCACGAGCAGCACCAGGACGTACACGAGCCCCGCGTACAGCGCGTCGCCCGCCGGGTCGGCCAGGGCGCCCGACGCCGCCGTCGCGACGACCAGCCCGGCCACGACGACGACCGCGGCGACGACGACGAGGACGGCACGGGAGCGGGGGCGGGGGCGCACGCGGTCACCCTAGGCATCCGGACGCACCGCGCCGCGGGAGGACGCGTGCAGGCGCGTGCAGGGTCCGTGCAGGTCAGGCAGACGCACGCGGTCGAACGGACGCGCAGGGTCAGGCGGGACGCACGATCAGGCTGGGCGTGCGCGGTCGGACTGGGCGTGCGCGGTCAGGCGGGGCGTGCGTGGTCAGGCGGGGCGTGCGAGGCCAGGCGGAACGCGCGAGGTCAGGCGGGACGCGCGGGGTCAGGCGGACGTGCAGTTGTCCGACGTGCCCTCGTAGACCGCGATCTTGCCCTCGATCGCGAGCAGGTGCGTCGCGACCTCGTCCAGCTGCGCCCGCACCCGGTCCCGGTGCGCCCGGAGCAGCGCGAGCCGCTCGTCCTCGTTCCCCTCGCCCGCGCGCACGAGGTCCGCGTACAGCCGGATCTCGCGCACCGGCATGCCCGTCGCCCGCAGCTTGGTGACCAGCCGGATCCAGCCGAGGTCCTGCTCCGTGTACCGCCGGTGCCCGGACGTCGCCCGGTCGACCGCGTCGAGCAGCAGGCCGTCCCGCTCGTAGTAGCGCAGCGTGTGGGCGGTCAGCCCCGTGGCCTCCGCCGCCTCCGCGATGCTCAGGCCAACCCGTTCCGCGACGACGCTCATGCGTCCGATGGTGACGCTTCGAGTGCACTCGAAGTCAAGACTCCGCCGTGGCACCGGTGGGCCCTGTGGCCTCGCGGCCCTGGTGTGGGGCGGCCCGGCAGCCCAGCGGCCCGACGGCCCAGCGACCCGGCGGCCCAGCAGCCCGGCGACCCGACGACCCAGCGGCCCGGCGACCCGGCAGCCCGGCAGCCCGGCAGCCCAGCAGCCCGGCGGCCCAGCAGCCCGGCAGCCCAGCGGCCCGACGGCCCAGCAGCCCGGCAGCCAGGGCCCAGCGGTCCCGGCGGCCCGGGGACCCGGCGACCGATAGTCCGCCGACCCCGTCGCCGGGTGGGGCCCGGCACCACGCCGAGCCGTCCACAGCCCGCCGCCGGCGCCGCCGCTCCACCGACCACGGCCGGCGCGAGGACCGGGTGACGACGACCGCGGGAGGCTGCGGCACATGGCCCTCCGACCCCGCGCGCACCGCGTCCCGGCGCCGCCCGCCGGTGCACTCCTCACCGCGCGCGCCGACGCCGTGCGCGCGCACCTGCGCGCTCGCCGGACGTCGCTCTGCGTGCTCGCGCTGTGCGTGGCGACCGGCACGGGGCTGCCCGCGTGGACGCAGGCCCGGTCGGCGGCCCGGTACCCGGTCCACGCGGAGGATCTCGCCCTCGCCCGCGGAGCTCTCGCGACCCTCGACGTGCGGAGCCGACCGCCCCCGGAGCCGTACGAGCGCGACGAGTTCGGGCAGGCGTGGGCTGACGTCGACCGCAACGGCTGCGACACCCGCAACGACGTCCTGCGACGTGACCTCACCGGCACGACCACCAAGCCCGGGACCCGCGGCTGCCTGGTGCTCGACGGGACGCTCGACGACCCGTACACGGGCCGCCGGATGGTGTTCGAGCGCGGGCCGTCGTCCGGCGACGTGCAGGTCGACCACGTCGTCGCGCTCGGTGACGCGTGGGTCGCGGGCGCCGCCGGGTGGACCGACGCCGCGCGCACGGCCTTCGCCAACGACCCGGCGAACCTGCTCGCCGTCGAGGGTCGCGCCAACCAGGACAAGGGCGCCGCCGATGCGTCGCAGTGGTTGCCGCCGAACGTCGGCTACCGGTGTGCGTACGCGGTCCGGCAGGTGCTCGTGAAGTCGGCGTACGGGCTGTCCGTCACACGCGACGAGCAGCGGGCGCTCGCCGGTGCGCTCGGCGGGTGCGTGACGACGTGACGGCCAGAGCTCGGCTCAGGCGAGCTGCAGGCCCACCAGCCACGCACCGCCGAGGGCGAGGCACCCGAGGCAGACGAGGAGGAGGACGCCGACCCAGAACAGTCCCGGCAGGTGCGTGAGGCGCCCGAGCATGCCGGCGTCGGAGACGTCCGACCCGCCACGACGACGCACGCGCCGCCGACCGGACTGCATCTCCAGGACCGCGCGGGGCGCACCGAGGAGGAAGAACCAGGTGACCAGGTAGGCGAACGTGGACTGCACGACCGCGGAGCCCCACACCGTCACGCCGACGAGGACCGCGGCGCTCACGAGCACCGACCACAGGCCGTACCAGTTGCGGATCTGCACGAGCACGAGCGCCACGACGACCACGAGCAGCCACAGGAGGGCGACCGCGTACCCCTCGGACAGCAGCCACGCGGCACCGAGCCCGAGCAGCGCCGGCGCCGGGTACCCGGCTGCCGCGGTGGCGACCATGCCGGGTCCGCGCGGCTTCCCGACCGAGACGGTGAGCCCGGACGTGTCCGAGTGCACCCGGATGCCCGAGAGGCGCCGGCCGACGAGCACCGCGACGGCGGCGTGGCCCGCCTCGTGCACGATCGTGAGCGCGTGCCGTGTGAGGTGCCAGAGCTGCGGGACGACCAGAGCGACCAGGACCACGGCGGCCGTCACGACCACGACGACGGTGTCGGGCACGGGCTGCGGCGTCGTGACCGACTGCCACGTCTCGTTCCACCAGTCCACGGCTCTCCTCGGGGTCGTCCCGCCCGCGACGTGTCCGCGGGCAGGGGGACCCTACCGGCCCGTCGGGACGACAGGTCAGGGCTGAGCCGTGAGCGTCACGTCGTCGCCCGTGGCGGTCACGCGCGCACCGTCCGGGACGACCTCGACCGCCGACAGCACGAGGCCCTCGGGGAGCCCGCTCACGGGGACCTCGAGCCCTCGGAACCGGGACGAGACCCGCTCCGGCAGGTCGTCGACGGTGATCGTCAGCCCGCCCAGCGACATGCGCCCCACGTCGACGAGCAGCCGGCCGTCCTCGACCCGCGGCTGGAGCGCCGCCGAGAGGTCCACGCCGAGCACCTCGCCCGACGCGACGAGCGACGTCCCGTCGACGGCGACGGTCACGTCGAGGTCGGTCTGCTCGGCGACGACCTGCTCGATCGTCGCCGTCGGCAGCGTGCCCGTGATGGAGCCGGTCGCCACCGTGTACGGCTCGGACGTGCTGACGCCCTGCGCGTCGAACGTCACGTCCGTCGCCGTCAGGCCACCGTCGAGGGTCACGCCGTCGACGCTGCCGGTCACGTGGTCGAGCGAGCCGGCGAGCACCTGCGTGAGGAACGGGAAGCCGTCGATCGTCACCGTGGGCGTGCCGGCGACGTCGAGGTTCGCCTCGACCGACTCGGCCGCGCGGCGCTCCGCGGTCGACGCCGCGACCCGGTCGGCGACGACGACGCCGGCCGCGAGCACGACGATCGTGGAGACGACGATCGCGACCGCGCGGCCGCTCATCGACCCGACCCCGCCCCGGCCCGTGCGGCGCGCCGTGCGGGCACGTGAGCGGGCGCGTCAGCGGGCGCGACGGACGTCTCGGGGGCGGCCGGTCTCGGCTCGGTCGTGGTGCGCACGCGCCCACGGTAGGGGCGCTGACCTCGGCGCACATCCGCAGGGCCGGGTCTCGCAGCGCGTCTCACCACGTCCAGCCGCGCGCGGCGAGCTCGACCTCCTCACGGAACCGTTCGGCCGGGTCGCCCTTGGGGCGCGGCAGGACCTCGACGCCCGCGAGCCGGCACGCCTCGGCGAGCAGCTGGTCGTACGCGAGCTGGGACGCGATGATCCTTTCCGCCCGCGCGAACGTGCGCGGGTCGAGCTCGAGCGCACGGACGTGGTCGGCGACGGCGCCGAGGCGCTCCTGGACGCGGAGCGCGTCGAACGGGTTCGGCGGGACGGGGCGCGGGGGGCGCAGCCGGTGCGCCCAGCTCTCGAGCCGGTCGGCGAGCGCGACCCGCCATCGCGGCGGCTCGTCCGCGCCGGGGAGGAGCGACCACAGGGCGCTGAAGACGAGCGCCGGCACGAAGAGCACTGCGGCCAGCAATACCCACGACATCGTGAGGTCCTTCGTCGACGCTTCCTCTCAGGCTAGGTCGCGACTGTGACGCACGCCATACCTGCTGCCGGTCATCCGGCACACCGGTGCGCGACCCTCGCCCTGGGGTCGCCGGACCCCGTCGGCGCCCACGTCACGACGTCCGCCGGGCTCACCCGCACGCGGATCGACGTCCTCCGTGGCGCGACGCCCGCCGCCCGCCGCCCGCTGCCCGCCGCCCGCCGCCCGCCGCCCGCCGCTCGAGCGTGCCTCCCGACCGGCGCGACCGGCCGCGACACCACAGACGGTGCCCGACGGCTCAGCCGGCGCGGACCGTGAGGATGCTCGGGCCGTGCGGTGTCGGACGGACCTCGATGCGGTCGGCGATCGCCTGCTTGAGCGTCTCGACGTGCGACACGACGCCGACGACCCGCCCGCCGGCGCGCAGCCGTCCGAGCTCGGCGAGCACCTGGTCCAGGGTGTGCGGGTCGAGGCTGCCGAACCCCTCGTCGACGAAGAGTGTGCCGAGGTCGATGCCGCCGGCTTCCGCGCTCACCACGTCGGCCAGGCCGAGCGCGAGGCACAGCGACACGTAGAAGGTCTCGCCGCCGGACAGCGTGCGGGGGTCGCGCTGGTGGCCGGTGCGATGGTCGACGACGCGCATCGACAGGCCGGTGCGGCGGGTGCTGACGTCCTCCTTGACGTCGCTGCGGACGAGCTCGTACCGCCCGTCCGACATGCCGAGCAGCCGGTCGTTCGCGGTGGCGACGACGTCCTCGAACCGGCGCGTCAGCACGTAGGTCGCGAGGGACAGGGCGTGCGCGTTGTCCCCGCCGGTCCCGCCGGCGACGGCCGCGAGCCGTGCGACGGGCGCGTGTGCGGCCGTGCGCTCGACGAGACGCTCGGCGGCCGCGACGACCGCGGCCGTGGCGGCCTGGACGGCGTCGGCGCGGTCCCGGGCGCTGCGCGCCTCGCCGGCGGCGGCCTCGTGCTCGACGCGCGCGGTCCGCTCTGCCTCGCGCGCCTCCGCGAGGTCGACGACGAGGTCGTCGGGCAGACCGGCGACGGCGTCCTCGGCGAGGCCGGCGCGCACCCGCCCCACGGCGGCGACGTACGCCTCGACGGTCGAGGTGAGCTCGTCGAGCACGGCCGGGTCCACGAGCGCGTCGCGCGCCTCGTCCACGGACGCGAACCCGTGCTCCGCGAGCCCGTCCGCGAGCTCGGCACGCCGCACCGTGTCGTCGGTGTGCGCGCGCTCGACGGCGACGAGCGCGTCGGCGAGCGTCCCGGCCGCGGCGGCGCGCTCGCGCAAGGCGGCGTGCCGGGCGGCGACCGTCGGATGGTCGGCCCGGCCGGCCACGACCTCGGCCTCGGCGGCGTCGAGCTGCTGGACCAGCGCCTCGATGCGCACCTCGGCGGCGGCCAGCGCGGTCACGGCGTCCTGGCGCAGGCTCACCCGCCGCGCGGTGGCGGTGTCGTGCGCCTCGACGTCCCGGGCGAGACGTGCCGCGTCGGCGACGGCGGTGCGGGCAGCGGTGAGTGCCTCGTGCGCGGCGGCGAGCCGAGCGGCGACGTCGTCGGGCGTGGCGCCGTCGACCTGCCGTGCGAGGGCGGTGACCCGCTCGGCGCACCGTGCGACCTCGCTCTCGGCGGCGCGCACGTCGTGCTCGGCGGCGACCCGGGCGTCCTCGGCGTCCTGCACGTCGTCGGCGGTGACGTGGTCCGCCCCGAGCGCGGCCTTGGCGGGATGCTCGACGGCGCCGCAGACCGGGCAGGCGTCGCCGTCCGCGAGGGCCGACGCGAGCTCGCCCGCCAGGTCGGCGATCCGCGCGGTCCGCAGGGTCGCCTCGCGCTGGACGGCGGCGGCCGCCGCCCGTGCGCTCGACGCGAGCCGCCGCTCAGCGGACGCGTGCCGGTCGGTCGCCTCGTCGAGCGCGACCAGGGCCGACGCCACGTCGGTCAGCGCCTCGAGCGCGGCCGTGCGCTCGGGGACGCACGCCGCGAGCTCCGTCGCCTCGCGGTGTGCCGTGACGAGGGCGGCCCTCTCCTCCGGACGCGCCGCCAGCCAGGTGTCGTGCACGCCGATCTCGGTGCGGAGGTCGTCGACGCCCGCCCGGGCCCCGCGCACCTCCTGACGGCGCGCCTCGAGCCCGGCCTCGACGGCCACGAGCCGCTCGATCGCCGCGGCCTGCGCCACGGCCTGCTCGCGCGCGACGTCGAGCAGCCGCCGCTCGCCGGCCGGCGACGCGGACCCCACGGCCTCCACGGCGACGTCGAACAGCGTCGGCTGCGCGCTGCCGACGGCACCGGGCAGAGCGGCGCCACCGTCGTCCGCCCCGCGCGAGCCGGACCGTCCGGCGGGCTCGGCGTCGTCGGGCCACGACCGTCGCGCGAGCTCCGCCAGGTCGGCGGGTGCCGCGTCGACGGCCGCGTCGAGCGCCTTCGACGCCGACTCCAGCGCGACCCGCGCTTCGTCGGACCGGTGGATCAGGGGCCGGACGGACTGCGCGGAGCGCGCGGTCGCGAGACGGGCCTGCGCCGCGCGGTGCAGGGGCTCGGCCTCGTCGAGCGCCGCGCGCTCGGCCCGGAGGGCGTCGCGGCGCCGCAGCAGCTCGGCGGTGCGCGTCGCCTCGTCGAGCGCGGTCCGTGCGTCCGCGCGCCGGCGCTCGGCGGCCGCCGCCAGGTCGTGCGCGGTCGTGGCGGCGCTGGTCACGTCCGCGGCGAACGTCCCCACGACGCCGCTCACGGCGTCGACGGTGCCGGTCGCGAGCGCTTCGTCGAGGTCGTGCCGCAGCCTGTCGGCCGTCTCCGTGTCGAGCCGGGCGGCCCCGACGAGGTGCGCCGCAGCGGTGGTGAGACCCGCGCGCGCGGCCGCGACGGCCTCCGCCGACTCGCGCCGCAGCTCGACCAGGCGGCGGCCGATCCGGTCGTACACCTCGGTGCCGAAGATCTTCTGCAGCAGCCCGCGCCGCTGCTCGGGGTCGGCGCGCAGGAACCGCGCGAACTCCCCCTGCGGCAGCACGATCGTCTGGACGAACTGCGTGCGGTCGAGCCCGACGACCCGCTGGAGCTCGGCCCCGGCCTCGTCGAGGCGCGTCGAGACCACCTCGCCGGCGGGCACGTCGTCGGGGTCGCCGCTGCCGTCGTCGTCGGCCGACAGTCGCCACAGCGTGATGGACGGCTGCTGCCGGACCGTGCCGGTGCCGCGCTTCTTCGCGCGGTCGTACCCGGGGCTGCGCCGCACGCGGTAGACGCCGGACGCGACCTCGAAGGTGAGGTCGACCACGGTGGGTACGTCGTCGGCCGCGTAGGCGGACCGCAGCCGGTCGTCGCTCGCGTCGGCCGACGCGACCTTGCCGTAGAGCGCGAACACCACGGCGTCGATGAGGGTCGACTTGCCCGAGCCGGTCGGGCCGTCGAGCAGGAACAGCCCCGACGCGGACAGCGCCGAGAAGTCGACGGTGTGCCGGCCGGCGAACGGCCCGAGGGCCTGGACGGTGAGCGTGCGCAGCTGCATCAGGCGCTCCGCTCCGCGGCGAGGACGTCCTCGTACGCGCGGCGCAGCACGTCGACCTCGACCGCGGTCGCGTCGGCACCGGTGACGTGCCTGACGAACTGCGCGGCCACGTCGACGGGGTCGTGCGCGGCCGTGACGACGGCGGCAGCGGACGTGCGCGCGTGCTCGGGTGCACGGTGCTGCACGACGAGCGCGTGCGGGAACCGCTGCGTGACGCGGCGGTAGAGGTCGGACGGGCGCTGCGGGTCGGTCACGGTCACCCGGACCCAGTCGTCGACGTGCGCCTCGCCCGCGGCGCCGAGGAGGTCGTCGAGCGTGCCGGTCACCTCGGCGAGGCGGCGCGCGACCGGCGCCGCGACGAGCTCGACCGCGGGATCGGCGCCGGACAGGTCCACGAGGGCCGTCGACTTCGTGTGCCGCAGCTCCGAGAACGAGTACGCGAGCGGTGACCCGGAGTAGCGCAGCGTCGTGCCGTCGGGGCCGGCGACGCGCTGGGGGCCGTGCAGGTGCCCGAGCGCGACGTAGTCGACGCCCGCGAACACCCCGGCGGGCACGTGCTCGACGCCGCCGACTGCGAGGTCCCGCTCCGACTCGCTCGCGACGCCCCCGACGACGAACGCGTGCGCGGCGACGACGCTGCGCACCCGCCCGCCGGACGCGGCACGGCGACGCGCGTCGACGTCGGCCCGCACGCGGCGCATCGCGGCGCCGACGACGGCCTCGTGCGAACGTGCCGGTACGCGCCGTTCGCCGTCCGGACCGTCCTCGGCGAGGTCGGCGCGCACGGTGTCCGGGTCGAGGTAGGGCAGGCCGTAGACCAGCACGTCGCCGTCGTCGGACGGCAGCACGACGGGCTCGTGCAGCCCGGCGACCCGGGTGCGCAGCCGCACGCGCTCGCGCATGAGGGCGGACCCGAAGCCCAGCCGGGTCGCGGAGTCGTGGTTGCCGGACGTCACGACGACGGTCGTGTGCTCGGCGAGCCGCGCGAGCGTGTCGGACAGGAGCGTCACGGCTTCGACGGGCGGGATCGCACGGTCGTACACGTCTCCCGCGACCACCACCGCGGCGACGGCCTCGGCACGCACGACCTCGACCAGGTGGTCGAGGTACGCCGCCTGGTGGTCGAGGAGGTCGACCCCGTGCAGCGTCCGACCGAGGTGCCAGTCGGAGGTGTGCAGGATCCGCATGCCGAGGACGCTAACCGCCGCGTCCGACACGACGACCGAGGCGGCACGGAGCGTCGTGGACGGGCCGGTGTGATCCCGGGCTGTGGACGGCTCGGCACGAGCGCCGGGCCGACCGCACCGCCCGCGTCGTCAGGTCAGGCGGGCGTGGGGACGCCGGGTCAGGCGGGCTCGGGGACCGCCACGACCGGCTCGGCCGACGCGAACTCGCCGCCCATGCCGATCATCTCCAGCACGTCGCGCAGCACGCGGTGCGGGTCCTGGAGGGTCACGGGGATGCCGGCCTCCCGTGCCGCGAGGTGCAGCTGCAGCACGAAGGCGATGCCGGAGGAGTCGATGAACGTCGCGTGCGTGGTGTCGATCACGACCGGGTCGCCGCCGATGAGGGCCCGGGCCATGGTCGCGCTCGCCTCGTCGCGCAGCGCGGCGTCGACCTCGCCGACCAGCA
Source organism: Cellulomonas fimi (assembly GCF_028583725.1). NCBI lineage: Bacteria > Bacillati > Actinomycetota > Actinomycetes > Micrococcales > Cellulomonadaceae > Cellulomonas > Cellulomonas fimi. Next base: position 199,430 of record NZ_CP110680.1, on the reverse strand, counting down.
CGACGACCGTGCGGCCGTCCTGCTCGTCGACCCGGATCGTCCCGGCGGCGGCGGTGTGCTCGATCAGCTCCATGGCTCCTCACTCCTGCGCGACCGGACCCGTGAGGCCCGGCGGCCTGATGACGGTACCGGCCGGTGCCGACGCCGCCACTCGAGAGGCCCAACGGCCACGGGACGGGATCCGTTCCCCGGGGTTCGTGCCCGATCCGCGGCGTTCGTCAAGGATCGACCGACGACCCGGTCCGGTCAAGATCGGGTCGAGAACCAGTACAGAACCCTCACAGTCGACGCCGCCCGGCGGCGTCCGGAGGTCAACGACAGGTCACGCCTCCGGGTCGGTGACGTCCGCCACGGTGGCCTCCAGCGCCCGCACGAGGTCACTCCCGTCGACGGTCGCCGCGACGCCGTGCGCGCCCGCGCCGATCGACACCGACCGGTCCGGGACGCGCGAGTCGGCGACGACGGGCCACGCCGTGAGCGAGCCGAAGGGCGTGATCGTCCCACGCTCGTACCCGGTCACGTCCCGCGCGGTCGTCGCGTCGGGCATCGAGAGCCGGGACACCCCGAGCAGCGCGCGCAGCTTCGGCCAGGAGATCGTCCGGTCGCCCGGGACGAGCACGAAGAGGAAGTCGTCGTCGCCACGCCGCACGACGATCGTCTTGACGACGTCGGCGGGCTCGACCCCGCGCGCAGCGGCCGCCTCGGCGAGCGACCGCACGGGCCCGTGCCGCGTGATCGTGTAGCCGACGCCCGACGCCTCGAGCGCGGCCGCCGCCCGCCGCTCGCCGTCCGACCCGGCCGTCTCGCTCATCCGGCCACTGTAGGGGCGTCCGCCCAGGCCGCACGTCCGTCGCGCACGACGAGGTGCTCCCCGGTCCACCGGCGCCGCAGCCACCGGTCGTGCGTCGCGACGACGACCGCCCCCGGCGACACCTCCAGGGCGTCGACGAGCTCGTCCGCCAGCCGCACGGACACGTGGTTCGTCGGCTCGTCGAGCAGCAGCACGCCGGGCGTCCGGGCCACGAGCAGCGCGAGCACGACGCGTCGACGCTGCCCGACGGACAGCTCCCGCAGCGGCCGGTCGACGTCCCGCGGCGCGACGAGGCCGAGGTCGACGAGGCGGACCGGGTCGGGCAGGTCGGCCGTCACGGCGTCGAACAGCGTCCGCGGCGTGCGCGGGTCGTCGGCCAGGCCGACGTCCTGCTCGAGCAGCGCGACCTCGACGCCGCGCGCCCGCTGCACGGACCCGCGGGCCGGCACGAGGTCTCCCGCGAGCAGGTGCAGCAGCGTCGACTTGCCCGCCCCGTTCGGCCCGCTGACCAGCACCTTGGCGCCGGCGGCGAGGTCGAGCGACGGGACGGTGAGCCGCCCGGGCACCTCGGCGTCGCGCACCTGCAGCACGAGGCCGCCGGCCGCACCCGACCATGACGACGGCACCGCGAACCGCAGCGGCGGCGGGGGCTTGCGCACGTGGTCGCGCGTGAGCTCGTCGAGCCGCCGCTGCGCGTCCCTGACCCGCCGGGACACCTGCTGCTCGACGCGGGCGCCCTGCGCGTCGTAGTCCATCTTGAAGTTGTTGCCGAGCTCGCGGCCGTACCCGACCTGCCGCGCGGTGACCCGCACCGAGTGCCGCAACCGGGACAGCTCCTCGCGCTCGGCCTTCCACCGCTCCTCCCACCGGTTGCGCTCGACGCGCTTGGCGGCGAGGTAGTCGGTGAACGTGCCGCCGTACCGGGTGGGACCGTCGAGCGACGGGTCGAGGTCGAGGATCTCGGTGCACGTCTCGTCGAGGAACACGCGATCGTGGCTCGTGAGCACGACGGCCCCGGGCAGCGCGCGCAGCGCCCCCGCGAGGTACTCGGCCGCGGCGTCGTCGAGGTGGTTGGTCGGCTCGTCGAGCAGGACGGCCGCCGGGCTGCGGACCAGCAGGGCCGCGAGCGCGAGCCGCGACCGCTGCCCGCCGGACATCCGCGCGGTCGGCCGGGTCGGTTCGACGTCCGCGAGACCGAGCCCGACGAGGGCCAGCTCAGCCCGCCGGTCGGCGTCCCAGACGCCCGCGAGCTCGGCGTCGAGGAGAGCGGTGGCGTACGCGTCGTCGGCACCGGGGACGTCGTCCGCGAGCGCGGCCGAGGCGTCCTCGAGCGCGTGCTCGACGGCACGGACGTCGGCCAGCGCGGCCGCCATGACGTCAGCGACGGTGTGGGCCGGCGCGAAGGTCGGCTCCTGCGTCAGCAGCTCGAGCGCCGCGGGCCGTGTGACGTCGCCGCTGTCGGGCTGCTCGACGCCCGCGAGCAGGCGCAGGAGGGTCGACTTGCCGATGCCGTTCTCGCCGACGACACCGAGGCGGTGGCCGGGGTCGACGTCGAGGTCGACGCCGGTCAGCACGGGACGCCCGTCGTAGGAACGGGTCAGGGCACGGGCACGGAGGACTGGGTTCATGCGATCACCACCGGGGGGTGCGCCGACGTCGGGAGCAGCACGACGGGCGCGGGGAGTCGGGAGAGGGACTCGGCGCGGTGGTCAGATCAGCACGGCGGCACTGTAAGCAGGCGTGGCGGGCGCGCGCCACCCGTTTTCCCGCAGGGTCGCTGACCCGTCCCGGTCGGCCCCGCCGCCGTGCCCGCACGGGACGGCCGCGACGGGCGCCCGTCCGCTGGCCCGACCAGCCGTCGCGCACCACGATGGCGCCATGCCCGCCGCGTCCGGACGCCGCCTGTGATCGCGAGCCTGCTGCTGGGCGTGCTCCTCATGAACGTCCTCGCGCTCGGGCTCGTCGTGGCCCGCGGCCCGGTGTTCGGCACGCGCGTCTACCGGCCCATGCTGCTCAACCTCGCGCTGTCCGCGGCCCCCCTGCTGGTCCTGCTGCTGTCGTACGCGCTGATCTTCCTGCTGGCGGTCGGGGTGCCGCGCGCGGTCGTCCTCCCGCTGGTCGGCCTGCTGCTCCTCGTCTGGCTCCTGCTCCTGCCGAACGCGGGCTACCTCGTCACCGAGCTCAACCTCAGCCACCGGCGCGACGGCGACGGCGTGCCGATGTGGTTCGACGTCGTCCTCGTGATCTCGCTCGCGATGGCCGGGGTGCTCAACACCGTCCTGAACGTGCTGCTCGTGCAGCTCGAGTGGACGATCGCGCGGCACGGCGACGTCGCGGCACCGCTGCTGGCCGGCGACACGCTCGCGCTCGTCGCGGTCGTGCTGCTGCTCGTCTCGTTCGGGATGTACCTGGGCCGGCACCTGCGCCTCAACAGCTGGGACGTCGTCCGGCCGTGGCGTGTGGTGGCCAAGACGGTCGCGCACCTGCGCGAGCCGCGCGCGGCCGGTCAGGCGACGGCGTTCACGCTGCTCTACGCGCTGTTCTTCGCCGTCATGTACGTCGCCGTCGCGGGTCCCGTCATCCAGGCGCTGGTGCTGCTGGAGCAATGAGCGCGCGGGCGACGCGGGGCACCTGGGAGAATCGTGCGTCGTGACCACCAGCGAGCCGTCGACCGGACGCCCGTCCGGCCCCCGCCGGCGCGGGGGTCGCGGTGGCGGCCGCGGTCGGCGGCCCGACGAGCCGCGCCGAACCGACGAGGCGCGGCGGACCGACGAGGCCCGGCAGCCCGGCCAGCGTGCACGCGGCGGCGGCCAGCAGCACGACCGGCGACGTGACGACGAGCGCGCCCGGGCCCGTCGGGCCCGGGCCGCGGCGGTCCGCGAGCAGGTCGTCGTCCCGCCGATCGTCTACCCCGAGAACCTGCCGGTCAGCGCACGTCGCGACGAGATCGCCGCCGCGATCCGCGACCACCAGGTCGTCGTCGTCGCGGGCGAGACGGGCTCCGGCAAGACGACGCAGCTGCCGAAGATCGCGCTCGACCTCGGCCGCGGGCGGGCCGGTCAGATCGGCCACACGCAGCCCCGCCGGATCGCGGCCCGGTCGGTCGCGGAGCGCATCGCCGAGGAGGTCGGCACGACGCTCGGCGAGCTCGTCGGGTACCAGGTGCGGTTCACGGACACGTCGTCCGACGAGACGCTCGTCAAGGTCATGACGGACGGCATCCTGCTCGCGCAGATCCATCGCGACCCGATGCTGTGGGCGTACGACACGCTCATCATCGACGAGGCGCACGAGCGCTCCCTCAACATCGACTTCATCCTCGGCTACCTGACGCGGCTGCTGCCGCAGCGGCCGGACCTCAAGGTCGTCATCACGTCCGCGACGATCGACTCCGCGCGGTTCGCGCAGCACTTCGCCGGGCCGCCGACGGCCGAGCACCCCGACGGCGTGCCCGCGCCGGTCGTCGAGGTCAGCGGCCGCACGTACCCCGTCGAGATCCGGTACCGGCCCCTGTCGCCCGACGTCGAGGCGCCCGCGGAGGACGCCGGCCGCCGGCCGCGCGCGAAGGCCACCGAGGACCGCGACCTCATGACCGCGATCACCGAGGCCGTCGACGAGCTGTCCGCCGAGGGGCCGGGCGACATCCTCGTGTTCCTGTCCGGCGAGCGGGAGATCCGCGACGCGGAGGACGCGCTGCGCACGTCGCTCGGCGCGCGTGCGACCGATCCCCGCCACCCGCAGGCCGTCGAGCTCCTGCCGCTCTACAGCCGCCTGTCGGCCGCCGAGCAGCACCGCGTGTTCGAGCCGCACGCCGCGCGACGCGTCGTGCTCTCGACCAACGTCGCGGAGACGTCGCTGACCGTGCCCGGCGTCCGGTACGTCGTCGACCCGGGCACCGCGCGCATCTCGCGCTGGTCGAAGGCGACCAAGGTGCAGCGGCTGCCGATCGAGCCGATCTCGCAGGCGTCGGCCAACCAGCGGTCCGGGCGGTGCGGGCGCGTCGCGGACGGCATCGCGATCCGGCTGTACTCGCCCGACGACTTCGCGGCCCGGCCGATGTACACCGAGCCGGAGATCCTCCGCACGTCGCTGGCCTCGGTGATCCTGCAGATGATCGCCGTGGGCGTCGCGGCGTCGCCCGACGACGTGACCGACTTCCCGTTCGTCGACCCGCCGGACGTGCGGGCCGTGCGCGACGGCGTGCAGCTGCTCACGGAGCTCGGTGCGCTGGAGACGGTCGCTGTCGAGGGCGCCGACGGCGGCGCGCAGCGACCGCGGACCGTCACGCGGCTCACGGACACCGGGCGGGCCCTCGCGCAGCTGCCGATGGACCCGCGGCTGGCACGCATGATCGTCGAGGGCGGCCGTCGCGGCGTCGCGCGCGAGGTCATGGTGATCGCCGCGGCCCTGTCGATCCAGGACCCGCGCGAGCGTCCCGCCGAGGAGCGCGACCGCGCCGACCAGCTGCACGGCCGGTTCGCCGACCCGACGTCCGACCTGCTCGCCTACCTCAACCTCTGGCAGTACCTGCGTGAGCAGCAGCGCGAGCTGTCCGGCAACGCGTTCCGCCGGATGTGCCGGTCGGAGCACCTCAACTACCTGCGCATCCGCGAGTGGCAGGACGTGGTCACCCAGCTCCGTGAGCTCGCGAAGCCGCTGGGCATCCACGTCTCCCCGCTCCGTCCGACGTCCACGTCTCCCGTCGGCGGCGCGGCCGCGAACCCGGAGGACGGCCCGGGGGCCGGCCGTGCGCTCGACGACACCGCGCGGGGAGCCCTGCGGCTCGAGTGGGACGCCGACCGGATCCACGTCAGCGTGCTGTCCGGGCTGCTGTCGCACATCGGCATGCAGGAGGCGACGGAGGTCGCGGCACCGGCGCGTGGTGGCGGCACGGGCGCGCGGGGGCGGCGGCCCGACCGGCGGGCGCGCAACGAGTACCTCGGCGCGCGCGGGGCCCGGTTCGCGATCTTCCCCGGGTCGGGGCTCGCCAGGAAGCCGCCCGCGTGGGTCATGGCCGCCGAGCTCGTCGAGACGTCGCGGCTGTGGGCGCGCGACGCGGCGCGCATCCAGCCGGAGTGGGCCGAGGAGGTCGGCGCGCACCTGGTGAAGCGCACCTACTCCGAGCCCGCGTGGTCGTCCAAGCAGGGGGCCGCGACCGCGTTCGAGAAGGTCCTGCTGTACGGCGTGCCGATCGTCGCGCAGCGGCGTGTGCTGTACGCCAAGGTCAACCCCGAGCACGCGCGCGAGCTGTTCGTCCGGCACGCGCTCGTGCAGGGCGAGTGGACGACGCACCACCAGTTCTTCCACGAGAACCGACGGCTGCTCGCCGAGGCCGAGGGGCTGGAGGCGCGCGCCCGCCGTCGCGACCTGGTCGTCGACGACGACGTCCTGTTCGCCTTCTACGACGAGCGGATCCCGTCCGACGTCGTCTCCGCGCGGCACTTCGACCAGTGGTGGAAGGGCGCCCGACGACGCGACCCCGACCTGCTGACGTTCACGCGCGAGCTCCTCGTCGCCGACGACGCCGACGCGATCGACGAGTCTGCGTTCCCGTCGCGGTGGCCGCAGGGTGACCTGCGCCTGCCGCTGACCTACCAGTTCCAGCCCGGCACCGAGGCCGACGGCGTCACCGTGCACGTCCCGATCACGGCACTGGCCCGGCTGACCCCCGACGGGTTCGACTGGATGGTGCCCGGGCTGCGCGAGGAGCTCGTCACCGCGACCATCCGTTCGCTGCCCAAGCCCGTCCGCGTGCAGCTCGTGCCCGCGCCCGACGTCGCACGGTCCGTCGAGGCGTGGCTGCGCGAGCACACCGCGTCGTGGGAGGACACCGTCCGGGCCGGCGACGCCGCACCGTCGTTCCGTGAGCTGTTCCGGCAGGCCGTCCGGGCCGTGCGCGACGTCGACGTGCCCGACGACGCGTTCGACGACGACAGGCTGCCCCCGCACCTGCGCATGACGTTCCGCGTCGTGGGCGAGCGCGGCGGCGTCGTCGACGAGGGGAAGGACCTGCTGGTCCTGCAGCGGCGGCTCGCCTCGCGCACGCAGGAGGCCGTCGACGCCGCGGTCCGGACCGCGGTGCGGGCGGCCATGGAGGAGGCGCGCGCGGCCTCCGGCGGGCCGGGCGGTGACGGGCCGGGTTCCGGAGCGACGGCCGGGTCGGGTGGCGCGGCCGGTGGCCGCGGGACGACCGTCGACGGACGCACCGGGGCGGTCGGGGCTGCGGCCGCGCAGGGTGCCGGCGCCGGTCCCGGTCGGGGCACGAGCCCGACGCCCGGGGCACCGGGCTCGTCGGCGCCCGCGTCGGCGGCCGCTGCTGCGGCCGTGTCGATCGAGCGCTCCGGCCTGCGCACCTGGCCCGACGACCTCCCGGGAGGTCGACTCCCCGAGGTCCTGGAGGCGACCGCGGCCGGGGTCACCGTGCGGGCGTTCCCCGTGCTCGTCGACGAGACGACGTCGGTCGCCGTGCGGACGCTCGCCGACGCGGCGGCCGTCCCGTCGACCGCCCGCTGTGGCCTGCGCCGGCTGCTGCTGCTCGACGTCGGCCTCGCGACCGGCCGGATCACGTCGCGCTGGACCGGGACGCAGGCCCTCACCCTCGCCGCGAGCCCGTACCCGAGCACGGACGCGCTGGTCACCGACGTGCAGCTCGCGGCGATCGACCGGCTCGTGACGTCCCATCTCGGCGACCGCACCCCCGCCGAGGTGCGCGACGCCGACGCCTACGCCGCGCTGCGCACGGTGGTCCGCGACCGGCTGGAGGACGCCGTGCACGCGGTCGTCACCGACCTCGTCGCGGTGCTCGGCGCGTGGCGCGAGCTCGAGGCCGACCTGCGCACGTCGGCGAGCCTCGCGCTCCTGGCCACCGTGCAGGACGTGCGTGAGCAGTCCGCGGACCTGGTGCACGACGGGTTCGTGTCCGAGGTCGGGGCCGTGCGGCTGCCGCAGCTCACGCGGTACCTGCGCGCGGCCCGGCACCGGCTGGGCAAGGCTGCGGAGAACCCGCAGCGCGACGGGGACCTCGCGTGGCAGGTGCACGACGTCGAGGACCTGTACGACGCGGCGGTGACGAAGGCGCGTGCGTCCTCGCCCGACTCCGCCCGGGACGCGGCGCTCGACGAGGTCCGCTGGCTGCTCCAGGAGCTCCGTGTCAGCCTGTTCGCGCAGCAGCTCGGCACCCCGGTACCGGTCTCCCCGACCCGCATCCGCAAGGCCCTCGCCGCCCTCTAGGCACGCCGCGCACCCGAGGACCGCCGGCCGCCGGTCACCCATCCCCTCCCCATCCCGGCGACCCGGGTCCTGTGACCGCTCGTGGCGCTCCTGCGGTCACAGGACCCGGGTCGCCGGGGTTCGGGCCGTCGGCCGGCTGCGTCAGCGGCGGCGGGCGAAGAGGAGGCCCGCGGCCGTCCGGGCGACCAGGAAGATGCCGACGCACCACGCGACCGCCGACACCCACGTCGACGTCTCGAGCGGCAGGCCGAGGAGCAGGCCGCGCATGGTGTCGGTCACCGGCGTGACGGGGTTCCACGCGGCGATCGCCTCCAGCACCGACGGCATCGACTCCGGCGGCACGAACGCGCTCGACACGTACGGCAGGAACAGGATGAAGAACGTGAAGCCGCTGGCCGCCTCCGGCCCGGACGACACGATCCCGACGGCCACGCCGACCCACGTCAGCGCGAGGACGAACAGCGCGACCAGGCCGAGCGCGCCGAGCCAGTCGAGCAGCGTCGCGTCGGGGCTGAACCCGACCAGGAACGCGGCACCGATCACGAGCGCGGTCGACACCGCGTTGCGCGCCATGCTCGCCACCACGTGCCCGGTGACGACGCCCGTCGCGCGGATCGGCATCGAGCGGAAGCGGTCGATGATGCCGTTCGTCATGTCGGACGCCATGTCGACCGCGGTGTTCGCCGCCCCGTACCCGGCGGTCAGCAGGATGATGCCCGGCACGACGAAGTCGACGTAGCGCCCGGTCGGGTCGATCGCCCCGCCGAACACGTACGTGAACATCAGCAGGAGCATCACGGGCAGCATCACCGAGAGCAGCAGCGTGTCGAGCTGCCGGGTCGTGCGGCGCAGCGTCCGGCCGATCAGCGCGGTCGTGTCCCGGACGGTCTGGCCCGGGCCGGGGCGGGCCGTCGTGGGTGCGGGCGCGAGGAGGGCGGTCATCGGGTCTCCCGGGGGTGCGGGCCGGCGGCGGCGAGCGCGTCGGCGGACGGGCGGTGGCGGTCGGTGTCGCTCGGGGCGGCGCCGGCGGCGGGCTCGGTGGGCTCGGCGGGCTTGCCGGTCAGGCTGAGGAAGACGTCGTCGAGCGTGGGCTCACGGACCTGCCACGCGGCGACGTCGAGCGGGCGCGCCGACACCTCCCCGAGGATGCGGTGCACGTCGGCGACGGACCCGTCGGTGGGCACCTGCTGCACGGTCCCGTCGCGCAGCACGAGCTCGACGTGCGCCGACCCGACCGTCCGCTTGAGCTCGGCGGCGGTGCCCTGCGCGATGACGCGACCGTGGTCGATGACGACGATCCGGTCGGCGAGGCGGTCGGCCTCCTCCAGGTACTGCGTGGTGAGCAGCAGCGTCGCGCCCGCGTCGACGACACCGCGGATGACCTCCCACAGGTCGCCGCGGCTGCGCGGGTCGAGGCCGGTCGTCGGCTCGTCGAGGAACACGACCTGCGGGCGGCTGAGCAGGCTCACCGCGAGGTCGAGCCGCCGCCGCATGCCGCCCGAGTACGTCTTGACGAGGCGCCCGTCCGCGTCGGTGAGGTCGAAGAGCTCGAGCATGTCGGCGGTGCGCGTGCGGACCTCGCGGCTGCCGAGGTGCGCGAGGCGGGCCATGAGGTGCAGGTTCTCGGTCCCGGTGAGCAGCTCGTCGACGGCGGCGTACTGGCCGGTGAGGCTGATGGCCGCGCGCACGGCGGCGGGGTCGCGCACGACGTCGGCTCCCGCGACGGTCGCGGTGCCGCCGTCGGGTCGCAGGAGCGTCGACAGGATGCGGACGGTCGTCGTCTTGCCCGCGCCGTTGGGCCCGAGCAGGGCGAGGACCTCGCCGCGGTGGACGTCGAGGTCGACGCCGTCGAGGACGGTGAGGTCGCCGTAGGACTTGCGCAGTCCGCGGGCGACGACGATCGGAGCGGTCATCGCGTGGCCTCCTTCTGTGTACGTCGTAAACTGTGTGTGTATGTCATACACACTTATAGGATCGAGCGTCAAGGAGGTACGACGTGGACGAGGCCATCGACCCGGCGCAGTCGCCCGACGCCGACGACGCGGCACGGGCGCGGTCAGCGGCGGGCGGCGCCGTGCCGGGACGTGCACAGGACGACGCGGCGACGACGCCGCCGGTCGACCACCCGGCAGGCGACGACGACGACGGAGCGCAGGGACGTGCGCACGACGGCGACGCCCGCGCCCGTCAGGAGGCCGACGACGCGCGACGCGAGGCCGAGGCCCTGCGGCGCGACCGCGAGAAGGCCGAACGCGCGGCCGCCAAGGAGGCCGACCGGGCCCGCCGCGACCGCGAGAAGGCCGAGCGCGCCGCCGCCAAGGACGCCGAGCGCGCGCGTCGCGACGCCGACCGGCGTCGCCGCGACGAGGAGAAGGCCGAGCGGGACCGCACGAAGGCGCTCCAGCAGGCCGAGGACCAGCGGACGCGCGCCCTCGCAGGCGTCGAGAAGGAGCGCCGGCGACGCGAGGACGAGGCCCGCAAGGAGACCGAGCGCGCCCAGGCCGAGCGGGAGCGCGCCGCCCGGGACGCCGCCCGCGAGGCCGGTCGTGCGCTGCGCGAGGCCGAGAAGGCTGCACGCGACGCCGCCCTCGCCCAGCAGCGCGCCGCCCGCGAGGCGGACAAGGCCCGACGGGAGGCGGCCCGCGCCGAGAGCACCCCCGCACCCGCCGCTACCGTCGACGCCTCCGCGCTGCCCCCCGACCTCGCCGTCCTCTGGCGCGCGCCCGAGCCGCCCCGCCGCGGCCCACGCCCCAGCCTCACGCTCGACCAGATCGCCGACGCCGCCATCGCGCTCGCCGACGCCGAGGGGATCGGCGCGGTGTCCATGGCACGGCTCGCCGAGTCGCTCGGCTTCACGACGATGTCCCTCTACCGGTACGTGTCGTCGAAGGACGAGGTCGTCAGCCTCATGTCGGACCGCGCGAGCGGCCGCCCGCCCGTCGTCGGGCCCGAGGTCGGCGACTGGCGCGCCCGGCTCGAGCTGCTCGTCGCGCTCCAGCAGCCGATCCTCTACGCGCACCCGTGGCTCGCGCACACCGGCACCGTGCTGCACGCGGTCGGGCCGAACCGGCTCGCGTGGATGGAGGCGATGGTCGCCGCGCTGGAGGACACACCGCTCGACGAGGCGTCGAAGGTCGCCGCCGTCGGCATGCTCGCGAGCCACCAGCTCGACGAGCTGCGGCTGTTCGCGTCGTGGGAGGCGCGCGAGCGGGCGGTCGAGGACATGACCGCCGCGCCCTACGACATGGACCGCATGCTCGCGGCGGTCGCGACTCGCGACGAGCACCCCGCGCTCCTGCGGGCGGCCGACGCGGGGGCGTTCAGCGCCGCGATGCAGGACGACGGCGTCTCGTTCGGGTCGCGGCTCGTGCTCGACGGGATCGCGGCGCTGATCGCCCGCGCGGGCCATGCGTGACCGAGCCGTCCACAGCCCCCGTCGACGACCGACGCGTCCCCACTGCCCTCGCCCGGCCGTCGACGTGTGGGCGGACGACGCCAGACTGACGTCGTGACCGCACAGCCGCCCCCGAGCACCGACCTGACCACCGAACCCGCCGCGCCCGCCGACCCTGTCGGTCCGACGCCGCTCGTGGGGCGGTGCTTCGGCGACGGCGACCCCCTGTACGAGCGGTACCACGACGAGGAGTGGGGCCGGCCGGTGCACGGCGAGCACGCGCTCTTCGAGCGGGTCGCGCTGGAGGGGTTCCAGTCCGGGCTCGCCTGGATCACCATCCTGCGCAAGCGGCCCGCCTTCCGGGCGGCCTTCGCCGACTTCGACGCGGAGGTCGTCGCGGAGTTCGGCGACGCCGACGTCGCCCGGCTGATGGCGGACGCGGGGATCGTGCGCAACCGCGCGAAGATCGAGGCGACGATCGCGAACGCCCGAGCGCTGCGCGACCTGCACGCGCAGTCGCGCACGCTCGACGAGGTGCTGTGGTCGCACGCCCCCGACCGCGCGGACCACGTCCGCCCCGCGACCTGGGCGGACGTGCCCGCGGTGACCCCCGAGTCGAAGGCGCTGGCGCGGGAGCTGAAGTCGCTCGGCTTCCGGTTCGTCGGTCCCACCACCGCGTACGCGGCGATGCAGGCGTGCGGGCTGGTCGACGACCACCTCGCGACGTGCCCGTCGGTGACCGGGCGCCCGGCGTCGGGCTGACGCTGCCGGAGTGGGCGTCGAGCTGACGCTGCCGGGGTGGGCGTCGGGCTGACGCTTCGGGGGCGGACGTCGGGCTGTCGCTGCGGGGGCCGGCGTCGGGCTGTCGCTGCGGGGGCCGGCGGGCTGCTGCTCCCGTCGGGTGACGCCTCCGCGCCGCCCCTGACCCTCTTTCGGGTGGAGGTTAAGATGCCCGGCATGACCGACACGACCGACCCGGACGCACGGCTCGACGCCGTGCGCGGGGCGGCAGCGGCCATGTCGACCCCGTCGACCGTCGACGCCGAGGTGCTGGCCGCCGTCCAGGACGGACTGCTCGGCGTGCAGGCCGGTTCGCCGACGTCGTGGTTCGACGTCCCGACGCAGCGCAGCCGGCTCCGGCCGGGCCACCTCACGCCGCGCCGCCGCCGCTGACCCGACGCGCCCTCGTCGGCGCCGCCGTGCTCCCCGCCCCCGTCGCCCGACCGAGCCCCGGGCGCCCTCCGATCGACGCCCCCGTCTGACCCGTCGACCCCGCGGACGTCGCCGTCTCACCGATCGAGCAGCGTTGCCCACCATGTGGTCGGCGGTCTAGCATCACGACAACCATCCAGAGCGGCCGAGAGACCTGGCTCGACGACGCCGCAGCAACCCCCCTCCTGGCGAGGGTGTGGGTGCTTCCGCCAGGGTCGATGGAGTGAACGATGCCGCATCACGCCGCGTGTCCCCGCGCACCCCGCGCGGGCCGGACGCCCCGGGCCACCCGGTGAGCGCGCCCCTCGCGAGCGCGACACCGGGCACCGCCGCGCCCGCTCCCGCGCCGGTCGCCACGCCCGCTCCTGTCGCGGCGCCCGCACCGGTCACCGGACCCGCCACGGACGCCGCCGCCGCAGCGGTGGCCGCCGGGCCCGTGACGGTCGACGAGCCCGCCTCGCGACGGACCACCGGTCCGCACGTCGCACCGGGTCGCCCGCTCGCGGCGATCGACCGGCCCACGGTGTCGTTCGAGCTCTTCCCCCCGCGCAACCCCGACGCCGCTCCGCGCCTCTGGGAGACGATCCAGCGGCTCGGCGAGGCGCACCCCGACTTCGTGTCGGTCACGTACGGCGCCTCGGGACGCACGCGCGTCACGACCCGCGCGCTCGTCAGCCGTCTGCTGCGGGAGACGTCGCTCAACCCGATCGCCCACCTGACCTGCGTCGGCACGTCGCGCGACGAGATCACGACGATCGTCGAGGAGTTCCTCGACGAGGGGGCACGCTCGTTCCTGGCGCTGCGGGGGGACCCGCCCGCGGGGCAGGCCGACTGGCAGCCGCACCCGGACGGCCTGAACACCGCGAGCGAGCTCGTCGAGCTGCTGCGGGAGATCGAGTCGCGTCGCTGCGCGGGCAGCCCGTCGCAGGCGGTCCGGGCCCGGGTCCGACCGCTGTCGGTGGCCGTCGCGGCGTTCCCCCGCGGCAACGCGGCCACCGGCGGGACGCGCGCCCAGGACGTCGCGTCGCTGCTCGCCAAGCAGGAGGCCGGCGCCGACTTCGCGATCACGCAGGTGTTCTTCGACGCGGAGGCGTACCTCGGCCTCGTCGCCGAGGCGCGCGACGCGGGCGTCACCATCCCGATCATCCCGGGCATCATCCCGGCGACGGACCCCGCACGGCTGCTGCGCGTGCAGGACCTCACCGGCGTGCCCGTCCCGCGTGACCTGCTCGACCTGCTCGGGTCCGCGGACGACGACGTCGAGCGACACCGGCGCGGCATCCGCGCGGGCGTCGACCTCGTCCAGGGGGTGCTCGACGGGGGCGCCCCGGGCGTCCACCTCTACACGTTCAACCAGCACCACGCCGCGCTCGACCTGCTCGAAGGAGCGGGTCTGGACGGCGGGGCGCGCACCGGCCGCGTCGCAGCACCCGTCACGGCCTCCACCGCGACGACCCCCGGCTCGCCCGGACCCACCACGACGGCACCCGACCCGACCCACGAGGGACAGACACCGCGATGACCACCACCCCCACGTTCCCCGCCGGCTCCGTCCTGGGCTACCCCCGGATCGGTCCGCGCCGCGAGCTCAAGAAGGCGATCGAGGCGTTCTGGGCCGGCCGTTCCTCCGCCGACGAGGTCGAGGCCGTCGCCGCCGACCTGCGCCGCCGCACGCGCACCCGCCTGGCCGAGCTCGGCCTGCGCACGGACGTGCCGGCGATCCCCAGCGCGTTCTCGTTCTACGACCACGTGCTCGACGCCGCGACGGTCCTCGGCGCGGTCCCGCCGCGCTTCGCCGACCTCGTCGACGCGGACGGACGCCTGGACCTCGCGGGCTACTCGACGGTCGCGCGCGGCCGCGGCGACGACCTGCCGCTCGAGATGACCAAGTGGTTCGACTCGAACTACCACTACCTGGTCCCCGAGATCGGACCCGACACCGAGTTCCGCTACGCGAGCGACCGCCCGGTGCGCGAGTTCGCGGAGGCGCTGGCCGAGGGCGTGCTGACCCGCCCGGTCATCGTCGGCCCGGTCACGTTCCTCGCGCTGGCGAAGGCCGCCGAGGGCTCCCCCGAGGGCTTCGCGCCGATCGACCGCCTCGCCGACGTCCTGCCGGTCTACGCGGCGCTGCTGCGCGACCTGGCCGAGGCCGGGGCGACGTGGGTGCAGCTCGACGAGCCGGCCCTCGTGTCGGACTCGGTCGAGGTGCCGGTCGAGCGCCTGCTCGCGTCGGTCACGGAGGCGTACCGCGCGCTCACCGCGGTCGAGGGCCGCCCGGCGCTGTTCGTCGCCGCGCCCTACGGCGACCTGCGCGATGCGCTCGGCGTGCTCGCCGCGACCGACGTCGAGGCCATCGGCGTCGACCTGGTCCGCGGCCCGGCCCCGGCGCAGGCGGTCCCGGGTCTGGAGTCGAAGACGCTGGTCGCGGGCGTGATCGACGGCCACAACATCTGGCGCGCCGACCTCGACGCGAAGCTCGCGATCCTCGAGCAGCTCGAGAACATCGGCGCCGGTGCGGTCACGGTCGGCACGTCGACGTCGCTGTTCCACGTCCCCCACGACGTGCAGGACGAGCCCACGCTCGACCCGACGCTGAAGTCCTGGCTCGCGTTCGCCGACCAGAAGGTCGTCGAGGTCGTCACGCTCGCCGAGGGCCTGACCGAGGGCCGCGAGGCGATCCACGAGCAGCTGCTCGCGGCGTCTGACGCGGTCGCGTCGCGCAAGACGGCCCCCGGCGTCGTCCGTCCCGAGGTGCGCGAGCGCGTGGCCGCCCTCGGCGAGGACGCGTTCAACCGCGGCGACTTCGAGTCCCGCAAGGCCGCGCAGGCCGCGCGCTTCGACCTGCCGCCGCTGCCGACGACGACCATCGGCTCGTTCCCGCAGACGCCCGAGATCCGCAAGGCCCGCGCCGCGTTCGGCAAGGGCGAGCTCACCGCCGAGCAGTACGAGGACGAGATGAAGGCGGAGATCCGCCGCGTCGTCGAGCTGCAGGAGAAGATCGGGCTCGACGTCCTCGTGCACGGTGAGCCCGAGCGCAACGACATGGTCCAGTACTTCGCGGAGAACCTCGACGGGTTCGCCGTGACGACCAACGGCTGGGTCCAGTCCTACGGCTCGCGCTGCACGCGCCCGTCGATCCTGTGGGGCGACGTGTCGCGCCCGGCGCCCATCACGGTCGCGTGGACCTCGTACACGCAGTCGCTCACGGAGAAGCCGGTCAAGGGCATGCTCACGGGCCCGGTGACGATCCTCGCGTGGTCGTTCGTGCGCGACGACCAGCCGCTCGGCGACACCGCCAACCAGGTCGGCCTCGCCCTGCGCGACGAGATCGCCGACCTCGAGGCCGCGGGCATCGGCATCATCCAGGTCGACGAGCCCGCCCTGCGCGAGCTCCTGCCGCTGCGCACGGAGGACCACGCGGCGTACCTCGACTGGTCGGTCCGCTCGTTCCGCCTCTCGACGGCGGGCGTGCGCGAGGACACCCAGATCCACACGCACCTGTGCTACTCCGAGTTCGGCCAGATCATGGGCGCGATCGACGGCCTCGACGCCGACGTCACGTCGATCGAGGCGGCCCGCTCGAAGATGGAGATCCTCGGCGACATCGCCGCCGCGGGCTACCCGCGCGCCGTCGGCCCGGGCGTCTACGACATCCACTCGCCGCGCGTGCCGAGCGAGGCCGAGGTCGAGGAGCTCCTGACCGAGGCCGTCAAGGCCATCGCGCTCGACCAGCTCTGGGTGAACCCCGACTGCGGCCTCAAGACCCGCCGCTACGAGGAGGTCACCCCGTCGCTGGAGCACATCCTGCAGGCGACGCGGGCGGTCCGCGCGACGCTCTGACGTCGCGCACGCCCTGACGGGCGCACCGCACGACCGGAGGGCCGGGTCCACCACGGGCCCGGCCCTCCGCCGGGCCGGAGCGGGCCGACATAGGGTCGGGACGTGGACGTGCGCGCCGGGACGACGATCTTCGACTCCGTGCCGCTGGACGCGCTGCGTCGACGGACGAGCCAGAAGTGGCGCCGCTACCCGCCCGACGTGCTGCCGATGTACGTCGCGGAGATGGACGTCCCGCAGCCCGAGGCGGTGGTCCGGGCGGTGTCGGACGCGATGCGCGCCGGCGACACCGGGTACGTCCACGGACCCGACTACGCGGAGGCCCTCGCCGGGTTCGCCGCCACCCGCTACGGCTGGGACGTGCCCGTCGCGGACTGCCGGCTCGTGCCGGACGTCATGCTCGGGATCGTCGAGGTGCTGCGGCTCGTCACCGACCCCGGCGACGCCGTCGTGATCAGTCCCCCGGTGTACCCGCCGTTCGTGCAGTTCGTCGCGCACGCCGACCGCCGCCCGCTCCCCGCCCCGCTCGGACCGGACGGCCGCCTCGACCTCGACGCGCTCGACGCCGCGTTCGCGACGGCCACGACAGGCGGCCGCCGCGCCGCGTACCTGCTCTGCCACCCGCACAACCCGACGGGCACCTTGCACACGGCGGCGGAGCTCGCGGGCGTCGGTGAGCTCGCCGAGCGGCACGGCGTCCGGGTCGTCGCGGACGAGATCCACGCGCCGCTCGTCACGACCGTGAGCGCGCGGTCGACCGACGGCGACGGCCAGGGCGACGCGCGACCGAGGTTCGTCCCGACGACGACCGTGATCCCGTCGGCGATCGCGCTGCACTCGGCGTCGAAGGCGTTCAACCTGGCCGCGCTCAAGGCGGCCGTCGCGGTCCCGGGACCGGACGCCCGCGCGGACCTCGCGCGCCTGCCGGAGATCGTGCTGCACGGCGTCAGCCACCTCGGCTCGGTTGCGCACACGACGGCGCTCCGCGACTGCGGGGACTGGCTGGACGCCGTCCTCGACGGTCTGCGCCACAACCAGCGGCTGCTCGCCGGGCTCCTCGCGACGCACCTGCCCGCGGCGCGCTGGACGCCGCCCGACGCGACGTACTTCGCCTGGCTCGACCTGCGCGACGTCCTCGCGGTCCGCGACGGCGCCGACCCCGCTCGGCTGGCGCTCGAGCGTGGTCGCCTCGCGCTCAACCCCGGGCCGACGTTCGGCACGCCGGAGGGCGTCGGCTTCGCGCGCCTCAACCTCGCGGCGTCGACGGCCACCCTCAACGAGGGCGTCCGGCGCCTGGCGGCGGCGCTGGCCTGACTCCAGGCCGCCGGTCCGGTCCGGCCCGGTACGGCTCCGGCGACGCCGTCCGACGGTCCCGGCACGAGCGTGGACGACACGCTCGGACGGTGCACCGTCGCACGGACGACCCGGTCCCCGTCCGGTCATCGACGCGCCGACGACCGCTGCGCCGAACGGGCGAATCTTCGCCGACCTGCACGGACACAGCGCACGAATCGCGACATAGGTCCCGTCCGAGACGCCGTCGGGACCCGCGTCCAGGTCACGGTCAGGTCGCGCCGCTCAAGTGGACGCGTGTCCTGCCGATGCTGACGACTGAAGACCCCGTGCCGATCCAGACGGCTCGTGGTCCGGGCACGACGACGAGCCTGGCGAGGAGGCGGACATGAAGAGGTGCGACGAGTGCACGTCCCCGGTGGCGGAGTGCAACCACTGCGAGGGTCAGGGTCGCAAGCGGTGGAAGGGCGAGTGCACCTTCTGCCGCGGCACGGGCATGGTCTGCTCGGGCAACAGCAACCACCGCTGGTGAGCTGACGGCCCGCGGAGCGGGCCGGCACACGGTCCCGCCGCCGTCGATGCCGGCCCCCCGCGGGCCGTCTCACGTCCGGAGACGCGGGCGTGCGGAAAGGGACGTCAGACGCGGTCGCCCACGAGTGCGGCGAGCGCGTCCACGATGGGGACGTCCGCGTCGAGCCACGGGACGTCGTGCCACTGCCCGGCGGGCAGCCAGCGGAGCTCGTCGTGCTCGACGAGAGGCTCGGGGACGCCGTCGACGACCTCGGCGAGCCACAGCCGCATCACGTACCGGTCGGTGAGGTGCCAGACGCCGTCGTCCGGACCCACGACCTCGTCGCCGAGGGCGACACGGATGCCGAGCTCCTCCCGGAGCTCACGGTGCAGGGCGACCTCGGGGGTCTCCCCGGCGTCGACCTTGCCGCCGGGGAACTCCCATCGACCTGCGAGGCTCGCCGGCGTCGCGCGACGGGCGGCGAGCAGGACCCGGGGCTCGTCCAGGTCGTCGACCACGGCGGCGGCGACGACGAGCACGGGTGATGTCATGCGGTGAGTCTGCCAGGCCCGGTGGGCGAAAGCGGGCGAGGCGCTGCCGGCTGCCGAACGGCGGCCCGGTCGCCCGGGCCGCCGGGAAGTCGGCGTCGTCAGGTCTAGCGGATGCCGTGCGCGACGGCCCACGCGACCGCCTCGGCGCGCGTGGAGACGCCGATCTTGCGGTAGACGCTGCGGACCTGGGACTTGACGGTGTTGCGCGTCACGAACAGACGGGTGGCGATCTCCTCGAGCGTCACGTCCTCGCCGAGCTCGCCGAGGACCACCCGCTCGCGGCGGGTCAGCGCCTCGGTGACGGTCCCGACCGTCTCGCTCGTCTCCAACATGCTCATCGTGTCCTCCGGTTGTGCTGCATGGATGCCGACTTCTCCGGCTCCGCCTGAGGCGGCGTACCGGATGAGAGGCGACATCCAGGGCGTCATGACGCCACTTTCACCAACTCGTTCTGCGCGAATCGCTGCGTACCGGTCTCGCTGCCACCCACAATGAACGTCGGGGGGCGTTGCTGATACACCCGGGCCACGAGAGCCCGTCGGGTTCACCCGTTCGGCCGATGGTGTGCGGTCCGTAACGTCCGATATACGGCTCGACGCAGCAGTTGGTTCACCGGAGGACGAGGACGTCAGCCGGCGGCGTGCGCCTCGTACTCCTCGGCGGTGAGCAGCGGACCGGTCTCGGTCACGTCGACCTTGAGCAGCCAGCCGCGGCCGAACGGGTCGGAGTTGACGAGCGACGGGTCGTCGATCGCCTCCTGGTTGATCTCGGCGACGGTGCCGGAGACGGGCGAGAACAGCTCCGACACCGACTTGGTGGACTCGATCTCGCCGACGACCGCACCGGCGGTGATCGTCTCGCCGACGGCCGGGAGCTCGAGGTAGACGATGTCGCCGAGCGCCTCAGCGGCGGTCGACGTGATGCCGACGGTCGCGGGCGTCCCGTCCTGGAGCCACTCGTGCTCGAGCGTGTAGTGCAGGTGCGTGGGCAGGTCGGTCATGGCGTCTCCAGGTCGGTCCGGGCCGGGCTCGTCGAGGACGGGTGTCGTCGCGACGGGGGTGCTGCGAGGTGTCGCGACGACGTCATCGAGGACGACGGTAGAAGGGCAGGGCCACCACGCGCACGGGTTCGGCGCGACCGCGCACGTCGACGGCGAGCTCCGTGCCCGGGGCGCTGACCTCCGGGGTCACGTACGCCATGGCGACGGGGTGGCCCAGGGTCGGCGACGGGGCACCCGACGTGACGGTCCCGACGTGCGGGGCGTCCGGCGCCGACGACGCGAGCACCGGGTAGCCGTGTCGGGCGGCGCGGCGGCCGAGGCCCTGCAGCCCGACGAGCACGCGGGCCGGCTCGGAGTCGTGGCGACCGGCGAGGGCGGCGCGTCCGACGAAGTCGAGCGGCTTCCCGTCGGCGTCGGTCTTGTCGAGCCGGACGACGCGACCGAGTCCCGCGTCGTAGGGCGTCGTCGTGCGGTCGAGCTCGTTGCCGTACAGCGGCATGCCGGCCTCGAGGCGGAGGCTGTCGCGCGCGGAGAGGCCCGCGGGGACGAGACCGTGCGGCTCGCCGGCGGCGAGGAGCGCACGCCACAGCGCGGGGGCGTCGGCGGCGTCGACGAACAGCTCGAAGCCGTCCTCGCCGGTGTAGCCGGTGCGCGCCACGAGGGCCGAGAGCCCGGCGACCGTCGCGGGGACGGCGGCGTAGTACTTGAGCGCGCGCACCGCGTCGACGTCGGCGGCCTCGGTCACCGACGCGACGATCTGCTCCGCGCGCGGGCCCTGGACCGCGACGAGGGCCGTCCGCAACGAGGCGTCGTCGAGGGCCGCGTCGAAGCCCGCGATCCGCTCGACGAGGGCGTCGCGGACGACGGCCACGTTCGACGCGTTCGCGACGACGACGAACCGCTCGGCCGCGAGCCGGTACACGACGAGGTCGTCGAGGACCGCGCCGTGCTCGTCGACGATCATCGTGTACCGCGCACGACCGTCGGCGAGCGCCGACAGGTGACCGACGAGCGCCGCGTCGAGCGCGGCACCCGCCTGCGGGCCGGTGATCTCGAGCTCGCCCATGTGGGACAGGTCGAACAGCCCCGCGGCCGTGCGGACCGCGGTGTGCTCGGCGATGTCGGACGAGTACCGCAGCGGCATCTGCCACCCGGCGAACGACGTGAGCGCGGCGCCGAGGGCGACGTGCTCGTCGTGCAGCGGGGACAGGGTGTCCGTCGTCGGGTCGCTCACGGTCGCTCCGTTCGTCGGGGTGGGCTCGGACGTGCTCACTCGGCGAACGCCTCGACCGGCGGGCACGAGCAGACGAGGTTGCGGTCGCCGTGCGCGCCGTCGATGCGGCGGACCGGCGGCCAGTACTTGTTCTCGCCGAGCGACGCGACGGGGTAGGCCGCGAGCCGGCGCGGGTACGGCTTGTCCCAGTCGTCCGACGTGACCGCCGCCGCGGTGTGCGGCGCGTTGCGCAGCGGCGACTCCTCGACCGTCCACCGGCCGTCGGCGACCGCGTCGATCTCGGCACGGATCGCGACGAGCGCGTCGACGAACCGGTCGAGCTCCGCGAGGTCCTCGCTCTCCGTCGGCTCGACCATGAGCGTCCCCGCGACGGGGAACGACAGCGTCGGCGCGTGGAACCCATAGTCCATGAGCCGCTTCGCGACGTCCTCGGCGGTCACGCCCGTCTGCTTGGTGAGGTCGCGCAGGTCGAGGATGCACTCGTGCGCGACGAGCCCGTTCGGGCCCGTGTAGAGCACCGGGAAGTGCGGCGCGAGCCGGGTGGCCAGGTAGTTCGCGGCCAGCACGGCCGTCTCCGTCGCCGCACGCAGGCCGTCGGGGCCCATGAGCGCGACGTACGCCCAGGAGATCGGCAGGATGCCCGCCGAGCCCCAGGGCGCCGCGGACACCGGGGCGACGGCACCCGTCGCCGAGGCCCCGGAGCCGTCGCCGTCGCGCGCCGGGGTCGGGTCGCCCGGCAGGAACGGCGCGAGGTGCGCCGCGACCGCGACCGGACCGACACCGGGACCGCCGCCGCCGTGCGGGATGCAGAACGTCTTGTGCAGGTTGAGGTGGCTCACGTCGCCGCCGATCTCGCCCGGGCGCGCGAGCCCGACGAGCGCGTTGAGGTTCGCGCCGTCGATGTAGACCTGGCCGCCCGCGTCGTGCACGAGGTCGCACACCGTGCGGACGCCCTCCTCGTAGACGCCGTGCGTCGACGGGTAGGTGATCATGATCGCCGCGACCTGCGGGCCGTGCTGGTCGAGCTTCGCGCGCAGGTCGTCGAGGTCGATCGACCCGTCGGGCGCCGTCGCGACGACCACGACGCGCAGGCCCGCGAGCGCCGCCGACGCCGCGTTCGTGCCGTGCGCGGAGGCGGGGATGAGGCAGATGTCGCGCTCCTCGCCGCGGCTGCGGTGGTACGCGTGGATCGCGAGCAGGCCCGCGAACTCGCCCTGCGAGCCGCCGTTCGGCTGCACCGACACCGCCGCGTAGCCCGTGATCTCGGCGAGCCAGTCCTGCAGCTCGGTGACGAGCTCGGCGTAGCCCTGCGTCTGGTCGGCGGGGGCGAACGGGTGGATCGCGGCGAACTCGGGCCAGGAGATCGCCTCCATCTCGACGGTCGCGTTGAGCTTCATGGTGCATGAGCCCAGCGGGATCATCGTGCGGTCGAGCGCGAGGTCCTTGTCGGAGAGGCGACGCAGGTAGCGCAGCATCGCGGTCTCGGAGCGGTGCAGGTGGAAGACGGGGTGCTGCAGGTACGGCGTCGTGCGGCGCAGCGCCTCGGGGAGCGCGTCGGACGGCCCGTCGAGGTCGCCGGCGCCGACGAAGCCGAACGCGAACGTGCCGTCCTCGTCCGCCTCGAGGCGCGTCGTGCCGGCCTGCGCGAACGCGAGGACGACCGCGAGCACGTGCTCGGGGCGGGTCCGCTCGTCGCACGTGACCTGCACGTGGTCGGCGTCGGGCGCCCACAGGTTGACGCCGAGGTCGGCGGCTGCGGCGACGACCGCCGCGGCACGGCCGGGCACGGAGGTGCGCACGGTGTCGAAGTACGTCGCGTGCTCGACGGTCACACCGACCTCGGTCAGGACGGTCGCGACCGACCGGGCGTGCCCGTGCACGCGCTGCGCGATCGCCCGCAGGCCGTCGGGGCCGTGGTAGACCGCGTACATCGACGCGACGATCGCGAGCAGGGCCTGCGCGGTGCAGATGTTGCTCGTCGCCTTCTCGCGGCGGATGTGCTGCTCACGCGTCTGCAGCGCGAGGCGGTAGGCGCGCGCACCGTCCGCGTCGATGCTGACCCCGACGAGCCGCCCGGGCAGCGACCGCTCCAGGCCGTTGCGGACCGCCATGAACGCGGCGTGCGGGCCACCGCCGAACAGCGGGACGCCGAACCGCTGCGCCGACCCGACCGCGATGTCCGCACCGAGCTCACCGGGCGTCGTCACGAGCGTGAGCGCCAGCAGGTCCGAGGCGACCGTCACGAGCGCGCCGCGCTCCTTCGCCTGCGCGATCACGGGTCGCAGGTCGCGCACCGCACCCGACGCGCCGACCTGCTGCACGACGACACCGAGCAGCGTCCCCTCGACCTCGGGCAGCCCCTCGGACAGGTCCGCGACGACGACGGGCAGGCCGATCGCCTCCGCACGCCCGACCGTCACGGCCAGCGACTGGCCGAACAGGTCCGCGTCGAGCACGACCGTGCCCGGCTTGTTGCGCTGCCCGCGCCACATGAGCGCGACGGCCTCCGCCACGGCGGTCGCCTCGTCGAGCAGCGACGCGTTCGCGATGTCCAGACCCGTGAGGTCCGTGACCATCGTCTGGAAGTTGAGCAGCGCCTCCAGGCGGCCCTGCGAGATCTCCGGCTGGTACGGCGTGTACGCCGTGTACCAGGCGGGCGACTCCAGCACGTTCCGCCGGATCACCGCAGGGGTCACGGTGTCGTAGTACCCCTGGCCGATCATCGACGTGAGCACGCGGTTGCGGCCCGCGATGCTCCGCAGCGCGTCGAGCACGTCCTCCTCGCTGCGCGCCGCCGGCAGGTCCAGCTCCCGGCCCGTCCGGATCGACGCGGGCACGGCGGCGTCGATGAGCGCGTCGACCGTCGGGTAGCCGACCGTCGTGAGCATGCGCAGCGTCTCCTCGCCGCGCGGGCCGATGTGCCGGTCGGCGAACCCCTCGGCGGCGGGCGTGTGCTCCACGGCCGTCAGGTTCACCGCGGCGGTGTGGCTCTCGGCGGCGGGGCCGGCGTGCGGGGCGTCGGCGTCGGGCTGCACGGGCGGGACGGCGAGGGCGCCGGCACGGGCGACGACGTCGTGCAACGAGCTGAGGTCGGTCACGGGCTGCTCCGGGGGTCGTCCGGCAGGCGCGCCGGGACGGGCGTGTGGGCTCCCCGCTCTGTCATCCGCGCGCGCCGGGCGTGCGACCTGAGAGTTTTGCCGGTCCGCCATGGCCGCTGAGGGCCCGGGGCGCGCCGACTTGCACCGTCGGTGGGTCGGTCCCCGCGGGGGTCGACCGCTTTCCAGAGTTGCCTCGCCGTCGCGGTACAGGGGCCTGAGAGATTCCCGGGGAGGGTTGCTCCTTCGGCGTCCGGCTCGTGGTGTCCGGAGCTCTCCCGCGTCGGTTCGAGCAGCGTGTTCAGTTGTCGCGTTGCCGCGCCAGCCTACCCGCCGCCGGGTCGTCGCCGCCGACCGCCGGTCGGGCGATGCGGTACAGCACGTGCCGCTCGAGCCGGTGCCCGTGCGGGACCGACGGGTGGTCGAAGTCGTCGGCCGGGTCGCGCGTCATGCCGATGCGCCGCATCACCGCCTGCGAGCGGACGTTCGGCACGGCCGTGAAGGAGACGATCTCGTCGAGGCCCGCCTCCTCGAACCCGACGCGCAGCGCCTCGCGGGCCGCCTCCGACGCGTACCCGTGCCCCCACGCCCACCGCGGCAGCCGCCAGCCGACCTCGACGAGGTCCGGGTTCCACGACGGGCGGTTCAGGCCCGTGAAGCCCGCGAACCGGCCGTCGACCTCGAGCGCCCACAGGCCCCAGCCGTTCTCGGCCAGGCCGGCCTGCGCCCGGGCAGCGAGCGCGTCGCTCTGCTCGCGGGTCAGCGGTGCCGGGAAGTGCTCCATGACCTCGGGGTCCGCGTTCATCCGCGCGAACGGCTCGAGGTCCGCCTCGGTCCACTGCCGCATGACGAGTCGCTCGGTCCGCCGCTCGGGTCCCATCCCGGCACCGTAGGACCCGTGCCGCCCGTCCGACGAGCCGGCGCGGGCACACCCGGCGTGGTGCGCGGGCCCCGCCGTCCTCAGCGCGTCCCGTCGGCCGGTGCCCGGTCGAGGGGCGCGAGCGCCCGTCGGCGTCGACGGCGCAGGGAGTCGACCACGAGCCACACCGCACCGCCGACCGCGAGGACGGCGGCCACGGCGATGACCGTGGACCCGCGCGTCGCGGCGCGCAGGACCGCGAACCCGATCACGGCCACGACAGCCGCGTTCAGGAGCAGTCGTCGCTTGCGTCGCCACGTCGGGCCTGCTCTGCGCACCGGTGCTCTTCCTGGGTCGCTCGTCGGGGGTCGCGCCCATGCTGGCACGGCGGGCGCGGGCCGCGGGGTTTTCCACGGTGCGGGCACCGGAGGCGGTCCGGGGGTGCGTCGTTAGGCTGACGCGGTGACCACGGGACACCGGGACGGGCGGCACGCGGCGGTCGTCGTCGTGTCCGACCGGTCGGCGGCGGGGACGCGCGAGGACCGGTCGGGACCGCTCGCGCGGGACCTGCTGGTCGAGGCCGGGTACGCGGTCGCCGAGCCCGCCGTCGTGCCCGACGGCGCCCTCCCCGTGCAGCACGCGATCGAGGCGGCGGCGCGCGACGGTGCGCGTCTGGTCGTGACGTCGGGCGGGACCGGCGTCGGGCCGCGCGACCGGACACCCGAGGGGACGCGTGCCGTGCTGGACCGCGAGCTGCCGGGGATCGCCGAGCTGCTGCGCCGCGAGTCGGCGCGGACCGTGCCGACGGCCGTCCTGTCCCGCGGGCTCGCGGGCGTGACCGCCGACGGGGTCGTCGTGGTGAACCTCCCCGGCTCCCCCGGGGGCGTCCGGGACAACCTCGCGACGCTGCTGCCGCTGCTGGACCACCTGCTCGACCAGGTCGCGGGGGGTGACCACGGATGACCGTGCTGGCGCGGATCGAGGAGCGGCCGCTTGACCTGCTGTTTCACGTGGAACATGTGAGCGACGCGCGGGCGGGGGCCGTCGCGACCTTCGTCGGGCTCGTCCGCGACCACGACCCGTCGGTGGACGGGAAGATCGTCGCGCTGGAGTACAGCGCGCACCCCGACGCAGCGGCGGTCCTGACGCGGCTCGCCGAGCGGGCGGCGGCGGACGACGACGTGCTCGGGCTCGCGGTGAGCCACCGCGTCGGGCGGCTCGAGGTCGGCGAGGCGGCGATCGTCTGCGCCGTCGCGACCGCGCACCGCGCCGAGGCGTTCGACGTGTGCCGGGCGCTCGTCGAGACCGTCAAGGCCGAGCTGCCCGTCTGGAAGCGCGAGATCCTCGCGGACGGGTCGCACGTGTGGGTGGGGATGTCATGACGGACCTGCCGATGCCGACCGTGCGGTCCTCGTCGTCCGGTGACGACGCCCGCGCCACGCCGCGCGACCGCGCGCCACGGCAGGTCGACGCGCCCCGCTCCGACGCCCCGCTCGTCGACCGGTTCGGGCGGCCGCACCACGACCTGCGCATCTCGCTGACCGACCGGTGCTCGCTGCGGTGCACGTACTGCATGCCCGCCGAGGGCGTCCCGTGGCTCGCCCGCTCGACGATGCTCAGCACCGACGAGATCGTGCGCGTCGCGCGCGTCGGGGTCGAGCTCGGGATCACCGAGATCCGCCTGACGGGCGGCGAGCCGCTGCTGCGCGTCGACGTCGTGGACGTCGTCCGGCGGCTCACGGCCCTCACCGGCCCGCACGGCAGCCCCGAGGTCTCGCTCACGACCAACGCGCTCCGGCTCCCCGCGCTCGCGTCCGCGCTGCGGGACGCCGGGCTGTCGCGGGTGAACATCAGCCTCGACACGCTCGACCGCGCGAAGTTCATCGAGCTCACGCGGCGCGACAAGCTCGTCGAGACGCTCGCGGGCATCGCCGCCGCCGACGCGGCCGGGCTCCGGCCCGTGAAGATCAACGCCGTCGCGATGCGCGGCGTGAACGACGACGAGGTCGTGGCGCTCACGCGGTTCGCGGTCGAGCGCGGGTACCAGATGCGCTTCATCGAGCAGATGCCGCTCGACGGCGGCCACACGTGGGACCGCACGCAGATGGTCACGCAGGCCGAGATCCTCGGCCGGCTGACCTCAGCGTTCACGCTCACCGAGGTGCCGGGCCGCGGCGCTGCCCCCGCCGAGCTCTGGTACGTCGACGGCGGACCGCAGACCGTCGGCGTCATCGCGTCCGTCACCGCGCCGTTCTGCGCGGCGTGCGACCGGCTGCGGCTCACCGCCGACGGGCAGCTGCGCGCGTGCCTGTTCGCGCAGGACGAGGTCGACGTGCGCGCGGTCGTGCGGGACGAGGCGCTCGACGACGACGCCGTCGCCGACGCGTTCCGGCGCTGCCTCGCGGGCAAGAAGGCCGGTCACGGCATCGGCGAGCCGACGTTCCGGCAGCCCGACCGGCCGATGAGCGCGATCGGCGGCTGACCGCGGCTGTCCCAGCGGCCGCTGCGTCCGCCATCCGTGTCGCCACGGCGACACGACGGACTCCGCGGACGCGCGGAACCCGGCGGGCGCTGGTGCCGGTACATCGGCGCCGACTAGGCTGGTATCCGCCCGATACCTGCCACGGAGGATGTGCGCGATGGCGATGACGCTCAGGCTCGACCCGGCCGACGAGGAGCTGCTGCGCACGGTCGCGGAGCGGGAGAAGCGCACGATGACGGACGTCGTCGCGATCGCCGTCCGTGAGCACGCGGCCCGCCTCGACGCCGCCGACGAGGATGCCTCCCTCGCCGCTCGGGCCGCCCGGCGGTCGGCGGCAGCGCGGGCGATCCGCGACTCGATCGCCGACAACACCGAGGCGCTCGACCTGCTCTCGCGATGACGACGGTCGTCTACGTCGACATGGAGGACACGCTCGACTTCTGCGAGCTGCTCGGCCTCTACATCCGCGACGAGGGGGCGCTCGCGTCCGCGCTCGCGCGCCCCGCGGCCGTCGTGTGGGGGGTCGAGGCGTATGAGGGCCTGCACGCGAAGGCGGCGGCGCTCCTCGACGCGCTCAACCGCTCACATCCGCTCCTGGACGGGAACAAGCGTCTCTCCTGGACGATGACGGACGTGCTCTACCGGCTCAACGGCCATCGGCTCGTCGCCGAGCCGCACGACGTCGACAGGTTCGTCCGGGCGGTCGGCGGCGACGACCACCTGACGCTCGAGGAGATCGCCGGCTGGCTGGAGGCGCACGCCCGCCCGCTCGACGCGCGGTAGCGCCTGGCGGCGCCGGTCGTCGTGGCCGGTGCGACGTGCCGGTGCGACGATCGGACGGTGAGCGGGCGGTCCGACGCTCGTCCGCGCGCCCGGCGCCGCGTCGCGGTCGCGCTCGGCGCGCTCGCCGTCGTGCTCGTCCTCGCCGTCGTGGGGGTCGCGGTCATGCAGCGGTCGATCGTGTTCGTCCCCGACCGCCGCGAGCCGCCCCCGGTCGCGTCCGTCCTGCCGGGCGCACGGGACGTCGAGCTGCACACGTCGGACGGGCTGACGCTCGCCGCCTGGTACCTGCCCGCTGCCGACGGGTGCACGTCGACCGTCCTCGTCGCGCCGGGCAACGGCGGGAACCGGGCCGGGCGGGCGTCGCTCGCGTCGGCGCTGCGCGACGCGGGGTTCGGGGTGCTGCTGCTCGAGTACCGCGGCTACGGCGGCAACCCGGGCTCGCCGTCGGAGGAGGGCCTCGCGCGCGACGCCCGCGCGGCACGCGACTTCCTGCTCGACGCCGGTGTCCCCGCCGCGTCGACGGTCTACCTCGGTGAGAGCCTCGGCGGCGCGGTCGCCAGCGGGCTGGCCGCCGAGCACCCGCCCGCCGCGCTCGTCCTGCGGTCGCCGTTCACGACGCTCGCCGACGCGGCGCGGGCCGTCACGGGCGTGCCGCTCGGGTGGCTGCTGCGCGACCGGTTCGACGTCGTCGCGCACGTCGGGCGGGTCACCGTGCCCGTCGCGGTCGTCCACGGCGACGCCGACACGACGGTCCCGGACCGGTTGAGCCGCCGGGTCGCCGACGCGGCGCGGCGGGCCGGGTCGACGGTCGTCGAGGTCGAGGTGCCGGGCGGCGGTCACAACGACCGCGTGCTGGCGTCCGGCCCGGCGCTGGTCGGCGCGGTCGTCGACGTCGCGACGCTCGGCGGCGCCGCGCCGTGCACGTGACGACGCCCGGCCGTCCCAGGAGCGGGCGGCCGGGCGTCGTCGTGCGTCGGGCGGTCAGACGTCGCCGCGCCAGGCACCCGTCTCGGTGCCGCGGTTCTCGATGAATTCTTTGAACCGCTTGAGGTCGGCCTTCACCTGCAGGTCGTCGGCACCGACGGCGGCGCCGGCCTTCTCGACGAGCGAGTCCGGCTCCCACCGGGTCTCGACGTGCACGCGCGTCGTGCCCGCGTCGATCGCCTCGAACGTCACGACGCCCTCGTGCGCGGGGCCGTCGACGCTGCGCCACGCGACGCGCTGGTCCGGGTGCTGGTCGGTGATCTGCGCGTCGAACTCCCGCTCCACACCGCCGATCGAGGTCCGCCAGTGCGTGAGCGTGTCCGTGACCTGACGCACCTCCTCGACGCCACCCATGAAGTGCGGGAACTCCTCGAACTGCGTCCACTGGTCGTAGGCGGTGCTGATCGGGACGGCCACCTCGATGGTCTGGTCGATCGTCGGCATACCGTGCTCCCTTCGCTCAGGACGGGGTGATCGGGCCACGCTAGGTCGGGCCCGGACGGGTCGCGCGCCGAGCGCGGTCACGTTCCCCCGTTCCGGTGGAGGACGGCCGCTCGGCGTGCGCCGGGTGCCGTCGAGGCGCACCCTTCGGCCCTGGGCGACCGGTGCGGCGACCACGACGGGCCGCCGCCCGGGGCCGTCAGTCGCGCGTCGCAGCCGTGCCCGCGGTCGGCGTCAGCGTCTGCGTCCCGATGACGCGCAGGAGCGCGAGCGCGTCGGCGGCGGGGCTGCCGGGCGGGGCCGAGTAGACGATGAGCGCCTGGTCGCTGTCGGGGACGTGCAGCGCGTCGCAGTCGAGCGTCACGCGTCCGACGGTCGGGTGGTCGACCGACTTGCGGTGACTGCGCCAGAGGCTCGCGCCGCCCTCCTGCCACATCCGCTCGAAGTCCGGGCTCTCGCGCCGCAGCTCGGCGATCAGCTCGTTCAGGCGGGCGTCCTTCGGGTAGCGGGCCGTCGCGGTCCGCAGCGCCGCGACCGCCTGCGCCGCGGTCTCCTCGCGCTCACCGGGCGACATCGCGACGCGCGTCCGCGGGCCGTAGGGCGTCGTGCCGAGGAACCGGATCCGGTTGACGTTGCGCTCGCGCACCGGCACCGACGACCAGTCACCGAGCAGCGCCGACGCCATCGCGTTCCACGCGAGCACGTCGCCGCGCGCGTCGAGCAGCATCACCGGCAGGTCGACGAGGCGGTCCATCAGGCGCTGCACGCTGGGGCGCACGACGTCGTCGACGGTGCCCGGCAGCGGCGGCGTCGAGCCCGCCAGGTGGAACAGCTCGGCGCTCTCGTCGTCGTCGAGCCGCAGCGCCCGGGCGAGCGCACGCAGGACCTGCGGCGACGGTCGCGGTCCACGGCCCTGCTCGAGCCGCACGACGTAGTCGACGCTCACGCCCGCGAGGAGCGCGACCTCCTCGCGGCGCAGACCCCCGACGCGACGCCGCTCCCCGGCCGGCAGGCCGACGTCCTGCGGCGACAGGCGCGCACGCGCACGCCGCAGCACCTGGGCGAGCTCCCCACGATCCATGCGCCCAGGATCCACCCGTCCGGTCGCGCGCGGGACGTCGCAGCGTGGGACCGCCGGTCCCAGGGTCGACGCGCCCTGGAGGGCCCCGGGGCGGCGGCGGAGGGTCGACCCATGGACACCACGATCGCCCTCGTCACGGGGGCCACCCAGGGAATCGGGCGGGAGACCGCCCGCCGCCTCGTCGCGCTCGGCTGGACCGTCTGGGTCGGCGCGCGCGACCTCACCGCCGGCGAGGCCGTCGCCACCGGGCTCGGCGGCGACGCGCGGGCCGTGCGGCTCGACGTCACCGACGACACCTCCGTCGCCGAGGCCGTCCGCGTCGTCGACGCGACGCACGGCCGGCTCGACGTGCTCGTCAACAACGCCGGCGTCAGCGGGCGCGTCGTCGGGCCGCGGGACACCCCGGCCGCCGACTTCCTGCCCGTCTACGGCGTCAACGTGCTCGGACCCGTCCGGGTCACGCACGCGTTCCTGCCGCTGCTCGACCGGTCCGCGCAGCCGCGCGTCGTCATGGTGTCGAGCGGGCTCGGCTCGTTCGGCGTCACCACCGACCCGGGTCGCTTCGAGTCGACCATCGCCGGGCTCGCCTACCCGTCGTCGAAGGCCGCGCTCAACATGATCACGAGCCAGTACGCGAAGGTGCTGGAGGGGTACCAGGTCCTCGCGGTCGACCCGGGCTACACCGCGACCGGGCTCAACGGGTTCCAGGGGTACCAGACGGTCGAGCAGGGCGCCGACGCGGTCGTCGCCGCGGCGACGGTCGGACCCGACGCGCCGTCCGGCACCTTCCGCGACCGGTCGGGTGCGGTGCCCTGGTGACGCGACGACCCGTCCGGCGTGCGTGCGCCGGGCGGGTCGGCCGGACGCCGGTCGGGCAGGCGTGCGGCGGTCAGCCCGTCAGCCGCCCGCGAACGGCGGGAGGACGTCGAGCGTCACGCCCGCACGCACCTCGTCCGCGCCCTCGACGCGCGTGCCGTCGGCGAGCAGCGCGCAGCGCGGCAGGACCGCGGCGAGGGCGGGGTGGCGGCCCGTCATCTCGGTGACGACGTCCGCCGCGGTGCCCGCGGCGAGGACCTCGGTGTCGAGACCCGCCGCCTCGGCGGCCGCGGCGAAGTACCGGACTGTCACGGTCCCGGCGGGTGCCGTCCGGTGCCCGGTTGTGATGGGCGCGGGTCCCGTCGTCGCGGTCGACGCCTCCGTCGGCGTCGTCACGGCAGCACGTTCTCGTCGGACGCCCACGCCAGCGCGGCGCGGCGGGCCGTCGCGAGCACGTCCTCGCCCGAGCGCCCGGACGCGATCGCGAGGCCCGCGACCAGCATGGTCACCGGGACCGCCGGCCGGGCGACGGAGTGCGCGACGTCGGTCGCGACGTCGAGGATGCGCTCGATGTCGACGAGCGCCGGGTCGACGCCGAGCTCGGCGGCGACGTGCTCCACCCAGGCGGGCAGGTCCGCGCCGGGCGCCCTGCGGGGGTCTGTGCTCACGGTGTCCTCCGATCGTCGTCAGGGTCGATGGTGCCACCGGACAGCCGGGCGTCGAGGAGGCGCACGTCGTCCCACGTGTCCGCGTCCGCCGCCGCGTCGTCGGGGTCGCGGACGTCGACCAGCCGCAGCCCCGCGACCAGGCGCCGCACCGACGCGTCGCGCGGGCCGTCCGGGAGCGCCGCGAGCGCGGCGTCGAGCGCGGACCGGCGGTACGCCGCGACGAGGTGCTGCGGCGACCCGTCGCCCGCGACGAGCCGGGCACCGTCGGCCTCGGGGGCGGCCAGCGCCGCAGCGACGAGCGCCGGGACGACACGCGCGGCCCCGGGCACGTCGCACGCGAGGACGACGACCAGCGGATCACCGGCGTCGCCCGCCGCCACGCTCGCGTCCGGCGCGGCACCCGTGCGCTGCGCCGGCTCCTCGTCGCCCGGGACGGCGTCCTCGACGGCGGGCGTCGCCACGAGCGCGGTCAGACCGGCCGCGAGGCCCGCGACCGGGCCGCCGAACGGCGGCGACTCCTGGACCGTCAGCACGCCCGGTCGGGCGACCGAGGGCGGCCCGACGACGACGAGCGCACTGGCGTCGGCGACGGCCGCGAGCGCGTGGTCGACCAGGGCGCGACCAGCGACGACGACGGACCCCTTGTCGGTACCGCCGAGCCGCTGCGCGCGACCGCCCGCGAGGACGACCGCGTCGAAGGTCACGGCTCGCGCCGCCAGTCGCCCGACTTGCCGCCGGTCTTCGCCTCGAGCCGGACGGCGGCGATCGACACGGACTTGTCGAGGCCCTTGACCATGTCGACGACCGCGAGCGCGGTCACCGAGACGGCGGTCAGCGCCTCCATCTCGACGCCCGTGCGGTCGGCTGTGCGGACTGTCGCCTCGATCGCGACGCCGTCGTCCTCCACGCGCAGGTCGACGACGACGCCGTGCACGCCGATGACGTGCGCGAGCGGCAGCAGCTCGGCCGTCCGCTTGGCGGCGGCGATCCCCGCGACACGCGCGACGGCGAGCACGTCGCCCTTCGGGACCCTGCCGTCGCGCAGCGCGGCCACGACGTCCGGCCCGCACACGACACGCCCCGAGGCGGTGGCCGCGCGGACCGTCGGCTGCTTGTGCGTGACGTCGACCATCCGGGCGTGGCCGGCGGCGTCGAGGTGGGTGAACGGCTGCGTCATGGGGCGACTCTCAGGACGGTGACGAGGTCGCCGGGCGCGACCGTGGTGTCGGGCGGGACGACCGCGAGCCCCTCGGCGAGGGCCAGGCGGGCGACGAGGTGGGATCCGGAGCCGCCCGCGGTGGCGCGGACGACGTGCGGGTGGGGCTGCTCGGAGGTCGGGGCGGACGTCGGGGCGACGAAGCGCACCGGCATGACCTGGGCGCGGCCGGGCGGGGTGCGCCAGCCGTCGTCCGCCACGGCGGTCGTCGTCGGGCGCTCGACGTCGGCGAGACCACGCATGCGCAGCAGCGCGGGCCGCACGAAGAGCTCGAAGGACACGAACGAGCTCACAGGGTTGCCGGGCAGAGCGAGCACGGGCGTCCCGCCGGGCAGCCGGCCGAGTCCCTGCGGCTTGCCGGGCTGCACGGCGACGGGCACGAAGACCACGTCGGGCTCGTCGAGCAGCGCGGCCTTGACCACGTCGAACGCGCCGACGCTCACCCCGCCCGACGTGACGATCGCGTCGACGCCGCCGTCGAGCCCGTGCAGCAGGTCGCGCAGCGCGTCCGGGTCGTCGCCGACCGGGCCGAGCCGCATCGCCTCGCCGCCCGCCTCGCGCACCGCCGCGGCGAGCAGCCACGAGTTCGAGTCGGGGATCTGCCCGTGCGCGAGCGCCGTGCCGGGCGCGACGAGCTCGTCGCCCGTGCTGACGACCGCGACGCGCGGCCGCCGGTGCACCGCGACCTGGGCGACGCCGACCGACGCGACGGCGGCCACGTGCGCGGGGCCGAGCAGCGTCCCCGCGGCGACGACGAGGTCCCCCGGAACGGCGTCCTCGCCGGTTCGCCGGACGTGCCGACCGACCGCCGTCGACGCCCTGACCTGGACGTTCACCGTCCCGGCGTCGGTGTCCTCGACCGGGACGACGGCGTCCGCACCGGGCGGGACGGGCGCGCCCGTCATGATCCGCGCCGCGGTCCCCGGCTCGACGACCGGGCGCCCCGACGACCCCGCCGGGAGGTCGGCGACGACCCGCAGCGTCACGGGCGCGGCCTCGGACGCGTCGCGCACGTCGGCGGCGCGCACGGCGTAGCCGTCCATCGCCGAGTTGTCCCACCGCGGCAGCGGCTCGTCGGTGCGCACGTCCTGCGCGAGCACGTGCCCGAGCGCGTCGGTCAGGCCGACGTCGACCGTGGGCAGCGGCGTGGCCAGCGCGAGCGCGGCCGCGCGGTGCTCGTCGAGGGTCCGCATCACGGTGGTCGTCGGCACCCCCCGATCCTGCCACCCGCCCGCCGGGGTCCGGCGGGGCGGACCACCGGGAGAAACGCCGGGCCGGGTCGGCGGGCCGGAGGTCGGGCGAGATACGCCCGGACGACCGGCGGACGGGAGGGGCACGCCCGGCACGCCTGGCCCGTCCACCGGGGCCGGTGCTCGCCGCGTCAGAGCGCGTGCCAGCGGGAGTCGTCGGTGCCGTCCCGCAGGACGCGCTCGACGACACGCCAGGCGTCGCGCGGGGCGGTCGCGTATACGCCGTCGAAGTCGGCCACCGAGTCGAGGACCGGGACGCTCACGACGTCGTCGGGCGCGCGGGACCCGTCACCGACGAGCAGGAGGCACGACGACGGGTCCGGGAACAGGTGCACGACGGCGACGCGCTCGTCGAACCCGATCGACATCGCCGGGTGCTCGCCGTCGGCCGGACCGACCTCGAGGTACCCGCCTCCATCGGCGAGCAGCTCCTCGAACCGCTGCGCCACGACGGACCACGCCGACTCGCGTGCCACGCCGGCGCCGTGCCCGGCTCGTCCGGGGTACGCCGCCCAGGCGACCCAGCGGTCCTCGCCGGGCGGTCCGTCCGCCGCGTTCACGAGCGCGTCGCGAGCCAGGCCAGCACGCCGCCCTCGACGTTGACCGCGTCGACGCCGGACGCCCGGAGCGCGCGGGCGGCGACCATCGACCGGGCGCCGACCTGGCACATCACGAGGACCGGCCGGTCCCGGGGCAGGTCGGGGACGCCGGAGCCGTCGAGGATGCGCCCGAGCGGGACGTGGGTCGCACCGGGGACGGCGATCACGTCGAGCTCGGCGGCCTCGCGGACGTCGACGAGCACGGTCGTCGGGTCGACCGCGAGCCGTGCGGCGAGCTCGGCGGCCGTCACGGTCGGGACGTCGTCGTCGAGCGGGTGCGACGCCACCGACGCCGCTCCGCTGATCGGCGCACCCGCGGCGCGCGGCGCCCCGTCGGTGCGCGAAGGACCGTGGGTCGCGTCAGCCGACGGCACCGGCGTCTCCTCGGCCGAGGAGCGGCGCGGGGACGGGACGAGCGGCACCTGCGACCAGCGGCCGCGCAGCGCGTCGACGACGAGGACGCGGCCCAGCATCGGCTCGCCGAGGCCCGTGAGCAGCTTGACCGCCTCGGTCGCCATGACGGACCCGACCTGCCCGCACAGCGCGCCGAGCACGCCGGCCTCGGCGCAGGACGGGACGGTGTCGGGCGGCGGCGGGGACGGGAACAGGTCGCGCAGCTGCACGGCGGGGACACCCGAGCCGGCGGGCGGGCGACCCCAGAAGACCGTCGTCTGGGCGTCGTACCGCAGGACCGACCCCCACACCTCCGGCAGGCCGAGGCGCACGCACGCGTCGTTGACGAGGTACCGGGTGGGGAAGTTGTCGGTGCCGTCGACGACGAGGTCGTACCCGCGCAGGACGTCGTCGACGTTCGCCTCGTCGAGCCGGAGCGCGTGCACGACGACGCGGACGTCGGGGTCGAGCGCGGCGATCGCGTCGCGCGCGCTGTCGACCTTGGGGCGGCCGACGTCGGACGTGCCGTGGACGACCTGGCGCTGCAGGTTCGTCACGTCGACGACGTCGTCGTCGACCACGCCGATCGTCCCCACCCCCGCCGCGGCGAGGTACTGCAGGACGGGTGCGCCCAGCCCGCCCGCGCCGACGACGAGCACGCGCGCGTTCCGCAGCCGGCGCTGGCCGTCGACCCCGAGCCCGGGCAGCAGCAGGTGGCGGGAACCGCGGGCGACCTGGGCGGCGGTCAGGGGCGGTCCGGGCTCGACGAGCGGGGGCACGTGCACGTCGACCAACCTACGTCGGCGCGGGACGTCCCGGTCGGCGGACCGCCGTCGATATCGGGGCGCGGACGGTCGCCACACCGGCCCGCGGGCGCGGCGCGGGATGCGGCGGTCGACGAGGTGACCCGGTCCCCGTCGACCGCCGCGTCCGCCGTCCGGGCGCCGCTCCCCGTGACGCCCGCGTCCGGCCCTCAGCGCACGTACGGCCAGCCCGCGGCGTCCCAGCCGAGCAGGTTGATGCCCAGCCGCGAGTCACCGGCGTCGGTGTACCAGTGGTAGAAGAGCACGTCGCCGTCGCCGTCGCGCAGGGTCGCGCTGTGGCCGGGGCCGTGCACCGAGCCGTGCCCGGCGAGGACCTGCGTCCCGCCGCCGCTGGTCATCGCGACGCCCGCGCGGTCGACGTACGGGCCGGTGATCGACGTCGATCGCCCGACCGCGACGCGGTAGGTGCTCTGGGCGCCGCGGCAGCACGCGTCGAACGACACGAACAGGTAGTAGTAGCCGTCGCGGTGGAGGATGTCCGGCGCCTCGACGCCGCCGCTGCGCGTCGCGAGCGAGTGGATCGCGCTGCCCGACCGCAGGCCCGTCGACGGGTCGAGCGCGATGAGCTTGATGCCCGACCAGAACGACCCGAGGCTCAGCCACAGCCGCCCCTGCGCGTCCGTGACGACGTCGGGGTCGATCGCGTTGTAGCCGCTGCTGCTGGTCGTGCTGACGACCAGGCCGCGGTTCGTCCACGTCCCGGCGTCGCCGCTCGGGCTGGTCGCGAGGTAGATGCCGGAGGTCTGGCTGCCGAACGTCGACGCCGAGTAGTACAGCCAGTACCGGCCGTCCCGGTACGACAGGTCGGGTGCCCACAGGTCGCCGGTGGTGTGCGTCGCCGTCCACGGGGTGCCGTTCGGGAACGCGGCGCCCGCGTCGGTCCAGGCGGTGCGGTCGCGGGACGTCTTCAGCGGGATGCCGCGGCCGGTCGTCGCGACCAGGTAGGAGCCGTCGGGACGCTTCACGACGGTCGGGTCGTGCGCCCACGTCGCGCCCGTGACGACGCCGGGGTTGGGGTACGTCGTCCCGCCGTCGCCGCCGGAGACGCTCGTCCAGCGCTGGTTGTCGCGGCCGTTGCACGTCCACAGCGCGACGGCGGTGCCGTTGGCCGTGCGGTTGCTGGTCACGTCGAGGCACAGGCCCGACTGCTGGCTGCGCAGCGACCCGTTCGCACCCCACGCGAACTTCTGGTTGGCGCCACCGGTGCAGCTCCAGGAGATGAGGGCCGTGCCGGCCGTCGTCCCCCAGTTCAGCGCGTCGAGACACCGGGTCCCGTCG
Organism: Cellulomonas fimi; assembly: GCF_028583725.1. Taxonomy (NCBI): domain Bacteria; kingdom Bacillati; phylum Actinomycetota; class Actinomycetes; order Micrococcales; family Cellulomonadaceae; genus Cellulomonas; species Cellulomonas fimi. Next base: position 161,588 of record NZ_CP110680.1, on the reverse strand, counting down.
AACGTGCGGAGCTCACCTGCGGACGTCAACGTCCACCCCTGCCCTGCGACGCCGTTGCAGTCCCAGATCTGGATCGCGGCGCCCGGGGTCGTGCTGTTGCCGGCGACGTCGAGGCACCGGCCCGACGCGGCCGACCGGAGCGCGGGCGCCGCGGCCTGCGCGGACGAGGCCGCCACGAGGCCGCCGGCGGCGAGCGCGACGGCTGCGGTGATCGACAGGAGGCGTCGTGCGAGCGCACGACGCCGGCTGGACGGGGCCATGGGGAGGGTCCTTCCGACGGGCCGCGCCAGGGCCGGCGCAGGATGTGATCGCTCACATTCACGCGCTGCGCGCACGCGTCACAAGAACCTGAATCGCTTCGTGAGCGACGAGTTCTCCAACGATGCACGGCACCGGTGACCAGGCCGCGTGCGGCGCCACGACGGAGCCCCGTCCGGCGTCGTCCTCAGAAGTCGAAGAGGTCCTCCAGCCAGGACTCCTTCTTCTTCTTGCGGTAGCGCGGGTCGCCCGAGTACCGGGGGTCGCCGCCGTAGCGCGGGTCGTAGCCGCGACGGTCGTCGTACCCGCGACGGTCGTCGTAGCCCCGCCGGTCGTCGTAGCCGCGGCCGTCGTCGTAGCGGCGCTCGTCGTAGGGCGCGCGCGGGTCGGCCGGCGGACGCGGGTCGGCGGGCGGACGTGCCCCGCCGGCGCCGAGGCCCGGGTCGGGGGCGGCGGCACGCTCGAGGATCTTGTCGAGCTCACCGCGGTCCAGCCAGATGCCACGGCACGTGGGGCAGTAGTCGATCTCCACCCCCTGCCGCTCGGACATGACGAGCTCGGCCTGGTCGACGGGGCAACGCATGGTCGGTCCTCCCGGGTTCGGTGGTCGACGGGTCAACGTGCGGCCCGCCCCGATGGTGCCCGCGCGCGTCAGGGCGCGAGCGTCGCCTGCCAGTGCACGATCCGGTCGACGGCCTCGCGCACGACGTCCGGCGACGACGCGAACGACAGCCGCACGAACCGGCGCCCGTCCACGGGGTCGAAGTCCGTGCCGGGCGTGAGCGCGACACCGGCCTCGTCGAGCAGCCGCGCGCACCACGTCACGGAGTCCAGACCGGTCGCGGACACGTCGGCGTACAGGTAGAACGCGCCGTCGGCCGGCGCGACGTGCGTCCAGCCGAGCTCCGGCAGACGCTCCAGCAGCAGGGCGCGCGACGCCGCGTACCGCTCGACGTTGGCCCGCGCGGCCGCGTACCCGTCGGGGCTGAACGCGGCGACGCCCGCGTGCTGCGCGAGGGCCGGCGGGCACAGCGCGACGTTCCCGGCGAGCGCGTCGACGGGTGCGACGAGGTCGTCGGGCAGCACGAGCCAGCCGAGCCGCCAGCCGGTCATCGCCCAGTACTTCGAGAACGAGTTCACGACGACCGCACCCGTGTCGAGGTACTGCGCGGCGGTGGCCACCTGGGCGTCCGCGTCGTAGGTGATGCCGTGGTAGATCTCGTCGCTGACCAGCCGCACGCCGCGCCCCGCGCACCACGCCGCGAGGTCCGCGAGCGCGGCCGCGCCGACCATCGTGCCCGTCGGGTTGGCAGGGCTCGCGACGACGAGACCGTCGAGACGCCCGGCCGCCTCGAGGTGCGCGACCGTCGGCTGGAACCGGGACTCCGGACCGCACGGCAGCTCGACGACCTCGCAGCCGAGCGCGCGCAGGATGTTCGCGTACGCGGGGTACCCGGGGCGGGCCAGCGCGACGCGGTCGCCGACGTCGAACGCCGCGAGGAACGCGAGCATGAACCCGCCCGACGAGCCGGTCGTCACCGCGATCCGCGCCGGGTCGACGTCGACGTCGTACCAGGTCCGGTAGTGCGTCGCGATCGCGGCCCGCAGGCCGGGGGCGCCGAGCGCCTCGGTGTAGCCGAGGTCGCCGCTCGTCAGCAGCTCGACGGCCCGCTGCCGCACGACCTCCGACGCACCCGTCGACGGCTCGCCCGCGCACAGGTTGAGCACGTCGACCCCGGCGGCCCGGCGCGCGTTCGCGGCGGCGAGGATCTCCATGACGGCGAACGGCGGCACGTGCGCGCGGGAAGCGACCTTCACCCGGCCCATCCTGCCGTGCGACGTCCCGCGACGTGACCCGGGACCGACCACGCGGCAGGACTCCAGGTCGACGCGTCGTCGCGACGAGAGGACGATCGGACCGTGATCGTCGACTGCGCGCTCTACACCCGCGGGGTCCGGCAGCACCGGCTCGACGACGTGTTCGCCGCCGCGCAGGAGGCCGAGCACGAGGACGGCTTCGTGTGGATCGGCCTCGTCAACCCGTCGGCGGACGAGTTCGACGCCCTCGCCGAGGGGTTCTCGCTCCCCGAGCTCGCGATCGAGGACGCGATCCGCGCGCACCAGCGGCCGAAGCTCGAGCGGTACGGCGACATGACGTTCGCCATCGTCAAGCCGGTCCGGTACGTCGACCACGCGGAGATCGTCGACGTCAGCGAGCTCGCGGTGTTCGTCGGGCAGCGGTTCGTCGTGGTCGTGCGGCACGGCGACTCGACCGTCCCCGCGCGGGCCCGCCGCGGCCTCGAGGGCGACCCGGAGACGATGGCGCTCGGCCCGTGGGCCGTCCTGCACCACCTGCTCGACCTCACCGTCGACGAGTACCTCGACGTCGCACGGGCCGTCGACGTCGACCTCGACGAGATCGAGGACCAGGTGTTCGGGTCGCTGCCCGGCGAGGACCACGCGGAGCGGATCTACCGGCTCAAGTCCGAGGTGCAGCAGTTCCGCCGGGCCGTCGTGCCGCTCGTCGGGCCCGTGCACCGGCTCGCGTCCGGGCAGGTGCCGGGCATCCCGGCCGACCTGCAGGAGTACTTCCGCGACGTCGAGGACCACACGCTGCGCGTCGCCGACTCGATCGAGGCCGCCGACAACCTGCTGAGCGGCGTGCTGCAGGCCGACCTGGCGCAGGTCGCGCTCGCGCAGTCCCGCGTGAGCGTCCAGCAGAACGCCGACATGCGGAAGATCTCCGCGTGGGCGGCCATCGGGCTCGTGCCGACGGCCATCGCCGGGATCTACGGCATGAACGTGCGCAACCTCCCGGTCGCCGACACCGCGTTCGGGTTCTGGGCCGTTCTCGTCGTCATCGCGGCGTCGTGCGTCCTGCTGCACCGCGCGTTCCGCCGCAACCGCTGGCTCTAGGCTCGCGCGCCCGGCGCACGCGGCGGACGCGACGTCATGCCGGTGTCAGGTCGTGGGGGCACCGTCGCGGGCCGCGAGCGCCGCACGCACGTGGGCGACGACCCCGTCGGCGGCGGCCTCGACCTCGGCGAGGCAGGTCTCGAAGTTCTCCGGACCGCCGTACCAGGGGTCGTCGACGTCGAGCACGTGCTCGGGCTGACCCGGGGCGACGACGGGTGCGGCCGGGTCGAACGAGCGGTACATGACGATCCGGTCCGCGACGTCGCCCGAGCCCGCCAGGCGGCGCAGCGCCCGCGCGTGCTGAGCGGTCATCGCGAGCACGAGGTCCCGCGCGGGCAGGTCGGTCGCGCGGACCTGCCGGGCACGGTGACCGCCGCCGACCGGGTACCCGTGCGCGGCGAGCACGTCGCGCGCCCGACGGTCGACCGGCCGCCCGTGCTCCTCGTCGCTGATCCCGGACGAGTCGACGACGACCCGGTCGCCCAGACCGGCGGCGTCGAGGCGGTCGCGGAGGACGATCTCCGCCATCGGGGACCGGCAGATGTTGCCGGTGCACACGGTCATCACGCGGTACGGCTCGGTCACCGGCCCATCCTCCCGCACGCCGGGCGGCCGTCAGCGACGACCGGCGCGCTCGACGTCGACCGTCAGGCGGACCGACACCACATCGCCCAGCGTGATCGCCTCCGCCGCACGGACGGCGTCGCGCAGCGGGACCAGGTAGGCGCCCTTCTTCGGGAACAACGACGTGGTCCAGCGCGTGCGGCCGATCACCACCGCCACGGGGATCACGCCCCAGCCGTAGCTGACCAGCGGCGACGCGGCCCGCAGCTCGCTCGCCTCCGGCTCCGGCACCGTGACGAAGTGGAAGGGCGCCGGGCCCTTCCACCAGAACACCTCGCCGTCGAACTCGAGCTCCACGCGCCCATCCTGCCGAGGTAGGGACGGCCGGCCACGAACCCGGACGGGGTTGAGACGCGATATAGACGCGATATACTCTGGAACGAGCATTCGGGGTCGAGTGATGAGGCGGTGAGAAGCATGGCAGGGCGAGGGCGGAGCAACCCGTTGGCACTGGCCGTGCTCACGCTGCTCTGGGAGCGACCCATGCACCCCTACGAGATGTCGATGACCCTGCGCGAGCGCCGCAAGGACGAGACCGTGCGGCTCAACTTCGGGTCGCTGTACTCCGTCGTCGAAGGGCTGGAGAAGCGCGGGCTGATCGAGGCGGCGTCGACCGAGCGCGAGGGCAACCGCCCGACGCGCACGGTGTACCGGATCACCGACGACGGCGCGACGGAGGCCGTCGACTGGCTGAGCGACCTCGTCCGCACGCCGGTCAAGGAGTTCCCGCAGTTCGAGGCGGCGCTGTCGTTCCTGCCGCTGCTCCCGCCCGACGACGTCGCCCGGCTCCTGCGCATGCGCGCCGCGTCGGTCCGGACGACGCTCACGTCGCTCGAGACCACGGTCGACGAGGCCCGCCGGCAAGGCCTGCCGCGGATCTTCGCGCTCGAGGCGGAGTACGAGATCGGGCTGCTGCGCGCGGAGCTCGACTTCGTCGTCGGGCTCGAGCAGTCGATCACCGACGGCTCCCTGGAGCACGTCGACCTGTGGCGGTCGCTGCACGCGCGGACGAACGCCGCGGGCCGCATCGACCCGGACGAGCTCGCGGAGGCGGTCGCCGACGCGCTCTCGCCGTTCCTCGCGGGACAGGAGGGCCCGCCCGACCGCTGACGTCGGCCGTCGATCCGCCGTCGCGACCCAGACCCCCGGGGACCCCCGGGAACGAGGTCGGCCCAGGTGCTGGCACACCCGGGCCGACCGACGACGAACCGACCGAGCCCCCGCCGCGAGGCGGGACACCTGTGCGATCCGCTGCACCGACCAGCATAGGTGGCACCTCGGTCCGACCGAGAAGGAGCACCACCATGCCCATCCGCCCACCGGCGGTGGAGGCGGTCGACCTGGTCAAGACGTACCCCGGCGGCCGTGGCCGCCCGGACGTCCGCGCCCTCGACGGCCTCACGCTCACCGTCCCCGCCGGGACCGTCCACGGGCTGCTCGGCCCGAACGGTGCCGGCAAGTCCACCACCACGAAGATCCTCACGACCCTGTCGCGCGCGACGAGCGGCACGGCCCGCGTCGTCGGGCAGGACGTCGTCGTCGACGCCGACGAGGTGCGCCGCAGCATCGGCTACGTCTCGCAGGGCACCGGCGCCGACCCGCTGCTCACCCCGCGCGAGAACCTCGTCATGGCCGCCCGGCTGCGCGGCGCGACGCGGTCCGACGCGTCCGACCGCGCGGCCGCGCTGGTCGACCGGTTCGGCCTCGGCGACGCCGGTGACCGCCGCACGGGCGGCCTCTCCGGCGGGACGCGACGCAAGCTCGACGTCGCGCTCGGCCTCGTCGACGCGCCGCGCGTGCTGTTCCTCGACGAGCCGACGACCGGGCTCGACCCGGAGGCGCGCGCGGCGATGTGGGACGAGATCCGCCGCCTGGCCGGCGAGGACGCGCTCACCGTCCTGCTCACGACGCACTACCTCGACGAGGCCGACCGGCTGGCCGACGGGCTCAGCATCGTCGACCGGGGGCGCGTCGTCGCCGCCGGGACACCCGACGAGCTCAAGGCGACGCTCGTCGGCGACACCCTCACCGTCGACCTCGTCGAGCCCGACGCCGACGCCGTGCGGCGCGCCGTCGCGGGCATCCTGAGCGACGTCGTCGTGCACGTCGAGGGCCCGACGGGACGGCTCGTCGCCCGCACCCCCGACGGTCCCGCGGTCGTCGGCGCGACCATCGCCGCGCTCCAGGCGGCGGGCGTCCGGCACGGGGCCGTCGCGGTGTCCCGACCGACGCTCGACGACGTCTACCTGCGCTACGCGGGCCGTTCCTGGTCGGACTCGTCGACGGACCGCCCGACCGACCCGTCCGACGCACTCGACGCCCGGGAGGTGGCCCGATGACCGCCACGCTCGCCCCCACCCGCACCGCCGCCTCGGCGGCCCGCCGTGCGTCGTGGTTCGCCCAGACCGGGGAGGTGTGCCGGCGGTGGGTCGTCGACACGGTCCGCCAGCCGTGGGGCCTCGGCGTCTCGGTGCTGCAGCCCCTCGTGTGGATCGTGCTGTTCGGGAACGTCTTCGAGTCCGTGGCGACCGTGCCGGGCTTCGAGGGCGCGGACTACCTGACGTTCCTGGTGCCGGGCATCCTCATGATGACCGTCCTGTACTCGGGCGCGTGGGCGGGGACCGGCTTCATCGATGACATCCGCAGCGGCGTCATGGACCGCCTGCTGACGTCGCCGGTGCGCCGGTCGGCACTCGTGGTCGGGCAGCTCGTCCAGCAGCTCCTGCTCACGGCGGTGCAGGGTGTGATCGTCCTCGCGATCGCGTTCGCGGCGGGCGCACGGTTCGACGGCGGCGTCGTCGGGCTGGCCGTCGCGCTCGGGGCGTCGTTGCTGCTCGCGGCGTCGTTCTGCTCGCTGTCGACGGCCGTCGCACTGCTCGCCCGCGACCAGACGGCGCTCATCGGCATCTCGACGACGATCGTCCTGCCCGCGACCTTCGTCTCGACGGCACTCATGCCCCCCGACCTGCTGCCCGCGTGGGTCGAGTCGGCGGCGCGGTTCAACCCGCTCACCTGGGCGACGGAGGTCGCGCGCACCGCGATGTCGACGGACGTCGACTGGTCCCTCGTCGGCACGCGCTCGGCCCTCCTGGCGGTGCTCGCCGTCCTGGTCGCCGCCTGGTCGGTCGCGGCGATGCGCAGGTACCAACGCGCCCTCTGACCCGGAAGCACCTCCCGACGACCCCACGGCTCCGCCGAGCCGCACGATCCCGTCATGGCGACCCGAGAACCCCCGGGAACGGTCCCCCTGACGGGGTCGTGCGGCGTGGGTGACCGAGGACCCGAGCGGTCCGCAGCCGCGAGGGGTCAGGAGGTGAGGGCCGCCAGGGCGTGGGACGTCAGGACGCCGCCGGCGGCGAGGGGGCGCAGGTCCGGACCGGGCAGGGCGCCGCCCGCGGCAAGGTGGCGGGAGAACGGGACGACGACGAGCGGCACCGCCAGCCCCAGACGGTCGGCGGCGTCCGCGACGGCCCGCGTGCCCGGCGCGGCCCCGGTGGTCGCGACGGCGGCGACGACGACGCGTCGCAGGTCGTCGGGACCGCGCACCCCGACCCGCTCGACGGCGCGCGCGGCGTCCGCGATCCCCGCGGCGTGGGCGCGGCACACGACGACCAGCACGCGCGACGGCCCGGGCTCCGACTCGGCGACGACCGCGGCGAGCGGTCCACGGTCGTGCACGACGACGGGCGCCGTGGTCGGGACCTCACCGTCGACCCGCGCGACGACCCGGCCGCCACCCAGACCTCCTCCGCCGACGACGGCCGCGTGCTCGGTGAGCCCGACGGCACCGGGGTGCGCGAGCGCGAGCACCGACCACACGAGCCCGGCGACGGTCGTCGTCCCCACACCGCCTCCGACGCCCGCGACGTGCACGGCACCGGACGCGGGCAGCGGACGGCCGACGGCGGCGAGGACGGACTCCGGCAGCCCGGCGAGCGCCGGGGGCGGGGGCGCGACGAACGACACGGGCTACTCGCCGTCCTGCACGACGCACACGCCGCCGAGGCGCGCGGCCATCTCCTGCACGACGGCGATCCCGGTCCGGCCGAGGTCGCCCCACGGCGCTACGGCCTCGACCCACCACACCGGCTGGCCGGCGTCCAGCCACGGCGGCAGCGCGGTCAGGGTCGGCAGCAGCCGACGGACCTCCGCGACGTTGTCGACGCGCAGCGGCTGCATGATGCTCACGACGCCCGTGCCCTGCGACGGGTCGGCGGGGTCGACGCGCACGACCTGGTGCACGGCGCCGTCGTGCAGGGTGCGCAGCCCGAGGTCGGGGTCGACGGCGGCACCGGCCTCGACGAGCACGCGCGCGTCGGGCGCGGTCGGGCTGAGGACGACGAGCTCACGGGGCACCGGGCACCTCCTGCGACGTGGCGACCTGGACGAGCGTGGGCCGTTCGCCGCGACGCAGCCACTTGCCGCGTCCGGGTGGGAGCAGCTCCGCGTACTGGCCGGGGAAGACCTGACCCTCGGACCGCTCACCGGCCATGAGGAAGCCGCTGCCGCCGGTGTCGCGGACGGCCTGGAGGACGGGGTCGTAGAGCGCGCGCGACGCGCCGGCCACGGGTCGGGTGAGCAGCACGTGCAGCCGCAGGTCGCGCGCGGCGGGCAGGTGCTCGAGCAGGGGGCGCAGCGGGTCGGTGCCGCCCGAGGCGAGGATGTCGTAGTCGTCGACCACGACGACGATCCGGGGACCGGCCGAGGCGCCGTCGCCGGTGCGCTTCGCGAGCTCGGCGGCGACGGCCGTCGACAGCTGCAGCGCGAGGGGCGCGCTCGTCGCGCGGCCGCCCAGGTAGTCCTCGGGGCAGACGTCGGCGAGACCGCCGCGCGGGTCGAACACCGCGACGACGAGCTCGTCGGGCGTCGACCGGTCCACGAGCCCCTCGACGACCGTGCGCAGCAGCGTCGTCTTGCCGCAGCGCGGGTCGCCGAGCACGAGCAGGTGCTGGTCGCGCGCGACGAGGTCGAGCAGCGCGGGCGACATGGTGTCCTGCCGGAGGCCGAACGGCACGAGGTCGGGCTCGTCGAGCGGGTCGGGCAGGGTGGCCACGTCGAGCACCTCGGGGAGCTCGCGGATCTTCGGCGCGGCCGCCGCGCCACCCCAGCGACGGCGGGCCTCGTCGGCGAGCGCGTCGAGCCCTGCGCCGACCGTCGCGACGTCACCGTCGAGCGCGGCGGTGTCGGGCAGCGGCAGCGCGACCTGCGCGAACAGGCCGTCGTCGGTGAGGGCGCGGCCCGGCTGGTCGGCGCGCAGCGTCGCGGCGAGCTTGCGCCCCACGGTCGAGTCGCCCGGGTCGTTGAGCCGCAGCTCGATGCGCGTGCCGACGAGCGGCTGGCTCTGCATGCGCACCTCGTTCCAGCGCGCCATCGTCATGACGACGTGGATGCCGAAGCCGCTGCCGCGCGACAGCAGCGCGGTGAACGTCTCGTCGAGCTCCTCGAAGTCGCCGCGCACGGCGCCCACGCCGTCGACGAGCAGCACCACGTCGGCGGTCGCGAGCTCGGGCACCTGCCCGGCGGCGTGCCGCGCGCGCAGGAGCGCGAGCGAGTCGATGCCGTGCTCGGCGAAGACCCGCTCGCGCTGGGCGAGCATTCCGTGCAGCTCCTCCAGCAGGCGCCGCAGCCGGTCCCGGCTCGACCGGGTCGCGACGCCGCCGACGTGCGGGAACGCCTCCAGGCGGCTGAGCCCACCGCCGGCGAGGTCCATGCCGTACAGCGCGACCTGCCGCGGGTCGTGCGTGAGCGCGAGGCCCGCGGCGAGCGTCCACAGGACCGTCGTGCGCCCGGACTGCGGCGCACCGATGATCGCGACGTGCCCGCCGGCGCGCGTGAGGTCGAGACGCCAGGGCTCCTGCCGCTGCTTCGCGGGGTCGTCGCGGATGCCGAGCGGCACCGTGAGGTGCGGCGGGCGCGCCTCGCCGACCAGCCCGCCGAGCGCGACGCGTGCGGGCAGCGGCGGCAGCCACACCGGGGTCGTCGGGGTCGCGGCGGACGCGAGCTGCTCGACGACCACGTCGACCATCGACGCCCCGACGGACGGCCGCACGAGCTCGACCTCGCCGGGCGCGCCGTCGCCGATCCCGTTCGCCGCGAGCAGCCCGTGGTGCACGGGCACGAGCAGCGGCCGGCGCGTCTCGTCGGTGACCTCCGGCTCGGGGACGTCGTCGGTCGGCAGCGGCCCGGACACGTAGCCCGCGCGGAACCGCTGGTAGACCGTCGTGTCGACCTTGAGGTACCCGTACCCGGGCACGGCCGGCAGGTGGAACGCGTCGGGGGTGTCGAGGACGACCGAGCTCTCGGCCTCGGAGAACGTGCGCAGGCCGATCCGGTACGACAGGTACGTCTCCAGCCCGCGCAGGCGGCCCGACTCGATGCGCTGGCTCGACAGCAGCAGGTGCATCCCGATCGACCGGCCGATGCGGCCGATCGTCAGCAGCAGGTCGACGAAGTCCGGGTCGGCCGTGAGCAGCTCGCCGAACTCGTCGATCACGAGCAGGAGGTGCGGCAGCGGCGGCAGGTCGGGGCGGGTCGTCGCGCGCATCTCGCGGTAGTGCGTGATCGACGGAGACGAGCCCGCGTCGCGCAGCACCTGCTGGCGGCGGACGACCTCGCCCGCGATGCTCGCGCGCGCCCGCTCGGTCAGCCCGGCGTCGTCGGCGAGGTTGTCGATGATGCCCGCGACGTGCGGCAGGCCCGCGAACGGCGCGAACGCCGCACCGCCCTTGTAGTCGACGAGGATCATCGCGAGGTCGTCGGGCGGGTGCGTGATCGCGAGCGCCGCGACCAGCGTCCGCAGCATCTCCGACTTGCCGGAACCGGTCGCGCCGACGCACAGCCCGTGCGGGCCCATGCCGAGCTGTGCCGACTCCTTGAGGTCCAGCAGGAGCGGCGTGCCCGTGTCGTCGACGCCGACCGGCACGCGCAGGAAGTCGCGCGGCGAGCGGGGCGCCCACGTGCGGTGCAGGTCGATGCGGCGGACGTCCTCGACGCCCAGCAGCGCGTCCGTGCCGATCGCGGCGGCCTCGCCCGCCTCGGCGCTGTCCTCCCACGACAGGCGCAGCGGCGTGAGCGCGCGTGTGAGGCCCGACGCGAGCGGGACCGGGACGTCGTCGACGGTCGCCCGCACGGGCACGGCGTCGGGGTCACGGAGGTCCTCGACGACGACCGAGCCGTCCGCGTCGACCGTGAGCCGGACCGCGGTGTCCGACGGCTCGTGCCGCCGGTCCTCGACGAGGTGCACGACCGTCACGCCGAGGTCGGCAGGCCGCAGCGCCGCGTCGACCGCGGGCAGCACCTGCGCGACGTCGCCGTGGTCGTCGGACAGCACCAGCAGGCGCGCGGCGAACGCGGCACCGTCGCCCATGCCGCCGCTGCGTCGTGCCCGGGCGGCCGCCTGCGCGCGGTCCACGAGCGTGGGCCCGACGACCCGCACGAGCCCGGCGAGGTCGCCCGCGACGCGTCGCGCGGCGACGGGACCGTCGAACAGCGTGTCGTCGACGACGTGCGGCACCGCACCGAGCCACGCCCAGTCGCCGGCGCGGGCCGCGGGGAACGCCGCCGCCACCTGCAGGTCGTCCGGCGCGTGCAGCGCGACGGCCTGCGTGACGAGCGCGCGCACGACGGCCAGCCCGGCGTCGCGCGGCCCGACGACCGCGACCTCGCCCGCCCGGTCCAGCCGCACGGTCACGGGCATCTGCGGCACGCGCGCGTGCCGGGTCACGACGGTACGCGCCTCGGCCGCCATCGCGGGGTCGAACGGCTGGGTCGGGTTCGGGTCCTCCGGCACGACGAGCGAGAACCACGGCCGGTCCCCGACGCCGACGCGCAGGTCGAGGAAGTCGGGGTCGGTGCGCCGCCGCTCCCAGCGCCGCTCCGGGTCGCGCACGACGTCGACCAGCGCGACCGGGTCCGGGTGCACCGTGAGGGCCGTGCTGCGGGCGTCGTCCTCCGCGTCCGCGAGGTCCGCGCGGAGCTCCTCGAGGTAGTCGAGGTACCGCTCGCGCTGGAGCCGCCGCGTCCGGGCCGCGGTCCCACGGCTGCTCAGGGCCATGCCGACGCCACCGACGAGCGCGACGACCAGCACCATGATCCCGACCAGCACGAACAGCGGGTTCCCGCGCAGCACCAGCATCATCGTCATCGAGCCGACCGCGCCGACGACCGGCAGCAGCGACTGGAGGCCCGCACCGCCGGTGGCGTCGTTCGTCTGCGGCGGCGCGGCGACCGGCACGTCCGGCGGCTGCTCCAGCGGCCGGACGACGCGCGCGGGCCGGTGCACGAGGACGCGCGTCATGCGACCTGCCCGTCGGCGAGCGCGGACGACGGGTCGCACGCGCGGGCCAGCAGGTGCGACGCGAGCGCCGACCACGCCGCCTTCACGGCCGTGCCCGCGACGACGTCGCCGCGCCCGAGCAGCACGTCGTGCGGGACGCTCACCACGCTCACCGGCAGCCCGTCGAGCGCGTCGCGCGCGACCGTGTCCGTCCGCCCGGCGGTCCCGCCGACGTCGACCAGCACGAGCACGACGGCGGGCGCACGCCACCCGTCGCCCGACACGCCGTCGAGGAGCCCGGCGCCGCCGGGTCCCGCGCCGGGCACGACCGCAGCACCCGGACCGCCGACGCGCGACGCCCCGGTGCCACCTCCGCCGGGACGCCCGGATCCCGCACCCGCGACGCCGGCGTCGAGCCGACCCGGCGCGAAGCCGTCGTGCGCCCCCGTCGCCAGGCGGGCCGCGAGCACCGCACCGCGCTCGGCCGGCCCGCGATCGGCGCGCGCGACGACCGCCACGACGTGGTGGTCCCCCGCGACGACGCCGAGGTCGGTCGACGGCCGCACGCCCCAGTCCGTGAGCACGACGTCGAAGAACCGGCCGACCGGGTCGACCGCCTCGCGCCACGCTCGCGGACCCGGCGGCCACGGCGACGACGCGGTCCCGTCGCCCAGGACCCGCAGCCCGCCGCGCCCGACGGGCAGCGCGGCCCGTGCGTCGGCGGCTCGGACCAGCCCCGCGGTCGCGCCGCGTGCGACGGTCCACGGCAGGGGCTCGGGCGCGCGCGTCGCGGCGACCAGCGCCGCCGCACCGGCCGCGGCGTCGACCGTGAGCACCGCGGCCGGGCGCCGCTGCGCCAGCGCGGTCGCCGCACCGGCGAGCGTCGTCGTCGCGCCCGCACCGCCGTCCGCCTGCACGACGGCGACACGCCGGCTGGTCGACACCGGGCGCCGGAGGCCCTGGTCGGCCTCCTCGAGCGTGCGCGCGAGGCCCGTCGACCCCGCGAGGGTCAGCCGGGCGACCTCCCGCAGCCGTGCCCCCGCCATCAGAACGTCCCGAGCAGGTCGGCGTAGAGGCCGAGGACTCCGAGCAACGTGGGCAGCATCGCGAGGACGCCGAGCAGCTCCGCGAGGTCGCCGATCCGACGCCACCGGGCACGCTGCTGCCCCGACGGGTCCGTGCCGGCGACCGCGGCCGCGACGACGGCGAGCGCGAGCGCCCCACCGGCCGCGGCGACGGGCTCGCCGGAACCCCACGGCCCGAGCACCCCGACGACCAGCGGCACGACGACCGCCGCCCACAGCAGCGCGACCTGCGGCCGCAGCGGCAGGCTGCGGGTACGCAGCGCCAGGACGACGAGCGCGAGCACCGCGAGCACCGTCGCACCCGTGTCCTGCGACGCGATCAGGCCGGCGCACGAGGTCGCCGCCGCGACGGCCACGGCGACCGTGCTCCAGGTCAGCCCCGCGTACGCGTCACCGAGCGCCAGCCGCACCGCGGGCCGACGCGGGGCCGTCCCGTCGAGCGCGGCGTCGTCGAGCCCGGTGAGGCCCGACGTGGTCATCGCCCACCAGGGCAGCAGCCCGCACGCGATCACGGCCACGACGGCGACGACCGCGTCGGCGCGGACCTCGGGCAGCAGCGCGCCGAGCACGAGCTGGAGCGTCGTGAGCACGAGACCCGCGACGGCGCCGACGGCCGCGCCGCGGTCCGACCGCCCGATCCCGGCCCCCGCACCGAGCGCGACCCACGCGAGCAGCGACCCTGCGGTCGCCGCCTCGGCGAGCGGCACGTCCCCCGTCGCGAGCAGCAGCGCCGCGAAGGGCACGCCCGTCCCGACCACCGCGGCGGTGAGGACCAGCCCGGCGTACCGGCGACCCGCGCGCCCCAGCCCGGCGGCGACGGCCGCGAGCACCAGCGCGAGACCCGCGACGCCCGCGGCACCCGCGACCGGCTGCTCGACGAGCGGCACCGCGACGACCGACGCCGCGGTCGCGAGCCCGACGACGACGGCGGCCAGCACGCGGCGCGACGACGCCGACCACCGGTCGGTGCGGGCCCGCAGCTCCTCCGCAGCGGCGTCGGTCACGTCGGCGACCTCCGCGGGCGGCGGGGCGGCCGCGGCACGCACGACGCGCAGCACCTCGCCGTCGAGCAGGCCCTGCGACGCCGGGTCCAGCGCGAGGTCGACCTGGTCGCCCGTCACACGGACGAGCGACACCGCCTGCGGGGCGAGGCGCGGGGACTCGCCGAGGAGCTCGAGCAGCTGCGGCAGCATCGCGGCGACGCCCTCGTCGGACGGCACGACGACCTCCGCACGACGCTCGGCGCCGACCAGCGTCAGTCGGGTGAAGGTGCTCACGGTGTCGTCCCGATCGTCGTCTGGGGGCTCGTCGGTCCGCCGCGCAGCGACCCGCTGTTCGCCTGGACGAACGAGTAGCCGGCGCAGCCCGCGCACGCGAGCGCGGCCACGACGACGCTCCCCACGAAGCGCCGCACGTTGTCGTTGGTGGTCCGCCGGTCGCGCAGGTCGCCGTGCAGGAACGCGGCGCGCAGGCGCGCGCGGTGGACGCGCACGGACTCCAGCAGGACGGCGTCAGGGTCGCGGGCCATCGAGCGCCCCCTCCCACGGTCCGCGCGGTGCCCCGAGGGCCTCACGGACCCGGTCGTGCCCGATCGCGCGCAGCACCTCGTCGAACGCCTGCCAGCCGTCACGCTCCAGGGTGCCGAGCGGGAAGTACAGGCCGGGGACGCGCGGACGCCCCACGACGCGCGCGCCGAGGGTGCGCACGAGCTCGTCGACCGGCAGGCCGAGGTCGCGGACACCGGGCGGCCCGACGAGCATCCCGAGCGGCACCGGCGGCGCCTCCAGCACCGACGGGAACGTGAGGTCGCGACGGCCCTGGCGACCCATGACGAGGCCGAACAGCGGCATGGTGCGCGACGCGAGCCGGTCGAACGTGCCCGGGAGCGCGTCGATCGCGGCGCGTGCCTGCGGGCTGCCCGGCGCGCCGACGCCGACGACGAGCTGCGTCGTCTCCTCCAGGCCGTGCTCGGTGCGCGCGGTGCGGATCGTGCCGACGAGCGGCCGCTCGGGGGTGCCCGCGACGACGACCGTCGTCTCCTCCGGCATCCGGTTCCGCGCGAGCTCGGTGAGCCGCACGCGGTCCCATGCCACGACCGCGGGCTCGTGCGCGCCCCACCCGCTCGGCGCCGCTCCCGTCAGGTCCTCGGCGAAGAGCTCCGCCGTCCCGCCGAGCTGCGTGTCGGCCGTCGCGCGGTGCCGCACGGCCTGCGACACGACGAGCTGCACCGACTGCGGTGCGACCGGGCGCAGGAACCGCACCGCGACGTCCTCGGCGGCCGTGATCGGCCCGCGCGTCGCGATCTCGCCGACCGACGACAGCCGCCGCCCGTCGGACCCGTCGCGCAGCGTGCCGTCGATCCCGCGCACGACCCACGCGCCGCCCGAGTCCCGCAGCGCCTCCCGCATCGGGTACGACAGCCGCGTCACCTCGTCGCTCACGAGGGCGACCCGCCGCCCGTCGGCACGCGCACGCACCAGCAGGTCGGCGCGCGTCTCGCTGAGGTAGGCGACCTCCGCGCGCGTCTCCGTCACCAGGACCTCGCCCGCGCGCGCGTCCAGCGCCGGGTGCGGAACCGTCATGCCGTCGCCTCCACGCGGAACACGCGCTCGCCGAGCCGGAGCTGGGAGCCCACCGGGGCCTCTTCCTCGGTCGCCGTGCCGACGCGCAGCGGCTGAGCGCCCGGCCGCACGACCGCGGTGCCGTTCGTGGAGCCGCGGTCGGCGACCCACAGCGTCGTGCCGTCCCAGCGGACCGACGCGTGCGTCTTCGACACCGAGCGGGTCATGTCGATCATCGGGACCAGCCCCGCGACGACCTCGCCGGGCCGCGGCTCGGGGTTCCGCCCGATCAGCGTGAGCCCGGTGACGAGCAGCCGCTCGCCGTCGTCGGCGACGAGCACGATCCCGTGCGCCCCACCGGTCGGTCGGGCCGCAGCGCCGCCCGGGCCGACCACGGGCTCGGCGCCCGAGAGGGGTGCCGTCGAGCCGGACGGACCCGCGGAGCCGCCTCCCTGGCCCGGTGCGGCGTGCTGGCCCCCGGCAGCAGCCTCGGTCGCGCGCGTCGGGGTCCAGCCGGCGGGCCCGGTGTGGCCGGCGTCGTCGAGCGGGCGGACGGGCGGCAGGACGACGCCCGCCGCCGCACCGCCCGCGGTCGGCGCACCGCGACCGGGGGTGCCGGTCGAGACGGTCGGGAACGCGCCCGACGGCGGGAGCGCGACGCGGGGCGTCGGCGAGGACGCCTGCTCGCCGCGGGCGCCCGAGGGCTCCGTGGAGGATGCGGACGCGGCAGCGAGACGCGCGGCCCGCCGACCGCCGGCCGCCGGCGCCGCCTGTCCGCCGGCCTCGCCGCTGTCGGCCGACCCGGCCCCCGCCGTCGAGGCCCACGGGTTCGCGGCCCCGGGCCCCGCCGGCCCGGACGTCGTCGCGGGTGCGGCGCCCGGAGCAGCGGGAGCACCGGACCAGGCGTCGCCCGTGCGGGGGGCGACGCCGTAGCCGGCAGCCGTGCCGTACCGGGCGTCGTCGGCGGCGGGTGCGCCGTACCGTGCGCCGGCGGCGCCGGCGGTGGCAGGCGACGACGCGCCGGCTCCGCGGGCGGCGGCGGTGGTCGCCCCCGTCGCTGCGTCACGGGCACCGACGGCACCGCCCGCGGCAGGTGCAGGGCGCAGCCGGCCGATCGCCTCACGCGTCCCGACGGTCGCCCGCCGCGCGGTGTCGACCCCGCCGCGCACGTCGAGCACCACGCCGTCACGGGCCCACGTCGCGATGCCCGTCCCGCGCCCGGGAGCCATCCCCGAGGCGCCGTCGACGAGCCGCAGGCCGAGCGCGGCGAGCCCCGGCGTCCGCCCGGTCCGCCCGAGCACGACGAGCAGCACCAGGACGACGGCGACCGCGAGCACGGCACCGAGGGCGACGAGCGCCCGGCCGGCGGGCGCCGTGCCGACGGCACCCACGACGGCGGGCGCGAGGGCGACGAGCACGAGGAGGACGTCGATCACGAGGCCGACGACGACGGACGCGGTGGGGGCGCGACGCGCGCCCTCCAGGACCGCGAGGGGCTCACGACGCCCGCGCAGGACCGCCGACCCGCACCGGGGGCACGTCGCCGCACCGGCGGGAAGGGATGCCGCGCAGACGCCGCACCAGGCCACGACGGGGTCGCCCACGGCCCGCGTCACCCCCTCGGTCGGACCTGGGTCACAGCCAGGTGCCGCAACCGCTCTGCGAGCGCCGATCCTGGCACGTTTCGGGCGGTCGGGCGACCAGCGGAGCCCTCCACCCGCCGACGACCACCCCGTCGGCCCAGGTCAGCGTCGATGGATGCCTCGCTCATCGATGTGCGACCACGCCGGGCGGCGGTCGTCAGGACCATGCCTGCGGGATCAGCTGCGTGGCGACGACGTCGACGACGTTCTCGGTCGGGACGACCACCTCGTAGGCGGCGGCGTCGACCTTCACGAGCTGCAGCCCCTCCGCGAGGTCGGCGTTGTGCCCCGTGTAGAACGCCCGCGACACCGTGCCGCCGTTCTCCGGCGGCCACTGGTCCACGAGCCGCACCTCCAGCCCGTTCCACCGGCCGCTGACGTGCAGCTCGAACCGCGCGCCGAGCTCCGAGAGCGGCACCTCGCGCCGCCACCGGCCGTTCGCCGTGCGCGTGAAGCCCAGCTCCGCACGCGGCTCGCCGTCGAGCGCGAGCACGGCGCGGTCGTCGAGCACGTCGGCGGAGAGGTGCCCGCCGTTCCACTCGACGAGGTGCCCGACGAGCCGCGAGATCCGCGGGTCGCGCGGCGGCCCGACGGTCACGACGTCCGACGTCCAGCCGTGCCCGACGTCCACGTAGCGCCCGATCACCGTCGACGACCCGTCCCGGCCGATCCGCACCAGCTCCGAGCCCGCGGGGACGCGCGTGTGCTCGAGCCACGACAGCGGCACGACGTGATCGGCCACGGCGACGAAGCCGAGCCCGGTGAACGGCGGCCGGTCGACGAACGGACCGCCCGTCAGCTCGCGCGTCCGCTGGTCCGTGCCGCCCGTCGCGTTGAGGAACCGCATGGTCGGGCCGGCCGGGAACCGCAGCACGTCCACGTGGTCCATGTCCGGCGTGAACGGCGCGCCCGGGAAACCGAGCCCGTGCGCCTCGAAGACCGCCGCCGGCGTCGTCGCCCACGCCACGTCCTCCGCCCGCACGACGAACCCCGCGACCCGGTCGTACCCGGACTCCAGGTACGCCGCGCTCATCTGCGGGGTGACGGCCTTCTGCATGACGGTCACGAAAGACTGCTCCTTCGACTCGGGTCCAGACGCTCCGGCGAGTATGTCCCACGCGGGGCGACCCGGCCGCCCGCCATCCCCAGGCCCACCCGCCTGCGCGACCGCCGGCTCAGGCGCTCGGGCGCGTCGCCGCCCGCACGAGGTCGAGCGCCGACCGCCGGAACGCGTCACCGAGCGGGTACCGCGCGACGTCGAGCCCGGGATCCACCCCTCGGCGTGCGACCACACGCGCCGCAGCGGTCCGCGCCTCGGAGGCTCGTCCGCACGTCGTGGCCGCCGCACCCGCGTACCGGCCATCCCCGCGCCCGACGGCCCGCACCAGGCACACGGTCTTCGAGACGGCGACGAGCGACTCCGCCCGGCCACCCTTGCGCGCGGCGCGCCACTGCAGCTCGTCCCACTCGGTCGCCGGTCCCCGGTTGGTCTCGACGACGCGCTCGTGCAGGGCCGCGAGCGCCCGCTTCACGGGGTCGAGCAGCGCCACCGCGGTCTCGTCGTCGACGACGCGCGCCGCGTCCCGGACCTCCGCCGCGAGGTCGTGCAACCCGGCCGCAGCGATCCAGGTGGCCGTCGCCACGCGCAGCGTCCAGTCCAGCCGCCGGTACCCGCACGCGGTGTCCGCCGAGGGGTCCGCGGTGCGCAGCCGCGGCAGCTCGCGCACGAGCACCGCGATGCCGTCGGCGTCGGCGCTCCGGTAGACGCCCGCGACGAGGTCCCGCAGCTCGCGGTGCCCGACGCCGCCGTCGTTCACCCACGCGACGAGCTCGGGCGGCCGGGCTCCCGCCGGCAGCCGCGGTGCCGGCCCCGTCGACGGTGCCGCGCGGACCGGGGCGGTGGGGACCGGTGCCGGCCGCACCTCCTCCGCGACCAGGCTGAGCTCGTCGAGCGCCACGACCTCCGTGGACCCGTCCTCGAGCGACACGAGCGCCGTGTCCCGCTCGACGACCGCGACGCCGACGCGCCGTCCCTGCCACGACGCGGTGGTCGTGACCGTCTCCAGACCGCGGACGTCGGCGAGGGCGACGAGCCGGTCGCCGCTCAGCCCGGTTGCCGGACCGTCGCCGGGGTCGCCCGTGAGCCCGTAGCCGACGGGCAGCAGCCCTTCCAGCGGCTCCCCGCAGGGCAGCACCTCGTCGCCGACCAGGGCGTACGTCCCGACGCGCGTCGCGTCCGGCCCGGTCCCGCGCACCCAGCGCGGGCGGCACCGGAGGACCTCCCGTTCGCGTTCGCGCACGTCGGTGAGCTCGGCCGGGTCGACCACGGCCTGCCACCGGCCGCCGGACAGGTGTCGCACCCCGTCGCCCTCGGGCGCAGGCGCGCTGCCGGCGACCACCACGCCGTCCGTCCGGATCGTTTGCAGCGTCGCGTCCGCCCCCCGCCACCGGCCCCACGCCTCCACGTGGAACACCCGGTCCACCGCGAGCCGGTCGTAGCGCGTGACCGTCCGGTCGGGGTCGTCGTCGCACCGGGTCGACAACGCCCGCACCTGCGCCGAGTAGGGCGCCTCGCACGCGGACTCGACGCCGTCGACGACCACGTAGTAGCCGACCCGCACGTGACCCGTCACCACGCGAGACCCTCCGGCCGCACGGGCCACGTCACCGACAGCTCCCCGGTCGTCGACACGACGTCGCTCAGCTCGTCGACGGGCACGGTCGCCGACCAGGAGTCCCGGTCGAGCACCACGCGCGAGTCGTCCGGCGGGCGGTAGGTCTGGCTCCACAGGTGAGCCTCGTGCCCGAGGACGCGCTCGACCCGCACCTCGTGCCCCCGCCAGGTCGCGTGCGTCGTCACGCGGAACAGCCGGGTGAGCGACGTGCGCTCGACCACGCGCATCCACGTCCCGTCCACGCGCCGCTCGAAGCCACCGGGCGCCTCCGCGTCGCGGTGGACGAGCAGCTGGATCAGCGGGCCGGAGAGGAGGCTGGTCGTCGAGTGCACCACGCCGTCGAGCTCCGCGTGGCCGCCCGCCAACACCGCGATCCTGCCGCCGTCACGAGCGCTCATCGATCCCACCTCAGCCGAGCCGTGCTGCTCGAGATGCTACGACCGGTCCAGGCCCGACACCGGCCCTCACCACGGGGCGGACGACGAGGGTGCCTGCCTCACACGAGGAGCTCGTGGACGACCTCGACGGGGTCCTCGAGCTCGGCGACGGGGACGTGGCCCTGCCACTCGCTCCAGCCGCTGCGGTGGATCCTGCGGTCGTCGAGCGGGAGGCCGTCGCCGTCGTACGACCACCACGCCATGTCACCCTCGACACGGTCCACGTCGACGGTCCACCGCGACCAGCGTGCGGTCGTGCGGACGCGGTAGAGCCGGTCGATCTCGGACGGGTCCTCGACGCGCTTGATCCACAGCCCACGACGGTCCTCGGCGAACCCGTCGGGCGGCTCCTGACCGGCGGGCGCGACGAGGTTCACCGGGAGCGCGTCCGATCCCTCGGCCCGATGGGTGACGCCGTCGAGCTCTGCGTACAACCCCGCCCTCACGGTATCCACGGACCGAGCGCGCGCGTCACAGAGCCATCTCATCGACGGTCTCGACGACGTCGTCGAGCTCCTCGACGGGCGTGCGCCCCAACCACTCGAAGAGGCCGACCCGCGAGACTCTCGAGTCGTCGGCCGGCAGTCCGTCTCCGTAATACCGCCAGTGCGCGATCCCGTCCTCCACGCGGTTGACCCGTACGGTCCAGTCTCTCCATCGCGCGGTCGTCCGGACGACGTACGCGCGCTGGAACTCGCTCTTGTCCACGAGTCGAGTCCACCCTCCGTCGGGTTCGGCGGCGAAGCCGTCAGGTCGCGGCTCTTGCGCAGGTGCGAACACCAGGAAGGGGAGCTCGTTGCCGGTCGCGCGGTAGGTGGCGCCGTCGATCTCCACATACATGCCGGCCCTCACGGCGTGACCGCAGGTGGCTGGACGTGCCACTTCTTGCCGTCGAACACGGCCACGAGCTCGTTCGTGCCACCGGCCGTGACACGCCACAGCTCGGAGCCGGTCGGGATCTTGACCGACTTGGGGCCGTACGTGAGCTCAGGGCTGTACGCCTGTGCCGCTCCGCTCCACCCGTTCCCGCGGAAGGGGTTGCGCTCGCCGCCCGTGTGGGGAACGCCGGTGGCCGGATCGACATCGAGTGCGCGGGACGCCGCGAACGCCGAGTCGGGATCGTTCGTCTTGATCCAGTCGTACATCGCGGTCCGGCGCTGCAGGTCGTCGGTGATCGAGAGGATCGAACCGGGCATGGAGGTCAGCGCCTTGAGGGGCCCGTCCGGGATCCCGGGATAGACGTAGTCGGGAAGAGACGACGTCCCGGTGCCCGGCGTCCAGTCGACGTCGACGGCGTCACCCGCCATGTACCGCACCGTGAAGGCCGAGTCGTCGGCGAGCGAGTACGGCGCGCCCGGAGGCAGTGTGAAGGGACTGTTGGGGTAGTTGAGTCCCAGCTGGTGGTAGAGCTGCGCCGGTAGCGCACCGTCGACGTCGATGAGCCGCGAGACGAATCCGCCCAGGTCGTCGAGATCCGCCGGACCGCCCGCGCGAATCGTCGCGAGGTGGTCGGGGTCGAAGAACCGCGCGGCCTCGCCACCCACGATCTTGAGGGCCTGGTGAGGCGTGATCACCTTTTGGAGCAGCGTGTCCTCGTACACCTGCGGCATGCGGTCGCGGATGTCGATCAGGGCCGCCGCCTGCTTCGGAGTCAGGTCTTCGAGTCTCGTCTGGAGAAGCTCCCGGAACTTCGTCCTGTTCAGCCCGTTGTCGAGCAGAGCCTGCTCGAGCACCTCCGTGAACTTGAGCTCGGGACCGTGCGGCGAGCTGCCCGGGCCGGTCGGACCCGACGCGGGCGGCGGCGTCGAGCCGCCGCCGGTCGCGGGGTCGACGGGCGTCGCCGGGTCGTGCGGAGCACCGCCGGTCGCCGGGTCGACAGGGGTCGTCGGAGCGTGCGGTGCGCCACCCGTGGCGGGGTCGACCGGCGTCGTGGGCGGGTCGACGGGGTTCGTCGGCGGGTCGACGGGGTTCGTCGGCGGGTCGACGTGTCCCGGCGTGCCACCCGTCGGCGGGTCCGCCGGCGTCTTCGGCGGGTCGACGGGGTTCGTCGGCGGGTCGACCGGCGAGCCGGAGCCACCGGAGCCCGAGCCACCGTGGCCGGCGCCGCCGGTCCCGGTGCCCGAGCCGCCCGGCGTCGCCGGGTCGTGCG
Source organism: Cellulomonas fimi (assembly GCF_028583725.1). NCBI lineage: Bacteria > Bacillati > Actinomycetota > Actinomycetes > Micrococcales > Cellulomonadaceae > Cellulomonas > Cellulomonas fimi. Next base: position 138,965 of record NZ_CP110680.1, on the reverse strand, counting down.
AGCCGCCGGTCGGCGCGTCGGTGCCGCCCGTGGTGCTGCCCGGGGGACGCGTGGTGCCGCCGTCGAGCAGGTCGTCGGCGCCCGAGCCGGTGCCGCCGGGGGTCGTGTCGTGCACGGGGTTGCCGTCGGTGCCGACGAGCTGGTGCTCGGGGACCTTGACGGGCTCGGGCACGTCGGCGCCCGTGGTGTCGCCCACGTCGACGCGGTCGGGGTCGCGGACGGGGATGTTCGAGCCGAGGTCGTCGCCGAGGTTGGTCGGCACGTCGTCGAGCGTCGTGCTCACGTCGGTGACGTCGATGTCGATGGCCTTGCCGAGGTCGTCGACCATCTTCATGTTGGTCAGCAGGTCGCCGAGCCTGGGCAGCGCGCCGACGCCCTTGAGGCCGAGCGAGATGGGGTCGACGAACTCGAGGACGCGCGCACCCTTGCTGAGCCACGACGACACGCGTGCGGCCTTGCCCGCGGCGCCGGCCGCCGTGGCCGCGCCCTTCGAGCCGGAGACCGCCGCACCGGCGGGGATGAAGATCGTGGCGACGTTGAAGATCGCACCGCCCGCGGCGCGCCCGGGGTCGTCCTCCCAGGTGTCCCACGCGATGAGGCCCTTGCCGAGGCCGAGCCACGCGTTGCCCGCGTTGCCCCAGGACCACTCGCCGTCGGCGTAGCCGATGAGACCGCCCATGCCGACCCACGTGGTCTTCATCGTGTCCCACGACCAGGACCAGTCCTTGATGCCGACGAGCTGGCCGAGACCCACGACGGTGCCCCACAGGCCGTCGACGACGACGCCGTCCCACACGAACCGCTTGACCTGCACGGCCGCGGACTTCGGGCAGTGGTCCTTGCGCTCGACCTCCGACCCCCACGGCATGGCCGCGTCGGTGGGCAGGGAGTCCAGGCCGTAGCCGAGCGGGTCGTCCTCGCCCGTCATCGCGTGCCACGGCTCGGCGCCGTACAGCGCGCGGATGGCGTTGGCGCAGGTGCGCTCGGCCTCCCAGAGCTTGACCTGCTCGGCGTTGACGCGGGACACGAGCGCGGTGTTCTCATCGACCAGGTCCTGGTCGTACTCCCACTCGGCGTTCGACGCGATCTTGCTGCGGAACGCGTACGCGTCGCTCTTGATCGTGGCCAGCGACGCCTTGATGGGACGGATCGCCTCCGCGTACGTCTTGAGCGCCGTCGCGACCTTCTCGACGTCGTCGCCGAACTGGCGCGACTTCGCCTCGACCGGGTCCATGACGACGAACAGCGTGCTCGCCTCGGGCGCCTCGTAGTAGCCGGACAGCCCGCGCCAGCCGTTCAGCGCGTCGGCGCCGTGCTGGCGCACGGACGCGCCCTGACCCGACAGCGCGTTCGCCGCAGCGATCACGCCGTCCGGGTCGAGGTCGGCGCCGGGGATGGCGTACGGGTTGATGCCCGAGGCGTAGCACTGGTCGGTCACGGAGTCGGCACCTGGAAGGTCGGGGCGTTCGCGCCGGTGCACGACGCCGCGGCGGACTGCTGCTGGGCTGCCATCGTCTCGTCCCCCTCGAGGTACCACCGCGTGGCCGCGGCGGCGCCCCCGACGGACGCGTTGATGCGGTTGCCGATCGACTCGAGAGTCGGCTTGTGGTGCTCGAAGAAGCCCGCGATCGCGTCACCGATGATCGGCGAGTTCCCCGCGGTCACCGCGGACTCGGCGTTGGCCGGCATGGCCTGGACGACGCTCGACAGCAGGCTCGCGACGTTCCCGACCTTGGTGAGGACCTCCTGGACCCCCGCCGGCTCGATGTGCCACCTCGTCACGGCGTCAGCCGATCGCGTCGACGGCCGCCTTGGCCTTCTTCAGCGTGTCCTGCGCCGTGGCGTCGTTCTTCTCGAGCGCGCCGCGGAGCGTGCGGATGATGGTGCGGACCTCGCCGGCGACGCGGTTCCAGCGCGCCTCCTTGGCGGCGTACTCCTCCGAGACGCCCGACGCCTGGTAGTCGGCCATGGCCGTCTTGACGTCGCGGTCGCGCGCGTCGATCAGGGCCTCGAGGCGCTGCGCGACGGCGTTGAAGTTCTCCTGCGCGGTCGTGGATGCGCCCAGGTCGAAGTCCCGACGGTCGATGCTGTTGCCGCTCATCGTTCTCCCCCTCAGCCCTTCGCCGAACCGAACCGCGCCGCGTCGAAGGCGGACCCGCCCTGCGCGGCCTGCGTCTCGTCGGCCATCTGCAGGTCGCCCTCGCCGAACGACCGGTCCATGCCGCCGATGCCCTGGAGCACCGAGGCGAGGGCGCCGTTGAGGTCGACCGCGATGCGGTCCGTCTCGCCCTTGAACTTGTCGAACGCCGCACGACCGGCGCCGTTGAACTTGCCCTGCAGCGGCTCGGCCGCCGCCGCCAGCTGACGCACCAGCGCACCGAGGTCCTCGTTCGACGACGACGTCTTCTTCGTCAGCGTCGAGAGGACGTCGGATCCCATCGCGAACTTCACATCAACCCCCTTGCGGTTCGGCGCCCCAGGGCGGGACGACCCGAGCATCCTGCCAGGAACCGGACGGGTCCGCGCTCCCCTCGTCCACAGGAACGGCCGAGAACCACACGTACGGGTGCCTCGGGCACGTGTGGCGACGAGTGCCTCATGCACCTGATTAGCACGGGCCACCGACACGACGCAGCCCGGGGCCGCCCGATTCACCCGCACCGGTCACGGGTACCGGCCGGCGAACCCGGCGCCCCCGCGTCAGTCGCGCGCGGTCAGGACGACCGTGCCCTCGGGCGTCAGCGCCACCGTGTGCTCGGCGTGCGCGGCGAGCGACCCGTCGGCCGTACGGATCGTCCAGCCGTCGTCGTCGATCACGTAGTCGTCGCCGCCCGCCATGAACCACGGCTCGATCGCCACCACGAGCCCCGCCTTCAGCCGGACGCCCGTCCCGGGCCGCCCGAGGTTCGCGACGTGCGGCTCCTCGTGCATGGTCCGCCCGACGCCGTGGCCGCCGAAGTCGGCGTTGATCCCGTAGCCGGCGTCGCGCCCGATCCGGCCGATCGCCGCGGACACGTCACCCATGCGCGCACCGACCCGCGCGGCCGCGATGCCCGCGTCGAGCGCCCGCTCGGTCGTCTCGATGAGCCGCTGCGCCTCGGGCGTCTGCGTGCCGAGCTGGAACGTGAGCGCGGAGTCGCACACCCAGCCCTGCACCTGCGCGGCGAAGTCGATGCTCAGCACGTCGCCGTCCTCGAGCACCTGCGCCGACGGCAGCCCGTGCAGGGCGGCGTCGTTGACCGACGTGCACAGCACGCCGGGGTACGGGATCGCGCCGAACGACGGGTGGTAGCCCAGGTAGACGGAGTGCGCGCCGGCGTCGTCGATCATGCGGTGCGCGTGCGCGTCGAGGTCGAGGAGCGTCATGCCGGGCCGCGCGACGTCGCGCAGGGACTGCAGGACTCCGGCGACGAACCGGCCGGCGGGACGCATCGCCTCGATCTGGGCGGGGTTCTTGAGGGCCACGGAACCACCTTGTCACGTCGCCGCAGGCCCACCGACCGCGGGCGGGCACGGGACAGCCCGTGGGCCGGACCTGGACGGTCCTGCCGCGGCGGACGAGGTCGCGGCTCCCACGGGCTGCGGTGACTGCCGGGATTCGCTCGCCGCCCCTCGCCGTGACCGGCGGGGAGCAACGGGCGGACGTGCAGTCCGTCCCGAGCTGTCGGGCGACTAGCGGACAGTCACCTCACGCGTCCTGGAATGCTTCATGTTCCGGACCACCTCCTTCCCGTGTGCTGTCGACGCTACGTCGCGTCCGCACACGCGCCAACTCTTTTCGCCGCCCGCGAAGCGGACCTCACGACGTCCAGGCTGCGAGCGTCCAGTCGTCCTCGCGCAGGACGCGCACCCCGGCGGCGCCGAACCGCCGGGACCACTCGCGCCCGGTCCGGCAGTCGAGGAACGCGGCGAAGATCTCCGCGACCAGCCGGTCGCGCACGCGGGACGACGTCACGCTCGCGTGCACCGCGGCGTTGTACATGCCGAGGAGCTCGAGGTGCTCGCGGCTGTCGGCGGGGTCGGCGGCGCCGAACACCGCGTCGAGGACGTCACGGCGGCCGGCGCGCAGCAGCCACGTGCGCGTGCGCATGGGGTGCAGGCCGGCCATGAGGGCGAGCGCGGGGACGGCGGCGTCGAGCGGCAGGACGCCCGCGCGGTCGAGCCGCTCGAACGTCCCGAGCACCGCGTCCGGGTGGTAGAGCCCGACGGCGCCGAGACCCCGCAGGCAGCAGAACCGCCAGCCCGGGTCGGCGTCGGGGCGCAGCCACTCGTCGAGGACGTCCAGCGGGGCTGCGGTCGCGGCGCACGCGAGACCGAGCGGCACGAACGCGAGGTGCCGGCCACCGAGGGGTCCGGCGGCGGCGTGCTCGTCGTGCGGGCCGGCGGTGACGAGCCGCGTCAGGCGTTCGAGGCGGGGCACCCACGACGCGGGCGTCTCGTCGGGGGCGACGACGGCGTGCGCGACGAGCAGCGCGCGCAGGGTCCGGGCGTCGGCGCCGGCCGCGAGGGTGTCGACGAGCGCGTCGGTCCCGGCGGGGTCGGCGAGGCCGTGCACCGCGACGACCAGCGCGGCGAGGACGCGGAACATCGTCGTCTCGGACGCGAGCAGCGCGCGGAGGTCGTCCGAGAGCGCGGCGACGTCCGCCTCGGGGTCCAGGCCCGCGAGGACGCGTCGGGCCGCGGGCGCCTCGGCGCGGTGCCCACCGAGCTCGACGGGACCGTCAGGCTGCCCGGGCGGGGTGAACAGCAGCAGCACGCGGCGGGCGATGCGCCGTGCCACCCCGCGCTCGACGACGAGCCGCTGCACGATCGGCCCCCACGGGCGCAGCACGCCGATCCGGTCGACCAGCACGTGCCGCCACAGCCTGCTCGTCGCGTCGACGACCTCGGAGTCCGCGCAGCCGTTGACGTAGTTCGTCACCGTCACCTGCGAGAAGAAGGTCACGAGCGGCCAGGTGCCGCGTCGGGGCGGGAAGACGCGCAGGCGCCCCACGACCGTGTCGAGGACGTCACCGATGAGGCGCTGGGGGTCCGACGTGCCGTTGGAGTACAGCGCGAACGCGGCGGCCACGGCGTGCGCGTCGGTGCTGTCCGGGTGCGTGACGACGCCCGCGTACACGTCGGCCTGCGCGGCGGCGGGCAGGAGGCACGTCGCGTGCAGGGCGATGCGCTGGAGCTCCGGGGCGGCGTGCACGGCGAGCCGGACGAGGAGGCCGGTCGCGTCGGCGGGCGCCCGCTCCGCGTAGGTGGCGAGGACGTCGAACACCGCCCCGCGCAGGAGGGGGACGTCGGAGGCCCCGAGGAACCGGACGACGCGCTCCACCGCGGCGGTGTCGTGCGCCCGCAGGTGCAGCGCGACGAGGTCGCGGTAGGGCAGCCCGAGCAGCAGCGGGTCGTGCACCGTCGCGGTGAGGGCGTCGACCCACGCGGGGTCGAGGGCGCGGTCGTCGAGCGCCTGGCGCCTGCTCGGCCCCGCCCGTCGGGGGTCCCGCCCGGCGTCGGGCGTGGCCGGGACGTCGTCCTCGGCCGGCAGCTCGCGCAGGTGCCCGGGCGCGTGGACCAGGGAGTACGCGGCGCCCACGTCGTCGGGGTGCGCGAGGTCCGTCCCGGTGAGCGCCACGGCGCCGTCGACGACCCGGCGGTGCGCGGCGGCCTCGTCGACCCGCAGCAGGTTCGGCCCGCCCGACGCGACGGTGGGCGCGCGCAGCGTCGCGACGAGCGACGAGTGCGCGAGCCGGCAGCCGTCGGCGTCGGTCACGACCAGGTCGCCGAGACCGTCGACGAGGGCCGCGACGCGCGGCAGCGTCGAGCCGAGCCAGCGCACGAGGGCCGGCAGCGGCACGGGTCCGCGCGCGACCGCGAGATGGCCGAGCAGCGGCTCGATCGTGGTGGCCCACTGGTCCCGCCACGCCGGGCCGAACGACCGCTCGAGCGTCGTGCGCAGGTGGTGCTCGGACGACGCGTCCACGTCGCGCGGGAGCACGAGGTCGGCGAGGGCGACGTCGGGTCGCGCGAGCGCCTCGTCGGCGGCGTTCCGCGCGAGGAGGAAGTTCCCGGCGGCCCGCGCGACGAGCGCGGAGATCTCGTCGTCGCCGCGCGCGGTGCCCGCGAGGCGGCGCCGCAGGTAGCCCGTGAGGTCGGCGTCGACGAGCGCGCGCCGGTGCGGGCTGCCGAGGTCGACGCGGGCGGCGCCCAGCGCGTCGAGCGCGGTCGCGACGGCGGGGTCGGTGCCCGCGACGAGGACCCGGACGCCCGGGACGGCGGCGACCCGCAGCACCGGGTCGAGGGCCTCGTGGTCGAGGCCGTCGACCAGCACGTGCACCCGGGTGCCCGGTGCGGCCTCGAGCGCGCCGCGCAACGGCTGCCCGACGAGGACCGCGAACAGCTCCTCGGGCGGCAGGTGCGCGAGGCCGTAGGGCCCTGCCGCGTCCGCGCGCCCGCGCTTCCAGCCGGGGACCGTCGTCGCGAGCTGCTCGGCGAGGGACCGGACGACGGACCGCGTGTCGACGGGCGCGCCGCTCCCGCCCGGCGGGCTGACGTGCACGGCGTCCCACCGGTCGCGCACGGACTCGAGCAGCGCGACGGGGGCGTCGGGCTCGTCCGGCGTCGTCCCTGCACCGGCCAGCCACGCGGCGAGCACCGACGTGCCCGACCCGACGTCGCCCGTGAGCAGGAGCGCCGTCGACGGGCTGTCCATCCACGCGGCGACCTCCCGCACGGCCCACCAGCGCGGCTGCAGCACGTCGGGGACCACCCCGGCAGGCACGCGGTCGCGCGGCGCGACGACGACGGCGGGCGCGTCGGGCGTCACCGTCGACGGCACGAACACGCGCGGCGACGTGCGCGTGTACAGGACGGGCGTGACCCACTCGGGTCCGCGCAGCAGCGCGCGCCGGGCGGCGGTGACGGCCTGCTCGACGAGCGCGCCCGCGGCCAGCCGCTCGTAGAGGGCCGACGCCGCGGCGTGCGCGGACCGGTCCGTCACGGGGTACTGCATCGCGACGGCGACGGGCACGCCCGCGCGGACGAGCTGGTGCGCCGACCCGGCCTTGGGCTCCTGGGTGCTGACCTCACCCGTGCTGCACCCGTTGAGCACGGCGACCCGCAGCCGCGGCGCGGCGAGCAGGTGGTCGGCGAGCGTCGCGGCGTCGAGCACGTCCGCGGTGCCGTCGTCGGCCGTGAGGGCCAGGACTCCTCCGCGCGCGTCCGCACCGCCGTGCCCGACGACGTGCAGCACGTGCCACCGGTCGTCGAGCGTGCGCCGCAGCGCGTCGAGGGTCGGCGGCTCGAGCCGGTGCAGCTCCACGCGGTCCCCGAGCGGGGCGAGCGCCTCGCGCAGCGCCTCGACCTCCCGGTCGACGTCGAGCGGCGGGAGGTCGCTGGGCGACGCGGCGACGACGAGCACGCGCAGCGTCCCCTCCAGCGGCGCGGGGTCGACGGGCGTGGAGGCGTCGGGGTACCGCACGACGAAGACGCCGTCCGTGTGCACCAGGTACGTCGAGCCGTGGAGCAGCAGCTCCCACGGCAGCGCGGCGACGTCGGGCGCGTCGTCGAGCTGGAGCCGGACCCGGACGGCCCCGCCGTCGCGGCCCGCACGGTCGCGCGCCGTGACCAGCAGGTCGCGCGCGTCGGCAGCGAACACCGCGTCGAACAGGGCACGGCCCAGCGACTCCGTGCGCTCCGCGAGCGCCCGGGCGGCGTCGGCGTCGGGACGCGTGCGCCGCCGTGCGTCGGCGAGCGCGTCGGCGAACGCGGCGAGGTCGGCGGCCGGCACGGGCGGGGCGAACGGGCGCGTGCTCGACGTGCCGTAGTCGTCGCAGGACACGACCGACCGGTACGCGTCGCCGTCGGGGACGATGCGGACGTCCACGTCGACCACGGCGCGGTCGGTCCCCGGCGGTGCGCCCGCCGGCGGGTCGTCCAGGCTCGTCGTCATCGCGTGCCCCCAGCCGCAGCCCCTGCCGCGAGCGCCGACGACGCGGTCGCGGCGTCGTGGACCGCCGTCCCCCGGTGTCGCACGACGCAGCGAGCGTACGGCCCGGACCACCGCCGATGGGGGATTCTGTCCCGATTTCGCCCGGTATCCAGGACGTCGGGAACGTCTCCTTCCCCTCAGACGAGCCACGGGCCGGTCGATGGTCCCGGTATGGTGCCGGGCGCACGTGAAGACTGGACGAGTGCCCAGGTACGTCTCGCAGAGGGCACGCAGGAGGACGACATGGACGAGCACGACAACGTCGCACCGCGCGGGTTCGCGCTGAACCTGACGCACGCGTTCACGGACCCGAACCCGTTCCTGTCCGAGGACCGCACGATCCTCGTCGGCGGGCGCGCGACGCCCATGCAGCGCGGGCTCAACACGTCACCGGAGCGGACCGAGGACTGAGCCGGGGACACCGGCGAGCACGACGAAGGCCCGGCCGCGAGGGGGAACCCTCCGCGGCCGGGCCTTCGGTGTCCCGTCAGCCCGCGAGCGCCGCGCGGACCAGGGTGGACAGCTTCTTGCCGTCGGCGCTCAGCCCGGCGCGGGCCGTCGCCTCCTTCATGACGGCACCCATGTCGCGCATGCTGCTGGCCCCGGTCTCGGCGACGACGTCGCGCACCAGAGCCGCGAGGTCGTCGTCGGACAGCTGCTGCGGGAGGTACTCCTCGACGACGTCCGCCTCGGCGTTCTCGTTCGCCGCCCGCTCGTCGGCGCCGGCCGTCGTGTAGATCTCCGCGCTCTCGCGACGCTTCTTCACCTCGCGGGCCAGCACGCGCAGCACGTCGTCCTCGGTGAGGTCCTTCTCGACGGGACCGGCCTTGGCCTCGGCGCGCACGGCGCCGACGAGCTGGCGGAGCGTGCCGGTCCGGAACGTGTCCCGGGCCTTCATGGCGGTCGTGAGGTCGGCGGTCAGACGGTCGAGGGTCGGGGTGCTCATGCCGCCATCCTCGCGCGGCCGACGGTGGCGACGCGATCCGATTCGCCGCCCCGGGATGCGGGCGCGGGCCGCGCGACCTAGCCTCGCGGAGGCTCCGCGCGCGACGACGCACGCCGCGCCCACCGCGCACGGTCGCCGTCGAACCGTCGACGAGGGGGACCGCCATGACCGTCCGACGCACCACCCGACGTCTCGCCGCAGCGCTGCTCGCCGCGGCCCTGGTCGTCGCCGCCCCGGCCGCCGCGGGCGCGCACGGAGGTGGCGGTGGCCACGGTCCCGGCGGCGGGCACGGGCACGACCGCCCGACGAGCTACCTCCTGGACCCGACCGGCCCGGCGGCCGACGACGTGTTCCCCGAGGGCGTCGCGGTGCACGGCGACGACTTCTACGTGGGCAGCACGACTGACGGCACCGTCTACCGCGGCGACCTCGACGAGCCGGCGGCGACGCCGTTCCTGCTCGGCGGGGCCGACGGGCGCACGTCCGCGGTCGGGATGAAGACCGACGGACGCACGCTCGTCGTCGCGGGCGGCGCGACGGGACGCGTCTTCGCGTACGACGTCCGGACGCGCGCGCTCGTGGGGTCGTGGCTGGTCGCGCCGACCGGTGCGCCGACGTTCGTCAACGACGTCGCGATCAGCCCGCGGGGCGACGTGTACGCGACGGACTCGCAGCGGCCGTTCCTCTACCGGATCGACGCGCGCGACCTGCGCGCCACGGCCGCCGAGCGGACGCTGCCGGTGTTCCTCGACCTCACCGGGACCGCCCTGCAGTACCAGCCGGGGTTCAACGTCAACGGGATCGCGATCTCGCAGGACGGGCGCACGGCGGTGCTCGCGCAGTCGAACACCGCGACGCTGTTCCGGGTCGGCCTGCGGGACCGCTCGGTGGCGGCGATCGACCTGGGCGGGGAGACGGTCGCGGGCGACGGGCTCGTGCTGCGGCACCGCACGCTGTGGGCCGTCGAGCGGCAGGGCGACGTCGGGTACGTCGTGCGCGTCGACCTCGACCGGTCGCTGCGGTCCGGGACCGTCGTCGGCCGCACCACCGACCCGTCGTTCGACGACCCCACGACCGCGGCGCTCGTCGGGAGGTCGCTCCTCGTCGTGAACAGCCAGTTCGGCGAGCGCGCCGCGGGCGAGGCGCCCGGGCCGTTCACGGTGTCGCGCGTGCCGGTCCCGTAGTCGCGGGGCGGGCGTCGCCGCGTCGCCGACCCTGGCGGACCCCGGACCTCCGGCCCGGCGGGGCCCTCGACGCACCGACGTACGGTGGAACGCGTGACCGAGATCCTCCCCGTCGACCCAGACCGTCCCGTCCCCGACGCCGCCGAGGTCCGCGCGCTCATGACGGACCTGCGCCGGCTCGTGCTCACGTACAAGTTCGGGATCGACGAGGTCATGACGAAGCTCTCGATCCTGCGCGAGGACTTCAGGCACATGCGCGACTACAACCCCGTCGAGCACGTCGGGTCGCGCCTGAAGTCGTTCGAGTCGATCCTCGCGAAGTGCCGCCGCAAGGGCATCCCGCTGACGCCCGACGCGATCCGCGAGCAGATGTTCGACGTCGCGGGCGTGCGTGTGACCTGCTCGTTCGTGTCCGACATCTACCGCGTGCGCGACATGCTCGTCGGGCAGGCCGACCTCACGCTGCTGGAGGAGCGCGACTACATCGCCCACCCGAAGCCCAACGGCTACAAGTCGCTGCACCTGATCCTGCAGGTGCCCGTCTTCCTGTCCGACCGGGTCGAGGACGTGATCGTCGAGGTGCAGCTGCGCACGATCGCCATGGACTTCTGGGCGAGCCTGGAGCACAAGATCTTCTACAAGTACCACCGGCAGGTCCCGCCGCACCTGCTCGACTCGTTGCGGCTCGCCGCCGAGGTCGCGTCGACCCTGGACGCGTCGATGGAGCGGATCCACGACGAGGTCAAGGCCCTCGCGGACGACGGCGACCCGGGCACGGCGGACGTCGACCCGCTCAGCCCGGAGGAGGCGTTGCTGCGCGGGTTCTGGCGCACGGCCGAGGCGGCGGAGGCGGACCGGCCGCGGTTCGACGGCTGACGCGTCCTCGCCGGCACCTCGCCCCGGCCGTGCCCGACGCGTCAGGGCAGGCGCGTGCCCTCGGGGACGTCGATGCGGTCGTACGCGAGGACGTGGGGGGTGCCGACGCGGCTCGCGTGGAACAGCACCTCGGCGTTCTCCTCGACCGCGACGGCGACCTTGAACGCGAGCTTGAGCGAGACGCCGACGGCGAGCAGGCCGTGGTTGGCCCAGACGACCGCGTTGACGTCGTCGCCCATGAGGTCGGCGCTGCGCTCCCCGAAGGCGGCGCACGTCGAGAACTCGAACGGCATGACGGGGACCGGGCCCTTGGCGTACAGGACCATGTTGAGCAGGACGGGGTCGATCGTCCGGCCGAGCGCGCCGAGGACGTTCACGAACGTCGACTCGGTGTGCACGATCGCCTGGACGTCGGGGCGGCGGCGGTAGTGCGCCAGGTGCACGGGCAGCTCGGTCGACGGCAGCAGGTCGCCCTCGACCACGGTGCCGTCGAGGTCGACGACGAGCATGTCGTCGGGGTGCATCGCGTCGTAGCGGACGTCGGACGGCGTGATGACGACGCCCTCGAAGCCGTCGTCGCCGTGCACGCGGACGCTGATGTTGCCCTGGGTGTTGAAGTTGAGGCCCGTCCGCACGGACTCGCGGCAGTAGTACAGGATCTCCTCGCGCAGCGCCTGGCTGGCGCGTGACCGCGTCCCCGTGCCGGTGCCGGTCATCGTCTCGCCCTCTCGTCGACGGTCTGAATCCTTTCAACGCGACTCTCCCAGCCGCGGGTCACCCGACCGCGGGACGAATGTCCCGTTCCGCCACGCGAACCCCGTCGCGTGCGCTAGAAACGCCGCCATGCCCCCGCTCGCGCTCGCGACACCACCCGCACCCGACCCCGGCTTCCCTCCCGGAGCGGTCGGGCTCGTGGTCGTGTTCGTGCTGGTCGCGATCGCGATCCTGCTGCTCCCGCGGCGCAGCGGCGGCTCCCGCTCGACCGGTCGCCCGTGGTCCGGCGGCGACGCGGGCGGGCACGGCGACCACGGGGGCGGCTGGGACGGCGGCGGCGGGTTCGACGGGGGCGGCGGCTCCGACGGAGGCGGCGGGGGCGACTAGCGGTCGCCGGTCACTGACGCGTCAGGCGGCAGGTCCGCCTCGGCGTACGCGACGACGCGCGGCGGGCCGTCCAGGTGCGTACGCCACTCGGCGAGCAGCGCGCGCATCGTCGGGTCCTGCTCGACGCGGACCTGGTCGGCGTCGTACGTCGCGCGGTCGGCGTACTCCATGATCTCGACGAACGCCGCGGGGTCGTCGAGCGCCCACTGCAACCGCGTGCGGATGCCACCGGGCTCCTCGTACACCGGGCGCGCGCGCACGAGGAACGCCTCCAGGTCGGCGCGCGTCGTCCGGAGCCGGCCGTGCAGGTAGAGGGTGATCACGGCGCCATCGTGGCGTGGCGGCCGGGCGCCGGCCAGGGACCTCCGGTCGTGCGGCGACGGGTCGTCGGGAGCCGGTCGGGCACGTCGGCCCGAGTTCTCTCACGACCCCCCGGCGCCGTGTGAGGTTGCGTGGGCCCAAGGGCCCGTCGCGAGGCCCGGACGTGCACGGATGCTGGGCGCAGCACCGTTCGTCCCCCGTCAGGAGTCCACTCCGATGCGCACCACCCCTCCGCCCGCACTCGGCCGGGTCGTCGTCGTCGGCGCCGGCATGGTCGCCCACCGCCTCGTCGCCGGCCTGCTCGACCGGGCGCCCGGGGACGGCTGGCACGTCACCGTCGTCGGCGACGAGCCGTGGGTGCCGTACGACCGCGTCCACCTGTCCGAGCTGCTGACGGCGGACCGCACGCCCGCGGACCTCGCGCTCGAGCCGGGCGTGTGGGAGGACCCGCGCACGACGCTGATCACCGGCGACGCCGTCGACAAGCTCGACCGCGACGCGCAGACCGTCACGACCCGCTCCGGCGTGGTCCTGCCGTACGACCAGCTCGTGCTCGCGACGGGCTCGTGGGCGTGGACGCCTCGCACCGAGGGCACGGACCTGCCGGGCGTGTTCCGGTACCGGACGCTGACCGACCTCGACGAGCTGCGCGAGTGGGTCGCCGACCGGTCCGCGGTGCTCGGCCGGCCGCTGCGCGGCGCGGTCGTCGGCGGTGGCGTGCTCGGCCTGGAGGCCGCGGCGGCGCTGCAGCACCTCGGCGCGAGCGCGACGGTCGTCGAGTTCGCCGACCACCTGATGAACGTGCAGCTCGACGCGGGCGGCGGCGAGGCGCTGCGGGTCCTCGTCGACGGGCTCGGGATCGACGTCCGGACCACGACCGGCTGCACCGGGCTCGCGGCGGGCGACGACGGTGCCGTCGCGACCATGCGGCTGTCCGGCGACGACGAGATCCCCGCCGACGTCGTCGTCTTCTCGACAGGCGTGCGGCCGCGCGACCGGCTCGCACGCGAGTCCGGCCTCGCGATCGGCGAGCGCGGCGGCGTCGTCATCGGCGCGTCGTGCCGCACGTCCGACCCGGCGATCTGGGCGATCGGTGAGTGCGCGTCGTTCGAGAACGAGTGCACGGGGCTCGTCGCACCGGGCAACGCGATGGCTGACGTCGTCGTCGACCGGCTGCTCGGCGGCCCGCGCCTCTACACGCCCGCTCCCGAGGGCACGAAGCTCAAGGGCGTCGGGATCGACGCGGCGTCGTTCGGCGACGTCAACGCGCTGACCCCGGGTGCGCTGGAGGTCACGTTCACCGACCCGGTCGCGAAGACCTACCGCAAGCTCGTCGTGTCCGACGACGCCCGCACGCTGCTCGGCGGCGTGTTCGTCGGGGACGCGGCCCTCTACCCGCAGCTGCGCCCGATGCTCGGCCGCCCGCTCGGCGCGGACCCGTCCGCGTTCCTCGCGCCCGAGGGGGGTGCGCCCGACACCGGCGCCGACCTGCCCGACGACGTCGTCGTCTGCTCGTGCACCAACGTCACCGCCGGGACCGTCCGCGAGGCCGTCACCGCGCACGGCTGCACGACGGTCGGCGAGGTCAAGGCGTGCACCAAGGCCGGCACCGTCTGCGGCTCGTGCGTCCCCGTCGTCACCAAGATCGTCAACGCCCAGCTCGAGGCGTCGGGCATCGAGGTGTCGCGCGCCATGTGCGAGCACTTCGCGATGCCCCGTGCCGAGCTGTACGCGCTGGTCGCCGCCGGCGAGGCCCGCACGTTCACCGAGATCGTCGCGGCGCACGGCACCGGCCGCGGGTGCGCCGTCTGCAAGCCCGTCGTCGCGTCGATCCTGTCCTCGCTGCGCGCCGGGCACGTGCTGGAGCGCGAGCACGCCGGGCTGCAGGACACCAACGACCACGTCATGGCGAACCTGCAGAAGGACGGCACCTACTCCGTCATCCCGCGGGTGCCGGGCGGCGAGATCACGCCGGAGAAGCTCGTGGCCCTCGGCGAGGTGGCGGCGGAGTTCGGCCTCTACACGCGCATCACCGGCGCGCAGCGGATCGGCATGTTCGGCGCGCGCATCGACCAGCTCCCCGCGATCTGGCAGCGGCTCATCGACGCCGGGTTCGAGTCCGGGCAGGCGTACGGCAAGTCGCTGCGCGCCGTGAAGTCGTGCGTGGGGTCGGCGTGGTGCCGGTTCGGCGTCCGCGACTCCGTGAGCATGGGCATCCTGCTGGAGAACCGCTACCGGGGCCTGCGGACGCCGCACAAGTTCAAGGTCGGCGTCTCCGGATGCGCGCGCGAGTGCGCCGAGGCGCGCGGCAAGGACGTCGGCGTCATCGCGACCGCGGGCGGCTGGAACGTCTACGTCGGCGGCAACGGCGGCGCGAACCCGCGGCACGCCGACCTGCTCGCCGAGGACCTCACCGACGACGGGCTCGTCGCCGTCATCGACCGCTTCCTCGCGCTGTACGTCCGCCGCGGCGACCGGCTGCAGCGGACCGCGCCGTTCGTCGCCGAGTACCCGGGCGGCATCGAGGCGCTGCGGGCCGTCCTGGTCGACGACAGCGAGGGCATCGCCGCCGACCTCGAGGCCGACATCGCCGCGCACGTCGACGACTACCGCGACGAGTGGGCCGCCGCCCTGGAGGACCCCGACAAGCTCGACCGGTTCACCGCGTTCGTCAACGCACCCGGCTCGCACGACCCCGACCTCGCGTACACGCCGCTGCGGGGGCAGGTCCGCCCCGCCGAGCCCGGCGAGGTCGCGCACCACGACCCGCGCGTCGCGCGCACGCTCACCCTGGAGGTGACCCGGTGACCACCACGACGACTGTCAGCACCGACGTCTGCGGCCTCGACGCCCTCGTCCCCGAGCGCGGGGCAGCCGCCCTCGTCGACGGCGTGCAGGTCGCCCTGTTCCGCCTCGCCGACGACACCGTCCTCGCCGTGCAGAACCGCGACCCCTTCGCGGGGGCGAACGTCGTCGCGCGCGGGATCGTCGGGTCCGTCGGCGACACCCCCACGGTGACGTCGCCCATGCACAAGCAGGTGTGGGACCTGCGCACGGGCGAGTGCCTGGACACCGGCGGCAAGACGCCGCGGGACGACGTCGTTGACCTGGCGACCTGGACGGCCGACGTGGTCGCCGGCCGGGTTCTCGTCCGCCGCACCTGAGACGCCGGCCTCTGGCGTGGAAGGTCTGTGCCGTCGGGCGAACCATTCCTTCCACGCCGCGGTCGGGGCGTCAGGGGGCGGACGGGCGGCGGGCCAGGCGGACGATGATCGCCTTGGAGACCGGGGTGTTGCTGTCGAGGGCGGTGCTCTTGAGGGGGACCAGCACGTTGGCCTCGGGGAAGTACGCCGCCGCGCACCCGCGTGACGTGGGGTAGGCGACGACGCGGAGGTTCGGCAGGACGCGGTCGGCCTCGCCGGGCCACTCGCTGTGCACGTCGACGCGGTCGCCGTCGGCCAGGCCGAGGTCCGTGAGGTCGTCAGGATTCACCAGGACGACGTCGCGCCCGCGACGGATGCCGCGGTAGCGGTCGTCGAGGCCGTACATCGTGGTGTTGAACTGGTCGTGCGCCCGGACGGTCTGGAGGATCAACCGGCCCGGCGGGCACTCCACCGGCACGAGGTCGTTGACGGTGAGGAGCGCCTTGCCGCTGGGCGTCGGGAAGGTGCGTGAGTCGCGCGGCCCGTGCGGCAGGACGAACCCGTCCTTCTGGCGGATGCGCGTGTTGAAGTCCGCGAAGCCCGGCACGACGCGGGAGATCGCGTCGCGGATCGTGTCGTAGTCACGCTCGAACCCCGCCCAGTCGATCGGCCCGTCGTCGCCCAGGACCGCCCGGGCGAGGCGCGTGACGATCGAGATCTCCGAGAGCAGCAGCGGCGAGACCGGCGGCAGCGGGCCGTGCGTGGCGTGGACCGCGCACACCGAGTCCTCGACCGAGACGAACTGCGGGCCGGTGTCCTGGAGGTCGAGGTCGGTCCGGCCCAGCGTCGGGAGGATGAGTGCCTCCGCGCCCGTCACGGCGTGCGAGCGGTTGAGCTTGGTCGACACCTGCACGGTGAGGTCGGTGCCGCGGACCGCGGCCTCGGCCGCTCGGGTGTCGGAGATCGCACCGACGAAGTTGCCGCCGAGCGAGAACCAGACCTTGACGTCGCCGCGCTGCATCGCCTCGACGCACGCGACCGAGTCGAGTCCGTGGTGCCGCGGCGGCTCGAACGCGAACTCGGCGGCCAGCGCGTCGAGGAACGCGTCCGGCGGGCGCTCCCAGATGCCCATCGTCCGGTCCCCCTGCACGTTGCTGTGCCCGCGGATCGGCGACGCACCCGCGCCCGGCTTGCCGATGTTCCCGCGCAGCAGCAGGAGGTTGACGATCTCCTTGATGGTGTCGACGCCCTTGCGGTGCTGCGTCAGACCCATCGCCCACGTGACGATGACGCGGCCCGCCGCGAGGTAGCGGTCGGCGAGCTCGTCCATCTCCGCGACCGTGAGGCCCGTGGCCGTGAGGACCTCCTGCTCGTCGAGGTCCGCGACGTGCCGGCGGAAGTCGTCGAGGCCGAGCGTGTGCGCGTCGAGGAACGCGTGGTCGAGCACCGTCCCGGGCGCGCGCTCCTCCGCCTGGAGCACGCGTCGAGAGACCCACTGGAGCAGCGCCATGTCGCCGCCGCTGCGGATTCGCAGGAACTGGTCCGCGATGTCGGTCCCGTGCCCGACCGCACCGCGCAGCCGCTGCGGGTTGCGGAACCGCTTCAGCGACGCCTCGGGCAGCGGGTTGACCGCGACGATCGTCGCGCCGTGCCGCTTGGCGTCCTCCAGCGCGGTCAGCATGCGCGGGTGGTTGGTGCCTGGGTTCTGGCCCATGACGACGATCAGGTCCGCCTGCGCGAAGTCGTCGTACGTGACCGTCGACTTGCCGATCCCGATGGTTGCGCCGAGCGCGGACCCCGTGGACTCGTGGCACATGTTCGAGCAGTCGGGCAGGTTGTTCGTGCCGAACGCCCGCACGAACAGCTGGTAGACGAACGCCGTCTCGTTCGCCGCCCGCCCGCTCGTGTAGAACGCCGCCTGGTCCGGAGAGTCGAGCCCACGCAGCCGGTCCGCGACGATCCGGAACGCGTCCTCCCACGTCACGGGCACGTAGTGGTCGCTGCCCGCGGGCTTGTGCACCGGCTCGACGAGCCGGCCCTGCGCGCCCAGCCAGTACTCCGACTTCCCGGCCAGGTCCGTGAGCGAGTGCTCCGCCCAGAACGACGTCGGGACGGTCAGCTGCGTCGCCTCCCAGCTCACCGCGCGGGCACCGTTCTCGCAGAACTCCGCCATGCCGCGGTGGTCCGGGTCGGGCCACGCGCAGCTCATGCAGTCGAAGCCGTCCTTCTGGTTGAGCTTCGTGAGCAGCCGCAGCGCGCGGGCCGCGCCCATCTCGCCGACCGCGTACGCCATCGCGTTCGACACCGACGGCAGGCCGACGGCCCACGACGCGGGCCGGTGGACCTCCGTCGACGGCGCCGCGGCCGGGTCGACGACGGGCGGCCGACGCGTCATCGGGCGACCGCCTCGACGGGCTGCGGCTGGGCCCTGGCCGCGAGGGCGCCGTCCGACGTCGGCGGCCTGCCGGGCGGAGGCACCGCCGCGCGCTCGGCTCCCGCGTAGACGACCATCGACGGCCCGCGCAGGAACCCGACGAGCGTCATCCCCGCCGACCGCGCGAGGTCCACGGCCAGCGACGACGGCGCCGACACCGCCGCGAGGAACGGGATCCCCGCCATCCACGCCTTCTGCGTGAGCTCGAACGACGCGCGCCCCGACACCATGAGGACGGTCCCGCGCAGCGGCAGCCGCCCCGCGGCGAGCGCCCACCCGACGACCTTGTCGACCGCGTTGTGCCGGCCCACGTCCTCGCGCAGTACCAGCAGGTCGCCCGTGCGCCCGTCGAACAGCGCGGCCGCGTGCAGGCCGCCCGTCTTCGCGAAGACGTCCTGGTGCTCGCGCAGCGCATCGGGGAACGTCGCGAGCAGCGCGGGCGGGACGACGAGGTCGTCGCCGTCGACCGTCCAGCACGAGTGCGTCCGGACGGCGTCGATGCTCGACTTGCCGCACAGCCCGCACGCCGACGTGCTGAGGAAGCTGTGCTCGACGCGTGCGCCCGGAGCGGGGACGCCGGGCCCGAGCGTCACGTCGAGGACGTTGTACGTGTTCTCCCCGTCGACGGTCGCACCCGCGCAGTACCGGGCGGCGGCGACGTGCTCACGACGCGACACGACGCCCTCCGACACGAGGAACCCCTGCGCGAGCTCGACGTCGTGGCCGGGTGTGCGCATCGTCACGACGAGCGACCGGCCCCCGACGCGGATCTCCAGCGGCTCCTCGGCGGCGAGCAGGTCCTCGACGTGGCGCGGCGGCCCGTCGACGGTGATCCGGGTGACCCGGGTGCGGACCGCGATCCTCGACATCACCCCATCATCGCGCCGCCGGGCGCGCGGCGAGCGACGTCCACGCGATCGGCGACCCCGGGACCGACGGCCGCTGGCGGAGCAGCGAGCGCCGGCGACCCGTGCCGGCGACCGCG
Source organism: Cellulomonas fimi (assembly GCF_028583725.1). NCBI lineage: Bacteria > Bacillati > Actinomycetota > Actinomycetes > Micrococcales > Cellulomonadaceae > Cellulomonas > Cellulomonas fimi. Next base: position 120,000 of record NZ_CP110680.1, on the reverse strand, counting down.
TCAGACGTCCGCGACCAGGCGGTCCCACAGCGCCTGCGCCTCCGCGGGACGACCGGACTCGTCGAGCCAGCTCGCGGCCGTACCGGCGGCGGAGTGCACGAGCGACGTCTCCCCGGCGGCGCGGGCGCGCAGCGCGGCCGACTCGAGCGCGGCGACGCCCTCGTCCGGTCGGGGCGTGTGCAGCAGGAGCCGGCCGCGCAGGATCTCGGCGTCGATCGCCTCGACCCGCCCGCCGACCTCGTCCCACCGCGCGGGGAGCCCCTCGACGGCCGCGAGCGCGTCGTCGACGAGCCCCGCCGACGCGAGCACGCGGCTGCGCATCCCCGCCAGCACGACGTCCTCCCACGCGAAGTCCCAGCCCTGCCACGCAGCGGCCGCCTCGGGGTCCGCGAGCGTGCGGGCGTGGGCCGCCGCGTTGGACCGGGCCGCGTCGTCGACGTCCCGCAGGGCCGCGTCGACCCCGTCGGCGTCGAACCGCGCGGCGACCCGCTCGCGCCGCACGACCTGCGCGAACGCGTCCTGACCTGCGCGCTCGGCGAGGTCGAGCGCGTGCGCGTAGAGGCGGGTGGCCTCGACGGCGTCGTCGTCCTCGACCAGCCCGGCGAGGCGCGCGACGACGGCCGCGGCTCCCGGGTCGGGCTCGGCGCCGGGCTCAGCCGGGCCGCTCGCTAGGTCGACCGCCTCGCGGGCGAGCGCGACGGCGCGGTCCTGCTCGCCGAGCGCCGCGGACAGGCGCGACGTGAGGTCGAGCAGCTGCGCGCGCAGGTGGCGGCGCAGCGCGCGGTGCTGCCGCGACACGGCGGCGTCGGGGTAGACGAGCCCGAGCGCGGCCTCGGCGACCTCGACGGCCTCGAGCTCGCGCCCGCGCGACGCCATGAGCTGCGCCGCGAGCGTGCTCTGCTCGATCGCGAGGTCCGGGCGCTCGACCTCGCGCGCGGCTGCGGCGACCGCGAGCGCGAGCACCTCCGCACGGTCCGGCTGACCCGTCCCGGCGAGCACGTGCGCGCGGCGCGCCTCGACCTGGAGCAGCACCTCGGGCGCACCGGCGACGCGCGCGACCCGCGCGGCCTCGTCGAAGTGCGCGTGCGCCGCGTCGAGGTCGCCCTCCTGTGCGCTCGCGACGGCCCGCTCGGAGGCGACCTGCGCGCGCAGCATGGGCTCGTCGCCGTCGTCGAGCAGGTCGAGCGCGCTCTGCAGGACCGCCGGACGGTCGGGGCCGAACGGCGTGACGTCGAGCAGCACGCGTGCCGCGACCGACCGGTCCTCGGCGGACGTCGGGCGGGCCTCGACGAGGATCGCGTAGGCGTCCGCGTGGAGCGCCCGCGCCTGCTCCTCGAGCGCCTCGGCGGCCACCCGCGAGCGGGCACGCGCCCGCTGCACGGGGGTGCCGTGCGCGTCGACGGCGGTGATCACGGCGGCGACGTCGACCGGGCGACCGGCGTGCAGGTCGGCCAGGACCTCGACGAGCACCGCCTCGGCCTCGTCGCCGAGGGTCCGGTAGAGCTCCGCGGCGCTGGTCGCGAGCGACAGGTCGGGGTGCGGCGACGGCGCCCAGAGCGCGAAGGCGTCGAGGTCGGCCGCGGCGCGCACGGCGACGGTGTCGGCACGGTCGAGCGCCGCGAGCTCGCCGTCGCGGCGCGTCTTCCAGTGCGCCACGAGGCGCGTCCACGTCGGGGTCGACGCCCGCCGGCGCGCGAGGATCACGAGCTCCGCGAGCGCGGGCAGGTCGAGGCCGCCGGGGTCGGCGCCGAACGTCGGGTCGAGCGGGGTGCGGACCACGTCGAGGCGCGCGACCGTCTCGGCCGGTGCCGTGACGGGGCCGAGCGGGAGGTGCGGGAGGTCGGGTGCCTCGACCCAGGCGCGGACGCGGTCGCCGACGGCCGTCGTGCCGTTGCGCTCGTCGAACGCGCGCGCGAGCGACCACGTCTGCTCCTCGACGCGGACCAGCAGGTCGGCGGCGCGCTCGGGCGGCCGACCGCCACCGCGGACCGTCGCCTCGCCGTCCCCGGCCGCGACCACCGCGTGCAGCAGCCGCGTCGCCGCCGCGGCGAGCTCCATCCCCGCGTAGGGCGACGAGGGGTGCTCGAGCGCGTGCCGCTGCTCGCCCAGCACCTCGAGCCCGCGCGTGAGGTTGCCGGTGCGTGCGAGCACGTGCAGGTGCCGGGCGACCGAGGCCGTGTCCGCGGGGTTGGACCGGCTCGCCCGGAACGCGGTGCGGTGCAGCGTCGCGGCGCGGTCGTGGTCGCCGACGACGACGAGCGACGTCAGCGCCTCGCCGATCGCGACCTGCGGCTGCTCGCTGCACCCCACGTCGCCGTCGACCACGGGCGCGAGCTCGGCGAGCACCTCCTCGTGGCGGCCCAGCTCGGCGAGGTGCGCGATGCGCGCCGACGGCTCGCAGCCCTCGCAGTCCGACAGGTGCGTGCGCGGCGCGCGCACCCACGCGTCGAACTCGGCCTCGGCCGCGGCCTCACCGTCGACGTGCGCGCGCAGCACGTACGCGCACCCCAGCACGGGCGCAAGCCCCTCGCCGGCCTCCGCGTACCGCCGCCGCATCCCGTCGAGCACCTCCTGGAGCTGCGCGAGCGGCACCTGCGGGTGGTCGACGAGCCACGTGACCATCCACTTGTGCAGCCAGAGGACCTCCCAGCGCTGCTCCTCCGTCATCCAGCCGGGCGCGGCGTCGTACTGCTGGAGCACGTAGACGAACGGCGCGAACATGCGGTGCCGGTCGTTGGCGTGGTGCAACGACGACACGTACGCCAGACGGGCGCGGAACCGCAGGTCGGCGTCGCCCTGCGCGTCGGCGACCTGCACGAGCTCCGTCGCGACGTCGGGCTTCGCGTTCGGCGGCGTCTGCGCGAGCCGCTGGAGCAGCTCCTCGACCTCGGCACGCGTCACGGTCATCGGGTCGTCCCCTCGGGGTCGGTGGCGGGGGTCTCGGTGGCGGGGGTCTCGATGGCGGGCGTCACCGTCGCGACCGCACGGTCGAGCAGGGCGTTGAACGAGCGGTCGAGCAGGGCCGAGTCGGCGGGGCGCAGACGGCGCGGGGCGGCGAGGAGGGCGCGGCCGTACAGCGTCTCGGCGGCCAGGCCGCGCAGCGTCGCGTCGTCGAGCGCGAGGACGCGCCGCACCGTCGGGTTGGCGTCGTTGAGCAGCAGGCGCGGGCGGTCGCTGCCACCGTCGTCGAACGCGCCGAGCAGCGCACCCCACGCGTCGTCGACCTCCGCGGCCACCGCCCGGACCTCGCGGCGGTCGTGCGCGGCGTCGTCCTCGACCAGCAGCGCGGGGAGCGTCGCGGGTGCGTACGACCGCAGCTCGACGTCCACCTGGACGGCGTCGAGCACCGCCCGGATCTCGTCGAGCGCCGACGCGACCTCGCGCGCGCGCTCCTCCCCGACGAACCGCACGTGGCCCTCGACGTCCGTCGGCGTCACGCGCTCGACGACCGCGTCCGGCCGGACGTCGACCAGACGGTGCACGAGCGCGAGGTCGAACGTGTACCCGCCGTTGACGACCGCCACGCCTTGCGCGGCGAGCACCGCCCCGACCTGCCGGAAGTCGTCGATCGACTGCGTGACGCGGACGACGTCCGTCGTGGCCAGCAGCTCGGGCAGCGTCGTGACGCCCTGGTTCGTCTCGAACGGCAGCAGCGGCAGCACGATGCGCAGCAGCTCGTCGTCGTGCAGCGCGAGCGCCTTCACCGCGGTGTCGTGCAGCGACAGGAACTCGCGCAACCGGTGCGGCTGCGTCGCCGCGAGCCGCACGAGCCACGCGCGCACCTGCTCGCCGATCGACGTGCGGACGTGCTCCAGCAGGTCGTCCTCGACGAGCCCCTCGCGGTCCGCCGTGGGACGCAGCAGCTCCGCGTCGACCGCGCACCGGACGAAGAACGCCCACTCCGGCACGAGGTCCGGCACCTGGTCCGACAGGAGCATGCCCTTGAGGTGGACGCGGTGGCGCCCGTGCCGTGCGCTGGACGACCGCTGACCGGCGATCACGGCGACGCCGTCGAGCCCGGCCTCCGGCACGCGGATCGGGAGCACGTGGAACGGCGTCCCGCCGAGCTCGGTCTCCGCGAGCCGCACGCACGCGTCACGCCGCCGCTCGGGGTCCGTCTCGCGCCACGGCGGGGTCCGGTCGCTCACCTCGACGTCGCCGTCGGGCGTGCGGACGACCACGCGGTGCGGGAGGTACGCGCCGTAGTGCCGGGCCAGCTCGACGACGCTCGCGCTGCTCAGCAGGTGCTCCGAGCCGCGCCGCGGTGCGAGGGCGACGCACGTGCCCGGCCCGGCGGCGAGCCAGTCGGCGCGCTCGTCGTCCATCTGCCCGTCGGCCGCCCACGACTGGAGCCGGTACGTCCCGTCCGCCTCGCCGACCCAGCGCACCGGCGGCTCGTCGCCCCGGTCGCCGCGGCGGGACACGACCTCGATCGCGTCCGTGACCATGAAGCACGACAGCAGGCCGATGCCGAACCGCCCGAGAAGGTCGGACCGCGCCAGGCCCAGCTCGTCGCGCTTGCTCGACCGGCCGATCGTCGCGAGGAACGTGCGCACGTCGTCCTCGTCGAGCCCGACCCCGGAGTCCATCGCGTGCAGCCGGCCGTCCGCGGACACGTCGGCCGGGACCAGCAGCAGCGCCGGCCGGTCGTCGCGCGCACCGCGCACCGTCACCGCGTCGACCGCGTTCTGGACGACCTCGCGCACGTACACGCGCGGGCCGGAGTAGAGGTGGTGGCTCAGCAGCTCGACGACGCCGCGCAGGTCGACCTGGAAGGCGCTCTGCGTCGTCGTCCCGATGGTCCCGTCGTCAGGCACCCGTGAACTGTAGGGGCCAACCCCGACGCCCCGGGCCGGTTCTCCGGCTCGGGACGGGGCTCAGGCGAAGTCGAGCCTCTCGAGGGTGACGACGGTGATGCGGAGCGGACGGCGTTCGAGCCGCGACTGCCAGAGGTGACGGTCCACCGCGTACGGGAGCCGGACCAGGGCCGACTCGTCGACCAGCCACGCCGTCACCGCCACGCGGCGCCCATGACGTGCGGGTCGGCGAGGCCGGAGTAGGCGGCGGCGAACCGGTCCCGGTCCGCGCCCGTCATGGAGACGCTCCGGGACTCGTCGCGCGTGACCTCAGCCTCCAGATGGCGACGCAGGACCTCCCCCCGTGAGATGCCGAGACTGACCGCCTCGGCGTCGAAGTGACGGACGGCGGCGTCGGAGCGACATCGGCGCGAGCGCGAGAGATCGATGTCGCGCTGTCGGCGCGGGGTCGCGTCGTCGCGTCCGGGGCGCGGTTCCCCCGAGTCGGGGAATCACCTGCCCTGGAGGCTGGAACGCGCCGCAGGCGTCGCACCGCACGGTTAGGCTCCCCGGAGTCCTGACGCCCACCGCCCCCGGCTCGCGGCGTCACCCTCCGCCCGCGCGCCCCGGCGCGCGCCCGTCAGACAGGGGAACCGTGGCCGTCCTCACCGCGGACAAGCGCGTCCTGCACGCCGACCTCCAGGGCGACTCCGTCCGGGCCGCGTCCGGCTCGATGGTCGCGTACACCGGCAAGGTCGAGTTCAAGTCGGCCGGCATGGGCGGCGGCGGCGGGTTCCGCGCCGCGCTCAAGCAGCGCGTCGCCGGCGAGTCGATCTCGCTCATGACGTGCAGCGGCGCGGGCCGCGTCTACCTCGCGCAGGACGCGATGGACGTGACCGTCGTGCAGCTGCAGAACGACCGGCTCACGGTCGAGTCCGACCACATCCTCGCCGTCACGGACGGCCTCCAGCTCGACGTGCAGTTCGCCGGTCTGCGCGGCATGACGTCCGGGCAGGGCCTCGCGACGACGACCGTCACCGGCACCGGCCAGGTCGCGATCATGTCCGAGGGCCCGCTCATCGCGCTGGCCGTCACGCCCGGCGAGCCGCTGGTCGTCGACCCCGACGTGTACGTCGCGGGCACCGGCCAGACGCAGATGAGCCTCGTGTCGGGCGTCTCCTGGCGGTCCGTCATCGGCGAGGACGGCGGCGAGCCGTTCTCCCTGCGGTTCGAGGGCAACGGCACCGTCTACATCCAGCCGGCCGAGCGCTGAGAGGGCGACGACGATGGCGTTCGAGAAGGTCAACAGCAAGGTCGTCCGCATCCCCGTGACGACGCAGAACCCGGTGCTCGCGCGCCGCGGCGCGATGCTCGGGTACGAGGGGAACGTGTCGTTCCGGCCGATCAGCGGCCAGGGACAGGGCGTCGGCGGGTTCGTCGGCGCGGCGATGTCGGGCGAGTCGAACCCGATGATGGCGACCGAGGGCAACGGCTCCGTCCTGTACGGGTTCCGCGGCCTGCACGTGACGGTGATCGACCTCAGCGGCGACTCGCTCACGGTCGAGGCGGACCGGCTGCTCGCGCACGACGCGAACCTCCAGACCAGCGTCGAGTTCATCGGCCAGGGCGGCATCCGCTCCGCGGTCCGCGGCGCGATGACCGGGCAGGGCCTGTTCACCACCCGCATCTCGGGGCACGGGTCGGTCGCGCTGCTGTCGCACGGCGGCACGTTCCCGCTGCCGCTCAACGGCGAGGTCGTCGGCGTCGACCCGCAGGCGTACGTCGGCCACACGGGCGCGCTGAACATCGACCTCAAGGCCAGCGTCGGCCTGCGTGACCTCGTGGGCCGCGGGTCCGGCGAGGCGTTCCAGCTCCACGTGTCGGGTCACGGCACGGTCTACGTCCAGGCGTCCGAGGAGAAGTTCTGATGATCAGCGGGATCGACACGACGATCTACGACGCCCGGACCCTCCCGGCGAACGACAACGTCAACGCGTACTCGTTCTCGATCGACCTGAACGGCGAGTGGTTCACGTCGAAGGGCGCGATGATCGCGTACTACGGCAACATCGACTTCTCCGCCGTGAGCGCCTACGCCTCGCGCGCCGCGTGGGTCGCCGCCCGGTTCGCGTCGCCGCTGTACGCGCAGGAGTGGGTCGTCGCGAGCGGCCGCGGCAAGCTCGTCATCGGCGACCGCGGCAACGACATCAACTCGTACGACCTGGGCGACGGCAACCTCACGATCAAGCAGACCAACCTGCTCGCGTTCGAGACCGGCCTCGAGCTCAAGCAGTCGATCGTCCCGGGCTTCGTCACGCTCATCGGCACGGGCAAGTTCCTCGCGTCGTCGAACGGGCCCGTCATCTTCGTCGAGCCGCCGTTCCGCGCCGACCCCGAGGCGCTGCTCGGCTGGGCCGACTGCCCGTCGCCGAGCCACCACTACGACTACAACTGGATGGCGCACTCGCTCGTGTCGGGCGTGCAGATGATGTTCGGTCGCGAGTCCGGCGAGGAGCGCCAGTACGACTTCACCGGCAAGGGCACCGTGCTGCTGCAGTCGTCCGAGGTGCAGCGGCACGACCCCGCGCTGCTGCGGATCGTCGAGGCGCAGACGCAGATGCTCGACGCCCACTCCGCGGGGCAGCTCGGTCACAAGCTCGTCGCGCGCTCGCAGCAGGCCTGACGCCGGGCCGTCCGCCACTCGCACGACTCGTCGCGCGGGCGGCGGGGCGTTGCGCCGTGCGCGCGTTTCTCGACGACGCCTCGGTCGCCGGGCCCGTGCGCGGGTCTAGGGTGGTCGGCGCAGTCCGGCCAGGTTGAGGAGGAAGACCGTGCCGCGCGTGACCAGTGCCGACGTGGCCCGGGAGAGCGGTGTCTCGCGCACCACGGTGAGCTACGTGCTCAACGCCAAGGACGGCGTCGTCATCACCGACGCGACCCGGCAGCGCGTCCTCGACGCGGCCGCCCGCCTCGGTTACACCCCGTCCGCGGCGGCGCGGACGCTGCGCTCGGGACGCTCCGACCTCGTGCTCGTGGTCCTGCCCGACTGGACGGTCGGGCCGGTCATCGACACGCTCATCGACCACCTCACGACGACGCTCGCGGACCACGGGCTGTCGGTGCTGGTGCACAGCGGGCGCGGCAAGGGGTCGCTCGCCGACCTGTGGCGCGCGGTGACGCCGTGCGCGGTCCTGGGCCTCGCGCCGTTCGCCGACGAGGACACGTACGCCATGCGTCGGGCCGGTATCCCGGTCGTCGGCACGGCGCTCGACGAGGACCCGCACCCCGAGATCTTCTCCGTCCCGCAGACGAACATCGGCGCGCTCCAGGTGGACCACCTCGTCGAGCGCGGGCACCGGTCGCTGGCGTATGCGGCTCCCGCCGACGACCGGCTCGCGGCCTTCGCGGACCGACGGCTCGCGGGTGTGCGGGCGGCGTGCGAGGACCACGGCCTGCCGGCGCCGCGCGTCGCGGCGGTCGGCCTGGACGTCGAGTCGGCGACGGCCGCCGTCCGCGCGTGGCGGTCCGGCGACGAGCCGGTGACCGCGGTGGCCGCCTACAACGACGAGGTCGCGCTGGCGGTGCTCGCCGGGCTGCGCGCCGAGGGGCTGCGGGTGCCCGACGACGTCGCCGTGATCGGGGTCGACGACATCCCCACCGCGAAGCTCGCGGCGCCCCCGCTCACCACGATCTGGCAGGCCATCGACGCCCAGGCGTCCTACCTGGCCGCGTCCGTGCTGGCCGCGCTCGACCCGGCGGTCCGGCCACCGTCCCAGACGAGCGACGTCTTCCACGTCGTCGCGCGCGAGTCCACCTGACCCTGGCCGTCGAGGTCCCGGTCACGTCGTCGTGTCCCGGCCTGACGCCCCACGACGCGACCGCGAGCAGTCCTGACGCGCCGAGGGCGCACCCACCGGTGTGGAGCCCGGCGGGTGCGCCCTGTCGTCGGTCGGCCTACTGGAACGTGAACCAGTTGACGTTGACGAAGTCGGCCGGCTGACCGGACTCGAACGTCAGGTAGACCGTGTGGGTGCCGGTCACGCCCGCGATGTTGGTCGGGACCGTCCGCCACGTCTGCCAGCCGCCCGTGCTCCCGATCGCGAACGAGCCGACGGGCTGCGCGGTGAGGCTGTCGAGCCGGACGACCACGAGCCCGCTGACCCCGGCCGCCGCACCGGACGCGACGCGCGCGCTGAACTGCGTGCGGGCCGTGGTGCCGAAGCGGACGTTGTCGAACCGCAGGTGGTCGCCGTTGCCGATCCAGGCGACGTTGAGCCCGCCGTCCGTGTCGGACGTCGCCTCGGTCGCGGTGCCGGACTGGCCGTTGAAGGCCTCGGCCTGGATGCGCGACGTCGCGTCGACGCCCGTGCCCGTGCCGGCCGACGTCGTGACGGACACCGAGCCGCTGGTGGCGGACCGGTTGCCGGCGGCGTCGTAGGCCCGGACCGCGAACGTGTACGCCGTGGACGCGGACAGGCCGGACGCGGTGTACGTCGTGCCGGACGTCGAGCCGACGACCGTGCCGTTGCGCAGCACCTCGTAGCCGGTCACCCCGACGTTGTCGGTCGACGCGGACCACGACAGCGTGGTCGACGACGACGTCGTGCCGGACGCGGACAGCCCGGACGGGGTCGAGGGCGCCGTCGTGTCGCTGCCCGTGCCGGACGGCGTCGTCACGTTCACCGAGCTGCTCGACGACGACCGGTTGCCGGCCGCGTCGTACGCCCGGACGGCGAACGTGTAGGCGGTGCCGGCGGACAGCCCGGAGGCGGTGTACGTCGTGCCGGACGTCGAGCCGACGACCGTGCCGTTGCGCAGCACCTCGTAGCCGGTCACCCCGACGTTGTCGGTCGACGCGGACCACGACAGCGTGGTCGACGACGACGTCGTGCCGGACGCGGACAGCCCCGACGGCGTCGAGGGCGCCGTGGTGTCGCCGCCGGTCGAGCCGCCCGTCGTCGACGCGACGGACCGCGCCGGCACGGACAGCGTGACCCCGTTGGAGAACGTCACGGTGATCGCGGAGCTGCCCATGTTGGCGGCCTGGTAGGTGCGCGTGCCGTTCTTGACGAAGACCGCGTGCAGCGGGGTGTTCGCCGTGACGGACCGGTCGACGGTGCCGAGCACGGACAGGTTCTTCAGCCAGTAGAACGTGTGCGCCCGGGACTCGCCCTCCTCGACGGTGTACGAGCTCGCCTGCGACCGGAACTCGGACAGCGCCGTGGGAGCGTCGGCGAGGGCCTGGAACTCCCAGATGATGTCCTTCCACACCGTCGCCTTGCCGCCGTTGTTGCGTTCGAGCTCGGTGAGGTTGCGGCCGATGTACGACGGGTTGTAGCCCAGGTAGAGGTGACCCGCGGTGCTGGGCAGCAGGTTGATGCCCTGGATCATCTCGGGCTCGGCGGAGAACCACGTCGCGTACGCGCCGCCGTCGCCCCACACCATGCCGACCGTGGAGTGCCCGAAGGAGGCCGGGAACGCCTCGTCGTCGGTGTCGAACCAGTAGTTCTCGATGGCCGACGCCTGCGTCGTGTAGAGGTAGATGCCGAGGTCACGGACGGTCTTGTTGCCCGTCGCCTGGCCCCATTGGATGAGCCCGCTGGCGAAGTTCATGCCCTCGGACGACGACTCCTGGTTGTTGCCCGCGCCGAACGCGCCGTGCCCGGAGGCCCAGTCGTGGCCGGCGTAGATGTCGAAGTCGCGCAGGAACGGGAACCGGGTGTCGCTGCGGTCCCAGTTCGCGGCGTCCTTGATGACGGTGTTGACCATGCCGCCGTACGCGGCGTCCGCGGCCCACGACGGGTCGAACTGCGCGACGTTCGCGGCCGCGACGACGTAGTAGCCGTAGTGGAAGTGGTGGTCGTTGAGGTCGGTGTCCGAGCCGTAGGACGCGGGGTAGCCGATGAGCGTGCCCCACGACGGGTTGTACCAGAACGCCCGCTGCGTCTCGCCGGAGGACGCGGTCATCCAGTCGGTGAGGCGGGTCTTGACCGAGGCGAGCAGCTTGTCGCGCGCGGTGGTGTTGCCCGTGAGGTGCGCGATCTGGATGACCTGCGCGGCCCGGCCGAAGGCCTTGCCCGTCCAGTAGGTGTCCTCGCCGAAGCCCGCGAACGGGTCGGTCGCGGCGACCTGGTCGACGTAGCCGTTGAGCTGCGTCGCGTCGGCGGACCCGGGCGTGAAGCCGGTGGCCGCGAGCTGCGGGAGCACACCGTTGAACGCGGCGATCGTCTGGAACTGCGACGAGCCGATGACGACGCGCATCGGGCCGCGCGGCGAGACGTACGCGTAGCTGCTCGGCGTGACGCCCGAGAGCTGGTCGCGCTGGTGCGGGTAGAGCGCGTAGACCGTGCCGGTGGCCGACCCCTGCTTGGCGGTCGTGGTGAACGCGTACGTCGCCGTCATGCGCGCGGTCGACTCGTTGTACGACCACGACACCTTGGTGCCGGTCACGTGGTTGTGCGCGTACGTCGCGTACGCGTTGAGCGCGGCGACCTTGTCGGACGTGCTGCTCCCCGACGCCGTCGGGAGGACCGCGACCGAGAAGAAGTCCTTGCCGTTCAGCGACGAGCTGATCGACGTCCCCGAGATGTTCCACGTGGAACCGGAGGGGGCGAACGCCGCGTAGTCGTGGCCGTTGACCGTGAAGCCGAGCGCCGCGTTGGTGTTGCTCCACACCGTGGGGGTGCCCGTCGTCGTCAGGGTCGCGTTGCCGCCGGTCTTCGTCGCGTAGACGAACGGCAGGCCGTGCCCGAACGTCGTGCGCAGGCTGCTCGAGCCGTTGCTCCACAGCTCGGTGACGGTCCAGTCGGAGTACGTGTCGACCTTGCCGTCCGACGTCAGACCCGCGACGCCGAGCCGGAAGTCCTCGGCGTACGAGTAGTGGTACTCGCTCACGCCCGTCGACGTGCCGGAGACGCTCGGCGTCGTCGGGTAGCTCACGCCCAGGCCGTTCGTGAACGCCTTGAACGTCAGCGGGTGCGCGACGAGGTTCTCGGAGATCGCGTTGCAGTCGAACTTGCGCCACAGCAGCGACGTCCACCAGTCGTTCGTCGGGATCGCCCCCGCCGGGAAGCTCGACGTGACGTGCGCGCGCGGGTTGGTGACCGGCGTGCCGTTGCACTCCGTCGGCACCGCGCCGCCGCTGGGCGTCCCCTCCGCGTAGCTGCCTGCGCCGACGCTCACGGCAGCGGCGCGCGGCACGGGCAGGAACAGCGCCTGGACGAGGTACGCCACGAGGGCGCCGACCACGATCATCGCCACGAGGGCGCGCCGGTCGACGGCTCGCGCCCTCACCGGCAGGGGATGGGATGACATCCGACGGTCTCCGTTTCTCGGGTCGGGTGCCGTGCGGCGGTCGTCGTCGACGCGTCGTGCGGCACCGGGGTCGGCGCGGGCGTCGGGGGACGTGCGCGCCGGGCGTGCTGGGCTCACCGGCGTCGCGCGACGCCGGTGCGGGGCGGGCGCCGGTCGTCGGCGCGGTACCGGTGCGACGTCCCTGTCGCAGCGCGGGCCGTGCCTCGTGGTCGGCGTGGTGCGGGCGGCTCGTGACCGCCGTGGTGCAGTCCGTCGCCGGCGCCAGACCTCGTCTCTGAGGCCTGGTCACGGTCGTTGACTCGTGTCACCGGCGTTTGAGCGTCAAGGCTGCTGGCGACGCCGGGCAAAGTCAAGCGGAAGGAGAAAGTCGTCCCCGGACGAGGGACACCGCCCGCACCCCCCGCGGGGACGCGCGTCACCCGCACGTACGCGTGCGGCGGCGTCGGGACCCGCCCGGGCCACCCCGGTCAGGCGCGGTACTCGAACAGCACCGTCCCGGCGTCGTCGCGCACGACCGCGCGGTGACCGGCGGTGACGTCGAGCTCGACGTGCAGCGCCTCGTCGCCCGCCCGCGCCGTGTAGGCGTAGCGCGTGTTGGTCAGCGACGTCGCCGTGGTCGTCGCCCGGACCAGCCACGGGTGCCGACGACGCAGCCCGATGAGCTCCTGGTGCCGGCGGAACGTGTCGGCGCCCCACGCCGCGAGGTCGCTCGGCGACGCGGGCATCGACGGACGCACGTCGTCGTCGCCGCCCAGCCGCTCTTCCTTGACACCGGTGTACCCCTGCTCGTCGCCGTAGTAGACGGACGGCACGCCACCGACGGTCATGAGGACGACGAGCGCCAGCACGGCACCCTCCGGCCCGACGGTCGACGCGATCCGGCTGACGTCGTGGTTGCCGACGAACGTGCTGGTCAGGACGCTGCCCAGGATCTCGGCGTGCCGTTGCAGCGCCCAGTCGAGCTCGTAGAAGTTGCCGTCGACGAGGCTGCTCCAGATCGCCTTCCACAGCTCGTACTGCGTCACCGAGTCGAACGTCGCCGCCTGCGCGATCGCGGCGTAGTCGCCGTGGATGACCTCGCCGACGAACCACGCGTCGGGGTGCGACGCGCGCACCCGCGGCAGGACCTGCGCCCAGAACTCGGTCGGGACCGCGTAGGCCGCGTCGAGCCGCCAGCCGTCGATGCCGCGGTCGAGCCACGTCGTCATCACGCGCGCGACCAGGTCGACCACCCGCGGCGACCCGTGGTTCAGCGCGACCAGCGAGCCGTGCCCCTCGAAGTCGCCGAGCCGCGGACCGCCCGGCGCGGACCAGTCGACGCGGAGCACGTCCGCGAGCGGGCCGTCGGGCCCGCCCTCCAGCACCTCACGGACCCACGGATGACCCGCACCGACGTGGTTGAACACCCCGTCGAGGACGACGCGCAGCCCGCGGTCACGACACGCGGCGACGAGGTGGTCGACGTCCTCGTCGTCCCCCAGGCGCGGGTCGATCCGGAAGTGGTCGAGCGTGTCGTAGCCGTGCGTCTCCGACGCGAACACCGGCCCGAGCAGGAGCCCCGACGCGCCCAGGTCGACCGCGTAGTCGAGCCACGCCTCCAGGTGGCGCAGACGGTGCGCCGCGTCGTGCTCCGTCCGGATCGGCGCCGCCGTGAACCCCAACGGGTAGACGTGCCACCAGATGCAGTGCTCGACCCAGCTCATGCCCCTCCTCGGCCGACGACTCCCGACGGTCCGACCGTACGGGTCCGCGCGCGCAGCGCCCACCAGACGACGCCGCCCACCGTCAGGCCGAGGCCGACCAGGCCGAGGACCACGGCGAGGAAGACGCCCCCGATCGTGCCGAACACCCCGGCGACGAACGACGACGTCGCCTGCCCCTGCGCGACGACCGCGAGCGCGCCCTCGCTCGGCGAGCCGGGGACCACGACCGTGTGCTCGCCCGCGGTGGTCACCGTGAACGCCGCGACGTTGAACGCCCGGCGGTCGCCGCGCTGCGCGTTGATGCTCACGCCGGGCGCGTCGTCGACCTCGACGGACGACCCGTCCGGCCCGACGACCTGCACGTCCGCGTCCAGACCGGTGTGCGCGTCGGCGTCGTCGACGACCAGGAACACGTCGTAGCGGCCCGGCTCCAGGGTGACGTCGACGACGCCGGGCACGTCGGTCGAGGCCAGGGCGGCCGACCCCGGGTTCCCCGCGCCGTCGATCACGTTCAGGGGCAGCAGCGACAGGAACGTGCGCACGACCAGGAGGGCGACGACGATCGTCGCGACGAGCAGCAGCGCACCGGCGGACGTCAGGAGGACCGGTCCGACGAGCGAGCGACGCGGGGGCGTCGGGGCGAGGGGACCGGGCGGCGGGTACGAGGCGTCCACGGTCGCTGGACGTTACTCCGGACCGCGACGCGACGGGCGCGGACGAGCGACCGGGCAGACGTGGGGAAGCCCCGAGGGTCCTCGTGCTGGACCCCCGGGGCTCCCCGTGGTGGGCCGGGATGTCGGTCACCCGGCCCGGTGGGCCGCTCACGCGACCCGTCGGGCTGCCACCCGTCAGGCTGCCACCCGTGCGGGCTGTCAGCCGGCGAACGTCTGGAGCTCGGCGATGCGCGGCGTGCCCGACGCGCTCACGATCTCCAGCGTCACCTTCTTGAGGGACGTCGACGAGAAGGACACGACGCCCGGGGCGCCGCTGCCGGACGCGAGCGTCGCGCCGTTGTCGCCGTTGAGGACCTTCCACGAGGTGATCGAGCCGCCGCCCGACGCCTGGATCACGTTGATCTTCGAGATCGTCTTGGCGGAGCCCCACTTGACCGAGATCTTCCCGGTCGAGCCGGAGGGCGACCAGTAGGTGCTGGTCGAGCCGTCGATCACGTTGCCGTAGCTCGTGCCCGACGCCTTGCTCGAGCCGTCGGCGCCCGCGCCGATGCTGAGGTTGGTGCCGCTCGGCGGCGTGGTCGGGTTGGACGTGGGCGTCGGGTTCGACGTCTGGGTCGGCGTCGGGTTCGACGTCTGCGTCGGCGTCGGGCTCGGAGTGGTCGGCGTGCAGGAGCCGTTCGACGTCTTCAGGCCCTTGTTCGCGCCGGCGGTCGCGGAGACGACGCTGGGCACGCACGACGCGCCGTCGAGGCTGTAGGAGTAGGGCACGGAGACCGTGGTGGTCGACGCCATGCTCGGGCCGGCGGGGTAGTTGTCCGAGCCGGTCGAGGACCAGGTCACGTTGTCCAGGATGTTGCCGGCGGTCTGCCAGGTCCCCCGCTCGGACGTGTAGAACGTGCCGAGCACGTCCTTCGAGTCCTCGAAGTAGTTGTTCTCCACCTTCGCCTTCGCGCCGGCCCGCGAGTTGATCCCGGACTTGGTGAGGTTCACGTAGTGGTTGTTGTACATGTGCGCCGTGCCGCCGCGCAGCAGCGGCGTCCGGGACTCGATGTTCGAGTACAGGTTGTGGTGGAACGTGATGAAGCTGTTCCCCGTGTCGGACTCGCTCGACCCGATGAGGCCGCCGCGGCCGGAGTTGCGCAGGATCGAGTAGGACAGCGTCACGTACTGGACGTCGTCCTTCATGTCGAACAGGCCGTCGTAGCCCTCGGACTCGCCGCCCGACGCCTCGAGCGTCACGTGGTCGACCCAGACGTTGCGGACCGTGCTCTCCATGCCGATGGCGTCGCCGCCGTTCGACGTGGGCGAGCCGGACTTCTTGACGTTCTTCACCGTGACGTTCTGGATGATGATGTTCTTCGAGTCACGGATGTGGATGCCGATCTGGTCGAACGTGGCGCCGTTGCCGACGCCCTCGATCGTGACGTTGCTGATGCCCTTGAGCTCGATCACGCCGGCGGCGGTGTTGCAGCTCCCCGACACCTTGGCGGTGTTGCCGACGGTGATCGTGCCCTCGACCTGGATCGTGATCGGGGTGCTCGTGCTGGCGCGTCCGCAGAGCGCCTGGTGGATGGCCGTGCCGGTCGTGGCCTTGACGGTCGTGCCGCCCGCGCCGCCGGTGGTGCCGCCGTTCTGGGCCGCGTAGCCGTTCGCGCTGCCCGTCACCGCCACGGCGCCGGGGGCGGCCAGGGCGGTCAGGCCGATCGTGGCGGCCAGAGCCGTGGTGGCTCCTGCCGCGAGAAGTCGCACTGCGACTGGTCGGTTCATCGTTGCCTCTCACCTCGTCATCGAAGGGGCAGTGCCGTGGTGCGTCCCGCGCGCCGTCCTGGGCGCTGCGCCGCGTCGTCGCGGGTTCTGCAGACGTCACCCACCGTGTGAGTAACCGGTTTCTCGATCGTAGGACAGCGGTTTCCGCAGACTCAACGGCTAAACGTTTCGCGCGGGAAAAAGCCTCTTGACCTGCGGTGATGCGCCGCCCGCGCAGCGTCACCCCGTCGGTGCAGGAGGATGGGCACGTGACGGAGCACCTCCCGACGGCCCAGGTCCCCGGCGCGTCGGCGCGCGACGCCCGCGACACCGCCGACGACCTGCGCGGCCGCTGCCCCGTCGCGCACACCGCCGACGGCTCCTGGACGGTCCTGCGGCACGCCGACGTCGTCGCCGTCGCGCGCGACCCGGGCACGTTCTCCAACGCCGTGTCGCGGCACCTGCAGGTCCCGAACGGGCTCGACGGTGACGCGCACGCGGCGTTCCGCGCCGTCGTCGACCGGTACTTCACGCCCGACCGGATGCATGCCCTCGTCCCCGTGGTCGCCGACGTCGCGGCCCGCTCCGTGCGCGAGCTCCACGTCCCGGGCACCGTCGACGCCGTCGCGCTCGGCGCGCGGTTCGCCGTGCGCGCGCAGAGCGCCTGGCTGGGCTGGCCCGCCGACCTGGAGGACGACCTGCTCACATGGGTCGCCGACAACCGGGCCGCGACGCGCTCGCGCGACCGTGCGCGCACCGCCGAGGTCGCGCGGCGGTTCGACGCGATCGTGCGCGCCCTCACCGACGCCCGCCGCCGGGCCGGCGACGACGCGCCCGCCGACGTGACGACCGAGCTGACCCGCGACCGCGTCGAGGGGCGCCCGCTCACCGACGACGAGATCGTCTCGATCCTGCGCAACTGGACCGGCGGCGACCTCGGCTCGATGGCCCTGTGCGCCGGCGTCGTGCTCACGTACCTGGCGGACCACCCGGACCTGCAGGACCGCCTCCGCGCCGGGGTCGGGGACCGCGAGCTCGACGCCGTCCTCGACGAGATCCTGCGCATCGACGACCCGTTCGTCAGCAACCGGCGCGTCGCCACGGCACCCGTCACGCTCGGCGGCCGGCACGTCGCCGCGGGCGACACCGTCGTCCTGCACTGGACGGCCGCGAACCGCGACCACGACGTCTTCGGCCACCCCGACGCGTTCGACCCGGACGCGCACGCCGCGGACAACCTCGTCTGGGGCGTCGGGCCGCACGTCTGCCCCGGCCGGCCCCTCGCCACGATGGAGCTGCGCGTCCTCGTCCGCGCGGTGCTCGCCGCGACGACCGCCGTCGCGCCGGACCCGGACCGCGCGCGCGAGCGCGAGCAGCCGCCCGCGGGCGGGTACGCCGTCGCGCCGCTGCTCCTGCGCTGACCACCAACATCACGGCGACATAACGATGTATCCAGTACCGCGCCGATTTACCTAGTACCGCATGGCTCAGGTGCTGGGCCGACTGCTAGACAGTCGCTCGGTCATGCCCGAGGGCCCGCTCGACGACCCCCGTCAACGGTGACGGTGCAGGTAGCGGGCCCTCGGGCGACCGTGTCCCCGCACCACCGCCCCGGGCGCACCCCGACGGCGGTCACCACGACGAGGTGGTCATGCATGAGGCGTCACATCCTGGCGGGCCTCGCCCTCGCGGTCCTCGCGACGGCGATCGTCCTGTTCTCCGGCCCTGACCTCCAGGGCGTCACCCTCCTCGGCGCCGCGCTCGGCGGGGCCCTCGGCCTCGTGCCCGACCGGTCGCCCGGCGCCCGCGCCGCCGCGTTCGCCGTCGGGTTCCTCGCCGCCTGGCTCGGCTACGCGCTGCGCGCCGCCGCGCTGCCCGACGCCGCCGCCGGCCGCGCCGTCGCCGTCCTCGTCGTCCTCGCCGTCTGCCTCGCCGTCGCCGGCGCGACGCGCGGCCGCCTCCCCCTGTGGGCCGCGCTGCTCGGCGCCGCCGCGATGGCCGGCGCCTACGAGGCGACCTACTCCGACGACCCGAGCGCGTTCGTCGCGTCGTCGGCGGCGACCGCCACGTCGATCCTCCTCGCGGCCGGTGCCGGGTTCCTCGCGACGTCGCTGCTCGGCCCGGTCGTCGAGCAGGACCGCGCGCAGGAGCGGGCCGACGCCCTCGCAGCCGACGACGCGACCGCCCCACGCGGTGCCGTCGCCGAGCCGGAGCCCGTCGGCGCCTACGAGGCGGCCGGCACCCACGCCCCGGCCCGCCCGTACGCCGCACCCGACGCCCGCCGGGGCATGCCCGCCACCCGCCCGTACGACCCGCAGCCGGAGGCCTGACGTGCGCCGCTCCACCACCACCGCGGCCGCCGCCGCGCTGCTCGTCCCCCTGCTCGTCGGCACGGCCGGCTCGTCCGCACTGGCGGCGGGCTCGGGCTCCGGTTCCGGCTCCGGCGACGTCACCGTGACGAACACCGAGACGATCCAGGCCCGCCTGTCCGCGACCGGTGCCCTGCAGGAGGCACGCGTCTACGACCAGCTCGCGTTCACCGGCCGCGGCAGCACGACCGTCGAGAACCCCGTGTCGACCAAGGGCCTGCGCAACCTCGACGGGTTCGGCGGGTACCGGGTCGTCGACGGGCGCCTCGTCGCGACGGTCGACGTCGACGGCGAGCGCCGCGCCCGCACCGTCAGCACCTACGACCGCGACCTCCCGCTGACCGTCGAGGTCGAGTACACGCTCGACGGCGAGCCCGTGCAGCCCGGCGCCGTCGTCGGTCGCTCCGGCACGCTCGGCGTCCACTACACCGTCACCAACACCACCGGGAAGACGCAGGACGTCACCTACGACGACGGCACCGGCACCGAGGCCACCGCGTCCGCCGAGACCGTCGTGCCGATGATCGGCCAGCTCGTCACCGTCCTCCCGTCGACCTTCACCGACGTGCAGTCCGACGAGGCCGGCCTCGCCGGCGACGGCCGCGGCGGCACGCGCCTGCAGTTCCAGATGACGCTGTTCCCGCCCATCGGCTCCGCGACCGCCGAGTTCGGCTACACCGCGCAGGTCCGCGGCGCCGTCGTGCCGCCCGCGACCCTCACCTCGATGCCCGTCTCCCCGCTCGACTACCCGTCGTTCAAGGGCGGCGCGGAGAGCTACCGCTCGGGCGCGCAGAAGGGCGTCGACCTCACCGCGGGCGCGACCCAGATCGACGACTCGGTCCTCCAGCTCCACGACGGCGCCAGCCAGCTCCTCGCCGGGCTCCTCGAGCTCCGCGACGGTGCCGCCGAGCTCTCGTCGGGCCTCAACGACTCCGCCGCCCCCGGCGCGGCCCGGCTCGCCGCCGGCGCCGAGCAGCTGGACGACGGGTTGGCGGAGGCGCGCGCGAAGGCGCCCCAGCTCCTCGACGGGCTGGCCCGCGTCGACGCCGGGCTCGCGAAGGTCGACGCCGGCCTCGTCACCATGTACGGGACCGTCGGCGCACTGCCCACCAAGGCGAAGGAGCTGCACGACGGCATCACGCGGCTCCGCGCCGGCATCGGCTCGACGACGACCCCCGACACGCTCCTCGCCGGCGTCGACCAGCTCCGCCGGCAGGTCGGCGTGGCCGCACCGGCCGCCCTCGCGTCGATGGCGGCGGGCGTCTACAACGTGAGCGCCACCGAGCCCGGCGCCTATCAGCGGCTCGGGTGCGCGATCACCGTCATCGGCCACGTGCGCAACGGTGTGGCCGCCGGCTCGGACCCGTGCTACCCCAACGGTGCCCGCCCTGCGATGAACCCGACGGTCGACCCGGTGAACTGGTACGTCCTGGGCGTGCTCGCCGACCAGCTCCGCGCGGGCCAGGCCGCGCTCGCCGACCCAGCGGCCCTGGGCAACCCCGACTCCCCCGCCTTCTACGGGAGTGCGCCCGCGGCCGACGCGACGCTCCAGCAGGCGCTCACCTTCCTCCAGGGGCGCCTGACGCACATCGCGAACCCGGGCCTGACCTCGGTCGAGTGCGGACTGAGCTCCGCGTCGCTCCCCGGCGTCTGCGATCCCGCGAAGGACGGCCTCCTGGAGGGGCTCGTCCGCGTCGACGCCGGGGTCAGCAGGCTGGTGTCCGAGGTCGTCTCGGGCGTGCAGAAGGCCGTCGGCGACGCCGACGACACCGAGGCCGACGGCACCCTCCGCGGCGGGATCCACGCGCTCCAGTCCGGCAGCGACCAGCTCGGGGCCGGTGGTGACGCCCTGGCGTCGGGCCTCGGGCGGCTCGGGACCGGGGCGGCGCGCCTGCACGCCGGCGCCGACGAGCTCGCGGACGGCATCGACCGGGCGGCCGACGGCTCGACGCTCCTCGCGGACGGTCTCGTGTCGGCCTCGGAAGGTGCGCCGAAGCTCGTCGACGGCACGCAGCAGCTCTCCGACGAGGGCACCTCGCAGGTCGTCGCGAGCGGCCAGGCCACGGCCGAGGACTTCGGCGTGAAGTACGCGGTCCTCGCCGCCGGTGCGGAGCGCGCGCAGGCCGAGGGCATGGCCTACGGCGCTCCCGAGGGTGCGGTCGGCGCGACGGCGTACTCGATCGAGATCGCCGGGGTCGACGGCGCGGGCGCGACGAACCTCGGTCGGCTCGTCGCGGCGATCGCCCTGTTCGCCGCGGGCATCGGCCTGGCGACGCTGGTCCGCCGCCGGCTGGCCTGACGACTGGGGTCCGGTGGCGTGTCGCTCTCGCAGGAGACACGCCACCGGCGCAGATCGCGGTCGAGGTCAGTCCGACGGTTCGTCGATCACCACTTGGGTGCGGATGCTGTCGAGGATCGGCGCAGTCGCAGCCCACAGCTCCCGGAGGTCTTCGATGCAGGCC
Organism: Cellulomonas fimi; assembly: GCF_028583725.1. NCBI lineage: Bacteria > Bacillati > Actinomycetota > Actinomycetes > Micrococcales > Cellulomonadaceae > Cellulomonas > Cellulomonas fimi. Next base: position 98,936 of record NZ_CP110680.1, on the reverse strand, counting down.
TCGATGAGCGCGTCGGGATCGACTACCCCGTCTGCGGGCTCGACGTAGCGCCAGAATGGCCACCACCGAGACGCGTTTCCGTCCAGGTCCTTGCGGACATCCGCGAGCGCGGCCTCGAGCGAACGTCGACCTGCGGGGTCGTCCATCGCTGCGTCGTATCTGACAGCGACATACGGCCATGTGTCGCCGCGTCCTGGGATGAGGAGAGCGCTCAGCTGCCACTCCACGACGACTGCGACCTCGGCGAGGACCGGACCCACCCAGTCTCGCCGACGCAGCCCGAATCCGGGGCGGTCACCATCGTCGAGATCGCCGTCGCGCACCTCGACCCCGAGCTCGGTAGCAAGCTCGTCGATCATCGGTCCCATCTCGAGGAGGCACCGATGCAGGAGGGCACGACCCTCTGAACGAAGGGTCACCCAGGTCTCGATGTCGCCTCTGTGGTCCAGATAGAACCAAGCGCGCGCATCGTCCTGGCTGCGAGCGCGACCACCACCTTGCTCAGACACGGTGATACGCCTCCAACGTCTCGATGAAGTCCTCTACCCCCGGCCGTGGTCGTCGCCCCACCACGGCGGCGCGCAGCAGCGCTGCCACGTCGGCCCAGGTCAGTGCCTGCCACTGGCCTGCTGAACGTCGCGCGGTCCGAGGCGTCCGACGGCCTCGCGTCAAGAAGACGAAGCACGGTCGGGTCTGCTGCACGAGTAGGTGACAGCGGGTCTCAGGCGGCGAGTGCGACCTGAGGGGTGTTGATGGTCTCGTACTCGATGGGGGTCAGGCGACCGAGTCGCGCTTGGCGTCGGCGGCGGTGGTAGGTCCGTTCGATCCAGACGATGATCGCCAGGCGCAGCTCGTCGCGGGTGGTCCAGCGGCGCCGGTTCAGGACGTTGTTCTGCAGGAGTGAGAAGAACGACTCCATCGCGGCGTTGTCGCCCGCGGAGGCGACCTGGCCCATCGACCCGACCAGGTCGTGGCGGGCCAGCTCGCGCAGGACCTTGCGGCTTCGGAACTGGCTCCCACGGTCCCCGTGAACGATGCACCCGGCCACGTCACCGCGACGTTGCACGGCGCTGGCCAGGGCGTTCACCGCGATGTGGGACGTCATGCGGTCACTGATCGAGTACCCGACGATCCGGTTGGAGAACACGTCCTTGATCGCGCAGAGGTAGACCTTGCCCTCGCTCGTGGGGTGCTCGGTGATGTCCCACAGCCACAACCGGTTCGGTCCGTCGGCGGTGAACACGCGCAGCACAAGGTCGTCGTGCGCCGGCGGCCCGGCCTTCTTGCCACCTCGGGGGCGTCTCTTGCCGAACACCGACCACCAGCCGTTGGACGAGCAGATCCGCCACACCGTGCGGTCGCAGGCGACCAGACCGGCGCGGGCGGCTTCGTCGGCGAGCAGCCGGTGGCCGAACTCCGGATCGTCGCGGTGGGCGTCGAACAACGCGTCCGCGAGATACGCCTGCTCGAGCTCACGCGCACCGACGGGTGCGTCGAGCCAGCGGTAGTAGGGCTGTCTGGCGAGCTTGAGAACCCGACACGTCACCGCCACGGGCACCCCGTTGGCGGCGAGCTCACTCACGAGCGGGTAGAGCCTTTTCCCGGCAGCTGCGCCTGCGAGAGATACGCCGCTGCGCGACGCAGCACCTCGTTCTCCTGCTCCAGCAGCCGGATCCGCCGACGCGCCTCACGCAGCTCGACCGACTCCGAGGCGGTCACGCCCGGACGGTTGCCGTCCTCGACGTCCGCGTCACGCAGCCAGTTGCGCAGACACGACTCGGCGATCCCGAAGTCGTGCGCGATCTGCTTGATCGGGGCCTCGCCACGGCGGGCGACCGCCACGACGTCCCGGCGGAACTCCATGGGATAGGGCCTGGGCACGGTGCACATCCTTCCAGCGGGGACCGCGTCCCCACAGGTCAGGTGTCACCCATCCGTGCAGCAGACCCGTCCGATGTCCTCGCCCCAGAGGTCGGCCAGCCGGTCGAGCTGGTCGGGTTGTTCAGCGGCGTAGACCTTCGCCTCGATCACGAGGGTCCACGAGGGTCCGTAGACGACAAGGTCGGCACGCGTCTCCCGTCCCGACTCGCGCTCGCGGCGCGCCTCCTCCGTGACGACGTCGATCTCCGCGTCGGGCGGGAGCGGTGGTAGTCCGACCCTCTCGGCGATCAGGTCGAGCAGCGCCCGGCCCATGCGGTGACGCCCATCAGGGCGGAGCAACCATGCGAGTGCACGTGTGAGAACTACCTCGTTGTGCTGCATCCAGAGCGCGCCCATGAGTGTCGGCTCGCCAGATGTCCAGTTTCCGTCTGCCGCGACCCTGCTCTGCTCGGCTCGCATGACGGCGAGCCGATCCCCCCACTCGGCCACCTCTCTGACCACGACGGCCACCGCACACCGCTCGATGCGCGCCCACTCCGTTCGCAACATCGCGATGCGGTCGTCCCAGTCAGACGCACCGGACGGTTCGTTCGGCCTCATGGCGCACGCCCTCCCACGGACACCGTTGATCGCGGTCCATGCGTGCGGCGCCTGCACGAGTCCTCACCCGGCCAGAGCGGACCGAGGCCAGGGCCGGCACCCTGCCAACCTTGGCACGAGTCAGCGGGGCAGCGTGAGGATCTCCGCGCCGACGTCGGTGATCGCGACGGTGTGCTCGGAGTGGGCGGTGCGGCAGCCGGTCGCGCTGCGCAGCGTCCAGCCGTCGGGGTCGGTGACGAGCTCGTCGGTGTCGGCCATGACCCACGGCTCGAGCGCGAGCAGCAGGCCGGGTCGCAGCGTGTACCCGCGGCCGGGGCGGCCCGTGTTGGGGACGTGGGGGTCCTGGTGCATGGTCGTCCCGACGCCGTGCCCGCCGAACTCGGTGTTGACGGGGTAGCCGGCGTCCGTGAGGACGGTGCCGATCGCGTGCGAGACGTCGCCGAGCCGCACGCCGGGCCCGACGGCGGCGATCGCCGCGGCGAGCGCGCGCTCGGTCGCCTCGATGAGGGCGACGTCCTCGGCCCGCGCGCCGGAGCCGACGACGAAGCTGATCGCCGCGTCGGCGACCACTCCCCCGAGCGACACCGCGAGGTCGAGCGTGAGCAGGTCGCCGTCCGCGAGCGCGTAGTCGTGCGGGAGCCCGTGCAGGACGGCGTCGTTGACGGACGTGCAGATGTAGTGGCCGAACGGCCCGCGCCCGAAGGACGGCGCGTAGTCGACGTAGCAGGACTCGGCGCCCGCGTCGGCGATCATCCGCTGGGCCCAGCGGTCGATGTCGAGCAGGTTGGTGCCGACGGTCGCGCGGCCGCGGAGGGTGTGGAGGATCTCGGCGACGAGTGCGCCGGTGTCACGGGCACGCAGCACCTCGGTGGGCGTCAGGATCTCGATCATCGGGCCAGGCCCCTCCGCGGTTCGGATAACTATCCCGGCCATACTATCCCGGTATTACTATCGGCCGTATGGTCCGGTTGCCGCTGACGCCCGACGAGGTCGCCCGAGGGCAGCGCCTCGGTGCGCTGCTGCGACGTGCGCGGGCCGACAGGTCGATCCTCACCGTCGCGCTCGACGCCGGCATCTCGCCCGAGACGCTGCGCAAGATCGAGTCCGGCCGCGTCGCCACCCCCGCCTTCCCGACGATCGCCGCGATCGCCGACGTCCTCGGCCTCTCGCTGGACGCGGTGTGGGACGCGATCAAGGGCCCGGACGCGCTCGACCAGGCCGGTGCTGACGGCACCCGTCTCGCCTCGTAACCGCCCGGACCACCCCACCCCCAGGCGTCGCCCCCGCAGCGTCGCACTCCCCGCCCGACCCCGGAGCCCCTGACTCGTGATCTCCACCCTGCTCGTCGCCCACCCCTGGTTCGGCCCGACGGTGCTCGCCGTCCTCGTGGTGGCCGGCCCGCTGCTCGGGCGGTGGCTCCTCGGCCGCCCGCCCCGGCTGTCGTGGATCCTGTGCGCGCTCTCGCTCGTGCCCGTCGTGCTCCTGACGCTCGTCCCGACGCAGCGCGAGGTGTTCGAGCGCTGCGCGGTCGGCTGGGTGCTCCCGACGTTCGGCCGGGTCGAGCTGCTCGCCAACGTCCTGCTGTTCGTCCCGCCCGTGCTGCTCGCGGCCGTCGCGACCCGTCGGCCGCTGCTCGCGCTGCTGGGCGGCGTCCTCGCGTCGGCGGGCATCGAGGCCGTGCAGGCGCTGCTGCCGGTCCTGGGCCGCTCGTGCGACACGAACGACTGGCTCTCGAACGCGATCGGTGCCGCGCTGGGTGCGGCGCTCGCCACCGTCGCGCTCGTTCTGGCACGACGTCCTCGCCGGCGGGCCGACGCCGTGGAGCCGACGGCCGACGCCGTGCGCTGACCAGGACGCGACCGCCCGCGGGACCCGCCGCGCCCGTCCCCCCGAGCCCGACGCCACCTCGACCCGTGGCCTCCCCTCGGGGTCAGGCCAGCCCGCCGACGTAGACGCCCCGCGCCCGCAGCTCGGCGATGCCCGGCGTCGTGCCCGGCAGCCCTTCGACGTCGACGCCCAGCAGGGCCGGCGCGTCCACGAGCGGCCGCAGGTCGGCCACCGGGTTGCCGCCGATCCACAGCTCGTCGAGCGCGGGCATCCGCGCGAGCGGCGCGACGTCCACGACGCCGTTGTCGCGGACGTCGATCTTGGTCAGGCTCGCAGCGCCCGCGAGCGGCGCGAGGTCGACGACGGCGGCGTGCGACACGTCGAGCTCGATCAGCCCGGTGGACCCGACGAGCGGCGACAGGTCCGACACCCCCGTGCCGCCCAGGCCGACGAACCGCAGCGAGGTCGTCCCCGCGAGCGGACCCAGGTCGCGCACACCGGTCCCCGACAGGCCCAGGTCGTCGAGCGGCAGCCCTGCCAGCGGTGAGAGATCCGCGACCCGGGGGTTGTTCGTCAGGCGCAACGACGTGAGCCGGGTCAGCGCCGCGAGCGGCCGCAGGTCGGCGACGTCCTGGCCGGTCAGGTCGATCCGCTGCACCGAGGTGAGCCGCTCGAGACCGTCGAGCGACCGGACCTGCGCACCGCCGCTGCCGCGCGGGCAGTCGACCGTGAACACCTCGTCGAACCGGCGCGGCGCGAGCCCGTCACCCCGGCCCGCGCCGAGGGCCCGTTCGAGGCACGCCGCGAGGACGGGATCAGCCACGACCTCGTCGACGACGCGCCGCTCCGCCACCCGCACGCCGGACGCGGTGCCGACGGCGACCACCACGACGGCCGCCACGCCGAGAGCGACCAGCCGTCGCCGCCGCAGGGTCGCCCTGCGCTCCTCCGGTCCGACCGTCCGGGCGGACGACTCCCCGCCCCCCAGCCGGCGCCACGCGACCACGGCGCACGACCCGGCGACGACCGCTGCCGTGGCGGCGACCAGGCCCGCCGCGACCACCCCGTCCTGCAGGACCGTCGCGAGCGACGACGGTCCGCCGCGGTACCGGGCGACCGCCGCGACCGTCCGCGCGGTCCACGCGGCCGCGGAGAGGGCGGTCGCCGACGCGCCGACCACCACGGCCAGCGCACCCCCGACGGCAGGACCCCGGCGCCGCAGCAGGACGCCGACCCCGGCCACGCCCACCCCGGCCCCCACGCACGTGAGCCACACGCCCGCGAGCGTGCGCGGCGACGACACGAGCAGCCAGATCCACGGCCGGGACGGGAGGCGCGGGGCCGCAGGGTCCGCCGACACGACGAGCACCCCGGCGACGACCGCCACCACGCCCGCCGCCACGACACCCGCGACGACACCGGCGCCGCGCGACGTCAGGCGGCGCGCTCCGGGTGGGACCGACGTCGACCCGTCCGCCGGCGCCTCGACGCTCGCGGTGTCCGGCCCAGCGGGCGACCGCCGCGCCACCCCACCCAGCAGGAGCGCGACCGCGGGGACGAGCCCGAGCACCAGGACCAGCAGCGGCAGCGCGTCCCCGCGCAGCGCCCACTGCGCCTCGACGGCGTCCGACGGTGCGCCCTCCCCGAGCAGCGCGCGGAACCCGTCGCCGACCGTCGCCCACGTCCCGCCGCCGACCAGGGTCGCGGCGGTCCAGACCCCCACGACGGCGACGACGCCCGCACCGGCCCGCCGCAGGTTGTCGAACCGCGCCCCGTCGGGCATCCCGTCTCCTGTCCGTCGCTCGGCGGCCACCGGGTCCGGCGCCGGGCCGACCGTACCCAGCGGGCACCGAGCCCCGGACCGGGTCGGCGTCGAAGTGTCGTGAAGGCTCTGCGCGGATCGTCACCGTCGCGCGACGGCGACCTGCACGCCGCGCCGTCGGCCGCGTCCGACGCCGGAGTACGGTGAAAGGCGTGAGCACCGGGCTGCTCGACCGCGACCGCGAGCTGGCCACGCTGACCCGGCACCTCACCTCGATCCGGGCCGGTGCGGGCCGGGTGGTCGTCGTCGAGGGTCCGGCCGGGATCGGCAAGTCCAGCCTCCTGGCGGCCGCCACCCGGGTCGCTGCCGCGGACGGCTTCGTGGCGTGCTCGGCGCGGGGCGGACCGCTCGAGTGCGACGCGGTCTGGGGCATTGCCCGCCAGCTGTTCGAGCCGGTCCGGAGGCGCGACGACTGGGCGGACCTGACGACCGGCGCCGCGGCACTGGCCGGTCCCGCGCTCGCGCTGGCCGCACCCGAGCCCGCTCCCGGCGGCGACGCGATGCACGCGGCGGTGCACGGGCTGGTCTGGCTCGCCAGCAACCTCGCCGAGCGCCAGCCGGTGCTCCTCGTGGTCGACGACGCCCACTGGGCGGACGCGTCGTCCCTGCGCTGGCTCGCCACGCTGTCGCGTCGGCTCGTCGACGTCCCGGTCGGGGTGCTGTGCGCGGTCCGCTCCGGCGAGCCGGCCCCCTCGGCCGACCTCCTGGCCGAGCTCCTGGCCGCGGCGCCCGACCCGACCGTGCGGCTGCGTCCCCTGAGCCTCGCCGCCGTGGAGGGCATCGTCGTCGGCGCGCTGCCGGGTGCCGAGCCGGCGTTCGTCGAGGCCTGCCACGCCGCGAGCGCCGGCAACCCGTTCCTGCTGGGCGTCCTCGTCGCGCAGGTGCAGGCCGAGGGCATCGCCCCGACGCGGGCGTCGGCCGAACGGCTCGACCAGGTCGTGGCCGACCAGGCGGCACGGAGCGTCGTCCGGCAGCTCGCGCGCCTGCCTGCCGGTGCCGACCGGCTGGCCGGTGCGCTGGCCGTGCTGGGTCGGGACGCCCCCGTGCGGCACGCCGCCGTGCTCGCGGGGTGCCCGCCGCGGGAGGCTGCCGCGCTCGCCGACGCGATGCGCGCCGCCGGGCTCGTGCGCGGCGAGCACGAGCTCACCCTGGCGCACCCGCTGATCGCGTCGTCGCTCTCCGCGCACCTGGGGCACGGGGAGCGGGCACGGCTGCACCGGCAGGCCGCCGACCTGCTCGCCGGGGAGGCGGCCGAGCCCGAGCGGGTGGCGCTGCACCTGCTCCGCACCGACCCCGGTGCCGACGCCGCGGTGGTGCACACGCTGCGAGCCGCGGCTGCGAGGGCGGGCGCTCGCGGCGCGCCGGAGAGCGCGGCAGCGTACCTGCGTCGCGCGCTCGTCGAGCCTCCGGCGGACCGGGAGACCTCCGCCGCGGTGCACCTCGAGCTCGGCCTCGCCCAGGCGGCGCGGTGGCAGCCCGACGCGCCGGCCCTGCTGCGCACGGCGGTCGCGCTCGCCGACCCGTCGCACCTGCGGGTCGCGACGGCCCTGCGGGGGGCTCGCGCGCTGGGGATCGCGGGGATGTTCGAGGAGGCCATGGACCTGGCGCGGCGAGGGCTCGCGGGCACCGCGACGGACCGGGCCGTCCCGGGCGCCGCCGAGGAGCGCGAGCGCCTGGAGCACGAGCTGGTCATGGACGCCGCGATGCAGGCCGGCACCCACGCCGAGGCCGTCCGACGGCTCCGCGCCGCGCCGTCGGACCCGCTGCTGCCGGGCCTGGCCGCCGTGAACGCGGCGATGGGCGCCACCTGGGCCGGGCTCCCGGCGACGACGGTGAGCCGGCTGCTCGCGCCCGCGCTGGTCCGTGACGTGTTCCGCACCGACATGGACTCCCTGCTCCCGACCGCCGCGGCCGTCGTCCTCGTCGGCATCGACGAGCTCGACGCCTCGATCGCGTGGTCGACGGCGCTGATCGACGTGGCGCGTCCGCGGGGGTGGCTGCTCGCCCTCACGCAAGGGTGTCTCCGGCGGTCGATGGCCCTGGTGCGCGCGGGCCGGATCCGCGACGCCGAGCCCGACGCCCGCCTGCTGTTCGAGGTCATCCAGGGCAACACCCCGCCCGCGGCGTTCACGTGGGCGCTGCACACGCTCGTCGACGTCCTCACCGAGGCCGACCGCCTGGACGAGGCCGAGACCGTGCTGCTGGAGACGGGCCACACCGGGGCGCCGCCGCCCGGGGCCATGGGCTCGCCGTTGCTCCTGCAGAGCCGCGCGCGCCTGCGGCTCGCGCAGGGGCGCTTCGACGAGGCCTACGCCGACACGGAGGAGGCGCGTGCCCGCTGCGAGGAGCTGACGGTGCAGCACCCGGTCCTCGCGTCATGGCGGGTGACGCAGGTCGAGGCCCTCGTCGCGCTCGGTGAGCGACGACGGGCCGAGGTGGTCGCCCGCGACCAGCTCCGGCTGGCCGACGTGCTCGGCACGCCCGCGGCCCGCGCCACCGGCAGGCGGGCCCTCGCCCAGACGATCGACGGCCCGGCACGCGTGCCGCTGCTCGAGCAGGCGACGGACCTCGCCGCGTCCTCGCCAGCGCGGCTCGAGCACGTCCGCTGCCTCGTGGACCTCGGGGCGGCGCTCCGACGGTCGAACCGGCGGGGCGACGCGCGGCCTCCGCTGCGCGAGGCTCTGGACCTGGCCGACCAGCACGGGATGGCGATGCTGGCCCGGCGCGCCCGCGACGAGCTGCACGCCAGCGGCGCCCGTCCACGACGACCCGCCACGACCGGGCCCGGCGCGCTCACCCCGGCGGAGCACCGCGTCGCGACCCTCGCGAGCCAGGGGGTGAGCAACCGCGACATCGCCGGGCAGTTCTACGTCACCCGGCGCACGGTGGAGACGCACCTGACGCACGCCTTCCAGAAGCTCGGTGTCCGCAGCCGCGCCGAGCTCCCCGGCGCCCTCGGTCAGCCGCACCTCACGCGGCCGGGACCGACGGGTGCGGCCGCCCGCTGACGTCAGGTGTGGGCCTGGAAGAACGCGACGACCTGCTGCCGGAAGTCGCTCGTGAGGACGTGCGACCCGTACAGCTCGTTGATCTGGCGCTGCGCCTCGGCCTGGAAGTCCGCCGTGAAGGACGGCCCGGGCGACACGACGGCCCAGTTGATCGCGCTCGCCGGCCCGACCGGGACCGAGCACGCGTCGAGCTGGGCGCCCGCCCGGAGGTCCGCGACCGCGTCGGCGGAGTCGGCGGGGCTCACGCTCGACGTCGGGTCGCTGATGCGCTCGAAGGCCTCGGGCAGCAGGCCGGCCGGCTCGTTGACGTAGAACTGCCAGTCGACCCCGCTGGCCGCGATCGCCGCCCAGTTCGCGACGAGTCCCGGGTCGGTGGGTGGGATGCGCCGGTCGTTCCGGCCCACGACCCACAGGGTCGGGGGCGGCAGGAAGACCGCGTTCGAGAACGTGCTCGCGACGCCCCGGACGTTGAACAGCGCGAGCGCCCGGGCGGGCGTGAACACCGTCGCGAGGCTCGCGAACGCGCCGCCCGACGAGAAGCCGAGGTAGTAGACGTCCGACCCGCCGAACCCGAGGAGGGTGATCAGCGCGTCCACGTTGACGAGGTCCTGGTTCGTCACGGGGTCGGCCGTCATGTCGTAGTCACCGCTCGGGCCGGCGCTGTCCAGCGCCGCGACCGCGTAGCCCGCGTCGACGAGCGCCTCGACCTGGAGCCGGTTCTCCATCAGCCGGAACCAGACGCTCCCGCCGCCTCCGCCGTCGAACAGGACGACCAGCCCGATCGCGCCTGCCGGGACGTGGTGCCGCACCGTCGCCCCGTTGACGTTCGTCACGGTGAGCGTCCAGGTGAAGCTCGGTGGTGCGTTGTCTTCTCTGTGCCAGCACATGGTCGACTCCTCACCCCGCCGAGGTCAGGGTCTCGATGTCGGACAGCTCGTCGTCCGTGAAGATCGGTGGCAGCGGGCTGTGCACGCGGACGTTGACCATGATCTCGTCGGCGTCGCCGACGGGGTCCTCGCCGAGGACCGAGCGGGCGACGGTGTGACGCTCGACGACGCCTTCGAAGACCTGGTCCCGCTCTCCGTCGGTGACCTCGAACCGGTGCCGCGGGAACTCCGTGAGCGTCGGTCCCTTGATCCCGCCGTCGGAGCCGTGCGCGGTGGTGTGCGCGTGGAAGTTGAGCCCGAGGGCCGCCAGGTGCCGGTCGATGGGCGTGAAGGTGGCGTCGTACTCGACGCGCAGCGTGACCTGGCCCTCGGACTCGCTCAGGGTCAGGTTGGGGTTGGTGATGCTGGGCATGATCCGTCTCCCGGGTGTGCCTGCCGAGGCGCTGGTCGCCTCCGTCGGCACGAGCCTTCGCCCCGCGGCGGTGCCGCACATCGTGGTGAGCACCACGAGGATCCGTGCGGTGCCCCCGCACCGGGACCGGGCGACGTCACGGCCTAATCGATTCCGCTGCCGGAGCGCCCCTGACCGGCTCCGCGTGCGCCCTAGCGTGGACGGAGCCTCCCCCCGACGACCGTGCCGGCCGGCCCTCGTGGTGACGGCACCCTCACCAGTCGTCCGTCCAACGAAGGACCGCCATGTCATGGAACACCCACCGCCGAGGGCCGCGCCGGGCCCGCGTCGCCGCCGTCGCGGTCGCCGCGGCCCTGGCCGTGTGCGGCGTCGTCGCCCCGCAGGCGGCGTTCGCGGCCCCCGACCCGGGCTCGCAGGTCAAGGTCAACCAGGTCGCCTACGTGCCGGGCGTCGCCAAGGTCGCGACGCTGGTCAGCACGTCGACGTCACCCGTCGTCTGGACGCTGCGGAACGCGGCCGGGACGACGGTCGCGTCCGGGCAGTCGATCGTGCGGGGCGCCGACGCGCTGTCCGGCGACTCGACCCACCAGATCGACTTCTCGACGTTCGACACCCCGGGCTCGGGCTACGTGCTGTCCGCCGGCGGCGCGAGCAGCCTCCCCTTCGACATCTCCGCGGACCCCGTCAAGAAGCTGCGGTACGACGCGCTCGCGTTCTTCTACCACCAGCGCAGCGGCATCGCGATCGAGTCGCAGTACGTCGGCAGCACGTACGCGCGGGCGGCCGGGCACCTGGGCGTCGCGCCGAACCAGGGCGACACCAGCGTCCCGTGCCGGCAGTCGTGCGGGTACAGCCTCGACGTGCGCGGCGGCTGGTACGACGCCGGTGACCAGGGCAAGTACGTCGTCAACGGCGGCATCGCGACGTGGCAGCTGCAGAACGCGTACGAGCGGACGCTGCACGTCGCGGGCGCCGACGCCACGGCGCTGGCCGACGGGACGATGGCGATCCCCGAGCGCGCCAACGGCGCCCCGGACGTCCTCGACGAGGCGCGGTGGGAGGTCGAGTTCCTGCTCCGCATGCAGGTGCCGGCCGGCCGCACGGACGCCGGGATGGTGCACCACAAGATCCACGACGAGAACTGGACGGCGCTCCCGACGATCCCCGCGCGGGACAGCCAGCGCCGGCTCCTGTCGCCCGTGAGCACCGCGGCGACGCTCAACATGGCCGCGGTCGCCGCGCAGGCGTCGCGGCTGTGGAAGACGTACGACCCGACGTTCTCCGCGAAGGCGCTCTCCGCGGCGCAGACCGCGTACGCGGCCGCCAAGGCCAACCCCAACCGTCTCGCCTCGAGCACCGACGGGACCGGCGGTGGCGCGTACAGCGACAGCTCCGTGACGGACGAGTTCTACTGGGCCGCCGCCGAGCTCTACGCGACGACCGGCTCCGACACCTACCGCGCGGACGTCACGGGTTCGCCGCTCTACAAGGGCGGGAGCTTCGCGCAGCGCGGCTACGACTGGGGCTGGACCGGCGGGCTCGGCGACACGACGCTCGCGCTCGTCCCGACCGGGCTCCCCGCGGCCGACGTCGCCGCGACCCGCGCCGCGATCGTGTCGTTCGCCGACGCGGCGCTGACCCGCCAGAACGCCCAGGCCTACCCTGCACCGAACAACGCGGGCTCGGTCTACTACTGGGGCTCGAACGGCCAGGTGGCCAACAACGCGAACGCCCTGGCGCTGGCGTACGACTTCACCGGCCAGTCGAAGTACCGCACCGGCGTCTACGCGACGCTCGACTACTTCCAGGGCCGCAACCCGCTGAACCAGTCGTACATCGCGGGCTACGGCGAGCGGGCCGTGCAGAACGTGCACCACCGCTTCTGGGCGCACCAGGCCGACGCGTCCCTGCCGATCGCGCCGCCGGGGTCGTTCTCGGGCGGCCCGAACAGCGAGCTGCAGGACCCGATCGCCGCGGCCCAGCTCGGCGGCTGCGCGGCCCAGAAGTGCTTCGTCGACCACATCGAGGCGTACTCGGTCAACGAGGTCGCGATCAACTGGAACTCGGCGCTGGCCTGGCTCGCGAGCTGGGCCGCCGAGAAGGCGGGCACCGCGCCGCCCGTCGACACGACGCCGCCGACCGTCCCGGGCACGCCGACCGCGAGCGCCGTGACGGACACGTCGGTCACCCTGACCTGGACCGCGTCGAGCGACCCCGAGAGCGGCGTCGCCGGGTACGACGTGATCCGCATCGCGGGCGACGCGCTGCAGATCGTGGCGTCGACCACGACCACCTCGGCGACGGTGACGGGCCTGACGCCCAGCACCTCGTACACGTTCGTCGTCCGGGCCCGCAACAACGCCCGCCTGTCCTCCGACTCGGCGTCCGTCACCGTGCGGACCACCGGCACCACCGCCGACCTGCCGCCCAGCACGCCGGGCGTCCCGGTCGCGTCGGCGATCACGCAGACCGGTGCCACGCTCACGTGGACGCCCTCGACCGACGACAAGGGCGTGACCGGGTACGACGTCCTGAGGGCGCAGGACGGCACCGTCGTGGCGACGTCGAGCACCCCGTCGGTCACGCTCACCGGCCTGGCCCCCGGAACCGACCACGTGCTCACGGTCCGGGCCAAGGACACCGCGGGCCAGCTCTCCGCCCTGTCGCCCAGCGTCACCTTCCGGACGCTCCCCGACGTCACCACCCCGCCGCCCGGCGCGTGCCGCGTCGCCTACACGGCGAACTCGTGGGGCAACGGCTTCACCGCCTCGATCACGGTGACCAACACCGGGTCGGCGCCGTGGTCGTCGTGGCAGCTGGGCTTCACCTTCCCGGGCGACCAGAAGGTCACGCAGGGGTGGAGCGCCACCTACAGCCAGACGGGGTCGGCCGTGACCGTGACCAACGCGCCGTGGAACGGCACCGTACCCGCCGGCGGCTCGACGAGCATCGGCTTCAACGGCTCGTACAGCGGCACGAACACCACGCCGACGGCGTTCACCGTCAACGGGGCGCCCTGCGTCTGAGCCGTCCGGCTCCCGCCACGGGGCACCCCACGCAGCACGGCGACGACGGCCGCCGGTCCACGTGACCGGCGGCCGTCCGCCCCGTGCGGCCTCGTGCACGGGCACCCGCCTACGCTGGAACCGTCGAGCACGAGCGCCTCGCGTCGAGAGAGTGGTCGCCATGGTCCGGACCGGGTACCAGGACGTGCGGCTGGGTGAACGACCGGAACGCGCCGCCTCGTCGGCCCGCTCGCACGCCGCTCGGGACGTGTCGAGGGTCGTCGCACCGGACCGGGCCCGCGTGCACGCGCCCGACGCGGCCCAGATCCGGCTCGTCCAGCGCACCGCCGGCAACCGGGCTGCGACCCGTCTCCTCGATGTGCGCGCACGCCCCGTGCCCGTCCAGCGAGGTCAGGAGGGCGGCGACCCGACCCCAACCCCTCAGCCGGGAGCGGGGAACGAGCCCGCGACGTTGGTGCGGTTCGGTGCGCTGCTCGAGAAGTCCGTGGGGCCGAAGGTCGAGGGTGCCGTCACCCGGATCCTGCTCTGGAAGACCGATGGGCCGGTCGCCCACAAGCAGCACTGGTGGCTCATCCTCGAGGCGTCGTCCCCCGAGGGCGCCACGGGCTGGTTCCAGCTCGACCTGACCCTCGCCGACGGACCTCGCGTGCTCTGGGGTGCGGGCGCGCACAAGGCGAACTCGCTCGTCCAGCAGGTCGCCGTGCCCGAGGGCCTGACGTCGGGCGCGGTGGTCGACGCTGCGCGCGGTGTCGCCGCCACGGCGTACCACTACAACCCAGCGGCTCTGCCGCAGCCGACGGACTACCCCCGGTACAGCTGCCAGAACTTCGTCCGCGACGTCGCCGCACGGACAGGCATCACGCTGTGACCCGTGCCGAGGCGTCCCTCGCTCACGGCGACGCGCTCTCCCGCCGAGATAGGACCTTGGTCGCATGAGGTGAGGCATGCCTCACTCCTACGGTCGGGCCGTGGACCTCGCCTCGTGCCCCGCCCGCACGCACGTCCGGATCCTCGCCGTCGACGTCCCCGGCGCGGCGGGCCTGCGGCTGCGCGAGCTCGGGTTGCGCCCGGGCGCGCTGGTCGAGGTGACGCACGACGTGCGCGCGCAGGGCAGGGTCGTCGCGGTCGGCGCCGAGCGGTTCGCCGTCGACCGGCCCACGTGCCGCCGCATCGACGTGGCGCTCGCGGCATGACGTGCCATGAGACGCCGGTGCCCGTCGCGCCGACGAGCCGGCCGACCGTCGCGCTCGTCGGCAGCCCGAACGTCGGCAAGTCGACGCTGTTCAACCGCGTGACGGGCGCCCGGCAGCGCGTCGTCAACGCGCCGGGCACGACGGTCGAGCTCGCGACGGGCGTGTGGCGGGCGGCCGACGTCGACCTGGTCGACCTGCCGGGCGCGTACTCGCTGCTCGCCCGGACGCCCGACGAGCAGGTCACCGCGGACACCGTCGGCGGTGCCGCGCACGACCTCGCGCTGGTCGTCGTGCTGGTCGACGCGTCGGCCGTCGAGCGATCGCTCTACCTCGTCGGCCAGCTCGCCCACGCCGGCGTGCCCGCGGTCGTGGGCCTCACGATGCGCGACGTCGCCGCCGCCCGCGGGCTGCACGTCGAGCCGGGCGCGCTGGCCCGGGCGCTCGGCGTGCCCGTCGTCGGTGTCGACCCGCGGACCGGTGCCGGGGTCCCCGCGCTGGTCATGGCCGTGCGCGCGGCCCTGACCGCGCCCCAGCACCTCACGCCGCCGCGCGCCGGTGCGTCCGACGGTGCCGGAGACGTCTGGGCCGACGCCGAAGGACTGTTCGCGTGGGTGCAGCAGGTCTGCGCCCGTGCAGGGCTGACCGGCGACGCCCGGCCCGCCGTCCGGACGTGGTCCGACCGCATCGACGAGGTTCTGCTGCGTCCGTGGATCGGCCTGCCCGTGCTGCTCGCGGTCATGTGGGCGCTGTTCGAGCTGGTCACGGTCGCTGCCGCGCCGCTCATGGACGCCGTCGACGGTGTCGTCAACGGGTGGCTCGGCGGCGTGCTGCGCACGGTGCTCGACCCCGCGCCCGACTGGGTCGGCGGGTTCGTGCTCGACGGCGTCGTCGCGGGCGTCGCCACCGTCCTGTCGTTCGTCCCGCTGATGGCGCTGATGTTCGTCGCCGTCGCGCTGCTCGAGGACTCCGGCTACCTCGCGCGGGCGGCCTTCGTCGCCGACCGCGCGATGGCCGCTCTCGGGCTCGACGGCCGCGCGGTGCTGCCGCTCGTCGTCGGCTTCGGGTGCAACCTGCCCGCGCTGTCCGCGACGCGAGTCCTGCCGGACGCCCGCCAACGGCTGCTCACCGGCCTGCTGATCCCCCTGACGTCGTGCACGGCACGCCTGACCGTCTACCTCATGCTCGCGGCCGTCTTCTTCCCGGACAGCGCGGGCCTCGCGGTCCTCGGCCTCTACGTCGTGTCCGCGCTGCTCGTCGTCGGCGCCGGCGTGCTGCTGCGCCGCACGGCGTTCCGCGACCTCCGTCGCGAGCCCTTCGTCCTCGCGCTCCCCGCGTACCAGCGCCCCCGGCTGACGTCGATCGCGACGACCACGTGGGTGCGCGTGCGGTCGTTCGTGACGAAGGCCGGCTCGATCGTCGTCGCGACCCTCTCGGTCGTCTGGCTCCTCATGGCCGTCCCCGCGACGCCGGGCCACACGGTCGCCGACGTGCCTGTCGAGGACAGCGTCTACGGCCGGGTGGCCGAGTCCGTCGCACCCGTGCTCGCGCCCGCCGGCTTCGACGACTGGCACGCGTCCGCGGCCCTCATGACGGGCTTCGTCGCGAAGGAGGTCGTCGTCGGCTCGATGGCGCAGACCTACGCCGTCGCCGAGCCGGAGGACCCGACGCGACCCGGCGACCTCGGCGCGCAGCTCCGCGCGACGTTCGACCGGACCTCGGGCGGCGCCGGTGCGGCCGCGGCCCTCGCGTTCATGGTGTTCGTCCTCGCCTACACGCCGTGCCTCGCGACGCTCGCCGAGCAGGTCCGGCTGTTCGGCGCCCGCTGGACCGCGAGCGCGGTGGCCGCGCAGCTCGTCCTCGCGTGGGTGCTCGCCGTCGCGGTGTTCCAGGTGGGACGGCTGCTGTGACCACGCTCGCCGCGGTGGTCCGGGAGACGCGGGCAGGCCGTCGTCCCGCCCGCGTCGCCGCCCGCCTCGGGATGTCGGTGGGCGCCGTCGAGGCCGCGCTCGACCACGCCGAGTCGCTCGGGCTCGTCCTCCGCCCGACCGCTGGGTGCACCGACTGCGCGGCGACCACCGACGCGCGCCCGCCCGGCTGCGCGGGCTGCCCGTTCGCCCGCTGACCTGCCGCCTGCCGACGTCCGCGACCCGGTCGTCGCGCGCGTCGATCGTCGTGAGCGCCGACGCCCCCGGGGGCGGCGACCGGACCGTCACGGCGACGTGCGCGGCCCCGCGCTCGATCAGCCCCGCCGGTCGGGTCCGCCCGGCTCAGCCGAAGGTGCGGAAGAACCCGCCGACGTCGACGACCAGGTCGGTCAGCGCCGAGTGGCTGTAGAACGACACCTTCCCGCCGTCGCCGATCCGCGAGATCACCATGTTCGGGTCGTCACGGCCGGGCACGAGGTTGAGATTGGACACGCTCGGCGGCGCGCCAGGTCCGGTCGGGAACACCCGGATGACCGTGAGGTACTGCGGCCGGGCACCGGTCACGTTGAACACCGCCGCCGTCGCGTCCGCCGGGATTCCCGCCGTGCCCGCCACGGCGAGCGAGCGCGTGACCCCCGGGTACATCGGCCCGCCGGGCAGGCCCTGACCGGTCCGGGTGTCCGCGAGACGCTCGGGGTCCATCGCCGTGAACCCGTTGGCACCGGTCGGCGTGTAGTAGCCCGCCAGGTCCGCCACCAGGTACATGTCGACGTTGTGCGAGTAGAGGCGGATCTTCCCGCCCCACCCGACCTTCACCGTCACCAGGTTGGGCTGGTCGCGACCGGGGATGAGGTTGAGGTTCGAGACCTCCGGCATCCACGTGTTCTGGTACGGCTCGGGGGCGGGGTAGACGCGGACCGTCGTGCGGGCGGCCGGGTTCACCCCGGTGACGTTGAGGACGACCGCGGTCGCGTCGGCCGGCACGCCGTTGCGCCCGGCGACCTGCAGCTCGACGTAGCTGCGCGCCCGGACCATGCCCTTCGGCCCGCCCGCCTCACCCGTGCGCAGGTCCATCACGCGCACCGGCGACACCGGCTGGTACGCCGTCGCACCACCGCTGCTGTAGTACCCCGCCAGGTCGACGACGATGTCCGTCGTCGTCCACACCGCCGAGATGCGGACGTGCTGGTCACGGCCCAGCTTCACGGTCACGAGGTTCGGCTGGTCGACGCCGTGCGCGAGGTTGAGGCTCGACGTCGACGGCTCGGTCGTCACGCCGACCGCGGGCGTCGGGAAGACGCGGACGAACCCGTTGCCGCGGGGCGCGGCCGCCGTGACGTTGAGGACGACGGCCGTCGCGTCGGCCGGCACGAGGTCGCCGAGGTCGACGTCGACCGGACGGCCGGGGTAGATCGGCCCGTAGCCCTGACGCGTGTCGAGCACACGGTACGGGTCGACCGGCGTGAAGCGCTGACCGGCGGCCCCGACGGTGAACCAGCTGCGGACGGTCTCCGTCATGACGTCGCCGCCGGTGTCGGTCATGCCGGTGACCCGCAGCTCGTAGTGGCCGCCGACCGTGAGGTCGGCCGCGGGACGCAGCGTCACGCTGGTCGCGGTCGTCGCGACGGGCACGAGGGTCACGGCCTTGCCGTCCGAGCCGACGAGCCGGACACCGTCGCCCGCGCCCGCCGCGAGCTGGCGGCGGCTGGTCACCGTGAGGTCCGGCCGCACGCCGACACCCGACGAGTACGCCGCCGGGTCGACGGACCACACCCACGCCCCGGCACCGGCCGGGTCGACCGGGCCGCTGCTCGCGTCGTAGCGGCGGATCGACAGCGTGGGGGTCTCGTCGTCCAGGCCCTGCGGACCGACCCCGACGTACACCGGCCCGTTCGCGGGGGCGCGGTAGACGTGCTCGCGGCCCCCGGAGTACCCGATCTCCCGACCGTCGGCGTCGAGCACCGTCGCGACCGGCGTACGCCCGCCCTCGACGGCGATCCAGTAGTCCGCGCCCGCGGTGGCCGTGAACCGGACCCAGTCGATGTCACCCTCGGCCTCGAGGTCCACCGGCCCGGCGACCGGGAGGGTGACCGGCCGTGCCGTCGCCGGCAGGTCGTCGACGGTCTCGTCGGAGACCCTGCGGTCCAGCGGGGGCGCCGGGGTGAGGCCGAGCGCCGCCGCGGCGTCGACGATCCCGCGCCCGAAGTACGGGTCGACCCCGCGCGGACCCGCGTCGCGCGCGGTCGCCATCAGCCGCTCGGCGACCTTGTCCGGCGTCCACGTCGGGTTCTTGGCGGCCACCAGCGCGGCCGCACCGCTCACGAACGGCGCCGCGAACGACGTGCCCGTCCCGAACCCGTACCCGTTCGCGCCCATCGTCCCGACCGCGTCGAACCCGGGCGCCGCGATCGACACCGCGTCGTTCCACGACGAGCCCGACCCCCGCTCGCCGCGCACGAGCGAGCCGTCGCCGTCCGTCATCGAGACGGACAGCACGCCGGGGATGTCGGCGGCGTACGCGGCCGGGTACTGCGGGACGTCGTCGGACGTGTTCCCCGCGGCGATCACCACGACCGAACCGCGGGCCACGGCACGCTGCAGCGCGGTCTTCAGCACGGGCGACTCGGCGGGGCCGCCGAGCGACAGGTTGATGACGTCCGCGCCCCGCGTCGACGCCCAGTCGATGCCGGTCGCGACGCCCGAGTCCGTGCCGTACCCGTTGTCGTCGAGGACACGCACCGGCATCAGGGACGCCTTGTACGCCGCACCGACCGTGCCCAGACCCTGCGCGCCGGCGGCGGCGATCCCGGCCACCATCGTGCCGTGCGCGACCAGGCCCTCGGGGGTGCCGTTCCCCTCGATGACGTCCCATCCCGGGAGCACCCGGCCGCTGAACTCCGGGTGGCTGGTCGCGATCGCCGAGTCGAGAACCGCGATCGTCGTGCCCGCACCCGTGCTGACCTCCCACGCGGAGGGCAGCGTCGTGAGCTCCAGGTGCGCCCACTGGTAGTCGAGGTACTCGTCCCCGCCCCACTCCTGCACGCCGAACGCGGACCGCACGTGGTCGAGCTGCACCTCCGCGACCCGGGGGTCGTCCGCGAGCTGCTCGACGACGGCCTCGGCCTCACCGGGCGGCGTCTCGACCGCCACGAACCCGGTGCTCCCGACGGCGCCGTCGAGCGTCGCGTCCGCGGCGGCCAGCGCCGACCGCTGCACCAGGTCGGCGGTGCCGGGCTCGAACCGGACGAGCACCCGGTCCGGCGCCGCCGGTGCCTCGCCCGTCGTCCCGGCGGTGGTCTCAGCCGTGGACTCGTCGGGGGTCTGCACGACCTCACCCGGCTGTGCGTCGGACGGCTCCGGTGCCGTCGGCTCGGCCGCGCCGGGCGGCGCGAGGAGCACGAGGACCAGGGACACGACCGCGCCCGCGGACGCCGCCGAGAGGGCGGTACGACGACGCAGCCGGTGAGGCTGGAGGGTCATGGGAGTCCTCGCTCGAGTCCGACCGGACGCCCCAAACCGGGGCCTGAGGGGTATATCGGCACGCCACCCCCGAGACCTGAGCATGACAGCCGCATCCGCGAGCGAACCAGGGACCTCGCACCACCCCGCCCGACAGCTCGGTCGCGCTGTCCCGTCCTGCGGCCCCTACGGGCGGGTGACGAGGCCCTGGACCTCGGCGACCGCGATCTGCGTCGTCGTCGTCTGCGGGTCCGGCGGGGCGAGCTCGGTCGGGTCGGCGTCCAGGGACGAGATCCACGACGCCGTCCACGACGCGGTCGCGGTCAGGGTCACCGTCGGCGGCGTGGCGTCGTCCCCGTCGACGTCGTCCCCGCCCGCGGTCGAGCGGTGGAACACGACCGTGCACGCGGCGTCCGGGTCCGCCCCCGCCGACCACACCGCGCCCGCACCCGGGCAGTCCGCCGTCCCGGCCCCCGGCGCCGACACCCGCAGCCCGGACAGCACCGCGTCGACCTGCGCCCACGTCCCCGGGATCTCCGCACGCACGCTGACCTGCGTGGGGGCGTCCTCGACCCACACCCACGTCTCCACGCCCACCACCGTGGCGCCCACCCCCGACAGCGACGGGCTCCACCGGATCTGCCCCGCCGGAAGCTCCATCGCGTCCTCGGCGACCTGCGCCAGCACCGCCGGGTCGATCGACTCCTGCCGCGCCGGGACCTGGTCGGTCGGCGTCACGAACCGAGCCGGGTGCGAGGCGAAGTACTCCTGGGAGTACTCCCGCGGCGCCCCCGCCCGGCACATCGGCTCGTACCAGAAGCCCTCGACCGTCGCGTACTGCTCGTAGCCCGGGTGCACGGTCATGTCGACGTACCGGCGGCCGCTCGGCGACCACAACCCACCCGTCTCGACCGCACCCCCCGGTCGCCACGTCTCGTAGTACTCCGCCCCCGTCATCCCCCGCGAGTACCAGCACATCGGCGGCACCCACACCGTCGAGGTCCCCGAGAACGACCGGCCCGACGACGTCGACCCTGACTGGCTCACCCGCACCGCCACACCCTCGCCCGACGACTCGGGCGTCACGACCGGCGCCGGCGGCGGGGTGACGTCGTCCGCCTCGCCGAGGAACCCGGGCGGGTCGGCCGCCAGGGCCGGGGCGACCGCCCCTGCGAGGAGCACGAGCGCGGACGCGACGGCGGCGAGGAGCCGCCTCAGCACTTGCCCTCGACCGTGCTGGTCTGGACGATCCACGCGTCGGCGTCGACGCGCAGGAACGTGAGCTCCTGGTGCGAGACGCCGCCGAACCCGACCTGGTCGGGGGTGTAGGAGCCGTTGGGGTCGGCGAAGGTCGCGTCGGCGTAGTCGAGGCACGCGATCACGCTGGCGCTGTCGCCCTCGACGACGACGTCGCGCACGTCCACGCGGAACACCCCGCCGACCTCGGCCTGGAGACTCCCGTTCGTGTCGGCGATCTGCTGCATCCAGGCCTGCACCTCGGGCGAGGCCATGGTCGCGAACGCGGGGCTCACCGTGTTGGTGGTCAGGGTCCGCCAGTACTCCGTCTCGTACAGCGCCGCCCAGTGGTAGACCGCCGCCGCGTCGCCCGCCCACTGCGGCTCGTCCTCGAAGACGATCCCGAGCTCCGCGTTGGAGTAGTCCACGGTCGTCGGGGTCGGCGTCGGACTCGGTGGGGCCGTCGTCGACGCAGCGGTCGGCGCCGCCGGTTGCGGCGAGGAGCACCCCACCAGCCCCGCGACGATTCCCAGACCCACCGCGGCGCGCCAGACCGGCCTCATCCACGACCTCTCACGACTCGTCCTCCAAGACCGACGAACCGTACCAAAAGGGGCGCGCCGGTCCCGACGGCTGCGCTCGGGCTGGACTCGCACGTCGGTGCCGAGCCGTGGGTGCGCACGGTGACCTTCGACGACGCGGGCGTGCTCCGACGCTGACGATCGTCGGGGAGATGCGATGACGGGTGCGCTCGTGCCCGTCACATCGACAGCGGCGGCGTGACGCGCGACCGCGCCTGAGGTGATGGTCAGATCCGGGTGCCGGGGTCGGTCCGGTCCTCCGTGGTGGGGAGCGTCCCGGCCGGCGGCACGTCCGTGACGACGACCTCCACGTCCTCGTCGACGACGGGCGTGACCCCGACGTCCGGGGTGACGACGGGCGTCACGTCGTCGTACTCGGTGACGACGACGTCGTCGGTCGAGCCGCTCTTCCGCGTCGCAGCGGCCGCAGCCACGCCGGCGGCGGCCAGACCCACCCCGGCAGCGACGGCCTTGGCCGAGACCCCGGCCTTGCCCGAGTCGCCACGTGACGCCGCGGCGTCCTCCACGCCGGGCGTGCCCGCGCCCGTGCCGGCGCCGACCGACCCGCGCCACGCGCCCGTCGCATACCCCTCGGCCTCGATGAACGCCTTGAACCGCTCGAGGTCCTTCTCCGCCTGGTTCTCGACGACGTCGAGCTTGTCGCCGACCTTCTCGACCAGCCCCTCGGGCTCGTACTCCAGCGACAGGTGGACCGAGGTCTGCCCGCCACCGACGTCCTCGAACGTCACCGCACCCGCGTTGGTCGCACCCTCGGTGGCGGCCCACGCGACCTTGTGGTCGGGCACCTGCTCGAGGATGCGGGCCTCCCACTGACGCTTCACGCCGGCGATCTCGGCCACCCACTGCAACCGGTCGTCGCTCAGCTGCGTCACCGACCTCACACCGCCCATGAACTGCGGGAAGTCCTCGAACTGCGTCCACTGGTTGTACGCCACGGCCACCGGCACGTTCACCAGGACCGACTTCTCGACTCTCGTGGTCATCGACTTTCCTCACGTCGAGCACGCGACGGACCGAGGTGCTCCAGCCCGGTTCGACCCAGCATGCGCGCCGGTCGGACCGAGCGCCCGCCCGGTGGCCTGCGACGGTGAACGAGACGCCGCGTCGCCGGACGGTGAGTTCGCCCGCGGAGCCGGGTCCGTATCGGGGACGACGTCGGAACCGCAGGAGGACGAGATGCCCGAGACCGAGCAGACCTACGACGTGGTGGCCACGCGGCGGCTGCCCGTGACGCCGCACGAGGCGTGGCGGGTGTGGACCGAGCCCGGGCTGGTCCGGCAGTGGTGGTGCCCCGGCCCGTTCACCTGCCCCGTCGCCGTGCTGGACGTCCGCGAGGGCGGCACGTCGCTCCTGGGGATGCGCGCACCGGCGGAGATGGGCGGTGCGACGACGTACATGTCGTGGACGTACACCCTCGTCGACGCGCCCCACGAGCTGCGCTACGACCTGCGGTTCGTCGACGCCGACGGGCATCACCTCGGCCCGGCCGCGGCCGGCCTGGACGGCGTCCCCGACCCCGTGCCGCACCTCGTGACGTTCGAGCCCACCGACGACGGCACACGGCTCACCGTGATCGAGCGCGGCTACACGACGGAGGCGTCGCGCGACCTCTCGGCCGCCGGCCTCGAGGCGTGCCTCGACAAGGTCGACGCCCTCACGCGCGTGATGGCCACGAGCGGCTGACACGCGGCACCGGGTCGGCCTCGGACGCGCGTCCTCGCGAGCGGGCGCCGCCCTGCCGGCCTCGCGGCACTCAGAGCGAGATCGTCGCGGGGTCCAGCCGCTCGGCGGCCCAGAGGACCGACTCGTTGTCCAGGACCCACACGGGCCTCGCGGCGGCAGCCGAGATCGCCCCGACGACGTCGACGAACAGCACCTCGGACCGGCACTCGACGGGCAGACCGTGCACCTGCGTCAGCGGCGGGACGTCCTCGACCCCGTCGGCCGCGGTGAAGGGCTGCTCGCGGAAGTCGTCGCCCGGGTACTCGTCGCGGAACAGCGTCAGCAGGAAGCCGTCGGGCCCCCGGAGCTGGGCCGTGTCCTCGACCGCGGTCCCGCCCCGACCGACGATCACGTCGCGCGCGACCTCGAACAGGCCCGCGTCCTCGCTGAGCACGAGCGCACCCTTCACCGCATCTCTCCCACCATGGCGACGAGCTCGTCGAGCGACCGCGCGATCGGGATGCCCTGCCTCGCGGCGGCCTGCCACGCCCCGTCGGGCATGTCGGGGGCGAACCCGATGGTCCGGCGGCCGGTCGTCTGCTCGGTCTTGAGGATCTGGCCGGTCAGCCCTCGCGCGTTGCCTTCCTTGACCTGGACGACGATATCGCCCAGGTCGACGTCCACCTCGCGCGAGAGCCCGTTGCTCATCGGCACGAGGTTGTTGATGTCCCGGACCTGCCCGGGGAACGCGGCCTCGATCGCGTTGGCGGCGTCGGCGACGAACGGGTCGGACGACGCGAACGGACCGCGGGGCCGCGTCGGCGCCGGGCGGGAGAAGAGGTCGTCGAGCGCCGAACGCCACGACGCCGGGAGGTGCCGCAGGGTCTTCTGCAGGATCTTCCCGACAGCACCGGCGCCCAGCAACGACGTCACGGCGAGGACGAGCTCGAGGCCGCCCTGCTGGACGAGCTGCTGCCCGTCGATCGTGCCCTCGCCCCAGTCGGCCGCGACGTCGAGGAAGTCGCCGACGGACACGAGCGTGAAGCCGACGCCGACGACCTTGAGCCCGAAGGACAACCCTGCGACGACACCAGCGCCGCCGGCCGGCACGGCACCGACCCCGAAGCCGAAGACGGCGCCGATCGCGGCCCCACCCAGGCCGCCGATGATCGCGAGCGCGACCGTCAGCACCGCCCCGACGCCCACGAGGACCCAGCCGACGACCCGGCACACCGAGGCGAGGACGCGGAACACCGCGACGTGCTCGCCGATGAAGTCGCGCAGCCCGTCCAGGTTCTCGTCGATCCAGCCGCCGAGGTCGGCGCTGGTCCGGTCCCACCAGTCGGCGACCTGCCCACCCGCGTCCAGCACGCCGTCCCAGGCGTCGGTGGCGACGTCGGCGAACCGGTCGACACCGTCCGACACCGCCCCGGACAGGTCGTCCCAGCGGTCGCCGAACCAGTCGCCGATCCCGCGGGACCTCTCGGTGTCCCGCTCGTCGGCCTGCTGCTCCTCGACGGGTGCCGCGCTCCACGTCAGGGCGACGCCCCCACCCGCGAGCGCGGTCTGCGTGAACGGGCTGGCGGGGACGTACGGGTCCGGATCGTCGACCACCGGCAGGGTCGCACCGAAGGCACCGTCGTAGCGCATCGCCGCCAGGTCCCGTGCGCGCGCGACGTACGGGTCGAGCGTGCCGAGCACGTGCGTGCCGAGACGGTCCGCCATGATCTGTGCCTCGTCCATGGCCCCCGTCGGCACGCCCAGCGCGACCATCCGGTGCCGCAACGGGCCGACCGTGTCGCGGACCGCGTCGCGGGTCGCCGCCACGTCCGAGCGGACCTCGGACAGCGCCTTCGGGCAGACCTCGACGAGACGCGTCACGCGGCGCCCTCCGCGTCCTCGCGTGCCCGCCCCAGCGCGCGCTCGGCGTGCGCGAGCTCGTCCGCCACGGCCTCCTCGACGCGGACCAGCGTCCGCGGGAGCGCGGCGGCGACCGGCGCGAGCTCGTCGCGGTGCAGCCGGTCGGCCGCCGTCCCCGTCCAGGTGCCGGGCGAACCGACGGCCTCGGCGGCGCGGTGCAGGGACGGGAGGCCCTCGCGCGCCTCCCGGACCTGGCGCAGCAGCGCGCGCAGGTCGTCGACGCGGTCCTGCGCCCGGGTCAGCTCGTCGGTCACGTCGGCTCCCTGCGCGTCGCGGGTCGATTCGTATGGGATCGTCCGGGTGTGCACCCTAGCGTCGAGCGCGCCTCGCCGGGATCCGGTCTGCCGGGCGTCCCCTCACGGCCACCGTTCAGCTTCGGCGTGACCGCGTCCGACGGCTGGCACGCCCTGCGAGGAGACGCGCCGTCGATGCGCGACGACCTCGTCGCCCTCGTCGCGCGGACCCCGGTGTGGGCGGCGCTCGACGAGCGTCGTCGCCGCGGCGCGGCCGCGGTGCTGGTGTCGGTGGCCCGGGCCAGCGCGGGCAGCGGTGCGGTGGTGACGCTGCTGCGCCTGGGCTCGGCGGGCGACGCGAGCTCCGAGCCCGAGGTCAGTGCGATCTCCCTGACGTGGCTCCGCACCGCCCCGCTGCGGGCGGACCTCACCCTCGCGCGGCTCGTCGTGCAGAGCGACGAGCCCGTCGACACCGGCATCGGGCCCGGCCTGGTCGCGCGCCGCGTCGAGCGCACCGTGACGGGCGCTCTCAGCTCGACCTCGCAGGTCGCCGCCCCGGTGCCCGGCAGCATCTGGCTCGCCGTGGTCACCGGTACGACGTCCGCACCGCAGTTCGCGGACGACCTGCACGACGCCGTCCTCACCTTCACGGCCGGGCTTCACGTCGACCGCCCTCAGACCGCCGCTCCGGACCGGGTCGCGAGGGAGCGGTCCCACTAACCCGTTGACCGTTCTGCACGGTTTACGGGAGCCTGGCGGGGTTTGCGTCGTCGCTGGTCTCAGGGGGCCCAGATGGACGTGCCACGAAGCAACCTCCCGCGCCCGGACCGGCGCCGCGACCGGCTCCGAGACCTGCTCGGCCTCGCCGCCGGGCTCGCGCTCGCCATCACGGTCGTGCTCGTCCCGGTCGGCGAGGTGGAGGCCGCACCCCGCTTCGACATCCAGTGCGACGAGCTGATCGACGGCATTGACGGCATCGCGGGCGACGACGACCTACCCGGCGGGAAGAACGTGCCGGCGGGGCACAAGGAGAAGATCCCGGACTACACGTATGAGAACCCCGCCGAGGCGTACCGGAACCGTGCGGCGCCGACCAGTGCGGAGCTCGACGCGCTGCAGGGCGAGTACAAGAGCTTCCCCGCCGGGTCCGAGGACCACATGCTCCGGCGCTGGAAGGAGTACACGACCAGCGGCGGCGAGTGGGAGTGGGAGCGCTGGCGCAACACGTACATCCCGAACATGGCCAACGACTCGCGGGGCGACGGCTTCCACCGCAACGTCGGGCGGCGCCTGAAGCTCGGCGGCCCGGACTGGATGTGCGAGGACACGCAGCTCGCGAAGGAGAAGAACCTCGGGTACGACCGCCGGTACGACTCCGTGAACCGTGCCCGGCAGGTCGCCTACGAGCTCAAGTCCGGTGGCTCACCGCTCAAGCTCGACCAGCTGCGGGCCGACCAGGCGCTGATGCGCGGGTCGGGCTGGAGGGTGTACTACGTCTTCAGCCAGGAGCCGCTGCCCGGGCAGATCCGGCTGATGAACCAGCACGGCGTGCGGTACGTCGTGCTGGAGTCCACCGCACGCCTGCAGAACCCGGCGGCGAACCCGGGCAACAGCTCGATGAGCCCCGACCCGAACAGGCCGACCGGCGGCGCCGCCAAGGACCTCGCCCAGCGCTCGGGCCGGACGGCCGCCGACGCGCGCGAGGCCCGGCGCCTCGCGGACGACTTCGCGAACGACCAGCGCCGTCAGGGCTTCGGTCCGCGGCGTCCGGGCGGCATCGACTGGACGTCGCTCGAGCTGCACTACGTGTCCGACAACCCGCAGACCAAGGACTTCGGGTACGCCTTCTCCGCCGCCGAGCTGCCGGACGACGGCGAGGCCGAGCCGGGATACGGGGGCGAGGCCGCGCTCGACCTGTCCTCGGACGCGCTGTTCACCTGGCTGTCCCTCGACCAGAGCCAGTTCTGGGTGAACCTCAACCCGGACACGCCGGAGTCCATCATCGACCCGCAGTTCGCGACCACCGACGCGGGGCGCGTGCTGCTGCAGGCGGACCTGCGGTTCAAGGAGACGCAGAACACGTACATGGACCCGGCCACGGAGCACGGCAAGGCGTTCTGGGACTCGATGGAGCGCACCTCCGACGGCCTGATCTGCCACGGGTCGTACCGCATGTGGGTCGAGCCCGAGCCGGCGACCGTCCGCGAGGACGGCGACCAGCTGTACATCCTCGACGCACCCCTGGCCGCCCGGTACGAGCCGATGGACATCGACTGGCGCCCGCCGGGCCAGGTCGAGGACCTCTGCGAGGACGCGCCGCAGGACGTCGTGGACCGCAACACGCAGCGGATCGCCGACACGTTCGCGCCGCTGCTGGAGCAGCGGGTGAACACCGCCCCGGAGTACTCGGACCTGCGTCGCGTCTACACGTCCCGGGTGGCCGCCCAGTGGCTGAAGGAGCGCGACGCCGAGCGGCCGGGCGCGTTCCACGACGTGATCGGCTCCGGTGACGTCTCGGCGTGGCCGGCGCGCACGGCGTGGGACCCGCAGGACGTCTTCGACGAGTACCTCGAGCAGCTGAGCACGCCGCTCTTCCGGTACGAGTGGACGTTCGGGGAGATGGAGTACTGGATGGACATCGTCGGCGGTGTCACGCTCCCGGACACGCCGCGTGAGGCGATGCCCGCCGAGCAGTTCCAGCAGGCGCACCCGACCCTGCCGGCGACCGTGCAGTCCTCCCTCTACGACGCGGTGAGCGTGCCGCTGGCCGCCCAGGCCGCGCAGGCCGGCCGGGCCGGCGACGCCGTCGGCACCTTCGCCGAGGGCGCGGAGAGCATGGCGTGGCTGGGCGGTGGTCCGATCGTCCAGATCGCACCCGAGCCGACCGACCCGCCGGATCCCGGCCCGGTCGACCCGCCAGGGCCCGTGCCCGCGAACCCGCCGGGATCCGGGACCGGCGCACAGGCTCCCGCCGATCCGTCGGGAGGCTCCGGCAGCCGCACGGTCGCCCAGCGCACCGGCGCGGCCTGGGGCGGGAGGCTGCCCGCGACGGGCTTCTCCGACCCCTGGATCGTCCCGACCGCGCTCGGCCTGATCGTGGTCGGTGGGGCGCTCGTCCTGCTGCGGCGCCGGGCGCGCACCTCGCCCTGAGGCAGGACGAGGCGGGCCCGGACGCTTCCGGTCACCGTCGATCCTGCAGCCACGGAGCCCCGTCGAGCCGCTCGGCGGGGCTCCGTGCTGTCCCCGACTGGCCCGCGGCCCGGGCGTCGGCGCCCCACGAACGCGAAAACTCCCGGCCAGGAACCCTGACCGGGAGTCTCGGTACTGCTCGGGCGATTCCTTCGGGAACCACCCCACTGTGCGCGAGGGGGGATTTGAACCCCCGCCAACGTGGTGTCTGAGCAGGTCAAACGCAGAAACACCGTGTTCCCACCCGTCGTTGTAGCCAGTTCCTTGCAGTTGGGTGCAGTTCCCGGCGTGTCGTGTTCCCACTGGGAACACGACACTCGGCTCGGCGGGAACACGGTCCATGGGACCCGCCCGCGCTCAGCAGGGTGCCGTGCGTGTCAGCCCCGACGCGTACCGTCGCGCCGGGCGGCATCGGAGACACGCTGCCGACGGATAGCTGAACTGTCAGCTAAGCTGCTAGCTTGGGGACTGCGGGACGGCCCGCGTTGTCGCCCTGCGACCGTAGTCTGGGAGGTTTGCTGTGACCGACACGTCCGAGGAGCCGGCGTTCCGGTTCGTTGACCTCTTCGCGGGCATCGGCGGCTTCCACGCGGCCTTGTCGGCGTACGGCGGGACGTGCCGCTACGCCATCGAAATCGACCCTTACGCCGCTGCCGCCTACCAGCGGAACTGGGGCATGGACCCGCGCGGCGACATCACCAAGGACGCCAACGACGACGTCATGAACGTGCCCCCCCACGACATCCTGGCTGCAGGGCTGCCGTGCCAGCCCTTCTCTAAGTCAGGTGCGCAGCGCGGCATGGACGAGACCCGTGGAACCTTGTGGTTCAACACGTTGCGCATCGTGCAGGAGCACAAGCCGACCGTCGTCCTCATCGAGAACGTCCGGAACCTTGCGGGGCCGCGCCACGACCACGAGCTGCGAATCATCGTCCGGACGTTGCGCGAGGAGGGCTACCGGGTCTCGGATGTGCCGGCGATCTTCTCCCCGCACCTCCTGCCGCCTGCGCTCGGTGGACGGCCGCAGGTCCGTGAACGCGTGTTCATCACCGCGACGTACAACCCGAAGGGCATCGGCGACAGCCGCCCGACACCCGTAGCGACGATGGCGGATAGGTTCGATGGCTGGGGGCCCGACGACTGGGACCTGGACACGCATCTGCCGCTTGACCCCGACCACCATGTGCAGGGCTGCGACCTCACCCCATCGGAACGCCTCTGGATCGACGCGTGGGACGAGTTCGTCCAGCTCATGTGGGAGGAGCGCGAAGGTAAGCGCCTACCGGGCTTCCCCATCTGGGCAGACGCGTGGGTCGAGGTCGACGAACTGCGCATCCCCGTGGAAACCCCGCTGTGGAAGCGTCAGCACCTCACGAAGAACGCGGTGTTCTACACGGAGCACAGGAAGACGCTCGACAAGTGGGCGAAGAAGTGGGGCGTGTTCACAGACGCCTTCCCGCCTTCGCGCCGCAAACTCGAATGGCAGGCACAGGACACGCCGCGGCTCTGGGACACAGTGATGCACCTGCGCCCGTCCGGCATCCGAGCCAAGCGCCCAACGTACGTGCCAGCGCTCGTCGCAATCACGCAGACCAGCGTCGTTGGGCCGCGCGAGCGTCGACTCTCGCCTCGAGAGGCCGCGCGCCTACAGGGTCTGCCGGACGGCTTCAACTTTGGCGAGCAGCCGACGTCCGCGACGTACAAGCAGCTCGGGAACGGCGTAAACATCGGCGTGGTGTGGCACATCCTCCGCGCCCACGTGAACCGCGACCGCGACGTGCTGCAGACGACACCGCAGGGCCGTCGAATCCTTGCCGCCGTAGACGGCGCCCCCGACGCACCCGACAAGCTGCTGGCCGAGATGTTCCCTGTGGCCGGCTGAACGCTGTTACTTCACGGGCGAGAACCGCCGGTCGAACTCGCCACGGAGTGCCAGGTACAAGTCCGGCGGTCGCGGCGGCGCGTACGCCGCGAACCACATAGGCAACGGCGCCCACAACCCGAGGTGCGCGGCTGACCGCATCAGTTCGCCCATCGTTGTGGCCTTGAGGATCGTCGCACGGTTGTTGTGGTTGGTAGGGACGTCGGTCAGCAACGTCTCGGGCAGAACGTAGACCCCGGGACGGGCTGGGATCTTGACTGTCCCCAAGTCGCCGGCGACGACTCCCTTACCTGCACGGACCCAGAGCAGTTCGATGTGGTTGGCCGGGACACCGTTCGCAACCTGTTCGGCCACGAGCGACCACACCTCTTCGAATGACGGCCAGTCAGCCCACACGGCAAGAACCTCGGCTGCGCCCGTTGGTTCCCAACGGAACAGCGCTGGGACCTTCCCGCGCGCTGGCACTTGCGGTGGCAGCGGGAAGACGACTCGCACGGAGACTGGTGCAACAGTGCTCGGCGCGAGGTGACGTTCGAACGCGCCCTCCTTGTTGCCATACCCCGACGCGACGTACACGACGGAGATCGGCGACGACCAGAGCCCGCTGCTCTTCTGTGCGACGAGAGCGTCCCAGTGGACGCCCATGTCCTGCGGACCGTCGCCGGACTTGTGGCTGTATGGACGCTGGTTGAACAAGTAGTCGCCGAGAGCGCCCTTCACGCCACGTGGCGTCTTCGTAAGCGTGGAGCCCGGTTCTGTTCGCGCGATCCAGTTGGCGAGAGCGTCGGACCAGACATCCTCGAGGAGTGCGGCGGCCGTGAGTGCGTAGTACGTCTGGCGGTACTGGGGCTGGGCCGCGACGAACGGCAGCAGAAACTCCGGGTCGCCAAGCATGTTGGCAAGCGTGCGAACTAGAGACTCGTCCTTGGGGTCCACGTGGAGCGTCGCAAGGTCTTGGCCCGTCGCACCGCACAGGATCGGCATGGGCGGGACCCTAGCCCCGTAGCGTGCTAGTTCGCCGTCGACCCACCGCCACACGCTGCGCGAAGGCGGTCGACGGCGGCCGTGATGTCGTTTGTTACCTCGTGCTCCCATACGCGGAGAACGGTCCACCCGGCGTCCCGGGCGAGCGTCGTCGACCGTTGGTCCCGCTCGCGGTTCCTGGCCATCTTCCGCTCCCAGAGGTCTGCGTTCGGCCCGGTCCACGGCGTCTTGCGGCCGTGCGCCGGGCAGGAGTGCCAGTAGCACCCGTCGACAAACACCGCGACCCGGTAGCGCGGGAGTACGAGGTCCGGCGTGCAACCGCGAGGAGCCAGCCTGACCTGAAGACGGAAGCGAAACCCGGCCGCGTGGAGCGCCTTTCGGAGCGCGACCTCAGGCGCGGTGCTGACCCTGACCCGCCCAGCGAGGTGACGCCCCGCGGTCGTGCTGGTCCACTGCTCCGCCACAGTTCGAGGCTACGTGAGCCTCATCGGGCGTACTCGATGCACCTCTGGGCGAGGACCCGCTCGAGGAGCGCACCGCTCACACAACCCGCGTTGGCACACCGGTCGTGGTCGCGTAGCGGTCCGTCCGGGACGAGTCGCTGCGTCCCCGCCCGGGCGACGGTGACCGCGAACGACAGGTCCTCAAGGTCAACGAAGGCGAGCAGTTCGTCGGTCACGAGTTCGACGCAGATAGCAGCAGGCCCCACCTGACGGTCTACGAAGGCGAAGAGCCCTGCGGCGTTGAGATGCGCGACAACGGACGCGGTGAACGCGGCGGTGACGCTCACGGGCACTCCCCGTCGACAGGCTCGCCGACGACGTCGCCGACTAGCACGAAGTCGCCCACGGCTTTCTCCCAGACGCGCGGGGTGCGGTGCGCATACTCCGGACCCGTTAGGGCTGCGATGACCTGCTCGCGCGTCGCCGAGCGAGTGAACCTGTGGCACTCACCCGTCTGCCAATAGTCACCGCCGTCGAGCACGAAAGGCACTACGCGCATGCGGTTCAGCGCCGCCACATCGATCAGGCGGTTGACGAGCTGGTCCGCGTCCTCGTAGCCAGCGAACTCGCTCCCGGCATTCCAGCCGACGGCGTAGCCCTCGAACGTGGCCAGCGTGGCACGGAACCCGGCCCAGTCGTACGTGACGGGCTGGTAGCGGTGCGAACCGCCCACGCCTCCGTTCGAGACGTGCAGGACCTTCCGGCCGTGGAGCGTCACGAACGCCTCGAAGCGGAGGGTCTCCTCACCGCCCGCCTGGTGCAGGTTGGTCAGGGCGTAGCCGCCGTACGGCTCGAATGTCGGGTTCATGGTCAAGCGGCGCCTCCGGGGTTGGGGTCGGTGGTGAGGGACACGGTTACTGGGCTTCGACGGCCTTCCTCGTCTTCGCGACGGTGATAGTCCCCGCGACGTACCGGGGTGCGAGCCCGTCAAGCCACGGGTCGGGCGCGTGGCCGGCCAGAGCCGCGCTGGCGCTGGCCGAAGGTCACGCCCGGCGCGAGTGGGGTGGTTCGCCGATCAGCGCTGCTCCGGCTCCGTGCCGCTCGCCGTCGGCGCGAGGACCGGGCGAGGCGGCAGTGCGCGGTAGAGCGTCGCAGTGCCCACGCCCAACTCAGTGGCGATGGACGGGACGGAGCGCTCGAGGATGTCACGCAGATGCGTCGCGTAGGCGATCTGGTCGTCGGACAGCGCGCGGGGTCGACCGACGCCGCGCCCGTCGCCCCGCGCCGCGCGGGCAGCGCGCGCCGAAGCGACCCTCTCGCGGTTGTAGACGCGCTCGAGTTCACTGAAGAGACCAAGCAGGAGCAAGGCCAGTTGC
The DNA here is from genome assembly GCF_028583725.1 of Cellulomonas fimi. NCBI lineage: Bacteria > Bacillati > Actinomycetota > Actinomycetes > Micrococcales > Cellulomonadaceae > Cellulomonas > Cellulomonas fimi. Next base: position 65,369 of record NZ_CP110680.1, on the reverse strand, counting down.
GCCGTTGGAGACTCGTCGGTCGTGTCGATGCGGATCGGGTCCGCGATGGTGCGCAGACCGATTCCACGATCCTTCAGCTCGGCGACGAGGTTCAGGGTGTCCCGGAGCGAGCGGCCGAGCCGGTCCAGCGTGTACACAACGACCACGTCGCCGGGTCGTGCGTACGCGAGCAGCGCCTGCAATCCGGGCCGCTGCGTGTGCGCGCCGGTCGCCTTGTCAACGAACGTTCGGTCCTCGGGAATGCCCTCGGTGGCCATCGCGGCGAGCTGCCGATCGAGGTGCTGAGCCGTCGTCGACACGCGGCAATACGACAAGTCGACGCCAGTCGGCGCGAGGACGCTCTCGGTGGTCTTCATGGCGTCCGAACGTATCGAAATGCCACGTTCGCGCACACGAATACGGGACCTCATTTTGATAACAGCTTCTGAGCGACCTCTGTGTCCCGTTTGCACGCATCCCGAAGGGCGCCGGGAGAGTCTCCCGTAACCAAGGTTTCGAGAGAGCCCACCGGGCGGCGTTCCGCCATTAGGGTCCCGAGCATGGCACGCGAGGACACACCGGCTGGACGGCTTCACGCGTTGCTCGTCGAGATGCGCGGACGCTCGAACACGCAACTGAGGGGCGCTTGGGCTCCGATCTTCAGGTGCGAACCCGCCGACACGAGCGCGTTGGTCCAGGGTGTCGTCGCGGTGCTCGCCTTGCCCGACGAGACCGAGGCGGCGGTCCGGCGACTTCCGAACGTCGACCACGACCTGCTGTTGGGGTGGCGCGCACGGGTTGACGCGGCCATGAGCATCGCCCACCAACTGGAAACGACGGTCGAGAACTTCAAGGCGCAGTACACCGAGGTCGACACGATGTTGTTGCAGGTCGTCGCCGACCAACTCGACCGCAATGAGCCGCCGGTCCACATGGAGGCCGACGCGGTCGCACAGGCAGCGGACCTCGTAGGGCAGTTGCTTGACGCGCTCGAGGCCATCGATGACGAAGATGCACGTGGCCTTCTCGTCCGGCATGCCCTGCGACTGCAGGCAGCACTCCGGCTCTTCAAGGTGAGCGGCGCCGAGGGTGTCCGAGAAGCGCTTCTCGACTCCGTCGCCGCGTTGTCTGCCGTGTCGAACGGTCGCCCCGAAGCGGACGAGAGGAAGGGCGTGCGCAAGTACTGGGAACTCATCGCGTTCGTCGCGAATGCGTTCACCATCGCAGGTACCGCGTACCAGCTTGCTCCTGGCGTCGCTTCCGTCGTGAAGGCGATCACTCAGTGACTCGGTGAGAGGCCTGCTCGGAGCGCCCGTAGAGCGTCATTCACAGGGGCTACTGCATCCGAACGGCCAGCAGACACGCATGCTGTGGAATGGTCCAGCCATGGACGTCACGTCGATGAACGGGCCTCGCCAGCTCGACGACCCCTACCCGGCTGTGCTGGAGCGGGCACTGCGCTTCGTGATCGACGGCGACGTCGAGGGCGGACGGTCGGTGCTCGACGAGATTCGCTTCGAGCCGACACCTTCGAGTGGCGTGAAGCGGTGGCCGTCGACCACGGTGATCGCGCGGGTCTACGCGAGGGACTGCTACCAGTGTCGCTACTGCGGGGAGCGAACGATCCTTACGCCGGTGATGCGCCTGCTGACGCGGCTCTACCCGGAGGAGTTCCCGATGCACCCGAACTGGAAGGCGTCCGAGACACATCCCGCGTTCGTGGCGCGTTCCACGACGCTCGACCACGTGGTGCCCGTCGCCGGCGGCGGTGACCCTGTCGCGGAGTCGAACCTCGTCACGGCCTGCTGGGGCTGTAACCGACGCAAGGGCGACCTCACGCTCGAGGAACTCGGGTGGGAGCTTCGCGACCCGACGGACACAACTTGGCGTGGTCTCACTGACCTCTACGAGCCGGCCTGGGTCGCGGTCGGACGACCAGCGCTGGGCGCGAGCGAACAAGCGTGGATGCGGGCGACCAGGTAGCCCCGGGGTCACGCGCCCTGGCTCGAGTGGCCACGCCTAGCCGGCGACGCGAACTGCCGTGCGGCGCGTGTCTCGCCACGGGTCGTTCCCGGGACGGGCATGTCAGACGTCTTCCATACCGTCGGTGGTGTCGAAACCACCAGAAGGAGGTGATGAACATGGGGAAGCCGTCGAAGGCAGCGATGTCCAAGGCCGGCGCGACGCTCGCCTCGGACAGCTCGAGCAAGGGTGCGAAGTCCACGGCGGGCTCGACCTTCGGCAAGGGCTGACGCGGTGGCGGGCCACTCAAACCTTCGGCCCTCTTCCGCCGCCCTCACGCACGTTGATAGGACGGAATGCGTACGGCGTCGACGCGGCCCGTTGTCAGTAAGGTCACTGCATGGGCAGATATGACCAGCTGGACCTCAACACGTACGGCGCCGAGGATGACGAAGACATGGACGTCATCCTCGACGCTCTTGAGCGCGCCAACCAGGAACCGCCGAAGTAACGGCCGTGGCCATTGAGCCCGAGCTGCCATCAGCGTCTTTCCTGTACGAGGACCAGGTGGTCGACGCAGTGTGTGGCCACCTGAGCGACGCCGGTTGGACCGACATCGATCCGAGGTACAGCCACCAGCGGGGCAACGATGTGGAAGCGTGGCTCGGCCACCACCGCCTCTTCGTTGAGGCTAAGGGCGCCGGCAGCGCTCGCACGACGTCGAAGCGATACGGCCAGCCGTTCACACGTAAGCAGGTCTATAGCCACGTTGGAGTGGCAACCGTCCGGGCGCTGCGGTGGGTCGCAACTGGCGGCGTGCATGCCGCTCTGGCCTTTCCGGACAACGAGGACCACCGTGCCGAGGTGGCGGTGATGTTGCCTGTACTCATGAGCCTCAAGGTCACGGTGTTCTGGGTTGCTCAAGACCTCACGGTTCAGGTCGAGGGAGCGTCCCTGCCGACCCGGTAGGTCCGCTCGCCGAACCCACGAAGTGGGGCATTTACGAGGCTCCCGCCGCGTTGATGCACGCGGTGTCGGCGCGATCTGCCATCGTGCGGCCATGGCGCATCTGCGGTCGGCACGTCTGCGGGAAGTCCTGGGCGCTGAGGTAGACGACCTTGCCTACGACGACATCGTGGGCCTCGTCGCCAGCAACGTGGCCGAGTCGTTCGACCTGGACTTCAAGCGTGACTCGTATGTCTCGAGCGACGGTGGGAAGAAGGCACTCGCCATCGACGTCGCTGCACTGGCCAACGCCGCCGGCGGCGTCATCGTGCTGGGCGTCGACGAAGACGACCAAGCCCGCGCATCCGCTGCCCCTGGCGTGGACACGTCAGACGACGAGGTTCGCCGGCTCGTCCAGACCGTCGCCGCTGGCGTCGCCCCACTGCCGCCGTTCGACGTCCGCGCGATTCCAGGGAGAGACGGAAGGCCCGGGTTCATCGCCATTGCGGTGGCTCGCAGCGCCCTCGCGCCGCACGCCGTGGTGGTGCACGACACGCTGCGCTACCCGCTTCGCACCGGGACGACGACGCGGTACCTGAACGAACCGGAAGTCGCTGCGGCATATCGCGACCGCTGGACGAGCGCGTCGGCCCGGCTCGAGCGTGCCGACACCGTAGAGGCGGACGTTGTCGAGCGGCTCGACGGTGACAGCCCTTGGGTCGTCGTCTCCCTCGTTCCAGAACTCCCCGGGCACTTCGACGTCACAGCAGCGAGCTACCGGGCCTTCGAGAGGGAGGTCCGAGACCGGAGCATTCATCCGCTGGCCGGCGGCGGGGCGGCGTTCCACCAGGTCGACGTCGGCTTCGAGCGTCTCACCGCGAACGGCTCGCTACGAGTCGATGGTCCGGACAAGGGCATCTCGGCGGCCCTCCACACGGACGGGTCCGGAGTCGTCGCAGCCCAGTGCTGGGACATCCGACGGGGCGTGCAACCACCGGACCCGTCGCACACCATCGCCGAGGAATCCCTCGCAGCACTCCTCGCGGGGTCGGTGCAGTTCCTGGCGCTACACGCTCGTGACCGGGCGCAAACTTCGGGCACGGCCTTGGTCCGTGCGTTCATCGTGACCGCCACGTCGGTTGACGAGACCTACCTCGGGCACGCCCGCCAGGGGTTTCCGGTCACCAACGGCCGTTCGATCACGGGACGGCAAAGCCCTGTGGCGACGACGTACGCACTCGTGGATGCGGCAGCGGCAGGCCGTGCCGAACTGCTCGTCGCGGTTCGTCGTCTCCTCGTCGGGCTAGGACACGCGTTCGGTCTGCCTGAGCTGCCACAGTTCACCGACGCTGGCGCACTGCGATGGCCGTACTGGAGCCACCACTTCCGACCGGCGGCCAAGCAGTGGGCGGACTCCCATGGCGTTGAGATCGACGAGTCTGTCGCGGACCCGTGAGCGATCCCGTCCAGGGGCTCGCCTTCATCCGACCCCCGCCGCGCCGAACAGTGGGTCGCAGAACGGCACCCGCGGCCCGGCCCCACCGAGCCGGCCCTTCGTGCTCGCGCGCATCGCGGTGGCCGAGCCGCGCTCGGCCCTGACGACGTCGCCCAGCGCTGGTACGTTCCACCTGGTCGGAGCGCACTGACCACACTTCTTGGGGGTCAGTAGTGAATGCCGAGGACCGGTGGGTCGCCCTCATCGACGAGTCCGCTGACGGCGACATCTACCGTATCGGAGCCCTCGTGATGCCTGCAGGGCAGCGCAGGCTCCTCGCAGCAGACCTTGATGCCGTGATGGACCGTGCCGAGGTCAAGTACGGCATCCCAGCGTCCACCGAGCTGCACGGCTTCGAGATGTTCCAGGGGCATGGGGTCTGGCGCGACCTCAAGCCATGGGAGCGCATCGATGTCTACGGTCAAGCTCTGGACGCCATCGCGTTTCGGGCCGACGCCCTCATCTTCGAAGCGATCTACCGCCCGGAGTTTCAGCGAATCTACGCGGGACGCGGCTACAACGAGCATGAGGCAGCGCTCATGTACACCCTGGAGCGCATCCACGAGCGCGCCGTCAGCAAGCAGCAGGCCTGCTACGTGTTCGCGGACGAGTGCCGGTTCGCGGCGTCGGTCGTCCGCTCGCTCCTCCACTTCCAGCAGTTCGGGACGTGGGGCTACCGGAAGAAGAACCTCGACCGCATCTTGAAGATCGAGTTTGTGGACTCGTCGAAGTACCGGCAGATCCAGGCCGTCGACCTGGTGACCTACCTGAAGACCCGAATCGACAGCGACCGGGACGCCCAACGCCCACGGGTCGCTCGGGCGAACGAGCGCCTGTGGAAGAAGGTCGACGGCATCGTGACGCGTGACCGAGTGTGGCTCGACGACCGCACGGGCAAGACCTACAGGTTCGAGATGCACGACGGCCCCCGTCGTGGGACGAGGGCCGAAGGCTGGACGCTCGGGTTGAAGCCCTATCGCGTAGCTTGAGTGTGCCACATGGCACAGACAGGCACAGGGTGATTCTGCCGAGACTCCACACTCGGCTCGGCTCGCCTGCCCTGTGGCTACAGGCGCGCGGCGCGCCACGTGGTGATCGGTGCGAGGTCACGAACATCCCTGCCGCGGCCTGCGCGGAAGAGTTCAAGGCCGTCCCCGACGATGAGGTCGCCCACTCGTGACACATGCGCGTGGAAGTTGCCGTCGTCCCACTGCGCCATGCTCAACTCGACCCGCGTGTGGTCGGCCTGGCGTGCTTCTTCGTAGTCAAGAGTGACGCCGGAGTCGTCCAGGATCAGGCGCAGTTCGTCCGCCGTGTTTAGCATCGCCTGCTCGACTGCCTCGATGGCGACCGGCTCCGGACATGGGGCGGCGTTGAGTCGGAGCTCGAGCCACGGCTGCGTGCCGTAGAACGCCCACGGTCGCCCATCGAACGTGAGCAGGTCAGAACGCTCGATCAAGCGCCAGGCGTAGCCGGCCCGTTCGAGGCGCGCGAGGACCTGGACTGCCGCACCCCAAGGGGTGAAGCCCGTTACGTCCCAGTCGCCAATCGCGGTCGCCGGCGCCCCGGCGTGGAGCTCGACCAGCGATACGACGGCCTTGCCACGTTGGGTGAGTTGCCATCCTTCAGGTGTCGGAACGACGTGGCGCTCGTCGTCGATGTGCCGCACCTGCTCGCTGCTCGGTACAAGCGTCGGGTCCTGTCCGATCGCGACGAGGAACTGCACCGTATCGGCGCGGATCGTCTCGTGTCGGTCGTCGTTGGACTCCGCTAGCCAGCGCCGACCGTTATCGGTCAGGGCACCCTCCGGCGTTGCGAGATCGTGCCTGACGAGCGCCTCCAGCGTTGGGCGCCGAACACGAGCCCGAACTCCCGCGTCCGCAAGGGATTGGAGTGCCGACCGCTGGGCAGGTGGAAGAAAAATCACCGGGCCGCGCACGCGGAGAGCCTATCGAGCCCAACCAGCATCCCGACGTTTGTCCGTCCGGGTGACAAGCACGCTCACGAGAGCCGGCCGACACCTGCGACACGGCTCAGGCGCCTACTCGATTTCGCCTCCGCTCGGGAACCGCTCGGCCAGGCGTTCGAGCGTGAACTCCTGACGGAGCTTGCAGGCGGAGTTCTGGTTCGCGAACATGCCGCTCTGCCAGAACGCGTCCCCCTTGTCCAGGGTCACGTCCCAGCGCACCGGGACAACCCACTCGTCGATGTCCTCGTCGTCCGTTGCGGGCTGAGCGGGTTTCCCGTGCCGGTACGCGGCGGTGAGCTTCAGGTCAGCGAGCCGGAGCCACTGGCCTGCGACCTGGACCTCGGCTTCGTCGAACCGGACCGCTTCGCCGAGCGTGGTGCCGACGCCGACGTACCCGGTGTTCGCGATGTGCACCCACACTCGGGCACCGACGGGGAGGTTGCGCAGGGTCCGGGAGTACCAGGAGCCACCACCGGCGGAGACGAAGCCGTAGGCGCGGGCGTCCTGCCAGGAGCGGCCTAGGCCGTCACCGAACGAGACGAACCAGTCCTTGCCGTTCCACTCGGCGCGCTTGCCCTTCTTCTGGGTCGGTGCGGACTGGGCTTGCTCGGTGGACTCGACGAGCCAGGACCTGGCCAGGTACTGCCTGTCCCCGTCGTCCAGGTAGGTGAAGAACACGGCGTTCACGGGAACGCCGAACTCGCGCAAGTAGGTGACGATGCGCTCGGAGGACGAGTCGAGCTCGGTCGCGACGATCGTCAGGCGGAGCTCGGTGTTGAGCTCATCCGGCGGGGGTGTGCCGAACACGCCCTCGAACGCTGCCTCGAACGGGGCATCCAAGTGGGTGTTCGCAATGTCGATGACGCTGTCACGGTCGAGGCGGGACACCCACCAGCCGTAGTCCAGGATCTGCGCGACGACATCACGAGGGGTGCGGTCCCTCTTGAGCTCCAAGACGACGAGGTTGCCGTCGCCGTCCATCGCGAGCAGGTCGATGCGCTTGCCGTGCGGGGTCTGCACCTGCCGGCCGATGACCAGCAGCCGCTCCCCCAGCAAGGACGGGTCACGTTCGAGGAACGACTCCAGCGCGGCCTCGGTCGGGACCGTGACTGGCGGCAGCCTGCGAGGCTTACCGTTCTCGATGCGCCAGACGCCCATTTCGAGCGGCATAGGTGTTCACCTTCCGGCGGGGCGGTGTGCTGCCACACGGCAGGCTAGTGCGCGAAGTCACGGCACCACCGGGCTACGGCTGCCGTGATGCGGGTGAGCTCCCGGCCGACCCCAGTTCGACCTCCCGGCGGCGGCCGCCGCGCCTCGCGCGGTCAGGACCAGCACCACCGGCTGCTGAGCCGGGAGTCGAAAACCCGACGCCGTGGCGCCCTCCATGTCGCTCGAGATATCGCGGGATGGTCTCGCCGTTAGCGCGTGTGGCGCTACCCGCAGGTGTCGCAGACACCGGTCAGCGGGAGCGTCATCGAGCAGGTCGGACACAGCGCTCCGACGCGACCGGCCCCGCTATTCCCGCCACCGCTCGATGTCCACTCACGGTCGGGCAGGTGATCGCGGCAGTAGAACCGTAGGTGTCCGAGCGGCTGCGTCGCGTGGTGGTGTTTGATCGCCCAAAGTTCGCTGCCGAGCCGCACTGGCGAGCCGCCCCCACAAGACGAGCACCACAGCACCTCGCGCCACTCGGGGCCTTTCATCCACGGGTAGGCGGCATCCACACGCGCAGGCGTCTCGAATGCGACGAGGTCGCGCCAGTCTCCGCCCGGGGCAGCTGTGCTGGTGGGGTCACTCATCCCTCAAGGATGCCGTGCTGCGGCGAGTGTCACCCCCGCGCCGCATCCGACTGCTCGGACGGTCATGCCGCGCCCGCACCGTCGCAACGAGCATGAGTCGACCGCGGCCAACCCCGGCCATACGCCCGTGTGCGGTGACTGCGAGAAGCGTCTACTGCCGACTCGCTGCCACGCGAGTGGCGTTCGCATCGAGTGGCGCCTCGTCCTCATGCTGGGTGCCGTCAGCGTCCCGCCAGGACACGGTGATGGTGTTCGTGTTCGCGTCTGAGATCAGTGCAAGCACGTCTGACACGACGGCGATGAGCTCGCGTCCACCGTCGGAGGGGATCGCACTCCACGACGCCGCGCCTCGGATCGTCACGCGTCCAGGGCTCATTGGGTCGGCTGCCGCGACCACCCCAAACGCGTCGCCGTGCCCGACGTTCACTAGCCAGGTTCGTCCTCGGTTGCCGTCTATCTCGCCATGGACCTCGAACCGCGCTGGATGCGTGAACTCCGGTTGCGGCGCTCCGTACTTGGCGACCATCCTCCGGCGGTGACCGGCCACCAACCGTCGGAAGGGCACGGCTGCGAGACGCCCCACGCGGGCGAGCGCCGACTCGGTGCCCTTGACGGCAAGGTTGGTCATCGCAGTGACCAGCACGCCGCCGAGGAAGACCCACGCCCAGGGCAGCAACTCATCCACGCCACGAACCGTACCGACCGACACGGGGCGGAGGACGGAAGCCGGCCTCTGCGCAACTACCGGGCCCGTGGTCGACGTGCCCGATAGATCCGGGCGAGGCGGCGACTCCGGTCTTCGGACGACACGACCCACGCGAGCCAGGCGTGACGCACTACCAGGCCAACCGTGCCGGCGACCGCGAGGTGGCCGAACAGGGACTCGAGCACGAGCGCTCCTTCGGAGGTCGTTGCCCGGTCAGCGGCCCGAAGAAGGTCGGTGCTGGTGAGGTTCGTTCTGGCTGAGCCGATGACGGCTCACGGCAGGTGGAACCGCGCGGTCCGAGCGCGGTCCGGGTGGTCGCGCCCAGTGGTCGCGGGAGCCGCCTGCCACCAGACCACAGGGGCTCAGGCATCGCGCCTGTCGAGCATCGCGCTCGCCCTGCGTCCGAGATCCGCTCGGTCGGCGCACGTCCGGTCCGGCGCGACTGGCGCCCGTGTCGGGCTCGCACCCCATGTCGGGGCGCGGTCGGGTGTTGCCGCGACGTGCAGACGACATGTCGTCGCCTGGCTGACGATCGTACGCTTGCGGTCCAGACACAGTTCCGACGCGACACGCCCCGCTGGCGACCGAAGCCGCCACGACCCTGCGCGATGGCCCACCGGGCGCTCGACGGCCCACTTGGCGGCTCCTGGACGCGCGTCTGGCCTTCCCGAGCGGCGCGGGGAAGGGGGGCGGGCGCAATCGGGGGTTGGGGTTGGAACCGCTCGAGCCTGTTCGAGCGCTTCGCTACCCAAGGACGACGACTGAGCGCCACCTTCTGAAAGGCGCTCTGGACGGTCGAGGTGGTGAGTCAAGCAGGACCGTCGCCTCGATGATCGGGCTGAGCCGATGGCGCGTCCGGCGAGCGAAGCGAGGCGGAAACGTTCCCTGAGGGTTACCTGAGGTGTTCTCCTAGGGTTCTGGGTGACACCGGTGACACCCCCTGGGTGACATCCACGCCACCCCTGGGTGACGCCCCCGTCATGGGGGGTGACACTGGTGTCACCCCCGGAGGCGTCGTCCGCTGACCAGTTCAGGCACTCCAGAAGCCGCATGAACGACTTCGATTCGACGGTGGGGCAGAGCCCGTAGCGCTCCGATCGTGGACACGCTCTGCTCGACGGCAGGGACGAGTCGCCGTCCGACTTCCGAGCGCCTGCGTGTGTTGAGCATCGGTGAAACTCTGGCCGGTCGCGAGCTGCACGTGCCGAAGCCGGGATTCGCTTCCCGCAGCTCGACCGAGTGAGTCGTGGCAAGCGTCCTGGATGGGGTGGTGCCGACTACGAGGGTTCGACTGCTACTCGTAGATGGATGCGACGTCCGATGAGCGGACCCATGAGTGACTGATGCCATCCAAGTAGTCGATGAGCTGGGGACGCACGTCGTCCGAGAGTTCGGGGAACAGCTCGTCAACGCATCCTTCGGTGTTCCACTCGTTCACGATCCAGACGTACTCACCGTCATCGACAGGCAGATTGTCGACTGGGTTCTCGAAGGTCTGGACGAACTCCTTCACCAGGTCTTCGACCAGGTCCACGAGCGGCTGCGGCGTTGCGGCGACGATGAGGTCGAGCTTCGGGTGGCTGTAAAGACCGTGCAACTCTGGCATCTCACCGACACCCTCGGGTGTGATGACGAAGGCGACGTCCGTCATTCGGAACCGGAGTTCATTGCGCACCCGCCACTCCCGCTCCCAGTCCCACTCGTATTGGCCGGGCATGACTAGGTCCATGAAGGGCGTGAGCTCCCACATGGGGTGGGCGAAGTCTCGCCTCAACCGCAGTTCGCCCAGGTGCCTGTTCAGGTTGCGAGCCTGCTCTGACCCCTGGTCGACGTACCAGACACGCGCGCCTTGTGCGTTTCGGATGAAGTCCTTGGTGAACGCGATGCCGTAGTGACCATGACGATCTGCGATTCGCTTGATCCTGTCCACCGGAACCTCGCTGAAGCAGACTGACAAGTGCCTGTTCTGCACCTCGACGACCTTCCGAGCCCAGCTGAAGCCGAACGGCCCAGACGGCCTCAGCACGCCGCTCGCCAGGATCTGAGCGAACACCGCCGAGTTCTTGGTGAAGTGGACAACGTACTGCGACATGTCGGCCCAGGTCGGGTCACGATGATCGCCGAGGAGGTGAAGAGGTACGCTCGTTGACTCGGTCAAGGTCACTCCATTCAGGTCCTCAACAGTCGCCGTCGCCCGCAGGTGGTCGGCGCCGCGCCAGCATTAGGATCGAAGGCGGTTGGCGAAAGTCTGGCAGCAGGCTTCGTGTGATGAACGCATCCACCCCGGTGGCGGCCGGCTAGGAGCTCGACCCGGCAGCTGTCCGATCCGGCGCATCCGAGTCGGCGACGCTTCGCGCCGCAGCTTCGTGGATCAGCGTCGTCGAACCCAGCTCGCGCTTTCCCCGACGAGCGCCGTCTGTTCGTGCTGAGAGAGCAGTCACTTGCGCTCACGCGGCCGTCACCTTGACGGATACTCGGGCATGGCCTACTGCGAACTCTGCGACATGGACGACGAGGTCTGTGCACATGGGCTCGAGCGGCGCCGGACTGCGCGCGAACGCATCGCCGCACTCCGGGTCGCGCCGAGCGGCAAGGCGCACTTCGACGGGTGCCCACACAAGGGTGACGAGGACGACGACTACTCCCGATGGGGACTCATCGACGCACCAGGCGCCTGGCAGCGACTCGCGAACCGGGAGCGCCTGACAACGACGACACCCGAGGGCAATGTGCTAGTGGCGACGTCTAGGTGCACTACGTGCCTTGAGCACGGACCGTGGTGAACGCGTGCACCCGGCGCTCGATGAGCTGAACCTCTCGCGCATCCTCGCCGCGCTCGCCGTACGCCGCCCGGTGTTCCACTCTGAGGCCGACCTCCAGCAGGAACTCGCATGGCAGGTACACCTGGAGCATTCGACGGCCGACGTGCGCCTCGAGGTGCGCGTTCCTGAGCCATCACGGCCCGGTCGACGCGAGCGGGTCGACGTGCTGCTCCGAACGTCGCTCGGCCGCGTCGCCATCGAGTTGAAGTACCCAACGGATGCCCTGACCGCGGTCGTCGATGGCGAGTTGTTCGAGCTTCCCCGCCAAGGCGCGCAGGACATTACGGCGTACGACGTCGTGAAGGACGTTCATCGGGTCGAGCACTTCGTCCGCACTGGACTCGCCGACGCCGGCGCAGTGATCGTCGTGAGCAACGACCGCTCTTACTGGTCGGACCCGGGCCATGGACGCACGACCGCAGCATCCGCATTCAGGCTCTACGAGAGCACCACCCTGTCCGGACTTCGCGCGTGGGGTGTCACGGCTGGCGCTGGGACCACCCGAGGACGCGAGGACGCCCTCGACATCACCGGCACTCACACGCTCGCTTGGGGCGACTACAGCACCCTCGAAGGCGCGGCGCGAGGTCGCTTCCGGGTGCTGCTGATCTCGATCGTGCCGCCAGGCAAGGTCTGACCGTCCCGCACCAAGCGCCGCCCCCACGTATCCCTGCACTCACCCAGGCAGGTGGGTTCGACCCGTGCGCCACGAGGCGAACGGGTTCGGGAGAGGGGCCCGCGCCTCAACGTGTAGACGTCACTTGGCCTTCGATCAAATCTACAGAGGGAATCGTGGGCGGGTTGTCATTCCTTGGACCGCCTACGTGTAGTCGTCCCATGGCGACCTTGTTGGTCGCTCATTCCTCGTCTACCTCAACGTGTAGACGTCAGTTGGCCTTCGATCAAATCTACAGAGGAAATCACCGTCGGCAGTGGAAGTTGGGGGTTCAGAAAGCCGTCCGGACCGTCGAATAGACTTTCGGTAGAGCGAAAGGACGTGGTCTCGATGGTCGCCGATGAGGCGCTGCGCGAAGTGCGCGCGACAACGCTGCAGCACCGCCTGGCAGCAACCGCGCGCCTTGACTCTCTGCGAGCGGCCCGTGCGGCCGAGGCGAGCCTGAAGGCGATCGCCGCGAGTTCCGGACTGTCAATCACTCGAGTGCACGAACTCACCGGAGCGAACAAGTAGCAGAAAGGCCGGCCACCCCATGCGGGAGGTGACCGGCCGTGGAGCCTGTGAAGGAGGCCCCGAATGGAATCAAGTGTAACCGTTGCCTCCTACGGGCAGGTCTTCACGGAGGAAGACGAGCGCTGGCTTCGCCTCGGCGCCGGCCTGCTTGTCCGCCCGACTGCGCCGTGCCGCATTCACACCTGGGACCCTGAGAACGGGAAGGCAACGCCGGCGTCCGACCTCAGCGCTGAGGAGGCGATGCGGCTTCCTGCGGCGGTTGTCGCTGAGCACCGCTCGTCGATCGCGATGCTCGACTTGGACCCGCCCTCACAGCCACTCGAGCCGGATGCTGTTCCCGAAGACCGCCGGGTGGCGGCGTGGGCAGCCACTTTGATGGGTGTGGTCGTCGTGGTCACGGGCTCCGGCTCGAGTGCCTATGGTGTGGATGCGCTCAACGGTGTGGCAATGACGCCGACCCGGCGGTACTCGCAGGCGTACGTGGACCTCATCGCGGCCAAGCTCGGGCATCGCAAGGTTGCAAGGCTCGGTGGCTGGGGGCGAACGCTCGTGAGCGCGGGCTACAAGCCGTGGCACCCGGCCGGGCTGACGAAGGTGCGGGGCATCCTGGACCACGGGGGCCGGTTCGTGCCGATGGACGCCCAGGCCGTCGAGGCGCTCATCGGCCGGACCCAGCCGGTGTCGACGGGCAGACTCGCCGCGCTTCTCACCGAGCACGGTGTGCGAGCCGACGAGCGCGAGGCGAGGCTCCTGCTGCACTTCGAGGTCGACGAGGCACCGACGCGGTCGCCACGCGAGTGGTTCGAGTCGCTTTCTGCTGCCCATCAGGACCTCGTCTGCACGACGGGCGAGGGTTGGGACCCGTCCGATCGGGGCTCGCGCCACCAGGGTGAGATGAGCGTCATCGACGCGCTCGTGGCGCGGGACGCGACTGTCGGCGACGTGTACTGCTTCCTCGACGCGTTCCGCATCGGTGACCGCATGAAGAACGAGCGCCGACAAGGCGGTCGGGTTGTCACTCGTCGGTCCGCGGGTGGGCGCCGTCGACACGTGCGGCGGGCGGTGAAGCGGGCGCGTGCGTGGCTGGAGTCCGGTGGTGGTGACCGTCGTGCACGCCTGGGGCGGACAGGACTGGCGACCATCGAAGCCGCCTGGGTAGTCGCCGTTCCCCCGGAGCAGCGGGTGGCCTTGGCCGTCCTCGCCGCGACCTGTGTGCGCTTGGACCGCGCAATGGTCGGCCTGTCGCAGATGCAGCTGGAGCTGTTGACTGCGATGGACGGTGGCGCCGTCATGGCTGCGCTTCGTGCGCACCCGTGCGTACGCGAGGTCCAAACAGGCTCCAAGATGCGCGGTGCGACGGTGTGGGAAATCGTCGCGCCGACCGACGAGTTGGCACGCACTGGCGGCATGCCGACCTGGCGTGGTGTCGCCGACGTCGCTGGGTCTGACCTGGCTGCGGCGGGCATCCTTGCCGGCCGCGAGCGGGCCACCGCGATTCTGATCGTTGCGATGATGTATGACGGCCGGGAGGTCGGTCGGGCGCAGGTGGCCGACGCGACGTGGAAGACGGTGAAGCAGGCCGACAACGCTCTGGCCGTGCTGGTGGAAGCCGGTGTGGCGGACCGCCAAGACGGGCGCTACCGCCTCGTCACCGAGCTATGGATCCTTGCCATCGAGCTCGGGGTGCACGGCAAGGTTGAGCTCAAGCGTGCGGTGCGCGGCCTGCGCAGTGCCCGTTCAGACGAGCGGTGGGCGGAGGCAGAGGCGCGCTACGAAGCGAGCCGTGACGAGTACGACCTGGAGACCGCCGGCGAGCCAGCGGCTGTGTTGTGGGAGGACGAGACGCTCGCGGACGACGACCCGCTACGTGAGGTGGTCGCCGTCTGGGACCTGTGCGCGGACCTGCCCGACGGAGTCGATGAGGGCGCCGTGGGGCAGGGGGCGATCCGGCTGGCGCAACTTGCTCGTGACGTCGCTCGGGATGACCTGGCGTTCGCCTGCGACCTCGTGGAGCTCGCAGGCGATGTGGCGTCGGTCTGGGCGTCGGCTCACGCTACTGGGACCGGCTTCGCACCATCTGCTGCGATGTTGGTGGCTGTCGCGGAGCAAGTCATTGTCGGTCAGCGAGGTGCAGCCCGAGAGCTCGGCGACTGGTCGAGGCTTGCTGCAAGCGCCGGTATCGCTGGTGCGGCCTGGCTTGGCCCCTTGGTGGCTCGGTCCGAGGCTGCTGCTTGAGGACCTCTCGCCATCGACATCGACGACGAGCCGCTCGCTTTCTGAACTCCACCGCTACACCGCCAGCCGCCCTTTCGGTCACACGAGCGGGGCGGCTGGCGGCTTTGTGTACGCGCTGGTGAGCGCCCAGAACAGCCCGGCCCTCGGCGGCCCGTACTGACCGGCTTCGAGCCGTGTACGGGGTGCCTGGCGGGTGAGTGACGTCCCTCTTGGAGGCCTCCCCTGGCGGCGACACCGCGGATACGGTCGGGCCATGACGAGTGACGTGGAAGCGGTCGTTGCGCACGCTCGGGCGGTGCTCGGTGCGCCCGAGCACTGGGTTGAGCCTGCCGGATACGTCAGCTCCCTGGCGCTCTCGATGCTTGACTCCGCCTTCTCGCTCCAAGCGACCTACAAGAGCGCCGAACGCGTGATCGCCCGATACCGCGAGCACCGCCGGGCAGCGGGGGCCGACCCAAACAACGACGGAACGCCCGAGCTTCGCGCCACGATCGACGAGGTTGGCGGACCTGCGGCTGCCGCGACATCGCTGTTTGTCAATCGCACGGTCGCGCCCGGGACCGCGCGCGGAGGTCTGGGTCGGGTACTCAAGAGCGAAGCGGTGTACGAGGCGGCGGTGGCCTTCGAGACGGCGGGGATACACACCGTCGCAGATCTCCATGCGCGGGTCGGCGAAGGAGGGTCGGCGTGGCTCAGGACGCGCGGCCTGGGCATCGTCTCCTGGGACTACCTACTGATGAACACCGGCGTCGACGGCGTGAAGCCAGACACGATGGTGCAGAGGTTCGTGGGTCACGCCATCGGGGCGAGTGGACCGGCTGACCTTGACCGGGCGCGCGCAGCGGTCAAGGACGCCGCCGCAGAGTTCCACGTCTCACAGCGGAGGCTCGACCACGCGGTTTGGCTCTACCAGCGCCGCCAGCGCGCCGAGGCGTAAGCCCGAGGGCCGCGCCCGCCTCGTCCCACTCCGTGAAGTTCCGGCACGTCTCGGACAGCCCGAAGCCTCGGTCCCTCCGTGCGCACGGCAGGTGCCGGGGCGTCGCGTGCGGTGGCGGGATTAGGCGGCAGCGTCGTACATCGGTAGCGGCTCCCAAAGGGGCTCTGCGCTAGGGTCGACGATCGTTCCGCCGCGCCAGGCGTCAAGCTTCTGCGGGAAGACGTAGGCGTCGAGGGCCGCAGGGAAGCTCGCGGGGAAGTTCAGGCGAGGTGCCCACGAAGCTGTGTTGCTGAGTACCCTGCCCGACCTCCAGCCCTGCATGCGGAACAGCCCGTCCGTGGAGACGTTTACACCGCGAGTGGGCGATGGCGCCCACTGGAATCCGGCCCGCTGCGCCGCCTTGGCGAGCCGCTCAGCCGTGCGAGCCGACAGAACGTGCCAGACCTGAGGGAGCCCCGCGTCGCGATAGGCCGCGACGACCGCGTCGTAGTCCGCCTGCTCCTTGATGGCCCGCTCGAGTTCGACGGCGAAACGCACCGGGTCACCGGTGCCCTCGGGACCGGGGTCGCGGCCGACGACGACTAGGTCCGGGGGGTGCACGCCCTTGCGCCCAGGGACGCGGACCGACCAGTAGCTTGCGAGCTGGGTCGTGAGGAGTCCACCGCCGAGGTTGCTCGCCGCTCCAGGCTGAGCACCTCCCTTTCGCCGCCGACTTCGAACCCGCGCCGCACACCATCGGGACTGACGACACCGTGGCGATACCAGGCGGCCAATGACGCCACGCCGGCTTGATGATTTCCAAGCCAGTGGCTCACAGACCCGGCGTCGAGGGAGACCTGCATCCCGGAGCCGGGCACACGCCAGGTGCCGGCGAGGCGTGCTCCACGGCCGGTGGCAAGCCACACTCGGGCAGTCGTTTCACGGATGCTTCGGTCTGCGCCGACAAGGTCGAGTTGTAGGACCCGCTGCCGCACCATCTTGTGGGCCATCAGCCGGCGCAAGCTCTTTCGGATGCCATCGTGCGACGCCCCGCACCATGCCGTGATTGCCTCCGGACGACAACCTGGGAATCGCACGCAGAAGCGAACGACCTCGACGTCTAGGCGGGTGAGTTCAGTGAGGTACCGGGGTGCCATTCTCATCGCTCCAAATCGGTAGCAGCGTTCATCGTCGCTATACACGATAGGTGCCCACCCGAACGGCCGGACCGACAATCGTACCGTTCCAATAGGCACGGCATGTTTCCGGAGAGACGATGCACTGACCTGCGCGAATACCCGCTCTCGTCCCCCGCGCGAAACGAAGCAACCGTTAGTTGGTTGGGGGTATTGCGCCGGCCGCACGTGCGCTTTCGTGCTGACTGTTGGGTGGTGGTGGTGGTTCGGCCAGGTTCGGTCAGTTGCTCATCGAGACGACCAACGCTTTGAGGGTCGCGCTGGTCGTCTCGCTTCGCTCCGTCCGTAACCTGCCCGCCACGCCGCTACCCGCTCTCGTGGACATCCGGGCCATCCCGCTCGGGCCGCTCCGATGGGCGCCGGCCAAGCCCTGCGGTAAGCGGCGCGCCCAGGTGACCCGGCGCTCGCCCTCCCCGTGCTTCACGTGCTGCGACGAACCGGGTCGTCGCTGCTCGTCCGTGTGGTGCTGGCCGTGGGGCAGCTGTGGAGCGAGTCTGGTGCGCCGGCTGGGCGCGGCGCTTGCCTCCGGCTCGCAGCGCTCGCCTCACCGTGCCCGCAGAGCTCTGGGCCGGGAACCAGCTGAGCCCTCCTGATGCTGCCTGGGGGGTGCGGCTCCTGTGCGTCCTGCGGAGCCGATGCCGACGCATGCGGCCGCTGGTGCTGGTGCAGCCGTGCACGTCGCCATCGACCTGGTGCATCGGCCACGCGTGGTGTAGCGGTGTCGGGGTGCCGCCCCTTCGCGGCTTCAGACGGCGGGCTGGCTCGGAAGTCCCGACGGAAGAGCGGAGCGGGGCCGAGCGAAGCGAGATCGAGGCTTGGGGAACAGGCGTCGAAGAGCGCTACGGTCGGGTCCATGCCGCAGAGCGATTGGCTCCTACCCCAGCCGGACATGAGCGTTCAGGTCAACGCCCTGCGGGACAACGAGGGGAATCTCCTCCCAGACGCGCTCGGCGCCCTGCTCGCGATGGCTGGCGACTCGTACATTGAGCAGGTGCCCGCGTTCGACATTGATGGCACGCCGGTAGTTCCGCCCGATCGTCACGTCCTGGATCACTTGGCGCGTTCGTGCGCACTCGTTGATGAAGAGACAGAACTCCTGCATCCATTCGCCGCGACAACGGTGTACGTGATGTTTGGAGACAGATACGAATGCGACATCTGCAAAACGCCGGAGTCGGCGCGATACGACTCCCCGCTGCTCGTGGCAGCCGGCGCGACGAACGGATATCTGTGCGAGGCATGTGCACGGCGGGTGGTTACTGCACTAGGCGGAGATGGCGCCACTTACCTGATGGCCGCTGACGAAGTACCAGCGAATATTCAGGCCAAAGTGGACGCGCGCCTTGCGGAGCTGGGGAGCGACACCATATTCACTTAGGTCCCGGTAGAGTTCGACGGACGCTCGGACGAACGGGAGATCGATGATGGCGCAAAAGATCCAGGTGCTGCTCACGGATGACCTCGACGGGACCGCAGCCGACGAGACGGTCATGTTTGGTCTTGATGGGGTGACGTTCGAGATAGACCTGACGGCCGCCCACGCTCAGGAACTTCGCGACGCACTGGCTTCGTGGGTCGGTCACGCCCGTAAGGTCGGCCGCACACCAGCCCGCACCGCGGCACGTCGTGCGCGTGGCACATCGCCCGATGCGCAGGCGATCCGCGACTGGGCGAAGTCGCACGGGCACCAAGTGTCCGAGCGCGGACGCATCTCGGCCGATGTTAGGGCCGCGTACGAAGCAGCCAACTAGCCCGCACCACCAGACGACAGAAAGGCCCGCCGGGCGTCCCGGCGGGCCTTTCTGCTGTCCGCATTCGATAGGGTTCGTCATGGTTCTGAACGCCATGGCTGTCCAAACAGGGGGTCCGTGGGGAACATCCTTTGGTCCTTCCGAGTCGTCGTGATCTTCTCTCCGTTGTCGTCGCCAATCAGCGCGGCGCCACATCCCCGGAGGTCCCTATCGACCCCATCACGATTGGACAGAACGCTATGCACCTTACCGACGACGGCTGCCCGTTCGCCCCGCGCAACGAGCACACATACGCTGTCGGGCTCATCCCGACGAGTGTCGCTCAGCAAGTCGCCGAATCTGACTTCACCCCTTACGACGTCGTCGAAATCCCCAGCGGCGGGATGCTTGCAACACGTACCTGGAACGACCAGGACCGCACCCGCCTGCAGATGCTCATTCACCCCGGACTCCTACGCGCCGGCAGCACACCCGCTGGATATCTTCCTGTGGTGTTCCGTGGATTCGGCGCGACACACACGATGATGCCCACCGTGGCTCACGCATTCGGCGTCGAGCGACACGTCGTGCCCATGCATGCCGCAACGCGGAACGAACGCGGAACGAACGCGTTCATGTTGGGTCTGCTGCACGAGTAGGTGACAGCGGGTCTCAGGCGGCGAGTGCGACCTGAGGGGTGTTGATGGTCTCGTACTCGATGGGGGTCAGGCGACCGAGTCGCGCTTGGCGTCGGCGGCGGTGGTAGGTCCGTTCGATCCAGACGATGATCGCCAGGCGCAGCTCGTCGCGGGTGGTCCAGCGGCGCCGGTTCAGGACGTTGTTCTGCAGGAGTGAGAAGAACGACTCCATCGCGGCGTTGTCGCCCGCGGAGGCGACCTGGCCCATCGACCCGACCAGGTCGTGGCGGGCCAGCTCGCGCAGGACCTTGCGGCTTCGGAACTGGCTCCCACGGTCCCCGTGAACGATGCACCCGGCCACGTCACCGCGACGTTGCACGGCGCTGGCCAGGGCGTTCACCGCGATGTGGGACGTCATGCGGTCACTGATCGAGTACCCGACGATCCGGTTGGAGAACACGTCCTTGATCGCGCAGAGGTAGACCTTGCCCTCGCTCGTGGGGTGCTCGGTGATGTCCCACAGCCACAACCGGTTCGGTCCGTCGGCGGTGAACACGCGCAGCACAAGGTCGTCGTGCGCCGGCGGCCCGGCCTTCTTGCCACCTCGGGGGCGTCTCTTGCCGAACACCGACCACCAGCCGTTGGACGAGCAGATCCGCCACACCGTGCGGTCGCAGGCGACCAGACCGGCGCGGGCGGCTTCGTCGGCGAGCAGCCGGTGGCCGAACTCCGGATCGTCGCGGTGGGCGTCGAACAACGCGTCCGCGAGATACGCCTGCTCGAGCCACGCGCACCGACGGGTGCGTCGAGCCAGCGGTAGTAGGGCTGTCTGGCGAGCTTGAGAACCCGACACGTCACCGGCACGGGCACCCCGTTGGCGGCGAGCTCACTCACGAGCGGGTAGAGCCTTTTCCCGGCAGCTGCGCCTGCGAGAGATACGCCGCTGCGCGACGCAGCACCTCGTTCTCCTGCTCCAGCAGCCGGATCCGCCGACGCGCCTCACGCAGCTCGACCGACTCCGAGGCGGTCACGCCCGGACGGTTGCCGTCCTCGACGTCCGCGTCACGCAGCCAGTTGCGCAGACACGACTCGGCGATCCCGAAGTCGTGCGCGATCTGCTTGATCGGGGCCTCGCCACGGCGGGCGACCGCCACGACGTCCCGGCGGAACTCCATGGGATAGGGCCTGGGCACGGTGCACATCCTTCCAGCGGGGACCGCGTCCCCACAGGTCAGGTGTCACCCATCCGTGCAGCAGACCCCGGTGAGCGACGGGTCGGTCTTGGCGTCCTGGGCGGGCGGGGCGACGACGGTCAGCTCCTCGGCGGTGCTGGTCGCGTCGCGTGCCACCTCGAAGCGCTCCGGGAGTGGGGCGCCGATGAGGCGCCACGGGTTCAGAGGACGGACAAGGCGGGGCATGGGGAGAGGGTCGCGGTGGGGTGCGACAGCGCTTCCGAGGTGAGGGCCGCGTGTGAGTTGCATCACGGTGTCTGAACCGGCTTCGTCCTTGCGGGGCGGAGGGTTCGATTTGGACATTTCCGTATAGACGCTGGTGGTAAGTCCGACCTAGCACGGTGGCGTGCTGGCCCCGCTCGCGAGAGCCGGGCACGGAGCCGAAACCGGCTAGCACGCTAGCGTTGTACCTGGTCAGACCGTATATCCGCGTTGTTACCGTAGTCCCATGAGACACCACAGCCACCAGCCCAACCCGTGAGCCCCGCCGAGCGCCAGGGCGAGCCCCTGACGCTCGCCGCAACAGGAACTCACGGCCCTCGAGTCACGCCATCCGCCACGCTTCACGCGGTCCCGGACGCGCCCCCCACGCCGCACCGA
Source organism: Cellulomonas fimi (assembly GCF_028583725.1). Taxonomy (NCBI): domain Bacteria; kingdom Bacillati; phylum Actinomycetota; class Actinomycetes; order Micrococcales; family Cellulomonadaceae; genus Cellulomonas; species Cellulomonas fimi. The sequence continues at coordinate 43,956 of NZ_CP110680.1, read as the reverse complement.
CCGGCTCGAACGCTACGTCTCGTCCAGCCCGACGAGCGAGCACACGAGATGCTCGTCCCCGTGCCCGGCGTCCCGGGCCTCTACGTGCGCTCGGCCATGATGGGCACCGACGAAGCCGCCGAGGTCCTCAGCATCCCGGCAACGACGCTCGCTCGGATGGCTGCTGACGACGTCGACTTCCCATGCACCCGCCTCGGCAAGCACTTGCGTTTCAGCCCCGGCCACATCGGTGAAATCGTGCTCGCCGGTGAGAGGCGCTCCAAGGCCACCGTGCCGACACTGCCCCCGACGGGCTCGGCGACGCGCAATGGCCGCCTGACCGTCGGCGAGCAGCCCAATCCGCGTCGCTCCACCGCTAGGACGAAGCTGTAGGTCCGGGTCCGGGCTTTCGTGTGGGCGGCCGGTAGGCGTCAACCTGCTCGCGCGGTGGAGGCGTCCCGAACGTCGCCGTCTTCGCCTCTGCCATCGCCTTCGCCATCCGGCGAGCGTTCGTCGGGTCGGTCAGGTCGATGAGGCCGCCGTAGATGTCGTACGTGATCTCGATGCTGCCGTGGCCCAACGCCTCGCTGACCTCGTGCAGCGGCACACCGTCCGCAAGCTGCCAGACGACGTATGTGTGGCGAAGCATGTGCGGCTTGGCGGCCTTCTGAAGGCCCGCCTCCTTCGCCAGGTCCCGTCCAGGAGACCATCGGTGGAAGTGGAAGTCCGGGTACCGCCACGGGTGGCCGTGCTTGGTGCGGAAGACGTACGCCTCACCGGGCGCCCCGCTGATTGCATCGCTCAGGCGGTGGACCACGTCACCGCTGATGACCACGGACCGTGACCGCTTGTTCTTCGGTGGTCCGAGTTTCCACCGCTTCGTCTCGCCCTGGTCCGTGAGGACCTTGGACGTGTCGCCCTGCCCGCGCTGCCGCCATGCTCGCACTATCCGGAGGACGGCTTCGTCGTCTCCCTGGAACGCGACGCACTCCACCCGCAGCGCTGACACCTCGCCCCACCGCATGCCGGACGCCAGGAGCACGTCGACGAGCAGGTGGACGTCGCTCTTCAGGCACTCGCGCAGCAGGTTCCACTCGCCGTGCGTGAAGAACCGGACCTGCCGGACCTCAGTGCCCGCGTCGGGCTCGGGCAGGTCAGTGAGCGTGCACGGATTGTCGGGGCGGAGCTTCATGCGTCCGCGACCGTGGTCCATGACCGAGAAGAAGAACCCGTGCCAGTTGAGGATCGTCTTCGCCTGCCACCCCTCTTCGAGCATGTCGTCGACCCACCCGTCGATGAGGTCGTCGTCCACGTCGACGAACGGGACCTCACCGAACGACGGTGCGAGGCGGTTGCGCCAGTACCCCTCGTAGCGCTGGACCTGGTCGGCCTGAATCTTGTTACGCCGCATACGCCGCCGCACGACCTCCATGTAGGCGTCGTAAACGTGCTGAACCGTCACAACGGACGGGTCGACGGCTTCCTCGACTTCGGGCACGGGCCGTCCGACGCCCTTGACCCACCCTGTGGGCCAGAACCGGTCTGCCGCGTCAACGGCCGCAGCGAACTCGACTGCCGGCTCGCGAGTGGAGAAGGTCTCCGACGCCACGGGTCCGGTGCCACCGCCCACTCGCCACCGCACCTGCCAGGACGAGTCGCCGTCGGTGCGTGGTCGTTCGACCGGCTCGAGCGGCTTGCGCGCCACCTGGATCCCCCCTCGAAAACGGCCCATGTTCCCACGGGTGTTCCCACAGGGTAAGCAGAAGGGCCCCCGATCTGCTGATCCAGCAGGTCAGAGGCCCTTCGTGACTTGTGCGCGAGGGGGGATTTGAACCCCCACGCCCTTTCGGACACTGGCACCTGAAGCCAGCGCGTCTGCCGTTCCGCCACTCGCGCGCGCCGGAGAACATTAGCACGGCGCCGGGGTGGTTCCCGACCCGACGGGATGACCTGCGGCAACACACCCCATGGCCGCCTCGGAGCCCGCGCAGGCACCCCGACCGACCCCGCTGCACGGGACCTCCCCCGAGTCCTCCCACGACAACACCCGCCTCACCCGGCCGTGGCGGGCGCGGCACGGATACCATCAACGTCCAGGACGGCCACCGACGATCGGCGCGGCCACGGCACGGCACGGGTAAGGGAGGTGGGCGTGGGCTTCCTCGACAAGTTCGAGAACGGCGTGGAGCGCGTCGTGAACAACGCTTTCGCCAAGGCCTTCCGCAGCGAGCTGAAGCCGGTGGAGCTCGCGAGCGCGCTGCGCCGGGAGCTCGACGACCGTGCGGCGGTCGTGGGACGTGACCGGACGGTGGTGCCGAACGAGTTCACGATCGAGCTCGCGCCTGCCGACTACGACCATGTGGAGGAGTGGGGCGCGGAGGCGATGGCGGACGAGTTCGCCGCGACCGTCACCGAGCACGCCGCGAGCCAGCGGTACGCGTTCGTCGGGCCGGTGACGGTGTCGTTCGGCGAGGACGCGGACCTCGAGGCGGGTCGTTTCCGGGTGCACAGCGCGACGGTGCGCGGCGCGGTGGCGCCCGCTGCGGCGACGGCGCCGACGTCGCGCCACCCGCTGCTGATCGTGGACGACCAGCGCTACATCCTCACGGGCCCGGTGACGGTCATCGGCCGGGGCTCGGAGGCGGACATCATCGTGGACGACCCGGGCGTCTCGCGCCGGCACCTGGAGATCCGGGTGACGCCGGACGGTGTGATCGCGTCGGACATGGGCTCGACGAACGGCCTGTACGTGGAGGGGCACCACGTCCCGGCGGCGACGCTGGTCGACGGCAACACCCTCATGATCGGCCGCACCCGGATCCTGTTCTGGACGGGCGGCGAGCCGGACCTGGACGAGTGACGCCGGCGCATGAGTGAGCTGACGATCACCCTGCTGCGGCTGGGGTACCTCGCACTGCTGTGGGTCCTGGTGCTGTCGGCGATCGGCGTGCTGCGCCGCGACCTGTACGGCACGCGCATCACGGACCGTCGTCGTGCCAACCGTGCGGCGACGGCCACGCCGGCCCGCCCGCAGCCGGTCGACGCGGCAGCCGCCGCCGCCGCCCCGGCCCCCGCGGCACCCGCACCCACCCCGGTCCGCACGCCGCGCTCGGCGCGCAGCGGTTCGGGACCGCGCAAGCTGGTGGTGACGGAGGGCCCGCTGCGCGGCACGATCGTCCCGCTCGGCACGGCGCCGGTGCTGATCGGCCGTGCGCCGTCGTGCACGCTGGTCCTGGACGACGACTACTCGTCCTCGCGTCACGCGCGCGTCTTCCCGCAGGACGGCCAGTGGTTCGTGGAGGACCTCGGCTCGACGAACGGGACGTTCCTGGCCGACCAGCGCGTCGACGGACCGATCCCCCTGCCGACCGGTACACCGGTCCGCGTGGGACAGAGCGTGCTCGAGCTGCAGAGGTAACCCGGTGACCGTCGCCCTCAGGTATGCGGCGCGCTCGGACGTCGGGCTCGTGCGCACGAACAACCAGGACTCCGCCTACGCGGGTCCGCACCTGCTCATGGTCGCGGACGGCATGGGCGGGCACGCGGGCGGCGACGTGGCGTCGTCGGTCGCGGTCGCGGCGTTCGCGCCGCTCGACGGGGAGTCGCACGGCCCGGACGACGCGCTGGACCAGCTCGAGGCGGCGCTGGAGTCGGCGCGTGACGACCTGCTGGCGCGCGTCGACGCGGACCCGGACCTCGCGGGCATGGGCACGACGGTCATCGCGATCCTGCGCGCGGGCAACAAGCTCGCGATGGTGCACCTGGGCGACTCGCGCGGCTACCTGTTCCGCGACGGTGTGCTGACGCAGGTGACGACGGACCACACGTTCGTGCAGCACCTGGTCGACATCGGCCGGATCACGCCCGAGGAGGCCGAGCACCACCCGCAGCGGTCGGTCGTCATGCGGGTCCTGGGCGACTTCGACGCGGAGGTCACGCCCGACCTGTCGGTCCGGGAGGCGCGTCCGGGAGACCGCTGGCTGCTGTGCTCCGACGGCCTGTCGGGGTTCGTCAGCGCGGACACGATCGAGGAGACGCTGCGCACGATCGCGGACGTCGACGCGTGCGCGGACCGGCTCGTGCAGCTCGCGTTGCGCGCGGGCGGCGGCGACAACGTGACGGTGGTGCTGGCGGACGTCATCGAGCTCGACGACATCGCGGACGGTGCGGGCCCGACGACGGCGGCGACGGTCGTGGGTGCGGCGGCGACGTCGCGCAACGACCCGACGTCAGCGGCGGACGGCCCGGCGGCGCGTGCGGCGTCGCTGACGCAGTCGGCGGCACGTCAGAAGACCCCGCCGGACACGGCGGACGACGAGGACGACGACCCGGCCGACCTGCCGGCGGTGCCGGTCACGGTCGGCGCGGTGGGCGACGAGGACCAGGACGACGACGAGCCGGTGGGGCGCCGCCGCGTGCGCGCGGGTCTCGTGTGGACCTTTGCGGGCCTCCTGACGGTCGCGGTGCTCGCGCTCGGCTACCTGTGGACGCAGACGCAGTACTACGTCGCGGACGCCGACGGCGAGGTCGTCATCCTGCGCGGGCTGCCGCAGACGTTGGGCCCGGTCGCCCTGTCGCGGGTCGTCGAGCGGTCGGGCACGTCGATGGAGGACCTCGGCTCGGCGTACCTGCGCGAGCGCGTCGAGCAGACGATCCACGCGACGTCGCTGGACGATGCGCGTGACCTGGTGCGCATGCTGGAGGCGGACGCGGAGCCGCAGGACGAGCCCACGCCGACCCCCACGGCCACGCCCACGCCGCTCGCGACCGAGCCGACCACGCCGCCGGCCGTCGACCCGGCTGCCGGGGTGACGAGCCCGTGAGGCGGACGTGATGGCGACCGTGCAGCCGCACCAGGTGCGTGCGGGCCGGGGCGTCGAGCTCGGCCTGCTCGTGCTGGCGCTCGCGATCGCCGTCGCGGGCTACGCGCTCGTGGGCCTCGGCATCGACGGCAGCGTGCCCGCGGACGTCATCGGGTACGCGGCAGGTCTGACGGGTCTCGCGGTGGCGCTGCACCTGGTGCTGCGCTGGCGGGCGCCGTACGCGGACCCGGTGATCCTGCCGGTCGCGGTCGCGCTCAACGGCGTGGGCCTGGCGATGATCTACCGGATCGACATCGCGTACGAGGCGCGCGACAAGGCCGCGGGATTCGCGGAGCGGCAGCTCGGGTGGACCGCGATCTCGGTAGTGCTGGCCGCACTCGTGCTGGTGCTGCTGCGCGACCACCGCACGCTGCGCCGGTACACGTACACGGCGATGATCGTCGCGCTCGGCCTCGTCGTGCTCCCGCTGGTGCCGGGCATCGGCCAGGCGATCAACGGCGCGCAGATCTGGGTGCGCGTCGGCGGCGTCGGCATGCAGCCCGCGGAGTTCGCCAAGATCGCCCTCGCCGTGTTCTTCGCGGGGTATCTGGTGACGCACCGCGACACGCTCGCGCTGGCCGGCCCGAAGGTGCTGGGCCTCCAGCTCCCGCGGCCGCGGGACCTCGGCCCGATCCTCATCGTGTGGGGCGTCTCGCTCGCGGTCCTCGTCCTGGAGCGTGACCTCGGCACGTCCCTGCTGCTCTTCGGCCTGTTCGTCGCGATGCTCTACATCGCGACCGAGCGGCTCAGCTGGGTCGTCATCGGCCTCCTGCTGTTCGTGGGCGGCGCGCTCGTCGCCGCGACCGCGTTCCCGCACGTCGGGGCGCGTTTCGACGCGTGGCTGCACCCGTTCGACCAGGAGATCTTCGACCGGTTCCCGGGCGGCTCCGGGCAGCTCGTGCGCGGCCTGTTCGGGCTCGCGAACGGTGGCCTGTTCGGCACCGGCTGGGGCTCCGGCAGGCCCGACCTCGTCCCGTACGCCGAGTCGGACTTCATCGTCGCGTCGCTCGGCGAGGAGCTCGGCCTCACGGGCCTGCTCGCGCTGCTGCTCTGCTACACGATCCTCACGGAGCGCGGCCTGCGGACCGCGATCGGCGTGCGCGACGGGTTCGGCAAGCTCCTCGCGGGCGGCCTCGCGTTCGTCGTCGCGTTCCAGACGTTCGTCGTCGTCGGCGGCGTGACGCGCCTGATCCCGCTGACGGGCCTGACGACGCCGTTCCTCGCGTACGGCGGCTCGTCGCTCGTCGCGAACTGGGTCATCGTCGCGCTCCTCCTCCGGATCTCCGACGAGGCCCGTCGACCCGCACCCGTGGTGCGCGCGGTCCTGACGCCCGAGGTCGGCACCCCGGTCGCGTCCGGGGCGCGGGCGGTCGGTGGCAGCGGCGGCGGTACCGCCGGCCCGACGGGCGGCGACCAGCCCACCGAGCGGATCGAGGGGCTGTCGTGAACACTCCCCTGCGCCGCCTCGCCACCGTGGTCCTCGTGATGTTCGTCGTGCTCATGGGCGGCACGACGTGGGTCCAGTACGTCCAGGCGGACACGCTCAACAACGACCCGCGCAACGTCCGCACGCTGTACCGCGAGTTCGGCAACGCGCGCGGCCCGATCGTCGTCGCGGGCGAGGCCGTCGCGTCGTCCGCCCCCGTCGACGACGCGTTCGGCTACCAGCGCTCGTACACGGGCGGCGACCTGTGGTCGTCGGTCACCGGCTTCTACTCGGTGGTCAACGGCCGCACCGAGCTCGAGCTCGCCGCGAACGACGCGCTCACCGGCCGCGGCGACCAGCTGTTCTTCACGCGCGTGCGGGACGTGCTCACCGGTCGCCGGCCCGAGGGTGCGGCGGTCGAGACGACGCTCCTCCCGGCCGCGCAGCAGGCGGCACGCGACGGGCTCGGCGACCAGGAGGGCGCGGTCGTCGCGATCGAGCCGTCGACGGGCAAGATCCTCGCGCTCGTCTCGACGCCCGGCTTCGACCCGAACGCGCTCGCGACGCACGACACCAAGGCCGCCGGCGAGGCGTTCTCCGCGCTGTCGACGGCCGAGGGCAACCCGCTGCGGTCGAACGCGACCAAGGAGGTCTACCCGCCCGGGTCGACGTTCAAGCTGGTCACGGCTGCGGCGGCCCTGGAGAGCGGCTCGTACACGCCCCAGTCGCCGCTGCCCGCACCTGTCGAGCTGGACCTCCCGCAGACCACGGCGACCGTGGGCAACTTCGGTGGCGGCGGCTGCGGCGCCGACCCCATCACGCTCGCCGACGCGCTGCGCGTGTCGTGCAACACGTCGTTCGCGCAGCTCGGGCTCGACCTCGGCGACGACGCGATCCGCACCCAGGCCGAGCGGTTCGGCTTCAACGAAGGGTTCACCATCCCGACTGTCGTCGTGCCCTCCGTCTTCCCCGACGACCTGGACGCCCCCGAGACGGCGGGCTCGGCGATCGGCCAGCGCGACGTCCGCGCCACACCCATCCAGATGGCCATGGTGTCCGCCGCGATCGCCAACGGCGGCCAGCTCATGCAGCCGTACCTCGTGCAGACCGTGCGGTCCGCCGACCTGCACACGATCGACGAGACCGAGCCGAAGCTGCTGTCGACCGCCGTGTCGCCCGGGACCGCCGCCGCGCTGCGGGACATGATGGTCGGCGTGGTCGCCGACGGGTCGGGCACCGCCGCGCAGATCCCGGGGGTGCAGGTCGCCGGGAAGACCGGCACGGCCCAGACCGGCGACGACCAGGCGCCGCACGCGTGGTTCACCGCGTTCGCGCCCGCCGACGCCCCGCGGGTGGCCGTCGCGGTGATCGTCGAGCACGGCGGCAGCGCCGGCAACGAGGCGACCGGCGGCCGCGTCGCCGCGCCCATCGCGAAGGCCGTGATCCAGGCGGTGCTGGGATCGTGAGGACGGCGGCAGGCGTGGCCCTCGACGGCCGGTACCGGCTCATCAAGCCGATCGCGACCGGCGGCATGGGCGAGGTGTGGGAGGCGCACGACGACGCCCTCGCGCGTCCCGTCGCCGTCAAGGTCCTCAAGGAGGAGTTCGCGGGCGACCCCGGCTTCCTCGAGCGGTTCCGGACCGAGGCGCGCAACTCGGCGTCGCTGCACCACCCGTCGATCGCGCAGCTCTTCGACTACGGCGAGCAGGACGGCTCCGCGTTCCTCGTCATGGAGCTCGTCGTCGGCGAGCCGCTGTCCGACCTGCTGGAGCGCGAGCCCGTCTTGACCCCGCGACGGCTGCTGCCGATCCTGGCGCAGACCGCGCGCGCGCTGCACGCGGCCCACACGGCGGGCGTCGTGCACCGCGACGTCAAGCCCGGCAACATCCTCCTGGGCCGCGGCGGCCGCGTGAAGATCACCGACTTCGGCGTCTCGCTCGCGCAGAACCAGATCACGATGACGGCGACCGGCATGGTCATGGGCACGGCGCAGTACCTGTCGCCCGAGCAGGCCGTCGGCAAGGCCGCGACGCCGCTGTCCGACCTGTACTCGCTCGGCGTCGTCGCCTACGAGGCGCTCGTCGGGCACCGGCCGTTCACCGGTCCGACCGCGGTCGACATCGCGGTCGCGCACGTCAACAACGCGGTCCCGCCGCTGCCGTCGAGCGTCGACAAGCACCTCGCCGCGCTCGTCATGCGCCTGCTGTCGAAGGACCCGGCGCAGCGACCGCAGTCGGGCGAGGAGCTCGCGGGGCTGTTCGACAAGCTCGTGCCGCGCACTCCCCCGAGCGGCGTGCCCGTGCTGGTCTCGAAGATCTCGCGCCCGGTCGACACGTTCGCGACGGCCGTGACGACCGCCCGCGGCACGTCGCAGGAGGCACCGCCGACGTACCCGCCGCGCCGCAGCCGGCGGGACGAGCCGCGGGCGCGCGCCTCCGGCACGCCGCGGCACGTGAACGTCGCCTCGCTCCGCACGAGCGGGCCGCGCCTGGGCCGCTTCTCGCGGTACCGGTGGCCGCTGCTCGCGCTCGTGCTCCTCCTGGTCGCGCTGCTCGGCGCGGCCCTCGCCAACGGCCTGACCAGGGCCGCACCCCTCGACGGACCGCCCGGGGCCGTCGTCGCGCTCAGCACGCCCCCACGCGACGACGGCAGTCAGTACCCTCGTCGCGGCAGTCCCGATGGGATGATCTCGGTGGACGGGCGCGGTCACGACTCCGCGCGCCCGCTGACGACGGAAGTGAAGGACGCCTAGTGGTGGACGACGGATCCCGGATCCTCGCCGGACGGTACGAGGTCGGCGAGCTCATCGGGCGCGGTGGCATGGCCGAGGTGCACATCGGCCACGACACGCGGCTCGGTCGCACGGTCGCGATCAAGATCCTGCGCTCCGACCTCGCACGCGACCCCTCGTTCCAGAACCGGTTCCGGCGTGAGGCGCAGGCCGCCGCGGCTCTCAACCACCCCGCGATCGTCGCGGTCTACGACACCGGCGAGGACGTCTTCACCGAGCCGACCGGCGTCGTCGCGCACGTGCCGTTCATCGTCATGGAGTACGTCGAGGGTCACACGGTCCGCGGCATCCTGCGCGACGGGCACGCGGTGCCGATCGAGGAGGCCGTCGAGATCACCGCGGGCGTGCTCTCCGCGCTCGAGTACTCGCACCACGCGGGCATCGTGCACCGCGACATCAAGCCCGCGAACGTCATGCTCACGCCGACGGGCGCGGTCAAGGTCATGGACTTCGGCATCGCCCGCGCCGTCGCCGACTCCGCCGCGACCATGACGCAGACGCAGGCCGTCATCGGCACCGCGCAGTACCTGTCGCCCGAGCAGGCGCGCGGCGAGCAGGTCGACGCGCGCTCCGACCTGTACTCGACGGGCTGCCTGCTGTTCGAGCTGCTCACGGGCCGTCCGCCGTTCACCGGCGACTCCCCCGTCGCGGTCGCCTACCAGCACGTCCGCGAGACGGCGCCCACGCCCTCGCAGTTCGCGTCCGACGTCCCCGAGGCGCTCGACCGCATCACCGCGAAGGCGCTCGCCAAGGAGCGCGACGCCCGCTACTCGACGGCCGCGGAGTTCCGCGCCGACCTCGAGGCCGTGCTGCGCGGCGGCGTGGTCAGCGCGCCTGCGGTCGGCGCCGTCGCCGCCGGTGCGGCGGTCGCCGCTGCCGAGGCCACGCAGGTCATGGCTCCCCCGGCCGTCGCCGCGACGCAGGCCATGGCGCCGACGTCCCCGTGGGCGCAGACGGGCCTCCAGCCGACGACGCCCGCGGGCCTCCCCGAGGACCCCGAGGACGAGCAGCGCAAGCCGTGGCTCATGTGGGTGCTCATCGGCATCGCGGTCCTCGCCGTCGCGGGCATCATCGCCCTGCTCGTCGCGAACGCGCGCGACAACGCGCCCGAGGAGCTCACCGTCCCGAACGTGGTCGGGCTCACGCGCGACGAGGCCGAGAAGAAGATCGAGGACGCGGGTCTGCAGTTCACGCCCGCCGAGGCGCCGGACGACACCGTCCCCGAGGGCGAGGCCATCAAGTCCGACCCGGCGGCGGGCACCCCGGCCGAGAAGCTCGACAACGTCACCGTCACGTTCTCCACCGGCCCGGCGACCACGACCGTCCCGACGGGTCTGGCCGGGATGACCGAGCAGGAGGCCGTCGCCGCGATCGAGGCGGCCGGGCTCACGGTCGACCCGAACCGCACCTCCGAGGACGACCCCAAGCAGCCCAAGGGCCGCGTGACGCGCACCGATCCCGCCGAGGGCGAGTCGGTGTCGTCCGGCAGCCCGGTGAAGCTCTTCGTGTCGTCGGGCAACGTGCAGGTCCCCGACCTGGCCGGCAAGACGCGCGCGGAGGCCGAGCAGCTGCTCAACGACGCGTCGCTCAACGCCAACTCGCGCGAGCGGGAGACCAACGAGTTCCCGCCCGACACCGTGATCTCGCAGGACAAGCCGGCGGGCTCGCTGGTCCCGCAGGACACGACGATCAACATCGAGATCGCCATCGCGCCGGAGAACCCGGTCGTGCCGAACAACCTCGTCGGGATGACCTACGACCAGGCGGTGCAGGCGCTCGCGCAGGCCGGCCTGACCAACGTGCGGCGCGTCGACGAGCAGTCCGAGTCGCCCGTCGACCAGGTCATCCGGGTCGAGCCCGACGGCGGGTCCGAGGTCGAGCCGGGCCAGCAGATCGACCTGCACGTCTCGAAGGGCCCGGGTGGCGGCAACAACAACGGGCAGCAGACGCCCAAGCCGACGCCGTAGCGCACCACTGCACGCGGAAGGCCCCGCTCGTCTCCGGACGGGCGGGGCCTTCGCTGTGTGCCGGGGGTGTCGGGTGCGGCCGTCAGAGGCGGACGAGCGGGTGCAGCCCCTCGGACCGCGCGACGGCGTCATCGTCGCCGCAGACGGCGAGCCAGTTCGCGAGCAGCCGGTGCCCGCCCTCGGTCAGCACCGACTCGGGGTGGAACTGCACGCCGTGCAGCGGGAGCGTCCGGTGCTGCAGACCCATGATGATGCCGTGCGTGGTCGCGGTGACCTCGAGCTCGTCGGACACCGTGCCGTCGACCACGGCCAGCGAGTGGTAGCGCGTCGCGGTGAACGGCGACGGCAGCCCGACGAGGACCCCCTCGCCGTGGTGCTCGACCTCGCTCGTCTTGCCGTGCATGAGCTCGGGCGCGTGCGTGACGGTCCCGCCGAACACCTCGCCGAGCGCCTGGTGGCCCAGGCACACGCCGAGCATGGGCGTGCTCGTCTCGGCGCAGTCCCGGATGACCTGCATGCTCTGGCCGGCCTCGGCGGGCGTGCCCGGACCGGGGGACACGAGGACGCCGTCGAAGTCCTCGCGCTCGGACAGCGGCGGGACGGCGTCGTTGCGGACGACGACGGTCTCCGCGCCGAGCTGGTTGAGGTAGCCGACGATCGTGTAGACGAACGAGTCGTAGTTGTCGATCACCAGGATCCGGGTCACGTCACTCCCCCACGGTGGTCTCGTTGAACGGCATGAACGGCGCGACCGCCGGGAACACCCACAGGAAGCACGCGGCGAGCACGAGGAACGCGGCGACCGCGAGGATCAGCGCCCGGACCACGGACGGGCCCGGCAGGCGCCGCCACAGCCACCCGTACATCATCGGTCTCCTGTCACGCGGAATCGTCGGGCGCCCATCATGCGCCCGGGAGCAGCTCGGCGGGAGTCCCGTCCGTCACCGGCGCCCAGTAGTCGAACGTGCCGTGCACGATGAAGCGTTCCCGGGCGGAGAACATCGGGTGGCACGTCGTGAGCGTGATGAACCGCTCGGTGGGCGTCGCACCCGGCTCGCCCGGCACGGGCGCGATGACGTCGACCTGGGACGGCTTGACGACCTGCGTCGACGTCACGCGGTACACGTACCAGGTGTCGGCGGTCCGGACGACGATCGGGTCGCCGACCTGGAGCTCCTCGACACGGTTGAACGGCTTCGCGTACGTCGTCCGGTGTCCCGCGAGCGCGAAGTTCCCGACGCCGCCGGGCATCGCGGTGCCCTCGTAGTGACCGACGCCGAGCACGTCGAGGACGGTCGCGCGGTCGGTGCCCTGGCTGACGGGCCGCTCGGGCTCGCCGACCCAGCGCGGGACCTGGATCGTCGCGAACGTCGTCGCGTGCGGCGGCTCCTCCATGACGGGCGGCTCGTCGCGGCGCGGCTCGGCGACCACCGGGCCGGCCTGCGTCGCGCTCGGCTCGGGCGCCGGCGCCTCCTCCCAGTCGAGCTCGCGCACGATCTCGGCCTGCGCCCGGTTGCCCTCGACGTCCGTCCACCACAGCTGCCAGGCGAGGAACGCGAACAGGAGCACGCCGAGGGTGATGAGGACCTCGCCGACGACGCCGACGGCGGTGTACGCGCGCTGCCGGGCGCGCGAGACGCGTCGGTCGGCGCGGCGGCTGCGTCGCGTCCGGGGCGGCCGCTCGGGCGCGGTCGTCACGGTGGGCGCGACGTCACTCATCGGGGCTCCCCGGTCCGACCGGGCCGGTGGGCCTGCGGGACTGGTCGGCCGCACGGGCCTCGTCCTTCGCGGCCTCCTCGGCCTCCTCGAGCCCCGGGAGGATCTCGACCCCGTCCGGCACGCGGGCGTACTCGAGCTCGGTCGCACCGGAGTAGGCGGGCATCTCCATCGTGTCGGACTCGTCGACGGACCAGCCGAGGCCGACCGCCTTGACGTCGCGCAGGTAGAGCCCGACGGCCGGCGACGCGGCGAGCCCGTCACGCAGCTCGGACGGGTCGCCGATCGCCTCGATGACGTACGGCGGCGAGTAGACGCGACCGTGCAGCTTGAGCACGTTGCCGACGCACCAGAACGCGCTCGTGGAGATCACCCGCTGGCCCTGCAGCGTCATCGCCTCCGCGCCCCCGGCCCACAGCGCGTTCATCACGTTCTGGATGTCCTGCTGGTGCACGAGCAGCAGGTCCTGGTCGACCCCCTCGCGTGCGGGCGCGTCCTCGAGCTGCACCGTGAGCCCGGGCCCGCTGACGGGCGTCGCGCCGCCCTCGACGACGTAGCCGGCGCTCGGCGACCCGGGCTGCGTGCTGGCGTCCGCGTTGCTGTCCTCGGCGAGCGTGTTCACCTCGTTCCGCAGGTCGTCGACCTCGGTCGAGAGCCGCGCGACGCGGTCGTTCTGCACACCGGCGAGGCCCGCGAGGTCCTGCGGGTGGCGCTCGCCCTCGGCGGCCTCGGCGAAGCGCGCGTTCGCGGCGAACAGCGCGCCCGAGAGCGCGAGCACGACGGCGACCGAGAGCGTGCCACGCGCGAGGAAGCGCCGCGCACGGTGCGAGTGCTCGGTCACTGTCGTCCTCTCGAGGGGTCGGGCGTGGGGCTCGTGCCCACTACGCTAGGTCACGTTGCGTGGCGCCCGTGACGGTGCGTGACGTCCACGCCACATCGTTGTCGCACGGTGACACCCCGTCACCGTCCGTTCGCGTGACGCCCCGCGTCACGTACCGCTGCTGGACAGGAGCCCGGACGTGCCTGAGTCGAGGTCGCGCAAGAAGGCCGCGTACATCCCGCCGCCCGAGAAGTCGGCCGGCCCCAAGCCCAACCCGCCGTGGTTCGTGCCCGTCATGCTCGGGCTGATGCTCATCGGGCTCGCGTGGATCGTGGTCACGTACCTGACGGGTTCGAGGTACCCGGTGCCCGGCATCGGCCAGTGGAACCTGGCGATCGGGTTCACCCTCATCATCGCGGGCTTCGGGATGACGACGCGCTGGCGCTGACGTCGCGCCGGTGGACGGCGGGGTGGGTCGACGACGACCCGCCCCGCCGTCGTCGTTCCCGGGGACGGCACGTGTTGCCCCGGCCCGGCGCGGACGTGTCAGACCCCTGCCGTACGGTGCGCAGGAGCCGTCGTGACGAACGATCCGGGCCTTCCGCCCCCGTCCCCAAGGTTGCTCACAGCTGTGGAACTACAGCCGTGTAGTTATCCACATGGTTGTGCACCGCTGGGGACAGAGACGGTGTTTGCGCAGGTCAACAGGCTGTGGACAGACGGTCCGTCGTGCACGGGTGACGCACGCCACCTGGGGACGAGCTAGACGAGCCCGACCGCGGAGTACGCGAGCCACGCGGCTCCGACCAGCACCGCGACGACGACCGCGGGCGCCAGCACCGCCACCTGACGGCGCCGCTCGGCGGGGGCGTAGGCGTAGGCCGCTCCGAGGGCCAGGCCGGTGAACAGGCCGCCCAGGTGCGCGGGCCACGAGATGCCCGACACGACGAACCCGACGACGACGTTGAGGCCGATGACGACGAGGATCCCGCGCACGTCACCGCCGAGCCGCCGCATGACGACGAGCACCGCGCCGAACAGGCCGAAGATCGCCCCCGACGCACCGAGGACGCCGACGCCCCACGCGTCGAGCGCGTCCGCGAGGAGCACCACGGCGACGGACCCGCCGAGGGCGCTGAGCAGGTACAGCGTCACGAACCGCGCCCGACCGAGCGCCTGCTCGAGGTACGGGCCGATCATCCACAGGGCGAGCATGTTGACGGCGAGGTGCACGACGCCGCCGGGAGAGTGCAGGAACGCCGCCGTGAGGAACCGCCAGGGCTCCGCGGCGAGCGTCGCGACCGGCAGCCCGAACGCGTCGGGCAGCACCGGGACGAACAGCCACCGGGTGGTCCACCCGGGGACGACCTGCTGGAGCACGAAGCTCACGACGCACAGGCCGATGATCGTGAAGGTGACGACGGGCCGGCCCTCGCGCCGACGCCCGCCGAGCGCGGTCCGGACCGGCCGCGCACCACGCGCCGCCTCCGCCACGCAGTCCACGCACTGCACACCGACGGCGGCCTGGCGCTGGCAGTCCGGGCACACCGGACGGCCGCACCGCTGGCAGCGCACGTACGACACCCGGTCGGGGTGCCGCGGGCAGACCGGCGGTGCGGCCGCGTCGGGCGTGGGGTTCTCGGTGATGGGGACCCGCTCAGTCCTCGATCGAGACCGACTGCAGGACGATGTCCTGGACCGGACGGTCGCCGGGGCGCGTCGGCGTCGTGGCGATCGCGTCGACCACCGCGCGGCTCGCGTCGTCGGCGACCTTGCCGAAGATCGTGTGCTTGCCGTTGAGCCACGTCGTCGGCGCGACCGAGATGAAGAACTGCGAGCCGTTCGTGCCGCCGACCTTGCCGGTCGTCGGGTCCATGCGCTTGCCGGCGTTCGCCATCGCGAGCAGGTAGGGCTCGGAGAACGCGAGCTCGGGGTGGATCTCGTCGTCGAACGTGTAGCCCGGGCCGCCGCGACCCGTGCCGAGCGGGTCGCCGCCCTGGATCATGAAGCCGTCGATCACGCGGTGGAACACGAGGTTCGAGTACAGCGCGTCGGTGCGCTGCTCACCGGTCGCGGGGTCGGTCCACGGCTTGGAGCCCGTCGCCAGCCCGACGAAGTTCTCGACGGTGCGCGGCGCGTGGTTCGGGAACAGCTCGATCCGGATGTCACCGGCGGACGTGTGCAGGGTCGCGAACATGCCGACAGTCTCGCACGCAGCGCCGACGGTGCGAGCGGCGGACGGGTGCTCGATCGCGCTGCCGGACTGCATCTCAGCAGGTCCGGTGGCAGAGTGGGACACCAGTGCCGCCGACCAGCGCGGATGGGTCATGCCCCACCCGCCCGCACAGCAGCCGGGAGTTGACGATGGGCTTCAGCAAGAGCCGCACGACGATCGACGTGGACACGGAGCAGTTGAAGGAGCAGGCCGCCGAGCTCGGCGCGACGCTCGCCGACAAGGCGGCGCAGGCCAAGATCGCCGCGGCCGTCGGTGCGAAGGAGGCGGCGTCGAAGGCGTCGGACGCCGCGGTGCACGCCAAGGAGTGGACGACGCCGCGCGTCGAGGCGTTCGTCGAGTGGCTCCTGCCGCGCGTCGAGCACGCGTACAAGGAGAGCGTCATCGCCGCGGCGCCGAAGGTCGAGCAGGCCGCCGCGAAGGCGTCGCCCGCGATCGACACCGCGCACGACAAGCTCGTCGACGACCTGCTGCCGCGCCTGGTGGCCGCGATGAACGAGGCCGCCGTCAAGGCCGGCGCCGCCGTCGAGAAGGCCGCGGACGTCTCGTCCGACACGAGCAAGCGGGCCGCGAAGCGTGCCGCCAAGGCCGCGGCCGCGGCTGCCGCTGCCGCCGCGGCGGCGGAGAGGGAGCGCAAGCACACGGGCGCGAAGGTCTTCTGGATCGTCGCGGGCGTGGCGGCGGTGGGTGCCGCCGCCGTCGCGTGGAGCCGGTCGCGGTCGCAGGTCGACCCGTGGGCCGAGCCGTGGGAGCCGTCCGACTCGCTCGGCACGTCGTCGCACGACTTCCGGTCCCGTGCGCAGGAGGCCCGTCACGACCTCACGGACGCCGTGGGTGACGCGGCGGACGCCGTGGGGGAGGCCGCGGGTGCGGCCGTCGCGAAGGGTCGTGACGCGACCCGGAAGGCTGCCGAGAAGGTCGCCGAGGCGCGCGAGGACCTCACGGAGAAGGTCGCGGAGGCGAAGGACGGGGCGACGGAGGCCGCGAAGCGGGTCCGTCGCACCGCGCCGAAGACGGTCGACGCCGGGTCCACGGAGGCGACCCCGGACCCGGTCGTGAACCCGACGACCGACGACACGAAGGGCACGCCCTCGGCCTGACCGACCGCCCGGCACGCGCGCCGGGTCAGCAGCTCCCACGCCCTCCGCCGGCCTCGAGCCCGGGGGGCGTGGTGCTGCCGGGGACAGGCGTCGTGGCAGGTCGGCGGTGCTGAATCGTTTAGGCCGTTGACCGGTACAGCGCCGGGTTTGGACGATGCGCCCCAGGCGCGTCGTGCCGGAGCGACAGCGGTCAGCACGGGACGCCGTCCACCACTCCCGTGCCCGGAAGAGGACCCCCATGCTCGGCCATGCCACGGCGCCACGCGCGCCTCGACCCCGCGGATCCCGCGGACGCACCGCGACGGCGGGAGCCTCCGCCCTCGCCGTCGCCGCCGGACTGCTCGTCGCCCCGCTCGCGACCTCCGCGAGCGCCGCCCCCGCGTACAACTACGCCGAGGCGCTCCAGAAGTCGATGTTCTTCTACCAGGCGCAGCGCTCCGGCGACCTGCCCGACGACTTCCCCGTCTCCTGGCGCGGCGACTCGGGCCTCACCGACGGCGCCGACGTCGGCAAGGACCTCACAGGCGGCTGGTACGACGCGGGCGACCACGTGAAGTTCGGCCTGCCGATGGCGTTCAGCGCGACGATGCTCGCGTGGGGCGCGATCGACAGCCCCGGCGGGTACACCAAGGCCGGCCAGGCTCGACGAGCTCAAGGACAACCTGCGGTTCGTCAACGACTACTTCGTCAAGGCGCACACCGCGCCCAACGAGCTGTACGTGCAGGTCGGCGACGGCGAGGCGGACCACAAGTGGTGGGGCCCCGCCGAGGTCATGACGATGGCGCGGCCGTCGCACAAGATCACCGCGTCCTGCCCGGGCTCCGACGTCGCCGCCGAGACCGCCGCGTCGCTCGCGTCGGCGTCGATCCTCTTCAAGTCCGAGGACCCGACGTACGCCGCCTCGCTCGTGACGCACGCGAAGCAGCTCTACTCGTTCGCCGACCAGTACCGCGGCAGCTACTCCGACTGCGTCACCGCCGCCTCCGCGTACTACAAGTCGTGGTCCGGCTACCAGGACGAGCTCGTCTGGGGCGCGTACTGGCTCTACAAGGCGACGGGTGACGCTTCGTACCTGAGCAAGGCGGAGACCGAGTACGACAAGCTCGGCACCGAGAACCAGAGCACCACGAAGTCCTACAAGTGGACCGTGGCGTGGGACAACAAGCAGTTCGGCATGTACGCGCTGCTCGCGATGGAGACCGGCAAGCAGAAGTACGTCGACGACGCGAACCGCTGGCTCGACTACTGGACGGTCGGCGTCAACGGCCAGAAGGTGCCGTACTCGCCGGGCGGCATGGCCGTCCTCGACTCGTGGGGCGCGCTGCGGTACGCCGCGAACACGTCGTTCGTCGCGCTCGTCTACTCCGACTGGCTCACCGACGCGACCCGCAAGGCGCGGTACCACGACTTCGGCGTGCGCCAGATCAACTACGCGCTCGGCGACAACCCGCGCAAGTCGTCGTACGTCGTCGGCTTCGGCACCAACCCGCCGACGATGCCGCACCACCGCACGGCGCACGGGTCGTGGCTCGACTCGATCACGACGCCCGCCGCGTCGCGGCACGTGCTCTACGGCGCGCTCGTCGGCGGCCCCGGGTCGCCCAACGACGCGTACACCGACTCGCGGCAGGACTACGTCGCGAACGAGGTCGCGACCGACTACAACGCCGGCTTCACCAGCGCGCTCGCGCGGCTCGTGGACGAGTACGGCGGCACCGCGCTCGCGTCCTTCCCGACGCGTGAGGTGCCCGACGGTGACGAGATCTTCGTCGAGGCGATGCTCAACCAGCCGCCCGGGACCACGTACACCGAGATCAAGGGCATGATCCGCAACCAGTCGGCGTACCCGGCGCGCGCGCTCAAGAACGCGAAGATCCGGTACTGGTTCACGACCGACGGCTTCGCGGCGTCCGACGTCACGCTGTCGTCCAACTACTCCGAGTGCGGGGCGCAGTCGGGCAAGGGCGTCAGCGCCGGCGGCACCCTCGGGTACGTCGAGCTGTCCTGCGTCGGGCAGAACATCCACCCCGGCGGCCAGTCCCAGCACCGCCGGGAGATCCAGTTCCGGCTCACCGGCCCGACCGGCTGGAACGCGGCGAACGACCCCTCGTTCACGGGTCTCGGGTCGACCGCGCTGGCCAAGACGTCCGCGATCACGCTCTACGACGGCAGCACGCTGATCTGGGGCAAGGAGCCGACCGGCACCACGACCGACACGACCGCGCCGACCGTCCCGGGCACGCCCGTCGCGTCGGGCATCACGACCGTCGGCGCGTCGCTCACCTGGGCGGCGTCCACCGACGCCGGCTCGGGCGTCGCCGGGTACGAGCTGTACCGCGTCCAGGGGTCGACGCAGACCCTCGTCGGCACCACCACCGCCGCGGCCTACATCCTTCGCGACCTCACGCCCGGCACGTCGTACTCGTACGTCGTCAAGGCCAAGGACGTCGCCGGCAACGTGTCCGCCGCGTCCGCCGCGGTCACGTTCACGACCGAGACGCAGGGCGAGACCGAGCCGCCGACGACGCCGGGCACGCCCGTCGCGTCCGCGGTCACGTCGACCGGCGCGACCCTCACCTGGGCCGCGTCGACCGGCACACCGGCCGTCGCCGGCTACGACGTCCTGCGCGTCCAGGGCACGACGACCACCGTCGTCGCGCAGACCACGGGCACGACGTACACGCTCACGGGCCTGACCCCGAGCACCGCCTACTCGTACGCCGTGCGGGCGAGGAACACGGCCGGCGACGTCTCCGCGGTCTCCGCCTCGGTGACGTTCACGACGACCGCACCGCCGGTCGACACCACCGCGCCGACCGTCCCCGGGACGCCCGTCGCGTCGAACGTCGGCACGACGGGTGCCACGCTCACGTGGACGGCGTCGACCGACACCGGGGGCAGCGGCCTGTCCGGGTACGAGGTGCTGCGGGTCAACGGGACGACGCAGACGCTCGTCGCGTCGCCCACCACCGCGTCGACGGTCCTCACCGGCCTCACGCCCGACACGGCGTACACGTACGTCGTCCGGGCCAAGGACGCCGCGGGCAACACGTCGGCGGTCTCCGCGGCGGTCACGTTCACGACGCTGCCGACGACCACCACGGCGTCGTGCAAGGTCACCTACACGGCGAACTCGTGGAACACCGGCTTCACCGGCGCGGTGAAGCTCACCAACACGGGCACGAAGCCCCTCACCTGGACCCTCGGGTTCACCTTCTCCTCTGGCCAGCAGGTCACGCAGGGCTGGAGCGCCGTCTGGTCGCAGACCGGGACGACGGTCACCGCGACGGGCGCCGCGTGGAACGCCACGATCCAGCCTGGCCAGAGCGTCGACATCGGGTTCAACGGCTCCCACAACGGGACCAACACCAACCCGACGTCGTTCACCGTGAACGGTGAGGTCTGCGGCTGACCCGCTGACCTCAGGGCGACCGCCACGGTCGACGGGCCCGGTGCACCTCGTGTGCACCGGGCCCGTTCGTCGTGGCGGGGTCGGACCTGGGACCGACGGGTCCGGTCAGTCGAGGAAGAGGGCCCGCAGGCGGGTCGTCGTGAATGCGACGCCCAGGACGACCATGCCGATGAAGTACGCGACGTGGCCCCACATCGCGGGGGAGAGCTCGCCGGTCGTGAGGCCGCGGACCAGCTCGACGCCGTGCCACAGCGGCAGCGCCTTGATGAACCACTGCACGGCCTCGGGGTAGATCGACAGCGGGTAGAACGTCGCCGAGAACAGGAACATCGGCAGCATCACGAAGTTGATCCAGTCCATCTGCTGGAAGGTCTTCATGTAGCTCGTGACGGCCATCCCGACGGACGCGAACCCGAACGCGATGAGCAGCAGCGCGGGCAGCGACAGGAACGCGGTCCAGGCGAGGTTGAGGCCCATGACCTGCATGACCGACAGGAACCCGAGCGCGTAGACGCCGCCGCGCAGCAGCGCGTACGAGATCTCGCCGAGCGCCACGTCGAGCGGCCCGATCGACGTCGCGAGCATCGCGTCGTAGATCTTGCCGAAGTGCATCTTGAAGAAGACGTTCCACGTGGAGTCGTACACGGCACCGTTCATCGCGGACACCGCGAGCAGCGCGGGCGCGACGAACGCGGCGTACGAGATCGTCTCGCCGGACGCCATCGTGACGTCGCCGACGAACGTGCCGAGCCCGTACCCCATCGCGAGCAGGTAGAACACGGGCTCGAAGAACCCGGACAGCACGATGACCCAGTTGCCCGACCGGGTCGCGCGCAGGCCGCGCTCGACGACGGCGCTCGCGTTGCCGGCGTACAGCGCCCGGACGCCGCCGCGCGACCGCCGGCGGGGCGGGGTGCGGGTCGTGGCGGTGGTCGTCGTCATCCGCGCAGCCTCCGGGTGAAGATCCGGCCCGCGACGAGCCCGCCGATCCCGGCCATGACCAGCAGGACGGCCAGGTGCACGCCGACCGGCCAGGCACCCGGCGCGGACCCGTAGCTGAGCGACCGCCCGATCTCGGACGCGTGCCAGACGGGCGAGATCCACCCGATCCACTGGAACGCGAGCGGGACGGAGTCGAGCGGGTAGAACGTGCCGGAGAACAGGAACATCGGCGTGAAGACGAACCGCTGGATGAGCGCGAACTGCCCGCGGTCGTCCTCGATCGACGCCGAGTACGCCATCACGGGCAGACCGAATGCGAGGCCGCCGAGGATGCCGACGAGCGGGATCGCCAGGCCGGACAGCGGGTCGCCGACCGCACCGAACGCGACCATGAGCGCGTAGTACACGACGACGGTGAACAGCATCCGTCCGACGCACGCCACGACGACGCCCGTCGCGAGCTGCGGCGGCGACACCGGCGACGCGTTGGGCGCGTAGTACAGGCGCCGCCACTTGAACCCCGACATCACGGCGTAGGTGAACTCGTCCATCGCGACACCCACCGCGGCGGTGACCAGCAGCGCGGGCGCCACGAACGTCACGTAGTCGATCGGACCGGCGGGCCCCTCGGCGACGGACACGTCGAGGAACGCGGCCAGGCCGAGCCCGATGCCGAGCAGGTAGAGCAGCGGCTGCCCGACGCCGCTCGCCACGATCGTCCAGCCGTACGCCTTCATGCTGCGCAGCTGCGCCTCGGCGACGTACCACCAGCCGAACCGGCGGGGCAGGGCGCCGGCGGCGAGCGCGCGCTGCGCGGCGGGCGTCGGGGTGCTCGTCGTCGTCATTCGATCAGGCTCCGCCCGGTGAGGCGGAGGAACACGTCCTCCAGGCTGGACCGGCGGACCAGGCTCGTCGTGGGCTCGAGGCCGAGGGCGAGCACCTTCTCGACGACCGCCTCGCCGTCGTCGGCGTAGAGCAGCACACGGTCGGGCAGCACCTCGATGCGCTCCGTGACGCCGTCCATGCGCTCGGCGGCCTCGGCGTTGCGGCTCGACCCGAACCGCAGCTCGACGACCTCACGCGTCGAGTACTGCCGGATCAGGTCGGCCGGGCTGCCCTCCGCCATGATCCGCCCGTGGTCGACGACGACCAGCCGGTCGCACAGCTGCTCGGCCTCGTCCATGTAGTGCGTCGTGACGACGAGCGTCGTGCCGCGCTCCTTGAGCCGGAACAGCCGGTCCCACAGCACGTGCCGGGCCTGCGGGTCGAGGCCCGTGGTCGGCTCGTCGAGCATGAGGATGCGCGGCTCGTTGATGAGCGCGCGGGCGATCGTGAGGCGCCGCTTCATGCCGCCCGACAGGTTGTCGGTCTTGACCTTCGCCTTCTCGGTGAGCTGCGCGAACTCCAGCAGCTCGTCGGCGCGCTGCGCGCACACGCGGCGGGGGAGCCCGAAGTACCGGCCGTAGACGAGCAGGTTGTCGCGGACGGTCAGCTCGGTGTCGAGGTTGTCCTCCTGCGGGACGACGCCGAGCTGCGACCGGATCTCCGGACCGTGCGTGTCGGGGTCGAGGTCGAGGACGTGCAGGTCGCCGCCGGACCGCGTCGACACGGCGCCGACCATCCGCATCGTCGTCGACTTGCCCGCGCCGTTCGGGCCGAGGAGCCCGAAGGACTCGCCCGACGCGACCTCGAAGTCGATGCCGGCGACGGCGGTGAGGTCGCCGAAGGTCTTGGTGAGGCCACGGGCGGCGATGACAGGTGTCACAGCGGACCAACCTAGACGCCCGGACCCACACCGGTCGACGGCAAACCCGACCGCTCGGTAACCACGTCGGCGCGGACGTGTGGCCGCGGGCGCCGCCACCGTCACGGGCCGGTGGTCCCGCCGGACGGCCGCCGCGGGGGAGTACGGTCCGCGCATGCTGCTCGCCGACCTGCAGGCCCGCGTCCGGATCGCGATGACGAACACGCTCATCGACCAGTGGACGCTCTTCGCGCCGTCGTCGGGCACCAGCCGGCCGAGCCCGCGCACCATCTCGTTCCACCTCGGCTGGGCGCTGCGCGGCACGGTCGAGAGCACGTGGGACGTCGACGCGGAGTACGACCGGTCCGGCATGGTGCTCGAGTCGTCGGTGCGGCTCGACGAGGGGACGGCACGCGCGCCGCACCTGATCGTGCACCGGCGTGGACGCCTCGGGCCGGAGCACAACCTGCTGCTCGTCGAGCTCAGCGCCGACGCCGCCGACACCCCGGGTGCGCTCGACCTGGTCACCGCGCAGGCGATCCAGCGCCGGTTCGGCTACCGGTACGGCGTCCTGCTCGACCTCCGGCTCGCCGAGCAGGGCACGACCGCACGCGTCGCGCCGCACTGGCAGTGGACGACGCTCGACGACGGCGCCGTGACCCCGGACGCCGAGCCCGTCTACACCGACGACGTGCTCGCGGCCATCACCGACCGCGCGCGCGGCGGCGACGCCTGGTGAGCAGCGGAAACGGGTTGCCGACGCCCCCGGCGGCCGACACGCTGACCCGCATGACGACCCCCTTCGTCGACCTCTGGCCCCTCGCCGGCGTCCGCGTCACCAGCGGTGACCTCGAGCTGCGCTACCTCGACGACGACCTGCTCGCCGACCTCGCGCGCCTCGCGGGCGACGGCGTCCACGGACCCGACCTCATGCCGTTCACGGTGCCGTGGACGCAGGGCACGCCCGCCGAGGTCGCGCGCAACGTCCTCACCTACCAGTGGGGCAACCGTGCCTCGTACTCCGACGACGACTGGCGGATCGAGCTGGGCGTCGTCCGGGCCGGGGAGGTGCTGGGCATCCAGGGCGCGTACGCGAAGCACTTCCCCCTGCTGCGGACCGCGGAGACCGGCTCGTGGCTGGGCCTGCGGCACCAGGGCGCGGGCGTCGGCACCCGCATGCGGCTCATGATCCTGCACCTGCTGTTCGACGGGCTCGGCGCCGAGCGCGCCACGACGGGTGCGTTCGCCGACAACGCACGGTCGCTCGGCGTGACGCGTCGGCTCGGCTACGCCGACAACGGCGAGGACCCGATGCTGCGCGACGGCTCGGCGGCGCTGAACCGCCGCTTCGTCATGACCCGCGCGCAGTGGGACGCCCGGCCGGACGCGATGCGGCCGCCCGTGACACTCACCGGCGTCGAGGCACTGCGTGCCGAGCTCCTCCCGGCGGACACCGCACCTCCCGCCTGAGACCGCTCCTTCGGGCAGCGACGCGTGCCCGATCGGCTGGCGCCGGCCCTGTTGCGAGGGCAGCGG
Organism: Cellulomonas fimi; assembly: GCF_028583725.1. Classification (NCBI taxonomy): domain Bacteria; kingdom Bacillati; phylum Actinomycetota; class Actinomycetes; order Micrococcales; family Cellulomonadaceae; genus Cellulomonas; species Cellulomonas fimi. Next base: position 19,427 of record NZ_CP110680.1, on the reverse strand, counting down.
CGGCCTCGCACGCTGGACGCATCATCGGTGCGTCGTCGCGCCCACCGCGACGTCCGGTGCGCGGGTGACAGGGACCGGTGACGGGACCGGCGGACGATGGCCGCTGCACGGCGACCCCGTCGCCGACGACGTCGCGACCATCGTCGAGTCGAGCTGGTGACCGACCGGACGGGGGTGGAGGCATGAGCAGGCGGTCCGCAGGGCCACGGCGCGCACCCGCGGCGCGTTCCTGGCTCGACGCCGTCGAGTCGGCGTCCGCCGCGTTCACCGGCACGGCCCGGCTGGTCGACGAACGGCCCGTCCCCGCCGGCGAGACCGCGTTCCGGGCTGACGGGTTCGCGCTCGACGTCGAGGTCGTGCCCGACCTGCCGGTGTTCGGCGCACCGCCCGACGCCCCGCTGACGGTCGAGCTCGTCACCGCCCGCCCGCCGGACCGGCGCGAGCCTCCCGGCGCCCACCGTTTCCCCCCGGACACCCTCCGCGCGGTCCCCTACGCCGACCAGGCGCTCCCCGGCGCCGACGACCCCGTGCTCGTCGTCGCCACCGACCCGCCCGTCGTGCGCGGCCTGCTGCCCGACGACGACCTCCCCGCCGCCGTCGCCACGATCCGCGGGTGGCTGGACGCCGGCGCCGACGAGCCGGCCGTCCTGCGCGACGTCGGCGGCTCGGCGGACCCCGTCCTGGCGGCCGCCGGCTTCGAGCTGCTGCTGCGCACGACGACCGACGTCGCCGGCCTCACCGAACGCTTCCTGCGGCTGCCGACCGTGGCCGACGGGGCCGTCCGCGGGGTCGTCGAGCTCCTCCGCTCCCACGCGCTCACCGACCAGCAGGTCGTCGACGTCGCGATCCGTCTCCTCGGTGCCCTGGCCTCGACCGACGACCCCGAGGCGCTCGTCGCCTACCTCGGCTGGTTCGACGCCCACCGCGGCCGCTACGGCGACGACATCGCCGTCCGGGTGCGCGTGCAGGTCGCGCGCGTCGTCGACCGGACGTTCGACGGCCCCGACGGCGACTCCTGGCACCAGGAGGTCGCCCGCTACGCCGAGTCGTTCGGCACCTGAGTCGACGCGCCCTACCCTGAGCAGGTGTCGGCGCCGCGTGCCACCATCGCCGGATGACGACGCGGACGCGCCACCTCAGCGAGCACATCGACCGAGCGATGGCCGTGGTCTACGAGTTCGCCTCCGACCCGCGGAACCTGCCGCGGTGGGCGCCGGGCCTCGGTTCCGACGTCCTGCAGGACGACGGCGAGTGGTACGTGCAGACCGGTGAGGGGCGCGTGCGTGTGCGGTTCGCGCCGCAGAACCCCTTCGGCGTCCTCGACCACGAGGTGCTCACGCCGTCCGGCGACACCGTGCACGTCCCGCTGCGCGCCATCCCCGACGGCGACGACGCGTGCGACGTCGTCTTCACCCTCCGCCCGATGCCCGGCATGACCGACGCCGAGCTCGACCGCGACGAGGCCCTCGTCCGCACCGACCTGGCCCTGCTGAAGTCGCTCCTCGAGAGCCGGTAGCCGTCCGCAGCCCGAAGCGCGGGCGACTGCCGGCGCGCCGGCCTGGCGCGGCCCTGCGTCGGCCCGCGACTGTCAGTGCTCGGCCGCGTGAGACGAGCGAGTGGTGGCCTGTCGCACCGCTACCTCCACACGATCGGCGGCAGTGCTCACGGCCTCGTGCTCCCAGACCCGCACGACGGTCCACCCGTGCTCGCCCAGGAGGCGATCGGTGTCCCTGTCACGGGCGTGGTTGGCGGCAAGCTTCGCGGTCCACCACTGGCTGTTCGCGCGTGGCTTCGTCCCGTGCTCGGGGCACCCGTGCCAGAAGCAGCCGTCCACGAGGACGGCGACCCTCGCCCGCGTGAACGCGACGTCGACAGTCCGCCGGCGCTGGCCCGGTACCGGGTACGCGACCCGGAATCGCAGCCCGCGCCGGTGCAGCTCGCGCCTCAGTGCGAGCTCGGCCGCGGTGTCGCGCCGCTTGGCGGTGCTCATCCTCCGTGACACGGCAGGCGAGGACGAGCCCGGATGCGCGGGCACGTGCTGAGGCACCGGTGGCGAGAGGTCCACGGCCGGTGGCGCCGTCAGACGGCGACTGCCTCGAGCAGCGAGTCGGCGTAGCGTCGCTGGCCCGCCGCGACGACGTGTTCCAGACGCTCGTCGGGGCTCGAAGGTGCTTGCTCGACGATGGCCTGGAACAGCTCGCGGCCCTGACGGGTCGTCTGGAGGATCGCCTCGTCGCGCATGGCGTGCGCCCGCAGCATGTTCCAGACCGCTCCGATGTTCACGCCGTTGCCGAGCTGCTTGTACGTAGCCGCATCCGTCTGGACCCCGAAGTCGAAGTTGTCCGGGAATCCCTGGAGCCGCGCGGCCTCCCTCGTCGACAGCCGGCGGCGGAGCCGGCCGATGATCGAGGTCTGTGTGATCGCCACGAGCGCCGGTAGGTGCGTCGGTCGCTTCGCGCGGATGCCCGACGGTCGCAGCTGGAGCACGCACTCCCACAAGGTCTCGGTCTGCTGCGCCTGCCACTCGAGCTTCCGCCGCGACGCCGGGAACGACGCGACGTCGTGGCGCTCGAGCCAGCGGTCGAGCTGAGCCTTGTAGCGCGTGTAGAACCAGGCGTTCTTCACGAGGAACGCCTGCTTCCAGGCCGGGACGTCCTCCCACCGGTCGGGGAGATCGACCTGGTGCCGGTACGGCATGCGTGCGGCACCTGCCGCCCACGCCTCGAGCTCCTCCGACTTGATCCAGCGGTCGACCCAGATCGGGAAGCCAGGCAGGGTCGCCTCCCGCTCGCTGTCGGTGCGCGCACTCCGGACGACGGGCCACATGGTGGTCACGAAGTCGTCCCAGGCGTCGATCCACTCGACCTCGTCGGACGTGAGCTCTGTGCCTGCGACGGCGCCCTCGTCCAAGGGCAGGTCCGCGGCGAGGTCCCACTCCTCGCCGCCACGGAGAGAGACGTGCTCCAGCGGTGGTCTCGCCACGACGCCGTCGAGGACGCCGTCCGGGTCGTAGGTCGCCGTGATGAACACGCGCTCGCGCACCTGGGGACGTCCGCCGCGCTCCAACGGCAGCAGGTGGGGGGAGAAGACTGCGGGCGTCTCAGAGACTCGGTAGCCCTCCGCGCGGAGCGTCTGGATGATCACGTCCCACTCGTGCTTGTGCCTCGGGCCGGCCAAGTTCCGCACGTTCTCCAGCATGACGACGGTCGGGTGGTGCGCCTGGATGATCTTGAGGATGTTCCAGTAGAGCGTGCCCCGCGTCTCCTCCATGCCGCGCTGTGCGCCCGACTTCGAGAACGGCTGGCAGGGAAATCCAGCGGCCAGGACGTCGTGCGGAGGAACGTTCATCACGACGTCGTTCGCGTCCTTCGTGATGTCTCCGAGCGGAGAGTGACCCCAGTTGCGCTCGTACACCCTGGACGCCGCCGCGTCGATCTCGACGGAGTAGACGCACTCGCCGCCGAAGGCCTCGAGTGCCGCAGCGAAGCCCCCGATGCCGGCGAACAGGTCGATGTACCTGAACGCCGCGCTCGCCGTGCTCACCCGATCTCCATCCTCGAAGCTTGACAGCTCTGCCACCCGGCGCGCAACTCGGCGCGCGGCGCAAGCTCGGACAGCTTAGCTTGCCCCTCCGACATCGAGCACGGATGCGACTCGGCCAGCCGGGGCCGACGTGGGAGCGACAGCTGCTAGCGTCTGTCCGCAGGTCAGGCACCGTCGTGGTGCGCGGGTGCGCGATGCGTGCCGCGACAGGCTGGGAGGCGTCATGGGGTCCGTCGTGGTCGACCAGATCGGGCGAGACGGAGAGCTGCTCCACGACGTCGACACGAGACTCTCGAACCGTCGAAAGGACGAGCTGCTCCTCGCCGCCCTGCCGGGAGCAGTCGTCGAGACGCTCGCCGGAGAGCGCGTGGTCAGGTACCGCGACCAGGCCATCCTGAAGAAGCAGATCACTCATCTCGGCAACCCCTGGCCCGCGTTCAAGAAGCGCATCCAGATCCCCATCAAGTGGCTGGACATCGAGTCGGAGGCACGAGCCGCGGGCCTCGTCACGCGATTCATCGGGATCTACAGCTACCGCGACGTCACGATCTTCGTCGACTTCGACCCGGCCACCTATGTGAGGCGCAAGGCGAACAACTCGGCTGCGCACGTCGCGACGAACGACCTTCATCAGGCGCAGGTCGTCGGCCAGTTCTCGAGGGTCGACCGCAACGGCAACCACCTGACGAGTGTCAGGGCGGACGAGCTGAGTCGCTACCTGTCGGGCGGAGTCGCGCCGGAGGACCCGAGGATCGAGGTCTTCCGGCGGTTCAACGCCGAGCTCCTGGACGGGCGCGAGATCCCCGCGCTCGAAGCCGTGCAGGAGATGCACGCCGCAGCATGGCCGGACCGGTTCCAGGCGGAGTGGCCGGGCTTCTATCTCGAGTACCGCTTCGACGCCTTCGTCAGGAGGAGCTCGCTGCTCGACCTCGTCGAGTTCCAGAAGGACAAGAGAAGGCACCGCTACGACTTCGACCTCGCGTTCCGCAGCCGACTCTCGGTGGACTACTACGGCGATCTCAAGGCGTCCGACATCGTCAAGCACGAGTCACCCGGGAACGACGCGGAGGACGTCAGGCGGTGCGTCCAGGAGTACGGGCGGTTCTGGTACGTCATCTACGAGCACACGACTAAGCACGCCCGAGACAACGGCGACGTGGCGACGATCGCATGGAACGAGTGGCGCCGGTCGGTCGGGCACAAGGGCCGGAAGGAGTTCGACCCGCTCTCGTACGCCCGAAAGTTCAAGGAGTCCGTGACGTTCCGTCGCATGATGATCCTCGAGGTCAACGAGGCGAACTTCGAGATCGTGCTCGGCAGCTTCCGTCAAGGGCAGCAGCCGGACGGTGCTGAGCGCGCGCTGAAGGTCATGATCAACAAGAAGTACATCGACAACTTCTTGATCTACACCGACCCGCGGCCGTCTCTGTTGCTCTGAGAATCACGAAGGGCCGCCGACGCGCGTCAGCGGCCCTTCGTTCGCGTGTGGAGCCAAGGGTGTTGTGGTTCACGACATCGTTGATAGGTGAGTCGCGACATCGTTGATACCGGCCGGGCCGCGACGATCGACCATGTCGAAGGCCAAGGTCATCGTGCTGTCCGTCGTCGAGCAGGGCCTGACCAAGGCGGAGGCCGCCCGCCGGTTCGAGGTGTCATGGCAGTGGGTCCACACCCTCGTGCAGCGCTACGAAGCCGACGGCCTGGACGGTCTGGAGCCGCGCTCGAGACGCCCCCGCAGCAACCCGAACGCGACCAGCGAGCACGTGCGCACCCGGATCGTCGAGCTGCGCGAGAAGTTGACCGTCGACGGCCTGGACGCCGGCCCGGTGACCATCGCCTGGCACCTGGCCGCCGAAGGACTGGACCCGCCGGCGCCGTCCACCATCCGCCGCGTCCTGCACGCCGAGCAGCTCATCGTGTCCGAGCCGCGCAAACGCCCCCGCTCCTCGCTGCGCCGCTTCGCCGCCGAACAACCCAACGAGACCTGGCAGTCCGACTTCACCCACTGGCCCCTGGCCGACGGCACCGACACCGAGATCCTGAACTGGCTCGATGACCACTCCCGCTACCTGCTGGCCTGCACCGCCCACCCCCGCGTCACCGGCACACTCGTCGTCGAGACCTTCACGACCTGCATCAACGCCTACGGACCGCCCGCCTCCACGCTGACCGACAACGGCTCGGTCTACACCTCGAGGTTCACCGGCGGACGCAACGCGTTCGAGTACCTGCTGCACGCCCTGGGCATCCAGCAGAAGAACGGCCACCCGAACCACCCGCAGACCCAGGGCAAGATCGAACGCTTCCACCAGACCCTGAAGAACTGGCTCGCACACCAGCCACCAGCCGCCGACCTACCCGCGCTACAAGCCCAGCTCGATGCCTTCCGCGCGCTCTACAACACCGCCCGCCCGCACCGCGCCCTGGACCGAGCCACCCCGCACGACACCTACCACGCCCGCCCCAAGGCTCGACCAGCCGGCACCACCATCGCCGGGCACTACCGGCTGCGCTTCGACCACGTCGGCACGAACGGCAAGATCTCCCTGCGCCGCGCCGGTCGCATGCACCACCTCGGCATCGGCGCCGCCCACCGCGGCACCTCCGTCCTGGTCCTCATCGACGAGACCACAGCCACCGTCATCGCCCGACACACCGGCGAGATCCTGGCCACCTGCACCATCGACCCGACCCGCACCTACTGGCGCAACAACGAACGAGAGCCCGGCCGATGGCCGGGCTCTCCTCTATAAACGATGACGCGGGACATCTATCAACGATGTCCCGCGTCATCACACGTGTGGAGCCAAGGGGACTCGAACCCCTAACCCCCTGCTTGCAAAGCAGGTGCGCTACCAATTGCGCCATGGCCCCCGGGTGCCGCCCGGAGGGGCGGCGGTCACGTGGGGGAGGCGGTCACTCGAACGTGTCGGTGACCTCGGACCACAGGTCCCGCTCGTCCTGGTCCTGCTGGTACTTCTGCCAGAGGACGTAACCGACGGCGGCGACCGCCACCACGAGCAGGAGCTTCTTCATCGGATCCCCCACGGGTCGGGAGTGGGCCTAACAGGACTTGAACCTGTGACCTCTTCCTTATCAGGGAAGCGCTCTAACCGTCTGAGCTATAGGCCCGTGCCGCCTGGCACACGTGCGGACACGTGCGCTGCGCGCCGGACGAGACTACCCCAGCCGAGGTGTCCCGCCCAAACCGGCCCCCGCACGGGCGGCGGGCCGGCCGGTCGAGGTCACTCGTCGGTCATGGTCACGTGCACGCCGCCGACGAGCGCCGCCACGATGTTGTAGAGGAACGCGCCGATGGTCGACAGCGCGGTCAGCAGGAAGACGTCGATGACGGCGATGAGCGTCGCCCCCGACACCACGCGGCGGAACTCGACGTACTCGAGGATGTTGATCGGGCTCTCCTCGCCCGTGATCTGCTTCACCAGGTCGTTGGCCTCGGTGAACACGTGCAGACCGTCGAGCGTCAGCCAGATCACGGCCGCCGCGACGACGATCATGATGCCGATCGCCACGGACAGCAGGAACGACAGCTTCATGACCGACCACGGGTCGATGCGCGACACGGCGAGACGCACCCGGCGCGGGCCGCCGACCGTCGGGATGCGACCCGTCGCCGGGCGGACCTGGGATGTCGCGCCCGTCGCGGGGGGACGGGTCGACGTGCGGGCCGCCGTGGGTGACGTGGCGGGGGCCGGTGCCGGACTGCTCATGGTCGGGTCCTCGGTACGGGGTCGGGTAGCCGAGGCGAACGCGGCGCTGGTCGCACCGGCCGCCTTCTTGAACCACACGGTCGCGGTGTCGACCGCCACCATGAGGGGCGAGGGCTGCTCGTCCTCGTCGGGAGCGGAGGCTGACGTCGACGTGCGCGGAGGGACCCCTGCCGACGCACGGTACGGCGGCTCGTCGCGCTTGGGCGTCGACACGCCGTCGGTCTCGCTGCTCGGCTTCTCGTCGGCCGGTGCAGGCCGGACGGGGGTCGACGACGCGGACTCCGTGCGGCCGTTGCCGTTGCGTGCCGCCGTCGGCGACTTCGCGGACGACTTCGCACCCGTCGACGCCCCCGGACGTGCCGTCGTGGGGGTGGTCGGCCGCAGGCGCGGCGGGATCGAGGGCGGAGTCGGGTCGGTCATGCGTCCTCCGAGGACTGGTCGGCGACGGCCTGCTCACCGGTCGCGTCCGCCGCACCGGGGGCCCCCGAGGCGTCCGGTTCGTCGGAACCCTGGCCGTTCTCGCCGCCCACGGTACCGGCATCCTCACCGAGGTGTCGCTCAGTGTTGCGGGCGACGGCGATGATCCGGTCGCCCGCGTCGGGCTTCGCGAAGATGACGCCCTGCGTCGTGCGGCCGGTCGCGTTCACCTCGGACGTCGCGGAGCGGACGATCTTGCCGCGCTCCATGATGACGAGCACCTCGTCATCGGTGTCGGTCACGAGCGCGCCGACCAGGTCACCGTTCGCCTCGGGCAGGTTCGCGACCTTGATGCCGAGACCGCCGCGGCCCTGCTGCCGGTAGTTCTCGACCGTGAGCGCGGTCCGCTTGGCGATGCCGCCCTCGGTGACCGTGAACAGGAACGCGTCCTCGCGCACGACGTCCATCGCGAGCAGCTCGTCGTCGCCGCGGAACTTCATGCCGGTGACGCCCGACGTGGCGCGACCCATCGGCCGCAGCGCGTCGTCGGACGCGGTGAACCGCACCGACTGGCCCTTGCGCGACACGAGGATGAGGTCCTGGTCGGAGTTGACGAGGCGCGCGGCGACGAGCTCGTCGGGCCGGCCCTCCTCGTCCTCGCGCAGGTTGATCGCGATGACGCCGCCCGAGCGGTTCGAGTCGTACTCCGTCAGACGCGTCTTCTTCACGAGGCCGCGCTGCGTCGCCAGCACCAGGTGCTCGGCCTGCTCGTAGTTCCGCACGTCAAGGACCTGCGCGATCGTCTCGCCCGGCTGGAACGCCAGCAGGTTCGCGACGTGCTGGCCCTTCGCGTCCCGGCCGCCCTCGGGCAGCTCGTACGCCTTCGCGCGGTAGACGCGGCCGAGGTTCGTGAAGAACAGCAGCCAGTGGTGCGTCGTCGTGACGAAGAAGTGGTCGACGATGTCGTCCTCGCGCAGCTGCGCGCCACGCACACCCTTGCCGCCGCGACGCTGCGCCCGGTAGTTGTCCGAGCGCGTGCGCTTCGCGTAGCCGCCGCGGGTGATGGTGACGACCATCTCCTCCTCGGCGATGAGGTCCTCGACGGACACCTCGCCGTCGAACGGCAGGATCGTCGTGCGCCGCTCGTCGCCGTACTTGTCGACGATCGCCTGGAGCTCGGTGCTGACGATGTCCCGCTGGCGCTGCTCGGAGTCGAGGATCGCGTTGTACTCGACGATCTGGGCCTCGAGCTTCGCGTGCTCGTCCATGATCTCCTGGCGCTGCAGCGCGGCCAGCCGACGCAGCTGCAGGTTGAGGATCGCCTGCGCCTGCTGCTCGTCGATGTCGAGCAGCGCGATCAGGCCGGCACGCGCCTGGTCGGCGTCGGGGGAGCGGCGGATGAGCGCGATGACCTCGTCGAGCGCGTCGAGCGCCTTGAGGTAGCCGCGGTAGAGGTGGATGGCCTCCTCGGCCTTGCGCAGCCGGTACCGGGTGCGCCGCTGGATGACCTCGAGCTGGTGCGTCGTCCAGTGCCGCACGAACGCGTCGATGCTGAGCGTGCGCGGCACGCCGTCGACGAGCGCGAGCATGTTCGCGCCGAACGTGTCCTGCAGCTGCGTGTGCTTGTAGAGGTTGTTGAGCACGACCTTCGCGACGGCGTCGCGCTTGAGCACGATCACCAGCCGCTGGCCCGTGCGGCCCGACGTCTCGTCGCGGATGTCCGCGATGCCCGTGACGCGGTTCTCCTTGACGAGGTCCGCGATCTTCTTCGCGAGCGTGTCCGGGTTCACCTGGTACGGGAGCTCGGTGACGACCAGGCAGATCCGGCCCTGGATCTCCTCGACGTTCACGACCGCGCGCATCGTGATCGAGCCGCGGCCCGTCCGGTACGCCTCGTCGATGCCGCGGTGGCCGAGGATCGTCGCGCCCGTCGGGAAGTCCGGGCCCTTGATCCGCAGCAGCAGCGCCGCGAGGAGCTCCTCCTTCGTCGCCTCCGGGTGGTCGAGGTACCACTGGACGCCGTCGGCGACCTCGCGCAGGTTGTGCGGCGGGATGTTCGTCGCCATGCCGACCGCGATGCCCGCCGAGCCGTTGACCAGCAGGTTCGGGAACCGGCTGGGCAGGACGAGCGGCTCCTGCGTGCGGCCGTCGTAGTTGTCGCCGAAGTCGACGGTGTCCTCGTCGATGTCCCGCACCATCTCCATCGAGAGGGGAGCCATCTTGCACTCGGTGTACCGCGGCGCCGCAGCCGGGTCGTCACCGGGGGAGCCGAAGTTCCCCTGGCCGGCGACCAGCGGGTACCGCAGCGACCAGTCCTGCACCAGACGGACCAGGGCGTCGTAGATCGCCGAGTCGCCGTGCGGGTGGTACTTGCCCATGACGTCGCCGACGACGCGGCTGCACTTCGAGAACTGGCGGTCCGGGCGGTAGCCGCCGTCGTACATCGCGTACAGGACGCGACGGTGCACCGGCTTCAGGCCGTCGCGCACGTCGGGCAGCGCGCGGCCCACGATGACGGACATCGCGTAGTCGAGGTACGACCGCTGCATCTCGAGCTGCAGGTCGACCTGCTCGATGCGGCCGTGCTCGATCTGGTCCGGGGTCTCGGTCACGGGGTTCCTTCTGTCGTGCGGCGGGGGAGGACGTGGGGGCGGGCGCGCTTCCTCGTGGAGGGCCGGCGCCCGGCTCCGTCAGATGTCGAGGAAGCGCACGTCCTTCGCGTTCCGCTGGATGAACGAGCGGCGGGACTCGACGTCCTCGCCCATCAGGACCGAGAAGATCTCGTCCGCGGCGGCGGCCTCGTCGAGCGAGACCTGCAGCAGCGTGCGGTGCTCGGGCGACATCGTGGTCTCCCAGAGCTCCTGGTAGTCCATCTCGCCGAGACCCTTGTAGCGCTGGATCGCGTTCTCCTTGGGGAGCCGCTTGCCGCTCTCCAGTCCGTCCTTCACGTACGCGTCGCGCTCACGGTCCGAGTACACGTAGTCGTGGTCCGCGTTCGACCACTTGATCCGGTACAGCGGCGGCTGCGCCAGGTAGACGTGGCCCTGCGTGATGAGCTCCGGCATGTAGCGGAACAGCAGCGTGAGCAGGAGGGTCCGGATGTGCTGGCCGTCGACGTCCGCGTCGGCCATCAGCACGATCTTGTGGTACCGCAGCTTGGCGATGTCGAAGTCCTCGCCGATGCCCGTCCCGAACGCCGTGATCAGCGCCTGGACCTCCTGGTTGCCCAGCGCGCGGTCGAGGCGCGCACGCTCGACGTTGAGGATCTTGCCGCGGATCGGGAGGATCGCCTGCGTCCGCGGGTTGCGGCCACGGACCGCCGAACCGCCGGCCGAGTCGCCCTCGACGATGAAGACCTCGCACTCCTCCGGACGGTTGCTCTGGCAGTCCTTGAGCTTGCCCGGCATGCCGCCCGACTCCAGCAGGCCCTTGCGCCGCGTCGCCTCGCGCGCCTTGCGGGCCGCCATGCGCGCCGCCGCCGCCTGGATCGACTTGCGGATGACGTCGCGCGCCTCGTTCGGGTGCGAGTCCAGCCAGTCGCCCAGCCGCTCGTTCACCACCTTCTGCACGAACGTCTTCGCCTCGGTGTTGCCGAGCTTCGTCTTCGTCTGGCCCTCGAACTGCGGCTCGCCGAGCTTGATGGAGATGACGGCCGTCAGGCCCTCGCGGATGTCGTCACCCGTGAGGTTCTCGTCCTTCTCCTTGATGATGTTCTTCTCGCGGGCGTACCGGTTGATCAGCGACGTCATCGCCGCCCGGAAGCCCTCCTCGTGCGTGCCGCCCTCGGTCGTCGAGATCGTGTTGGCGAACGTGTGCACCGACTCGCTGTAGGCGCTCGTCCACTGCAGCGCGATGTCGACCGAGATGCGACGCTCGGTGTCCTCCGACGTGATCTCGATGACGTCCGGGTGGACGAGCTCGACCTTCTTCGCCGCGTTGAGGTGCGTCACGTAGTCGACGAGGCCGCCGTCGTACTTGTAGGTGACCGTGCGGTGCTGCGGCGCGTCGACCGGCTGGTCGTCGCTCGCCACCGGCTCCGCGTCCGTGACCTCGTCCTCCGTGCCCGTGTGCTGCGGACGCTCGTCGGTCAGCGTGATCTTCAGGCCCTTGTTGAGGAACGCCGTCTGCTGGAAGCGCGAGCGCAGCGTCTCGAAGTCGTAGTCGATCGTCTCGAAGATCGTGGAGTCGGCCCAGAACGTCTGGCTCGTGCCCGTCTCCGTCGTCGCCTCGCCCTGGCGGATCGGACCCGTCGGCTTGCCGCCGTCCTCGAAGTCCATCTCCCACGCGTACCCGTCGCGCTTCACGACCGAGTGGACCCGGCTGCTCAGCGCGTTGACGACCGAGATGCCGACGCCGTGCAGACCGCCCGACACCGCATACCCGCTGCCGCCGAACTTGCCGCCCGCGTGCAGGATCGTCATGACGACCTCGAGCGTCGGCTTGCCCTCGGTGGGGTGCAGCTCGACCGGGATGCCGCGGCCGTTGTCGTCGACGCGCACGCCGCCGTCGGCCAGCAGCGTCACCTCGATCGCGTCGCAGTACCCGGCCAGCGCCTCGTCGACCGAGTTGTCGACCACCTCGTAGACCAGGTGGTGCAGGCCGCGCGCACCGGTCGAGCCGATGTACATGCCGGGCCGCTTGCGGACAGCCTCGAGTCCCTCGAGGACCGTGATCGCGCTGGCGTCGTACCCGCCGGCGCCGTTCGGGCTGCTGGGCGGGGTCGTGCTCTCGTCGGCCACGGGCGGGTGTACTCCTCAAGCTCTCACACGCGACAGAGCGCCCCGCCAAGGACCTCGGAGGGCGGATCACCCCAGGAGACTGGAGTTCTCGGCTCTGGTACCGGCGCAAGCGCGCCAGAATTGACGTTCACAGTCTACCTGGACCCCGGCCTGTTACCCCTCGTGTCGACGTCCGCGGGGGAGGGAACTTCGGGCAGGTTCCGTGACGACGGCCGTCGGCACGCCTCAGCCGTACGTGTCGCGCGGGCCACGACCGGCCACCCGACGCTTCCCCCGCCCGAACCCCGGCCCCGACGGCCCGAGCACCGCGATCTCCGAGACCACGCCCTCGCCGAGCTCCTCCGCGAACCGCCGCAGCATCGTCGGCACCGCCCACGTCAGGTTCGTCGCCCAGCTCGTCGAGCTCGCCTGCACCGTCAGGACGCCCGCCTCCAGCGACACGTACGAGCAGTGCTCCGCGACCTGCGGCCCGACGAGGTCCGCCCACCGGTGCTGCACCGTGCCCGACACCAGCCCCGAGCCCCAGCCGAACTGGCCGACCAGCGCACCCAGCGTGTCGGCCACCGCCTGCGGGTCGCGCGCACCCGGCCCCGCGGTGCCCGGGTTGACGTCGACCAGCGGCCGCCGTCGGGGCGCGTCACCCGGCCGGATCCCCTTCGCCCGCGCGGCCTCCCGCGCTCGGTTGAGCGCCGCGGCCGCGACCTGCCGCTCGGGCACGAGGTCCACGAGCTGGCGCAGCGGTGCGCCGTCCGACGCCGGCCGGCGGACCGGGGGGAGGAGCGCGTCGTCGGGCTGCGGGTCGTGGGCGCTGCCGCGCGTGCGAGCGCCGTCGCGGGCGCGGGCGCGGGCTGAGGCGCGGGCGTCGGCGGAGGCCCTGGCGTCGGCGGAGGCGCGGGCGTCGTCAGAGGACACGGGCGACCTCGCCTCCCATGACGTCCACGCGGGCACCGGCGAGCGGCTCGGGCACGTCCTGCGCCACCGCAGCGGTCACCAGCACCTGCCGGGCCGGGGCGACGAGCTCCGCGAGGCGGTCGCGGCGGCGGGCGTCGAGCTCCGCGAACACGTCGTCGAGGATGAGCACGGGCTCGCCGTCCGGCCCCCAGTCCGCACCGCGACCGAGCCACGCCGTCGGGTCGGGGTCCCGGCGGTCGGCGGCCGGACGGTCTGCCGAGCCGTCCGCTGCTGAGCCGTCCGCCGGCGAGCCGTCCGCTGCTGAGCCGTCCGCCGGCGAGCCGTCCGCTGCTGAGCCGTCCGCCGGAGAGCCGTCCGCCCGTGAGCCGTCCGCCGCCGGGCCCTCTACTGCTGGGGCCGCGACGGGGACGCCGTCCGTGAGCAGCGTGTACGACGCCAGGCGCAGCGCCAGCGCGTACGACCAGGACTCACCGTGGCTCGCGTACCCCTTCGCGGGGAGGCCGCCGAGCGTGAGGACGAGGTCGTCGCGGTGCGGTCCGACGAGGCACACCCCCCGCTCGACCTCCTTGGACCGGAGCCGGCCCATGGCCTCGAGGAGCTGCGCCTCGACCAGGCTCGCACTCGCGGGCACGTCCGACGTGCGCGGCGGCGCCCCGCTCGGCACGTCCGGCGACCCCTCGGCCGAGCGGCCCCGACCGTCGTCGGCCAGGGCCGCGTCGAGGCTCGCGCGGTACGTGATGACCGCCTCCCCCTGACCTGCGCTGACCTGCGCGTACGACGCGGCGACGTGCGGCGCGAGGGCGGCGACGAGCGCCCGGCGCGCCACGACCAGCTCCGCGCCCGTCTGCGCGAGCTTGGCGTCCCAGACGTCGAGCGTGCGCAGGTCGGCCGTCCCGCGGCCGCCGCGCATCGCTGCACCCGCGGTCTTCAGCAGCGCCGACCGCTGCCGCAGCACCCGCTCGTAGTCCTGCACGGTGCCGGCGAACCGGGGGACGAGCTGCACGAGCAGGTCGTCCAGGAACCGGCGGCGCCCGTCCGGGTCGCCCTTGACGAGCGTCAGGTCCTCGGGTGCGAACAGCACCGTGCGCAGGATCCCGAGGATGTCGCGCGCGCGCCCCGGCGACCCGCCGTTCACGCGCGCGCGGTTCGCCTTGCCTGGCGTGACCTCGACCTCGACCAGCGTCGCGCGCGGGCGCCCGGGCTCCAGCTCCCGCACCACACGCGTGCGCACGACGGCGCGACTCGCCCCGGCGCGCACGAGCGCCGCGTCCGAGGGCACCCGGTGGCTGCCCAGCGTCGCGACATAGCCGATCGCCTCGACGAGGTTCGTCTTGCCCTGCCCGTTCGGCCCGACGAGCGCGGTGATGCCGGGCTCGAAGGGCAGCTCGACCTGCGCGTACGAGCGGAAGTCGGTCAGCGACAGGTGGGCGACGTACATCGGGTCTCTTCGTCGTGGTGAGGCGTACGGGCTGTGTCGCCGGGCTCGTGCCGGGACGGCTCTGCGCGGCTGCCGGATCGGATGCGCCCCACGGACGGTCGATCCGGCGACGTCGCCGTCAGGCGGACGGCGGCACCGCCGCGTCCGGGACCGGGGTCGTGTCGCTGATCGGGCCCGTCGTGCCCGCCGGCTTCACCGCGTGACCGCCGAACTGCTGCCGCAGGGCCGCGACGGCCTTCATCGCGGGCGACTCCTCCTGGCGCGACGCGAACCGTGCGAACAACGCGGCCGAGATGACGGGGGCCGGCACGGCGAGGTCGATCGCCTCGTCGACGGTCCACCGGCCCTCGCCGGAGTCCTCGACCCAGTCGTCGATCTCGCCGAACGACGGGTCCGCCTCGAGCGCCTCGACCAGCAGGTCGAGCAACCACGACCGCACCACCGTGCCGCGCCGCCACGCCTTGACCGTGCCGTGGACGTCGGTGACCAGGTCCTTCGCGGCGAGCAGCTCGTAGCCCTCGGCGTACGCCTGCATGAGGCCGTACTCGATGCCGTTGTGCACCATCTTCGCGAAGTGGCCCGCGCCGATCGCGCCCGCGTGGACGAAGCCCTCCTCGCGAGGACCCTCGGGGCGCAGCGCGTCGAAGACCGGCATGACGCGCGCGACCAGGTCCGCGTCGCCGCCGACCATGAGGCCGTAGCCGTTCTTGAGGCCCCACACGCCGCCCGAGACGCCGACGTCCAGGAAGCCGATTCCC
The DNA here is from genome assembly GCF_028583725.1 of Cellulomonas fimi. Lineage (NCBI taxonomy): Bacteria > Bacillati > Actinomycetota > Actinomycetes > Micrococcales > Cellulomonadaceae > Cellulomonas > Cellulomonas fimi. Next base: position 3,889 of record NZ_CP110680.1, on the reverse strand, counting down.
TTCTCGGCGAGCAGGTCGGCGTGGGGCTGGTCGTCCTGGTAGTACGAGTTGCCACCGTCGATGACGACGTCACCGCTGCTCAGGAGCCCGCTGAGGTCCCGGATCACCGCGTCGGTGATCGTGCCCGACGGCACCATGACCCACACGACCCGCTCGCCCGCGGGGAGCGCCTCGGCCAGCGCCTCGAGCGACGGCACGTCGGTCACGTCGGGGTTGCGGTCGTACCCCGTGACCTCGATGCCGGCGGCGCGCATGCGTTCCCGCATGTTCGCGCCCATCTTGCCCAGCCCGACCAGACCGATGTGCATGACCCCTCGCCTCTCCCGGTGTCCCGGAACTCGCCCGACCGGCGTCCACCGGTCACTCTGCCGCACGGCCCGGTGCAGCGCCTGGCGCGCCGCATCGTGCCCGTGCGGACTGCGTCACGGTCCGCCCGCGCAGCAGGGACCGTCAGCTCGCGAAGCGGATCGGCACGAGCAGGTAGCGGTACTCCTGCTTGTCGTCGCCGTCCAGCGACTCCTGGCCCGTGAACTCGACCGGCTTGTTCGGGTGCGTGAACGACAGCCGGACGAACGTCGTGTCGAGCGCTCCGAGACCGTCGAGCAGGAACTGCGGGTTGAACGCGACCGAGATGTCGTCGCCGACGAGCGTGGCCTCGAGGGCCTCGGACGCCTGTGCGTCGTCACCCTGCCCGGCGTCGAGGACGACCTGGCCCTCCGAGAACGCCAGCCGGATCGGCGTGTTCCGCTCCGCGACGAGGGCGACGCGCTTGGCGGCCTCGGCGAGCGCGTGCGTCGAGACGATCGCGTGGATCGGCGTCTCGTCGGGGAAGAGCCGCCGCACGGCCGGGTAGTCGCCGTCCACGAGGAGGCTCGTCGTCTGGCGGCCGCCGGCCTCGAACCCGATGAGGTCCACGCCGGCACCGGTCGAGAGCGCGACCGTGACCGAGCCGGCGCTGCCCAGCGACTTCGCCGCGTCGGACAGCGTCCGGGCACGCACGAGCGCGACCGTCGAGATGTCGGGCGACGACGGCTTCCAGGTGAGCTCGCGCAGCGCGAGGCGGTAGCGGTCGGTCGCGAGGAGCGTGACCTTCTCGCCCTCGATCTCGACGCGCACGCCCGTGAGCAGCGGCAGCGTGTCGTCCCGGCTGGCGGCGACCGACACCTGCGCGACCGCGTGCGTGAGCTCGTCGCCGTCGACCGTCCCCGCCGTCGCGGGCATCGCCGGGAGGTTCGGGTAGTCCTCGACCGGCATCGTCAGGAGCGTGAAGCGGCTCGCGCCGCAGGTGACGACGACCTTCGTGCCGTCGAGCACCACGTCGACCGGCTTGTCCGGCAGCGCCCGGGAGATCTCGGCCAGCAGGCGGCCGGAGACGAGCACCGTCCCGGGCTCGGACACGTCGGCCGGGATCTGGGAGCGGGCCGAGACCTCGTAGTCGAAGCTCGACAGCTGGATCGTGCCGGTCGTGTCGGCCTCGATACGGACGCCTGCGAGCACGGGGACCGGCGGGCGGGTGGGCAGGCTGCGAGCCGTCCACGTGACCGCGTCGGCGAGGACGTCACGGTCGACCCGGAACCTCATGTGTCACCTCTTCGTCGTTCGAGTGCTGCCGGGGACGTCGTCGCGCGGAGCCGGTGTGGGGCGCTCGTGCGGGCGACGCCGGTGAGCCGTCGTGTGCCCGCTGGTCGCACGCACGACGAGGCCCCGTCCGTGGCATCACGCGAACACTACGCGAGAGGTCGGACGCTCGGTACAGGTGTGCGGGCCGTGTGGACGACCGAGTCGTCGCGGTGTCCGGTGCACCGTCCGTGTTGGCGGGGCGAGCGGCACCCGAGGTTGCCGCCGACAGCCTTCGGCGGTGTGTGGATCATCAGCAGAGAGAAGTCTCGTCGTCGTCATCGGTCGTGTGCATGGTGTGGATCGCGGCCGTCCGTGCAGGTCAGGTGCGTCGTGCCGTGTGGACGTGCTGTGGGTCGTGGGCCGGTGCGTCGGTGGATGGCCGTGGAAGTCGTCGGGAGGCCCTCCGGACGTCCACCGGTCGAGGCCGTGTCGTCCACAGTGATCGCGCGTGTCGTCCACCGTCGTCCACAGGTGTGTGCACAGGTGTGAACATTCGTCCCATGCATGTTTCATCCGGAACGTGAGGGTTGCCGTCAAGGTCGTCGCATCGATTCGACGATGAGACTTGTCTCATCGCTCACGCGGTGGGGGTCACACGCGAGGGCAGCTTCGAGGAACGAAACCAGAGGTCAGGGGGCCGCTCGGGCACATTCGGAGGCTCGATGCTCCGATCGGGTGAACACCGTCACAAACATCCCCAGCCTCCTGTGGAAACTGTGGATAACCGTGAGGACGGATCCCCCATCAAACGGACAGTACGGGCGGATCAGCCCCGGCTCTGCTGCTTGATCCGGTTGGTGAGCTCGGTCACCTGGTTGTAGATCGAGCGGCGCTCGGCCATGAGCTCGCGGATCTTGCGGTTCGCGTGCATGACGGTCGTGTGGTCACGCCCGCCGAACGCCTGGCCGATCTTCGGCAGCGACAGGTCCGTCAGCTCGCGGCACAGGTACATGGCGATCTGCCGCGCCGTCACGAGAACGCGCGACCGGCTCGATCCGCAGAGGTCGTCGATCGACAGGCCGAAGTAGGCCGCCGTCTGGCCGATCACCTGCGTCGCCGTGATCTCCGCCGTCTGCTCGTCGGTGATCAAGTCCTTGAGCACGATCTCCGCGAGGGACAGATCGACCTGCTGGCGGTTGAGGTTCGCGAACGCGGTGACGCGGATCAGCGCACCCTCAAGCTCGCGGATGTTCGTCGAGATCTTGCTCGCGATGTACTCGAGCACGTCCGGCGGCGCCTGCAGACGCTCGCTGCCGGCCTTCTTCCGGAGGATCGCGATGCGCGTCTCCAGGTCCGGCGGCTGGACGTCGGTGATGAGGCCCCACTCGAACCGCGACCGCATGCGGTCCTCGAAGCCGTTGAGCTGCTTGGGCGGCAGGTCCGACGTGATCACGACCTGCTTGTTCGCGTTGTGGAGCGTATTGAACGTGTGGAAGAACTCCTCCATCGTCTGTTCCTTGCCCTGCAGGAACTGGATGTCGTCGATGAGGAGTACGTCGACCTCGCGGTAGCGGCGCTGGAAAGCGCCGGCCTTGCCCTCGGAGATCGAGTTGATGAAGTCGTTCGTGAACTCCTCGGAGTTCACGTACCGTACCCGGACGCTCGGGTAGAGGTTGTACGCGTAGTGCCCGATGGCGTGCAGGAGATGCGTCTTGCCGAGGCCCGAGTCGCCGTAGATGAACAGCGGGTTGTAGGCCTTGGCCGGTGCCTCGGCGACGGCGACCGCGGCCGCGTGGGCGAAGCGGTTCGACGAGCCGATGACGAACGTCTCGAACTGGTACTTGGGGTTGAGGCGCGCGGGCTCCGAGGCCTGCTTGCGCCCCGCGGGCAGCGGCCGGTTGTCGACCGTCGGCCGACCGGTCACGTCGTCGTCCTGCCCGCCGTGCACGACCGACAGCTCCGGCCGCTCGGCACCGTCCTCCTCGTGCCGCGGCGCGTCCCCGCGGTCCAGCGGGGCGGGGGGAGCAGGGGGCACGACGCGCAGCGCCGGCGTGGTGTCGCTCGCGAGGTCCGGGTCCACCGTGATCGCGAACCGGGCCTCCCGGTCGAGCGCGTCCGACAGTGCGTCCGTGACCTCCGAGCGCACGCGCGTCTCGAGGTAGTCCTTGGTGAGGTCGTTGCCCACGGCGAGCAGCAGGGTGCCGTCCAGGAGCCCCAGCGGACGTGCGAGCCGGACGAAGGCGATCTGCCGCGGCGTGATGTCGGGGCTCGCCTCGAGGGTCGCGACGACGTGGCCCCAGACCCGGGCGAGCTCTTCGTCCTGTGACAA